>CBDBON010000001.1:0-471606 GCA_965208395.1 Dehalococcoidia bacterium
CGACTCCAGAATCGCCGTATATGCTCGTCAAGGTAGTGCCTCATGTTCTTGACCGGCAGATTGTCCCATATATCGCTGGGGGGTCTGCTTAAGGCAATCCACTCCCGACCATCCGCAGTTTGGTATCGCTCCTGTACACCACCCAGGCCATCATCCACAGGAGGGCTCACGTGTATCCAGTGAGGAGGGTATTCCGAATAGCCCTGCTCTTGAAAGCTCATACCGAGCCTAAACATCTGTCCCGTGTGAGTGCCAACCTCGACGGTGTAGTCGAATTCGACAACGACACCATGCTTCCAATTGTGTAGTGTAGGAGCGTATCCTAACTCCTCCAGTTCTGACTGGACCCGACTTATGTCGTTGGGTGCCAAGCCTCACCTCCACTCATGCCACAGGCGTGGGTCCTGTCGGCACGGTTATGAACACGTTGTCGACCGTTAGGTCAATCCGGGTACCTCCCTGGTACTCACCCTTGTCACCGCGCAGAATGTATGTGTCTGCTCCTTTAGGATTAGGAACCGCTTTGCCCTCAATGGCAATCGCCAGAATCTGGGATGCAGTCAGCTCAGGAGTGTCCGTCCTGAACTCAACCCCGTTGACTTTGAATTCGTACCTTCCTGTTGTCATGGGAAACCTCCGTGATATTCTGGAAAGGCTCGTCCGGCTTCTACCCTAAGCCACTGCTCTCAACGCCTACTCCCGCTCATACACACTCCCTTCTAGTCTATGGTGCCAACCCCAACATTGGTTCACTCGAAGAACGAGTCAATCCCAGAGTGCTCAGACGAATACCGGCGGCTTCTTGAGAGACTTGGCATCGTCTAGACAACTCTCGGATCAGACCAGCGTACGCTTGCGTGTCTCTTGCTGGAATATAGGCTAGAAGATCGTTTGCTGGTCTGGCTCCCACAATGAGTCTCGCTAGGTCGGTGAATGGACCGCTTGGCATTAGCAAGGCTGCCATTCCCAGATTGGCCTGTACTTCTTTCCAGTCGCCCGTGCCCCGGGCAAACCAGATGTGACGTTCTAGGCATCTCGTCGTAGTCGTCTCCACCTTCGATTCCACCCCTTGAGAGAACAGTGTCCCTTGTCCCTGTGGTCGCTCGACGAGTTGTCTATGCAGGATCACGTGGGCGGCCTCATGTGCCAACGTGGCCCGCCACCTCCCTAGAAGCCCAGTTGGGCTGGCATTCTCGTTCGCTTGCTCTGTGAGGTCCCGATTGATTTCAACCACGGGCTGCTGCCCGGCGATGAATGTGCTGACTCCCAGCAAACCAGGACGTAGTTCGCAATATAGGTCAAGCCTAACTTGAAGATGCAACTCCAAGAAGGCTTCCACATCCACCAGAGGAATAGCAGCGCTTGGGAACATCTCACACTGTTGAAGCTCATGTGTCATGATCTCCTCAATCTCGCTCTCTTCAAACCAGAGCCGCCGCTCTCCATTTGGGCTTCGGTAATCCTTCATTGCTCATCCTCTGGAGGCCCCAGTTGCTCAAGCCTGTCCAAGAGCTTCTGGAGACCCTCTCGGTCAAGGTTAGTTTCGGCCACTTTGCGGAAAAGCTGACCTGCTAGCTTCTCTTGGCGGAGGTAATACTCAACTCCTTCCCCCAATCGTCCTGCCTGTTGCATCAATCCGTCGAAGTCCAGATCAAGTGTCTCCGAAATACTGCGGAGCACTCCCTCTGAAGGAACCCTACGGTCATTCTCGATATCAGCCAAGTAGGATGGGGCAATGCCAATCTGTCTAGCTAGAGCTCGTAGACCGAGTTGCTTGGCTATCCGGCCCCTATTGATCAGGTCGCCCAAAGGCATTGCGCACTCCTACAATGACACGGTTAGTGTTCTGTGTACGCTTACTAGCGTATATTGCTTCACTAGCTCTGTCAATAGAAATCATGCGATACGGGACACGCGAATGATCGATGTAATCCCCTCCGAGGGATACCGCTCGCTCTCCCAGATCCGCAAACTCGCCTAAGGACGCCACAGAACCGGCGTCAAGGGCGGAAAGGCCAGTCTGCAATCCCACCGGAGACCGACACGGAGGAGCGGGATGAGAGGGGCCGATAGAAGGAAGCCATCAAGGAGGGTCGCCACGTCTTCGGATGGATCGGCGGCGGCGCACACCGTCAAGCGGCGAGAGACGCTGCGCATCCTGACCCGCATGTCCATTCGCCCTTCCTGCGGCCCAGGCTTCGCAAGCCCTCGGGAGGCGGAGCATGTTCGCACCTGCATACGGACAGGTGCATTTCCGCACCTGCCCGTGGGAGGTTACGGATCGCCCGTCCGTTGTTCACACTCTCTTGCAGGCGCTGCGATCCAACGGTTCGCGGCAAATCGCAGGGAGGTAAACGAGTTGGCGCTGACATCGAAGCTCCAGCCGCCTGGGCGGCTCATCCCGCCGGGAACCGCACCCGGTCCCGTCCGGCGTCCATCCCAGCGTAATGCACCCCCGCCTCAAGCTCATTTTTGGGCAGCTTTTGTCATCGGACCGTCGATTTTCTCCGGTGTAGACACCCCCGCCTCAAGCCCTCCTTTGTCATCGGAGACCGAACTGGGGCCTTTCAACAGATTGCTTGCCGGTTACAGCCCATAGGGGCCGATTTACCCCTGATTCAGCTACGACATCACGACTTCGACCACTTCGTCACCAAACTCCATTTCCTGTACACCCCAACACTGCAAGAAACGGCTCCCCGATTGGAGACCCTCCGTGGCGCCACCATGCGTGAGGTCTTCTTCGGCGTCCCGGTCGTTCACACTCTCTGGCGAGGGCTGCGGTCCGGTGACCCGCAGCAAACCGCAGGAGGTGAACATCTTGGCGCTGAGTTCGACAGGGAGACCGACAACCCCAGTGACGCCGCGGTCTCCCCGGCCTCAGCCCGGAGGGCGGGCTCGGCCCATTGCGACTCGCCATCACTGGATACATCGGCGTAGTCCCCTGGAAGCCACTACGCCGATGTAGTCCCTTCCAGGGGATAACGCTCGCCATTCCGGTCGCCCACACTGACGTAAAGACCGGGCGGTAGCCCGCCCGCCGGTCCGTCTGTGCCCGGAGGCCACCCAGGACACCTGTAGACGAGAGGCCAGCGGCCCGACGAACCGCCGCTGCGACTGTGACCCATGAGAGAGAGCAATAGAGAAGATACAAGGAACGGGCAAAGGAAGAGGAGCGGAGGAGACGCTTCCGATCCCTCCATCGACAGGCCGATGGAGCCCTACACCGCCGAGCAGCGAGCTCAGCTCCAACGCGGGCTGCGCATCCTGGCCCGGATGATCGTCCGCGCCCATCTGCGGGGTGAGATACCCAAGGCAGAGTCGCCGTCCACGAAGCCGCCGTCAGAGAAGGGGTCCGGCGGATGAACCGCCATCAAGCAAGCCCCGCATCCTCAATGCCGCGTCACCCTGGCGGCGGCTCAGGGCATCGGGTTCACGGCCCTGCCTCTATCACAGATCCCACCTCAATACAACGTCCTGCAAGGCATTACATGCGAGCAATTTCCCGTTCAAGATGGGATGTTGGGACATCAGCAAGTTGAGGTATCGGATTGGCAGTCACGAACCCACAAGAAGCAAGAGTCAACGGCGCAGCGCAGGCTGGAGCGGACCTCGACGGGGCGGTCCGGGACTACGTGCGCACCTACGCCGTGCTGCATGGCAGGCCCAAGGCGGCCGAGACCCTCGGCGTCTCCCGCCACACCCTGTGGCGTTTCCTCGACCGGGGCCACGCCGGGCGCGCTATCCCCAGCGCGGTGCTGGAGCAAGTGGGCGACAGACCAGAGGCGGTGGAGGACGCCGAGGAGCGGCTGATACTCCAAGCGCAGGCCAGGCGGCGGCTGAAGGACAGCGGCCCAGCGGCGACCGGTCCCAAGCGCCTGTCCGAGACCCTGGAGGACGCTCTGCGGCTGGTCTGCGCCACGCCCCTGGCCACCGTGGACGAGCTCTCCCGCTTCGGACGTGTCCCCGCCTCCACGTTGCGTGACCGGCTGAGCAACCTCGCAAAGCGGGGCCTGGTGGACTCCGTGTCGCACCAGTTGAGCGTTCTCGGCTCCCGCCCCCAGCGCCGTTACTTCCCCACGAAGCAGGGCATCGTCGCCGGAGGGCGGATCGAGCACGGCACGGACTACTTCCTCAGCGAGTACCCCGTGTCCAGGCAATGGTTCCGGCTGCTGGCCGAGCGCATGGACGCCGTGGCCGTCCTCTACCGCGTCGCCGCCATGATCGCCGACGCAGACCCGCAGGAGAAGCCCGTGCGCGTGGACCACTACCGCAGCGGCCCCTACGACATGCTGGTCACCCTGTCCGGTGGACGCTCCATCGGCGTCATCCGCCAGGGTGCGACCCTGCCCACCTCCAACCTGCGCTACCGCCTCAGGAGCGTCGAGCATCTCCCCAGCCGCGAGAGGCCGTTCGCCACGCTCGTCCTGACCCATGCTGACCAGGCCACCCGAAGGGCCATCCGCTCATTGGGCGACCCGTCGGAGCACCGCAGGACCTTTGCGGCGACGGAAGGAGAGCTTCTGGCCGGAGACCACACCGGAGCCGTCTGGCAACAGTGCGGAGACGGACGGGACAATGACCCGCCGGTGCTCATAGACCCTGGCGCGTCCCTGGGGAGCATCCTGGCGTGGATGGATCGGCTGCTGGACTCGTCCCATTCGTCCTTCCGCGACAACCCGAGGCCCGATCTCGAAGACCTCTACTCCTCCAGTGTGAAGGCCGCCATGCCGGAGCCTGGCGAGCAGCTCACGTCATCCCCATCGGCGCAACTCACCCGCGCCGGGAAGGACGCCCTGGACCTGCTGTCGGCATGGCCCCTGTGCACCCGTGAGCAGCTTGCGGGACTCATGGGCGGCGTCACCCTGCGCCGGGTCAACCAGGTGCTCCGCGCCCTCCGTGAGCACGGCCTAGTGCGGGAGGACGGCTCCCTCCTCGTGCTCACCGACGAGGGACTGACGCACCTGGCCCGCCGGGACCGGGCCGCCGTCGGCCTCACCCTCGACCGCTGGAGCCCAGAACTCACCCTCAGGAAGCCCTCCGTCTACGTCGGGACAGCCCTGCGCGCCCTGGCCGCCCAGCTGCGCCACCACGCCGGCGTCGTCGGCTTCGCTTCCGCCCTCTCAGCCGAGGTCGCCAACTCCCCGGACCACGACCTGTTCGACCTGCTTCCCACCCACCGCTCCAGCATCGGATACCGCCACGACCAGACCGCCTACGCCATCCACCCCGACGCCTCCTTCACCCTGGAGTACAAGGGCGAGTGGCGTCCCTACCTGCTGGAGTTCGAGCGGAGGGCCACCACGCCGAAACGCATCCCCAAACGCCTGAGGTCCTACCGACGTTATTTCACCAGCGGCTGGGCAAAGAGAGACCACGAGGGACACCTGCCCCACGTGCTCTTCGTCTTCGAGTCCCCCGACAGCGAGACCGCCTTCCTCGACATCGCCGACGCAGAGGACGACGTGCCCATCGTCACCAGCAACACCGAGACCCTTGCCGAGCATGGCGTCCTGGGCGACTCGTGGATACTGCCCCCGCCGTATTCCCTCCACAGAAGGCCCCTCGCCCTGACGTATCAGCCTGCGCAATGACCGCCCTTTCCGTTCCGAACCCTTCCAATAGGGGCTGTCCCAGCAGCCTTGCTGGGACAACTTGCCCACGTGACCGGTCGCGCATCTCCGCTACCGCCCACCACAGTACAATCCGTTGCAGAACCGACCGGTCAGGCCGTCTTCCCCGCTGCATCACACCCCCCGTCACCATCATCCCTCAGCTACGATTCCTGCCTACAGCCGCCCGGCCACTGCGTCCCACACACGGACGCCGAAGACTGCGCAACATGCCGCAACTTGTCCCACCGAGCCGTTCCCAGGACTTCCTATAGGGGACAAAAGGCCATTCCCACTACTTACCGTGTCAGCCCCCAACAGCTCCCGAAAGTACAATTCGTTGCAGAGCACCAAATCCCGGCGACCTGCCTCGACGCCGAACCCCGTCGCAGGACTCGCCAGCCCCAGGTGCCCCGATGGGCTTGACGTATCACTCATTTCCGCACAAGCGGGCTGCCCATGGGCAATTCCCCAGTAGATAGAGGAGGTTGTTCTCAGTTGTTCCCCAAGGACTTGACATTCCAGAAATTGAGGTCCATAATGCGATGGTTCGTACAACACAGAACAACGCAAGGAGGGGCTATGACGACGACAATCTACACGGCCAGCAAGACGCGCTCTAACCGTCCCGGTTGGAGCGTAACATTCAACCATCCGCGCAGGACCGACGCCCGGGGCAAGTTTGGTCTGAAGGTGCGTCGAGGTCTTGGCACGGCAGATGACTCCACGGCGGACCATCTGGTCGGGCATCTCAATGAAATCCTCGCTGACCCATCCTGGTGGTCCCTTGACCGACGCACCGAGGCGTCGCAGCGATTCGACGCCATCGTCGTCTCAGCGTTCTTCGACGGCATTGAGGTCGGCAAGATCAAGTCCAAGGAGCGCAGGGAAGAGATGCTTCCTCTGCCGACGCCTGATGACGGCTATGCCCGTGTCATGCTCGTTGGGTCGACGGGAGCAGGCAAGACCACGCTACTGCGCCAACTTATCGGCTCCGACCACACGCGGGACCGTTTCCCCTCTACGTCAACGGCAAAGACCACAACTGCTGACATTGAGATTATCACCACGGCGACAGGCCCCTTCAAGTCTGTGATCACGTTCATGAACGAGCACGAAGTAAGGGGAGCTGTCGACGAGTGCCTCGAAGAGGCATGCGCCAGTGTAATTCGAGGTCAAGACGATGAGGGCATCGCCGGAGCACTGTTGGAGCATCCCGAACAACGCTTTCGTCTCTCATATCCACTCGGCACATGGCAGCAAGAGTCACCAGACCATGAGATGGATCGCCTGTTCGAAGATGAAGAGGGTCCCGCGGTGACGCTGCCAGATGACGAAGTTGTCGCCGTTGGCGAGTTGACAAAGAACAATGAGCACCTGAGAGGGTACGTCGTTCGCATCAGAGAAATCGCAATGGCGGTCCAAGAACAGATCGCGCCGAGAAGCGGCAAGTACGATGACATGGATAGCGCCACGCGAAGGGACGCGTGGATAGAAGAGTTCACCGATGCGCTGTACGAAAATCAGGGATTCACGGATATCTCCGTGGACATCATGGAGTCCATCGAGGAACGCTTTGGTCTGATTGCAGAGGGCGACTTTGAGCGAGAGGCAACGGGGTGGCCCATACTATGGTACTACGAAGAGGGTGACCGAACTGCCTTTCTACGACAGGTGAGATGGTTCACTGGCAACCATTCCCAGCAATTTGGGCGGTTGCTGACGCCTCTGGTTGACGGCATCCGCGTAAGCGGCCCATTCCAACCCGCTGCGACTAAACTGCAAGACGGTGACCGCCGGCTGGTTCTGCTGGACGGCGAAGGCCTTGGTCACTCAGCTAGGGAGGCAACGAGCATCTCCACCAAGGTAACCGACAGGTTCCAAGAGGCAGACATGATCCTGCTGATAGACAACGCTCAATCGCCTATGCAGGCTGCTCCCCTCGAACTCCTGCGCTCCGTCGGCACCGGTGGCCACGGTCACAAGCTCGGTGTTGTCTTCACGCATTTCGACCAAGTACGGGGCGACAATCTCCGCAGCTATACCCAGAAGGTCAACCACGTCCAGGCCTCAATCGGCAACGCCCTGTCCGGGATGCGGGATGCGCTGGGGGCGCCGGTCACGGAGATACTGGAGCGTCGACTGGACAGCCGCAACTTTTATCTTGGAGGATTGAATCGACCCACCGAGAGCATCCCAACCCCCATCCTCGACCAGATGCACAAGCTTTTGGTCGAAATGCAGGAGGCCGCGAAGCCTCCCGAGCCGGTAACAGCCGCGCCGATTTACAACGTCCTTCGTTTGGAACTCGCTCTGCGTGACGCCACCGATGGGTTTAAGGGTCCCTGGTGGGGCAGGCTGGGCCTCAGCTACCATGAGGGCACCAAGAAGCAACACTGGGCTCGGGTCAAAGCGCTATGCCGACGTATTGCCAACCTGTGGGACAACGAATATGACACCCTGAGGCCGGTTGCCGATCTGATCAGGGAGCTTCAAGAGAGTGCATCCCATTGGCTGAACGAACCCGCCGGATGGACCAGAGCTCCGGCAGATGATGATGAGGGCAGGGCCGCCATTGATCAGATACGCCAAGAGGTGCTCGGCGGCATCCGCGCCCTCGCTGAGCGGCGACTAATCCGATCTCATCCCAGCGAGTGGCAAGCCGCCTATGGGTTCAGGGGCGCGGGGTCCAGTTTTCAACGAGCGGATCGGATGGCGCACATCTACGAAGCAGCAGCGCCGTCAATCAGCTCCGTCATGGATCCGCCCACGCAGGCTTTTCTGGACGAGGTTGTCGAGATCGTTCGGATCGCCGTGGAGAACGCCGACGGTTCGGTTGAAGGAATCTCCAAGACCTAGAGGAACATAGAGAGGAGGACGAGACCGATGAACGAGAGAACTGACCTGATACCCGTCGCCCTGTACGCCAGGGTGTCCAGCGACCGGCAGGACGTGGACCTGTCCGTGGCCGCCCAGATGCGGGCGCTCAGGGACTACGCCCAGAAGAACGGCTACGTCGTCGCAAGGGAGTACGTGGACGAGGCCGAGAGCGGCCGCATCGCAGACAGGCCCCAGTTCCAGAAGATGCTGGACGAGGCGGGCAAGCCCGAGGCCCCGTTCCAGGAGATTTTGGTCTGGAAGTTTTCGAGATTCACCCGCAAGCGGGAGCACGCCGTCGCCTTCAAGTCCATGCTCAGGAGGCGGGGCATCCGCGTCGTCTCCATCACCGAACACGCCGACGACTCCCCCACCGGCAAGCTCATGGAGGCCATCATCGAGTCCGTGGACGAGTTCTACAGCGCCAATCTTGCAGAGGAGGTCTCCCGTGGAATGCGGGAGGCGGCCTCACGTGGCTTCTGGGTCGCCACCTTCGCACCCTACGGCTACCGCAAGGTCTACGTCCAGGACGGGGCCAAGAAGCGCCCCAGGCTGGAGCCCGACCCGCCCGCCGACGCCGTGGTCAAGCGCGTCTTCGACATGGCCCTCCAGGGCCAAAGCTCCCTGGACATCACGAAGACCCTCAACGCAGAGGGCGTCCCCTCTCCCAGGGGCAAGCAGTGGCTCAAGAGCGCCGTCCACACCATGCTGACCAACGAAGCCTACACGGGCGTCTTGGTGTGGGGAACCAAGTCCAAGGACAAAGCCGAGCCAGTCAGGGTGGAGAAGGCGTTCCCCGCCCTGGTCTCCAAGAGCAAGTACCGGCAGGTGAGACGGCTGCTCAAGTCCCGCGCCCCCAAGGTCGTCCACCCCCGCCGGGCCTCCAGCCCCTACCTGCTGAGTGGGCTGGTCAAGTGCCGGCGGTGCCGCAAGGCCCTCACCGCCGCCGAGGCCAAGGGCGGCAAATACACCTACTACGTCTGCCATTCCCTGCTCAAGAAGGGCAGGGGAACCTGCGAAACCCCAAGGCTCAACGCCAAGCGCTTCGAGGGCCTCATCGTCGAGAACATCCGGGACAACATCCTCATCGAGTCCAACATCCGGGACCTGGTGAAGATGGTGGACGAAGAGATGGACGGTGTGGCCCGGGAGCACCGCAAGCGGCTGAAGGTCATCGACGAGGAGCTTGAGGACGTGAAGCGTCGGCTGGGACGCATCTGGCAGGTCATCGAGACCACCGAGATCGAGATGTCCGACGCCACGGACCGCATCAAGGAGCTCCGGGAGCGCAAGGAGAAGCTGGAGGCCGCCGCTGAGGAGGCCAGAGCCGTCCTGTCGAAGCGAAGGGTGACGCTGGACAAGGTGGAGACCATCACCGCCTTCGCCCAGGACATGAGCGAGTTCCTCAGGGAGAGCGAGATCACCGAGTCACGGGCCTTCATCCGGTCCTTCGTCAGCGAGATCGAGGTTAGGCCCGGCAGGGCCACGATCCACTACACAATCCCCACCCCGGAGGACTCTCCCATAGGCGGGGCCGACCTTGCCGAGGTCGCCCTGGGACGGAAAGTTCGCAGTATGGGAGTCTCTGGTGGGCCGGCAGGGATTCGAACCCTGGACACTCGGATTAAAAGTCCGATGCTCTGACCAGACTGAGCTACCGGCCCGTGGAGCGTATGCAGCCTTCCGTCGGAAGCAGCGCAGGTATAATGATACCCGTTTTGCCTCCGGGATGTGCCGGTCCCGCTACTCGGCGTTGAGCTTGCTCCTGATCAGAATCCGGAGCGCTCCCCGGTTCGCGAGGCCGAAACGGCGCGCCTCCCTACCTTCACGATCGATCAGGAAGGTGGTCGGCAACGATAGGACCCGGTAGTCGCTGGCGATACTCCCGGAGGGATCCACCCCGATCGGGTAGGTAACCCCCGTCGCCTCCACGAATGCCCTGGCCTCCTCAGGCGAGTCGCTCACCGCAACGCCCACGAAGACCACGCCGTCGTCTCTCATCTCCTGCCACATCTCCTCGAAGTCGGGCATCTCGGCGCGGCAGGGAGGACACCAGGAGGCCCAGAAGTTGAGCACCACAACCTTGCCCTTCAGGTCGGACATCCTCAGGAGGTCGCCGCCGAATATACGAAGCTCGAAGTCGGCGGCCGGCGCGCCCGAGCCCCGGTCTACCGTGCGGGCCGAGCTCTGTGTCCTCACAGGGATGCGCGTGGCCGGTGGGGGCGTCGAGACCAGAGGCGCAGGAGAGGGTGTCTGAGTGGGCTGCGGCGCAGCTGCTGTGGGAGTCGCCTCGACCGGCGTTGGCGTGGCTGCCGCAGTGGCTGTCGGCTGCGGCCGTGGAGGCGCCACCGAGTCTGAGCAGGCGACGGCCAGGACGGTGATAGCGAACACCGCCACACCGGCAACTACCCGACATCGATCGCGGCCGGTCGTCCTCCTCACGGAACGGAGTCGTTGAGGACGCCCCACTCGGTGAGCGGCCAGTAACGCAGCCAAGCCCTGCCGACGATGCTGTCGGCGGGCACGGGACGCCATTGGCCTGTGCCGCGAGGTCGCGAGTCGTCGCTGCGCCGTCGGTTGTCTCCCAGCACGAAGTAGCTGCCCTCGCTGACCCTTATCTGCTGCATGTCGCTGGAATCGGGGTCCGTGATGTAGGGCTCGTCGAGGGCCGTCCCGTTCACGAAGACCTCGCCGGCCCTGATCTCGACCGTGTCGCCGGGCAGCCCCACAACCCTCTTCACGAAGTCCCTGTCTTCTTCCGGGAAGCGGAAGACCACCACCTCTCCCCGGTGGGGCGGATGGAAGGCGTAGACCGAGCCGCCTGTCTCCCCATTCACGAACGGAAGGAAGTCCGGCAGGTGGGCGGGATCGAATCTCAGATAGACGAGGCGATTCACGAGGAGGTGCTGTCCTCCCGACACCGTGGGCTCCATGCTCGGCCCCTCGACACGGTAGTTCTGAATGGCGAACCGGAAGGCCAGGAAGATGAGCAGCGCCAGGATGACCGTCTGCACCAGGTCTCTGATCAGGACCCGCCCGGTCGTCGTGGGCTGGCTTCGGAAGGCGCCGCCTCCTCTTCTGTAGGTGAGATGCATATGCGACATTATATTGCGTCTCGGAACGCCCTGCTCACTCTCCTCTCGAAATTGCTCGCAGATGGCCGCTCGGGCCGGTGAAGTCTCTTCAATCACCAGGCGTATGATGTAAGGAGACGGGGGCGACTGGGACCATTGGGGAGAGGCCAACGCGATCAGATGGGGTTTGACGAGGCTGAGCTCGTAGCTCGCAGCCAGGACGGAGACCTTGCCGCGTTCAACCGGATCGTCGAACGCTACCAGGGCCAGGTCTACAACGTAGCCGCGCGAATCACCGGCAACCGTACCTCCGCCGAGGACGTAGCCCAGGAGACCTTCACATCCGCCTACCGGTCGATCCGGCGCTTCCGGGGCGGCAGTCTGAGGGCGTGGCTGACGAGAATCGCCTCGAACCTCAGCATCGACGCGATCCGCTCCTCGCGCCGCCGGCCCGAGGAGTCGCTCGACGAGCATCTGCTCAACCCCTCCTTCCAGCCTGCCTCCGATGCGGAGTCCCCCGAGCAGAGAGTGCTGTCCAACGAGCTGGCCGACGAGATCCAGCAGGCGATCATGGCTGCGCCGGAGGACCAACGCGCGCTGCTGGTGCTGATAGACGTCCAGGGGATGAGCTACGAGGAGGCGGCGGAGGCTGTGGGAGTTTCGGTCGGAACCGTCAAGTCGAGGCTGAGCCGCGCCCGCGCCCGCGTTCGCGGCCACCTCAGGCAACACCGGGAACTACTGCCGGACAGATACCGTCATATGTAGCAGAGCGAGGGATGCAAGTGGTCTGGCTGTGGAACAGACATAGACGTTGTCGGAGGCTGCTTTCGGCCTACCTGGACGGGGAGGCGACCGCGCCTGAGCGCCGGATGGTGGCGGAGCATCTCTCTGAGTGCGGTGCGTGCACGTCCGAACTCGAAGAGATGAAGATGACCGTGGCCCTGCTGAGAAACCTCCCCGATCTTCCCGTTCCCCGCTCGTTCACCCTGGAGCGGGAGCCCGTGCCGGCGGACGGCGGGACCGGCCTGCTGAGAGCGGCGAGGCTCGCGACAGCGGCGGCCGGCTCGCTAGCCGCGGCCATGCTGGTTGGGACAATGGCGGTAGGGATGCTTACCGGTGGAGCGGACGACTCGGAGTCTGCCATGCAGTCCTCCGACGTTCCGGCTGCCGCCGCTCCGGCCGCTCAGCCTGTCCCGACTGCTCGGGCTATGGCCGCCCCGGATGCACCGGCAGCTGCCGCCGCTCCGACGGCTCCTGCCGACGCCATGCAAGCTGCCCCCGCTCAGCCCGCCGCCGCCGTCGCCGCGCCCAAAGCAGAGACGGCAACGGAAGCGGAGGAGGGTGAGGTGGATGAGGAGACCCCCATCCCCTCTCCCACCGCAACGCCTTACCCGTCACCCACGGTCACCCCCGCTCCGGTCAGGATGACGCCTCAGGCCGCTGATCCGGGACCGGAGGATGAGCCCCGCTCCGGCGTGTCCTGGCGGCTGCCGGCGGCGCTGGGCGGTCTGCTACTCTTGTTCGCCGCCGCTACGGGCTGGCACCGCCACGGAATCGTCCGCGACGGAGACAGTGAAGGCGGCGACCGCCGCGATGGCTGAGATGGCGTCCCAGGGGACCTCCCCCGATGGATCGCCGTCGGGAATATGGGTGACCGGACAGAGCTCGATCACCCTGGAGCCCGACCTCGCGATCCTGGACATTGGAGTGGAGAGCCTGGAGACGACAGTGGCCGAGGCCCGCGTAGAGGCGGCCCAGGCGATGGACGCGATGCTCGCCGTGCTTGCAAATTGGGGTGTAGAGGACAAGGACATCCAGACCCGCTCCCTGACCATTCGTCCACAGTACGACTATATGGAGGTGATCAAAGAGGGTGTTCGGACCAGTGAGCAGGTGCTGACCGGGTACAGGGTGCGCAACACCGCATCGGTCAAACTCCGCAACCTCGACGACGTGGGCCCGATCATCGACGAGGTCGCCGACGCGGGCGGAGACTCGACACGGATCGACGGGATCAGGTTCACGGTCGAGGAGACGGAGCCCTTCGAGGACCAGCTCAGGCAGGAGGCGGTTGCGGACGCTCAGGCCAAGGCGCAACGATTCGCCGAGCTGGCGGGGGTGTCGTTGGGCGACCTCGTCTTCATCACCGAGATCGGCGGCGGAGTCCCGGTGGTCGGTGGCTTCGCCGAGGAATCCAGGGTCATGGCGATGGCGGCGCAGCCCGCGACGTCGGTGAGCGGAGGAGAGCTCGAGCTGCATATGGCCGTGCAGGCCGTCTTCACCATCCGGTAGGAATTCTTCTTCTCTCTCCTCTCTCCCCCTCACTGCGAGGGGAAGAGAGGAGAGCCCCATAGTCAAAAGGCGCCACCGTACTCGCGAAAGCGGGTACTCACGAGGCTCTCCAGCCTCGCCGCCATCCGCTACCAACTACCCGCTCGCCCCTGATACAATACAGCCCCAGTCGAAGTGCGCAGCGGGAGGGGCGATGGTTCTCAGCGACCGCACCATCAGAGAGGAAATCGCGAAGGGCCGCATAGTCATCGACCCTCTCGGAGAGGGCTGCATTCAGCCGGCCAGCGTCGATGTCCATCTGCACCGCAGGGTGCTCGTGTTCCGCAACTCGCGTCGGCCCTATATCGACGTCCGCGAGGACATGAGCGACCTGACCGAGATGGTCGAGATAGACGACGACCGGCCCTTCATGCTGCATCCCGGGGAGTTCGTGCTGGCCAGCACGCTGGAGCACATAGAGCTGCCGGAGGACCTCGTCGCGCGGTTGGAGGGAAAGAGCTCACTGGGACGCATCGGGCTGCTGATACACTCCACCGCCGGATACGTCGACCCCGGATGGAAGGGCAACCTCACCCTTGAGCTGAGTAATGTGGCCAATCTTCCCGTGACGCTGTACCGCGGGATGAAGATCGGGCAGCTCTCGTATCTACGACTGTCCACCGCCGCCGAAAACCTTTACGGCTCTCCAGCTCTGGGCAGTAAGTATCAGGGCCAGACGGAGCCGACCGGGAGCCGCATCTACCGGGACTTCGGGAGAGATCGCAGGCGCGGTTGAATGAGCCACATGGATCGGGCTCTGTCGCTGGCCCGCAAGGCGCAGGGCTCGGTGAGCCCCAATCCTGCGGTCGGCGCACTGATTGTCAAGGACGGCGCGGTGGTCGGCGAGGGGTGGAACCGGCCGGCCGGCCAGGACCATGCCGAGGTGGTGGCACTGCGGCAGGCGGGCCCCGACGCCAAAGGCGCAACCCTGTTCACGACGCTTGAGCCCTGCTGCCACCACGGCCGGACCCCTCCCTGCACGGACGCCATCATTGGAGCAGGCATCGCCGAGGTGCGCACCGCGCTGATCGATCCGAACCCACTCGTCAACGGCGGCGGCATCGCCCGGCTGCGCAGTGCCGGAGTCCGGACGGAGTGCGGCGACCGGGCTGACCAGGCCGCCGAGCTGATCGAGGCCTATATCAAGTTCATCACGACCGGCATTCCGTTCGTCACGGCCAAGTTCGCGATGACGCTCGACGGCAAGATCGCGACCCGCACGGGAGAGTCTAAGTGGATCACCAGCGCCGAGGCGCGCTCCTGGGCGCAGGGACTGCGCGCCGTGACGGACGTCATCATGGTGGGCGTCAACACCGTGCTGGCAGACGATCCCCGGCTGACCGCGAGGGACGAGTCGGGCGCAGCGCTCTCCCGCCAGCCCATGCGCGTGGTGGTGGACAGCGGGGGAAGGATGCCGGCGAGCGCCTGCCTGCTCTCCCAGGAGGGGGATACGGTGGTGGCGGCCTCCGCTGTGGAGGAGGGGCGGCGCAGGGACCTGGCGGACGCGGGAGCGCAGGTGGAGCTGCTGCCTGGGGGAGACGGAACGGTGGACCTCGCCGCGCTGCTCCGGCTGCTGGCGGGGCGGGAGAAGACGAGCGTGCTCGTGGAGGGAGGCGGGACGCTCATGGGAGCGATGTTCGACCAGGGGCTGGTCGACAAGGTCGCCGCGTTTGTCGCGCCGGTGATCGTAGGAGGCGAGGATGCTCCGACGCCGGTGCGGGGCGTCGGCGTCGACAGCATGTCGGACGCGCTCCGTCTCCACCGGGTCAGAGTGAGGGAGATCGGCGGCGACGTCGTCGTCACCGGCTATACGAGAGAGGTAGAGGATGTTCACCGGGATAGTTGAGGAGGTCGGCAGGACGCGGGAGACGGGGCAGGGAAGCCTCGTCATCTCCGCCCAGCGGGTGTTGGACGGGCTCGAAATCAGCGACAGCATATGCGTAAATGGAGTCTGTCTCACCGTCGTCGCCCGCGATCGGTCCAGCCTCTCGGTGAACGTCGTGCCGGAGACTCTGCGCCGCACCAACCTGGGAGACCTCTCCCGTGGCGATCCGGTGAACCTGGAGCGGGCGATGGCCGTCGGATCCCGATTCGGCGGTCACCTGGTGCAGGGGCATGTGGACGCCACCGGGACGATACAGTCGATTGAGCCCGACGGCGATGCGCTGATGGTGTCCGTCGCCGCGCCCGAACCGGTGATGCGGTATGTGGTCGAGAAGGGTTTCATAGCCGTGGACGGGATGAGCCTGACGGTTGTAGACTGTCAGGAATCCGGATTCTCAGTTACCATAATCCCCTACACCAGAGATAACACGAACATGGCGTCGGCAAGCGTAGGGAATGCCGTGAACCTGGAGCCGGACATAGTGGCGAAGTACGTGGAGCGGTTGGCTGAGACGCGGTTGGCTGAGACTAGGTAGGAGCGCAGAGGGGCGATGCCTGCATCTCGAGTCGAAGAGGCGGTCGAAGAGATCAGGGCCGGCCGCATCGTTATCATCGTTGACGATGAGGACCGGGAAAATGAGGGCGACCTGGCGATGGCCGCCGAGATGGTCACGCCCGAGGCGATCAACTTCATGGCCACGGAGGGCCGCGGCCTGATCTGCGTCCCCATGATGGGGCAGCGTCTCGACCAGCTTCGCCTGCCGCTTATGGTGCAGGAGAACACCGCCCGGCTGTCGACCGCCTTCACCGTTTCGGTGGACGCTCTGAAGGGGGCGACCACCGGGATATCGACGCAGGACCGCGCCGTTACCGTCAGGGCCCTAGTCGACCCGACGACGCGGCCCGAGGACCTGGGGAGGCCCGGTCACATCTTCCCCCTTCGCTACACGGAAGGCGGCGTGCTGGTGAGGGCCGGGCAGACGGAAGCGGTCGTCGACCTGGCGCGCCTCGCCGGTCTCTCCCCCGCGGGGGTGATATGCGAGATCCTGAACGAGAACGGGACGATGTCCCGCATGCCCCAGCTCGAAGAGTTCTCGGCAAAGCACGGCGTCAAGATCGTCACCGTCGCTGACATCATCAAGTACAGGCGCGAGCACGAGAAGCTGGTGGAGCGAGTCGCGGAGGCCCGCATACCGACCAGGTACGGCGAATTCACTGCAGTCTCCTACCGGAGCATGGTGGACAGGGACGAGCATCTCGCCTTCGTCCGGGGCGACGTCAGCCCGCAGACTCCGACGCTGGTCAGGATGCACAGCGAGTGTCTGACGGGCGACGTCCTGGGCAGCACGCGGTGCGACTGCGGCGATCAGGTCGGCATGGCTCTGGCCGCGATCGGACGGGAGGAGAGGGGTGTCTTCGTCTACATGCGCCAGGAGGGACGGGGCATCGGCATACACAACAAACTGAAGGCCTACGCCCTGCAGGACAACGGTCTCGACACGGTTGACGCCAATCTGCATCTCGGCTTCGCCCCGGACCTGCGCCACTACGGCGTGGGCGCTCAGATACTCTCCGATCTGGGCGTGGGCAAGCTGAGGCTCCTCACCAACAATCCCAAGAAGGTCGTCGGTCTGGAGAGCTTCGGTCTCGACCTGGTAGAGATGGTGCCCATCGTCGCGCCCGTCAGCGACGAGAACAGAAAGTACCTGATCACCAAGCTCGAGCGGCTGGGCCATCAGCTCGACCCGGACATGTGATCCCCGGAGCCCCGGTGCAGAGACGATGGGCCCGGCAGGAGCTCAGGTGACCAGGGACATCCAGGGCGCTCTCGACGGCGGCGGACTGCGCATCAGCGTGGTCGTGGCGCGGTTCAACGAGCTCATAACATCCAGACTGCTCGAAGGGGCCAGGGCCGGACTGACGCGTCACGGGGTGGACGACGGCGACGTCACCGTCGTCCACGTGCCGGGCTCGTTCGAGGTCCCGGTGGCCGCCAAGGCGCTGGCCGAGAGCGGCGGATACGACGCGGTCATATGCCTGGGCGCGGTCATACGAGGCGAGACCGACCACTACGCGCACATCGCCGGTCAGGCTACGAGGGGGATCGTCGACGTGGCGCTGTCGACCGGCGTACCTGTCGCCTTCGGCGTGCTGACGACGGACACGGTTGAGCAGGCGATGGAACGCTCGGGCGGGAGCAAGGGCAACGCCGGGCAAAACGCCGCTCTGGTCGCAATCGAGATGGCCAACCTGCTGCGCACCCTGGCCTCCGGCTGACCTGTCGACGTACACCGTCCACCTCTCCTGATGCTTCAGCTTGTCCAGCAGATGCTCGAAGGCGACAGGAGGGCTCTGGCCCGCCTTTTCACCGTGCTTGAACAGGATGCGGACGCCGTGCCAGCGCTCATGCGCGCGGCGCACTCCCGGATCGGCACGTCCTACTGCATCGGCGTGACCGGCCCGCCGGGCGCGGGAAAGAGCACGATCGTCGACGGGATCGTCCGAATAGCGCGGGAAAAGGGAGCCTGCGTTGGCGTGCTGGCCGTCGATCCGACCAGCCCCTTCACCGGAGGAGCGGTCCTGGGAGACCGCATACGGATGCAGCGGCACGCATTGGACGAGGGCGTCTTCATCCGCAGCTTGGGGACCCGGGGCAGACAGGGTGGTCTCTCACGCACTGTCGCCGCGGCGGTCAAGCTGCTGGACGCATCAGGGCGCGATCTGGTCATCGTCGAAACGGTCGGCGTCGGCCAGAACGAGTTGGACATAATGGGGGTCGCCGACAGCGTGGTCGTGGTGCTGACCCCCGAGTCGGGAGACGCCGTCCAGGCGATGAAGGCCGGTCTCACTGAGATCGCCGATCTGTTCGTGGTCAACAAGTCAGACCGGGAGGGCGCCGGCAGGCTTGTGGCAACTATGAGGTCCGCCTTGGAGATGGCTGCGTCGGACGAGGCGCCGCGTCCTGTCGTGCTGAAGACTCAGGCGGACAGGGGAGAGGGTCTCTCCGAGTTGTACGACGCGGTCCTGGAGCACAGGCGCGCCATCGAGACGAGCTCGATACTGGAACGGAGACGCCGAGAGCGCCGCCGCCGGGAGCTGTTGGAGACACTCACCGAGTCGGTGAGTCAGGCGGTAACACGTCTTCTCTCCGAGTCGGAAGAGGTGAAGGAGCTGGAGGCGAAGGTGGAGGCCGGAGAGATCGATCCCTACTCCGCCGCAGCTTCCATCCTGGAGAAGGCTCCCTTGCGCGCGGATCTATGGAGATAGCGGGTAGGAGTGTTGCCCGCCGCCTTGTTCCTATGCGGAGGCCTTCGGTATAATCACCCAGATACAGATGGCACGACCGGCGTGACGATCTACTGAAGTGAAGGTGGGTGGAGATGGACAGTCCGCGCAAGGCAGGGAAGGGCTACTCCAGAAGACAGTTTCTCAAGGGCATCTCGCTGGGGGCGGTGGCTGCTGTCGCGGTAGGCGCAGTCTCCGGCAGGTTCGTCGCTTCGGCTCTGAGCAGGCGGCGAAATCCTCCCCAGTTCCCGGAGGACTCCATATTCAGGCCTGCCGACGACCGTCACCGCCTGACATAGCGCCCATCGCTGAGACTGCCTCCTCCAATCTCCTAAGCCCTTGATCTCGTAGCGTCCGGGTAGAAGATGCTTCTGCACCCTGTGATACTGGCCGGCGGCTCCGGGACCAGACTCTGGCCTCTATCCAGGGAATATCACCCCAAGCAGTTCCTCGGTCTTACCGGTTCGCGGTCGATGGTACAGGAGACCGTGTCCAGGCTCGATGGCCTGAGGGGGGTCGCGCCTCCCGTCATAGTCTGCAACGAGGCGCACCGATTCCTCGTAGCAGAGCAGATTAGAGAGCTGGGGCGCCGGAGACCCACTATCATCCTGGAATCGTCCGGCCGCAACACCGCCCCCGCCCTGGCCCTCGCAGCTCTGCGCCTGATCGCCCAACAGGAGGAGGACGGCGATCCCGTCATGCTAGCTATGCCCGCTGACCACGTGATACGTGACGTAGCGACCTTCCAGTCGGTCGTACAGCGCGGCGCCGCACTGGCAGGTGAAGGCGCCCTCGTTACCCTGGGGGTCGTGCCCGACTCTCCTGCCACCGGCTACGGCTACATACGTGAGGGCGAGCCACTCGACGAGAGCCGCTCGGCATTCAGACTGTCGCGATTCGTCGAGAAGCCGGACGAGGCCACCGCCCGGACGATGGTGGACTCCGGAGACTATCTGTGGAACAGCGGCATCTTCATGATGCGCGCCTCCGTCTGGCTGGAGGCGTTGGAACGGCACAGCCCGCAGATCCTGGAGGCGTGCCGCGCCGCGCACGCCGCCGGATGGTTGGACGGAACGTTCTACAGGCCGGACCCGGATCTCTTCGCCGCATGTCCGAGCGACTCCATAGACTATGCGGTCATGGAGAAGATCACGGAGTCCGCAGGCGAGCACGTCCGGATCAGCGCCGTCGTCCTGCCCATGGACGCGGGATGGTCCGACGTCGGAGCCTGGTCCGCACTGTGGGAGGATGGGGTACGGGACAGCCTGGGCAACGTCGTCCAGGGCGATGTGTACGTCCATTCGGTCCGCAACTCCCTGCTCATCGGTAGCCATCGACTGTTGGCGGCCGTCGGGCTGGAAGACCTGATTGTCGTGGAGACCTCCGATGCCGTGCTCGTCGCAGATAGAGACAGCGTCCAAGACGTCAAGGACCTCGTGGAGAATCTGAAGTCGGAGGGCCGCCAGGAGCAGGAGAACCACCGGAAGGTGCACAGGCCCTGGGGCAGCTACGAGATCCTGGACTCGGGGCCGGGCTTCCAGGTCAAGCGCCTGACGGTCAGCCCCGGCGCCGCGCTGTCGCTCCAAATGCACCACCACCGCGCCGAGCACTGGGTCGTCGTCGAAGGCGTCGCACGCGTCACCAGGGGCGACGAGCAGTTCCTGCTGCGGGAGAACGAGTCGACGTACGTGCCGGTCGGCGTGCGCCACCGGCTGGAAAACCCGGAGGCATCCTCGCTCGAGATCATCGAGGTTCAGTCAGGAGACTACCTCGGCGAAGACGATATCGTCCGTTTCGAAGACCGCTACAACCGTCACCAGCCTGGACGTCAGGACGCTGCCCCCGTCGAATCTCTCGACAGCCTGGACTAGGCCATCCCCCGTAGACTGTCCCACTGGTGCACCTCCGACGTTGACGATGTAGAATGGTCGAAACCGATTGTCGAGGCGTGCCGGTCCCATTCGAGCCGACCGTCCCCGGCCACCAGAGAGGGTGATGAAATTGGCCCAAGAGCCGGTACCGCAGTCCAGGATCCCGACCGTTCCGCCGCGCATTCTCCTGGGCCCGGGCCCCAGCATGGTCCATCCGAGGGTGCTGCAGGCGATGATGTCCGACATGATCGGATACCTCGACCCCGACTTCATCCTCATCATGGAGGAGGTGTCCGACCTCCTGAAGCGCGTCTTCCAAACGGACGAGTCGCTGACGATGGCCCTCTCCGGCACCGGCTCCGCCGGCATGGAGGCCGGCTTCAGCAGCCTGCTCGAGCCGGGCGACACGGTAGTCCACTGCGTCAACGGCTTCTTCTCGGAGCGGATGTTCGATATGGCAGGGCGTGTGGGAGCCAATGTCGTCCCTCTCAGGGCCGAATGGGGACGGCCCTTCCCGGAGGAGATGCTCGAAGCGGAGCTGAAGAACCGGGGCGATGTCAAGCTCATCACGGCCATACACGCTGAGACCTCGACCGGGATCAGGCAGCCGCTCACTGCGCTGTCGAAGCTGGCCAGGGAGCACGACGCACTGTTCATGGTCGATGCGGTCACCTCGCTCGGCGGCAACGAGGTCGCCGTCGACGACTGGGACATAGACTACTGCTACTCCGCCACCCAGAAGTGCCTGGGCGGCCCTCCGGGACTCTCGCCCGTCGCGGTGAGCCCCCGGGCGCTTGAGGCTGCGAAGACGCGCGACACGAAGCCGGTCTCCTGGTATCTTGACCTCACTCTCAACGCCAACTACTGGGGCTTCGAGCGCGTCTATCACCACACCGCCCCCGTGAGCATGATCCTCGCGCTGAGGGAGGGTCTGAAGATCGTGCTCGAAGAGGGACTCCAGGCGAGGTTCGAGCGGCACCACCGCAACGCGGTCGCGCTCTGGGCTGGTCTCGAGGCGCTCGGTCTCGATCTGGTGGCTGAGGAGCAGTACCGGCTCGACCAGATCACTCCGGTCTGGATACCGGAGGGCGTGGACGACGACGAGATGCGACGGATCCTGCTCAGGGAGTACGGCATCGAGGTCGGGAAGGGGCTGGGCCAGTTCGCCGGCAGGGTGTGGCGCATAGGCCTGATGGGAGAGTCGAGCAAGGCCCAGTATGTCCTCGCCCTGCTCTCCGCGATGGAAGATATACTCCCACGCCTGGGGTACGAGGCGCCCTACGGCGCCGGAGTCGCCGCCGCGAGCAGGTCACTCGCCGCCGGCTAGGACGCCCTGCTCCGACGATTGCCCATGAAAGATTTACCGCTGATCTTTCCGCTGTCGCTGCTGGTGATTGTGCTATTGAGCGTATTCACAGGCGCGTACGCCATTGCTGAAAACGCCCTTGACACGCAGACGACAGCAGCCGGGACGGTTGTACAGGAGGCCGATATCCAATGGTTCGAGAAGGGGTCCATATGGCTGTGCCCGCTCCACTAAGATCCCCGTTCTGGCGCTCTTGCCATGACTCGATTTGACGATCAGGTAGCCATCGTCACCGGCGCGGCCACCGGGATCGGCTACGGGATAGCCAGGCGCCTCGCGGCGGAGGGTACTCGGCTAGTCATGGTCGACGTCGACGGCAACCTGGGTGAGCAGTCGGCGAGCGAGCTGGCGGCCCGTGGGACGGACGTGCGTCTGGAGGTCGGCGACGCCGCCGAGCCCGAGGTGGCTGACCGCGCCGTAAGGCAGGCGATAGACGCCTGGGGACGCATCGACGTCCTCATCAACAACGCCGGCATCATAGGCATAACCGGCAACGTGTGGGAGCTGCCCGCCGACGAGATGGACCGCGTCTATCGCACGAACCTCCGCTCCGTATATCTCTTCTGCCGGGCAGTCATCCCGCACATGCTGGAGCGGGACTACGGGCGCATCGTCAACGTCGCCTCCATTGCGGGCAAGGAGGGCAACCCCCGAATGGTGCCCTACTCCTCCACGAAGGCCGCCGTCATAGGATTGACCAAGTCGGTCGGCAGGGAGCTGGCGCTCACCGGTGTCCGGGTCAACTGCGTCACGCCCGCGGTGATTCAGACCCGCATGCTCGAAGGCACCACGCCGGAGCAGATCGCCTACATGGTGGGGCGCGTACCCATGAACCGGCTGGGCGAGGTCGACGAGGTAGCCGCGCTGGCGGCGTGGCTAGCCTCCTCCGAGTGCTCTTTCAGCACCGGCGCAGTCTTCGACATCAGCGGGGGCCGCGCGACCTACTAGAAGGCCGGTGTAGTCCGCAGTCGCGCGAGCCTATATAATACCCGCCACCAACGCGAAACCGCCGGGAGTCTCGCCCCCAGGAGGAGAGAAGATGCCGACCATCGAGGAACGCTACCATGAGATGTTCAACGGCTCCCGCGACTGGTACCAGAGGGGGAGTTCGCTCTTCGCCGGCGGAGTCACCCACCAGACGCGGTTCATCTCCCCCTTTCCCCTCTACATCGAGCACGCCGACGGACCGTACAAGTACGACGTGGACGGCAACCAGGTGATCGACTACGTGATGGGCAACGGCAGCCTGCTCATGGGGCACAACCCCCCGGCCGTCACGGACGCCGTCACGGAGGCGGCGACCAGAGGGACGCATCTCGGCGGCGCCACCGTCCACGAGGTGAGGTACGCCGAGGCCGTCAAACGGCTGATTCCCTCTCTCGACCAGGTTCGCTTCACCACCGCGGGGACGGAGTCGACGCTGCTCGCCATGCGGCTGGCCCGCGGCTACACCGGCAAGAACAAGATCGTGAAGTTCTTCGAGCACTTCCACGGCTGGCACGACTACGGCACGCCCGACAGCGGCCAGTCGATTGGCGGCGTGCCGCAGGCCGTCCTCGATACCGTCATCGTCGCGCCCGTGGACATAGGTGCAGTCGACAGGATCCTATCCGAAGACGACGACATCGCGGGCGTCATCGTGGAGGCCAACGGCGCCCACTGGGGCACCGTTCCCTTGCAGAACCCGCAGTTCCTGCAGGACCTGCAGGACGTGACGAGGCGTCACGGTGTCGTCTTCATCTTGGACGAGGTCGTGACCGGATTCCGGCTCTCTCCCGGCGGAGCGCAGGTGCGCTGGGATCTCGAACCCGACATCACCACCCTGGCCAAGATCGTCGCGGGCGGCCAGCCCGGCGGCGCCATCGGCGGCAGAGGGGAGATCATGCAGGTCATGGAGATGAAGGACGACCCGGAGTGGGACGAGACCCGGCGCGTCGCCCAGGGAGGCACCTATAACGCTCAGCCCGTCACCGCCGCCGCCGGCATCGCTACACTGGAAGCGATAGCGACCGAGGGGGTCAACGCGCGCGCGGACGAGATGGCTGCGAGGCTCAAGGACGGCCTCAACACCGCCTTCATGAGGAACGAGGTCACCGGCCACGCCCACGGCATCGCCTCCATCGTCCACGTCACCGTAGGCGCAGACTGCGAGTGCGACCGCCGCTGCAGCCTGTGCCCCATGACGCACAAGGAGATCTACGACTCGATGACCGTCGGCATGACGCGCGCGCTCAGACGCGCCAATCTCGTCAATGGAGTCGACCTGATGGGAGGACGCGGCTACATCGTCTCCTCGGCCCACGACGAGAAGGTGATCGATCAGACGGTCGAGGCTTTCTCACAGTCCCTGAAGGACCTGCGGGCGGAGGGCGTACTCTGAGCCTTGCGTCTGAGGAGTCTCCTCTCCCTTCACGGGAGAGAGGACTCGGGTGAGGATGACAGTGGCAAGCTGATCCGGCGGGAGGGGAAAAAATGACCACCATCGAAGAACGCTACTACGAGAAGTTCTCCACGTCCCTGGAGTGGCACCGTCGCGGCCGCTCACTCTTCCCGCAGCCGATCGAGGGACCCGGCAAGATGGGCTCATCCTTTCCGATCACCTTCGACCACGCCATGGGCCCGCGCAAGTGGGACGTGGACGACAACGAGATCATCGACTACGGGATGGGCAGCGGCAGCCTGATCATGGGCCACAGCCCGCCCGAGGTCGTCGAGGCGCTCGCAGCCCAGGCCGCGAGAGGGACTATCGTGGGCGGCTCTCCCATGAGCGGGCCCACGACCCACGAGGTCAGGTACGCCGAGGCGATCAAGCGGCTCATGCCCGCCACCGAGCGCGTCCAGTTCGCTCTCTCCGGAACCGAGGTCACCTACCTCGCGCTGAGGCTCGCCAGGGCGTACACGGGCCGGACCAAGATCATCAAATTCAAGGACCACTTTCACGGCTGGCACGACTACGTGACCCCGGAGTCGAACCAGGCTCTCGGCGGGGTGCCCAAGGAGGCGCTCGACACAGTCATCGTCGCCCCGGCCGACATCGACGCCGTGCGCCGCATCCTCTCGCAGGAGCCCGACGTCGCCGGCATCATCCTGGAGACGCACGGCGCCCACTACGGCAGCTTCCCCCTTCCCAATCCACGTTTCCTCCAGGACCTGCGCGAGCTGACCGCCCAGCACGGGGTCGTCATGATAATGGACGAGGTGGTGACCGGCTTCCGGCTCTCTCCCGGCGGCGCGCAGGTGCGCTGGAACATCGAGCCCGATCTGACCACCATGTCGAAGGTGATGGGCGGCGGTCAGCCCGGAGCGGCCGTCGCAGGGAAGGCGGAGATCATGGACCTCCTCGCCTTCCGGGGCGACTCCGAGTGGGACTCCGTCCACCGCGTACCCCACACCGGCACCTTCAAGGCGCTTCCGACCACCGCGGCCGCCGGCATCGCGACGCTGGAAGCCATCGCCACGAAGGGGATCAACGCCAGGGCCGACGCGCAGGCGCTCCGGCTCAAAGAAGGGCTCAACGACGCCTTCGCCAGGAACGAGGTCCCCGGCCATGCGAGAGGCCTCGCCTCTCTCGTGCACGTCAACGTCGGGGTTGACTGCGACTGCAACTGCGGCCGTGAGCTGTGCGCCATGTCCTACGACGAGATCAGCCGCACCGCCGCCTCGTTCGAGAAGACCCGGCTCTTCCGTCAGGCGATGCTCATCAACGGCGTCGACCTGATGGGCGGGATGGGCGTTCCCACCTTCATGGTGTCGTCCGTCCACGACGACGAGGTGGTCGATCAGACGATAGACGCCTTCTCGAAGGCCCTCCAGGACCTCAGGGCCGAGGCGGCTATTTGATACGGCGGCAGACCTAGCCGTCATTCCGGCGTAGGCCGGAATCCAGTCCCAGCCCAAACGACTACGGAGAACTCGATGAAGCTTCTAGTCCTGTCCGGCGGCCGTCACCCGTACCACGAGAGCACGTCCGTCCTCTCCGAGTTTCTGGCCGCCGCCGGCCACGACGTGACCACCACCGAGGACGCCAGTCTCATCACCTCTCCCGGCCTCGCCAACTACGCCGTCGTCGTCTTCAACACCCGCCGCGCCGACGAGATGACCCTGACCAGAGAGGAGCAGCATCGGCTGACCCTCTTCGTGGGAAAGGGGGGAGGGCTGGTCGTGCTCCACATTGCGGGAACGCGCCCGGAGGAGTGGCCCCAGTGGCACGATGTCACCGGCGGCGGCTGGGTGCCCGGCCAGAGCCACCATCCTCCCTACGGCCAGTTCGAAGTCAGCGTCTCAGACCCCGATCACCCCTGCACGGCCGGAGTCTCCGATTTCGTCACCAACGACGAGCTGTACATGGACCTCGTCCAGAAGCCGGATATCCACGTCTTCCTGAACGCCGAGTACGACGGGAAGACGTATCCGCTCGGCTGGACGCGCGACTACTGCGACGGGAGGATCGTTCACATCGCACTGGGCCACGACGGGCTAAGCTTCCGCACGCCCGAGTTCCAGCGGCTGGTCCTGAACGGAGTCGACTGGTCGGCCGCCGAGCACGAGAAGTTCCACGATCCGACCGTCTCGCTGCCGCCAGAGGAGAGGTAGCCGCCGTCCTTTCTTCCCCTGCAGGCCTACGGGCTAAGCCTGAAAGGCGGGTACCTGTCGGTAGTAAGCAGGAAGGCGTAAGCGACCACTCTGAGGCTCCAGCGAAGCGTCCCTTCCACGAACGTGAATATCGCCCTCGGGTAGTGTCCGACGATCAGGATCGCCAGCCAGGCGATGATGGTGGCCGCCAGTACCGCGATCCAGAGCACCGCCAGGACTATGTAGTGAGGAATCGCCAGCAGCCACTTGACGATTGGCAGCCACCTGTTCAGCTCGCTCTCCACGTCCGGGTACTCGATGTCGAGACTGACCGCCTGCTTCTCGTCGGTTGACGGGTACTCGTCGCGGAGCAGCATCACGTACGCGGACACCCTGGTGGTGAAGCGGTTGAGCTCCAAGTTCCAGTCGAACCACCAGCGAGGGTACTTCTTTCGGAACAGGATCATCAGCAGTATGGGAAGCCACAAGGCCCCGCCGCCCGTGAGAGGGACCAGCCACTCGTCTACGGCAGGGTCGTTCGTGGTGAAGGCCCCGCCTATGAGGGCGGCGATTACAAGGATAGGGAGTGCCAGGACGATCCTCACCAGCGCCGAGAGCCTGTCTCTGGCCTCTGGGTAATCGATCGAAAGTTGGACGGGATAGGAACTCGTGTTGTCCATGTCTCCTCCTGGAATAGTACCTGGTAAGACAGCCGGACACGTCTGTGGTGAGCTTGTCGAACCATGAACGGAGCCTCAGCCCTTCGACAGGCTCAGGGCGAACGGATCTCTTCTCGACACCCTCTACGTCACGCCGACCGGGTCGCCGACGCCGATAGGGCCCGTCTCCACCACGAAGGCCAGCTTCCCCCGCCTGCCCTGAAGCTCATCCTTCAGGCCGGGCCGGATCTCGTCCATCCGCGAGCAGGGCGCGCAGGGCCCCGTCACCTCGACCACCGCCTCTCCGCCCAGTGACACGCGATGCCCGGCCTCCAGCGTCGTGAAGTCCAGTCCTGAGACGGTGATGTTCTCCCGGATCTCGCCCGGCTTCAGATCGAGTGTTTCCAGGGTCTCTCTGTCCATCAGGAGCACCTGTCTCGCCTTGCGCGTCCCTCCCGGGGCGGCGCGACGGTCGCCGTCTATCCCCGTCTCGATGACGCTGGCCGTGCTCACCGACCGCATCGGGGCGCGGGTGGCCGTGGATAGGTGGATGGCGACGATCTCTCCGACGGCTGCGGAAGTCATGAGTAGATCCTCCTTTGAAGAGTTGGCCCCAAGCTACACCCTTTGGCCCCGGAAAGGCAAGCGTCCCAGACAGGTGTACAATCCGCCCCACGAGCCGTACGATACGACAACTCCTCGGAGGTGGTGGCCATGGTCGACCTGGGAAGCGGCAGCTTCATCTACAGCGTAGTCGAGCAGTGGGAGAGCCTCCCTGAGGGCTACTGGTGGCGTGACGCCGCCGCCGTGGCGGTCGACTCGAAAGACCGTGTCTTCGTCTTCAACCGCGGCGACCACCCGATGATCCTGTTCGGTAAGGACGGCGCCTTCCTCGGATCGTGGGGCGAGGGCCTGTTCACGAACGCCCACGCCGTCACCCTCGGCCCGGACGACACCATCTACTGCGTCGACGATGGAGACCACACAGTCCGCCAGTGTACGCTCGACGGCAGGGTGCTGATGACGATCGGTATCCCCGGACAGCATGCCGAGCCCTACAGTGGCGACCCGTTCAACCGGTGCACCGACGTCGCCGTCGATCCCAATACCGGCGACCTATACGTCTCCGACGGATACGCCAACGCGCGTGTCCACAAGTACTCGCCGGACGGCCGACTGCTCTTCTCGTGGGGCGGCCCGGGTACCGATCCCGGCCAGTTCAACATCCCGCACAATATAGCGACGGACAGGGATGGCTACGTCTACGTGGCCGACAGGGAGAGTCACCGCGTCCAGATATTCGACAGCAGTGGGCGGTTCGAGACGCAGTGGAACAACCTGCACCGCCCCTGCGCCATCTTCATCTCAGACGATCAGCTCGTCTATATCGGAGAGCTCGGCTGGGGGCTGAACGTCAACCGGGCCCACCCGAACCTCGGCCCGCGCATCACCGTGATGAACACCAGTGGCGAGCGGCTCGGCCGCATCGGCCACCTGGGCTGCGGGCTGGGCCCGGGACAGTTCGTAGCTCCCCACGGGATCGGCATAGACTCCGACGGGAGCATCTACGTCGGCGAGGTCGCCTGGACCAACCTCAACAACCTCGAGGGCAGGGACCCGGGCCGCGTGCGGAGCCTCCAGAAGCTCGTCCGGGCTGTCTAGACCTCCCTGAACTCGCCCTCGACGGTGTCTTCGGGAGGGGTTGCGTCGTCTGGGCCGGGGGGCTGGTCGGCCCCTCCGGGGGCGCCGGCGGCCTCCTGGCTGTAGACCGCCTCGCCTACCCGCTGCAGAGCGGCCTGGAGCTCCTCCGACTGCGTCTTGACCTTCGCCGTGTCCCTGGCGGCTACGGCCTCTCTGAGCGAGGCGACCTTCCCCTCGATCTCCGTCTTCAACTCCTCCGGGATCTTGTCGGCGTTGTCGCTCAGCATCTTCTCGGCGGTGTGCGCCAGGTTGTCGCCCGTGTTGAGGATCTCTATCTCCTCGCGCTTCCTGCGGTCCTCCTCCGCGTGCTCCTCCGCCTCCGCGACCATCCTGTCGATCTCGTCCTGAGCGAGGCCCGAGCTGGCCGTGATGGTGATCCGCTGCTCCTTGCCCGTTCCCTTGTCCTTCGCGGAGACGTTCAGGATGCCGTTCGCATCGATGTCGAAGGTCACCTCGACCTGCGGAACTCCCCTGGGCGCCGGGAGGATACCCTCGAGGTTGAATCTGCCTATCGACTTGTTCTCGGGGGCCATCGTCCGCTCGCCCTGTAGGACGTGGACCTCGACGCTCGTCTGGTTGTTTGCGGCGGTCGTGAAGGTCTCGCTCTTGGCGGTTGGTATTGTGGTGTTGCGGGGTATCAGCGGCGTGGCGACTCCGCCCAGCGTCTCTATGCCCAGCGTCAGGGGGGTCACGTCGAGGAGCAGGATATCCTGGACGTCGCCCTGGAGCACGCCGGCCTGGATGGCGGCCCCGACGGCGACCACCTCGTCCGGGTTGACGCCCTGGTGCGGCTCCCTCCCGAAGAGGTCCACCACCGCGCTCTGGACGGCGGGCATCCGCGTCATTCCACCGACCAGGATCACCTCCTTGACGTCCCCTGCCGCGATGCCGGCATCGGCGAGGGCCTTCCGGCACGGCTCGATCGTCTTGCGTACGAGATCTTCGACCAGCTGCTCCAGCTTCGCGCGGCTCAGGGTGGTGACCAGGTGCTTGGGGCCGGAGGCGTCGGCGGTTATGAAGGGGAGGTTAATCTCCGTCTGCATCAGCTCTGAGAGCTCGATCTTCGCCCGCTCCGCCGACTCTCTGAGACGCTGCAGCGCCATACGGTCCTGCTTCAGGTCGATGCCCTGCTCCCGCCGGAACTCTTCGCATATCCAGTCGATGATCCGCTGATCGAAGTCGTCTCCGCCGAGATGGGTGTCTCCGTTGGTCGCCTTCACCTCGAACACGCCGTCCCCCATCTGGAGGATGGTGATGTCGAAGGTTCCCCCGCCCAGATCGAAGACGGCGATGGTCTGCTCCAGGCTGTTGTCGATCCCGTAGGCGAGGGATGCGGCGGTGGGCTCGTTGATTATGCGAAGGACCTCGAGGCCCGCGACTCGTCCGGCGTCCTTCGTGGCGTTCCTCTGGCTGTCGTCGAAGTAGGCCGGCACGGTGATGACCGCCTGAGTCACGGTGTCTCCCAGCTTCGCCTCGGCGTCACGCTTCAGCTTCTGCAGCACCATCGCCGACACCTCGGGCGGCGCGTAGCTCTTGTCTGCCATGGCGACGTGGGCGTCGCCGTTCGTGTGCGCGGACACCTCGTACGGAAGGAGCTCGACGTCGCGTTGGACCGTATCGTCCGCGTAGCGCCGTCCCATCAGGCGTTTGACCGAATAGACGGTGTTCTCCGGGTTCGTCACCGCCTGGCGCTTGGCCGTCATGCCCACGTAGCGCTCCCCGCTGCGCGGATTGACCGCCACCACGGACGGCGTCGTGCGGCCACCCTCCGCGTTCTCGAGGACCCGAGGCTCCCCGGCCTCCACGACGGCCATGCACGAGTTGGTCGTCCCCAGGTCTATCCCTAGAATCTTGGGCATCCCTTACCCCTCCTGTTTGCTGTCTGTTTCCGGCTCCCGTTCGGGCGCCTTCGCGACGGCGACCTGCGCCGGGCGGAGCACCCTGTCGCGGAGCCTGTAGCCCTCTCGTATGACTCTTACCACCGTTCCTTCGGCGCTGTTCGGCGTCTCCTCGTAGAGCACGGCCTCGTGCTCCCATGGCTCGAAGGGTCGGCCCTGAGCCTCTATCGCCGTCACGCCCTCCGAGTCCAACAGGTTCGACAGGTTGCGTTGCACCAGCCTCAGCCCGTCGAGCCATCCGGGAGCGACGGCGCTCTCCGGCACGTGGGCGAGCGCCCTCTCCATGTCGTCCACCACCGAGAGCACCTTGAGCAGCAGGCCGGTGCTCGCCGAGCGCCTTGCCTCCACCACCTCCTGAGCGGCCCTTCGCTTGTAGTTCGCCAGGTCGGCCTGGCTCCTCTGGGCCATGGTGCGGAACTGGTCCTTCTCTCTGAGCGCCTCCGCGAGCTGCTCCTCGATCTGGACAGGATCGGCGGGATCGGAGGTGTCGAGCCGCTCGTCCGCGGCTTTTGCCTCTTCAGTGCTATCTTCTTCGGGGATCAATCGGCGCCTCCGTCGCTCTATTCACCGGACGCTGCCTCTCAGCGTCGTCAACATCTGCTCTATGCCGTCCTCCACGAGCTCTCTCATCGCCTCACCCTGCGCGGCGGGAAGCCGCTCCCGCACCTCCATGAGCTGGTTGAACAGCCTCATCGCCATGCGTACGCCGGCGAGATTGAGGCCCAGATCTCCCACCAGGTGCTTGATCAGCTCCAGCCGGGCGATGTCGCGCTCAGAGTAGAGGCGGAGCATTCCGACAGTCCGGGACGGCCTCACCAGGCCCAGACGCTCGTACTTGCGAAGCGTCTGGGGATGCATCGCCAGTATGCGGGCCGCCACGCTGATGATGTAGACGCCCTGCATCTCCTGGCGTCCCGGCCCGCCGGCCAGCCGCCGGGCGAGCCTCTGCTCCGCTCCCAGCGCCGACAGGTCCAGGTCGATGGGCCGGCGAGAGGAGGCGCGCCCGCGCCGCCCGGGCCCCGAGGCTCCAGGCTTCAACGGGAGAGAGCTCGCTCTGTGTGGATAATGAACATCTTCACAAACCATATTAGAGGTTGATATATCCTGTGTCAACCTTTATAATTGGCCCATGTCATAGAATATGATTCTCGATCTCCGGCGCGGTCTTGCAAGAAAACCGCCCGCCCTCGTCCAGCGTATCAGGTAGTGCGGAGGGGAAGAAGTCTAGTGGAGGTGAAGCGATGCTGTATCTAAAGGCGTGCCAGCGGTGCAAAGGGGACATGCACTCCAACCGTGACATGTACGGTCCGTATCAGGAGTGTCTCCAGTGCGGGCACATGGTCTATCTGGAGCAGCCGCGAAGGATGCTGCGAGTGCAGAAGCTCGGTGGGACCCGCCAGAAGGTCGCCTAGCCGGCCTGAAGTTACGGGGAAGAAGGGGCCCTCTCACCGGTGAGAGGGCCCCTTCTTTTTGCGTTGTCGATGCGGTTGCAATCCGCCGAACAAGGTGCGAGACTGGCCGCACATGTTCCCAGGAGGTGGTACGGCCATGGCTCAAAGCGACAGTGACTATCCAGTAGCGTTCGAGGTCGAATACCCGGAGTCATCATCGAGGCTGCTGGCCCTCCTGGGGGTCATCTTCCTCATCAAGGGCATCCTGCTCATCCCGCACCTCATCATCATCTACTTCCTGAGCATCGCGGCGTTCGTCGTGATGTACATCGGCTACTGGGCGGTGCTCTTCACCGGAAAATACCCGCGGGGCCTGTTCAACTTCCAGGTCGGCGTGCAGCGCTGGTCGCTCAGGCTCAACGTCTGGTTCGCTGGGCTGTCCGACCGCTATCCGCCCTTCAGCATGAGCTAGACGATCGGGTTCCCGTCCCTTCCCCCGGATCGGCGGGGAAGGCTAGGAGTGGGGAGGCTCCAGGGCTCAGAAGGTGAGCGAGTCCCAGAACCTCTCCTCCTCCCAGTAGTCTCCTCGCATGTGGTAGCCCCGGGTCTCCCAGAAGCCCGGACGGTCTCCGCTCATCAGCTCCACGCCGTTCGCCCACTTGGCGCTCTTCCATCCGTAGCGCTTTGGGACGACGAGACGGAGCGGGTAGCCGTGCTCCCGTGTTATCGTCTGCCCGTCGTGGGTGTGGGCGAAGAGCACGTCGTCCTCTCTCACCAGGTCGAGAGGCAGGTTGGTGGAGTAGCCGCCGAAGCAGTGCACCATCACGTGGGTCGCCTCCGGCGTCGGACCGGCCAGCTTGAGGATCTCCGAGAAGGCGACGCCCTCCCAGCTGTTGTTCATGCGGCTCCACTGCGTCACGCAGTGGAATGGCGCCTCCACCGTCGTCGCCGGCAGGCTGTTGAACTGGGTCCAGTCGAGCGTCACCTCGCGCTCCACGAGCCCCCATATCCTGAACTCCCATGTGTCGAGATCGATGTTAGGCGTCGCGCCGAAGGTAAGTACCGGGAACTTCTCGGTCACGAACTGACCGGGGGGCACGTCCCCGTCTCCGTCGTTCCGTCCCTTCTCGCGCAGCCTTCCGAGCTTCCTTAGCACCAGCTACCCTCCGTCCGTGGTGTGAGCTTTAGTCTGCTCATCATTGTACATGAGACGCGGCGCCGCTAGAATCTGTACAGCTATGAACGAGACCGTCGAGGAGATACTCAAGGGGTCCTATGACCTCCACGTTCACGCCGGGCCCGATCCGGCTCAGGCCAGGCGGCTGGACGCCATGGAGGCGGCGCGCCATGCCTATGAGGCCGAGATGGGCGGCTTCGTGCTCAAGTCGCACGACTACCCCACGGCGCCGTTGACCTATGCGCTGGAGCGGATGTATCCCGGCCTCGTCGTCGCCGGCTCCCTGGTGCTGAACCGGCAGGTGGGCGGGCTCAACCCTCACGCCGTGGGGACGTCGGCGCGGATCGGCGCGCGGATCGTCTGGATGCCCACCTACTGCGCCCGCTTCTACCGCTCGTCCAGAGGGGAGCGCGGCGGCATTGGGATACTGGACTCGCGCGGCGAGCTGCTTCCCGAAGTGCACGCAGTCCTGGACGTCGTTGCCGGGTCGGGTCTGGCTCTGGCGTCCGGGCATCTGTCACCCTCGGAGACATTAGCTCTCTTCCACGCGGCGGCGGACAGGGGCTGCGAGCGGCTGATCGTGACCCACCCGACCGGGACAGCGACGGACGATGATCTGCGCGCGATGACCCGTCTGGGGGCATTCGTCGAGCACACCTACCGCTCCTGTCTGCCCTCAGGAGGCGGGACCGATCCGGCGGAGTTCGCCGCCGCAGTCCGGCGTCTCGGAGTCGACCACTGCATCGTCACCACCGACCTCGGCCAGTGGATGAACCCCCCCGCCGCCGAGGGCATGCGCATGGCCATCGCCGCTCTTCTTGAGGCAGGGTTGGGGCCGGAAGATATCTCGACTCTAGTCAAGTCCAACCCGGCCCGTCTGCTCGGACTGGACGCATAGTCCAAAGGGGTCACTGCCACGCCGAGCGTGTCCACAGCGGGACTCATCCTCCTCTCCGCTGTCCTGCTGGCCGCGGCCTGCTCCGACCGCGTCCCAGAGCCCCCGCCCCCTGCGTCCCCCACGCCACTCCCCGCGTCTGCGCTCGTCCCTGCTCCATCGCCTGCGCCGACCCGCGCCGTGTCTCCACCGTCCCTGCCGTCGCCCACACGAGCGCAGTTGGCCGCTCAACCCCTGCGAGAAATGAACGTGGAGCGCGTCTTTCCCTCTATCTCCATGCCGCGCATGACCTATCTGACGCACGCCGGAGACGGGAGCGGCAGGCTTTTCCTCGTGCTTCAGCCTGGCAGGATCATGGTCTTTCCGAACGATCCCGGGGCGGTGGGAGCGGCCACCTTCCTGGACATCCGAGAGCGTGTTAGCGACCGGGGCAACGAGGAGGGACTGCTGGGGCTCGCCTTCGACCCCGGCCACTCCGAGAATGGCTACCTCTACGTCTACTACTCGGCGGCGGAGCCCCGGAGGAGCGTCATCTCGCGCTTCTCAGTCGCCGCCGGAGGAGGCGCCGCCGATCCGGCCAGCGAGCGGGTCCTCCTCGAGATACCTCAGCCCTTCAGCAACCACAACGGAGGACAGATAGCCTTCGGCCCGGACGGCTACCTATACGTGGGAGTCGGGGACGGAGGCAAGGCCGGAGACCCGTTCGACAGCGGGCAGGACAGGTCGACGCTCCTCGGCTCCATCCTTCGCATAGACGTCGCCGTCGTCGACGAGACTGGCTCCTACGGGATTCCGCCGGAAAACCCATTCGCGGCGGCTCGGGATGTCGCCCGGCCCGAGATATGGGCGTATGGCCTTCGCAACCCCTGGCGCTTCTCCTTCGATGAGGAGACGGGCGATCTGTGGGCCGCGGACGTCGGCCAGAACAGGTACGAGGAGATCGACCTGATCCGGCCAGGACGCAACTACGGCTGGAACATCATGGAGGGCTCTTCCTGCTTCTCTCCGCGCAGGGGGTGTAGTGCGGAGGGGTTGGAGCCGCCGGTCGCCGAGTACGGGCGCGAAGGCGGCTGCTCCGTCACCGGCGGATACGTCTACAGAGGCTCGCGACTCCCGTCGCTCTACGGGGCGTACGTGTACGGCGACTTTTGCAGCGGAAAGATATGGGGGCTCAGGCACGACGGCTCCGCCGTCACGGAGCACCTGGAGCTCGTCGACTCCGAGCTCCGCATCTCCTCTTTCGGCGTCGACCAGTCCGGCGAGCTGTACATCCTCTCCTTCGACGAGAAGATATACCGGCTCGTCTCCGGGCGGTAGACGGTCAGGGTCCGGCGCACGGGCCTCCAGGGCCACGGTTGGGTCCTGGCAGGGCAGGTCGCGAGGATGTACTACTCTTGAGACAGAATCCAGTCTAGGAGAGCGTCCACGAAGGCGTCGCCGTAACCAGGTGAGTGGCTGCTGCCCACTCCCATCCAAAGCTCGATATTGATCCCCTCGGCGCAGCCCAATTCCAGGCGGAATGCCTGGGTTTCGGAGCCCGGCACGTACTGGTCCAGATCGAGGGTGGCATAGGGCTGGAGATGTTCGGGCCAGTCGCAGCCGGCCATCCGGCCCCAGCGCATCACCATGTCCCGGGCCCCGGTGTAGAATGCCGGTTCGCCGTCGTCCTCAGGGTCCGGCTCACTCTGGTCACCCTCGAACAGGATCACGGCGTCTGCTGTGCCGTGGATGTGCAACACGGAGACGCCCGGCGCGTCGCCGCAACTAGAGTCCTCGACGTAGCTCGTACCGGCCAGACTGGCCACGGCGCGAAGGCCGGGCAGACCTTTGCAGGCAATGTGGTATGACATAAACCCGCCGTTGGAGTAACCGAAGAAGTACACCGGCCCGAAGTCCTTGATCTTCTTCGCTTCCGCTACCAGCTCAGTCAGATATGCGACGTCATCCTCGCCGGTCTTGCCGGAATCGCAGCACCGGTCGGTGGGATTCCAGAAGCGGTTCCCATCGTCGTCGCGTGTCCCGTTGGGCAGCAGTAGAGCGAACCCGTCACTGTTCACGCGCTCGTGAAGGGGCACGTACGCGGCCTGGTCGGCGGAGTTACCTCCGAAGCCGTGAAGGGAGACGATGAGCGGAGTCTCTCCGTCAACAAATTCCAAGGGCGTCACCAGGACCGTTCGGTCTTCTCGTTCGATGTGGTCGAGGTAGTAGATCTTGCCTCCAGAATCCTCCACCAGCCTAACGGTCCTCTCCAGGGCGGAGTCCTCCGGCGACAACCGGTCGTCCTTACCCTTGGACCACTGCTCCTTAGCGGGGAGAGCCGACTCCTCTTTGGAGGTCGCCTCCGGCGTCCGCACACCCTTGTAAGGCGGCGGCGTAGGGGCTGGGACCGTCTCCGCCTGCCCGGGCTCCTGCAGCCGCCACTGGCCGAGCCGATTCTCCTCCCACAGCCGATGCCTCTTGCCCACCTCCTCCACGTAGGACAGCAGCATTTCGTCAGACATTGCGGGTGCGACCTCAGCCTCTGGTGCGACGTCCGGTGTCGTGGCCGGCCCATCGCCCGAGCAGCCGGAATATACCATCCAGGCGGCGGCGAGGACCGCGGGCAGCACGGTTCGCCATAGTCTCGCCATATTCTGTCCCGTTAGGTGGAGTTACGCCGTCAGCCGCAACCGGTGACGAGGCTGCTGCGCGCCAACTCCCCGAAGTCGCCCGCCTGTCCGCCGATTCGAGGAAGTGCCGGGCGGTCTCGACGTGCCCTTGGGGCAGCATGGTCGCGGCTCCTCAGCCTCGAAACTATTATACAATGCGGCCAAACGACCGAACGGAGAGAAAGAGATGACGATGCCTGCGGCGCTGGTGACCGATCTGCGGCGCGTCCGGTGCGACGAGATACCCGTGCCTGAGCCGGAGCCCGGCATGGCCCTGGTGAAGACCACCCTGGCATCGATATGCGGCAGCGACCTTCACATCGCCTACATGGGCTGGAACGTTCACGAATTCCCTCTGCCCCACGGCTTTCCCGGTCACGAGGGCGTGGGCGAGGTCGTCGATCCCGGCGGCTCCGACCTCTCACCCGGCGACCGGGTGCTCACCGCTCCCTCCATATGGGTCGCGAAGTGCTTCGCCGGGTACCAGCTAATCGACCCGCGCTACCTGCTGAAGCTCCCGGACGGCGTGCCAGACTCGCACTTGCTGATGGCGCAGCAGCTCGGCACCGTCGTCTTCGCTTGCAGGAAGCTGCCGCCGCTGTTGGGCAAGACGGTGGTGGTCATTGGCCAGGGATCGGTCGGCCTGTTCCACGACTTCATGCTGCGGCGGTTGGGAGCCCACCGCATCATCGCCATCGAGCCGGTAGCCGCGCGGCTCGCCGCGGCGAAGAGGATGGGCGTCGACGAGGCGATCGACGTGACCGGCTTACGGGCCACCAACGCCGTACTGGACCTGACCGGCGGCGAGGGCGCCGACGTCGTCATCGAGGCGGTCGGGAGCGTCGAGACGCTGAACCAGGCGCTGCACGTCGCAGCCGAGCTCGGGACGGTGGCCGCCTTCGGACTCCCCAGCACGATGGAGCGCGTCCCGTTCGACTGGGACACCTTCTTCAGGAAGCGGCTCGACCTCTACTCGGTGTTCGGGGGGCAGGACGAGCTTGGACTGCCCGCGTTCCGGCTAGCGGTCGACTTCATAGCGCGAGGCGAGATCGACATGGCCCCGTTCGTGACGCACCGGCTGCCCATAGCCCGGGTCCAGGAGGCGTTCGACCTTGCCCATACGAGAGAAGACGACGCTCTCAAGGTGTCCCTCACCTTCTAGCGCCGTCCGGCATACCTGAGGAGCCGATCCGATGACCCAACTTCACGATCTAGGAGTCGTAGAGGCGTCGCGGGCGATGCGCGATGGAGACCTCTCACCCGTTGAGCTGATGGACGCGCTGCTGTCCCGCGCAGAGGCGATGGAACCCGCGCTTCGCGTCTGGGCGACGCTCGACCGGGATCGAGCGCTCGCGGAGGCGCGGGCGCTCGCCGGAGCGGACGCCGGCCCGCTTCATGGGGTGCCGGTGGGGGTGAAGGATATCTTCTTCACGCAGGGGATGCGGACCACGGCATGCTCTCCTATCTACGCTGACTTCGTGCCCGACCACGACTCCACCGCCGTGGAGCTGCTGAAGAGAGCCGGCGGCGTGGTGATGGGCAAGACGGTGACGACCGAATGGGCCTGCATGGACCCGCCCCCGACCCGCAATCCGTGGAACGCCGACCGCACGCCGGGGGGATCGAGCAGCGGGTCTGCCGTCGGGGTCGCCGCCCGCATCTTTCCTGCGGCGCTCGGCTCGCAGACGGCCGGCTCGGTGCTGAGGCCTGCCGCCTACAACGGCGTCGTCGGACTCAAGCCGAGCTTTGGGAGGATCAGCAGGCACGGCGTATTCCCGGTCGCGGAGTCGCTGGACACGATGGGCCTGTTTACGCGGAGCGTAGACGACGCGGCCCTCCTGCTTGGCGTCCTGGCAGGACACGACCTCAGGGACGACTCCTCGGTGGACGCTCCCCCTCCGGGGTCCGCCGTCGTCCCCGCCGCCGGGCCGCCGCGGATAGGCGTGGTCGGCGGCTTCTTCGAGGAGCGGTGCAGCCGCGAGGTCGCCGCGCACACGAGAGAGGTCGTCGACCGTCTCGCAGACGCGGGAGCGCAGGTGGTGGAGGCGCCGCTGCCGACCGATTTCGACGCGCTGCTGGCGGCGCACCGCGTCATCATGACCGTCGAGCTGGCGGTCGTCCACGAGGACGACTTTGCCGCCCGACCCGACGACTTCGGCCCCCGCGTCCGTGACTTCATAGAGAGGGGCGCGTCAACGCCGGCTGCCCCTTATGTCCAGGCCCAGCGGACGGTGCGGCAATTCCGCAAGGACGCCGCGTCCGCCTTCGAGGGCGTCGACGTGCTGCTCACCCCGTCGATAACCGCGCCCGCGCCCGACGCCAGCACGACCGGCGATCCAGTGTTCCAGACGCCATGGACGGTGGCGGGGGTACCTGCTATCACCCTCCTGTCAGGCCTGAGCGCGGAGGGGCTCCCTCTCGGCATCCAGCTCGCCTCCGGCCTCCTCGAGGAGACGACGCTGCTCACGTCGGCCCGCTGGTGCGAGGAGGTCCTGGACGTCAGCCTGACGCCCCCGTCCGCTCCCTGATCGGGGCCGCCTCTAGCTTGGCGAGAACTCGGTGAGGTGGTTCCTGAGCAGAACCCGCGCCCGGTGTAGCCGCGACTTGAACGACGAGACGGTCACGTCGAGGACGTCGGCGGCCTCCGCGTTGGACAGTTGCTCCACGTCCCGCAGGATGACTGCCGCGCGCAGGTCCGGCGGCAGGTTGTCGATCCCATCCATCAGCTTGTCTCCGAGCTCCGACGTGAGCGCCTGCCGCTCGGGGGTCGGCTCCCAGCTCGCCACATCCACATTGTCGAGGCCCGTCTGCGTCAGCTCGCGGGCCCGCTTCTCCTTGCGCAGCCTCATCAGCGCGGCGTTCGTCGTGATCCTGTAGAGCCAGGTGGTCACGCGGGAGTCTCCGCGAAAGCGGTCGTAGGCCCGGTAGGCCGAGATGAAGGCATCCTGGGCCACGTCCTCGGCGTCCTCCGGGCTGCCCATCATCCTGAGGGCCAGGTTGTAGACGAAGTCGGAGTGCTCCTCGACGATGGTGTCGAATCCGGGCTTGACGCTGCTCTCTTCCGCTGAGGTGTCTCGGTCGTCCATGCCCGTAGCGCTCTCCGGAGCGCGTGTTCCGTCCCGGTGAACCGATGTCAGAGGCGGCGCATCCAATTCTATCGAAAGGCGTTGGCAACTCCAAGACCGTAGCCTCTTCGATGGGCTCAGGGCTAGCGGACTCACTTCCGTTCGTAGTGAGCCTGTCGAACATGGTCGCTCTCTTGCGGAGAACGTGTTGAAACTAAAGCTGCTCGACCGCTTCTTCTCGCTATTCAAAGGGTCGGACGAGCCTGACTGTACTGAAGTTCGAGAGAGGTCCTCCGACTACATCGACGGTGAGCTGCCCCAGTCATATGCGGGACGAATCAGGTCCCACCTAGACTCTTGCCCTCCCTGCGATGCCTTCATCAGGACTATGCGCGCCACCGTGGGGCTGCTGCGCTCGCTGCCGAAAGAGCGGGCGCCCGAGGGCTTTCGCGGCCGGGTCCGCCAGAGTCTGTCGATGGACACCCGCTCCTAGCGGCGCCGCGTTGCGCTCCTCCACAGGCCTGAGCCGATGAAGATCGCCGTCTGCGTGAAGCAGGTCCCCGTCGTCTCCATGATGAGGTTCGATGAGGAGACGAAGCGCCTCGTTCGCGAGGGCGTGCCCGTGGAGATCAACTACTTCGACGTGCTGGCCATGTCGCTGGCGGTCGACCTCAAGGCTGCGTTGGGGTGTGAGGTAGTCGTGCTGACGATGGGGCCTCCCCAGGCCCGCGACGCCCTGGTCCAGTGCATGGCCATGGGCGCAGACCGGGCGGTGCATCTGGTCGACCGCCCGTTCGCCGGCTCGGACACGTTGGCGACGGCTCGCGCGCTCTCCTTTGCGCTGAGCCGGGAGCAGCCCGACCTGATCTTATGCGGGCTCAACAGCGTCGATGCCGAGACGGGCCAGGTGGGGCCGGAGATCGCCGAGATGCTCGACCTTCCACAGATCACGGCGGTCACCCGGCTGGAGGTGAGCAGCTCCCGGAACGCGATCACAGCCGAGCGATTGACCGACGCGGGCCACGACCTCGTACACTGCGCTCTCCCAGCGCTGATAACGGTGGCCGAGGGCGCGTCGCACGAGGCATATCCGAGCCGAGAAGCGCTCCAGGCGGCTCAGGGCCGTGATGTGAGCACCCTATCCGCCGCGGACCTCTCCCCCGACCTCGCGCTGTTCGGCGCGGCGGGGTCGCCGACGCGCGTCAACGACATCCGCGCCGTCGCCTCGGAGCGCGATGGCGTGCTGGTGAGAGACGCGCCGGTCGATGAGGCGGTCGAGCGGCTGCTCGCCTACCTGGAGGAGCGGGACGTCTTCGACGAAGGGAAGGGGAGAGGTGGAGACGTATCGCCGCGAGGCCCGCGGCTGACGCCCTCCAATCCCGAGTCCGTCTGGGTGCTCGCCGAGCTGATGCGAGGCGCGCTCCGTCCGGTCACCTTCGAGCTGCTGGGTGCGGCCCGCGCCCTGGCGCGGCGGACAGGCGGCGGCGCGGAGGCGCTGCTGATCGGCCACGAGGCGGGCGCTCACCCGGCCGCGCTGACGGCGTACGGCGCAGACCGCGTGCATATTGCCGACGACCCCCGTCTGGCCGCCTACGACACCGAGCTCCACTGCGAGGTGGTGCGGAGGCTCATCGAGGAGCACCGGCCCGGGGTACTGCTCCTCCCCTCCACGATGATGGGACGGGACCTGGCGGCGCGTGTGGCCGCGCGGATGGGCCTGGGGCTGACCGGCGACTGCATCGGACTGGAGATCGATGACGAGGGCAGGCTGGTCCAGCTCAAGCCCGCCTTCGGCGGCAACATCGTCGCGCCGATACTGTCCGGCACGAAGCCGCAGATGGCCACCGTGCGGCCCGGCGTCCTGGCGAGCGTAGCGCCGGACTGGTCGGTGGAGGCCGACGTGCGGACCGTCGCCGTCGGAGAGCTGCCAGAGCGGCGGGTGCGCCTCCTGGAGAGTGTCACGGCCGTGTCGGCCGGAGACGTGGAGATCGAGCACGCGCGCGCCGTGATCGGCGTCGGCAAGGGCATCGGCGGCCCTCAGAACCTTCCGGTCGTCCAGGACCTGGCCGACGCGCTGGACGCCCCGATAGGGGCGACGCGGGACGTGGCCGACCTGGGCTGGCTGCCGAGGCAGCGGCAGATCGGTCTGTCCGGGAAGTCGATCGCGCCCGTCCTCTACGTGGCGGTGGGGCTGCGCGGACCGTTCAATCACACGGTCGGGATACAGAAGGCCGGCACCGTGGTGGCGATCAACAGCAGCGCCAGGGCGCCCATTTTCAAGAGCGCGGACTTCGGGATCGTCGGCGACTATGCGGAGGTGGCGCCGGCTCTGGCCCGCGCCCTCAGGAGTCGGCGGCCTCGTACTTCGACGGACAGCTGACGATGATGTTGTGACTCTCGAACGCGCCGTCCGGCGTGGGAGCCCCCTCCAGGATTATCTCCGAGTGCTCGTTGAAGAACAGGTCGGGGAACACTCCGTCGTGGAAGGCGAGCATAGTATCGTTGCCGTCGGTCAGCTCGAAGTATGCGAGGGTCGACCCCTCCGCGCGTGAAAAGGAGTCGGGGACCAGCTTGCCACCCACGCGCACGCTCTTTCCCTCGGGCAGCCCCGACAGCTCGTTGGCCTCTCCGACCGTGTAGTAGTAGACGGTGGCACTGTCGAAGGCCAGGTAGCCGAGGTATCCGAGGGCGCCGACGAGCACGACGAGCGCGACGAGGAGCTTGCCTCGATTGGAGAAGATCGTTGCCTCTTGAGCGGCTATGGGCTCCGCCCGCGCCCCCATAGACTGGGCCACGCCGGTCTACTCCTCTCCCGTGCCGGATCCGGCCGGGCCGTTGGACTCCCGTTCCGCCAGGACTGCCTTGAGCGCCTCGATCTCCCGCTGCATCTCCCGCTGGCGCCTCGCCGTGAAGAACAGATAGGCGAAGAACGCTGCCCAGGTGATGATGAAGACGGCGAACAGGAACGGCAGGTTCGCCTCCGGTTCTCTTTCTTCCTCCTGAGGAGCGATCTGTTGTCCCGGAGCGGCCGACTCGCCACCCGTGGGGAGGGCGTGAGCGCCGCTCACGTCCACCAATAGGACGGCGGCGAGAGCCAGTGTGACGGCGATGCCGACTAACAGAGCCGGGGATGAGCTACGCAGCATTTCGTATAGCCTCGTCCAGGGCGGCCTCCGCCCTTCTCAGCGAGTACCTCTCCATCAGCATGTATACGTACAGGACGGTGAAGGCGGCGAGCGAGACCAGGAAGGTCAACAGCATGCGTCCATCCAGGTCCTGTGGGATATTGTTCGAGGGATGGGCCCCGCGCTCCCACCATATCGTGGCCATGTAGATGATCGGCGCGTCGATCGCTCCGATCAGCGCGACGACCGCACCGTAGCGCGCGCCCTGAGAGCCCTTGGGCGCGTATGCCCGGATCATCAGGTATCCGACGTAGATGAACCAGAGGATCAGAGTCGTAGTCAGCTTCGGGTCCCAGGTCCACCAGACCCCGAAGGCGGGCTTCGCCCAGATTGAGCCGGTCACGATTATGAGCGTCGCGAACACCACGCCCAACTCGGCGGCGGAGTAGGCCAGGCTGTCCCACCGCTCCCTTCCGGTCGCCAGGTGGAGCAGGCTGGCGATCGCGACGACGATGATAGAGAGCATCCCCAGCCAGCCGATGGGCACGTGGAAGTAGAAGATGCGCTGGGAGACTCCCAGGTTGAGCTCGGTCGGCACCCAGAGGAAGATCAGGTAGAGCGCAAGGCCCATCAGGAGGCCGGCAAGTATGAGAAGCCCGTCCCGCCAGACGAGTGCGTTCCCCCTGCCACGCCGCCGAACGTCTATGGATTCGGCTCGGTCCGCCATGGTATGTGCAATATATCACAAGTGATGGGCGCCGGCCATGCGCATGCGATGGACGTGCTGTCCAGGACTCGATTCGACTTGTACCCTCGTTGAGGACTGACTAACTCCTGTAGGAATGTGCTACCATTGATCCCGCAATGATGCTCACGTTCGGCCCTTCCAAGCAGACCTCTATGGTGACCGTGGCGGTGTCCAGCCGCCCGGACGCGACTTTGGGGAGGACGTAGGCGCTAAGTACAAACTTCGTACCCGTAACGGCCTCCCCAACCGGGGAGGTCTTTTTTTGTGAGTCAGGAGGTGACGAGATGGGCCAAGACCTGAATGAACGTGACGAGCTGAGGACGGAGCGGCTGTTGCTCAGGCCGTTCGAGTTCGGCGATGTCGAAGACGTAGCCTCCTACGCTTCGGACCCTGAGGTCGGAAGGTACCTGGCGCTGCCCCAGCCGTACGGGCGCGCCGACGCCGTCGAGTTCATCGCCAGTCAGGTGCTCGCCGAGTGGTCGACCCGTCCGACGTTCGCCATCGTCCTCGAGGGACAAGCTGTCGGCAGTGTCAGCATGCGTGTCAACGCGCCGAACGACATTGCTGAGATGGGCTACTTGCTGGGAAAGGCTCAGTGGGGCAAAGGACTGATGCCGGAGGCGGGGCGCGCCGTGATGGACTGGGGATTCGAGCGGTACGGTCTCCATAAGGTCTGGGCGTATGCGGACCTGAGGAACCGACGCTCGTGGCGGGTGATGGAGAAGCTGGGCATGACTCGCGAGGGCGTGCTGCGGGGCAACGGGAAGCTGAGAGACGAGTACGTCGACGACGTCTGCTACGGCATCCTCCGGGACGAGTGGGAGCAACATGAGTAGTCTGCCCGAGATCGCTGCGGAGTTCGCTGCATTCAGGTGGGAATGTAGGATGCGGTTCGTCCGACGGGCAGTTGATGAGCGGGAGGTGACGAGATGGGCCAAGACCTGAACCAGCGTGTCGAGTTGAGAACGGAGCGGCTTCTGCTCAGGCCGTTCGAGTTCGGCGATGCCGAAGACATGGTCTCCTACGCTTCGGACCCTGAGGTCGGAAGGTACCTGGCGCTGCCCCAGCCGTACGGGCGCGCCGACGCCGTCGAGTTTATCGCCCGGGAGGTGCTTGCGGAATGGTCGACCCGTCCGGCGTTCGCTATCGTCTTGGACCATAGAGTCGTTGGCGGAGTCGGCCTGCGTGTCAACCCGCCGAACGACATTGCTGAGATGGCCTACGTGTTGGGAAAGGCTCAGTGGGGAAGAGGACTGATGCCGGAGGCGGGGCGCGCTGTGATGGACTGGGGATTCGAGCGGTACGGTCTCCATAAGGTCTGGGCGCAGGCGGACTTGAGGAACCGGCGCTCGTGGCGGGTGATGGAGAAGCTGGGCATGACCCGCGAGGGCGTCCTGCGGGGCAACGGAAAGTTGAGAGACGAGTACGTGGACGACGTCTGCTACGGCATCCTCAGGGACGAGTGGGAGCGGCTCGGGTAGTAGAGGTACGCTCCCTCGAACTGCTTCCATCGAGGAAGAGGGGGATGGAGTGTCTCCGGTCTATACCTCAGTCTCGTAGACTATCTTGCCGTCCTTCCACACGGGGACAGAGCCCGTCGTCTCTATGGCCTGCCTCCGGGCCTTGACGGCGGCTCTGCGCAGTGCGGCCAGGGCCGCGAGGGAGTCGGGGGTTAACTGATCGGAGCTCAGCTTCTGTGTGGTCCGGTCACCAGTCGGCATGGTTCATCCCCTGTTCGATCGGTAACGGTACGCTAGCCGCACCATCATACACTACCCACTCGTCGACTAGGACCTTGTAGACAGAGTGGAAGTTTCGCCACCCGGCGTCGAATCGGCGGCGGACAGTCTCTTCCGGCACGTCGTGACCGCCCTGACGGACCCGATTGCGGACACGAGCCACCGCCATGTCCGGCGAGGGCAGCCGCAAGAAGTAGAGCTTGACCCAGTATCCCTGCTCCCTCCAATGTGGAATACGCCGGGCAAAGCCACGTCCGCTCAGGGTAGTCTCAAACGCGAAGCTCTCCCCTCCGCACACGTACTCCTCGATCAAGTCCAGCATCACTCTGCCCGCACGGACCGCGGACCGCTCCGGTTGAAAGGGATTCACGCCGGAGGCTATTAAGTCGGCGTTGACGAAAGTCGGGCAGTCCGCTTCGTTGATCAAGAATTCAGCCGCGAACGTGGTCTTCCCTGCGCCGTTAGGGCCAGCGATTATCAGAATCTTCTTCAATGCTGCTATCGCCGGACTACAGGAAGCTCCAACACCGACTGGTGATCGGCGTCGTGAAGCACCGTCTGGATGGCGGGCCGTGGTTCCAGCTCCTCGTCGTGTGGGCCGCCGGTGTTGAGGTTGCGGGCGTAGGCCGGGAAGTTGCTCGACGAGATCTCCAGCCGGATGCTGTGCCCCCGCTCGAACACCATGCTCGTCGGGCCGACGTCTATCCGGTACCTGTAGGCGCGGTCGGGCTCTATCGGCGACGTGCGTTCGAGCGATTCCCTGTACTTGGACCTCAGGATGCCGTCGCAGACGTTGAGAGCGCGTCCGTCCGGATGGACGTCTACCAGCTTCGCCGTCCAGTCGGTGTCGGGCGCCGATGTGACGGCCCACAACTCCAGGGAGACGTTCCCCGTGACGTCGGTGTCGCGCTCCAGCGGCTCCGAGGTGTAGACGAGGACGTCGGCCCTTGTCTCGACGCCTCGCTGGTCCTGTACTCCGACGTCGAAGACGGTCGGTACGCCGCTCAGGTGGGCACCGCCGAAGGTCGGCGCAGGGTCGAGCGGGTTGTAGAGGTACCGGTCGGGCGGCTCCCCGGCGCTTGGCGGATCTTCGGATAGCCTGCCGTCGCCGTTCAGTGTGTTCGCTCGTCCCCCGCTGCGCAGGAACAGGCTGAGCGTCTCGGCGTCAGGCGGCGGCCACTCCTCCTCGCTGCGCCAGGCGTTTTTTCCCATGACGAAGATGTATGTGTTGGGGTCGGTATCGACGCCGTTGTCCTCCCCCTTCAGCCAGTGGTCAAACCAGGCAAGCTCCATCCCGTGGAGGTCGATCGCGTCGCCCGATCCGGCGGGGCCGAAGTAGCCCTGTCCGGAGACGGCGGGAGGGGAGGGGCCGTGCAGCCACGGCCCGACTACCAGGTGCTGCTGCGTGCGCGCCAGCTCCGATCCGCCGTTCTGCCTCATACCCTCGTAGCACCGGAGGGAGCCGCGAACGAAGCCGTCGAACCAGCCGGCCCAGTTGAGGGCGGGCACCGTCGTCCGGTCGAAGCGCTCTCTGGGCGCGAGGGCCTTCCAGTAGTCGTCGTAGGTGGGATGCGCCAGCCAGTCGTAGTAGTAGTCGGCGACGCCTCTCAACGCCGGCATCCCTCCCAGGGGGATGTGATTTGCCATGGCGTGGGTGTCGCGGGACCATTCCCGAAGCGTCGACAGCGCGTCGGCGCCCAGTCTGCCCCTGACGTCGCTGGTCGCGAAGCCGCCGGACCAGCCCGATATCCAGAAGAGCTGGAAGACGCCGCCGAGATAGGTCCAGCTGTCGTAGTAGTCGTCCGAGGTAACCCCCGGGACTATCGCCTTCAGCGCCGGCGGCGCCGCGCCGGCGGCGAGCCACTGGGTCGCGCCGTGGTAGGAGATGCCGAACATGCCGACGTTTCCGTCGCACCAGGGCTGTGACGCGCACCACTCGACGGTGTCGAAGCCATCGTCCGGCTCGTGCCGGTAGGGGTAGAAGTCGCCCTCCGACATGTGCCGGCCGCGCGTGTCCTGTATGATCAGCGCATAGCCCCGGTTTACCGCCCGCACGGGGTCCAGGTAGAGACCGCGGTACCGCGGGGTGTGCTTGCCGTAGGGGATCCGTTGGAGCAGGGCCGGCACGCGTCCCGCTCCGGCGGGTCGGTAGACGTCGGCGTACAGCTTGACGCCGTCCCTCATAGGGATGACGACGTTGCTCTCCACCGTTGCGACGGTGCTTCTCCTGTAATCGTCCTTGATCGGCTTGGGAAGCATTTTTTCTCCTCTGTGCCCCGCCGCCGTTGATGGTTAGACACGAACGGAGGCGGGCGCCTGCCCGTGTGGAGGCTCAGCAGCCGATGGCGTAGCAGGGCCGTCTGGGGTCGCCCCCGGCGGACAGGACCCCCGTGTCCGGGTTGCGCGACGCGACGGTTGCTCCCATTCCGCAGCTGGGGCTCTCCACCACCTCGTGGCCCAGCGCTTCGAGCGCATCGACCGTCTCCCGGGGGAAGCCGGGCTCGACGGCGAGCCGTCCCGGATAGTAGACGTGGGGGTGGAATGAGTTGGTGACGCTCAGGGTGCCGAATCTCGGCGCCTCGATCGCCTCCTGGCCGTCCATCCCGAACAGCAGCGTGTTCAGGATGAGCTGGACGTTTGCCTGCGCCTGGAAGTCGCCCCCAGGACAGCCGACGGTGTAGAGGGGCGCGCCGTCCCTGGCGACGATGTAGTTTACGAGCGTCGTCCTGGGCCGTTTGCCGGGCACGAGGACGTTCGGATGGCCGTCGACGAAGTTGAACATCTCGATGCGCGTGCTCAGCGGCGCTCCGACCTCCGGGAGGAAGACCGACTTGACGAATCCTCCTCCGCTCGGCGTCGCGCAGGCCATGTTCCCGTCGCGGTCGAGCACGGCGGCGTGCGTCGTGCCTCCGTCCTCTCCGCCGTCTCCGTCTCCAAGCGCGGCCGCCGGCATCGGCGCGACCGGCGCGCCCCGCGCGACCGAGGAGTAGCGCCACGGGTCTCCGGCCGGAGGGAGCTCCGGGTGCGCCCTGGCGCGATCGATGAGTCCGGCGCGCTCGCGGGCGTACTCCTTCGACAGCAGCCCGTCCAGGGGGACCTTCGCGAAGTCGGGGTCTCCGTAGTGGGCCTCCCTGTCGGCCAGCGCCAGCTTCAGCGCCTCGGTGACGGTGTGGACGTACTCCACCGAGTTGTGGCCCATCGCCCGCAGATCGAAGCTCTCGAGGATGTTCAGCGTCTGCGACAGCACGGGGCCCTGCGTCCAGGTCGAGTGTCCGTAGATGTCGTAGCCCATGTAGCTGCTCTTGACCGGGGGGCGGAACTGGGAGGAGTAGCCGGCCAGGTCGTCCAGGGTCAGGATGCTGCCGACCCTCCGAGCGGAGTCGACTATCGTTCTGGCGATTGGGCCCTTGTAGAAGGCGTCGCGCGCCGCCCGTATGCCCCCGACGCGGTGGCCGTGCGCGGCGGTCTCGGCGGCGGCCATCCGCTTGAGCGTCTCGGCCATCGCGGGCTGCACCAGCATGGAGTCGGGCTCGGGGAGCGCTCCGTTCGGGTAGAAGACATCGCTGCCGCCCGTGTCGTAGAGGTTGAGCTGCTCGCGGGTGTGCGGCGCTCTGAGCCGCTCGATCATGTACTCGTAGTTGGGGATGCCGCGCTCCGCGTACTGGACCGCCGGGGCCAGCACCTCGCCCGCCGTCCTCGTGCCGTACCTCTCCACCATGGAGAGGAGGGCGTGGACGATGCCCGGCACGGTGAAGGAGAGGTGAGCCTGGTCTCCCGGCCCTGTGGGGATCGTGTCGAGGCCCTGCGCCCTGTAGAAGTCGACCGTCGCCGCGGCGGGCGCGCCGCCCTGGCCGCTGAGCGACACCACCTCGCCGGAGGCGGCGTCGTAGAGCATGAATACGCCTTCGGCCGCGAGGGAGTAGTTGGCGAGGGGCTCGATGACCGCGGCCGCGAAGACCGACGCAGCCAGCGCGTCGAAGGCGTTCCCGCCGTTCAGCAGCAGGCGCATGCCCGCCATAGACGTCAGGTAGTGGCCGCTGGAGACCACGCCCTGGGTGGCCGATACGACCGGGCGCGTCCTCGTCCTGAGAGCCAGGTGCTCGCCGTCCGCTGCCGCCTGTCGGGTCTCGACCACTGCGCTTCCTCCGTTAGGATACCGGCGGCCGTCGGTCGGCCCAGGGGCGGGCGCGCTCGAACGCCGCCGACGCGGCCAGCACCGTCTCCTCGTCGCCCTCTCTTCCGATGATGTGGAGCCCGATGGGCATACCGTCCGCCGAGAAGCCGCACGGCACGGTCGCCGCCGGGGCGCCTACCATGTTGATCGGATGGGTGAAGGGCAGGAATCCCCAGTGGGGGCTGGGCTCGGTCTTGATGCCGTCGATCTCCTCCGGGTACTGGTCGCACGGGAAGGCGGTGGTCGGCATCGTCGGGGACATCAGCAGGTCGAACCTGTCGAGCTGCTCCTGCATCTGCCATCTCATGACGTCGCGGTGGCCGAGCGCCCGCATGTAGTCCTCGAGGGACATCTTCTTCCCATCCTCCAGCGCCTCCCGCATGTACCAGGTGAGCTGGTCCGCGTGCTGGTCGAGCAGATAGCCGTTGGTGACGTGCGACGACGAGGTGGCGATCGCCCACCAGGTGGAGAAGGGGTCGTCGAAGACGAGGTCGGACTCGTCGACCGAGCAGCCCAGCTCCTCGAACACCTTCGCGGCAGCCGCGGTCGTATCCGCCACCTCGGGATCGACCGCCGCGTATCCGAACCGCGGGCTCCAGCCGATGCGCAGCCCGTCGACCGATCTGTCGAGCGCGGCGGTGAAGTCGGGAACCGGGTCGCGCAGGGAACTTGGGTCCCTCGCGTCGTGTCCGGAGAGCACCTGCAGGAGCATAGCCGAGTCGCGGACGTTCCGCGTCATCGGGCCGGACTGTCCGTACAGGTTCGGCAGGATGGGCGCACCCGCGCCGGCGTACTTGGGGACCCTTCCCTGTGTGGGCTTGATGCCGTAGAGGCCGCAGTAGCTGGCCGGTATCCGTATCGAACCGCCGCCGTCGCTGCCGGTGGCCAGGGCGCACAGCCCCGCCGCCTCGGACGCGCCGGCGCCCGCGCTCGACGCGCCGGTCGTGCGCTCGGTGTTCCAGGGGTTGCGGCAGTGGTCGCCCAGGCGGTTCTCGCCCGCTCCGAGCATCCCGAACTCCGACGTGTTCGTCTTGCCGAGGACGATAGCACCGACATCGCGCACGCGCTCGACGACGGTGGAGTCCTCGTCCGGCACGCGATCCTCGAAGACGAGGCTGCCGCTCGTCGTCCTGATCCCCTTGCTCAGCTCCAGGTCCTTGATGGAGATGGGGAGGCCGTGCAGGGGGCCCAGGTCGTCCCCCCGCGCCACAGCCGCCTCGGCCTCACGCGCGGCCCCCATCGCGCCGTCACGGTCGAGCGTCAGGTAGGCGTTGAGCTTCGAATCGAGCTCGTCTATGCGGCTGAGGTAGTTCTCGGTCAGCTCCACGGGCGATACTTTTTTCGCCTCTATGAGCTCGCGCAACTCGTACGCGGGCGTAAAGGCGAGGTCGCGGTCGGTCATCTGTATCTCCTCACTCTACGATACCGGGGGCAGGTGCTGCGCCCAGGGCCTCGCCTCTTCGAAGGCGGCGGAGGCGGCGAGCACCGTCTCCTCCTCCCCCGGCCGTCCTATGATGTGCAGCCCGATCGGCATCCCGTCCGAGGAGAAGCCGCAGGGGACGGTCGCTGCCGTGTAGCCGATCGTGTTGATCGGGTGGGTGAAGGAGATGAAGCCGAAGGCCGGGAAGGGGTAGACGGGCTGTCCGGCGATCTCCTCCGGGTAGTGGTCGACGTGGAAGGCGGGTATGGGCATGGTGGGGGAGAGCAGCAGGTCGTACCGCTCGAAGAGGTCGTCGAAGATGTCGATCAGCACGTTCCGCTGTCCCAGCGCCCTGGCGTAGTCGGCGCCCGTGACCTCCTTGCCCTCCTCCAGCACCTGCTTGAAGTACCAAGTGAGCTGGTCGCCGTGCGTCTCGAGCAACTGGCTGTTCCCGGCGTACGCCCCCGCGTTGTGCGTCGCCCACCAGCAGTCGAAGGTCCAGGTGCCCAGCTGGAGATCGGCATCCTCCATGCCGCATCCCAGCTTCTCGAACACCGCGGCGGCTTTGGCCGTCGCCTCGGCAACCTCAGGCTCTACGGGCACGTAGCCGTAGTCGGGGGTCCAGCCGACCCGGAGTCCGTCCACGCCCCGGTCCAGCGCGGCGATGTAGTCGCCCGGCTCCTCGCGCAGGGTGGTGATGTCCTTGGGGTCGCGGCCCGCGACCACCTGGAGCAGCAGCGCGGAGTCGCGCACGGTCCGCGTCATCGGGCCGGACTGGGCGATCCAGTTGGGCAGGGGAGTCGAGCCTGCGCCGGCGTACTTTCCCACGCGTCCCTGGGTCGGCTTGATGCCATAGAGGCCGCAGAAGCTGGCCGGGATGCGGATCGATCCGCCCCCGTCGCCGCCCGTGGCGAGCGAGCAGAGGCCGGCCGCCATCGCCGCGCCCGCGCCCGCGCTCGACGCGCCGGTCGTGCGCTCCGTGTTCCAGGGGTTTCGGCAGTGGTCGCCCAGGCGGTTCTCTCCCGCGCCAAGCGCTCCGAACTCCGAGGTGTTCGTCTTGCCCAGGATGGTGGCCCCGCCCGCGCGAACCCTTCCGGCGACGACCGAGTCCTCCTCCGGCACGCGGTCCTTGAACGGCACCGAGCCGGCGGTGGTTCGCAGGCCCCTGGTGATCTCCAGGTCCTTGATCGAGACTGCCAGCCCCTGCAGGGGGCCGAGCTCGTCGCCCCGCGTGACCGTCTCCTCGGCGGCCCTGGCCTGGGCCATCGCCTCGTCGTAGTTCAGGGTGAGGTACGAGTTGAGCTTGGAGTCGAGCCGGTCGATGCGGTCGAAATAGAGCTGGGCCAACTCGACGGGCGAGAGGCTCTTGGACGCGATCAGCTCGCGCTGCTCCCATGCGGAGGTGAATGCCATTTCGCGGTCTGACAAGGTTTACTTTCCTTTCTATTGGGGAAGGTTTGAGGGCAGGGCGTATCCTATCTGTACGCTATGGCGGTGTCAACGAACGGGACCCCCATCTCAATCTTCCCCCGCGGAGCCGGGAGAAGAGATAAGAGCCTTCAGGAGAGCCTTGTCTAAGGGCGCGCCTAAGCCGACGCCCGTTGTGGTTCGACAAGCTCACCACGAACGGGGCGGGTTCCCTCCGCTCTGAACATTCAAAGGAAGATTTGGATGGCGAGGCCCATAGAGAGCGGTGTGGTACCATCCGGCCTGTTCAGCGGAACGAGGGAGGCGCCCGGAGATGAAGATAACCGATGTCGAGTGCTTCGTAGCGGACGGGGGCTGGCGGCCCTGGATATTCGTGAAGGTCGAGACTGACGAGGGGGTCACCGGCTACGGTGAGTGCAGCGACAACTGGTCGCCGCACGCGATCGCAGGCGCGGTCGAAGATCTGAAGCCGCTGCTGATCGGCGCCGATCCCAGGCCCTACGAGATGAGGTTCTGGGACATGATTCGGGCCACGCGGCAGAGTCCGGGCGGCATCGCGGCGAAGGCCATCGCCGGCATCGAGTGCGCGCTGGTGGACATCAAGGCGAAGGCGCTGGGCATCTCGGTGGCGGAGCTGTTCGGCGGGCCGACCCGCGACCGGGTGCGCCTCTACTGGTCCCACTGCGGCACGACGCGGGCGCGGCATCCCGAGATCGTCGGCACTCCGCCGCTGAGGACTATGGACGACATCACCACCCTGGGCCGCGAGGTGGCCGAGCGAGGCTTCACCGCGCTGAAGACGAACATCGTCTTTCCCGGCGAGCCGGCGTCATACCACATGGACGGCTTCGCGTCGGGGCCGGGCACGACCGATCAGGTCGCCTCGCGGCAGCTGCTGAGGCACATCGAGAGGCTGATCGGCACCTTCCGCGACGCGGTCGGCCCGGACATCGACATCAACCTGGACCTGAACTTCAACTTCAAGCCCGAGAGCGCGATGCGCATCGCAAAGCTGCTGGAGCAGTTCGACCTGCTGTGGCTGGAGGTCGACATGTACGATCCGGAGTCGATTCTACGGATCAAGCAGTCGACGTCGACCAGGATCTGCACCGGGGAGAACCTGTACTACATGCGGGACTACATCCCCTACTTCGAGCGGCGCGCCGCCGACGTCTTCATGATCGACGTCCCGTGGAACGGCTTCAGCCAGTCGAAGAAGGTGGGCGACCTGGCCGAGGTGCACCAGCTCAACGTTGCGCCGCACAACTACTACAGCCACCTGTCGACCTTCATGAGCGCGAGCCTGTGCGCGGTTCTGCCGAACGTGCGGATCATGGAGATCGACATCGACGACGTGCCGTGGAAGGACGACATCGTGACGGCGGTCCCGGATATCGTCGACGGCTACTTGACCATCCCGACGGGCCCCGGCTGGGGCGCCGACCTGGTGGAGGAGGAGCTCAGGCGCCGCCCGTGGCGTCGGTGAGCGGATACTCCTACCGCGATTGCTGCGCGGTCTTACCCGAGGCTCTCGGATGCAAGTGCAGCGCGGACGTGCTGGGGCGTCAGGTCAGGGAAGTCGTCCACGATCTGAGCCTCGGTCATCCCGCCTGCCAGGTACTCCAGCACGTCATAGACGGTGATGCGGGTACCCTTGAAACAGGGCTTGCCGCTGCGGACGCCAGGCTTCACCTCGATGTAGTCTTCTATGCGCATGGGTTCATCTCCGCTGTCTCTGCTCGAAGACGCTAGAGAGGCTCGCCGGTGACCCGCTGGAAGTAGGTCCCCATCAGCTGGCCGACCCCTATGAGGTGGCCGGTCATGGCGGATACGACCTGACCCTTGGTTGCGCCCTCCTCGAGGTCGATCTCCGTGTCGAGCGCATAGACCTTGAGGAGGTAGGAGGCGTCTTCTCCCCTCTCGGGGCACGGCCCTTCCCATCCCAGCCGTCTGAAGTCGTTCCTGCCGTGCCTGGCGCCCACCCGGTCCGCTTCGGTGCTGCGTAAGGCCTCGGGCACCTCCGTCGTGGCGGGCGGGATGCCGTACAGGAGCCAGTGCACCCAGTTCTCTCCGTCCGGGGAGTCGGGCTCGACCAGCACCACCGCGATGCTCTTCGTACCCTCCGGCGCTCCAGTCCACGAGACCGGCGGAGAGAGGCCCAGTCCATAGCAGGAGTGCTTGCCGGGAATCGCCTCTCCGTCGGCGAACGAGCTCGTCACGACGATGCCGGCCGGCACGCCTTCTTCCAGCGCCTCGAGGTCGACGTCGGCCTCCTTCGGCGCGTCGCCCGCACTCCCGTCTCCTCCGCAGGCGGCTATCGCCAGGGTCCCGAGCACCAAAATGGAGAGGCTCAAGAGGAACGGTCGGACGGGCATCGCAGTCTTTGTCATGCCGATAAAGCTAGCGGAGCATGGAGGTGATGTCAAACCTAATGGAGTCGTGGCCGGTCGAGCGGCCGACCGGGAGAGGATTTTCAAAAAAAGTGTCACATTCTGTCACATTCTGTCTCGTCTCGTAGCTGGGCCGGTCGACAGCACTGGTCGATTTGGGACAGGGATGGTACAGATGCGGGACACAAATGGTACAGGAATGGGACAGTATGGGACAGTGCGAACGGCGTCTGACGGCGGGCTGTCTGGGGCGCGTTGAGGGATGGCATGGACCCATGATAGCACATTCGTTCGCCTACGTCCAGCCCGTTCAGGTTCGATGTGGTGACCGTTCGCCCCCGTATCAAGTACGGGGCAGGATCTGAGCCCTTCGACAGGGCTCTCCTGAGCTTGGTCGAAGAGCCGTTTATGGTTCGACGGGCTCACCGCAAACGGGTTGAGGTCCCCGCTTTAGTCCCCTTCGACTAGTCGGTTCGGGGTATAAGAGGTGTTACAATCGGAGTCATGGACTCATCGAAGCCGTGTAGGAACGGCTTGCCGCAAGACTCAAGGCGTCTTGATTCTTCGGAGAATCATGCATGAAACCCCGCGTTGAGCCAATGCCGACAATAAACGATTTCGTTAATCGGCGGTGGCAAGATGCTAAAATTATCCTGCGAGGATTGGATAGCAGATTTGTCGACAAGATGGAATCCACTATCCGTTTACAGAGAGTTGGCCAGTCTCCTCCTTGGTCGTTCGATTTGAGTGACGGACCTAAGCAACGACTGACCAGGCAATGGCATCGGCTTTTTGAGGCGTGCCTTGTTTGTCGTTCGCCAAGACCTATGTACCAGTCGTCGCCAGGATCATTGAGCCACCCTGAGAACCGGTATGCGGACTATTATCACTGCGGCGTTTGAGGGTCAACCACCTCCTTTCTGTCGAGCAGCGCCCTGTGTGGTGACAGACGTTGCCGGTAGCTGTCGCCCTCGATAACGATCTGGTAGCTGGCGTTGGCGAGCCGGTCGAGGGCGCTGTTGCCCAGGATGGGATCGTCGAAGAGTCCGAGCCACTCGTCGACGGCCCTGTTGGATGTGACGACGAAGCTGGAAGTGCGGTGCCTAGCGATGACCAGCTCGTAGAGGTCTATCGACTGCTGCTGAGCCAGCCTGTGGAGACCGAGGTCGTCGAGGATGAGCAGGTCTGGGGAGAGGAAGGACCGGAAGGTCTTGTCGGTGGAGTGGTCCACCCTGGCCTGGGCCATGGCCCTGAAGAAGTCGTCTGCGCGTATGAAGCGGACGGAGTGTCCCGCCCGGACGGCTGCATATCCTAGAGCCTGTGCGAGGAAGCTCTTGCCCACGCCGACCGGGCCGACGAGCAGGACGTGCTCGTTGCGCGGTAGGAACTGGAGTGAGAAGGCGGCGTCGAGGAGCCGGCGGTCGAGCGTGATGGATGCGGACCAGTCGAAGTCTTCGAGGCGGCAGACCTGATCGAAGCCGGCTTGCTGGAGTCGGAGCTCCAGTCGCCTGTGGTCCCTGCGGTTGACCTCGTCGGTGAGGATCACCTGCAGGAAGGATGCGTAGTCGAGCTCCTCTCTGCGTGCGAGGGCGATCCTCTCGGGCAGTGTGTTGAGCATGGCTCCGAGCTTGAGGCGCTTGAGCAGCGGCGTCAGTTCGGTGGCGGTGGTCATGGGCATTCTCCTTGTGCTGGTTGAGTGGCGATGCCGTTGGCATGAGCGAAGACGGACCCGGACCTGGCGAACCGACCCGGAGGCATCGGTGGAGGCTCTGTCTCCGCTGTCTCCTGCTCCAGGGCCTCTACGAGGATGCGCTCGAGACGTGCCACGTCGATCAGGTCTACTGACAGAGCCCTGCGGCAGGCAGCGTCGAGACGTTCAGGGGAGTAGCGTTCTCCCAACCGTATGAGCTTGTGCCCCTGCCGGATCCTGGCCCAGGGCAGTGGGCCGTCGAAGAGGCGCTCGGCATAGGCCGCCACGGCCGGTCCGTGCGAAGCTGCGCTGAGCTTGATCCGATCAGGAGCCCTGAGGGTGTAGGCGCTCAGCTCCGACGGGTAGTCTTCAGGGTCGGTGGACCTGCCGCCGCGGCCCTTCCGTGGGTGGACCTTGATCAGCCTGCCCCGGTAGTAGATGCGCACCAGCTTGCTGCCGAGCCGCACCTCCACCTTCTGGCCGGGCGGACATATCTCAGACGGCACCGAGTAGAGGGCGTACTGGCAGGCCACGTGGTGGTCGGGATGGACCTTGGCAGTGCGCCAGTCGGTCATCTCGTAGGGCTCTCCGTTCCACTCCCCCAACGCACTGCGCTCCTCCTGCCGGAAGACGGTCAGGGGCTGCCTGCGGGTGGTGCCGTGCACCCTCTGGCCGGCCACCTCCACGCACCACCGCCTGGCCTCAGACCTCATGTCCGCAAGGTCGGTGAAGGTCCCTCCCTTGAAGAACCTCTCGCGGACGTAGGGCACTCCGCGCTCCACACGCGGCTTGTCGCGAGGATGGCGCACCCTTGCGGGGTCTGCGATGAAGCCCCGGTGCTGGGAGTACTCCAGGAAGCCGCGCGTCAGGCGGGGATGGAGCCGGTCGGGGCCGGCCACGGCCGCAGGGAAGTTGTCGATCACCAGGTACTTGGGCACACCCTCGAAGAAGGCCCAGGCAGCCTCCAACCCGTCGATCACGTCGACGAGCTTCTGGCTGAAGGTCGGCCAGACGAAGCTGTGCCGCGAGTACGTCAGGACGACGATCAGGGCCCAGACCACGCGGCGGCGGCCGGTCTCAGCGTCTTCCATCAGGCCCAGGCGACCGAAGTCCATCTCCGCCACTTCGCCCGGCGCTCTCTCTCCCATCCGGACCGTCGTTGGACTTCGCCTCTGCCAGCCCCGTCGCTGGATGAACCTCCTCAACGATGTGTAGGAGACCCGGCAGTTCCGGTCCGCAAGCAACTCGTGGATGCGGGTCAGTTGCAACCTATCGGCGGTCAGCCACTCGTAGACCTGGGCGGCCCATGGGGCGAGTATCTCCTCGGTCGGTGCCTCGACCTTCCGAGGACTGCTCACGTTCAGCCCAGACAGACGACTCAGTTGATCTTCGCTCGCAGCCGGACCGTCGCGCGTCAGACCCGCTCCCAGCGCCGCCGCGATGTACCGGCGGACTGTCGCCCGCGACAAACCTGTACCGGTCGCTATCTGCCGCTGGCTGTTACCCGACTGCCAGCGTCGGACCACTTCTGCTATCTCCACTCTCGACACCTCCCTGTACGCCATCGCTGCTCCTTGCATCAAGGCTCCAGCAATGGTCGCCAATCCGGCGCCCAGGGTGGTCATCCTCCTGGCGAAGTGGTCTAAAGGTCCTGGCGATCTCTCCTTCTACTGGTACATAGCTCCTGGCGTTTGACACCTTGAGTTGACACTGCAAGTGTCTCGATTACAGGTAGCGGCTCAGCATCTTGATACTAATGCTCATTACTCAGAAGGAATCCACACCATCAACATTGGGAGACAAGTCGACTACCATCTTGCTTCATGGTTTGTTCATGTAATCACACTATCTGAACGAGTCCAAACGGTGTTCAGGACAACGGCAAAGACATATGTAAGCGACGAGAAAGAAGCCAAGGCACTATACAGTCGATATGAAGAGCGCGTCAGATTAAGAGTCCAATCCTACAGGCAAATGAGAGTAGGATTTGTGCATGGTGCAAAACAGGTTTATGCTCATGCTCTTACTGAAGAGGGTCTCTGGGAATCCGGCGTTGCTGGTGGCATGACGCCCATTCTGCTTATTGACGAGTCTTGGTACCCCAACCAAGTTGACAGACTCAGAACTGGTAACTACGCGATGCTCCTCACTGAGACCGAAAGATTGTGCGCAGACTTTGGCGAGGACTTGCGTCAATTCGAAGAATGTCTTCCGGCTCTCAGGCATCTACCCCCTGTCTCAGACTAGAGGTTGGGGCTCCACGATGTCGGTGTACAGGCTCTTGTTCTCGCTGACGAAACACTAGGATCTCATCGCCCCATGGTACCAAGTAAGGCCAACGATCCCTGGCGAATTGGGGTGAACAACCGTCTTACCTTCGAGGGGATTCTGTACATCGTTCGCACTGGTGCCTTCTGGCGGTCGCCACAGTTGTTCAACAACATGCTCTGAGAGACCAATGCAAAAACAAGAACTGTTAGCTTTGTTGGTGCAAGGAATGGAGTCGTGGAACACACAGGTGGACTCTTGGACTGCAAATCGAGAACACCCAGGTCGCCTAGATCTGACAAGGACGAATATCGCGGACTTACTTCAGCGCGCTGGACGGCTAACTCAATCCGGGCGGCCAGATCTCCGAGGCTACAACCTCAACCACGCTGATTTTTCAGGTTCGTGGCTGGCCGAGGTTGACCTGAGCGCTGCTAAGTGCTTCGTCACCAAATTCGAGGACGCTTGGCTCAAAGATGCAGATCTGACTGATGCCGAATTTTCCTTTGTCGAGTTTAAGGGTGCCCGATTGGGCAGTGCCATACTTTGCGGGACGACTTTCGATAACTCACCCTTGACCGGCGTTGACTTGGAGGGTTCAAATTCTGGACGGCCAATCTGTTCGACATCCTCCAACGGATTCAGTCGATTCACTTCACCGGGCCGCGCGCTGGCCTTAAGGGAACCATCGGTAGAGTCGCCACGTTACTACGCAAGGTCCAGGACTTGAGGGAACACTATGCCTCGCGGCCACTGTATGAATCAGTACACATGTACTATCGAGGTGAAGCGTCAGACCGCTGGCCCTTGATGCCTAGTGTCATGCGCACGGCACGCTTTCGGGAGTCTGAGGCACAGATGTTGGTAGAAATGCGGTCCCGGCGGCCTCAGGACTTTGCCAACGAGACCGCCGCGATTGGGCACATGGTGGTTGCCCGGCATCATGAACTGCCAACTAGGCTGATGGATGTAACAAGCAATCCGCTGATTGCGCTCTTTCATGCGGTTTCCAAAGACGAGCATGCGGGCAATGGACGAGTCCATGTCTTTGTACTTCCCCAATCTATGGTAAAGCCATTCAATAGTGACACGGTTAGCATCGTCGCCAATTTTGCGAGGCTTCCGAGGGGAGAACAGAATCTTCTGTTAGGGAAGACCAAAGAGGATACCAAGGACGATGTAGATCCTAGCGGCCCACCCGGAGCTGGTGCAGATAGCTACCGAGCTGCTCTTGAGCACTTGTATCAGCTCATCCAAGAGGAAAAACCATCGTTTGCCGAGCGGATCGATCCTAGAGACTTCCTGAGAGTGTTCGTAGTCGAACCGCAGAGATCATTCGAACGACTTCGGGCGCAGTCTGGAGCATTCCTGTTGTCGGCCTTCCATGACAGGTATGAGGAGGAGAGCATCAGAGAGTGGAACAGAGATATCCCTACGTACCATCACTATATGCTTTCCGTTCCTGCTAGGGCGAAGGAAGGAATACGAGACGAATTGTCGATGGCTGACATCACCCGTGAGAATCTCTTTCCCAGCCTAGAGGAGACTGCGAGGGCAATCAGAGACAGACACGACGCTTGAACTAAATGGCAGACTGGGCCTAATGGCCCCGGTGCGTCATGCTCCGCCTGAACTGGTGATCACTGACAGGTCAAGGACTCCGATCGTTCACCTCTCCGAGGGTCGGGTAGGGTCCGGACGATCATGCTACTCCGGGCCATCCGGAGGCGGCTTCCCTCTGAACAGGAAAAAAAGAGGCCTAGCTCCTGTCGCGCCACCACAGGGCTACTGACACGCCTACGGCCACTCCGACGGCAATGGACAGGGCCTGGCTTACGAACTGAGCGACTAGGGCAAGGTAGCTGACGCCGGGAGGTTGACTGAGGGGAGCGTAGCCGTACCATCCGCCGCTCGTGTCCAGCGCCAGCCAGAGTGTGGACAGGGCGCCTATGCCCAGGAGGAGGGCGAGGAGTGCTACGAGGTACTTCAATGGGTAGGGGCGGGTTTCAAACCCGCCCCTACGGATGCGGGCGGGCATAGGTCGCGTTTCATCGTCAGTCGGGTTTGAAATCCGCCCCTGCGGGTATGGGCGGGCAGAGGTCACATCTCACCGCCCTCTCCTCTTTAGTCCCTGAGGCCGAGCTCCTGGAGGAGGGGAGGGATGCCCTCCTTCTCCTCGTCGGTGAGGGGGCGGAGGGGGCGTGTGACGGCGTCCGATTCTATGACGCCCATCAGCTTGAGGGCCGACTTCATGGCGCTGAAGCTGGCGGCGTTGGGGCCTCCCCCCTGCGCGAGCTTGGCGGCCCGTGCGGCCACGATCAGCAGCCGCTCGCACTCGGCGGCCGTCTCGGCGTCGCCCGCCTCCCCGGCCTCCCAGCCGCGGACGGCTATTGCGGGTACGAGGTTGGCGATGCCTGGGATGGCCCCGTGCACGCCGATCGCTCCGGCGACGGTGATGCGCAGCGACGACCCGATGAAGCGGAGCAGCGGCGCGCCCGCCTGCTCGCAGAGGATGCGGAGCTCTGCCAGCGGCTCGCCCGCGCCGGAGCTGTCCTTGATGCCGACGACGGCCCCCTCGGCGGCGAGCGCGGCGACGGTCCCGGGCGCGACGGCCGTCTTGACGTTCTGGGGTATGTGGTAGACCCAAAGCGGCAGCGGCACGCGGTCGTGGATGTGCCGGAAGTGGTCCGTGATCTCGTCCTGGGCGTTGGCGTAGTAGTAGGGCGGGGTGGCGGCGATGCCGTCGACGCCCGACTCCTCCACCGCACGGGCAAGGTCGATGGTGAGGCGCGTGCTCGGATTGGAGATGTTGGCGATGACGGGGACCCGGCCCGCGACCTGGTCGACGACCGTCTCAATGGTCAGGACGCGGTCGGCGTCGGGCAGGGCGGGAAACTCACCGGTGGTGCCGGAGGCCCAGATGCCGTAGACGCCGGCGTCTAGCAGGTAGTCGACGAGCCGGCGGAGCGAGCGGGTGTCGACGCTCTCGTCTCCGTTCAGAGGTGTGAGGATCGGGACGATTATGCCCTGGAATTTCTTATTGGCTGTCAACGGTCTTTTCTCCTGTTGTGGGGATGCCCTCATCCCAACCTTCCCCCGTCCGCGGGGGAAGGGATTTTCCTTCTGCCAGGGGATGCCCCCATCCTAACCTTTCCCCGCAGACGGGGGAAGGGAAAGAAGGATTCCTCTATCGGTTTGCCCAGACCTCCTCCAGGACGGTCTCCGGCTTCATCGGCAGCCGGGTCATGCGGGCGCCGACGGCGCGGTAGATGGCGTTGGCGATGGCGGCGGGCGGGGGGACGATGTTGACCTCGCCTACTCCCCTGACGCCGTAGGGGTGGCCGGGGTTGGGGACCTCGACGATCACCGTGTCGATCATCGGCAGGTCGAGGCTGACCGGCATCCGGTAGTCGAGCAGGGTGGGGTTGTCCATGTGCCCGCTCTCGTTCATGTAGTACTCCTCGTTCAGGCCCCATCCGATGCCCTGGACGCTGCCGCCCTGCATCTGCCCCTCGACGTAGCTCGGGTGGATGGCCTTGCCGGCGTCCTGGACGACGGTGAAGCGGAGGATGGTGACCTTGCCGGTCTCCGGGTCGACCTCCAGGTCGACGATGTTTCCGGCGAATGCGCCGCCGGCGGCGGTGGGATGGACAGCGCTGGAGCCGACGATGTGGCCGCCCGTGTCGGCGAGCTGCGACGCCAACTCCCGGAAGCTCATGCTCAGCTCGGGGTCGGACCTGGACTGGAAGACGCCCTTCACGAGGTCGACCGAATCGGCGTCGACGTCCCAGATCGCGGCGGCGCGCTCGATCATCTGGCGCTTCAGGTCCTGGGCCGCCTCGTAGGCCGCCCATCCGGTCTTGTAGGTGACGCTGCTGCCTCCGGTGCCGCTGGTGTAGCCGACCGAGTCGGTGTCGACGACGGCCGGGTAGATGTCCCCGGCGGGGATTCCCAGCACCTCGGCGGCCTGGATGGCGACGGAGGAGCGGCTGCCCCCGATGTCGGGGGAGCCCTCGGTCAGGTAGACCTTGCCGTTGGAGTTGACCCTGAGCGTGCACGCCGACGGGCCGCCGCCGTTCATCCAGTAGCCGACGGCGATGCCCCGTCCCCTGTTCGGCCCCTCCAGGGGCGCCGAGTAGTTCGGGTGGTCCCTCATCGCCTCCAGGACCTCGACGCATCCGATGCGGGGGTAGACGGGGCCGTCGGCGCGGCGGGATCCCTCCCTGGCGGCGTTGAGGAGGCGGAGCTCGAGCGGTTCGATGCCGAGCCGCTCGGCCAGCTCGTCGATGACCGTCTCCGTTCCGAAGGCGGCGTTTGTGGCGCCCGGCGCCCTGTAGGCGTCGGTCTTGGGCTTGTTGACGGTCACGTCGAGGCCGTCGATGACGACGTTGGGGATGTCGTACGCGGCGAAGACGATCATGGCGCCCGCGCCGACCGGGGAGCCGGGGAAGGCGCCGGCCTCGTATGCGAGGTATGCCTGGGCGGCGGTGAACTTACCCTCGCTGGTGGCGCCCATCCTGACCCTGACGAAAGAGCCGGGCGTCGGCCCGGTGCTCTCGAATGCCTCCGTCCTGCTCATCACCATCTTGACGGGATGTCCGGTCTTCCTGGACAGGATGGCGGCCACGGGGTCGAGGTAGGCGGCGAACTTGCCGCCGAAGCCGCCGCCGATCTCCATCGGCACCAGCTTCACGTCGGAGACCTCAAGGCCAAGGATGGAGGCGGTGGCGTCCCGCACCTCGAAGGGGCCCTGGGTGCTGCACCAGATCGTCACCCGCCCGTCCTGGTTCCAGAGCACGGTGGCGTTGTGCGGCTCGATGTAGCCCTGGTGGACGGTGGCGGTGTGGAACTCCCGCTCGATGATGATGTCGGCCTTGGCGAAGCCCTCTTCGAGGTCGCCGAGCTTGTGCTGGAAGTGGGTCGCGACGTTGCTGGGGCGGTCTGTCTTCTCGCCGAACCGCTCCGTCGTCTGGTCCTCGTGGAGGAGGGGGGCGTCGTCGGCCATCGCCTCGGCGACCGATAGGACGTGGGGCAGCACCTCGTAGTCGACGTCGATGAGCCTGCACGCCTCCTCGGCGACGTGGGCGTTGACGGCGGCGACGCCGGCGACGGGCTGTCCCCTGTAGTGGACCTTGTCGATGGCCATCGAGTTGGACCTGAGCTGCCAGAGGGCGCGGTCGCCCTCTCCGTAGTCGACAGTCGACTCTCTCCCGGTGCCGGGGAAGTCGGCGGCGGTCGCGACGGCGAGGACGCCGGGAAAGGCCTCGGCCCTGCTGGCGTCTATCGACCTGATGTTGGCGTGGGCGTGCGGGCTCCGGAGCATCTTGGCGTATACGAGGCCGGGGAAGGCGGTGTCTGCGCCGTACTGGGCGCGACCGGTCACCTTGTCGACGCCGTCCGGCCGGACGGGCCGCGTGCCGACCACGTCGTAGTCTCCGGTGGCCAGGACTGTGTTGTGCTCATAGGTAGTCGTCATTTTTTCCTCCTGGGGGACAGACCCCCATCCTAACCTTCCCCCGCGGAGCCGGGGGAAGGGACTTTCTCCTGCCAGGGGCAGACCCCCATCTCAATCTTCCCCCGCGGAGCCGGGGGAAGAGGCAAGAGCCTCCTCTCAGCCCTTCTGTGGGTCAGGATGAGGGGGCAGGGCGGACCCCGCCGCCGATGGCGGGGAGGAAGTGCACCTCGCTGTCCTCCCCTACCTTGCCCAGCATGCCAAGTGGGGTGACCTCCCCGTCGATCGCGACGGAGATGTTGGACTTGATGCGGCCGTTCTCGACGAGGCGTTCCTTAATCCCGGGGTAGGCCCTGTCGAGGTTATCGACGATCCGGCGCACGGTGGCGCCCTCGATCTGCACCTGGTTCTCCCCTCCGGTCAGCTTCTGCATCAGGGAGGGGATGAAGACTGTGGCCATCTTTCTCCTTGCCTGTGCGTCGCTTCGGCCGTTCGAGCCGTGCTTCACCCTCTCCTCAGCCCTCTTGCATCGAGGGAGAGGGGACGGGCGAGCCGGAAGGTCACCCGTTCTTCTTCCAGACGGCCTCCATCAGCGCGCCCGGGTTGATCGGGAGCCTGGACATCCGGACGCCTGTGGCGTCGTGGACCGCGTTGGCGATGGCCGGAGTGGGCGGGACGATGTTCGCCTCGCCGACGCCCCTGACCCCGTATGGGTGGCCGGGGCTGGGCACTTCCACGATCACCGTGTCGATCCTTGGCAGATCGAGGCTGGTGGGCATCCGGTAGTCGAGCAGCGTCGAGTTCTCCATCTCGCCGTCGCCGCTCATGAAGTACTCCTCGTTGAGCGCCCAGCCGATGCCCTGGACGCTGCCGCCCTGCATCTGGCCCTCGACGTAGCTGGGATGGATGGCCTTGCCGGCGTCCTGGACGACGGTGAAGCGGAGGATGGTAGCCTTGCCGGTCTCGGGGTCGATCTCCAGGTCGACGATGTTTCCTGCGAAGGAGCCGCCGCCGGGGCCCATGCCTCCCGCGTCGACGTTGCCCCTGCCGGAGATTGCGCCGCCCGTATCGGCGAGCTGGCCGGCCAGCTCCGCGAAGCTCATGTTGAGCTCCGGGTCGGTCCTGGACTGGAACATTCCCTCCACGAGCTCGACCGAGTCGGAGCCGACGTCCCATATGGCGGCGGCCCGTTCGATCATCTGCGTCTTGACGTCCTGTGCGGCCTCGTGTGCGGCCCATCCGGTGGCGTAGGTCACGCGGCTGCCGCCGGTCACGTCGGTGTAACCGACCGAGTCGGTGTCGCCGACCGATGGGCGGACGTCCTCGGCGGCTATGCCGAGCACCTCGGCCGCCTGCATCGCAACGGATGCCCTGGTGCCGCCGATGTCGGTGGATCCCTCCACCATGCTTATGGTGCCGTCGGCGTTGACGCTGATCGAGCAGGCGGACTTGAAGCCGACGTTGAACCAGTATCCGACCGATACGCCGCGTCCCCTGTTGGGCCCCTCCAGGGGCGCGCTGTAGTGGGGATGGTCGCGCATAGCCTCGAGCACCTCGACGCATCCGATGCGCGGGAAGACGGGGCCGTCGGCGCGCCGTGTGCCCTCTTTAGCTGCGTTCATGAGCCTGAGCTCGATCGGGTCGATCCCGAGCTCCCGCGCGAGCTCATCCACGACCTGCTCAGTTGCGAAGGCGGCGTTTGGCGCGCCGGGGGCGCGGTATGCCGCTGTCTTGGGCTTGTTGACGACGACGTCGAAGCCGTCCACTACGGCGTTCGGGAGGTCGTACGCAGCGAAGACGCACTGCGCGCCCGCTCCGACCGGGGAGCCGGGGTAGGCGCCCGCCTCGAAGGCAAGGTAGGCCTGCGCGGCGGTGATCTTCCCCTCCTTGGTGGCGCCCATCTTGACCCTTACGTAGGAGCCGGGGGTGGGCCCGCTGCCCTCGAAGACCTCCTGACGCGACATGACGATCTTGACAGGGTGTCCGGTCTTCCTGGACAGGAGAGCCGCAACGGGCTCGCCGTAGACGTTGATCTTGCCGCCGAAGCCGCCGCCGATCTCCATCGGCACGACCCTGACCTGCGATACCGGCAGGCCGAGGACCTGGGCGATGGTGTCCCTGGCTGCGAAGGCCCCCTGCGTGCTGCACCATACGTGCACCCTGTCGTCCTGGTTCCAGAGGGCGGACGCGTTGTGGGGCTCGATGTAGCCCTGGTGGACCGTCTCGGTGTTGAACTCGCGCTCGACTACGACGTCGGCCTCGGCGAAGCCACTCTCGACGTCGCCCTTGACGTGCTGGAAGTGCTCGGCGAGGTTGCTCAGCCTGTCGGTCTGCTCGCCGAGCTCCGACGTCTTCAGGTCGTCGTGGAGCAGGGCAGCGTCGTCCCTCATTCCCTCGGGAGCGGTCAGGACGGCCGGCAGGACCTCGTACCGGACGTCGATCAGCGCCAGGGCCTCCTCGGCCACGTGCGGGCTAGTCGCCGCGACGCCGGCGATGGCGTGTCCGCGGTAGAGCGCCTTCTCGTTCGCGAGGACGTTGTCCCGGAGGTACTTGGTCGCGGTGTCTCCGTCCGGCGTGGCCGGGAAGTCGGCGGCGGTAACGACCGCCTGCACGCCCGGAAGCGCCTCCGCCCTGCCGGTGTCTATCGACAGGATGCGGGCGTGGGCGTGAGGGCTGCGCAGGATCTTGCCGTGCAGCAGGCCTGCGGCGGCGAAGTCTGCGCCGTACAGAGCGCGGCCGGTCACCTTGTCCGCGCCGTCGGGACGCACGGGCCTCGTTCCGACAACGTCATAGTCCCTGGTCGACAGGACTACGTTTCGCTCGTACTCTGTCGTGGTCATGGTCAGCCCCCTTGCATCCTCTGGGCCGCGTCCTGCACCGCGAGGACGATCTTGTCGTACCCGGTGCATCTGCAGAGATTGTTGGCAAGCCAGAAGCGTATCTCGTGCTCCGTGGGGTTGGGGTTCTGTTCGAGCAGCGCCTTCGATGCGACGATGAAGCCGGGCGTGCAGATTCCGCACTGGAGGGCGGCGTTCTCAAGGTAGGCCTGCTGTATCGGGTGGAGCCCGTCGGGAGAGGCGATCCCCTCGATCGTGGTTATCTCCTTGCCCTGGGCCTCGACGCCGAGCACGAGGCAGGATGTGACGATGCGGCCGTCGAACACCACGGTGCAGGCGCCGCAGTTGCCATCGTTGCAGCCCTCCTTCGACCCTGTGAGGCCGATGATGTCGCGGAGGGACTCGAGCAGGCTCTGCCTGGGCTCACAGAGGAAGTCGACCTGCTCGCCGTTGATGGTCGTGGTGACGTGGGTCTTTCCGGGCATCTATCGTGCCTCCTTCGCTCGCTCGATCGCGGTGTTGAGGGCCCGCCGCGTCAGCACCTCGCACAGGTGCTTGCGGTACTCGATCGTGCCCCTCATGTCGGTGATGGGAGTTGCGGCCTCCCTGGCGGCATCGGCGGCCGCCTGCACTGCCTCGTCTCCCACCGGCTGTCCGGCCAGCGCCGCGCCGGCGGCCTCCACGAAGAGGGGCCTGGGGGCCACGGAGGCCAGGGCCACGCGGCCCGACTGGAAGGTCCCGTTGTCAAGCTGGACCGAGACCCCCGCTCCGGCCACGGCTATGTCCATCTCGTTCCTGGGAATGAAGCGTATGTAGTTGGCCCCTGAATTCGGGGCCGGGGCCGGGTAGTGTATGGAGACCAGAAGCTCGTCGTCGTCCAGCACGTTCTGTCCCGGGCCGGTGCAGAAGTCCTCCACAGCGACCTGGCGGCTGCCGTTGGGCCCCGCGATGTTGCAGGTTGCGCCGAGGGCTATCATGCCCGGCACCGCGTCTGCGCTCGGGGCGGCGTTGCACAGGTTACCGCCGAAGGAGGCCCTCCCCTGTATCTGAGTGCCGCCGATGAGAGAGGCGGCGTCGATGATCGCAGGGTAGTTGGCCTGGATATCTCCGTCCGCGTAGATGCGGTAGCAGGGGACGGCAGCGCCGAGGGTGAGGCCGTCGGCCGCGCTGTAGCTGATCTCGTTCAGCTCCGGGACCTCCTTGATGTCCACCACGAGGTCGGTCTCCATGCCGACCCTGAGCTTGACCAGCAAGTCGGTCCCTCCCGCGAGCGCGTGCGCGCGGCCCTTGTTCTCGGAGAGCAGCCCCAGGGCGTCACCAAGTGAAGTCGGCCTGGCATAGTCGATCCACTTCAATAGCCTACCTCCTTGTTCAAGCTCCCAGACGGGAGCATGATTCAACTTGTTCTGCCGATTGCCGGATGGCCGTTAGCGCCTTGCCGTAGGGCTGGACGCCTTCTTCGCGCGACCACCCCGCCGAAGCGGGCATAAGTATATCAGACCGCCCATTGACGAACAACGCCCGGAGAAGGGGGAGGGACGGACGATGGCGGGCCCTAAGAGTCTGTGGAGATCACCGCGCGCTTGTGCGTGGCGAAGCCGATCCGGGTCTCGCCCTCGAAGGCTTCGACCTCGTAGGTGAGCCGGTTCCTGTCCACCGCGGTCAGCTCGCAGCGGACGCGGACTGTCGCTCCCACCGCCGTCGGCGCCACGTGGCGCATCCCGTCGACAGCGTAGCCGACGGTCGTGCTCCCCTCCGGGAGGAATGGCTCGGACGCCCTGATGCTCACCTCCTCCATCAGCATCAGGAGGGCGGGTGTCGACAGCACGTCTGCGCCCTCCCGCCCCATCCGGTTCACGGTCATAGACTTCGTTACGGTCGTCTCGGTCTCCCCGGTCTGGCCGGGCTCCAGTCTCTGCAGATCCATTGTTGGCTCTCCGTTGTCTTCGCTGCTACCGTGTCAGTTGAGCTGCCGCCAGTCGTCCTCAGCCTCGTCGAACCGGCTGCGCAGCTCCCTTACCACCTGGTCCGGGATGGGCAGCCGCGCGAGCAGCGCCTGGTTGGCCGCCATGTGGGCCGGGTTGCGGGTGCCCAGGATGGCCGTGTCCACCTCATCGTGGGCGAGCACGAAGCCGAGGGCGGTCAGGATGCGGTCGTCGGGCCCGCCGGGGATAGGCCCCATGGCGGCCATCCGCCGCGCCCGCTCGAAGTACTCGTCGGCGTAGTGTGGGTTGTACTTGAGGCCGGATGAGGGACTGCTCGCGACGCCCCATGCGCCGGAGGCGATGGGCCGCTTCACGATGATGCCCATCCCCCGCTCCTCCGCCGGGCCGAACAGGCGGGAGCGGGCGTGCTGGTCGGCCACGCTGAAGCTGGTCTGGAGTGTGTCGAAGAGACCGCTCTCGATCGCCCAGAGGGCCGCCTCGTTGTCGCCGCTGTAGCCGATGAATCGGGTCTTGCCCTGCCGTCTCGCCTCGACCAGCAGCTCGATCACCTCCCCCCTTTCGAGGACGTCCACGCCGCAGGAGTGTATTTGAAGCAGATCGACATAGTCGGTCCGGAGTCGTCTGAGGCTGCCGTCGATAGTCTCGCGCATCGTTTCAGCCGTCCAGGGATCGCCGGAGGAGCCTCGGATCGGGTGTCCGAACTTGGTCGCCAGGAAGAAGTCGTCCCTCCTGTGAGCTATTGTGCGGCCGACCATCTCCTCGCTGTCGAAGTAGCAGGGGGCGGTGTCGAGGAAGTTGATTCCGCCGTCCAGCGCCGCGTTAAGCACGCGGCTCACGTGCGACAGCTCGTCGAGCGTGTGCTCCTCGCCGATCTCGGCAAGCCCGGCTCCGAGCCGGGTCACCTCGAGTCCTGTCTTTCCGAGCGCCGCGGTCTGCAACCTGCAGGCCTCCCTTGGGGTTGAGCTAAGCTACCACCGGGCGGGGTGCCACGCAAGGGTCGCTATGGGAGACACGCCATGGAGCCCTAGGGCTCTTCATTGGGTGATTGCAAGTCGGACGTTCAGGCTGTCGAGAACCCTGAACAGTGTGTCGATGCGTGGGTTGCCTTCGGTGGAGAGTGCCCGATACAGGGCCTGGCGTCCCAAGCCCGTAGCTTCGGCGATGGAGGACATTCCTTTGGCTCGCGCAACGTTGCCGAGGGCCTTGGCGAAGTACTTCGGGTTGTTCTCTTCCAGTGCTGCATTGAGGTATTCAACCAGCGCCTCGTCGCTGTCGAGAAAATCGATAACGTCGAACTTCTCGAGTTTCATTATTGCTCCCTAGACTTCACTCGCCAAGCGGCGAGTCCGCAAACTTCTGGAGAGACGCCTCCGGGTAGGATGCTCCCTCTACGCGGGCCAGCTTTCGAAGTGGTCTTTGGTCGGGTCGAGCAGGTCTCGCCGCATGCCTCTGTGGGTGAACAGCCGGAAGACGAGCCACTGCACGATCCCCTTGAGTCCCCCGACGCGGGTGTCCCATAAGACCGTCCAGCGCGTCCCGCCGCCCTCCGGTTCGAACCGGTCGTACCTGTCGGCCCAGACTGAGTCGACGGCTTCCATGCGTCTCGACTCTGGAAAGTCGAAGAGGCAGCGCCACGTGATCAGCTCCGGGTCGTCCTCGGGATAGCGGCGAACGTCCTCCCGGACGTAGAGCGTATCTCCGTCCCTGTCGACGATATCGCCGTACTCCTCCCGGAACCTGTCGTCGTCCAGCGGGCCGTCCGGGCCGTAGGCGGTGACGTGCCGGTAGACCTCTTCGATGGACGCGCCGACTATGGATGCGAGGCGGAGGCGCGCCATGCTATACGCCGGGGGGCCGCAGATGGGCCCAGGGCCGGGCTCGCTCGAAGGCGGCCGAGGCGGCGAGAACCGTCTCCTCGTCGAGGCGCCTGCCCACGACATGGAGTCCTATAGGCATCCCGTCGGAAGAGAATCCGCACGGTATGCTCGCGGCCGGAAGGCCAGACATGTTGATTGGATAGGTGAAGGGCAGGTAGCCCCATGAGCGCGAAACCTCTTCGCCGCCGATATGGGCGGGCGGCTCTCCCACCGGAAAGGCCGGCACGGCCATCGTGGGGGAGAGGAGAAGATCGTACTCCTCGAACAGGTCGGCCAGCTGCGCCTTGAGATGCTCCACGTAGCCCAGAGCGCCCGCGTAGTCCGCGCCGGTGACGGAGGCGCCGCTCTCTATCGACCTGCGGGCGTAGGAGGTGAGCAGGTCGCCGTGCCTCTCGAGGAGTTTGCCGGACACCCTGTAGCTCCCGGCGCTCGAGATGGTCGCGTAGGCTTCCCAGGGCGAGCCGAACGACAGGCCCGTCTCGTCGACGGAGCACCCGAGCTCCTCGAACACCCTGGCGGCCTTCGACGTGACGTCGAGCACCTCGGAGTCGACGGCGGCGTAGCCGTAGTCGGGGCTCCACGCCATCCTGAGGCCGCTGACGTCTCTATCGACCGCAGCCGTGTAGTCGGGGACGGGCTCCCTGAGCGATCCGGGGTCTCTCGGATCGTGTCCGGCCATGACCTGGAGCAGCAGGGCCGAGTCGGCGACGGTCCGGGTCATGGGGCCGGGTTGGCTGATGAGGTTGACGGAGGGGGGCGCCGCGGCGCCCATGTAGCGGGGCGCCCTGCCCAGCGTCGGCTTGATCCCGTAGATACCGCAGAAGCTGGAGGGGATCCTTATCGACCCTCCGGCGTCGCTCCCGGTGGCCAGCGAGCAGAGGCCGGCCACGGCCGACGCGCCCGCTCCGCCGCTCGATCCCCCGGTCGTGCGCTCAGTGTTCCACGGGTTGCGGCAGTGGTCTCCCAGCCTGTTGTCGGTCATCCCCGACATGCCGAACTCAGGGGTGTTGGTCTTCCCGAGCATCACCGCGCCCGCGCTGCGGATACGCTCGACGATGACAGAGTCCTCCTCAGGGACACGGTCCTTGTAGATGAGCGACCCGCTCGTCGTGCGGACGCCCTTCGTCATCTCCAGGTCCTTCACGGATATGGGGATGCCGTGGAGGGCGGGCAGGTCCTCTCCCCGCATCAGCGCGTCCTCCGCGTCCCGGGCGGCGGCGAGAGCCTCGTCCGCCGTCACGGTCAGGTAGGAGTTGAAGCGAGAGTCGAGCCGCTCGATCCGTTCCAGATATAGCCGCGTCAGCTCGACGGGCGATAGCTGTCGTTCGGCTATCAGGCGCCTGTGCTCGGTGGCCGGCGCGAATGCTGTTTCCTGTTCTGTAGCCAATCTTCCCCCTCTCCGTCTCTGTTGCGGCCGTCTCGGACGGCGGCCGGTTGTCTCTCTACTGGTAGACAGCCAGTCCCCGGCCACCGCCCGCGGCGATCACCTCTCCCGTGACTGCGCCAGCCTTGGGAGATGCCAGGAATACGGTCAGATATGCGATGTCAAGGGCGTCCGGCACCCGCCGGATGGCGGTCTCTTCGGCCATCCGCCTTTCGATCTCCGCCAGGCTGACGCCCCGACGCTCCGCCTGCGCCTGGAGGTCGGGCCCCGTCCTCTCCGTCCGCGTCGCGCCCGGATGGACGAGGTTGACGGTGATCCCCGACGGCCCGAGCTCGACGGAGAGCGTCTTCGTCAGGTGCGCGAGCGCGGCGTTGCGCAGGCCGCTGATGGTGCCTGCCTGCCTGGCGGCCAGGCCTCCGATGTTGACGATTCGCCCCCAGCCCCGCCGCTGGAGATGGGGAGCGGCGGCCTTCGCGCACCTGAAGTAGCCGACGACCTTCGTGTTGATGTCGGCGAGGAGCTCCTCCTCGCTGGCCTCTTCGAGCGGTCCCGCCACCAGTCCGCCGGGATACGCCGCGTTGTTGACGAGTATGTCGACCCTGCCCAGCTCCCGCGCAGCGGTCTCCACCATCGTCTCCACCGACTGACGGTCCGACGTGTCGGCGACGATGGGCAGGACCCGCCGTCCCGTCTCATCCGCCACCTGACGCGCCGTCTCCTCCAGAGCGCCGCGCCCCCGGGCGCAGACGGCGACGTCCACCCCTTCGCGCGCCAGCTCCAGCGCGATGGCTTTACCTATTCCCTTGCTGCCTCCCGTCACGATCGCAGCCTTGCCGCTCAGCTCAAGGTCCATTTTTTCGGCCTCCTGGGAGAGTAGATGTCTTCGGAGATTTGCCGTCTCGGCGGGAGGATACCAAGACGAACGAGATGGGATAACTAGGACGCCGATTATAGCACGCGTTCGTCGGGCCTCTAGTGTAGAATGGTCGGTACCGTTGCCTAGCCTGCGGCGATGTGCGCAAGATTGCGAGACCAAGGGGAAGCGCCATGTACCTTGTCCGAAGAGTGTTCAAGGTGAAGCCGAGGAGCACGCGTAAGGCCGCGGCTCTGATCTCCAGAGTCGGGAAGGTCTTCGAGGAGGCGGGCCAGCGCTCGCCGACGAGGGTCTACATGAGCGGGGGGACTGTCCCCGGACCGGCCAACACGGTCTACATGGACTGGACCGAGGAGGCCCTGCAGTCTCCTTACCGCCCCGGGAACGAGATGCCGGAGGCGCTGGCCTCGGTCGCGGCAGAACTGTGGGAATTGATCGAGGAGTCCCACATCGAGTTCTACGAGATGTACACACCATGACGGGAGGGTGCGCGGGGTCGGGGACGATCTGGATGAACGGCTCTGCAGATTGCTTAGAGGAACATAGAGATGCATCCAGGTGGGGATGGATTCCTGCGTTCGCGGGAATGACGGAGTGATGATTTGGGGGCTGGTGGTCGTGAGATGATGATTTCGGGCTGGGCGGTGGTGAGATGAGGATGTCGACGCTGGAGCGGTTCGACAGCCGGGCCAAGAAGCCCGACGACTTCGACACATTCTGGAGGGAGACGGAGAGGCGGACGGCCTCGGTGTCGCTCAAGGCCCGTCTCACTCCCTCGCCTCTTCGCTCCACGGAAGAGGTGGAGGTGTTCGAGGCCTCCTACCGGAGCTACGCCGGGCTGAGGATCGCCGGCTGGTATGCGAGGCCGAGACACAGACCGGAGCCGCTCCCGGCGGTCCTGTTCGTTCCCGGCTACATCGGCGAGCCCAAGCTGCCGAGCGACATCGCGGCCCTCGGCTACGCCGCCTTCTCCGCGGCCCCCAGGGGCAAGCTGCGCAGCAACTCCGTCTTCAATCCTGGCTACCCGGGCCTGCTCACCCACAACATCACCGATCGGGACAGCTACGGATACCGCGGCTTCTACATGGACGCCGTCCGCGCCTTCGATCTGCTGTCCGGGCTGCCGGAGGTGGACAGCCGCCGGGTGGGCGTGCGCGGCAGCAGCCAGGGAGGCGCTCTGACGCTGCTCGTTGCGGCGCTGCGCGCCGGCCGGGTCCGGGCCGCCGCCGCCGGCGCGCCCTACCTGTGCTCGATCATGGACTCGGCCTCGCTGGCGCGCACCTACCCCTACGAGGAGATAAACGACTACCTCCGGCTGCATCCCGACCGTACCGACGCGGTGAGGGCTGTCCTCGACTACTATGACATCCAGAACTTCGTCGATCGGATACGGTGCCCGATCATCTTAAACGTCGGACTCAACGACCCGGTATGCCCCCCGGAGACCGGATTCGCGGTGTTCCGCGCCATCGGCAGCGCGGAGAAGCGGCTCTACCCTTATGAGAACTGCGGCCACGACGCCGGCTCCAGCGTCGGCCACGAGGAGGTGACGATGGAGTTCCTGGCCGAGAAACTCAGGTCGTGAGCATGGAACCGGATGGCGAGGAGCTGAGCGTCAGCGACGCCGACTTCGACTCCTACTGGCAGCCCGTGCTCGACGAGGTGGAGACGCTTCGTGACAGCCCTGTGGAAGTGACGGAGCTGGCGCTGCGCAGCAACGAGGCCTCGATCGCCTACGGGGTCCGCTTCTCCGGGACCGGCGAGTATCCGCTGTTCGCCTATCTGTGCGTGCCCAGAGGCGACGGCCCCGCCCCGCCGCTGTTCGAGGCGCCGGGCTACGGAAGCGTGGTGACCGTGCCCGACTTCGAAAGGCGCAGACGGCACACGGTGATGGCGCTCTGCCACAGAGGCCAGAGGCTCTCCGACGAGCCCTATTCGGCGCAGTACCCCGGGCTGCTCACCGACGGGCTGCCGGACGCCGACGGCTACAGGTGGCGGGAGATCGCCGCCGACTGCCTGCGGGCGGTGGACGTGCTCTCCGCGAGGCCGGAGGCGGACATGTCGCGCCTTGCGGTCACCGGGAACGACCTTGCCGCAATCACGGCGGCGTTCAGGCCGTCGGTCCGCTTTCTGCTCGTGAACGGGCAGCTGCTGTTCAGGGCAGCTCCGCCCACCGGGGCCGGCTACCCCCTCCGGGAGCTCGACGACTACCTGAGGCTCCACCCCGGAGAGGCCGAGACGGTGGCCCGCACCGTGTCGCTGTTCGATCCGGCCCGGTTTGCTCCTCGCATCGAGGCGGAGACGCTGGTCACCTGCTCGGAGGGTGAGAGGCGCGCCGTCCTGCCCTTTGTTCGCGCGCTGGGAGACCGCGGCGAGCTGGCGGTCAGGAGCGGCAGGGGCCACCTGGACCATACGATGGAGGAGGAGTGGCTGTCGGCGCGGGCGCCTGAGCCCCCATCTGAAGAGGGACCCCCATCCTGACCTTCCCCCGCGGAGCAGGGGGAAGGGAGTTGGGGGAGCGGGCGGTCGAGCCTCCATCTCAATCTTGACACCCCCTCATCCCAGCCCAGAATCCCCCACTTAGGTACGGACGCACTGCGCGGAGACTGGATGCCGGCATTCGCCGGTATGACGGAAGGGTATCGCGTGCTACTCCTCGGTGTCGGTGCGGGATATGGCTTTGCTGAGGCCGGAGGCCATCTGCGGGTCTCGGCGCTCCAGCATCCGGATGACGGCGCGCGACATGAGCTGCACCGTTCTCTCGAAGCGGTTCAGGATGCGCTCGAGGCGCAGCATGAACCAGAGGAGGATGGCTCCGGGGACTCCGGCGTTGATGAAGGGCGTCGGGTCGATGTCCATGTTGCACTCCTTGTTGTCGGTTGGTAGGGGGGAGCCCCCATCTCAATCTTCCCCCGTCCGCGGGGGAAGAGGTAAGAAATTCACTTCTCCAGCTCCCATCACCGCGGACGAGGGAATAGGTAAGACAGGTAGGACTACACGCTCTGCAGGAGAAGCTCGCGGGTGGCCCTGGTCCCGCCGTCCTCGACGATGATACGGTGGCCCTCGATGAAGAAGTGGCCATCGATCCCCATCTCCGGGTATCTCACGGCGACACGGTCGGAGATGGAGCGGTGCAGGAGCAGCATCGCGTTGGCCCTCGATCCGGCGGGCACGACGAGGTTTAGCACCGTCCTCGGTTGCCTGCGCCTGGCCATGTACTTGTGGTCGTGGTTCTTCAGCTCAAGCTCCAGCCGGGCGGCCTCGATGTGCTCGCTCGAGAGGTCGCGGAGGTGCTCCAGCGTCATGCCCAGCACGTCGGGGGTGACGTCCTCCCTGGGATCGGAAAAATCTCCGTCGCCGTTCCAGTCGATCTGCACCAGCCATCTGGCCTGGGTCATTTTTTCTCCTTGTGCAGGAGGCGCGCCCCCGGTCAGATGCCGAGTCCGCGGCGCTTGTCCTCGGTTATGAGACGCTTCATCTCCTTGGCGAGGGCCCTGAGCGCGCGCTCGTTTTTTCCCGTCTGCAGGGCCGGCGCCGTCTCTTCGGGCAGAGGGCTTTGACTTCGCCCGTCCGGTCCTGACGGTCGGGCGAGGAGGAGGCCGCCCCGGCCAAGGAGGAGGCGGAGCGTTTCTTCCGTATCGGCCCAGAGCCGGTGGGTGTCCGGGGATGGGTTCATGCGTGTGTCTCCTGTTTTCGAAGTTCCCCGGAAGCCGTCCGGGGCAGGCCCTTCGACAAGCTCAGGGCGAACGGACCACATCCTCCCCTTCCCAGAGATCGAGGTCGTCTCCGCGCTCCCTGGCGTCCCGGACTGCGATGAGCAGCGCCGTCCTGATGACGACGTCGGCGGGGGTCTCCGAGAGCTCCCGCCACGTCCAGCCGGTGGCGGTCATCAGGCATACGTCGACGAACCCCGGAGGCACGCTCCCGGCGACCATCCCCATGAAGAGGGCCTCCGCGGTCTCCCTGGACCCGGCCTCGCGAAGGGGGTCGAGCAGCTCGCGGTTGAGCGTCTCTAGGGCCGCCGCGACGTCCTCGCCGTCTCGCGACAGGACCGCCCTCTCGCTCACCGGCTCCGGGAAGCTCCATCGGCTGGTCAGCTGGACGAGCGCCCGTGAGGCGAGGGCGCCGGTGGAGCCGGAATCGATGAGCGGCCGCATGCGCCGCCATGCCGGCCTGGCCGCCAGCTCCCACCATCCGCCGGAGGGAAGATCGATGCGGACCGTACCTTCGGACATGGTTAGAAGGCTCCCCTGGCTACGGCGCCGTCCACCTGGAGGCTCGCCGACCACTCGACGAGTCTCCCCACCCTGCTGCGCAGCTCGTAAGAGGCGACCCAGCAGGCGCCGGTGTAGTTGACGTCGCCTTTCGCCGCTCCCTCGGGGCCGTACTCGAAGTCGACCGCGGAGGAGTGGGAGCGCAGAGCGCCGAGAATATCGTCGGGGCCGGACGAGTCGGTATTGTCGAAGAGACCTTCGAGTCGTATGGAGACGCGTTCGAGTCCGGGGACGAACCGGGCGCCCCGGTCGCCGAGCGCCGTGACCTCGTTGAGCGCTCTCCGGCCGGGCAGGCCGTTCACCTCGGTGAGGTATGGCGAGAGATCGCGCCCGTCGCCGTCGGCGTCGTCGATCAGGAACCTGGAGACGGTGGAGTCGAAGAAGGCCACTGTGCCGGTCCTTCGGGGGAAATAGCGAAGGGACGAACCCGCGGGTCCGTCCCCTCTGCGGAGAGACTAGCACATGCGTTCGCTAAATGTCAAGGGAGGGATTTCGGTTGGGACTTATATACCTAATTACCCTGAATCTGAAGACGACCTAGGAGAGGTGGTGAACACACCGGGTGCTATGCACAATGCCCGACACGCGGCAGGTTCTCCGGCGCCGCTGGCAGCGTAATCTCAATGCCTTTCATGTCGGCCCCCTCGATGACGACTGGCGCGGCCTCGCTTGATACTGTTGTAAGGCCGCCGTCTCCGTCGTACCACCCCACCCAGGAACATCCTGTTCCTGCCCAAATATGCAGCGTGAATGTGTCGTCAGTGATCCGGACCGCGAAAACCCCCTGCTTGTCAGTCGGAGCAGAGCCGCTTTCTTCACGCGAACCTTCCCAAGCCCACACAACTACTCCTTCCAGCGGTTCACCGTCCGGCCCCAGCACCGTCCCCTGCAACAGCGAGGTTGGCGCCCCCTCATATGTATCGTGACAAGAAGAGGTGACTTCCCCATCGCCCAATACCTCCCGTATGAGATCGGCCAGAGCGGAGTCGTACTCCTCAAGTTCCTGGCGGGTATTGACGTCATTGTGGATTGATCCCGGAGGATCATCCAGTCCATACCATGACTGGACGCCTTCCGCCCAGTACTCCTCCACGTTGCTCCCGGCGTAGGTGTATTCCCATAGTCCGGCATCGACAGCCGCGTCGTAGGCCGCTTTCAGCCGTTCCTTGAACTCCCGCCCGCCTGCCTGCTGCTCCACTCCCATATTGAGTATGGTGTGCGCGAACTCGTGAACGAGTACGTCTTCGTTTGGATAGGGATCGTCTCCATAGCATAGGATGTTTTCTTCCCCGGCACTGACTGCCGGGCGGGCGAGTGTCGCGCCCAGGCCACGTGCTCTTGTGTCCCAGTCGGTACCGGGGAAAGCCTCATAGAGGTCGCTGTATTCTGGAATATCCGTAGTCACTTCAGATTTGGCTATGATCGCGACACGGATACCCAAGCCAGCAAGTGTGTTCCGAATGTCCGGGCGCTCGGCAAGCAACTCGTCAATGATCGCTCTCGCCCGGTGTAGCGCTTCATCCGGCACTTTCTCTGAAGCCACGATCGGCAGTCCATCGGCGTCCAGGTACTTCTTATAGAAGGCATCCAGGCCAAGCGACGTCGGCGGCGGTCCCAACGGGATAGGTGTGGGGGTCGACGTCGCAGTCGGAACGGGAGTTGGCGTGGCAGTTGGGACAGGCGTCGGTGTTGACGTCGGCATTTGGGTCGGCGTGGCAGTGGGGACGAGAGTCGGGGTGGGGGTCGCTACGGACACCAGCGTGGGGGTTGGGGCCGGGGGCACCATGGCAGTGGGGACGAGAGTCGGGATGGGGGTCGCTACGGACACCTGCGTGGGGGCAGGGGAGGAGGTGGACGGCGGGAGTTCCGGCGTCGGCTGCGGGGATTCGGACCCGCACGCAGCCAGCACCAGGGCCGTGAGGCAGGCGGTGGGCAATAGAAGCACAGGTGTTCGGTGCATCATAGTTGGGTCGAACTCTCGCTACTCTTCAGGCATCAACTCCTCAACGAAATGGCATGGCTTCCGTTGCATAGTCAGGCGGACTCGATGTCGGTGAGTGCGAAGTCCTGCCCCTTGTACAGAAGAGGTTCACCGGTCTCTTTCGCCAGCGCGTAGGCGAAGCAGTCGCCGAAGTTCAGTCCTGCCGGGTGGTTGCCCTTACCGAATCGCCGCCAGGCCCTACGCGCGGCCTGCGCCTGGTCGAGGGTAACCGGCACCAGCTCGATCGCCGCCTCTTCGAGAAAGGCGTCAAGCTCATGCCCTGCCTCGCCGCCGCCACGGCTTTCGAGAACGACGGCGGCCTCCAGGAACCCAGCGACCGACATGAGGCAGCGCGGAGATTCCGCCATCGCTCTCACATAGCGCTCGGCATCCGGCTCGCGGAAGAGGACCGCCAGAATCGCCGAGGTGTCGACGATCACTTCGGCAGTCCACGCTCGTCGTACAGAAGGTCGCCGTGCTCGACCGCGGACGGCCCGTCGCGCAGCAGCTCGGCGCAGCGCTCCGCGATGGCGCGCATCTTCGTGATGCGGGCCTCGATGCCACGCTCGCGCTTCTCGCGCTCAAGGCGCTCCTTGAGCGCGACGGTGATCGCGCCTGTCATGGTCTCTCCGGTAAGGTCCGCCAGCTCGCCGGCGAGACGGCAGGTCTCCTCATTCTTTATGTTGAGGCTCACTGGATCTCCTTGGAGGGTAGAACTGGGATGGTCATGTCTACCATACAACGGAAGGGCGACCTGTGCAACGTCCCATTTTTGACTTGTTCAGGACCCGGGGGATGGGCGCGCTGATGCGGTTTGTCGCCTCCTTCTCCGCAGACGGCTGTACCCTCGGAAGTCTGAACAGTCACGCCCATTCAGCCTTGCGGCGGTGGTATGATCTTGATGCCGATGGCGACCGATATCCTCGAAGGACTGAACTCCCGGCAGCGCGAAGCCGTCCTGACTGTCGGCGGCCCTCTTCTGATTGTCGCGGGGCCGGGCAGCGGCAAGACGCGGGTTATCACGCACCGCATCGCGTACCTCGTCCGCGAGTGCGGGGTGCAGCCGTGGCGCATCGCCGCGCTGACCTTCACGAACAAGGCGGCGCGGGAGATGCGGGAGCGGCTGTCCGGCCTCATGCGCTACAGCGCGGACGACCTGTTCGCGGGGACCTTCCACTCCTTCTGCGCGATGCTGCTGCGCCGGGACGGGAGGGCGGTCGGCCTGGGCCGCGACTTCGTGATCTACGACGACTCGGACCAGATCGCGCTGATCAAGACGGTGATGGAGGAGGTCAAGGTCGACGCGAAGCGCTTCGGACCGCGCGCTATCCAGTCGCGCATCTCGAGCGCGAAGAGCCGGCTGCTCGCCCCGGAGGGATTCGCGCAGGGGGTGGGTGACTACTTCGACGAGGTGGCGCTGCGCGTGTACGAGCGGTACGACGAACTGCTCAGGCAGGCGTCGGCGGTGGACTTCGACGACCTGCTGCTCAGGGCGTTCCAGCTGCTGCGCGTTCCCGAGGTCGCGGAACGGTACCGGGAGCGCTACGTCCACCTTCTGATCGACGAGTTCCAGGACACGAACGTCGCCCAATACGAGATTGCGAAGGCGCTGGCGGGAGAGTACCGGAACCTGTGCGTCGTCGGCGATCCGGACCAGTCGATCTACTCGTGGCGCAACGCGGACATCGGCAACATCCTGAGCTTCGTCAACGACTTCCCAAAGGCGAAGACGATATCGCTGGAGGAGAACTACCGTTCGACGCGGACGATCCTGGAGGCGGCGGACGGCCTGATAGCCGCCAACACGGATCGGGTGGAGAAGGGGCTGTGGACGAGCAACGACCGCGGCGCGCCGATCGTAGTCGAGGAGGGATACGACCCGCGCGAGGAGGCGCAGATCGTGCTCAGGGAGATAGATGCGCTGGTGGAGGGAGAGGGGTACTCCCACGGTGAGATCGCGGTGATGTACCGGGTGAACTCCCAGTCGCGCGCGTTAGAGGATGCATGCAGACGGGGAGGGGTGCGCTACCAGGTGGTCGGCGGGCCGCGGTTCTACCAGCGCCAGGAGGTGAAGGACATCGTCGCCTACCTGCGGCTGCTGGTCAATCCGAACGACGACGTGAGTCTCGCGCGGGTGGTCAACCTTCCCCCGCGCGGGATCGGACGGCGGACGCTGGACCGTCTGCACTGGCTCGCGCGGGACGATGAGGTGTCGCTCCTGTCGGCTATCGAGGCCTCGGACCAGGGACAATCGCCCTTCGCTCCCCGGCAGGCGAGGGCGCTCGCCGGCTTCCGGTCTCTGATCGACGAGATGGCGGCGGAGGTCGACAGGCTGGACTTGGCGGAGCTGATAGACCTGGTGCTGGAGCGCACCGGCTACGGCGACTACGTCCGTGATGAGATGGAGGGAGGCGAGAGCCGTTTAGAGAACATCCAGGAGCTACGGGTTGTGGCAAAGGAGTACGACGGCTTGGGTGGACGGGAGGCGCTGACGATCTTCTTGGAGAGCGTGAGCCTGGTGAGCGACGTCGACAGCTTCGAAGAGCAGGACGAGCTGGTGACGCTGATCACGCTTCACCAGGCGAAGGGGCTGGAGTTTCCGGTCGTCTTCATCGTCGGGATGGAGGAGGGGCTGCTGCCCCACATACGGTCGATGGACGATCCGGCCCAGATGGAGGAGGAGCGGCGTCTCTGCTACGTGGGGGTCACGCGGGCGAAGAGCCGGCTCTATCTGCTGCGCGCTTTCAGGCGGGGCTTTGGCGGGCGGGGCGGGCCGAGCCTGCCGTCCCGCTTCCTGGAGGAGATACCGCGGCGGCTGATGATGAGCCCGGCGCGTCCGGAGCCCGGGCCGGAGTGGGGAAGTGCGCGCAGGGGGAGCCCTCTTTCTCTGCGGACGGGGAGAGAGGTAGAGAGAGAGGCGGCGCTTCCCCGGCGGACAGGGGGAGCGGCAGGGAGGCGGGCGGCGCTCGCGGCGGCGGGGAGAGAGGCGGAGCCGGCCGCTCCGGCGATGAAGGCGGGGGACAAGGTGCGCCACGACAAGTTTGGCGAGGGCATGGTGGTGAGCTGCACTCCGTCCGGCGGGGACTTCGAGGTCACGGTGGCGTTCAAGGAGGGGCAGGGGGTGAAGAGGCTGCTGCTTAGCTTCGCGCCCCTGCACCGGCTTCCTTGACACTCGGAAGGGCCGCTACGTAAACTCCAACGCAGACTGCAACACCCCAATGCCGGGAGGCGGCCGATGACAGGCGAGTCGGCGATCACGGATGAGATGCGCGCGGCGATAGGCGTCGAATCGGAGCCCGTCACGCACGATGTGGAGAGGGGCGCGGTGATCAGGTTCGCCCAGGCCATAGGGGACCCCAACCCGCTCTTCAACGACGAGCGGGCGGCGCGGGCGACGCGCTACGGCGGACTGATCGCGCCTCCCACCTTCCTTCGCTCGATGCCGTCCGGCCCGCCGAGGGCGGAGGTGGAGAGGCCCTACTCGGCGGGCCTCGACGGGGGCAGCGAGTGGGAGTACTTCCACGCGGTGCGCGTGGGCGACCGGATCACCGTGACGAACAGGATATCGGACATCTACGAGCGGCAGGGACGGCTGGGGAGCATGGTCTTCATCATCAACGAGGTGAAGTACGTCAACCAGCTGGGCCAGACGGTGGCCCTGCAGCGCACTACCGGCATCAGCTACGAGCCTCCGGAGGAGGAGTAGGATGGGCGATCAGGTCTACTTCGAGGACGTCGAGCAGGGGACGGAGCTTCCGACGCTTCGCAAGGACCCGACCACCCAGCAGCTCGTGATGTACGCGGGCGCGTCTGGGGACTACTACCAGATCCACTACGACCGTCAGTTCGCGCTCGGCAACGGGCTCCCCGACGTGATCCTGCACGGGGCGCTGAAGAACGCCTTCCTGGGCCAGCTGATGACAGACTGGATAGGGGAGCAGGGCCGGCTAGCCCGGCTGAGCGTGCAGTACCGCGGGATGGACGTGCCGGGAACGCCCATCTTCGCCAAGGGCGTGGTGACGAGGAAGGGCGAGGACGGCGAGGTGGAGTGCGACATCTGGCTGGAGAACGCCGAGGGGAAGAGAACGACGCCGGGCTCGGCGGCGGTGGTGCTGCCTTCCCGGGGTTGAGAGTGGCGGCGATGGTCTACGACGCCGGGACCGAGGCTGCTGTTCCGGGACTCTGAACCGTCTCCCTGTCCTCCACTACCAGGGACCGTCCGAGGGCTCGGAGCGCCCGTTCGACGGTGCTGATGTGTGAGCGGTGATCCGGGTCCAGGAGCTTTCTGACGGCGGCTTCGCTGATGCCGAGTCTCTCGCCCAGCGCGACGTTGGTGATCCCCTGGTTTCGCATGGCTGTGCCGAGGGCCACCTTGGCAGCGACGACGGGCCGCAACGGTACCGACTCCTGTCCCTCCTTTACAGAGCTGGGCAGGGGAACATCCCTTCGGAGATAGTGGTAGGCGCCGAGTGCGGCTACGAGAGCGTCTTCGCCCATGCTGAGGGCCTCCTCTCGCGTCGCGCCGCCGGTGTTGGCTCCCTCCACGTCCGGGAACGAGACCGAGAACCCGCCATCTTCTTCAGGCTGCAGGACGCACGGATAGATGTATCGCATGGTCACCAGTCCTTTCGATCAATGTCGAGGCTCTTGAGCATAGAGGCTAGTTCAACAATCGCACTTATAGGTTCGATTGTCAAAGCGGAGTCACTCGTCCTGTTCTACGGTATTCGCGACACCTGGCGGTCTCAGAAGAAGCTCGTGCACCGCGGCTCCGATCGGGCCGCCGACGAGCGGGCCGACGATATACACCCAGAAGCCGGACGACGGGCCGGGTATGGCGATGGAGTCCCACCCGGCGAGCCATGCCACGACGCGCGGTCCGAAGTCCCTGGCCGGGTTCCAGCCGCCCTGGGTGAGTGGCGCGAAGAGGCTGATGAGGGCGGCGACGGTGAGGCCGATCAGGAGCGGGGTGAGGTTGCGGGCGGGCACGACGGCGCGTCGCCGTTCGGTGAGCGCGAATATCACGAGCACGAGTATGCCTGTACCGAAGGCCTCGACGAGGACCGCGCCGCCGCTCGAAATCAGGCGGCGCGCGTCCTGGTCTACGCCGACGACATCCGGGTTGGGGAAGTACTCCCCGAAGGCCATCGCGGAGAGCTGGCTGCCGGCCTCTCCTCTGACGATGCCCCTCGACTCCTCGAAGCGCGAGATGGAGGAGCCGAAGACGACGAGGACGGCGATGCCGGCCAGGACGGCTCCTGCTAGCTGCGCTGACCAGTAGGCGGGCAGGCGCCGCGCGGGGAACTCCCGTCTGCGGAAGATGGCGAAGGCGAGGCTTACCGCGGGATTCAGGTGTGCGCCGGAGATGTGGGAGGTGGCGTATATGGCGACGGCGACTCCGACGGCCCAGACGGCCGCAACCTGCCAGAGACCCATCTGGGCGCCGGTCATGACGGCCGCGGCGACTACTCCGGTGCCAAAGAGGACGAGGAGGAAAGTGCCGACCACCTCGGCAATCCAGGCTCGCAGGAGGGGTGAGTTCTGCGTGGCGTCCTGACTCCTAGCTCGTTTCGTCCCGTCCGCCAGTCCTCTTCCGTACTCGGAGAGGTGGAGCCACCCTCTTACTCCGCTGGCGCTGCGCTCGGGACGACAGCCTGTGAAGTCTCGAGATCAGATGGCGTATGATCCGATGATCTTTTCGGTCTCCCTGGGCTTCGCTCTCCTGGCCATCGACTCGATAGCCTTGTGGAAGGCGGGTCGCTCCTCGCTCCGGTAGACGGTGCCGACCGGGATCCCTCCCGAGGTGGCCACCTTGTGCGCCGCCTCGATATCCCCGGGGTCGTGGTCGTCCGGGATGGGCCATGCTATCGGGTCTATGCCCTTCTTCCGGCTGCCCTTGAGAAGCTCGTAGGTATCGTTGTAGGTGGTGCAGGGAGACTGGACGTGAACGACGGCGAAGCCCGGATGGTTCATGGCGTCGACGATAGTCTGAGTCAGGTCCTTGACCTTGGTCGAGATCGCGGAGGCGATGAAAGAGGCGCCCATAGTCAGGTAGAGTCCGAGAGGATTTATCGCCTCTTCGGGCTTTCCGTAGGGCGTGGAGCTGGTGATCATGTCGAAGGCGGAGGTGGGAGAGCTCTGGCCCTTGGTGAGTCCGTATACGGCGTTGTCCATGATGACGGCTGCGATGTCGAGGTTGCGCGCCGCCTGGGGAGCGATGTGCTCCAGCCCGATTCCCAGAAAGTCACCGTCGCCGGCGACGACGAGGACGTTGAGGTCGGGCCGTCCCATCTTGATTCCCATGGCGACCGGCAGGCTCCTGCCGTGGACGCCGTGGAAGCCGTAGGGCTGGGCGCCTTCCAGCAGGTGGACGAGGTTGCCGGAGCAGCCTATTCCCGCCACTACGACGTTGTTCTCGACGGGCAACTCCGTCTCGATCCGCCGGGCCTCTATGGCCCCTTCAACGGCCCTTCGTACGCCGAAGTCTCCGCACCCCGGGCACCACTTGAAATCATACTCAGGGTTGTTCGCGCTCATACCGGAACTCTCTCCTGTTGCATCTGTGCGACCCTTTCGCCGATCCGGCTGACGAGGTCCCTGACCTTGAACGGCAGGCCAGTGTACTGTGTGATCGACTCGGCCCGGACTCCCTGCGCCCTCAGTATGGCCGAGAACTGGCCCTGATAGTTCAGCTCCGGGACTAGCACCAGCCGCTTCGACCGGAGCTCTTCGAGCAGCGCCGGCGGGAGCGGGCTGAGGAACATGGTGTAGTACCAGCCGAGCTCGGCACCGTCCTCTACGAGGAGGTCGTAGGCCTCCAGGGACGGTCCCTTGGAGCCTCCCCAGGGCATGACCGCCACGTCCGAGCCGGTGTTGCGGGCCTCGTACGAGCCGTCTTCCAGGAGCTGGAGCTTCGAGAAGCGTCGCCGGGTCATCTGGACGTGGCGTGTGGGCAGGTGTGTGGTGTCGCCTATCCCGTCGTGCTCGCTGCCATTGGCGGTGTAGCTTCCGGGGCTGCCGGGTATAGGCATAGGGGTGAGCCGGTCGCCCTCGTATCGCTGATAGCCGTTGTCGCCGCGGTAGACGACGCGGTCTTCTATGACGAGGCGGCTCAGGTCGGGCTTCGGGATGTTGGCCTGGCGCTCGGAGAGCGCATGCTCGCTGAGGAGCACGACGGGTCCCTGGTAGCGCTCGGCCCAGTTGATGGCTGCGACGGCGGCGTAGAAGCACTCCTCGACGTTGCCGGGCGCTATGACCGGCAGGCGGACGTCGCCGTGCGCGGGGAACATGGCGGCGTTCAGGTCGCTCTGCTCCGTCTTGGTGGGCAGTCCGGTCGCGGGGCCGCCGCGCTGGATGTTGGCGACTACGAGAGGTATCTCGGCCATCCAGGCCAGTCCGAGTCCCTCGCTCATGAGCGAGAATCCGGGGCCTGCCGTGGAGGTCATGGCTTTCTTGCCGGCGTAGCCCGCGCCAATGATCGACGTGATCGACTCGATCTCGGAGGTCGCCTGGTGGGCGAACTTTCCGGGGCCCACGAGCCTCTGCTCCATCCAGACGAGGATGGATGTGGCGGGGGAGATCGGGTAGCCGACGAAGAACTCGAGACCGGCGGCGGTGGCGCCGAGGCAGAGGGCGACGTTGCCGTTCACCAGTATCTGCTCTACGTCCGGCTTGACCGGGTCGGTCAGCTCTCCAAGGCTGAAGCCGCTCCTGGACGCCTGATCGCGTCCGAGAGAGAGGGCCTGTATGTTCGACTTGATGATCTGTTCGTCGTTCGGACGGCCCCGGGTGAAGCGCCGCACGACGAACGACTCGAGAATCGACTGGGGCATGTTGACGAGATAGGCCAGGGCGCCCATCACGACCATGTTGGCCGCGCGGGCGTTGCCGGTCGACTTGGCAAGCTCGTCGAAGGGCATGCCGAGGCTCTTGCCATCCTCTTCGAGCTCGAACGATCCGGCGTCATAGATGATGACGCCGCCCTCCCGGACCTGGTCCTTGTGCGCGTCGTAGGCGTACTCGTTGAAGGCGACGAGCACGTCCAAGTCGTCCCCGGAGGAGAGGACTCTGGAGGTGGCGATGCGAGTCTGGGTCCAGGTGGGGCCCCCCATGATCTGGGAGGGGAAGGTCGCGAAGGTCTGGACGTGATATCCGACCTGTGAGGCCGCCTGGGCGAACCCCTCAGCGGAGGTGACCACGCCCTGTCCGCCTTCGCCCGCGAACCTTACGACAAAATCACTCTTTTTCAAGCGAGGCCTCCAACGGCGGATGCCGGAGATGAGGTGTGCGGAGGCGCCCGATGCCGCGTACCCCTACACGAAGAGAACCCCACCCGGCGTCGGCCCCTCACCGCGCGCCGACGGGCTAGATTCCGCTATCAAATATAGCAGGGGGCGAAAGGGGGTGTCAATTTAAGATGGCGGCGGTTCACTCCTCGATTACGAGCGTGAAGGCAGCCGGACAGACGACGAGGAATACGGCGTCGAAGACGGCGAGCAGGGGCACCCATCGCCGCAGGTCCAGACCGTCGCCCAGCATGATGATTCCGGTGGCCTCGACGGCTGCCACGATCACGGGGATGACGGCGGGAAAGAAGAGGATCGGCAGCATCACCTCCCGCGACCGGGTGTTAACCGCCATGGCGGAGAAGAGTGTTCCCACCGCGGCGATGCCGAGGGTCGCAAGCAGCGTGACGAGGGCCAGCTCCGGGAGGTCGAAAGAGACGTCGAAGAGGACTATGAAGACGGGAAAGACGGCGGCCTCTATCACCGTCATGAAGAGGAGGTTGCCGAGCATCTTGCCGAAGAAGAGGGTGTCCCGGCCGACCGGCGCGAGCATGAGGCCGCGGAGATTGCCGCCGTCCTTCTCCAACGCGAACGATCTCGTGAGCCCGAGCACGCCTCCGAATGTGAACGAGATCCACAGGATGCCCGGAGCGACGAGCGCCAGGGCTCGCTGGGTCGCGTCGAGGGCGAAGCTGAAGACGACGACCACGAGCAGGGCGAAGACGGAGACCGAGACGACGATGTCCTTGGTCCTCAGCTCCAGCAGCACGTCCTTCCAGACGAGCGCCAAGATGGGCTGCCATTTTTTCATGTTGGGCGGCCCAGGCGGTGGCAGACGACGGTCGCGTCATTCAGCGGGACGGTGGACTCCATGCGGCCCCCGGAGATGGTGACCGCCCGGTCGCCCAACGCGAGGCCGCGCCGGCGGTTGTGAGTGGTCATCAGGACGGCGCGCGCGGGAGACGCATGGGCGGCTATCACCTCGTCGAGCAGGGCGAGCGCCTCCATGTCCAGCCCGCTCTCCGGCTCGTCGAGCAGCAGGACGGATGGGTCGTGGACGAGCGCGCGGGCGATGCCGAACCGCTTTCTCAGCCCGTGGGACATGGCCCCGACTCTCTGGTCGAGCCACGCCGCGACGCCCATCCTGACGGCCGCGCGGTGGACACGCTCCCGGGGGCCGTCCAGGCCGAACATGCGGACAGCGAAGGTGAGATTCTCACGGCCGGTGAGCTGCTCGTACAGCATGGGCTCGTGGGTCACCACGCCGACCACGCGGCGGACTGACCGCCCGGCCCTTGGGCCGTCGAATCCGCCGACTCTCACGACGCCGGAGTCGGGTTTGGCTAGCGTGCAGAGGGCGTTGATGAGGGTGGTCTTGCCGGAGCCGTTCGGGCCGAAGACGGTCAGGACCTCTCCCCAGCGCAGCTCCAGGTCGAGGTTACGCAGCACCTGGGTCCTGCCGAACGACTTGTTCAGGCCGCGGACCTCGATCGCCAATCCGTCGCTACCGCCTCCGTCCAACGGGACCTCCTTTTCACCTGCTTTACGCCCCTGTAGTATAAGGTAAGCCGCCGGCAGCCGTATGACGGGAGCAAGAGCGATGAGTACGATCCGGGAGCTCCAGGAGCAGTACGAGGGTCTGGGCAACGATCTGACGCCAGAGCCGGAGAGCGCCATAGACGCCGCCTGCCTCCTGAGCTTTGACTACGACTACCCCGGCCAGGATGCCGAGGTGGTGATCGACACGGACGAGTTCACCGCCGTCTGCCCCTGGACGTGTCTTCCCGACGTCGGGACGCTTACGGTCCGGTACGTCCCGGACCGCAGCTGCATCGAGCTGAAGTCGCTGAAGTACTATCTCCTATCCTACCGGGGAGTCGGGATCGTGCAGGAGCATGCGGCGAACCGCATCCTGAACGACCTGGTTGAGGCGTGCCGTCCGCTGAGGATGAGCGTCGAGCTGGACTACAGGGTCCGCGGGGGCATCCACACGACGGTCACGACGACCTACGAGAGGCCGTAGCGCGGGGGGAGACGGCGGCTGGGACCTGCCCTCCATCCTAGCCTTCACCCGCCGTGCCGGGGGGAAGGGACGGGAGCGCCGCCGCTACCCGGGGGAGATGACGTCTACACCGCGACGAGGCAGGTGCCCAGGATGAGGGAGATGGCGAACAGGGCGAAGAAGACCCCTATTATGAGGCCGCATCCGATGCCGAAGCCCTTTTTCGCACTGTCGAAGACCATGACGCCCGTCCGATGCTAGCATATTGGGGAGGCGTCTTGTAGGCGTTCAGGTGGCGGGTTGCCCCCCATCCCGGCCTTCCCCCGCCGAGTCGGGGGAGGGGATTCGAGGACGTCGCTCCCTCCAGTCTGAACAGTTACGACGGTCCAGTCCGCGTTGCCGGTAGACCGGCGTTGGAGTAAACTCCCGCTTATCATCACACGGAGGCATGACCAATGACGAAGTACGCCCGGTTCGAAGCGCACGGCGAGACGGCATATGGCGTGGTAGAGGGCGATCGCATCAGCCAGATCACGGGATCTCCGCTGGGAGAGTACGAGGTCACCGACCACGGCTATCCGCTGTCCGAGGTGAGGCTCCTGGCGCCGGTGACGCCCCGCAAGGTCGTCGCCATCGGGCTCAACTACCGCAGCCACCTGGGCGACCGGGAGCCTCCCAGCGTGCCGGAGCCGTTCCTGAAGACGGCGACCTCCGTCATAGGGAACGGGGATACGATCGTCATTCCGAAGGAGGCGACAGAGCAGGGAGTCCAGGTCCAGCCGGAGGCGGAGATGAGCCTGGTGATCGGCAGACGCTGCCGGAGGGTGAGCCGTGAGGAGGCGCTGGGCTGCGTCCTCGGCTACACCTGCGGAAACGACGTCAGCGCCCGCGACTGGCAGCAGAACGACCTGCAGTGGTGGAGGGCGAAGTCGTCCGACACCTTCTCGCCTATAGGGCCCTTCATCGTAACCGACCTCGATCCGGGGAATCTGCGTCTCGTCTGCCGCATCAACGGCGAGACCGCACAGGAGCAGAGCACCTCCGACCTCCTCCACGACGTGCCGACGATTATCGAGTTCGTCACCTCCGTGATGACGCTGGAGGCCGGGGACGTGATCATGACGGGCACTCCGGGCGCGCCGGGGGACATCCGGGACGGCGACACGGTGGAGGTGGAGCTGGAGGGGGTCGGCGTGCTGACCAACCCGGTGAGGGCTGAGTAGGGGAGTCTAGCTCAGTCGGTGGCTCGGAGACGGCTCATATGTCCGGGCCAACCGAGGATCCGCTCGTCGGCGGTAACGAGCCGGTGGCCCTCCAGGGCGGTTGCGACAATCAGGCGGTCTGCAGGGTCGCCGTGCATGTCCCCCAGCAGGGCCGCTCGAGCCGCGATTCCGCCGTCGACAGGGATCTCTATGAGGCCTCTGTCCAAGAGGTCACGCCGCCAGGCGTGGATGTCGATCTGAAAATCGAAGTGACCTTTTCGAACCCGCATTCCGACTTCCCATATGGATATGGCCGAAATGGCGGCGTTGCCCTGCTGTAACGCAAGCTCGAACTCGGCACGAGAGCGCGGCCCCAGTCGGGAGTCGCCCTGTTCATGCCAGATCAGAACGTGAGTATCGAGAAGAATCAAAAGAGGTTCTCGTCGTCCGGATCATCGAACCACTCGGCGGGCATCGGAGAGACGATGTCGCCCCGGATGCGGATCTCGTTCCGATAGCGGCCAAACGCCAACCTCGGTTTCTCCCGGTAGGGGGCCAGACGCGACACCGGCTTGCCGTTCTTCGTGATGACGATCTCCTGGCCCGTCTCCGCTACCTCGTCCATGAGCTTGAGGCACTTTGCCTTGAACTCCGACGCCTTGATGGTGCGGATGCCTGTACCGTTGCCGTCCATAGACATTCCCTCCTGACGCAGCTGCGTGACCATTATAGCAGCATGGACATGACTATGGTCACGAAGGTGCCGGGCATGCATTGGGCGCCTGATCGGCTAACGAGATTCCGCAGTCCAGCTTTAGCCGAGCAGCTCGCCGAGGGTTAGCCAGTAGAAGACGATGTAGGCGCCGGCGACTATCATCATCCAGGTGCCGATAGGATGGACGTAGGGCATCACCCTGCGGAAGCCGCCGACGAAGGCACCTTTGAAGAGGGCCATCCCCAGCGTCAGCCCCATTATCACGAGGCCCATCCCGCACGCGTAGAGGATGAACTGGCCGAGCGACGTGCCGATGCTCGATACGGCGAAGGATGTCCCGATCACCGAGAGGAATATCGGCAGGGTGCAGCTCAGGGATGCCGTCCCGTAGCTTAGTCCGAACAGGAAGTAGCCCTTGACGTTGGCCTGTCCGGGGTCCCCGAAGCGGTTGGCGAGCTGCTGCGCCAGCGCGCTGTATAGCTCTCCTCCGGAGAGGAGCCACGCTCCGGCGAGCGTCAGCAGCACACCGATCGACAGTCCCACCCAGGGGAGTATGTTGGCCACGAGGGAGCGTGCGCCGAGGCCGATTATCGTCCCCGCGATTCCGAACAGAACGACGAAGCCGGCCGTGACGGCAGCACCGATCAGGATGGCGCTGCCGAAGCTGCGGATGAGTCCGGCTCTTCCCTGAGCCTCTTCGTCCGACCCCAGGTAGAGGCCGACGTAGGCGGGGAGCATGGCGAAGCCGCACGGGTTGAAAGCGGCGACGACGCCGGCGCCGAAGGCAAAGCTCAGAGGCGCGACCAGGTCTCCGAAGTAGGAGCTCGAGTTGCCGGAGAGGGATTCGACGAAGCTGTTTATCCAGTCGACGTCCTCGCCGCCTCTGACCAGCAGCGCGCCGACGAACGCCACGGCAAACGCCGCGGCGGCCACAAGGACTGGCAGCGCAACACGTCTGACTATCGGTGGCAGACCCATTGTTGTTTCCATGGTCACTGTATATCGCAGTCTACCATAGCGTGGAGTCCTGTTGGCGGCTAGTTGGCGACGACCTTTCTGAGGTCCACTATCTGGTCGCGGAGGAGGGCGGCCTTCTCGAACTCGAGGCTCCGCGCCGCGGTCTTCATCTGAGATTCGAGGTCTTTGATGAGCCGCAGGATGTCGTCCTTCGGCAGGTCTCCCTGCGCCACGTACGGCGAACGGGTCTCGGCGATCGCCTTCACCCGCTCGGTGATGTCGTGAACCGTCTTTCGTATTCCCTGCGGGGTGATGCCGTGCTCCTCGTTGTACGCCTGCTGGATGGCGCGCCTCCGGTCGGTCTCGTCGATCGCCCGTCTCATGGAGTCGGTGATCACGTCCGCGTACATGATGACGTGCCCGTCCACGTGCCGCGCCGCCCGCCCGATCGTCTGGATCAGTGAAGTCCAGGAGCGCAGGTACCCCTCCTTGTCGGCGTCCAGTATGGCGACGAGGCTCACCTCCGGCAGGTCGAGCCCCTCACGCAGCAGGTTGATCCCGACCACCACGTCGTAGACGCCGAGGCGAAGGTCCCTCAGAATCTCGCTCCGCTCCAGGGTGTCTATCTCCGAGTGGAGGTAGTGGGTCTTCACTCCCATCTCGCGCAGATAGTCCGCTAGCTCTTCGGCCATCCTCTTGGTGAGCGTCGTAACGAGGCACCGCTCGCCTCTCTCCACCCTCACCTGGATCTGGTGCATCAGGTCGTCGATCTGGCCTCGGGTGGGCTTCACCTCGACGCCGGGGTCGGTGAGCCCCGTCGGACGGATCACCTGCTCGACGATCCGCTGGCTGTGCTCGTACTCGTACGGCCCGGGGGTGGCGGAGACGTATACGACCTGGTTGACGCGCTCCTCAAACTCCCCGAAGTTGAGCGGCCGGTTGTCCAGCGCGGAGGGGAGCCTGAAGCCGTACTCGACGAGCGTGCGCTTTCGCGCCTGGTCTCCCTCGTACATTCCTCTCACCTGAGGAAGCGTCATGTGCGACTCGTCGACGAAGAGCAGGAAGTCCTCCGGGAAGTAGCTCATCATTGTGTAGGGCGTGCTGCCCGGGCTGCGTCGGGCCAGGTGCCGGGCGTAGTTCTCCACGCCGGCGCAGTAGCCCGTCTCGCGCATCATCTCCATGTCGTAGCGCGTGCGCGACTCGAGACGCTGGGCCTCCAGGACCCTTCCCGCCGCGCGGTAGTCGGCGAGGCACCGCTCCAGCTCCTCTTCGATGTCGGCCATGGCCTCCTTCATCTTCTCCTCCGAGGTGACGAAGTGCTTGGCCGGGAATATCTCGATGTCCTGCCGGTCGCCCAGCATCTCCCCCGTGAGCGGATCGAGTTGGACGATACGCTCCACCTCGTCGCCCCAGAACTCGATACGGACGCCCACCTCCTCATAGGCGGGCAGGATCTCCAGTGTGTCCCCCCTGATGCGGAAGCGCCCCCGAGCGAGGTCCATGTCGTTGCGCTCGTACTGCATGTCGACGAGCTGGCGCACGAGACGGCGGCGGGCCCGATGCTCCCCCTTGCGGACGTAGGCCACGAAGCTCTGGTACTCCTCCGGGGAGCCGAGTCCGAAGATGCACGATACTGAGGCGACGATGAGGGTGTCCCTTCTGGTGAGCAGCGCTCTCGTGGCCGCGTGCCTGAGCTTGTCCAGCTCGTCGTTGATGTCCGCGTCCTTCTCGATATAGGTGTCGGTGCGCGGGACGTAGGCCTCCGGCTGGTAGTAGTCGTAGTAGCTGACGAAGTACTCGACGGCGTTGTTCGGAAAGAACTCCTTGAACTCGGTCGCGAGCTGGGCGGCCAGGGTCTTGTTGTGGGCGAGCACCAGCGTGGGACGCTGGACGCGCTCGACGACGCACGCCATCGTGAAGGTCTTGCCGCTGCCCGTGACGCCGAGCAGGGTCTGGTGTCTCAAACCGCGTTCGATCCCGTCGGCCACACGACCGATGGCCTCCGGCTGGTCGCCGGTCGGAGCGAACTCAGAAGATATCTCGAAGTCCGGCATCTCCCTAAGCCTGCCCTACAACGTCTGCCTGAGAGGTCATTGTACACTCGGACGGCTGAGGCGTGCCCGCCGAGCCGGGAAGGGGAGCTCCCATCAGCTCCCTATCTACTCGCTTCCTCTAACGGGGTCTGAGTAAGCTAAGCAGACCGTGCAACCCAGATCATCTGCCTGCTGTCCTCGTCGAACGGGGCACGGTCGAAGTCACCGTACAGGTCGACGACCTCGTACCCACAGCGGGCGAGCAGATGCTCCACCTCCCAGCGGTGGGCGTAGCGGACCTGGAAGTCCCTGTACAGCCGCCGCGATACGGCTCCGGCGTCGTCCAGGCTCTCCACGATCACGCGCGCGTCAATGACCTGGTTGTGGTGGTCGTACCTGCTCTGGTGCCAAAGCACCAGGCGCTCTCCCGTGTCGGGCCGGGTCACGTCTCTCAGGTGGTATGGAACGTCCTGGTCCTGGGACAGCATGTCCGGGTCTGGAACGAATATATCGAAGACGAGCCTGCCGTCCGGCGCCAGGTGGTCTCGGACGCGGCTCAGCGTCCTCACCTGGTCGTCGACGGAGAGCAGCGACAGGAAGCCGTTGAAGGGGACGATCACGAGGCCGAAGGCCCGGTCCAGTGCAAGCTCCCGCATGTCCCGCTGCAGAAGCAGGAGCGGGCCGTCGTCGTCCGTCAACTCCGCCGCCTTGCGCCGGGCTGCCTCCAGCATCTTCGGCGAGACGTCCAGGCCCACCGTCTCGATTCCCGCCCTGGCGATGGGGAGGGCGACCCGTCCGGTGCCGCATCCCAACTCCAGGACCGGCCCGGCGCTCCGGCGGGCCTCCTCCACGTAGAATGGGATATCCGCCGTCAGGTCGGCGTGGACAGAGTCGTACACCTCCGCCCAAGCATCGAGGTTTTCCAGTTCAGTGGGGAGACTGTGCTGCACGCTCATCTCCGCGCGTCAGGCGCTCGGCATCCTCTGCAGCGCCTCCCTAAGCTTCTCCTCCAGGGAGAGCGAGTCGCCCCGAGGGAGGGCCGCGACCGCCTCCCTCGCCTCCGCCGCAGAGTAGCCCAGCGCGGTGAGCGCCTCCATCACCTCGCCTTGGCCGGCCACCGCCTCGGCCGGGACAGCCCAGTCGCCCTCCAGCTTGCCCTTGAGCTCCAGGAGTATCCGGCTGGCCGTTCTCTTTCCCACGCCTGGGACGGCGGTGAATGCGTCGGCGTCACCGGCGCTGACCGCCGCGGCGAGCTCCGACGGAGTGAACCTGGAGAGAACGCTGAGAGCCACCCTGGGCCCGACGCCGCTGATTCCGATCAGCACCTCGAACGCGAGGCGCTCCTCTTCGGTCGAAAAGCCGTACAGCGACAGGCTATCGTCCCGCACCTGCAGGGAGGTGAAGAGTCGCACCTCGCCGCTGAGCCGGACCATCCGCTCCGCCGTGGAGCCCGGCACGCTCAGTCTGAGCGTAATGCCTCCCACGGCGACGTCGACCCAGTCGGGGCCGACCGATTCGATGCCCCCCCGTATGGAGGATATGAGGGACGAGACCATATCAGCGAGTCACCCGGCAAGCCTGCTCGTACGGCACGGCGGTCACTCCTCGATCACGGTGAGAGGAGAGCCGGCGTTGTTGGCGTGGCAGATCGCGACGGCCAGGGCGTCGGACGCGTCGGACGGCTCCTTCCAGTCGGGCGGAAGATCGAGAAGGACTCGCACCATCTCCTCCACCTGCTCCTTCGCGCTCCCTCCGTGGTCGGTAACGGCGAGCTTGACCTCTCGGGGCGAATATCCCTGTACCTCGATATCGTTGCGGGCGGCCGCGACCATTGCGACGGCCTGCGCCTGCCCCACCGCCATCGCGGATCGAACGTTGTTCGCGACGAAAGGCTCCTCGACCGCCATCACGCCGGGGCGCCACCTCGATATCACGCGGAGGAGATCCTCATACAGGCGGTGAAGCCGCCGGTCGAGCGGCTCTCCTCTCCGGGCCCGCAACACGCCCGCGTGCACGAACTTCAGCCGGCCATCCTCCGAGTCCAGGATGCCCACGCCCATCCTGAAGGTGCCCGGGTCTACTCCGAGCACTCGCAACGCAGAACTCTCGAGGGCTCCCCCATCTCAATCTTCCCCCGCGGACGGGGGAAGAGGTAAGAACCTCCAACCCACTCCGTCCGTTTGCCCGCAGCCTTCACGGAGTCCCCAGCCGGTTCGACGAGTCAGGCGTCGGACTTGTAGCGTTCCAGCGCCTCCTCGGGGAAGTCGGCGTTGGAGAATACGCGCTGGACATCGTCCAACTCCTCCAGCTCGTCCAGCAGACGCAGCGCCTGAAGCGCGGTCTTGGAGTCCAGCATGATCGTCGTCCTGGGCAGCATGGCCGTCTCTGACGAGCTGATCACCGCGTCCTGTTCCGTCAAGGCGGTACGCAGGCCCTCCAACTCTCCCGGGGCCGAGTAGAGGTGGAGCGTGGAGTCGACCGTCTCGAAGTCGTCCGCTCCGGCGTCTATCGCCGCCAGCGCCAGATCGTCGACCTGGTCCTCCTCAGACTGGACGACCACGACTCCCTTCTTCTCGAACTGCCACGCGACGGCGCCGCTCTCCGCGAGGTTGCCTCCCGCCTTGGTGAGAGTCGACCTGATGTCCGACACCGTGCGGTTGCGGTTGTCGGTCATCGTCTCGAGCATGATCGCGGTGCCGCCCGGCCCGTAACCCTCGTACACCGCTTCCAACATCTGCGCCCCGTCGGAGGCGTCGCCCGTCCCGCGCTTGATCGCCCGCTCGATGTTGCCGGCGGGCATGTTGTTGTCCTTCGCACGCTGTATGGCCATTCGGAGACGGAAGTTGGTATCGCTGTCCCCGCCGCCCTGCTTGGCCGCGACGATGATCTCCCTGGCCAGCTTGGTGAACAGCTTCCCGCGGCGGGCGTCGGTGACCGCCTTGCCGTGCTTTATGGTGGACCATTTGGAGTGGCCGGACACAGTTAACTCCTCCGCGCGGCCATTCTAGCACCGGGCCCGAATGGGGGTCAAAATGGGGAAAATGGTGGCTCTAGGCCATCTACGACGCCCGAGCCCCGTCAGGGCAGGCCGCCGAATTTGCCCTCGAAGAAGACTAGAGGCCGCCCGGCGCCGATGCGTATCTCGTCGACCTCGCCGATGAAGATGGTGTGGTCTCCCGCTTCATGCTGATCGACCATCCGGCAGTCCATGGCGGCAAGGCCGCCGTCCAGCAGGGCGGCGCCCCTCTCCGTGAAGCTGAATGAGGCATGGACGTCTCCGGTCCTCCTCTCGAGTGGCCGCGCGTAGTACTCTCCAATGTCCTGCTGGTCCTCGTTCAGGACGCTCAGCGCGAAGCGCCCCGACTGCCTGATCAGCGTGTGAGAGTTGGCCGCGTGGCCGACGCACGCCAGGACCAGCAGCGGCTCGAGCGAGACGGAGTTGATGCCGTTCGCCGTCATCCCGTGCACCTCGCCGTCGGGCTGAATGGTGGTCATCAGCGACACGCCGGTGGGGAACTTGCCCCATGCCTGGCGGAAGGTTGTGGCGTCTACCATTGAGTCACCTCGACTCTGGACGAAGGCGTTGGAGCCTTTGGATGCTCTCGGAGCCCTCATCTCTTCCGTTGATTATAGGTCGTTCCCCGTAGGATTGAAAAGGCTTCCACGGGCTCCACGCCTGGCATGACACGCAATTGACAGGCTCTCCACTCCTCCTTAGAATCCCACGTAAGCAGGAGCCCAGCCGGATCTCGCCGGGCATCCCTTTCGGAGGTGAAAGTGAGTACAAAGGCGTACATCCTCATCGAAACAGCTGTAGGGAAGTCGCGGGACGTCAGCGCGGCGCTTCAGACCCTTCCCGGCGTCACGACGGTCGACCCGGTGACTGGGCCGTACGACATCATCGCCGTCGTCGAGGCCCAGGACCTCAACGCCGTGGGCGATCTCGTGACGAGTCAGATACACACCATCGGGGGGATAGGCCGGACGGTGACCTGCCTGTCGGTCGGGGCGAGCTAGCCCCGGCTCTGAACCGCCCGCAACCCAGACTTTATTGCTTGGAACGACAGCGCCGTGCGTGTCCGTGAAGGGCTCGCCGGCCGGGAGTTGAGACCGGCATGGACTTCATCTTCAGCGAAGAGGACGAGGCATTCCGCCGTGAGGCGGTGGACTTCGTAGACCGCGAGCTTCCCTGGGACTGGCGCACCGAGGTGGTGGACGCCGAGGAGCCCGGCGACGCCGTCAGAGTCAGACAGTTCAAGAAGAGGCTCGCCGACAGGGGCTGGCTCACGATGGCCTGGCCTGAGGAGTACGGCGGGTTGGGGGCGCCCCACATCCGCCAGATGGTCTTCAACGAAGAGATGGCATACCGTGGAGTGCCCTCCGGCGACGCCGGCGTAAGCATGGTCGGCCCTATCCTGATGCTCTACGGCACAGAGGAGCAGAAGCGCTACTTCCTGCCCCGCATCGCGCGGGCCGACATCGACTGGGCCCAGGGCTACACGGAGCCTGACGCCGGGTCCGATCTGGCCAGCGTTCAGACGAGGGCGGAGGAGGACGGCGACGACTTCGTGGTCAGCGGCTCCAAGATATGGAACGGCGCCCACGGCGGCTCTAACTGGATGTTCATGCTCGTCCGCACGGACCCGGACGCGCCCAAGCACCGGGGCATCAGCTTCCTCCTCACCGAGATGGACGTGCCTGGAATCACGGTCGAGAGGATCCCGATGATGTGGAGCGCGGACCGGGCGCTGGTAACTCTGGACAAGGTGCGCGTCCCCAAGAAACACCTGGTGGGCGAGCTGAACAGAGGCTGGTACGTGGGCGCCGCCCTGCTGGACTTCGAACGCTCGGGAGTGGCGAACTCGGCCAGGGGGAGACGAATAGTCGAGGAGCTGGTGCAGTTCTGCAAGGAGAACACACGCGACGGCAAGCCGCTCTCCGAAGACCCGCTGATCCGGTCGAGGCTGGCCTCGCTGGCGATCGAGGTGGAGGCGTGCAGGCTCATGTCATACAACGTGGCCTGGATGCAGAGCAGACAGATGATCCCGAACAAGGAGGCGTCGATCGTAAAGGCGTTCGGCACGGAGATGGTCGTCAGGCTGTACCAGCTGGGGATGAGCATCCTGGGCCTCTACGGCCAGCTCGAACCGGACTCCAAGTGGGCGCCTCTCAGGGGCCGCATCGAGAACGCCTACATGGTCTCGGCCGCGAGCATGGTGGCCGCCGGAACGTCGGAGATCCAGCGCAACATCATCGCCACGCGCGGCTTGGGACTGCCCCGGGGATAACGATGGGGAGCGTTCCCATTTCAACCTTCCCCCGTGTGCGGGAAGAGGTTTGCGGAGCGGTGAGCTAGGGAGACAGTAAGGGAGAGACGATGGACCTCGGCCTCGACGAAGCACAACAGATGCTCAGGAACAGCGCGCGCGCCTTTCTGGAGGCGGAGTGCCCCGACAGCTACGTCAGGGAGATGGAGAGGGACCCGCGCGGCTACACGCCCGAGCTGTGGCAGAAGATGGCGGAGCAGGGCTGGCTCGGACTGATCGTCCCCGAAGGATACGGCGGGGTCGGACTGGGCTTCCTGGACCTGTCGATACTGCTCGAAGAGATGGGGAGGGCCATGCTGCCCGGACCGTTCTTCTCGACCGTCGTGATGGCCGGCATGGCCGTCCTCGACGCAGGCAGCGAGGCGCAGAAGCAGGAGATACTGCCCAGGATTGCGGACGGTCAGCTGATAATGACGATGGCGCTCACGGAGCCGAGCGCACGCTGGGACGCCAGGGGAGTGGAGACGGCGGCCGAGCCCGTAGGGAACGGCTTCCTCATAAACGGGACCAAGCTGTTCGTGCCCGACGCGGGAGCGTCCGACTATCTCGTCGTCGCGGCGCGGACCGGGAGCGAGGAGGAGGATATATCCCTCTTCCTCGTCCCGCGAGAGTCGGACGGAATCTCGCTGACGCCGCTGAAGACTATAGCCCTGGACAAGCAGTTCGAGGTTTCTTTGGACGGAGTCGAGATACCCTCTTCGGCGCTGCTCGGCGAGCTAAACGAGGGTTGGCGCACCGTCGAGAAGGTCCTGCAGTGGGGCGCCGTCGGCAAATGCGCGGAGATGGTGGGGGGGAGCCAGCAGGTGCTCGACATGACCGTGGATTACGCGCAGCAGAGGGTCCAGTTCGGACGGCCTATAGGAAGCTTCCAGGCCGTCCAGCACCACTGCGCCAACATGGCGACGGACGTCGAGGGCACGCGGTATATCACATACCAGGCCGCGTGGCGTCTGTCCGAGGGTCTGCCCTCCAAGCTGGAGGTCGCCGCTGCGAAGGCGTGGGTCAGCGAGGCGTACCAGCGCGTCTGCGCTCTGGGCCACCAGTGCCACGGCGCGATCGGGTTTACCAAAGAGCACAACATGCAGCTCTACTCGCGTCGGGCTAAGGCGGCCGAGCTGGCGTTCGGCGATGCCGACCTCCATCTCGAGAAGGTGGCCGACGCCATCGGGCTATAGCCATCAGCATCGCAACTCTGATCCTCAAGCGTCTGGCGGACGACTGGAGGCTTCTGGGCAGCGTACTCCTCGGCATCACGGTCGCAGCCGCTCTCGTCGCAGGCGCGCCCATCTACGTCCACTCCCTTCAGAGGCTTGGCGTCCACACGGCCATAGACCGAGCCTCCGAGGGCAGCCTGAACGTATTCGCGTTCGGACCCTACATCTCGCTGGACCATGAGAGCCTAGAAGCCGCCGAGCAGACGGTGGAAGAGGGCATCCAGCGAGACCTCGCCGACATCTACCGAGGGACTCGCCGGTATCTGAAGAGCCCCACCTATCTCGTTGGGCTGCCCAACCGGCCGATAGAGTCGGCGGCGGGGCCCGGCCAGGTGGTGGGACGCGGATATTTCCAGTACATCGATGACCTGGACGCCCACGTCAGCTTTCGCAATGGGCGGATGGCCACGGGCATGATCGAGCATGGGCCGAAGGGTCCGGTCGTCGAGGCGGTGCTTGGCACGGCACTGGCCGATCTGTTCGGACTCGGGGTTGGCGACGAGATCGTGTTGACGCCGGCGTACGGCGAGCGGACGAGGGTGTCCGCGAGGCTGGTCGGAATCATCGAGGCGACCGACCCGAGGGAGGAGTACTGGCAGCGGAACGCCAGCATCTTCCTGGAGCCGGCGCCCCTGGCAGAGACCCCGGACGCCGGCGTGGAGATCAATCCCCAGGAGCCTCCGATCGCTCTCTTCACCACCCTGGATTCGATGGTCCAGGGGCTTGGGGGGGCCTATCCGGGGACTCTCGTAAACTCCACGTGGCTCATCTTCGTCGACAAGCAGCCTCTCAAGGAGTGGTCGATAGATGAGACACGCGACCGGATCGGCTCCTTCAAGACCTCCCTGTCGTCCGCCCTGCCGGGAGCGACGACCCTCACCGGAATCGAGCGCCTGCTCGACGACTTCGAGACCCGGAGCTTCTTCTCCAGCGTGCCCCTGCTGCTGCTGTTGACCATCATGGTCATCACGGTGCTCTACTACCTCGCCATGATGGTAGCCTACCTCGTGCAGAGCCGGGAGGGCGAGGTCGCCCTGCTGCGCGGGCGAGGGGTCAGCACCCTGCAGATGCTCCGTATCTACGCCCTGGAGGGCCTGACGCTGACCGTAGTGGCCGTGGTGGCGGCGCCGTTTCTTGCGATGGGCGCCATCGCCCTCGCCGGCAAGCTGCCCTACTTCCGGGAGATAACCGGGGGAGATCTGCTGATCGTCGAACTCCAATGGCTGCCGTTCGCGGCGGCGGCGTTGACCGGTCTGCTGGCGCTCGCCATCTTCGTCGTGCCCCGCGCCGTAGGCTCCAGAAGCGGTCTCGTCATCCACCGCCTCCGGTCGTCCAGGCCGCCGTCAGAACCGTTGCTCCAACGCTACTACCTGGACGTGGCTCTCATGGTGCTCGGAGGGCTCGTATTCTGGGAGCTGCAGGCGAAAGGGCAGATAGTGTCCGGGGGACTGTTCGAAGACGTGAGAGTGAACGAGGCGCTCCTTCTGGCCCCCGTCCTGTACCTGACGGTCGTCGCCCTCGTCTTCCTGCGCCTCTTCCCGCTTTTCGTCAGGTTCATCAGCGGAGAGTCGCCGCTGATGCTGCACCTCGCGGCCGGTGCGACCTTCATCTCCCTCGCCGCGATCAAGATCGTGGCGGCGCTGCGGGACGAGACCGGAGGAGCTGACTGGACAGGCCCGGTACTCGTGCTGACTGCCGCCGCGGCCGTCTACTGGCTCACCAGCAGGGCCGAGGGGAAGGGGCCGAAGGCCGTGGGTCTCACCGCGCAGGCGGGGCTGATCGCGATGTTCGGGATGATGGAGCCGCCCGTAGCCGGTGAGAACGCGCTGACACCCACGATCAGCCTCTTCTGCATCGTCCCGGCGCAGGTACTCTTCATGCTCTTCAAGGCGTCCGTACAGTTCGCTCCGGTGTGGGTCTCGGTCGGCCTGTGGCACATGGCTCGCAACCCGCTCCAGTACAGTTGGCTGGTCCTGCTCCTGGTGATGGTCACGGGCCTCGGTCTCCTGGCCACCACCGTCGGCGGCACGCTCGACCGGAGCCACGAGCAGAGGATACTCTACGAGGTGGCGGCCGACGTGCGTGTCGGCGGCATGAGCGCGTTTGGCGGCGGCAGCAGGGAGGGGACCAGGGAGCGTTTCCTGGATATCCCCGGCGTCACAGACGCGTCGCTGGCGTTGCGCACCCGCGGGAAGCTGGGCACCACGGGTCTCGGCAGCTCGTTCGATGTCCTGGCGGTCGAGCCCGAACGATTCCACGGCCTCTCATGGTGGAGGGACGACTTCGCGTCGCAGTCCCTGGACGGAGTGATGAGGGCTCTCCAGCCTCTGGTCGGCCCCGACCCTCTCGTGCTGCCGGAGGAGACGGCCTCCATCGGCGTGTGGGTGAAGCCGGAGCGGCGCTACCCTAACGTCCTGCTGTGGGTCGTCGTCGAGGACTCCAGGAAGATCGTCCGGACGCTTACCGTCGGCGAGCTCGACCTACAGGGCTGGAACCGGATGATCGTCGACGTCCCGTCGCGCCTCCGGCCGCCCCTCCGGCTTCTCTCGGTGCAGCTCTGGGAGCCCGGATTCGGCCCGACCGGAACGCCCGGGGAGGTCGTGCTCGACGACCTCCACGCGATAGGTCCCGACGGCGGGACGGTGCTGCTGGACGGTTTCGAGGAGAGGCTGGCGTGGCTTCCCATGCCTACATCCGCCGTCTCCATCGATACCGTAGAGCGGACCGACGACGCCTTCAGCGATGAGGCCGCCGTGAAGTTCATCTTCGGCAAGGAGACCAACAGAGGCATCCGCGGGATCTCCCACGCGTCGGCGGGCGGCCCCGTGCCCGTCGTCATGAGCTCCTCCTTCTCGGAGAGGACCGGCTATACCGTAGGCGACTTCGCGGTCGTCAGCACGCTGGACCGTCTGATCCCGGTTGCGATCCGGGCCGAGGTGGACCTGTTCCCGACGATGCATCCGGCGGACTTCGGCTTCGTGGTGGCCGATCTGGACAGCACGCTCAGGCACCTGAACATACTCAGTCCACTGGCGAGCATCGTGCCCAACGAGGTGCTGATGAACGAGGCTCCCGGAGCGGGAGGCGCAGTGCGGGACGCCCTGCTCAACCTGCCGCCCGGGTCGGTCATCCGGGACAGGGAGTCCGCGCTGGAGTCGGTGAGGCTGGATCCCCTCGTCACCGCCGGCTGGAGGGCAATGGGCCTGCTTGCGGTGGCGATCATTCTCTTCACGGCCGCGTCGGGCTGCGCCACCTACATGCTCGCCTTCTCGGGCCGAGGCCGAACCGAGGCCGGATTCATGCGTTCCCTGGGCATGTCCCGCCGGCAGCTAAGCGGTCTGCTCTCGCTGGAGCATGTAGTGGTCGTGGTCATGGGGCTCTCCCTGGGGACCTGGTCAGGGATCGAGATGAGCCGGCGCATGGTCGCGTCCGTGGCCGTCACCGATCAGGGGGATGCTGTGCTGCCCCCCTTCTCGCTGATCACCGACTGGGCCCTCATGGGGCCCATCTACGTCGTGCTCCTGGTCGTGTTCGGCGTCGCGCTCTACGCGCTGGACCGGAGCATGCGCGGGGTCGACATCCAGACTATCGCAAGGCTTGAGGGATGATCACGGCGCCGCACGGGAAACCTCCATGCTGACCATCTTCTCCCGTCTCGCAGCGGCGTGGCCCCTGGTGGGAAAGCGCAGCCTCTCTCACTGGCGTCTGCTCTCCTCGGTCGTGATCGGCGTATTCCTGGCATCCGCAGTGATGGCCGGGACGGTGATCTACTTCGACTCGCTCAGAGAGCTCGCGCTCGACAACACGTTGGACAGGCTCACGCGGGACGAGAAGAACATAGTCGTCAAGGCCAACAGAGGTCCCACCAACCGGGTCGAGTATGCCAAGGTGGCGGCGACGATCAACCGGGAGATTGAAGCGCACGTCGACTGGCTGCTCGCCGACCGGATCAGAGGGGGCAAGAGCACCACCTTCTTCCTGACGGCGCCGGGCGCCGAGGCGCAAGCCGGGCACGACAACGCCCGCTCCTATTTCGCCTTCCTTCCCAGGCTTACGGAGCACGTCACGCTGCTCCCGGGAGGGCGGCTTCCTTCCGACGAGCCGTTGAGCCTCGATCCCTTCACGGTGGAGGCGATCATCCCCGACGATGCCGCGGAGCTGTTCGGCGTCGGAGTCGGCGACCGTCTGTCCGCCGTACCGTTCTGGGACGACGTCACCCCGTACGCGAGCGTGGTGGTGAGCGGCGTCTTCGAGAGAGACGAGCCCGATCACCAGATATGGCACATGGAGAGGGCCGTATTCGACGCCTCCACGGGCGAGAGCTTCCGAACCGTTCCCTTCCACCTATCCGAGCAGTCGTTCATGGAGGTGTTGGGCGCAGCCTTCGTGAACATGGACAGCGTCTACTCCTGGCTCCTCGTCGTCGACAACGGGCGGCTCAACGCGGACAACTCGTCGGAGACGCGCGGTCGGCTTGCAGTGATGGCCCGTCGACTCTCCGGTCTCCTCCACGGCTATCTACAGATAACCTCTCTCGATCTCGCACTTGCCGAGTTCGACCAGAGGCTCTTCTTCTCGAAGGCGCCTATGTTCGTCGTGCTGGTGCTCATCTCCGTGGTCATCCTCTACTACGTCGTCACCCTGTCATCGATGCTCGCGGAGGAGCGCCGGGAGGACATAGCGCTGCTCCGAAGCCGCGGCGCGGGGGCCGGGCAGGTGCTGGCCGTGTTCGCGCTGGAGGGAGGAACCATCGCCCTCCTCGCCGTCGTGGCCGCGCCGCTGCTGGCGGCCCTGATAATCGCGCTGCTCGGCTATACGCCCGCCTTCTCGGACCTGAGCGGCGGGGGCAGGCTGCCGATCGTCCTGTCCGGGGGCGCATTCATGATGAGCGCGGTCGGCGGACTGCTGAGCTTCGGCGCGCTGATGGTCCCGGCGGTGCAGGCTATGCGGACCGGCGTGGCGCAGCACCGCCAGCAGGCGGCCAGACCGTCGGCGCAGCCCTTTTTCCAGCGCTACTACCTGGACGCGGCGCTTCTCGTCGTCGCCGTCCTTCTGTTCAGGCAGCTGGAGGAGCAGGGATCGGTCGTCGCGGCGGACGTGTTCGGCCAGCTTGCGGTGGACCAGGTGCTGCTGGCAGTTCCCGCGCTGACGCTCGTCGCCTTCGCCGTACTCATGCTGAGACTGTTTCCCCTGTGCATACGTTTCCTGAGCGGCGACTCGCCGTCGCTGGTGCATCTCGCCGCGGCCAGCGCCCTCCTCGTACTAGTCCCGACGATAGCCGCGCGTGGACTCCTCGGGGTCTCGGGCGGGCTCTGGCCCGCGCAGGTCGCGCTGCTCGCCGCCTTCGGAGGGGCATACTGGGCAACCTTCCGCGACGAACGCGTCCCTATCAGGCTCGCGGGCATTGCCGCACAGGCCGGATTTGTCGCCGCCGTCCTCCTGTTGGAGCCAACCCTGCCGCTCGATTCGGTCTTCGCGCCCATACTGATCTCGATCCCAATGGCTCAGGCGGCCTACCTGTTGCTCAGGGCGGTCGCGCAGAGGTTTCCGGTCGGGATCGCCATGGCCATGTGGCAGATGGCGCGCAATCCTACGCACTACGCCAGGCTGTCCCTGCTACTCATCCTGATGGCCGGGCTGGGCATCGTGGCCGCCAGCTTCGGAGGCACCCTGAGCCGGAACTTTGAGGAGCGGGCGCTCTATGAGACGGGAGCCCCGATCCGCCTGGACGGCGTGATGCTGAACACCAGCGGACCGACCAAGGAGATGGTAGGCGAGTACGAGAGCCTCGACGGCATCGAGAGGGCAGCCCCCGTGCTGAGAGCGCCGGGGACCGTCCTTTCGAGTCTGTTCGGAGAGTTCTACACGATGGTCGCGGTGGACAACGACACCTTCGCCGACATCGCGTGGTCGCGCCCGGACTTTTCGGAGCGCTCGATGGCCGATCTAATGAGCCTGTTGGAGCACGACAGGCTGCCGGTAGGGATAGAGCTGCCGGCGGGGTCGCGCAGTCTCTCCATCCGGGTGACGACGGACAGGCCCCGCCCGACCGTCGCGGCGAGGGCCAGGCTGAGAGACTCTAACGGCAGATACCTGTCGGTCTGCCTCGGAACGCTCGACTTCAGCGAATGGCACACGCTCGAAGCGGACCTCGTCAGAGCGCACAACTGCCAAGGGCTGCCATACAGGCTTCAGCCCATCCCTCCTCTGACGCTGGTCTCGATAGCCTTCGACGAGCTCGACTGGCGGAGCCAGCTACGGGCCGGGTCGGCGTCCATAGACGAGATTCGCGTGCGCACTTCTGCCGGCGTCCAGGTCCTCGAGGAGTTCAACAGCGTCGACAGCTGGCAGATAATAGCCGCCGCCCCCGAAGCCATGTCGGATATCCTCCAGACGACCGAACTGCCGGACGGCACCCGCTCGGCGACCTTCGTCTGGACCGACGGGCGTCCTCTGACCGGGAGGGGAGTCTTCCATGGCCCACCGATTCAGCCCGTCCCGGTGATTGCGACCGAGCAGTTCATCGCGGAGACGGGCCACAGTGTGGGCGACGAGTTCGAGGTGTCGGCGTCAGGCCGCCGGATACCGATCAGGATCGTCGACACAGTCTCCTACTTCCCGACGCTGGACGTGTACAACAGACTCTTTCTCATCTCGGACCTGTCGGCAGTGTCGGCCTACGCCAACCTGGAGACGACGTCGGGCGAGCTGAGGCCCAACGAGATCTGGCTCTCGACCGGGGAAGAGGGAGTGACCCGCTCGGCGCTCGTCCAGCGTCTGGAGCGCCCGGAGCCTTTTCCCAACTCGACCGTCCGGGACAGGGAGCAGGCGCTGGCCCTCTCACAGGTCGACCCGCTCGTAGACGCCGGATGGAAGGCCCTGCTGTTCATCGCGTTCGCGGCGGTGCTCATCCTCAGCGGCGTCGGATTCCTCGTCCACGCCTACTTCTCGTTCCGCACCCGTCAGGGCCAGTTCGCGCTGATGCGCACGGTCGGATTCTCGATGCGTCAGCTGATCACTCTCGTATGGCTGGAACAGGCTCTGGTCATAGTGGCAGGCTTGGCGCTGGGCACCTGGATGGGCGGGAGGCTGGGGGAGACCATCATGCCGTTCCTGGCCCACGACGACATGGGAGGGCAGGTGCTCCCGCCCTTTACGGTGGAGGTTAGGTGGGTTACGCTGGGAGTCATATACGCGGCCATGGCCCTTCTGTTCGCCGTGATAACGATAGGCGTGGTCTGGTTCATCCGCAGGATTTCACTGCAGCGGATCCTACGTCTGGGGGAGATGTAGAGGGTATGGTGTTCGAGGGGGCGTCAAGCGACGGCGACGGGCCGTACGTCGTCTGCGACGACCTGTTCAAGATTTACAAGGCGGCGGAGCTGGAGGTCGTCGCCCTCAGGGGACTCGATCTGAGGGTGGAGAGGGGCGAGGTCGTCGCGATCGTAGGCGCCAGCGGCTCCGGAAAGAGCACGCTGCTAAACATCCTGGCAGGCTACGACGCCCCGTCCGCTGGCCGCGTTTCGGTCGGCGGCAAGGACCTTCTCCGGATGAGCCCGCGCGACGTTGAGATGTACCGGCAGCGCGACGTCGGCTTCGTCTGGCAGCAGACGGGCCGGAATCTCTTCCCCTACCTCACCATCCTCGAAAATGTGGCTCTGCCGATGATGCTGACCGGCTCGGCGAATATAGACCGCAGACAGCGCGCCGCGGACCTGCTGGCCCTGGTCGGACTGGCCCATCGGACCGACCACACGCCGGAGAGACTCTCGGGAGGAGAGCAGCAGCGTGCGGCCATCGCCGTCGCCCTGGCGAACGGTCCGCCCCTGCTGCTGGCGGACGAGCCCACAGGAGAGCTCGATGACAGCACGGCCGCTGAGGTGCTGGACCTGTTCGGAGCCATCAACCGCGAGCTCGGGACGACGGTGCTGATCGTCACCCATGACGTCGACATCGCCTACAAGGTCGGCCGGGTGGTGATGATCCGGGACGGGAAGATGTCGACAGAGATCAGGCGGAAAGTTACCTTCCGGGAGGTTACCGGCACGGCGAAGGAGCAGCCGTTGGAGGAGTTCGTCCTCGTCGACGGCAGCGGACGCGTCCAGATACCGCGCGAGCACCTGGAGCAGCTGAAGATCAGGGACCGGGCTCGGCTGGCGGTCCGCGGCGGCCGCGTCGAACTGGCGCCGGGGGAGGACCGGGGATGAGCGGGCTGCGCCCGATCATCGTGGCGACCGGTCTATCGCGGACCTATCTCCTGGGTGCCGAGGAGATCAACGCGCTCCAGGAGATCGATCTGACCCTCTACCCCGGCGAGTTCGTTGCCGTCGTTGGACGCTCGGGCTCCGGAAAGACGACGCTGCTGAACGTGCTGGCAGGTCTCGACAGGCCATCCGCCGGCCAGGTGCTGTTCGAAGGGCGCGACCTGACGGAGATGAGCGAGGACGCCCTGACCGATCTGAGACGGCACAGCATCGGCTTCGTCTTCCAGACCTTCGGGCTGCTGCCACTGCTGTCCGCCTTCGAGAACGTGGAACTTCCGCTCCGGATATCGGGAGTGGCTCCGGGAGAGCGGGACTGGCGCACCAGGGAGGCGCTGGAGATGGTCGGGCTGTGGCCGCGCCAGGCGCACCGTCCCTACGAACTCTCCGGCGGAGAGCAGCAGCGTGTGGCTATCGCCCGCGCCGTTGTGACGCGCCCGAGGATCATCCTGGCCGACGAGCCGACGGGAGAGCTCGACTCGGTGAACGCGCGATCTATCTTCGGGCTGTTCAAGGAGATGACGGGGACCAAGGGGATCGCCGTGCTCGCGGCCACCCATGACTCCGCCCTGCTGCAGATGGCGGACACAGTCAAGGAGCTTCGCAACGGAGAACTCATGGAGAGAGCGGTGCTGGGCCAACGCTACAGGAGCTGAGATGGTGTTCGATCTGAAGGGCAAGGTTGCGCTGATCACAGGAGGCAACGGAGGTATCGGGCTCGGCATCGCAGGGGGCCTCGCCGCCGCAGGCGCCGATGTCGTCTTGGCGGCGCGCAACGAGGCCAAGACGGAGGCCGCCGTCGCGGAGCTTGCTCGACACGGAGCTCGATCGCTCGGAGTCGCCGTCGACGTCGCGGACGAGGCCTCGGTCGCCGCCATGGTGGACACCACCCTCGCCGAGCTCGGGAGGATCGACACGCTGGTCAACAACGCCGGCATCAGCGTCAGGAAGCCTCCCCAGGAGTACACCCTGGAAGAGTGGACCCGCGTCCTGGACGTGAACCTGACGGGCGCCTTCCTCTGCTCCCGGGCAGTCTACCCCCACATGGTCGAAGTCGGCGGCGGGAAGATCATCAACATCGGGTCGTTGACCTCGGTCTTCGGGAGCGACTGGGTGGCGCCCTACGCGTCCAGCAAGGGCGGCGTGGTGCAGCTCACGAAGAGCCTCGCGATTGCCTGGGCGCGGGACAACATCCAAGTCAACGCCATCCTGCCCGGATGGGTCCATACCGAGTTGACCGCGCCCATCAAGGACCGTTTTCCCGACCGGTACAGGGCCGTAACGGCCCGCATTCCACAGGGCCGCTGGGCGGAACCCGACGAACTGGCCGGCGCGGCCGTCTTTCTCGCCACCTCGGCGTCCGACTACGTGACCGGCGCGGCGCTGCCGGTGGACGGCGGCTACACCGCGTACTAGCGGTGCCTTACGAAGAGCGGCCCTCGACAGCGGCCAGCGCCGAGGGTACATCCTGGTGGATTGGGATGACCAGGTGGAATCCGATCTTCTCGAATACCTGGTATATGTATGGCTTGAGATTGCAGATGTGGAGGCTGCGGTCGCTCTTCTTCAACTCTCTGGACAGTAGCAGGAACACGCGAAGGCCGGCGGTCGTGAGATAGGTGACCTCTGAGGTGTCTATGATGACATCACCGTCCCCCCTGGAGATGGCGGACATGACGTCAGCCTCGAATACGTCGGCGGTGAGTACGTTGATGCGCCCATAAACCCGCAACAGGAGTGCGGGCCCGCAAGACTCGACGATGTCAGCCATCATGGCGTGGGTTCCTCTGTTGTGGATGTCTCAGTCTCGATGGCCGATCGAAGGCAGGGGAAGAGCGCCCCATGGTCGGCGTCGCAGCCGAAGGAGAACCCGTCCGGCCCCGCTCGTCCTCCTCGGTGGCGATGTTATCAGCTTCAACGCCCCCGCTCAACATGTAGACAAGAGAGACTGGTTCGGTCGGCGTTCCGGGAAATTGACCTTTGCACACATCCGTTGGCTTGTCAATCCCACCGGGTCGGTGCAGGATGTTACGGGCCTCGACTGGAGCGAGCTCAGGACGACCACTGCCTTCCGATCGCGAACCCCTTGGAACCATGCGGCTACAGAGAGCCGTGACGCGATGCGCACGCTCGCGAACTTCCTCAGGGACGCCCCTTATCGCAATCTGCACTGGCATGATTGCACTATGCCAGCGTTAGAAGACGCTTGCACTAAGATGTCGGCCCTCTGGGGAGTCATCCTCCCTAATGGCCTGGCAACCGGCAAGCCTGCTGAGTTGGAGGTTAGGAGGCCGCCCCGCAGACGGTGTCGAGTATCAACTGCGTCACCCTGTACGGGTCGCAGTTGGCGTTGGGACGCCTGTCCTCGATGTAACCCTTGCGGTCCCGGTGCACCTGCCAGGGAATGCGGACCGAGGCCCCCCTGTCAGACACTCCGTACCGGAACTCCCTGTAGGAGCAGGTCTCGTGGAGACCGGTCAGACGCTCTTCGATGCGGTCGCCGTAGTTGACGATGTGCTCGTCGTGGTTGGTCTTTAGCGCCTCGGCGGCGGCCACGCAGGCGTCGTAGCTCTCGCGCATCTGCTTCGTCGAGAAGTTGGTGTGAGCGCCGGCGCCGTTCCAGTCGCCCTGTACCGGCTTGGGATCGAGCCTCGCGCTTGCCCTGGTCCCTTCAGGTCCGAGGGGGACATCCTCTCCGATCCGGTAGAGGAGCCACCGTGCGACCCAGAGCTGATCGGCGACCTCGGGCGTCCCGATGGGCCCGATCTGGAACTCCCACTGGGAGGGCATCACCTCCGCGTTGATGCCGGACACCATGAGTCCCGCCTCGAGACAGGCGTCGAGGTGAGCCTCTACGAGGGGTCGGCCGAAGACCTCGTCCGATCCCACGCCGCAGTAGTATCCGCCCTGCGGAGCAGGGAAGCCGTTGTCAGGCCAGCCAAGAGGCTTGATGCCGTCGAAGAAGGTGTACTCCTGCTCGATGCCGAACCACATGTCGAAGTCGGCGTACTTCTCTCCCGCCTCCGCGCACGCAGCCCTGGTATTAGTCGGATGAGGCGACATGTCGGGAAGCATTACCTCGCACATCACCAGTTTGTTGTCGCCTCCGCGAATCGGGTCCGGGCACGTGAAGACCGGCCTCAACACGCAGTCCGAATCCTCCCCTGGGGCCTGGTTCGTGCTCGATCCGTCGAACCCCCACAGCGGCGGCTCCTCTCCCTTTGGGATAACCTTCCCCTTGGAGCGCAGCTTGGACGTCGGCTCCGTCCCGTCCACCCATATGTACTCGGCCTTGTAGTAGCTCATATGCACCTCTCAGCTTTGGCGTCGACGCGACTTTTCTGGAAACCGCGTCCGCAGGCTCCCGGAAAGTATATCCTACGGGACGGTATCCGCAACATAATGGACCCAGTAGATTCTATCAGCTACGGGAGGCGATTTCATGTCCGAAGAGATTCTCATGGACCGTTCCGGCGGAGTTGCGACCATCACTCTCAACCGGCCTGGTCAGCGCAACGCCGTCAGCTTCGACGGCTGGCTTGCGCTACGCAGGATCGCCGGTGAGATCGAGCGCGACCCGGCCGTCAAGGTCGTCGTGCTGACCGGCGCCGGAGAGAAGGCCTTCTCCGCCGGGGCCGACATCAAGGATTTCGAGCTGCGCCGCCGCGACTCGAAGAGCGCGCGGACCTACGCGGAAGCCTTTGACGGGGCGATGGACGCCGTTGAGGCGCTGTCCAAGCCCACCATCTCGATGATAAGGGGGTTCTGCGTCGGCGGAGGTTGCGAGCTGTCGATGGCGACCGATATCCGCGTCGCCGCGGAGGGGAGCCGGTTCGGTATCCCCGTCGCCCGGCTCGGCATCCTCGTGGGGTACAGAGAGATGCGCCGCCTCGTGAACCTGGTGGGGCCCGGGAACGCGTCGTACATTCTGCTCAGCGCTCGGCTCCTCGACGCCTCCGAGGCGCTGAGCAGCGGCCTGATCAACCGCGTCCTGCCGTCCGGAGAGCTGCGCAGTTTCACCTACGGCCTGGCCGAGGAGATGGTCCCTCTCGCGCCCCTCACACAGAGGCGCCACAAGCAGATACTCCAGACCGTGCTGCGCAACCCCTCGCTGGAGTCGCTCACTCCGGATGAGGAGGAGCGGCCCTTCAGGAATTTCGACAGCGACGACTTCCAGGAGGGTCGCAGGGCGTTCCTGGAACGCAGGCCCGCCCGGTTCACCGGGAGATAGCCGGCGTCACCTTATGCGCTGGACCACCTGCCGCGTGGCGTCCACGAGGGTGTCCACGTCCGACTCGGTCGTCAGCGAGTTGAGCGCGCCCGACGCGCCGCTCATGAGGAGCACGCCCTCGTTGAGCAGCCCGGTGAACAGCGCCTTCTTCATCTGGCCGTCCCCGCGGAGCACCGACCGGTAGTCGCTGATCTCCCCGGAGGTGAAGTGGACTCCGAATAGGGAGGCGACTCCCGTCACCTGCGCGGGCACCTCGAACTCCGCGAACACCGCCCGCAGCTTCTCCCGCAGCATCCCTCCCAGACTGTTCATCCGGGCGTAGACCTCGGGCGTCAGGTGCCTCAACGTCACCTCGCCCGCGACGGCCGTCATCGGGTTGGCGTTGAAGGTGCCGGAGTGGGCTATCGCCGGGCCGTCTCTCGTCGGATCGAACTGGGCCATCAGGTCCTCGCGGCCGCCGAAGGCGCCCACCGCCATGCCTCCCCCGATTATCTTGCCCATCGCGGTCAGATCGGGCACGACGCCGAACATCTCCTGCGCGCCGCCGGGGGCGACCCTGAAGCTCTGCACCTCGTCGAATATGAGCAGGATGCCCAGCTCCTCCGTGACATCCCGGATGCCCCTGAGAAACTCGAGATCGGCCGGCAGGTATCCGAAGTTGGAGGAGATCGGCTCCATGATGACGCACGACAGCTCGTCCCCGTGGGCGCGGATCAGCCGCTCGCTAGTCTCCAGGTCGTTGTACGGCATGACGATCACGTCGTTCAGGATGCCCTGCGGCTGGCCCGGATACTCCGGTAGGGCTGTAGGCCCCGCCGGATCGAGGCTGCCGGCGGGCGGGGCCACGCTGACCGAGACCGACTCGTGCGCTCCATGGTAGCCCCCCTCGAACTTGGCGATCTTCGGCTTCCCGGTGAAGGCCCGCGCCGCACGGATGGCCATCAGAGTACCCTCGGTTCCCGAGTTCGTGAACCGTATAGTGTCGACCGACGGTATCCTGTCGCAGAGGAGCTTCGAGAGCCTGATCATCGCCTCCGTCGGCCCGCTGAACGCAGTGCCCCTCTCCGCCTGCTCCTGGAGCGCGCGGACCACCTCGGGATGGGCGTGGCCCATGATGAGGCTTGTCGCGTTGATCATGAAGTCCAGGTAGCCGTTGCCATCTGCATCGAAGATGTGGCGTCCCTCCCCGTGATCGACGAAGATCGGGTACGGGTCGAAGTACTGCGCGCCCCGCGTGCTGCCGCCGGGGAGGTAACGCTGCGCCTCCTCCTGCAGCTGCGAGGACTTCGCGGTCCGCGCCCTGTACCGCTCCAGCTCCCGTTGGAGTTTGGCCTCGTTCATCGCCTCTCCTTCCTGGCCAGGGCCCTCTCGGGCCGAGGGCCGCTCTTTACTGTGCCGTCCACCCGCCGTCGATCACCAGCTCGCTGCCCGTCATGTAGGACGACTCGTCCGATGCGAGGAACAGCACGCCGTACGCAATCTCCTCCGGCTGCGCGGACCGTTCCAACGGCACCCGCGGGATGTGGTTCTCCAGCTGTCCGGGGTTCGGGAAGGCGAACGGAGTCATGCCGGTGATCGTCAGCCCTGGATGCACCGAGTTGACTCTGATGCCCTCCTTCGCGTACTGGACCGCCGCCGACTTCGTCAACAGGCGAACCGCTCCCTTGGACGCATTATATGCGGTCGATCTTGGGCTACCAACCATGCCCGCCGTGGAGGATATGTTCACGATCGAGCCGCCCCCGCCGCGTCTCATCACGCCCAGGACCGCGCGCATGCCGAGGAAGACGCCCTTCGCGTTGACGTCCATCACACGGTCCCAGTCCTCCTCCGACTCCTGCTCGAGCGTCGCGTAATGGTAGACCCCGGCGTTGTTGACGAGGATATCCAGCCTGTCGAAACGGTCAACGACACGATCCACCACCGATCCCCACTCCTCCGCGCTCGTCACGTCGAGCCGGAGAAACATGCCCTCGCCGTCGGCTTCGACGATCTCGGTCTCCACGAGACGGCCCTCATCCTCGAGCACATCGGTCAGGCCCACCTTCGCGCCCTCTCTGGCGAAGAGCCGAGCCTCAGCCGCGCCCATCCCCCGCGCGGCCCCAGTGATGAGCGCCACCTTCCCCCGGAGTCTCACAGCGCAAGCACCTCCTCGCGCTACCCTATCACACGCGGTTGGGAGGTGGGGGTCGAGGGCGACGAGGCCGCGCCGGTCTGTGCGCGTGCGAGCCAGTCGGAGTCGCGCGCCGACGGCCTCCGGCTGAGCCGCGCCCGGAGCAGCTCCTCAGCCCTGTCGCAGCGCCCGGAGCGGAGGTACGCCTCCAGGAGGGTGTCCTCGAACACCTCCCGCTGCGCGTGACTTCCGCCGAGGCGCGTGAGCTGAGGAAAGATGGGCTCGATCCTCTCGACCGCCTCGTCATACTCCCCGGCGGCGAAGGCGGCTATGCCGCGGGCCAGAGGTAGAGTGATCTCGCCGGCGAGAGCGTTCCCCCTCGCCGCCACATTCTCAAGGGAGTCCACCATGCACTCGAAGGAGGCATCGGCTCCGGCTGCCGTGAAGGCCAGCGCCGCGTGGGCATCCCGGAATCCAGGCCCTGGCGCTTTCGCCGCCGGGGCAGCCTGCTCCGCGACATCCTTCCACAGGAAGGGGGGAGGCGTCCCTCCGTACACCTGGATCCGCCACATCAGGGAGGCGCTGTCGGCGAGAGAAAGGGGACTTCTCTCTTTCACGGAGGGGCGTATCTGCCCTTCGTAGATGTCGAAGACGCGGTCATACCTGCCCATCGCCAGCTCGAACAGGGCCAGGTGCCAGGAGAGGTGGACGTGGAACGGGGAGCGCGAATCGTAGCCGGCCAGCCACTCTCCGAGGAAGTCGCCGCCGCCGTCGGCATCCCCCGTTTCGAAGAAGACGTGCGCCACCGAGTGTGACGCGTTGGCGTTGGTGGGGCGCTGCTCCAGCGAACGCTCGGCGTGGCGGAGTGCCTCGTCGAACAGGCCGCATTCATGGTGGGCGAAGGCGTACTGTCCCAGGAAGGCCCAGTCGTCACCGTAGTGCGGCTCCACCCCCTTGAGGAGCATCAGCAGGTCGGGAGGGTAGTCGGCCACTCCCGCCCCGCTGCATCCGAGTACGAAGAGCCGGTTGGCCATCCTCAGCGACAGAGCGTCTCGCGGGCACTCGCCCAGCTGCTCGCGGATGAGGGCAAGAGCCTCGGCCCCTCTTCCGTTGACGAACAGCGACACGGCATCGACGCGCCGCCGTTCCCATCGCAGACATCCGGCTGCCAGCGCGCCGGCTCGCTCGGCGCTCGCCTTCGCCTCCTCGATCTCGCCCCGCAGCATCTGCATCTCGGAGAGACCGGCGTGGGCGAGGGCGAACCCCTCGTCCTCCTCAACGGCCCTCCGGAACGCCTCTTCCGAGCCGAAGCTGAGCTCCAGCAGGAGGTCTGTGCCCTCCACGTAGCGCTCCGCAGCTGTGTGCGAGTCTGTGCTCAAGGGGAGACCGTACCGGTCCCGAATCGCCATACCTTCCCCCCCTCCCGCAGTCTCCTCCCGGATGCTCCGAGCGCCTATCCTAACAGAGCGTTATCCCGAGTGACACTCCGCCGGCTACGATTCGCGAGGCGCTAGAGGCTCCACCTCGGAGCCAGGGAAGGGGACAGCAGAAAGAGGGAGGTCAGGTCACACGACCGGCCAGCGCGGGAGGAAGGATACACCCGTCCGCCTCAGGATATCCTCGCCGATGGACTGGACCCTCTGCGCCAGCTCCCACTCGTCGATGAAGAGGGGCTTGTGGTCCTCGACGACCACCCGCCCGTCCACGATCACCGTGTGGACGCTCCTGCCGTCCGCTGCGTACACGAGGGCGTTAACCGGATTGAAGAGCGCTCTCCACTCCGGGCGCCTCGTGTCGAACAGCACGAGGTCGGCCCTCTTTCCGGCCTCCACCGAGCCCACCTCCGCGTCCAGGCCGAGGGAGCGGGCCCCGAGGATGGTGCCCATCTCCACCGCAGTCTCGGCGGTGACAGCGGATGCTCCTCCCTCCGTGTGCTTGTGCAGCCCCGCGGCCAGGTATACCGACCTCATCGTCTCGACCAGGTTGGAGTTGTTGGCGGCGTCGGTGGCGAGTCCGACAGGCACGCCGGCGTCGAGCAGCCTGGGCACCGTGCTCCAGACAGGCTGACCTGCCCCCGACTTGAGCGCGGCGGTAGGGCAGGCGACGGCCTTGGCGCCGGTCCGGGCCATCAGACTGATCTCCGCATCGTCGAGTCCCAGCACGTGGGACAGGAGGAGGTTGGGGCCGAGCACGCCGATGTCATGTAGAAACTCGACCGGACGCATTCCGTGCTCGCGGAGGTGCGCCTCTACGGACGAAGGGGTGTTGGTCTGGTGAAGCGTCAGGCCGGTCCGGTACCGGTCCGCCAGCCCCTTGGCCGCGCCCAGAAGCTCGCCGGAACAGTAGTCGGAAGAGAAGGGCATCGCCCACGCGCTCACACGTCCGTCGAGCCTGCCGTCATACCTCCTTATCGTCTCCTCCATGATGGAGACCGCCTTGTCGGTCCTGTAGACGGGGAGGTTGACCGGATTGGGCCGGTCCGTCACGTGGCTACCCACGACTATCCGGCAGCCGGAGCGCTCGTATGCCTCCATGCAGGCGTCCAGGGCCTTCGTACTGCCCGGGTCCATGAGGCTGGTCGTGCCGTACTTCAGGAGCTCGGTGATCGCGAGGAGAGATGTCCAGTACTCTTCCTCCTCGGTCATCGCCGACTGGAGGCGGAAGACGTAGGGAAGATAGGCCTGACCGAGGTCGTCTGGGAAGACGCCCCGCACGGCGTGGGCGTAGCTGACGTGGATGTGCCCGTTGACGAAGCCGGGGGTGACGACCATCTCTGCGGCGTCGATGACCCGGTCGGCAGCTACTCCGCGCAGCTCGTCTGCCTTGCCCACGCGGGAGATCCGCCCGCCGTCGATCACGATCGAGCCATCCTCGATGATCCGGCGCCTCGGGTCCATCGTGAGGACGAACCGCGCACCCTCGATCTTGATCGACCTGTCAGCGGCCCCAGGCGTCATAGCGTCAGGCGCCCGTGTCTATGGGCGAGGAGGGCAACCTGCCGCTCAGGATGGGCGGCAGCAACGCCGCGAGCCGGCGCGGCACGAAGATCTCCGAGTCATCGGCTGCCTCGATCTCCCCGATGCTCCACCAGCGGCACTCGTGGACGTACTCCCGCTCGTACACGTCGAGGCGACGGGGTCGGGGAACGAAGGAGGGCGCCCGCACCAGGTAGAAGCGTTCGTGCGACTCGTTCCAGATGTCGCCCCACCGCCAGGTGTGGCGGCGCTTCCAGACCCATGGGCCGAGCGTCACGTCATCGAGTCCGGTCTCCTCGTAGAGCTCGCGAAGCGCCGCCTCCTCGTAGGTCTCGCCCCGCTCGAGGCCGCCGCCCGGCGTGATCCAGAGCCTCGCTTCGCTGTCCTGGGGGAGCGAGGTCCGCATCAGCAGTATCCTGTCGGACTCGTCCAGCAGCAGGATACGCGCCGACGGCCGTTTTTGCTTCTCCTGGTCCGAGACGGGAGGGATATCTTCTTCGCTGCGGGGCACCCGTGAAAGCCTAGCCTCGCCTCTTGAGACCGGCCAGCACCTCGTTGAGGCTGCCGGAGCGGAAGCCGTCGAGGTCGAGGGTCACGTAGGAGTAGCCGATTGAGCGGAAGTACTCGGTCACCTTGGCGCGCGTCGTCTCCTCGGCCAGCGCCAGGAGGTCGGCGGGCTCGACCTCTATGCGCGCGATCGCGTCGTGGTGCCGGACGCGAAGCTGGCGTATCCCGAGGCCGCGCAGGAACTCCTCGGCCTTCGCGATGCGCTCCAGGGCCTCGACCGTGACGGGAGTCCCGTACGGTATGCGGGACGACAGGCACGCCTGCGCCGGCTTGTCCCAGGTTGGCAGGCCCATCTCCTTCGAGAGAGCGCGTATCTCGGCCTTGGACAGGCCAGCCTCGACCATCGGACTGCGGACGCCGTACTGCTTCGCGGCGTTCAGCCCGGGACGAAAGTCGCCCAGGTCGTCGGTGTTCGTCCCGTTGGCGATGTGGCCGTACCCCTCTCGGTCGGCGTAGCCGGAGAGGTAAGTGTAGAGCTCATCCTTGCAGAAGAAGCAGCGGTTCGGATCGTTGGCCGCGTAGTCGTGCCGCTCGACCTCGTGCGTCTCCACCACCCGGTGGTTGAGGCCGAGCCGCGCGGCCAGGTCGACCGCGTCGCGAAGCTCGGAGGGGGCCAGGCTAGGCGATTTGGCGGTGACCGCCAGGGCCCTGGTGCCCAGCGCCTCGTTCGCCGCGGCAGCCAGGAAGGCGCTGTCGACGCCGCCGGAGTAGGCGACGATGAGCGAGCTCATCTCACGCAGGATGGAGCGCAGCGTCTCCATCTTCCGCTCGACCGTCTTTCTGTCCAGGACCTGTATCTCGGCCTGTGAGGTCACGGCCCTAACTCCAACTGGCGCCTGCTTCATGTCCGATTGTACACCCTGATGGCGGGATCGGCACAGGGTCGGCATGTCCGTCGTAACTACCTAGAGTCGGGTGAACGACCGTTCCGGCTAATTGAAAGTCTGATTTTGAATCAGACGAGTCTGTGAATGTCTGCGAGCGACCTCTTGATTTTTACTCAATGTGCTGAGTAAAATTACTCAATGTAATGAGTAAAACGCCTTTCGTCCGCCCTTATGCGGTGGAGCTTCTGCGACGGCTCCATGAGCCCCGACGCTTTCTCCAGGTGGTCGCCGGAGCACGTCAGGTGGGCAAGTCGACGATGGTCGATCAGGTGGCCAGGCAGTCGGGGCTGTCGTACCGCTACGCCAGCGCAGACGAGCCGACTCTACGGGGTCCAGAATGGATCGCGCAGCAGTGGGACGCGGCGCGACTTCAGACCGGTGACCCGCTACTCATCCTGGATGAGATCCAGAAGGTGCCGGACTGGGCGGAAGCGGTAAAGCGGCTCTGGGACGAGGACACTCGGAATCATCGCCGACTCAAGGTCGTGCTGCTGGGATCGGCGCCACTCCTTGTAGGCCGTGGGTTGACGGAAAGCTTAGCGGGTCGATTCGAGGTCCTCCACCTGCCGCATTGGAGCTTTTCAGAGATGCGCGAAGCCTTCGGCTGGACGCTGGATCAGTACCTGTTCTACGGAGCCTATCCCGGCGCCGCGCCGCTGATCTCACAGCCGGCGCGCTGGGCACGCTATGTTCGCGACTCGCTGATCGAGCCGACGATCTCCCGCGACGTGCTGCTGCTGACACGCGTTGACAAGCCGGCCCTCTTGAGGCGTCTGTTCGAGTTGGGTTGCTGGTACTCGGGCCAGATCCTGTCCTACACGAAGATGCTGGGCCAGTTGCACGACGCGGGGAACACCACCACCCTAGCGCACTACCTCGACCTGCTGTCAGCGGCGGGCATGCTGACGGGACTGCGGAAGTATGCAGGTGCAGCCGCGCGGCAGCGGGCCTCGAGTCCGAAGCTCCAGGTCCTGAACACCGCCCTGATGACGGCAGTCGTGGGCCCGACCATCGACGAGGCACGAGCGGATCACCCATTCTGGGGGCGGCTGGTTGAGTCCGCCGTCGGGACCCACCTGATCAACGGGTCACGCGAACTTGGCGAATGCGACGTGTTCTACTGGCGACAGGGCAGCCGTGAGGTCGATTTCGTCGTGCGTGCAGGCCGGACGCTGACGGCTATCGAAGTCAAGAGCGGTCGGAGCCGGGATAGACAGCTCGGAAGAGGCGCTTTCGTCGATAGATTTCAGCCGGACCGGACGCTGCTGGTCGGCAGTGAAGGAATCGCGGTCGAGGAGTTTCTATCGAAGCCGGCGGGATACTGGGTCCAGTGACCGCTCACGGCGGTGCCTTGCCTCAGTTCGCGACGCCGATAGCACCCTACTCCTCCATCATGGCCTGGATGAGTGCGCGCATCTCGGCGAGATAGTCCTGGTAGCTGCGGTTCTGGTAGCGGAGTATGTGCTGAGACTCCTCGGTATCGTACCAGTCGACCCATCCGGGAGTCTTCCGGTAGGTCGCCAGCTCGACGGGCGCCCCCATCACGTCGTAGAAGTCCCTCACGTAGTCGCGGCCGCGCAGCTGCCAAGTCGGCCCCCCGCCGATATTGAACACCCTGCCGCCCGCGCCGTGGGCTGATACGGATGCGAAGAGCGCATCGGCCGCGTCGTCCCGGTGGACCATCTCCACGCGCTGGTGTTCCATGAAGGGCCAAGGATCGGGCGGCTCCAGGAAGGCGGGGACGACTATCCCGGCGATCCGCAGCACCACCGTGTTGGTCAGCGAGGACTCCCTCACCAGCCTCTCGCCTTCGATCTTGCTCTCCGCGTAGATGTCGATGGCCGACTGCCCCCGGGCGACACGGACCGGCGGCTCATCCGCGCTGGTGTCTCCGTAGGTGCTTATGGAGGACGTGAACACCAGCCGGCCGCCGGGGTTGAGCCTCTCCATCGCGTCGACTAGATTACGCGTACCGTCGACGTTCACCCTGAGTGTGAGATCCCTGTCCCGCTCGCTGTTGGGAGGGAGCACCGCTCCGAGGTGCAGGACCGCGCCGGAGCCTTCGACCGCGCGCCGCACTCCGTCGGCGTCGGTGATGTCGCCCCTGACGACCTCCACGCCGGGCCGGTCCTCCAGTCCCGTGAAGTCCATCGCCGGCAGGTCGAGTACCCGCACGCTCCGGCCGGAGCTAATCAGCCTGTCCGCCACCCGCCGTCCGACGCTTCCCGCCCCGCCCGTCACGAGCACCGGGCGCGTCAAGTCAGGGTGACCCCCTTCATCCCGGCCTTCTCGATGAGCTTCTGAGAGTTTGCGATCATCCGGGTCAGCGCCGGGCCGAGCTCGTCCCACCGCTCCGATCTGCGGAGCTCGAGGAGCGCCGCGGCGTCGCGGTGACATGTCCGTGTGACCGGCACGCTGGGCATCGTCTTGAAGAAGAAGGTGCCGCTCACCTTCTCGAACTTCTCGACGATCTCGGTGACCGAGTCCTCCCAGGCCTGAGACCCGCCGTCCGCCGAGCCGAGCCCCTGCGCGATCTCCTGGCAGGCCGCGATAGTCTCTTCGAGGAGCTGCTGTCCTGACTGCATCTCTCGCGGTTCCTAGTCGTCGGTCAGGGCCAGCTGCTTCACGTCCGTCTCGACGTGGCCGTTGACGGAGTGGTCATAGTGGCGCTTCATCGCCTCCAGGTCGACCTCATCCTCGCGGGCGTAGCCTTTGCCGTCGTGCCTGTCGTAGGGGAAGGGCGTGAACTTCTCGAACTTCTCCTTGAACCGTTGCCGGCTGGCTCTCCGGTCGTAGGGGAAGCGGTGCCTGAGCGGATCGGCGGGCTCGACCTCGATCAGATCGTATTCGCGGCTTCCGAGTCCGATCGTGTGGCCGGTGTTGATGCTTGCCACCTCGCTCTGTCCGTGGAAGGTGGCCGCCGCGGCCTCGAACTTGGCGTCTCCGGGCCGGTGCGCCTCCATCATCTCGGCGGCAGAGCCGGGTATGCCGGGAGACGCCTTGGCGGCGTCGACGCACGCCATGTCTATGGCGACCGGGTCCTTGCTGGCGAACACGCCGAGATGGGGCACAATCGGCACGTCTGCGTGGTTGGCGCAGTCGCACCGGGGTGAGATGTCGACAGCCATGTTGATGTAGCCGACCCTGTCTCGTCCCACCGCCTTCTCGACTCCGAGCGCGGCGTCGGCGATGGCGACGTCGACGGCGTCGAAGTTGACCTCCGGGACGTCGATGATCCCGCGCGGCCCCATCACGCCGAGACATCCGAGGCAGGTGGCGCACCGCTCGCGCTCCCACTCGATCTCGTCCTTGTCGTTGATATGCCACAGGTCGAAGGGGCAGCAGTCCTCCAGGTCGCGCCAGTCGGGGGTCTTCTCCTTGCCCTCATACGCCTCCGGGTGGAAGACGGTCGCGGCGCCGATGCCGTACTTCGGATGGCCGCCCATGTGAACGTTGAACTTGCCGCGCTTCGACTGAGCGCCGATGCCCGTGTTCTTCAGGGCGCCGCCGATCACTCCCATGCTGTGTCCCTTGAAGTGAGTGAGGGCGATCAGCACGTCGGCCGCCGCGATGGCCTGGGCGACGTAGGTCTCCTTGAGTAGATAGCCCTCCGGTATGTCGACGCGGTAGTCGCTGGTCCCGATGAAGCCGTCGGCGACGATGAAGGGGCAGCCGAGCGTCGTGGAGTTGTAGCCGTTGCGCTCCGCGGTCTGTAGCAGGTCGAGCTCCGTCGACCGGGAGCTCCATGGCGAGTAGGTCGCCGTCGTCGTGTCGCACACGAAGGGACGTCCTCCCAGCTCCTTCACACGGTCGGCGAGGGCGCGGGCGTAGACCGGCCTCAGGTAGGCCGAGTTGTTCCACTCGCCGCAGTGGACCTTGATGGCCACCACGTCATTCGGTCTGATCATCTCGTCGAGGCCCGCCGCGTCGAAGACGGTAAGCATCTTGGCAGGCAGCGCCGTCTCGGTCGACTCGGAGTGCGCGTCCATGTAGTAGACCTTCGATCTGGCCATCTCTGCCCTCCTTAGACTCGAACAGGCCGGTGTGGGCCGCCGTATCGGTGGGACCTCGCGCGCGTGCGTTCTATTCGATTTCCGGTGAGCCTAGCACCGCGCCTCCGGGTTGTCAATTTGATGAGACCGGATGTTTGAGCGATTCCCATTTGACCCGCCGGACGGGTAGAATACTCGTTGCGCCGCATACTCAGGTGGAGGACGCGCATGCCGCGAGTCGTAGCCGACGTAACGCCCAACGTACAGCATATCGCCGTCGGGCCCGAGGGATCGCCCGGCCAGTATCCGCCCAACGTCTTCCTCATAACCGGCAGCTCCGGCGCCGTATTCGTCGATACGGCCTACGGGAAAGACGACGAGGTGGAGACGGCGCTCGACGCCTGGAGGTCCAGAGGGGCGCTGCCTGTCGCCGCTATCGTGCTCAGCCACAGGCACTCCGACCACATCGGCGGCGCCGGCCGCCTCAGAGAGGCCACCGGCGGCGAGATCGTGGCCCACACGGACGAGCTGAAGGGCATAGATGACCACGTCCCCGGCCTCCGCGTTGACGCCACCGTCGCGGACGGGGAGAGGATCGATCTCGGCGGCGTCACCCTCGAGTACATCGACACGCCCGGCCACACTATGGGGAGCATATGCGTCCTCTACAGGGAGGAGGGCCTGCTCTTCACCGGCGACACTATCCTGGGCGGCAGCACCACGGCGATCAGCCCGGATCAGGGCGACATGAGCCTCTACGTCGAGTCGCTTCACAGGCTGCTCAGCTACGACGCCAGGATGATCTGCCCCGGTCATGGCCCCATCATCAAGAGTCCGAGAGCCAAGATAGAGAAGCTCATCGAGCACCGGCAGGCGCGGGAACGCAAGATAGTCGACCTGCTGGAAGGCGGCGCGGAGACGGTCGAGCAGCTGTTCGCAGCCATGTATTCTGGCCTCAAGCCCGCTCTCCACGACTCGGCGCGCAGCCAGATCCGCACCCATCTGAAGAAGCTCGAACGCGACGACAGGGTCAGCGTCGGGGTAGACGGCGTCTACCGTGTGAGCCGGACGTCATGAGCTTCGCCAATATCTCCCTCTTCCCGACGACCGCCGAGGTGAACGCCGCCGGCCGCCTGGGGCTTGGCGGCTGCGACACGGTGGAGCTTGCCGCCGAGTTCGGCACTCCGCTCTACGTCTTCGACGAGGTGACTCTCAGGACCATGTGCCGCGAGTTCGTCGGCGAATTCACCTCCCGCTACGCCGACACGACCGTCGCATACGCATCCAAGGCCTTCGTCAACCCCGCGCTCGCCAGGCTCGTCCACGAGGAAGGACTCGGTCTCGACGTGGTGTCGGGCGGCGAGTTGGCCGTGGCCCGCGCGGCGGGCGTGGACATGGACGCGGTCTACTTCCACGGCAACAATAAGACGCCGGAAGAGCTCGAATACGCCCTCGACACCGGCTGCGGACGGATCGTGGTCGACAGCTTCTACGAGCTGTCACTGCTCGACGAGCTTGCGGCGCGACGGGGCGTCACGCAGGAGATCATGCTCAGGCTGTCCCCGAGCGTCGACCCGCACACGCACGTCCACACGACGACCGGCATCCTCGACAGCAAGTTCGGATTCTCGATAGAGACGGGCGACTCCACTACGGCGATCCGACAGGCGCTGCGAGCCTCCCATCTCGACCTGGTCGGGCTGCACTTCCACCTCGGCTCTCCGATCTTCGAGCTGGAGCCGTACGCGATAGCGATCGACACCGTGCTGACCTACCTGGCCCCGTTCAGGGACGAGGGGCTGGACATGCGCGAGTTCAGCCCGGGCGGAGGCTTCGCCATCGGCTACGTGCGGGACCAGCTTCCGCCGTCCGTCGCGGACTACGCGGAGGTGATCACGTCAGCGTTCAGGCGGCGTTGCGCCGACCTCGGGCTGGGATCGCCGCGGCTGATCGTCGAGCCGGGGCGCTCCATCGTCGGAAGGGCGGGCGTGGCGCTCTACACCGTCGGCGCGATCAAGGACATCCCCACTGTTCGCAGGTATGTCTCCGTCGACGGAGGCATGGGTGACAACATACGGCCCGCGCTGTACGGCTCCGAATACGAGGCCGTGGCCGCGTCCCGCATGACAGACCCGGGCTCGGAGCCGGTGACGCTCGCCGGTAAGTACTGCGAGTCGGGAGACGTGCTCGTGCGCGACGTCCCGATGCCCGCACTGGAGCCGGGCGATCTGATCGCCATCCCCTCCTCCGGCGCATACTCGCCGTCGATGGCAAGCAACTACAACCTGAACGCTCGGCCCGCCATCGTCATAGTCAACGAAGGAAAGGCGCGTCTCATCCGCAGGCGCGAGTCCTACGACGACATGATGGCAATGGACGTGGTCTAGGAGCCGGCGATGGACGACATCATCTATCGGTCCGCGAAGTCTACAGCCGACGCGGTCCGCCGGAGGGAGGTCTCCGCGGTCGAGGTCGTCGAGGCGCACCTGCGGCGCATCGACGAGACCAACCCGGCGCTCAATGCCGTCGTGCAGATATGCGCCGAGCGCGCCCTCCAAGAGGCAAGGCGCGCGGACGAGGCGCTGGCGGAGGGTGAGCCGACGGGCCCCCTCCACGGAGTCCCGATGACGATCAAGGACTCCCTGGACACCGAGGGCGTCGTCACCACGGGGGGCACTACTGGAAGAACGGGCTTCGTGCCCGAACGAGACTCGACCGTCGTTGCCCGGCTGCGGAGCGCGGGCGCGATTCTCCTCGGCAAGACCAACACCCCGGAGCTGACGCTTGCCGGCGAGACGGACAACCTCGTCTACGGCAGGACGAACAACCCATACGACCCCTCGCGCACGCCGGGCGGCAGCATCGGTGGGGCGGGGGCCGTCGTAGCGGCGGGAGGATCGCCCCTCGACATGGGCAGCGACACCGGCGGCAGTATCCGGCTGCCCTCCCACTTCTGCGGCATCGCGGGTCTCAAGCCAACGTCCTGGCGGGTTCCGAGGACGGGCCACATCGTCCCGTGGGGATTGGGCGCCCTCGACTCCTACACGCAGAACGGGCCGATGGCGAGATTCGTCGAGGACCTGGCACTGACCCTTCCCCTGATCGCCGGTCCCGACTGGACCGATCCGGCCATCATCGACATGCCGCTGCGAGACCCGGAGGAGGTCGATGTCTCATCCCTGCGCATCGCCTTCCACACCTCCAACGGCATCATGGATCCGACGCCGGAGACGGCCGAGGCGGTCCGAGCCGCAGCCGCGGCGCTGGTAGACGCGCGATGCGCGGTGGAGGAGGATCGGCCCGCCGCCCTGGAGATGCTGCCCGACCTGTCCCCGGTCTTCGAGGCGGACGGACGGGCGTGGATGAGCCGGCTGCTGGAAAAGGCCGGAACGACCCGGACGCACCCGTGGGTCCAGGAGAGTTGGACCGATGTCGATCCCCTGCCTGTCGGACAGTTCACCGCGCTGCTGGAGAGGCAGGATGAGTACCGGAGTGGGATGCTGGGGTTCTTGGAGCGCTTCGACGCGATCCTGTGCCCGGTCGCTCCCTGGCCCGCGCCGGAACACGGCGTCACCCGTGCAAGGGAGAACCGGGAAGCCTTCGCCTACACGGGCGCCTACAACATCACCGGCTGGCCCGGCGCGGTCGTGCGCGGGGCGACCTCGCCCGAAGGGCTCCCGATCGGCGTGCAGATAGTGGCGCGTCCCTGGAGGGAGGACGTGGCGCTGGCGCTCGCGGCCCGTCTGGAGACCGCCCTCGGCGGCTGGCAACCGGCCCCTATCTAGTCTTCTCCTCTCTTTATCAGCATCGGTATCGCGGCGCGCGTGGTACTATCGTAGAGCCGTCAGGCAAAGCGATCCCCCCTGCCAGGAGAAAACCCGGTCGATGTATGGGATGCCGCGCGCCGTGGAGATGAGGCCCGTCGTCACCTGGACGCTGCTCGCCGTAAACCTCGTCCTGTGGCTGGCTATGGAGGCCGCCGGCGGATCGGGGAACCCGGACGTGCTGCTGGACTTTGGAGCGATCCACGCGCCGTACGTCTCCGCCGGAGAGTACTGGCGTCTTCTCACCGCGATCTTCCTGCACGCCGGACTCATGCATCTCCTGTTCAACTCGATCGGCCTGCTGATGTTCGGCCGGATCGTGGAGCGGCTCTACGGTCACGTTGGTTTCGCGGTCATATACCTGCTGGCGGGCGTCGGCGGCGGGGTCGCCAGCTTCGTGCTGAATCCGATCACGGTGGGCGCAGGCGCGAGCGGCGCCATCTTCGGCATCGTCGGGGCCTTCGCCGCCTTTTTCTTCGCGAGACGTCACGTCATGGGCGATACGGCCAGGCAGACCCTTTCAGGCGTCGGAGTGCTGCTGGCCATCAACCTTGCCTTCGGATTCATGGTCCCCCAGGTCGACAACTGGGCCCATCTTGGCGGTCTCGTCGTCGGCTCCCTGGTCGGTCTCGCGATCGCTCCTCAGACGGGAAGAGGCTCCCTGTACATCTCCTACGGCCAGGGCTATCGCAGGGTGGCGATAGGCATCAGACCGGTCAGATGGCTGCTCCTCACGGCCGTTGTAGCGGTAATGTCCACTGGCGTGGTGATCGGGAGGGCAACCATGCCCGACAACTCCGCTTCGCGTATCATCAAGGCCGAACGGCTCATTGAGGACGGGCTTGTCGCCGAAGCGTTGATCGAGCTGACGGCCGCGAGAGATCTCGCCCTCCGGGAGAGGAACGGACGGTCGCTTGCGGAGATAGGCCGACTGGTGGGCATGATCCGCTGAGGCGTGACGAGGCGGAAAGGGCACGTATGAATGTTCGCAGTGAGAGGGACCCCCATCTCAACCTTCCCCCGCATGCGGGGGAAGAGGCTTCTTCCTGTGCCACAATCGTCATGCCCGCGAAAGCGGGCATCCACTCTTGGGACTGGTAGGATGGGGTCTGTCCGGTGACGCAGCCGCTGAGGCTGGGCGTCCTGGCTTCGCATACCGGGACCAATCTGCAGGCGATCATAGACGCCTGCAAGAGCGGCCGGCTCAACGCACGGGTCTGCGTCGTCATAAGCAATAACTCCCGGTCCGGCGCGCTTCGGAGAGCGCGACGCGAGGGCATACCGGCCTACCACCTTAGCGGCGTCACTCACGCGACGGAGGAAGAGCTCGACTCTGCCATCCTGAGGGTGCTTGAGTCCCACAGCGTCGAGCTCGTCGCGCTCGCGGGATACATGAAGAGGGTTGGGCCGAGGGTGCTCGCCCGCTACGACCGCCGCATCCTGAACACCCACCCCGCGCTCCTTCCCAGGTTCGGAGGCGAGGGGATGTACGGCAGGTTCGTGCATGAGGCGGTGCTTGCATCCGGCGCGGAGACGACCGGCGCCACGGTCCATCTGGTCGACGAGCGGTACGACCACGGCCCCGTCATCGCTCAGCGGGAGGCGCCCGTCCTGGCGGGCGACACGGTCGACATCCTTAGCGCCAGGGTGTTGCGCGAGGAGCACCGGCTCTACGTCGAGACCCTGCGGAGGATCGCCGAGGGCGAGATAGACCTGGACGCTGTAGGCAGATAACCGGTGGGCTAGGCCGACTTCCGCTCGCGGGAGGGCATGGGGATGATGTCGCTCGTCTCGGTCAGGAGCGAGACCTCGGCGGCGCCCCGGATGGCGTCGCCCGTGACCAGGCAGCGGCGCACGCCCGTCATGCTCGGCATCTCGTACATCACGTCCAGCAGCGTCTGCTCCAGGATCGTCCTAAGCCCTCGCGCGCCGGTGTTCTGCTCGAGCGCCAGATCGGCGGCCACCTCCAGCGCCTCGTCGGTAAACACCAGCTCCACGTCGTCCATGTCGAACAGGCACTGGTACTGCTTGGCGAAGGCGTTCTTCGGCTCCGTCAGCACGCGCACGAGGTCCTGCCTGTCCAGCGCCTTGAGCTTGGCGACGACGGGGAACCTCCCGACGAACTCTGGAATGAAGCCGTACTCCAGCAGATCGTCCGCGTTTATGTGCTCCAGGATGTTGTCCGTCCCGTCCGGGCCGTGCCCGGCCGGCCCGGTCCGGTTGAAGCCGATCGTCTGCCTGTCCTTGAAGACGCGCCGCTCGACTATCTCCTCCATCGCCTCGAAGGCGCCTCCGCACATGAACAGAATGTTGTCAGTCTTGATCTGGAGGAACTCCTGGTGGGGGTGCTTGCGTCCTCCCTGAGGGGGTACGTTGGCGACGCATCCCTCGACGATCTTCAGCAGCGCCTGCTGGACGCCCTCCCCCGATACGTCCCGTGTGATCGACGGGTTAGGACTCTTGCGGGCGATCTTGTCGATCTCGTCGATGTAGATGATGCCCTGCTCGGCGCGCGAGACGTCGTAGTCGGCGGCCTGTATCAGGCGGAGCAGGATGTTCTCCACGTCCTCGCCGACGTATCCGGCCTCTGTCAGAGAGGTCGCGTCTGCGATGGCGAACGGCACGTCCAGTATCCCAGCGAGCGTCTGGGCCAGGTGGGTCTTGCCGGAGCCGGACGGGCCGGCCATGAGCACGTTGGCCTTCTGGAGCTCGACGTCGTCGACTTTGCGGTTCGACTGGAGACGCTTGTAGTGGTTGTAGACGGCGACGCTGAGTACCTTCTTCGCCATCTCTTGGCCGACCACGTACTCGTCCAGCCTCTGGTATATCCAGCGGGGGTTCAGGCTCCCGGGAGCCGGGCCGGATGTCTCCTTGGCTGGCCCTGGCGCCTCCTCGGAGATGATCTGGTCGCACAGCGCGACGCACTCGTCGCAGATGAAGACGCGGTCAGGCCCTGCGATCAGGCGGCGCACCTGCGCCTGGGCCTTGCCGCAGAATGAGCAGCGATAGTCGGTTCGGCGGGTCGAGGTTGTGGACATCCGGTGCCGCCTGCTTCCTAGTCGTCCGCCGCCGCCTTCTCCGCCTCCTCCGCCTCATCCTGTCCGCCGGAGGCCAGGACCTCGTCGATGAGTCCATACTCCTTGGCCTGCTCGGCGCTCAGATAGTAGTCCCTGTCGGTGTCCCGCGCAATCTTCTCCTTGGACTGTCCGGTGTGGACGGAGAGCAGTTCCCGGATCTTGTCCTGCATCCTCAGCAGCTCTCTGGCCTGTATCTCGATGTCCGACGCCTGGCCCTGCGCGCCCCCCAGCGGCTGGTGCATGTGTATTGTCGAGTTGGGCAGCGCGTACCGCTTGCCACGAGTGCCCGTGGTCAGCAGGACCGTGCCCATGCTCGCGGCCAGACCGACGCAGATCGTGGAGATGTCCGGTCTTATCAGCCTCATCGTGTCGACGATGGCGAGGCCGGCCGTTATGATGCCGCCGGGCGAGTTTATGTAGAGGCTGATGTCCCTCTCCGGGTCCTCCCTGTCGAGGTACAGAAGCTGGGCAATGATATTGTTGGCGACCTGATCGACTATGGGCGTGCCCAGGAAGATAATCCGCTCCTTCAGAAGGAGGGAGTATATATCGTAGGCCCGTTCCCCCCGCGCCCCCGTCTCCACCACCATCGGGATCAGACTCTCAGGCCTCTGGATCATCTGGCAGCTCCTCCTTCTTCATCGCTATCGGTCTGTCCGGCCCCTACCGGGTCTGTCTCCTCATCGCCGCGGCCTATGGCCGCCAGCCGTTCCAGGGTCTTCTCCGACAGGAGCATCCGCCGGATCGACCCCCTCATCTCGTCGGAGATCTGCCGCTCGTCCGGCTGCTGACCGGACTGCTCCAGCAGCGACTCCACACGCTCGTCCACCTCATCGTCCGACACCTCCACCTCTTCGAGCTCGGCGACCCTGGTGAGGGCGAAGGAGCGGCTGAGTCTCTCTACGGCTGCCTCCTCCATCTCTCTCCGGACCTCGTCCTCCGTCTTTCCGATCGACCGTAGATAGTCGTCGGAGCGGACGTTCGCTCGTTCGAGCATCTGCGCCCGCTCTCTCTCCATGTGATCGACCTCATGCTCGATCATGAGGGGAGGGAGCTCCAGCACCGCGCTCTCCATAAGGGCCTCGATGCACGCTTGCCTGTGCTGCTCCTCGGCCCTCCGTTCGGCGTCGGCCCGCAGGTCCTCGGCGATCTTACTGCGCAGCTCGTCGAGGGTCTCGTAGCCCGGCCCGTACGACTGTGCGAAGTCGTCGTCCAGAGAAGGGATGACCCGCTCCTTCACCTCGGAGGCGCTCACTGAGAAGCTGGCCTCCTTCCCGGCCGCCTCGGAGGCGTCGTCAGGCACCGCAAGGGTGAACTCCCTCCGCTCGTCCCTCGCAATTCCCACGAGCTCATCGGCGAACCCAGGGACAGGCACCGAGAGCTCCCCGTCCATCATATAGACGACGTCCTCCACCTCCAGAAGGGTCTCCCCCTCCGCCGTCCCAACGGCGCTTATCGTCACCGTGTCTCCCATCTGGGCGGGGCGGTCGACCGGCTCCCAGGTGGACATGTCTGTCCGGATACGGTCGAGAGTCGCCTCCATCTCTTCATCAGTGACCTCGACTGGCTCTACAGGCACGCGCATCGACCTGTAGTCGCCGAGCTCCACCTCCGGCTTCAACGGAACGGTCGCCTTCAGACTGACCGGATCGATGCCGACGATCTCTATCTTCGGAAGGGCGGCAGCCTGGAGCTCGCGCTCTGTGATCGCGCGGTCGGTCATTTCGAACACCATCGAGTCGAGCACCTCGTTCAGGAGGCTCTCGCGTCCGACGAAACGTTCGACTATCGACCTGGGCGCCTTGCCCTTGCGGAATCCCGGAATCGAGAGGCGGGGAACGACCCGCCTGTATCCCCTGTCCAGATAAGGGTCGACCTCGGCGGCGTCCAGCTCGATGTGGAGCACCGTCTGGCGGTTTACGACCTCTTCCTGGGTAATTATCAAGTGGGGCTCCTGAGGACCGGAGGCGGGTGACTCCCTCGATTATATCATGGCGTCCCTGCCGTAAACGTCCCGCGGCGTCGGCTCTTGACTGACATTCGGGCTCTTGGTACGGTGGAAGCCGATGGCCGCGGCGAGACGCGGCCCCTCCCCCAACACCCGAGGAGACCCGATGCCAGAGAGATACCGGGAAGAGATCGAGGAGATACTCAAGCAGGCGGGCGAGATTGCCCCTCCGCAGCCTGTCCGAAGGAGCCGCCCGAGCATATGGGGCCTGATAGGCCTCTACGTACGCCAATCACTCAGCGGACGTCTCCTGTCCATCTCGCCGGGCAGGATCATGGTGGCGGCACTCGTCATCCTGCTGCTGGCGCTGGTGTTCGGCAGGGTCGGACCGGGTATCGGCGCTCCGCTCGCTCTGGCGGCACTTCTACTGTTCATCGTCGGCTACGCGTGGATGTTCCTCAAGCCCCCGAAGATCGAGAAGCGGTGGAGGGGCGAGCCGGTCGACGACGATGCCGAGTCCTGGGGGAGACGGCGGTAGGAGAGCGCGTAGCAACCCCGTACATCAATCCCCTTCAGGCCTGGATGTCCACTCCCGGCCAGACTCGGGGAAGAGGCGTCGAGGGCAGGAAGCCCTGCTAAACCGAGAGAATCAGACGGCGCACTCGCCCTCGCCGCGTTCCAGCTTGTACTTGATCGTCTTGTCCCAGTCCATGTAGGACTCGATCGTCTCGCGGTTCAGCTCCGGCGTCTCCTTGAACTCCGACAGCAGGGGCTCGAAGGCCGCCGCTCCGATACGGGCGGCAAAGTCCTTGAACTGCTCCTCACCGTCGCGCTCCTGGCGGTAGAAGTCGATCACCTTGCGGAGCGCGTCAGGAACCCGCTTCGCGGGAACCTTCGTCTTCACGCGCAGTCCCAGCCTGGAGTCGGCGTCCTCGTAGCTCCCTCCCAGGAAGAGCTCGTAGGCCGGCACCTGGCCGCCCGGGGCCTTCGCCGCCGCGCCGTGGAAACCGATGTCCGCGATGTGGTGCTGGCCGCACCCGTTCGGGCATCCGCTCATCTTCACGTGCATCTGCCTGATGAGCGGGTCTTCGATCTTCATGTCCAGAAGCGTCCGGCCGACGGCTCTGCCGAGACCCATCGACGAGGTGATTCCGAGCTTGCAGCTGTCGGTGCCTGGGCAGGCCACCACGTCCGTAATCTCGTGGGCTCCCGACTCGGCGAGCCCGATCCGGTTCAGCTCCTCCCACACCTCGTAGAGCGCCTGCTCGGGCACCCAGCGGAAAGCCAGGTTCTGCTGGTGCGTGATCCTGGCCCGCCCGCCCGCGTAGCGCCGCGCCATGTCGGCGAGGTCGTGGAACTGATCGGCCTGGATGTCGCCCAGGGGTAGCTTCACGGTGACCGTTCGATAGCCGTCCTGCTTCTGCGCCTCGACGTTCGTCTCCCTCCAGCGCTCGAAGTCGGGGACGTGGCCGTTCGTCCGGTAGGCGGCGGACAGCGATGGAGCGTCGGCTGCCTCATCGTCTATGAAGAGAAGCGAGGTCGGATCGAACGATTTCCGGGCCCACGGCTGCGCGAGCTCCTCCTCGACCATGCCGCGGAACTCGTCGATTCCCACTCGGGCGATCAGGAACTTGATCCTGGCCTTCATCCGGTTCTTGCGCAGCTCGTTCGACTGGTGGAAGACCCTTATCACTGCCTCGGTGATCTTCAGGTACTCCTCCGCCGGCACGAACTCGTACAGGGTCGGAGCTATCCGGGCCATGATCGAGGTCCCGCCCCCCGTGAGAACCTTGAACCCTCTCCGTCCGTTCTCCACCCGGGGGATGAAGCCCATGTCGTGGATCGACGTGATCGCGCAGTCACGCTCGCAGCCGGAGAAAGCCGTCTTGAACTTGCGGGGCAGCGCCTGGGTGAAGGGATGCCTCACGAAGTAGCGGGAATAGGCCGCGGCATAGGGCGTAACATCGAACGGCTCGTCAGCGCAGACTCCGGCCATCGCGCAGCCGGTGACGTTGCGGACGGTGTTGCCGCACGCCTCCCGCGTGCTCAGTCCGACGTCGCCTATCAGGCGCATGATCGCGGGAGTGTCAGCGAGCGGAACGTGGTGGAACTGGAAGTTCTCGCGCGTAGTGACATGTCCCTTGTTCAGCGGGGCGTAGACGCCCGCGAACTCGCCCAGCGCGTCGAGCTGCTCGGCCGTGAGCCCGCCGAAGGGCACCTTGACGCGCACCATCTGCGCGTCGGGCTGTCTCTGCCCGTACACGCCCTGCCGCAGCCTGAACGCCATGAAGTCGGTTTCGTCCCACTCCCCGGCCTGGAAGCGCCTAACCTGCGCCTCGAAGTCGTCTAACTCCTCGGGCAGGATGTCTATGATCCCCTTGGTGATGGGTGTGTTCTCCGTTGTCGTCATCCCGCTCTCCTTTGTTCCTGTCAGCCGTTTCGGGCCGACAAAAAGACCCCGCTCGATTTCGAACAGGGTCCGGCGGTGCTGTTGAAGCCGATACGCCAGTCCCTACGGGCTGTTCATACAAGCGCAAATTGAAGGCTGCATCAGCGTTATCATGGTCGCTATACGCTGATATTATGCACACGTCCAGCTACCATTTCAAGCAAGATCAAATTGACAGCCCTCGTAGCCGTCCATACAATGGATTCTGTCGGACTTCCATATACGGCCGAGAGGAGCAGCCGATGACCACAGATACGATTGTCACGCGCGACGAGGTGATTGAGGCGCTCAAGGACGTCTACGATCCGGAGATACCGGTAAACGTCGTCGACCTCGGTCTCATATACGATGTCGACGTCGAGGACAACGACGTGGAGGTCAAGATGACCCTCACCTTCGCCGGCTGCGGCATGGGGCCCTATATCGCGCAGCAGGCGGAGTGGCGAATCGCCGAGCTGGAGGCCGTCGAGGACGTCAACGTCGAGATGGTGTATGACCCGCCCTGGACTCCCGATATGATTACGGAGGACGGGAAGAAGCAGCTCGGCCTGGACTGAGGCATGGTTGACAAGACTCTTCGGACGAGTCCCAGGCGGCCAGCGCCTTGACCAGCCGCCCGCAGCCAAACCAGGCCCAGGCCGCCCAGGCCCGGCAACGCCTCGAGGCGATGAAGCGCCAGTTCGAGCAGAAGCGCCTCATCGCCGAGTCCTTCGCCTCGGTCGGACGCAAGATAGGCGTCTACAGCGGCAAGGGCGGTGTGGGCAAGACGACGGTCACCGTCAATCTGGCCGCGGCGCTGGCGTATGACGGCGCGCGCGTGGGCATCCTGGATGCGGACATAGACTGTCCCAACGTCGTCCGTGCGATGAATATCGCTGAGCCGCCCGTGATCGGACCCGACCAGAAGATGATTCCCGCGGAGCGCTTCAAGGTCAAGGTCATGTCCATGGGCTTCTTCCAGCAGAACGAGGACGAGGCGATCATCTGGCGCGGCCCGATGATCCACAACGCGATCAACCAGTTCCTCCGGTCGACGAGCTGGGGGGAGCTTGACTTCCTGCTCATCGACCTCCCGCCGGGAACGTCGGACGCTCCGCTGTCGATAATGCAGACCCTGGACATGGACGGCTTCATCGTCGTGACCACCCCGCAGGAGCTGGCCACGGTGGACGCCAGACGCTCCATCAACATGATCAGGAAGCTCAACGTCAATGTGCTGGGGGTCGTGGAGAACTTCTCAGGCGAGATATTCGGCTCCGGCGCCGGCGAGGACCTGGCCAGATCGCTGGGGCTGCGGTTCCTCGGCAGGCTGGAGCTGAGGGCCGACTACCGCGACACCTCCCGCCCCACGGTGCTGACCAGCAAGAAGGTGCTGGAAGAGTACCGTCATATCGGCGCGGAGGCCGCCGACGCTCTCTGATTCCGCTGTTCGCCGATTCGGAATCGCTCACGTCCAAACGGAGAACGGGAATTGGAAGTCGCTTTCGCGACGGACCGATTAGAGAGGAACTACAGAGAGTCGTCAAGGGCCATCCGAGAATGGGGGCCGAACGTCGGACGTAGGTACATCACGCGCATTAATCAACTCTACGCACTAAGGGACTTCCAGTCGGCGTACAGCGTTAGGTCGATGCGGCTGCATCCCTTGAAAGGTGCGAAACGAGGAGAGATGGCAATCGACCTAGGCGGCAGGTGGAGGCTTATCGTGGAGAAAGGCGATAGCGAGGAGCATGTGATCATCAGGGAGGTGAGCAACCACTATGACGACTAGGACTGGTCGTACGTGGTCAGACTTGGCTATTGCCCCGGGCGAGGTCTTGAAGGAAGAGCTTGAGGCTCGCGGGATGACGCAGAGAGAACTCGCGGCGAAGCTCGGAAGACCAGCCCAAGTCATCAACGAGATCATCAGCGCGAAGAAGCCGATCACCCCGGATATGGCTGTAGCACTCGAGAAGGCGCTCGGAATCGATGCGCAGTTCTGGACCAACCTCGAGTCTACGTACCAAGCAACGCTGGATAGAAGTCGCGATCTGCTTGACTGGCGGACTACCCCTTCGGAATGATCGGCAGGAGGACGTGGGATGGGTGCTCCCGGTCGTGGAGGATGGACTGGTGCGCCACCCGGATTTCGGAGTCCTCGCCCGCGTCGTTGCCGGTGTTCAGGTTCCGGTCGAACCTCGGGTAGTTGCTGCTGCTGATATCGACCCGGATCCTGTGGCCCTTCTTGAAGAGGTTGCTCGTGACCCACAGGTCGATCGTAAGCTCGTAGACCTTGCCTGGCTCCAGCAGCTTCTGGTACTCCCGCGACTCGTGGTAGCGGGCCCGGAGGATGCCGTCGCAGAGGTTCACGGCGTAGCCGTCGGGGTGTACGTCGACCAGCTTGGCGGTGAAGTCGGTGTCGCGTCCGTCCGTGCTCGCGTATAGCTTGACGACGACCGGCCCCGTCACTTCCACATCCTCCTCCATCGGCGCGGAGGTGTAGACGAGCACGTCGGTCCGGGACTCGACCGGGCGCTGGTCGTAGGCCCCCCAGGGGACGAGCTCGGGGGTGCAGCAGGTGTTGCCGCCGCGGGTCGGCACGGGGAAGGCCGGGTTGTAGACGTAATGGTCGGGGGCCTCCTCCGCCGGCGCCTCGGTCGACAGCTCCCCGTCGCCGAACAGCGAGTTCGCCTCACCCCGGCTGTGGAAGTAGTACGGCGTGAACTCGGTCCGGGCAAGGGGCCACTCCCGCTCGTCGCGCCACTCGTTTGCGCCCATGACGAAGATGCGCAGGGGCGGATCGTCCGCCGCGCCGTTGTCGACCCCCTTCAGCCAGTGGTCGAACCACCTGAGCTCGACCTGCTGGAGGTCGAGCATCGACTCTTTGCCGAAGTCGACCTCGCCCGCGTGCGTCAGGGAGCTCGCGCTGTGTATCCAGGGGCCCACCACGGCGCGCTGGTTCGCGCGGGCAGTCTCCGTTCCGCCGCTCTCTCTCACTCCGATGAAGTTGTGGAATGTCCCGGCGGCGCAGATGTCGTACCATCCCCCGATCTGGAGCACTGGTATCCGGACGTCCGCGTACCGCTCCTCGATGGCCATCGACTTCCAATAGTCGTCGTAGTCGGCGTGCTCCACCCAGTCCTGGTAGAAGTCGACGCGCTTGCCCGCCCGTCTGTCCAGATCGTTCACCGGCAGGGTGGAGAAGAGCTGCTCCCAGTTGTAGACCATGATGTCCTGCCTGGTGCGGCCGTCGTGGCGCATGGCCCACATTGCGGCGATCGACAGGTGCAGCGCGCCCCCCACGTACCGGTTCGCCTCGTGCATGTTGTGTCCGATGACCCTGGGCACGATCGTCTTGAGATATTTGCTCCCCATCACGGCGGCCTGCCACTGGACGTTGCCGACGTACGACGCGCCCACCATCCCGACGTTACCGTCGCACCAGGGCTGGGCGCCGATCCATTCGACCGTGTCGTGACCGTCCTCGAACTCGTTGGCGAAGGCGTAGAAGTCTCCCTCCGAGTCGTTCTTGCCTCGGACGTCCTGCGCCACGAAGACGTATCCGTGCTGCGGGTAGAAGACGGCGCTCTCGATGCTCTCCTCGGTCGTATTGTTGTAAGGCGTCCGCCCGAGGATCACCGGGAACGGCCCCTTCTCGCCGCGAGGGAAGTATATGTCGGCCGACAGGTTGACGCCGTCCCTCATCGGGACCTTGACGTTGTACCTGGCCTCCATATCGGCGCTGAGGAAGACGCTCACGGGCATGACAAGCTCCTACCGCGAAAGGATGTGGACACGGCGGCGATTATAGCAGACGGCGGCGCTAGCTAGCGCGCTGGTATACCTGGAGGCGGTGGCGCGCGCTCTCGGTGACGTACATCCGGCCCTGGGCGTCGAGTTTGACCGACACGGGACTCCAGAAGTAGGGCTCCGTCTGCGATGAGACGTCGTGCGGCGACGTCAGGTGGGGTGGCAGCTCCGGGAAGAGGTTGGACTCGGCCCTTGGCCCGGCCTCGTCCGGGTTTACCGACAGGAACTCCTCCGCCCACTTGGAGAGGGTCGCCTCGCCTCTCAACAGCGCCAGCAGCGCGCCGTCCGGATCGAAGACCTGGACGCGCTCGTTGCCCCAGTCGGCGACGTAGACGTTCCCGTCGGAATCGACCGCGACGGAGGACGGCCGGCTGAGCTGGCCCTCGCCCTCTCCCGACGCGCCGTAGCTCGCCGTGAGCTGGCCGTCCGGCGTGAACCTCTGCACACGGTCGTTGCGCCAGTCGGCCACGTAGACCTGACCCTCGGAGTCGACCGTGACTCCCCAGGGCATGTTGAACTGGCCTTCGCCATTACCGGGGCCGCCCCATGCGAGCAGGAAGCGGCCGTCCGCCGTGAACTTCTGCACCCGGTGGTTGTGCTGGTCGGCTATGTAGGCGTTGTCCTCCTGGTCGAAGGCGATGCCCGCCGGACCGTTTAGACGTCCCGGGTCTGAGCCGTGCTCGCCCCAGCAGCCCAGGATGGCGCCCGACGTGTCGTACACCGTTATCCTGTGGTTCGCCTCGTCCGTGACATGGAGGCGCTCCCGGCTGTCGAAGGCGATCGCGACGGGAAGCCGCATCTGTCCCTCTCCGTCGCCGTAGCCGTACCCGAAATCCCCGAAATACTCCTCGTCGAGACTCAGGATGCCGATTCGGACGGCGGACTTGCGCGGGGGATCGCACCGGTTCAGCACGAAGATGCGCCCGTCCCTGCTGATGGCCGAGTCGTACGGGCTGGTGAAGCCGCGGCCGCCCAGGCCGTTGTTGACGATGCCTATCGTCTTTACGTATTCGAGGCCGAAGGGTTCGGTGCTCAAGGCTGCTCTATCCTTTTCGGCAGATCACTTGCGGCTCTTCCAATGATCGAAGATCAGCGACACTCCGAACGCGATCAGAAGCACCGGCCAGAAGCGGCTGAACCCTCCCTCGATGACATCCAACCGTTCCAGGAGCAGTATCACGCCGATGGCGGTTACGGTCAGACCGAGGAACATCGTCGGGCGCTCCTGGCTCGCTGCCGACTGCGAGGCTAGGCCCGCTGGTACTCCCGCGTGGAGGCGACCAGCCTGAGCATGTCGCCAACCCGCCGCTCGGAGCGGTCGCCGGGCCGGCGTCCGATGAGAGTCAGGTCTCCCTCCCGTCCGGCGAACTCTACCAGGGAGGCGCGCGTGTCAGCCTGGACTGCTATCGGACCCGCCAGGTCCAGGCACCGGTCGACCAGTTCGTCGGGAGTGATCGAGCTGCCGTTCTCCGTGGCGAGCCTCTCGATGATCGCCTGGATGCCCGGGCTTTCGACGTTGCTCAGCTCCTTCGCCGCGAAGTTGACCCGTTCCACGAGCGCGCCGCTGTCGACCCACTCGTCTCCCTCGTGCCAGCCCTCGACCGTCGGCGGCTGGAGCAGCCCCTGCCCCATGAAGAAGGCCTGCTGGGCCAGCTGAAACACCTCTTCCGTCGGGGACCGGTAGCTGCCGGCCATCCGGACGGCTCCGACGATCAGCTCGACGGGGCCCTTCATCCGGGCGAAGCGCGCCCTGTCCGACTTGAAGTAGTCGGAATTGAACAGGGTCCTGAGAACGGAGCGTATCTCGTGGTTCGACTCGAAGTAGGAGTCGATCATCGCCTGGATGACCGCCTCGCCCTCCTCGTCGATCTCGTCCGAGGCGAAGTACTGGAACAGGCGGGTGCAGACGAACCGCGCCGTCGCCTCCTGCCGTTCGATGATCTCGATGATGTCCTCGCCGTTGAAGCGGCCCGTCTCGCCCAGGAAGGTCTTCTCTCCGTCGTCGTGGTCATAGTCGCGGTAGCCGAAGTGCCAGGCGATACGGCTGTACGGCCAGATCGAGTCCTTCATCGCGCGTACGGACATGTACTCGGCGTTGCCGAGAGTCCAGCCGGTGAAGGCCCGCGCCGCCTCCTTGATGTCCTCCTCCGAGTAGTTGCCGATCCCCATCGAGAAGAGCTCGAGCAGCTCTCTTCCGTAGTTCTCGTTGATGGCGCCCCTGTGGTTGTCGTTGTTGTCCAGCCAGATGATCATCGCCGGATCCCTGGACAGCTCGAGGAGGATGTTCCCGAAGTTGCCCAGCCCGTGGCGCCGGAAGGCGTCGATCTGGTTGAGCAGCGAGCGCGCCTGGTTCAGCTTCGAATACCCGGTGGCGAAGAGGCCGTGCCAGAAGAGCGCAATCTTCTCCTCCAGCGGACACCTCGTGCTGACCATCCGGTAGAGCCAGTATGCGGCAGACCCGTACAGGTCCCGCATCTCCCCCTGGTCCGGGTGGTAGCGCCGGATGATGTCGTCCGGCATGTTCTGAGGGTCGCCGGGATGGAGGAGCTCTTCGACCGTCGCCTCGTACCCCTTGGCCGCGTACTCCTCCAGCTCGGCCCTGGTGGCGCCGAAACCTGCCCGGCGCAGCAGGTGAGCCATCAACGCGATGTCTCGATCAGCCATGCCGACCTCCTTCCGGACCTCTACAGAAAATCGAACTGCTCGAACTTGCCGTTGACTATCGGCGCGGCCTCCAACTCTAGGCCCCGCTCGAGTATCGTCGTGTAGGTGTTCCTGAAGTCGTTGTTGAAGTGGAGGTCCCCCTCGAGCTGGTCCTCCTCCTTCAGCGACGGATATGCTCCGTACATTCCGCCCTTGACGTCGCCGCCGATCACGAACGCGACTCCGCCCGAGCCGTGGTCCGTGCCCGAGCCGTTGTCCTTGATGCGTCTTCCGAACTCCGAGAATATGAAGATGACCGTGTCGTCCTCCCGGTCGTGCTCCCGGAGGTCGTCGTAGAAGTCGCCGACCGCGCCGGACACCTCGTCCCACAGCTTCGCATGGGTGGCGAGCTCCCCCGAGTGGGTGTCGAAGCTGCCGTGCTGCGTGTAGTAGATGCGCGTCCCAAGGTCTGCGAACATCACCTGGGCCACGCTCTTGAGGCTCTGGCCCATCGGGTCGGCCGCGTACTCGACGTTGGAGGAGTACATCTCCGGCGCGGTGCGCAGGATGTCCGCGCCCTTCAGCGCGTCGCTGCCCGTCTGCCCCAGGAAGTCCATGACCGGGTCCCTGCCGCGCTCGCCGCCGTACATCTTGGCGAAGGCCTCCAGCGCGTACTTCCTGAGCGCCTCGTCCTCTATGTCGGGGAAGAGGCCGTAGGTCTCCAGGTTGCCGACCGACGCCACCGGCACTCCGCGCACGCCGAGCGCGCGCGGCAGCCCGCGTCCGAAGTTCACTCCCGTCAGGACGTTCTCCCCCTGGGGGTCGATGTCCCTGATGGCCCTGCCGAGCCAGCCCTCCGTTCCGATGTCGTCCGGCTCTGCGGTGTGCCAGATGTCCATCGACCGGAAGTGCGATCGGTTGGGATTCGGGTAGCCGATGCCGTTGATGACGGCGACTCTGCCCTCGTCCCACAGCCGCTTGACTGCCCCCATGTGGGAGCTGAAGCCCAGGCCGTCGCCCACAGGGAGGACGTCATCGTGCTCCACTCTCACCGTTGGCCTGTAGTCGTAGTAGTGACCATCCTCGTAGGGGACGACGGTATTGAGGTAGTCGTTCCCTCCCGAGAGCTGGATCACCACAAGGTTCTTCTTGCCGTTTCCGTTGGTGCTGCCGTTTCCGGACGCCATCGCACGCCTCCTGATCGACACTCGCTCCGATAGTCGTACCAATCTACACCGAACCGTCGTGCACGGCAACCCCTTACACCTATATATTTATGTGTAACGAAGTGCACCAGAAGCGCACCTTTTTCAAAGGCTGTCCTACTCTCCTGGCGCGGACGTCCGGCCGAGTGTGGGATGCTACCGCGGGATAACCGGCAGCGTGATGTGTGACGCCCGCTCGCCTCCGTGGTGCACGGTCTGACTGGCAACCTGCAGCTCTGCGTCCATTCCCGGTCGATTGCCCGTGTTGGGGTTCCGGTCCATCCTCGGAAAATTACTGCTCGTCACGTCGACCCGGATGCGGTGTCCGGCCTTGAAGACGATGCTCGTCTCCCACATGTCGATCGTGTAACGGTAGACCCGCCCCGGCTCGATCAGCGTCGACTCCTCGATAGATTCCCGGAACCGCGCGCGCTGGAGCCCCTCACAGACGTTGATCGCCCGGCCGTCGGGGTAGACGTCCACAAGCGTCGCCGCGAAGTCGGTGTCACGTGCGCTCGACGACGCGTACAGAGTCATCTCCACCGGGCCGGTCACCTCCAGGTCTCTTTCCAGCACCTCAGACGTGTACACCAGCACGTCGTCCCGCCGCTCCACCGGACGGCGATCGTGAGGGCCCGTGAAGTCACGGTGCATGATCGGGCCGCCCAGCGTCGGAACAGGCCGCTCCGGGTCGTACTCGTACCGGTCGACGCCGGCGTCGGCGGGCGCCTCTGCGGTCAGCGTCCCGTCACCGAACGTCGAGTTCGCGCCGGTCGAGCTGCCAAGGTGGTACCGGGTGTAGACCGTTCGCGAGAGGGGCCACTCATTCTCGCCGCGCCACACGTCGTCGCCCATCACGAATATGCGCACTGGGGGCTCGGAGTCGATCCCGGTGTCGATGCCCTTCAGACGCTGATCGAACCAGCGCAGGTTCTCGGCAACGAAGTCGATCGTCCCCGCGCCCCGGTGGTCTATGTCTCCGTACAGGTCGCCGGACGAGAAGGCGTAGTGCGTCCACGGGCCGACGATGATTCGCGTCCGGCGCCGCGTCTCCTCGCTGCGCGCCCTCCCTATCCAGCCGAGGAACTGCTTGAAGACGTCGTGAAGCAGCGTGTCGTACCAGCCGGTAATGAAGTAGGCGGGCGTGTCCACCTCGTCGTACCGGTCCCGGAGGCTGTAGGAGCTCCAGAAGTCGTCGTAGGTGGAGCGCCGGATGATCTCCCTGTAGAAAGGGGCGTCGACGATGTCGTCGAGCGCCGAGATGAGGGGCAGTCTCCTGTAGAGCGCGTACCAGTCCAGCAGGCCGAAGCCGGACCGGTGCACCGTCCTACCGGCGATGATGCCGAAGAAGAGAGCCGAGTGGAGGCCGAGAGCGCCTCCCGGACGGTAGCCGAAGTTGTCCTGCTGAGACGCTATGGGCACGAGGCCCTTGACGTAGGGGCTGCGCAGCGGGGCGGGCTGGGTCTGGACGAAGCCCGGGTAGGAGATGCCGAACATCCCGATGTTGCCGTCGCACCAGGGCTGCGCGCCGATCCATTGCTGCGTGTCGTACCCGTCCTCGGCCTCGTTAATGTACGGCTCCCACGACCCCTCCGAGTCGAACCGACCGCGGCAGTCCTGCATCACGACGGCGTAGCCGGCCTCCACGAAGCGTCGCGTCCACTCGATGTAGACGGGCTCCTGGTTGTCGTAGATCGTCCTTAGCAGCAGCGTCGGGAACGGCCCGCCGCCGGACGGCCGGTAGATGTCGGTCGACAGGCCCACTCCGTCCCTCATCGGGACCTTGACGTCGATGTTTACCGAGACCATCCGCTCCCCGCTCCGGTCGTACCTCTTGCCTCTTTACTTGGCTCCAACGTTAGAATGTCCTCTAGGGAGATTTCTAGGTCGGCAAGGATAAGATGAATAGAATTACGCACACTATTGCTCGGCCTGTTAAGGTCTCAACCTTCGCGGCGCGGCGAGGCCGCTGCTAGGATGACGGCGCAGATGGAGACGCTTCCTGAGAGAGGCGCGGAGCCCGCGTCAGCGTACCTGGAGACCGACGATCTGCGCCTCCACTACGTCGAGTGGGGAGACCGCGCGGCGCGCCCGCTCCTCCTGTTGCACGGTCTGCAGGACTGCGCCCGGAGCTGGGACCACTTCGCGCGGGGGATGGCGTCCGACCACCGCGTCATCGCCCTGGACCACCGCGGCCACGGCGACAGCGGGTGGGCCTCCCCTCGACGGTATAGGCTGCGCGACTACGTTTCGGACGTCGAGGCACTGGCGCGCCGGCTGGAGCTGACCAACATCGTGCTGGTCGGACACTCGGCAGGCGGGCGCAACGCGTGGATGTACGCGCTGGCTCATCCGTCGACCGTCTCCTCCCTGGTGATCGTGGACATCGATCCCGACGCCGTGAATCCGGCCTCGCGGGTCATGTTCAGACGCTACCACTCCGAGTCGGACGAGCTGGAGTCGCTGGACGCCGTCGTAGAGCGTCTGCGGAGCCGTCAGCCCATGTCGACTGACGAGATGCTCCTGCACCAGGCTTCACACATGACGAGGACGCTGGACGGGGGAGCGCGCCTCTGGAAGCGCGACCGCAACCTGCTCCGGGCCTACGAGCGCCCCAACCTGTGGGACGAGTGGCAGAGGATCAGGCATCCGACGCTCATCGTCCGCGGGCGGCAGAGCGAGCTCCTGACCCACGATGTGGCGGTCCGGATGCGTGAGACGGTTCCCGGAGCCCGGCTCGTCGAGCTCGACGGGGGCGGACACTGGTTCTACCAGGAGTTTCCGGGCGCTTTCGAGACGGCGGTGCGCTGGTTTCTACGGCCTTCGGCGAGCTGACGCCCTGCGGCCTCTTCCCCGTCGACCGGGGGAGATTTGGGATTGGCGTGAGCTATCTGCCCGTGAACCGGGGGCTACGCTTCTCGACGAAGGCGCGCACTCCCTCGCGGTGGTCCTCGGTGCGGCGAGCTATCTCCTGCGCGACCCCGGCCAGCTCCATGCTCTCCTCGAAACCGACGTGGAGCGACTGCTGGATCAGCCGCTTGGTCAGCGCCATTCCATAGGTCGCCCCGCTCGCCAGGCCGGCGGCCAGCTCCATCGTCGTGTGGAGAAGCTCCTCGTGAGGCGTCACCCTGGAGGCGATGCCCAGCCTGAGCGCCTCCTGCGCGTCGATCACCTGGCCCGTGTACTGAAGCAGAAGAGTGTTGCCCAGGCCGATCATCCTGGGGAGTTGCCAGCATGAACCGTCCGCCGGGATGAGCCCCCGCCTGATGAACGTCTCGGAGAAGCGGGCGTTTTCCGATGCGATCCGGATGTCGCACGACAGCGCGATGCCCATGCCGAGTCCCATCGCATATCCGTTGACGGCGGCGATTGAGGGCTTCTCAAGCCGGTGCAGTCTGACCGGCACCGACCTGACGCCGTCGAAAGCGCCCTGCCGACCCCGCTCGCTCTCCCACTGCTCCTCCAGGTAGTCCCACGGTCGGACGTCCGGTGGAACAGGCTCTTCGTCGTCGGCTCCACGCGCGGCCCGGTTCATCTGCTTCACATTTGCGCCCGAACAGAAGGACGGGTCCCGCCCGGTTATCACGAGCGTCCGAAGGGAGGCGTCCGATTCGAGACGGTCGATCTCCCCGCATATCTCCTCGGCCATCTCATCGCTGATGGCGTTGCGAGTGGGAGCGTCGTCCATCGTGATGGTAAGGACGCCGTCTCTCTCCTCGACCTGGATATAGTCGCTAGCCATTCCGGTGGTCCCTCTCAGCTCTCGATCTTGGAGCCGATGCAGTCGAAGAACTGCTTCATGACCATCTTCGATGCGCTTCCCATCATCCTCTGGCCGACTCTGGCCACCGTCCCGGTCACGTGCGCCTCCGCCTCGATCTCCACGGTCGTCCGTTCTCCCTCCTCGACGAAGCTTAGAAGCGCCTCACCCCTGGCGGTTCCCATGACGCCGCCGCCGCTGACCGTCAGCCGGTAGGAGTCGGGCGGGCTCTTATCTCCGATCTCCACGCTGGCCTTGTAAGACCCCACGACGGGGCCCACCCCGATCCTGAGCTCGACCTCGTAGGCGTCCTCCCCGGACGCCTCGAAGCTCTTGCATCCGGGGATGCAGCCGACCAGCACCTCCGGGTCCTGTAGGAGTTCCCAGACCTTCTGCCGTGGAGCCGCGAAGGTGTATGAGCCGTCTACCTTCATGGGAGCCAGCCTCCGTCAAGATTGGACTAATCTAACATACACCGGTCGAGCCACGCATCAAAATCAGGATTCGCTGGCTTTCGTGTTATGGACTGTTGAGAGGGCAGTCTCGAGAATCCTGATTCTGACAGTTACTCCTCGCCATCCTATCTCAGATCGCCCCCCTATAGCCCCTCGGGGGATTTGCTGATATAATCCGCCCATTCCTCGCGCCGTATCGTCGTCGCGCCGATCGCTGGAGGTCATGCCCATGGGACGCAGCGTGTCCATAACAGTCAACGGGACAACTCATCAGAACGATATAGAGCCGCGAACGCTGCTCTCCACCTATATCCGTGAGATACTCAACCTCACCGGCACCCACATAGGGTGCGACACGAGCAACTGCGGAGCGTGTACGGTCATCCTCAACGGCTCCGCCGTCAAGTCCTGCACGCTCTTCGCGGTACAGGCGGACGGCGGGGAGGTCACGACCATCGAAGGGCTCGCCAAGAACGGAGAGATGCACCCGCTCCAGGAGGGATTCTGGGAGAAGCACGGCCTCCAGTGCGGCTTCTGCACTCCCGGCATGATCCTCGCCGCCTCTGATCTCCTCAACAGGAATCCGAACCCCACGGAGCAGGAGATCCGGAGGGGCATCTCAGGCAATCTCTGCCGATGCACCGGCTACCAGAACATCGTGAAGGCTATCCAGTACGCGGCCGGCGATAGGAGCTAGCCGCCGGACAGGCGGACTGACAGGAGGCTGAGATGACCACCAGCGCCTTCGAATACCACGCACCATCGAGCGCCGGCGAGGCCGTCGAGTTGCTTGCGAAACACGGGGACGGCGCCAAGATCCTGGCGGGAGGACACAGCCTAATTCCTCTGATGAAGACCAGGCTCGCGCGCCCCGACGTGATCATAGACTTGGGCAAGGTACAGGGCATGAGCTACGTCCGAGACGAGAAGGGCGGACTCGCCATCGGCGCGATGACCACCTACTACCAGCTCGAGTCGTCGGACCTGGTGCAGAGCCGCGCGCCCGCCCTTTCCGACGCCGCCTCCGTCGTGGCCGACCCGCAGGTGCGCAACATGGGCACCATCGGCGGAAGCCTCGCCCACTCCGACCCGGCGGCCGATCTGCCCGCCGTCGTCATCGCCCTGAGGGCCAGTATAATCACCAGCTCTTCGGGGGAACACCGAACGATAGAGGCTGACGACCTGTTCGTCGACCTGCTGACGACTTCACTGAGGTCCGACGAGATCCTGAGCGAGGTAAGGATTCCGGCGCCGGCGGAGGGAAGCGGAAGCGCCTACGTCAAGTTTGCCAACAAGGCTTCGCACTTCGCCATAGTCGGCGTTGCGGCGTCCGTCACGCTCGGCTCGGACGGGTCCTGCCAGGACGTCTCCATCGGCGTCACCGGCGCCGGGGCCAGCGCCACGAGGGCTGCGGCCGCCGAGGTTGCGCTCACGGGAAGCAAAGCTGACGACGACGCAATCAGAAGCGCGGCGTCGCAGGCCGCGGCGGGCATCGACTTCAATGATGATGTGCACGCGTCAGGGGCGTACCGAGAGCACCTGACCAAGGTCTTCACCGAGCGGGCGCTGAAGGCTGCCGTCGCCCGAGCGCGCTAGGATGTTTCTGTCCCTTCCCCCGGCTCCGCGGGGGAAGGTTAGGATGGGGGTCTTCTACTAAGCCCCGGCCAGCCGCAGCAGCGCCGGCAAGTCACCGTGACGCTCCAGCAGCGAGCGGTAGCGCTCCACCTTCAGGGGATGGTCGAAGCGGGCACGGTCGATCAGGGGCCCGACCGCCTCCATCGTCTCCAGCGTATCGGTCTCCACCACCATCACTGAGACCTCTTCCGCCTGCGCCTCGTACCGCACGTACTCTATGGGCTCGATGCCTTTTGTAAGAACGATGCACGCGGTGGGCGTGGCCAGGGCGGACATGTGAAGATCGGGCCGGTCGCCTCGGGCGATGACGGCCTTGTCATTGCGGTGTGAGAAGTAGTACTCGCCCGGGTCCATACCCAAGCCGCCGACCATCAGGTGCTCGACCAGCGCGTGCGACTGCTCCTCGCAGGCTATGAACCGTCCGTTCAGGTGGTCCGCGATCTGTCTCACAGTCACCCCGAGCAGCCGGCGATCCTCCGGGATCAGCCCCAGGGGGTTCAGTCCCCCGGCCTCCAGCGACGGCATCAGGTTGGAGTCGGCCTCGTGCGCCATGTGAACGGTGCATCCGTTGACGAGGACACCCGCCAGCCTGCCGCCGATTCGCTCCCTCAATGGGGCGAACGAGGCGGCGGAGAGAGCGTCGTCATAGCCGGCGACGATGATCACGCTGGCGTCGAGCGCCTCCACGAGCCCCGCCGTCTCCTCGGCGGACAGGCCGCACGACCCTTCGACGATGACCGAGTCGGCCTCGGCCGATACGGCCGCGAGGGAGGCCCCGATCCTGTCCAGGGCCCTATCGTCCAGTCCTTCGCCCTCGATGTCGAGGGGCCACCCCTCGGCCGCCTGGCCGATCAGCCGGGCGTAGATGTCCGGGTCCGGGTCGGTCTGAGGACTAAGCCCCCTGCCGACGAGGGGCTTGAAGAGGGCTGCCTTTGCGCCACGCGCGGCCGCCTCGCCGGCGAGCGAGACGGACAGCGCCGTCTTGCCGGCTCCTTCATCCAGGGATGCTACGTACAGGACGGCCATCTCTGCGACCCCCGCGGTCGGTCTGCTCTCTCACAAGCGATGCCAGGCGAGATTATAGCAGTATCCCGGTCATTTGGAGTATGGTACAGCTTTGAGAGAACCTGATCCAACATGCCTGTGCCCCACCACAGTTTATAATACGGGCTGTCACGCTATGAGACTCTTCCACACAGCTGCGCGCGCCGCGGTCCCGCTCACCGTCCTCTTCCTCCTCGCCTGCTCGGCGGGGGACGACCTGACGCCTGACGAGCGGCGGGCCCAGGAGCTCAACCGGGCGATCATGTGCCCGGTATGTCCCGGGGAGTCTATCGACCAGTCCCAGAACCAGCTGGCGGCGCAGATGCGGGCGATCGTGGCTGAGAAGCTGGCGGCGGGCGAGAGCGAGGCCGAGATCAAGTCCTTCTTCGTAGAGCGGTACGGCGACAGCGTGCTCCTGTCGCCGCCTGAGCGCGGATTCAACCTGCTGGTCTGGTTCGTGCCGGTGGTCGGGCTTGCCGCGGCCGTCCTTGCGGCCGCGCTGGCCCTGCGGCGCATGAGACGGGCTCCCCACGCCGACGAGAAGGTCCCGGTCCCGGAGCTCTCCCGGGACGAACGGGAGGAGTACGTCCGGAGGATCGAGTCGGCCCTGGACATCGAGAGCGGACAGGGGGCGGAACGGCAATGATGGTCGACGCCGGGCACCTGGCGCTCGTGATCGCCTTCGTCGCGACGCTATACGTCGTAGCCGCGTCGTTCGTCGGCGCGCTGCGCCGCGTGCCGGAGCTGTCGACAAGCGGCCGGTACGGACTCTACACCGTGCCGGTGCTGCTCGGTGTATCGACCTTCGCGCTTGTGCAGGCCTTCGTGCGGAACGACTTCTCGGTCCGATACGTCGCCGAGAACAGCAGCCTTTCGATGCCCAAGGCGTACACGTGGGTTGCTATGTACGCCGGCAACTCCGGCTCGCTCCTATTCATCGCACTCGCTCTGTCGGTGCTGGCCGTGGCCGCCGTCCTCACCCTCCACCGCCGGCTCCCGTACACCGCGCCCTATGCAACGGCCCTTATGGCTGCCTTCCTGGCCTTCTTCCTGGGGGTGATGCTCTTCCTGGCCGATCCGCTGGAGCGTCTTCCCATCGTGCCGGAGGACGGGCAGGGCATAAATCCGCTCCTCGTCCACTTCGGTATGTTCATCCACCCGCCCCTCCAGATGACCGGCCTCGTCTCCGTGACCATCCCCTTCAGCATCGCCATGGGCGCGATGCTTGCCAGGCGGGGCGGACGCGACGAGTGGGTGGATGTCGGCAGGCTCTGGGGGATGCTCTCATGGCTGATAATGACCGCGGGCCTGATGCTGGGCGCGTGGTGGGCCTACACCATCCTCGGCTGGGGAGGGTACTGGGCCTGGGACCCGGTCGAGAACTCGGCGCTGATGCCGTGGCTTGCGATGACGGCCTTCGTCCACTCGATCATGGTGCAGAAGCGCCGGGGCATGTTCCGGATGTGGAACATAGTGCTCATCGTCGTCGCCTTCACTCTGGCGCAGATGGGAATGTTCATCAACCGTGGCGGCCCCGTCCCGTCCGTCCACTCCTTTGCGCAGTCGGCGATGGGGTGGATATTCCTCTCCTTCATGGTGGGGACGCTTGCCCTCTCGATGGCGGCCTTCGTCTGGCGCATGGACACGCTGAAGAGCCGCGAGAAGCTCGACTCCCTCCTGTCCCGCGAGAGCGCCTTCCTCGTGCAGAACGTCCTCTTCCTCCTCGTCGCCTTCGTCACGCTGTGGGGCACCGTATTCCCCGTCTTCTCGGAGGCGGCCCAGGGGACGACCGTCACCGTCGGCAGGCCTTTCTTCGACCGCGTGAACGGCCCCCTTCTGCTGGCGCTGATCGCCCTGATGGGCGTCGGCCCGCTGCTCCCATGGAGGCGGGCGACTCCCCGGATCCTCTTCGCCGTGACGAGAGTCCCCGTCGGTGCCGGCCTCATCACCGCCGCCGTGCTGGCCGCGTTAGGTATGCGGGATCCGGTGGCCCTGCTCGCATTCGCCGTGTGCGGCGCCGCGACCGCGGGCATCCTCCACGAGTGGGCGCGCGGCACCCGCTCCCGTCATGGGAGAGGGGAGGCGTATCCCGTCGCCTTCGGCCGCCTGCTGTTGGCGAACAGGCCGCGCTACGGCGGCTACATCGTCCATATCGGCATCGTCCTGCTGGCGGCGGGCGCCGTGGGCTCTTCCTTCTTCGGCGTCCAGAGGGACATCGCTCTGCGTCCGGGAGAGGAGGCCTCCTTCGGCGGGTACACCTTCCGATACCTGAGCCACGACGTCTCACTCTATCCGGACAGGCGGGAGGAGGCTGCGGACGTCGAGCTGCGCGCCGGAGACCGCTACCTCGGCGTCGTGAGGCCATTCCGGGCCGTCTATCCCGACTTCAATATAGCGTCCACCCGGGGCGCCATCAGGAGCACCCCGGTCGAGGACTTCTACATCGTCCCGTCCGAGTTCGGGGACGACGGGCAGGCTGTATTCCGGGTGATGGTCAACCCTATGGTCTGGTGGATGTGGGCGTCCGGCCCCATACTCGTGCTCGGCGTCCTCTTCGCCCTGTCGCCCCAGCGCCACCCGTCGCCGGCGGCCCTGCGAGTGCCCGTCTTCGCGGAGACCTCCAGGGCGTAGTCAAGAGCGCTAAACCACTCACGAGTTCATACTCCATAAGCCCCCGCCATGCTCGTACTGACAGCCCTGCTGCTCGCCCTGCTGCCCGCCGTCGCCATCCTGTACCCCATCCTGCGCCGCCGCGCCGCAGCCGAGCCTGTGGACGACGAGGCAGGGCCGCGCGCGGAGCTGGTCCGACGATGGGATTCGGCGCTCGCCGGGCTGAGGAACACGGAGCTCGACCGCGCCGTCGGCAACCTCTCAGACGAAGACTACGACTGGCTCAGGGAGCAGTACATGACCGAGGCGGTGGTGGTCATGAAGGCGCTGGAGCTGGACGAGGGCCGGCAGCGCGCGCTGCTGACGCGGATCGAACGCGAGCTGAGGCGCAGCCGGACCGTTCCTCCCCCCGACGGCCGCCCCGAAGAGGAAGACCGTGAGTAGACTGCGGGTGGCGGCCGCTCTCCTCTTCCTCCTCAGTTCTGCCGCGGCCCTGATGGGTATGGCCCAGGCTGACGGGGTGGCGGTCAAAGGGCGGATGGTCAACGTGACGAGGGGCGGGGAGGGGGTGGAGGGAGCGGTCGTGTCCCTCCATAGACAGAGTGGCGAAGCCACGGGCCAGACGACCGTCGAGACGACGACGGACGCCGAGGGACGCTTCCGCTTCGACGGTGTGCTCTACGATCCCGCCTCAGCCTACGGCCTCTCCACGACATACCAGGGCGCCATATACGTGTTCGACCTCGACATGTCGTTGGGGGAGCCGGGGCCTGTCTTGATGGAGGTGTACGACGCGTCGGACGACGACTCGGTGCTCTCCGCCTCTCTGGCCTCGGTGCTCTTCTCGTCGGTGGACCCGGCTGTGGGCACTCTCTCAGTCCTGGAGATCGTGACCATCGTGAACCGCTCGGACCGCACCTACGTGCCCGGATCGGGCGTGATGAGCTTCCTCCGCTTCGGCCTTCCCGAGGGCGCGGGACACCTGCAGCTCGACACGCTCCTGCCCGGGGCGGACTTCATACAGGTCGACCGGGGCTTCGCCTTGATCGCGAGCCTGCCGCCCGGCGAGCATGAGGTGCTGTACACCTACCGCTTCCCCTACTCGGGAACGGAGGCCGAGTTTACGAAGTCGCTGCGCTACGGGGCCGATCTGTTCAGGGTGCTCGTTCCTGAGGAGCTGGCGGAGCTGTCGGGAGCCGGGGTGAGCGAGGTCGAGACGGCTGCTATCGAAGTGGGAACGACTACCATCGGAGACCGACAGTACCAGCTGGTGGCGGCCGTCGATCTCGAGAGGGGCGCGCAGCTCACCGCCCGCCTGGCCGGCCTGCCGGAGGCGCAGCGAACGACTCAGACTCTCGGAGCTGTCGGTCCATCGGGAGACGCCGGCACCGACCGGATACGCTTCGAGTACGCCGCCCCGGTCGCCCTCTGCATCCTCATGGTCATCACCGTCGGCTTCGCCGCCTGGCGAGGCCGACGCGAGGAGTCGGGATAGGTCAGAGCGTTGCCTCGTTATACTCCATAGGTGTGGCGTGCAAATCGCAAGTAGTACCTGCGATTTGCACAGCCCTCTCTCTACTGCATAGGTGAGAAGGGCGACTCAGTCTATCAGTGACTGGTACGTCAATGTCTGAAACTCTTCGATGACAGGGTAATGTCCGAATGGCAAGAACTGCGTCATGAAGATTGCTATCAGGTCCTCCTGCGGATCGACCCAGAAGCTTGTAGTCGCCGCTCCAGGCCAGGAGTACATGCCAGGAGACCCTGCCACGCCGTACTCGTGGACGTCGTCTACTACCTTGAAGCCGAGGCCGAATCCACAGCCTCGTGAATAGGCTGCGAGCTCCTGGATCACGGCAAAAGGCAAGAGTTCCATGGGAAGTTGGTTGCCAGTCATCAACTCTACTGTGCTGCGAGTCAACAGCCTCATCCCTCCCAGCTCGCCTCCATTAAGCAACATCTGGCAGAAATTCAGATAGTCGGGCGCTGTCGAGACAAGACCTCCTCCTCCGGAACAAAGGGTGCGTGGGCTCTGGTAACGCATGACCTCTGGTGTGTCCACCGCCTGGATGCTATTTCCTTCTGAGGTGCAATAGACTGACGCCAGCCTGTCGAACTTCTCTTCAGGAACGTGGAAGCCACTGTCCACCATCCCGAGAGGATCGAAGATCTCCTGCTGGACAAACTGGTCGAATGGCCTACCGGTTACCACCTCCACAAGATACCCCAAGACATCGGTCGCGATGCTGTACTTCCAGTCAGTGCCCGGCTGGCAGGCCAGGGGCAATCTGCTAAGTTTGTCGACCATCTCTTTCAGGTTGCTGTCAGGCTGAAGCAGGTCCGCTTTCTGGTACATCTCTTGGATCGGTGAGGGTTGTACGAACGGGTAGCCCAACCCAGCGGTGTGCGTAAGGAGGTGACGGATCGAGATTGGGTGTTCCTGCTCGACCAGGAGTATCCCGGAATCGTCCTCTCCGGCGTACACCTTGAGCCCGTCCAGCTCGGGAATGAATCGAGCCACAGGGTCATCAAGCTCGAAGTGTCCGTCCTCGCACAACATCATGACGGCTGCGCTGGTGACGGGTTTGGTCATCGAGTAGATCCGAAAGATGGCGTCCCTCTCCATAGGCCGACCGCTTCCAATGTCCAAAGCGCCGAACTTCTCGAAGTGAAACACCTCGCCACGACGGGCCAGCAGCGTGACTGCGCCAGCCAACTTATTGGCGTCGACGTAGTCCCGTACAAGCTTGCCGATCTGTTTCAATCGTCCAGACGAGACGCCTACCTGCTCTGGGCTTAGCACAGACACGGGCACTTCGACCATCCTCGATGAGGGACCATCGTATAGTTCCTCGTGAATTGCCTTCAAGGCCGCAACCGATCTGACTACTTCCGTGGTCCGCTGTGCTCAGGGGGCTGTCGAGGTGGCTTTGCCAAGTGTGCACGGGGCGGATTGCTGGTGGGCTGCAACACGCGGTGCTACACTGCACTCCCAATCAACCGTTCGCCACTGTACCAACCAAGGGTACTCCCATGTCTAGACTTGCTGACTTACAAAAGGCCATATCAGAGACCCGGTCGAAGCGAGGCTTCGTGACTGATCCTGTCAAATTACACCTGCTGCTCACTGAAGAGGTAGGCGAAATCGCCTCAGAGATCAAGAGACTATGGTCCGCTAATTATGGTGACTTCAGCCGCGACCGGCTTCAAGAAGAGATCGCAGACGCATTCGTTCTGCTCGTGGCTCTGGCGACCCAGTTCGACATCGACATCGAAGAGGCCGTTGCAGACAAATTCTTCCAGAAAGATGGTGTGCGGGAGTGGCAATCAGCGGTGCCGTGAATCGGTCGACCATCGACACCTCCCGCTCTTAGTTTGATGGTCACGCCATCGTGTTGCTAGCACCGCATTCCGCGTCCGACAATCAACGTTAGCTTGCTGAGGCGTCCCGAGTGTCACGTGTCACGCCTCATGAGGCTGTACGTCTGACCGGTGGGGCCCTTGTCGGGTTGGGAAGCGAGAAAGAGGGCGAGCGGCACGACGTCTTCAGGAGTCTTGACCCACTCGCTGTCGTCCTGGAAGACCGAGCCGGGCCCACGGGCATACCGAGCGACGCGGTCGGTGACGTCCGCCTGAACGCAGCTCGCGGTCCCGCCGTCTCTTCGAATCTCAGCTGCCGCACGAGCGATGTCGGACTCGGTTCGGGCAACGCAGCATACGGCAGCACCGGCGGCCGCATAGCCAGCAGATATAGCCTTGCCGATTCCCCTGCCCGCGCCGGTGACGATGGCCACCTTGCCAGACAACACGCCGTCAACGGACATGGGAGTATCCTTCTGCTGGCTGCATCTGTCAACGGCGAGCGCTTTGTCGGCTCCCTACTGCATCGGTGAGAAGGGGGCCGGCCAGAGGATCTTGGTAACCTGGGTCGCGGGCGGCATCGGCGCCTTTGGCGGCGGCCAGATGCCCGTGTCCTGCGCCTCCTTGCGGATGCGCAGCCGCTCCTCGAAGCTCGGATAGGCCCACATGCTCACGAAGTTGTTGACTCCCCCGAAGTTGGAGTACCAGCACCCGGCCAACGGGGACAGCTTCTCCCGCTCTCCGATCGCATCTCCGAAGGCGTCGAGCACCGCCGGGATCGCCTCGGGCGGATATGAGTATATGCGGAGCTCGTAGAGCGGGCCGATGCTGCGCGGCTCCATCGGCCCCATGAAGGGCGCCGGCAGGTATATCTCCGACTTCATGTCCACGATGACGTTCCCCGACTGCGGCGGCCAGACCGTCCCGCCGTCGACGGACTCGACCTCCCGCCTAATATCGATTCGCTGCTCCGCGCTGTCGTACGGCCATATCGCGACCATCTGGTTTAGCGGCCCCACCTCTGTGTACCAGTGGCCCGCCATCTTCGAGTACTCCATACGACGGCCGATCTTCTCGGCGAACGCCTTGTGATAGTCGGGCACCTTGCCGGTGCGGAGGTTGTAGGTCCGGAACTCGTAGATCATCGTACGCTCCTATTGAGGGTGATGCGTAGGCTATTGACGCGGTCGGTAGATGTCAACTGTAGGACTGTGGCCCAAATACCCCCATCATCTCCGTCACTCCCGCGAAGGCGGGAATCCATCCTCAGTGAAGTTCATGGTCAATTGGTGGAACGGGAGGAGGCTCTCGCCTCTCCTGTCAATGCTAAGTTAGATTTGACCCTTTTCCGCTAAGTTAGAACTGACCCACCTTGTCGTTAAGTCGCCTCCTTTCTGGCAAGCAAGAGTGCCTGTTGGATTTAGACGTCGCCGGAGCTAGCGGCTTCAGGCGATGTCGATAGCAGTTGATGGGAGGCGAAGAGTCCGGCCTGCCTCTTGCCTTTAAGCCGGTAGCTCTCGCCTCGGATGTTGAGGACGTGGCTGTGGTGCAGCAGCCGGTCCAGGATGGCCGAGGCGATGACGGTATCGCCCAGAAGCTCACCCCACTCGGCGAAGCCCTTGTTGGAGGTGAGGATGATGCTGCCCCGCTCATAGCGAGCCGACACCAGGGTGAAGAAGGCGGTGGAGGCGTCCCGGTCGTAAGGCCAGATGCCGAACTCGTCCACGATGAGTAGCTTGGGCGACAGGTAGACCCGCATGCGCCGTTGGAGGTTGTTCTCCACCCTGGCCTTCCTCAGGTCCTCCATCAGGTCGTAGGCTCGGACGAAGTAGGCCCCCTGGCTCTTCTCGATGGCCTTGAGCGCTAGGGCCACCGCCAGATGGGTCTTGCCCACACCTGGCGGTCCCAGGAGCAGCAGGTTGGTGGCTTCAGCGACGAAGGACAGGCCGGCCAGTTCCCGCACCTGTCGCTCGTCGATGGAGGGCTGGAACGAGAAGTCGAACTGCTCCAAGGTCCGGTGGAAGGGGAGGTGAGCCAGCTTCGTCCTGGTGGACATGTACCGCTCCTTCCGGGCGGCCACTTCCACGCCGAGTAGCTCTGCCAGCATCTCGGGGTAGGTCAGTTTCTTGGTGGCCGCAGCGTCCAGGGAGTTGTCCAGGGCTTCGACGGCCTGCTTGAGGCCCAGCGTCTCCAGGTGCTGGCGAGCCTGTTCCAGCGCGATCATCGCCCACCTCCCACCGCTGCCAACTCGTACACCTCCAGGGAGCGGCGCTCCACTTGGCCCACAGGGATCTGCACCGCCACGGCTTCCTTACGAGGACGATCATCGCCGCCGGGCAGTCCGTCCCACTGGCCCGGCAGTGTGAGGCGCTGACCGGTCCGCTGGGCTTGGGGATGCACCGCCAGCCGCACGTCGCCCGACCAGACCTCCACCGTACCGGCCCGCACACCCACCTGGACCGTCGAACCCGCCCAGCTCCAGGGCACGCCGTAGCGAGACCTCTCCCAGTGGACGTAGCCGTCCCTGGCCACCTTCCGCTCCTCCCGCATGTAGGGCGCAAGGCCCGAACGCGGCGGCAGGCTGCCCAGGTGGGCGAGCTCCTCAGCCAGCATCTCTCGGGGGACCCGGTGCGTCGTCCCATGGACTCGCCGATTGGCCACCGCATCGCACCACTCCAGGGCCTGGCGGTTCATGTCTGCGTCGTCGGTGAAGCGGACACCGGGCCACAGGTTGCCCCGGACGTACTTCACGCCGCTCTCCACCTTGCCCTTCGTCTGCGCTCGGTAGGGTCGGCACAGACGGAGGTCGAAGCCCATTCGCAGTGAGAAGTCCAGCATCCGGCTGTTCCACTCCGGCCTGCCCTCCCTGTCACGCCCCAGGACCACCACCTTGGCGTTGTCGTACAGGCAGCGGCGGGGAACACCACCGAAGTACTCGAAGGCGTTCAGATGGCACCTGATGAAGGTCGCCACGTCGGCGCGCCGGACGAACTCCACGTAGATGGTCCGAGACCAGCTCAGCACCATCACGAAGGCCCAGACCCGGTGCTTGCGCCCGTCCTCTCCGACATAGGCGAAGCTGCCCCAGTCCACCTGTGCCTGCTCGCCTGGCGCCGTCTCGAACCGCACCGTCGCACGGGGCTGACGCGGCCGACGCCGAGGCCGCACGTAGTTGGTCAGCGTCGGATAGCTGCCGTCGTAGCCCAACTCCCGGATCTCCCGCAGCAGCACCACGCAGTTGTCCACTCCCGCCGACAGCCGACCATCTATGTGACCCTTGTATGGGTCCAGCTTCGACCCCTGCTTCTCTCGCCGCTTGGCCTTGGGCACCTCGTCGGAGCGCACGTACTTGCGCACGGTGTTCCGGGAAATCCCCAACTCCCTCGATATCCCTCGGATCGAGCTTCCATCGCCCTTCAACTCGTATAACTCTCTCACTAACCCACCTCCTATCATTTGACTTGCTGCACCTCCTAATCGGTTTCCCGACGAAGATGCGTCCGCTATCGGGGTGGGTCAATTCCAAATTAGCGCTACTGGGTCAGTTTAGAGTTAGCACTAACACTCCCCCAGGCTCCGCGGGGGTAGATGTGAGATGGGGGGCCCACAAGCCTGAACAGATACAACCGCGCCTTGACAGAGCGAACATGCGTGCTATAATGTTGCATCGCGACCTGAAGCCACCGACCAACGGTTCTGTCTCCTCCCCTCCCTCCGGAACCGCGTGAGAGATTGGGGCAGGAAGGCCTGGAGCAACCGTCCCGGCTGCCTGAATGCTACACTTTTGGCACACTTTGACACACATATATATAGAGAGGTTCACCCTAGTCCCTCTCCCCCGTCCGCGGGGGAAGATACAGATGGGAGTCCCCCCTTCCCCCTGTCATTGAAAATGTCCCAAAATGACGCACATAAATATATAGGGACAGCCCGGATCGCGCCGCTGCGGGTCAATCGGTCACTGCCACGCATGGGGCTGACTATCCTCCGAGCCGGTATCGCTTCGATGGTCATGGCCACGCTTGCCCTGGCGTCGGCCGGGTGCGACGGCGCCGATACGGCGCCGCCCGCGGGCGGTGAAGCAAAGCCTACACTGGTGCCAGACCTCAGCGTAAAGGCCGCCGCCTCCGGCGCCGGTGAGCCCGGTCTCGATACTCCCCCGCCGACCGTCCCCTCCGGCGTCGTCAGGGCGCCAAGGACGACCTCTGGGCCCGGCCTGGTCGTCTCGGGGCTCGTGCGCAAAGACCAGCCCGCGCCGGAGCTGCATGGTGCCGGCGGGTGGCTCAACTCGGAGCCCTTCACGCTGGCGCAGAGGCGCGGCAGCGTCGTCCTGGTCGACTTCTGGACATACTCATGCGTCAACTGCCTGCGGACTCTGCCCTATCTGCGGTCGTGGCACGAGAAGTATGCCGGAAGCGGACTGGTGGTCCTCGGAGTCCACTCGCCCGAGTTCGAGTTCGAGAAGCGCCTGGAGAACCTGTCGGCGGCTACGGATGAGCTGTCGATAGAGTATCCGGTGGTGCAGGACAACGACTTCACGATCTGGCGGGCGTTCGACAACCAGTTCTGGCCCGCCAAGTACCTGATAGATGGTCAGGGCACGATCCGGTACCTGCGGCACGGTGAGGGTGCCTATGAGGAGACGGAGGACACGATACGCGAGCTGCTGACCGAGGCCGGGTTCGACGTGACTGGCATACCGGCCCATACGGAGCCGCCGCCGGTCATCGACCCGGGCATCAGGCTCATACGCGAGACCGGGGCCGCCCTGACCCGGGAGCTCTACGCCGGGTTCAGCCGCAATCAGAGCGCGGTCGAGGACTTCAGCCGTCCGTGGGTGCTGCACACCGAGTTCTACGAGCAGCCCGGATCGGAGGTGCTCTACAGCGATCCGGGACAGCACGAGAACGGGTATCTGTACCTGGAGGGCCTGTGGCGAAACGAGCCGGAGAGCCTGGTGCATGCGCGAGAGACCGCCGACCACACCGACTACGTCGGGCTCAAGTTCTTCGGGACGAGCGCCAACGCGGTGATGGCGCCTGGGCCGGCAGGAACGGTGCGGGTGCGGGTCACGATGGACGGCGCTCCCGTGCCGCGGGAAGCGGCAGGAGCCGATCTGCTGTTCGACTCCGGAGGCGACAGCTACGTCGACGTCGATGCGTCCCGGATGTACCGGCTGGTGGAGACGCCGGAGTACGGCGGACGAGAGCTCCGGCTCTCGACAACGGTGGCGGGTTTGGAGGTCTACACATTCACCTTCGGCAGCTACGAGAAGGGGCCCTAGCTACCGTGGTGCGTCGGGCTCACCACGAGCTATGTCCTCTCGGGTCCGTTCGCCCTGAGCCTGTCGAAGGGTTGGCCCTAGCCCACCGTCTCTCTGAACCGCCTCAGCGCGTCGATGTGCTGCTCGACCGAAGTCATCCCCGCGCCGGCGGAGCTGACCGCGAGGTGGGTGGCGCCGACCCTCCTCCACTGCGCCGCCTGGCGTGCCCACTCTCCGGGGTCTGAGTCGGCCAGCGAGATCGAACCCTCGATGCCCACGTCGTCGATCTCGCGCCCCTCCTCCCGGATGTAGCCGTGGAGCGTCGAGATCGCCTCGGCTGCGCCGGTATCGAGCCCCAGAGACGGGAACCACCCGTCGGCCATCCTGGCGATGCGTCTCAGCACCCGGTCGCCGTCTGCCGCCGGCCCCGCGGACGTGCCGGCGCGGTCTCCTATCCAGATGGCGCCCGGCCCGCCGCCGATCCATATCGGGATCGGTCTCTGGACGGGCAGGGGGTTGAGACCGCTGTCGACTACCGTGTCCCAGCGCCCGTGATAGGTGACGAGCTCATTCGTCCACAGCGCCCGCATCAGCTCGATCTGCTCCTCGCAGCGGCGCCCCCGCGTTGAGAAGTCCTGGCCCAGGGCGTCGAACTCGACCGCGTTCCATCCGACGCCTATGCCGAGCCTCAGCCTCCCGCCGCTGACGAGGTCCAGCGTCGCCGCCTGCTTGGCGACGAGCGCCGTCTGCCGCTGCGGCAGGATGACCACGCTCGTGGCGAGCACCAGCGTAGTGGTGCGGGCCGCCAGGAAGGCGAAGAGGACGAAGGGATCGTGGAAGGGGTCGAGGTGGTTGTACGGGCCCTTCCAGCCCGGGCGGCTCCCGGCGTTGGTCCCGAGAACGTGCTCACCCATCTTGATGTGGTCGTAGCCGAGAGACTCGGCGGCCTGCGCGTACTCGGCGATGGCGCCGATGTCGCCGCGAAAGACCGGCTCTAGGTGGGGGAGATGCGCTCCGGTTCCTGTTTTCCTGGCGGACGCCGGACTGGTCGTTTGCATGGCGGCAGCCTCCATCACTTGGACGGCCTCTGCGGCGAGGCTCTAGAGGAGACCCTCGTAGGTTCCGAGGGCCCGGAGAGAATCGGTGTCGCGTCCCAGACGGCGGTCCTCGACCTCCAGCCACTCGTAGTAGGGACGCGGCATCGGAACCGGGTCTTCGAGTCCGTTCTCGCGGCGCCATCGCAGCAGAGGGTGGTCTCGCGGGGTCTGGGGCAGCTCCACCCGTCTGCCATAGGCGGCTGACTCGAAGATCCCCAGGGCTATCTCCAGCTCGTGGCGTCCCTCGTCGCCGCTGCAAGGGTGGTCGTGATCGTTGCTCAGAGCGCGAACGAGCTCCTCCACGTACCAGTCCTCGCTGGCGAGCGGGCCCATCGACGGATCGTAGTGCGGAGGATAGATCGGCGGCAGGAGCTGCCACTCGGCGCGCTCGCCGCCGGGCGCGTAGTCGGCGTGCGGCAGCCACCAGGCGCCGCCGTTCCACTGGAGCCTGCCCTCCGTCCCGCAGAACTCCAGCATGTGCCCATCGCGCTTCACGCTCGGCAGACGGTGCTGGAGCAGCGTCGCGAAGAGGCTGTCGTCGAACTGCAGCGTCGCGACGATATCCTCCCCGACGATCGTTCCCATGCCTGTGGGCGCGGGCAGGACGTCGGCTGGAGTGACCGGCCGTCCGTCTGTCAGCACGGAGGCGACCACGCTGCGGGCTTTGCCGGTGACCTTCAGCATGTCGCTTATCAGGTGACCTCCGACGTTTAAGAGCCCGTATGCGCCGTAGTACCCTTGGCTCCCCGCGTAGACGTAGCGCAGCTCCCCGATGCGTCCCTCCTCCAGCGCCGCGATGACCGCGCGCATGTTCGAGCCCACGCTGGACTGGTGGTGCACCGCTATTCGCGCGCCCTTCTCCTTCGCCTTGGCCACCATGGCGTCGGCCTGTTCGAGGTCGCCGCACATCGGCTTCTCCACGTCGATGGCTACCCCGTGCTCCAGCGCCCTCATCGACAGCTCGTAGTGAAACTCCGTTCCGGTGCCGATCACCACTATGTCGGGCTCTGAGGCAACGATCATATCGTCCAGGTCGGTGAAGCGAGCGGGGACGCCGAGCTCGTCGCCCGCCCGGTTCAGCCGGTCGGGAAGCAGATCGCACAGCGCCACCACTTCGGTGCTGGGATGGGCTTGGTACGCTTTTGCGATCACCGGGCCGCGGTCCCTGCAGCCCAGTATGGCCACCTTGAATCTTCTCACGGCGGTGCGTGTCCTTCTGTTAGACAGAGATGGGGGCGTAGATTCCTACGCCCCCATCCGCTCTCGAAGCTACTCTGTCAGGTCTGGACTACTTGTCCAGCCACACACCTTCCATGCTGGGTGGCCTATTCGTCTGGTAGTTCATGACGTAGTTCTGCATGGCGTTGATGTCGGCGTAGACCCCGTACCGCGGGTTGGGCGGGTCCTCCTCCCAGAAGATCCTCTGGATCTCTGCGACGATCTCCTCGGCCTCCTCGCGTGTCTTGGCCTTGGCGAAGTCCTCGACCAGCTTGTAGCCTCGCTCGTTGCCCCAGCCGCCGTTCCAAGTCTTGCCGATGGTCGGGTCGGCGAGCGGATCGAGACAGCGGCAGCCGCCCTGGTACAGGTGCCAGCCGCCCTGATCCGGGGGCTTGTCCAGGTTGGCTACCTTCCGGGATATCAGAGCGCCCCAGTCGGTCACTACGAACTCGACCTCCGCGCCGATGTCCTCGAGAATCCGCTTGGTTATCAGGGCGGCCGCGTACAGGTCGGGCAGATCAGTGTTGGTCAGCAGGACGATCTTCCCCTCGAACCCGGTCGCGTCCACCGCCTCTTGCCACAGCCTGCGCGCCTTCTCCAGGTCGGGCTCGGCCCAGTAGTTCTCCGTGTGCGCCTCGGTCGCCCAAGTCGTGCCGCAGACGAATATGGCGCCGCACAGCTGCCAGAGCTCCTCGTCGCCGTAGATGGCCATGTACTCCTTGACGTCGGTGGCGGCCACGATGGCGAGCCGGGAGCGCGGATCGTTCATGGGAGGCCACAGCTTGTTGGTGTTCAGCATCGCCTGCCCGGCGCCGTGGAACAGCTGCACCTGCAGGTTTTCTTCGTTCAGCAGAGTCTCATAGAAGTCGCCCGGAACCCTCTCCACGAAGTCAATCTGTCCCGTCTGAAGTCCCGCCACCTTGGTCGCGGCGTCGGGTACCTCGAGGAAGGAGATCGTGTCGAGATAGGACAGGCGGGCACCGGCGAAGCCGCTGGTCGGCTCGTCGCGCGGGATGTACGCCGCGTGCCTCTCCAGGTCTATGCGGGCGCCCGGGCTCCACGCCACATACTGATAGGGCCCGGAGCCCGTGTAGTCGGTTAGGGTCTCCTCGTCGCCGACCTCGTCGAGGGTGGCCTTGGGAATGATCCAGGTCACGCTCTCAGGCCCGAGCGCCCAGTAGTCCACCCAGAGGCCGAAGGGCTTGTTGGCGATTATCTTGAAGGTGTCCGCGTCGACCGCTTGCCACTCGGGATGCGCCTGATCCCTGAGCATGCCCGGAGTCTGTACCTGGGTGATCCACCGATCGAGCGACGCAATCACGTCGTCGATCGTGACCGGCGCAGGCGCCCGGAACTGGCCGCTGAAGGTCATATCGGTCCTGATGTCGAAAGTGTACTCCGACGCGTCCGGCGTCACCGACCAGTTGGTTACGAACTGTGGAGTCGGAATCTGGTCCGCGTTCATCTCGAACGGGAAGCTATACCAGTGTCGGATGACGTGCTTGACGACCGTGGCCGTGTTCCTCGTGGGGTCCAGGCTGCCGATGCTGGCGCTGGGCGCCCAGTTGACGTGCCCCCCTTGCTTGGGACCCATCGGCTCATCGGTCATGGTTGTGGACGGCATCGCTGTCGGCGCGACCGCGGGCATCGCCGTGGCCGCCGGCATGGCGGTTGGAGCCACCGAAGGCGGAACGGCCCTCGCCGCCGTCGGTGTGGGCGGAACGGTCGTCGGAGCCGTGGTGGTAGTCGTAGTCGTCTCCTCCGCTTCGTCGCCCGCGCAGGCCACTGCTGCGAACAGCGTCATGAGTAGCCCGAGCGCCACGAAGAGCATTAGAGTTTGCGTCCGTTTCATCTCCATCTCCTTGGTTAAAGATCCGAGTCCCTTGATCGCATCTCGCGGTAAGTTAGTCGTTCTGACTCAATCTGTCAAGTCTTGCGAGCTAGGGAGAAGCGGCCCTTAACCTCTTTACCCGGCCCTGCGGGGGAGCATTTGAGATGGGCCACCCTTCACACTGAAACAGCTATGGGCTGAGACTTAGGCAGTAGGACAATCGCTCTTGAGTCACAGACATGCCGCCAATCGTTATCCCCCGCAAAGGCAGGATCTGCCTTGACGGCTGGGAACGCATGTACTGCTATGGGGCGCATGCCACATGTATGCTCATCCCCCATCTCCGGCGGCCCTTCCTCGAATGTCGCCCCGGGTGATGGCGGACGGGCCCGGGGCTGGGTGCGCCGCCGTCTCCGAGGGCTGCTCTCAGATATCGCTCCTCACCTTTCACATTCCGTCTCGTCTCCGTCACAAACTGTCCGAAACTGTCACCCGGCCCAGCTATGAATGAGACAAGTGTGACAGAATGTGACATATTTTGCGTCTTGAGCAGCGGCGGGGACGCCGATAGAATGCGACAGTCGGCGCCGGTGCATCCGTCCCGGTGCTGGAGGAGTCGGAGCTGATGAGTACCGTTTTCGACGTACACGCTCATATCTTCCCTCCGCTGGGGAGCCTTCAGCCCGGTGAGGACGAGGCCGCGATGGCTCGCCGGCTCCGCGCGCACCAGTACCACCAGCACACACGCGGCGGACCCGCCCTGAAGGGCCCGGAGTGGGGCGTCTTCCGGGTTCGCGACAATGTGCAGGTGCACGAGGCGCTGATGCTCGGGGACGCCGACGGAGAGAGCCGGATGCCTCACGTCGACTTCCGCATAGGCGGCTTCGGGAGGACCGAGTTCACTTGCGACGGCGAGGACTACCGGATCCAGTGGTTGCCGGCGACCCTCACCGACTCGTCCGTACCGCCCGATCTGATGGTCGCCCAGATGGACTACGCCGGAGTCGATAGAGCGCTCATACAGCGCGATCACCTCTACGGCCGTCTCGACGACTACTTCGCGGAGTGCATGGCCGCACATCCGGGCAGATTCGCCGTCCTTGCTCAGGTCGACGAGTGGGCCGGCGGGACGCCGGAGCAGCTCGAGCGGGTGCGACGCCAGGTCGAAGAGCTCGGATTCTGCGGCCTCTACTTCGCGACCGAGGCCTTCTTCATGACCGACTTCTCGATGGACCTGAACGACCGCAGCCTGGAGCCCCTGTGGGATCTGGTTGGGGAGCTCAACGTTCCGGTCTTCTGGTACATCTCGAACCAGGTGAGGCCGGTGGAGGAGAGCTACGTCAGGGAGATAGCCGACCTGACCGAATGGGTCCGCAACCACCCCCACATCAGATGCGCGCTGACGCACGCCCTGACCGACCCGGTCGACATCCACCCCGATTTGATGAGGCTGCTCCAGAGTCCGAACATGCACATGGAGCTCTTCATGATGGCCTTCACGCTGACGGGAGGGGGGCTTGCCGTCTCGCCTGACGCCTCCACCACCGTTCTCAGGCTGATCGACGAGCTGGGCGTTGAGAAGCTACTGTGGGGCTCGGACATGCCCTGCTGCGAGCGCCATCTGCCGTACAGGAGGTGGGTCGATGCGATACGCGGCGCCGGCTTCCTGACCACCGGGCAGCGTGAGGCTATTCTGGGAGGCAATCTCGAAAGGCTGCTGGCGCGGCCCTCCGTCTAGGACTCGTCAACCCTCTGGGCGTACTCGTTCGCAAGCATTCCCATCACCGCTGAGTTGTGCCTGGCGCCCTCGTGCGGGCGGCTCTGACGGAGCGTGCCCTCATGGACGAATCCCATGTGGGTGAATAGCGCCATCGCAGCGGTGTTGTACTCCGGCACGTCAACCCATACGCGGTAGAGCCCGTAGTCGTTGAAGGCCGCCTCCAGTGCGGCCCTGGTGGCGGAGGTGCCGTAGCCCTTGTGCCACATGTCGGTCCGGCCTATCAGGATCGACAGCTGGCCGTCGCCCAGCGACTCCTCTATCGCGATGTGGATCTCGCCTATGTGCTCGCCCTCGTCGGAGTTGATCGATAGGATCCTGTGCTCCGGGTTGTCGAAGACGCGTTTCCACTCCTCTTCGGACGAGTCCTGCATCTCCGAAGGGTGGTAACCCAGGTGCGCCGGATCGCCGTAGGCGTAGCGGCCGAACCAGCTCTCCGACACCTCCTCGTCCTCCAGCCATCGGCGTATGCGGGAGACATCCTCTCTGGTTACAGGTGTGAGCGTGACCATCTGGTGGTGTGGCATGAAGTCCTCCCTCCGGTTAGCGTGCGGTCAGAAGGGCGTTCGTTCAAGGAGAAGAGCGGCAGGTTGGCGCCTCAAGATCGTAGCAGAGAGGGTCACTGTCCGCAAACGCCGATATCCCAGGTGGAGTTCAGAGGCCGTAGACAGGCAAGTAACCTCCGCAGGGGACTCTTTATGTCCCGCCCGTATTGAGACGGTCGTATACCTGTATGCGGTGGCGGGAGCTCTCAGTGACGAACAGCCGCCCCCCGCCGTCGAGCTTCACGGAGACGGGGCCCCAGAAGTAGGACTCGATGCGTGCCGACACCTGGTGGGGCGTGAGTCCGGGGGGGAGCTCGGGATGGAGGTTGGCCCTGCCGCGTCGGGCCATCGCCTCAGGCATCCTATCGTGCCACTCCACCGCCCACCTGGACAGGGTCGCCTGCCCCCTGAGCCCCTGCAGCGGACGCCCACGTGGATCGAGGACCTGGACTCGCTCGTTGCCCCAGTCGGCGACGTACATCAGGCCGTCGTCGTCTACGGCGACCGACGACGGCCGCCTGAACTGTCCCCGGCCGTCTCCCGGCTCCCCGTAGACCGCCACCAGCCGACCATCGGAGGTGAAGCGCTGGACGCGGTCGTTGCGCCAATCGGCGACATACACGTCGCCGTCCGGCGCGACGGTCAGACCCCAGGGCATGTTCAGCTCGCCGGGAGCGCTTCCGGGGCTGCCCCAGCCGCCGAGATGTCTTCCGTCCAGGCCGAACCTCTGGATGCGGTGGTTGTGCTGGTCGGCCACATAGACGGTGTCGGAGCCGTCTATCGCGATGCCGGCCGGGCCATTCATCTGGCCGATGCCGTCGCCGGGCTCTCCCCACGTGTCGAGGACGTTGCCGTCCGTATCGAAGACGGTGATCCTGTGGTTATGTTCGTCGGTCACGTAGAGACGCTCACGGCTGTCGAACGCCATTGCCACGGGGAGCATCAGCTGGCCCTCACCTCGCCCGAAGCCGTGTCCGAACTCGCCGAGGTACCTCTCCTCGAAGTCGAACACTCCGACGCGTATGCAGCTGTCCTTGTACGGGTCGAAGCCGATGGGCGCATCGTGCCTGTTGATGGCGAAGATGCGACCGTCGCTTCCGAAGGCTACGTCGCAAGGGTTCGCGAAGCCGACTCCGTTCGTCCCGATGTTGATCAGGCCGATCGTCTTGACGTATTCGAGTCTCGCCGTCACGAGCGCTGGTACTCGCGGGTGGAGGCGATGAGCCTGAGCATGTCTCCGACGCGCTGACCTGCCTCCCCGTACCGTTCCCCGCCGGAGAGGAAGAGGTCGCCCCTCGCGGAGGCGTACTCCACGAGAACGCCGTGGGTCTCCTTGGACACGGAGATGGGGCCGATCAGCTCGAGACACCTGTCCACGAGCGTCTCCGGTGCGAGGCTGCCTCCGTTCTCGCCGGCCAGACGGTCGATTATGGCCCGCACGCCCGGCTTGCTGACGTCTCCGAGCTCGGCGGCGACGAAATTGACGCGCTCGATCAGCGTGCCGCTGTCGATCCACTCCCCGCCCTCGTGCCAGCCCTCGACGGACGGGGGCTGTAGGGGGATCTGTCCCATGAATCCGGCCTGCGCGACGAGCCCGCGTATGGCGAGCGTGGGCGTCGCATAGCTGCCTGCCGTCCTCACGGCGCCGACGACGAACTCGACCGGCCCTTTGATCCGGGCGAAGCGCGCCCTCTCCGATCTGAAGTAGCGGGAGAGGAACAGCGTTCGCAGCATGGCCCGTATCTCGTACTCCGACTCGAAGTAGGAGGCCATCATCTGCTCGACTACCCTCTCTCCCTCTTCGTCGATCTCGTCGGCGGCGAAGAACTGGAAGAGGCGCCGTCCGATGAACCGCGCCGTCGCGTGCTTAGCGACGATGATGTCGACGATGTCCTCTCCGTTGAAGCGCCCGCTCTCCCCCAGGAAGATCTTCTCGTCGTCATCGTGATCGTCCTCCCTGTACTTGAAGCTCCAGGCGACGCGGCCGTAGGGCCAGAACTGAGAGTATTCGACGTTCTCTCGCGTCCATCCTGTGAAGGCGCGGGAGGCCTCCTTGACGTCCTCCTCGGTGTAGTTGCCGATGCCCATAGAGAAGAGCTCCAGGAGCTCCCGTCCGTAGTTCTCGTTGATGGCGCCCTTGTGATTGTCCACGTTGTCCAGCATCTTGCCCATGGCCGTGTCCATGGACAGGCGGACGAGAAGGCCGCGGAAGCTGCCCAGGCCGTGGCGCCTGAACATGTCGACCTGCTCGTGCAGCATCGTCATCTGCTGGACGTCGGCGAAGTTGGATGCGAAGAGGCCGTGCCAGAACAGCGCGATCTTCTCCTCCAGCGGACAGCGGGTGGTGATCATACGGTAGAGCCAGTTGGCGGCGGTGGGGATGGGCAGGCGCAGCTCGGCGAGGTCGACATGGTAGCGGCGTATCAGGTCGTCGGGCAGGTTGCCGGGCTCCGACGGGTGGAGCAGAGCCTCGACCGTCTTCTCGTATCCCTCGTCCACGAGGACTTCAAGCTCGTCCCGGGTCGCTCCGAAGCCGGCCCTGCGCATCAGGTGCGCCATCAGCGCGATGTCGTCATTCATGGCTTCGAACCTCGAACGACATGAGCTCCTCGGAGAATATCACCTCCCCATCGTAGAGCGATCCGATGTCGCCTATGCCCTTCTCCATTGGGCCGTGGTTGGCGATAAACGGCCCTACGTGCACCAGCACGAGCTTCTTCACTCCCGCCTCCTGCGCCATCTGCGCCGCGCCCTTCGTCCCGCACTGCCCCGGCCCCTCGCCCTGGGCGATCATCCTGTCCTCGTCGTCCCAGCACATGCAGAGCATTGCGTCGGCGTCGCGCGCCAGGTCGGTGACCGACTGGCAGGGCTGCGTGTCACCGGTAAATACCACGCTGCCCTCCGGGCTGTCCAGCCTGTAGGCCAAGGAGTCGAGGTATGGCTGGGCGTGCTCGGCCGGCGCGGCCGTCATCTCCCAGTCGCCTCCTGAGACGACTGGTCCCGGCCCGACGTCCTTGGCGAATACGTCCGGCGCCGGACGCGGAAGCGTGCCCCCCCGGTTCACGAACACGCGCTGGCTGACGGGTAAGTTGACGCGCGCCTTCCAGTCGTGTGCGAAGGCGCCGTCGTTCTCATCGAGGATGCGGTGGGTGAGCTGCTCGGTGAGCTTCGGGCCGTAGACCTGCAGCCTGTTCTCGGTACCGATGCTCTGGTCCCACCGGCACAGGAGGAAGCACGGGTAGTCGACGTCGTGGTCGAAGTGGTGGTGCGTGAAGAAGAGGTAGTCGACCTTGGTCGGCCACAGTCCCACCTTGACCAGCTTGTGGGTGGCGGCGGGGCCGCAGTCGACCATCAGCAGGTCGTCTCCTACCTCGACCGCGAAGGATGAGCCGAAGCGTGTCGGCGTCGGGGTCGGCGTGCCGGCGCCGAGTACGTACACTCGCATGCTCCCGATGGCCTCCGATGGAGTTTGGGCAAGTTTATCAGGATGGGAAGCGTCTGCCCATCTGTCCTGGATTGGGGACAGCGCTCAGGCCCTGTTCAGCGTTCCCGCGCGGGGCAGCTTGACGAGGGACAGGAGGACGGCGGCGGCTATCACGATACCGCCGCCGTAGATGAAGGCTACGCTCGTCTCCGAGGCGTCGACTATGATGCCGGCCAGGACGGGGGAGAGGGTACCCAGGAAGCCGGCTCCGTAGATGAGCGAGACGACCGTCGCCTGGACCTCCCCGCCGCTCACGTCCATGGCGGCGGCGATGTAGATCGTGTGCAGCGAGTAGAGGAAGGCCCCCATGGCCAGGATCGTCAGCACGAGCTGCGGCCCCGGCTCCGCCTGGCTCAGCGCGATGCAGAGCAGGCCGAGCACGGCGGTGCCGGGCACGAGCACGGCCTTGCGGCCGAACCGGTCCGAAAGCAGCCCCATCACCGGCTGGGACGCTATCCCGACCACCTGCGCCATCGGCATGTAGAGTCCGACCTCGGTCGTGGAGTATCCCAGGTCCTCCCTCAGGTACAGGGGAAGGAAGGCCATGATCGCGCTCTGCCCCATGCTGCGCATGGCAGTCACGAGGACCAGCATCAGCAGGGCTTTTTTTCGTAGAAGCACTACAAGTGAGGCGAAATATGACCCTGTCGAGGCCGCGCCGCCGGACTCCGACGGGATGTTGCGCATCGTCATCCAGATGAGGACGGCGAACACCAGCGCCGGCAGCATGCTGACCCGGAGGACGTCCTCCCAGACGAGCACCCCGAGCAGGGCGGCGAGCAGGAAGGATGCGCCCAGCACCTCGCCAACGCTTCCGCCGGTGCCGTGGAGGGAGATGGCGAACCCGCGCCGGTCGGGGAACTTCCTCGAGAGGGCGCCGATCGCCGGGGGATGGTATAGGGACGGACCGATGCCGACCAGGAACATCGCCGCGAATAGGAGCCAGTAGGTTGCAGCGCTGCCGGCCAGGAAGAATGAGATGCCGAGCATGCCCATCGAGATTCCCAGCATGAGGGCGGAGCGGTGGGCGAACCGGTCGCCCAGGTAGCCGGCTCCCATAGTGGTGACGCCGCTCGTCACCTGCCGCGCGGTCGCCAGGGCCCCAAACTGGGTTGCGGTGAGCCCCATGTCCAGCTTGATCTCGGGCATCAGGTGGATCTGGAGGGCAGAGTTGTAGACGTGCTTGACGGCGTGGCCCACGACCACCGTGGCCGCAAGCCGGTTGCGGCCTCTTTTCGTCTCCGGGGATACGGGGGCCGTCGTCAACGAACGTGTACTAGAAGGCGACTTCGGCGCCTACGCCCCGCTCGAGGGCCAGCCTGTAGATGCGGGCCCCAACCGCGATGTCCTGCAGGGCGAGGCCCTGGGACTCGAACAGGGTGATGTCGTCCCCGCTCCTCCTGCCCGGGGTCCTGCCCGCCACCACGTCGGACAGGTTGCGCACCTGCTCCCAGCGGACCGTGCCCCGCTCCACGGGGTAGAGGAGGTCGCCGCACTCGAGCTTCGCCTGCTCCACGTCGTCGGTCGCGATCACGTCGCAGCGGCCCACCGCGCTGCCGTCGAGCTCCCTCCGCATCCAATGGTTCGCGCCGGCCGCGTTGACGTGGGCGCCGGGGCTCAGCCAGCCGCCCTCCAGGACGGGCCTCGACGAGCTGGTGATCGTGATGACGACGTCGGAGCCGCTCACGCACTCCTCCGCCGACTCGGCGGCCGTCACCTCGATACCCAGCCGGGCGCTCATCCTCTCTGCGAACTTCTCCCGGCGCTCGGGCGTCCGGCTGAAGACCCGAGCTCTGCTCACAGGACGGACGGCGTGGACCGCCTCCAACTGAGACCGCGCCTGGAAGCCCGCTCCAATGATCCCGACGGTTGAGGCGTCCTCGCGGGCCATGTACTTCGTCGCGACGCCGCTGGCGGCGCCGGTGCGCACCTGTCCAAGTCTCCCGGCCTCCATCACCGACAGGAGCTCGCCCGTCTCGCTGCTGCACAGGTGCATGTAGAAGCGGATGGGGTGGCCCCGGACGGCGGCGTATGCCTTGTGCCCCATCACGCCGAGCCCATCGGAGGCTGCGGACATGAAGTTGAAGTGGCCCGCCGGAAGCCGGATGCGGGAGCGGGGGCTGTTTGCGGCCCTCCCTTCGGCCTGGAGCCGGAAGCCCTCCTCCACCGCTTCGAGAGCCAGCGGCATCGAGAGCAGCCCGCTCACCTCCTTCTCGGTAAGAAACAGTGTCAAGGCGTTCCTCCGTCCTTCGTTTCAAGCTGGCAAGAGTCTAGCACGGATCGACAGCCCGGCGAACCGATGCGGGATTTCCAGAGTCGGCGGTGGTCTGAACCAGGATTCGCCGGATTCGAGGATACTCAGGGTTTTGGACAGGTCGGGAGACGGTCCGGCGCGGTCCAGGCTGGGGGCCTATATATATTAAGTGCGTCATTTTGGGACAAAGTGGGACATTTTGTAGGTGCGACTCCCGGATGATGGAGGGTGGGTTGTGTCAGGGGCGTCATTCGGGACCCCCATCTGTATCTTCCCCGCGGACGGGGGAAGTGGGATTGGGGGAGCCTTATATATTATGTGTGTCAAAGTGTGTCAAAAGTGTGTCATTTCAATGGCCGGTGCGGCTGTCTCGGACTTCCTGTGCCGGTGACAAAGAGCCGAGGTGCTGATGAATGACATTATACGCACGACTGTTCGGCTCGTCAAGAGGAGCTCGTAGGGTTCCGGTCGGCCTGAGCCCTTCGGCAAAGCTCAGGAGGGCCTTGTCGAAAGCCCCGTTTTGTGGTTTCGACAAGCACAGGCCGAACGGGATAGACGACCTCGGTGGAGCATGTGGTGAGGCCCTGGAATGAAGGGGTCTCCCCATCTCAAATCTCCCCCGTCCGCGGGGGAAGAGGTTAAGGGAGAGGCGCGCTTGACAAAATCCTGCGGGAGGTTTAGCTTAGGCCCGACCGTCTTAGAACTGTTCTAAAATGTTACATTTTTCACAACTACTGCTACCGAGTTGACCACTCCCGCCACCGCCCTCCTCACAGACGAGATCGAGTCCAGGCTGCTGGAGATGAAGGCCGTCCTCGCGGCCAGAGGGGCCGCGATCACCCCGCGCCGCGCCAAGCTTATCGAGGTTCTGCTCGCCTCGGATCGCCATCCGACTGTCGCCGAGATCCATGAGGAGGTGAGGGGCGCCTTCCCCAGTACGAGCCTTGCCACCATCTACAACACGATCGAGCTTTTGAAGGCGACGGGCCAGGTGCTCGAGTTGGAGTTCAGCGGCGCCGCCAACCGGTACGAGGGGCTAAGACCGCAGCCCCACCCCCACCTGATCTGCTCCCTGTGCGGATCGATCGAGGACGTCGACGTGGGCGGCCTCGACGATGAGGCGGAGGCGGTCAGCACTTCCACCGGCTACAAGATCGTGAGCACGCGCACCGACTACTACGGCATCTGCCCCGCGTGCCAGACGGCCGAAGAGTAGTCGAACCGGACCTAAGGAGGGGAGGTACCCATGGCAAACAAAGAAGAGATCGCGCTGATGTCCCACCTGATGAGACGGGCCGGCTTCGGCGCCACGCGCGACGAGATCGAGGCTCTCGCAGACCAGGGGTATGAGGAGACGGTCGAACAGCTCCTCAATCCAGAGGGCCAGCCTCCGGTCGACCAACACACGCTCTACAGGTACCACCCGATCACCGAGGTGCCGGGCGGCGCGATTGGGCCCGGACAGGCGAACTGGCTCTACTACATGGTGAACACCCGCCGTCCGCTGCAGGAGAAGATGGTGCTCTTCTGGCACCACATCTTCGCGACGGGCAACTCGAAGGTGGACAACGGCAACCACATGGTGGAGCAGGCCGAGATGTTCCGCCAGCACGGCATGGGGAGCTACCGGGAGATGCTCGTGCGTCTGGCCAGCAACCCGGCGATGATCTACTGGCTCGACAATAACGAGAGCCACAAGCGCGCACCCAATGAGAACTGGGGACGCGAGCTGCTGGAGCTCTTCTCGCTCGGCGTCGGGAACTACACGGAAGAGGACGTCTACGAGTGCTCCAGGGCCTTCACCGGCTGGACGATCGGGGCGAAGATGCCGCGTTACCCCTACGGGCGCCATCCGTGGAGCTTCGAGTACCGGCCGGAGGACCATGACGACACTGAGAAGACCTTCCTGGGTCATACCGGCAACTTCAACGGCGAGGACATCATAGACATCATCCTCCAGCAGCCCGCCTGCGCGAGATTCATCTCGCGGCACCTGTACAACTTCTTCGTCGCCGACGAGCCCCAGGTGCCGGCGTGGGACATCGAGGAGCCCAGGGACCCCGAAGCGATCAGGACCCTCTCGGAGGCCTTTGTCGAGGGCGGGTTCGAGATGAAACCGGTGCTGCGGACCCTGTTCAACTCCGACTTCTTCAAGTCGGAGAGCGTCCGCTACCAGAAGGTGAGGAGCCCGGTGGAGGTGGTGGTGGGGACGCTCCGGATGGTGGGGGACATGCAGGGACCGGACCCGCGCCTGGAGGCCGTCGCCAAGGAGCCGGGCTATATGGGCCAGGACATCATGGACCCGCCCAGCGTCGAGGGTTGGCATACCGGCAAGGAGTGGATCAACAGTGGCTCGCTCGTCAAGCGGATCAACTTCGTCGCCGACCGGGTCAGCGACACCGAGCTGCCGGGAGTCAGGCGGATCATCGAGAGAGTGGGGACCAACGGCGAGGTGATGCCCGTCGAGGAGCTTATCGACCGGTGCCTGGACATACTCGGCCCGGTGGAGCTGAGCGAGAGCACGCGAAACGAGCTCATTGAGCACACGAGCGAGGAGGGGCCTGTCCGCTGGTCCGAGGACCGTGAGGGCTCCGAGCGCCGCGTTGGCGAGACGCTGGCACTGATCGCGGCGACGAGAGAGTACCAGTTCGGCTAGGCCGGGATAGGAACGCACCCCGAAGGAGAGCGTCAATGACCACCAAGCAGAAAGACCCAGTCCTCGTCGTGCTCCAGCTGACCGGGGGCAACGACTACTTCAACACGGTCATTCCGTACACCGACGAGAACTACTACGATTCGAGACCGAGGCTTCAGATCCCCGAGGACCGCGTCATCAAGATAGACGGCGAGCTGGGCATGCACCCGGCCATGGGGCCTATGAAGGACATCTACGAGAGCGGCGACATGGCGGTCATACACGGGGTGGGGTACGAGAACTCGCCGCGCTCGCACTTCCGGTCGATGGATATCTGGCACACGTGCGAGCCGGACAAGGTGGGGACCGAAGGCTGGCTGGGCCGCGCCCTTCGGGAGATCGACCCTGAGGGGGAGAATCCAGTCACCGGAGTGAATATCGGCCAGGCGCTCCCCCGCGCGCTGGTGGCTCCGGGCGTCTCGGTGGCGTCGGTGGCCGACGTCTCGACCTACGGTCTGCTGACCGGCGTGCAGGAGAAGCAGCAGCGGGCCAAGATGCTGGATGCCTTCGCCAACATGTACGGGCCCGCGGTCGGCACCGGCCCGGTCATGGAGTACCTAGGCCAGACCGGCCTCGACGCCATGAAGGGCGCGGACATGCTGAAGGTGGCCCCGCGGCAGTACGAGTCGACGGTGGAATACGCCAGCACACCGGTAGCCCAGAAGCTGCGGGACATCGCGATGATACACACCGCAGACCTGGGCACGCGGGTCTTCTACACCGATCACGGCAGCTTCGACACGCACGCCGCCCAAGCGACGGAGCATTCGAGGCTCTGGACCGAGGTGTCGTCGGCGATAGCCGACTTCTGGGACGACCTCCGGGAGCACGACGCGGCCGACAACGTGATCATGTTCCTCTTCTCCGAGTTCGGACGGAGGGTGCGGGACAACGGATCGGGCACCGACCACGGGGCGGCGGGGGTGGCCTTCGCCATCGGCCCGGGCGTCAAGGGAGGCATGTACAGCACCTATCCGGAGACGAGGGCCGAGGCGCTGCAGCAGGGCGACCTCGTCCCGAACACGGACTTCCGAGGCGTCTACTCGACCGTCCTGGAGAGGTGGCTGGGGCTTGATCCCGTGCCCATCGTCAACGGGCAGTTCGAGCAGCCTCAATTCCTGGGCAACGGCAGCTAGTCTAAAGGCGGGGTCAGAGATGCTAACGACAACGGCGGCAGGCCGCACATGGGACTTCAGCCACGCGATCGGGCGAAACGCCGGGCTCGGCAACGGCTTCACTCAGCCTAACGCGATAGCGTTGGCGCCCGGGGGCCTGATATACGTCTCCAGCAGGGGAGGCGAGGGAGCGGGCGGCGTGGTCGCCCCCAGCAAGCGGATAGGCAAGCTGACGATGGACGAGGAGTTCCTCGGCGACTTCGGCAAGGGAGAGACGGTCTGGGCCTCGAGCCTCGCCGTCGCGAAGGACGGGAACCTCTACTGCGCGGACGAATATCTCAACGCGATCCTCATCTTCAGCCCTGACGGCGAGAAGCTGACGCAGTGGGGCGAGGCCGGGTCCGACGAGGGGCAGATCGACGGCCCATCGGGCATAGCGTTCGACGCCGACGACAACCTGTATGTGGTAGACAGCCGGAACGGCAGGGTGGAGAAGTTCACCAGCGACGGCCAGTTCCTGCTGGCGTGGGGAGAGCCGGGCGACGGCGACGGCCAGTTCGACCGTCCCTGGGGAATAACGGTGGACGGAGACGGCAACGTCTATGTAGTCGACTGGGGCAACGACCGGGTCCAGAAGTTCAGCGCCGACGGACAGTTCCTGATGTCGGTCCCGAGGCCGGGAGAGAGCGGCGCCGACCTGAACCGTCCGGCAGACGTGGCGGTCGACAGCGAGGGCGATATCTACGTCACCGACTGGGGCAACAACCGGGTGCAGATATACGATCCGGATGGGAGCATCATCACCTCTCTGTACGGCGACGCGACCGTGTTCTCCAAGTGGGCCCAGGAGGTGGTCGACTCCAACCCGGACGTCGTCAAGGCGTACCGGCGGGTGAGAGACCTGACCCCGCTGGGCAAGTTCGCCCGTCCGCTGGGGATAGCCGTCGACGAGGAAGACCGGATAATCGTCACGGAGATGACCAGGGGCAGGCTGCAGGTGTACGCCAAAGACAAGGACTACATGGACCCGCAGTTCAACCTCTAGAGGGTCCTGAGAAGCGAGCACAGAGGCGCGGACGTCAGTCCGCGCCTTTTTGTTCGACGGTAGGAGCGCCGGATTGACGTACCAGAGAAAGGAATTTCCGGACTGGTCGTGGTCGCACAGCCGGAACAGGACCTTCCAGGAGTGTCCACGCCGCTACTACTACCACTACTACGCGTCGCACAACGGTTGGGAGGACGACGCCGACGGGCTTTCGGCCTCGGCCTACCGGCTGAAGCAGCTGACCAACCTCCCCCTGGAGCTGGGGGGCGCCGTCCACGACGCGGCGGCCTTCGCCGTCCAGTCGGCCCGGACACGCGGAGACGTACCGGGCTTCGACCAGCTCTACGAAAGGGTCCGCGGCATTCTCAACCAGGCGTACATGGAGTCGAAGGACCGCGAAGAGTGGGAGCGGAGGCCGCGCTGGCGGAAGATGTTCCACGAGTCCTACTACGACAGCGGTCTCTCCGAAGCGAACATAGCGCGGTCCAAGGAGCGCATCAGGGAGTGCCTGACTAACCTGGTCGAAACCAAGAGCTTCCGTGAGGCGGTCGCCGCCCCGTACGTCGAGGTCAAGGAGGTGGAGGGGTTCGTCACCTTCGAAATCGACGGCTCGCCGGTGCACGGTGTGCCGGACCTGGTCTACAGGTTGGGGGACGACACATGGACGGTGGCCGACTGGAAGACCGGCGGCGGGGAGGCTGACTGGGATCAGGTGGCCGTATACGCGCTGTATGTCCAGTCGCGCCACGAGGTGGATGCGGAGCGGATAGTCGGGCGGATAGAGTGGCTGTCGCAGGGCAGGACGGACGAGCACCGGTTCACCGAAGAGGAGCTTGCGGATACGCGCGGCCGGATAGTCGACAGCATCGGCGCCATGCGCGGCTACCTGGAGGACGTCAACGCGAACATGCCCAGGGAGATGGAGGCCTTTCCGCTCATCGACGATACGTCTCGGTGCCGGTACTGCAACTTCTACGAGCTCGACAGGGAGGAGATCGCCTCGCGGGCGCAGGGACCGTTTTGAGTGTAAAGGAGGACCGGCGTGGATACCCTGTGCATCGTTGGGTCTGGCGGGCCGGTGGCGACGCCCGAGGCATTCGGGACGTCGGTGGTGCTCAGGTCGGGCGACGAATACCTCATGTTCGACTGCGGGCCGGCGGCGACCCACAAGATGGTCAAGATGGGGCTATCGCCGGGGCAGATCGACCACCTGTTTTCACCCACCACCACTCGGACCACGACCTGGACTATCCCGCATTCCTGTTGACCCGGTGGATCGACGATTTCGGCCAACTCCCCGAGCTCCAGGTGTTCGGGCCGGAGCCGACCGAGCTCTTGACCCGGCGGCTGATAGACCTGGACGAGGGCGCGTTCGCCCACGACTTCAAGGTGAGGATGAACCATCCGATGAGTCTGGCGGTCTACGAGATATACGGAGGGAAGCTGTTACCGGTGGTGCAATCGACTCTAACTCTTCCGTTGGGATGCCGAGGGTGAGATTGACGTTGTTCTCCCCGTCGATGGTCACCTCGTCGAGAAGGAGCCGCAACACCTCGCGGCGCTCCTCGTCCGGCAGGTCGTCCAGTCTGCCGCCGACCCGGTTGGCCCACTCGACCACGTGCTCACCCAAAGCCTGCTTCTCCACCGCCGCCATCTCCCTGGCGCGGAGGTCGTCCAGCCCTTTCCGCAGCGTCTCCAGCCGTTCGGTGATGAACTTGCGCTGCCGGTCCATCTGCTCCTCGGTGATCTTCTCCGTGACGTAGAGTCTGATCACCCGGTCTTCCTCGAACTGCACCCTCTGAAGCTCGCGCTCCGCCCTGGCAATCTGGTTTTCCAGCCCTCCGTCCTCCTGAGTGTCCAGCGACTCGATGCCCGCGACGATGAGGCCGGGGGACTCCAGCACCTTCTTGACCTCTCCCCAGACCAGGCCCTCCAGCCGCTCCGCCCGGATCATCGTGTGCTTTCGGCATCCCGTCTGGAAGTGCTGCACGCCGTAGCACTTGTAGTAGCGGCGGGGGACGTCCATCTCGTACTTGTAGACCTTGCCGTTGCGCTTGACCGTCCGCTTCCTGGTGGCCATGCAGCCCATCAGCATCCCGCATCCGGTGCACCGGACCAGGTGCTGCAACAGGTAGAATATCTTGGTGTTGCGGTAGGAGCGGGTGCGCCGCTTCTTCATGAGGCTCTGGGCCATATCCCAGGTCTGCTCGTCCACTATCTGCGGGAACGGCACGGGTATCCAGGTCTCCCTGTCCTTCTCGTAAACTCTCGTCCCATCCTCGGTGGATACGTAGCGGGCCTTGCCGTACCACCACGTCCCCTTGTAGGTCTCGTTGCTGAGGATGCGGTATATCTGGCCGTCCCACCACCGCTTGCCGCCGTTGGCGACGGGAACGCCGTCGGCCATGAGCCGCTGGCCGATCACCCGCGCTCCGAGGTCGTCCCGCACGCACATGCGGAAGATGCGGCGGACGACCTCGGCCTCGTCCTCCGCTATCTCGGGCCTGCCGTCGTCACCGATGCGGTAGCCGTAGGGGACGTTGCCGATGGGGATTCGGCCCTGCTTGGCAGCGCCGCGCCTGCCCATCGACGCCCTCTCCCGGAAGTTGTCCAGCTCGATCTTGCCGATGGCGGCCATCAGTCCGAAGGTCTTCATGTCGATGGCGTCCATGACCGCTTCCAACTCTATGTGGTGCGCCTCGACCACCTCCATGAGGGCGGCTGCGGGGTACATGCCCCTGCTGAGCCGGTCGGACTTCCAGCAGACGATGGTGTCGAAGCGCCCCCGCCTGGCGTCGGCGAGCATCCTCTGGAACTCCGGGCGCTTCTTCGACCAGCCCTGTCCCACCTCCTGGTAGCGGGCCACGATGGTCAGGCCGCGCTTTTCGCAGTGGGCCTCCATGTCGGATGTCTGCTCGGAGATGGAGGTCTTGTCCTCGGCGTCCTGGCTCTGGTCCGAGACGCGGGCGTAGATGGCCGCCCTGCCTTCCTTCGCCTTGCGGCGCTGCATCTTGATTCTTGGCATGGTTGTCTCCTCTGTGTATAGGACTTGGCTAAGGCTAACGTCGCAGCGTCAGTCGTTCGGTGGCCAGCCGGTTCATGCTGACGCCCGCCTCGGCTGCGTCCATCGCCAGGGCGCGGTGGGTCTCCGGGGGAATGCGCAGGGTGATCGTCCCGCTGTAGCGGCGTGTGGATATCGGCTCCGGGACTTCGATGCCCTCCTCCAGATTCAGTTGGACGGCGTGGGACACCACCTCTCGAATCCCGATCAGGGCCTTTTCCGGGGTATCGTCCAGGTGGCTCAGCAGGCCGAACTCGGCGCACAGGCCGACGTACTCCTCGTCCTCGTCGGACCAGAAGACCCGGTAGGTGTAGCGGTCGATCAATTCAGCCATGCATTTCCTCCAATCTGTCGATTGCCCTGAGCGCCTGACGGACCTGGTACGCCTTGGCCATGCCCCGGACGGGCTGGATGTTCACCAGCGGCCTGCCCTGCCAGGGCATCCTGTAGAAGAGATGACTGCCCCTCCGCCTCGGCTCTCCGAAGTAGCGGTCGCAGACCCTTCTGAGGTCGTCGAACCGGACGTTCCGGGGGTTGCGCCGCATGTCGTCCAGAGTCCTGTTCACGATACTCACATGATGGCACTAATGCAATCTCATGTCAAGGACGACGCAGTTGACTGGACTGGAGAGGATAGACGTGAGTGAGAACCAGTTGTGCTCGAAGACGCCTCAGTCTTCCCCTTCCGGGCCGTGCTGAGGCGTCGGGTCCGCAGGGGAAGCCTCCTCGTCCTGGGCCAGCTTGGCCAGTATCGTGAAGAGCCTGCGCAGGCGGTCCTGGGCGTCGGGAGCGGGGTTGCAGTTGATCGCCACCACGCGCAGTTCTGCGGAGGCTTCGCTTCGCGTCTTCTGCTCTGTCCTGCGGGTGGCTTCTTTCAAGATCGCTGCTCTTGTCGTTTTGCTTGCGGTCGGATAGGTGCTCAGGGTTGACCTACCGGACTACGGCCCGGTCGCTACGTCAGTGTGGGTGACCGGAATGCCGAGCGTTATCCCTCGGAGGGGGTATTCATCCGTGCAACCGTTTCATTCATCCCCCGTAGCGATGGCGAGACGCAATGGGGCCAGACCCGGCTACCGGGATGAGGCCGTGGAGGCCACGGCGTCACCGGGGTTGTTGGTCGCTCTGTCGAACTCAGCGCCACCTCGCTCACCTCACTGCGATTTGCTGCGGTTCATCGCATCACAGACATCGCAAGAGAGTGTGAACGGTTCAGACGCGAAAAAAGACCTCACGCAAGGTGGCACCTTCCGAGGTCTCCTTTTGGCGGGCCGTTTCATGCAGTGGCAGGGGTGTACAGGAAAAGGAGTTTGGTGACTGACTGGTCAAAGTCGTGATTCCGTAGCTGAACCAGGGGCAAAACCCCCTCTACCGGACGTGAGCGGTGAGCAATCTGATGAAAGGGCGGAATCCGGTCGGCGATGACAAGAGGAGGCTTGAGGTGGGGGTGCATGACGCGGGCAAAATCGACGCCCCGATGACAAAACCGGCCAAAAGGTGCGTTTGAGGTGGGGGTGCGTTACGCGGGGTGCGACATCGCAGAAAACACGGACTTGGCGGAATTCACAGCTGAGACGAATTTCTTGAGGAGGAGGACATTGCCATGAAGACCACCGGACACGGCATTGAGGACAGCAAAGACGTGGAGAACATGTACCACATGCGGCTCATGACGTTGCTGCAAGAACTGGTGCGGGAGCGCGGGTACAGGGGCGCTGCGCGGGCGCTGGAGATCGACCAGCGCACGGTGGCCGAGAGCGCGAGGACGGGAAGGCTGTCGCGGCGTATGCGGGAGGCCCTGGAGCGGGCTTTGCGGTAGGGCGTGGGTTCTACGGCGGTCCGCCAGCGGGAGCCCAACGACGCCATGGAGGAACGGTTGGGGGCGCTGGAGGGCGCGGTGAAGGCCCTGGGGCAGGACGACTTCGTGGGGGCGAAGACGACCGGGGCCGGTCACGTCGGCGCCGGTTCCTCAGAGCAAGGCGCTGATGGAGGAGAAGACGGAGCGTCAGGACGAAACGCTGGGCCGCAGCGTCCCTTGACCCGGCGCGAGTATCTCGACCTCGTGACCCTTGAGCCCGCCGATGAAGACGAGGAGGTTTTCGGCGACGCATGGGCCGCTCATCGTCCGGTGGCGGGCGCTCACGCTGCGGTGGTTGTGGTTGTCTGAGAGGTTACGTTGTGCAGGTCGCTTTGGGGCAATTTTCCGGGGTGGGGGCACGCAGGGGGTCTTTTTGGCCTCTCAGATCGGCTATGATGACCTCACTGTTAGGCTTTCTCCAAGGTTTCCGACCATAGAAACCCGGGTGCGTGATCCCTGTTGCACGGGCTTCGCCCAAGAGGGAATGCTGGCAATGCGGAGTTTGACGTTGGTCCTTCGCAACCAGTGCGGGCCGAACCGACGGAGTTGACGCAAGGGCCTCCGTTCTCGGTCCCGTCCAGAGGGTTGGAGTTTGACGTTGGTCCTTCACCCGCAGGGCACCCGTCCGGTTGGTTGGAGTTGATCGCTCCGGTCGTCGGGCACAGGTCTGACGGCTGGGTTTGATCGCCTCTCCGTCGGACACGGGGACGACGTGAATCTGCGCATCGTCCTCGGCAACCCCGTATCGAGTACGGGACAGGCTCTGGTCGAAGTTGCGTCTGTAGCTTCGGCCAGTTGAGCACGTCTGCGGGATGGAGCGCACTCGGGTGATAGGCTGGCGCGCCCATCGCCTCCCCGTTGATGTCCACGCCGAGGTCGGCCCATTCCTCCCGGTCGAGGGTGTCCACGAACTCGGCCACGAAGCGGGCAGGATGGTCGGCTGGGATCAGCTCGTCAACGGTCGGGGGCATCAGCCACGCTCGGTCCCGAGTCATCTCGCGATACGGCATCATGTAGCTCCCTGTTATTGGCTAAACGGCTCACCCGTCTCGTCCATTATCGCCTATCGGCGAAGACTTCTGAGACAGCTACATCCGTGCAACCGTTTCATTCGTGATAGCCCCTTCCAGGGGATACCCGCCAAGGGGCCTCCCGTGATGTCATGGGGTAGTACAGGAAAACGCGTCCGTGTACATGTTGTACATCTGGGCGGTTTTCAAAGCTGGAACAGGGGGAAAGCAGCCCCTACCGGACGTGAAAAGCGAACACTTTTTGTCAGGGACCGGTTGCGACTGGCTGGTACATAGCCCGTAGCTGAAGCGGTACATGTTGTACACCCTGAGAGAGTTGGCAGCCGTGTACAAAACGGGTACATGTTGTACCGGAGGAGGGACTGATGGAAGCGAGTGAGGTGGTCAAGACTGAAGGCGGAGACGCTGAAGAGGAGCACGTCCAGAGGCTCATGGCCCTGCTGCACGAGGTGGTGCGAAGAGAAGGGAGCCGTAAGGGAGCGGCGCGGGCGCTGGGGATAGACCGGCGGACCGTGGGTGCCTGCATGGATGGCGGGGGAATGACGTGGCGGCTCAGGGAAGCCCTGGAGCGGGGCCTCCGGGATGGGGTGGGTTCGTCCGCCGCCCGTCACCGGAGGCGTCACGACGCGCTGGAGCGTCGGGTGGAGGGGTTGGCGAAAGAGCTGCACGAGGGTCTGGACGCCGTCAAAGGCGAGGTGAAAGTCCTGTGTGAGGAGCAGAGCGGGGCGTTAGCGAAGATCGAGAAGAGGCTGTCGCGTGCGGAAGCCCAGCGAGAGTCCACGACGGGACCGACGGAGGCCCAGGACGCAACCGGAGACGCGCCGGAGGAGGCCCCGGCGACGGACAAGCCGTCGGCGAGGGCCAGGTACCCAAAGCGGCTGTATCCCGAGCTGGTGACGAAGGAGCCCGCGCCCGACGACGAGGAGGTATTCGGCGAGGCGTGGCCGCTCATCGAGGAGTGGCGCGAAATCTGGAAGGCGGGACACGTGGGCACAGGCAAGGGCCTGGCCTGGCTGGAGACCGAGGAACGGATCCGTAGCCTGGAGGTGGCCCTGCTCGAAGAGCACGGGATGACCCTTCCGCCGGAGACGGAGCCGCTGCACGGACTCTACCGAAGCACACAGCTCACCTGGCGCAGGGACACCCTTTTTGATGTCCGCAGGGCGCTGGCCTGGAGATACCTGCTGTGGAAGGCGCTCACGTGCGGCCTGTGGCGGAGCCGCTGGTGGCCGGGGCGCGCTTAGGGTTTTCATGAAATGGACAGAACACTTTGGGCGGGGACGCCGTGAAACCCTTTCCATCCGCTCAGTTGTTCGGCAATAATGGAGTCAGTTTCAGGCTTTTCCAGTTGTTTCGTGCCGAGAAACCTGGAGGGTTCCCGTCCCCCGAATCCGGGACAGGCTGCGTAGGATCGAGCACCGCGCTCTCTGAAAGCCACCCAGGGGTCAGACCGGAAGGATCGAGCATCGCGCTCTCCCGAAGTCCGCCCCGGAGGGACACATTCGCAGGGGCATAGCGCGTTCCGCTTCGGCCCCTCGGACACCTTGGTTGAGGTGCGCCCAGCGCCCCGGCTAGTCCTCATGCTGCGGCGCAACCGTCACGCGGTTGGGGCGCAGCTTCGACACACGTTGGCCCGAGACGACCTCGAAGGGCCGCGTCGCTTCATCGCCGCGCCGTCCTGTGGATGAACTTCAGGCCGGTCGGTTCCACTCCACGCGGCTTCCCGGTTCGCCATCCCATGAGTTGACCCTGGGCCGGGCTGCGTCCATCTCATCCGCTTCGTCCCACGCGTCCGGCATCCGACCGTGGGCGGAGTGCGTCTTGCGTCAACCCATCCCGTCACACACAACCCGCACACGGATGCCGCGCGGGTCAAGAAGCTCAAATTCAGGAGGTACGTATGCACATTGATTAAACGGTAGGGCGAGGTTACGGGCGTCGCAGTCAGATTTGGCTGCTTCACGCCCCGGCTCCTCGCAAGCAAGACCCACATAGCAGTTGGCGAGCAAAGTGCCGCTCCCCTGTCCTAGAGGGGCGGCACTTCTCTTTGCCCGAACCAGGGCAAACGCAGGGCCAACATCACCACCCACGGAGACAGTCCCGGACACCGGGACACCAATTCAAAGCGGGACTGTCTCCGCCCCACGGGGGTGGCGGCCGTCCCGCTTCTTCATTCCAAAGGAGAAGCGACATGACGACGGCAACCACAACGACCAACCCGACGAAGACGACGGAGACACGGACGGATGCGGCGACGCCCGCCGAGCGCAGGGGCAGGCCCGAGAGCGAGCTCAGGGCGTCGGCAAGGAGGCACGGCCTCACCGTGAAGGCACTGGCCGCGCTGATGGGCGTCAGTACAAGCCATCTCTCCCAGGTGGGCACGGGCAAGAAGCCCTGGACCCCCAACCTGCGGGAGAAGGCCATCGCCATCCTGGGCGAGGTCCCCGGACAGGGCGTCGTCTACCGCCAGAGCGAAGAGGTCACCTCCGAGAGTTCCTTCATCCGAGAAACCGCGAGGGCGATGGGGATGACCATGCTTGAGCTGTCCGACCGGTCGGGAGTGAGCTACGGGTACCTCACCCAGGTGGCGAAGGGCCGCCGCAACATGGGGCCGAAGGCGCAGGCCCAGATCGAATCGGTGCTTGGGGTGGCGGCCAGGGTCGCCCCCGCTACGCTCGCCAACCGACAGGGTGAGGTTATCACTGGCGACGCGAGCAATTTCATCCGGGAGGCCGCACGCGCCCTCGGCATCAGCATGAAGGAGCTTGCCAAGATGGTCGGCGTGTCCGCCAGTTACCTGTCGATGGTAGCGCGCGGGCACAGGACGATGGGAGTGAAGCTCCAGGCCAAGGTCGAGGCCGTGCTTGGAGGGCGTGCGAAGGTCGCGTCCGCCCAGTGCCCCGACATAGACCGGCAGTTCATCTGGCAGCAGATGGACGCCATCGGGGTCAGCCAGAACGAGGTGGCGCGGCGGGCGGGCATCAGCTCCGGCCACCTCTCCCAGATCATGAACGGCCAGCGCAATCCGTCCGCTGTGGTGCTGCGCAAGCTTCACAGTGCACTGTTCCAGAAGAGGCAGGACCCGGAGCGGGTGATGCCCGTGGCCATGAAGGTTCTCGGGTGGAAGAAGGGGGAGCGGAGCGGGATGGTGGTGCACGGCGCTCGCGGAAGGGACGGCACGGCCAGGGGCGGCGCGGTGCGGGTCGGCGGGCGCGTGCCCTGGGGAGCGGAAGTGGAGTACGCCTTCCGCGCCGGGTACGACAGCACGGGGAAGGTGTCGGTGGAGCATGTGGTGGCCCCGAGCTACTCCGCACTGTTGATGCAGCCGGAGGCAGGAGCCGCGTAGTTCTGCCACCACTGCCGGGCTGTTCCGCATGCGCAACCGTTAGCCTGCGAGCATGTCCATGCCCAAGTGGGCATTGGAAGCTTGAGAAAGCCCGGACTGAGGAGATAGTCGGCGCGAGGCGTTATGCCGTTGATACTTTGGGGGGATGCCGCTATTCGGCATCCCCCCAGGTACGTCTTTGTATGCGGACCATTTGGATTGCTCAAACCAGGAAATGCTAGCCGTTGGGCCTTCCAATGTCTATACCATTTTAGAAATATCTAGTAAGATAGCCCAAGGATTACTTCAAAGGGGAGTTGCTATGTCGAGCCCCGACGACATCCTCACCATCTCCGATGTCGCCAGCCTATTCAAGGTCACGGAGAAGACGCTGTATGGACTCGCCCAAAAGGGAGACCTGCCAGGATTCAAAGTCGGCGGTCAGTGGCGATTTCAACGCGGGGCAATCGACTCTTGGATTCAAGAGAAGACCCAAGCCGCCGGTTCGCAATCCAATGGCGGCGATACAAAACTGGCCGGTTCCAGCCGGAGGGATGAATGAACTCCGACTCGGTAGGCAGGGGGCTCTTCATCGTAGACAACAGCGTTGCCGGCTGGACGGGCCTGCGTTACCTGGAAGAGTGGTCCGGCATTGCAAGAGCCTTCGACGTGGCGACGGGGTTCTTCGAGATCGGCGCGCTCCTCGCCCTGGACGGCAAATGGCAGGGGCTGGAGAAGATTCGCATCCTGATGGGCGCCGAGACGACCCAGAGCACCCGCAGGGCGCTACTGAACGCCGTACGCACCCGGGCGATTCAAGCCCTCAACGAGAGCATCGAATCCGACAAGGAGGACAATCCCTTCCTACAGGGTGTGCCAGCCGTCCTTGAAGGTCTGCGCAGCGGCCAGATCGAATGCCGCGTGTACGACAAGGGCAAGTTCCACGCGAAGACATACATCACCCACGCCAAGCTCGAAGTCGTCGGCTCACAGGCACTGGTGGGGTCCAGCAACTTTACCAGGCCGGGGCTGTCGGAGAATATCGAACTCAACGTCCAGATACAAAGCGCTCGTGAGGTCGCTCAGCTCCAAGACTGGTTCGAGGAACATTGGAAAGACGCCAAGGAAGCAAGCGACGCGCTCATCGAGACGATTGAGCGGCACACACGCCTCTACTCGCCCTTCGACGTCTACGCGAAGGCGTTGCAGGAGTTCTTCCGTGGTCATGAATTGACCGCCACGGAATGGGACGAAACCAGGTCGCGGGTGTTCCCTCAACTCGACCGCTACCAGCAGGAAGCCTACTGGGCTCTCATGAAGATTGCGCGGCAGCACGGGGGAGCATTCCTATGCGATGGCGTGGGACTCGGCAAGACCTTCGTCGGCCTGATGCTCATCGAGCGCCTGATCCTCCACGAAGGCAAGCGCGTTGTGCTGTTCGCTCCCAAAGCGGCGAAGGAGGGGGTGTGGGAACCTCACCTCCGCGAGTGGCTGCCGCACATAGGCGGCGGCGCTGCCGACTTCAGCAACCTGGCCGTATTCAGCCACACCGACCTGCACAGGAGAGGCGACTTCCCCGAGCGCTTCCGGCGAATAGCCGAGCTGGCCGACGTTGTGATCATTGACGAAGCGCACCATTTCAGGAACCCAGGCAGTCGAGGCAGCGAAAACGGTAGAGATCCGTCTCGCTACTATCGGATGTACGACCTGCTGGATGACTCGGTTCGCTCCAAGACCGTGTTCATGCTCACGGCGACGCCGATCAACAACCGGTTGACCGACTTTCGTCACATGGTCGAGCTGTTCACGCGTAGGGACGAAGCATACTTCGCCCGTACCTTAGGCGTGAACAATCTCAGGGCTCACGTCAATCAACTGGAGGGGACATTCCGCCAGCGCGTGGGTCACACCGTGGCCGATGCCGCAGACCAGTTGGCCGAGACCCAGGACATCCTGTCAACTGACGCCATCTTCCGTCAACTCGTGGTGCAGCGCAGTCGCGGGTATGCTCGCGAGAGTCAGATCCGCGAGACGGGTCAGTCCACTGCGTTTCCAGAGCGTGAGGCTCCGCAGGTGGCGGCCTATTCGATACGCAAGACCTACGGCAATCTGCTGGACCTGTTCGAGAAAGCCTTCACGCGGGAGAACCCGCTGTTCACGCTCCCCATGTACTACCCTCTCTACTGGTACAAGGGGCCGGACAAGGACATAGACGCCTTCGAGCAGAACCGGCAGCGCCAAGTCGTGGGTCTCATTCGGACAAACTTCCTCAAGCGGTTCGAGAGCTCCGTAACGGCCTTTGAGCTGTCCTGCAACCGGCTGCTGAAGAAGCTCCTGGCATTCATCGAAGTTCACAGCGAGACTGACGGCGAGAAGAGCCGGTTTGCCCGGTGGAAAACGCAGAACGCGGAGATTCTCGGCTACACGGCACAGCGCCAACTCGATCTCTGGAACGAGAATGAGGACGGGGACGAAGCCGAGGACGAGGACATCGTGCTTCAGGAGATGCTTGAGGCCGTCGAAAAGCTCGACCGTGAGGAGTACGAAGTCGGGGAGATGATTTCCGAGACCTTCCTGGACCTCGATCAGATCGTACAGTTTCTCAGCGAAGCCCAGAAGTTCGAGCCTAAGCACGACGATAAGCTTCTCAGACTGGTCAAGCTCCTGAAGACCAAGGACCTGGCCAGCCAGAAGGTCCTCGTGTTCACCGAGTTTGCGGATACGGCGCGATACCTGAAACGCCAACTCGACGAAGCGGGCATCAACGGCGTGGCTCAACTGGACAGCGCATCCAAGGGCAATCGGGCGCAGGTGATCAGGCGCTTCTCACCCTTCTACAACGGGAGTTCCTCGGCTGAGGTCAAGGACGCTGGCCAGCAGGAGATCAGAGTGCTCGTTTCCACGGATGTTCTCTCAGAGGGACTCAACTTGCAGGACGCTTCGCGGCTGATCAACTACGACATCCACTGGAACCCCGTGCGGCTGATGCAGCGCATTGGCCGTGTGGACCGGCGCATGAACCCTGAGATAGAGAAACGAATCCTGGCGCAGAACTCCAAGAGAGCGGCCACAAGAGGCAAGGTGCGCTTCTGGAACTTCCTGCCACCCGACGAGTTGAACGACATCCTCACGCTCTATACGAGGGTCACGCAGAAGACACTGCTCATCTCGAAGACGCTCGGCATAGAGGGCAAGAAACTCCTTACCCCCGATGACGAGTTCAACGCGCTCAGGGACTTCAATCACGCCTATGAAGGCACGCGCACGGCAATAGAAGAGATGCATCTTGAGTACCAAGCACTGCTACAAGAGGACCTGGAACTGGAAGCCCGCCTGAGACGACTGCCCGGTTCCACCTTCAGCGGCAGGGAACGGGTGACAGAGGGCGTTCGTGGTGTCTTCTTCTGCTATGGGCTTCCCGCTCTCGACACGGAGCTCGGTGAATTTACCGACGAGGCCGGTTCAACGAGGTGGTATCTCTACGACTTGGACCGCGATGCGGTCCTCGAAGAACCGGGGGAGATCGTCGCGAGCATCCGGTCGGAACGGCAGACGCCGCGTACCTGTACGACTGCTGAGGTAACTCTCGTTGGAATCCGCGCCAAGGTGGAGGCGCACATCAAGAACACCTACCTCAAGCGAGTTGATGCCCCCGTGGGTGTGAAGCCCTCCCTCAAGTGCTGGATGGAACTCAACGAAGGATAGACCGATGACGACCGGCTACAGGACCAAGCTCGCCTCCATCAGACGCTTCGACCAACTGATTGCGTTCCTGCGTGATGAGATGGACTGGCCCATCGTCAGCGACGACTTCGAGGAGTTGACCTTCGAGTACAGCGCGGAAGAGCTAGGAATCGACAGCGCCAACGCCGCGAAGATTCAGGAGATCAAGCGCCTGCGTCCGTTGGCAGCGAATCAGCCCTGGGGAGTCTTCTTCGTCAGGTTCGAGCCGAAACGCCTGCCGATGGTCGCCCTCCGCAGCATCCTGGGCCGGGTAGCGCTCAAGAAGCGCGCCTCAGCCAACGACTCGGAGCGACCCGCCTGGGCTATGGAGGACCTGCTCTTCATCTCCAACTACGGCGAAGGAGACGCCCGCCAGATTAGCTTCGCGCACTTCGCTGCGCCAGCCAGCAGTATCAAGCTGCCCACGCTCAAGGTGCTTGCTTGGGATGACCTGGACACGGCGCTGCACCTTGATCAGGTTGCCAGTCAACTCACCGAGAGCCTGGCCTGGCCCGAGGACACGAGTGACGCCGACGCTTGGCGCGAGCGATGGCGAGCCGCTTTCACCCTGGGACATCGGGAGACCATCACCACGGCTCAGCAGCTTTCCGTTCGACTCGCAGAGCTTGCCAGGACGACCCGCGAGCGAATCCGAGGCGCGATTGAGATTGAAAGCGATAGGGGCCGCATCACTCAACTCATGAAGGCGTTCAGCCAGACGCTGGTGCATGACCTTGACGCCAGCAGGTTCGCCGACATGGTGGCGCAGACCATCGCATACGGTCTGCTCTCTGCGCGCATTACGGACCCCAAGCAGGGGAGTGGCACCGATCTGGCCCGGCACATGCGCACGAACCCTCTGCTGAGGGACCTGATGACCGCTTTCCTGGAAATATCCGGTCAAAAGCGCGGAACGGGTATCGACTTCGACGAGTTAGGAGTTTCCGAGGTCGTGGAACTCCTGGACCGGGCCAACATGGACGCCGTTGTCCGGGACTTCGGAGATAGGAACCCACGCGAAGACCCCGTGATCCACTTCTACGAGAGCTTCCTATCGGAGTACGACAAGCAGTCCAAGGTCGAGCGTGGCGTCTTCTACACCCCGCGCCCCGTGGTTTCGTACATCGTCCGGTCGGTTGACCAACTGCTTCGCACGGAGTTTGGGTTGGAGGATGGTCTGGCAGACGTAGCCACCTGGGGGGAGATGGAGAAGCGAATCGAGGGCCTCACAATCCCTCATGGCGTCTTACCTGACCAGGACTTCGTTCAAATCCTCGATCCGGCCACCGGCACGGGAACCTTTTTGGTCGAAGCCATAGATGTGATCTACGGCACGCTTGTAGATAAGTGGAAGACGCAGGGCCGCCGAGACCGTGAAATTGAAGCCTTATGGAACGAGTATGTGCCGAAACATCTCCTCCCGCGTCTACACGGCTTTGAACTGCTTATGGCGCCCTACGCCATCGCCCATCTCAAGGTCGGCCTGAAGCTCTACGAGACGGGCTATCGATTCGGTAGCGAGGAACGGGCAAAAGTCTATCTGACCAACGCCTTGGAGCCGGCCCAGGATTTCTCCGGGCGGATGGATTTTGCCATCCCGGCGTTAGCGCAGGAGGCGCGGGCGGTCAACAAGGTAAAGGATGGGCAACGCTTCACAGTGGTGATCGGCAATCCGCCCTATTCGGGGCATTCCGCCAACAAGGGCGATTGGATCAGAAACCTTCTGCGTGGAAAGGATGGCAGGACAACCACTGGTAGCTACTTCCAGGTCGATGGCAAGCCGCTGGGGGAGAAGAATCCGAAGTGGCTCAATGACGACTACGTGAAGTTCATCCGCCTGGCGCACCGGCGAATCGAACAGACCGGGACGGGAGTCCTCGGATTTGTCACCAACCACAGCTACCTGGACAATCCCACGTTTCGCGGAATGCGGCAGAGTCTCACGACCACCTTCGAAATGATGCACCTGCTCGACCTTCACGGCAACTCGAAGAAGAAAGAGCAGACGCCCGACGGCGGCAAGGACGAGAACGTATTTGACATCCAGCAGGGCGTCGCCGTATGCCTACTGGTTAAGTCGTGGAATGCTAACCATCCCAACCACGTGCTTCAGGCAGACCTCTGGGGTGAGCGAGATGCAGGGCTGGACAGCAAGTACGAATGGCTGGCTGCCCACGACGTGGCATCTACCGAATGGGCCGAACTCGCTCCGAAGTCTCCCCGCTACCTGTTGATTCCCCGTAATGAGACCCTCACCGATGAGTATGAAGCAGGGTGGAGCATAGCGGACCTGTTCCCCATCGGTTCGACCGGAATTGTTAGCAAGCGAGATCATATCGCCTACCATTTCGATAAAGACAGGCTCTATGGCACGCTCAGAGACTTCGCCACATTGCCCGAAGGGCAACTCAGAGAGAAGTACCTTTTTCGAGACAGCAGAGACGGCAAGATTAGTTTCGTGCAGGATCACATCCTCAGCTATGGGATAAGGGAAGAATATATTCGTCTCCTTCTATATCGTCCATTCGACCGAAGATGGACCTATCACACCGACAAGTCCAAGGGGTTTCTTGGGTGGCCGGTATACGACGTTATGCGTCACATGGTTGCTGGTCCGAATGTGGGGCTGATCACCACGCGCCAGTGCCAGCGAGATTGGAGCGTGTTGGTGTCCAACACCATCATTGGACATAAGGCGCTGGCAACCTACGACATTAGCTCGCTCTTCCCCCTCTACACCTATCCTAACGAAGGGCAGCAGTATGTTGGTTTGGGCCGTGAACCGAATCTCGACAAGGGATTCATCGAGGCCGTTGCATCATCGCTCGGACTCGTATTCGTCTCCGACGGCCCCGGCAACCTGCAAGAGACCTTCGGGCCTGAGGACGTGTTTCACCACATCTATGCAGTGTTGCACAGCCCGGAGTACCGACGCCGGTACGCGGACTTCCTGAAGTCGGACTTTCCTCGCGTACCATTCACCAGCGACGTGCCTCTGTTCCGGTCTCTGGGCGAACTCGGCAAGCGCCTTGTTTCCCTGCATCTCATGGAGTCAGAGGGAGGCAACACTCCTGCCTTCACCGGGACAGGCGACAACCGCGTGGACAGGGTGCGATATGTGCCACCGGACAAAGGCACACTGGGCCGCGTGTTCATCAATCGTGGCCAGTTCTTCGAGGGCGTAGAACCCGATATCTGGGACTTCACCATCGGCGGCTACCGCCCTGCCGAGAAGTGGCTGAAGGACCGAAAGGGCCGGATTCTATCCGATGATGACGTAGCCCATTACCGACGAATCGTCGGTGCCCTTGCTGAAACAGCGCGGCTGATGGATGAGATCGACGAACTCCTTGAGCAACACGGCGGCTGGCCTGAAGCGTTTCAGCACTCGGCGAATGAAGGCGGGGCATGATGTTGGACATCGCTATGAGCTTTCATGCCGGGCACAGCGTGAGAGGCGGACGGCGTAGCGCCTGGGAAGCGTGTGTGCGATGACGAGCGGACTCAGCAAGTTGGTCTATGTAGAAACGTCGGTAGTGTCGTACCTTACGGCAAGACCCACCAGTGACCTGCTGGCTGCCGCTTGGCAAAAGACGACGGCTGACTGGTGGGAAGTCGACAGGTCCTCTTACAACGTCTGCACATCCCCACTGACCATCGAAGAGGCCGGACGGGGTGACCCCGGAGCGGCTGCTCGGAGGCTGGAGGCGCTAAGCGACTTAGACGTCCTGCCGATCACGGATGCCGCCATCGAATTGGCTTCCTCCCTAATCCGTGAGGGAGCCTTGCCGCCAGGGGCCGAGAACGATGCCCTTCACATTGGTATAGCCGCCGCCCACGGCGTCGACTTTCTTCTGACCTGGAACTTCCGTCACCTTGCCAACGCGCAGACTCGTCCGGCTATCCGTATCCTGTGCGCGCAGCAGGGATTCGCCAGTCCAGAGATTTGCACTCCCAGTGAGTTGATTGGAGGTTTCGAGCATGAGCGATGAAGTCATACGGGAATTGTGGAACGTCAAGGACGCGATGGCCCAAGAGCACGGTCACGACGTTAGAGGTCTCGCCGCCTACCTTCAGGGGAAGAAGCGATGGGAGTGCTCCCGGCAACCATCGGGGCGCTCAGCCTTTGAGATTGTCTCAGAGGGGTCTGGACAACGCCTCTTCAACACTGTAAAGGAAGTGGACGACTACATCAGAGAAGAGCGAGCTTCGTGGGACCGGTGACGCTGGAGTATGCCAGACACGCAGTTGACGTTATGCAGGAACGCTTGATTCCCAAGGAGTGGGTGGAGTCAGAGGCCTAGTCTGAGTCTGCTGATGCCCATCTGATAGCTATCGGCACTAAAGAAAATGGTCAGGCAAGGTAAAGCGAAGAAAAGGAATAAATCTAAAGGGCGCAGGAGGCGTCAGGTATCTACACGTGCTGCTCCTCCAAAAAGCGGAGCACATATACGGCTTAGAACCGAGCCGCCTGAAGAGCGAGAGTCCTGGTACTCGTCAGAATGGCAAGGGACGCGAGCAGGTTCACGCGCGAGCCGGGGGTTCCATTACCAAGATGTCGTAGGAGCTTGGTTCGCCTCCCGACTTGCAACTGGCGACTTGGCGGTGGACCGAATAGTTCCTGAGGGTTTAGACGATCTGCAACTCGAAGCGGAGGACCCAATTCAAGTTGAGGTCAAGTCACGGCAGGGTCGTCTTGGTCCATTTCCGATATGGGCAGCTGCAGGCCATATCGTTGATGCGTGGCTGCGGCACGCGGACCGATTCGGAACAGATAGACGCCTCATCGTCGTACTGGAGCAAGATTTAGTCGGTTGGGAGAATGGCGCGGGACAGCCTGTTGCCGACATCCCGCTGTCTCGCGTCGCAGAGGCCGTGGGCGGCCTTAAGGACTCTCTCGCTTCCGCAATTGCGTCCCGTGGGCGGCATCCATCCGTCTCAAAGGACATGATGCTTGGCACCACGCTCTTGATCTGTCCTTGGGACGAGTTGCTTGCCGATACGGAGCGCCAGCTTAGAATCGTTGTGGATCTACCAAGGGCGGGGCTTCGGGTTGTTGCGCGGGAACTACAGGTTATGGTTGCTGACGCAGTTGACGCCAACGCCGAAACTGAGTTTGAAGACAGAAGCGGCCTCGACCGCACAGGGGTGATCGAACGCGTTAATAGAATCGCCGAACTCATAGACGTAGATTCGATAGAGCATGTCTTGACTCAAGGAATCTGTAGTCCGATTGACGCGGCCCCGCTCGAAATCGGCGATTACTACTACGAGGGTGTGTCTACGCAGCCAGGCCATGTTGCGGCGGGCTTGGTTGTACCCCGAACAGACCTTGTTTCGCAGACGATGGCTAGTTTGGATATTAGTCAGGCAGTCCTCTTGGTAGGCCCGTCGGGAGTTGGGAAGTCGGCCGTGCTGTGGACGCTGCCATTTGCTCTTCCAGGCGTCCTATGGCTTCGCGTGCATCGAATGTCTAGTGACGATGTTCCGCATGTAGTGCGATTACTGTGGGCTTACCGCGTTTCCCCGGAGGCCCCCGTGGGACTCTTGGTCGACGCCGTTGGCAACGGGGACTTGTCCGGATGGTCAAACTTACGACAAGCATTGGCTTCGATCCCAGGTGCTCTCCTCGTAGGGACGGCTCGTAGCGAAGACTTGATTGCTCTTGGAGACCTTGCAGATTGCAGGACAATAGGAGTTTCACTAGACGAAAAAGCAGCAGCAGCGATTCATGCAGGCCTGGTTCGGCGCGGTGTGACGAGCGTCCGCCACTGGCGGGAGGCCTTCGAGCAGGCCCGCGGACTCACACTTGAGTACACCCACTTACTGACTCGGGGGACACGTCTCCATGACATCCTTTCAGATCAAGTTGCTAAGCGTGTCACTGAGGGTCGCGACCTTGAACTACAGGTCCTCGCTCTTGTAACTGCCGCTGACAGATGGTCAGTGCCCGTGCCGACCAACGAGTTGATTGCTGCCCTGAATGCAGGTTCCGCGGAAATTCGGGCTGCTCTCTCAAGGTTGGTGGAGGAGCATCTTCTCGTTGAACGCGACGGGCGGATGGCTGGCATCCACCAAATTCGATCACGGAACCTGGTCGATGTGATTCACAGTGTTCCTCCACCCACGTTGGAGGCAACGGTCGTCTCAGTTCTCACATTGCTACATGGCTCTGCACTATCGCGCTTCCTCTACGAGGTGCTAAGGGAGGTGCCTGACCTTGAGACACCAGTGCTCCAAGCCCTTGGCGAGTTGGTGCGAGATGACGTTGACCGTCTCCTAGCGTGCCTTCGAGGTCTTGAGCTACTGGACTTCTATAGGCAGGCAACAGCTTGGTCTCAGATTATGGAGCGACATCGCGTCCCACTTGCCCACCGACCACTGGCCCTCCAACTCGCCGTTGTTGGCATCAAGGCTCCCGGATACCTTTCTGGCCCGATTCAACGCGCTATGGATGAAGTGGCGGACCTTCCAGAGCAGAGTACAACAAGGAACGCCTTGCTGGGGGCGGTAGGCCCCGACAGAATAGCCTCAGAGCTAGCGTCGGCGACAAGTGCCGACGCATGTCTGCGCCTACTCGGACCCTTCGGCAGCACGGCCATAGACTGGCGTTCACTATTATCTGCCTTGGAATCTGGAACCCCGTTCGGTGACTACCTGAGGGCTTGCCCTATCTCAGCCTTAAGCGACTGTGTTGCTTCGGCAAGAACCGTGTCCGTTGAGCTGGCTAGAGCATTCGTGGATGCCGTTGGGGGAACCGAGGTCTTGATTGAGCGATTCAGCAACAGTGTCCCTTGGCTACAGGAACTGAAAATTGTTTCCAAGGACGGTGACCAGATTGGCGTTGCGAGATTCTTGTATGTGTCCGAACCTGACCAAGGAGATGCTCGGGAGTGTGCGGTTAAGATTGGCCAACAACTTCTGCGAACTTTCCCCGACATAAACAAAGTAGACGTTAAAGCGGTTCTAGCCGGTGGACGCACTTTGGAAGTTGATGGAATCGACTTTGGCTCTTCGGGTCTCCTACGCCAGTACGACCATCATCCAGCCACCGTTGGATGGAATCAGGATCGGATAAGCCTTGCGCAAACCCTCTTCGGAGCAAGTGAAACAGAACGGCTAACGGAAGCTGCTGTATTGCTCCACCAAGCCGCAAATCTTGTCCGCGATATCGGAAATGCGTTCGTGCAATCGCACGGTCGACCGGCCCAGGCATTGGACAGACGACGCATAGCCCTGCTAGAGAAAGGTCAGTCGCTTCCGCCCCGAATGGGCAAAAACCCACTCTCTCGGGAGGACGCAATGGCGTTGAATGATCCTCTTTCGACAATCATCACTCACGTCTGTGGAAACGCACTACCACGCCTTGCCGACCCGGGTGGGTACATGGCGCTATCGGCATTTATCAATGAAACAATACTTGGGAAGGACATACCGGGTGTAAGAGAACAGCCGTGGAGGCTTATTGCTATTGACGGCGCTCCACCTGCCTTGGGCGAACTTGCTACAGGGCTTGCCGACATTGCCGCCACGCTGACCGAGCTACGTGCTAATGCGAACTCTGCAAGGAGGATCGTAAGCGCAGCTCGTCGCGGTGGTGCCGCATCTGCTCTTACACGTGCGGCAAACATTGCGCGGCAACTAAGCCATAAGGGAGTTCAGAGTCAACGCGCAGGGGTGAGACAAGCACTTCAGTCAACAGGTTGGAATATCAATGTGCTGTGGACTGATGGGGACCCCGCGAAGGGTGAGCCCTCCGATTTCGCAGTGACTGTAGCTCTCGATAGTCTAGCTGAATGGCGAGCCGCCTGTGACGAACTTGTCCAGAAGATGCAAGCCGTGCAAGAAATTGGTCAGGCACCTATGTTGGTGCCCGTTGTAGGGGGGAAGAGTGTTATCCGCTTCGCTGTGCGAGTTTCCTCCAAGGTTTGGCCGGCTAGCGACTCTGGCGAGTTCGAACAATTGCTACCAGAGCAGTTAGAACAACGCTTGACCAATCCACTCATCGAAGCCAGCTCGGCACTTGAGGTGTACTCTGCTCTCTCAGTTCTGCCTCGGGAGGGGAGACTCCACGACAAAGTGAGCCAGGTGCTTGAACGCAAGCTAGGGGACTATGACAGTGCTATCGCGGAGATCAGGACCCTCGGAGAAGACGCCGTGATCGTTGCACTCATCGATTACCTGAGAGAAGTCCGCGAGGGGGTCGAGAGAGAGTGGAGTGGCGAAATCGCAGCTGGAACATTTGCTACGGCCATGTCGGAAGGGGTTCTAGGGGCGGGATCCGCTGAGGCTGAACAACGCGCCGGTGCTCTGGTCTTGTCGCTCCAATGGGACTCTGATCCAGTTCGTGCGCTTGCTTGGTTGGAGTCGTTGGACGAGTAGATTTAATCCCACTTACTGAAACCGTTCGACACAGGCCTTACCTGTCAAGCTGAAGCCGGAATGCCACATCCGACCTGAGCGCAGGGTGGAGTTGTACGTCCACCGGAGAGAGCGCTAGACTGCTTGTTAGGGTGGCGGGGCTTAAGATTATAGCCCCAGCCACGTCTCAGAATTAGTGCCACCCATTATCTACGCAGGCCAAGCTTCACGCCTCTCGGCTCCTCCGCCTGACACATCACACTACAGGAATCGCGAGTCCTTGGTGCGCCGACAGGCTGCCGAGCGACATCTCGAAGATGGCGGTATCTACCGTAAGCGGTGGTGATCCAGCTTGGACTCCCGCCGTCGTCTCGGCTTCTCCTTCGGCAATCCCGGCGTTCTCAGATACTTGCGCACCGAGTTCCGAGAGATCCCCAAGTCCCGTGCGATCCCTCGGATCGAACGCCCCTTTCCCTTCAACTCATATAGCTCTTTCACAGTCCCACCTTTCAGCAATCTGTTGGGCACCTCCTTCGTCGAGATTCCTCCCGACCACAAGGTTCGCTTCCACTACAGGTGGGGCAATTCCATTCCGGCGCTCCTGGGTCATTTTTACACCGGCGATGACAGCGCTGACTGCGGAGGCTACAGGCCTGGTGCTTCGCCCCCCCGATCTAATTCCGGTAGATGAAAGACCTGAACCGTGCTCCTGCCAATAACAGCAATTACGTTCCTCAGAGCCACTTACTCGCGACACTTAGACTGATCGGCGGAAGACTCTCAAGATTCTAGCCACATCTTGAAGACGCTGCCCTTCACTGTCCACGCAAGGCCCGACCACGATAGTTCGAGTTGGCACAGAGCGTCCTAGGCAACCATCGTCGTCAGCTGGCCTCAAGTTCCACCTTCCATGTGTACCTGATTTTTTTGTGTTGATTGGATAACCGATATCCTGCCACGTAAAGGCCCGGTGGTCAAGGCACGGGACATCGGTCCGGGCAATGTGTGCGAGGGAGAGGACTGGGAGGTGGTGGCCGCGCCGGCAAAGCACGTAGAGCCGTGGCTGGACTCGCTAGCGTACCGGTTCAACGGGCCGCGGGGAAGCATCGTCTTCACCGGCGATACGGCCCCGTGCGACACCGTCGCGGAGCTGGCTGAGGGGACGGACGTCCTAGTGGTCAACTGCGTTGGGCTGGAGGACGAGATTGCTGCGTGGGGCGGCAACGAGTATATGATCGGGTCTAAGGCGACCGGCAGGCTGGCCCGGGACGTTGGAGCGAAGAGACTTGTGCTCACGCACAATACGTACCTGATGAAGCATGGACCGATGGAACGGGGCATCGCCGAAATCGCCCACGAGTTCGACGGCGAGGTGATCAACGGCGAGGAGATGTTGGAGGTACGGCTGTAGGTGGAGCTCGCGAAGTCGTACCCCCTTTCGCGCGATGCGGGAAGTCGGCCGGTGGAAGTGGCTCGACGCTCTACGTCATGGCTACGGGGTCTACGTCGACTGTCCATCCGGGCGGTATAGCGACCGACTCGAGGAGGCGGCGCGGGGCGGCGCCCCTCAGGATGATGTGCCAGCGATAGCGGCCCCGCACCCTTGGGGGGTATGCGGGCGTGGGCCCCAGGATGTCGATATCGGACCAGCCCGCCGCGTCGCGCTCTGTACGCAGCTCCGTTGCGAGGCGGGACGCCTCGGCCTCGCATCTGGCCCTGTTGGTGTGAGTGTGCAGGAGTCTGACCATCCTGCCGAAGGGAGGGTTGCCCTGCTGCCTGCGGTATGAGAGCTCGCGAGAATAGAAGGCGGCGTAGTCCTGTGCTGCCGCAGCCTGAATCGCATAGTTGTCCGGCTGGTAGGTCTGCACGATAACGGTGCCCTCGGAGGCTCCGCGCCCCGCCCGTCCCGCAACCTGGCACAGCAATTGGAAGGCCCGCTCTCCGGAGCGGTAGTCGGGTATGTTGAGCCCGACGTCGGCTGAGATCACACCGACCAGCGTCACGTCGGGGAAGTGGAGCCCCTTGGTCACCATCTGGGTGCCGACGAGGACACGCGCCTCGCCAGAGCCGAAGCGGCTGAGCAGCCTTTCGTGCGAACCGGCGCTGCGGGTGGTGTCGCTGTCCAGCCGCAGAACCTCCACGGCCGGGAACCTGTCGCTGATTTCGCGCTCCACCGACTCGGTGCCAGTCCCAGAGTAGCTGATCCGGTGGGCCATGCAGCGCGGACACCTGTCGGCCGGCTTCCGACGCTCTCCGCAGTAGTGGCAGATGAGCCGGGCAGCTGAGCGGTGATAGGTGAGGGCGATATCGCATCGACGACATCGAAGGCTGTAGCCGCAGCTGCGGCACTGCACGTGAGAGGCGGAGCCCCGCCGGTTGACGAAGAGCACCATCTGCTGTCCTGCTCTCAGACACTCGCTCATCGCGTCGTCGAGGCGCCGGCTGAAGGAGCCTCGGTTACCCTCCCTGAGCTCGCGCCGCATGTCTACGACCTGGACGCCGGGCATATCTCCCCGCATGGGAGCTCCCGTGGAGTCGGTCCTCACCCGGTCTGGGAGGACCAGCAGGCCGACGCGGCCTCGGAGCGCGGCGTGGTAGGAGACGAGGTCGGGAGACGCGCTGCCCATGACCACGACGGCGCCAGTCAGCTCTGCGAGCTTCATCGCGGCGTCGCGGGCGTGGTAGCGCGGCCTCGCGTCGACCTGCTTGTATGTCCACTCGTGCTCCTCGTCAATGACGATCAGCCCGACGTCGGGCAGCGGCGCGAAAATGGCGCTCCGGGAGCCGATGACGATGTCGTACGCGCCCTGCCTGGTCTGCCACCACTGGTCGAAGCGCTCGCCGTCGCTGATGCCGCTGTGCAGCACCGCGACCCGCCCCGGGAAGCGGGACGCGAACCGCTCGACCGTCTGGTGCGTGAGCGCAATCTCAGGCACGAGGACGACTGCTTTTCTGCCAAGGGACAGACACCTCTCGGCGGCGGCGAGGTAGACTTCAGTCTTGCCGCTTCCGGTTACGCCCTGGAGCACGAAGGCGCGCGGCGAGGCCGAGGCGTCCTCCAGCGCGGCGCGGATACTGTCTGCCACTTCAGTCTGCGACGAGGTGAGACACACCGGTGGTGTCTGCTTGAAGACGCGCCCGCCTAGAGGGTCGCGGAGTACGGTATGCGATCTCTTCTCTATGTATCCCCGGTCGATCAGCCCCTTCACCGCGCTGGCTCCGTGTTTTTTTCTGAGCTCGGGGAGGGAAGTCACGTCGTCGCGGTCGAGTAACTTTCGTAAGAGGGCTGGCTGGCGCGGCACGTGGCTGGCGCTCTCGATCCAGCCGGGACCCTCCCGGCGTCCCAGCTCGGTCAGCAAGGCCGTCTCTACGCGTTTCTCGACGTAGCCTCGATCCACCAGTCCCTTGATCGCACTGGCCCCGTGCCTTTCTCTGAGCTTGGGGAGGGGAGTCGCGTCGTCGCGGTTGAGCAGCTCTCGTAGGAGGGCCAGTTGGCGCGGCGCACGGCTGGCACTCTCGATCCAGCAGGGGCCTTCTCGGCGTCCCAGTTCGGTCAGCACGGCCGTCTCTTGGCGTTTCTCGATGTATTCCTTGTCGATCAGTCCCTTCACTGTGCTCGCTCCGTACCTCTTCCTGAGCTCGGGAAGGGGCGTCTCATCGTCGTGGTCGAGTAACTCTCGTAGGAGGGCCGGCTGGCGCGGCACGCGGCTGGCGCTCTCGATCCAGCCGGGGCCTTCCCGGCGTCCCAGGTCGGTCAGCACGCCGATCTGCAAACGCTTTGGGCCAGCTGGCCGCCGGCCCGCGACCGTCTGCGAGACGATCCCCCTGCGGACGAGCGAGGCGACGGCTCCAGTGGCACGGTCTCCGAATCGCCGTGCCAGTCGCTGCTGATCGACCCTCCCACGAGATCGGATGTGGCCGACGATGCTGCGCTGGAACGGAGTCAGATCGCCCCGACAGTCTTCCGGGTTCTCATCGACGGCCGATAGGAAGGTCCGCGCGTGGATACGGCCTCCGGGAGGCAGCATCTGGGCGGCAGCCTCGAATAGCGAACAGCGATAGTAGCGACTGAGCCAGCGGGCGAGACTCAGACGGGCCTCATCCAGATGTGGGGCAGGGCCTTGGACGTCGATGATGTCCCTGGTCTCCGTGACCTGGGGCGCATCGTCGACCGAGAAGACGATTCCCTGGAGAGTACGTGGGCCGAAGGGTACGCGGACGAGGTGGCCGGGCAGGACGAAGAGTGACTCAGGGACGGAGTAGCTAAATGTGCGGTCGCTGCCAGCCGGGACGTCGACGGCGACTTCGGCGAAACGGCGCATGTTTGTCGGCCCGCCCTCCCCGAGAGACTCCGGTTATGACGGTGGGTGGCCGAACGGTGGGCTAGCGTCGGCGGCGTTCCTTGATTCGGGCGGCCCGGCCCGAGCGGCCTCTGAGGTAGTAGAGACGCGACCGGCGAACGGCTCCCTGACGGACCACCTGGACCGCTTCGACGCTGGGCGAGTGCAGCAGGAAGGTCCGCTCTACACCGATCTCGTGGGTGACGCGGCGCACGGTGAACGAGGCGTCGGGCCCTCCTCCCCGGCTTCGTATCACGACGCCCTCGAACACCTGCGTTCTGGTACGTTCACCCTCGGTGACGCGGATGCTGACGCGCACGGTGTCGCCGGGCTGAAACTGTTCGATATTTGGGTTAGGGTCGAGCTCTATGAGCTGCCGGGCTTCCATAGTCGTGATCCCCAGTGGCTTACGAATATCGTCAATTGATTCTAACGCGGTGATGTAGTGTGCGCAAGCGGAAACGGTGGTATAGACTGCGGTCACCCTGGCCGGGGAGGTCAAATATGCCCGAGGCGCCCGATCTGGAGGTGATCAAGGAGTCTCTCCGTGCGCGGGTCGTCGGGGCCGCGGTGGAGTCGGCGTCGGTGGTCAGGCCCAGCGTGCTCCGGTCGATGGCCGGGAGGCTCGAGAGCGACATCGCGGGGCGCGTCGTCACATCCGTCGATCGCAGGGGCAAGTTCCTGCTGATAGGCCTCTCGGGCGACCGACTCATCGTGATCAACCCGATGCTCACCGGCGGACTGCAATACTGCGACCCGTCCAAGCGACCGTCCAAGAGCACCTGCATCGTCTGGCTGCTCGGCAACGGGATGGAGCTGCGCTATCGGGACGATCGCCAGATGGGAGGCGTCTACTACGTGTCTCGTTCCCGTACCGCCGAGGTTCCGAGACTGGATGAGCAGGGTCCGGACGTGCTGGACGACGTATCGTTCGATGATTTCCGGGACCGGCTCCGGCGATTCCACGGGGAGATCAAGGGCATACTGACGCGGGGCCGAGTCCTTGCCGGCATCGGCAACGCGTACGCGGACGAGGTGCTGTTCGCCGCCAAGATATACCCCTTCAGACGGAGGAAGACGCTCGACACGTCAGAGCAGCGCGCTCTGCATGAGAAGTCGCGTCAGGTGGTGGAGGAGGCCGTGACTGTGCTGCGAGACAGGATGGGGGAGAATATCCACCTCAAGGTACGCGACTTTCTGAAGGTACACAACCGGGGCGGCGAGCCCTGTCCCGACTGCGGGAGGCCGATTACGCAGGTGACCGCCAATCGGCGTATAACCAGCTATTGCCGCGGCTGCCAGCCCGGGCTCCTCATCAGAAATTGACGACAGGGGACCGTCGTTTTGTCGATCTGCACAGGTACGGAAAGGCCATGCCGACGGGAGCGTCTGTAACGTGGCCGCTCCAGCCGGCGACTGACAGCCCGGAGTCTTGACACCGGCACTCTTGTTCGTATATACCCTCAATGCAGGCGATGAAGGTCGCCACCCCTGAATACAGGCGCAGGCACGATAGAGGCGCAGATACGGGATGCGCTCATGCGAGGAGGTAGCAAGAATATGAAGGTATTGAGGAAGAGTGACATGGCCTCACGAGTGGCGGCCAAGATGGGAGGGACGCGGTCTCAGGGAGATGCCGCCCTCAACGCTGTGCTCGACAGCATCCAGGAGGCCTTGGTCGCTGGAGACCGGGTGGTACTCACCGGCTTTGGATCGTTCGAGGTGAGACGGGTAAAGGCGCGCCGGGTCCGGCCCATCCGGGGCGGTGGCGACCTGATGACGGTCGACGCTCACAACCGTGTTGGATTCACGGCCGGAGCGGAGCTCAGTAAAGCCGCCAAGTAGACCGCCCCCGCCAGATCGTACGGCATCGCAGGACGGACCCCCCCTACGGACGGGTCCGTCCTTTTGTGTCCCGGAAGCGACTTCTTCTGAACCGTCAGCCGTCTAGGCCTGACGGTTCAGGGCTTCGTCAAGGCCCATCCAGTCGTTGACAGGCCTATATTAGATTTGTATAATCTCCGTTTGTTGCTCCAGCCGGAGAACGTCGCGTTCATCTGTAATCGAGGGACTCTCATGCCGACCGTCAACCAGCTTGTGAGGAAGGGACGCAGGGGCAGACGCCGGAAGGACAAGGCGCCCGCGCTGCGCTTCTCCTTCAACTCGCTGAGGAACCGTGGACAGCGTGATTCGGGTGCGCCCCAAAAGAGGGGAGTGTGCCTTCAGGTCAGGACCCAGACCCCCAAGAAGCCCAACTCTGCTCTGAGGAAGGTGGCCAGAGTGAGGCTGACCAACGGCATGGAGGTAACCGCCTACATTCCGGGAGAGGGCCACAATCTTCAGGAACACTCGGTCGTGCTGATTCGCGGAGGCCGAGTAAAGGACCTTCCGGGCGTCCGCTACCATGTGGTACGCGGCGCGTTGGACACGGCAGGAGTCGACGATCGACAGCGCGGACGGAGCAAGTACGGTAGCAAGAGGGACGCCGGCCCCAGGTAGCTGGGGAAGGACCAGTCGAGAGTACATACCAGAGATGGCGCGACGCAGAAGGGCGGAGCGGAGAAATCCTCTCCCCGATCCCAGATACAACAGCGTGGACCTCAGCCGGTTCATCAACAAGCTGATGCTCAGCGGCAAGAAGACTGTCGCGCAGCGAATCGTCTACGACGCCCTCGACCAGATCGAAAACGAGGTCAGGCTGCCTCCCCTGGATATCTTCGCCCAGGCAGTCAGGAACGCCACCCCGATGGTCGAGGTGAAGTCCCGGCGTGTTGGAGGCGCAACCTATCAGGTGCCCACAGAAGTCAGACCGGAGAGACGCCTCGCACTTGCAATGCGCTGGATACTGAACTCGGCGCGCTCCAGATCGGGAAGACCGATGGCCCAATGTCTCGCGCAGGAGCTCATCGAGGCGTCCCGGAACCAGGGAGCGGCGGTGAAGAGGAAGGAAGACCTGTACAGAATGGCCGAGGCCAACCGAGCATTCGTGCACTACCGATGGTAGCTACCAAACAGATGGCCCGTCCAGGGAGCCGGTCGAACGCCAAACCTAAGGGGGCGGCGCCGACCCATATTCGGAATATCGGGTTCATCGCACACATAGACGCCGGCAAGACCACCGTTACCGAGCGGGTACTCTACTTTGCCGGTCGCATCTACAAGATCGGCGGCGTCGACGAGGGCACCACCGCGATGGACTGGATGGCTCAGGAGAGAGAGAGGGGCATCACCATCACCTCTGCCGCGACCACATGCGAGTGGAACGGCCACACGATCAACGTCATAGACACTCCCGGCCACGTCGACTTCACGGCGGAAGTGGAGCGCAGTCTCCGCATACTGGACGGCGGCGTCGTCGTATTCGACGGGGAGGCCGGTGTAGAGCCTCAGTCCGAGACGGTGTGGAGGCAGGCCGACAGGTACAACGTGCCGCGCATCTGCTTCATCAACAAGATGGATAAGGTGGGCGCCGACCTCCACCGGGCCATCGACAGCATCGCCCATCGCCTGCAGGCCAACCCAGTCGCCCTACAGATACCCATCGGGTCCGAGGACTCCTTCAGGGGAGTCGTCGACCTCATAGACGAGAAGGCGATTCTGTTCGATCCCGAGGGCAAGCGGATGCCTGTGGACGGCCCCATCCCCGAGGAGCTGCTGGACGAGTTCCGCAACTACCGGGACGTGCTCGTCGAGAAGATAGCAGAGACCGATGAGGACCTGATCGAGAAGTTCCTGGAGGAGCGGGAGATAACCAACGGTGAGTTGAAGGCCGCGCTGCGCCGAGCCACCGTGGAGTACAAGCTAGTGCCTATACTGTGTGGCAGCGCCCTCCGCAATCTCGGAGTCCAGCCGCTGCTCGACGCAATCACGGCCTACCTGCCCAGCCCTCTCGACGTACCTCCTGTAGAGGGAAGGGAGTACTGGACCGATGAGGAGGCTGTCCGGGGCCCCGACCAGGACGCGCCTTTTGCTGCGCTGGCCTTCAAGACGGTGACCGATCCCTTCATCGGGCGGCTGGTCTACTTCCGGGTATACTCCGGTTCGGTCAAGACCGGGGCCATGACCTTCAATTCCAGCAACGGCAGACGGGTACGGCTGGGTCGGCTGGTCATGATGCACGCTCAGCACCGGGAGGAAGTCGAGGATGTCTCGGCGGGCCAGATCGCCGCTGCGGTCGGACTGAAGCACACTTCGACCGGGGACACCATATGCGATAGCGAGGCGCCGATCGTCCTCGACACTATCACCTTCCCGGAACCTGTCGTCTCGGTGGCGATAGAGCCTAAGTCACGAGCCGACCAGGACCGTCTAGTGGACGCTCTCTCCAAGCTCGCCGACGAGGATCCGACCTTCAAGGTGCTGCACGACGGAGAGACGGGCCAGACGGTGATGTCAGGCATGGGAGAGCTCCATCTGGAGATCCTGACCGACCGGATGCAGAGGGAATTCAACGTCGGGGGCAACGTCGGCAAGCCCCGGGTCGCATACCGAGAGACGGTCATCTCTCCCGCAAAGGCGGAGGGGAGATTTGTTCGCCAGACAGGCGGTCACGGCCAGTACGGCCACGTCTGGGTCGAGATGGAGCCCCTCGAAAGAGGCTCCGGAATCGAGTTCGAGAACGGAACCTCCGGTGGGGTCATACCCCAGGAGTTCATATCGTCGGTGGAGCAGGGAGTCCGAGAGGCGCTTTCATCGGGCCCGCTCTCCGGCTATCCGATGGTGGACGTCAGGGTGACTCTCGTGGATGGCAGCTACCACGATGTCGACTCCTCCAAGATGTCCTTCCATATCGCGGGGTCGATGGCCGCCAAGGCGGTAGTCGCAAAGGCCCACCCGATTCTGCTCGAACCGATAATGCGCCTGGAGATAGTAACTCCAGGCGATTTTCTTGGTGAGGTGCTTGGCGACCTCGGCAGACGGCGCGCGAACATACGGAGTATAGAAGGTCAGGGAGGTATCCAGGCAGTAAAGGCGATGCTTCCCCTTGCCGAGAGTTTCGGGTACGCCAACTCGCTCCGCTCGCTGACACAGGGGCGGGCGAGCTACAGCATGGAGTTCGACAGGTACGAGGAGGCCCCTGAGCAGGGTGCGGTGTCATAGTGGCCACAAGCCAGAAGATAAGAATCATACTCAAGGCGTTCGACCACAAGATACTGGACCTTTCCGTCGGTCAGATCGTGGAGGCGGCCGAGCGGACAGGCGCCCGCGTGACCGGGCCTGTGCCGCTGCCCACGTCCATCAAGCGGTTTTGCGTGATACGGTCGCCGCACATAGATAAGGACTCCCGCGAGCACTTCGAGGTGAGAACTCACAACCGTCTGATCGACATCAATGAGCCGACCTCCAAGACTATCGATTCACTGACTAGGCTGAACGTGCCCGCGGGCGTGGATATATCGATCAAGCTATAGGCAATTTGGCCCGACTATGACGGCGTCCCAGTCGTCACTTTCCCTATCGGCGCTGTGCAACGCAAGGTGTCGGAAAGTGCCGCGACCGGCGCGGCGGGCCGCCCAAAATGAGCAGGGATGACGACGTGACGATCCGAGGGATCATCGGAAAAAAGATAGGAACGACACTGTTCTACCGTGAGGACGGGGCGGCTGACTGCGTGACGGCCATCCGGGTGGAGCCGTGTACGGTCACGCAGATCAAGACGGTTGACCGTGACGGCTACGACAGGGTCCAACTGGGCTCCGGCCCGGTCCGACGTTTGAACAGGCCCAGAGCCGGTCATCTGAAGGGGGCGGGATCGTTTTTCCGCCATCTCAGAGAGGTCAAGGCAGGGGACGTGTCCGACCTGGAGCCGGGGAGCGAGGTGAACGCCGGTATATTCGAACCCGGAGAGAGGGTCAATGTCTCCGGCACCTCCAAGGGGCGCGGCTTCGCCGGAGGTGTGAAGAGGCACGGATTCAGGGGCGGTCCGAAGACTCACGGTCAGTCGGACCGGCATCGGGCTCCGGGATCGGTTGGCGCAGGCTCGACCCCCGGACGAGTCCGCAAGGGTCTCAAGATGGCCGGACATATGGGAAACGAACGCATAACGGTCCGCAATCTCGAGGTAGTGCTGGCCGATCCGGCGCGCAGTCTGGTGCTGGTGAAGGGTGCGGTCCCGGGGGCCCGCAACTCCCTTCTGGTCATACAGAAGGCGGAACGAGGAGGACGATAAGCCAGGTGAAGCTGACACTTCACAATCTGAGGGGCAGGGCGATCCGCCAGGTTGACGTGCGGGACGACGTCTTCGGCGTGCCGATGAACTCCGCGCTGGTGCATCAGACGGCGGTCAGCCAGCAGTCGAACGCCAGACAGGGGACGGCTGCTACCAAGACCCGATCGCAGGTCTCCGGGGGCGGGGCGAAGCCCAGGCCGCAGAAGCACACGGGCCGCGCGCGGCAGGGCTCGATACGCGCTCCCCACTGGAAAGGGGGAGGCGTGGTCTTCGGTCCGACCGGCCGCAGCTATCGGCGGCGGACGCCAAAGAGGATGAGAAGGCAATCTCTCGTCGCGATGCTCTCGGACAAGGTGAGAAGCAGTCAACTCCTCCTGGTCGAGGATCTTGAGCTGGAGGAGCGGAAGACGAAGGAGCTGTTGAGTGTTCTGAACTCGCTCGGCTCCGACTCTTCGGTGCTTCTTGTGGCGGACGGCGCCGATGAGGCGGTGTTGCGCTGCGCCCGGAACATTCCCAAGCTGAAGATGCTGCCCGCAGCGCTCCTCAATCCGGTCGATCTGCTCACCCACAAGAGTGTCGTCATGACGCTCACGGCCGTGAGGAGGGCCGAGGAGCTATGGGGCGGGCCCTTTGTGAGGCGTCGATCGTCCGCCGGGATGGCTGCGGGAGGATAAGGCCCGATGCATCCCCTGGGCATACTGAGGCGGCCGATCATCACTGAGAAGAGCACCGAGATGCAGGAGGGCGGACGTTACACCTTCGAGGTGGCGCCCAAGGCCAACAAGCACCAGATCAGGCAGGCTGTCGAAGAGGCTTTCGACGTGACTGTCGTCAGCGTGAACACTATGAGGATGAGAGGGAAGACCAGGCGCTACGGGCCGAGGGTATCCTCCAAGCCGGACTGGAAGAAGGCGATTGTCACTCTCAAGGCCGGCGACACGATAACCATATTCGAGGGTGTGTAGATGGCGCTAAAGACACGCAAACCCACGACTCCGGGTCAGAGAGGGCTTGTCCTTCAGACCACGGACGACATCACCACGAACCGACCAAAGAAGTCACTGCTCCGACCGCTGAAGAAGCGGGCCGGGCGCAACTCGCACGGCAGGATTACCGTGCGTCACCGGGGGGGTGGGCACAAGCGACGTCTGAGGGTGATCGACTTCAAGCGGGATAATCCCGGGGTGCCCGGAGAGGTCACGTCGATAGAGTACGATCCGAACCGATCTGCCCGCATCGCCCTGATCAAGTTCAGAAACGGCGACTGGCGTTACATACTGGCCCCGAACGGGCTCAAGGTGGGAGATCCGGTAGAGGCCGGAGAGAAGGTCGAAATCCGGCCGGGAAATGCGCTTCCACTGCGATCGATACCGTCTGGCACTCTCGTACACAACGTTGAGATGAAGCCTGGTAAGGGTGGGCAGATCGTCCGTAGCGCCGGAGGCTCGGCGCAGGTGCTAGCGAAGGAGGACCGATACACTCTTCTCCGGCTCCCGTCCGGAGAGGTCAGGTACGTTCTCAGCAGCTGCATGGCGACCGTCGGTCAGCTGAGCGCACTCGACCACAAGAACGTGAAGCTGGGTAAGGCGGGCCGCAGCCGTCACCTCGGCAGAAGGCCCAGCGTCCGAGGTGTCGTCATGTCTCCAGCCGCCCACCCGCACGGCGGAGGCGAGGGACGCTCGCCGGTGGGAATGCCAGGACCCAAGACTCCTTGGGGCAAGCCTGCGCTCGGATACCGTACCCGCAAGAACAAGTCGACTGACAGGTTCATAGTAAGGCGCAGGTACCAGAAGTAGGACGTTAGTCCGCGATAGACAGGATACGGACAGCATGTCAAGATCGATCAAGAAAGGGCCGTACGTACATCCCAAGCTTGCCAAGAAGGTCGACGCCGCGCGGCGAAGCGGCACCAAGAGGGTGATCCGGACCTGGTCACGGGCGTCGATGATAATGCCCGATATGCTGGGACTCACTATCGAGGTGCATGACGGCCGTAGGCATGTGCCGCTGTTCATCACTGAGAATATGGTCGGGCACAGGCTGGGAGAGTTCGCGCCGACTAGAACCTTCAGAGGTCACTCGTCCAAATCGGAGCGGACGACGTCGGTAAGAGGCAGAGGATAGAGACGCCGTGCCAGTCAGCGCCACGTCGAGCAATACTGGAATATCGGTCAGGAAGCTCAAGCGGATCGTCGATCTCGTCAGAGGCCGACCTGTGGATGAGGCGCTTCGGGCCCTTCAGTTCATGCCGTCGCCGGCCGCTGGCCGGGTGGCGCGGGTCTTGCAGTCGGCCGCGGCCAACGCCGAGAACGAGCTGTCAGCCCGCAGTGCCGATCTGCGGGTGGTCGAGATATATGCCAACGAAGCGCCCCGGGCCAAGCGGTTCCGGGCCCGCGCCAGGGGCAGAGCCGCGAGGATCATCCGGAGAAGCAGCCACATCACCGTAGTTGTCGACGAGGAGGACACAGAGTAGATGGGACAGAAGACGCATCCCGTCGGGTTTCGCCTCGGCGTCATCAAGGACTGGCAGACGCGCTGGTTCGCGCAGAAGTCGAACGACTACCGCGCTCTGGTGCTTGAGGACCTCTCCGTGCGGCAGACTATCTTGCGGCGCTTCCCCGACGCCGGCATATCGCGCGTGGAGATCGAGCGGAACAGCAACGAGGTCGTGATCACCATACATACCTCCAGGCCGGGCATCGTGATAGGCCGAGGTGGGCAAAGGGTGGACGAGCTCCGGAGAGACTTGGAGAAGATGACCCGGCGGCGGGCGAGGCTGAACGTTCAAGAGATCCGGCAGCCGGAGCTGGACGCCTATCTGGTGGCCCGCAGCGTCGCAGACCAGCTGGAGCGCCGCATCGCCTACAGGCGCGCTTTGCGTCAGGCCGTCTCGCGCACGATGCAGTCCGGCGCCCAGGGAGTCAAGATCATAGCCTCCGGTCGCTTGGGAGGGGCAGACATCGCTCGCAGGGAGAAGACCATGGAAGGGCGTGTCCCGCTTCACACTCTGCGCGCCGACATAGACTACGGCTTGGCAGAGGCGACGACCGCGTTCGGTAAGATCGGCGTCAAGGTCTGGATATACAAGGGGGACGTCCTGGAGACGGTCACACGGGAAGAGGAACCGGAGGACATCATGCCGATAGAGGTGATGGTGACCGCGGAAGACCCCGCCGAAGTACAGGAGACGGGAGTGGCCGGCGCCGAGGAGGCCAGGTAGAGGCACGCTCAGATGCTGCAGCCCAAGAGAGTCAAATACCGCAACCACCACCGGGGGCGCCGCAAAGGATTGGCCGTCACCGGCAGCACGATCAACCTGGGGGACTACGCGCTCAAGGCAACCGAGTCGGCGTGGCTGACCTCCAGACAGATCGAGGCCGCCAGACGCGCCATGACGCGCTACGCACGGAGGGGCGGGAAGATATGGATTCGGGTGTTCCCGGACAAGTCCGTCACCGCCAGAGCGGCGGAGACGCGGATGGGCAGCGGAAAGGGAGCGGTGGATCACTGGGTTGCGGTCGTGCGTCCGGGGCGAATCATGTTCGAGATGGCGGGTGTTCCCGACGACGTGGCGCGTGAGGCGCTGCGCCTCGCAGCGTCCAAGCTGCCGATAGCCACCAAGATAGTTTCCCGCCCGGGCATCCAGGCGGCCGGCTAGGGATCGAGAGATGGAGATCGACGACCTTAGAGCGATGACCGACGCCGAGTTGACCGAAGAGCGGGATGCCACGCACCGCGGGCTGATGAACCTGCGGTTCAGGGTCGCAACCATGCAGCTCGCCAACGTGAATGAGATACGAAAATCGCGTAAGCGGATCGCCCGTATCAACACCGTAATGAGAGAGCGTGAGCTCGCTAGGGCTGGAACATGAGCTTCGACAGACGCAAGGTACGCTTCGGCAGAGTGGTCGGGGACAAGATGGACAAGACGGTGGTGGTCTCCGTCCAGTGGCGGACGTCGCACCTCCTCTACCGCAAGGCGATCAATCGACGGGCCCGCTTCAAGGCGCACGACGCAGCTAACGAGTGCCGCGTCGGGGACCTCGTCAGGCTCGTTGAGACGCGCCCTTACTCCAAGACCAAGCGCTGGAGGGTGGCGGAGATCATCTCGCGCGAGGAGATAGCCGAGGTCCAGCCCGACGAGATTGCAGTGGACGAGGATGTGATGACCGCCAGGGGCGACGCCTCCGGGGACTCTCAGGCCTCTGCGGCGGCAGAGCCAGCGGATACCCCACCGGAGACCGTCGGCGAGCCTGAAGAGAAGGGCGCTGACCTACCATGATTCAGCAGTACACGCGCCTGAAGGTGGCGGACAACTCAGGCGCCAGGACCATCAGCTGCATAGGAGTCCCGGGAGGAAGCGGCAGGCGCTACGCCTGGCTCGGAGACGTGATCGTAGCGTCGGTCAAGGAGGCGGCCCCGGCGGCCGCTGTGAGGAAGGGAGAGGTTGTTAGGGCCGTCGTCGTACGGACCGTGAAGGCTCAACGCAGGCGAGACGGCTCGCGCATTCGCTTCGACGATAACGCGGCCGTGCTGATCAACGATGATCAGATGCCCAGAGGCACGCGCATCTTCGGGCCCGTGGCCCGGGAGCTGCGAGACAAAAACTTTATGCGGATCGTATCCCTCGCGCCGGAGGTACTGTAGATGAGGCTACGGCCGGACGACAACGTGATGATCGTGAAGGGGAGGGACCGCGGCAAGCAGGGTCGAATCCAGCAGATCATTCCGGGTAAGGAGAAGGTGATCGTAGAGGGCATGAACGTTGCCTTCCGCCATATGAAGGCTCAACCCGGCGTCCGTCAGGCGGGCATCATCCAGAAGGAGATGCCGGTGAGCGCGGCGAACGTCGTGCTGATATGCCAGATCTGCACCAAGCCCGCTCGGATACGCTACACGAGGCTGACGGACGGCACGAAGGCCAGGGTATGCAAGATCTGTGAGGAAGTGATCGAGTGACGACCGATAAGAGCGACGAGACCCAAGGCCAGGACATGGACGAGGCCAGTCAGCGGGAGGCTGCTCCTTCTCGTCGTCGTCGCGCGTCCGGATCGGAGGAGGGCGCTGCCAAGGGGAAGGCCAAGTCCGCCCGCAAGCCGCGCACGACTCGGGCCAAGGCTAAGCCAAAGGCCGTGGAGGAGTCGGCCCCCGCTCGTGGGAGGAGACGGACGTCACGGGCCGCTGCGGTTGAAGAGTCCCCGGCTCCAGTCGAACTCCAACGGCCGGCGCCCCGCCTTCTGGAGAGGCTGCGCAACGATGTCGGGCCAGTGCTGGTACGTGAGTTCGGGTACACGAGCACGATGCAGATACCACGGCTGAGCAAGGTGGTGCTCAACATCGGCCTGGGAGAGGCGCTCGAGAACTCCAGAGCGATGGAGAACGCGCAGGGAGACCTGCAGCGTATATCGGGGCAGCGCCCCGTGATCACGCGAGCGAGGAGGTCGGTCGCCGGGTTTAAGATCAGGCAGGGGATGGCGATCGGACTCTCGGTTACGCTCAGGGGCAGGCGGATGTACGAGTTCATGGACAGACTCATGAACTCGTCTTTGCCGAGGATAAGGGACTTCCAGGGCGTTTCACGGAACTCGTTCGACGGGCGCGGCAACTATGCGCTCGGGATTCGCGAGCAGGTGATATTCCCGGAGGTCGACTACAACTCGATCGATAGGATAAGGGGTCTACAGGTGGTCGTTTGCACCACGGCCCGGACAGATCCCGAGGGGCTCAGGATGCTGGAGCTGCTTGGGATGCCCTTTACACGGACTCGAGAGGCGGCGCGGGTCGCATAGGCTGGAGTGAGCAGGCTTGGCAAAAGTATCTAAGATCGCACGCTGGAAGCGTCCGCAGAGATTCAAGGTCCGGCAGACCAACCGGTGCCACCGGTGCGGCAGACCGAGAGCCTACATCAGGCAGTTCGGGCTGTGCAGGATATGCTTCCGCGAGATGGCGCTCCAGGGCCTTTTGCCGGGGGTACGGAAGGCAAGCTGGTAGTTGGATAGCGCCGCGAGGCGCAACGGATCGGAGTGGGAGTAGGAATGGCCGTAACAGACCCGATCGCGGACATGTTGACTCGTATCCGCAATGCGATCGTGCCCCGTCACGAGACGGTGTCGATCCCCATGTCTAAGATAAAGCTGGAGGTAGCCCGCATCCTTCGTGAGGAGGGGTTTATAGAGGGCTACGAGACGGTGGCTGCCGGGACGCGTCACGCGGCCATACGCATCCACCTCCACTACCGAAGCAAGGAGGAGCCCGGGATATCGGGTCTCAAGAGGGTCAGCAAGCCGGGGCTGCGCGTCTATGTCGGCAAGGGCGAGATCCCGCGCTACTTCGGAGGGCTCGCCGTGTCCATCATATCGACTTCCGAGGGAGTGATGACCGGGCATCAGGCATGGCGCAGGGGGCTCGGAGGCGAGCTGCTCTGTTACATATGGTAGGGGTTGATCTATGTCCAGGGTAGGAAACGAGCCCGTTCCGCTGCCGGCCAACGTGCAGGTTGACATTCAGGGAAGCGCGGTTACGGTCAAGGGGCCCAGGGGGGCTCTGAAGAGGTCGTTCCAGCCGTCGATGAGCATCTCTCAGGAGAACGGTTCGATCAGGGTCCAGCGCCCCTCCGACGAGCGCGAGCACCGCGCCCTCCACGGACTGACGCGGAGTCTTCTGGCGAACATGGTGACGGGGGTGAGCGAGGGCTATTCCAAGACGCTCGACCTTGTTGGGGTCGGATACAGGGTGCAGCAGCAGGGGGAGGGACTGATCCTCTCCGTCATGTTCAGCCATCCCGTCCATATCGAGGCTGTGCCTGGCATCACCCTCGAGGTGGAGGGTAACAACCGTATCCACATCCGGGGCATCGATAAGCAGGTCGTAGGGCAGATCGCGGCAGAGATTCGTGCCGTACGCCCCCCGAACGCATACACCGGTAAGGGGATCAGGTACGCCGGCGAGCAGGTTCGGATCAAGCCCGGCAAGAGCGCCAGGAGGGTGTAGCAGTGTCCCGCCAGCGCACGCGCAAAAGCATGAGGCTCATGCGGCACGCCAGGGTGAGGCGAAAGCTGACAGGCACCGCTGACAGGCCGAGACTTTCCGTGTTTCGCGCGCTCAACCATGTCTACGCCCAGATCATCGACGATGGCGAGGGGAGCACTCTGGCGGCTGCGTCCAGCGTCGAGGGCGAGGTCCGTCGAGGAAAGGATGGCATGTCCAAGACGGAGGTCTCGAGAGTTGTGGGCAGGCTGCTCGCCGACCGCGCCAAGGAGAGGGGAGTGACCACGGTGGTCTTCGACCGCGGCGGATACAAGTACCACGGCCGGGTCAAGGCGCTGGCCGACGCGCTTCGCGAGGAGGGCATCGTTTTCTGATGGCTATGCAACGCCGACGTGGCTTCGAAGAGCGTGATTCTGCACTCACGGAGCGGGTTGTGAGGATCTCCCGGGTCGCCAAGGTGGTCAAGGGGGGGCGTCATCTGAGCTTCAACGCCGTCGTGGTGGTCGGAGACGGAGAGGGGCGAGTGGGCATCGGACTGGGAAAGGCAGATGCAGTGCCGGACGCTGTTAGGAAAGGTGCGACGGCGGCGACCAACAGCATGATTGACGTGCCGCTGAGCGGCAGCACCATCCCCCATGAGATAACCGCGAAATATGGGGGCTCGATCGTCATGCTCAAGCCCGCCGCGCCGGGGACCGGCGTCATAGCCGGCGGCTCGGTGAGGGCCGTCGTCGAGCTCGCCGGGGTCAAGGATATCCTCACCAAGGTCCGGAGGAGCACGAACCCCGTGAACGTCGTCAAGGCTACGATGGCCGGTCTGTCGAGCCTCAGAGATCCTGCGGCCGAACGGGCCAGGCGCCGCCGGGTCGCAGAGCAGGGACGCACCGCTCCGGTGGCGGGATAGGCAGAGTCAATCCAAGATGGCTAAGTTACTGGTGACCTGGAAGAGGAGCGGGATAGGGTTTCCCAGAGACCAGCGCCGCACCATCGAGAGCTTGGGGCTTCGGCGGCTGAATCACACCGTTGAGCACGAGGACACGCCCTCGATACGAGGTATGGTGGATAAGGTCTCTCATCTGGTCGAAGTGACCGAGGAACGGTGACGCTAGGGGCGAGCGGGCCATGCAGCAACACACTCTGAGATCTCCAAAGGGAGCAGGCAGGCCGCGCAAGCGGGTAGGCCGCGGCGACGGCAGCGGTCATGGCTCCTTTTCGGGCCGCGGCGTCAAGGGACAGAACTCCCGGTCCGGAGGCGGGTCCGCTTGGGCTTCGAAGGAGGGCAGCTTCCACTGATCAAGAAGCTTCCGAGCATGCGGGGCTTCACCAACATATTCCGGACCGAATACCAGGTCGTCAACGTGGGCAGTCTGGCCGATCTCCCGGCCGGTTCGGACGTGACGCTGGCTCGTCTGGCAGAGTTGAGTCTGATCAAGGCCGGTAAGGGTAGAGTCAAACTGCTCGGAAGAGGTGAGATCAATGTCGCCCTGACTGTGGAGGCTCATGCCTCCTCGCAGTCGGCGCGTAGCAAGATCGAGGCGGCGGGCGGCAGCGTGAGGGGGCCGAATTGATGCGTCAGGCGCCGGCCGGCCGGGGCGAGGCCGTATCCAGGCCGCAGCTTATCCAGTCGATGATCGACGCCATGCGGGTCCCGGACCTCCGTGGCAAAATACTGTTCACCCTGGGAATGCTGGTCATCTTCCGCTTCGTCGCGCACGTGCCAGTGCCCGGCGTGGACACGCAGAACCTTTTGAACGCCTTTCAACAGCAGGCGCTCCTCGGCTTCCTGGACGTCTTCAGCGGCGGGGCTCTGGCCAGCATGAGCGTGGCTGCCCTGGGTGTCTATCCCTACATCACGGCGTCGATCGTCATGCAGATTCTGACGCCTGTGATACCGAACCTGAAGGCGCTGTCCCAGGAGGGGGAGTTCGGCCGTCAGAGGATGAACCAGATTACCCACTATCTGACCGTGCCGATTGCCTTCCTACAGTCCTGGGGTACGCTGACGCTCCTCCAGCAGTCCGGAGTGCTGCCCGCAGTCAGCCTCGGCCTGAACATGGATACCATATCGATGGTCATGGCGATGGTGGCGGGCACCATGTTCCTGGTCTGGCTCGGCGAGCTGATCACAGAGCGAGGACTGGGTAACGGCATATCGCTGATCATCTTTGGGGGCATCGTGGCGGGGTTCCCGTCGGTCGTTGGCCGCGGCTTCCTACAGAGCGGAGACCAAGGCGGACTGCTCCTGCTCGCCCTCTTCGGGTTCGGCATAATCTTCGTCATCGTGCTGTTCACCGAGGCGCAGCGGCGGGTGCCCGTCCAGTACGGACGGAGCGTCTTTCGCGGAGGCAGGATGCAGAGGCAGAGCGGGTCGACATTCCTGCCCCTGCGGGTCAACTCTGCAGGCATGATCCCGCTGATCTTCGCCTCCTCGATCATCATCCTTCCGGCCACGATCGCGAGCTACTTCAGGGATCCGCTGAGCGACGGTTTCATGGCCCGGTTCGCCAGGTTCACGTCCAACAGCCTGGATCCTGAGAACTTCGCCTACTGGGGTGCCCTGTTCGTACTTGTGGTGGTCTTCACATTCTTCTATACGATGGTGGTGTTCCAGCAGCAGAACCTCGCCGAGAGTTTGCAGAGGAACGGTGGGTTCATTCCCGGGATACGGCCCGGTCGCCCGACCCAGGAATACCTCACGCGCGTTCTTCTCCGGATCACCTGGGGAGGCGCCATATTTCTGGGTGCGGTGGCGATCGCGCCGTACTTCGTGACCCAGGCCACCGGCATCCGCGCGCTGCAGCTGAGCAGCTTCAGCCTCCTGATCATGGTGGGCGTGGCGCTCGATACGATGCGCCAGCTCGAGGCGCAGCTTCTGATGAGGAACTACGAGGGATTCATCCGGTAGTGAGGGTCGTACTACTCGGCCCTCCGGGGGCGGGAAAGGGTACCCATGCGGCCGGGCTGGCCGCGGCGCTGGGCGTCGAGAGAGTGTCGTCGGGAGACCTGTTTCGAGAGCATCAGCGACAGGACACCGAGCTGGGTCGGCTGGCCCGCTCGTACATGGAGCGCGGGGAGCTGGTCCCCGACGAGGTAACGGTCGGAATGGTACTGGAGTGGATCGACGCACCTGGACATAGGAAGGGATTCGTGCTCGACGGATTCCCGCGCAACGTCGCTCAGGCGGAGGCGCTTGATAGCGCCTCGGACGATGGCGACGGCGTCGACAAGGTACTATATATCAGAGTAGGACATGAGGAGCTGATGCGTCGGCTGACCGGAAGGCTGTTATGCCGCGACTGCCAAATCCCCTATCACCAGGACGCCTTACCTTCGGCGAGACCGGGGCAATGCGACGCCTGTGGAGGCGAACTCTACCGAAGGGATGACGACAGCCCAGCTGCGGTTCACACACGCATCCGGGTGTACGCCGAGGAGACTGAGCCCCTGGTAGGCTACTACCAAAGCGCGGGCAAGCTGAAAGACATAGATGGAGAGGGTTCGATAGAGACGGTCGGCAGAGCGCTGACCGCAGCGATCGCCTGACGGCGACCCGGTGGATGGACGGAGAACATGAACGCGATAGGAAGACAGCCCGGCGGAGTGACGCTCAAGTCGGCAAGGGAGCTCGATCTGATGCGTGCGGCGGGTCGGGTCGTAGCCGCCGCTAAGGCGAAGGTGAAGGAAGCGATAGAGCCGGGGATCACCACTCTGGAGTTGGACCGGATAGCCGAAAAGGAGATCAGGGACCACGGAGCGATACCGTCTTTCAAAGGCTACAAGGCTGGCGGCACCATACCCTTTCCGGCCTCGATATGCGTGTCGGTCAACGAGGAGATCGTCCATGGCATCCCGGGCGATCGTACGCTCGAAGAGGGTGATCTCGTGAGTGTAGACGTCGGTGCGATCGTCGGAGGATTTCACGGCGACAGTGCCTTCACCTTCGGAGTGGGCACCCTGTCCGAGGAGGCCCGGCGGTTGATGGAAGCGACGAGAGTAGCCCTGCGTCGAGGGATCGAAAAGGCGGTGGCCGGAGCCAGAGTGGGAGACATATCGTCCGCCGTCCAGACCTATAGCGAGAGCATGGGGTACTCCGTCGTGAGGCAGTACGTGGGTCACGGAATCGGTCGCCGCATGCACGAGGAGCCGCAGGTCCCGAACTACGGCGTGCCGGGCAGGGGATACAAGCTGCGTAAGGGCATGACCATCGCCATAGAGCCGATGCTGAATGTGGGTGGATGGGAGACGGTGCAGCTTGAGGATGGCTGGACGGTCGCGACCGCCGACGGCAGCCTGTCGGCCCACTTCGAGGATACGGTGGCAATTACGGATAACGGCGTGGAGGTCCTCACCTCCGTCTTTGAATCCGGGGACACACAGGATGCCTAAGCGAGAGGTCATCGAGGTAGAAGGCACGGTAACGGAAGCGCTGCCGAACGCCAACTTCCGTGTGGAGCTGGCTAACGGGCACGAGGTGCTGGCCTACGTCTCCGGCAAGATCCGTCTCTACTTCATCCGGGTTTTGCCGGGTGATAGGGTCCTGGTCGAGTTGTCGCCATACGATCTTTCGCGGGGCAGGATCACCTACAGGTTCAAGTAGGAGTGGCCGCCCGTCCGGCTGACGGAGGACAGGAATGAAAGTATCTGCATCGGTAAAGAGGCGATGTGCAGACTGCAAGGTCGTCCGCCGCAAGGGAAGGACGCTGGTAATATGCAGGAATGCGCGGCATAAGCAGAGACAGGGATAGTCAGCGTCTGGCGGGAAACTAAGACATCCAACCGCAGGAGATCAACAGATGGCGATAGTGGCCGGTGTCAACATTCCTGACAACAAGCGGGTCGAGATTTCGCTGCGTAGCATCTACGGGATCGGCGCGACTCAGGCGGCGGACGTCGTCCGGAAGGTCGGGATAGTCGGCAATCCGAGAGTTCGGGACCTGACTGATGAGCAGCTTACCGGCATCAGAGAGGTCGTCGATCGAGAGAAGCGAGTCGAGGGTGACCTCAGGCGCGAGATGAACATGAACATAAGGCGGCTGATAGACATAGGAACTTATAGAGGCCTGCGTCACCGACGCGGCCTCCCGGTACGAGGCCAGCGGACCCGGACCAACGCGCGGGCCAAGCGCGGCGCCAGGCGAGCCGTGGCCGGGCGCAGGCATACCGTTACCCGCAAGTAAGACCGCTATCTATTCTAGGAGATATCAGAATGGCTAGACGCCCCCGGACGAGACGGCGAGAGCGTAAGTCGGTTCCCGTCGGACGCGCCTACATCCAGTCCACCTTCAACAACACTCTGGTGACGTTGACCGACTCCGACGGAAACGTCCTGGCCTGGGGAAGCGCCGGCACCGTCGGGTTTTCCGGGTCGCGCAAGTCGACCGCGTTCGCGGCGCAGAGAGCTGGAGAGGATGCGGCTCAGAAGGGTATGGAGCACGGTCTGCGGGAGGTCGAAGTCTACGTGAGGGGGCCGGGAGCCGGTCGCGAAGCTGCCGTCCGGGCGCTCCAGGCCAGGGGTCTCCACGTCACGAGTATACGCGACGTGACCCCCATTCCTCATAACGGGTGTCGGCCAAGAAAGAGAAGGCGAGTTTGAACCAGGGATCGTACGAGACTCAGACGCCCGAGCGTCAGCGTCGGACAGTGTCCGAGCTCTCATTGGGTGGTCTGCTCAACGAGACGTTTGCCGTCTACGGCGCAAACCTCGGCCCTATTCTGCTCATCTCAGCGATCGTGCAGATACCGGCGGCTCTCCTCACGTTGGCGCCGATGTCCGGGCTCGTCGAGCTATTCGCATTGGGAGCGGTGAGCATAGTCGCGACGTCCTTGGCTCACGGCTCGATCACGTGGGCAGTCGCGCACTACTACGTCGATGGGACCGTAGACGCCCGGGCCTGCTTTCGCAGGGCTTGGTGGCGCATCCTGTCCCTCGGAACGCTCTTCCTGATCGTGGGAGTCGCAGTGCTGGGCTGGTATTTGCTCGTGTCCGCGGTGAGTGGTCCCGCGCTGGCTGACCCATCGTCTGCGGCCGATGCATCCGAAAGCGTGTCCGCCGCGGCGAGCATTCTCGCCATCGGGTGCTTCTTTCTGCTGGTCTATCTCATGGTCTACTTCGGCTTCGCTCCACAGGCGGTTATAATGGAGGGTCGCCGGCCCTTGGAGGCTATAAAGCGAAGCCTGGCTCTCGTGCGGAGATGCTGGTGGATGGTCTTCGTGCGACTGATCGCCATATCGTTGATCGTCTTGGGAATGTTCATCGCGCTGTCCCTGCCGGCGCAACTTATCGCCTCGGCAGAGGAGCCGATAGCGATTGCGGACACACTGAGCTTCCTGAGCGATATGGTCGTGGCAGTACTTGTGTCGCCGCTCGTTGCGATAGGGGGCACTCTGATCTACTTCGACCTGAGAGCAAGAAAAGAGGGCTATGACTCCGAGGCTCTCACCATGGAGGTGTCGACGGCGGGCGCTGCCAGGCGGGAAGCGGACGTGACAGTCGGCCCGGGAACCAACCTGTTTGAAACGACCGGACGAGGAGGCCTGTAAAGGGACACGGATATGGCTAGGTATACAGACCCGGTCTGCCGGCAGTGCCGTCGGATTGGTGAGAAGCTCTTCCTTAAAGGCGAGAGGTGCTATACGCCCCGCTGCGCCGTCGAGAGACGCAAACGCCCCCCCGGCGATCAGGTGCCGCGCAGAAGGCGCCCTTCCGACTGGGCGCTGCAGCTCCGCGAGAAACAGAAGGCCAGGTTCACCTACGGCGTCCTCGAACGACAGTTCAGGAAATACTTCGACATGGCGCGGGAGCGACAGGGCGCGACGGGCGACAACCTGATCCAGATCCTCGAGACGAGACTGGACAACGTCATCTACAGGCTCTCCTTCGCCGACTCGCGTCGGCAGGGCCGGCAGCTTGTGAACCACGGACACTTCTCGGTTAACAGCAGACGTATGACGATCCCGTCCTACCTCGTCAAGCCGGGCGACCTGATAAGCTGGAAGAGAATGAACGGATCGACACCGGACTACATTTCGGTGCTGACCGAGGACATCCCAAGGCGTCCCGTGCCGTCCTGGTTGAATCTCGATACTGGTCAGTTGACGGGACAGGTGGTGTCGTTGCCTGAGGCGGTTGAAGTGGATACGGGAATCGACGCCAGGCTGATCGTCGAGCTGTACTCCAAGTAGGAGGGCGGCTCCGGAAGAGGGAGGAACTGAGTATATGGTCCTGGACTTCCAGACTCTGATTGCCACCGAGGCGCCCGAGGAAGAGGAGATCATCCCCGATCCGCAGGTCGCGGTTGAAGAGGCCGATGACACCTACGGCAAGTTCGTCGTCGAGCCGCTGGAGCCGGGACACGGCGTCACCTTAGGGAACGCGATGCGGAGGGTACTGTACAGCTCTCTGCCGGGCACTGCCGTTACGTGGGTTAAGATAGAGGGCGTGCTCCACGAGTACGCCACGATCCCCCACGTGCGGGAGGAGGTCTCTGAGTTCCTGCTGAACGTGAAGGGCATCCGGCTGAGGTCGGAGGTCGACCGCCCCGGCAAGCTCAGACTCGAGGTGGCTGGCGAGGGGGAGGTCTGCGCCGGAGACATCATCTCCTCTGCCGACTTCCAGGTCGTAAACCCGGGGCTCCATCTGGCGGTGATGGACTCCGCCGAGGCGAAGCTCTCCGTGGAGTTGAACGTCGAACGGGGTAAGGGGTACGAGATGGCGGTACACGGAGAGGGTCAGCCGATCGGCACCCTTCCAGTCGACGCCGTCTTCACCCCCATCAGAAAGGTGAACTACGGCGTCGAGAAGACGCGAGTAGGGCGGCGGACCGACTTCGAGCGGCTCCAGATCGAGGTCTGGACGGACGGGACCGTCACGCCCGTGGACGCGGTGTGCCAGGCTGGCAATATCCTGGTCAACCAGTTCTTCCTCTTCGCCAACACCCAGAAGGTCGTCGAGGAGGGTGTCTCAGGGACCCCGGCATTCAAGATACCGGCCGAGTACTACAACGTTCCGATCGAGAGGCTGGAGCTTTCGTCCCGCACCCTCAACTGTCTGAAGCGGGACGGCATCGACCGAGTGGGTCAGGTGCTGGAGCAGACCAAGCAGGAGCTTCTTCGCATACGCAACTTCGGCGAGAAGTCCTATACCGAGCTGTTCGAGCGTCTCCGCGACATGGACCTCGTGCCGCCCGAGCTTGACCCGGACCGAATCGAAGCTCAGCAGGAGGCAGAGACCGATGACGGTGAAGCTGACGACGAGTGATATTCCGATGAAAGGCGATGAAGGAGCGGGTAGATGAGGCATCGAGTCGCCGGGCGGAAACTGTCCCGGCCCACCGCACATCGCAAGGCGATGCTGAACGGTCTGGTTACAGATCTGATCCGGCACGAGACTATACGGACGACTGAGGCGAAGGCCAAAGAGGTCCGTCGTATGGCGGAGAAGATGATAGGTGAAGGGAAGAAGGGAGACCTCGCCGCCCGCCGGCGCGCCGCAGCGTCGCTAAGCGACAAGAAGGCCGTCGTAAAGCTGTTTGACGAGTTGGGCCCGCGATACGAGTCTAGGGAAGGCGGCTATACACGGATGTTCAAGCTCGGTCCACGCAGGGGAGACGCAGCACCCGTGGCCATCCTCGAGCTTATGCCATAGCCCGAGGCGACGCATGAGGCTCGCCCTGATCGTCGAGTACGACGGTACGGAGTACCGTGGATTCCAGTACCAGGATCGAGTCCCGACCATCCAGGAGCGGATAGAGAGAGCGGTCACCAGATTCACAGGTGAAGAGGTAAGGATCAAAGGCGCAGGGAGAACAGACGCGGGAGTGCATGCCGAGGCGCAGGTCGTAGCGTTCGACACGGTCTCGGACCATCGGCCGAAGCGATTCGAAAAGGCACTCAACTACTACCTTCCGGAGGACATATCAGTCCGAGCGGCGTACCGGGTCGAAGGATCGTTCGACCCGCGGAGAGATGCGATCACCCGAAGATACCGCTATTCAATCATCAACAGAGAGGCGCGCTCACCGCTGCGGCGAAGATGGGCGCATCTGGTAAGGGATACACTCGACATCGTACCTATGCAGGAGGCCGCTAGATTGTTCCTGGGGACTCACGACTTCGCTGGCTTCTCCGCTCCACTGGGGAATCCGGAGGTCGGCACCGTCCGGCGCATCGTCGACTCGGTGCTGCGGCGATGCGGCGATCTCGTTACGTTCGAGGTGGAGGGCAACGCTTTTCTCCCGCACCAGGTTCGAAGGATGGCGGGCGTGCTGGTGGAGCTGGGTCGAAACAGGATGACGATCGATGAGATGAAGGGGATACTGGACCGGCGTCCCGATAGTGGGGTCGCCCACTCCCTGCCGCCGCAAGGACTCTGTCTGGTGGGTGTAACCTACCCGAACTTCCCCCCGCAGAAGGTGGATTCCAATGACGACTAAAGCGAAGCCGTACCGGACCAAAGCGTCCGACCTCAATCCAGAGTGGCACGTAATAGACGCCGACGGGCAGACGTTGGGACGTCTCTCATCAGAGATCGCCGTGCTGCTCCAGGGCAAGCACAAGCCGACCTACGCGCCCTATCTGAACACGGGCGACTATGTTGTCGTCATCAACGCTGAGAAGGTGCGGGTTACCGGCAAGAAGCTTGAACAGAAGATGTACTATCGTCACAGCGGCTACCCAAGCGGGATAAAGCAGCGGAGCCTGTCTAAGGTGATGGCTATCTCGCCAGCCGAGGCCATCAGGCACGCCGTCAAGGGTATGCTGCCGAAAAGCGCCCTGGGACGGCGCATGCTCTCCTGTTTAAAGGTATACGCCGGGGACTCTCATCCCCACGAGGCGCAGGTGATAGCGACCGAGAAGAGTCGTGCGGTCCGGACGACAGCAGCGGCTACGCAAAAGGAAGAGTGAGTAATTGACCAGCGAGCACTACTACTACGCCACCGGAAGACGCAAGACGTCCGTCGCCAGGGTCAGGCTGTACATGGACAGCGGCCCGACCGTCGTGAACGGTGTCCCGATGGAGGATGCCTTTCCCTGGGACTCGTGGCAACGTATCGTGACCGAGCCCTTCCGTATCGTGCAGGGCTCCGGTCAGTTCAGAGTCGTCGCCAAGGTGACGGGCGGCGGTGTGGTCAGCCAGGCGGGAGCCCTCAGGCATGGCATCGCGCGGGCCCTAGTCGAGGCTGATCCCGAGCTCAGGCGTCCCCTCAAGCAGGCTGGGCTGCTCACGCGGGACGCGAGAGAGAAAGAGCGCAAGAAATACGGCCTCAAGCGAGCCCGCAAGGCCAAGCAGTACACCAAACGCTAACCTTCAGTGGACGCGGGCGGAGCCCGCATGGGATAGATGGGGGCTGGGCGAATAGGACCCCGGCCGCAGCGCGGACGCTATTCGGCTCTTGTCTATCGCCCGACGTGGCTGCGTAGGAACTGGACCAGCGCCCAGCGCTCCTCCTCGCTGAGAAGAAGCCCAAACTCCGGCATGGGCGAAGTGGATCTGCGGTCGCGGATTCTCGCCGCGGCGCCCTGCCTCCCCCCGAGCGATATGTAGGCGAACAGGTCGCCGTCCGTCGCCGTCCGCGTGATGTCCTCCATCAGGTTAGCCGGCACCGGCCCTCTGAGTACGCCCTCATTCGTGGTGGGCCACATGTTCATGATAGGTCCGTCGCCCTGCAGTGCAGGACCGTGGCAGACCTGGCAGTTTATCGCATACAGGTGCTGGGCCTCCGCCTCGTCGTACGTCCGGGCCGTTGACTCGGGCATCTCCAGCGCGCTGTACTCCTCCAGCGACGTGTATCGTATCTCTCTGCCCGTGACCGGGACGGAGTCGGAGGGTGGCAGCAGCCTAGGCCCCTCCTGGGCCCTGTAGGAAGGTTGATAGTGCATCTCGGTGAACACCTGCACCGCGTTGCCGCCCGTCTCCGGGAAGGCGGGCAGCTTGAAGTTGATCGACTCCCCAATCTCGGTGCGTCCCGTGTTGTTGTCGTAGCAGGCTGCCGCCAGCACCGCCAGCGTGGCGGCGGCAATGGCGAGCAATGCCCTGGACGCCATCCACCTATTCGCTTTAGTTAGAGTCTTCAACCCTACTCCCAGCCGCGTGTGATGTCCTCTGCTCCGGCCTGTTTGAGTACCTCTTCGGCACGGCCTACCCGTTCCTCGTCGGTCGTCACGGCCACGCCGATGTAGCCCTCCGTTATCCTGGTATCGTACGCTCCCATGAAGATCCTCGGCAGCCTAGACTCTATGATCACGCCGATGACTGTGAATATGATCGAGCCGAGCATCGTCCCCTCGTAGATGATGATCGCCATCGGCGGGATGCCCAGCACCGGCTTGCCCCCGGTGACCAGCGGATAGGCGAGCTGCGTACCGGTCGTAAGCAGCAGGCCGACGATGAATCCACACGCCGCGCCCATGAGGGGCCACCTGTACAGCTTGTGCACAGGCTCCTCCTCCCCGAACGTTCCCTCCGGGTAGGGCGTGCCGGTCAGCACCTCGTACTCTGCCGACGTGTAGCCCTCCTCCCTCAACGAGTCCATGGCGTCTGCCGCCACGTTCTCATCCGTGAAAAGGCCCAGAACGCTGCGATGTGACATCGGAAAACCTCTTTACTCTCGGATGGACGCCGGGACGGTCCGACGTCCGATCTTGATCTCGTCCCGGACGACCATGCCCTCCTTGATGTCGAAGAGCGGGATCAGCGGGAAGACTTTGGCGAATATCAGCAGGCCCAAGGCCACGAACGCGAACGTCTCTGCCACTATCAGTATCTCGATCAGGCTGGGATGATAGGTGCCCCAGTCGAACGTCATCGGCGTCTTCCGAGCCAGGCCGGGGATGATTATCAGGAAGCGTTCGAGCCACATCCCGATGTTCACCAGGACCGTCGTTATGAACATCCACTTGGCGCTGCGCCTGACGTTCTTGAAGAGCCACAGAGGGACCGGAATGAAGTACCCAGTGACCAGGAACACAATGAACAGGAACATGTAGGGCCACTGGAACACCTGCAGCTCCCTGAGCACGATCTCCGGATGCTCCAGCGTGAACAGGGCGAAGACCCACTCGAGGAAGAAGAAGAAGAACCAGGTCGTCGCCACGACGATCAACAGCCGGCCTATGGCGTCGAAGTGGTCCGGACGGATGATCTTTCCCCAGTTCCACAGCCACACCATCAGGGCCATTATCATCGCGACCGCGGATACGCCCGAGTGGATGGCGCCGATTATGAAATAGGGTGCGAAGATGGTCGAGTGCCAGCCCTCCACGCCTATCGTCACGGCAAAGTCCCAGGAGACGATGCTGTGAACCGATACGAAGACCGGCAGTACCAGCGCCGAAAGCAGGATGCCGACCACCGCCTGCATCTTCCACTGCCGCGGCGTGCCTCTCCAGCCCAGGCACATCACGCCGTACACCTTGCTTACCAGACCGGTCGTCCGGTCACGGATTATCGCCAAGTCGGGCAGGAGCGCCACGAACACGAACAGCGTGCTCGCGATCAGGTAGGTCCCGACGGCGCTCGGGTCCCAGACGAACGGAGACCGGATGTTCGGCCACACACCCCGCCCGAAGTCGTACGGGAAGACCCAGAAATCGCGCCACGGCCGGCCGACGTGGAACAGAGGCGTGTGCATCGCCGCCATCAGGGAGAAGACCGTCAGCACCTCCGCCGCGCGGGTCACCGGGCGCCGCCACTCCGCCTGCGTCAGCCGCAGGATCGCCGAGATCATGATCCCCGCGTGGCTGATGCCGATCCAGAAGACGAAGTTGGTCATGAAGAAGCCCCAGAAGACGGGGCGGTTCAGACCGGTAACGCCGATCCCCTTGTTGACCATGTAGCCGAAGGACCCCAGGCCGGTAAACACGACCAGAGTCAGGAATATGACGGCTCCCAGCCACCACTTGGGCATCCCCAAGATCCCGGCCAGGATGCTGTCGTTTATCTCCTTCTGTGTCAGGTCTACGTGTTCTTGCATTGCGTCTACTCGGGCTTGCCCAGCACGAGGACCTCCGTCCGGTGGAACGGCTTATGGAGCTTGTACATCAGGAGCTCCTTCTGCTCCCAGATGTTGATAACCGGGAATATGCGCGTGCCCAGCAGGTAGACGAGCACCGAACCCGATAGGGCGCCGACGACGATCAGCACGTCGGCGAGGTCCGGCATGATGGTCGCCGGGATCATGTCAATCGGAATCTCGTGCGCCTTCAGGTCGGTCGTTACCGAGTAACCTCCGACGTAGAGCCTGATGCGGTCCAGGAAGGTGCCTATCAGCACTCCGGCGGCGATCAGGGGCGGTCCCCACAGGCTCTTCCTCAGCGGGTTCCAGATCATCGTGAACAGCGGAACGACGAAGTTCAGGATGAAGGCCGCCATGAAGACCCACAGGTACGGACCTCTTATCAGCAGTTCGAGGACTGCCTGCTCGCTCGGCTTCTTCCCGTACCAAAGGACGTTGAAGCTCGAGAACCAGAACCAGAACCATAACAGGGAGAGCGCGAACAGCAGCTTGCCGAGCCCCCACATCTGGTCGAGAGTGATGTAGTCGGCATAGCCACCGAATCGTCTGAGGAAGAACATCGTCAGCAGCATCGTCGCCACGCCGGCCTGCAGCGCGTTGGCGGCATGCGTCGCCGGGAAGAGAGCGTCGATCCATCCGGGCACCAGTGTCATCAGGAAGTCGACGCTGATCAGGAAGTGGACGAAGACCAGCATCATGAAGTAGAGCGCGCCCAGGATGCCCGTCCTGTGGTGGAGCATGTTCCACTGCGCCGATGTCCCGTGCCAGCCCCGCGCCAGCCTTCTCGCCCAAAGCTGCCGCCAGCCGCTCGACCTGTCCCGTACGGCTGCCAGGTCCGGTAGGCACGACACCCACAGCATCGCGAGCCCGGTGACAACCAGGAAGAGTATCGCCGCCGAAGCCCAGATGTGTGGTGAATAGGACGGTACCTTGTCCCCGTCGAAGAACCAGAGAGTCCTCCGGCCGTCGCTCAGGTCCGGCAGGATCCACAGGAGCGGTATGAACAGCACCAGGTTGAACAGCCCGACCAGAGTCCAGATCTCCGCCGCACGGGAGATGGGGCGGCGCCAGTGACCCTTGGCAAGCCTGGTGGCGATCGCCACCATCGGAGCCGCCTGGGCCGTGGTCAGGATGAATGCGAACACGGCGGCGTAGTATCCCCACACTGCCCGGTCGCCGATACCGTCGGACAGCCTCATGAAGAAGCCGACTATCCCCAGTATGAAGAGGACTCCGAAGAGCGCGACCGCTCTCTTGAAGAGGCTGCCGCTCTTCTCGTGACGCTGCAACAGGTCGCGGCCGACCTCGGCCCTCTCGGCCAGACGAGCCATATGTTCGCCGGTTGCCATCCTAACTACCGTTCACTCCAGCTCTGCCAAAGGGCTAGTGCGCCACGACCTCAGCATGCTCGTCCACCTTCTTCAGATAGACGACGCTCGGATGCGTTCCGAGACTCTCGAGCATGTGGTAGCCCCGTCCGTGGTCGCCCAGCTCCTTTTTCTTTATCTTCGACACTTTGCTGTCCGGGTCGTTGAAGTCTCCGAAGACCAGTGCGTCGGTGGGACAGGCGTTGACGCACGCCGGATTCGCCTCCCTCGCTCCGTCTTCCAGCACCCGTCCCTCTGCCTCTGCCTCCCTTGATGAGCGTCGGATACGCTGAACGCAGAAGGTACACTTCTCCATGATGCCCCGGCTGCGTACCGTCACATCCGGGTTGAGCTGGTTCGTCAGGCTCTCCGGCCACTCCGGTTCCCAGAAGTTGAAGAATCGCACCTGGTATGGGCAGCCGTTCGCGCAGAAGCGCGTGCCGATGCAGCGGTTGTACACCTGTACGTTGAGCCCTTCCGGGTTGTGATAGGTTGCGTAGACCGGGCACACGGGCTCGCAGGGCGCGTCCGCGCAGTGCTGACACAGGATCGGGATGAAGCGCGCCTTCACGTCCGGGAACTCCCCCTCCCAGTAGCGTTCTATCCTGATCCACTGGATGGCCCTGCGCTGATTGAAATGCTCCTCTTCGTTGATGGGGATGTTGTTCTCCGACTGGCACGCTACGACGCAGGCCTGGCAACCGGTGCACCGGTCGGCGTCTATCGCCATCCCCCACTGCGTCTCGCCCATCGCCTATAACTCCTTCGCCTCTCCCGCGTAAACGGGAGTCGCCAACTTGCTGCTCGTGCGCCGCCGCCTAGCTGTCCTCGGTCGCGATCTGGACTATCGCCTGAGCCTCGTCGCGCGGCGTGTCGGGCACTGTGTTCTCGAACTTGGGCAGCCTCACCCATCGCCCCGTCTTGGAGATGGAGACGCGAGTTGCAGCCCACGCCAATGACCCCGTCTGGCTGTCGGAGACCGGGGCCAGGATCGACATGATGTTCGCGCCCCTGTCCTTGGCATAGCGCCCGTTGTCCAGGTGCCCCTGTCCTACCGGGACCGAGACCACGCTGGGAGGCATGCCCGGATGCGGATAGGCTATCGCTTCCATACTGCCGTTGTCTGACGTCAGCCGCACCACGTCTCCCTCGGAGATGCCCATCTGATCGGCCTTCTTGGAGTTGATCTCGACCCATGTCTGCCACGTCGCGGTCGTGATCGGGTCTGGAGTCGCCTGCAGCCAGGGCAGGGACGCGCCGTCTCCGTCCCCCAGAGAGGTGGCGAAAGGCACCAGGTGGAAGCTGTTGGAACCCTCCGGGCCCGAGAACTGCGCTGCTGTCTCCGTCTCCGGAAGCACAGGCGGCCTCTGGCCCGTATCGGTTGACCTCGCCGACGTGTCCCACCATCCACCGCGTTGCAGCACCGAGTGCCAGAACGACCGGAAGTCCGATGCCCGGACCGAGCCCCGGCCCGTCTCGAACAGCTGTCTCGCTCCGGCTTCCAATATCTCCTTGAACGTCGCGCCCGGCAGGCCGAGATCCAGCTCCATGTGCTCCGCTACCGCCATCAGCGTGTCCGCGAAGTTCCTCGTACCGAGATGGACCTGCCTGCTCTCGAAGAAGGGCCGCACCACCGGCTGCTGGAATCCGACCGTCTGGTATCCAGGACCCGGGTTCGGCACGTCCGTCCCCCAGTCTTCCAGATAGTGATGGATGGGAAGGATCAGGTCAGACATGGCGGTCGTGTCGTCCATCATGCCGGAGAAGCTGAATATGAACGGCACGTTGAACGACGCCCGCCTGAAGCCTGTGGCCTCGGGCAGGCCGTGCCACGGGTCAGCTCCGTGGACCATCAGCACCTGAACGCCGCCCTCGTTCATCTCTTGGACCAGCCGCCTCCAGTCGTCGAAAGATGAGGCCGACCGGGGCGCCGGGACTTCCTCCAACGGGGACTCCGGGTTGAAGAGCACCCCTCCGGGTCGTCCGACGTTGCCGACCAGATGGTTCAGCGAGTATATGGCCGACAGATTGAAGAGACCGTTCGTATGAGCGCCGGCAGATCCGCCTCCGATGGCGAGTGCAGCGTCGCTCTCGGCGAAGTCGTGTGCGATCTTCCGTATCCTGTCCGCCGTCGTCTCAGCCGTGGCGGCATCTGAGATGCGCGCGGCTACCAGATTGGGCGCGAAAGCGTCCAGCCGGGCGTTGCTCCCGCCGGTCGTCACCGGAGCCACGCCGTCGCTCCAGCCTTCTGAAACCATGACCTGGGCGATGCTGAGCGCCAGAAGACCCTCCGCGCCCGGCTTCACGTAGAACCACTCGTCGGCATTGGCGGCCGTCATCGAGAAGCGGGAGTCTACGTGGACCAGCTTGCCTCTAGCGCGTTCCCCCTGCCGGAACTCGCCATAGCCGCGGGCGTACCGCACCGGCGAGACCCACGTGTTAAGGAAGTCTGCCCCGAAAGAGAGTACGTAAGAGGCGTTCTCAATGTCGAAGTCGGGCATCGCAGACTGACCGAAGACGCCCATTATCGCCGCCTGAAGCGTCGTCTGCTCCAGCGACTCGTACGACATTCGCCGCCCCCCGAACTTGGAGGCGAACCTGTCCGCGACCATGCCGGCATGCCCGCCCATAGGCTTCGTCGCCAGCACCATCGCCGACTGGCTGTTCGAGTCCTTTAGGTTCTGAAGCTGGAAGGCGAGTCTGCCGATCGCGTCCGTCCAGCTTATCTCCTCGAACTCGCCCGAGCCGCGGGCCCCGAGCCGCACCAACGGGCCCCTGATCCTGTCGGGATGATAGAGCCCCTGCAGAGACGCCTCGCAGCGTGCGCTGTGGGCTCCCCGGTTGATCGGGTAGTCTACGTTGCCTTCGATCTTCCTGGCACGGCCCTCCATCACCCGGACGACCAGGCCCTCCGGCGTCGGACACTGGCGGCAGACCGTCGCATACCAGTTGTCCAGTCCGGTAACAAGGTCCTCCGGCATCTGAACCGGCGACTCCACCAGGAGCTCCGTCTCAGGAACGCCGCACGCCTGGAAGACTACCGCTCCTGTGGCGGCGCCTCCCACGACGGTCAAGAACTTGCGTCTCGTGATCGCCATCTAGTTGACGGCTCCCATGGCTAGTAGTGGCATGTCGTGCAGTCGGTAGGCGCGACGTTATCGCGGTGGCAGTCGACGCAGTCGCTCATCTTGAGCGGGCGGACCTGCTTGACCTTCACCATGTCGCCCACGTCACCGTGGCAGATGGTACAGGTCTGGGAAGCCGCTATGTCAAGCGTCTGTCCTACCTTGACGCCCGGCTGGATCTGCCTGGCCTCATTCAACCGTATCTCGCTCGCCGTATCCGACACCTCCGACACGACGGTCCTCGTCCCCGAGAATCTCCTCACGTGCGCCTCGTGAACGAAGTGCACGTGGTCCGGCACTCTGTGTACGCGCACCCAGTCGATGCCGCGCTCCGCGTCATAGATGTCGCGCAGCTCCTCCACCTCTTCGAGCCCCTCACCGACGACCTCGTGGCAGGACATGCACAGAGCGACGGCCGGAATGGTCGCGGCGGCTCCCTTGGTCACGTTCCGGTGGCAGAAGGTGCAGTCGAGCCCAAGCTCCTGCACATGGACAGTGTGGGGGAAGGCGATTGGCTGCGTGGGCCCTTCGTCGTATCCAAAGACGACCGGTCGGCCCAACCATGCGGAGACAAAGAAGGTGATTACGAAAACCGTGCCGATCAAGCCGGCCAGTCCCAACGTTCCGAGCAGCCCGAGCACGATCAGCCGTCGCCCGGTCGGCCTTGAATACTGGAAATCTCCTGGAATCAAGCTCGGCTATCCATATATCCGCGGTCGGGCTATATCCAATAGTTGGGCCAAAAATCCCTGAGAACGCCGGCTAAATCCACCACCCTGTAGACGAAGAAGATGGCCAGTGCGAAGGAGAGGGTGGCCAGGGCATAGAAGACGGGACGGGCCCGCTGCCAGGACTCCGGGATGTGCCGCGATGCCACCAATGACGGGATCAGGTTGTGCCCCAGCAGCATGTTGGCGGCGAAGAGGACGACGAACAGTGCGACCGCCCAGAGGCTGGTCAGCATCTTGCCGATCTCGCTCCACTGAGAGCTGCCTAGTGCTGCGGGATCCACCTGCCATCCTTACCGGCGCTCCGTTCCCCTGCAGTCCGTGTCTTCCACGGGGCCATGCGGCCCTCTACAGCGCACACTCCGGGCTGCGTAGACGTGGGCGTGGAGGCGTCGAAAATCTGGTGAAAATTATCACAGTGCTCTCTCTGGTGTCAAGCAAAATCAAGCCTGTGACCATCGCTGCTCACACCACAGCCGGCTACTCTTCCGGGAGTGAGATTGAAAGCTCGCCCAGCGGGGGTGTCGCTGTCGATATCGAATTCGAGATCCCTCGGCAGTACCGCTCGGCTCCGGTGTTGTGATACAAAGACCGGGTAGCCCTCGCCCAGGCAACGACTTCCGTCCAGGAGGGACCCGACTATGCGCATCAATAGAGTTGTCCAAAGGATGAGACGAGGTGAGCTTGCCTACGGCATCAACATGTCGTTCCCCTCCACGACCCTGCTAGAGCTCGCCGGACGCGCCGGCTTCGAGTTCGTCATGTTCGACGGCGAGCACGGTCCGTTCACGCCCCAGGATATCGACGATCTGTGCCGGGTCGCCGACATGGCCGGACTGACTCCGATGGCGCGCGTACCCAACATCGACGACTCCACGATACTGCGCTTCCTGGACAGGGGGATCATGGGAATACTGGGTCCCCACATCACCACTGCCGAGAGGGCCCGACAGCTCGCCGACGCCTGCCGCTACGCGCCTCGCGGAAAGCGCTCCTTCGGTTCGGGGAGAGGCGCATACTTCGGCGACTTCGACTCAGGCCCGGAATATATGGAGCACACCAACGACAATGTCCTCGTGATGGCGCAGCTCGAAGACGTCGAGGTACTCGACAACATCGACGAGATACTGTCGGTAGAGGGGATAGATGTCTACGCCTCCGGCGCACAGGACATCGCGCAGTCGATGGGACTCCAAGGACAGCCCAACCATCCTAGGGTGCAGGAGTTCGAGGAGACCGTGGCCGCGAATGTCCGGGCCGCCGGCAAGAAGACCTCCGAGGACGTGATGGTCGCGGCGCGTGCCGCCAACCTCTTCCTCGAAGGCGCGCGCGCCTTCCTCGATAGGAACAGGGGAGGGAGAGAACAATGAGAAGGATCGTCGTCCTGGGCGCCGGGGCTATCGGAAGCGTCATAGGAGCCTATCTGACGCGGGCGGGGCACGATGTCACGCTCATCGACGCGTGGGGAGAGCACGTCGATGCGATGAAGCGAGACGGACTGCGCATCACAGCTCAGGACGAGGAATTCGTCGTCCCGGTCGAAGCGATGCACCTCGGACAGCTCAACACCGTCCTCGAACCCTTCGACGCCGCCTTCCTCTGCGTGAAGTCCTATGACACCGTCTGGGCCACCCACCTCCTTCTGCCCTATATCGAACCGACCGCCCCGATAGTCTCCGCGCAGAACGGCATAAACGACGAGACGATCGCTCGGGTAGCCGGTTACACTCGGGAGATCGGCTGTGTCGTCGTACTCGGCGCCGGACTCTACGAAGCGGGCCACGCTATCCGGACTAGCGTACCGGATAGGCTGGCATTCGCCGTCAGCGAGCTCAGCGGCGTGCGCAGTCCCCGCATAGAAGCGCTCGCGGACATGATGAAGGCCATCGGGCCCACCAAGGTGACCGACAACCTGTGGGGCGACCGCTGGGCAAAGCTGGCGACCAACTGCATGTTCAACTCCGTCTGCGCCGTAACCGGACTCGGCTCTGGCTCCGTCAGGACTACTCCGGGCGCGGTTGACGCCTCCATCAGGATCGCCTCGGAGGTCGCCCGTGTGGGCCGAGCCCTGGGCGTGGTCGTCGAGCCCATCAACGGTATCCCGGCCGAGACCTATGAGCGTTGCGGGGAGCCCGAGGCGATGGAGCGGATCAAGGAGGGGCTGGCGGCCGGCGCCGGGGAGCTCGGAGCCGGCAGACCATCCATGCTCCAGGACGTCATGAAGCGCCGCCGCACCGAGATAGACCACCTCAACGGATACGTCGTATCGCGCGGCGCCGAGGTCGGAATCGATACTCCGGCAAACGAAGAAGTGAGTCGGCTGGTCAGACTCATCGAGCGTGGCCGGCTCGAATCGGGCGTCGACAACATCGAGAGGCTGCCAGCGTAGAGGGACTGCCCGCTATGAAGATAACCAGCGTTACGACCTTCCTCACCAACCCCGGCGAGCGCAAGAACCTCTGCTTCGTCAAGCTGGAGACGGACGAGGGGCTGCACGGCTGGGGCGAGTGCTACACCCAGTCCGACCGGGACGTCCAGATCAAGTCACACGTCGACGCTCTCACGCGCTACCTGCTCGGCAGGGATCCGGCCAACGTGAAACACTTCCTGCAGGTCGTCTACGACGACTTCGCCTCGCGGCGCGGTGGCATGGACCTCTTCTGCGCGATCAGCGGTATAGAGCAGGCGATGTGGGATATTCAGGGCAAGGCCCTGGGCGTTCCGGTCTACAAGTTGATCGGCGGCGCCTGTCGCAGCAGGATACGGGTCTACGCCAACGGATGGTCCCAGCCCTACAGGCGAGGAACCGGCAATACTGAAGCCCTCGCGTCGGCCGCAATGGAGATGGTCGACCTGGGTTTCACCGCCATCAAGTTTGACCCGGTGCCAGGCCCGTGGCGAACACTGGTCGATAAGCAGGTGGAGCGGGCCACCGTCGAGAACGTCCGTGCGGTTAGGGAGGCCGTCGGCCCCGACGTCGACATCCTCCTCGACATGCACCGGCGTCTCGCCCCCATGCACGCCATACGCATCTCACGCGAAATCGAACAGTACCGGCCCTTCTGGTACGAGGAGCCGGTCCTGGCCGACAACGTCGACGCTCTCGCCAAGGCTAGCCGCAGCATCTCCATCCCCGTGGTGACCGGGGAGGCGCTCTACACCAAGTTCGAGTTCAGGGACGTTTTCGAAAAGCAGGCAGTCGACATCATCAACCCCGACGTGTGCAACGTCGGCGGCATTCTCGAGTTGAAGGAGATCGCCGCGATGGCGGAGACCTACTTCGTGGCCGTCTCTCCGCACAACTACAACAGCACCACCGTCGGGCTGGCGGCCACCATACAGGTGTCGGCCGCCATTCCCAACTTCCTGATTACCGAGTACTTCATGAACATGGACGCATTTGGCAAGGAGGTGGCCGTCCGGCCCTTCGAGGTCGTCGACGGCTACATCGACCTGCCGGAGACGCCTGGTCTTGGCATCGATCTCGACGAGGACGCCCTCGCCCGCTACCCGTACCAGCCCGGACGTCCCCGCTCCATCCGCCAATACTCCGACGAAGGCCCGTAGGGAGTTCCATTCTTCACGACTCTGTGCGTATAATGCGCGCGGAGACAGGGTGGATGAGGTAGACAGCCTAAGGGGGTCTCTAGAAAGGAGGACGCCTGTTGGACAGTAGTATGAGGAGGTGGTCCAGGTAGGTGTTCCCTGGAACACCTCTCAGTTTCGAGGGGCCCCGGAAAACCGGGGCCCCTCGTCGTTTGTCCCTATCCCTCGAAGAATCGGCGTGGGTTATCGACCATGATCCCGTCGATAGTCTCTGAGTCTACGCCCAGCGCCATCAGCATCGGCACTACGTTGCGGCTGATGAAGAGGTAGCCGTCCGGGTTGGCCCGCGCCCGCTCCTCTCGTATCTCTTCGTTGACGGCCGTCACGGTCGTCGCCCAGTCGTGGCTCAGCATGATCCGGTCGGCGTACCCGGCGTCGATGAGCCGTTTGGCCGTCTCGGTGCGGCCCCTCCAGTTTGGCGTACCCGGTCTGTTGCCGGCCGGGAAGCGGTCCAGTCCGATCCAGACCCCCTTGTCGATCAGCCCCTCGTCGATCAGCCCCTCCAGGTAGTCCATGTCGGTGGTGTCGTTGCTGTGCCCGATGTAGACCCTGCTTAGGTCCACCCCCTCGTCTTCGAAGATGCGCACCTGCGCCTCTCCCACTCGAAGCGGCGCCCACGCGTGCGTCGATATGGGCACTCCCGTTGCCTGGTGGGTGCGGGCGACGGCGCGTAGCACCAGCTCGCCCCCCTCGGTCACGCCCTCTACGTCGTTGGCTACCTTGATGATTCCGGGCCTGATACCCGTCCCCTCTATCCCATTCCTGATCTCACGGATGTATAACTCCGCGAGCGCGTCCGGCGTCGCCGTCAGGAAGATGCGCGGGATGTCGAGCCACGAGCCGGTCGCGCACACGATGTGCACGCCGGACCTTCTCGACACCTCCTCGAGCGCCCCTACGTCGCGGCCCAGGTCGATTGTCGAGACGTCTACTATGGTGCGGACGCCCTCCGCATGGGCCTCCTTCAGCTGCGCGACCCCGGCGTCGATGGTCGCCTCCCGGTCGATGAACTCGGGATAGACTTGCCCGACGCCCGCGGAAGTCACTATCACGTGCTCGTGCGACAGCGTCCTTCCCAGCTCGGATGAGTCTATCTGCCCAAGGACCGTGTCGATGGTTGCCATCTGTCCTTCCTACGGCTCCGCAACGACCGGATTGCTCAGCGTCCCCACGCCGGTGATCTCTATCTCCACCACGTCGCCCGACTTCATGTTCTCAGTCGCGCCGTCCGTCCCCATCCAGATCACGTCGCCGGGATAGAGCGTCAGATAGCGCGTCATAGCGGCGATGTAGGTGGCGATGCCGAACACCATGTTGTTCGTGTCGAACTGCGACACCGTCGCCCCGTTGAGCCTCACCGTCGTCTCCATCGTCGTCGGGTCGGCATCCGTCTCGATCCATGGCCCCATCGGCTTGAAGGTGTCAGTGTTCTTGGAGCGCCACATCGTGCTGTCTGAAGCCTGCCAGGTTCGCTCGCTAACGTCGTTCCCGATCGTATACCCGAGCACGCATGAGAACGCCTCCGCCTCCGAGAGATGCTTCACCTGCTTGCCGATGACGACCACCAGCTCTCCCTCGTACTGCACCTTCTCGGTCGCGTCCGCCGGTATGACGATCGACTCCCCGTGCGCTATCAGCGCGTTGTTCGCCCGGTACCCGATGTTGGGATACTTTGGGACATCCGCCACGGAGAGCCCCAGTCCGGGGTCTGCGACCTTCAGATGGTCGACGTAGTTGAGGCCCGCACAGTAGAAGGTACGGGGCACGACCGGCACCAGGACACGCACCGAGTCCAGGGCGCGTCGGCTGCCCGTACGTCTGTGCGAGCCGAACGGCGAGCCTGACACCTCTTCGATCTCGTCTCCATCGACGATCCCGTACGACCTCCTCCCCTCCGTCTCAAACCGTATCCACCGCATCTTTCTCCTCCTGCTAGCCTACTCCTCGAACCCCTCCAGTAGCGCCACCCGAACCTGCTCTATCGCGTTCAGGCTTATGCGCGTCCGGTCGGGACGGCCTCGTCCGCCGTATGGATATTGGCGCCTGCGGTATCCCACCCCGTCGGTGACGCAGATGTACGTCTCCCCGCGCCCGAGGTTCTCCACCTTCTCCTCTCCTGGGACGACATGCACTGCCAGTCCCAGCGTGCTTCCGGCTAACGCGCGGACGGAGAGCGCTAGCTCCTCCGCGAGCGATGCGGCGTCCCCGGGAAGCGGAGTGCTTCCAAGCAGCCGCTTGATAGTCGACTCCTCGTTGGCGACGACGCCTTCTACGAAGCTCCTCTCGCTCGCATCGTTGAGTCGGCCCGCAACCATTCCTCCGGTCAGATCCTCGTACACCGCTATCGTGGCGTCCCGCGATTCGAGAATCCCACCGACGACTCCTTCCATCGTCTCGCCGTCTACGGCGAAGAGATGACGGCCCAGCAGCGCGCGCACCTCGTCCTCGGTTGGTCCGATCAGAGCCATCGCCTCCTCGACGGTCGACGCCTTGGCCGCGATTCTCACGTCCACCTGTCCGGGGTGAGCCAGCACCCCGACCGTCGGATTGGTCGACCTGGCGATTAGGTGTCCGATCAGATCGTCGACGCTGCTCTCCCCCATGTCCGCCACCTTGAGCACTCGATATGCGATGGTCTCGGACAGCTCGAACCTTCTGCGGAGATAGGGTGCCAGCTCGTTGTCGAAGAGCCACTTCAGCTCGAACGGCACGCCCGGAAGGGCAAAGACGACCGCCCGCGAGTCCTCCACGAAGAACGACGGCGCAGTGCCGTTAGGGTTGTCCACGACGGTTGCGCCCTCGGGAATGTAGGCTTGTCGCTGATTGTTGGGCGTCATTATCAGCCCTCGCCGCTGGAACCGGCGGTCGATCTGCTCTACGAGCCGCTGGTCCAGGATGAGTCTGCGTCCCGTCGCCTCGGCGATCACCTCGCGGGTCACGTCGTCTTGCGTCGGCCCGAGACCGCCCCCGGTGATGACCACGTCAGACCGGTCGAGCGCCCGGTCGATTACCTCCCTCATGCGTCGCGGGTTGTCGCCCACCACCGTCTTGTAGAACAGGTTGACGCCCAGGTCGGTCAGACGCCTCGCCATCCACGGCCCGTTTGTGTCCACGATCTGGCCGAGAAGCAGCTCGGAGCCGATGGAGACTATCTCCGCGTTGGGCACAGCCTCACCGTTTTGCCTCTTATCCCGTCCGTGGGGGCAGATTGAGATGGGGGCTCTTGCCACCTCTCCCTCGACAGGAGAGGATTGAGGTGAGGGTGACTCGATACAGGCCCCTCACGCTGTTATGCCCTCGTCGATCAGCCGTTGGATGTCGTCGGCGCTGTAGCCGAGCCTGCTCAGAATCTCCGCTGAGTGCTCGCCGAGGAACGGAGATGCCGACCGCATCTCGAGAGGCGTCTCCGTCATCTTGAGGAGCGGCCCGACCATCTTGAGGCTTCCCGCCAGAGAATGCTCCAGCTCTACGACGTCACCGTTGGCGACCACCTGCTCGTCGTCGGTCAACTCCTCCGCGAACCTGACGGGGCCGGAGGGAACGCCGGCCTCGTCGAACAGCGCCAGCCACTCCTCAACCGTCTTCTCCCGGAACAGCTCTTCGGCCTTGGTGACCAGCGCCTCGTTGAAGGCCGCGGTCTCCTCACTGTGAGGGTCGTACCCCGGCTCGAAGCGTATGTCGTCCAGCCCCACCAGATCGGAGACGCGCTTGCGCAGCCGGTCGCTCAGGCATCCGACGGCCAGCGTGCCATCCTTCGCCTGGTAGGTCCTGTAGTAGATATAAAACCCGTGCCGTCTTGCTGAGAATCGTTCCAGGTATCTCTCGTATATCTGCTCGTACGCCGTGCCGGCCGCCCTGTCCCGCGCCAGCTCGTCTGCGAACTCTGCGCGCCGCTCGTCGTCCACCGCGGCCACCTGGATGAACCGGCTGGTCTGCAGGTTGAGCGCCGTCGCCATCAGCGAGGTCTCGATCTTCTGGCCCTTGCCCGTGCGCTCCCGGTGGTACAGGGCGGCGCAGACGCCCCAGGCGATGGCGATGCCGGTCGCGAAGTCGGCGACCGGGGTCGACACGATTTGCCTGGGCATGCCGTCTACGATCTTACCCTCGGACGCCATCAGCCCCGACATCGCCTGCACGATCAGGTCGTAGCCGGGTCGGTAGCTGTCGGGGCCCTTCCGCCCGTAGGCGGTGTTGTCGCAATAGATGAGCCTGGGGTTCTTGGCCGACAGAGTCTCCCAGTCGATGCCCAAGTTGTAAGGCACGTCCGGGCGGGCGTTGATCACGACGACGTCGGTATCCTGGATGAGCCGGTCGACGATCCTCTTCGCTTCTGGCTTGTTCAGGTCGAGGGGAAGGCTTCGCTTGCCGCGGTTCACGGCGATGAAGACGCGGCTCTCGTTGGGAATGAACGAGTCCTGGAATCGCCATGGCTCGCCCCATGGGGGCTCGATCTTGATCACGTCGGCGCCCATGTCGGCGAGGAGCATCCCGCCGTAGGGTCCTGCGATGATCTCGCTGAACTCGAGTACGGTGACGCCGTTCAGGGGTGGTGGCATGTCCGCCTACCTCTTGATCACGCTGCGGATCGTTTCGGAGTTTTCACATCGGCAGGGAGACATGGCTCTTCCATCGGGCGATCGCGGCCTCGGCGCGCGGGCTGATCGCCCGCTGCACCTGCACGTTGATCAGCGCCGGCAACTCCGATCCAAATGCGCGTCCGACCGCGGCGGGAAGCTCGGCCGCGTCCCGGACAGTCTCACCGTATCCACCGAGCGACCGCACCACCTCGTCGTACCGGGTCGGCAGCAGATCGGTGGCGACCGGCTTGCCATACACTCCCAGCTGGATCTGCCGGTCTATCCCCCACGCCGAGTCGTTGCCCAGTATCGCCGTGACATTCAGCCCGTGCCGCACCGCCGTGTCGAACTCCATCCCGTTGAAGCCGAAGCTGCCGTCCCCGGTCAGAACGATCACGCGGCGCTCAGGGTGGGCCAGCTTTGCCGCCAGCGCCGTCGGCAGCGCCGTCCCCAGCATCCCCAGCGTGGAGACGTACCACCAGCTCCTGGGCGTGACGGCCGGCAGGTAGGCCCGGCCGAAATGGCAGTAATCCCCGCCGTCGAACACCAGGTAGTCGTCAGGACGCAGTAGCGGCTTCAGGCTCTTGTGAACGTCCATCGCGTGCATCGTCGGCTCGGCCGCGGCCAGGGACTCCAGTCCTTCGATGAACGATTCCTGCTCCTGTCGGAGCTGGTCCAGCCAGGGCAGCTCTCTCCACTCGTGCGCCGCAGCCTCGTCCGCAAGCTGGCCAAGCACTGCGCCTACGTCGCCCGCGATGCCCACCGCGACCCCGCGGTTGCGCCCGATCTCGGCAGGCGACGGATCGATCTGGATGAGACGGGCCTGCGCCGATACGGTGGGCGGCATGGCATAGCCGACGATCAGGTCCTGCTTCCTGCCGAGCAGCACGACCAGGTCCGCCTCCCGGATGAGGCGGGCGGCGGCGCTCAGGCCGGTGTCGAAGAAGCCGAAGCAGTAGGGGTGGTCGTCCGACACCAGTCCGCGGGCGTCACCCTCCGTCAGGAGAGGGAGTCTGGTCGTCTCGATGAATCTCTGGAGCGTCTCTCCCGATCCGCCCTGCGCCGCGGCGCTCCCCGCGATGATCATCGGGCGCTCCGCGGTTCGTAGCAGATCGACGGCGTCGGCGATCAGGCTGGCCGGTGCCGGAGTCGGCTCGGTCGTCCGGTACTCGTGGGCGGGATAGAAGGCGACGTCCTCCTCCGGTACCTCCTGCCCCTGTATGTCGACCGGGATAGTGAGATGCACCGGTCCGCGCCGGTCGCTGTAGGCGAGGCGCACCGCGTGCGCGATCATGTCGGGGATGCGGCGGGCGTCGGTCACCGTCCACGATCCCTTTGTCGTCGGACTTGCCATGCCGGTCTGGTCGATCTCCTGCATCGCGCCGCGGCCCAGCTCGTGCAGCTCGGCGCAGCCGCTGATTGAGAGCAGCGGACTCCCCGAGTGCATCGCGTTGGCGAGTCCGGGCACCGCGTTGGCGAAGCCGGGAGTAGTGTACATAGCGACTCCCGGCTGACCGGTGATCCGTCCCCAGGCGTCGGCCATGTGGACCGCGGCCTGCTCGTGCCGTGTGTCGATCAGCCTGAACTCCTCGTCGGCCAGCACGTTCAGCACGGGGAGCACGTGGTCGCCAGCCAGCGTGAACACATTGCTGACGCCCTCCATCCGGAGCGCTCTGGCGATGAGCTGTCCGCCGTTTACCGTCCCGCGTCGTGACAAGAGTCCCAGTCCTTCCACTGTTCACTGCCCGCTACCCACTACGCGGTGCCATTGTATCATCGGTTATACTTCGGCAGATGAATATTTTGTTGACCGGCTGTGCCGGCTTCATAGCCTCGAACGTCTGCCGTATTCTCATAGAGCGGGGCGACTCGGTCACAGGCGTAGACAATCTCGACGACTCATACGACGTCCGTATGAAGCGATGGCGGCTCGACCGTCTGGCGCATCCCCGGCTGTCGCTCCACGACGCCGACATCTCGGACATCGCCTCGCTCCGTCCTCTGTTCGAATCGGGATCTCCGTTCGACGCGGTCATCAATCTCGGCGCGAAGGCGGGGATTCGGGCGAGCATCGAAGACCCGCACGCCTTCTATGAGTCGAACACGACCGGGACACTCAACCTCCTCGAGCTCTGCAGGCAGTTCGGCGTCCCCAAGTTCGTGCTGGCGTCCACGTCCAGCGTATACGGCGAGGAGACGCCCAGGCCTTTTCGGGAGGACGGAGACACCAGCCGCCCAATCTCTCCATACGCGGCGTCGAAGAAGGCCGCTGAGACGATGGTCTACACCTATCACTACCTGCACGGGACCGACGCCACCGTGCTGCGCTACTTCACCGTGTACGGTCCGGCGGGCCGCCCCGACATGAGCATCTTCAGATTCATACGCGCCGTCTACGAGGGGGATGAGCTCACCCTCTACGGAGACGGCAGCGCGGAGCGCGACTTCACCTACGTCGACGACGTCGCGTCGGGGACTGTCGCGGCGCTCAGACCGCTCGGATTCGAGATTATCAACCTCGGCGGCAACCGGGTCTACCCCATGTCGCAGGTGATCGCCATGATCGAGGAGTGTCTCCGGATGAAGGCCCGAGTTCGCCGGACCGCGCCGCACCCGGCCGACATGCACGCGACCTGGGCCGATATAGAATGCGCCAAGCGCATCCTCGACTGGGAGCCGAGGGTCTCACTCGAGGAGGGCATCCGCCGCACAGCCGACTGGTATATCGAGAACCGCTCCTGGGCGCGGCGCCTCGAGTAGCCTCCCTAAAAGGCAGCTCGGCGTACTGGCGGCTCTTACCTCATTCTCCCGCGGAGCCGGGGGAAGATTGAGATGGGCCGAAAGCCTGAACAGCTACGAGGTCATGCGGCTTGTTGACGCCCCCGAACGTCAGTGCTATAATCTCGCTATACGCCGCACATCGCCCGACAGGAGACGCCCATTTTTGACCAACCCGACCACATATACGACCCACATGATGCAACCTGCCGTCTCTGGCAGGCGGACCTGTCAGATTGAGCGGTGATTCGTACGACGATCCTGACACGGGTCAAATATGGGAAACGGCATAATGCATGAAAATACGACACCTGAGAACGGTTTGACCCTCGTCGCCGCCGTTGAAAGGTGTGCAGCCGGGCTGCTACCATATCGGTTGCAGCCAATCCTGTACGGGAACGGTGAGCATTCTTGCGAACTATCTTTGTTGCGCGCTTTCGAGCGCTTCCCGCGCGCCGGAGGGTCTGATGACCGCCGGCTCCATTACCGACGTGGTCGGCATCCGTGTAGGACACCACACGGACGTCGGCTCGGCCACGGGTTGCACCGTCGTCCTCTGCGAGGCGGGCGCCGTCGGCGGCTGCGACGTGCGTGGAGGGGCGCCCGGCACGCGTGAGACCGACCTGCTGCGCCCCACCGCGCTGGTCAGCGAAGTCCACGCCGTCTTGCTCTCAGGCGGTAGCGCCTTCGGACTAGACGCCGCGTCAGGAGTGATGCGCTTCCTGGAGGAGCGGGGTCTCGGCTACAGAGTAGGCGGCGCGGTCGTCCCCATCGTGCCCGCTGCCATCCTCTTCGACCTCGGTCTCGTGACCGGCCGCGTGCGCCCTGGACCCGACGCCGGGTATGAGGCCTGTGAGCGCGCCGGCTCCGGTGCAGTTGGGGAGGGGAGCGTCGGTGCCGGAACGGGCGCGACCGTAGCCAAGCTGCTGGGCGTGGACAGATGTGTGAAGGGCGGGGCCGGTACGGCGTCGGTTGATCTTGGCGACGGAGTCGTCGTCGGCGCGCTGACGTGCGTCAACGCGCTGGGTGGTGTGCGCGATCCGGAGAGCGGCGAGATGGTAGCCGGGCCGCGCGATGCCGACGGCGCGATGCTCGACGCTATGAGCCTGATTACGTCGCCCGGCTATGACGCGCCCCGGACCCCTCCGGGCGCCAACACGACGATAGGCGTCGTCGCGACCAGCGCGGCGCTGACCAAGGCGCAGGCCAATAGGCTCGCACAGGCCGCGCATGACGGGATCGCCATGGCGGTCACGCCCGCGCACATGATGGGAGACGGCGACACCCTCTTCGCGCTCTCGACCGGTGCAGTGGATGCCCCGGCGGCCATGGACAGGATCTGCGCCGCGGCGGCCCTCTGCGTGGCTAGGGCGGTCGTTCGCGCCGTCAGGTTGGCCGTGAGCCTGGGAGGCGTCCCGTCGATAAGCGATATGGAGATGACCGGGGGAGACGGCCGTGGATGAGATAAGCCGGGAGTCGAAGATCGGGTTCATAGGCGCGGGGCTGGTCGGCGGATCGCTGGCGGTCGCGCTGGCGAGGGCGGGCTATCCGGTCGTGGCGGTCGCGAGCCGGACGCACGCTTCGGCCGCCGGTCTGGCCGCCCGTGTCCGCGGGTGCGCCGTCTACACGCGGCCCCAGGAGGTGGTCGACGCCTCCGACATCGTGTTCGTGACCACCACGGACGGCGCCATACGGGAGGTGGCCGCCGCGCAGAGATGGCGCCGCGGCCAGGGGGCGGTCCACTGTGCGGGAGCAGCCTCGCTGGACGTGCTGGAGGGCGCGGCGCGGGACGGTGCGTTCGCCGGTGCCATGCATCCGCTGCAGGCCTTCTCTTCGGTCGAGAACGGAGTCGAGAGCATCCCCGGGACGACCTTCGGCATCGAGGCGGAGCCCCCGATGAGGGAATACCTCCGCGCTATGGTGCTGGCGATTGGCGGCAGTGCGGTGTTCGTGCGCGCGGAAGACAAGGCGCTCTACCACCTGACCGGTGTGATGATGGGAGGACTGCTCACCACGCTTGGGGCAACGGCGGCGCAGCTTTGGGACCGGATCGGGATGAGCCGTGACGAAGGCGTCAGGGCGCTGGTGCCGATGATGCGCAGCGTTTCGCATAACCTGGAGAGGTCGGGTTTGCCGGGCGCGGTTGCCGGCCCCTACATGCGCGGGGATACCGGGACGATCAGGAGCCACCTCGAGGCGCTCCGGGCGAAGGCGCCGGACGTGCTTCCGCTCTACTGCCAGCTCGCGCTGGCTGGTCTCCCATTCTGTGTAGAGAAGGGTCTGCCGGAGGAGAGGGCGGACGAGATACGGGCGTTGGTGGAGCGCTTCCGTCCCGGCGTCTAACATACGGCGATAGACAGACCCCGTACGGGGAGCAGCACAGGAGATACCGTGGTGCGCGTCACCATCAACCGGCTTCGGAAGATGAAACAAAACGGCGAGAAGATCGCCATGATGACCGCCTACGACTACACCTCGGCGCAGATAGTCGAGCGTGCCGGCGTGCCGATCATCTTGGTCGGAGACAGCTTGGGGCAGGTCGTCCTCGGTTACGAGACGACCCTCCCCGTGAGTATGGATGAGATGCTCCACCACGTCCGGGCGGTGGTGAGAGGCTCGACCGACGCTCACGTCGTCGTGGATATGCCGTTCCTGAGCTACCAGGCCGACGCGGCCGAGGCGGTCCGCAACGCTGGACGGCTGCTCAAAGAGGGAGGTGCGCAGTCGGTCAAACTGGAGGGTGGCGAGCGGCTGGCCGGAACGATCAGCCGCATCGTTGGCGCGGGCATCCCCGTGATGGGCCACATAGGTCTGATGCCGCAGGCCCTCAACCAGATGAGCGGCTACCGGGTGCAAGGCAGGTCAGATGAGGACGCGGCCCGGCTGATGCGGGACGCCGTGGCGGTGGAGGAGGCGGGCGTGTACGCGATCGTGATTGAGAGCGTGCCCGCGCCGCTCGCGCGCTCCATCACCGAACGGGTCGGCGTCCCGACCATCGGGATCGGCGCCGGTGTCCACTGCGACGGACAGGTGCAGGTGCTGCACGATCTTCTGGGACTCTACACCGACTTCGTCCCCAAGCACACGCGGAGGTATGCGGATCTGGGTAGACCCGCGGTCGAGGCTGTGTCGGCCTACGTCGAGGACGTCCGATCCGGGGCCTTTCCCACCACCACGGAGAGCTTTAAGTGAAGATCGTCGAGACGGTTGCGGAGATGAGAGAGGCGGCGGCCTGTGCGGCAAGGCCCCTCGGCCTCGTCCCGACCATGGGCGCGGTGCACGCGGGGCATGTCGCGCTGATGGACGGGGCGCGGTCGGAGAACGAGACGGTGGTCACGAGCCTGTTCGTCAATCCGAAACAGTTCGGCCCTGAGGAGGATTTCGACAGCTACCCGAGGGACTTCGCCCGTGACCTCGCTCAGTTCGAGGCGTGCGGTACGGACATCGCCTTCATGCCGCCGGTGGAGGAGGTCTATCCGCCGGGATTCAGCACCAGCATCGATGTCGGTCCCGTTGCTAAACGACTGGAGGGTGCGTCGCGGCCGGGCCACTTCATGGGAGTGGCAACTGTGGTGTGCAAGCTGCTGGCCACGGTTCGTCCGGACCGTGTCTACTTAGGCCAGAAGGATGCGCAGCAGTGCGTCGTCGTGAGCCATCTCAACGCCGACCTGAACCTCGGCGCGGAGATCGTGGTAGTGCCCACCGTGCGGGACCCGGACGGCTTGGCACTGAGCAGCCGGAACGTCTACCTGAGTGACGATGAGCGCACCTCCGCGCTGGTTCTCCACCAGGCCCTGCGTCTGGGGGAGCGGTTGTGGATGGATGGCGTGCGAGGCGCCGGAGAGATGAAGGCTCGGATGCGAGAGATGATCGAGAGCGATCCCGCCGTGCGCATCGACTACGTGAGCATCGCAGAGTTGGAGAGTCTGGACGAGCTCGACCTCGTCGAGCCGCCCGCGCTGGTCTCCGTCGCGGCGCGCGTCGGGAAACCCCGGCTCATTGACAACCTCATACTGGAGTGAAGGGCCGCGGGAGCGCTGTCTGCTATAATGCGGCGCGGCTGCGCCCCTGATAGTTAGTGCCGTGTGCCGGGAGTCCTCTTGCGTATACTCGTGACCAACGATGACGGTGTTAATGCGCCCGGTCTGTGGGCGTCCGCCGAAGCGCTGAACAGCCTGGGCGAGGTGTTCGTCGTCGCGCCGGACCGTAACATGAGCGGCGTGGGCACCGCGATGACGCTGTTGAACGTGCTCAGAGCGCAGGAGATGTCCTCTCCCCTCGCCGGCGTGAAGGCGTGGTCGGTGCAGGGAACGCCGGCCGACTGCGTCATCCTGGCCACGGAGAGGCTGCTCGACGGTCGTCCCGATCTGTTAGTCTCCGGGATCAACAACGGGGCGAACCTGGGTATGGACGTCATGGTGTCGGGTACGGTCGGCGGCGCGTTCCAGGGCTACTTCAGAAACATCCCGTCGATCGCAGTCTCGGCCTTCTACGAGACGGAAGTGCTGTACGAAGCGGCGGCGCTTACGACGATGACGCTTGCGCAGGCCATATCGCGGAACGGAGCGCCCGGTCCGTTGCTGTTGAACGTCAACGTGCCCAGTCTCCCGCCCGACGCCATCGAACGGGCCGAGGTGACGACGCTGGGTCCGGCTACCTTTCTGGAGAACGTCGAGCAGGGGACGGACGGAAAGCGCGAGCACTACTGGATCAGGCACAACCGGAAAGTAAGCGCGGAGGTGCGAGAGGGTACTGACGTGTGGGCGGTGCGCAACCGGCGCGTCTCGATCACCCCCTTGAGTGTCTCGTTCGCCCCCGAGGGGCCGTCTGCGCCCTTCGAGACGCTCGCCGGAGCTGTTTGCGACGCCTTCGGTGCCCGGTAGGGGATCCGACGGGTCGGCCCCAGGTTAGGCGGAATCTCCTATGGCTTGGGTTGGCTCCTCTCTGACCGACCGATGGGCCGCTTCGCTGCGCTACCGGGACTTTCGGTTTCTCTGGGTCGCGTCGACTATCCAGTCGATCGGCTTTGGGATGGAGAGAGTCGCTCTTGGTTGGCTGATCTTCGAGATGACCGACTCGGAGTTCATGGTGGGCGTCTCGTCCGCCGTCGCCATGGCCCCCTTCTTCTTCCTGGGAATTCTCTCGGGCGCAGTGGCCGATTGGGCCGACCGGCGCGTACTCATCAGGTTTGCCACGCTGGGAGGCGTCGTCGCTTCCGGGCTGATGGCCCTGGTGCTGTTGACCGAAGTGGCCCAGGTCTGGCACGTGATGCTCCTGGCCGTCGCCGTGGGCATCAGCGGTGCCTTCATCCTGACTGTGAGACAGGCTTACACTTACGACATCGTAGGCCCGGAGCACTCTCTGAACGGGCTGGCCCTTGGCAGCCTGGCGATGTCGCTAGGTGGAGTTGTCGGGTCGCTGCTCGGCGGCTTTCTCATCACGGAGGCCGGCGTGGGGGTCCAGTACGTGGTGGTGGCGTGTACCTACGTCTTGTCGGTGGCGGTTCTGATGGCTACCAGAGAGGCGGGGCAGGCGGCGGTGAGCGAGCGTTCGTCGGTCTTGGAGAATCTCGTAGGGTATGTCCGTCTCCTGCGAGTCAACCGAATGCTCCTGACCCTGATGCTGCTGACGGGCGCGATCGAGATATTCGGCTTCAGCCACCAGACCCTGCTCCCAGTATTCGCCAAAGAGGTGCTGGGCGTCGACGCGACCGGACTGGGCGTGATGACTGCGGTGCGGCAGGTGGGTGGTGTCGTAGGCGTGATGCTGCTGGCGGGGCTGGGAGACTTCCGCCGAAAAGGGCTGCTTCAGCTGGGCATCGCGGTCGCCTTCGGAGCGGGCCTGATGGGTTTTGGCGTGGCGTCGCATCTGTTCGTCTTTCTGGCGCTCCTGACCTTCGTCAACGCCTGCGCGATGAGCGTGGACACGCTGAACAAGACTCTGATGCAGGCCAGCGTGCCTAACGAGCAGCGCGGCCGCGCGATGGGCTCGTGGGTGTTGAGCATAGGGACGGGGCCGATAGGACACCTCGGCGTCGGCGCCCTGGGTGGTTGGCTTGGAGCGCCCAACGCCCTGTTGGTGAACGGCAGCGTGCTTGCGTTCATCGGGATCGCATCAGTCTTCGGCCTCCCGCGCATCCGGCGGATAGAGACGTAGACGAAAGCCCTTGTCGGGGTTGTGGGGTATCCATAACGCTTCAATCGGGTGGCGTGGAGAACCCGGAAGGAGAGGGCTGAGGAAGGGATAACGGGAGGAAGAATGCTCACGCTAGTGCCGGACGATATAGAGAGATACGTCGAGCGGCATACGACGCCGCTGCCGCCCCATCTCGAGGAGTTGGTGAAGTTCACCATCGACGAGATGGACTACTCGATAATGCTGTCTGGGCTTGTAGAGGGAAGCCTGCTGCAGCTTCTGGTGTGGGCGTCGCGCGCCCGGCGGGTGCTTGAGATCGGCTGTTTCACCGGCTTCAGCGCCCAGATGATGGCGGCGGCGCTTCCGGACGACGGCGACCTGATCACGTGCGAGGTGGACCCCGAAAGGGCTGAGGTGGCCCGGACCCATTGCGACAGGGGCCCGGACGGCCACAAGATAGAGATCTTGGTGGGGCCGGCTCTGGAGACGCTGAGAACCGTCGACGGCCCCTTCGATCTGGTGTTCATCGACGCGGACAAGACGCCGTACATCTCCTACTATGAGAGGGCGATGGAGCTGCTCTCAGACCGCGGAATCATCGCGGTCGACAACGTCCTCTTCGGCGGTGGAGTGGTGGAGCCTAGATCCGAGGCCGACAGGACGATGGCGGCGTTCAACGATCACGTCGCCGCCGACCCGAGGGTCCGGCAGCTGATACTCACCGTCCGCGACGGCCTGATGTTGGTCCGGAGGGAGGGTATTCGACCGGCTCGGAGGGCAGCTGAACGGTGACGAGACATTGCAGGAGATCCGGATGCTGAAGAGGGGGAGAGACTACCGGGAGACGTACGACGGGTTCAGATGGGAGATACCCCGCCGCTACAACATCGGGGTCGATGTGTGCGACAGGCACGCGGGCGACGCCTCCAGGCCGGCGCTGATACACCACGACGAGGGAACGGGCGCCGTCGTCGAGTACTCCTTTCGACAGCTCAGAGAGCTGAGCAACCGGCTGGCCAACGCCTTTACGGGGCTTGGCATAGGTCGGGGCGACCGGGTGGGAATCGTACTGCCGCAGAGGCCGGAGACCGCGGTGGCCCACCTCGCGGTGTACAAGATGGGAGCGGTCGCCGTACCGCTCTCCTGCCTGTTCGGTCCTGAGGCTCTCGAATACCGCCTGCGTCATAGCGGCGCCAGCCTCGTGGTGGTCGACGACGACGGCCTCCCCAAGGTCGAGTCGATAGAAAGCCGGTTGCCGTCGTTGCGACACGTCGTGGCTGTCTCTTCTCGGAGGTGCGGCGATGTCAATAGCTTTGATGATCTGCTTGCGCGCAGCGACGAGCAGTTCATGCCTGCGGCGACGGACGCTCACGATCCTGCGCTGCTCATCTACACCTCCGGGACCACGGGCCCTCCCAAGGGTGCGCTGCACGCCCATCGTGCGCTATTGGGTCATCTGCCGGGCGTCGAGTTCTCGAACAACTTTCCGCCGCAGGCCGGAGACCGCTTCTGGGGCCCTGCCGACTGGGCATGGATCGCGGGGCTGATGGATGTGCTGTTGTCGGCTTGGCATCATGGGCTGCCGGTTCTGGTGGATCCTCCAGGGAAGTTCGATCCAGAGAGGGCCTTCTATCTGATGGCGCGGCACAACGTCCGCAACGCGCTCATACCTCCGTCCGCTCTGAAGATGATGCGGGAGATCCGAGAGCCGCGGCAGAGGCATGACTTCGATCTGCGAACAGTTTTCAGTGGCGGGGAGCCCCTGGGAGCAGAGGTGCTGGAGTGGGGAGAGGAGAGCCTCGGCGTCACCATCAACGAGGTGTACGGCCAGACCGAGGTGAATATGGTGGTCGGAAGCTGCCACGAGGTGATGAGGATAAGACCGGGATCGATGGGCAGGCCGATGCCGGGACACGAAGTCGCGGTGATACGGAAGGATGGGAATAGGGCGCCGGCAGGGGAGATCGGAGAGATAGCGGTTAGGCGTCCCGACCCGGTGATGCTCCTCGAGTACTGGAACGATCCGCAGGCCACGGAGGACAAGTTCATCGGCGATTGGGCCCGTACGGGCGACATGGCCAGAGTGGACGATGAGGGCTACTTCTGGTTCATGGGGCGAGAGGACGACCTGATAATCAGCAGCGGCTACAGGATCGGACCGTCAGAGGTCGAAGATTCGATACTCAGGCATCCAGGAGTGTCGATGGCCGCGGTCGTCGGAGTGCCGCACGAGGTGAGAGGAGAGGTCGTAAAGGCCTTCGTCAAGCTCAAGCCCGGCGTCCGGGCGTCCGCGGAGCTCGTCGAGGCGCTCCGGGAGACGGTCAGGGTGAACCTGGGCGCCCACGAATATCCGAGGGAGATCGAGTTCGTCGACTCGCTGCCAATGACGACTACCGGAAAGGTCATCCGCCGGGAGCTGCGGGATCGGGGGGAGCGTCGCGATAGTCCCGGAGGGGTTCAGGCCTGACGCCTGTCGATGATCCGGCGCGCCTTGAACTGCGTCCGCTCGAACTCTCCGGGGGGCCTGAGCTCCACCGAGAGGCCGACTCCGACAGCCCGCCGGAGCTCCTGCGCGAATCTTTGCTCGACTTCGGCCTCTGTGGGGACGTTGGGCGCCACCTCGGCCAGGACGGTCAGCGAGTCCATCCGGCCGGGCTCCCGCTCGACCACCAGCCGGAACTCCTCTCCGAACTCGGGCATCGCTCTCAGTACGTCCTCGATCCTGGAGGGGAAGATGCCCTGGCCGCGGACTATCACCATGTCGTCGACCCTGCCGGCCAGCCCCTCCGGCAGAGTCGGGTAGGTCCTGCCGCACTCACACGCGGCATCGGTCCATTTGGCCAGGTCGCCCGACCAGTAGCGGACCATAGGCTGGGAGGTGCGCTCCAGATGCGTGTAGACGGGGACGCCTTCTCCGCCCGGGGGAACCGGGGCGTGTGTCTCAGGGTCGACGATCTCGGTGTAGACGATGTCGGTCCACAGGTGCATCCCCCGCTTCATGTACCGGCAGCCGGAGTTGGTCATCCATGGAGTCATCTCGGCCATGCTTCCCTGGTCCACGACGTAGCAACCGAATGTGTCCTCGATCTCCTTTCGAGTGGATGGGATGCTCGCGCCCGGCTCGCCCGAGAAGAACATGAGCCGGAAGTTGAAGTCTCTGAGCGGATCGACGCCCATCCGCCTCGCGGTGGACGCCAGATAGAGGGCGTAAGAGGGGGTGCCGTAGAGGGCGGTGGGCTTCAGCATGGCGATCCAGTCGACGGCGCGCTCGGTCTGCAGGGGCGCTCCTGCCCCGAACGGGAAGCACTTGGCGCCCAGCCGCTCCGCTCCCAGGAGGGCTCCCCAGCTGCCTATGTAGGCGCTGAAGACGGCGGCGATGATCACTGAGTCCTCGGGACGGAGCCCCGCCGCCCAGAGGATGCGGGCATGGGCGCCGGCGATGCGCTCCCAGTCCCCGCGGCCTATCCCGAAGATGGTGGGGGCACCCGTGGTTCCCGACGTGCCCTGGATTCGCGTGATGCGCTCCTGCGGGATGCACAGGTACCGGCCGAATGGAGGGTGAGCCTCCTGCTCGCGGCGCAGGTCGTCCTTGTTGAGGATGGGGAGATGGCGCAGGTCGTCGATACTCTGGACGTCGGCGGGGTCGACCGCGGCGTCACGCCAGAGCTCCCTGTAGAACTCCGAGTTGTCGTGAGTGTAGCTCAGCTGGCGGCGCAGCTTGCGAAGAACGACGCCCTCCCGCTCCCCGGGAGACATCGTCTCTGCGCGTCGGTCCCAGTAGACCTCCTCCGGAGGCGGCGCGACTTCCCGGTACTTCGGCGGCCACTCCGTCGCATCCATCAGTCCTGTCGCACTCCCCGTTTGATGAAGTCGGCAATCGACGCCATCGGCGCGCCCACGGGGAAGACGCCGTCGACGCCCATCCGCCGCAGCGGCTCCACGTCCTGCTCCGGGATGGTGCCCCCGGCCACCAGAAGGACCCGGCCGTGGAGCTCCTGGGCCTTCAGAGCGTCGACCAGCTTTGGCATGAGGCGGAGGTGGGCCCCTGAGAGCAGGCTTACTCCGACGACGTCGGGGTCCTCTTCCGCCGCCGCCGCCGCGATCTGCTCGGCCGTGAGACGCATGCCCAGGTAGACGACCTCCATCCCCTCGTCGCGCAGGAACCGGGCTATGACCTTTATGCCCCGGTCGTGGCCGTCCAGGCCTATCTTGGCCACCAGGACCTTTATGGGAGGGGATGCGACGCCTCTCATCCTAGACTTCTCCCACTGTCGTCTTAGAAGACGCCCGGGTCGACGTGCTCTCCGTAGGCATCGCGCAGCGTTCCCATGATCTCGCCCTCGGTGGCGGACGCTCTCACGGCGTCCAGCACGGGCTGGAAGATGTTCTCGTCGGCCTCGACTCCCCGCCTTATGTCTGAGAGCGCCCTTTCCACCTCGCTGTTGCTTCGCGTCTTCCGCACCTCCGCGAGGTGGGCCAGCTGACGGCCCTCCTCCTCCTCGTCGAACTCGAACATCTCTCCGGGCTGTTCGGGCTTCTCCTGGTACTCGTTGACTCCGACGACGACGTAGTCGCCGCTCTCGATGTCGGTCGCATATTGGAAGGCGGTGTTCGCGATCTCACTCTCGATGTAGCCCGAATCGATGGCGTCCAGCATGCCCCTGACCATGCTGCCGTCTCCCATGCTCTCGATGGTGTTGATGTAGCTCCACGCCTCCTCTTCGATGCGGTCCGTCAACGACTCTACGAAGTAGGAGCCCGCCAGAGGGTCGACGGTGTTCGCCACGTTGGTCTCGTGGGCCAGTACCAGCTGGGTGGCTAGCGAGACCTTCATGGCGTCCTCGGAGGGTATGTCGTACGCCTCATCGTATCCGCTCACGTGCAGGGACTGGGTGCCTCCCAGCACCGCGGCCAGCGCCTGGAATGCGCCGCGGGTGATGTTGTTCATGGGACCTTCGCGAACGAGCGTGGAGCCGAGGGTCTGCGTGTGGAACCGCATCCGCATCGACTCGGCGCTCTCGGCATCGTAGCGTTCCTTCATGACACGGGCCCAGATCCGCCTCGCGGCCCGGAACTTCGCGACCTCCTCGAACAGGTCGTTGTGGCACCCGAAGAAGAAGGAGAGCCTGGGGGCGAACTCGTCCACTCCCAGGCCCCTCTCCATCGTCGATTCGACGTATGCCATCCCCTGTGACAGCGTGAAGGCTAGCTCCTGGACGGCGCTGGCCCCCGCCTCACGGGTGTGGTAGCCGGAGATGGAGATGGTGTACCAGTTAGGGACGCGCCGCGTGCAGTATTCGACTATGTCGGTGGTCAGCTTCAGCGAGGGGCGCGGCGGGAGAGCATAGGTCTTCTGTCCGAAGAACTCCTTGAGCCCGTCGTTCTGCACGGTCCCGCGCAGCCTGTGCCACGACACCCCGCGGGACTCGGCCACGCCGAGGAACATGCTCAGCATCGTGATGGCTGGATGGTTGATCGTGAATGAGATCCCCACGCTGTCCAGCGGTACGGAGTCGAATAGCTGGTCCATGTCGTGAATCGTGTCGATGGCGACTCCCACACGCCCGACCTCTCCTTCGGCAAGATCGTCGTCCGAGTCGTAGCCGGTGAGGGTTGGGTGGTCGAAGTCTGTACTCAGACCCGTCTGCCCGTGGGCAAGGAGGAACCTGAACCGCTCGTTGGTGGAGCGGGCGGTCCCGAAGCCGGCGATCTGTCGGCGCGTCCAGGGCCGGGCCCGGTACATCGTCGGGTAGGCGCCTCGGGTGAATGGATAGGCGCCCGGGAAGCCGAGATCGGTCTCGTAGTCCTTTTCGCGGACGTCGTCCGGCGTGTAGAGGCCGCCGACCTCGATGCCTGAGAGCGTGCGGAACCGACTGCGACTCTCGGGAGTCCTGGCGAGAGCGGCGCTCAGCTCGCCCTTCTCCCAGTCGCGCCGTAGCCCGGCGATACGGTCGCTCTTATTCTCGGCGGAGAGTCCCAACGCACACAGCCTTGTGAACAGTGAGCAGGTTCGTGGACACGCGCGGCGTCCATTCTAGCAGGCTACGGTCTTGACGCAAGCGACCCGTAGGTTGGGATGAGGTTGGCGCTCCTCACCCTCCGGCTCACAATCGGAGAGTTCCGGTGAGCACGGGGCGCACCTTGCCTCCGACACGGACCGTATCGCAGGCTTCCAGGTAGAGCCGCGACGGACGGTCGATCTCGAAGCCCTGATCGACGATGAAACTTCCTGTAATGCCAAGCGAGCGCAAGTAAGCGGCGAATGCCGCGTTGGCGCTGCCCGTCGCGGGGTCCTCCCGCGACTCCCTGACCATGAACATCCGGGCGGCGAAATCGGCGTCGGCGCTGTATGACTCAGCGGTGAAGACGAACACGTAGAGGAAGTCCCCATGGGATACTTCTTCATAGACCCCTGGCTCGATCCTCGCGCGGCGCAGCGCGTCCAGCGTCCTGACGCCGATGAACACGAACCACGGGCCCACCGTGGCGAACCGGCAAGGGTATCCGGCATCGAGATCGGCCTCTGCCAGTCCGAGCAGGGCCTCCGCAGTCTCTATGGGAAGCCTCTCTCCGAGGTTCACCGGGGGAGGGCGCATCCAGGCGACGCCGTCGGCTTCGAAGGTCACCTCGACGCGTCCCGCCGCGAGGTCTAGCGTGTAGAGGCCCCTGTCTCGTCCGAGCAGCCACGCGGCGCCGAGTGTGGGGTGTCCGGCAAACGGCAGCTCTTGGGACGGCGTGAATATGCGGACCCGCGCCTCTTCGGGCTGCTCTTCGACGACGAAGGCCGTCTCCGAGAGGTTCATCTCACGGGCGATGGCCTGCATCGTAGCCGTATCCAGGTGGCCGCAGCCACGGATCACGGCCAGCTGATTGCCGGCCAGGGGCCGCTCGGCGAACACGTCGACGATCGAGCAGTCCAGCGCAGACGGCTCTTCTTTCATGACCGTCCAGGGCCTTCGCGCGCGGGCGCGCGAGTTATGTGCGTCATTTTGGGACAAATTGGGACATTCTGTGTCTGACTGCGGCGGTGCTCTCAGCGCGAGGCACGAGCAGTGTAGCACGAATGTTCGTCTGTGTCAATGGGCCCTCTACGCCCCGATTCTCCGCCTGCCTGTTGCACTGTGTAATTTGTGCTCGCCGACGATTTTGGGTAAATTGTCCGAGTGGACCCGCATGGATGGGCCGGAGCGACGAGAGGAGAGAAGGATGGTGGACACGCCGCTGTTCCCCGTTACCGTGGTCGGGAGCTGGCCGCGCTCGACTGACCTGGTGCGCGCCCTGCGCCGCAAGGAGTTGGGGGAGATGACCCTTGCCGAGTTCAATGCGGTTGCCGACGGCGAGGTCCTCGCCTGCATTCGCGCGCAGGAGGAGGCCGGCGTCGATATAGTCAGCGACGGCGAGCAGCGCCGGGACAACTTCTACTCCTTTGCGGTCGACAAGCTCACCGGCATGCAGCTGATGAAGGTGTCGGAGCTTCTGGACTACTCCACGGACCGTGCTCGCATGGAGGAGGTGCTCCGGGCGCTGGACGTCCCATCCTTCGCAATCAAGAGCCCTATAGTCGTCGACGTAGTAGGGAAGCGGGAGGGACTGGCGCTGGACGAGCTCGCCTTCATCCGGGAGCATACGGAGCGGCAGATAAAGATACCCCTGCCGGGGCCCTACATGCTGACCCGCTCCGGCTGGTTCGAGGGGCTGTCCGACAGGGTTTACCCCACTCCGGATGACCTAGCCGAGGACGTGGTGGCCATCCTTAGAGAGGAGATCATCGCGCTCCGCGACCAGGGCTGCGACTTCGTCCAGCTTGACGAACCCATCCTCAGCCAGGTCGTCTTTGGCGAGGAGAGCACCGAGACGTTCATGTGCGCCGCCCTGCCCGACAGGCGTGACCCCACGGACGAGCTCGAGATGGCGGTACGGTTGATGAACGAGACGACCGAGGGCATCGACGGCATACAGACCGGGGTGCACGTCTGCCGCGGCAACTGGAGCCGCAAGGAGGAGGTGCTGCTGTCTGGCAACTACGGACCCATGCTCCCCTACCTCGTGCAGATGAACATCGACCAGCTGGTCCTGGAGTGCGCCACACCGCGAGCCAGGGAGATGGAGGTCTTCAAGGAGTACAGCAACGAGAAGGAGATCGGGTTGGGCGTCGTCAACCCCCGCACCGACGAGGTCGAGCAGCCGCAGCAGATCGTGGAACGGGTCGAAGAGCTCATGCAGTACTTCGACGCCGACAAGATCTACCTGAACCCCGACTGCGGCTTCGGCACCTTCGCCGAGCGCAACGTCAACACCCACGAGATGGCAGTAAAGAAGATGCGAGTGATCGCAGAGGCCGCCGAGATACTACGGGCGGAGTACAGCTAAAGGAGCCTAACGATGACTCTGGAGAGAGACCTGAACGGCCTGCCCCGGGAGAAGCTGACCGAAGTACTGGAGTCGTTCCGTGATCCCGAGGTGTTCAATACGGTAACCGGACCCTGGAAGTCTCGCGTGGTCTGGCAGGACGGCATGCGGGCCCGCGCCTACATGCGCAACCACCAGGTGGACATGGACGAGCCGGGCGATCTGACCGCCACGGACGTCGCCGCCAGCGCCCACGAGCAGCTCCTCTCGGCCGTCGGCAGCTGCATGACGGTCGGCTTCGTGGTCAACGCCACCAAGCAAGGCGTGCGTATCCACGATCTCGAAGTCGCCGTCGAGGGCTATTTCGACAACATCCGGAAGTGGGCCGGCGTGGAGGAGGAGGGTAACCCCGGATACGGCCGGATATCGGCGAAGTGCTTCGTCCGAGCCGACGCCGACGAGGAGACGCTGAAAGACATCTGGCGCCTTGCGGTCGAGGGCTCGCCTGTCACCCAGTCGGTGACCAACCCGACCTCGGTCGAGACCGACTTCGAAATGGTCGGTTAGTGGCAGTATTAGTCTCCGCGGACTGGGTAGCTGACCACATCGACCGGCCGGGATACCTGACAGTCGACCCCCGGTCTGCCATGCGATACCTAATGGGCCACCTGAGGGGGGCTGTAAACGTCCCGTTCAAGAGGCTGCAGGGGCCAGACGGGCGTCTGGGACCACCGGAGCAGATGGCCGACGCCTTTGGCGAAGCAGGGCTGGGAGACGACGTTACGCCCATACTGTACGACCAGTCTGACGGGCGTAACGCCGCTATGGCGGCTTGGGTGCTCGAGTATCTGGGCCGCGACGACGTGCACGTGATGGACATCCTCTACGAAGCGTGGAAGGAGGAGGGGCGCGAGGTGCTCTTTCGTCCGGTTGAAACCAAGGCCAGGGGTTTCACACTTCGCCTCAATCCGTCCGTCCGCGCCTCGTTGGATGACGTCGCCGCCGCCGGGAAGGCGAAGCTCCTTGACGGCCGCTCCGCCGAGGAGTTCCGGGGCGAGGCCGTTATGGATCATCGTCCCGGCCACATCCCCGGCGCGTTCCATCTGCCTCACTCTGAGGTTGCCGGACGGGATGGTCGGCTCCTCGTCGACGACTCCCTCATCCATAAGCGCCTATCAGCCGCCGGCATTGCGCCAGCCGATAGGGCGATTGTCTACTGCCGGAGTGGAGTCCGCGCCTCCCTCACCTACTTGGCCATGAGGCGGGCCGGGTACTACGTCCGACTGTACGACGGCTCCTACGCCGAGTGGATGGACAGCGGCGCGCCGGTAGCTCTCTGACATCACCATCCCTGTTACGACTCGAACCGCGGCATCACCTTGTCGCCGAAGAGCTCGAGGTTCTTCAGGGTCTTCTCCAGCGGCATGCCCGCGTGGGAGAAGGAGACGATGAGGTACTCCAGATTGCAGACCTCCTGAAGCTCCTGCACCTTCTCCACGACGTTTTCGGGCGAGCCGACCAGCAGGGTGCGCGGCTCCAGGAAGTCCCAGTCCAGCCTCGTGCCGGGGTCGAGATCCTCGCCGGGATTGGTGAATACCTGGCGCCCCCGGAAGGGGTCGTTGAAAACGAAGCCGGACATCACGCCCTCTTCCCCGTCGCGCCTGGCCTCCTCCATGGAGGAGGCGACGTAGGTGGTGCGCATCACCGCCTGGTCCTCACCGACGTGAAAGGGCCGCCCCTCCCTCTCGGACCTGACCTCTGCGTACAGCTCCATCCTCTGTCTGATGCGAAGCGCCGGAGGCTGCCAGTAGCAGGCCTTCAGTCCCAGCTCGGCGGCACTGGCGACCGACCGGTCGGTGGAGACGGTCATCCACAGGGGCGGGTGCGGTTTCTGATAGGGCCTCGGGGTGACCCGGAGCCTCGTGACCCTGTCGCCATCCTGCCACTCGGGGTTGGACGGGTATAGTGGGTGGGAAAACACGGTGTCCTCGGCGGGAAAGCTGTAGTTGGCCCCGTGGTACGAGAAGTACTCGTTCGTCCAGATCTCTCTGGCAATCTCGACCGTCTCCCGGAAGAGCTCTCTATTCTCTCTGTCCTTGCGGGGATCGGCATTCGGGTGGAACTGCGGGCCCTCGTAAGGCCAGATGCCCCTGCCAAAGCCAACATCGACCCGTCCCCGGGTGAGATTGTCCAGTATCGCGATGTCCTCGGCCAGCCGGATGGGATGCCACCAAGGAGCGATGTTGGCCATCTGACCGATGCGGATTCGGGAAGTTCGGGCCGCCAGGTCTGCGCCCAGGAGAATTGGGTTGGGGATATCCCCGGCGGGATAGGGGCCGAAGTGGTGCTCGCCAAGCCACATCGTCTCGAACCCCAGCTCTTCGGCCAGGACGGTTTGCTGCCTGAGGTTGTCGATCAGGCCAGCCGCATTGGTGGCTTCGCCTGCAGAGTCCGCAACGGTGGTGAACGCTCCGAATCTCATCCTGAGGCTCCTCTCCGGGCCGCCAGTCCCCCGGAACGGGCTAGTCGGCGTCGGCTGGACCGGCGCGAGCGCCGGTCGTGGCGTGTCAGGGACCGCGCTGCGCTACTCGTACCGCAGGGCTTCCGCCGGATAGACCTTGGACGCCTGGCGTGCCGGCACGTACGTCGCCAAGAGGGAGAACAGGTAGGTCAGGCCCAGGATGATCGCCATCTGTGCCCAGGGGATGGCAAATCTGATCGTGTCGAGACCCTGGTCCTCCCTTATGTCTATGACTGCGTTGTATGAGAGGACCAGTCCCAGCACCGTACCGATCACGATCCCCAGGACCGCAACGAAGCTCGACTCGATCATGAAGCTCAGCTGGATCATGCTCCGCCGGTGTCCGATGGCCCGCAGCATCCCGATCTGCTGACGCCTCTCGACCACCGCACGGGTGCTCACTACGCCGAGCGCGGCGATGCCGACGAACAGACCGAGAGCCATGAATCCCGTGAACAGGCGGAAGAAGGCGCGGGTCGCGCCGAACTGCTCGTCTAGAAGCCCCTCCAGGGCCACGGTGTCCATCCCGTGTTCCAGGAACGACCTCTCGATGTCCTTCGCGATATCCTCTGCGCCCTCGGCGTGGACCACACGAAAACGGTAGGTCGTCGTTGGGATAGGGAAGGGGAGTTGCCCCTCGATAGCCGACTTGGAGCCGACCATCCCGATCCCGAAGCCAGTGTCGTGGACCCGGTCGATCACGCCCACCACGCTCAACTCCGTGACGGTGCGCGTGTTTGGCTCCCGCAGCTCGATCCGGAAGGGGCTCATCGAGCTGTCGTCATACTCCACCGCCTCGAAGACCCTATCTATCGTCTGGCCCTCCTGTCCCTGCCGCGTGTCGAGCATGGAGCCGTCGACGACAACCAGAGTAGGGTCGGTCCTCATCGCTTCGAAGACCTCGCCAGTGGAGGAGCCGAAGCCCTCGGCTATCAGCTTCAGCTGGTAGGAGCTCGATTCGAGATACCCATCGTCCGCCGCGATGAACCGGACGCGGCTCCATCCCTGGTCGTCTCCCTCGACCTCGCGCACCTGCACCGGGATTGTGGTGTATCCGCCGATCGCCTCGATCTCGGACTCTCGGATATTGTCGCTGCGCGCGATGTCTGAGCGAATGTCCTCAATGGGCGTAGTCGGGTTGACGTTGCCCTCGATGTCCCATCCGCCGGTGATGACCCTCGTCTCGGCGAACTGCGTCCCGAACGTCTCGGTCAGTACCGACATGATCGTCAGCGTGAATATGACCAGTGCGAACATCGCCAGCGTCAGGCCTGTCCTAAATTTGGAGCTCAACGGATATGCCACAGCGGTGACGAGCACCGGACGCAACTGGCGAAAGCGGCTGGTGGCGGCCTGGAGAGCTCGAAGGATCAGGTCAGCGTTGTACATAACCGTCCAGACCGCGGCCCCGACCATCGCTATGCCGGAGACGAACATGATGTCTATGTCGCCCCTGAGATCGTCGACGATCTCCCCCAGGATCCGTTCGATCAGACTCCCCGGAAGCGCCCAGAAGACCAGTATCGCAACGCCGGTCGCGGTGAAGACGGCCCGGTCGTGGGTCTCCGGGCTCATATCGCCCCGGGCAATCAGGGTTCGGACCGATAGTCCGATTCCGGCAAGGACCAGAGTGACTCCTCCGCCGAACGCCGACCAGAGCTGCAGGGGCCCGATCCCGATCGAGGCGGCGATCAGCGCGATGCCGATGAGAATGAGAAGCCATCCCTGCAGCAGATACGGCCAGGTCAGCCGGAACAGCTGGATCAGGATGTCCGCCAACCAGAAGACGGGCACCAGCCATAGGACTGCCAGGACTAGATGAATCAGAGCGGGCACGAAGTCCAGCTTGACGAGGTACCTGAGACCCCGCCAGAGGAAGATCGCCGGCCGGACGATTCCCGCCAGGAGACCGCGCAGCCGTGTCGACAGGCGGGGTGAGGCTGTCTGTGCAAGGCTTTCCGGCAGGTTTCGTACTGCCGCGACTATGTTCAGATTACTCACGCGGTAGGCGGATACTGCGACCGTCGCGAAGGTGATGATCATCCCCAGGCAGTACGATACGACGATGGTCGGCAGAGTGAAGTGGATCTGGAGGGTGAAGTCGTCATCGAAGGTCGAGAACAACCTGTTGAGGATGTCGACCATGAGCGCGCTGACGCCGAGTCCCAGCACAACCCCGATGGCGGCCGAGACGAGTGCGTAGGCGGTGCCTTCGAAGACGAACATCTGCACCAGGTTCCGTCTCTTTGCGCCCACGGCCCGCGCCATGCCCATCTCCGACTTGCGGGCGCCGGCCAGCAGCACGAATATCAGGAAGATGAGCAGAATACCGCTGCCTATTGAGAAGACACTGAAGGTCAGGAAGAAGGCGCTGACGCCGGTGCCGGCGGCCTCGGCGCCGCGCAGCAGGTCGGACTTGATCGACAACACGCGAAGCTCTCCAAGCTCCGCGAAGAGCGTGACTGCTTCACGCTGAAGATCGCGCATCTCCTCATCGTCCAGGATGTCGAACATGACCGCCGTCGTCTCGTCGTCGCCGAAGGCAGCGATCAGGTCGTCGGTCAGGTCTGCCGCCCGGAGGCCGGCGAGAAGATCGTCGAGCTTCTCCCTGCTGTCCAGGACCGCGTCGTCCCGGCGTTCGGCTAGGGCGGCGATGAAGGCGTCCTGCTGCAACAGGACCTTCAGGCGTTCGGCGACCTCGCGATCGACGAACCTAACGCGGAGGTCCCTAGTGACCTCGTCGCTCAGATCGTTCCCGGAGATTTCGTCGCCCCTGTTCGATATGACTATAGAGCTGATCTGTCCCGGCCTGTCGAACAGCTCCTGGGCCCTGTTCAACGAGAGCACCATCGTGGGCGCGATGCCCGCAAAGCTCCCGTTCTCCAGGACTCCCTTTACGCCGAACAGGACTGAGCGGTCCTCCAGGTATAGCTCCAACTCTCCGCCTGTCTGAAGCTCAAGCTCCTCGGCGGCCTTCTCGTTGATGAATGCCTCGCCGTCCGCAAGAGACTCGACTGCCGCGTCGCCTCCTGCCGCCAGTCGCAGTCCGCCGAACCCGGAGAGCTGGGCGGGGTCTACGCCGACGAGGTTGAGCTGCCCTTCACTCAGCCCATCCGCAGGGTTGGTCGCGGGGATGTTCGCGGTGTACTGGGGCATCATGCCGTCTATCCGGTCGTCGCCGTCGAGCTCGGCCTGGAGTTGCCGGTAGCGGTCCATGGCGATGAAGGACTGCCCGAACGTATCGCCCTCCGCGGCGCGCGCCGGGACGATCACCTCGTCTATCTCCTGGAGCCCGTTGACGGCGATGTCGCGTATGGAGTAGGTGAGCGTATCGGCCGTCCCGAAGGCTGCGGCCATGATGATCGTGCTCAGCATCACGCCGATGATTATGAGCGCGGTCATGCCCGGACGGCGTGAGATTGGGCGGATTGCCATCTTGAGCATCACCGAGTTGCGCAGCGCCATCACCACCACGACCAGCATGGCGGTCAGGAATATCCCCGAGAGGGCCATCATCAGTACCGGCATCGGGATGCCGAACAGCTTTTCCATCAGTCACCGCCGCCGAGGCCGTCGTCGGTCACGAGGCCGTCTCTCATGAAGACGATCCGGTCGGCGATCTCGCCCACCTCTTGGGAGTGAGTGACGATGACGAAGGTCTCGCCGCTGTCCCTGTTGAGCCTGGTCATCAGCTCCATGATCTCGCCTGCCGACTCGCTGTCGAGGTCGCCCGTCGGCTCGTCGGCCCAGACGATGGCTGGATGGTTGACCAGCGCCCGGGCGATGGTCACACGCTGGCGCTGTCCTCCCGAAAGCTCGGAGGGAAGGTGGTCGGTGCGGTCGGCCAGTCCCACCTGGTCGAGCAGCTCCAGCGAACGCTGCCGTGCCTCCTTCGGGTTGACGCCCGAGACCAGCAGCGGCATCTCCACGTTCTCCACGGCGCTGAGCACGGGCAGCAGGTTGTATAGCTGGAAGACGAAGCCCATGCGCCGGGCGCGGTAGTCGCTCCGATCGTCGTCGGGCAGATCGTGGATGACCTGATCTTCGACGATCACCGTACCGGAGTCTATCTCGTCAAGTCCCGAGAGGCAGTTCAGCGTGGTGGTCTTGCCGCAGCCGCTGGGGCCCATGATGGCCACCATCTCGCCGCGCCTGATCCGCAGATCGATGCCTCGAAGCGCAGACACCGTCACCTTTCCCGTCCGGTACGTCTTGTGAATGCCCGTCGCGTCGACGATATATTCGTTCTTGTCACTCATTCCACTGCTCTCCGAAGCCTCGCGCGCTCTCATTACCGGCGTCCGTAGTCGGCCCGACAGTTAAGTGTAGGTGGCTCGTCGATGCCGAGTCAACGCTCTGTTCGGGACCGTCAGGTGATGGGATTCCAGTCCAGCAGTCTCGCGACCTGCTCTCCTCCCCAGGCCAGGAGGTAGTAGCGCGGCAGGCGTCCCACGAACACGGCCATGACGTACCGCGCGACAGGGTAGCCGCTCATCGGGGCTGCTATTCGGACCGGATAGAAGGGCAGGGGGCTGAACGCAAAGATGACGATGGTCCACCAGGGCTGCCAGTTGAAGGCGCGCTGGGTGAGCACGGAGATGCGGCTCTGCTTGGCCTGAGCGAGCGGTCCGAGCCGAAACGCCCGCTCGAATAGTTTGTAGTCGATCGCCGAGGCGGGCGCCGTTGCGAGGGAGCCCACAGCCGCAACCAGAAGGGGATCGTACAGCGTCCCCGCGTAGATCACGGCGGGCTCATGGGGCAGTAGGAGAAAGCTGTTTCCGGGGATCGAGTACCAGAAATAGGCGGACAACTCCCACCATTCCGTTAGCAGACGCCAGGTCAGCAGAGTGCACGCCGCGGCAGGGACCAGCAGCGCCGCCGTGTAACATACGGCTTGCCGCGTGGTGATATGAGGCCGGGTGTGCAGCGCGGTCACAGCAGGCTACGTCCGAAATGGGGCTTGGTTGGGGTGAGGTTAAGGCTCTCTGCGACCGTTGGAAACAGGTCTGCCGTACGGATGCCTCCGTCCGTGATGAGGGGCCTGTTGCTGAGGACGGGGACCATCATGTGCTCGCTGCAGAGAGCGCCGTGGGAAGAGCGGTGCTCCGGGAACTCCCGCCAGCCCCGCAGATCGTAGCCCGGCTTTGCCGTGACCACGATATCCCCAGTGCGACGACTCTTGAACAGGTGCCAGATGTTCTCCAGCGAGTCGGGGAAGTCGGTTTCGATCGTCTGGGCCAGCGCCTCCGACCGCGGAACGCGGCTTCGCCCGGAGGACAGGCGCAGCGGATCGGCCCCGTCGAACGCATAGGTGTAATCTTCTCCTTCCACGTCCAGGACGGCTTCGCCGTCACTCGAGACTATCTTGACTCCACTGTCCCGTCGCCTGTAGGCGCACCACTCGACCTCTTCACGGCTGCGTAGCGCCTGGAGGGCAGCCGAATGCTGCTCCTCTATCTCCCCGCATTCCAAAGGAGCGCCCCACATGCCGCAGGAAGGGAAGTAGAGGTTGGCAAATGAGTTGCCGGAGACCATGACCGCCGCGTCCACCTTGCGCCGGTGGATGAAGGGATGCTCGAACACGCAGTATCCGAGCTCCGACAGCAGAGAGGTTATGTCCAGGTGCTGCCTGGTCTCCGTGTGTCCGTGGTCGCTGGTCACCATGAAGTGGGTGCGATTCCAGAGGCCGTTGACTCGAAGCCAGTCGAGCATCCGTCCGACTTGAGCGTCAAGACGGCGGTAGGCGTCGATGGTGCGCCGATGTTCGGGGCCATAGCGGTGCGAGAGCTTGTCCACGTCCACCAGCGGGAGGAAGATGAACCTCGGCTGGCCGCGGTCGGTCCGCTCCAGCCATCTGAGAGCCCTGCTCATGACGATACGGTCGACGAAGTCGCCTCTCCTGAGATAGTGGGCAAAGAACATGAAGGGCATCGATAGCTGGAGAGAGAAGCTACTGTTCTCGGCAGCCAGGCCTCTGCGCACGTCGCAGCGCACGGCCAGCGAGGTCGGGTTGAGCTCGAAGATGGTCTCCAGGTCGGGAGAGAGGTCGTCGTCGAGACGTACGTGGGCCGGGCTGATGTAGGAGCGGTGGCCCCGCATCAGCAGCCTGCCCGGGGAGAAGTTCGGCTTGTCAATCCATCGGAGTCCAGGCACGTTGGCTGTACCCGGGTATTGGCCTGTGAGCATGGGGATGTAGGCGACGTTCGATACGCTGGGCAGAACAGTGACGCCGGTGTACTGGAAGCCCTCGGCGAGAAGGCCCCGGGCCATGTGAGGGAGCTGACCGGATGCGGCCAACGCCCGCAGCACGTCGGGCCTCGTCCCGTCCGCCAGGATGATGATAGTCAGGTCTGTATCGGTCGCTGTCGCCAAGAGAGTTTCTCCGATGAGTGATCGTCAAACGGAGAGTATGCGCGGCCGATGGGCCGAAGGCAAGTCAGGGCCGATCCTCAGTGACCCTTCTTGCAACGAGGCAGCCGCAATCTCCAAACCTGGAACGTTCCCGCGTCTCACTAGAGGATGCCGGGCCAGTCGGACCCCACGGCGTCGAAGCGGCGGTATAGCTCCTCCACGGCCTCGTACGAGATAGGCAGGTCGTTGTCTACCATCTCTATGTTGGCTCTGAGGTGGGCCGGGTTGTGGGTGCCCACGATGGCCGTTTCGACCTCGTCGTGCGCGAACAGGAAGCCCATCGCGAGCAGTATCGGGTCCTCGGTCGCGCCGTCTATCGGCCCCATCTTCCTGATGATCCGCGCGCGCCGGAAGTATTCGTCGGTGTACCGGTAGGAGCTTCCGATCTGGCCCCACGCCCTGTTGCCGACCGGCCGCTGATGATTACACCCATTCCCGCGGAGCGGGCGGCGCCGAGAAGCTCCCCGCGGGCGCTCTGGTCCACCAGACTGAAGCTCGTCTGAAGGGTGTCGAATATCCCGCTCCCAACGGCCCACAGGGCCGCCTCGTTGTCGCCGCTGTATCCGATGAACCGGGTCTTACCCTGGTCGCGAGTGTCTGGCGCGTCTGAGTCGGCACTGTGGCATCATACGACATCTCTTAACCGGACAACTGGAAGGACGGGAAGCCAAGTGATGAGATCACCGGGCGCGCATCGGGGTACGGATTCAGCGGTCGCTGGAGGGTGAGCACGCTCTCGAAGTTCTGTGTATATTAGGGCCAGAGTTGCCGCACTGGACAAAGACTGGGAATTTTTGCGTTGGATCCGGCTGCCCAAGTAAGGAGCGTGTGCGAGATGAAGCTGAATAGAGAGGGCGTACCGGCGGACGAGCTGCGCGAATCCATGTTGCAGTTGGCGAGCGGGGACAAGCAGTGGAAGGAGCGGCTGGCCGCCGGAGTCTCATATCCGGCCGGCGACGACGTCCTCGAAGTCGCTCAGCAGGCGTATCTCGACTTCTTCTCTGTCAACGCTCTCTACCCCTCGATCTTCCCGAGCACGGCCCGCTTAGAGCGGGAGGTGGTCCAGATGACGGCCGGTCTGCTGCACGGGGAGGAGGCGGTCGGCGCGGTCTCGTCCGGCGGGACGGAGAGCATCCTGCTCGGCGTCAAGTCGGCCCGCGACCGGGCCAGAGCTCTCAGACCGGAAGTGACCACGCCCCAGATGGTCGCCCCAACGTCCGCCCATCCCTCCTTCAATAAGGCGGCCGACTACTTCGGGCTCGAACTCGTATCGACGCCGCTGGACTCGGATGGCCTTGTCGACGTGCCGGCCTACCACGCCGCCATCACCGACGACACCGTCCTGATGGTCGGATCGGCCCCCAGCACCGTTCTGGGCATGGTGGACCCGATTCCCGAGATGGCGGCTCCGGCGGAGGAGCGCGGCATCAGCTTCCACGTCGACGCCTGTGTCGGCGGCTACTTCCTGCCGTTCACGGAGAAGCTGGGGTACGAGGTCACCCCCTGGGACTTCCGCGTGCCCGGAGTGACGACGATCTCGGCAGACCTTCACAAGTTCGGCTATACGGCCAAGGGCGCCTCCGCGATACTGTCCCGTGATCCCGACATCTTCCAGTACCAGGTCTTCGACTTCGGACCGCCGGAGCGGCCCCAGGGCTACTACTACACGCCCACCATGGCGGGCAGCCGTCCCGGAGGGGCCATCGCCGCCGCGTGGGCCGTACTGAGATACCTGGGCGAGGATGGGTATCTCAGGCTGGTAGAAGGGACGATGCGCTACATCAGGCGGTTCCAGGAACGGATCGACGCCATCGAGGGCCTCACCGTGCTCGGCAAGCCGGACATGTCCCTATTCGCGTACACGTCCACGACGATGGACATCTACGCCATCGCCACCGGCATGGAGGACAGGGGCTGGATGGTCTCCAAGGATGCGTTCCCCTTCAAGGCGATCCACTTCATGCAGTCGCCGGGACACGAGCCCTTCGTCGACCCATACCTGCGCGACCTGGAAGAGGTCGTCGAGCTCGTGGCAGCGGGCAAGATAACCGCTCGGGGCCCCGAGGCGACCTACACCTAAAACCGCCCGGACATCACTCCAACCATGTGACCACTTCCGAGTGCGGCATGCGCTGCGTGTTCGGGAGCGCGGCGGCCTTGCCGAGAAACACGACTCCCACCATCGTCCAGGCGTCGTCCGCACCCAGGATCCGGGCCAGTCCGGGGAGCTTGGTGAGACCTCCGGTGCTCCAGTCGAGACGGAGGTCTTCGGCAACCGCGGCGAGGGCCATGTTCTGGACGGCGCAACAGGACGTGGCGTAGTTCTCCTGTGTGACCTCGTCGCTATCTCCGCCAAGGCTGTAGACGTACACCATCGCCGGGGCGTTCAGGACGCGGTCCCTGCTCGCGTCGGCCGACCGGCGTTTCTGCTCCGGGTTCGGGTTGGCCACTCCGTCATATGCCGTCTGCCACGCGATTTCGGCGATTCTCCTCCTCATCGAGCTGTCCTTTCGGACCGCGAAGAATCGCGTAGGTTCGGTGAGCCGGTGATTGGGAGCCCAGACTGCTGCGGAGAGCAGCCGCTCCAGAATCTCGCGGGGAACAGGGTCGCACGTGAACTCCTTCACGTTGCGCCTGCGGAAGATCGCGTCATAGACGCTGACAGAGCTTGCCGGTATCTCTACATCGTCGCTGTCTAGCTTCATCTCCGCCTCCCTGGAATCCAGTATCGCGCGAGGGGCTACTCAGGTTTTGCGTAGGTGAGCAGCCAGTCTCCCCCGGACTCTTCATAGATGAACACCATGTTCACCAGACCCCCGGTGAATCGCGCGGTGTGTTTGATCTCCCACTTGCCCGGGGCGATCTCCGTGGGCGGAGACGTCTCCTCCGCTGTAAAAGTTAGGCCAAGGTTCTTGAAGGGTTGCATGTTCGACCGGATCTCCTCCACTTCCTCCTTCCAATAGTTCTCCTCGTAGAAGACCTCGAGCGCGTCCGGGTCGTGCGTGTTGTAGACATCCCACAGGCGCATCGTCTTCTCACGGAGGTGTTCCACGATGTCTAACGTGTCGTCGGGGGCGACCTCTCCGGTCGCGCTCTCTGCGGGCGTGGGCTCCGCCTGAGGAGTGTAGGAGGGCGCCTCCGTAGGTGTGGGGTTCGGTTGGGGCGTGTCGGATGCCGGCTGGGCGGACGCGGATGTTTCGGAAGTCTCGTCGCCGATCGTCTCCTCGGCTGACCCGCCGCACGCAGCCAGGAAGAGGGACAGGGCCAGGACGACCGCCAGTACCGTGCTCGTCCGCAGCATAGCTACCTCCTAAGTGCAGCGCCACTCGGCGCTTTGCCTATGACCCTAGCTTGATGGCAAAAGATAGTCGAGGGCTGACTAAAGCGTCAACAGGTGCGGCCCTAGTAAGAGCGCATTGAGCCTGTTTCGGAAGGCCGATGTTGTCAGCTCGCGCTGCCCCGAAGGCCTCTTGCAGAGGAAGGGGTGAAGGGCCAGGACGCCTCAACTCAGGTGAGACATAACGGAAGGAGCGCCGGCAGCCTGAGCTGATCCCATCGAGCGTCCCCGAGCGCGCCGAACACCGTCTGATCTGCTCACTCATTAGATAAGCATGCTGGTCACGGCCGACGAAGAAGTACAGATCACTGCGATCCCGGCTACCACACAGCCCACCCGACTGAGGCCCTCGACGAATTAAGCCAGCAGGAATCTCAGCGCGTAGTCGACGCTGCGGGGGATGTAAGCGGGGCATCTATTGAGATAGTATATCAGATATGTGACAAGAGGTTGACAACACTCACCCCACTCGATCTATACTGGATACAGCTATGTTTCTGAGGCTGTTATTCAGCCTATTAGTTGAGATATAGTATCAAATAATTGTAAGGCACTGCGAAGGAGATCTCCGACAATGGCAAAGAGAGGCCCGTGGATTCTAACGCTGCTCCTCTTGACCGTCGCCACTTTTCTGGCCTGTGGCGAGAGGGTAGTGGAAGTTGAGGTGCCCGTAGACCGGATAGTGGAAAAAGAGGTGCCAGTGGAAGTACAGGTGCCTCTCGTGAAGAACCTTATCGTCAACAATCTTCAGGAGTGCGCCGACACCTACGAGGAGGAGACTGACTACTTTCCCGATAAGACTGAAGCTGAATATGCCGAAGAGTGGCATGTTGAGTACTTCAACAACTACAAGGTGCTGACAGTCGATACCGACAGCAGCCCGGACTCGCAGAACAATATCAGCTATGTCTTGGTGCAATGCGGCACGCCGGCGCCGGAACTCTCCGGAGAGCTTGCAGATGCCATGGTTGTCGAGGTGCCGGTTAAGCGCTTCTGGGAAGGCGGAGGGGCGGTGTTCGCCGCATTGGATGCCCTTGGAGTCCTGGATTCACTCATCGGTGTAAATGTAAGGACTTCCGGTTCGCAGAATCACTTTCTGCCGGATGTCATCGCTCGCGTGGCGCAGGATGCAGTTCACAAGGAGTCGAGCTATGGCGAAGATCTCGAACTGATCCTGGACGGCGACCCCGATGTCTACTTCCAGTACAACGGGGACGACTGGCGGAACAACGCTGTTGAGGTCGGTGTGCCTGCCATTCACTACTCACCCTTCTCGGAAGGCCCACTGGGTTCCGCCGAGCAGGTGAAGTTCGTATCACTGTTCTTTAACTTGGAAACCCGCGCCAACAGATACTTCGAACCGATTGCTGCAGAGTACAACAGGGTCAAAGAACTGGCCCAGAGCCAGGCTGAGTCCCCCTCCGTCCTGTTGGGGACTATTGCAAGCTCCGGCCAGTTTCAGAGCAGGAATCGCACTCGCCTCGAGTCGATACTGATCGAGGACGCAGGGGGCAAACGTCCTCTGCTAACGGCCGTTGACCAAGGCTTGCTGGATGGCACCGCCCACCTGGGCTTCGGAGGAGTAGCCCTGGAGACCGCGCTGGAGTACGCTCAGGACGCTGAATACTGGTTCGAGTTGGCGTTCAGGCCGCGGGCCACCAATGTGCCTGAATACCTGGAGCGTAACGAGCTCAACTCGAGTTTCGCAGCGTTGGAACATGGCAACGCTTTCCACCGGTATGGGCGGGAAGTCGATTACCACAGCACCGGGGCCGTGCGTGTTGACATCCTGCTAAAGGACATCATTAGCATCATCCACCCGAGTCTCCTGCCGACGCATCAGGTCGTGTTCCTGGACCGGATCGAAACAGCCGCTGACTTAGGAGTCATCGCGAGCAATCCGCAAGGACCGGTGGACGAATACACTGCAGGGGTGGACTACTTCCCCGATAAGGTCGATGTGAGATGGGCCAAGGACTGGACGGTCAGCTACCACGGAAACTATAAGATCGTGCACATGGGGCCGGTTGGAGACGCCAATGCCGGAAGCAGGGAGACTTATGTGCTCGTTCAGAAGGGAACGCCTGCTCCTGAACTGACGGGCAATCTGTCTGGAGCGGATGTGATCGAGATACCCGTCGAGAGCGTGTTCGAAAATTCCGGTGGCGGGTCTGTAGTAACAGCTCTGGAACATCTGGGAGAAGCTGACGCTCTCATCGGCCTCGGCTACATACCATTTGGAGACTTCTCTCAGATTTCTCCTCAACTGGATGCTCGATACAAGTCGGAAGACTTTCTGGTTGTGTCATCGGATGAATGGGAGACCGTCGTAGATGCTGGTCCTGAGATAGTTGTCGTGCCCTTCAGCGCGACAGAAAGAACGACAGCCAGGGCACTGGGCCTCAACGCGGTGTTCTATAACTCCTATTGGGAAACTCCCTTGGGGTCTGCCGAGCACATTAAGTTCTGGTCGTTGTTCTTCAACAAGGAAAAACTGGCGAATGAACTGTTCACGCCTGTCGAAAGCGGGTATGTGGCTTTGGTTAAACAGGTAGCCGAGGCAACGTCCGCGGAGAGCCGGCCAACGGTAATGCACGGCTCGATCAGCAACCGAAGCGGTTCCTGGTTCACTTTCGGTCCTGACAGAGTGGACTACCACCTCATCAGGGACGCCGGAGGGACCCCCGTTCTGATAGACGCCAATTTGGCACAGGACGCCTTCGCGAGCATCTCCATGGAAGAGGCCATCGAAATCGGCGGTGAGGCTGACTTCTGGTGGAACTCCTCCTACGACGCTTTGGACAATGGGGCGGATGGAAACGCTTGGGTGGCCCAGAATCCCCTGAATGCAGAAATTGCCGCTCTCGAGAATGGCACCGCCTTCCACATCTTCAAGCGTGGGGAGGACTACTATAAGACTGCTGTCAACTACAGGGCCGACCTTCTCCTGAGGGATCTGGTAAGTATCCTCTACCCTGAGCTGGTCCCGAATCACGAGACCCTCTGGCTGGAGCTTATAATCCCGCCTTCGCGATGAGGACCGGGGTCTCTTGCAGTGCCCTACGCAGATAACAATGGCGAGAGGATATATTACGATGTCCAGGGAGAAGGCACTCCGTTAGTCTTGCTTCACGGCTTTGGGGTGTCGGGAGACGCATGGCATACAGGCGGCCACGTAAACGCCCTGAGCGATGCGTTTCAGGTAATCACCTTGGACGCTCGCGGACACGGCAGGAGCGACAAACCGCATGATTTGTGCTCCTACGGTTTACGCAGGAGAGTTCAAGATGTTGTGTCCGTGCTCGACGAAGTTGGAGTGGCAACAGCCCACTTCCTGGGCTATTCACTTGGAGGCATCACCGGATTCGGGCTCAGCAAGTATGCCCACCAGCGATTCCGCTCGGTGATAGTGCTGGGCGCCCATCCGTATGCTGAAAGACTTCCCGCAGATTTCGAGGAGTGGGGTCAACGTTACATCGATTGCGGCGTGAAGGCCGCCATAGAGCGAAGAGAAGCTGAGTCTGGCCCTCTCCTCCATGAGCAGAAGGCCGAGTTGGAGGCCCGGGACTGGAAAGCTCTGGGCGCGGCACTTGTCGCCACGAGTAGAATCCAAGGATTGAGTGAGGGACTCTCACAGGGTCGGATACCCTATCTGTTGCTATGCGGGACGAGGGACGAAGACCACGACCTCGCCAGGCAGGCAGCGGCTGAGTTCCCCAGGGTTTCCTTCACGTCGCTGGAAGGACTTGACCATCACGAGAGTCGCTCTCGCCTGGATGTGCTCATACCAATCGTAAGGGAGTTCTTCGGCTTACGCACTGTGTCGACAGGACTCACGTGAAATGAGCCTCCCCAGTGCGGCGACCTCAGCGCCTGCCGAACTCAAGAATGCCCCGGACTCTGAGGACGACCTCCTTGCCATTGACTCCGGAACTAGCGCGAAACGTCAACTGTCCATCTTCGTCCTGCTTGCGATTCTAGCCATAGCCGCGTTCGTGGTGTCCTTGAGCTGGTCCTCTGTCAACATCCCGGTCGATCAGGTGGTGACCATCCTGCTTGGGGACGAAGCCGAGAAAGGCTCATGGCAGACTATCGTCATGGACATCCGGCTTCCAAGGGTCTTGACCGCCATGCTGGTCGGTACGGCTCTGGGGCTCGCGGGCCTGCAAATGCAGACCGTATTCAGGAACCCTCTTGCCAGTCCATTCACCTTGGGAGTGTCGTCCGGTGCCAGCCTCGGCGTGGCGCTGGTCATTCTCATAAGTCCAACTTCAGCGGAGATATTCTCCGGTGTGGGCAGTGGCCTCTTTGACAATCTCGGAACAGTTGCCGGTGCAGCTCTCGGCGCCGCCGCGGTACTCGCGATTATGCTTCTGGTGGCCTCGAGAATAGGGGACATGGTAGTTGTGCTCCTGCTGGGCGTTGTAATGGCTTCGCTGATTGGGGCTATCGTGACCATCCTCGTCTTCTTCGCCAACGAACAGCAGACCAGGGAGTTCGTGGAGTGGGGTCTGGGAAGTTTCAATCGCGTTCGATGGGACGAGATGCCATTCCTTGCGGCTTCGATCGGAGTAGCGTTTGTACTGGCAGTTATCACAACCAAGCCCCTCAACGCCCTGCTCCTCGGAGAAGAGTATGCCCAGAGCATGGGGTTAAACGTGAAGTGGGCAAGAGTCGTCATCATGGGCAGCGCTTCCATCATGGCCGGGGCGGTTGTCGCATATGCCGGGCCTATTGGATTTCTTGGCATCGCTATTCCACACATTGCTCGCGGCGTATTCGGCACATCCGACCATCGTATCCTGGTCCCTGGTTCCATACTGGTCGGGGTAGTGATCGCATTAGCCTGCGGGATACTCGCCGAATTCCCAAATAGCAGCCTCAATCTGCCCATAAACGCTGCGACAGCCTTATTTGGAGGCCCGGTAGCCATGTGGGTGCTGCTGAGAGCCAGAAGAGGTTTCGCACTTTGAACGAAGTTGCGCTGGCTGCCCTTTCTCTCTCCGTCGGGTACAGGGCAGGTCGGTCGAGTCGCAGTATCGTCTTGCAGGACGTAGACCTGGAGCTGCATCGAGGCGAGTTCGTATGCATGCTCGGTCCTAACGGCGCGGGCAAATCAACCCTACTCAGGACCTTCGGCAAGATGCAGCCGCTGCTTGCCGGAAGCGTGGAGATTGGGGGGCGTAACATCGACCGTCTGAGCGGTCATGTACTCGCAAAGCTGTTGAGCGTTGTACTGACACAGCGTCTGACCGTCGGCCATCTGACGGCCTACGAATTGATCGGCCTTGGTCGCTATCCGTACACCGGCTGGGCGGCAAGGCTAACGCCTCAAGACCACAGGATAGTCCGGTGGGCCATAGGCGCAACCCGCTCCCAAGATCTGGCGGCGCGTGACGTCTCCGAGCTGAGCGACGGGGAGCGCCAAAGGGTGATGATTGCGCGCGCCCTTGCTCAACAACCCGCGGTGATGCTGCTCGATGAACCTACTGCATTCCTGGACCTGCCTACTCGTGTCGAGATAACGGGCCTGTTGAAGCGATTGACCCGTGAGACAGGTCTGGCCGTTCTGATGTCCACGCATGACCTGGATTTGGCATTGAGGGCTGCCGACACTCTGTGGCTGATAACGTCTGACCAAAGGGTTGAACGCGGCGCGCCCGAAGACCTCATTCTGAGAGGAGCGCTGCAGTCCACATTTTCCAGCTCTGAGCTGTACTTCGACACCGACATCGGGGGCTTCAGGCCGCGCACCCCGGCCATAGGCAATGCTCTACTGGTTGCCGATGGTCTAGCTGGAAGGTGGATGCGCCGGGCTCTGGAACGTGAAGGATTCAGGGTTCTCGATAGCCGAGTTGCCGGTGAGACGATAGACGTTGAGATAGTCGCCGACGATTCGGCGGAAACACACACCTGGCAGTTGAAGATGGGCGGCGTAAATCTCCGCTATCCAGACATTGGCTCACTCATTGCTCGGGTCGCCAGCCTGAGCCGCTAATGAACCGTGGATATAGGCCGGATGAGAGGGAATCGCCCTTTGGCTCGGCCGAGCTTGAAGTCGTGGAAACGCATGGCGCATCGCCCAGTCCTGTGAGGCCTTACGGACCTTGACCGGTCGACCGGTTTATGGCCCAGCCTGAGTCCAGGCCGTTGTCGGTTCGTCAAGGAAGACAAGATCGGGGTCGCCGAAAGTGAACTGCTCCAATCGGCGCCCCAGTCCTGGAACGGATCGACTAGACGCCCTCGACTATTATCACGCTGGCATTCGCGGCCTTCATCCTAATCGGCTTGATTTCGGCATACTCGGGTGAGGTCAGCCAGGCCCTCGCCTGCTCGATGCTGTCGAACTCAATCACAATGATGCGGTCAGGCACCCAGTCGCCGTCCATGACCTCAATCGCTCCACCGCGCACCAGGTATCTCCCCCCGTGAGCCTCTACGGTCGGCCCAACCCGCTTGCGGAACTCGGCGAAGAGGGCTTGATCCTGAATCTCATCATGAATTATCGCGTATCCTGCCATGTCCATCTCTCCTTCTTTATTTCCGGGGTGTGTCTCCCTCAAATGGAACGTGACCGTATTTGGCGGGCTACCGCGAGCCCTCCACCTGCACCGTGACGATGTCTATGCCGTGGTATTTCCGGTGGCGCACGGAGGACGCGTAGTGCCTAAGCAGCCAGAAGGACATCTCGTGTTCCTCCGGAACCTCAACCTGTTCGTTCAGATGCGCCAGCCGGTCTTCGAGGTTCTCCTCGTCGAAGACCGCCATAAACTCCAGCTCCACCGCCTCGCCGGGGCGGGCAATGATTATCAGACGCGGCACTCCATCGGCCCCGTGGTCACCACCGGTTTGCAGGAGACTGGACAGTGTCTCCTCGCCTGCGGCGCGAAGCCGCTCCGTCGAGGCATCGTTCCACCCGATTCTTGACGCAAGCTCGCCGAGGAACGCGTCGATCTTGGGCAGCGCGGTCATGTCCAGCGAGGTCTCCAGTCGCGTATATCGCGGGCTGGTCAGCTCGATGAACATGGTCATAAGGATCGCTGCCAAGATTCCGACGGTCAGCCCGTTGCCGAGTGACGCACCCCAAGTATCGCCCAACAGGTCTGTGAGGACGGCCTGACTCTCAAGTCCCACTCCGATCGAGAGGGCGACTCCCACCACCAAGGCCTTTCGGTGATCGAGCCCGTCCTGGACGACCATCTTCATGCCCTCCACGAAGAGAAGGCCCATTATCATTAACAGGAAGGCCCCCATCACAGGGCTGGGAATAGTGAGCAGGACAGCCGCCGCCTTGGGCAGGAACGCAAGCAGGAGCAAGATTGTCCCGATCGCATACCCGACGCTGCGCGCTGCGACCCCGGTGAGCGTTATGAGCGTCACCACAGACGGCGTGTAGACTATTGTGGGCAGCGTCCCGGCGATTCCTGCCAGGAGGGTGCCCAGCCCGTTGGTATTGACGGCAGCCTGGACTAAGCGAAAGTCCGTTGCCTGCGGGGTGACCCGCGAGACCCGTTGGATTACGACGCCATCGCTGCTCATCTTGATGGCGACTACGAGACTCACAATCAGGAACGCGGGAAGGAGAGTCCAAAACTCCACTCCCGGGTTCAGATCGAGCCCCGGCCATGCGGCGATATCCGGCACATAGAGCCAGGGCGCCTCGATCACCCGTTCAGGGTCGTACAGTCCGAACAGAGCGGCTACCGCGCAACCCGAAACTATTCCGATGAGCGGCGCCCATAGCCGCCATATTCCTGATGCCCGTATGGCCAGCATTACGGCGACTGCCAGCGTCACCGCCGCAACAGCCGGCCCCGCACCAGTCGGCGCTCCATCGGGCGCCTCTCTCAGCCTCTCCATAGCGACCGCCATCACCGTGACCGCTATCAGCATGAGAGCTGCACCGGAGACCACCGGCGTGATGACGCGCCTCAGCAGAGGGAGCCACTGGCCCAAAGCGAACTGGACCAGCGACGATACGACGATGAGGCTCACGAGCATGGGGAGCCCGCCGCCCGCCACTGCCAGGACAGCAACCGCAATGAAGTGGGGCCCGGCGCCGGTCATAAGCACGTGCCCCACTCCCAGCCTCCCGACGCGACCCGCCTGTAGAGCGGTCATGAGTCCGCCGATTGCCAGCGCCGAGAATATGGCCCACGACAGATAGTCCTCGCCCTGGCCGCCCGCTCGAACCATGATGGTCACGAACAGGACCGTGTTAGCCAGGGCAAGCACGACGCCCTGGAAGGCGACCCCAATCGACAGGAGTGGAGAGCACCGATCTTCCGGCTCGTAGCGGATGTACTCGTTTACGCGTGCGATCTTCGGCCTCTCAGCCCGGCGTTGCTCGACAGCTCGTGGGTATCATAGATGGAACGGCAGCCTGTTGCGAGTACCAGGAGGCGGGGATGAGTCGAGTGGATGACCCTGAAGCGCCCACTCCACCCATGAAGGTCCATATTTAGGTTGGGCCGATTCCGCACTTGTGCACGAGTATCGTTCTCGCGTGAATATGTGAAGCTCTCGACACATCTCCGGGTCATTCAGGCATGGTGCAGCCTGATGTCAGCGTTGGGCCACCACTCTGTCGCAATTCGCACGTGGGCGTACAACGGAGGCTCTGGAGCCTGCAGGAGGACCGTGGAAAGGTGGTGAGGAGCGGAGATGCTTATGATGCGGGGCCTACGAACCCCGAGTCCACGCCGTCGTCCTCCTCCGGGAGGGCCGCGTAGGGATAGCAGAGAGGGGCGCCGTCGACCGGAGAGACGCTGATGTGCGCCTGGACGTTGAAGACCGAAGCGAGCACGTCCTCCCGGATGACCGCTGTGGGAGGGCCCTCCTCAACAATGCGGCCACCGTGCAGAACCACCAGGCGCTCCGCGTACTTGGACGCCTGGTTCAGGTCATGGAGTGCCATGACCACGGTGAGGCCGTGCTCACGGTTCAACGCCTGGATGAGGTTGAGTGCCTGGATCTGATGGTTAACGTCCAGGAACGTCGTGGGCTCGTCCAAGAGGAGGATGCGCGGCTCCTGAGCTAGGGCAAGCGCTATCCATACCCGCTGGCGCTCGCCCCCGGAGAGGCTGTCAATGAGGCGGTGACGGAAATGGCTGGAGGACGTGAGTTCCAGCGCCCGCTCAACCGCCGCGCGGTCCCTGTCGGAACGTATCCGGAGCGGGCCGGTATGGGGATACCGGCCCTGTTCGACCAGTTCCTGCACCGTCATCCCAGGAACGGCGCCCGGCGACTGCGGCAGCGTCGCTATCTGGCGTGCCACATGGCCGGGAGACATCCTGGCGATGGCTGCGCCATCCAGCAGCACGGCGCCCGTCTCGGGGCGCAGGAGGCGGGCCAGCGTGCGAAGCAAGGTGGACTTCCCGGACCCGTTGGGTCCGATGATGGCAGTCACGGTCCCTCGTGGAATGGAGAGCGTCACCTCGTTCAACACCGGACTCTTGCCCAGGCGCACGGAGACGGCTTGGGCGCCCAATACAACCGTGTCTCGCGTCATCTCGCCGCCCCCCGGCGAAGGATATAGAGGAAGAACGGCGCCCCGATGAACGCCATGACCGCTCCTACCGGAAGCCCCGGCCGATGTTGCGGCGTCGGGAAGGGTGGGCGTATGGTGACCCCCTGGGAAACGATGTCCGCTCCGACGAGCAGCACGGCGCCAGCCACAGCGGCCACCGGCAGCAGACGGCGGGCATCCTCCCCGGTCAGCCATCGCGCGATGTGCGGGGCGACGAGACCGAGGAACCCGACCGCTCCCACAACCGAGACCGCCGCCGCGGTGAGCAGGGCGGCGAGGCAGAAGAGCGCGGTGCGCGTCACGTTGACCCGCATCCCCCTGGCGGCAGCCACGCTGTCCCCAAGCTGGAGTACGTTCAGAGGCCGGGCGGCCAGCAGCGCCAACGGCAGCGCCGCCACCGCCCATGGCCACAGCTGGTCCCAGTGAACCCAGACACGGCCATTCAACGATCCGATGATCCAGGGGAGGATGCCTCCCACGCCGGCCTGGGCGCGCAGCATGATGAACGCCGTCACGGACGATAAGATGGCGCTGACCAACACTCCGCTGAGCACCATCCGCAGCGGATGGACTCCGCCGCGCCAGCTCAGGGCGAAGACCACCGCGCCCGCGCCCAAGCACCCAAGCAACACGACGAGGGGCATGAAACGTCCAGGGTGCGGAAGCCCTCCGATACCCGCGATCCATATAACGGCGACGAGAATTCCCCCCGCCGTGACGCCGGTGATGCCCGGCTCCGCCAGGTTGTTCCGCATGACGATCTGGAGAACCGCCCCAGCCGTTCCCAGCAGCGCTCCGGCGACGATGGCGATGAGCGATCTGGGAAGTCGCAGGTCCCAGACCACGATCCGATGCAGGTCCTCGGCATGCCGTCCCATGAGGGACGCCAGCACCTCGCCCGGTCCCAGGCGCACCGTGCCCGTGCACAGGTGCACGACGAACAGCACTCCGATGAGCGCCAGCCCGACGGCGATCAGCATGGAGAAACGCCTGGCCCCCCAAGCGCGCCCGTCCGCTGCGCCTGACCGCCCGTCAGTCGCGCTCATGGTCGCTCCTGAGAATCCTGTCCCTGAGCAGCAGAAGCAGGACCGGCCCGCCCAGCACCGCCGTCCATAGCCCCACGGGTGTCTCGGCGGGGGCGATGGCGAGTTTCGCTCCAACGTCCGCCATCGTGAGGAGCGCGGCGCCCGTGAGCGCGGAGAAGGCAAGCACCTTGCGCGGGTCCTCACTGCGTAGGACTCGACGGGTTAGATGCGGGGCAAGCAGGCCTATCCACCCGATAGGGCCAGTGACGGCCACCACCGCGGCCACAAGCCCGGCGCCGATCAGGAGGACCAGCGTCCGAACACGTCCGACTCTCATCCCCAGCGACTGCGCTGCATGGTCGCCCAGGCGGAGCGTGTTTAACGGTCGCGCCAGCAGCAGGCCCAGGGGGAGGCAGACCGCCACCCAAGGCGCGACGATCCAGACGTGCTCCCAAGTTCTGTTCGCCAGGCTGCCCAGCAGGAAATAGAATAGGACGAGGACCGACCCGCTGGTCCCCGCCAGGCTGATGAGGGCGATGATGCAGGCATTGATGAAGGCCGTCACCGCGACGCCGATCAGAACTACCTGTAGAGTACTCCGTGCTCCCTTTGCCGCGAAGATCACCACGGACCCCGCGAGCAGGCCGCCCGTGAGCGCCGCCCAGGGATAAAACACCAGGAGCAGCGGGACCTGGAAGAGGGTGACGACAGCCACGGCAAGGGAGGCCCCGGAGGCCACGCCCAGGAGCTCCGGGCCGGCCAGCGGGTTTCTCAGACCGTCCTGCATCATCGCCCCCGCCAAGCCCAGCGCCGCCCCGCTGATGACGGCGAGCGCCACCCTGGGAGCGCGCAGCTCGCGGACGGATAGCTGCGCAAGGCGCTCCGCCTCCTCTCCCCGGAGGATGCCCCATGCCTCCGCCATCGAGAGCTTGGGTATGCCGTTGGCGAGAGAGAGCGAGGCCGCCACGAAGACGCACAGGAGCAGGCCCGTGGCAATCAGAAGAAGCTTGACGGGCTCCCACCGCGCGCTCACGGGCCCGGCTGTCGCTGCTTGACTGCTCCTGGACAAGGTGTCCTAGTTACGGAATACGTCCGGGTAGAGCAGGGGCATCGCCTCATCCAGCACCAGCCCCAGGGACCGGGTCCCGCGACCGGTGCTCCAGAGACTGAAGCTGACCTCGTGGACCTCGCCGTTCTGGACCGCTTGAAGCTCGCTCCACAGGGGGTTCGCGGCGAGCTGTTCCGCCAGAGGCGGCGGCTGGAACCCTGGGAAAGCGATGGTCTGAACGAAGATTACGTCAGGGTCGACGTTGAGGACCCCCTCTAGGGAGAACTGCATGCCCCCGGACGCGTGTCCGCCCTGGTCCGGAGGCGGCTTCGGCCAGGGGTAGCCGGTCACTTCCGCCAGGAGCCCGCCGGTCAGTGCGCCCTCGGTGTCGATGCCAAAATTGACGTCGGAGCCATACATCACCAGGGCCGTGCGGTCCTTGGGCGAGCGCGCCTTGTAGTCTTCCAGCTTGCTCAGGAACCGTTGCGCCGCCTGCTCAGCCTCCGCCGACCGTCCCATCGCCTCCCCGATCTCTTTCAGGTAGCGGATGGAGTCCTCATAGGTCAGGGGGTTCACAATGTATAGCGGCGCGATGGGGCGCAGCGCGTCCCGCAGGCCGTCATGCACGCCCCCCAGCCCGATCACGAGGTCCGGCTCAGCGGCGGCGATGTCCTCCAGGCTGGGCTCGAAGAACGACCCGCCGATGATACGGAACTCGTCCGCCCTGCTGCCGAAGAACCGTGGGTCCGTGGAGAGCGGGTCATTGACGGCAACGGGCTCCATTCCCAACTCGGCCATGATGTCCGGGCAGATCTCCGTGAGACAGGCCACGCGGACAGGCTGCGACGAAAAGACCAACTCCTCTCCCGTGCTGTCCGTCAGCGAGACGGTGGAGGGTGTCCCCGAGCCGCCGAACACGTCCGGGTAGAGCAGGGGCATCGCCTCATCCAGCACCAGTCCCAGGGACCGCGTCCCGCGACCGGTGCTCCAGAGACTGAAGCTGACCTCGTGGACCTCGCCGTTCTGAACCGCTCGAAGCTCGCTCCACAGCGGGTTCGCGGCGAGCTGTTCCGCCAGAGGCGGCGGCTGGAACCCTGGGAAAGCGATGGTCTGAACGAAGATTACGTCAGGGTCGACGCTGAGGACCCCCTCCAGGGAGAACTGCATGCCCCCAGACGCGTGTCCGCCCTGGTCCGGAGGCGGCTTCGGCCAGGGGTAGCCGGTCACTTCCGCCAGAAGCCCGCCGGTCAGTGCGCCCTCGGTGTCGATGCCAAAATTGACGTCGGAGCCATACATCACCAGGGCGGTGCGGTCCTTGGGCGAGCGCGACTTGTAATCTTCCAGCTTGCTCAGGAACCTTTGCGCCGCCTCCTCGGCCTCCGTCGACCGTCCCATCGCCGCGCCGATCTCTTTCAGGTAGCGGATGGAGTCCTCATAGGTCAGGGGGTTCACGATGTATAGCGGCGCGATGGGGCGCAGCGCGTCCCGCAGGCCGTCATGCACGCCCCCCAGCCCGATCACGAGGTCCGGCTCAGCGGCGGCGATGTCTTCAAGGCTGGGCTCGAAGAACGACCCGCCGATGACACGGAACTCGTCCGCCCTGCTACCGAAGAACCGTGGGTCCGTGGAGAGCGGGTCATTGACCGCCACGGGCTCCAGTCCCAGCTCGGCCATGATGTCCGGGCAAATCTCCGTGAGACAGGCCACGCGGACAGGTCGCGACGCAAAGACCAGCTCCTCCCCCGCGCTGTCCGTCAGCGAGACGGCGGAGGGTGCCGCCGTGGGGATGGGCGCCTGTGTGGGCGCTGGCTGCGGGGTCGCTGTTGACGTTACTGTCGCCGTGGGAGGCGCCGCCGTGGGGGCGGGCGCCTGCGTGGCCTCCGGCTGTGGGGTCGCGGTTGGTGTTGCTTCTCCGCACCCCGCCAGCAGCAGCAGAACCAAGACTACGATTGCATACTTCATAACACCTCTCTCCTGTGTGCTTGTTTTGTGCTTGCCTGATCGGTGGGCTGCGGGGCTGGAACGCGAAGAAGCCGGGCCCGCAGCGTGGTCACTATTTCGGTTACATGTTCACAAGGGAATGGCCCGCCGCTGGAAGGCGACCAGGTTCGCGTACACACCCTCGGCGGCGAGCAGGGAGTCATGTGGGCCGGCCTCGACTGGACGCCCCTTCTCCAGGACGATGATTCGGTCGGCGCTGCGGATGGTTGACAGCCGGTGCGCGATGACGAGGGAGGTACGGCCGGTGCGGATGCGGGCCATCGCCTCCCGGAGAAGACGCTCGTTCTCGGCATCCAGGTTGGAGACGGCCTCATCCATCACCAGGATGGGCGCGTCCTTGAGGACCGCCCGCGCGATGGCGATACGCTGCCGCTGGCCCCCGGACATCTGGACCCCACGCTCTCCGGCGTTGGTCTCATAGCCCTGGGGCATCCGCATAATGAAGTCATGCGCCAGAGCGACCCTTGCGGCCTCTTCCACCTGCGCGTCCAGGGCATCCGGGCGGGCTAAGCGGATGTTCTCACGGATCGTCATGTTGAACAGGTAGATGTCCTGTGGCACCCAGGCGATGAGCTCGCGCAGGGCGCTCTGTGGGAATGCGCGGACGTCATGTCCGCCGATAGCGATGGCGCCGTCCGTGACATCCCAGAACCGCATTAGCAGATGGGTACAGGTGGACTTCCCCGCGCCGGAGCGCCCCACGAGGGCCACGCTCTCGCCCGGCTCTACGGTGAAGCTGGCTGCGTCCAGCGCCGGTGGCAGGTCCGGGGCGTAGTGGAAGCTCACAGCCTTGAACTCGATGCGGGGCTCCACCGGGACCGGGGGGGCCGCCGCCGCCGTGTCTCGCACGGGAGCGGGCTCGTTCAGCACGGCGAACACCCGGTCAGCCGCCGCGAAGACCACGCCGAGGTGTTCCGCGATGCCGGTGATGTTGGTCACCGGCCCGAAGATGAAGATGGCGAGGATGATGGCGACCGGATAGAGCGCGGGCGAGAGGGAGCCGGAAGACACCAGGTAGGCTGCGGCGATGACAATGCTTACCATTCCCAGCGTGATGAGCACGGACGTGACCGCCTTCTCTCCGCCTGCTCTGCGCCCGTGGGCGACCTGTGCTCCCACGAGGCTCCGGCTGCTCCGCAGCAGCCTTTCAAGGAAGCGCCGTCCCTGCCCGAAAGCCACGACCTCGCGGAGTCCCTGAACGCCGTCAACCACATCCGCGTTCAGCGAACCCAGCGTCTCTCGCAGTCTCCGGCCCTGGGATGCCGCCCGCTTGCGCAACCAGAAGGGAACGGTCGCCACCGCCAGGGTCGCGGGGAGCAGCGCCAGCGGGAGCAGCCAGTGCATTGCCGCCAGGGTGAGGAGCGCGCCCAGCGGCACCACGACTGCCACGATGAACGTCCCCACCGTGTGGGCGTAGAACCACTCGATGGTGTCCACGTCGGCCATCGCCGCGGCGGAGAGGTCGCCGGAGCGCCGGTCAAGAAGGTAGCCCGGCGCCAGCCGGTCCAGCGCCTGATAGAGCCAGATGCGGAGCTCTGCCAGGATGCGGTAAGCGAGGTCGTGCGCCAGCCACATTTCCGCCCAGGCGGCCACCGCCCTGCCGGCCACAAGACCGCCGAGCACGAAGGCGCTGAAATAGAGCGCTTCAGCCGCCGCCCCAGTCGCTACTCTTCCCACCATGAACGCACCGATCCCAGCGGCGGCGATCATGAAGCCTTGGTTCAGGATGCCTGTGAGCACGGTGATTCCCATGAGCCAGTAGAATGGGCGCAGGATACGGAGCAGTTGCCAGAACCCAGACCCCCATCTGCCACTGTGTGGGGCGAACTCCCATCCGCCGGGGCGAGTGCTTGCTAGGTTGCTCACATGGCCTCCTGCTGAGCCAGGACGAGGCCGGCATACGCGCCGCGCCGCTCCATCAGCTCCTGGTGGCGGCCGACCTCAATCACTCGCCCCTCGTCCAGGACCACGATGCGGTCGGCGTGGACGACGGAGGAGAACCGATGGGCGATGGTGATGGTCGTCCGTCCCTGGGACAGCCGTGTCAGCGCGTCACGGATGGCGCTCTCGTTCACGCCGTCCAGACTGGAGGTCGCCTCGTCCAGGATGAGGATAGGGGCATCCTTCAGCAACGCTCGCGCGATGGCGATGCGTTGTCGCTCACCCCCGGAGAGCTTCGCCCCTCGTTCTCCGACCACCGTCTGATACTCCTGGGGGAGTGCGGTGATGAACCCGTGAGCGTTGGCCGCCCGCGCCGCCTCTTCCAGCTCCTCCAGGGAGGCTCCGGGCTTTCCGAGCCGGAGGTTGTCCTCTACTGTCCCATGAAAGAGGTAGGCGTCCTGGGACACCACGGCAGTGAGGCCGCGCAGCGTCTCCAGGGGATAGTCGCGGATGTCCACGCCCCCAATCTCCACGCGCCCCTGCTGGGGGTCGAAGAACCGCAGCAGCAGCGCAGCCACGGTGCTCTTCCCCGCCCCCGACTGGCCAACGAGGCCAAGGCTCTGGCCTGCGTCCACACTGAACGACAGGCCGTCGAGCGCTGGCGCGTTATCCGGGTGGTATGCGAAGGTGACGTTTATGAAGGCGAGGGAATTCGGCGTGCTCGGAGGCTCGGGGTGCGGCGGCATGTCCTCACGGTCAGCCACCTCAGGCTTTGCGTCCAAGAGCGCGAAGATGCCCGTGGAGGCGGACACGCCCATGTAGCCCTTGTGCCAGTAGGAGTCCAACTCCACCAACGGACGGAAGCACTCCCCCGTGAGGAACAACACCACGAGGAGTCCCGCAAGGTTGAGCGCTCCGTCCGCAACCTGGAACGCGCCCACGGCGACGGCCATCGCCACGCCTGCGCTCATCGCCATCCCCACGACGCCGTTGCGGATCATGGAGATGGAGAGCTGCGCCATCGTCGCCCGGTAGAGCGCGAGCGCGGCGTCCTGGAGGACCCGCCCCCGGCGCTCGCTGGCGTTGAGCGCCTTCAGCGTGACCATTCCCTGCATGCTGTCCACGAACTGGGCGTTGAGGTCCGTGTACGCTCTCCAGTGCCGCTGCCCGTACTCGCCCAGCAGGCCGTCCCACAGGCGCGGCACCAGGGGAACGGCCAGCACGCACACCAGCACGACCACGCCCACCAGAGGGCTGAGGACGCAGATGTACGCCACTATGGCTAAGGGCACGGCCACCGCGACAATGGACTGCGGCAGGTAGTAGCCCATGTAGGCCTCTAGGGCTTCCACGCCGTCCACGAGGGTGGACTGCACCGTTCCCGTCCGCGTCCGTTCCATGTACCCAGGGCCGAGGGCAAGAAGCACGCGGTAGAGCCGCTGGCGCAGGGCCACCTTCACCTCCGCGGCGGTGAGCATGGAGCTCATCTCCCGCCACCGGAGCAGCGCCGCGCGAAGCGCCGCCAACAGAGCGACGACGCCCACGAGGGCGAACGCCCCCGTCCACGGCTCGCCGGCCAGGATGCGGCTGACCACGAGGGCCACGACCACGCCCTGCGCGACGAAAGTCCCGGAGACCGCTAGTCCCAGCGCTACGGTGAGGGCGATTCGAGCACGCGCGCCCTCCGTCAGCGCCAGCATCTTCCGATGAACCATCATCCCCGGTGTCGTCCTCCGTGGCTTTCCTAGGTAGATGGCACCCCATACTGCGGGGTGTGAGCAGCGTCTTTAATGATATGTTATATCATATAGTGCTGCCAGAGTCGTCAGAGACAAACTCACTTGATTGTACTTCATTGCCGTTCATTTGTGGAACTAGCTTCCTGATAGGTAGTATCAGAACAGCCTTGCGGGACTGTATCAAGACCGGGATTCAAACACCACGCCCGGACCTCCGTGGAGGTACTGGAGAAACCGTGGGTTCGTAACAGCGACGTAACGGGCGGGCGGCGTAGGAAGTAATGCGCCGCCCCGCCCTTCATCAACGCAGAAGGCCGCACATATTGGTTCGCAGGGGGAGGACTCCGAGATTCAGGTGTCTTCTCCCTGCTGGGTCGACGGTCTAGCGTCCCGTGTCGGACTCCACGCAGGAGAACAGGGCCGGTTGAGGTGGAGGAGTTATAAAATTCAGTCTTGTTAGGTCGAAAAATGTGGGCTCGGCAGGGATCGAACCTGCGACCAATCGGTTATGAGCCGACCGCTCTACCACTGAGCTACGAGCCCTGAATCGAAGGCTATCCAACACCCCATCTCGTGTCAAGGACGGCTGGGCGCCGTTGTTGACAGAGGGAGACCTCGCCGATACAGTCGTCTCCGCACCCGGCGGACAGGAAAACCGGAGGACGCGATGGCGGTATCAGACAAGATACGGGGCTTCATGGAGCAGGGCTCCTGGATAAGGAGAATGTTCGAGGAGGGCAGCGCCCTCAAGAGGCGGCACGGCGAGGAAAACGTGTTCGATCTCTCGCTCGGCAACCCCGTCGTCGAACCGCCGCGCGAGTACTTCGACGAGCTCAGGAGGTTCGTGGACGATCCGGCGCCGGGGATGCACCGGTACATGGCCAACGCCGGGTACGAGGAGACGCGGGCAGCCGTGGCCGCCCAGTTGGAGCGCGAGACCGGGCTCGGCTTCCGCGCCGGCGAGGTGGTGATGACCTGCGGAGCGGGGGGCGCCCTCAACGTCATCCTGAAGACACTTCTCGACCCCGGCGATGAGGTGGTCATATTCGCGCCCTACTTCGTCGAATACATCTTCTACGCCGACAACCACGGCGGCAGGTGCGTGGTGGTCCCGGCGGACGAGAGCTTTTATCCGAAGATGGATGCCTTCGAAGAGTCGATAACCGATGCCACGAAGGTGGTCCTGGTCAGCTCGCCGAACAATCCCACCGGGGTGGTGTACGACGCCGAACTGCTGGCCGAGATGGGGCGCGCCATACGGAGGAAGGAGCGGGAGCTCGGACGCGAGATATTCCTGGTGAGCGACGAGCCCTACCGGAAGCTCCTGTTCGACGGCCTCGAATATCCGCATGTCTTCGATCATCACGTCAGAAGCATCGTTGCCACCTCGCACTCCAAGGACCTGGCCCTGCCCGGAGAACGAATAGGGTTCATTGCCGTACACCCCGACTACGATGGGCGGGAAGAGCTCGTCGACGGGCTCATCTTCTGCAACCGCACGCTTGGATTCGTCAACGCCCCGGCCCTGATGCAACGCATCGTGAAGGGTCTTCAGTCGGTTACGGTGGACGTCGGCGGCTACGAGGCCAAGCGGGACCTTCTCTACGGCGCGCTCACCGGGATGGGCTACTCGGTGGTCAAGCCGCAGGGCGCCTTCTACATGTTTCCCCGGTCGCCAATCGACGACGAGGTGGAGTTCGTAGCCGAGCTCCAGAAACGAAACGTGCTCGTCGTGCCGGGGAGAGGTTTCGGAATGCCGGGATACTTCCGTATCTCCTACTGCGTCGACGACCGGACGCTGCAAGGCGCGCTCCCCGGCTTTCAGGCCGCGATCGAGCTGTACCGTTAGCGCGCCGCACGTCGACGTGACCACGGACTGGGACGCCCCGGGATACGAGAGCCGCGGGGCGTTCGTCTGGGAGATGCCCGCCGACCTCCTCGACCTACTCGGTCCGGCGAGAGGCGAGCGCGTCCTCGACGTCGGCTGCGGCACGGGACACCTGGCCGCCCGGATCGCGGAGTGCGGGGCCGACGTGCTGGGCATCGACGCCTCTCCTTCGATGGTCGAGCGCGCCCGCCGCAACTATCCCGGGCTCCGGTTCGAGCTTCTCGACGTGCTGGAGATGCGGCTCCCCTCCGAGTTCGACGCCGTCTTCTCCAACGCGACGCTGCACTGGGTCATCCACCCCGAGGAGGCCGCGTCGAGGATCTTCGACGCTCTCAAGCCCGGAGGGCGGTTCGTGGCGGAGCTCGGGGGCAGGGGCAACATCGCCAAGATCGTCACCGCGCTCCTGGCAGCTAGGGAGGAGGGAAACGCTCCCGCCGTGGCGGAGCTTCCGTGGTACTTCCCTGGCGCGGTGGAGTACTCGGCCCTGTTGGAGCACAGGGGATTCCGGGTAGAGTCGGCGCGGCTCTTCCCGCGTCCCACGCCGCTTGGAGACGGGGAGGGAGCTCTCGTCGACTGGCTGGAGATGTTCGCGCGGCCTCTGCTCGACGACCTTGCAGCGCCGCTGCGCGCGGAGGTCCTGGGCGCGGTCGAGCGCCGTCTGAGGCCCGCGCTGTACCGGGACGGGAGGTGGGAGGGGGACTACGTCCGTCTCCGCGTCAAGGCGTGGAAGCAGAGCTAACTGCGCCGAGCCGGGGGAATGCCCCCATCCTGACCTTCCCCCGCCGAGCCGGGGGAAGGGAGAAGAGCTCCCCTACACCGGCGGGACGTCCTTCAGCCCGAGGCCGGTGACGGCCACCAGGACGGCGTCGTCCCTGCCGACCGCGCCCTGCAGGACGAGCCTCTCCAGGCCCGCGAAAGCCGCCGCTGAGGTGGGCTCCACGTAGAGCCCCTCTCTGGCGGCCAACAGCCGCTGCCAGTGGAGGATATCGGCGTCATCCACTGCCGTGGCCCCGCCGCCTGATGCTCTCAGCACCTCCACCGACTGGAGACGGCGGGGAGGCGCCGGGGACGATATCCCGCCCGCGACGGTTCTGACGCCGGGCTCCGGCGTCCAGGCGGCGCCGCTGAACGCGGACACGATGGGCATCGCCGCCCGCGACTGCACGCAGTGGAGACGCGGAACGGAAGAGACCCGCCCCGCGCTCCGCATCTCCTCGAACCCCTTCCATGCGCCTATGAACAGCGACCCGTTGCTCACAGGCATGACTACATGGTCGGGAGGCCTGCGGGAGAGCTGCTCTACGATCTCGTAAGCGAAGCTCTTCATCCCCTCGATGAAGTACGGGCTCAGGTTGTGGGAGGCGTACACCAGGCCTCTCTCGCTGCTGTAGGCGGCGGCCGCCTCCGCCGTCTGCGAGCGGGGCCCCTCTATGAGGTGAGTCTCCGCGCCGTAGACCCTGATCTGCTGCACCTTCCCCTCCGGCGCGTCAGCGGGAGCGAAGATGTGCGCCCTGACGCCCGCCCTGGCCGCGTAGGCGGCGACGGAGGCGCCCGCGTTCCCCGACGAGTCTTCCACTATCTCCGGCACCCCGTGCTCTCGTACGACCGACATCATGATGCTCGTCCCGCGGTCTTTGAACGAGCCTGTCGGGTTCATGAACTCGAGCTTAGCGAAGAGCGACGTGAGTCCCAGCAGGTCGCCCGTTGTGGAGAGAGACACGATGGGCGTATCTCCCTCTCCCATGGAGACGAGCGACCGGGTATCGCGCACCGGGAGACGTACCGACTCGCCGTCGGGGTCGGTGGCGTAGCCGACGTCCAGAGGAGAGCCGCACGCCCGGCAGTCGAGCGTGACCAGGTCCGCCTCGTGTGTCCTCGCGCACGCACAGCACCGCAGTGCGATGTCGCTCATTCGCTGGCTCCCGGCCCGGCTTCGGCGGACGTGGAGACCGATACTATTCGCGGCGCAGCCCCGTGTCAATCCAACTGTGTCAACCCAGATCCCCGCCTCCACTTCCATTACCCGGCCAGGCCCTGGCGCGTATATATATATATTATGTGTTGCAAAGTGTCGCAAAAGTGTCGCATCTCCAGCTGCGATGAGCCCGGAGGATCAGCCGCGAGGCGAAACGCTGTATCCGCGCGACGGGGTGATGACTGTTATTATACGCACTATTGTGCGGATTGTCAAGGCGGCGTCCCTCCACATAGTCCCATAGTCCTGAGAATCCTGATCCAGACAACCTCGTCCACCCTGTGCTACTCTCACTGTCTACTATGCCAAGGCGCCTTCGCATATCGATCCTGTTCCGCCTCCTGAGGTTCATCGTCGTCGTCTCGACCCGTCCCGTAAGGGAGTGGCTGGGGCGCAGGTTCGTGGTCAAGCTCACCTTCCGCACCATCAAGGAGATGTCGGACGACGACGCCACCCACATGGCCGCCGGCGTGGCCTACTACGCCTTCTTCTCCCTGTTTCCCCTGATACTCGGACTGATAGCCGTCATGAGCCTCTTCATAGAGCCCCAGGACATCCAGACCCAGCTCACCGACTTCTCATCAGACTACCTGCCGGCGTCGGACGATCTGATCGACGCCAACATCGATGCCGTGCTCAGGGTGCGGGGAGCCCTCGGTCTCTTCGCCGCGGTGGGCCTCCTGTGGTCCGGCAGCGCCGTCTTCGGCGCCGTGAGCCGGGCAGTGAACCGGGCGTGGGACGTTCACGACGACCGGCCGTTCTTCGTCAGCAAGCCTCGTCAGCTCGGCATGGCCCTGGGCGTAGGACTCCTGTTCCTCGGATCGCTGAGCATCGTGACGATCCTGCGGACCACCAGCCGGATCGCGGACCTCGGGATGCCCGGGCTGGGGGAGCTGATCGAGAGGATGCTGCCCTGGGCGCTGCAGGCCGTCTCGCTCGTCATGACGGTGTCGATGTTCCTGCTCATGTACAGGTTCATGCCGAACACGAAGACCTACTGGAGGTACGTCTGGCCGGGCGCCATTGCGGCCGGCTGCCTCTTCGAGCTGGCAAAGAACCTGTTCGTCGTGTACCTGGGCAGGTTCGCCAGCTTCGAGAACGTCTACGGCACGCTGACTCCGGTGGTCATACTGCTGCTCTGGGCGTACCTGAGCAGCCTCATCCTCATATTCGGGGCCGAGCTGAGCTCCGAATACGGCCGTCTGCGCAGCGGAGTGGCGCGCGGGTCTCTTATCCAGTCGAAGGGCAGGTCAACCCGCAGCCGCTGACTATCGTCAAAATCTGGCCGCGAGGCTAGTCTTGGCTGGTCTACCATCCCCCCTCGTTCCAAAGGCCCCTAGCGGTTCCGTTCCCTTGTGACGGGTGCGCATGTGGGCCATCAGCCTACTCGCGAGACCGCCGTGATAGTAGCCATTCTCGCCTTGAGACCAGGAGCGCCCCCAGGAAGGCGATTGCCAGGATGCCGATGCTCATGGCGGCTTCCGAGTTGGAGATGATGTCGCTCACGCAGACGCCCCGCTCGGTGCCTGTCAGGATGCCGGCGCTCATCCCGCCCGGACTGCTGCTGACGTTGGACCGGGACTCCCATACGGATTGTCCGTCGGCGCCTCGAGTCGACACCCAGCACCGGGCCTCAGGGTCCTGGATTCCGAAGAGTGCGAAGAAGCTCAAGCCGACCGTTGCCGCGACAGCCAGACCTGCAATTGCGGCCAACAGGGTCGCAGTCAGCGGGCGGACCGAAGCGGTGAGGCTTCTGGCCGCAGCGAACCATATCACGAAGGTCGCGGGCAGCAAGACTACGGAGACAAGCGAGAAAGTTGAGAAGCTGGCTACGAGTGAGAGTAGTCCGATCGCCGCCAGGAGACCGCCGCGCACCGCCGGTCTCTTCTCCCGCGACGCCATCAGGGTGAGCAGATAGGGCGAGGCGTACACCAGGGCGAAGACTGCGTTGCCGGCGAGCTGTTCGGCCCGCTCAGGCTCCTCAGATAGAAAGAAGCGCAGACCGCCGAGGGCTATCGCGGGAACGAGTCCGGCAACCGCACCGACGACCGCCGCCCTCGTTCCACGTCCCGCCTTGCTATCGGCGTCTCTCATCCCGGACGGCATCGGAGCTCCAAAGGAGCCCGATCGACCTGGCGTCGGCGGCATCGTCTTCTCCTCCGAGCACGCCTGCATCGTACCATTTTCGTTTGAGTACGCAGTGAATTGGCAACTGTAGGGACGGGTTTCAAATCCGCCCCTGCCTGACGCATATACGCGCGCGTCACGACAAATCGTAGGGTTCCGTTCCCTTCCGTCTGGTAGACTTGCGCCGTGGCCAAGCGCAGCCTGCTCTCCGACCTGCTCCCCCTCTTCGCACGCCCCGGCCGCCGCATCTTCTACGGGTGGTGGCTCGTGGGGCTGGCCGTCTTCATGCTGACCCTGATGGCATCGACCAGCTTCCAGGGTATTGGGATGTACCTCGTGGCCCTGGAGCGGAAGTTCGGCTGGAGCCGCACGGTGCTCTCCGCTCCCTTCTCGCTCGCCAGGGTCCAGGGCGCGGTGATCGGCCCGCTGGAGGGCTGGCTGATAGACAGGGTCGGCTCCCGGCGGATGGTTCTCATCGGGTACACCACGATGGGGATCGGCTTCGTCATGTTCTCCCAGATAGACAGCGTGTGGGAGTACATCCTGACCTACACCATCATCTCGGTGGGCGGGGGACTCGGCGGATGGCTCGCCATCATCACGATGGTGAACAACTGGTTCATCCGGCGACGGTCACTGGCCCTGGCGACCGCGATGAGCGGCGTACACTTCGGCGGCTTCCTCGTCTACGTGCTGGCCCTCGGCCTCGAATACCACGGCTTCCGCACGACGATGCTAGGAATCGGCCTGTTCCTTCTGGCCACGACCTTGCCGATGGGCCTGATCATTCGCAGCCGCCCGGAGGACATCGGCCTGAGGCCCGACGGAGATCCGGCGCCGTCGGACAACGCCGCTGCCGGACGAGACCCGGGCCGCGCGGCCGCCGCGAGCGCCGATCCGGAGCCCGATTTCACGGCGAGGCAGGCGCTGCGCACCCCCGTCTTCTGGATACTCGCCGTCGTCCACATGACCTCCACGATATCGATCGTCACTCTTGCGGCCCACCTGGTGCCGAAACTCAATGACATGGGCTTCTCGCTGACGCAGGCGGGCCTTGTGATCTCCGCCTACACCTGCGTAGCGATAGTCACGCAGTTCGCCGCGGGATATCTCGGAGACCGTCTCCCGAAGCCGCCGCTCATCTTCGGCTTCCTGCTCCTGCAGGCCGCGTCGCTCTTCGTCCTGGCGACGGCCGAGGCAAAGCCCCTCGCCCTGGTGTTCGGGTTACTCTACGGTCTGGGCATCGGCGGACGCGTGCCCCTCATGACGGCGATCAGAGGCGACTACTTCGGCCGCAAGGCCTTCGCGACGATCATGGGCCTCTCGATGCTGCCCAACAACTTCGGGATGATGGTGGCGCCGGTGTTCGCGGGATACATGTTCGACACCACCGGCTCATACCTGGTGCCGTTCCTCACCTTTGGAGTGATGAACCTGCTCGGCGCGCTCGGCATGCTCTTCGTACGGAGACCAATGCCCGCGGGAGCGGCGCAGCCGGGCTAGCCCTCTCCACTCGACGACTCAGTCCTCCATCACCCGCATCTTGTTCTCCCCCAGAACCTTCTCGATGTCCGCCGGCGAGAACATGTGGCGCAACAAACTCCTCGGTGATGCCCTGAAACTTCGACACGTGACTGTACTCTCCCACAGCAGATGAGCCCGCTATGGCATCGCACCGGGCGGCAGTAGCCCCAGCACCCGCTTGTCGAACGCAGCGAAACGGTTCTCGGGCGCGGCTGCCGGCCACTCCAACTCGATTCCCTGAGCGATGCACAGCGACTGGAATTCGCTCAACAGCGTCTCGTCGTCGCGGACGGCTCGAGGCGGGAGGCCCTTGTCCAGACAGAACGCCGCGAGAAGCCCAGCCGACTCTCCGATGTTCCACTCCACAGGATGCAGGCGAAAGGAGCCGTTGCTGATATGGGTCGTCCCGATGTTCTTGCCTGCCGGTAGGAGATTCTCCACTCGGACGGGTATGAGCGACCCCAGCGGAATCTGGAAAGGCCACGCGTCCAGATTGATGAAGTTGTCACCACCGGAACTGGCATGCAGGTCGATGTGATAACACCCCAGCCCGACGGTGTCGTGAAACGGCTCGGCGCCGGAAGCGCCTGGCCGTGCGTCCACGCCGATATGATTCTCGGTAGTCGTGAATACGGCTTCGATACGGCGCGACTCTCGTATGTATGGGTGCTTGGCCAAGCCGTCGTCGGTGCCCATGGCGTCCGGACACAGGTACAGACCCGGGTAACCCACGCCGCCGTCCGGTCTCGGCGACTCGGTCTGCATCCAGTACAGGAAGCTCAGCGTGAGCTGCCGCGCCTCCTCCAGGGCCTCCTCGACTGCGTCGTCCGGCTTGTCGATAATGTTCTTGACGAAGTAGTCGTTCTGGAACCAGACCACCAGAGTCCGTTCATGTGGAACGACTCCGCCAGCGAAGTGGCCGGGATATACGATGCGTCGCCAGTGCCACATGCTGTCGTTGGGGTACTCCTGCAACGATTCACCTGGGAATAACACCATCCGGTCATGCTGGTATTCTTCTCGGTAGACCTTATTCCGCTCCCAGCTGAGCAGACGCCCTCCCCAAGGCGGCCGCAACTCGGGCTCGTAGTCCCGCCAGTGCTCGTACTGCGCCGGCTTGTCGATGACGTAGTGACCATCCGGGTCATATCCCAATGCCATGACCCAGTTCATGGCCTGTACCGTATCCGGCTGAGGGCCGCCGTCAAGCGCGTGCAGCTCGCCGGTCCTGGACCGGGACTCGTACCCGGAAACATACTCGACTCCGGCGAGCGGCAGCAGATCTCCCAGCTCAGTCGCGTCCAGTACGTAGTCGGCCTCGACGGTCTCCGTGGCGCCGGTGTCCAGGTTGAGCAGGGTAACGGCCCGAACACCGTCGCCATCCGTGTCGACAGCGATCGGCTTTCTACGCAACCGGACTTCAAGCAGCCCTGCGGCTCGTGGGTAGGCCAGCATCTGCTCCAGCACGGCCAGCGCAACACGTGGTTCGTGACACAGGCGCGAGACGAACCCGTATCCCGGATTCAGATACAGGTCGGAGCGTGCCTGCGCGGTGAGTGAATAGTTGTTCCTGTAGTAGTCCCGCACCAGGTTGCGGTACTGACGGTAGCGGCCGGTGCAGCCAAAACGCTCGATCCAGGTGTGCTCATCCGGTGGTACCGCCTGGCTGGTAAGCTGGCCGCCGATCCAGTCCGTCACCTCGGTCATGACGACACGTCTGCCCATGCTTGTCGCCGCCATCGCGGCGGCGCATCCGCCCGTACCACCGCCAACAATTAGTACGTCGGTCCGCGAGTTGACTTCCACCGGACTACCTGCTCCTTGGGGTAGTGCGGGGGATGGACTTTGAACACGATGGCATGAACATTCTCTCCACAGTAATCCGGACGGAGATCGGGACGAGGGGCGGCACCTATATCATGGCCAACTCTACCACATGTTCCCTGACATGGATGGATGAGAACCCGACCGGTTCAGGTGTCTCCGAGGCTGCGTAGAGCGCAGCCGGCGTGAGCGGCTGTAGCAGCGTCGTTCGCTCCAGGCCCTGCTGCGGCCTGAAGTCTCAGCCCCAGTGCGCGCACCACCGCTTCCGAGAAAGTCCGGTTCCCTGCACACCACACCCACAGCCCGGCCTTCACCAGCGCAACGGTGAGAATGTACTGCACAGCCTGATAGCTGACGCGCTTAGTAGCCCCTTATTTCGACCTCGTACCATTCCTCCGCGTAATCCCCAACAAGCTTTTCGGCACAAATCTCAATGACTTGGGAGTCGTCTGAAATGGCAATTGTGTTACTCGGACAGACTTCAAGGTTCTCAGGCTTAACGAACAGCGGATGAATTTTCGAGCGTTGATCTGCTGCCATGAGACCGTCACATATCCCGGTGATAAAATTGTCAAGGTCTCCAACACCTCTTGTGTTTGAGTTGCCGACGTAGATTCGCATCTTGAGGCGAATCTCACGACTGAAAGGTGACTCACCGCCCAGAGCCTTAAGCGCTTTGCGCCTGAGAGCGATCAGTCGGGGCGCATCAATTTCCTTGCCCCACATCGAATTGGCTCCATCCTTCTTTGGAGGCAGAATGCCATTCACTCTGAAACTAATGTGTCGCATGCGATCCACCACTGATAGTGATCCTTTCCGTTGCTAGTGTGTCTGTCGTATGAGGATGACCTCGAAGGGGGACTTGGGCTTGCTGCCCTCCTCGATCATCTCCCTAACTGGGGCCGGTCGACGACCCGGCCGCTCTCGGCCTCGTCCACGTACTCGCGGGCCACGGAGTAGCCGTTGGCCCTCGCGCATTCCTTGAGCGCCCGTAGTTGGGCGGACACGGACAGGTCCACGTCCTGCCGGTCGCTGGATACTCGTGCATAGAGCGCCGCCGGCGTGAGCGGCTCTAGGTGCTTTTTCTTCATGCTGCCCTCCTTCCTGAGGTCCATGCAGTTTTTCCTTACTCCCATTGTGGTTCTCCCACGTCGGAGAAGTTGGTGATGGCTACCTCGCCCTCGGGAAACTCGGCGACGATCTTCAGCTTCCCGCCCACCGCCTCGATGTAGGACCGCAGGCTGGACACGTACACGTCGGCCCGCTGCTCCAGCTTGGACACCGCGGGCTGGTTCACCTTCAGCAGCTTCGCCATGTCACGCTGGGTCAACTCCCGCGCCCGGCGAAGCTCGTGCAGCGGCATCTCGGCAAGCAGCTCCCTCTTCATCTCGTCGATTCGCTGACGGCGCTCCGGCGTGAAGTCCCTGGTCAGCTCACTAAACGGATGTCGTCCACTCATTAGATCAGCCCCTCCTTTCGCAGTTCTTCCAAATGCTCGTCGTAGAGACTGTCGGCCACCGGCACGTACTCCTCGTAGAACCGGTCGTTGCCCGTCTTGTCTCCGCCGATGAGCAGGATCGACGTTCGCCTGGGGTCGAAGGCGTAGAAGACCCGCAGGGGCCTCCCGCCGCTCTGCACTCGAAGCTCTCGCATGACTCCGTGGCGTGAGCTCCTGATGTCCGAGGAGAAGGGGTACGGCCGGTTGGGTCCGTACTCCATCAGCAACTCAACCCTGGCGGCCACTGCGTCTTGCTGGCCCTCCGAGAGTCCCTGCCACCACTGCCCGAAGTCGTCCGTGTACTCGACCTCCCAAGGCAGGGCTCTATTATATTCCAGTTACGGAATCATGTGCAATGGGCAATCGAACGCTCCGGCGAGATGGGCACATCCCCCGCAAGGGGGTCCCTTCCAGGCTACTGACGAATCGGAGGGTTTCCACCAAGCGGGGGGCCTGTACACGAGTTTGAGTTTGGCGGCGAAGCGGCGGAAGGGGCGATTTCGTAGCTGCTGGTGCTGGAGCTCTCGATGCTGGAGGAGCACGGGCTGACGCTGCCGCCGGAGAAACAGGCTCTCAGGGGCTTCGGGCGCCGGGGGCAATGAGCTCTGAGTGGCGTGCACGAAGAGGAGGAACCACATTGAGTCAAGTGAAGCCAAATATCGAAGACAAGGAGGCAGCCTACAACCACCGCCCATTGCGCCGTCTTTGCACCAGCACCACCGCGACGCCCCCCCCCCCCCCCCCGTCGCGACGCCGGACCCGCCGTCCGCGCGTGGCGCTGTGGTCCTGCGCCCCGGCCGTGCCGTGAAGCGCGAGCAGGCAGGCGGCCGCGCAGAGACAGGCGGCGATCCCCTCGACCGCCTGTCCGCAGAACGTTCTTCTCGTAGTCGGTAACATCGGCACCTAGTCGGAGTAGTAGGCGCCGATCACGAGCATCACTTGGCCGAAGGTCAGGTTGAAGTCGTAGTAGTCGTGGATGGCGGCTAGCGTCTCGGCCAGGTCGATGAGCCCGTCGCCGTTGGCGTCGTACCGGGCCAGCATGGGCTCGCCGGCCAGCGCCTCGGTCACGGCTCCGGCGACGCCGTCCCCGCCGCCCGGCTCGACGTAGGTCACGATGGCTCGCGCTGGTCGCCGACCTGCTCGACGTCGCCCGCCTCGAAACGGGCACGCTGCCCGTCGTCCCCGAGCCGGCGGAGATCGCCGTGCTGGTGGACAGGGCGAGGAACGCCTTCAGGAGCGCGGTCGGAGGGAACCATCTCGACATCGACGTCGAGCCGGGCCTGCCCCTGGTGATGGCGGACAGAGGGCGCATCGCCCAGGTGCTGGGCAACCTGCTCTCCAACGCGGCCCGGCACTCCCCGGAGTCGTCCGTCATCAGGATGACCGTCGTGCGGCAGGACGTGTACATCGCCTTCTCGGTAATCGACGAGGGACGGGGCATCCCCGCCGAGAGCCTGCCCCACCTGTTCCGCAAGTTCTCCGGGACGCAGTTCGAGGAACAGGGTGGGGACACCGGCCTGGGTCTGGCCATCTGCAAGGGGATAGTGGAGGCGCACGGGGGCCGAATCTGGGCCGAGAGCGACGGGCCGGGCCTGGGCGCCCGCTTCACCTTCACGCTGCCGACGGTGGGAGAATCAGGGAGGGGCGCGGAGGACGGACCCCAGTCCATCGCGGCCCGTCCCAGGGGGCGTGCGCAGAGGGACTCAGGCGAGAGGGTGCGGGTCCTCGCGGTGGACGACGACCCCAACGACCTCCGGTACGTCCGCGACACCCTCATGGAATCGGGCTACGCGCCGGTGGTGACCGGGGACCCGGAGGAGGCCCTCCGTCTTGTGGAGACCGAGAGGCCGGACCTCGTACTGCTGGACCTGATGCTCCGCGGAACCGACGGCATCGAGCTGTTGAAAGACATCCTCGACGTGGCGGACGTGCCGGTCATCTTCCTGTCGGCCTATGGGCGGGAGGAGGTCGTGGCGAGGGCCTTAGAGACGGGGGCGGTCGACTACGTGGTCAAGCCCTTCTCCCCCACGGAGCTCGCGGCGAGGATCAAGTCGGCCCTGCGGAGAAGGGTGACCGCCGAGCCGTCCGAACCCTACGTGCTGGGCGACCTGACCATCGACTACGCCCGGCGCAGGGTGACCCTCGCCGGCAGGCCGGTGCCGTTGACGCCGATGGAGTACGGGATGCTGGCCGAGCTTTCGGCCAACGCCGGGCGGGTGCTGACCCACGCGCACCTGCTGGAACGGGTCTGGAGGGATAGGGGCGACGGCAACGTGCGGCCCATGCACACCATGGTCAGCAAGCTCCGGCGAAAGCTGGGCGACTCCGCCGCCAACCCCACCTACATCTTCACCGAGTCCCGCGTGGGTTTCCTTATGCCCAAGGGGGAGAGGGAGGGTGGGGAACCGCCAGCGATCCCGTAAGGGCGGGGCGCGGATACTTGCCGTTTGGTGAGGAACCCTGCTGATGTCCTTCAGCGTGAGTCGCCAGTTGTCGAAGATGCGCAATCAGTAGCGCCAAAGCGGGGTCTCATCCGGAGCACCTCATTTCAGGTCCTCCGGGTCATCCGGATTGGATGTCGAGCTCGATCACCTCTCCAGGGTTGACCTTGAACCACCGTTCCGCCAGGGCCGTTGGCTGGCTGTCCTCCCCATCGGGCCGCTGCACCACCCGCACGCCCAGGGCCTCCAGCATGGCGTCTATCCGTGCTACGGAATCGGCAACCACTCCAGAAGCGTGAGAAGCGTTGGAGAGGTTCATCCGAAGCTCCAGCAGATCGTTGGCGAAGGAGAGGGCCATCTCGACGCCTGAGAGGTTCAGCCTCAATCCATCCACCAGATGCTTGATCAACCTCAAACGGGCCACGTCCTCGTCGGAGTAGGTGCGAAGGGTCCCCATCCGCAGCGGCTCTATGAAACCGGCCCGCTCGTACTTGCGCAGCGTTTGGGGGTGCATGTCCAGGGTCTCGGCAACCATGCTGATCAGGTAGATGCCCTGGTTCTGTCTCATTCAGCCTCGTCCTCCCGATTCAGATGCCGCAAATGATATAGCGCTTGGCAGCCAAGTGTCAAGGAGATAGTATTGTCTTGATACAAGCTATATCAGCTACTATACTCGTAGCGTAGCCTCCGCGAGCAGGTGATGGCATTGGCAGAAGCAGCGATTCTGGAGCGGCAGCCACGGCCAGAGGTGGTGCGGCCGGGGATCCACGCCAGGCTCATAAGAGGGGATTAACGCCATCCCGGCGGAGGCGAAGCGGTCACATGCGGATAGCAGATCAAGAGGAGGAGGGAAGGGTCATGATGCAGCGATGGGACCCGTTCAGAGACCTACGGCAGATGCAGGACACCATGGACCGTCTCTGGAGGGGGATCGGCAGCAGCCCCGGCGGTCCATCCGACAGCCCGGAGATCGAGGCATGGGCCGTGCCCCTAGACGTGATTCGAAAGGGAGAAGACACGGTGATTCGCGCCTCCATGCCCGGGGTATCGGCCGATGACATCCAGGTATCCATCGAAGACCATGTGCTGACCATCAGGGGGCAGACCGCTGCACAGCATCAGGATGAGGATGCGGACTACATGATGCGTGAGCGCCGGACAGGTTCGTTCTACCGGGCGCTGCGGCTGCCCGACTCGGTGGACCCGGACAAGGTGCAGCCCCACTACGAGCAAGGCATCCTCACGATCATCGTCCCGAAAGCTGAGGCCAAGAAGGCCAGGCAACTACAGGTGCAGACGGGAGGGCCACCGGCCATCGAGAGCAGCTAGGCTCAACAAGCCCCACAGGGATGGCTCGGGTCTAGGTGACTGCCGAGTAGTAGCTCGGCGCCCAGCTTACCCAATGGGAGCCCGTGGCTGAAGTGCCGCGAGAACGCCACCTACGCCTGGACACCAGTGCATCACCCCAAGAAACCATGAGGCTCCTCCTCCAATGGCTTTCATCCCAAGAGTTGAACAGACAGGCTCGTTGAACTCTAACGCCGACATACGGAGGTGCTTATGAAATTGACATCCCCCAAGTGTTTTGCAGGTCTATTCTCGCCCCATAGAAGGGAAAGGAGTAACTTGGCTGTCATCACAGGACATGGCGTAGAACGAGGTGCGGCAGCGGACCGGGGCGCCAAGTCGACCCTGTCCCTCTCAGCCTTCACGTTCGTCTTGCTCATGCTCCTGCCGATGGCTGCACTAGTGGCCTGCGGCTCGGGCGACGACGGGCCGGAATCGGCCCAACCGACCGGGACTGTCAAGACCTTGGACCTCCAGCCAACGGCCACACCCTCCCTACCCCCAGACGCCGTAGCGGTCCTCAATAAGGACCTGGGGGGAAGCGGAGAGTACAGGTTCGACCCCTCTGCGTTCAGGTTTCAGGTCGGCCAGGAGGTGACCTTCGCTCTGATCTCCGAGACGGAGTTCCACACCTTCACCGTCGATGATCTCGATATCGATGTCTCGATGGATGCCGGAGAGACCGTCCTGTTCACGTTTACCTTCGACACGCCCGGCACCTACGAGTTGATCTGCATTCCGCATCAAAGTCTAGGTATGGTCGGCGAGATAGTCGTCGAGTAGGGGCCACTCGGCGGCCTCACGCGCGGACCGGCGCCAGCCGGCATGAAGCAGCCCGAACCGACAATAGGAGGAACGTAATGGTGAGGAGATGGATGAGAACGCCCTTGGTCGTCCTGGCAATCATCGTAGGTCTGAGCGCCATGGCGGCCTGCGAAAGTCAGCCCGAAACATGGTCTCCGCACGGGGAGTGGGACCCCGAGGACATTTCCGGCTTGGAGAGAGTCACCCAGGAACTGGTCCCGCCTCCGGGGTTGCCTCGGCACGAGCAGGTGGCCACCGGAGACCCCAGGGTGGTGCAGGTCAGGATGGAGGTCGAAGAGAGGGAGATCGAGATCGCACCGGGAGTCTTCACCTGGGCCTTTACCTTCAACGGCTCGGTTCCGGGTCCCGCCATAGTGGTGCATGAGGGAGACTACGTTGAGCTGACCCTGGTCAACCCGGCCACCAACCAGCTTCCCCACAACATCGACTTCCACGCCGCCGTGGGGGCGCTCGGCGGCGGTGCATTGACGTTGGTGTCGCCGGGCCAGGAGGTCGTCTTGCGGTTCCGTGCGGTCAAGCCTGGAGTGTTCGTCTATCACTGCGCGCCCGGAGGGGCGATGGTGCCCTGGCACGTGGTCCACGGCATGAACGGGGCCATTGTGGTGCTGCCCAGGGACGGCCTCCGCGACCAAGCCGGAAACCCCCTGCGTTACGACCGGGCCTACTACATCGGAGAGCAGGACTACTACATTCCCAGGGACGAGGAGGGAAACTTCGAACGCTACGAATCGCCCGCGTTGTCCCTCGCTGACGACGTGGAAGCCATGAAGGGCCTAGTCCCCACGCACATCGTGTTCAACGGCGAGAAGGGGGCTCTGCAAGGCGCCAACAGCCTGAAGGCCCGCGTGGGTGAGAACGTGCTGATAGTCCACTCTCAGGCCAACCGGCAGTCCTACCCCCACCTGATCGGCGGCCATGGGGACTACGTATGGGAGAGAGGAGGGTTCAACAACCCACCCAAGCTCGACCTGGAGACCTGGGAGATAGCGGCCGGCTCGGCGGCAGCCTCCATCCATACCATCCGGCAGCCGGGCACCTACGTCTACCTGTCCCACAACCTGATCGAGGCGTTCATTTTCGACGCCAAGGCGATACTGGAGGCGGAGGGAGATTGGAACGACGACTTGATGGAGCAGCTCCGGCCCCCGGAGGCCGTCCAGTAGTACGGCAGTGACAGGCGAGAGATAGGCGACTACCCTGCTCAGAGCGGGCCGGGGCCGTCACATCTGTTCTGCTGCTCCTCTACCTGGTGAAGGCCGTCGACGATCTGCACACTGTCGAAATAAGGGCAACAAGAGAGGCCCGCATGCATCGCCCGGTGAGGAGTGCTTCGCCGACAACGCGAAGAGGGCAACCTACATGCCGAAGCCGACTAACTCATAAGAGTGAGCTCCAGGGTCATCGCGATCGACAGACAGCACAGCAACGGCCATGGCTGCACGTGTCATCAAGGCTGAGGGTGCCGCGGCTCGTATAGCATGACCTGGAGCCCGCCAGGCAGCTCGAATGTCGTGGCCAGCCCGAAGCCTTGGTCCGTGACCGGTGAGTTGAAGCTGACACCCTTCTTCTGAAGGTCCGCCCTGGTCGCCTCTATGTCGTCGCACCAGAAGGATATGTCGTGGTGCGCGTCGTCGCCGGGGTGAAAGGCGAACTCTGCCTCGGCCACGCCGAAAATCAGCCAACCATCCCCGGCGTCAACGTGGGGCAGCCCCAGCTTTTCCTTGATGAAGCTCCGCGCCTCCTCCGCCTTCGGCGTGAAGAATATCCCGTGCATACCCTTTATCATTCAATGCACCTCCATTAGCAGTCCAGCAGATGCCATCTCGGCGAGGCATGACCCACCACAGTTGCAACTCATGGTCACGACTCTTGGCGCCCCCGTTTCGAGGGCATTCTTCTACCCGCTCATTGTAGAATTCTCGACGGTTTCCGACAACAAGAAGGGATGGGGGGAGCGGACTCCGCTGAAATCGCCCTGAATGGCGGAGTTCGCAAATCGGTAACGTCATGGTGGGCGATGAAGGACTCGAACCTTCGACCTTCTGCGTGTAAAGCAGACGCTCTAACCATCTGAGCTAACCGCCCGCGTGAGGACTGCCGATGCAGCGGGTGTGTGGTAAGCGCGCTTGGCGGGACTCGAACCCACGGCCTCAGCCTCCGCAGGGCTGCGCTCTATCCAACTGAGCTACAAGCGCACGAACTTCAGGTGGTGCCGAAGGAGGGATTTGAACCCACACGCCCTTGCGGGCACTACGCCCTGAACGTAGCGCGTCTGCCGTTCCGCCACTTCGGCACGGTACATAGTGGTGGGCGGTCGAGGGATTGAACCTCGGACCTCTCGCGTGTGAGGCGAGCGCTCTAACCGCTGAGCTAACCGCCCTCTCGGTTTTCAAAGTGCCGCCGCCATCGGCGCCCGGATTGGTGGCAACGACAGGATTTGAACCTGTGACCTAGCGCTTATGAAGCGCCCGCTCTAACCACTGAGCTACGTTGCCTTCGGCCGGGCGTTACCCGTCCAACTAAATATAAGGCGGCCCGGACTAGAGTGTCAAACTGCCGCGGATGCCGGGGGCTGTCTACAGAGACTATAATGGCTGCAGCTTCCCAGGAGGTCTCTCAAATGAAGATAGGTATCTCGACGTTCCCGACCGACTACTCTCCGGATGTCGCGGCGGTCGCCCGCAGGGCGGAAGAGCTCGGGTTCGAGTCGCTGTGGGTGCCTGAGCACGTCATGCTGCCGGTGTCATCCTCTACGAAGTGGCCCGGCTCGGCCGAAGGCGTCATTCCAAAGGTGTACGCCGACATCGCGGACCCGTTCGTGGCTCTGGCGAGGGCGTCGGGCGTGACGGAGCGTCTGATGCTGGGCACGGCGATCTGCCTGGCGCCTGAGCGTAACCCACTCCTGCTGGCCAAAGAGGTGGCCTCGCTGGACATGTTCTCCGGCGGACGTTTCCTTTTCGGAGTAGGCGCCGGTTGGCTTCGGGAGGAGCTGGAGCTCCTAGGCGGCGATTTCGACCGCAGGTGGGGCCAGACGAAGGAGGCGGTGCTGGCGATGAAGGAGCTCTGGACCCGGACGAAGAGCGAGTTTCATGGAGAGTTCTACGACTTCCCCCCGGTCTATTCCTTCCCGAGGCCGGTACAACGGCCTCATCCGCCGGTGCTGCTGGGCGGGATGTCGAAACGGGTCTTCAAGAGAGTGGTGGAGTGGGGCGATGGCTGGATTCCGAACAGAGTAACTCCGGCGGAGGTGGGCGAGGGCCGCGCGCGGCTGAATGAGTTGGCGCAGGAGGCCGGTCGAGACCCGTCGTCGATCGAGATCACCATATCCGGGCAGCCTCCGGACGCAGGCCTGATTGAGGAGTATGGCGAGGCGGGCGCCGACCGTGTGATAGTTCGTCTGGCCGACGTTCACGAGGAACAGTCACTCGACGAGGTGGATCGGATCGCGGAGGCGGTGCTGACCTGATACTTGGGTTGTGCCCCGTACTGGCTGGGAGTAAACTGGACGCGCCGTCTCAGCCCGCGTTCCAAGGAGGAGAGCTATGGTAACGGCCACAGACTACGAGGCGCTGCGTCAGGCGTCGCTGAAGTATCAGTGGATGCACAACCGCGACTGGATACAGATGGCGGAGGAGGGCGAGCCGACTGTGATGGTGGCCGGGGAGGGCGTGCGCGTCACCGACTCGGAGGGGCGCAGCTACATTGACGTCAACGGCGGCTACAACTCGGTCAACGTCGGATACGGCCGCACCGAGATCGCCGAGGCGGCGTACGAGCAGATGCTGCGGCTCACCTACTTTCCGAACGGTACGGCGACCGTACCGACGATCAGGCTTGCGGAGAAGCTGGCGGAGATCACGCCGGGAAGCCTGTCGCGCGTCTTTCCGGTGAGCGGGGGATCCGAGGCGAACGAGACGGCGCTGAAGATCGCGCGCGCCTACCACAGCCGGCGAGGCGAGCCGGGGCGGTATAAGGTCATCAGCCGGAGGGGCTCATACCACGGCACGACGGGCGGTGTCCTCTGGCTCGGCGGCGGAGCGCCCGCTCCGGCCCGCAACGACTTCGAGCCCATGTACCCGGGCATGCTTCACGGACCGCAGCCCAACTCCTATCGCTGCGAGATGGGCGGTGAGACGCCTTCCGAGTGTGCTGTCCTCTCCGCGCAGGCCATCGAGGAGATGATCCTGTTCCACAAACCGGAGACGGTCGCGGCGGTCATCGCGGAGCCCATCGCACTGCCGTATGGCGCGGCAGTGCCGGGCGACGAGTACTGGCCCATGCTGCGAGATATATGCGACCGGCACGGAGTCATCCTGATCGCGGACGAGGTGATATGCGGTTTCGGACGCACCGGGAAGATGTTTGCGATGGAGCACTGGGACGTCGTTCCGGATATCATGACGGTGGCCAAGGGGATCATAAGCAGCTACCTCCCGCTGGCCGCGACGGTCGTCAAGGAGGAGATTGCCGACGTCTTCGCCGGTGGGGACAACTACTTCCGCCACGTGCTGACCTTCTCCGGTCATCCGGTGTCTGCGGCGGCGGCGCTCAAGAATATAGAGATCATGGAGACTGAGGGGATGGTGGAGAATGCGGCGGCGGTAGGGGCCTACTTCATGGATCAACTCAAGGATCTTGCCGTCGACCATCCAACGGTCGGCGACGTGCGCGGTCTGGGAATGATCATGGCGGTGGAGCTGGTTGCCGACAGGGAGACGAAGGCCAAGTTCCCACCGGAGGCGAAGGTCCCCGACCGTCTGAACGAGAGCTTCAAGAAGCACGGCCTGATCTTCAAGGCGGCCAGCGAGATTCTGAGCATCGGCCCCCCCCTCTGCATCACGCGGGACGAGGTGGATGAGATTGTTCACGCCATCGACCTGTCGCTGTGGGAGCTGGAGGGGGCGTTGGGCATAGCGAAGACCACGTAACACCCAGGACACTCGTCTTGAGACTGTTGGAGAAGGGAGAGCCCGGATGGTAGATCTCATCGAGACTGAGGCGCTGAGAAGATCGGCGCTGGAGCATCTTTGGATGCACAACCAGGACTGGGTCCGGATGGCCGAAGAGGGCGGTCCTCCTATTGTGGTGGAGGGCAGCGGCATAAGGGTCACCGACTCGGAGGGAAACAGTTTCATCGACTGTAACGGCGGCTACGCCTCGGTCAACCTAGGCTATGGGCGCACCGAGATCGCGGACGCCGTCCGGGAGCAGATGCACAGGCTGGTCTATTTCCCGCAAGGGTCGACGACGGAGCCGGTGATCCGCCTGCTGGAGAAGCTGGCGGAGGTGACCCCCGGAAGCCTCGAACGCTCGTGGCCGGTCACCGGAGGGTCAGAGGCGAACGAGACGGCGGTGAAGATCGCGAGGGCCTACCACAAGCGCAGGGGCGAGGCGGGGCGGTACAAGATAATCAGCCGTAAGGGCTCCTACCACGGCGCCACGGGCGCGGTTATGTGGATGGGAGCGGCGGGCCATCCGGACTACGGGCCGAGCTTCCCAGGGATGGTCTATGCGCCGCAGCCGAATCATCTGAGCAGGGAGCTTGGCAGAGAGACGGCGTCCGAGTGCGCCGTCCGGTGCGCGGAGGCCGTCGAGAGGCTCATCGAGTACCACGGCGCAGACACCGTCGCGGCGGTGATCGCCGAGCCGATAGCGTCGCACGGGCCGGAGGGGCCTAAGGCTGCGCCCGGCGAGGAGTACTGGCCGATGCTTCGCCAGATATGCGACCGACACGGCGTACTCCTGATCGCCGACGAGGTCGTGTGCGGCTTCGGGCGTACAGGCAAGTGGTTCGGCGTGGAGCACTTCGGTGTGGTACCGGACCTGATGACGGTGGCGAAGGGACTTATCAGCAGCTATCTTCCAATGGCCGCGGCTATAGCTACTACGGAGGTGGCCGACTCATTCGCCGGTGAGGAGAACATCTTCCGGCAGTCGCTGACCTTCGGCGGCCATCCGGTTACCGCGACTGCCGCGCTCCGCAACATCGAGATCATCGAGAGCGAGGGGCTGGTGGAGAACTCGGCCGAGACGGGGGCATACATGCTGGAGCAGCTGACAGGTCTGAAAGAGGACCACCCGATCGTGGGCGATACGGCGGGGCTGGGGCTGATGATCGGGGTCGGACTGGTCAAAGACCGTGAGACGGGAGAGAGGTTCGGTAAAGAGGTGGGGCTAGCCGACCGCTTGACGGAGAGCTTCCGCAGCGAGGGCCTCTTCCTGAGGGCCGGGGACGGCGGTGTCAACTTCAGTCCGCCTCTTTGCATCACAAGAGCCGAAGTGGACGAGATCGTCGCGGCGGTGGACCGGTCGCTCGGCGACGTGGAGCGCCAGCTCTCAATGAGGTAGGGAGTACAGCGCGGACGTCCGGTGGTTCCATACAGAGCCGCCTCCAACAGCCGCCCCCTGAGGGGCGAGGGCGATTTCATCCGAGACTGCCCATGAGGGCGACTAGCGCCATCCGCGACAAGCATCCTAAGTCCCGTCTGCTATACTTGACGGTCGTGCTCGTGTCCAGAGAAGTCAGGAGAGGCTGATGCCGGTCGTCTCTGTAATAGGTGGTCAGTGGGGCGATGAAGCCAAGGGCAAGATCGTCGACGTCCTGGCCAAGGACGTCCAGATCGTCGCCCGTTTCAACGGCGGACACAACGCCGGCCACACCGTCATAACCGACGGCGGCGAGTACATCTTTCATCTCGTGCCCTGCGGCGTGCTTTGGCCTGAGGTCCAGGGCGTCATCGGCAACGGGGTGGTGGTCTCCCCGGACGCCTTCCTGGAGGAGGTGGATCAGCTGGGCGCCCGTGGCGTGGAAGTCTCGGACCGGGTCATGGTGAGCGAGCGGGCACACCTGGTGATGCCATATCACGTGCTGATGGACGGGCTGTCGGAGGCGGCCAAGGGGGCTAACGCTCTCGGCACGACCGGTCGGGGGATCGGCCCGGCGTACGCCGACAAGGCGGCCCGTATCGGAATTCGCGCGGCCGACCTACTGGATATCGAGTCGCTTCACTCGCGCCTGGAGTATGTCGTTCGTCACCACAATGCTGTCATAACAAACGTCTACGACGGAGAGGCGGTCAGCCTCGACGAGATGTTCAACCGCTGCAAGGAGTGGTCGGCGCGGATGAAGCCATACATCGGCCCGGTCGAGCACGTCACCTACGACGCGGCGAACAACGGTCACAACGTGATCATCGAGGGAGCGCAGGGAACGCTGCTCGATCTAGACCACGGCACCTACCCGTACGTGACATCTTCCCACCCAACGATCGGAGGGGCCGCCACTGGTCTGGGCCTCAACTCGGGCCAGATCGACACGGTGATAGGAGTGTTCAAAGCTTACAGCACCCGCGTCGGCGGAGGCCCGTTCGTCACCGAGATCAAGGGGAGACGCGGTGCGGAGATGAGGCAGATGGCCAAGGAGTTCGGCGCGACGACGGGACGGGACCGCAGAGTCGGCTGGTTCGACTCGGTGGCCGCCCGCTACAGCCATCGGATCAACGGGTACACCGGGCTGGTCGTGGCCAAGCTGGACATCCTCGACAACTTTGACGAGATACAGCTCTGCGCGGCCTACGAGCTAGACGGCGAGCGAGTGTGGGACTTCCCGGGCAGCGCAGCGCTGCTGGAGCGCTGCAAGCCGATCTACGAGACGCATCCCGGTTGGCGGAGTCCCACCAGCAGACTGCGCAGGCTGGAGGACCTGCCGCGGAACGCCCGGTCCTACCTCGATCGCCTGGAGGAGCTGGTCGGAGTGCCGATCGACATCGTCTCAACGGGGCCTCATCGAGACGAGACGATCATGGTGCGGGACCCGATGGCAGGGGGTGGTCTCCGCTAGTCCGAGGAGGGGGTGCTATCTCACTTCACCTCCTCGGCAAATATGATCTTCCACTCCCCCGCCACCTCTTGGAAGGCCATGCGAATGCGCCGCGTGCCCAGCGGCTCCTTCATGGTCAGGTACATCTCCCTTTCGTCCGGGCCTACAGTCCATGGCGGCGTCTCCTCGCTCACCTCCAGGTGTACACGGAAGAGCTTGATCTTTCCTATCTCGTCGCGTATCTCCTCTTCCCGCTGCCGGCGGTACTCATCCTCCAGATACGCCAGCGTCCTGTCGGCATCGTAGGAGTTGAAGGCCTCCCAGTAGGCGAAGGCGAGCGCTCTGAGAGCTTCCGCCTCCTGGGAATCACCCAGGGGACCGGGAGTCAGAGGAGCGGGGGGCGAGCTTCCGCACGCCAGAGCCATGACGGCGAACGTGGTCACCAGGCCGGTGGCGACCGACCGCGCCACCATCGACCGCGCACACGTCATGGAGAGCGAGGGTTAGTCGCTGTTGACGGGCAGGTCGATGGGGTAGCGATCCATGATGGGGTCGAATTTCGACTTGAAGTCGTCGTCTGCCGGGGCCATGGGCAGGCGGGTGGGACCGGCATCGAACCCGGCGCGGTTGACCGCGTACTTGATGGGCACCGGGTTCGTGACCCAGAAAAGGGCCTTGAAGATGGGCAACATCCTCCGGTGCTCGGCCGCGGCACGCTCCAGGTCGCCCTCCAAGATCATGCCCATCATCGCCTTGATCTGGTTGCCGATGATGTTGGAGGCGACGCTGACTATTCCGTAGCCGCCCACGCACATGATCTGGAAGGTCTCGTCGTCGTTTCCCGACCAGACGTTGAAGCCGGGAGGCGCTCCGTCGATGATCTGCGTGATCTGGACGTGGTCGCTGGATGCCTCCTTGACTCCGACGATGTTGTCGATCTCGGCCAGCCGCAGGGTGGTATCCGCGGTCATGTTGAGCGAGGTGCGTGACGGCACGTTATAGAGCACCCCCGGCAGGGAGGTGGAGTCCGCGATAGCCTTGAAGTGCTGGTAGAGACCCTCCTGCTGAGGCTTGTTGTAGGCCGGGACGGTCAGGAGCAGCGCATCGACCCCAACCCGCTCCGCCTCCTGGGAGAGCTCGATAGACTTTCGGTGATTGTTGTCGGTGGTGCCGGCGACGACTGCGCCGCGGTCGCCGATCTCCTCCTTCACTTCGGAGAAGAGCCGCAGCTTCTCCTCGTCGGACATGGAGGGGGACTCGCCGGTCGTACCTCCAATGACCAGGCCGTCGCTGCCGGAGTCGATGAGTCCGCTGGCGAGCTTCCTGGCCTGGGCGTAGTCGACCTCCTCATCCTCGTCGAATGGGGTGACCATAGCTGTCAAGAGCCTTCCGATCTCGGCCACGACTAGACCCTCCTCCCGGGGGCCGGCAAAAGCTCCCGGCTCAAGATCTCTTCGGCTATCTGTATCGCGTTGAGGCCAGCGCCCTTCCTCAGGTTGTCGGATACGACCCACATTGCGATGCCGTTCGGGTGGGATATGTCTCGACGGATACGCCCCACGAAGACTTCGTCGCGCCCCTCAGCGTCGATGGGCATAGGATACACCGAGGAGTTAGGGTCGTCCACAACGGCGACTCCCGGAAATCCGGATAGGATGTCCCTTACTTCAGCCGGCGCGATGGGGTGAGAGAACTCGACGTGGACCGCCGCGCTGTGGCTGACGGCAACCGGGACGCGGACGCAGGTGGCGGAGATCTGGATATCGGGCGCGTGCATGATCTTGCGAGTCTCGTCGACGATCTTCATCTCCTCGGTCGAGTAGCCGTTATCGGTGAACGACTCGACGTGCGGAAGGGCGTTGAAGGCGATCTGGTGCGGATACTGGTCCGTCTCTACGAGTTGTCCGTCGAGCACCTGCCGGGACTGGTTCATAAGCTCCTCGAGGGCTGGGGCGCCGGTTCCGGTGACCGACTGATAGGTGGCGACGACCAGACGTGTGACGGGGTTGAGGTCGTGGAGAGGCTTGAGCGCCATGACAAGAGGGGTCGTCGTGCAGTTTGGGATCGCGACTATGCCCCTGTGGTCGCGGAGATCGTCCGCGTTGATCTCCGGTACGACGAGCGGGACGGTCGGGTCCATGCGGAAGGCTGAGCTGTCGTCGATGGCGATCGCTCCCTGTCGAGCGGCGACGGGCGCGACATAGCGGCTGACGTCGCTGTTGGCCGAGATGAAGACGACGTCGACCTCGTCCAGAAGCTGTTCAGTGACCGGTTCTACGATGTGCTGCCGTCCGTTGACGGTCAGGATCTTGCCGACCGACCGCTCCGACGCGCACAGGCGGAGCGTCTCTATTGGAAAGCTGCGCTCCTCCAGGATGCGCAGGAAGACGCGTCCGACGGCGCCGGTGGCTCCGATAACTGCGATCCTACAGCCGTTCATTTTTTCTTTCCTGTAGAGAGGTGGGATAGGTTCAGAGGCCCATGACGTTTTCGAGTCCGACGGTGAGTCCGGGGCCCTTGACGGCCTCGCGGATGGCCATGACGACGCCCGGCATGAAACTCTCACGGTTGATCGAGTCGTGCCGCAGCGTCAGCGTCTGGCCCAGAGCGCCGAAGACCAGCTCGTGATGGGCCATGCGTCCCGGCATTCGCGCGCTGTGGATGCTCACACCCTGCATGGTCCCTCCGCGGGTGCCTGCTATCAGTTCCTTTTCTGCTGCCACGGCGGTGAAGGGGCCTCCCTTGCCCTCCGCCGCGGCCCCGGCAATGGCGAGCGCGGTTCCGGAAGGCGCGTCGATCTTGGCCTCGTGGTGCATCTCGGTCAGCTCCGCGTAGTCGAAGAAACGGGCTGCCTCCTTCGCCAGGTGGATCATCAGCACGGCGCCCATGGCGAAGTTGGGCGCGATCAGGATCCTGACGCGGTGTTGCTCGGCGAGGGCGCCGGCCTCCTGGTAGTCGGACTCCGACAGTCCTGTCGAGCCGACCACCGTGTTGACGCCGTGGGCCGAGGCGGTCCGGATGGCCGACATCGCCCCCTCGGCGTTGGAGAAGTCGACGACGACGTGGGCGTCGGCGAGGATGTCTCCGAGGCTGTCCGAGAGAGGGACCTCGCCCGAACCGTCGGGGAGCGGATATGTGCCCGGCTGTTCGCCGATATCGGCGGCGGCGATAGGGACGAGGTCGGGCTCGCGGCAGACCGCGATGGCGACCTCACGGCCCATCTTGCCGAGGGCTCCGTGGATGACGACGTTGATCCGGGTCATGGGCTTGCCTCCGCGCGGACGCACTCGACCGGGGCGAGCGGCCGCCTACTAAGGATAGCGAGCCGAGTCGTCAGTGGGAAGGGGGTAAGATGGCAGTGACTCGAAGAGGGATTTTCGAAAAATCTGTCACATTCTGTCACATTCTGTCACTTTTTGTAGCTGGGCAGTGTGACAGTAGCATCGGTTTTGGGACAGTAATGGGACGGTTGTGAGACAGGAGTGGGACAGATTTGGGACAGTATGGGACAGGTGATGAATCTCCCTCGACGGGCTCGGCGTGACGCTGCAGGATGGGACAGGTGATGAATCTCCCTCGACGGGCTCGGCGTGACGCTGCAGGGACGAGTATGTGGATGGCATGCAGCCATGATAGCACATGCGTTCGATGTCGTCCAGCCAAGGGTGGGTGGGGTAAACTGTTCAGGCTTGCGGGGCTCCCCATCTCAATCTTCCCCTGCGGAAGGGGGGAAGAGGTTAAGAGCCTCCCCTCCGTCCACCAGATTCGCCGGAAGAACCCTTCGACAGGCTCAGGGCGAACGGGATTGCGTGTCCGATGAGCCTGTCCAGGGGGACTGACTACCTGGGTGGGCCTCTGCGGCCTCCGGGCCTAGACCTGGGGCCACCTCCCGGTCCGCCGCGCCGGGGTCCGCCTCCCCTGGGACCGCCTCCGCTTCTGTCGCGGGGGCCGCGGCGCGATCCGGCGGGCGCGGGGCCGCGCCGTCCGGCGTTGGACGGCCTCTGCGGGGGCCTGTAGCCGTCGTCCCCGCCGTCTTCCGGGCCCTCGATCAGGGCGCGCCGGGAGAGGTTGACCCTGCCCATCGAGTCGATCTCGGTAACCACCACTGTGATCTCTTCGCCGAGCTCGACCACGTCCTCGACGCTGGGAACGTGGTGGTCGGCGAGCTCGCTGATGTGGACGAGTCCATCCTTGCCAGGCAGCAGCTCTACGAAGCAGCCGAAGTTGGCGATCTTCACGACCTTGCCGGTGTAGATCTCGCCCACCTCGACGTCGCGCGTCAGGTCGCGGATCATCTTGATGGCGCGGTCGGCGGCCTCGCCGGTGGTCGCGCCTACGAAGACGGAGCCGTCGTCTTGTACGTCAACCGTGGCCCCGGTCTCTTCAATGATGCCGCGGATGGTCTTGCCGCCCGGCCCGATGACCATTCCGATCCTGTCGACCGGAATCTGTATGCGGGTCATGCGCGGGGCGTAGGGGCTCAACTCGGAGCGTGACTCGCCGATCGTCTCGTGGATGCGGTCGAGTATCTCCAGGCGCGCTCTCTTCCCCTGTTCGAGCGCGTCTCTTATGACGTCGAACCCGATGCTCTTGAGCTTGATGTCGAGCTGGATGCCGGTGATTCCATCGCGCGATCCCGCGACCTTGAAGTCCATGTCGCCGACGTGGTCTTCCATGCCCTGTATGTCGGTCAGGGTGGTGTAGCGTCCGTCTTCGCCGGCGATCAGTCCTATGGAGATGCCGGCTACCGGGGCCTTTATGGGTACTCCGGCGTCCATGAGGGCGAGCGTACCCGCGCAGACGCTTCCCATCGAGGTGCTGCCATTGGAACTGAGCACCTCGCTTACCAGCCTGATGGTGTATGGGAAGTCCTCCTCGTCCGGTATCACGGGGGCGAGGGCCCTCTCGGCGAGGGCGCCGTGCCCGATGGAGCGGCGGCTTGGCGAGCCGACCCGCCTCACCTCACCGACGGAGAAGGGGGGGAAGTTGTAGTGGAGCATGAAGCGCTTGGACTCTTCAGGGTCGAGTGTGTCGAGTCTCTGGGCGTCGCCGACGGAGCCCAGGGTGGCGATTCCGAGCACCTGGGTCTCTCCGCGCGTGAAGAGACCTGTGCCGTGTGTCCTCGGCAAGAGGCCCACCTCGCACGAGATGGCGCGGAGGTCGTGCCGTCGTCGTCCGTCGGGACGGCTGCCACCGTCGAGGACTCTGGTCTTGAACTCCTCTTCGACCTGAGCCTCGAAGGCATCTCCGATGTGGCCGGGGTCGAACTCCCCTGAGAGGGACTCGACGAGCTCGGCCTTGAGCGTGCCCATCTTCTCGTAGTGATCGGCCTTGTCACTGGGCGCTTCCAGGGCGGCGGCCAGGCGACCGCCGAGAGCGGAGGCGACGCGGGAGTCGAGCTCCTCGGGGTATGCCGTGGACACGAAGTCGGACTTGGGCTTTCCACACTTCGAGGCGAGGTCTCGTTGGAGCGAGATGATCGTCTGGTTCACTTCCTGCGCCAGCTCGATCGCGTCGAGGACGACCGACTCCGGGAGCTCGCTGGCACCAGCCTCCATCATCACGACTCCGGAGTCGCTACCGGCGACGATCAGGTCGAGCTCGGAGCGTTCGAGCTGCTCGTAGGTCGGGTTGACGACGAGGCCGCCGTCGACGTAGCCGATCTGGGTCGCGGCTATCGGTCCCTCGAACGGTATGTCGGAGATGGACAGGGCGGCCGACGCTCCGACTATCGACATGATGTCGAGCGTGGTCTCCTGGTCTGCGGAGAGGGCCGTGCCGATTATCTGGACCTCGTTGCGGAAGCCCCTGGGGAAGAGGGGACGGATGGGCCTGTCGGTCATCCTGGCGATGAGGGTGCCGTGCGTGCTGGGCCGGCCCTCGCGGCGGAAGAAGCTTCCCGGGATCTTCCCGCGCGCGTACATCCGCTCTTCGAAGTCGACGGTGAGCGGGAAGAAGTCGATGCCTTCCCTGGGTTTGCTCATCGTGGCCGTGACCAGCAAGACGCTGTCGCCGTATCGTATGACGATGGCGCCGCCGGCCTGCTGAGCGAGCTTCCCGGTCTCAAGCGTGAGAAGCCTGCCGCCGATCTCGCGGCTAACTGAAGAAAACATGTGAATATATACCTCCTGCGGTAAACGGGGGAGAAAAGAAGATAGCACCCACCGTGGGTGCTATCTTCTGAGTCCTAGTCTAGAGATGAGTGATCTGTACCTGCCTACGTCTTCCCGGTTGAGGTAGCGCAGCAGTCGACGACGCTGTCCTACCAGTTTCAGGAGTCCTCGGCGGGTACTCTGGTCGAGCTTGTGGGCTCTGAGATGCTCCGTAAGCTCGTTGATTCGATTCGTTATTAGGGCGACCTGGACCTCTGTTGAGCCTGTGTCCTTCTCGTGGGTCTTGTATTCGCCAATAACGGCTTGCCTATCGGCCTTGTCCAATCACCTCTCCCGGTTTCTCTCCTGTGTTACTCTTTCTTTTCTCTTGCCCACAAGTGTAGCACGGTGCGCGTACGCCCGCAAACGAGGGTAGGGAGAATTGTCCGGATCAGGATTCGCCGGATTCGAAGATACTCGGGATGGGAGACTGGTCAGGCGAGGGAGGCTATGAATTCGGAGACGGCCCTGGCGAAGCCGGCGGGGTTGTCGCCCGGAACGAGATGGCCGGCTTTCTCCACGGTGGCGAGGGTGCAGTTAGGGATTCGCCGGTGCATCTCTTCCGCTGTCCGGGTGGCTATCAGGTCGCTCTTGGCTCCCCTCACGATCAGGGCGGGAGGCGTGAGGCTCTCGACGTATCCCCAGAGCCGTGAGGTCAGTCCGGGGTCCGATTGCCATCGCCTGTCAGAGGACCTAAGGAGCCGGTCGTACTTCCATGTCCACTTGCCGCTCGGCAGCTGCTTCAGGTTGTGCATGATGCTGCCGCGCACCTGCTCCGGGGACCTTCGGGGGTTGTATTTCAGGACTCTCTCTACGAAATCTTCCACCGAGTCGAGCTCGTCGTCCTGCTGGATGAAGCGCCTGATGTTCTCGGAGCCCGCACGGAGGTTCTCCGGGGCGGCGTCGACGATGATGACTGCCTTGACCCGCTCCGGGTGGTTCGCGGCGTAGGTGAGGGCGTTGCGGCCTCCCATCGAGAGGCCTACGAGCACGACCTCGTCCAGATCGAGAGCCTCGACGAAGGCGTGCGTGTCCCTCTGATGGGCTTCGGGAGAGTAGTCGCCGTCCGGGGCCCAGTCGGTATCACCATGCCCTCTCTGGTCCATAGAGATGACGTGAAACCTGTCGGAGAAGGCGAGGGCGATGAAGTCCCACGAGTGGCAGGTCTGAGCGAAGCCGTGAAGGAGCAGCATCGTGGGGTTGGCCGGGTCGCCCCACTCCAGGTAGTGGAAGCGGAGACCGTTTGCGGACGTGAACCGGTCCTGGGGCGCCGTCTCGGTCTCGAAGGGCACGCCCATCGCCCTAGCCGCGTCGTACAGCGAAAGTCCTTTTCCTGAGACCATCTATGCTCCCATACCGTTCACACTACCTGGATGGTTCGCACATTCTTCTGGCTGGGTGAGACGCGGCCACCTTAGACGGGGGGTCTCCGCGAGTGCCATTCGGTGGCCCGCTCGTATGCGTGGGCGGCTCTCAGGGCGGTGGCCTCCTCGAACGGGCGGCCCGCCAACTGCATCCCTATCGGCATTCCGGCCTCGGTGAATCCGCAGGGGACCGACACGACGGGCACGCCGGAGATGTTGAATCCCCTCGTCAATCTGGGAAGCAGCCCCAAGACGGGAGTAGGGACCCCGTCTATCTCCACAGACGCCTCGTCGATTCTGGGGGCGGTCACTGGAGCGGTGGGCGCGAGCAGAAGGTCGAAATCCGTCATTGCATCGGCCACCCGCCGGTTGAAGACGGTGCGCGCCTGCTGCGCCTTGATGTAGTCGGCGGCCGGTGTCAGGGCGCCCTGCAGAAGGCGCGCTAGGACATCGGCGCCTATGTCGTCCGGACTCCGTCTGAGCCGGTCCATGTGAACGGAAGCCGCCTCGGCGAGGAGGATGACGCCGGAGATCGGCACCGCGTGCTCGAAGGCGGGGATAGAGACGTGGTCGACCGACGCTCCCAAGCCTTCGAGGGTACGGGCAGCTTGCAGCACTGTCTTCTCCACCTCGGAGTCGACCAGATCGAAGAAGTATTCCTTGGGAATGCCGATGCGCAATCCCGCCACGCCCTCATCAAGACCGGCGGTATAGTCTTCGACGGGCCTCCGTATCGACGAGTGGTCCTCGGGGTCGTGTCCGGCGATGACGTTGAGGACGAGGGCGGCGTCCCGTACCGTTCGGGTCATCGGGCCGACCGTATCGAGCGTGTGGGAGAGGGGGTAGACGCCGCGTCTGCTGACGCGTCCGAAGGTCGGCTTGAGACCCACGATGCCGCACAGGGTGGACGGGATGCGTATGGAGCCGCCGGTGTCGCTGCCGAGGGCGGCCATGCACTGGCCGGCCGCGACGGCCGAGCCTGAGCCTCCGCTGGAGCCGCCGGTGACACGGTCGGTGTCCCACGGGTTATGCGCGGGGCCGTCGTGCGGGTTGACGCTCGTGGCTCCCAGAGCGAACTCGTGGATCTGGAGCTTTCCGATGATGATCGCGCCGGCCTCTTCGAACCGTTCCGTTACAGCGGCGTTCCGCCTCGGCACGAAATCTCTGAGAATCTTCGAGCCGACGGTTGTGGGCACTCCGGCGACATCGTAGAGGTCCTTCAGACCTATGGGGATTCCGTGCAGGGGGCCTGGCTTCTTGCCGGCGGCCAGCGCCTGCTCGGCGCGCGCGGCCGCGGCCATCGCCTCATCGGCGAGAAGTGTGATGAAGGAGTTGAGCCGCCCGTCGGTCTCCTCGATGCGTCTCAGATGGGCCTCTACGAGCTCCACGGGGGAGAGGTCCCCGGCCGAGATCAGCCGAGCGGCCTCCGCGATCGTGAGGAAGACCGTATCGTCGTTCCGCAAGTCAGTCCTCGCTGTCGGCCCTGAAGTGGACCGCAGGCTCGACGTCCTGGAGGTCCAGGATGTCGAGCTGTTCGAGCTCGTCGACGGACCGCTGGACCTGCGGCAGCAGATCGTCCAACTGCTCGTCGGTGAGCTCCAGCCCGGAGGCGGAGGCCATCGCTCTGAGAGTCTCTACCGTTATCACTCGTTTGGCCACGGTCCTTCTCCTGTTTGAGCGACGGCGAGTCAGTCCTTCAGGGGGATCCGGCCCCAGGTTATCGCGTCGGGCTCCGGGGCGAGCGATCTCTCACGGACGATTTCCCGGATTTTGAGCAGCGTCGCGTTGACGTCGCCGGTGACGTAGACCCACTCGGGCTCCTCCGGGAACCAGTAGGGCGACGTTATCCGGACGACCTTGTGGTCGCGGGGACTGAGATATATGCCGAATCTGTCGACGTGGCTGAGCACTTTTACTCGACCGTCACAGTCTTCGCCAGGTTTCTGGGCTGATCCACGTCGCAACCCCTCCTCACCGCGATGAAGTAGGCCAGCAGCTGCATGGGAACCGCCATAAGGATCGGGACCAGCGAGGGGGAGGCGGCCGGGATATAGAGGGCATCGTCGACCCTGCCGGCGATCTCGTCGTCGCCTTCGGTGACGATTGCGACCACCTTGCCGCCGCGCGCCTTCGTCTCGTGGATGCTGTTCAGCATCTTTTCGTAGAGGGCGTCCCTGGGCGACAGGGCTACGACAGGCATCGTCTCGTCTATAAGTGCGATCGGCCCGTGCTTCATCTCGGCTGCCTGGTATCCCTCCGCGTGAATGTAGCTGAGCTCCTTCAGCTTTAGCGCCCCCTCCATTGCCAGAGGGAAGTTGAGCCCGCGTCCCAGATAGAGGAAGTTGGTGTGGGGCGCGTACTTCCGCGCCAGGGCCTCGTAGGGAGCGTGGTCTGAGAGGAGGGTTCCCAGCATGCCGGGCAGCCGCGCCAACTCGCGCAGCCTGGCGGCGAGACGGTTGGCGTCGAGAGCCGCCCGTCTCCGTCCAAGGTAGAGGGCCAGGATGTAGAGAGCCGTGAGGGAGCAGACGAAGGTCTTGGTGGACGCGACGCTGATCTCCAGGCCGGCGCGGATCAGAATGGTCGCCTCGGCCATCCGCGTAGACTGGGCGCCCTCGTAGTTGCACAGGGTAATCTGGCGGGCGCCCTTCGCAGACGCCTGTTCCATCGCCGCGAGAGTGTCGGCCGTCTCTCCCGACTGGGAGATCGAGACGACCAGGGTCCGCTCGTCTATCACCGGGTCTCTGTATCGGAACTCAGAAGAGTTGTCCGCCTCGGCGGGAATCCGCGCGAGCGCCTCGATCCAGATACGGCCGGCCATCGCCGCGTGGAGGCTTGTTCCCGTCCCCAGGATGACGACCCTGTCGAAGCCGGCGACCTCCTCGTCGGTGAAGGGCATCTCGTCGAGCTGGACGGAGAGATCGTCAAACGACAGCCGACCACCCATTGCGTCGATGACCGCGCTGGGCTGCTCGTGGATCTCCTTGAGCATAAAGTGCCTGTATCCGCCCTTTGCAGCGGACATGGCATCGTAGGGCACCGTGGCTGCTCTCTTGGATACAGACACACCGTCCAGACGCGAGTAGACAACCCTCTGCGGAGTCAGGGTCGCCATCTCCCCGTCGGCCAGGTAGACGACGCGGTGGGTGTGCGGCAGTAGAGCGGGGACGTCGCTGGCGATGAGCATCTCCCGGTCGCCGTAACCGACGACGACGCCGCCGGCATTCCCCAGCCTGACGGCGACTATGGTGTCCGGTTCGTTCCGGCAGGCCGCGACGACTGCGTTAGCGCCGCGAAGGCGCCGCGCGGTCTCGCGCACCGCCTCCTCGAGCGAGCATCCGTCCGAGAGGTACGACTCGACGATGTGGGGGATGCACTCGGAGTCGGTCTGGGAGGAGAAGCGGTGTCCGTTGGTCAGGAGCTCCTGCTTGAGCTCGACGTAGTTCTCGACGATACCGTTGTGGACGACGGTAACATCCTTCGAGCAGTCGTTATGCGGATGAGCGTTATCATCGGTGGGCCGTCCGTGTGTTGCCCATCTGGTGTGGCCCAGCCCCGTGTGTCCTTTGGGAAGGCCGTTGGCGAGCGACGATCGGAGGGCGGACAGCTTTCCTGATGACTTGTACACCTGAGAGTCGCCGTTGGGGCCTATGACCGCGATGCCGACACTGTCATACCCGCGGTATTCGAGTGTGCCGAGTCCCTCCAGTATGATGGGGGCGGCGCGCCGAGTCCCTGTATATCCGATGATTCCGCACATCAGCGGGTGTCCAGCGGAGACGCCTTGGCGGACGGGACTATCCTGTAGGCGCCGCGATACTGCTCGGGCAGCAGCGCCGCGATCCGTTGCATGACCATGTCCGTCAGCGACTGTAGGACCTCGGAGCTCGGCTTGCCGTCGATCGGAGGCAATGAGAAGACCTGTCCAATGTTGACTCGTATGGTGCCGGTGGGGTTGACTGCCCGTAGCCAGTGCCCCATGCGCTCGCTCCCGACTATCGCCACCGGCAACAGCGGCGCACCCGTCTTGAGAGCAAGACTGGCTACCCCCGGCAAGGCTCTTATCATAGATCCGTTGTTTCGTGTGCCTTCCGGGAATATAAGGAGCGCCTGGTCACGCTTCAGCCTGCCAAGCGCCCAGCGATAGGCGCGTACGTCGCCGCTGCCGCGGTCCAGTGGGAAGGCGCCATATGCCCGCAGGAGCGAACCTACAATCGGGTTGATGAATATGCCGTCCTTTGCGAGGAACCAGACCCGCCGGGGCAGACTTGCCGCGAGCAGTGGAGGGTCCAGGTTGCTCTGGTGGTTGGCTACGACGATAAGCGGTCCCATCGGAGGAACGTTCTCCGCTCCCGTGACCTTATGGTCCGCAAAGAGCCTGAGGGTCGTCCTCTGGGCCACGTTGCATATGTCGTATAGGACGTGGGGTTCGCTCATGCCGATTCTGCGATGTGCTGGATCCGCTCGATCACCTGCTCTACCGTCATATCGTCCGTGTCTATGACGATGGCGTCGGGCGCCGGCCGCAGCGGCGAGACGGTCCGTTCGCTGTCTATCTTATCACGATGCGCCAGATCGCAGACCACACGGTCGTAGCTTATCGAGCCGCCTCCTTCACAGATCTGGTCGTGCCGGCGTCTGGCGCGGACCTCTGCCGACGCCTGTAGGAAGACCTTTATTCGAGCGTCCGGAAGCACGGCTGTACCTATGTCGCGTCCGACCATCACGATCGGACCGCGGTCCGCCACCGCTTGCTGCTGACTTACCAGAGCGGTCCTCACGCCCGGGACGGCCGATACAGAGGATACGGCGCGTTGGACGGCGTCGTCCCGCAGATAGTCGGTCACATCCTCTCCGTCCACGGTGAGACGGTCGCCAGCTTCCAGTCGCATGGCGACTGAGCTCGCGAGAGAGGCCAGCGCCCTGCAGTCGGCGATGTCCACCCCGCGCCGTATGGCGGCCCACGTGACCGCTCGGTACATGGTCCCAGTGTCGAGGAAGCGGTAGCCAAGTCGCACGGCGACCGTTCTGCCGACGACGGTCTTCCCAGACGCGACCGGCCCGTCTATAGCTATGGCCCTAGGTGTCGGCACCTTTATCTCTAGGGTAGGTGCTCGGTATGCATGCGCACCTGCTCGCGGAAGTCGGTCTCGTAGTCGAAGATGCGGCCCCGGCGCTTCTGAACGTCCAGCGGCATCACGGGTTCGATCCTGGGATTGGTCGGACCGTACCCGATAACCCCCTTTCCTTCGAGCTCCCCGATGGCGGTCCGAGTCAGGCCAAGGAGGTCGCAGAGGACGCGGCGGTTGTCTTCTCCCATGGTCGGCGCGGCCTTGGCGGCGGGTGTCGCTCTCTCTATCTGCCATGGACGTCCGGGGTATGGGAGAGGCGGCATGTTCGTGTCGGGGTTGTGGGCCACCGTCTGGTAGAAGCGCCGCGCGTTCAGATGTGGATCGAGGAGGAGCTGCTTGCCGTTGAGTACCGCGCCGGCGGGAACGCCGCGCTCCTGGAGTGCGTGCATGAGCGCGTGTTGGTCCCACTGCCGGGTGTGCTCTGAGAGCCGGAGATCGAGGTCCGCGCGTCCTGCGGACCTGCCGGCGGCGTCCGCGAGGCGGGCGTCGCGGGCCCAGACCGGATCGCCCAGCGCGTCACGGAGCGCGCGCCACTGGTCGTCGGTACGGACTGCGATGGCGATCCATCTGTCGTCACCCTTGCATGGGTAGCAGCCGTGAGGGGACATCTCGGGGTCGCTGTTACCGATGCGAGGCGCGGTGCGCCCGTTGACCGTGTGGTCCATGAGCGCCTCCGGGATCGTGGAGCTGAGAGTCTCGGTCTGCGAGACGTCGATGAACTGGCCCTCGCCGGTGGATGCGCGGTGGATGAGAGCGGCCATGACGGCGAACAGGGTGTGCTCGGCCGCGGTGAAGTCGGAGTAGGGCACCTCGGGGATGACGGGCGGGCCGTCTTCATAGCCGGTCATGTGGGCGAGACCTGACGCGGCCTCGGTTGCGAACCCTATCGCGCCCAGGTCCGACCAGGGACCCGTATAGCCATAGCCTGTCGACGAGACCATTATGATGTCCGGTCTGATCCGCCGGACGTCTTCGTACTCCAAGCCGAAGTTGCGCATGACCCTGGGGGTGAAGTTCTCGACGAACACGTCGCTGACCGCGATCATCTCATGGAGGAGCGCCCGGCCTTCCGGAGCCGTGAGGTCGAGGGTGGCTCCCAGCTTGTTTCGGTTCTGCTCGTAGAAGTTGGCGGCGCGATCCCATGCGTTGCCCGTTGGATCGTTGTCGTAGAAGGATAGGGTGCGGTAGTTCTCCAGGCGGGAGCACGGCTCGACGTGTATCACCTCTGCTCCCATGTCCGCGAGCAGCTTGGTGGCGTAGGGAATGGCGATCAGCTGTCCCATCTCGACCACCCTGATTCCGTTCAGCGGCTGATCCATGGGCTATAGGGCTCCTTCCGAGCGCAGAGGGGCGGGCTCCGTATCCGCGTAGCCGAGGCGGTCGCAGATGATCTCCCGATTGTGCTGTCCCAGAGTCGGCGCGGGCGAGCGCGCCATCCAGGGAGTCCGACTCATCAGGAAGGGTGCGCCAGGGTAGACCTCCCTGCCAACGAGCGGGTGGTCGATCTCGACGAAGTAGCGCCGCGCCTGGAACTGGGGGTTTTGGACCACCTCTTCCGGGCTCTGCACGACCCCGTAGATGAATCCGCGTTGGCGATGCGCGGCGTGGAACAGGTCCCACTTGCCGTGGGACCGGAAGGCTGCGCGCACGATCTCGTCCAGCTCTTCGGCGTTCTCGGCACGGGCTTCGGGCGTGGAGAACCTGTCGTCCCTGAGCTCTTCGCTATCGAGGAAGTCGGCGATCGTCTCCCATGGAAGAGAGCCGTAGATGATGGGTACGGCGTATCCGTCCCTGGTTTGCAGGGGGCTCCTCGGGATGTCTCCGGGATGGTCCGGCTGTCTCCACCTGATTGCGCCCATGTACGTGTAGACGGAGGTGGTGTCTCGAAGCGACGACGCGACGCACTCCTGGATCGAGAGATCGACGTGTCGGCCTCTGCCGCTCATGCGGGCGCCGTACAGAGCGATCAGGGCTGCGCCTGCGGCGTTGATTCCCGCCTTGAACTGCGCCTGGTGCAGCGCGTGCTTCAGAGGCTCCTTTCCGTTGGAACCCATCAGGTACATCAGTCCGCCGAGCGCATACTCGACGATCTCCGTCGCCTTGTAGTCTCGGTAGGGCCCGGTCTGACCGAAGTTGGAGATCGAGACCATGACCAGCCGCCGGTTGAGGCTTCGGAGCTCTTCGTAGGCCAACCCGAGAGACGGCATGACCCGTGGGCTGAAGTTCTCGACGACGATGTCCGACTCTGAGGCCAGTCTCCTGGCGATCTCCCGCCCGCGCTCCGACTTGAGGTCGAGGGTGATGCTGCGCTTGCTGGTGTTGAGGTAGAGGAAGAGCAGGCTGTGATCAGCGTTCTCGACGTCGTGGTAGAAGGGCGCCATACGCCGCGCGGGATCGCCAGTGTCTGGACGCTCCACCTTCACCACGTCCGCTCCGAGGTCGGCCAGGAGCTTGGTGCAGTAGGGCCCGGCGATGTGATGCGAAAGGTCGAGGACCTTGATGCCCTTCAGGGCGCTGGCGTCCACTATCATCTCCACACTCGGTTGTCTGATCTCTACAGGGCGCGTTCATTATACCCTGCGCTCGGCGCCGGCCATGGCACGAGACCGTGCAGGGCGTCCTGTGGCTTGTACGGGCGAGCCCGCCGCCATATAATCGAGCCGCTTGTCTCGGTAGACTCTGGAACGCCGCCTGGGAGGTTCAGATGGCTGGAAATCTCGTCTTGCTGGGTCCGGACTCAGGTGAGGCCGACGTCATCCGACGTATGGCCCCGGAGGGAGTCGTTGTCGAATGGGTGGACTCGACCCTGCCTGTGGAGCGAGAGGCAGCGCAGCTCGAAGACGCTGTTGCCATCATTCCTCTGGCCGGGCGCGTCCCCCTGGAGATAGCGAAGAGGTGTCGCAACCTGCGGCTTGTACAGACGTTGAGCGCGGGCACCGACACCCTGGACGTGAAGGGCCTGGGCGAGATGGGCGTGCGGACGGCCAACAACGGCGGAGGCAATGCGGTCGCCGTGGCCGAGCACGCCATAGGCCTGATCATCAGCGTCTACAGGAAGCTGCGGCTGCAGTTCGAGTCGGTGCAGGCGCGCGAGTGGGCGGGGGACATCCGCGAGGCATGGCGCGGTCAGGTCCATGAGCTTACCGGCAAGACGGTGGGAATCGTTGGGCTGGGCCACATAGGGCAAGCCGTGGCCCGGCGCCTTCGGGGCTGGGAGTGCGAGCTGGTCTACTACGACGTAGTGGACCACTCCGACGAGCTGGAGCGTGAGCTGGGTATCCGCCGGGTCTCCCTGGACGAGCTGCTGCGGGAGTCTGACGTGGTGTCGCTCCATGTTCCCCACACCGGACGGACTGGAGGCATGATCGGGGCGCCTGAGCTGTCGAAGATGAAGACCACAGCCGTGCTCATCAACACGGGGCGAGGCCCGGTGGTCGACGAGGCGGCGCTGGTGGACGCGATAAGGCAGGGCGGGATAGCGGGCGCGGGCCTCGACGTGCTGGAAGAGGAGCCGACGGCCGCGGACAACCCTCTGCTCGACATGGACAGGGTGGTAGCCACGCCCCACATGGCCGGCAACTCGGTGGAGGCCTACGAGAAGAGCAGGGAGTTTGCCGTGGCGAACGTCGCCAGGGTGATCAGAGGCGAGGAGCCACAGTCGGTCGTGCTGCCTGATTAGGGACGACTCAGGCGACTCCGATCTTGCGGAGCACTCCTGCGGGACCGTTCTCCAGGAGGGCGTCGGCCTGTACTTTGTCCAGGCCCGCTCCCCTGGCCACCCGGAAGGCGAAGTCTCTGGTCAGGAGATCTCTGGGCTCGTGTGCGTCGGAGTTCAGGACGAGCGTTGCCCCGGCCCTCCGCGCAGTTCTTACGACGTGTCCGTTGGCGTAGGCGTGAGACCTCCGCGCCGACACCTCCAGCAGTACGCCGTTCGCCGCGGCGATGCGGGCCTCGTCGTCGGTTATCAACCCGGGGTGGGCCAGGACGTCCACGTCCGGGGAACGGACGGCTGCCAGGTTTGTGCCGGGCTCTACGGGCTCGCTGACGGTCTCTCCGTGGACGTTGACCACTCTAGCGCCCAGCTTCCGCGACTCCCTGGCGAGGCGGGCGATGTCCTCCTTGGGGACGTGCGTGATCTCTACGCCGGGGAGAGCCAGTATGTCCCAACGCTTAGAGGTGAGCTCGCAGTCCTTGACCAGCGCCTTGAGCACCTCCTCCACGTTTCCCGGCCCGACGTGGTCGGTGACCGCGATGGTGCGGTACCCGATGGCTACGGCGCGGCGTATGAGCTCGATGGGGGACAGCACGCCGTCGCTCAGGAAGGTGTGTGTGTGGAAGTCCTGCAAGCTGGTCTCCTAGCGTCCCGACTCCGAGGTTCGTTGCAAAAGGCGGATGAGCGTATACATAGTCGTCACCCTCACCCCAGCCTCCTCCCGTCAAGGGAGAGGGATTCCCTTGCTCGGCGGGACTTATCCGATGAACCTCTGAGACAGGACACTAGCCTCGATGCTATGACCGAGGTACATGAAAGGCCTGGACTGGTCAAGAGGCTTGCTCTGTGGCTGCGATCGCGACGGCGACTCGGCGCATCGCGTCACCCGTGCTCTCCAACTCGATAGGCGGAACGTCGTCTCCGTGTCTGACTTTCAGGCAGACGAATACGGGCCCGGTCTTCTCCATGAGGTCAGGTAGCGCCGTGACGAAGTCCTCCAGGTCGCTGAACTGGTAGCTCTCTTCGATCCCCGCGGCCCGGGCGATCCCGGCCAGGTCCATGGATCCCGCGCCCGGTACGGGTTGCGCACCTGTGGTGAAGTAGACTCCGTCTTCGAAGACGACGTGGACCAGGTTGCGCGGCTGCTGCTCGGCTATGGTCACGAGGCTGCCCAGATTCATCAGGAGTCCGCCGTCTCCGTCCAATATCAGTATCTTCCTGTCCGGGACCGCCAACGCAATACCGAGGGCCACCGACGAAGCCTTTCCCATTCCTCCGTAGATCGGCAGGTCGAACGTGCGGTCTTCCGAGACGGACTTCCAGTAGCTGTTGGGCGTCATCGTCGAGACGACGATCGAGTCGGCTCTGAACCGCTCGATCGCCGTGATGGCTTCAAAAGCTGGGATCACGACTGTTCGACTCCCCGGCGGCCGTTGTCCGGACCATCGTAGGTGTGACGTTCGGGCATCTCATGGACGACTCCGAGGGCCAAGAGGGTGCGCTGTACGACGAAATCGATCACGTCGTCAATGGTGTCCTGTCGGAGGTAGAAGGCCGGGTGAGGCGGGAGCACCGTCACTCCCAGACGGGCAAGCGACGCCATGTTCTCCAGGTGGATCGCATGCAACGGCGTCTCCCTGGGCACGAGGACGAGGGGCCGCCGCTCCTTGATGCAGACGTCAGCGGCCCGGCGCACCAGGTTGTCGGCCAGCCCGTGGGCAAGCGCGGCCAGAGTGGTCATGCTGCATGGGACCACGGCCATGCCGAGTGTGTCGTACGTCCCGCTGGCGATCGGCGCTCGGAGGTCTCCGGCCGCGTAATAGGAGAACCGTCCCAGCCCGGTCCATCGCTCGAGAGCCGCGCCGAACGACTCGTCCAGCTCCTCCTGCCAGACCATGCGGCCAGCGGGGGAGGCGGTAGCGATCACGGGGACGTCCATGGCCAGGAGCTCGTCTATCGTCGCACGGGCGACGGCGGCCCCGCTGGCACCGGTGATGCCGATTACTACCGGAGTGTCGGGTCTTGCGTCAGGCACGACCTAGCCCTCGACCAGCAGCGCGGCGAGCACGCCTGCGAATATGCACGAGGATACGATGGCGTTGATCCTGAAGAAGGCAGCGCCCATGCGGGGGATGTCGCTGGACGATATGACCACATACTTGACGATCAGGGCGGCCACGGCCCCCCCAAGCCCGGCGGTGTAGGCCAATCCCAACTGCATCCAGATTCCCAGGGCTACCAAGCAACTGACCGCCAGAAAGTCGAGGACTCCTGCCCACCTGACGGCCGTCTTCGCCCCGAAGCGGGACGCGACAGAGTGCAGGCCGCTGTCCGTGTAGAACTTCACGTCCTGGACATGATAGATGATGTCGAAGCTTCCTGCCCACAGCGCGACCGCCAGCGACAGCAGCAGAGCCTCCCCGGGGAGTGCGCCAGCGACGCCTATCCATGCACCCGCGGGAGCTATTGCGAGCGCCACGCCTAGCAGGAGGTTGGCGGTCCACGTGAACCGCTTCGTAAACGGGTAGAGGAGCAGATACGCCGCCGCGGCGGGGGCCAGGACGAGCGCCAGCGTGTTGAGCCGGTACGCGGCGAACACGAAGATGCCCAGCGACAGGACGGCCAGGGCGGTCATATCGGCTGCGCTGAGGAGGCCGGCCGGGAGATGCCGACCGGAGTTGCGCGGATTTCTTGCGTCGATGTGCCGGTCGACGATCCGGTTTGCGGACATTCCGAAGGTGCGTGCGCCGATCATGGCGACGGTGATCCAGGTGAATTCACGCCAACCTGGAAATCCCTGCGCCGCAAGGAACATCCCCGTATATGCGAATGGGAGCGCGAAGAGGCTCTCCTGAAAGCGAATGGCGCTCATAAGGCGGGACGCCTTGCCGAGCGTCGATAGGGGGGCATGGAGGACGCTCATATACCGTACTCGTCCCACCTACGGTCGACGAGGGCCCTGATCTCGTCGCTCATGACGACGTCCCCAGGCCACTCACGGCGTCTGCCGTCCATCGGGCCCTTTGCCGTCGCGTCGATCCCGATCTTGCTGCCGAACTTCGGTACGTCGGAGGCGTGGTCCAAGTCGTCCACCGGGCCTTCGACAACAACGATGTCGCGGCCAGGGTCGATATTGGCAGTGACTCTCCACGCTACCTCCGAGAGGTCCTGGACATTGACGTCGTGGTCGACGACGATGATGGTCTTGGCCAGCATCATGAGGCCGAGGCCCCACAGAGCATACATGACCTTGCGGGCGTGTCCGGCGTACTCCTTGCGAATGGAGACGATCACGAGGTTGTGGAACACGCCCTCGGCCGGCATGTTGATGTGAACGACCTCTGGGAGAGTCATCTGTAGGGCGGGCAGCATCAACCTCGTGGCTGCGGTCCCCATGAAGAAGTCCTCGGTCGGCGGCCTGCCTACCATAGTCGTCGGATATATGGGGTTCCGCCTGTGCGTGACGGCAGTCAGGTTGAATACGGGATAGTCGTCTGCCGGGGAGTAGTAGCCGGTATGGTCGCCGAACGGTCCCTCGGATCGGAGTTCGCCTGGAACGACGTAGCCTTCGAGGACGTACTCTGCCTGGGCAGGCACCTGGAGGTCGACCGTTTTGCATTCCACCATCTCCACGGCCTCGTTGCGGATCACGCCCGAGACGCCGATCTCGTCTATACCGGGCGGAAGCGGCAGTGCGCCAGTCCATATCGTCGCGGGATCGCCGCCGATCGCGACGGCCACGTCCATCCGATCAATGCTCCCGGTCTCTCCGATCCGGTAGTGATGGGCGCCGACCTTGTGGGTCTGCCAGTGCATTCCCGCAGTCCTGCTGTCGAAGATCTGCATCCGATAGGTGCCGACGTTGCGCGCGCCTGAGTCGGGGTCCCGGGTGATGACGAGAGGCAGGGTGATGTAGCGGCCGGCGTCCATCGGCCAGCACTTCAGCGCGGGCAGTATGTCGAGGCTCGCCTCGTCGCCGGTCAGGACGACCTCCTGGCAGGGTGCGCGCCGCACGGTGCGGGGCTGTGTCCGCGCCACCCCCGCCAGGTCTCCGAGCGTCCTGAGCTTGTCGATAAGGCCGGAGGGCGGCGTCTGCAAGAGGCTGAGCAGGCTGCGCACCCTCTCGGTCAGATCGTCCAGACTCTCCACACCAAGCGCCCAGGCCGTCCGCTGGTGGGTGCCGAACGCGTTGATGAGGACCGGGGCAGTGTAACCCGCGACGCTTTCGAACAGTAAGGCAGGTCCTCCCGACTTGATGGTCCGGTCGGTGATCTCGGTGATCTCCAGGTCCCAGCTAACCGGGGAGTCGATGCGGCGAAGCTCTCCCCTGTCTTCGAGGAAGGCGATGAACTCTCTTATGTCACGAAATGCCATGGCGTGATACGGGCGGTCCAGGCTCCGCCGCTCTCCTGTTCCGTAGATCTGATGATGACAGGTCCTGTCTGAAGGCGGACTCCGGGATTCCCGTGAACATGTCCATGAACCCTGCGGGCACGGGTATGCTGTCGATCGTCCGGAACAGTCCGCCACTCTCTCGTCCGGCGACCAGGAAGCGGCAAGAGTGGCTCCGAATCTCCTGGAGAGCTCCAATCATAGCACTCTCGCTGCCGTCGTAGTATCGAGGATCGACCACCCGTATCGCCGTATCCCATCCGATGACGAAGGTACAACCCGGCATCAGCGCCGCCTTCTTGTGGAAGACAGGCGCTCTCGTGATCACGAGAGGATACTTGCCATCGAGCTGCGACACTCTGGTTCGTAGGGTGGTCTCACTCAGTGTTTGCTTGTCGACGTTCAAGGTGGAAAGCTCGAACGCCACGGGAGCGTCCAGCAGTCTAGATGCGACTTCGCCCAGCTTCATGTGACCGTCGTGGACGGGATTGAAGGAGCCGGACAGGACGGCGCCTTCGATACGGGGACTAGCAACGATCTCTCCGTTCGATTCGACCACTGCGCTTTCGATCTGCTTTGCGATCAGAGCGCCGATCGGGTCTTTGTACCTGACACCGGTGCGTACGACGTGCTCTCCGCCCGTCAGTGGCAGAGGGATAGTCGCGCCTGTTCCGCTGACCTCAACGAGTGCGTTGAGCACCAACGCGCTGACTGCGCTCTCTTCACCACGCCTGTCGCGTAGACCTTTCTCCAGCGCCAGGCTGTATCGCTGAGAGCCGTGGGATGACCACGCCTCGACGTGGCAACGATGGGCTCCCCGCCTGGGGCGGTCGGTGACAATGGTCGCTGTGCATGACAGGCCGACGACGGGGGCGTTTCCTTCCCGGCGCCGCACAGCTCTCTCATACGCTCGCCGCGCCATCTCGGCGCCTGTATGAGCGCTTACCGCGGTGCTTGGCTTAACTCCCAAGAGGTCTACCAGAGACGCGGACGAGTAGGGGATCAGGATCTCCAGGACCGTACGTGACGCCCCGGGAACGGAGAGCAGATGGTGAACGGCGAGGCTGCCAGCTCCCGCAATCACGATTACCACCTGCGTCGGAGAGTCGTGTATGCGTTCAACCAGACTTCGGATATTTTCGTCCATTTTAGGATACATGGGTTCGAACGGCGGTTCTCCGTTCATGATGCGCCAAAGAGGGCTGTATCATCGCAGATGCTTTGTTCATCCACGCTGCCCGAGGTATAGGGAAACTGCCAGGCCTATGCCTGCGAAACCGATCAGGACCAGGATGATAATGATGGGCGGCCCACTCTCTCCCTCGTCAACGAGTGCAGGGATCGGCGTGGCTGCCGGAGTCGGGATCGGAGTTCCGGTTGGCAACCGTGTCGGCAGAGCTGTGGCGTTCGCCGTAGGTATTGGCGTTACGGTAGCGGCCGTGGCCGTCGCCGACACCTCGGCGGATGGGGTCGACGTTACCGTCGAGGTGGGGGACACCACGCTGGGTGTGGGAGGACGTCGGATCGGCACCGGTGTCGCTGTGGGTGACAGTGTCATGGTACTTGCGGGCATCGGTGTGCGTGTGGGGGTGGCGGTAGATGTGGCTATGGGAGGGGTGGCAGCGGTTACTGGTGTTGCTGCGGGCGGCACTACTGTGAGCCGATGCGAGAGGCCGTGCAGGCTGATCCCATAGTTGCCTTCCGTATTGGTCAGGGTGAATGTGACGCGTCGCGTCTGACCGGCGCCGACTTCGACGGTTTGGGTCTGTTCGATGGTGTCGTCGATACGCAGGATGGCTGGGTACACAGAGGCGTTGGACGATGTGTTAGTTACGCTGACTGTCACGGTCACCTCGTCGCCGGGATGCGCCTCTGATGGACTAACAGCGAGGTCTACGACTGCGAAGATGCGATCGAGGCGCTGAATAAGCCTGTCCTCATCCATCCATCTTGCTACTTCGGCGAGTCGTTCCGCTGGCATCCGACTTAGAATCGACGCGGCGGTTCTCGGCGACACGTTATCCAGTATATTGGCGGCCTGAAGACTGTCCAACTGTGCAATGATTCCCTCCAGGCCTGACGGTCCTTGCGGAGTCTTCGCAACGTATGCCAGTGGCGTTGCAGAGGCAGTAGGGATGGGACTTGGAGTCATCGTTGGGGTCGGCGTCGATGTGGACGTTGGAGTCCGTGTAGGAGAGGTCGACGTCGGTGTCGGAGTTGCCGCCTGGGGCGGGGAATATGAAGGAGGGATATTCGTTGGTGTTGGAGTGAGCTCTTCCATATAGAAGGTGATCTCGGACGTTCTGATGATATCTGGCAGTTCTGGTTGGGAGACGGTGAATCGAACCTCGTAGGTACCGCCGTTGGCGGCCACAGTGTTTCCGCTATCGCACGGGTCTTGGCCGGGATCCAAGCACGGTCCGGGCCGCCACTCGATCCGATAGGTGATGGAGGACACCTCTGTCAAGCCCTTGAAACTGGGGTAGTGGCTCAGTATCAATTAGGGCTCTGATACAATAGACCCCGACGACTGGCCTAGCCATCGGGGCCTACAACAACAGCGGAGCGGTGGCTGAGAGGCCTAAAGCACCTAGCTGAGGACTAGGTACGCGGTGTTCCTGCACCGTGTCGCGGGTTCGAATCCCGCCCGCTCCGCCATCACGGTTCGAAGGACTGCTCCTTCACCCGTGGCCTAAGTGTACCATACCGGTACACTACCTGGGCGGCTCTACCCTCCACCAGTTTTGAGCGAACACCCGCTGACGAGCAGCGTCCACATCGAACTCATACGGGTAACTGGGCGTCCCCGAGGTATGGCCCACGACGATGACGGTGAGTGGCGGTAGTCCCTTACTCTCGCAGTAAGACGCGATAGGGTTCAGCGCGACTCCCACTCCCTGCGGGATCCCTCCCACCGCACGAGCTATCTCCCCGTATGTTACGGTCCGGTGCTCACTCGCGCTAGCTATCAGAAACTGCCACACCTGCACGTTCATTTCGACCCTCCTGTTTACCCCTTAGGTCTATCAACGAGCCGATCCACCGGATGTTGCGCGGGTACTCGGCCAGCCCTGCGGCCACGGCCGGCGTCGTGCCCAGGCTCATGTGGACCCGACAGTAGTTGTACCACACCGAGTACAGCGCCACCGCCCGGACGTGGTTCGCGAACTTCTTCGAGAAGGCGTTCGTCAGTCGCGTGTACCGGCGCATCGACATACGCATCGTCAGATTGTGCCGCTCGACGTGGGACGTGCTCATGGAGTCGAAGTCCGGCTCTCCCACAATGTGAACCTTGTAGGCACCCATAACTCGCCTAGGTGAGTACCGGCGATGGCCCAGCTGCTCGACAGGCTGACCGTACGACTTCACCAATTGCCCGAAGTCGATCTCGCCAGCGAAGGCGTTGTCGACCGCATCCAGATAGTGGGAGAAGCCATCCGTGGTCAGATGAACTCGATGGGACAGCCGCAGCTCCAAATCAGTAATGAACTGCGAGGCGGCCGTCGCGTCCCTACCCTGGCTGACCAGCCACCCAATGAGCAGCTTCGTGTCCCGGTCGATGGCCGTCCAGGTCCAGACGTCCCCTGCGCCGTCGATTATCCCTGTGGCCTGTGGTGCTTTGCTCTGCTTGGCGTAGCAGAAGCTCCATAGCTCGTCACACTGAATACGCTCCGCTCGAACGCCCCTTACCCGTTCGTCGTGGTACCGGGCGCAAGCATCGCCGGCGTCGACCAGCAGCTTGGCCACTGTGTTCCGAGAGATCCCCAGCACGCGGCTGATCGACCGCATGGAGGAGCCTTCTACCAGCAGGTTCAGGGCCCGAGCGCGGAGTGCCTCGGGCAACCTGTTCATAGCTGCAATTATAGCACAAGCGTGCTATAATTGCTAGCTATTTGCCGGCAGATTTCCTCGGCTTCGGTTCCTTGATCTCCCCGGTTGCGATCTTCATGACCTTGACCGCGCACGCGATCGGATCAGGGGGGCGCTTTTCACCGTTCGGGCCTATCGGCATGGGCGACCTCCACCCTCAATATCCCAGCAACACTGTCACGACCACGGCAATCGCAGATATCACTACTATCGTCAGCACCGTCATGAGTACCCGCTCCCACGACTTCATGATATCCTAGCCCCATGAGTCAACTGGAAACGACCACCCTGAGTGAGCTCCGTCAGAAAGGGCCGAGGCGCCGCCGACAGCTCGATCCCAGCATGAACACAGCAACGGCGCGGTGGCTTGAGCACCGTCGTATCAGGCGCCAGCGGAACCGCGGTATTCATCTAGGTCCACGTCGTCCAGCCAACCGTATTTCTCGCAAAGGCGGACCCACAGACGCTGAGTCTGCCTAGAGTCCCGGCGCGTCTCCGCCAGAAGGGCCTGCAACTCTTCCATACGCTCCTGGTGCTTCTCGGTGACCATCGTGTGAAGCCGCTGAGCCGCTTCCAGAATGCCCAGCCTCTCTTCAACCTGAGCCATCCGTCATTCCTCCCGTGAGTTGAGCCACCCAATGATGCTGCCGATGATTAAGCCCGCGCCCCAGCCTTCTACCGAAGGACCACCGACGAAGGCGTCGCCTATCTCCATCTTTCCGTCTGTGAACAGCCTGGCGATCACGTAGTTAGCCAGACTCGTGTAGAACCATCCCGCTATGCTTCCCAGGACACCCGATAGTGCTACGTATCCGAACCTCTTAGCCATTGGAGCCCTCCTTATCAGGCGGTAGAACCTCGCCTAACCAAGCTGGCCCCGTGCAGTCCGACAAGGAGGGCACGATGGCTCTCCGTCATGGGACTGCACGATCCGACCGTCGGACGGGGCGCTGGTTAGGCGGGCTCAGTGTACCACAAAACTTGACAGGCCGTCCGACTTTAGTGGGTATGGTGGTCGTCAGGCCAGTCTCAAATAACTGCTGGAGGAATGGCTCGGCCGTAACTCTCGCGAGGTGGCCGAGCCTATTGTTTCCCCTCCATGCAGCCACACTACCATAGCTGTTTTAGCCTCGCATCCACCGCCCAAATCTAGTATCAACAACTCCCTCAAATTGAGCCACTACCGAAACTGGTCGTCGATGTGCTTGCAGCTTCGTCGATGTCTTGGAAGGCTACGGTGATCTTCGCAAAAGCGTCCGGGTGCTCAAATCGTGTTCCGTCGACCATTCCGTCGTTTCCGGGTCCTGCCGAAGCGAGGGTCGTATTGTCAAACAACTTGGCGGCTCCACTTTCGGGATATGCGCGGAACTTGACATGCGGCCCCCTCGTGGGTCCTTCGCCGCTCTTGGGGAGGAACTCGATTATTACGTCGTCTATTTCTTCCATCTCAGCACCTATCGTTATGGTCGCATTGAACAGGGCGCTGTTCCCGGCACTGACGTCCTGCGTCTTCCCGTCAGAGTCGATATCGACCTGCTGCGTGGAATCGAGCCCGATCGTGATTTCGGTGCTTAGAATCTGCGCTTCCAGGATGCCGAGCTTGAGGAGGGTCGCAGCAAGCACTAGGGCCAGAAACAGGGCGCCGGAGTATAGTACAGCACCTTCGATTCGGGCCAAGGCTTCTCACCGCCACGGAATGCTCAGCTAGAGCAGGTCTACCAGCTTGGGCCTCAATGCGATCCGTATTATAGAGAGTACCAGCGCGCTGATCAGGACAAACCCCACGACTTCCCAGCTCCACTCGTGGATCACTAGGCCCAGGGCGGTCCCAGCCGCGGGTGGATGCTCGGTATCCGTAAACACCATTGAAAGGATCCCGATCCCAACCGCGAGAGCAGCGATTAGGCTCAGGATATACCGCGAATCCTGTACAGCGGAAGCGACTGACGGTATGTCGAGTATGGCGGCCGCGATCGAGCCGACGATGACGGCCACCGCGTGGCCGCCTACTACTTTGCGTGGTGTGGAGGCCAGGCTATTGGGGAAGACGAAAATGGTGAAGGCGGAGGAGGCCACCGCGACTATGATCGCCGCCTGCAGCACGGCGTCTTGGAGCAGTAGAATCACGAAGAGCGTTACCGTCGCAAGCCCACACTGGAAGAGGTAGTTAAAGCTTCTGCGGCGGAACACTCTGAGCCAGATATAGCGGATGGCGCGTCGGGGCCACCTAAACGTCTTAGGTCGGGACTGGCTGCTGTCCATCTCCCGCTCCGTGAAGCCTCCACGTTTCAGTCACAGGCGCGCCGCTTGACTATATTAGAATATCGAGAGCCCGTCGATCACACCTGCCAACGCGGCCAGATTTCGACCAATCAAGCAATCTGCTCCAGTCACGTCCGCCGCTACGCGGGGACGTGAGACCATCTTGATTGACTTTTCGTTTGACGCACACCTAGAATCGTCCTGCCTCCCGGCACCATTGTATAGTCTGTACGTCCGGTAAACAGAGAGCGGGACCACAGCGTCCCGTCGAGGTCGTACCGGAGCCCACCGCCTAGGCCACACTTTTGCAGGAAACCTGGAAGCCCAAACCCGGAGACAGGGTTGTTCGCCATCCCCGCCAGGATGAAATGAGCCCTGTCAGCCTCACGGTAACGGTCCGCAAAGTCCCGTCTCGGGCGCTTGCATCGCCTCTGATCCTGATATACGCGTTTGCCGCTCTCATCGCTGTGGGTACGGCTCTTCTGTTGCTGCCAGTCTCGCACGAAGGCAGCGGACTTACGCCGTTCATGGATGCTCTGTTCACGGCTACGTCTGCGGTAACGGTCACAGGGCTCGTGATTCAGGAGACCTCCACCTACTGGACTCGGACCGGGCAGGTGATGATTCTTGGGATGATGTTCGTGGGCGGCTTGGGGTTCATGACCATCGCTACCTTCCTGCTGATACTGATCGGCCAGAGGGTGACTCTGTCGCAGCGGCTGCTCGTGAGAGAGAGCCTTGGCGTAGACCACATGGGTGGGCTTGTTCGCCTCACGGTGGGGATAGTATTGGTGTCGGTGGTGATCCAGATGGCGGGCTTCGTCGCTCTTGTCATCAGGTTCTCTTTCCTATATCCACCGGCCGAGGCCGTGTGGCAGGCCGTCTTCCATGCGGTGTCCGGGTTTAACAACGCCGGCTTCATCGCCCTGAACGAAGAGAATGGTCTGGCGCATTTCAGAAGTGACGGCGTCGTGCTGGGTACGATAGGGATGCTCATCGTACTCGGTGCGATCAGCTTCTGGGTGATGGTGGACGTAGTGCGTGTAAGGCGATTCTCTTTGTTTGCCCTGACTACGAAACTGGTGCTCGTCCTCACGGCAACGCTGATCGTCGTTGGCACGGCCGTCTTTCTGGCCTCAGAGTACATGAATCCGGCCACTCTGGGCTCATTGTCGGTAGGGCAGAAACTGTCGACGTCGGTATTCGAGTCGGTTAGCGGGAGGACGGCAGGATTCACAACGATCAACTACGACGAGACGGAGCAGCATACCAACTTCTTTCTTACTGCGCTGATGTTCGTCGGCGGGGCGTCCGGTTCGGTCGCAGGCGGGATCAAAGTCAATACGATGGCCGTCGTAATGGCGGCTGTGCTGTCGACCCTGCAGGGTCGCACCAACGCGGTGGCGTTCGGTCGGGAGATACCGCGTCTGCTGGTCCAGCGCGCGATGGTAATTGGGGCGATCTCTATTTCGTTCGTCTTCATCGTGGCGATGTTGCTGACATTCTCTCAGACGGGCTTCGACTTCATCGATCTACTGTTCGAGGCTGTATCGGCTTTTGGCACCGTGGGTCTCAGCACGGGCTTGACGGCAGAGGTGTCGCAATGGGGTCAAGCGATCATCGTGGGCACCATGTTCATAGGCCGTCTTGGACCTCTTGCGATCGGCCTAGCGATGGCTCAGCGTACTGAGGCAGACCTCTATCGGTACCCGTCTGAACGGGTTACAATTGGCTAGCCCGTTTAAGATTCACTCGAAAGCCACGGGCATGGGGTGACCGGGAGATGAAGAGACAGGTAGTGGTGGTAGGCTTGGGCCGCTTTGGCAGTAGTGTCGTCAGATCGTTGTACAACCTTGGCCACGACGTGCTGGCGATAGACAGCGACGAGGTGCGCGTCCAGGGGATCATGGGGCAGGCGACTCACGCTCTCACCGCGGACGCCACCAATGAGACGGTGCTGAGGGACCTTGGGATACAGGACTACGACGCGGCGGTGGTGGCGATCGGCTCCAATATCGTGCCGAGCATCATGGCCTCCGTCCTGCTCAAGACGATGGGTGTGCCATACGTCGTGGCGCGAGCCTACAACGAACTCCACGGCAATACCCTTGAGAGGATCGGAGTGGACAAGGTCGTCCAAGCCGAGTCTGAGATGGGAGTCCGCGTGGGCCACAACCTGTTCAACCCCAATGTACAGGAGTATCTGGAGGTGACTCCCAATTATGGGATCAGCAAGATGAGAGTGCCGCCGCACTTTGCGAACATGAGCCTCAAAGAGCTTGGCTTCTCCTCACCCAGAGACAAGTATGGCCTGGCGGTAGTAGCGATCAACAGGCGGGGCACGGACATAACTCTGAATCCCGACACGGACGACAGGCTAGAGGCGGGCGACTGGGTGGTGCTGGCCGGCAGAGACGATCTGTTAGACCGGCTAGACCTGGCTTCGGATGGACAGAACGGCGCCTGAATGCCGGGTGGCGCTTTCCGATCTACCTACCCAAGAAACTCTCAGCCATGGCCATCTCGTCGGTACTGGCGGCGGTAAGCGGTGAGAGTTGTGACGAGGAAGTTGTGCGCTTGGCGTGTCGTCTTATGCGTCCCAACCGAGGCACGCTCCACATCCTCTACGTGATTGAGGTGGATCGGAGGATGCCGGTCGATGCCGAGATCGTATCTGCGACTGCGAGGGCAGAGATCGTGCTCAGGAACATGGAGAAGGTAGCCAAGGCTGAGAAGTTCAAGACAGAGGGCGAGCTCGTTCAGGCGCGGGACGCAGGGTCGGCCGTTGTTAATGAGGCGTTCGACAGGTCGGTAGATGCGATCGTCCTGGGGCTACCGTACCGTATGCGCTATGGCGTCTTCACTCTTGGAGATTCCGTGCCCTACGTACTCAAGAACGCACCGTGCCAGGTTGTGCTTTGGCGCGACTATGGTTCCCAGTCGGTGAAGGGTTTAGGGTCTAGTGCCGGATGAATAGGCTGCATGTGCGGTCCGGGTCGCCTCGAAGCACGGCCGTCGTCATGGGCTGCGGTCGAGTGGGCTCGGCGATCACGAAGGCGCTCTACGAGCGTGGATACATAGTTCGGGTGCTCGATCCCGACGCCAGCGCATTCGACAAGCTTCCATCGGGAGCGGTGGAAGACGGCGACGTCGTCCCTGTTATAGGCGACGGTACGCTCGAATCCGACCTTCGGATGGTTTCTGCGCAGGATGCAGACATGTTTATCGCCGCGTGTGGCAGTGACTCCCGGAACGCGATGTCGGCGCAGATCGCGCAGCACATTTTGACGGTACCGAAGGTCATCTGCCGCATGGATGATCCTGCACTCGAGGAGATGTACCGTGGCTTGGGGCTCGTGACTATCAACGTTACGGGATTGATCAGTGAGATGATCCTGAAGGAGTCCGAGGCCGCGTAACGTGTATGCTGTAGTCGTCGGAGGTGGTAGCATCGGCTCGTCCGTCGCTCGTTGGCTCGTCTCTGCCGGACACGAGGTGGTGGTCATCGACAGGGATGTCTCCAGGTGTGAGGCTGTCGAGGAGGAGCTTGGGAGCGTGACAATTGCTGGCGATGGAACGGAGGCTGAGGTGTTAACCAGGGCCGGCGCCAATCGAGCCGGGATATTCATTGCGGCCACGGGCCGCGACGATCAGAATCTGACCGCCTGTCAGCTAGCCAAGTACAGGTTCGGAGCATCTCGGACGATGGCGCTGGCAAATTTGGCGAACCATCGTCGGCTGTTGGAGCTGGCGGGAGTCGATGTTGTGATAGATGCAACTGGCCTCGTCTTGGACAGAGTGAAGGACGAACTGACCGGTGTCGATAAACAGGAGCAGGATGGGTTATGAGTGGACGACTCGGCTTCCTCGGACCCTCCGGCTCGTACACGGAGCAGGCCGCTCTCAACCACGATAGTATAGCCCGACTCCTGCCTTTCTCGTCGGTGCGGGGAGTTGTTGAGGCGGTTCGCTCGGGTGACGTGGACGAGGGCGTGGTTCCCATCGAGAACAGCCTTGAGGGAGCTGTCACTGCCACCGTAGACCTGCTCATCCATGCGTCGGGCCCGATGATACGTCACGAACAGGTGCTGGAGATCGAACACTGCCTCCTGGGGAGACCGGAAACCCGGCGCGACAGGATCGAAGAGATATACTCACACCCTCAAGCGCTCGCGCAGTGCAGAGCCTTCTTGGCCGAGAGATTTCCGGAGGCCCGGCCCATCGCCTCTCTCAGTACATCGGCTGCGGTTGAGCAGATGCAGAGCGCATCCTCAGCCGCGGCTGCGATAGCGAACGAACGATGCGCGGCGCTCTACGGCGCGGAGATACTGGAGCGCGGTGTTCAGGATGATCCCAACAATCAGACGAGATTCGTAGTCCTTGCTCCTACGGATCATCCTCCCTCCGGGTTGGACAAGACCTCGATATGCTTTGATTTCGCGGCGGATGCGCCGGGGATCCTTCACACGGCCCTCGGGGAACTGGCCAAGAGGGGCATCAACCTGACCAAAGTGGAGTCGCGTCCCACGAGGACCAACCTTGGTCGTTATATCTTCCTGGTCGACCTCGAGGGACATCGTGACGATGATGTGGTAAGGGATGCCTTGGCCGGGATCCAGTCACAGGTCTCGATGTTCAGGGTGTTGGGCTCCTATCCGACCTGGGTTTCGTCTGCCGTCTAGGCGGTCTTGTTCGAAGAAAAGAAGAGGGCGCCGTCAGGCGCCCCCCTTGAGCTCTGAGTACACAGGGCAGATGCGTTAAGCCTGCTGCGTCGCCTCGTCGGTGCTGGAATCGCCCGACCGTCCTACGCGGGAGCTGACCTGGTCGACCACCGGGCTGACACGTTCCCGCATCGCCTCCACGGCCGGCGTCACACGTTCCCTCACTCCATCAACCGCTGGTCCCATCTGATCGCGAACCGTGGCGGCCATCTCCTCAGCTCGGAGTCTCCATACATCACTGCGTTCGATCAGCTCTGCACGCGTCTCTGAGCCAGGCTTGGGAGCTATCATGATACCGACGATCGTGCCGAGCACCCCGCCTACCATAAGACCCAGTACAAACGAACTGTTGTTATCTGACATCGTTGCCCCTCCCAACTCTATTACGCTAACGGCCCCGCTCTTTCCCGTCTCCACTATCCCGGTCTTTGCCAAGGCCGAACATGAAAGAGGCGACCTTACCGAATCCCGAGGCGACGCCTGCCCCGGCCGTGATTGGCCCTACTATCCTCTTGGAGATGACGGTTACGATCTTTTCCGCATCGTCAACCGTTTGCTTGGCCGAGCTCAATAGACCCGAGAGCTTCCTGTAAAGGACGAAAGCCATAAGCAGTAGTCCCAAGCTGAAGGTCAGGATCGCGATGTCCCTGGCGAGTGCGACGATCTGTTGGACGTCTTCCATGAGAGCCGATAGTGTGACTTGCCGACAGTCTAATCCTAGCATGGACAGGTATGCCCGGCAACTACGGCGGAACCGTGGATGTCGGGCGTGGGTACGATGACAGACGGGCGCAGCCGCCGCGGGGGGAGTGGCGGGCGACGACTAGGGCTGAATCAGCATCCGGACGTGGCCGTCCGGGTCTTTCCTCTGCGTGAGGATGCTGTGACGACTCTGCTGTGCCCAGACGATGATGTCGTACGTGTTTAGCATATCGGGGATGATGACTTCTATGAACGACTCGCTGTCGCGGCCCAATTGCTCGCTCAGGGCCGCGATGATCCCGGCGCAGGTCTTGCCGGTGCCGTCGATCACTATCCACCCGTTGGTAGCTCCGTCTACTCCGTTGTCAGCCGAAGAGATGGCGCCGACTCCGTCTAGTACGTCGATCTCACCGGTCTTGCGAAGATCAAGCTGGCGTTTGAATTCTGCGACGGCCTCCCAGTGGACTCCGGTCTGACGGTCACCCTTCTGGCAGACGGCGCCCCGGACTCCGACGATGTCAGGGTTGATTCTGGCCAGCTCGTCCAGGTTCTCTATTCGGAGGTGGCCGGATAGCGCGGTGCTCATGCCCAGCCCTTTGCCCTCGAACACCATATCGCGGAGTTCCTGCTCGTTCAGAAAGTCGAAGAGGTTGCGGCCATCCTTCGTCAGGGTGTCTATGAGAAATCCGTCACATCTACCGTCTTTGGCAAGTCGCACCATCTCGTGCGGGTCGAGCCCGTCGTACAGCGGATTATCGGCGAAGAGCGAGCCTATCAGCTTAGTGTCGAAGCCGTTGAGGGCCTCCTTCGATGCCAAGAGCGTCTCGACGGCCGCCTCATATTCGGTATTCATGAAGCCGACCTTGACGGAGGTGGCGTTCAACACTCCCGCGGTATAGACGGCCATGGCGACCGTGCCGATCTGGTTTGGGACTACTCCCAGTGTGACGCTCGCGTGGTCTTTGGAGGGCACGGCATCGCGTACCTCCTTAACCACCCCGGGATGCGCCGATCCGACGAGAGCCTCCTGGAGGTTCTTGACGTCGACGATGTCGGCGCCGCCCTTGAGTGCCTGAAGCGCTTCGGTCAGGTTCTGAACACTCACCATCAGGATCATTCGGTATCTCCCCGCTCGAGTAGTAGATCGTTTCGCACATCCGGGTGCTGTGCCGCCTCTACCTCTTGCCTCAGCGCGCTCCGCTCTTCCGTCCCCATGTCGTCCAGAGGTGGCCTCACCTGACCGTGCTTCAGCCCCATCAGCTCTCCCCAATACTTGCACAGTGAGACGGGCAGGACGCCATTGTACTTCTGTACGGTCCTGGCCCACCAACGATCGGAGACCTGTTTTATCGGGCGTATCTTGTCGTCGTAGAACTCCTGGTCGAGGTCTCCGCTCATGGCGTTGTCTATGAACTGGACGTAGTGGTTGTGGTCCGGAGTATCGAAGCGCCAGTCTGAGGTGTTTGCGAACATCACCTGCTGCTCGAAACCCATCTCCTTGCCGCGGAAGAGGATCCACTCGTCCGGCGTACTAATGATCGCGTCCTGTCCGACGAGCAAGTGCGTCTCTATGGACAGATCCTGGTTGAAGCTGGCTTCTTTGACACCTACCACGTTTTCGATAGCGCAGATCCTCTGGAGGCCCTGAGCGCTCACGACCACGCCGAACTGGGGCGAGTTATAGAACATGATGGCGAGGCTGGTGTCGTCTGCCAGCATGCGTACCCAGTCGATGACCTGGTCTTCTGTCTTCGTCACCATGTATGGAGGCGCCACGATAAGAAGATCGAACCCGGCGCCCTCGGCGTGTCGGGCCAAGGAGATCATCTCCGGCGCCGAAGTGTGTGTGACGTGGGCAGCGATGGGCCACTGTCCCGACGCTTCGTCGCTTACGATATCGTAGACTCTCGTACGCTCGTCGTGGGTCAGGCTCCAAAATTCGCCCATAGCCCAGGTGCATCCGCCGCCCCGTGTGCCGAGGGCCCGTATGCGCCTGATGTTGCCCCTCAGCGCCCCTTCGTCTACCTCGCCGTCGCTGGCGAACGGGGTCATCAGAGTGGTCCACTGGCCCCGCAGCGTCTCGCGCGCCCACTCCTGCGCTTCGGACTTCGTATATTCGGCCAAGATGCTCTCCTGTGTACCGGCCGTGCCGGCCGGACCGCGCCGCCGCCTAGCCTTTTACCATCACCTTGTAGTGGCTGCGCAGGCAACGCGTGCATATATTCACTCGCCGCCGCACACCCTTATCCTGAATGGTGGCTTTCTGAATGTTGGCGGTCCAGCGCGTCCGTGTCCGGCGCTTTGAATGGCTGACGTTATTGCCGGACTGGCCAGCCTTAGCGCAGAATTCGCACTTTGCCATGGTCTACTTTGACTGCCCCCTTGGATTTCAAGTAGAATCGAACCGCCTCAACTGCTGCCCAGGGGAGCCAAGTCCTCAGCGTGTTTGGATTCCCGAACAACGATACCATAGCCCCCCTTTTCGGGCAAACGCTATGACGGCTGTTCATCCACGCCCGTACGAGCCCACGCACTCTGACGGCGGCCAGCTTCGCGATATGTTCGCCGCGGGCGCCGACCTGCTCGAACGCCACGTGGAGACCGTCAATGGATTGAACGTATTCCCGGTACCTGACGGAGACACCGGGACCAATATGCTGCTCACGCTTCGTCACATGTTGAGCGCTGCCGAGCCAGGCCACGCCTCCGCGGGGGAGGCTGCGGCCGTCATGGCGAAAGGTGCGCTCATGGGCGCCAGAGGGAACAGCGGCGTGATCCTCTCCCAGTTCTTCAGGGGGTTCGCTTCGCAGCTCGAAGGCCACTCGAACTTCGGGGCCGGAGAGTTGGCCGCCTCCTTCGAAGCTGCGAGAGAGCATTCGTACAAGGCGGTTGGAGAGCCGGTCGAAGGTACGATGCTGACGGTGATCTCCTGGGCCGCCAGGGCCGCAACGCAGAGCGCCGGCACGGACGGCGCGCTTTTGAGCCTGATGGACAGGGTGTGCGATGCCTCCCGCGAGGCCGTCGAGCTCACTCCGTCACTACTGCCAATCCTAAGGGAGGCAGGAGTTGTCGACTCCGGCGGGCTAGGTCTATACCTGATCCTAGAGGGCGCCCGCGCGAGTCTGTGTAATGAGGAGGTCGATGCGAAGGAGGTCGATCTCCCAACGCAGGCGTCGGCAGCGGACCAGGCCGGTTCCAGTCCAGGGACAGTGACTGAGCATTTCTTAGATTCCGTGGCGGACGAAGCGTACGGATACTGCACACAGTTCATAGTGACTGGAGAGAAACTAGACCCAGATGGCCTGCGTTTGATGATGACCTCACTCGCCTCATCGACGGTGGTCGTGGGGGACGAGTCTATGGTCAAGGTACATGTCCACGTGTCCGATCCCGGCCGCGTTCTAGAGATTGGGGCCTCATTGGGCAGCGTCAGCCAGATCAAGATCGACGACATCGACGCGCAGCATGAGAGGTATGCGGTCGACCGTCGATCTGAGTCACTGCCCGCGACCTCGGCGGACACTGCCGAGGTCGGCGTCGTGTCGGTGGCCTGGGGACTAGGGATAGAGAAGATATTCGTGGAGCTGGGAGCAGTCGGTATCATATCGGGCGGAGATACGATGAATCCGAGCGTCGCGCAGATCGTGGCCGCTGCGGAGAGTGCAGGGGCTAGCGCCGTCATCCTTCTGCCCAACAACGCCAACATCGTGCCGGCCGCTGTACAGGCGTCCTCTCTGTGCTCCAAGCCGGTGACCGTAGTCCCGACGACGACGATACCGCAGGGTATCGCCGCCATTCTGGCGTTCGGTCTCGAGATGAGCCTGGAGGAGAACCAGGAGGCGATGCGGAACATGCTCCCGTCCGTTCGCAGCGGAGAGGTGAGCAGGGCCGTGCGTGATGCCCGGATCGGGGGGACGGCAGTCCGTGCGGGCCAGGCGATCGGTCTGCTGGAGCGAGAGCTGGTAGCCGCAGGCGACGATTCTACGGCCGTGCTGCTCGATCTTCTGAGATACGCGGAAGTGTTGGAAGGGGCTCTGGTCACCCTCTACTGGGGCGGGGATCTCGCCGAAGCGGCCGTCGATGAGGCTCTGCGTAGTGTCGAGTCTAACTTTCCGGGAGTCGAGATCGAGGTCGTGTACGGGGGGCAGCCCTACTACGACTACATAGTGTCGATAGAGTAGGAGGTCTCGCATGACAGTCAGGGTGGTGACGGATAGCACGTCGGATCTGCCGTCCCATTTGGCGAAGAGTCTCGGCATCACAGTCGTGCCCCTCAACGTGCACTTCGGGACCGAGGTCTTCAAGGACGGGGTCGACATGGCCCCCGACATCTTCTACGAGCGGCTAACGAGCGAGGCGGTGCTGCCCAAGACTTCTCAGCCGTCGATGGGCGAGTTTCTTGAAGTGTACGAGGGCCTTGCGGAAGAGGCTGACGGCATCGTTTCGATTCACATCTCGTCGCAGCTCAGCGGAACGTACAACTCGGCTTTGCAGGCAAGTCGCGAGCCGAGCGTGGCGTCTCTCGTGGAGGTCGTAGACACCAGACATGCCTCCATGGCGCTCGGCATCACCGCAATGGCCGCTGCGCGAGCAGCACGCGACGGCTCGGACACTGAAGAGATCGCCCGGGTCGCCCGTGAGGTGAACAGCCGGGCTGAGTGCTTCGCGATGCTCGATACGGTTGAGTATCTGGCGAAGGGCGGACGTATCGGCAAGGCCAAGGCTCTCATGGGCTCCCTCCTGCGGGTAAGACCTTTGATACGCTTGGACGGCGTGGTCCACGAGCTGGGCAAGGAGCGCTCCCGGCAAAGGGGCGTCGCGAGGCTCAAGCAGATCGTCAGGGATATGGCACCGGTCGAGGAGGTTGCGGTGATGCACAGCACGACTCCAGACGAGGCCTCTGCAGTCGCCGAAGATCTGTCCGATCTGCTCGCCGGCGGCAAGGAGCCCATCGTCGCCAGGATGGGGCCTGTGGTCGGTACCTACGCGGGTCCCGGCGTGCTCGGCATAGGCGTGCTGCGCTCCTCCGGCTCCTAGAGTCCCACGCCTTCCTACGATGGGATCAGACGCCTCGAAGTCTGGGGTCCTGGCGGACATTCTCAGACGGGAGCAGGCCACAGGATTCCAGGACAAGACCGTAATCGGCGGGCTGGACCGGTTCGTACAGCGCTGGTCTGACGAGCTTGCGCCCCTGCTTGGCGAGATCACCTCATACACGATACTGACGCCGCGTCAGCGTGAGAGATGGGCCGTTTCTGCTCTCGACAGACTCTCCGGTCTGCCGGCCTCGGATGTCGAGAGCGCCAAACCGACACGGGTCACGGCCAGCCGGCCCAAGCGTCGATCGCTCTCGAAAGAGGATAGTCTGGACCGACTGCCGCGCGTGGGCGCCCAGACCGTTGCCAGGCTGAAACGGATGGGCCTGGAGCGGGTCGGCGACCTTATATACCACTTTCCCAACCGTCACAACGACTTCGCGAACATGACCAAGGTTTCACAGTTGAGGCCCGGTGAGCAGCACACGATCGTCGCGACGGTCTGGGAGGCCAGCGGAACGGCGACCGGCCGCCGCCGGAAGTCTACGCAGGCAGTGCTCGGCGACGAGACCGGCAACGTCCGGGCGGTCTGGTTCAATCAACCGTGGGTCGCCCGCGAACTTCGTCCTGGCACCGAGGTTGTGATCAGCGGCAAGGTCGGCGTGTTTCGCGGTCAGCCCGTCTTCGAGTCCCCGGAGCATGAGCTCCTGGAGGGTCAGCGAGAGCTCCTGCACACCGGGAGGCTGGTGCCGGTCTATCCGTCCACTGAAAGGCTCACCCAGCGGACTCTGCGCAGGACGGTTAAGCGGGCGCTCGACGCCTGCCTCGAACAGCTGGTCGACTTCCTGCCCGACGAACTGAGACGCCGGACGAGCCTGATGCACCTCCAGGAGGCAGTCCTCCAGGCCCACTATCCGGAATCGGAGCAGACGTGGAACGCCGCGCGCCGCCGTCTCGCCTTCGACGAGCTTCTCCTGATGCAGCTTGCCATTCTTCAGCGGAAGCGTGCGTGGCAGGAGGAGGGCAGGGGACCGGTTATCGAGGTCGACAGATCGGCCATACGCAGATTCCTCGAGTCCCTCGATTTCGAGCTCACGGCAGCGCAGATCAGGTCGCTCGACGAGATTCTGGAGGACCTGCCGCGCGACGCGCCGATGGGGAGACTGCTTCAGGGAGACGTCGGCAGCGGGAAGACGGTTGTGGCCGTAGCTGCCAAGCTCGCGGCGGTCATCGGCGGATACCAGACGGCGCTCATGGTGCCGACCGAGATACTTGCCGAGCAGCACTTCATCAACGTGTCGGGTCTGCTCGCCGGTTCTGGAGACGCGTCGGAAGGAGAGTACGCGATCAGGCACGAGGTGCCGTCGTTGGGGCGACCCGTGACGGTCGGTCTTCTCCTGGGCAGCTTCCCGAAGCGGGCCAAGGAGGAGATGCACGAAAAGATAGCCTTGGGGAAGATCGACATCGTCATTGGCACGCACGCGCTCATACAGGCCGGAGTGGACATACCCAGGCTTGGCCTCGTCGTCGTCGACGAGCAGCATCGTTTCGGCGTGATGCAGCGGGGCGCTCTCCGAGACAAAGGAGAGAGACCTCACCTGTTGGCGATGTCGGCGACGCCGATTCCCCGATCGCTGGCGCTAACGCTGTACGGAGATCTGGACATCTCGGTGATAGACGAGCTTCCCGCGGGCAGGTTGCCAATCCGCACCCGCTGGGTAGAGGCGTCCCGGCGGGAGGCGGCATACGGGTTCGTTCGCAGAGAGGTCACCGCCGGGAGGCAGGCCTTCATCGTGTGCCCGCTCGTCGAGGAGTCGGAAGCCATACAGTCCAGGGCGGCTGTGAAGGAGCACGACCGCCTGTCCACGGCCGTCTTTCCAGACCTCTCCCTGGGGCTGCTGCACGGCCGCATGTCCCTGGGAGAGAAGGAGCGGGTCATGGAGATGTTCAAGGGCGGCGAGATCGACGTGCTCATCTCTACACCTGTGGTTGAGGTTGGCATCGACGTTCCGAACGCCACCGTAATGCTCATCGACGGGGCGGACCGGTTCGGGCTGGCCCAGCTTCACCAGTTCCGCGGCAGGGTCGGGCGTGGCGCTCACCAGAGCTACTGTCTACTACTGACCGACGCGGCGGGCGGGGATGCGCGGGAGCGCCTGAAGATCGTAGAGCGGGTAGGCGACGGTTTCAAGCTCGCCGAAGAGGACCTTCGGCTGCGGGGTCCGGGCGACCGCATGGGCACCCGGCAGAGTGGGCTTCCCGACCTGCGCATGGCGCGCGTCACCGACCAGGACATTCTCAGGCTGGCGAGACGCGAGGCGGCGAAGATACTGGCCGCCGACCCCGGCTTCCACAGCGAGGAGCACCTGCTGCTTGGCGAGGCTTTCCGGGAATACTCGACTCGTCTGACCGATGAGGCGAGCTGATTTGACACGCCGTCGGACGGCTCGTACTCTGGGCTGCGCGATCGTTTCAGGGGCCGGAGTAGTTCAGCGAGGAGTGACATGGCCAAGATCAAACATATAGCTATCGCGACCCAGGACCCGGACGAGACGGCCCGGTTCTACAGGGAGGTCTTCGACCTGGAAGAGGTAGGCAAGGTCGAAAGCGAGAACGCGGACGGCTACTACCTGAGCGACGGCAACGTCAACATGGCTATCCTGCGCTTCAAGAACGAGACGGTCGCCGGCCGCGCCGGCACGGCCTACAGCGGCATCCACCACATAGGCTTCCAGGTGGAAGACGCGGATGCTACCGACGCCAGGATGCGCGCCGCCAACTCCCTCCCGATGGACGCCGTCAACGAGGCCCTGCACGCCGGAATGGACGGCGGCCACGGCGGGCAGAACGTCGAGCTGAAGTACAGCGGCCCCGACGACGTGATGCTCGACATCTCCCAGGGAGGCTGGGTGGGGACCGACTAGCAGACGGTCTTCCGCGGCGCCGCTCGGAAGGACGCCTGTCGTCTATGCGCCGTTGTCCTGATGGAAGAGGTTCAGGGCTGAGCCGGCTTTGAACCAGGCGATCTGGGACTCGCCGAAGGAGTGGTTGAGGCTGAGGGTCTCCTCCGTGCCGTCCGAGTGGCGGACGATGCACTTTACCGGCTCGCCGGGGGCGAGCTCCCGGAGTCCGACCAGGCTCACCCTGTCGTCCTCGCGGATGCGGTCGTATTCGGCGGGATCTTCGAAGGTGAGCGCCAGGAGGCCCTGCTTCTTGAGGTTGGTCTCGTGGATGCGGGCGAAGCTGCGGGCTATGACCGCCGCGCCTCCGAGCAGGCGGGGGGAGAGGGCGGCGTGCTCGCGGCTGCTGCCCTCGCCGTAGTTGTAGTCGCCGATCACCACCCACCTCACGCCCCGAGACCTGTAGTCGGTCGCGATCCTGGAGATGGCCCGGCCCTCCTCGCCCGTGATCACGTTTCGTCCTGTGCCCGCCTCGCCGGTGTAGGCGTTGGCGGCGCCCATGAACATGTTCTCGCTGAACTTGCTGAGGTGGCCTCGGTAGCGCAGCCACGGCCCCGCAGGGGAGATGTGATCGGTGGTGCACTTCCCCTGAGTCTTCATCAGGACGGGCATATCGAGGTAGTCGTTGCCGTCCCATGCAGGCCACGGCTCCAGCAGCTCGATGCGCTCGCTGTTCGGATCGACCGACAGCTCGATGCCGCTGCCGTCGTCCGGCGGCGCCACGTACGACGAGTCCCCCGGGTCGAATCCGTCGAGCGGGACCTCCGACACGGCGGCGGGCGGCTCCAGCCTGAAGGAGCTGCCGTCTCCGCCCTGCAGCGAGTCGGTCAGAGGGTTGAAAGACAGCCTTCCGGCGAGTGAGAAGGCGACGACGACCTCCGGACTGGCGATGAAGTTCATCGTCTCGGAGCGGCCGTCGTTACGGCGCGGGAAGTTCCTGTTGTAGGAGGTGACGATGGTGTTGGGCACTCCGTCCAGCAGCTTCTCGCGCTTCCACTGGCCGATGCACGGGCCGCAGGCGTTGGCCAGCACGGCTCCGTCTATCTCCTTGAGGGAGCGCATCTGGCCGTCCCTCTCGATGGTCGCCCGAATCTGCTCCGATCCAGGGGTGATCAGCAGCGATGTCGAGGCGGTGATGCCGTGCGCCGCCGCCTGCCGCGCCACGTCCGCCGCCCGGCTCATGTCCTCGTAGGAGGAGTTGGTGCAGCTTCCGATCAGGGCGGTGTCTATCTCGTCGATGAAGCCGTTGCCGCCGTCGGCGACCTCAGACGCGAGGTCGGAGATCGGCCGCGCCCGGTCGGGAGAGTGGGGCCCGACGACATGGGGTTCGAGTCTCGACAGGTCGATCTCGACCACCCGGTCGAAGAAGTCCTGCGGGGACGCGACGACCTCTTCGTCCTGCGCGAGTAGACCGCGGTTGGCGTTCGCGAGCGCCGCGATCTCGCGGCGTCCCGTCGCGTTCAGGTATGTCTCCATCCGGTCGTCGTAGCTGAACATGGATGTGGTAGCGCCCAGCTCTGCGCCCATGTTGGTGATCGTCGCCTTGCCGGTGCAGCTTATCGACCGCGCCCCGGGGCCGAAGTACTCGATGATGGCGTTGGTGCCGCCCGAGACGGTCAGCTCGCCGGCGAGCTTGAGAATCACGTCCTTCGGGGCGGTCCAGCCGCTCATCTCCCCGGTCAGGTATACGCCGATCCGCCTGGGATAGAGGAGCTCCCAGGGCAGCCCGGCCATCACCTCGACCGCGTCTGCGCCCCCGACCCCGACGGCGCAGGCACCCAGACCGCCGGCGTTCGGCGTATGGGAGTCGGTGCCGATGATGAGCGCGCCGGGAAAGGCGTACTGCTCCAGCACCACCTGGTGGATGATTCCGGCGCCCGGACCCCAGAAGCCAACCCCGAACTTCGCGGACGCGGTCCTGAGGAAATCGAAGACCTCTCTGTTCTCGTCGAGCGAGGCCAGCAGGTCGGGGCCGCCCTCGACGCGCGCCTGGATCAGGTGGTCGCAGTGTACGGTCGTAGGCACTGCGGTGCTGGGGCGGCGGGTCTGCATGAAGGAGAGCATCACGGTCTGACCGAGGACGTCCTGAAGGGCCACCCGGTCCGGGCGCAGCATGATCAGGCTGGCGCCCGCGTTCAGGTCGGCGCCGTCCGGGTCGTCGAGATGTCCCAGGAGGACCTTGTCGGCCAGGGTCAACGGCCTTCCGAGCCGTCGGCGGACCGTCTCCAGGTTACGCTCCATCGTCGCGTAGACCTTGGAGGCCATTTCGGGTGTGGACTCTATCGTGACCATCGCACGGTCCTCCTAGCTGATCCAGAGCCGAAGGTCACCGGCGGGAGGCAGTCGGCTACCCTCCCCATGGCGACACTCTCGAGGGTTGCGCAAAGGATGGATGGAGTCGGCGGGGCTGGTCTCAGGTGGGGTTGAGCTCGTTGATCTTTGCCCGTACCTCGTCCTTGTCCTTCTCGAAGTAGTCGTAGTTGATGGGGATGTAGTCGGTCTCCTGCTCGGGCACGTCGTCTTCGGCGAATATCGCCACGACAGGACAGACCGGCTCGCAGGCGGCGCAGTCTATACACTCGTCGGGCGCGATGAATACCATGCGGTCCACACCCTCGTCGAGGTAGATGCAGTCCACAGGGCAGACATCGATGCACGCCTGGTCCAGGACATCGATGCAGGGCGAAGTGACTATGTAGGTCATCTGTAGTCTCCCTCTAAGCGTCGGCACAAATCGAGACACGATCCAAGCTCGTGCCCCGATGTCGATTATATTCCGGGGCAGAGACGCATTTCAAGGGAGAGAAGTAGTGGGGGACACCCCCACACCCCCGTTCGGCATCGATTGCGCCTGCGAGACGCATTTCGAGGGAGAGTAGTAGTGGGGGACACCCCCACGCCCCCGTTCAGCCTCAAGTGCGCCTGCGAGACGCATTTCGAGGGAGCCGCGGTCAGACAGGTCCAAGTTGGGCTCTATATATTATGTGTGTCAAAGTGTGCCAAAAGTGTGTCATTTTTTTCGTATCTGACGGCGACACCAGTATTGCAGCACGGATGTTCGTGGCGTCAAGGGGCGGGGCGCGTTTCAGGACCAGATATGAAGCTCGCTCTTGAACGTCCCAGCTATGGCTATGTATAGTCCAGCAGGCAGGGGGTTGATCATGGAAGGCCGGTCCGGTCAGGCGGTAATCACGCTTCTCCTAGCGGCGGCGATCGTGTCGCTGGCGTCCGCGTGCGGAGGAGCGGACAGGGCTGTGATAGCGACGTCGGGCGACTACCATCCCTTCAACTTCGTCAACGACGAGGGTGAGATAGACGGCCTCGAGCGCGAGCTTGGGGACGAGCTGTGCCGGCGCGCCGACCTGGAGTGCGAGTGGATGGTGAGCGATTGGGAGACGATGATTCCCGATCTCTCTGCGGAGGAGTTCGACGCGATCCTCGCCGGCATGAGCATCACCGCCGAACGGGAGGAGTTGATCGACTTCACCGAAGCGTACTACCCGCCGACCCCTTCCGTGTACGTTGCAAGGTCCGGGGCGGGCGACGAAGCCGTACGGGGGACGATCGGGGTTACCGCAAACACGATCTACTCCGACTATTTCACGGAGCAGGGCGCGCCATTCGTGGCTCTCGACGGATCGGTGGATGTGGTCGACGTGGTGCTGAACGGCGAAGTGGACGCCGTGCTCGTGGACCACGGCTATGGCGTGAAGAAGCTCGCGGAGCACGAGGGCCGACTGGAGATCGTGGGTCCGTCGATCCTGCTGGACCGGGGTCTCGGCATCGGGGTCCGCAAGGGCAGCGACCTGGAGGGCAGACTGGACGAGGCCCTGGCGTCGATGAAGGCTGACGGCACCCTGAACGTCCTGATCCTCAAGTGGGTGGGCGAGGACGCCTCGACGTTCGAGTAGGCGCGCCCGGGCGGCTCCGAGACCACGGTCAAACTGCCAGCCGGGCGTCCTTTGGACGCGCCTTCCCGCCGTGCACAGACGGTTCGGCGCACCACTTGGCCGACAGCCTACGAACTCCCTCGTACACATCCTCATCGAAGCCGAGCAGATCGCAGACCACCCCCCGATCCAAGAGGGCACGGTTGGGGTCGGCGTCCGCGAGGTAGGCGGGCTTCAGCTCCTTGTCCCGGAACTCGTCGAAGATGTCCTCACCGGAATGCAACTGCTCGTCCGTGAGGGCGCTAAGGTCAAGGATAGGTAGAGAGTCAAATGCGCTGACGGTAGTGGTGCCACGGCCGGCGACTTGGCGATTGGAGTGCCACCAGAAGCAAATGAGACCCAAGGTGCTGTTGGCCCAAACCATGAAGGTGTAGTCGAGCCGTTGGTTGTCGAATATGGCGTTGGGCCAGGCACGGCCTCCGATGCTGGCTTGCTCAGTGAATGCGGCTGCCAGTGGCTGCGAATTGAAACGGAAGTCGCGATTCAGGTGAGCACGGCTGGCGGTGGCCCACGCTTTAGCAGCCCTAGTCTCCATTCCCGGCTTGACGAGCAGTTGGTAATCAGGCTGGCAGATGAGTCGTGTTTCTTGTTTGGCTTTGTGGCTCCACAGAGCGGGATAGGTGGCGGTCGGGCTGGAAGGTGCCTTCGTGAAGGGTCCCGCAGAACCGGCTATGTTGATGTCGTGCCAACCGCGCTTTCCTACGCCACTTAGGGACGCTATCTTTAGTTCCACGGATGACACCATCCCTGGGAGCCACAGTTTGGACTCGGACAGGGCAGCCGCAGTTTGCGCCAAGGAGTAGTCGGCGAGGCGCACCGCGCCCCAGCCCGCCCCGCCTGCATCGCGGGGTGCAGTTATCTTCTCACCGGCCGACTCTGCCCCAACCGCTAGAGGCGTACCGCCATACGGTCCGTCCTCGATTCGTCTGACCTCTCTGCCGTCCAACAGGCCCCACGCCAATGAGCTTGCGTGGGCAAGACCCTGTGGCCTGCGCCGGAGCGAAGTGAACGCTACCCGGTCTTGAGGTGTTTCACCTCGCTTGAGCTTACGGGCGATGACCAGACATTCTGCCATATCAGTATCTGCTGAGAAGGACAAGGCATCGTCATCTGCATCAGCGATGGTCAGTACCGCCAGATCGGTGTAGTGACGCCCAATCATCTGGCGAAAATCCTCCCAGGATAGGCCAGAAGCAGCCGACAGTGGGAGCACCAGGGCTAAAACGCCGCCGGGCTTGATCTTCTTGTGAGCGAGAGCTGCAAAAGCGGAGGCTATGCCCGCATAGCCGTGATAGCAAGTATCTTGCGCTTCCCGGCTCAGGACTTTTGCCATATCTTTCTGCGTGACGAGTCCTGTACTCAACCCCCTGAAGTGCTTGATGTAGTCTTCGGCCCTCTCGCTCCCCTCCCAATCAGAGCCCGGCCTCGTGAACGGCGGGTTCATTATCACAAGGTCGAAGCTCTCGTGGGGTATCTCAGCGCGGATCTGAGCGGTGGTCTCCTCCCCCGCGCTGTCGGTCCGCCTCGCCGGGTCGCTGGTGTTGAGTGTTGGCATCATCGCTTCCGCGGACAGCAGATCCAGGGAGCCGATACTGACGCTACCGTCCTTCATCCGACCGTAGGGAGTCGTGTAGAGGCGCGACCTCCCGAATCCGATCGACGGCTCGACTCCCGACAGCGTGGAGCCGGTGATGTGGATGGCCGACGGCATGACGTCGCAGCCGTAGAGCACCTCCTCCATCATTGCGCGGTGGAGCTCGGCGGGGTCGCCGCCGGTCCGCTCGTGCCGTGCGGCGATCTCGTCGTAGACGGCGGAGAGCAGCGCGCCGGTGCCGCAGGCGAAGTCGGCGATGCGCAACCGGCCGATGGCGTCCGGGTCGGACCAGTCGACGCCGTCCATCCCTTCGGCAGGCTCAGGACGCAGCTTGGCGACGGCCAGCCGGGCCAGCAGCGCGGCGGACGCGGGCAGCGTGTAGAAGGTGGCCAGATACTTGCGGTCGGCGATGAGGCGCTGGAAGATTCGCCCGGTCAAGTCGTGGGCGTTGTCCACGCCCGCCGCATTCACAGACTGGGCGGTGTGCCTCAGCCGCCGCAGGATGGCGGCGGCGTCGCCCGCCGGAAGCTGCGCCAGGATGTCCCTGGCGATGGCGAAGATGGCCCAGTAGTTGATCTCCAGGATGTCGTTCCAGGCGGCCAGCGTCTCGCCCTGGGGATTGTCGACTCCGTCACCGCAGACCATGGCCAGGGACTCGACCTCCGTGTGCAGTCCGGCGATGCGCTCGTGGAAGACGAGGGCGTTGGCGATGATGGCGCAGGCCATGCGGCGGGTCTGCGGCACGTTGCTCATGCCCAGCAGGCGCGCGATGGACGCAGTGATGGCGGAGCGGGTCTCGTTCATCTCGTCCAGGAGCTTCGCGGCGCCGTCGATGCCCTCCTGGAGCGTGTTGGTCGCCCGGTCGACGGCGCGCTGCGGGACGGACACCAAACGCACCATGTCGGCCAGGTCCTCTACGGCGCCCTCCAGCCAGCCGGACTCCGGGAAGCGGCTCCCGTCCTCCGTGAAGACGCAGTAGGAGAGGCGGGCCGACGACAGGGCTTCGCGCAGGTCAAGGGCATCGCCGAGCGCGGCCGGGTATCGGAGGGCGATCGCGGCCTCGATGACGCGCGCGTTGGCGGCCACCTCCAGCCCCAGGCGCGATTTGGCCTCCGGCTCGACGTCGCGGGCGGGCATGTACTCGGCCTCGATGACGACGGGCGAGTAGCCGAGCGCGGTGGCGATGATGTCGGGGCGCAGCCCGGGCCGGCCGGTGATGGTCTGGGTGTTCTCGGACCACACCTGCCTGCCGGGCAGCATCTCGTGGAGCAGGCTGCCCAGGGCGTTGTTGACGTTCGGCTCCGTCTGGCGCGGCATGAGCTCTAGCAGGTGACCTCGTCCTGTTTGAGCTGCTGGATCTGTCGGGGCGTATAGCCCAGCTCTTCGAGGAGCTCGTCGGTGTGCTGGCCTAGTCCGGGTGAGGGAGACTTGGGCTGGAGGGGGGTCTCGCTCATCTGGATCATCGGCCCCGCGGCCCGGAACGGGCCGGCCATCGGGTGCTCCATCTCGACTATCAGACCGTTCGCCAGGACCTGAGGGTCTTCGGCGGCCTCCTCCGGGAAGCTGACACGGCCTACCGGAATCCCGGCCTCTTCGAGCAACGCGACCCACTCGTCCACCGTTTTCGTAAGAAAGGTCTCCTCCGCCTGCTTGACCAGCCGGACGGCCTCGTCGTGGCCCTCGGCGCTGTCGTAGTCGGCGTTGACGGGATCGTGATCAGGGTCGAGGGTCGGGTCGTCCAGTCCGAGGATGTCGGCCAGGCGCCGCAGTATGCGTCTGCCGAGGACGCCTACGATCACGGTGCCGTCGCTCGCCTGGAAGCACCTGTAGTAGTAGTTCGGGCGTCCCATCCCCGTGTGCTCCCGGTGCAGCGCGAGAGTCTCTTCGAATGAGCCTCCACGCTCCCTGAGCGACGCCAGCGCGTCGAGGAGAGAGGTCCTCCGCTCCTCGTCGGGGGCGACCTGCACGAAGCGGGGCGTCATCAACCCGATAGCCGTTCCGAGCAGGGTCGTGTCGACCTTCTGGCCCCTGCCGGTGCGCTCGCGATGGTAGAGCGCCGCGCAGACGCCCCACGCCATCGCGATGCCCGCCGCGTGGTCGACGATCGGGGAGGCGACGACATGCTGCGCCACGCCGTCCTCTATCCCACCCTGGATAGCGATGATTCCGGACATCCCCTGGGCGATGATGTCCGAGCCGGGCCGGTCGGACATAGGGCCGCTCCTCCCGAAGGCGGTGTTCTCGCAGTAGATGAGCCGCGGGTTCCTGGCCGCGAGGGTCTCGTAGTCGATGCCGAGCTTGCCCGGGACGTCGGGGCGCGCGTTGATTATCAGGGCGTCGGCGGTGTCGGCCAGCCTGTAGAAGATCTCCCTGCCCCGCGGCTTCGTCAGGTCGAGCGGGAGGCTGCGCTTGCTGCGGTTGAGGGAGATGAAGTTGCGGGTCTCGTTGGGGACTATCGGCGCCCAGTGCCGCTGCGCCTCCCCCCAGACGGGCTCTATCTTGATCACGTCGGCGCCCATGTCGCCCAGCAGCAGTCCTCCGAAGGGGCCGGCGACGATCTGCGTGATGTCCAGGACTCTGATGCCGTCGAGCGGTCCGGGCATTTTTTCTCCTGTGTGCCATGGTAGGAGGCCGAGGCTCTCCCGTACAGGGCTCACAGTAGTACGCTTGCTCTCTGTCGTTGTCAAGGTTGTTCCGGGAGGGCTGGTTGCAAACCAGCCCCTACGGGGGTGGTGGATGATGGTTCCGTTTGCTTGCGGAGTATATCGCTGGAGTCCCCTATGACCATTCAGCGTGATACACCCAAAGGAAGGTGGATGATAAATACGGCGCTGAACGTGGAGGTGGGGAATCCGGGAGATCTGGGAGGCTTGACAGCCAGAGCGGGCCCGGCTTTACTGTCGCCGACGGCCAGTCCCGTTCGGGGCGGCCACATGCGCGGAGGCGAGGTGTTATGAAAAGGGTGCTGATAACGGGGATGAGCGGGCTCATCGGAGGCGCGCTCAGGCGTCGCCTGGAGGTGGCTGGGGGCTATGAGCTGACGGCGCTCAACAGGGGCCCTCTCGAAGGCGTGAGGTGCGTTCGGGCGGACATCGCCGATCTCGACGCCATCAGGCCCGCGTTCGAAGGACAGGACGTGGTGGTCCATCTGGCGGCGCACCTGGAAGGCAGCTGGGAGGGCAACCTCTCCGCGAACATCATCGGCGCCTACAACGTCTACGAGGCCGCGCGCCTGGAAGGTGTGAAGCGCGTCGTATTCGGCAGCAGCGGCATGACCATAAGAGGCTGGGCGAATGAGGAGCCGTACAAGGCGATAGCGGAGGGCAGGTACGACGACGTTCCCGCCGAGATTCCGAAGATCAGTGCGGAGCAGGTGCGGCCGGCAGGAGTCTACGGGGCCGCGAAGGTGTGGGGAGAGGCGGTGGGACGACACTTCTCGGACGCCCACGGGCTGTCGGTGCTCTGCGTTCGAATAGGCCGGGTGCTGGATGACGACCGGCCGAACGACGTTCACGAGAGGGCGATCCTGCTGACACGAAGAGATGTGGCCCAGATACTCCACAGGTGCATCGACGCCCCGGACAGCCTCAGATACGACATATTCATGGCGACCTCCGACAACAGGTGGGGCTACCGGGACCTGGAGCATCCCCGGCGGGTGCTCGGCTACGTGCCGGAGGACTCGGCGGAGAGCATCGAGTAGGGAGGCGCGATGAAGAGCATCGAGATCGATCGCGGCAAGCGCCTCCGCGAAGAGCCGTGGAAGGGCCATAACCGGTGGCACCCGGACATTCCCCCGGCCCTGGAGGTTGAGCCCGGCGAGGAGGCGGTGCTGGAGACCCGCGACGCGTCGGACGGCCAGATTCGTCCCGGCGCGACGCTGGCCGACCTCGAGTCGATCGACAAAAAGGTGGGGCACCCGCTGACCGGCCCCGTATACGTGTGCGGCGCGCAGCCCGGTGACCTGCTCGAGATCGAGTATCTCGACATCTCGCCCCAGCCACATGGATATACGACGTTCGCTCCGGGCCGGGGTTTCCTGAGAGAGCTGTTTCCCACGTCGTACCTGGTCCACTGGGAGATCGAGGATGGATGTGCACGCACGCCGGACCTGCCGGGCGTCCGCATTCCGGACGGGTCGTTCATGGGAACCGCCGGGGTTGCCCCGTCCCACGCCCAGCTGGATAAGTGGGCTCGCAGGGAGGCGGACCTGGTCTCACGCGGCGGGATGGCCAGCCTGCCAGACCCGGAGGATGCCGTGCCCTCGTCCGAGCCGATCGCGAGCCGGGGGCTCCGCACCGTGCCACCGAGAGAGAACTGCGGGAACGCCGACGTGAAGCAGCTTACGAAGGGGTCCAGGCTGATGGTGCCCGTCGCCGTGGAGGGCGCCCTCTACTCGGTAGGAGACGGCCACTTCGCGCAGGGCGACTCCGAGTGCTGCATCACTGCCATCGAGATGGGCGCGACCGTTGCGGTCCGGTTCCGGGTACACAGCGGGGAGGCGCGCCGACGAAACATCCGGTTTCCAAGGTTCTCCCACCCCGGCTACTTCGCCCGGCCCGAGTGGGCGGCGCCGAGAAACTTCGTCGCGACCATGGGCATGCCCATCCGGGAGGACGGGGTGCAGGAGGGAGAGGACCTCACCCTTGCCGCGAGAAACGCCCTCGTCGGGATGATCGATCTACTCCAGGAACGCGGATGGAGCCGCGAGCAGGCCTACGTCATCTGCAGCGTGGCGGTCGACCTGAAGATCAGCAACGCGGTCGATCTGCCCAACGTCACGGTATCGGCGTTTCTCCCGGAGGATATCTTCGAGGGGTAGAGATAGGTGTGGGGGACACCCCCACACCCCCGGTCAACATCGAGTATTGCCGGCGTCGCGCTAGTCGGCAACCGGCAAGGCGGCGGCGCTCTTGAAGGCGGGCATCACCTCCTCGGCGAACCGTTCGAGCTGCTCCAGGATCGCCTGCTGAGGAGTGCCGACGGGCTGCCCGACGTTCATCTCCTCCAGACCGGGGTATCGCTCCTGGAGGGCCGTCAGCCTCTCCGTGACGAGCTCGGCCGGCCCGCAGAGCCAGGAGCCCGCCTCGACCGCCTCTTCGAGCGTCGGGAGCTTTGCGCCTCGCACGCGGTGCGGGTCGCCCAGCGCCTCGATCTGATAGTCGGTCAGGCCCCGGACGAATCCGAGAGGGGCGAACATCTTCATGTTCTCCTCGTAGAACGGCCTCGCCTCCTCGATCGCCTTCTCGACGCTCTCGGCGATGTAGACGGAGACGCCGATGATGAGGTCCGTGCCGAGCTCGGCCTCGCGTCCCGATTCGATCAGCGCGTCGCGCCACGCGGCGACCACCTTGTCGCTGGCTCCCCCGACCGCGGCCCCGCCTCCGATGATCCCCTTCATGCCGTGCCTGACCATGAAGCCGATCCCGCGCGGGCTGGCGCTGACGATCGGCTGCCAGCACTCCACCGGCCGTTTCAGGGGCCTGGGCACCAGGGTGATCTCCTCGAGCTCGTATCCGCGATAAGGCACCCTCGGCGGTATCTGGTAGTGCTTTCCGTGATGGGAGAAGGACGGCTCGTTGAAGGCCTTCATGATGATCTCGACCTGCTCTTCGAACAGCTCACGGTTGGCGTCCTGGTCGATCATGGGCGCGTCGAACACCTCGACCTCGCGCGTGTGGTAGCCCCGCCCTACTCCGAAGATGACGCGCCCTCCCGTCAGGTAGTCCGCCGTCGCGAAGTCCTCGGCCAGGCGCAGGGGGTTCCACATGGGGGCGATGTTGAAGCCGCAGCCGAACTTGAGGCGCTCGGTCAGGTGCGCGAGGTGCACCGCCAGCAGGATGCAGTTGGGAATGCACTCGTATCCCTCGCGCTGGAAGTGGTGCTCGGCGGTCCAGAAGGTGTCGTAGCCCGTCCTGTCCAAGACCCTGGCTATCGCCTCGGTCTTGTCGAATACCTGGGCCAGGTGCTCGTCCGGCAGCCACCGGTCGTTGACGGGCGGCGCGTCGAACCCGATATCCTCGAAGTCGACGTGACCGGCGTAGAGGGTCCCGAATCTGGTTATCATTGCTGGCCTCCCGTGGTGGCATCATTCTAGTGGATGAACATCTTAGTGTCGACGGATTCTCCACGCCCCACCCCCGATCAATGGGGTGTCGAGCCGATGAACCGGGTATAATCCGCGCCACGCCGACAGTCCAATGGGAGCGACGAGCGCCATGGCGCCTGAACTATGTCGATAGCCGCGTTTACGGGCCCCTCCGCGCGCATCCTGTCGAGCCCGCAATACAAGTGGTGGGCGTACGGGGCTATCGCCGTGGGCATGTTCGTCACGGTCATGGACCAGTCCGGCGTGAACATCGCGCTGCCCCGCATCGCCGACCGGTTCGCCGCCGATATTCCCACCGTGCAGTGGATAACCCTGGGGTATGTGCTGAGCACCGCGGCCCTGCTCATGCCGATGGGCCGGATGTCGGACATCATGGGCCGCAAGACGGTCTATCTCGGCGGATTCGTCCTTTTCATGGCCGCGGCCGCCGTCGGAGGCGCGGCCAATGCGCTGGCGCTGATAATCGTCGCCAAGATAGTGCAGGGCGTCGGCGCCGCCGCGATTCAGGCCAACGGGCTGGCGATGGTGGCGCAGGTCTTTCCCGAGAACGAGCGCGGCAAGGGCATGGGGATGTACATGGCCATCATCGGCACGGGATCGATCAGCGGCCCGGTGATAGGCGGTCTTCTGGTGAGCGAGCTGGGCTGGCGGTCGGTCTTCTTTGCGCCTATCCCCCTGGGCCTGCTGGCCGTCGTCTCGGCGATGGCCGTGCTGCGCGGAAAGGACGACTCCCAGGCCGGCAGAGACGCGGTCGGCGGCTTCGACTGGCCGGGCGCCGGCCTGTCGTCGGCCTCTCTGGTAAGTCTCCTGCTGGCCATGACCAACGGCCACAGGCTGGGGTGGGCTTCGCCCCCTGTGGCAGGCGCGCTGGTCGTGGCTACACTGCTGATGGTCCTGTTCCTGTGGTGGGAGACGAGGACGGAGAAGCCGATGCTCGATCTCCGGTTCTTCAGGAGCAAGGTCTTCTCGATGGGCGTGTCGGCGAGGTTTCTGTCGTTCCTGGCCGGCTCCTCGATCTTCTTCCTGATGCCCTTCTACCTGATCGTGGTGCTGGGCCATGAGGCGAGCAGGGCCGGGCTTATGATGGTTCCCGGGTCGTTGGCAATGGCTGTAATGGGGCCGGTGAGCGGGCGTCTCGCGGACAGGTTCGGGACGAGATGGCTGTCGGTCACCGGAATGGCGCTGTCGGCGACCGCGATGCTCATGTTCGCCCGCCTGTCGGTAGACTCCACCTGGGTACACGTGGTGGCCGGGATGGTCCTCTCCGGCTCCGGCATGGGGATATTCTCTTCCTCTAATACGACGGCCGTGATGGCCTCGATCGACCGGGAGCGGTACGGGATCGTCTCGGCGTTTCTGAATCTAACGAGGACCTCCGCGAACGTAATAGGGGTGGCTCTCGCCACGACGCTCGTCACGCTGGCGATGGGCTCCCAGGGATACGAGCCGACGCTTGCGGCCGTGACCGGGTCGGGAGACGGCGGGGTGGAGCGAGCCTTCGTCCTGGGGCTGACCAGAGCCTACCTGTTAGGCGCGGCCCTGGTGCTGGCCGGGATGGCGCTCTCGGCCGTCAGGGGAGAGGCGGGGACGGGCGGCAGTCCTAGTCGCCCTTCTTCGCCTTGACGAAGCTGCGGATCAGATCGTCCGCCTCGGAGTTCTCGCGTCCGGGGTAGGAGACCGGGACCAGCTTCGCCCCGACTTCAAACAGAACTGTGGTGTGGGGTCTCAGACGGATCAGGGACTGCACGACGTAGTGTATGCCGAAGATGATGCTCACCATTCCCGCGAGGAAGGCCACGGTCTCCAGGAAGTCCGGGAACCATGTGATCCTTTCGAGGGCCATCCCCAACAGCACTGCTGCGACTCCCGCGCCGCCGAGGATGAGCCCTCTGTCCGCTCGGCTGTCCTGCCCCCCGACGACTCTTTCGTACCCGTCTATGTCGGAGAGGAGCACCTTGACCTTTGGGGTCCCGGCGCCGCGGCCCTTCCACTTGGCCAGCAGACGCATGTTCGTGACGACTGCCGGGGTGGACTCGAACAGTATCCTCTCTCCCGGCTCCAGGTGGACGCTCCGTGGTTGCATCGTCAGCTCCTTGAGAGGTTGGTCTGACATTCTAGCAGGCCCTGCAGTCACCGCTGTGACAGGTCGGTCGCGGGTGGGCAGGATTCGGGCGAGGCCCCTTGACGGGGGCTCCGTCCGTGCCATACAATTGGTCGCTAGTCACCTGCAAAATGCTTTCTACGTTCATGTAGCATACAGTAGACGGTAACGACCGCGCGAATGGCCGGGTGTTGCCCGGCCATCGTCTTTCCAGCACCTTAACAACTGAATCGAAATCGAGTAAACGAGCCCTAATGTGGGTCAAGTTATTAAGGGTTTACGGTGGATGCCTTGGGGCCAAGGGCCGAAGAAGGGCGTGGCAAGACTGCGAGAAGCCCTGGTCAGCTGTCTAGCGAGCTTAGCCAGGGATACCCGAATGGGGGAACCCGTCCCGGGTCATGCCGGGGACACCCCGACTCGTCGGGGAGGTAAGTGGGGGAACTGAAACATCTAAGTACCCTGAGGAGAGGAAATCAACCGAGAATCCCCTAGTAGTGGCGAACGAACGGGGACGAGCCCAAACCCATCAGGCTTAACGGGCTGAGGCCCTATGTCTGATGGGGGTTGTAACGCACACCTGCTTCAGCCTCAGCAAGGAGCAAGAAGTTACAAACCCTCTCTCTAGCCGAACGCACCTGGAAAGGACGACCGTAGAAGGTGATAGTCCCGTAGGCGAAAGGGAGAGGGCTTCTGGTGTGTTGTTGAGTACCACGGGACACGTGAAATCCTGTGGGAAGCTGGGGGGACCACCCTCCAAGGCTAAACACCCTTGGCCACCGATAGTGAACCAGTACCGTGAGGGAAAGGTGAAAAGAACCCCGGGAGGGGAGTGAAATAGACCTGAAACCGTAAACCTACAAGCCGTGGGAGGTCCGACACCGTCGGGCTGACTGCGTGCCTTTTGAAGAATGAGCCGGCGAGTTAATCTGAGCAGCTGGGTTAAGGGATAGCAGTTCCGGAGCCGAAGCGAAAGCGAGTCCGAACAGGGCGCGACCGGGCGGAGGCGAAGCTGCTGGCCGAGGTCCAGATTCCTCCAACGGCCCGATTCGTCGGGCCGGACGAGGGAGACGGGCCAACGTCAGTGGTGGAGTCTCCATCAAGCCTGGGATGTTGCTTGGATTAGACCCGAAACCGGGTGAGCTACCCATGGCCAGGTTGAAACTCCGATAATATCGGAGCGGAGGACCGAACCCGTGTCAGTTGCAAATGGCTGGGATGAGCTGTGGGTAGGGGTAAAATGCCAATCGAACCCGGAGATAGCTGGTTCTCCCCGAAATGTATTTAGGTACAGCCTCAAAGCAGTCTTGGGGAGGTAGGGCACTGGATGGGATAGGGGGCGTGAGCTTACCAAACCCAACCAAACCACGAATGCCTCAAGATGTTCTTTGGGAGTGAGACAGTGGGGGATAAGCTTCATTGTCGAGAGGGAAACAGCCCAGATCGCAGGCTAAGGTCCCGAAGTGTGGACTAAGTGTGAAAGGAAGTGGGGCTGCTAAAACAGCTAGGAGGTTGGCTTAGAAGCAGCCATCCTTGAAAGAGTGCGTAACAGCTCACTAGTCGAGGAGTCCCGCGCCGAAAATGTAACGGGGCTAAGTCCACCACCGAAGCCGCGGATCCCGATTTGTCGGGATGGTAGGGGAGCGTTCCCAGGGCGTTGAAGTCGCTGACGTGAGTCGCGGTGGAGCGCTGGGAAGTGAGAATGCCGGCATGAGTAGCGACAATCCTGGTGAGAATCCAGGACACCGAAAGCCCAAGGTTTCCTACGCAACGATGATCGGCGTAGGGTAAGTCGGGCCTAAGCCGTAGCGTACAGCGAAGGCGATGGACAACGGGTCAAAATTCCCGTACCGCCGCTATCTCGTTATAACGCAAAGGGGGGACACGGGAAGGTAGGCGGAGCGCGCCCATCGGACATGGTGCGTCCTCTCCTGTAGGCCATGCCGGGACAGGCAAATCCGTTCCGGCGCTACGAGCTGAGGGGAGAGGAGACTCTAGGGCCATCCAGCCCTGGGGGATTCCGTTGAACCTATGCCGTCGAGAAAAGCCTCGTTGCTAGAGGTAATGGCGTCCGTACCGCAAACCGACACAGGTGGGCAGGGGTAAAAGTCCCGAGGTGAACGAGATAACCCTCGTTAAGGAATTCGACAACTTGGCCCTGTAACTTTGGGAGAAAGGGTGCCCGTGGGGTGAAGTCCATGCGCTGGACCGATGCCCTTGCGGGCCGCAGCGAAGAGGCCCAGGCGACTGTTTATCAAAAACACAGGTCTCTGCCAAGCCGAAAGGCGATGTATAGGGGCTGACGCCTGCCCAGTGCCGGAAGGTTAAGAGGCGAGGTTAGGCTTTGGCCGAAGCTTCAAATCGAAGCCCCGGTGAACGGCGGCCGTAACTATAACGGTCCTAAGGTAGCGAAATCCCTTGTCGGGTAAGTTCCGACCCGCACGAATGGCGTCACGACCTGGGCGTTGTCTCAACGAGGGGCTCGGTGAAATTGCAAGGCCAGTGAAGATGCTGGCTACCCGCGACAGGACAAGAAGACCCCGTGGAGCTTTACTGTAGCCTGGCAGTGGACTGTGGTTATAGATGTGTAGCATAGGCGGGAGACTTAGAAGCTTCGGCGCCAGCCGGGGTGGAGTCACCATTGAAATACCGCTCTTCTGTGATCTCGGCCCTAACCCCGTACAACCGGGGGACCCTGCCAGGTGGGCAGTTTGACTGGGGCGGTCGCCTCCTAAAAGGTAACGGAGGCGCCCAAAGGTTCCCTCAGGGTGGATGGAAATCACCTGTAGAGTGCATTGGCATAAGGGAGCTTGACTGTGAGACCTACAAGTCGAGCAGAGACGAAAGTCGGGCAAAGTGATCCTACGGTTCCGTGTGGAAGGGCCGTGGCTTAACGGATAAAAGCTACCCCGGGGATAACAGGCTTATACCGCCCAAGAGTTCACATCGACGGCGGTGTTTGGCACCTCGATGTCGGCTCGTCGCATCCTGGGGCTGAAGAAGGTCCCAAGGGTCCGTCTGTTCGCCGGTAAAAGCGGCACGCGAGCTGGGTTCAGAACGTCGTGAGACAGTTCGGTCTCTATCCGTCGTGGGCGCAGGAGATTTGAGAGGAGCTTTCCCTAGTACGAGAGGACCGGGAAGGACAGACCTCTGGTGTACCGGTTGTCCCGCCAGGGGCACCGCCGGGTAGCCATGTCTGGATGTGATAAGCGCTGAAAGCATCTAAGCGCGAAGCCGACCTCAAGATTAGATCTCCCAAATCCCGATTCGTCGGGGGAGTAAGGTCCCATGGAGACTACATGGTTGATAGGCCGCAGGTGTAAGTCCCGTGAGGGATTCAGCTGAGCGGTACTAATAGACCGAGGACTTGACCCACATTACGGCTCGTCTACTCGACAAAAGATTCAGTAACATCGACGCGGGGTGGAGCAGCGGCAGCTCGTTGGGCTCATAACCCAAAGGTCGCAGGTTCGAGTCCTGCCCCCGCTACCAGGTATCTTCCAGCAGGCCCCCTGATCATTCAGGGGGCCTGCTGCTATTTGAGATTGTCAGAATCCGCTTCGGTACATCCAACACGCTGGGTTGACACGTAAATACAGTACCGGAGTGGGCAGGACGCTCTCTGCCTGTTCCGACCGGAGAGAAGGCCTAGGGATGACATCCGCGAACAGAGGCGAGCCGGTACACGATACCAGGGACGAAGCCACCGACTCAGTGCGGGACTACCTCCGCGCGATCGGGCAGCATCGGCTGCTTGACCACTCAGACGAGGTGGAGCTCGGCCTCGCCGTAGAGGCGTGGACTCATCTCAGGCGAGTGCGCGACGGCGCGGCGGAGCAGACCGGAACGGCGCCCTCAACCGAGCATCTTCTCCAGTCCATCTACGAGGGGTTGGAGTCTCACGCCGGGACTCTGAAGCAGATGACGGCCGCGACCGCAGAGGAGCCTCAGGGGCCTACCCCGATCGCCCTCATCGCTCTCCCCGGGGTCCGCCGCCTCCTGAGGCGTCCGCTGGAAGTCGATCTCAAGGACGTCTTCGCCGATACGCCGGAGAGACCTATCAAGTCTGTGCAGGAGGCGGTCTCCAATGTAGCCGGCCTCGCTCGGCTTCTGCCCGATGCGATCGTCGACGATGTCGTCCGATGGGCGGAGAATACTGGAGCCCATGCCCCGGAAAGAGTGGTAAGGAGACTCGCCGCCTACGGCCGGGAGATCGGGCGCTGGTGGGGAAGGATCGAGCGGGACGGCCGGAGGGCCGCCGAGCAGATGACGAACTCCAACCTTCGCCTCGTAGTCAGCGTCGCCAGGCGGTACCTCGGGCGTGGACTCCCTCTGCTGGACCTCGTCCAGGAGGGGAACCTGGGGCTTATGCGGGCAGTCCAGAAGTTCGACCCGCACCGAGGTTACAAGTTCAGCACCTATGCTACCTGGTGGATACGGCAGGCCGTCAGCAGGGCGCTCGCCGATCAGGGGCGGACTATCAGGCTTCCCGTGCATATCGTGGAGCGGCTACACCAGCTGGGGAACGCGGAGCGAGAGTTGATGCAGGGGCTGGACAAGGAGCCTTCCACCTCCGATCTGGCCTCGAAGCTCGATTGGCCGGAGGACCAGGTAGAGGCGTTGATCCGTCAGAGGCAGCACACCGTGTCGTTGGCGAAGCCGCTCGGCGAAGATGAGGGGACCCTGGAGGCCCTGATAGGGGACGCATCTGAGCGGACTCCCGATGAGGCGGTGATGCGCATCGTAATGAGAGAGAATGTGCTGCAGGCCGTCGAGAGTCTGCCGCCGCGCCTGCAACTGCTCCTCGCTCTGCGATTCGGACTGATGGACGAGCGCTCGCGCACATTGGAGGAGGTCGGCGAGGAGCTGGGAGTGACCCGGGAGCGAGTGCGTCAGCTCGAGAAGCAGGCTTTCGAGCGGCTGCGGCGCTCGGAGCTTCTGCCCGGTCTGGAGGATGTGGCCCTGGGCGGCGTCAGCCCTTGATGACTCCCAACGGCCTGAGGCGGATGGCGCGCCTCGCGAGCCCGGCGTCCTCCGATACTCTCACAACGTCCTCCACGTCCTTATAGGCGACCGGGGCCTCTTCGGCCAGTGACGCCCACCCGTGCGCCATCGCGACGACGCCCTCCGCCTCCAACTCCTCCCGGATATCCCGACCTCTGAGCATCCTTTTGGCTCTGGTCCTGCTCTCCGCCCGGCCAGCTCCGTGACAGGAGGAGCCGAACGATATCTCCATCGCCTCCTCCACTCCGACCGAGACGAAGGAGCATCTGCCCATGTCGCCGGGGATCAGCACGGGCTGTCCGACGTCCCGGTACCGTTCCGGTATATAGGGACTGCCCGACGGGAAGGATCGCGTGGCGCCCTTCCTGTGGACGCACAGCTCGGTCGGTCTTCCATCGACGAGGTGGTCCTCTATCTTGGCCATGTTATGGGAGAGGTCGTAGACCTGCCACATGCCCATCTCCTGCCACGATCTGCCCAGCACCTGCTCGAATGACAGCCGCGTCCAGTGTGCTATGCACTGGCGGTTGGCCCAGGCGAAGTTGGCGGCCGCCTGCATGGCCGCCATGTAATCGGCGCCCTCGGGGGAGGTCACGGGCACGGAGGCCAGCTGCCTGTCGGGGAGATCGATGCCGTACCGCCGCGCCGCCGGTCCTATGTCCTTCAGCGAGTCTGTACAGACCTGGTGGCCGAGTCCGCGAGAGCCGGTGTGGATCATGACTGCGATCTGACCGGACTCGAAGATGCCCATCGCTTCCGCTGCGGAGCGGTCGAAAATCCGGTCGACCGCCTGGATCTCCAGGAAGTGGTTCCCCGATCCGAGTGTTCCGAGCTGCGACCGCCCTCTCTTTCTTGGCCGGTCTCCAACGCTCTCATCGACAGCCTCCGGGAAGCAGCCCCCCTCCTCAGTGAGATCCAGGTCGTCCGGGTGGCCCAGGCCTCGCTCCACGGCCCACCGGGCGCCATCCCTGAGCACCCGGGTGACATCCTGCGGGCTCAGCTTGAGCCGCTGCCCTGAGCCAGTTCCGGTATGGATGTCGCGGAACAGCGCGGACACCAAGTCCCGTAGATGGGGGCGTACCTCCTCTTCGGAGAGCTCCGTTCTGAGCAGTCGTACTCCACAGTTGATGTCGAATCCCACGCCGCCGGGCGACACGACGCCGCCTCGGCGTATGTCGGTCGCCGCCACGCCGCCGATTGGGAATCCGTAGCCCCAGTGGATGTCGGGCATCGCGAGAGAGGCGCCGACGATGCCGGGCAGGAACGCGACGTTGGCGACCTGCTCCACCGAGGGGTCCTCTCTGATGTACCGAAGGAGGCTGTCGTCGGCGAAGATGCGGCCGGGGACCAGCATCCCCTTCTTGTAGCTCGTCGGGAGCTCCCAGGTGCTGTCGCCTATCCTGTCGAGGACTTCCGTGTAGTCCATTCCGTCCGCCTCTCACACGTCCAGGACCACCCTGATGCGCCACTCGCCGTTGCCGGAGACCTCGAGCTGGTGGTAAGTGGCCGCCTTGACCGCCGTCCCCACTGTGTGGCGCTGCGGGTCGACCCGTTCTCCGACGCACGTTCCCGTGACCGAGACCGCCTCTCTGTCGAACGTCAGGTTGAACTCCGTTGCAAGGAAGCCGTCCGACTCGTGCAGGTACAGCAGCTCGTTGAGCCAGTCCACGACCAGCGCGTCGATGTCGCTGGACGCCACGGAGACGGTAACGCACTCGCGGGGCTGCACCGTCCCAGGGCAGGTGATGACGCTGAGCATGCCTCTGGAGGTCCACTCCAGCGCCTCCGCGAAGGTGCGGCCCGTAGCCTCCACCCCCACGTCCGCCTTATGGTCGACCAGATGGAAGGTTCCCAAGGGCGCGCCTCGCTCAGCTATGTCCCGAACGTAGGCTGGTTCGTCCTCACCCCAGGTACGTCGCTGCGCTTAGCACGACATAGGGGCCGGCTACTGTGCCAGGCGCTAGCCGCCGTTCTTCTCAGCCAGCGCCTTGGTGACAGCGGACGGGTTCATCGGCAGGCTCGTCATGCGCACCCCCACAGCGTCGTAGATGGCGTTCGCCAGCGCCGCCAGGGGCGGGACGATGGGCACCTCGCCGACTCCGCGCGCCCCGTACGGGTGGGCCGGATTCGGCACCTCGACGATCACCGTATCGATCATAGGGAGGTCGAGCGACGTCGGCATGCGGTAGTCCAGCAGGCTGGAGTTCATCATGCGTCCGTCGTCGCTCATGTAATACTCCTCGTTGAGCGCCCAGCCGATGCCCTGGACCACGCCGCCCTGCATCTGACCTTCGACGTAGCTCGGGTGGATCGCCCTCCCCGCGTCCTGCGCGGCAGTGTACCGAAGGATCGTGACCTTGCCGGTTTCGGGATCGACCTCCACGTCGACGATGTGAGTGGCGAATGCGCTGCCCGCGCCGCCCGGGCTCATGTTCGCCCGTCCGACGACCGGCCCTCCGCTCTCCTCCAGCTGACCCGCCAGGTCCGCGAATGAGACGCTCAGCTCCGTGTCCGAGCTGTGCCGGAAGACCCCGTCGACCAGCTCGATGTCTTCGACGTCGGCCTCCCACAGTAGAGCGGCCCTCTCCATCATCTGGCGCCGGACATCCTGTGCCGCTTCGAAGCTGGCCCATCCGGTCGAGAAGATCGATTTGCTTCCCCCGGTCATCGAGGTATAGCCGACGGACTCGGTGTCACCGACCTGCGGGTTGACGTTCTCGACCGGTATTCCCAGCACCTCTGCGAACTGCTGGGCCGCAGACGGCCGCGTGCCCCCGATGTCCATCTGGCCGATGATCAGGTTCACGGTGCCGTCAAAGTTGACGTTGGCGGTCGCGCAGGCCGGTCCCGTCCCGTTGATCCAGAATCCTGACGCGACGCCCCTTCCCCGGTTCGGTCCCGTGATCGGCGTCGCATAGTGGTCGTGGGCCTTCGCCGCCTCGGTCGTCTCCAGGCAGCCTATGACCGGGTTCACCACGCCGGTCGCCCGGCGGGTCCCCTCTTTGGCCGAGTTAAGAATGCGGAACTCCAGCGGGTCCATCGAGAGCTTCTCGCATATCTCGTCCACGACCGTCTCGACGCCGAGCGCGCCGAGAGGCGCTCCCGGAGCCCTGTAAGCGGTCGTCTTCGGCTTGTTGTCGACCACGTCGTAGGTATCGATCAGCACGTTCTCGATGTCGTATGGAGTGAACATGCACTGCGCCGCGGCGGCCACCGGAGAGCCCGGAAAGGCGCCGGCCTCGAACATCAGCGTCGCCTCGGCGGCGACGAGCTTACCGTCGCGCGTCACACCCATCTTCACTCTGGTGTGGGTTCCGGCGGTCGGCCCCGTCGCCTCCAGCACCTCGGCGCGGGTCATCGTAATCTTCACCGGGTGGCCGCTCTTGCGGGAAAGCACTGCCGCCACCGGCTCCAGGTAGATCGTCGTCTTCCCGCCGAAGCCTCCACCGATCTCCATCGGTGTGACCTTGATCTTCGAGTAGGGGATGCCCAGCACGGCTGCGGTCCGGTCGCGAACGGGGAAGTGCCCCTGGGAGCTGGACCAGATGTTGAGACGGTCGTTGGGTAGCCACCATACCGTCGCCGAGTGGGGCTCGATATAGCCCTGATGCACCGTCTTCGTATGGTACTCCCGTTCGACCACGAGGTCCGCACTCTCGAAGCCCTTGTCGACATCTCCGACGCTGAGCTGGTTATGGCTGGCGACGTTGCCGTCTATCCGGTCGTGCAGGAGCGGCGCACCCTCTCTCATGGCCTCGTCTACGTCCGTCACCGCCGGCAGGACCTCGTACTCCACGTCGATCAGCGACAGCGCCTCTTCAGCGACGTGGGCGCTGGCCGCGGCTACCGCCGCCACCGCATGCCCCTTGTATAGGGCCTTACCCCTGGCCAGCACGTTGCTGCTCACATGGTTCAGGTTCACCGGAGGGCCGGCGACCAGCACTCTGGGCTCGTCGTCCGCCTCGGGAAAGTCGGCCGACGTGACCACCGCCCTCACGTCGGGATGCGCCTCGGCCCTGCTCGTGTCGATGGAGAGTATCCTGGCGTGGGCGTGGGGGCTCCGCAATATCTTGCCGTGGAAGAGCCCGGGGAGGTTCACGTCGGAGCCGTACTGCGCCTTGCCGGTGACCTTGTCGTATCCGTCGTGTCGGATGGGCCGCTGGCCTACGACCTTGTATCCCGTTTCCGGCCGTGCGGTGTTGGTTGCCATCGGACGTGCTGACCTCCGTGCGTGGATTTCTGAGCGCGGCCATTGTAGCACAGTACCTATGCTGGGACTGGGCTGATTGCGCCGATAGCCTCGAAGCCCAGCGTATGCGGGTAACTGTCCAGATTAGATGTGCCCCTTCGTCCTCCCTCCCTCCGTATCAAGTACGGGGCCCTGAGTGTGCCCAATGGCTCACTGCAAGCGGGCAGGTTCCCTTTACACTGAACAGTGCATGCGGGCGTCGGCGGCGGGCCGTATGGTATACTTCCGTGTCTGCAAGCGTGGACGCGGAGACGTCCACGTCTTGGCGGAAGTAGCGTTCAGACGTAGAGGGTGTGTGTTCCGATGTTCGAGCTGGTACAGGGCGGCGGCGTCACGTCGCCGAGAGGGTACCTCGCCGGCGCCGCCTATGCGGGCCTGAAGACCCTGGCTGATGACGCCCTCGACCTCGGCATCCTCGTGTCTGAGGTCCAGGCGTCGCTGGCTGCCACCTTTACGACCAATCGCATTGAGTCGCCGTCGGTCACCCTGAGCAGGCGCCGCGCCGCGGCCGGCGTCGCCAGAGGAGTGGTCGCGAACAGCGGATGCGCCAACTGTTGCGTGGGCACCCAGGGCCTGACCGACGCGGCGGAGCTGGCTTCCCTGGCGGCAGGCCGTGTCGGAGTCGCTCCAGAGGAGATGCTCGTCTGCAGCACTGGTATGATCGGCGTCGAGCTGCCGATGGCGCTTCTTCGCCAGAACGTCGGCAACGTCGACGTGTCCGGGGACGGAGGCTCGCTTTTCGCCAGAGCGATAATGACCACCGACTCGCGCCCCAAGGAGATAGCCGTATCACTGGACATCGACGGGGTGAGGGTAACCATCGGAGGCGCGGCAAAAGGGGTGGGGATGATCCATCCCAACATGGCCACCATGCTGGCATTCGTCACCACCGACGCAGCCGTGGAGCCGGGACTTCTCGACGAGGCGCTCAAACGCGCTGTGGGACTCTCGTTCAACATGATTGACGTCGATGGGGACCAGAGCACCAACGACACGGTGCTGCTGTTCGCCAACGGAGCCGCCGGGGGGCCGGCTATAGGGGCCTCCTCCAGCTCGGCCGAAGCCTTTCAGAGCGCGCTGGACTATGTCTGCGTCAGCCTGGCGAAGGAACTGGCCAGGGATGGAGAGGGCGCGCAGCGACTGATAGAGGTTGCGGTCGATGGCGCCAGAACGCAGGAGGACGCCAGGGTTGCGGCCCGGGAGGTGGCGTCGTCGTCGCTGGTCAAGGCGATGGTACACGGACTCGACCCCAACTGGGGACGGATCATGATGGCCTTGGGGAAGAGCGGCGTCGATGTCGACGAATCCGGAGTGGACATCTTCGTGAACGATATCCACATAGCCCATCAGGGGAAGGCCATCTCCTACCTGAGGGACGCGGTTGTCAGCGCCATGAACGTGCCCGACGTGAGGTTCCGAATCAGCCTCCATCTGGGGGAAGGACAGGCCACCGCCTGGGGATGCGACCTTACCGAGGAGTACGTGACTTTCAACTCCGCCTACAGCACGTAGGCTCCTGCGACCGCCGCGATGGCAACTCAAGCTCTCCAGAAAGGTTGCCCGATTCCAGGAACCCCTAACCTGTCTCCGGACGAGATGCCCGTGCAGGACGTCCGTGAGGAGTCGAACGAGGAGACCGATGCTCTTGGGACGATTGTAGTCAAGATAGGAGGAAGCACGCTCGGTGAGCACGACACCACGCTGGCGGATCTCGTCACTCTTCAACGCCGCGGCGTCAGCTCCGTAGTCGTGCACGGCGGAGGGAAGGTGATCAGCGACTGGATGGTCAAACAGGGGGTGCGCCCCCGGTTCGTCCACGGTCTGAGGGTCACCGACCGGCCGAGTCTGGATATCGTGGTCGCGGTGCTCACCGGACTGGTCAACAAGAGCCTCGTCGCCTCTATCCTGGCTCTCGGCGGCAAGGCTTTCGGCATCAGCGGCGCCGATGGTGGGATGCTGACGGCCCAGGTCCAGGATCCCGAACTAGGGCTGGTCGGGCGCATCGTGAACGTCAACCGGGAGCCGATCGACGCCGTCCTGGCCTCGGGGTGCATACCGGTGATCGCCCCCGTATCGCTGGACGTCTCGGCCCCTTCAGGAGAGGGCGCGGGACTGCTGAACGTCAATGCTGACACGGTAGCAGGTGAGATTGCCGCCTCTCTCGGCGCAAGCCAGCTCCTCTTTCTTACGGACGTGCCGGGCGTACTTGACTCCTCAAGGCGCCTGATCCCACGTTTGACGGCGAGGCAGGCCAGGGGCTTGATGCGTTCAAGGATCGTCGCAGGAGGTATGGTGCCGAAGCTGGAGGCCTGTCTCACTGCGGTGGATGGCAAGGGCGTCGCCCAGATCGTCGATGGCCGGAGCTCTCATGCTCTTCTCGAAAGCCTCTCAGGTGAGGCTGTCGGTACCCGTATCGGATAGGAGCCCGTAATGACAGATAGCTCGCAACAGGACCAGGGATTCCCTGAAGATGGTGACATGCCCCCGGCGCTGACTAACTCCGGGGCGGTCGTCAAGTGGGGCCTCGTCGCCGTCGTTCTAATCGTCGCGCTGGTGGTTCTCTCGTTTCTGAAGTCGGTCTATACCGACTGGCTGTGGTACGGCTCCCTCGACTTCCGCAGCGTCTACGTGAAGGTGATGGTGACCCGCATCGTGCTGTTTGCGTTGGGTGCGGCTGTAGCGGGCCTCGCTGTCGGCGTCGCCATTTACTTCGCGCACCGTCAGTCGGCCGGACCGCCGGTCACCTTCGTCGTGCCGCCGGAGTCGATGGGTGCGCTGAGGAAGATGGTGGCTTGGGGTGGAGTGGTCGCGGCGGTTCTTCTGGCAGTGATTTTCGGGGGAATCCTGGCGTCCAACTGGGAGATCTTTCTCAAGTTCCTCAACGCCTCTCCGTTCGGAGAGGCGGACCCCGTCTACGGGCGCGACCTCTCCTTCTACGTGCTGAAGCTGCCGCTGTATCAGCTCCTTCAAGGGTGGCTCCTCGGACTCACCATCATGACGCTGCTGGCCGTCGGCGGAATGGTCTTCGTAAACCACGGGATACGGGGGCTCCGCTTCGAGTTGAGCGCCGGTCTCAAGATCCAGTTGTCGATCATCGCCGCAGTGATCCTCTTCGTTATGGCATGGGGCCACTGGCTGGACCGGTGGGAGCTCCTCCTGTCCGATCAGGGGAGGGTATTCGGCGCCACCTATACCGACCTGAACGCCAGGCGGCCCGCTCTGCTGATAATGACGATAGTCGCCGCAGTCGGCGGCATTCTCATGCTCGTCAACGCCTATACGCGTGGGATGCGGCTGATGGTGGGCGCGGGCGCCCTGTGGCTGGTGATGGCCATCGTGCTGACCGGCGTGTGGCCGGCTCTGATGCAGCAGTTCACCGTCATGCCCAACGAGTTCGACAAGGAGGAGCAGTACATCCTCCGCAACATAGATTTCACCCGCAAGGGATTCGGCCTCCACGGGGTCGAAGAGGTCTTCTTCCCGGTCGACCCGTCGGGCATCACCCCGGAGCTGGTCAACGACAATCCCCAGACGATAAACAACATACGACTCTGGGACGGAGGCCCCCTGTCCAACGTCTACCGCCAGATCCAGCTGATCCGGCCGTACTACGATTTCAAGGACGCGGACGTCGACCGGTATGCCCTGGGGGACGAGTACCGCCAGGTGCTGCTGTCGGCGCGTGAGGTGGCTCCTGAGAAGCTGTCAGACGAGGCACAGACCTGGATCAACAGACGGCTCGTCTACACCCACGGCATAGGAATCGCCATGAGCCCCGTTACCGAGTTCACGCCGGAGGGGCGTCCGGAGTTCTTTGCGCAGGACATCCCGTCCAACGGAGTCATACCCATTTCAACCGGCGCGACTGCCGAGGAGCCTGCACTGCTGGTGGACAACCCGCGTATCTACTATGGTGAGAACACGCTCGAATACGTGATCGTCAATACCAACACTGAGGAGCTGGACTACCAGACCGAGGAGGGCGAGCTGTTCAGGACGTCCTACTTCGGCCAGGGCGGAGTTCGCCTCAACTCCGTATTCCGGCGGGCGGCCTACGCCTGGGAGTTCGGAGACGTCAATATCCTCATCAGCGGCGAGATAACCGGGGACAGCCGCGTCCAGTACAGGAGGGAGATACAGGAGCGCATATCGAAGGTCGCTCCCTTCCTGCTGTTGGATGAAGACCCCTACATCGTGGCGGCGGACGGCGGCCTGTTCTGGGTGCAGGACGCCTATATGACCTCGGACAGATACCCATACTCCGAGATGAACTCCGGCGAGTCCGAGATGCCGTTCAACTACATCAGGAACAGCGTCAAGATAACGGTCGACGCCTTCCACGGAACGCTCAAGTTCTACGTGTGGGACCCAGGCGATCCGATTGTCCGCACCTACGAGAAGATATTCCCCGGCCTCTTCTCGCCGAAGGAGTCGATGTCTCCGGCACTGCAGGAGCACGTGCGTTATCCGCAGGACCTGTTCACCTTCCAGGCCGAGCAGTATCGGCGCTACCACATGCTGAATCCCCAGGACTTCTACTTCGACGAGGACCTGTGGGCGATCCCGAATGAGAAATTCGGTCAGTCTGAGACACTACAGGTCGTCGAGCCCTACTATGTCATCATGAAGCTTCCGGAAGAGGAGGAAGAGGAGTTCATGCAACTCCTCCCTTACACCCCAAACCAGAGGCAGAACCTGATTGGATGGCTGGCCGCCCGGAGCGATGGCGACAACTACGGCAAGCTGATCGCGTTCAACTTCCCCAAGGACCGACAGGTCGACGGTCCGGAGCAGGTCGAGGCTAGGATCGACAACGACCAGGATATTTCGGCCTGGTTCACGCTTCGTTGCACTCAAGGGTCAACGTGCATCAGGGGCAATCTCCTGGTGATCCCGCTTGGTAACAGCATCCTGTACGCGGAGCCGGTCTATATCCAGGCCGAAGGCGTGACCTTCCCGGAGCTCAAACGGGTCATCCTGGGTTCCGGTGAGAAGATCGTCATGGAGGACTCGCTCCGCGAGGCCCTCGAGTCCCTGATCGGAGAGGCGCCTGCAGGAGTCGGCGAGGTGGCCACGACGGATGGCTCAGAAACCCGCCCGGCCGCCGTGTCCGGGATCGGGAACGCCGACATCGAAGCCCTGCGAGAGGCGATCGACATGCTGGAGGATGATATGACCAGCCTGGAAGAGGCGCTTCAGCGTATCAAGGAGATCATTGGAGGTGAGTAGAGTGACCACCGACTGGAAAGAGATCGAAAGCCGGTACTACATGTTCGTGGTGCGGCGGCAGCCCGTCGTGATCGTCCGTGGGGAGGGCACTCGAGTCTGGGACGATGGGGGTAAGGAGTATCTGGACTTCACCGCCGGTTGGGCCGTCAACAACGTCGGGCACTCCAACCCGGCCGTCGCCGACGCGATCGCCGAGCAGGCCCGGACGCTCCTACAGACTTCCAACCAGTTCTATTCTGTCCCGCAGCTGGAGCTGGCGCAGATCCTCGTAGATAACAGCGCGCTCGACAGGGTGTTCATCTGTAACAGCGGGCGGAGGCGAACGAGGGGGCGATGAAGCTCGCCCGCAAGTACGGTAAGGTCAACAGAGGCGGCGCCTATGAGATCATCACCGCGCTCAATTCCTTCCACGGTAGGACGATGATGAACGTCGCTGCCACGGGACAGCCGCACTACCAGGAGATATTCCAGCCCATCCCCGTCGGCTGCACCCACGTCCCGTTCGACGATGTCGAGGCGATCAAGAGTGCGACCACCGATAACACGGTCGCGGTGATGCTGGAGCCCGTACAGGGGGAGGGAGGCGTGAACATCCCGTCGCCCGGCTACCTAGAGCAGGTGCGCCGGTGGTGCGATGAGAACGGCCTGCTGCTCATCTTCGACGAGGTCCAGACCGGACTAGGCCGTCTGGGGACGCTGTTCGGATATGAGGCGTTCGGCGTCGAGCCGGATATCATGACCCTCGCCAAGGCCCTGGGGGGAGGAGTGCCCATCGGGGCGTTCCTCGCCAAGGAGAGCGCCTGCGCCTTCGAGCCCGGAGACCACGGCTCGACCTTCGGCGGCAATGCGCTGACCTGCGCCGCGGCGTACGCTTCGACGAAGTACATCATCGACAATGACCTGTCCGACCGTGCGGCCGAGATGGGGCGGTACCTCGAACGGGGCCTGAAGAGGATCATGGGCGACCACGAGTTCATCACCGAGGTCAGGGGAATGGGCCTCCTGTGGGCCGTCCAGTTCAACTCCGACATGACTCCCGCCGTTGTCCAGGCCCTCAACGAGGCGGGCCTCCTGACCAATCCCATGCGGCCCAACGCCATACGCATCATGCCGCCCCTCACCGTGACGACCGAGGAGATCGACGAGGCGATGGAGCGGCTCGAAGCCGGGCTGACGAAGGCCGTCGGCGGCTGAAGGAGAGTTCGTCCATGAACTGGCGCGAGCTCAAGGACGGCGGAGTCACCGTGCTCGGCGGAGCGATCTCCGGCGGGCTGGACGGCTGCACGGCGACGCACTGGCTCAGCTCCCGGGACTTCTCGGTACACAGCTTCACCGTCGATCTCGGCCAGCCGGACGAGGAGAACCTGTCAGCCGTGACGGACAGGATGCTGGGCTGCGGCGCCGCGGCGGCCCGGATCGTCTCCGGACAGGACGCGCTTGCGGAGGCCGGCCTAAAGGTGATTCAGGCCCAGGCGCGCTACGAAGGCGGCTACTGGAACACGACCGGTGTGGCGAGGCCGATCACCGTCCGCGCAATACTCCCGGAGCTTGCGGCGCTTGACATCGGCGTGCTCATACACGGGGCCACCGGGCGCGGAAACGACCAGGTGCGCTTCCAGCTCGCGGCCAACATGCTCGACCCCGGACTACGGGTCTACGCTCCGTGGAGGGATCCGGAGTTCGTCGCCGAGTTCCCGGGGCGTCAACAGATGATCGACTACTGCGAGGCCAACGGCCTGCCCATCAGGCCCGCCCGGGAGTCGCGCTACTCGACCGACGCCAACTTCCTGGGGCTGACCCACGAGGCGGGCGATCTCGAGGACGTGTCGTTCGCTCCCACCTACGTCGAACCGGTCATGGGAGTATGGCCATGGGACGCCCCCGAGGCTTACGAGACGGCCACCGTCCGTTGGGAGCAGGGCGTGCCCGTCGCGCTGAACGGCCGCCCGCTCGGCCTCCTGTCTATGTTTCGGGAGGCCAACGACCTCGCCGGCAGACACGGTGTCGGGATAGGCACCCACGTCGTCGAGAACAGGTTTGTGGGCGTCAAGTCGCGTGGTATCTACGAGGCCCCGGGTATGGAGCTCCTCGGCCGCAGCTACGAATACCTGCTCCAGTTCGTCCTGGACAGGAGGGCGAGGGAGCTCTTCGAGATCGTCTCGAAGGTGGTTGGCGTGCAGATATACCAGGGCTACTGGCTCGATCTCGCCACGACGTCGGCGTTGGCCGCGCTGGAGCCGATGACGAGCCTGGCGACCGGCACTATCACAGTGAGGCTATACAAGGGCAACGTCGCATTCGAGAGTGCGGACGATACCCCCGGCGCCATGCCCGGCTCGCTCTATACCGATGACAGCTCGATGGAGGCGCTCGGCTCCTATGACCATACGGACGCCGAGGGCTTTCAGAAGGTTCTCGGCGTCTCCGCCAAGAACTTTGGCACCATCCAGTTCCCCCAACTGGGAAGATAGTCGAAGACAGGGCCGCGGGCCGTACCCGCGCGCCAGCAATATACTGAGGAATGGCAGAGCTATGACCAGCCGTACATCAGACGAGGCCCGCGCCCAGATCGTCAACCTCGTTCGTGAGTTCGTCGCTCGTGAGGTTGAGCCCGTAGCGACCCGTTACGACAACGAAGATATCTACCCGGTCGAGCTGGCCGGGATGATGGCCGACATGGGCCTATTCGGAATCACGATACCGGAGGAGTACGGCGGGCTAGGCCTTGACTACACCACCTTCGCGGTGATCTTCGAGGAGCTGAGCCGGGGCTGGATGAGTGCCGGAGGCATCATCGGGACCCACCATATGATGGCCTATATGGTCACGGCCTTTGGCACAGAGGAGCAGAAGCGCCGCTTCCTGCCGGGGATGGCGAGCGGTGAGCTCAGGGGCGGTACGGCGATCACCGAGCCGGAGGCCGGTAGCGACGTCCAGAACATCCAGACCACGGCATTGCGGGAGGGCGAGGAGTACGTCCTCAACGGCCGGAAGATGTTCATCACCAACGCGGAGAATGGCAACGCCTTCGTAGTGCTCGCGAAGACCGACCGCGCCGCCGAGCCGCCCTACCGCGGAATAGGCTGCTTTCTCGTGCAGAAGGGTAACTCCGGCCTGTCGGTCGGGCAGCATATGGACAAGCTCGGATACCGGGGTGTGGACACCGGCGAGCTGCTGTTCGACGACTGCCGGATTCCCGCCGACAACCTCGTGGGCGGCGTGGAAGGGCAGGGGTTCCGGCAGATGATGAGCACACTAGAGACGGGACGCATCAACGTCGCCGCCCGGGCTGTTGGAGTTGCCACCGCCGCATTCGACGCTGCGATCGCATACGCCCAGAGGAGACACACCTTCGGCGTCCCGATTGCGCAGCACCAGGCCATACAGATAAAGCTGGCCGACATGGCCACCAAGATCAGGGCGGCCCGACTCATGACCTACGATGCCGCAAACAAGAAGGACGAAGGGAAGCGTGTCGATCTCGAAGCGGGAATGGCCAAGCTGTTCGCCAGCGAGATGTGCGGGGAGGTCACGCTGGAGGCGATGCGCATCCACGGCGGATACGGCTACGTCAAGGAGTATCCGGTGGAGCGGTACTACAGGGACGCCCCGCTGATGATAATCGGCGAAGGCACGAACGAGATACAGAAGCTCATCATCGCTCGGCGGCTTCTGGAGAGGCACAAGGTGTGAGGCCATGAGCGCCACAATCGACGCGAGGGAGTCGTTCGGAGGCTATCTGGAGGAGTTCCGGCCGGGCGATGTCTTCAAGCACTGGCCTGGCAAGACGATCACCGAGAGCGACAACCACCTCTTCTCTCTGCTCACGATGAACGACAGCCCGCTGCACATCGACGAGCACTACATGAAGGACCATCAGCACGGCCGGATCCTGGTGGTGGGCACCCTGGTGATCGGGCTCGTCGTCGGGATGAGCGTCAGGGACACGTCGGGCAAGGCCATCGCCAACCTCGAATACGAGCGGATCACCCACGACGGCCCCGTCTTTCAGGGCGACACCATCTATGCCGAGAGCGAGGTGCTGGAGGTCCGCGAGTCGAGGAGCCGTCCCGACCGCGGCATCGTCTACCTCGAGAGCAGGGCCTTCAATCAGAGGGATGAGCGGATACTGACGCTGCGGCGTCGCGTCCTGATTCCCAAACGCCCCGCATAGAGATGCAACCGGAACGCAACTACAGCTCCTCCATACACTACGACCGGCGTCTCTACCGGCAGGACATCGCCGGATCGATCGCGCACGTCCGCATGCTGGCCCGCCAGGGGATCGTCGAGGCCGGTGAGGCGGAGTCGATCGTTGCGGGCCTGGAGGCTGTCAGAGACGAGATAGAGGCCGGCGCCTTCCCGTGGAGAGAGGACCTGGAAGATATTCACATGAATATCGAGAGCCGCCTCTTCGACAAGATAGGCGCCGTGGCCGGCAAGCTCCACACGGCCCGGTCACGTAATGACCAGGTCGCCCTCGACATGCGGATGTACGCCAGGGAGGCGGCTTTCGAGGTCATCGCTGCCATCGACCGGCTGCGCACGGTCCTCGTCGACCAGGCCGAGGCAAATGCCGACGCAGTGGTGCCGGGATATACTCATCTACAGAGGGCCCAGCCGGTCCTTTTCGCGCACCACCTGCTGGCCTACTTCGAGATGCTCGGCAGGGACAGGAGGCGGTTCGCAGGCGCCGGAGAGGCCGCCGACGTCTTGCCTCTCGGCAGCGGCGCCCTGGCGGGCGTGCCGTACCCTATAGATCGGGAGTCCGTAGCGCGCGATCTGGGATTCGGCTCTATATCGGCAAACAGTATGGACGCCGTCTCCGACAGGGACTTCCTGTTCGACTTCCAGTCCGCCGCCGCGGTCTGCATGGTCCACCTTTCCCGACTGGCCGACGAGCTCGTCCTCTGGTCTTCGGACGAGTTCGGGTTCGTCCGTCTCAGCGGCGACTACACCACCGGCAGCAGCATGATGCCGCAGAAACGCAACCCCGACTTCGCCGAGCTGGCCCGGGGGAAGACCGGGCGCGTGTTCGGCCACCTCGTGGGGCTGCTCACGGTGCTCAAGGGGCTCCCCCTCACCTACAACCGTGACCTGCAGGAGGACAAGGAGGCGTTTTTCGATACGGTCGATACGCTGACCTCCACGCTGGACGTCATGACCGGGATGGTGGCCGCGATGAGCGTCGACGCCTCCAGGATGCGCGCCGCGGCTGGCGACAGCCGCCTCCTCGCCACCGACCTCGCCGACTATCTCGTGAAGAGGGGGATGCCGTTCAGGGAGGCCCACGGCGTAGTCTCGAAGCTGTCGGCCCACGCGCTGGACAGCGGCCAATCCCTCGACAGCCTCCCTCTTGAAGCCTACCGCAGCTTCTCAGAGCTGTTCGGAGAGGACGTGCTGTCCATAAGCGCCGACACGTCGACCCGCGCGCGGGACGTTCCGGGAGGCACGGCGCCGGGCCGGGTACGCGCGGCGCTCAGCAAGGCTCGCGCCTCGCTGGAGCGGACGGATGACTGAAGCTGCGGAGATCAAGATAGCGCCCTCCATACTGTCGGCCGACTTCAGCCGTCTGGGTGAACAGGTCGCGGAAGCCGCGCAAGCCGGGGCCGACTACATCCACGTCGACATCATGGACGGCCAGTTCGTACCCAACCTCACCATCGGCGCTCCCGTCGTCAAGGCCATCCGTCGGTGGACGGACGTCCCGCTTGACATTCACATGATGGTCGCGGAGCCTGATAGGTTCATCGCCGACTTCGTAGACGCCGGAGCCGATACGATCACGGTCCACGCGGAGGCGGCCACCCATCTCCACCGCGTCGTCCACCAGGTGAAGGAAGCCGGTGTCAGGGTAGGGGTGGCGATAAACCCCGCCACGCCGGCGAACGTGCTCGATACCCTGTTGCCGGACCTCGATCAGGTCCTTGTGATGACCGTCAATCCGGGATTCGGCGGCCAGTCGTTCATCCACGGCACGGTCGGCAAGATAAGCAAGGTCAGGGCGTGGCTCGACGATGCGGGACTTGGGGCCGAGCTGGAGGTCGATGGAGGCATCAACGCAGCCACCGCCCCGATAGCTGCCTCCGCCGGAGCCAGGGTGCTGGTGGCCGGCTCCGCCGTATTCAATCCGGACTCCAGCGTGGCCGACTCCATCGCGACTCTTCGGGCAAGTCTGGTTCGTTCCTAGTGTCCCGGACATACGGGAATCTGGATATGGGGGCAATCGGGCTCCGATACACCCTTGCTCGTCGTCTGTGGCAGGCGCGTACCTATGGTGGGCAGGTGCCGGTCGAATCTGCAGCCGGGCTGACGTCGGTTGAGGACGCATACGACGTTCAACGTATGATAGAGGCGCTGGCAGCCATGCCGCGTTACGGCTGGAAGGTTGGCGCCACCAGCCGGGACGCCCAACGGAGCCTCGGCGCCGATGGCCCGGTGACCGCGCCGATGTTCGCTCCTTTCTGCTTCGAGACTCTGGCCACCGTGGCCGTCTTGCCGGACCAGAGCTCGAGCGTAGAGTGCGAGTTCGCGTTCCGTTTCGCCCGAGACTTGCCGCCTCGGGCAGATGCATACTCCTTGCGCGAGGTCGTGGATGCGGTCGGCAGTCTGCTTCCGGCGATCGAGGTTGTTGGTGGCCGCTTCGAAGACGGCTTGGGCAGAATCGGCCAGGCGAGACTGGTCGCCGACATGTCGGCGCATACTGCCTTCGTCTCCGGGCGGGAGATGATCGACTGGCGTGGCGTAGACCTCGAGTCTTGTCGGGTCGATCTCTTCAGGAACGGAAGAGCGGTACGCGCCGGGACTGGGTCAGATGTCTTGGGCAGTCCTCTGCGGGTCCTTCATTGGACGGCCAACCATCTCTCTGGTAGGGGAGAGTCGATCGAGGCTGGCCAGGTAGTGACCACCGGTACGTGCACGGGCATACTGCGCGTCTCGCACGGTGACGATCTCGTCGCCGACTTCGGCGTCCTTGGGCGGGTTGAGGCCCGTATCGTCGAGGATCCCGTCGGATTGGGACTCTAGAGGATCCCCTTCAGGCGCCGTCTCAGCGCCTGTCTGCGCCGCCAGCGCGCTGCGATCGGCCACACGGGCCGCGTCAGCGTCATGAAGACAAGGCGCGCGGCCTTCCAGACTAAGCCCACCTCCGGCATGATGTTGCCGTGCCAGAGCCATCTCTGCCGCGAACGCTCCGCGTGCAGCATGGCGCTCCAGAAGCTCTCCGACGCCGTCCTGTCTTCCTTGCGGACCGGCCTCATGAGATTTGCCGCCCCTGTCTCGTGACAGTCGTGCCGGGCCGCCCCGGCACCCGTTGGCTAGATGGTAACATATCCGCATGAGAATCCTGGGAATCGAGACGTCCTGCGACGAGACCGCGGCGTCGGTCATCGAAGACGGCCGGGTGATCCTGTCCAACGTCGTCGCCACGCAGGCCGAAATACATGCCAGGTACGGCGGAATTGTGCCGGAGATTGCCTCACGCCAACACATGCTCACGATCCTTCCTGTGGTCACCCAGGCCCTGGAAGATGCTGACATCCCGTTGGCCGAGCTCGACGGCATCGCGGTCACGCACGGGCCCGGGCTCGCCGGATCGCTCCTGATAGGGGTGAACGCCGCCAAGGGACTCGCGCTCGCCTCCAACCTGCCCTTCCTGGGCGTCAACCATCTTGAAGGCCACGTCTATGCGGCCTGGCTGGAGGACGGAGATCCGGAGCGGACGCCGGGCTTTCCGCTCGTCTGCCTCATCGCGTCGGGTGGGCACACCGACCTGATTCTGATGGAGGACCACGCCCGCTTCCTTCTCGTCGGCCGTACGAGAGACGACGCGGCGGGTGAGGCCTTCGACAAGGCGGCCCGCGTCCTGGGGCTCGGCTTTCCGGGAGGCCCGGAGATCCAGAGGGTCTCGGCGGTGAGCACGGGCTCGGAGCCGCCCTTCACGCGCCCGCGAATAAGGGACTCGCTCGACTTCAGCTTCAGCGGCTTGAAGACTGCGGTGCTGCGGAGAGCGGAAGAGAGGAATCTCTATCCGGTGGACGAGGACGTCGAGCCTCGGCCCCAGCTCGTCGCCGATATCGCCGCCGCCTTCCAGGAGGCGGCGGTGGATGCTCTGGTGGACCGTACCATCCAGGCTGCCAAGCAGTACAGGGCCAGAGGGGTGGTCCTGGGGGGTGGGGTAGCGGCAAACCTGTTGCTCAGGAGCGAGATGAAGGAGAGGTGTCCGGTGCCGGTCGTCGTGCCGAGGCCGCCTCTCTGTACGGACAACGGTGCGATGATAGGAGCGGCGGCCTACTTCCGTCTGCGACACGGCCCCACCTACCAGTGGGACCTCGACGTGCTGCCTGGACTCAGCCTTGGGAGTCAGGGCGGTCGGACGCGTTAGCTCACCTCGGGGCGAAGCTATTGACGCGTGAGGTGATGGCGTCTGTCTCAGACTTCAATTCGAAGAAGCGTCTGATGAACGAGTGTGCGCCGTCGATTCCCCGGCTGCGGTTGAGGGCGCATCTCAACTCCGAAGGCCCCATCTTCAGGACCATGAACGTCTCTCCGGGGAAGATCAGCCTGTCTCCGATCAGGTACGCTCCCAGGAGGGCCGCGCCGACCGTGCCTACTATCTGCCAGACGCCCTGTCCGTCCAGGACAAAGTAGAGGAACAGCGCGGCGATGAACGCGAGAGCGGCCCATACGAAGGCGCTGGCGCTCGCCGGCTCCCTGCCGATCTCGATCGCGTCAACGTCTTGAAGCGAGGCGAAGACAGCCCCGAAGTCCTTGGTGTCGCCGTATAGGTGGATCAGCCTGCGGTCCGTCAGAAGGAGCAGCCGCCGCTTCGAGTCTCTGCCGGGGTCCGGGTCGCCGATCAGGTGGAGAGTCGCGTCGACGCTCTCGCCCTCCAAGAGATTAACAGCGCCGAAACCATACCCTGAGAGGTCCAAGCTCTCCTCCGTCCGGTCCTGAAGCTCCGGGACATCATACCAGACGCTCAGGCCACCTTCTGTCCCGCAGTGTGCAGCGCGCACGCGTTTCCGTGCGTGCTTATGTACTCGTAGGCAGCAGTGGCCGCGACCGCTCCCTGCGCCGCAGCGGTGATCGTCTGCTTGAGATCTCCGGAGGCGTCCGTTACGTCTCCGGCTGCGAACACCCCGGAGACGTTCGTCCGGCCCTCGCTGTCCACCTCGATCTCTCCCAGCGCGTTCAGCCTCACACCCAGCTGCTGGGCCAGCTCCGTGCGCGGATCGGCCCCGATCTCGATGAAGATACCGTCTACGGCCAGCCGGCGCGAGCCGTTCAGAGGCTTGTCCAGCACGATGCCGGAGAGGCCGTCCTCTCCCGTCAGCTCCACGACGTTGGTGTTGAACACCGGCTGGACATTCGAGCTCTCCTCCATCTGCCGGAGGTTGACCGCCTCCGGCCGTGTGAACCTGTCCCGGCGGTAGATTACGTACACTTGGCGGGCGTACTTGCCTAGAAGGACGCTGCCCTTCACGGCCGCGTCGCCCCCTCCCACGACGGCGACGACGTTGTCCCGGTGCAGCGGCGCGTCGCACGTCGAGCAGAATGAGACGCCCCGGCCCGTCCACTCATCCTCGTGCGGCAGCCCGAGCTTACGCCTCTCCCGGCCCACTGCGATTACGACGGCACCGGCCTCATATTGGGAGCCCTCGCTCGTGGTGAGTACGAAGCAGCCGTCGTTGTTCAAAATGGAGGCGACGTCCTCCTCGATGATCGGCACCTCGTATTTCTCGGCCTGCTCGCGGAACTTCATCATCAGCTCGAAGCCGTCGATCTCGGGAAAGCCCGGATAGTTCTCGATCAGCCCTCCGGTGGCCGTCTCCCCGCCGAAGGTGCCGCCGAAGACCGCCGCTCGAATCTGGTATCGCGCCGCGTAGAGCGCGGCCGCGTATCCCGCCGCGCCCTGTCCCGCTATCGCCACGTCGAACGCCGATACGTCCGTCATATCTTCCTCCACCTCGTCTGATAGTGGGCCAGCTCTATAAATATGATGCCTGGCGGGGCGGCCCGGTTCAAGACCGGTCAGGCGCCTAGTGGAACAGACGCCCCGAGTCCATCACCAGCGTCTGACCGGTAACGCTGTCGGTGCGGCAGAATGCGACTACCTGCGCGGCGACGTCGTCCTTGTCGACCGGCCTCCTCAATACTGCGCCCTCCCTGGCCGCACGGCGGAACTCCGCATCGAGATTGGCCGTCGCCCTCGTCCCCTCCATATACCCTGCCGCGATGCAGTTGACCAGTATCTCGGGGGCGAGTCCGACCGCCGTACACCGGGTCAGGTGGTTGAGGCCCGCCTTCGCAACGCCGTACGGGATCGACGACCCGGAGGGTGACATGCCGGCGACCGAGGAGATGTTGACCACGCGGCCCGCGCCGCGCCTCCGCATGACGGGAGCGACCGCCCTGATGCACATCATCGGTCCCTTCAGGTTGATGTCCATCATCCTGTCCCACTCCTCGTACGCGCCGTCGAGGTCGCTGAAGGGGATCATCTTGTTGTATGCGGCGTCGTTGACCAGCACGTCGATGCGCCCGAACGCCTCCTGCACCTCGGACGCCATGCGCTCGATCTGGTCCGGCCGCGTCACGTCGCACTGGAACGCGCGGGCCCGGACTCCCGTGTCGCGGAGTCCGGCGGCTACCTCCATGGCCTCGTCCCGGCTCCGGGCGTAGACGACCGCCACATCGCTACCAGCCTCCGCGAGCGCCCGGCAGATCCGCCGTCCAAGGCCGCCGTTCCCTCCCGTCACGATCGATACCGCTCCCTGCAGCTCCATGCCTTCATCCTCCTGTGTTTCTTCACACGCCACTCCACAGGCGCCACCATGTTACCCTGCATGCAGCGGTAGGGTTCAAGGCCCCGTCAGGAACCGACCGACGGGCCGCGAGGACGCAGTCGTCATGAGCAGACGCATCCGGTTTGCCGTGCGCATCCACCAGGGAGGTCTTTCGTATGACGACCTCCGCCGGGTGTGGCTGGAGGCCGACCGCCTTGGCTACTATGCTGCCAGCCTGTACGACCTGCTAAACTCGCCAACCCTCGAGTGCTGGACGACCCTGTCGGCGCTCGCAGAGGTGTCCGAGCGCATACGTCTCGTGCCTCTCGTGCTGGCCAACGGCTACCGCCACCCCGCGGTGCTGGCCAGAATGACCTCGACGCTGGACGTCATCAGTGGTGGACGTGTCGAGCTTGGCATCGGCGCCGGCGGAGACGGAACCGACCACCGCAGCTCCGGTCTCCCGTTTCCGCAGACTCGCGTCCGTGTCGAGATGCTGGAGGAGGCGGTCTATCTGATCACCGCCCTCTGGTCTGGGGGAAGGGTAACCTTCGAGGGGAGATACTACCGCCTGGAAGGGGCGGTCTGCGATCCGGTTCCCGTGCAGATGCCGCGCCCTCCCGTGCTTATCGGCGGCCACGGCGAGAGGTACCTGATGCGCGCCCTCGCCCGCCACGGGGATATAGCGAACATGCGCTTCGACATGGACTTGGGGCAGCACGACCGCGCGCGACGGATCATCCAGGAACACTGTCGCGAGGCAGGCCGCGACCCGGCCGAGATCGACGTCAGCCACAACGCGACGGTCATAGTTGGAGAGCACCCGGCGGAGGTGGACGAGAGGCTGCGGCGTGAAGCCGACCGCAGGGGAGTTTCGATCGACTGCTACCGCGCCTCTCTAGTCAACGGGATCGTAGGCACTCCCGAGCAGTGCGCAGCGCGGCTCCAACGGTACGTCGACGCCGGTATCACCTACTTCTTCCTGCTCTTTCCGCAGCCGATAGAGATTCGAGACCTGCGGCTCTTCGCAGCCGATGTGATGCCCCATCTCGCAGGCCCATGAGAGCAGTTGTTCAGACCTGTGGAAACAGGCAGCAAGTGAGGCCCCTTGATGGGGACTGATTAAGGAGGACGACGTGAGCGAACTCAGGCGTACCATCGTGAATACGGATAAGGCCCCTCAGCCAATCGGCGCATACTCGCAGGCGGTCAGGACCGCTCCCGGAGAGCTGCTCTTCATCGCCGGCCAGGTGTCCGTGGGCCTCGACGGCAACCCGGTCGGGATCGACGACATGGCAGTCCAGACGAGGCAGGTGTTCGAGAATCTTGGCGGCGTGCTGGAGAGCGTCGGCGCGACCTTCAGCAACGTCGTGGAGTTCACCACGTACGTCGTGGGGCGCGAGTCGGTGCAGAGATACATCGCGGCGCGGACCGGGGTGTTGCCAGGGTTATTTCCTGACGGCGACTATCCTCCCAACACGCTGCTGGTGGTCGAAGGCCTGGTCAGGGAGGAGTTCCTGCTGGAGATCTCGGCGATCGCTGCGCTGCCCTGAGTTCGCGGCGCCGAAGCCTTCAAGGGAGCGGAGTGGTCTGCCAGCGCCCGATCTCGACTAGGGCGCGGGCGATGCGCCGGCGCAGCTCCTCGGCGGAACCCGGCGTCCAGTCGTAGAAGCCTCTGTTCGACTTGACGCCGAGCTCTCCGCGCTCCACCCGATCGCGCAGGACCTCGGGCAGTTCTTCCGACCGGTCCAGTGTGGGGAAGAGCCAGGAGGATATGTCCGCGACGGTGTCCCAGCCGGCAAGATCGAGCACTTCGAACACTCCGGCAACGGCCCATCGGCGGCCGAGACTCGTCTTGATCACTGTGTCGACGGCGTCGGCGTCGGCCGCGCCGCTCTGAACGAGGGAGAGCGCCTCCCGGAGCAGGGCCGCCTGCAGTCGTACCGATATGAAGCCAGGCACCTCCCGGGTTAGCACCACGGGCTGCTTGCCGAGACGTGTGAGTAGCTCCCGGACGGCCTCGACCGTCGCCTCGCTCGTCTCCGCGCTCGGGACCAGCTCCACCAGCGGCACCAGATAGGGCGGATTGATGTAGTGGGCTACGAGGACCCGGTCGGGCCGTGCGGAGGAGATCTGGCTCGCGCCGAAGGTCGAGGTCGTGCTCGCCAGAATCGTATGGGCCGGGCAGGCACTGTCCAGCCGCTGGAAGAGGCGCTGCTTCAGTGTCAGGTCTTCGTAGACGGCTTCGATTACGAGATCGGCCCGACCGACCGCGGCGTCCAGGTCCGCGCAAAGGCGCACGCGGCTCATCACCTCCTCTGTCCGGCTCCTGTCGAACACGCCGAGCGCCGCCATGCGGTCCAGGTTGTCCCGGATCTGTCCTTCCGCCCTCCTCAGGCTGGCCTTCGAGCGGGAGGTCAGGCGGACGTCGTATCCACCGGCGGCGAACTCCTGGGCGATGCCGTGGCCCATCAGGCCGGCGCCGACCACCGCTATCTGTCCGACCGGGCTAGAGTCCAATGGACGGAAAGGACAGGTCGTCGTCGATATACAGGTTTTCGAGGGCGGTTCGGCTGGCCTCGGCCAACCACTCCTCATCCGACTCGGCGCATCGCTCCAGAGCGCGTCTTGCCAGCTCACCCCCGACCGAGCCCAGGGCCTCTACCGTTGCCAGCTGGACCTGGACGTCCGCGTCCGTCAGCAGACCGATGAGATGCGGTGCGGCGCTCTCGTCGGCCAGCAGTCCGCAGGCGTTGGCGGCCTCGAACCGCACCGACGGATCGTCCGACTCCATCTCGGCGAGGACAGTGGGGAGCCAGCGCGCATCGGAGGTGCGGCCCATCGCGTATATGGAGCTGCGCCGCAGCTCGGGGTTGCCGTCTGCGTAGGCCTTTTCGATGATCCGGTCTACCTGTCCCGATCTGAAGGAAGCCACCGACTCGATCGCCCGGCGCACCACCTCAGGTTCCTCGTCCACCGCTATGGCCGTCAGCAGAGCGTCCTGCACACGCTCCCCGTCGCGCCGGAGCAGCTTCCCTTCCTCGGCCAGGGCCGCGAATCGCCCCAGGGAGGCGGCAGCGGCTGCCCTGACCTCGGAGGACCTGTCCTCACCGAGCAACCCGATCAACGGACGTATGATCGACCGGTCGTCGCACTCCCAGAGCGATCGGGCGGCCTGCTCGCGTACTCCGTCGTTGTGGTCGGTCAGGCAGCGGAGGAATATCGGAGTGAAGTCCAGCTCGATAGTGTGCTCGCCTATCTCGTTCATGCGGGCGAGCACTGCGCACCGTCTTTGCGGAGACAGACCCGTCCAAGTCGCGTCGAACTGTTCGAGCTCGTCCGGCGCGAGACCCGACAGGGGGGCGAGACCTGCGTTTCTGAACGCGCTCTCCTCATTGCTCAGCTCGGACAGGGTTCTCTCTAAGGTCAAGTCCACCTCTCAGGCTGGTGGTTGAAGTATGGCACAGCCATCGGATCGAAAGTAGAGGAGCGCCGCCGGACTTGTCAAGCGCTAGCTTGACAGTAGCAGAGATAGCCGGGTGTGCAATAATGGTCTGACCTGCCCGTCCCTCACAGCACCCACCTGAAGCCGAGCTCCCTGGAATCTCTCCATGGAAAGACGCACATCCCGCTCCCGAACTCGCTCCGGCCGGAGAGTGGAGGCGGCCGACGTACTACGGCTGCTGGGAGAGGAATATGGGCCGGCCGAATGGGTCAGAAGGTACGACCCGGCCTCGGAGCTCGTATACACGATACTGTCCCAGCACACGTCGGACGTGAACTCCGAGAGGGCTTTTAAGAGCCTGATGAGGAGATTCGGCTCCGTAGAGGAGGTCGCGGACGCCCCGGTCTCCGCCATCGAAGAGTCGATCCGCATGGGCGGACTGGCGAAGAGCAAGGCGCCGCGCATCAAGGCCGTCCTGCAGCAGATAGCCGAAGAACTGGGGTCATTCGATCTCTCGTTTCTCGCGGAGATGCCGCTGGAGGAGTCGAAGGCGTGGCTCAAGAGACTGCCGGGGATCGGCCCCAAGACGGCGGCTATCATCCTCAGCTTCTCCCTCGGCCTGCCCGCGATGCCGGTCGACACGCACATCTTCAGGGTGTCGAAGCGGCTGGGCCTGATCGGGCCGAAGGTCAATGCCGAGAAGGCCCACGACATCCTGGAGCCGATGGTCTCTCCGCCGGACGTGTTCGCCTTTCACGTCTACCTGATCCGCCACGGACGGCAGGTGTGCAAGGCCCTCAGGCCCCGGTGCGACAGCTGCGTGCTGGCGTGGGGCTGCCCGTCGCGCGGCCTCGCCGGCCGACAGCCGCGCTCCAGGGCCGGTGCGGGGGATGCTTAGCTGCTATACTTGATCAGGCAGGACTCTAGGGACTGGAAGGAAGAGATTGAAGGTCGGAATACTCAACGTAACGGGATATTCGGGAGCCGAGCTGGCCCGGATACTCCACCGTCACTCCGAGGTGGAGATCGTGTCCGTCACCGGGCGGAGCGCCGCGGGGAAGAGGCTGCCCGAAGTCCTGCCGCACCTGTGGCAGATCGACCTTCCGATCACCAGGTCAGTTGACGCGTCGGTCGACGTGGCCTTTTCGGCCCTGCCCAGCGGGGCCAGCGCCGAGGCGATTGCTCCCCTGGTCGACGACGGGACGAGATCGATAGACATCGCGGCCGACTTCCGGCTCCATTCGGCTGAGGCCTACAGTGCGGCCTACGGTGGGGAGCATCCTGTCCCCCATCTCCTGAAGCAGGCCGTGTACGGCCTCTCGGAGCTGCACCGGAAGGAGATCGGGACGGCATCCCTGGTCGCCAACCCGGGGTGCTACCCCGGAGCGGCGCTGCTCGCTCTCGCGCCGGCGGTGAGAGAGGGCCTCGTGGCCGACGACGTCATAGTGGACGCCAAGTCCGGTATATCCGGCGCGGGCCGCGGGGGGCTGTCCGCCAACACGATGGACCACTACGCCGAGGCCAACGAGAACGTGGTTGCCTATGGACTGGAGGGCCACGGCCATCGTACCGAGATCGCGCAGGAGGTGGCCGAGTTGCGCGAGGCGGAAGGGGCGCGCGTGACATTCGTCCCACACCGGGTCCCGATGACACGCGGTATCCTCGCCACCTGCTACGGTCGCCTCCTCGACGGCGTGACGAAGGAGGAGGTCAGGGAGATATACCGCGACTTCTACAGCGGTGAACCCTTCGTCAGAGTCACCGACAGGCCGCCGCAGACCAAGCAGACGCTGGGCTCGAACCTATGCCTCGTCCACCCGACGGTCGACGAGGCGACCAACAGGCTGATCGTCGTGAGCTGTCTCGACAATCTCGTGAAGGGAGCTGCGGGCCAGGCCGTCCAGAACATGAACCTGATGTTCGGCTTCGCCGAAGAGGAGGGGCTGCGGCAGCTGGCGTTGTACCCGTAAGCTGCTTGCACGCTCCGCCGATTGGACTAGAATGGTCTGTGCAGAACCCGCGCGCCGCTCTTGGTGCGCCTCGTGGCCCCATCGTCTAGAGGACTAGGACGGCGGCCTTTCAAGCCGCAAACACGGATTCGAATTCCGTTGGGGCCACCACTCTTCAACGACATCCACGACGTTGCCGAAATAGCGGAGCACAGGAACGACATACCATGAGACTCGAAGGCAAGGTCGCGTTTATCAGTGGTGGGGCTCGCGGGATGGGCGCAGCCGAGGCAAAGCTGTTTGCGCGTGAAGGAGCTAAGGTCGCTATCGGGGACCTGTTGGAGGAGGAAGGTAAGAGGATTGAGGCGGAGATCAACGAGATGGGTGGCGAGGCCCTCTTCGTTCGGCTGGACGTGACCAGCGAGACCGACTGGGAGCAGGCGGTCTCCGCAACCGTTGGCCGCTTCGGGAAGCTTGACATTCTCGTCAACAACGCCGGCACGGTGGCGTTTGTGGCAATGGACGATGCCACCGTCGAGGACTGGGACCGGCAGATGGATGTGAACGCGAAGGGTGTCTTCCTGGGAACCAAGGCGGTGATTCCAGAGATGCGACGGGCGGGCGGAGGCTCTATCGTCAACATCTCGTCCATCTCGGGAAACGTCGGTCAGCAGAATATCCACCCCGGCTACAACGCCTCCAAGGGCGCGGTTCGTCTGCTCACCAAATCGACGGCCGTCCAGTACGCCAGTGAGGGGATCCGGGCGAACTCGGTGCATCCCGGAGGCACCATGACGCGAATGACCGAGCCCAGACTCGCCGACGCAGAGGCATACCGGCAGGGTTTGTCGCGTATCCCGCTGGGGCGCTACGCGCAGCCGCAGGAGATCGCCTATGGGGTCCTCTACCTGGCCTCCGACGAGTCGTCCTATGTGACAGGCGCCGAGCTCGTCATCGACGGAGGCTACACCGCGCAGTAGGCTGCCGTCTTCCGCAGATAAGCCTGAGCCCGCAGTCAAGCTTAGAACAGATTTTGTCGAGGGCTATCACAACGGCTCTCGGCTGTGGGGAGCCGCCTCCGGTATCCGGTTCATGCTAGTCTTTGGGAACTTCTTGAGGCCTTAATCCGTCTTTATAGCGTACGGGATGAACGGTGAGCCGGACGCTATTGTAAGGGGGAGGATGCCTCAACTATGATGCCCAACATGAGACTGACACTAGTAGCGCTAGCCTTGATCGTCCTCGTCGGAGCGCTCGCCTGCGGCGGCGACGATGAGTCTGCAGAGTTCGAAGAAGCAGACTACTTCGCTGCCGCTGCCGCGCCGGCCCCAGCTGCTCCGGCAGCCCTCGCGACTCCTGTTGTCCTGGCAGCTCCCGCTGCTCCCGCTGCGGCGGCGGCCCAGAAGGCGGCTCCGGCCTCGGCTCCTGCCGCGATGTCTGCGGAAGGCTCGGGAGATGTGGACGTGGTCTTGGTCTCTCAGACCCGGATCATCGTCTGGACTGTCGACATGGAGCTTGTGTTAGACGATCCGTCGGCTGCCCTGAACAGGGTAGGGGCCCTTGCGAAGGAGTTTGGCGGCTGGGTCGTCTCCTCCCAGGACACCGAGCGGCACACGGCTCTCATCTCGATACGGGTCCCCGCCCAAAGACTCGATGAGGCCATCGAGCGTCTGAGCGGCATGGCCGAGACGACGTCAGTCGTCAGGAACAGCGAAGACGTGACGGATGAGTACGTCGACCTGAATTCCCGGCTGACGAACATGCAGGCCACGGAGGCCGCCCTGTTGCGTATGCTCGAGAGAGCGGAGAAGGTCGAGGACGCGCTGCATGTCCAGTTCGAGCTCTCCCGTGTCCAGGAGGATGTGGAGCGTCTCAAGGGTAGGATCAAGTTCCTCGAGCAGACTTCGGCCTTTTCGCTGATCAACGTGGTGCTGCGGCTGGCGCCGGTGGAGATGTCTGTCGACGCGGGTGATGACCAGACGCTGAGCCTTGGCGGGGTCGCCAGGTTCAGGGCGAGCTTCATCCCGCCCGAGGGGACGGACAGCTTCCTGTTCACCTGGGACTTCGGAGACGGCAGCTCTGTCGTGACCAGCGATCGGACCGCCCCCACGACGACCGCAGGGACCCGTGTGACCGCGACGGTCGCGCACCACTACGGGGACGACCGGGACTCCCCCTACATAGTCAGCGTAAAGATCCGCGCGACGGGAGAGGGCGCGAGAGCGGAGGGCGAAGACACGCTGATCGCGACGGTTACTAGGGCGCCCGTCCTGGAGGTGTTCGCCGGAGAGGACCAGACCGTGGAGGAGGGGCAGGAGGTGGAGTTCGCCGGCTCCTTCACCCGGCCCGCGGGTCTGAGGGATCTGAAGGTCCGCTGGGACTTCGGCGACGGCACGGCGCCCGTTACGGCCGCCGTCGACGAGACCTCCACGCGCGCTACAGCGGTGCACGTCTATCCTGACCACCGCCCCTTCCCGTACGATGTCATCCTGACGGTCACGGGACAGAGCGACGCGGGCGAGGTGGAGGCATCCCATTTGATACGGGTCCAGGTCATGGAGTCTCAGTCGTGGGCGATATCGGGATGGAGCCCGGTCGACACGGGCAAGACGGCGGTCCGCGTACTCTCGGCAGTGGGCATCGGGGTGGGGTCTCTCCTGATATACGCGGTCATCTTCAGCCCCGTGTGGGGAGCCGTGCTCGCGCTCAGCCTCTTCTTCTACAAGAGGTCCCAGCGTGGCCCGTCCGGACCGGAGCAGCCGAGCGGGGGACGCTCCGGATGAGGTTAGGACGGCCATGGAGCGGAGGTGCTTTCCTCTTCCCCCGTCCGCGGGGGAAGGATTGAGATGGGGGTCTTCCTACGGCACGGAGTCGCCGGATGGGAGACGCTCCGGATGAAGATAGGACGGCCATGGAGCGGAGACGCTTTCCTCTTCCCCCGTCCGCGGGGGAAGATTGAGATGGGGGTCTTCCTGGCCTCACCCGGCGAGGAGTTGACTCTCGCGTGAGCAGTGTTCCGCAAATGCCGATCACTCGCCATTTCACGGCCACGGGTTTCGTCGTCCACGAGGACCGACTGCTGCTGCACTGGCACCCCAAGGTAGGCGAGTGGCTGCCGCCCGGCGGTCACGTGGACGAGAACGAAGACCCCGTCCAGACGGTGCTGAGAGAGATAGAGGAGGAGGCCGGAGTCCGCGCCGAGGTGGTGCCCACGGCTCCTCCTTTCGATCTGGAGTACCCGGCGCAGGTGCAGGCGCCGTTCACGATCATGGTAGAGGACATAGATGACCCGGTCGACGGCTACCACCAGCACATCGACATGATCTACTTCTGCCGTCTCGCGGGGCCGGCGCGTCCCGTCAACGACGGCTGGAGATGGGTGTCCAGGGCCCAGATCGCGGCGTCCTCCCCTTTGGGCGTCGCGGGAGAGCGTCGGGCGCCTCCGCCGGAGGACGTCCGGGTGCTGGCGGCACGGGCCTTCGAGATAGTGGAGGTGAACGTTGGGAGAGCATAAGGTCGCCGTGATTCGCGGCGACGGCATCGGAGTCGAGGTGATAGAGGAGGGGCTGAAGGTCCTGGATGCGGCCGGCGGATCCCACGGCGTCACCTGGCGGTTCACCGAGCTGCCCTGGGGCTCCGAGCGCCATATACGCGAGGGCAGTATGATGCCGGACGACGCGCTGGAGGTACTGGCGGGCTTCGACGCCATCTATCTCGGCGCCGTCGGCCACCCGGACATCCAGGACCACGTCACGCTGAACGGCCTGCTCCTCCCGATCCGCCGCACCTTCGACCAGTACGTGTGCGAGCGGCCCAGCGTTCTCTATCCGGGCGTCTCCTCCCCTCTGAAGGACAAGCGGCCCTGGGACATAGACATGGTCGTGATACGCGAGAACACCGAGGGCGAATATGCGAACGTCGGCGGGTTCCAGTACTCCGGGTTCCCGGAGGAGGTTGGCGTTCAGACCGGCGTCTTCACACGCATGGGATGCGAGCGCGTCATCGAGTACGCCTTCGATCTGGCCGGAAGGCGCGGCAGGAAGAGACACGTGACGTCGGTCACCAAGTCGAACGCGCAGGGGTACGGCATGATCGTCTGGGACCGGGCGTTCGACGCCGTCGCGGAGCGCTATCCCGACATCGAGACGCAGTCGCTGCTCGTGGATGCCGCCTGCATGGACTTCGTCCGGCGTCCCGAGTCGTTCGACGTGGTGGTTGCGAGCAACCTGTTCGGGGACATTCTCACCGACATAGGCGCCATCATCACCGGCAGCATGGGCCTCGCGGCCAGCGCGAATCTCGATCCTGAGCGGCGTTTCCCCTCCATGTTCGAGCCCGTGCACGGCAGCGCCCCCGACATTGCGGGCCGGGGAGTGGCGAACCCGATGGCGGCGGTGATGTCCGGCGCGATGATGCTCCGGCACCTGGGGGAGGAGCGCGCGGCTGAGGCTGTCGAGCGCGCCACTCTGACCGTCCTGGCCGATGGAGAGCTGCTGACGCCCGATCTCGGCGGCACGGCGGCCACCGCCGCCGTAGGAGACGCCATCGTGGAGGCGCTGTAAGAGAAGAGTAAGGCCGGAGGGGCACGATGATCGACATCATCATTCGCGGCGGAACGGTGGTGACGCCCTGGGGCGTGGGCGAGTGGGACGTGGCGACCGAGGGTGAGAAGATCGCCGCGGTGGCCGAGCCGGGAACGCTGTCGCCGGAGGGTGTCCGCGTCATAGATGCGGCGGGCAGGATCGTCGTGCCGGGCGGCATCGAGCCGCACGCCCATATCGGGGACAAGATGCAGCCGGAGCGCTCCGGCGCTCGCCCGGTGTCGCTCGCAGCGGTGCACGGCGGGACGACGACGGTCCTCGACTTCGCCACTCAGGTCCCGGGCCACGACCTCAGGCACGCGGTCGACGAGGCCTCTGAACGGTGGAGCGGCAACGCCTACACCGACTACTCCTACCATCCCATCTTCGCCAAGGGAGCTAGCCAGGAGGACATCGAACAGATTCCCGGCCTTCTCCGCGAGGGCTTTCCCAGCTTCAAGATATTCACGACCAGCGTGCGGCCGCCACACCCCAAGATGCAGGACCGCCATACCGACTTCGGCAGGCTGTCGGCCATCATGGAGCATATCTCCGCCAATGGCGGCATCCTCCTCGTCCACTCCGAGGACGACGAGATGGTCCACTACAACTACGCGATGGCGCAGGGGCGCGACCAGTGGGACTGGTGGAACATGCACCTGATCCACACGAACCTGTCGGAAGATGTCTCCTTCCGACGCGTCATCCGCTTGGCTGAACGGAAACAGGCGACAGTCTACTTTGTTCACACCAGCGCCATGGAGGGCGTGCAGGCCGTGGGAGAGGCTCGGGCCCGCGGCCTCCCGGTCTACGGCGAGACCTTGCACAACTACGCCTGCTTCAACGCCGAGCACTACCGGGAGCCTGACGGGATGAAGTACCACACCTACCCTTCCCTGAAGTCAGCCGAAGATGCGGAATCCCTCTGGAGCGGTCTGCTGGATGGCAGGCTCTCCACGATAGCGACCGACTTGGTCTCCACCAGCCTCGAGGAGAAGGTGAGGTACAAGACGGTCGCCGACGCCACCGGCGGGCACAACGGCATCGAGACGCGCGTCGGAATCGCCTACACCGAGGGCGTCGTCAATCGGGGAATGTCCCTTGAGCGCTTCGTCGACATCACCTCGGCCAACGCGGCCAGGATTTTCGGGATGTATCCCCGAAAGGGCGCCATCGCCGCGGGCAGCGACGCCGACATCACGATCATCGACCCCTCGATCAGCCGCCCGCTCTCCCTGGACGACCTGCACCTGGAGGACTACAGCATCTGGGAGGGGTGGCAGATCCGGGGATGGCCCGTGACCACGCTGCTGCGCGGAAAGGTGATGGTCGAAGAGGGCCGGCTCCTCGGCAGCCCGTCCGATGGGAGGCTCCTGCCGCGGAGCATCGATCCGGCGGTTACGAAGCGCCCCGTGTGCTAGGGGGACCCAGCTTCCCAACCTCCGTCATACCGGCGAAAGCCGGTATCCAGTCTCCCACGCCGTGCGTCCGCATTAGGCGGGGAGTTTAGGAGACTAGTCCCGATCAGGGTACCCAAAGGACTTCCCGGAGCTCATCGACCGTTTCGATCGGTGTCGGGGTGTGTGTCTTCTCGAGCAGATCGGCGACCGCCTCGGTGCCGAAGTCGTGGAGCAGCGTCCACGCCATGACCCTCTGTGGAAGCTCGGCGTCGGTCAACAGGCTCCGGTCGTAGCTCCCGAGAAACGCCCGCATCGCCTCGAGGTCCCTGTCGAAGAGGCCCAGCCACAGAGGCATCCATTCATAGTCTCTCACGCCGATCTTGGCGTCGCCGAAGTCGATGAGGGAGGTGACCCGCCATTCACTCCCCTCTCTTTTCAACAGAATGTGGTCGGACTCCAGGTCGCCATGAACGACGACTCGCGGAATGCGCTTGGACCTGACGATGGTCTCATCCAGAATCTCGGCGAGCGCCTCCACGACTATGGGGCTGACCACTCTCCTATCGGCAAGCTGGGTGAGCGCCTCTCTTCGCCTTCGTTCGATGAGGTCGTCCCAGGACTCTCCCACGTCGATGTCTTCGAGCAGACCGACGTCGGTCTCGTGAAGGGATCTGGCGATTAGCCCCACCTGGCTCGCAATGGTCAACAGGTCTCCCCGTGTGATCGTTGACCTGATAGCGTTGAGCGTGACCCCGGGACAGTATTCCACCACTATGTAGCTCCATGTCGCTCTGTCCTGGTATCGGCCCGCCGCGACGATCTTTGGGACAGGAACCTTCCCATTCGACCCCAGTACTTCGATCAGCTTCGGTTCGATGTCGAACTCTGACCAGAATGGGCTGTAGATCTTGACGACTATGCGCCGGTCCAGAAGAAACACGGCGTTCGTATTCGATCGGGGAGTTTCAAGGCTCCGGTAACGGATGCCTTCGCGCTCGCAGATGGCGTCGATCACCGGTCTCCAGAGAGACGCGTCCCTGAACACGGTCGACCAGTCTGACCAGGACTCGATTGGCGGGAGAAAGGAGGACGACCGCATCCCGGTCCTGGACCTACGCCGAAACCACGCTCTCGACAACGGTGTATCTCTGCATGTCGGGCAGTGTAAGCTCGACATAGGAAGGCAGTCCCAGCCTTCGCCATAAACAGATCGGCTGGACACGGGTGACTCTGGCCACGTAGAGCGTCATCACCGTCCCGTGAGTCACCACGATGCTCTTCGTATGTCCCTGACCCACCACACGGTCAACAGCGACGGTGAACCTGTTGAGTGACTGATCGGCCGTCTCCACTCCCAGCACAAGCTGGTCCCGTTCCCGTAGTGGCCTCTTCAGGGTTCATACGAAGGGGCATCCTGATGAGCCTGTCGTCATCGTTGGGACTCGACGATTCTGCGAGCCAGCAGGCGCACATCCCCTGTGGGCTCGTGGATCACCTTTCCGTGGAGTGGACCTGGAGTCGTCTGACCAACCCAGTACCGGTGTCCGACCGAAAGAAGCATCGGTATGTCCCCGGTAGAGTCACCCACCGCGGCCACCTCTTTCATTTCCACGCCCAGCCTGCCAGCCTGTCCCGTCAGCCATAGACCCTTGTCTTTTGGCCAGAAGTGATCTATCAGCCCGTCCTCGGAAAGCCCGGTGCCAACCGAATAGTCCGCCCCCAGGCGGTTGGCAAACCACTCCACTGCGAACTTCCAGGTGAGCGATACGATGGCTATCCTGAAACCATGCTCCCTGAGCAACGCGAACCCCTCGTCCACTCCGGGCGCGACACGGGCTGCTGTGAGATGCTCGCACAGTTCATCGAACGTGAAGGGGGAGTACCACTCTACCATCTCCTCCCTGGCTGACGTGATCTCCTCAATCTGGTCGGACTCCAGCTGTTCCAGCTCTCGCATCCGTCCAAGACGCCCGATGCCCTTCGCGATGGCCTCACATGCTGTCTGGCCTCGTAACAGGGTTCCATCCAGGTCAAACGCGGCCAGCCTCATGCCATCTCTTCCTAGCCGCTCAGGTGTCTCGTCTGGTTCCAGCCGACGATTGATGCCGACCCCTCACGGAGTTCGATGACCGAGACGCTCGCAGTGTGGAGAGGTTCGAGTTCCCAGAACCACTCGGCACCCCGATCAAGTAGGGATGCCGCCAACAATCTCAGCGTCCAGCCGTGGCCCACTACAAGGACACGGTGTCCGGTGCTGTCAGCCTTGAGTTTCGACGCCACCTCTTGCTGGCGCAGGAACACTTGGCGGATGCTCTCCCCTCCAGGCGGCGCGAAGTCCAGCGCAGAGGTCTGGTCATCAACCGTTCCCGCCATGCGCGGTTCAGCCTCCACGGCGGCAGCAAGCGACCACCCTTCGTATATGCCGTCTGAAATCTCTCGCAGTCCTTTGTGGATCGTGAGTGACACCGGACTGGAGTGCCCGGCGAGTATAGTCTGGGCCGTCTCTAACGCACGCGAGAGATCGCTCGCATGCGCAGAATCGAACTCAACATCAGCCAGGTATCCGGCGACAGCCTGTGCTTGGCGACGACCTTCACCTGACAGCGGCACGTCGGTCTGCCCCTGGATGCGCTTTGCCGCGTTCCATTCCGTCTCGCCGTGACGGACCAGGTAGAACTTCTTGGCCAAGACCGATTCACTCCTGAGTGAACAGGACGCTGTCTTAAGTCAACGCTCGGTCTCGTTGATCGGCGTTACACACTGCGTTGCAGGAGGCTGTGGACTGGCTGGTCGGGGCGGCCTACTGAGAAGGAGGGCAGGGGGCATGAGGTCTCATCGGTTCACCATCCACTCGCTGGACATCATCACGCCTACTGCGAGCAGCCCCTACCTGGGATGTCCCACACCGACTCGACTACTCCGTCGCGGACGCAGACGTACTGGTCCCACCGGTCCACCAGCATGTCCTGGTAGGAGGGGATGATGGTGATCTTGTCGCCGACTCTAAGCGGCATCTCGCCTTCGCTCCCGAGCACGACGTGGTCGTCGAGCAGCGCGTCGACGCGTACCTCGGGCCAGCCCTCTATCTCGCTCGCTCCTCGGTCTGACAGCGCCATCAGGCCGACGTCGCCCACGGCGACCCCCGGTCGGGGAGTGCTGATAATCGTCGCCAGGACCTTGTTGGCGATGCGGAAGTCCTCCATGTAGAAGGCGATGGTCCCGCCTAGGGCGTAGGTGCCGCCCTCGACCTCGGTGACTCCTTCCATCGTCGCCGCGACGTCTATAGTGAAGGTCTCGCCGCTCGACACCATCTCAACTGGTATGCCCTCGGCCTCGATAGCGTCCTTGACGTCCAGGCATATCTGGATCGCCTCTCGGCCGACGTTGAAGCGGTGCTCGTGCCCCTGGAACTCGCGGAGCGACTGGTGGCTCATCACGCCGCGGAAGTCGACGCCGGGAAGGCGCTCGGCGAGCCTTGCGATAGCGACGCCCTCCTCGGCGCTTCTCGCGCCGGCGCGGCCCATATTCGTGTTCACCTCGATCAGCACGCCGATGCTCGTGCCGTACGCCTCTGCTACGTCCGACAGCTCCTGGACATTCTCCAGGTTGTCCACGCAGACCTTTATGTCGGCCCGTTTGGCAAGGGCGCACATCCGGGCGATCTTGTCTCTGTGCACCACCTGGTTGGGGATCAGGACGTCGGTGACGCCGCCTTCGACCATCACCTCGGCCTCGGCCAGCTTCGCCGTGCAGACCCCCCCTACCGTCCCGCCGGCGTCGATCTGCATCATCGCGAGCCGCGGGCTCTTGGTGTTCTTGGTGTGCTGCCTCATCTTGCAGACGGTGTCGTCGTAGATGTCATTCACGGCCTTGAAATTGTGCTCGATGGCGTCGAGATCGACGATCAGGCAGGGCGTCTCCAGGTCCTCGACTCGTGTGCCGGGCAGCGGCCTGTAGTTGTCCATTCTTTCTGCTCCTTTTGGTGACCTCTCCGGTCCGACGATCGGGAAAGACCGCTAGCGGTAGCGTCCGCGCGCCGGCAGGTTCCAGACCGCCTCCAGCCTCCCATCGCGTACTGCGAAGATGTAGTCGTGCACGTTGACGCAGCCTGAGATGTCCCAGGGGACGAGCCACACCCGGTCGCCCAGCCGGAGTCCGTGGTCTACCCTCGGGTCGAAGGAGAGACCCCCGTGCTCCGCGCTCAGCCCCCTCACGGTCGCACCCGACGGATGGTCGACGCGCGGGTCTCCGGAGTCGGCGCTCACGGCCTTCCGTCCGGAGTCGGTGATGACGTTGCCGGCCTCCGGGACGCTCGTAACGCATGACATGATCCGGGCGGCGTTCGCGAGCAGGGGCCGCAGCTCCCTGTGCCTCTCGTCCATCAGCGCGTAGGAGCCTGCCGGCACTTCGGTGACGCCTCCCGCTCCGGCCGCCGCTTCATAGTCGGCGGTGCCTCCCGCGCTGACCACGTCGATCTCCAGTCCCGTCTTTTCCAGGTGCTCACGGGTGTCCAGGATCTGTTGGATATATGCTCGTGGCTTCTCGCTGGGAGCCCCGCCGTATGTGGAGATGCCGGAAAAGGTGAGACTGGGTGCGTCCCGGACTGCGCAAGCGAGATCGACCGCAGCCGCTCCCGGCTCCACTCCGGCGGCGCCCGTCCCTGTGTGGACGTGCACGAGCACGTCGATCTCGACACCGGCTGAGACGGCGGCATCGGACAGGTCGCCGACGTTGCCAGCGCTGTCGACCCGCACGGTGACTTTGGCGCGGCGCGCCAGCGCGCACAGCCGCCTGATCTTGTCCGGTGTCACGACGATGTTCGCGACTGATATGTCGTCGAACCCCGACTCTGCGAACACCTCCGCCTGCCCCAGCGTTGAGACCGAGATGCCGCCGACGGTGCCGCCGGCGTCGAGCTGCATGTGGGCGATGGCCGGACTGCCGTGTGCGGCGACGTGCGGCCGGAGCCGCGCGGTGTCCAGGTCCCGGAAGTGGGAGTGAACCGTTTCGATGTTCCGCTCGAGAAGGGCCGTGTCGACGACCAGGATGGGAGTGTCCAGCTCCTCCTCGGGCGTGCCTATCGGTTTGAATATCGGGCGTTCCATGGGCGTTGTCTCCGGTGGCGTCTGTATCCGTCAGAGGGTATCATACGCCACGCCAAAGCGGAGAGTGGACAACGCCGAACGCATGTGCTATGATCGGAGCATGCGTACAGCCACCCAGATCCGCCGCACCCGGACGGCAGCCCTCACATCCATCACGCTACCCGTCCTCCACCTGTCCCATTCTGTCACTTTTCTGTCCCAACTCTGTTCAAGACCTGTCTCATGGATGTCCTGGACCGTCACCGGTCTAGCTACGAAAAGAGACACAATGTTACAGAATGGGACGCATTTTGAGAAAAAAGCTCTCCCCAGGGCGACTCGCCGATGACGGAGGCGTGCAGGTTCCCCACTGGGAGCGCGGGCATCCTGCCCGCACCTCTCCGCTTGACCGCCTTCGGCGCGCTGTGCTAGCGTTCTGATGTACCAGTCACATACCAAATAGATGCGCAGAAGGGGAGTAGTAGCGGGTCGAGCAGCCACAGAGAGCCGGGCGGGTCCTGACGAAAACGACAGGGCCGGCTGAGAGCCCGGCGCAGGCAGTCCGCGAACTCGCCCCAGAGCATCCGGCCTGAAATAGAGTAGGGTCGGGCGGCCAGCGCCGTTATCGCATTTAGAGTGTCCGCCGGACGGCGTCCGGCGGGAAGCAGGGTGGTACCGCGGGCGTTTCAAGGTCCCGTCCCTTCGGGGAGCGGGGCCTTTTGCTTGTGTCGGCCTGACCGACGCCATATTGGAGCGTACCGATGACGACGACGGAACGAAAGACGGAGCGGCGCTACGATCACAAGGCCGTAGAGGCCAAGTGGCAGGCGCGTTGGAGTGAGGAAGGGACCTACCGGGTCCGGGACGACGATCCCCGGCCCAAGTGGTACGAGCTTCACATGTATCCGTATCCCTCTGGCGACCTCCACATCGGCCACTGGTACGCGATGTCCGGCGCGGACACGCGCGCGCGGTTCATGAGAATGCAGGGACACAACGTCCTGCATCCGATGGGATTCGACGCCTTCGGGCTGAACGCCGAGAACGCGGCTATAAGACGGGGCATCCATCCGTACACGTGGACGATGGACAACATACGGAACATGCGTCGTCAGCTCCGGTCGATGGGCCCCATGTACGACTGGGACAGGGAGGTCGTCACCTGCACTCCGGACTACTACAGGTGGAACCAGTGGCTGTTCCTGCAGCTCTACGGGGCGGGTCTCGCATACAGAGACTATGCGCCGGTCAACTGGTGCCCATCGTGCAACACGGTCCTGGCCAACGAGCAGGTGATCGAGGGGCTGTGCGAGCGGTGCGATACGGCGGTCACTCACCGCGACATGAACCAGTGGTTCTTCCGCATCACGAGTTACGCGGACGAGCTGCTCGACCAGTCGAAGATAGAGTGGCCTGAGCGTATCAACGTGATGCAGACGAACTGGATCGGCCGCAGCGAGGGGGTCGAGATAGAGTTCGACATCTCCGAGTACGGACTGGAGCTGAATACGCTTTCGACATTCACGACCCGGATCGACACGATCTTCGGCGTCACCTTCGTCGTCCTGGCGCCCGAGCACCCGTTGGTGGACGCGCTGACGACGGACGAGCGCCGCGCGGACGTTCAGGCCTACGTCGACGAGGCGCGCCGCCAGACGGAGGTCGAGCGGCTGTCTACCGAGAAGGAGAAGACGGGCGTCTTCACCGGCTCCTACTGCGTGAACCGGCTCAACGGCGAGCGCGTGCCGGTGTTGATAGGCGACTATGTCCTGCTGACCTACGGCACGGGCGTCGTGATGGGCGTGCCGGCGCACGACCAGCGAGACTTCGAGTTCGCGACGAAGTACGACCTGCCGATTCGGGTGGTCGTGGCGCCGCCGGGATGGGACGGGGAGGAGCTGTCCGAGGCGTACGTGGATGAGGGCGTCCAGGTCAACTCAGGCCCGTTCGACGGCCTCCCCAGCTCCGAGGGTATGGAGCGCATCGCCGACCGCGTCGAGGCGATGGGCTGGGGACGGAGAACGGTCAACTACCGCATGAGGGACTGGCTGATCTCGCGTCAGCGGTACTGGGGGACCCCCATCCCAATAGTCTACTGCGACGAGTGCGGCACCGTTCCCGTGCCGGAGCGCGACCTGCCTGTCCTGCTGCCCGAGGACGCCGAGTTCCTGCCGACCGGGGAGTCGCCGCTCGCCCTGCACGAGGGGTTCGTGAACACGAGCTGCCCGCGGTGCGACGGGGCCGCCAGGCGGGAGACCGACACGATGGACACCTTCGTCGACTCCTCCTGGTACTTCCTGAGGTACGCCAGTCCTGACTATGCCGACGGCCCGTTCGATCCGCGGACGGTGGGACAGTGGAACCCGGTCGACCAGTACACGGGCGGTGTCGAGCACGCCGTCATGCACCTGCTCTACGCCCGCTTCTTCGTGAAGGCGCTGCGAGACCTGGAGATGCTGGATTTCGACGAGCCGTTCGTGCGTCTCTTCAACCAGGGGACGATCGTCTTCCAGCACCGGAAGATGAGCAAGTCGCGAGGCAACGTCGTCGCCCCGGACGAGTACGTCGAGAGGATGGGCGCGGACGCCGTCCGGTGCTATCTGATGTTCCTGGGTCCCTGGGAGCAGGGAGGCGAGTGGAGCGATTCCGGCATAAACGGAGTGGCGCGCTGGCTCAACCGCGTCTGGGAGCTGGCCCGGCGGAACCCCGGGAGGCTGGGTGCGCCCGTCTCCGAGGAGGCGGCGCGTGATCTGACCCGCCTGATCCACCAGACGGTGCGCAAGGTCACCGAGGACGTGGAGCGCTTCAAGTTCAACACCGCGCTGGCCTCGCTCATGGAGTTTACGAACGGCCTGAGCCGGGTCTGGGAGCGGGGAGACGTTGGCCGGGAGCTGTGGGAGCAGGCGATAGAGCGGCTGCTGGTCCTGATGGCGCCGATGGCGCCCCACATGTCGGAGGAGCTGTGGGAGCGGACCGGTCGGCGGTTCAGCGTCCACAGCCGATCATGGCCTGAGTGGGACGCCGGTCTGGCCGCCGACGCCGTCATAACTCTGGTGGTGCAGGTCGACGGCCGCCTGCGCGACAGAATCGAGGTTCCGGCGTCGATCACGGACGACCTGGCCCGCGAGACTGCGCTTCGGAGCAGGAACGTGCAGCGCCACGTCGAGGGCAGAGAGGTCGCCAGGGTCGTCTACGTGCCCGGCAAGCTGGTCAACGTGGTCACACGTTAGGGAGCTGTTGAGACTCGGGGCAGGGGAGCCCCCGTCCCCAGTCTTCCCCCTCGGAGCAGGAGACCCTTAAACAACCCGTCATGCCGGCGAAAGCCGGTATCCTGAATCAGCAGTCTCGGATTGGTGAGGACAGCTACGCCACGACCTTGAACTTGTAGGTGGTCGTGTTCAGGTCTCCCTCCTCGAACCGGCTCATGCGCAGCGGCGAAATGTCGATGGTCGTCGCCTCGCCGTCCATGATCAGCTCGGCCATGACGATGCCGACGGCCGGCGACTCCTTGAAGCCGTGGCCGCTGAACCCGGTGCAGATGTAGAGCCCGTCTACGCCGTCTACGCGGTCGACGATCGGGTGCAGGTCCGGCGTGGAGGTGTAGAGGCCGGCGTAGCCGGTCACGTATTCCGAGTCGGCCATAGCGGGGATGCGCCGTGACAGACGCAGCCACACGTCCTCCAGGTGGTCCAGGGAGGGACGGGGATTGAAGACATCGGGGTCGACCACATCCTCGGCGTTTCCGTTGCCCACCAGCATCAGGTCCGCCCCCTCTGGCCTGAAGTAGGTCAGGTTGGCCATGTCCGCCCCTGTGGGAGGAGACGGAAGAGTCTCCATGGACCTGCGCAGAAAAAAAACCTCGTGCCGGGTGGCCTCCAGCGGGAGATCCAGTCCCAGCTTCTGTGTCAGGAAGCGAGGAGACCAGGGGCCGGTCGCCACGATCGCGACGGGAGTCTCGTACCGCTCCGCGGCGGTGGTGACGGCGACCACTCTACCGCCCTCTATCTCCACGCCGGTCGCGGGCGACTCGAGCTCGACGTCTGCCCCCAGCTCCCTCGCCCTCGCCGAGTAGCCCAGGGCTGTGCCGGAGGGATCGCCGTAGCCTGATTGCGGCTCCCATGCGAAGCCCTCATCGCCCTGCAGGTCGAAGCCGGGCGCCAGCTCCCGCGCCTCCTCCAGCGAGATGATGCGGGTGTCGATGCCCACCGACTGCTGCATCTCGATATTCTGCCTGAGCCCGTCGATGGACTCCGGCGGTACGACCACGAGGAAGCCCGTATGGACCCAGCCCGCGTCGCCGGCGCCGACGACCTGCCCGAAGTCCCTGAGTATCCCGAAGCTCTCCCAGGCCAGGCGGGCGTTCACCTCGGTCGAGTAGTGCATGCGGATCACCCCGGAGGAGCGTCCGGTCGACCCGGATCCGAGCGTGTCGCGTTCGAGCAGCACGGCGGAGCCCACGCCTCGCGAGGCCAGGTTGTAGAGGATGCTGGCCCCCATCACACCGCCGCCGATGACGACGGCGTCCGCTGTCTTGGTCATTGGTCTTGCCTCCGCACTGAGTTCTCCGCGTCTGGCATATAATACGTTGCGGGTCAAGAAATTCGCCAATCGAGTGAGGACGGAGACACGTATGAGATTTTCCATTGCGGTGCTGCCGGGCGACGGTGTGGGCTTGGAGGTGACGGGGGAGGCAGTCAAGGTGCTGGAGGCGGTGGGCCGGCGCTTCGGCCACACCTTCGATCTCGGCTACGGCAGGGTAGGGGGCGGCGCCATCGACGAGACCGGGACACCGCTGCCGGATGAGACCGTGGAGCTGATCGCCGGCGCCGACGCGGTGCTGTTCGGAGCGGTGGGAGGGACGAAGTGGGACGATCCGGCGGCGAAGGTCAGGCCCGAGGACGGCATACTGGCCATCAGGAAGGACCTGGGACTGTTCGCCAACGTCCGGCCGGTGAAGGTCTACCCGTCGCTGATCGATTCGAGCCCCGTCAAACCGCAGTTCCTCCACGGGGTCGACCTGATCATAGTCCGTGAGCTTACCGGCGGCCTCTACTTTGGCCGTCCGAAAAGACGCTGGACGACGTCCAGGGGACGCCGCGGCGTCGACACTCTCAAGTACACGGAGGCGGAGATCGAGCGCATTCTCAGAGTGGGCTTCGATCTGGCAAGGGGCCGGCGACAGAGGCTCGCGTCGGTGGACAAGTCGAATGTCCTCGAGTCGTCCCGCCTGTGGCGGGAGATAGCCGTGGAGCTGTCCACGGAGTACCCGGACGTCGAGCTGGAGCACATACTGGTCGACAACGCGGCCATGCAGCTGATACGCAACCCGGCCCGTTTCGACGTGATCGTCGCCGAGAACACCTTCGGGGATATTCTGACGGACGAGGCTGCGGTGCTGTCGGGTTCTATGGGCATGCTGCCGTCGGCGAGCCTGGCGGGACTGCCGTCGGGCCGGCGCCGGCGCGGGGGCAATCCGTCCCTGTATGAGCCGATTCACGGCACGGCGCCAGACATCGCGGGCCGGGGCATCGCCAACCCCATCGGCGCAGTCCTCAGCCTGGCGATGCTGCTCAGGCTGTCGCTGGGGCTCGGCGCCGAAGCCGCGGCGGTCGAGCGTTCGGTGGAGGGCGCGCTCGCGGAGGGCTACCGGACAGCCGATATCGCGGCGGACGGCGGCGACGTAGTCGGCACCTCGGCGATGGGCGACGTCATAGCCGGCGGCGTGTGAGACGGGCGCCTGGTTGGCTTAAGAGGGAGTTTTGGGGTTTAAGATAGGGCTATTCCAGCTTCAGTTGAGCGGACAGCCCGTACTCCGCGGCTAGGGCGGACAGCCGGCCCCAGGTCGCATCCTCCACCGAAATGCCGTCCTGCATCAGCTCCTGCGTCCGCAGATGCTCCAGTTCGCCCGGGTAGTAGACGCGGTCGAACCCGGCGGCTGGCGCGGAGCTGGTGAGGTAGGCGGCGAACTGCGTCACCTCCCGCCTGAACTCCTCGAGAGGTCTGAAGGCCGCGACGTTGAAGGCGGCCAAGAAGCAGCCGTCGTTGTGTCGTGCCGACGGCTCGTGTCCGAATCCTAACCCGGTCAACAGCCCCGAAAGAATCTCCACCATGACGGAGAGGCCGTACCCCTTGTGGCCCTCTGGGCCTCCCAGCGGAAGGGACGCGCCTCCTTGACCGAGCGCGGACGGGTCGGTCGTCGGCCTCCCCTCGCTGTCGAGTATCCATCCCTCGGGTATCCGCGCCCCCCTGGCGACGGCGAGCGCGACCTTGCCTCCTGCCACGGCGCTGGTCGCCATGTCGACGAAGAGTGTGCCGTCGAGGTCGCTGGGGACGGCGATGCAGATCGGATTGGTGCCTAGGCGCGGCTCCCGGCCTCCGAACGGTACGACCGACTTGGCCGACCTGCCCGAGTCGGCGGTCATCAGGCCGATCATGCCGCGTTCGGCGGCCATGATCGGATAGTCGGCAACGCGCCCGACGTGGCTCTGTCTGAAGACGGTGGCCGCTGCGACGCCGCTGCGAGCCGCCTTCTCTATCGTCAGGCTCATTGCCCTCTCCGATACGACGTATCCGAAGCCCCAGTGACCGTCGATCACGGTCGTCGTTGGGGAGTCGCTCACGATCTCGAAGAGTGCTCCCGGCACGATATGTCCGCGCTCGATCCGGTCTATGTAGGTCGGAATCTGGATGATCCCGTGGGAGTCGTGGCCGGCGAGATTGGCGCCGATCGAGTGGCGCGATATGATGGCAGCCTCCTCTTCCGACGCGCCCGCCGCCTGCAGGAGCGCGGCGGCTATCGACCTGAGCCTGTCGGCGGATACGGTTGGCATAGTTAGAACTCCCTCATCTGTACGACTCCGGCTGAACCCGGCGCGTCAGGACGATCGTCGTCGGGCCCGGTCGGACCGCCGCGGCGGGCCTTTGCGCTCCGGTCCATGATCGCGACCTCTACCAGGGTGGTCACCCCGAGGTCGGTCGGTGGCGGAGCGTTGTAGTCGTGATCGAGTGTGCGTCCGGGGAAGTAGCGCTGGACCATACGGTCGAACAGCCTGGACTTTTCCGCGTCGTTCTCCACCTCTTTGCCCTCGCCGAAGATCATGACGCTGCGGTAGTTCATCGAATGGTTCATCGCCTTCCGCGAGTAGATCAGCCCATCGGTTAGCGTTACGGTGATGCAGACGGGAGCGCCCGCGGCCAGATGCTTCATTGCGCGGCTCCTGACGGAGCCATGTATATAGATCGACTCGGGCGCGCTCCTGTCGTAGTGGTAGGACATCGGTATGACGTAGGGCTGACCGCCCTCGACGAACCCGACGTGCGCGACCAGTCCGGAGTGCAGAATCTCCTCAGTTTCGTGGGGAACGGCGCGCTCCGGGTGATTCCTGATACGACTGCGCTCTGCGAGTGTCATCCCTTCTCCCACCTCTTTCGACCATTCGGTCCTGTTACGAACAACATGCGTAATCGTATATTCTCGCTGGAGCGATGTCGATATAGGGCCGGACTAACTGTTCAGACCGCTCGTGTGATCGTGGGAGGTCCAGTCTTTACTGCAACCTGCGCAGGGGGCCCTGCGTGATCAGCACGATTGCCGAGATCACCAGCAACAGGACGGCCATCGATCCGACCGCCGCCGGCGCTCCGAAGTGGTCCGTCGCGATTCCTGCGGGCAGCACGGCCAGGGGCATCAGCCCGAAGTTCATCATGAAGACGCTCATGACTCTGCCACTGAAGGCGTCATCGCTCTCCTCCATTATCAAGGCCTGGTTGAGACCCCGGCGAGAGGCGTCTCCAAGGCCGAGCATTACCATTATGCCTATCGCGATGCCGTACAGCGGGAATGCGGCGACTAGCAGCAGAGCCAAACCGGAGGCGAAGGTGCCCAGTATCAGGATCAGCCCACGGCGCCATCGGCCGAGCGCGGCTATGAGCAGGGAGCCGACGAGTGATCCGGCGCCCATTACCGTGATCAGCAGGCCCATCGAGTCGGGCCCTCTGTCGTAGAGGTCCACCACGAAGACCGGCAGCAGGAACCGAAACGGCTGTGCCAGGAGCGTGGTGATGAGGCCCATCATCAGGAGCACCAGCACCATTCGTGAGCGGAGTATGTAGCCGATTCCAACGGCTATGTCGGCGGTCACAGAGCGCCTGGGCCGCGCGGGGCCGCCCTTCAGCGCCGGGATGAGTCCGACGAGTGCTATGGCCAGGAACATCAAAGCCGAAATGACGAAGTAGGCCCTGTCCGGTCCGAACCATGCATAGACCCCGCCGGCCACTGCCGGGGCGGCCAGGGTCGTGACGCTCATTCCGGCGGCGTTCAGGGCAATCGCATTGCTGAGCCTGCGCTGCCCGACCAACTGAGGAATTATCGCCTGCCGCGCGGGCATGATGAAGGAGAAGGCGGCTCCCTGTATGACGGAGGCCACCATCAGATGCTGCCAGATGATCCTGTCGGTGGCGATCGCGACTCCGACCAGCAAGGCCAGCGTCGCCGCAGCCGCCTGCCCCACCTGGATCACCCTCTTACGCTCTACGCGGTCGGCTACCGCGCCTCCGAACAGGGCCAGCGCAAGAATCGGCAGCGACGAGCTGGCGCTGACGATTCCCAACAGCGACGCGGAGCCCGTCAGGTCGTACACGAGGTAGCCCCTCACGAGCATCTGCATCTGCATGCCGCCCATCATCGCCAGCATCCCGAGCCACAGATACAGAAAGTTGCGGTCTCCCAGCGAGCTGAAGGTGGAGCGCCACGCTCCCGGTCCCGGAGCCGGTCCCACGTGCCGCACAGGAGGAGTGCGTGAGGACTCTCCGTGGGGACGGGTACCGGATGACACGGCTAGGCTGTTCTCATTTTCTGTGGCACGGGGAACATAGAGAGGGCCCGGGCTACGAGCGGCGCTCATTCGCCTTCGGCGAAAGGCGCTCGCAGGTGTTCAACCCGGGCCCGAACGTCGAAACTCTATGGGCGTCTCTGAGAGTGCGATGTTAGCACATAGCTCCAACGGATGGTAGCATTGTGGCAGCCTGCCGACTTCGGGGAACGACGTGGGGAACACATTCGGTCACAGCTTCCGGATAACGACGTGGGGAGAGTCCCACGGTGCCGCAATAGGCGTCGTTGTGGATGGATGTCCGCCCCGGCTCGAACTTTCCGTGGATGAGATTCAAAGTGAGCTTGACCGGCGAAGGCCCGGACAGAGCGAGATCGCCTCGCAGCGTAAGGAGGGGGACAGGGCAGAGATACTCTCCGGGGTCTTCGACGGCATGACTCTGGGCACTCCCCTCCTCATCGGCGTCTGGAACGAGGATGCGCGGGGCAAAGACTACGAGCATATGCGGGATCTCTTTCGTCCGTCCCACGCCGACTACACCTATCAGGCAAAGTACGGGATACGGAACTGGATGGGCGGCGGGCGGGCCAGCGCACGAGAGACGGTTGGCCGGGTCGCCGCCGGCGCCATCGCCAAGAAGCTGCTCGCCTGTGAGTTCGGCGTCGAGATCGTGGGCTACGTCAAGCAGGTTTCGGAGCTGGCCGCCGAGGTGGACGCGGATACCGTATCTCCCGAAGACGTTGAATCGAACGATGTGCGCTGCCCGGACCAGGACATGGCGGTGCGGATGAAGGAGCGTATCAAGGACGCCCGCAAGGACGGGGACTCTCTCGGCGGTGTCGTCGAGGCCGTCGCGCGGAACGTCCCGCCAGGCTTGGGAGACCCCGTCTTCGACAAGCTCGACGGCGACCTTGCGAGAGCAATGCTCTCCCTGCCGGCCTGCAAGGGGTTCGAGGTTGGATCGGGATTCGGCGGCATCGTGATGACCGGATCGGAGCACAACGACCCCTTCTACTCCGAGCGGGGGCGCATTCGGACCCGGACGAACCACTCTGGAGGCATCCAGGGAGGGATCAGCAACGGAGAGAACATAGTAGTTCGTGCGGCGTTCAAGCCGACGGCGACGATCATGAAGCCTCAGGATACGGTCGACTCAGACGGGAAACCTGTGGTCATGGAGGGCAGAGGACGCCACGATCCGTGCGTTCTGCCCCGCGCCGTGCCGATCGTCGAAGCGATGATGGCTCTGGTCCTCGTCGACCACGCGCTGCGTCACCGCGGCCAGACGGCGCCGTAAGTCATCCCTCACACGACGGACGAGGCGCCGCCGTCGATGTTGACGGAGACTCCGGTGACATACCCGGCGCGCTCGGAGGCGAGGAAGGCGATAACGTCGCCGGCCTCCTCCGACTCGCCGACCCTGCCCAGTGGTATCGACCGTCCGCGCTCCGCGTACCAGTCCTCCAGAGTCAGGCCGGGTCGGGACGCCCTCGCTCGCTCCCACTGTCGCTCGTTCTGGCCGCTCTTGATCAGCCCTATGCAGACGGTGTTTACCAGGATGTTGTCCGCCGCATAGTCTTTCGAGAGCGCCTTGGTCAGGGCGATACCGGCCGCCCTGCTGACGGATGTCGGCACCGAGCTTGGCCCCGGCGCCTTCCCTCCCAGGTTCGTGACGTTGATGATCCGTCCCCCTCCCTGGGACTTCATGTGCGGGACGGCAAGCCGAGAGCAGCGTATCGCCGCGAACAGCTTGAGATCGAGATCGGACTGCCACGCCTCGTCGGTGGTGTCTCCGAAGAATCCCGCGGCGGACGTTCCTGCATTGTTGACCAGAATGTCGAGGCGTCCGTAGGCTCTCAGGACGGCATCGAACAGCGCTTCGATCTGTTGCGGCGCCGAGACATCGGCCGGAACGGCGAGGACGCTGCCGCCCGCCGCTCTCTCGATCTCCTCGGCCGCGGCGTCGAGCACGTCCGGGCGACGCGCGCAGATCGCGACCCTGCATCCCTCGACGGCCAATCTCGCCGCAGCCGCCTTGCCGATACCCTCGCTTCCCCCGGTAACCAGCGCGACCTTCCCCTCAAGACCCAGATCCATGGCCCTTCCTCCCTTGACCTTCGGTGTCCGTCCGGCCACGCTCTTCGAGACTGTACGCTTCGTCCAGCAGGTCCGTGACGTACTTCACCTCGACCGGCAGATCTGCCCGCTCGACTCCGTACTGGAGCTGGATGACGCATCCAGGGTTGGCCGTCGTCAGGACATCCGCATCCGTCTCTCTCACCGCGGCGACCTTCGACTCCAACACCCTGAGGGAGAGATCCCTCTCGGTGATGGTGTAGGTGCCGCCTCCGCCGCAGCAGACCGACGCGCGGGGCAGCTCGACGAAGTCGATTCCCTCGATCGACCGGAGCAGCTCCCGCGGTTGCCGGGTAATTCGCTGGGGGTTGGCGAGGTGGCAGGAGTCCTGGTACGTGACGCGGTAGTCCAGCCGCGCCTTTGGCGGGGTTAAGGGGAGATCCACGAGGAACTCGTGAACGTCTCTGACCATGCCGCTCAACCGGGATGCTCCGGCTGAGTAGTCCGGGTCGTCCCTGAGCAGGTGCCCGTACTCCTTCATCCGTGATCCGCATCCCGCCGAGGCTACGACGACGGCATCGACTCCTCTGTTGAGGAATGCGTCTACGTTCTTTCGCGCCAGAGATCTGGCAGTGTCGAGGTCGCCGACATGCGAGTTGAGCGCGCCGCAGCACACCTGCTCCTTAGGGACGCTGACCTCGCATCCGTTCCGGGTCAACACCCTGACCATCGCCTCCATCTCCGGGCCCTGCACCAGCGGCATGACGCAGCCCGAGAGCAGCGCGACCCGCGCCCGGGTCGCGCCGATGGCCGGGACCCTTCTTCCATCGGTCCTGAAGCCGGCTGCCCGAACGGAAGGCAGGGATGATTCGAGCTCCGCCGCGTTTCCCGGCACCAGACGCAGTATGCGCGACCTTCGCGTCAGCCACTGGAGCCCGGATCGCTGGTAGAGGCGCAGGGCGGCTACGAGGAGCGCGAGCCTCCTCCTATGGGGTAACAGCCATCTCGTCGAGATGTGCATGGCCAGTCGCGCCAACGGGTTCATCTTCCGCCGTTCGGCCACCTGGGCCATGGTCGACTCGATGAGGTTTCCGTAGGGCACGCCGGAGGGGCACGCCACCTCGCACGCGCGGCATTGGATGCACAGGTCCCAGTGGCGGATGACCGACTGGCTCGCGTCGATGCGGCCCTCGTTTACCGCCTTCATCAGCGCTATCCTGCCTCGAGGAGACTCCGTCTCCAACCCTGTCTCCAGATAGGTCGGACACGCCTGTAGACAGAAGCCGCAGTGGACGCACTTGTACAGCTCCGATTCTGCCGGAGCATCCGGCCCGGCGAAGAGACCGGACCCCGTCTCGCGCGTCGAACCTGCCATTCAGGCGCCCCCTATGAAACGACCGGGGTTGAGAATCCGGAGAGGATCGTACTGCTCCTTCATGCGCCGCATCACGGCCAGAGACGCATCGGCCGTGTCCCATACATCGAGCCTCGATTTCACGTCTGTCGGACACCTTTCGATCACGGCGCGTCCGCCCGCGCGGTGGACCGCGTCTCTCGCCTCGATCAGCGTCAGCACCGTCCGGTCGATCTGAGAGTCGAGGCTGTCAGCGTACCAGACCATGTGGACCACACCGAATCCTGGCTGCGCCACGAAGGCGGGCGGTGGAGCGGCAGCCCTCGTCTCCCGTAGGCCGTCCATCATACGGCGTACCGAGAGGGGCATGAGGGATGCTCTGACGACTACCGGAGCGGTCTCCCGGTTCCAGCCGAAGTCGGCCAGGGCGCGCCACAGGGAGGCTGCGTCGTCGCCTTCGATCTCCTGGCTGCTGTACGCTCCGTGCGCGTTGCAGATTGAGGCGCATTCGGCAACCTGACGCCGAAGGCTTCGCGGCCGCCCCCCCAGCCTGACGGCCAGCAGGTAACTCGACCCCGGCGCTTCGAATCCGACCGGTCTCCGCACCGTGTCGTCGAATACCGTCAGCGCCAGGGGCATGACCTGGCTGTGGAAGATGCCGAGGCCGGCCTCCAGCGCCGCCTCGACCGATTCGAACCCGCCCAACAGGGTCGCCTGGCGCTGCGGCAGGGGAGTCAGCTTAAAGGAGACCTCCGCGATTACGCCCAGAGTGCCAAGCCCCCCGATGTGGAGTCTCGACATGTCGTAGCCGCTGACGTTCTTTACGACCTGTCCGCCACTCTTCGTAACGGTTCCGTCGGCCTGGACCACCCTCATGCCTATAACGGAGTCCCTGGGATGACCGTAGTGCCACCTGAGCGGGCCGTCGGCCCCAGACGCGAGGGTGCCGCCGATAGTGGCCCTGTCGGGCAGGGGAGGGTCGATCGCGAGGAGCTGGGCCTCTTTCTCCAAGACCCTCCGAAGACTGGCGACGGTTATGCCGGCCTGCGTCGTGACTGTCAGATCGGCAGGGTTGTGCTCAATGACGTTATCGAGGCGCGACACCTCCACGACGGCGTCCAGCCGCTCTGGAGGGTTGCCCACCTCCATCCGCGTACCCCCTCCGCGCGGCGCCACGGCCACCCGGCGCTCCGCGGCGACGGCCATAGCGCGCGAGAGCTGATGGATGTCCGAGGGCCGGACGATCAGGCTCGGAGCGAGGCCGTCGACCGAATAGCCGTCGACGTCCAGCGTGACGTTTTCCGCACCTACTGCGTCCGCGAACGCCTGCTGAATGTCACCGGGCGCGACGGTGGTCATCGGGAGCCTATATGTAGGCTTCGCTGCCGGCCCTCGCGATGGCCGCCGCCTGACGGACGTCCGAGCATGAGGCGCCTGTGGGGAACACCTTGCCCGGGTTGAATCTCAGGCCGGTCGCGAAGGCGGGCTTGAGCTTCGACATAGCCTCCATGTCGTCGTCCGTGAACATCAGGGGCATGTGCTCCTGCTTCTCCAGTCCGATGCCATGCTCGCCGGACAGCACGCCGCCCGCCTCAACGCAGAGCTTCAGTATCTCTCCGCCAATCTCCATGACCTTCTCGGTGTCGCCCGGTCTGCGCTCGTCGAACAGTACGGAGGGATGGAGGTTACCGTCGCCGGCGTGAAGCAGGTTCGCGATAGGGAACCCGCTCTCCCGGGATATCTCCTTGATCCTCGCCAGCACCTCTACCAGCTTGGTCCGCGGGATCGTGCCATCGGCCAGGTAGTAGTTGGGCGCCAGCCGGCCGAGAGCTCCCAGGACGCCCTTGCGTCCGGCCCACAGCCGTTCGCGCTCCTGCTCGTCGGTCGCGGTGCGGATCTCGAGAGAGTCGTACAGCCGGCAGATGCGTTCGATCTCCTCGACCTCCTCCTCGACCGACTCGACGAGGCCGTCCGCCTCGACGAGCAGCACGGCGCCCGCGCCGGCCGGGTAGCCCGCGTGCACGGCCGGCTCGACGGCCTCTATGCAGATGTCGTCCATCATCTCGATGGCGGCGGGGACGATACCAGCGCCGATTATCCCTGATACGGCGGCGCTGGCGTGGTCGAGCTCCTTGAAGACCGCCAGCAGCGTCTTCACCGCTTCGGGTCGGGTCAGCAGCCGGACGGCGACCTTGGTCACGATGCCGAGCGTTCCCTCCGAGCCGACCATCACGCCGCGCAGATCGTAACCGTGCCCGTCTCTCGTCTTGCCGCCGACCCACTGGATCGATCCGTCGGCCAGCACCATCTCGAGTCCGAGCACGTGATTGGTGGTCACACCGTATGCGAGACAGTGCGGGCCGCCCGAGTTCTCAGCCACGTTGCCGCCGATCGTGCATGCCTTCTGGCTGGAGGGATCGGGCGCGTAGTAGAGGCCGTACTTGGAGACGGCGTCGGTCAGGTCGATGTTGACGAGCCCAGGCTCGACCACCGCTATGCGGTTCTCGACGTCGATCTCCAGGATCCGGGTCATCCGCGTAAGGGGCATCAGGATGCCGCCGTGCTCGGCGACCGCGCCGCCGCTCAGGCCGGTGCCCGCGCCCCGCGCCACGATCGGGAGATCGTGGCGGCAGGCGATCCTGACCACCTCCGAGACCTCTTCCGCCGAGGCTGGAAGCACGACGGCCGAGGGCAGCGCCTTGTCGACGGAGCCGTCATACTCGAAGACGATGAGATCGGCGTGGTCGTGAAGGACGTAGGCGTCGCCTACGACCGCCTGCAGCTCTTCGATGAGGGTGGGGTTAGACGTCATGGTATCGGGTCATCATCATAGTTGACGGGGGTATGGGGCGGCAACCTGTATCTGTGCCAACCTGGGCCCTATATATTATGTGCGTCAAAGTGGGACAAAGTGCGACATTTCGATGGCCGGGAAAGGAGGTCAGGAGCCGGGGCCTCCATACTCCTGCGCTCCCTGGTCGCAACACTACTATAGCACAGACGTTCGCGGGGTCAATCGGGTGGTAGATTCAGATAGGGCCTTCGACAGGCTCAGGCCGAACGGGGAGGACGACTTTCCTGCATTACAATTGAAAAGGCCCCTGGCGTTTGGTAGTCAGACGATTCGGCGGAGAGCGGCTACGAAGGCGTCGTTCTGGTCGGGCGTTCCGATCGACACCCTGAAGCAGTCATCGAGCCTCTCCGATCCGGGCAGGCGAACGAAGATGCCGCGCTTGGCCAGGCCTTCGAAGATGTCTCGAGCCCGCCCGCCGTCCATCTGGCAGAGCATGAAGTTGCCCTTGGAGGGCCATGGCGTCAGGCCGGGCATACTTTCCAGGAGCGAGAAGAGGCGAGCTCTCTCTTCGACGATGGCCTGGACCCTGGCTAGCAGGGCGTCAGCGTCTTCGAGAGACGCGATCACGGCGGCCTCCGCGATAGAGCTGAGGTTGTAGGGTATCTTGACGGCCATGAGGGCATCGACGACATCGGGATAGGCCAGCGCGTAGCCGACCCGGAGACCGGCGATGCCGGCCCATTTGCTCATCGTTCGCAGGACCACCAGGTTGTCTCGCTCGGCCAACAGCGCCGATAGGGACTGGCCGTGGAACTCGAAGTAGGCCTCGTCGACCACGACAAGCGGTCCCGAATCCAGCAACGCACGCACCTGCTCTTCGGATGCGGGATTGCCGGTGGGGTTGTTGGGGGAGTTGACGAAGATGATCTTCGTGTTCGGCCCGACTGCTGCTTCCACCGACCGTACGTCGATCTCGAACCGCTCGTCTCTGGGGACTGAGATGAGATGCGCCCCGGCCACGCCGGCGCAGAAGCGGTACATTCCAAAGGTCGGATCACACTCGATCACGGAGTCGCCGGGATCGACGAAGACGCGAAACAGTAGGTCGATCAGCTCTCCGCTGCCGGAGCCGAGGACGATGTTGGAGGGGTCGAGTCCGACGTAACCGGAGAGAGCATCCCGGACCCTGCGCTGCATGGGGTCCGGGTAGAGGTGCAACGGGCCGGAGGCGATGGCCCTTGCGACGGCGGGAGAAGGCCCGTAGGGGTTCTCGTTCGCATTCAGCCTGATGATCCGGTCTTCGGACACGCCGGCGCGGCGCGCGAGCACTTCCGGCGGGTCCACCGAAGCAAACCTTCCCGCAGACGCTAGATGCGGACGGATCAGCCGTCCTACGGCTGGTCCTGGTCCTTCCACAGGCTCAGGGCGAACGGGTCCAGGCATCGTCTAGTGTCCTGAGGCGGATGGAGAGCCAGTGGATTCCTGCTCTCGCGGGAGTGACGAATGGAGTGTCGGGAAGGAAGGATTGCCGTCTGCATCTCTTCCGATCCCTTTGTACTCGAACCCCAGCCTGCGCATCTCACCGGCGTCCAGAGCGTTGCGGCCGTCGAACAGAAACCGGGGAGGACGCATGCAGCGAGCGAGGTCCTTCCAGTCCGCGGCGACGATCTGTCTCCACTCGGTCAGCACTACCATCGCCTGCGCCCGGTCTCCGGCCTCGACCGGGTCATCAACCAGGCGGACCGCCGGAGGCAGGTGCGTCCGGGCCGTGTCGTTCGCCTCTGGATCGAACGCCCTCACATCGGCGCCCTCGTCCACGAGCGCCTTGATCAGATCGAGGGACGGCGCGTCGCGCACGTCGTCGGTTTCCGGCTTGAACGCTAGGCCAAGAACGCCGATTCTGAGCCCGTCGATTATGCCGTTGAAACGCCTGCGAAGCGCGTGCAGGGGCAAGAGCCTCTGACGGTTGTTGACGTTTATGACCGAGCGGAGCAGCTCGACGCTGACGTCGCTGGTCAGGCCCAGATGGTCGAGCGCCCGTACATCCTTTGGGAAGCAGGAGCCTCCGTACCCCACGCCGGCGTAGATACGGCTGCCGGTCCTCGCATCCATCGCGAGGCCCTCGCTCACCGTATCGATAGAGGCTCCCACCCTGTCGCACAGGGACGCCATCTCGTTGATGAAGGAGATCCTCGTCGCCAGGAAGGCGTTGCTCGCGTATTTGATCATCTCGGCGCTGGAGATGTCGGTTATCAGGTAGGGCGCCTCGATTCCCGCGTGCATCTCCCTGACGACCGCGACTGAGCTCGCATCTCCGGGCTCCGCTCCGATCACGATCCGGTCGGGCGATCTCCAGTCCTCGACCGCCCGGCCCTCTCGGAGAAACTCCGGGTTGGAGACGTAGGCGAGACCAGCCCCTCTCAGGTCCTTCTCGACGATGCGCTGACCGGTGCCGGGAGGGACGGTGCTCTTCATCGCCACCACGAGCCTCTGGGGACTCTTTGAAATGACCCAGGATACTGCCGACCTCACCTGCCTCAGGTCCGCCGCTCCGCTCTCCGTCGGCGGCGTCCCCGTGGCGATCAGGGCGACGTCGCCGAGGGATTCGGACACGTCGTCGCGATGGAGGAACCTCAGGTTTCCCTCGGATATCGCCGCAGCCACCATCGGCTCCAGGCCGGGCTCGTATGCCGGAATGCGGCCGGCCTGAAGGAGCCGGACTCGGTCCCGGTCTATGTCGACGCCGAGCAGGTCGTGACCGGCCCTCGCAAGCCCGGCGGCCGCGACCATTCCCACATATCCGAGTCCTACTACGGTGATCTTCAACTCGCCAACACGGTATGAGCAGTCCTACTCCGCAAGCTGGGCGGCCAGGGCCGCGGGCTCCGTCACCGGCAGATTGCAGACGTAGTTCCGGCATACGTACACCGTTGGACGGCCGCCGATACGGCTCTTTTCCCGCAACAAGGGTAATGTGGACTCCGACTCGTCTGATGGCCCTGTGGCCTCCGCGCCGCTGCCGACGAGTAGGCGATTTGGCAGGTAGCTTCTATGGACCTCGGCCAACAGCGCCCCGGTCGCCTGATCGGCGGGGTCGCCAATCACCACTATCTCCTTGACCGTGGACAGGTAGAAGTCGAGCGCGCACAGCCAATGTCCGGCGCCGGTCGGGAAGCGGGTCGCCAGCTCGCGCACCGACCTCAGAGCAGAAGCGGCCCTGCGCCGGTACTCATCGTCCCCCGACAGTATCGCCAGCCTGAGCAGGACGTCGGTCGCCATCGAGCTTCCCGAGGGCACGGCGTTGTCGGAGACATCGCGCGGCCTCACGATCAACTCCTCATGGTCCCTCCCCGTGTCGTACATCTGCCCGGAGGCGTCGTCCCAGAACAGGTCGATCATCTCCTCTCCGAGAGATACGGCCTCAAGGAGCCACTCGTCGTCGAACGTCACCTCGTGGAGGGCAATCAGCCCGTCGATGAGGAATGCGTAGTCCTCCAGGTAGGCGCGCAGCTTGGCCTCTCCGTCCCTGTAGGTGCGCAGCAGGCGACCATCCTTTCTCAGGTGGGAGAGTATGAATTTCGCGTTTTGGTTAGCCGCCTGGGCATAGTCGGCGCGGCCCAGAACCGCCGCCGCCTCCGCGAATCCCCGGAGCATCATGCCGTTCCAGGACGTCAGTATCTTGTCGTCCAGGCCAGGAGCGACCCGCCTGCTCCTCGCCTCTAGGAGCCTGGGCTTCGACCGCTCCACCAGTCGCCCGAGGGCCTCGTCATCGACGCCGAGCTCCCTGGCGCCGTCCCGGACGTGGAGGATCGACCGCCCCTCGAAGTTGCCTTCCCGCGTGACGCCGTAGTACAGGTTGATCAGCCGACCATCCTCTTCGCCGAGGATGTCCACGATCTCTTCCGGACGCCATACGAAGAACTTGCCCTCCACGCCCTCGCTGTCAGCGTCCTGTGCCGAATAGAAACCGCCGTCCGGATCTGTCATCTCTCTGCGGACGTAGTCGAGAGTCTCCTCCACGACTCGCCTGTAGAGATCCTTTCCGGTCACCTGGTAGGCATGCAGGTATAGCTTTACCAGAAGAGCGTTGTCATACAGCATCTTTTCGAAGTGGGGCACCAGCCAGTAGGTATCGGTTGAGTAGCGGTGGAAACCGCCGCCTATCTGGTCGTAGATTCCCCCGTTGGCCATCCGATCCAGCGTCAGCTCCACCATGTCGAGCGCGTCGGGGTCCTGGACGCGCTGGTAGTAGCGGAGCAGGAACTCGTAGGTCATCGGCTGGGGGAACTTCGGCTGCAGGCCGACCCCTCCGTGCCTGTCGTCGAACTGGCTGGCGATGGCCCGGTAGGCTTGGCCGAGCACCTCGGTAGTCAGCGGCTCGAGGCTGTGGACCGGGAGTGACACCTGCTCCATCCTCTGGATGAGCTGGGTGGTCGTTCTGACCACGTCGCCCCGGTTCTCGCGGTAGGCGCGCGCAATAGCCTCGACGACCTTCGGGAAGCCCGGCATTCCCCTTCGGTCCTCGGGGGGGAAGTAGGTGCCGCCGTAGAAGGGTTTGCCTTCTGGCGTAAGAAAGACGGTCATGGGCCATCCGCCATGTCCCGTCATCGCCTGAACGGCCATCATGTAGATCGAGTCGATGTCCGGCCGCTCCTCGCGGTCGACCTTGATGCAGACGAAGTTGTCGTTCATCAACTTCGCGATGTGGGGATCCTCGAACGACTCCCGCTCCATGACGTGACACCAGTGGCATGCCGAGTATCCGACGCTCAACAGGATGGGCATCTCCTCCGAGCGCGCCCGGTCCAGCGCCTCCGGTCCCCAGGGGTGCCAGTCAACCGGGTTGTGGGCGTGCTGGAGGAGGTAGGGGCTGGTCTCGTGAATCAGTCGGTTGGGCATGGCTTATTGGCGTCCTAGAGGCCCGTGATCTCCAGTGTGGTCACGAGACGCGACTCGAGATCGGCCACTCGTATGGCGTGATTGTTCGTGTCGGCTATGTACATGCTGCCGTTCGCTATGCTGAGTCCTCCCGGCTCGTGGAACTGCGCTGACGCGCCGGTCCCGTCCTGTCTTCCGACCTCCCCGCTGCCCAGGAAGGTAGTCGCGCTCCTGGTGACGGGCAGTATGCGCTTGATCTTGTTGTTGTAGGTGTCGGTGATGAACAGCTCACCGTCCCGGATGTCGATTCCGAGGGGGTGCTGGAGCCGGACCTGGTTGCCGAGGCCGTCCACGTCGCCGAAGGTGAACAGGTCCTCTCCCACGATGGTAGATACTCGTCCGGTCTCGGCCAGGTCGGCGGTGCGGACGGCGCTGGTCTCGCTGTCGGTGAAGTAGAGCCTTGCGCCGTCTGAGACGATGCCGCTGGGCTGCGCGAGCTGCGCGAAGTCGAGAGGACCGTCGACTATCCGCTCACGGCCGCTTCCCGCGTGGGGCCGGACCTCGCCGGTGTCCAGGTGGAGCCTCCAGAGCTGGTGGAACCCGGCCATCGCGATGTAAAGGACGCCGTCGTCCAGCGCGAGGTCCCAGGGGGAGTTGAGCGTCGTCGAAAGGCCCGGGCCGCCCGCGTGGAACATGGGAGCCTGCTCGCCTGTCCCGGCGACCGTCTCCAGACGCTGGCTGCTCAGGTCAGCGCGTCTCACGGCGTGGTTCTTCGTGTCGGCTATGTACAGCGTCCCGCCGTCGAGCGCCATGCCCTGCGGGTCGTTCAGGGCGGCGTCGCCGAAGCTGCCGTCCTCGAATGCCTTCTCGCCCGATCCGATACAGTCGACGACGCGTCCGTCCGTCGAGCAGACCAGCACGCGGTTATGGTTCGAGTCGGCTATGAACAGCCGGTCCGATTCGGCGTCGGCCAGGATCTTGCCGGGGAAGGAGAGGGGTCGCTCCCTCTCTTTTTCATGCTCCAACTTGAACCTCAGAGGCCGTCGGTCCAGCAGACCCTCCTCGTCGAACTCGGCAATCATCTGCTTCAGCAGACTGTCGAAGACCTCGAGCCTGATCTCACCCTCGTGCTTGCCGACCACCCTGCCTTCCGGGTCGAGGAACATCAGAGTCGGCCAGGCGCGGCAACCGTACTCCTGCCATACCCTGAAGTCGGCGTCATTGACTACCGGATGCTCGATCTCGTACCGCAGGACGGCCTTTCGGACGTTGGCCGTCTCCTTTTCGGCAGGGAACTTTGCTGAGTGAACGCCGACCACGGCGAGCTCCGCCGGGTATCTTCGCTCCAGTTCCCGCAACTGCGGGAATACGTGCATGCAGTTGATTCAGCAGTAGGTCCAGAAGTCCAGTATGACGATCTTTCCGCGCAGGTCTCGAAGGCTGATCGGGCTATCCGTGTTAAGCCAGTCGAGACCTGGGGGGAAGTCGGGGGCGTTTACCTTACCTTTATAGCGTCTTGGGCTCATCGTCTCCTCCCGGGGCGGCGTCCTTATCCTGCGCTACTGTGACTACTTTACAGCCACTACTTTACAGCCGGCACATCTTCTTGAAAAGGAGCAGTTGAGAGCAAACTCTGGAGGAGCGGCGCAATCTGGTGCGGTGGTTGACACCATTGACATCTTGCTCTAGACTTTCGCCCCATCGGAGCCGGATCTGAATTCAGAACAGTCAGGATGGTCTGCCATGACTCTAGCAAAGATCGGTTATGGAAAGATGTCGCTGCTGGCCGGCGCTCTGCTGGCGACGCTGCTCCTGGGGCTGACAGCCTGCGGAGGGGCGGATGAGCCCGAGCCGGCTGCTACGGACACGGCGGCGATCACCGCGGCCGTACAGGCCGCGATGGGCGGTATGGAGTCGCAGGTCGCGGCAGCCGTTGCGGCCGCCGAGGCCGCGCAGGCCGCCGCCGAGCAGGCGGGACAGCAGGATGTGCCCGATCCGATCTCGCCTTCGCAGATACAGGCGATGATCGAGGCAGCCGTCTCGGCCGCCGCGCCGGAGACGGCCTCGCCCCAAGAGATACAGGCGATGGTCCAGTCTGCGGTGCAGGCCTCCGTCACGCCCGGCGCGACCAAGGAGGAGATCGAGGCCCTGGTCAGCCAGGCGGTCTCAGAGTCGGCGGCTTCGATACAGCCTGGCGTCTCCGCCAGCGAGGTACAGGCGGCAGTCTCCGAGGCCGTAAAGCAGGCGTCGGAAGCTGCAGCCATGGCAGCGACCGAGGCTGCAACAGAGGCTGCAGCCGCGGCAGCGGCGGCGGCGGCGGCCGGAGCAGCCGCGGGCGCCGGAGTCGGTGAGGAGAAGGTGTTGCGGATATCCAGCAACGCCGCTCCCCCGAACTTCAACCCCCTGATCGCGGTCAGCCGGACGCAGGGTTGGGTGTTCAACCATATCTACTCGTCCCTGACGATGGCCGATCCAATCGGTCAGAAGATGTCGCCGGACCTGGCGGAGCGCTGGGATACGGCCATGGACGGCCTATCGACGACCTTCCATCTGCGCAAGAACGCGCTGTGGCATGACGGGACTCCCGTGACGGCGCACGACGTCGCTTGGACGTACCACATGTACCTGAACGGTGAGACAGGATCGAAGCGCACGGGCGCTCTCTCCCTGATCAAGGGCGCCGAGGCGTACACCTCCGGCGAGGCCGATACGGTTGAGGGGATCGTCGTGCTCGACGACCATACGATCCGCTTCGACCAGGCGTTCCCCAACATCCTGTTCCTGCAGCAGACCACATATCCGATCCTGCCGAAGCACGTCCTCGGCGACGTTCCGGCGGCGGAGCTGGCGAACGAGAAGTTCTTCTTCGACTCTCCACTGGGTTCGGGTCCCTTCAGGTTCGTCAACTACGTTCCCGACCAGCGGATAGAGTTCGAGGCGAACGACGACTACTACTTCGGGCGGCCGAACATCGATCGTGAGATCCTCTCGATCATCAAGTCTCCCGACGCCGTCCAGATAGCGCTCCAGCGCGGCGAGATCCACATGCCGATCTTCGACGGCGGTGAGAACGCGTCGACCGAGCAGTTCCAGGCCTTCATCCAGGACCCGCGGTTCAGGGTGGCGGCCAGCAGAGGCACTACTCTGATCTCCTACGCCTTCAACTCCAGGAACGACTATCTGAACAACGACAAGATGCGCCAGGCGTTCCTGCACGCGATGGACCGCCAGAAGCTGATCGACACCTTCGCCCAGGGGAACGGGCTGATATTCAACTCCTTCCTGGTCCACGACTGGTACCAGCAGCCCGACTGGTCGGACAGGTATCCGTACGATCCCGACAAGGCCAGACAGCTAATCGCGGAGTCGGGCTGGGACACCGACAGGGAGATCGGCGTAACCATCATCACGGTAACGAGCGAAGAGGCCAGGGCGATGCTGGCGGCGGAGCAGCAGATGCTGGCCGAGGTCGGCATCAAGATAAAGTTCCACGAGGTGGAGCTCTCCCTCTGGGTCGAGACCTTCTACGAGACGTACGAGTGGGAGCTGATCCGCGTCACCTTCGGCGTATTCCCAGACCCGGACGGCTTCCTCAGCTTCCACTTGAGGTCGGGCTCCAGAAACGCGATGGGCTACGCCAACCCGGTGTTGGATCAGAAGATAGACACCGGCAAGCGTTCCATCAGTGTGGAAGAGCGGGCGATGATCTACCAGGAGATCAACGAGGAGATGCTCACAACTCTCCCGCTGGCGCCCGTGCACCTGCTGAACCAGTGGTGGATCATTGACAAGAACTTCAGTATCCCCTACTTCGATATGCTGCCGGAGGCGACCAACTTCGCTACGGTGCCGATAGGCCCCGGGTACCTGAACCACTCGGACTGGCAGAAGTACCACATAGAGCAGTGGGACGTCGAATAGCCGACAGCCCGAACGGCAACCGCCGCGCAGCACCATAGGTTCCGATGAGCTTGGCGGGACACTCTACCGGCACAGAGGTCAGGGTTCCCGCCAAGCTCTTGTAGCAATCAAAATCCTCTGTCTTCGAGGTAACGGCAGCCTAATCAGCGTCAACGAGCTCATCTCTTGGGACCATATCTCCTACGGCGTCTGAGCCTCTTCGTACCCATGCTGCTGGGCATCACGGTGATAACCTTCGCCGTCGCGAACCTGGCCCCGGGCGACCCCCTATCCGCCCTCATCAGTCCGGAGGACCAGCTCAGGGAGCAGGACCTGGAGCGGATGCGCGCGGCGATGGGGCTGGACAGGCCCGCGCCGGTGCGGTACGTCGTCTGGGTCAAGGAGTTGGTTCAGGGCAACTTCGGCTTCTCCTACTTCACCAAGCAACCCGTACTCGACCGGATCATTCCGCGCCTGGGGCCGACCATCGAGCTCACGGGAGTCGCGCTCGTCATATCCCTTATCGTGGGCGTCGGATTCGGCGTCATCTCGGCACTGCGTCAATACAGCTTCTGGGACTACGGCCTGAGCGTGCTCTCGCTGATCGGACTGTCGATTCCCACCTTCTTCTTTGGACTGGTGGCGCTGCTCGTGTTCGGGTTGATATGGCCCGTACTTCCCGTCTTCGGAATGTCCAGCGGAGAGCCCGACCTGTCCCTGATGGGCAAGATCGGCGATAACCTCAGCCATACGATACTTCCCGCCGCCGTCCTGTCGATCGACCTGGTCGCCACTAACACGCGCTATGCCCGCACCGCCATGCTGGAGGTGCTGGGGGCGGACTACATCAGGACGGCGCGCGCCAAAGGGCTCTCGAACTGGGTGGTGTTTGGCCGGCACGCCTTCAGAAACGCCCTGCTCCCGATCATCACAATCACGAGTCTCAGGCTGCCGCTTCTCCTGGGTGGAGCAGTCGTAATCGAGGTCGTATTCTCATGGCCGGGACTGGGCCAGCTCTCCGTCGACGCCATCCACCAGCGGGACTACCCGGTGCTGATGGCTCTGACTCTGTTCCTGTCGACCCTGGTGTTGTTGTCGAACCTGATGGCGGACGTTCTCTACGCCTACGCGGATCCCAGGATCCGCTACGGCGACGTATAGGCCCGGTGAAACGGAGGACTCCGAGGACGGATAGGCATGGCTATCGATCTGGCTAGAGACGGCGTTGACGAGATAACGAGACGGTCCGGCAGGGGGCTGTGGAGCAGGTTCCGCCGGCACAAGCTGTCCCTGGTCGGAATCGGGATACTGGCGGTGTTCGCGTTCGGGTCGATCTTCGCTCCGTGGATCTCCTTTCACGACCAGAACTACGTCAATCTGGACAACATCAAGGGGCCGCCGACGCTCATCCACTACCTTGGAACCGACTCAGCCGGCCGCGACGTTTGGGCCAGGCTTCTGTTCGGGTCGAGAATCACACTCGTAATCGCCGCCTGCGCGCTGATTATCGGCGTCACGATAGGGTCGTTGATCGGGCTCGTCTCGGGCTACTTCGGGGGATGGGTAGACAACCTGCTGATGCGTTTCACCGAGCTGGTGATGACCTTTCCGGCTCTGTTCGCGCTTATCATCCTGGTCTCGATCCTCGGCGGCAGCGTATTCAACATCATGTGGATAATCGGCATCCTGGGCTGGACAGGCGTGGCTCGCCTGGTGCGAGGACAGGTGCTCGCCATACGCGAGATGGACTACGTCCAAGCGGCGGAGGCGCTCGGCGCGACCGACACCCGTATCCTGGTGAACCACATCCTGCCGGCGACGCTCCCTTACGTCGCCGTCGCCGCCACGCTGGGGCTGGCCAGCGCCATCCTTATCGAAGCGGCTCTCAACTTCCTCGGTCTCGGGGTACAGATACCGACTCCCACGTGGGGGAATATGATGACGGCGGCCCAGTCGATACACGTCATTCAGAACGAGCCCTGGCTCTGGATACCCCCAGGACTCGCGATCGCCCTGACCGTTCTCGCGGTCAACTTCGTCGGCGACGGGCTGAGAGACGCCCTCGATCCCAGAATTCAGATCGAGTGAGGGAGTGAGTGTGAGAACTGCACTCATCCGGAAGCCGTACGAGGTCGTAATCCAGGAGGCCGAGACTCCCGAGCCGGAGCCGGGGCAGATTCTCATACGCACTACGGTATCCGGCATCAGCGCCGGGACGGAGATGAACCTCTACAAGGGGACCAATCCGGACCTGGTGAGGCGACGGTGGGGCGAGAGATTCGTATATCCGATGGTCCCCGGATACCAGGGCGTCGGAGTCGTCGTCCAACGCGCTCCCGACGTCACCGAGTTCGAGATCGGCGACCGGGTGGTTACCAACGGCAGCCACGCGGACTATGCCGTCGTCGAATCACGAAACGCGATGAGGCTGCCGGACGCCCTGAGCGACGAGACAGCCTCGCTGATGGCCGTCGCTCGCATCGCGATGCACGGCGTCCGCAGGGGGCGGGTCCAGTACGGGGACAGAGTGGCTGTCGTCGGCATGGGATTGATGGGCCAGTTGGCGATCCAGCACGCCAGGCTCGCGGGGGCGGCCACGACCATCGCCGTCGACCCGGACAGGTGGCGTCTCGACATGGCCGGACGGCTTGGGGCCGATCACCTGATCGATCCGCAATCCGAGGATGCGCGCGAGCGGATAGAGGAGTACACTGAGGGCGGCGCGGACGTCGTGCTGGAGACCGCCGGCGTCTCCTCCGCCGTGCCGGTCGCCCTTTCTCTGGCTCGCTACGGCGCGCGGGTGGTGATCGTCGGATGGCACATACAACCGATATCGATCGATCTCGCCGAGGACCTCCTGTACAAGGAGCTGGATCTCCTGCCGTCCCGGGCCGGAGGCCTGGAAGGAGACCTGCCGCCCCATATCCTGAGATGGAACAGGAGACGGAACACGGAGGTGATCGTTCAGCATCTGCTTAAGGGGAGGCTGTCGGTCGATGGGTTGGTCACTCACGTGATCCCCGCAGGGGAGGTGAAGGGGGCCTACGAGATGATACTGAACAGGTCCGAGCCGTCGCTGCACGTGGCGCTCGACTGGAGGGCCGCGTGACGACTGCTCGCGTGCGGGGAGGGTCGTGACAGCCATGCAAGCTAGATACAGGGCCGGCGTCATCGGCTGCGGCGTCGTGGGGAGCTTCATCGAGGATACGATGCGGGCGGCGGGTCGCTTCGGGCTTCCCAACGGCCACGCCTCATGCTACGCCGCTATGCATGAGATGGAGCTTGCCGGCGGCGCGGACATCGACGCGGGACGCCGCGAGGCGTTTTCGAAGAGGTGGGATCTGCCCCCGGAGCGCGTCTACGAAGAGTACCGGGACCTCCTACAGACCGAGGCTCTGTACATCGTCAGCATCTCGACGCCCTCTCCGCATCATACGGAGCCGGCGCTGGCGGCGGTCGAGGCGGGAGTCAAGGCGATCTTCCTGGAGAAGCCGATAGCCAGCAACATCGGCGACGGAAGGCGCGTGATCGAGGCGTGCGAGAGGGCCGGCATTGCGCTGGCAATCAACCACACGCGCCGGGGCGACTACGCCTACCGGCGGGCCAAGGAGCTGATCGACGACGGCGCGCTGGGCGAGCTGCACACGATGATCGCCCACTTCGGCGGCGGGCTCATGTTCATAGGATCGCACGGCTTCGATACGCTCAACTACTTCGTGGATGACTGCCCCGTGGCATGGATGACCGGACACCTGGACGACGATCCGGGGTTCGATCCCGGAGGAAACGCCTACGTCGTATACGACAACGGAGTCCGGGCGTTCGTGAACGGGACCAGAGGCCACGCGCTGGGGTTCCGTATGCACCTGGTGGGCACGAGGGGCGAGATCGTGATAGGGAACCACGACCTTCAGCTCTGGCGCGCGAATCCGGAGAGCGGGTCCCGAGAGCTTGTCATGCACCCCTTTCCCCAAGTCTACAAAGCGGTGTCCCCCATGGTCGAGCTGATTAGGGAGCTAATCGAGACTTCGTGGGGAGGCCCGCCTCCGATCTCCAGCGGTCCGACCGCTATCGAAGCCGTGCGGCAGGTGGTTGGGCTCCACATGTCATCGCAGAACGGCTCCCAGAAGATCACCATGGCGGAGCTGGACGAAGACTTCGACATCCCATCGCAGTAGCAGACGGGAAGGGGGTAGAGAGATGTCTTCAGAGGTAATGACGGTCACGGGGCCCATCAAGGCCGATCAGCTGGGCTTCACCCTGATTCACGAGCACATCTTCCTGGACCTGATGAGGGACACCTGGGACGGAAAGGGCTATCTCAACGATCCTGAGATCGCGGAGATCGAGCTGAAGCGATACAAGGACGCGGGCGGGGTGACGCTGGTCGACCAGACGACCGGCGGCCTGAGAGAGAACGACCAGAATCTGCTCTTCGACGATGACCTGAATCACATCAAGCATGCCGTCGCCGTCAGAGAGATGTCGAAGAAGACTGGGCTCAACGTCGTGCTCGGCTCAGGCTGGTACCGGGAGACCTACTATGAGCCGCGTCTGTGGCGGATGAGGACGGACGAGATAGCCGAGGAGATGGTCACGGACCTGACGGAGGGGATCGACGGGACCGACGTGCGCGCCGGGATCATCGGCGAGATAGGCGCTCACTTCAACTGGCTCTCGGCCATCGAAGAGCGGGTGCTGCGCGCCGCCGCCCGGGCTCAGCTCAAGACAGGCGTCGGCCTCACCACCCACGCGACGCGGGGCCCCCAGGGCCTCGAACAGCTGGACGTGCTCCAGCAGGAGGGGGTCGACCCGCGGCGAGTGGCCATAGGACACTCCGGAGGCTTTCCGATACACAACTACCACAGGCGGATCGCCGAGCGCGGCGCCTACATCTCCTTCGACCGCATGGGTAACGCGGCCGACGCCAACGAGTTCGACAAGGGGCGTACGCTCAGGCTGATAAAGACGCTCATCGACGAGGGCTATACGGAGAACGTCCTATTCTCCCATGACGTCTGCTACAGGACGGACTACGCGATGTACGGCGGAAGCGGGTACGACTTCCTGTCCGTCCACGGCTTCGCCATGCTCAGCGAGGAGATAGGCCTGACCGAAGAGCAGTTCCAGACGATTATGATCGACAACCCGCGCCGGCTGATGACCGGGGAGGCCTGAGCGTATCGCTATATGATAACGCTGACATGGACCGATCAAAGAGGAGGTCTTCATGGGTAATCGAGCTCATCAGAAGTCTGTGATAGTCACCGGTGGGAGCAAGGGGATAGGCCGGGGCATCGCCAGGGTCTTCGCCTGCGAAGGCGCGAAGGTGCTCCTCGTCGGCCGCCAGTCCGACGCCGGAGAGCAGGCGGCCCGTGAGATCGTCGACGGCGGCGGATCGGCCTCCTTCTTGCGGGCGGACGTCAGCGACCCGGGCGACGTCCAGGCGATGGTCGAGGCCGCGGTCGACCGCCACGGCGGGATAGACGTCCTGTGTAGCAACGCCGGCGTATTTCCGTCCGCGCGGCTCGACGAGATGACCGAGGAGGAGTGGGACACGGTCAACTCTATAAACCTGAAGGGCACCTTCCTGACGGTCAAGGCGTGCCTGCCGGAGCTGAAGCGGTCGGGCGCCGGGAGGGTCCTCCTCACGTCGTCCATAACGGGTCCGATCACCGGATTTCCGGGCTGGGCCCACTATGGAGCGACCAAGGCGGGGATGCTTGGATTCATGCGCACGGCTGCGATAGAGTTCGCGCAGCACGACATCACGATAAACGCCGTGATGCCGGGGAACATCATGACCGAGGGACTCGACGACGTGGGCGAGGAGTACCTGGCGACGATGACCCGGTCCATACCGATGGGCAGACTCGGAGAGTCGGAGGACATCGGTTACGCGATGCTCTTCCTGGCATCCGACGAGGCGAAGTACATCACGGGCCAGACCCTCGTCGTCGACGGAGGGCAGACCCTCCCGGAGTCGATCGAAGCAGTATCCTGACAGACCACTTCACCGACCGGGCCGTAGACACGAGAGGAGGAGCTGCGATGACTCAGGTAAAGGAGAGGACGGAAGAGGTACACACGCTGGAGCCTCCGGCACATCCGTTGGAGCCCCTGTCGAAGGCCGAGGTGGCGGCGGCCGTGGAGGCGGTCAGGCAGGACGAGAGAGCCACGCCGACCACGCGCTTCGTCTCGGTGATGCTGAACGAGCCGCCCAAGCATGCCGTGATCAACTACGGGCCCGGAGCCCGGATCGAACGCGAGGCGTTCGTCGTTCTGCTCGACAACGCGACCGGGCAGTGTGTCGAGGCGATCGTCTCGTTGACCGGGCATGTCGTCACCTCGTGGCGTCTGCTCGACGGCGTCCAGCCCGCGATCATGCTGGACGAGTTCGTCGAATGCGAGGAGGCCGTAAAGCGGTCGCCGGAGTTCCTCGAAGCCCTGCGGAAGCGGGGCGTGGACGACGTGGACCTTGTCATGGTCGACCCCTGGTCTGCCGGCGCCTACGGCGTCGAGCCCGAGGACGACAGGGGCAGGAGGCTCACTCGCGCGCTTGCATGGGTGCGCTCCGATCCGACGGACAACGGCTATGCCCGGCCGCTCGAAGGGGTTATCGTGGTCGTCGACCTGAACAGGATGGAGGTGCTCCGCGTCGAGGACTACGGCGTCGTTCCCCTCGCGCCGGAGCCCGGAAACTGGACCCGCACTCACATCACCGAGACGCGAACGGACTCCCGCCCGCTGGAGGTCATCCAGAGAGAGGGGCCCAGCTTCACGGTGAACGGCCACGAGATCCGGTGGCAGAAGTGGCGTTTCCGCATCGGCTTCACCCCCCGCGAGGGGCTGGTGCTGTACACCGTCGGATACGAGGACCAGGGTAGGCTGCGGCCGGTCCTGTACCGGGCATCGCTTTCGGACATGGTGGTGCCCTACGGCGATCCCGGCGAATCCAGCTTCCGGAAGAACGCGTTCGACATCGGCGAGTACGGCATCGGCCAGCTAGCCAACCCCCTGAAGCTCGGATGCGACTGTCTTGGCGAGATACGGTACTTCGACGCCCACATGGTCGACAGCCGGGGCGGCCTGGCCACTATCGAAAACGTCGTGTGCCTGCACGAGGAGGACAACGGCATACTGTGGAAGCACACCGACTGGCGCACGGAGGAGGTCGAGGTCCGGCGCTCCCGCCGTCTCGTCGTGTCCTTCATTTCCACGGTCGGCAACTACGAGTACGCCTTCTACTGGAACTTCTACCAGGACGGCGCGCTCGAGCTGGAGATAAAGCTCACGGGGATCGCCAATACGACCGGCCTCATGCCGGGTGAGAAGCCGAGGTACGGCACCGAGGTCGCCCCGCAGCTCAACGCCCCGTACCACCAGCACATCTTCAACGCGAGGCTCGACATGTCCGTCGACGGCGACGCCAACTCGGTGTACGAGGTGAACACCAGGGGCCTGCCGCGCGGCGAGGAGAACCCCCACGGCAATGCCTTCGTCGCGGAGCATACCCTGTTCGAACGGGAGCAGGAGGCGCAGCGGCTGTGCAACATGACATCCAGCCGCTACTGGAAGATCGCCAACGATCGCGTGAAGAACAGGATGGGGGAGCCGGTCGGATACAGGCTGATGCCGGCGGAGAACGCCGTCCCCTTCGCGCAGGACGACGCGGCGGTGCTGAGGAGGGCCGGTTTCCTGAAGCGCCACATGTGGGTCACCCCTTACGAGGCGGACGAGAGGTACGCCGCGGGCGACTACCCGAACCAGAGGGCCGAGGGCGATGGACTGCCGCAGTGGACGGAGGCTAACCGTGCGATCGCCGATACCGACCTCGTCGTCTGGTACACCTTCGGCCACACCCATATTCCCCGGCCCGAGGACTGGCCCGTGATGCCGGTGCACAGGATCGGATTCATGCTGAAGCCGGACGGCTTCTTCCACTCCAACCCGGCGATGGACCTGCCGCCTTCGGACCTGAACGGGGCGGGCTGCGGCTCCAATGGCGCCTGCTCCTGCTGACACGCCGGCTGGCTAGATACGAGGGCAAGAAGGAGGACGCCGTGGAGCCTGGAGACGTCCGGTCCCTGTTCCCGATCATGGAGGAGCGCACCTACCTCTTCAGTGGCGGGCACTCCCCCGCGTCCCGTCCCGCCATCGAGGCCATACAACGTCTTACGGACCGGTGGGGGTTCGGTATCGCCGACCTGTATAACAACGACCTCGACGATGAGGCCGGCAAGGCCCGGAGACTCTTCGCCGGACTGATCGGCGCAGACGTGGACGAGGTCGCCGTCGTCGACAGCACCGGCGCGGGCTCCAACCTGGCCGTCGAGATGATCGAGCCCCGTGAGGGCGGCAACGTCGTCTTCGACGAGTGGAGCTACCCGTCCAGCATCTTCCCCTGGACGCTGCCTCCGCGCGACGGCATCGAAAGGCGCTTCGTCCCGGCCCGCGACGGCGTGATCGAGCCGGACGACCTCGCCCGGGCGATAGACGACGACACCATAGCGGTCAGCATTTCCCACGTAACGCAGGGGGAGGGGTTCAGGCAGGATCTCGCCGCCGTCTCGCGGATAGCCCATGCCCACGGCGCGCTGCTCCTCGTGGACGCCGCGCAGTCGGCGGGGGCCGTGACCATAGACGTGCATGAGCAGGGCGTGGACTTCCTCTCGGCCGGAGCCTGCAAGTGGCTGCTCGGAGCGGCCGGCGTCGCCTTCTTCTACGGCGCAAGGCATCTCTTGGAGCGGATGCCGCCCCGCGCCGGCGGGCCGGGCGCCCTCAGGGAGTCGGGCTCCTTCGCCGGTGACGGCTTTACTCCCAAGCCGGGCGCGGCCAGGTTCCAGCTGGGCATCAACAACCTGATCGGACTAGCCGCCACCACGCCGGGCCTGGAGATACTCTCGCAGGTGGGGGTCGGCCGCGTCGAGGCGCATGTCCTCGACCTGTCGGGATACTGCATCGCGGGTCTCGGCGAACGCGGCTACGAGGTGCTCACTCCGTCCGATCCGGCGCGCCGGGGCGGCGTGGTGGCAGTGGTGATGGACGACGCGCCGGCGGTGGAACGGTTCATGGCGGAGCGCCGGATAGACGTCTACTCCGGGCACACCTACAACAGGACTCTGCGGATCGATCCACACATCTTCAACAACCGGGACGACATCGATGCCTTCCTGCTCAACCTGGACGAGTACGCGTCGAGGGCAGGGTAGGGGTTACGTCCGGTCCCGGACCCAGTATGGAGCCAACCCCTCTATGACACCGCCGCAGTCGATCGATTTCGCCGCCTTCGATCCGGAGGCCCAGCCATCCGGCTCCAAGCGGGCATACTACCTGGATGTCGCCGGGCTGCCCACCGGAGACACGCTTCGTCTGGCCGCGCTCGTCGCCAGGGGAGCGGAGCCGGGCCCCACGCTGGTCGCCCTGGGCGGCGTTCACGGTGACGAGTACGAAGGCCCACACGCCGTGCGTCTCATATTCGACGCTCTCGACGCCGGGCGGATGGCCGGCTCCTTTATCGGCGTGCCGCAGTGCAATGTGCCGGCCTTCGCCGCCGGCACGCGGACGAGCCCTGTCGACGGGCTCAACCTGGCGAGGATATTTCCCGGCGACGCCCACGGGACCATTACGGAGCGCATAGCCTACAACCTCAGCGAGCACGTGATCGCAGGGTGCGACTTCCTGATCGATCTGCACAGCTCAGGCGCACCGATGGCGATCGCGCCGCTCATCGGTTACTACCAGGGCGACGACGATCAGGGCCGGAGGTCTCTGGAGGCGGCCCGCGCCTTCGGTATGCCCGTTCTGTGGGGCCACCCGGACGTCGGTCCGGGTAGGACCGTCTCCTATGCCCACGAGAGGGGGATCCCCTGGCTCTATACCGAGTCGGTGGGCGGAGGATGGCTCGACCAACGCCACGCTCGAATGTACGCCGACGGAGTGATCAACGTTCTCAAGCTGCTCGGAGTGGTGGAGGGTGATCCCGACCCCAGGCCTCCCACTCATCACCTGGCGGGGGATGGCAATAACGACGTCACCGCTCAGACGGCGCTTGCGAGCGGCTACTTCGTCTCGGAGGCCAACATCCTCGACAGGGTCGCGAAGGGCGACGTCATAGGACGGGTGGTCGGCCTTGCGGGGGAGGTGAGGGACGAGATCGTCGCGCAGGGCGACGGCGTGATCGTGCTGCTTAGAGGCAGACCGACGGTGGCGGTCGGGGAGTCGATCTGCGTCGTGACGAAGGAGATCGACATCTAGCCCTGGCTCTGAGCTGTCCAGAGGGTTCCGTTCCATCTGACGAAACGGAAGCGTTCAGAGTAGGGAGGAAAACAACCGTTCGTGGTGAGCCTGTCGGACCATGACGGGCGTCGGTAGCCGTGCACTGTGAGGTGGCGTCCCTGGCAGGATTCGAACCCGCGACCCGCTGCTTAGAAGGCAGCTGCTCTGTCCACCTGAGCTACAGGGACTGCGACAAGAGGGGGGTATCTCAAGCGTAGTCTAGCAACGACGCTTCGCCACGGTCAAGCGCGAGGATTTGATACCCTGTCGCCCGTCTGGTACCTTCAGTGGACAAAGGGCGGTAAAGAAAAGTGGCGTCTAGCGCATCCGACAAGAAAAGGCCGGGCCCGGAGAACAACCGGCTCTCGATGTCGACGGAGAACTACCTCCTGTCGATCTTCAGGCTCCAGGAGAGCCAGGACAGGCTCACCCTCACACAGCTCGCCGACCACCTGCGAACCCTGCCCGCCGCCGAGGGCCTCGGCACCTCCCTCCCATCCGTCAGCGCCATGATCCGCCGCATGGCCCGCGAGGGCCTGGTCAAGCTGGAACAAAAGACCAGGGGCATCGTCTTCACGATGAAGGGGCGCCGGTCGGCCGAGAGCATCGTCCGCAGGCACAGGCTCGCCGAGCGCATGGTCGTCGACCTGCTGGACGTCGAGCTCCACAAGGCGCACGCCGAGGCCCACCGCCTGGAGCACGCCATATCGCCCGATCTCGAGCGGAAGATAATCGCCAAGCTCGGAGACCCGAAGACCTGCCCCTTCGGACACCCCATCCCGGGCAGCGGCTACCGCTCGCCCCCGGACGCCATGCCCCTCAGCCGGGTGGACCCGGGCACGCAGTGGATCGTCGACAGGGTCCCGGAGGACGACCAGGGTCTGCTCGACTACCTCGTCGCCAACCGCGTCATACCCGGTTCCACCGTCTCCGTCGACGAGGCCGCCCCCAGCCGCGGCGTCATCACGCTCGTCTGCGACGGCAACCACGTCGCCTTCAGCTACGACGTCGGCTCCAACATCTGGGTCGTCCCCCTGGGCTCCTGAACGCCTCTTTCCCTCCCCGTCCGCCTCTCTTCCTCTTCCCCCCGTCCGCGGGGGGAAGATTGAGATGGGGGGTTCTTCCCTCCAACCCCCACTTGGCACAACGAACGTCCGCCTCTCTTCCTCTTCCCCCCGTCCGCGGGGGGAAGATTGAGATGGGGGGTCTTCCCTCCAACCCCCACTTGACACAACGAACGTCCGGCTCTCTTCCTCTTCCCCCCGTCCGCGGGGGGAAGATTGAGATGGGGGGTCTTCCCTCCAACCCCCACTTGACACAACGAACGTCCGGCTCTCTTCCTCTTCCCCCCGTCCGCGGGGGGAAGATTGAGATGGGGGGTCTTCCTCCAGCCTCCTCCCCCTCGCCCATCTTTCCTTCCTACGTCCGTGCGGACTCTTTCCCTCAACGAACGTCCGGCTCTCTTTCCCTTCCCCTGTTAGTGCTAACTCTAAACTGACCCAGTAGCGCTAATTTGGAATTGACCCACCCCGATAGCGGACGCATCTTCGTCGGGAAACCGATTAGGAGGTGCAGCAAGTCAAATGATAGGAGGTGGGTTAGTGAGAGAGTTATACGAGTTGAAGGGCGATGGAAGCTCGATCCGAGGGATATCGAGGGAGTTGGGGATTTCCCGGAACACCGTGCGCAAGTACGTGCGCTCCGACGAGGTGCCCAAGGCCAAGCGGCGAGAGAAGCAGGGGTCGAAGCTGGACCCATACAAGGGTCACATAGATGGTCGGCTGTCGGCGGGAGTGGACAACTGCGTGGTGCTGCTGCGGGAGATCCGGGAGTTGGGCTACGACGGCAGCTATCCGACGCTGACCAACTACGTGCGGCCTCGGCGTCGGCCGCGTCAGCCCCGTGCGACGGTGCGGTTCGAGACGGCGCCAGGCGAGCAGGCACAGGTGGACTGGGGCAGCTTCGCCTATGTCGGAGAGGACGGGCGCAAGCACCGGGTCTGGGCCTTCGTGATGGTGCTGAGCTGGTCTCGGACCATCTACGTGGAGTTCGTCCGGCGCGCCGACGTGGCGACCTTCATCAGGTGCCATCTGAACGCCTTCGAGTACTTCGGTGGTGTTCCCCGCCGCTGCCTGTACGACAACGCCAAGGTGGTGGTCCTGGGGCGTGACAGGGAGGGCAGGCCGGAGTGGAACAGCCGGATGCTGGACTTCTCACTGCGAATGGGCTTCGACCTCCGTCTGTGCCGACCCTACCGAGCGCAGACGAAGGGCAAGGTGGAGAGCGGCGTGAAGTACGTCCGGGGCAACCTGTGGCCCGGTGTCCGCTTCACCGACGACGCAGACATGAACCGCCAGGCCCTGGAGTGGTGCGATGCGGTGGCCAATCGGCGAGTCCATGGGACGACGCACCGGGTCCCCCGAGAGATGCTGGCTGAGGAGCTCGCCCACCTGGGCAGCCTGCCGCCGCGTTCGGGCCTTGCGCCCTACATGCGGGAGGAGCGGAAGGTGGCCAGGGACGGCTACGTCCACTGGGAGAGGTCTCGCTACGGCGTGCCCTGGAGCTGGGCGGGTTCGACGGTCCAGGTGGGTGTGCGGGCCGGTACGGTGGAGGTCTGGTCGGGCGACGTGCGGCTGGCGGTGCATCCCCAAGCCCAGCGGACCGGTCAGCGCCTCACACTGCCGGGCCAGTGGGACGGACTGCCCGGCGGCGATGATCGTCCTCGTAAGGAAGCCGTGGCGGTGCAGATCCCTGTGGGCCAAGTGGAGCGCCGCTCCCTGGAGGTGTACGAGTTGGCAGCGGTGGGAGGTGGGCGATGATCGCGCTGGAACAGGCTCGCCAGCACCTGGAGACGCTGGGCCTCAAGCAGGCCGTCGAAGCCCTGGACAACTCCCTGGACGCTGCGGCCACCAAGAAACTGACCTACCCCGAGATGCTGGCAGAGCTACTCGGCGTGGAAGTGGCCGCCCGGAAGGAGCGGTACATGTCCACCAGGACGAAGCTGGCTCACCTCCCCTTCCACCGGACCTTGGAGCAGTTCGACTTCTCGTTCCAGCCCTCCATCGACGAGCGACAGGTGCGGGAACTGGCCGGCCTGTCCTTCGTCGCTGAAGCCACCAACCTGCTGCTCCTGGGACCGCCAGGTGTGGGCAAGACCCATCTGGCGGTGGCCCTAGCGCTCAAGGCCATCGAGAAGAGCCAGGGGGCCTACTTCGTCCGAGCCTACGACCTGATGGAGGACCTGAGGAAGGCCAGGGTGGAGAACAACCTCCAACGGCGCATGCGGGTCTACCTGTCGCCCAAGCTACTCATCGTGGACGAGTTCGGCATCTGGCCTTACGACCGGGACGCCTCCACCGCCTTCTTCACCCTGGTGTCGGCTCGCTATGAGCGGGGCAGCATCATCCTCACCTCCAACAAGGGCTTCGCCGAGTGGGGTGAGCTTCTGGGCGATACCGTCATCGCCTCGGCCATCCTGGACCGGCTGCTGCACCACAGCCACGTCCTCAACATCCGAGGCGAGAGCTACCGGCTTAAAGGCAAGAGGCAGGCCGGACTCTTCGCCTCCCATCAACTGCTATCGACATCGCCTGAAGCCGCTAGCTCCGGCGACGTCTAAATCCAACAGGCACTCTTGCTTGCCAGAAAGGAGGCGACTTAACGACAAGGTGGGTCAGTTCTAACTTAGCGGAAAAGGGTCAAATCTAACTTAGCATTGACACCCCCCGCGGAGCCGGGGGGAAGGTTAGGATGGGGGGTGCTCCTCCAGCCCCTTCCCACCCACCTCCCTGAATGTGAGAGTGCTGCTCCCCCACCTCCGTCATTCCCAACAAGGTGCACCCCGTAGGGGCTGGTTTGAAACCAGCCCTCCCCCCAAGCCCCAATCTGGACATCTTCCATGACCAGTCATATAATATGTCCAACTCAAGAGGAGGCCCCACATGAAGACCATCGGCGCGGCCAAGTTCAAGGAGAACTGCCTGGCGCTCCTCGACCAGCTCGACCCCGACGGGCTGGTCGTCACGAAGCGAGGCAGACCGGTGGCGCGCGTCGTTCCGTACGACAGGCAGTGGAGCGACCTCATCGGAAGCCTCCGGCACAAGATCGCGGTCCGCGGCGACCTCTTCGGCACCGGCGCCCGCTGGGATGCGGATGCTCAACCTTGACACCCACGTGCTGGTCTTCGCGCTCAGCGGAGACCTGCTGCCCGAAGAGCGCCTGCTCCTCGAGCGCGACGACTGGTCCGTCTCGGCCATCGTCCTGTGGGAGCTGGCGAAGCTCGTCGAGCTGGGTCGTCTGGACCTCGACCTCGACGACCGCGAAGTGCTCCGCGTGCTGAACCGCCTCCACGTGTGGCCGATCGATCTCGCCGTTGCGCGAGCCTCGACCCGCCTGGACTTCGATGGCGACCCTGCCGACCAGCTCATCGCCGCCACCAGCATCGTGCACTGCCTTCCTCTGCTGACGCGCGACCGCGTCATGCGCCGCTCCAAGCTCGTCCCCCTCGCCTGAACCGCTTAAGGCCGTTCGCCCTGAGCCTGGCCCCCCCTGAGCTTGCCGAAGGGTCGAAGGGCCACCCCCCGCGCAGCCTCTTTCCCTTCTCCCGTCCGCCTCTCTTCCTCTTCCCCCCGTCCGCGGGGGGAAGATTGAGATGGGGGTTCTTCCCTCCAACCCCCCACTTGACGCAACGAACATCCGTGCTATAATGCCTGCATGATCGCACGCCGACCTATAGAGAATGTCCCAAAATGTCCCAAAATGACGCACATAATATATAGGGACACCCACGAAGGGCCCCCCGTCCGCGCAGCCTCTTCCTCTTCCCCCCGTCGACGGGGGGAAGATTGAGATGGGGGGTTCCTCCTTCCCCATATTGCCTCTTACGAGGCGTCCATTTGAATTGACATACAACGGCGGGCTGCTAACCTAATACGTAGGGTCTCGACGTATGTGGAGCGAGACCCGCGAATCCCTTTTCAGATTCTTCGGAGGTTCCATGAGGACCAGACTGCTGACCACCGCCATTGCCGGGCTCGCCCTTGCCGCGCTCCTGGGAGTCCTCCTCCCCTCGGACACCGCGGTCCACGCGGCGGATCCTGTGTTCGAAACCGGTGGAGGCGCTCGGAGCATCCCCGAGAACACGCCGCCGGGCGTCAACATCGGTGCTCCCATCTCCGCCACCGACTCTGACGAGACCGGGGCTGTTACCCCTGCAATCGAATTCGGCAACACGCTCACCTACAGCCTCCAGGCCAGCGCGGACACCGACGTTGCCCGCGCCGACGCGGCGTCGTTTGACATTGACTCTTCGACGGGACAGCTCATCACCAAGGCCCCGCTGGACGTGGAAGGCGGCAAGACCACCTATACGGTGAGGGTGAAGGTGGACGACGGCGAAACCCGGGATCCGGCCATTATTCAAGACGTGGTGATCACTGTCACTCCTGTTGACGAGGCTCCGGGCGCGCTCGCCGCGCCGACGGTGGTGTCGACGGATTCGGATAGCACCGCAACGACCTACGAGTTGAAGGTGATCTGGTATGCCCCCGACGACCTGGGGGACGGCGTTACGGGCTACGAAGTGCAGTATAAGAAGACCACAGAGTCTTCCTTCAGCGCTGTAGGCGCTACCGAAGTAGTCATTACCGGCACATCCGCCACGATTAGTGGACTTGACGACGACACGTCCTACCAGGTGCGGGTACGGGCCAAGGGCGCCACGACCGGTTTTGAAAATGGCCCCTGGTCGCTTTCGGGCATGGGGTCGACCAACAAGGAGGACAACGCCCTGCCCACGTTCGGAACTCCCACTGTCACGCGGAACGTGTTGGAGAACGCGGAGCCGGGATTGGTCGTCGGCGCCAGGGTGAGCGCGACGGACGACGATAACGTGCTCCCGCTGGCCTATCGGCTCCATGGCCCGGACGCTAACTCGTTCGATCTGCAGGCGTCGACCGGGCAGATACGGACGAAGAGAGGCGTGGTCTACGACTACGAGACGAAGCCCACGCTCCGTGTGACGATGACCGTCTCCGACAGCCAGGGAGGGACCGACGCGACGGCGGTGACGATCAATCTCACGAACCTGCAGGAGGCGCCGTCGACGCCGGCGCGCCCGACGGTTCGCGCGACGCCGGGATCGAGCACCAGCCTCGACGTGAGCTGGACCGCGCCCGACAACACGGGGCCCGCCATCACCGGCTACAACATACGGTACCGTGAAGGCAACAGCGGCAGTTTCACGCTCATTGCGGCAGCGGTCACGGGAACCACCACCACTATTGCGCCCACGGGCGATGAGCAGCTCACGCCCGGCGCCTCCTACGAGGTGTACGTGCGGGCCAAGAACGGTGAAGTTGACAGCCAGTGGTCGGCGGCAGGCACGGGGCGGACGAGCATCGGCAACAAGGAGCCGACATTCAATGACAGGTCCAGCCTCGCCGAAACGGATCCCACCACCATGCGGACAGTGGCCGAGAACACGCGGGCGGGGCAGTCCGTCGGGAGAGCGGTCGGGGCCGTGGACGGAAACGGCGACACGCGGACCTACAGGCTGACCACGGCGACTGAAGCGACACACGTGGCCAAGTTCGACATCAACAAGTCCACCGGGCAGATCCTGACCAAGGAACCCCTGAATCATGAGGACGCCGCCGGGTGTGGCTACGACGATTCGGCCGAACCAACCGTGTGCACCTACACGGTGAAGGTGCAGGTCTGGGACGGCCTCGACACGGATAGGAACGAGCAGGATACCTCAACCATTACCGACACCATCATTGACGACACGATCACGGTGAACATTATGGTGAGCGACGTGGTCGAGAAACCGGCCGCGCCGGCGGTGACGGTCACATCGCCAGACACTGATAGCAATACGACCTTAGTTGTAACGTGGACCGCGCCGGACAACACCGGGCCGGCTATCACCGGCTACCGCCTGGAGTGCACCGGCACCGACGTGCCCGACGACCAATGTCCCAAGGACGATATTGGGGCGAGTGACCTCACGCACACCATAACGGGGCTCACCGCAGCCAAATCCTACAGGGTGCGGCTGCGGGCGAAGAACGCTGAAGGGGACGGCGCGTGGTCGAGCTGGGTCACGCAGTCGACCAACAAAGCAGACAACAGCGTTCCTACCTTCACTACCCCGCCTCCCAATCTGTACGTGGTAGAGAACGCTGCTTCAGCCCAACAACCGCTCACCAATGCTGATCCCGCTGTTGTAACCAGAATAGAGACGACCGACGGTGAAGGCGGCGACACGCCTACCCTCCGTCTCGAAGGCCCCGACGCGGACCGGTTCAGCATCGATGGAACCGGGCAGATACGGACGAGGGCGAAGCTGAATTACGAGGACGCGGAGTGTAATCCAGATGGGACTGGCTGCACCTACAGGGTGAGGGTGAAGCTATCCGACCCTAATGGCGGCAGCGCCTTCCATGCCCTGACGATCAACGTCACGGACGAGATCGAGCCCCCTGCTGCGCCTCCCGCGCCGAGGGTGACGGCGACTCCGGGGTCGGGCTGGAGCCTCCAGGTGACCTGGAACGCACCGGTCAACAACGGCCCCTCCATCACCGGCTACCAGATACGGTACGGCAAGACCGGAGACAGTGCCCTTGCTTGGCAACAGTGGCCCCCCGATGAAAGCAATGTCACGGACAGGAGCGTCAAGATAACGACCATAGGTACAGCGCCTGATGATCCTACTCAGGTGCACCTGGCGCCCAGCACGCAGTACGAGGTGCAGGTGCGGGCGTTGAACGGAGAGGGAGACTCGGACTTCGACAACGCCACCAACTGGTCGTCGTCGGGTCGTGGCACGACCGGCGCGGGCAACAGGAGGCCGGAATTCAAGAGCACGGAGTCCGTCGTCACGCTGCAAGTAGAGGAAAACACGCGGTCGGGGCAGAACGTGGGCAGCGCCGTCGAGGCCACGGACGACGACAAGAACAGGCTTACCTACACCCTCGAAGGGCCAGGCAAGGACTCCTTCACCATCACCAGCGCCGGCCAGATAAAGACCAGGTCATCCCTCAACCACGAGGAGAGGGACAAGTACTCGCTGACGGTGAAGGTGAACGACGGACAGAGGAAGAACAACAGCTTCGCCTACAAGTCGGTGACCATTGAGGTAACGGACCGGCCGGAGATGCCGTCTGCGCCGTCTGCGCCGACGGTGTCGGGGATACCCGGCTCGACTGACAGCATACGCGTCACGTGGGGCGAGCCCGCGAATCCTGGACCTGCCATCACCCACTACAGGCTTCAGTACGCCGTTAGCGGGAGCAGTAACGCTTTCACACAGCTGGATCCTCCAATCGGCAGCGCGGACAGGAGCGCGGTCATAACCGGGCTGTCGGCGGGCACGCGCTACAACGTGCAGGTGCGGGCGCAGAGCCCCGAAGGCCACAGCGACTGGTCGCGCTCGGGCACGGGGTCGCCGAACCCGGACCAGGCCAACAGGCGACCGGTGTTTTCCAGCCGCTCCCACACGTTCAGCGTAGCCGAGAACACGCCTCCGGGCGCGGACGTGGGCATCCTCGTCGCGGCTCTCGATCCCGACGGCGACACGCTGAGCTACACCCTAGAGGGGACGGACGCCGACTCGTTCGACATCATAGCCACCAACGGCGCAGGGCAGATACAGACGAAAGCGGCGCTAAACCACGAGGAGAAGTCGAGCTACTCGGTGGCAGTGAGGGCACAGGACGGCAGGGGCGGAACCGACGCGGTCAATGTGACCATCAGGGTGACCGACGTGAACACCGAGGCGCCGGGCACGCCGTTCGCGCCGACGGTGACGGCGGTATCCAGCACTAGCCTGCAGGTGAGCTGGGACGCGCCGACGAGCGCCGGCCCGCCCATAACCGACTACGACTACCGGTACCGGACGGTGACGGAGTCCGAGTGGACCGAGGTCACGAACACGACTATAACGGGAACGACGGCAACGATCGACGGACTGACGGCGAGCACCTCCTACGACGTCGAGGTGCGGGCGAGGAACGCCGAGGGCACGAGCGAGTGGTCGAACCCTGGCAACGGGGCGACGAACGCGCCCGGCGCGAACAATCTGCCCGTGTTCTCAGACGGTACGAGCGCTGAACGGAGCGTGAGCGCAAGCTCGCCGACCGGCACGCCCATCGGCGACCCCGTCGGGGCTATGGACGCCGATACGGACGACACGCTCGGCTATAGCCTCGAAGGACGGGACGCGGCGTCGTTCGCCATCAACGAGACGAACGGCCAGATCCTCACGAAGTCCGGCGTTACGCTGATCGCCGGGGAGACGTACACGGTCGTGGTCGCGGCCGACGATGGGACCGACGTCACCAGGATTACGGTCTCGATCGAGGCCACCGCGGCCCCGCCCAACAACCCGCCCGTGTTCGGGGAGGGGACCTCCGCCACGCGCAGCGTGACCAGGAACGCGCCCGCCCTGACGCGTCTCGGCGCGCCCTTCACGGCCACCGACGCCGATACCGGCGACACGGTGGCCTACAGCCTGGAGGGGACGGACGCGGCATCATTCGTAGTCGATCCGACGACGGGCCAGCTCACCACGCTGGTCGCGCTCGCGGCCCAGGCGGGCGACACCTTCACGGTCGTCGTCGTCGCCACCGACGGCAAGAGCCCGGCCAGGCTGACGGTGACCATCACCGTTAGCGCGAACACGGCCCCCGCGTTCGCCAGCACGACGACGTCGAGGAGCGTATCCGAGAACGCGTCGGCGGGGACGAGCGTGGGCTCGCCGGTCACGGCGACCGACGCTGAGCGCGACACGCTCACCTACACGCTGGGCGGCGCGGACGCCGGCTCCTTCTCCATCGGCGGCACGACGGGACAGATAACCGTCGGCTCCGGGACGACGCTCGACTACGAGACGCGGAGGAGCTACAGCGTGGTCGTCACCGCCACCGACCCGTCGGGCGAGAGCGACACGATCACAGTGACGATCAACGTCTCCGACGTGGGCCTCGGGTCCTACGACAGCAACGACAACAACCGGATCGAGAGGTCCGAGGTGGTCGACGCGGTCCGCGACTACTTCGCCGGACGCGTCGACAGGTCGACCGTGATAGACCTGATCCGCCTCTACTTCTCCGGCTGACCGTAAGAAGCCTCTCCTGGCCCCCTTCCCCGCGGGAACGCGGGGAAGGGGCGGGTAGGGGGCTTGCCTCCACCAGACCCTCTCGCCCCCGTATCAAGCACGGCGCAGCCCCTGAGCCCTTGAAGGGCGCGCCCGGCTCACCACGAACGGGGGGAATTGTCGCAGAGTCCGGGGGACCCCCATCTCAATCTTCCCCCGCGGAGCCGGGGGAAGAGGCAAGAGCTTCCCTCTCGGAGCCAGGGGAGAGGCAAGGGGAGCCTCCCCTGCAGAGCCGGGGCCGGGGGAAGAGGGGGAAGGGGAGCTTCTCCCGCTGACGGGGCAGGTAAGCGCCTACTCTCCGTCCACCCCGATTCGCCAGGGTATCTCACGGGGTCTGGACGGTGGCCCTCTACGTCTGCGCTTTCCAACAGCCGCGCAATTGTACGATAATAAGGGCGTGCCCCTGTAGCTCAGGAGGATAGAGCAACGGTTTCCTAAACCGTGTGCCCCGGTTCGAGTCCGGGCAGGGGTACCAGGCCTTACCGTGGGTCCAGGGGTCAGCCGCCAGGCCCTACGGTCTGAACAGTTAGCCTCTCATCCGAAGGAGACGCGGACCCTGTGTATCGTGAAGGGTCCGGCCCAGACGCGCCTGACGTCCACGATCCGCTGTCCTGCAGGCTCCGATAGGGTAGTGTAGAGCCTCTGCAGCGTGTTGCCGAGCGGCCGGCTCACCAGCGCCGCTCCGACGATGCCGGCCGCCAGAAGGGGAATGCGGCGAATGCGCCCCTGCTTCCGGGCCATGATCAGAGAAGTGATCAGCCCGGTCAGGACGGCCCGCGTGAGAATGGTCATACGACAGACGCAATAGCAACGGAAAACTCAGGTACTCATGGACAGTGGGATTGGGGAACCTCAAGCCTTACAGCAGGTCATGAAATTCGATTCCCATCGACCCGGCCTATCTTGACGATGGACAGAACCGTCTTCGAACTACGGCTGGGAAGTCCAGTTGGTCCAGAGTATAGGCGATAGCTGGTTGGCCTGTCTCCCCCTGTGGCGCCGCCGAGCCGACCGAAGGAAGAGACCGCCCGCCTGGGCAAGGACATATACCAGCGCGACATCCGGCGGCAGGGCGAGGCCGACCACGACGGGAAGGTCGTCGCCATAGACGTGGAGAGCGGTCAATGGGCCATCAGCGGGTATATCCTTGAAGCGGTATGCGGCTCCGCAGCCACAGCCTGTACATGGAAGTAGAGGATGGCGGGCGCGTCGTCATCCAGGCCAGGTGAGCAGGCGAACCCTTTACGTCTCCAATCGCCCGTGCTCTATCTTGACAAACCCGTTCAGACTAACGGACAATCTATACTGACTGTTTACGACACATATTGACATGAGCTAGAAATACTACTGATCCAGCGCCCGCAGGGGTTGTGGCATAAGTCGGGCGACACAGGAGGTTCGACGACATGACCGACGCGCTGCGGAGCTTCACCCCCCCCCCCCGCATTTCGTGGGGGTTCTCTCTCATGAGGCGCCCCTGGACGGCGCTTCTTGCCCTCGCGCTGCTGGCGGCGTTCGTCACGCTGACCCCCGCGCAGCCGGCCGACGCGCAGCAGGCGTCGCCGACCTTCGTCGCCAACACCGGTCAGTCAAGCCTAGCTGGGACACATTTGGAATATGATTTCGCCCAGGCGTTCACCACCGGCAGCAACAGCGCGGGCTACAGCCTGCGCAGCGTCGGCGTGGAATTCGCCACTATCCAAAGCGGCTTCAGCTCTTCGTCCCTCACCGCCAGCATCCACGCCGACTCCGGCGGGTCTCCGGGCAATTCCCTCGGGACCCTGACCAACCCCGCCAGCTTTCCCGTCTCCAGCTCGGACCAGACGCTGACCTTCACCAGCAGCGCGGGCATCGACCTTGCGGCGAACACCACGTACTTCCTGGTGATCGATCTAAGCAGTGCCGAGTCTGCTTCGTTGATGCGCCTAACGGGTTCGGGCAGCGAGGACGGCGGAGGCCAGGCCGGCTGGAGCATCGCCGACGGTTTCTCGAGACGAGCGTGGAACACAACGGGCGCGTGGAGCACCTTCGCCTCGTCAATGAAACTCAGCCTCGGCGGCGTCAGCAAGCCTTTCCTGGTTTCGAACTTCGGGCAGGCGAACGGCGGCACCGGCAACTTCGTCCAGCACGACCACGCGCAGGCGTTCACGACGGGCGCCAACGCCGGCGGGTACACCCTGACGGGCGTCGACTTCTCGTTTCCGCAAATCAACGACGGCGCGCTGGCGGGGAAGCTGACTGCCGAGATCAGAAGCGACAGCGGCGGAGCGCCGGGCGCGGTGGTCGCCACCCTGACCAAGCCCGGCACGATCGCCGCGGGCACGAACAGCTTCACGCACGCGGGCGTGGCGCTCGCGGCGAACACCACGTACTGGGCGGTGCTGGACGTCACCCTGGTCCTGTTGCCCGGCGCCAACACCATCCAGAACACCGCGTCGGACGCCGAGGACGCCGGCGGCGCGGACGGCTGGACCATCGCCGACGACGGCCACTACCGGACCTGGAACACCTCGGGCGCCTGGTCCTCATTCAGCCAGTCCCGCAAGATCACCATCCACGGCACGGCCGTCGAGACGGTCGAGACGGAGACCTTCGTCGCCAACACCGGCCAGGCGGACGGAGGCACCTCGTTTCTGGGCAATGACTTCCACCAGGCGTTCACGACCGGCTCCAACAGCTTCGGCTACACCCTGCACAGCGTCGACGTGGAGTTCTCCACCATCGACAGCGCCTTCAGCTCCTCGGCGCTGACCGCCAGCATCCACGCCGCCTCCGGCGGGTCTCCGGGCAGCTCGCTGGGGACCCTGACCAACCCCGCCAGCTTCCCCGCCTCCACCTCGGACCAGACGCTGACCTTCACCAGCAGCGCGGGCATCGACCTTGAGGGGAGCGCCACCTACTTCCTCGTGATCGACATGGACGCCGGCCAGAGTTCTTCGCGGGTACGCCTGACGGGTTCGGACGCCGAGGACGGCGGGGGCCTGGCCGGCTGGAGCATCGCCGACGGCGCCGGGACGAGAACGGCTTCCTCGACGGGCGCGTGGACCCCCAACGTATCGTCACTGAAGATCAGCCTCGACGGCGTCAGCAAGCCGCGGCCGTCGCGGGTGAGCATCCTTGGCGGCGGCGCCGTCACCGAGGGCGTCAGCGCCAGCTTCACGCTGAGGGCGGTCCCGGCGCCCACGGCGGACCTGCCGGTGAGCGTGACGGTGACCACGACCGGGGACTTCGGGTACGGGACCCTGCCCACCAGCGTCACCATCCCGGCCTCGGGCACCGCGACGCTGGAGATCGCCACCACCAACGACGACGTGGACGAAGCCCACGGCTCGGTCACGGTGACGCTGGTGGACGGGTCGGACTACGACCTCGCCACGTCGCTGGGGACGGCGACGGTCCGGGTGCGGGACGACGACCCGCCGCTGGTGAAGAACACCGGTCAGTCGAGCGGCCTGGTGCAGGGCCTGCACGTGGACCTGGCGCAGGGTTTCGACACCGGCGGCAACCCCTCGGGGTACACCCTGACCAGCGTGGACGTGGCCTTCAACCGGTCCACCGAGGACTTCGGCTCCAAGCTGACGGTCACCGTCCACAAAGGTGCCAACGGGGCTCCCGGCACGGTCGTCGGGACCCTGGCCAATCCCGCCTTCGTGAACCGGCAGGCCGGCACGTACCGCTTCACGCACCCGGGCGTCGCGCTCGAGGCGGACACCCGCTACTGGGTCGTGCTGGACGCAGCCGGACTCACGGAAGGCAACAGCCAGGTGAAGTTCACGCAGAGCAACTCCGAGGACGAGGGCGCCGCGCCCGGCTGGAGCATCAACAACGACGCTCGCATCCGCGCGCAGGGGGGCGGCAACTGGATCACCCTGGTCGGCGGCTCCACTCTGTCGATGGGAGTCAACGGCCGGCTGCTGCCCCACGCGGACGGTTCCTACACCGTGCCCTTCGACTGGCCGCTGAAGCCGCTCGGTCTGGGCGCGGGCGAGACGTTCCGGCTGCTGTTCATGACCGAAGACCACCGCGACGCCACCGCCGCCGACATCGGCGTCTACGACGCCCACGTGCGGGAGGCGGCCCGCGACGGTCACGCCGCCATCCGGCGCTACGCCGATCACTTCCGGGTGGTGGGCTCCACCGCCGCGGTGGACGCCCGGGACCACACCCGGACCAACCCCAACGACGCCGGGCACACGGACGCGCCCATCTGGTGGCTGAACGGCGAGCGCGTCGCGGCGAACAACGCCGGCTTCTGGTCCGACACCTGGGAGAACTGGGCGATGGCGGACCGGCGCTTCGAGAGCGGCGAGAGGAGCACCTCGAACGACTGGCCGTGGACCGGCACCCGCACCGACGGTGCGAAGGAGGCGAACCCTCTGGGCGCCAGCAACGCCCGGCGCGGACGGTTCTCGACCACCGACGCGGACACCGGCCCCATCAGCTACAACACCATCGCGAGCACCCAGGACCACGCCTTCTACGGCATCTCGCCCCTGTTCCGGGTGGAGCCCACGCCGGTGAACGCGCCGCCCGGTGAGCCGGCGGTGATGAGCAACCTGGGCCAGGCGGACGGCGCGGCGTTGACCGTGACGGCTGCCAGTACCGTACGTGACCGCGCGCAGTCGTTCACGACGGGCAAGAACGGCGGCCACTACCGCCTCAACAGCGTTGACGTCGAGTTTGCCGAGATCGGCGACTCCAACGCCGCCCATGATCTGAGGGTACAGATCTGGGCCGGCTCCGGCGGCTCGCCGGGCAGTACCGCCGCCGACGTCCTGGCCGATCTGGCGCGCCCCTCCATGCCGGTGGGCAGCGCCGACCGGACCTTCACCTTCACCTACCAGGGCGACGACGGTTCGGGGCTGCGGCTGGAGCCGAACACCACCTACTGGGTGTACGTATACGACGCGTCCGCGCAGCCCAACAGCACGTACTCCCTTCGCGCCACCGCGTCGAACTCCGAGCGCCTGCAGGGCCTGCGCCTGCCCGAGGGCTGGAGCATCGGCGACGGCCACAGTTCCTGGTCGCTCTACCCCAACCCCGCCGTCTCCTGGAGCACCCACTCCGAGGCGCTCAAGATCGGCCTGAACCTGGGGGCCGCCGACGCCTTCGTGCAGTTCCGCACCTGCGCGGGCACGATCTCGGGCAACGACTGCGACACGGGCTGGGTGATCGCCAACTACAACAGGCACGACCCGCCGCCGACGATCACGCTGACCGAGGGCGGCCCGGCGGTGACCTACCAGTGGCAGGCGGTGGACCCCCACGAGCGCCGGCACTTCTACGTCGCCAGCCAGGTGGCTGAGCCGCTCAGCCACCACGGCGGCTACATCGGGCCGGGCAAACCGGACCGGGACCGGCTGATGTGCCACACCGGGAGTAGAAGCCCCTACAACCTGGGCGACCCCATCGTCGAAGGGCTTGGCCGGGATGGGATTCATTTCGGCTACGGGAGCACCGCCGGCCCGCTGCTGGACCGGCACGACGGCTGCCCCTTCTCGTCGCAGTCCGTCTACGAGAGCGACGCCAACAAGTGGCGTCCGGTGAGCCTCGCCGCGGGCCAGGACAGCGACGCCTTCGACCACGGGACGTTCCTGATCCACCGGCCCTACGCCGTCGGCCACAACTTCTATGAAAATGGCGTGCTGTACCAGGTGGGAGGCTTCGACTACCCCGAGGTGCAGGTGCCGCTCATCATCAGGGACGACGACGAGTGGGAGCAGACCCTGGAGTTCTCCATCGACGACGGGACCACCTGGACGTCCATCGAGGACGGCGGGCTCAATCTGGCCTTCCCGGCCTCGCTGAACACGGGGCGCAAGGCGCACTACTTCTGGGTGCGGACGAAGAACGACCCGCCGGCGGACCAGGACAAGCGCTTCTCCATCAGCGCCGACTTCGCCAAGCCGCTGTTGCGGAGCGGCACGTTGGAGTACTTCCGGTCCCACCGGGTCTGGTTCACCAGCCCCGCCGCATCGCACCTGCACACCTTCAGAACTGACACTGCCGTCAGCGCCGGCTCGGTCACGGTCAGCCGCACGCCGGTCCAGGTCGACATCCACGTCGGCGCCAACGTGGTCGGCAACGTGACCTTCCAGGTCGAGGGCTACAAGCTGTACGAGCGCAGCGACAACCAGATCTCGACGGAGACGCCGCCGAAGACGGTGCGCACCGACAGCTTCAGCTTCCACCGCACGCTGGGCTCCTGCGTGGGCTGCCAGCGGCTGCTGGGCGACCTGCCGGACCCGGTGGTGGAGCGCGTGGGCGACCTGAGCTACGCCAACCTGTCCGACACGGGCATCGACCTGAGCTGGCCGCAGGTGGTCGGCGCCGAGGGCTACGAGGTGCGCTACTGGTCCACCACGTCGCCCTTCCCCGGCGTCCCGGCCGACGAGGCCTGGTTCGGGGCCGAGCCCAACGACCCGGCCTGGAACATCCGCCACCTGGAGCCGGACACCGAGTACCGGGCGGTGGTCTACTACGCCGACCACGGCGCGACGCAGCTGAGCACCGCCAGCCCGGTGATCCGCTTCACCACGCTTGCGGCGGGCTCGCCCGTGGAGGCGGAGCCCACGTCGGTGATCGTGGAGCGGGTGCCCGAGGTGTCGATCAGCGTCGCCGGCGGGACGATCACCGAGGGCGAGGACGCGGTCTACACGGTCACCGTGAACCCCGCGCCCGACGCGCCGCTGGACGTCAGGGTGGGCGTGGCCGGCCCCGGCTCCGTGGTCGCCGCCCAGCACCTGGGCGAGCGCACGGTCAACGTGCCCACCGGCGGCAGCGTCTCGTTCACCATCCCCACCGTCGACGACACCGGTTGGGGCTCCAACGGGATGCTCGGCGCGACGGTGCGGTTCGGCGAGGGCTACCGGCTGAACAAGTTCAGGAGCTACGCCTCGGTCTACATCGCCAACAACGACCTGCCGCCGCCGCCGCCGGTCCAGCTCAAGCGCGTCTCCGACACCACGGCGACCGTCGCCTGGAAGCCGCAGGGAGACGGCGCGTCCTACCTGGTCGTCTGGCACGAGAGCTTCACGGGCGTCCCGGTCCTGACGGAAGTCACGACCACCGCCACCGAGCACCAGCTCACCGGCCTTAAGCCGAAGTCGCACTACGTGGTCTCCGTCCTTCACGGGACGACCCAGCTGGACAAGATCACCGTGCGGACCCTGGCCGCCGGCGCGACGCCGAAGACCTTCACGGTGGACTTCGAGACGCCCGCGCCCAACACGTCCGTGCCGCTGATCAGCGTGACCGCCGACGGCAACGTGACCGAGGGCGGGGACGCGACCTTCACGGTCAGCGCCAACCCGGCGCCGGCTGCGGACCTGGACGTGAGCGTCACGGTGTCGCAGAGCGACGACTCCGGGATATCCATGGAACATCAGACGGTGACCATCCCGACTGCGGGCTACGCCACGCTGACGGTGGCCACCACCAACGACGAGGTGGACGAGCCCGACGGATCGGTCACGGTCACCGTCGACGCCAGCGCCAACCTCGACTACCGGGTGTCCTCGTCCCAGGGGACGGCCGTCGTGGTCGTGTCCGACGACGACGGCGGCTACACGGTCAACCAGGGAACGATCGCCAGGGTCAAGGAGCTGGCGTCGCAGACCCAGCACGGCGCGGCCCACGTGAACCGCTGGAACCGGGTGCTGCTGGCCTTCGGCGAGCACGACGGGACCGGCGTCACCGGCGGCCCGATGACGGCGGCCGAGGCCCAGGACATGGCCGACAATCACAGCAGCCCCGTCTGGGACCTGGTGGTCGTCGAGCTGACCGCCCTGGAAGCGGCCGCGGCACAGACGCCGCCGCCGCCCACGCCCGAGGTGAGTATCACCGCTGGCAGCGGGGTGACCGAGGGCGGCGACGCCACCTTCACGGTGACGGCCAGCCCGGCCCCGACCGCGAATCTCGACGTCAGCGTCACGGTGTCCCAGAGCGGCGACTACGGCGCCACCACGGGCCAGCGCACGGTGACGATACCCACCTCGGGCAGCGTCACCCTCACCGTGGGCACCACCGACGATACTACCGACGAGACCGACGGGTCGGTGACGGCCACGGTGAACGCGGGCAGCGGCTACACGGTGTCCTCGTCCCAGGGCGCGGCCACGGTCGGCGTGGCCGACAACGACGACCCGGTCGTTGAGGAGCAGACGGGCTACACGGTGGACCCGGACGTGATCGCGAAGGTCAGGGAGTTGGCGTCGCAGACGCAGCACGGGACGGCCCACGTGAACCGCTGGAACCGGGTGCTCGTCGCCTTCGGCGAGCACGACGGCACCGGCGTCACGGGCGGCCCGATGACGGCGTCCGAGGCCCAGGAGATGGCGGACAATCACAGCAGCCCGGTGTGGGACGAGGTGGTGACCGAGTTGACGGCGCTGGAAGCGGCCGCGGCGCAGACGCCACCGCCGCCCACGCCTGAGGTGAGCATTTCCGCTGGAAGCGGGGTGACCGAGGGCGGCGACGCCGTCTTCACGGTGACGGCCAGCCCGGCCCCGGCGTCCAACCTGGACGTCAGCGTGACGGTGTCCCAGAGCGGCGACTACGGCGCGACCACGGGCCAGCGCACGGTGACCGTCCCGACTTCGGGCAGCGTCACCCTCACCGTCGGCACCACGGACGACGACGCCGACGAGACCGACGGCTCGGTGACGGCCACGGTGAACGCGGGCAGCGGCTACACGGTGTCCTCGTCCCAGGGCGCGGCCACGGTCGGCGTGTCCGACAACGACGCCGCCCCCACGCCGGTGGTGAGCATCACCGCTGGCAGCGGGGTGACCGAGGGCGGGGACGCCACCTTCACGGTGACGGCCAGCCCGGCCCCGGTGTCCAACCTGGACGTCAGCGTGACGGTGTCCCAGAGCGGCGACTACGGCGCGACCACGGGCCAGCGCACGGTGACCGTCCCGACTTCGGGCAGCGTCACCCTCACCGTCGGCACCACGGACGACGACGCCGACGAGACCGACGGCTCGGTGACGGCCACGGTGAACGCGGGCAGCGGCTACACGGTGTCCTCGTCCCAGGGCGCGGCCACGGTCGGCGTGGCCGACAACGACGCCGCCCCCACGCCGGTGGTGAGCGTCACCGCTGGCAGCGGGGTGACCGAGGGCGGGGACGCCGTCTTCACGGTGACGGCCATCCCGGCCCCGGCGGCCAACCTGGCGGTGAGCGTCACGGTCTCCCAGAGCGGCGACTACGGCGCGACCACGGGCCACCGCACGGTGACGATACCCACCACGGGCAGCGTCACCCTCACCGTGGGCACCACCGACGATACTACTGACGAGACCGACGGGTCGGTGACGGCCACGGTGAACGCGGGCAGCGGCTACACGGTGTCCTCGTCCCAGGGCGCGGCCACGGTCGGCGTGGCCGACAACGACGACGCCCCCACGCCGGTGGTGAGCGTCACCGCTGGCAGCGGGGTGACCGAGGGCGGGGACGCCACCTTCACGGTGACGGCCAGCCCGGCCCCGGCGTCCAACCTGGACGTCAGCGTCACGGTGTCCCAGAGCGGCGACTACGGCGCGACCACGGGGAAGCGGACGGTGACCGTCCCCACCACGGGCAGCGTCACCCTCACCGTCGGCACCACCGACGATACTACTGACGAGACCGACGGGTCGGTGACGGCGACGGTGAACGCCGGCAGCGGCTACACGGTGTCCTCGTCCCAGGGCGCGGCCACGGTGGCCGTGGCCGACAACGACGATGCTGCGCCGGAGGTGGAGATAACCGTCACCGTCGAGGCCGCGTCGGCGGTGGAGGGCGACGTGCTGGAGTTCCGGGTGCGGCTGTCCGAGGCGTCCACCGAGGAGATCAGGATCAGATGGAACACCGCGCCTGCGTACCACCTGCTGGACGACCGGGCGCACATGACCGACTATCAGTACGCCGAGGGTGAGCTGGTGTTCGCGCCGGGGGTGACGGAGCTGACGGCGGAGGTGTGGCTGGAGTACGACGACGATGAGGAGCCGGACGAGTACTTCGCGGTGGAGGCGTACCTGCCCGGGACCCTCTACCCGCCCGACGCCGTGGGAACCATGACGATCATGGACGACGACTAGTCCGGCCCGGCCGGACCGGCAAGAAGGTGATCAGCGATGCGTGCAGAGCAGGAAAAACGAACCGGCGGCGAACCGAACAGAAGGCCAGCCCGGCGGATGCCGGGCTGGCTGCGCGCACTGTCCTTGCTCCTGGTTCTGGCTTCCTTTTCAGCCCTCGCCGTTGCCTGCGACGACGAACCCACCGCAACGCCGGTACCTTCGGCCACGCCAACGCTGGAGCCTGCGCCCACCACAGCCCCGGAACCTTCGGCCACGCCAACGCTGGAACCTGCGGCTACCTCGGCGCCGGAACCCGACTTGCCGGACGACGACGCCCTTACCCGCGAATACGTGATGCGGGCTATCGAGCATTATGACCGCGACGGACGGGAGGCCGCCCTCGCCTACTACAACAGCCAGGAGAGCCTCGAAGGCGTTCGGTCGATGTTCATCTTCGACCCCACTACCCACACTACGTGGGCAACCTTGGTACGTCGGGACATAGTAGGAATCCCTCTTATAGGCGTAGATGCAGGTGAATTCACCGCGTTTCTGCTCGGCTGGATCGCTGCGACAGCTGAGGGAGAAGGTTGGTTGGAATACCAATCCACCAACCCGCTTACCGGACAGCTCGAACCCAAACGGAGCTTCGGCATCCGACACGACGGCCTCATCTTCACTGCCGGGCATTTCATCCTTCGAGAAAACATTGGCGACGCCACCAAGAATTACGTGAACAGGGCAATACGGTATTACGATGAGAACGGGCTTGAAGCCACCGTCGCCCACTACAACAGCCGGGACAGCATGGACGGCTTTTTCTATCTGTTCCTGATGGATGAGAACGACATCTACCTGGTGCATCCTATTCGCCATGACCTGCGAGGGACGGACATCAAGGAGGTGACAGGCAAGGACTTCGAGGGGAACTATTACGAACTGGGCAAGGATATAGCAAAGGCGACGGAGGAGGGTGACTGGGTGGAATACCTGTGGCTCAACCCGGTCAGCGGCCGGGATGAAGCCAAGACTACCTGGGCCATCCGACACGACGGGCTGATCTTCGCCTCGGGCTACTACAACCCCCTGCCGGAAGATGAACGCCCGCCCTGGATGGTAGCAGACCCCCGCGAGTACACCCTTGACTACGTGAACCGGGCCATCAAACGCTATGAGGAAGACGGCGTTGACGCCATGGTGGCCTACTATGACAGCGTAGCTTCCTTTGAGGGAGAATGGTATCTGTTCGCTACCGACGCCGACGACATCTACATCGTCCATCCGTTCCGGCCTAACCTGAAAGGAACCGACATCAAAGACGTGGCGAGGGACGGGTTTGAGCTGGGCAAAGCGCTGGCCAAGGCCGGAGAGGGAGAAGGTGTCTGGGTGGAATACCTGTGGCCTCATCCGGCAACCCTCAGAGAGGCCACAAAAATATCCTACGCGGTCCGAAAGGATGGACTGCTGTTCGCCTCCGGATACTACCCGGCCCCCAAAGACCTGCCGGCATTCGCCCAGGATTTCATCCAGGAAGCCGTTGACGTGTACGAGAGCAAGGGGATGGATGCGGTGAAGGAGATTTACGGCGCTGGGGAGAACTCCGGCGGCCTTTGGTTCCTGACCGTGTTGGACGAGAACGGCATTTACGTCGTCAACGGCACCGCTCCCAATCTGGTGGGATTCGACTCCAATCAGTTGCCGCTTGTGGATGTGGACGGGAATCCGGCTTTCCAGGAGGTATCGAAGACAACGGAGGCCGGCCGCTGGATCAACATTCCCTGGGCGGTCGTCAACGGGCCGGAGAACTTGATAGCTCACGCTTGGGTGGTTCGGCGCGACAATCTGTTCTTGGCGACCATTTACTACGACACCCTTTCGTGCGTGCCGAACCCCTATCCCACCGGCCCGTGTCCATGACACTGCGGGCTCGCTCCTGATGGGGATGCAGCCATGGTGCAGGAGAAGCACGGAGTCAGGCTGACGGGACAGGAAAGAGGACGGCTCGGGAGGATGATCAGATAGGCCGGCCCAGGGCTGCGCCGGCCCAGCCGGATTGGCAAGAGGATGCAAGGGGGCCTGCGGCAATGATGCAGGCCCCACTTGCTTTACCCCACGGAATGTAAAGGTGATGGACGGAATCGATTGAACAACAACAGGAACGGTTGATTGCCTTGACACCTCCGCCCAGATTGGCGGACAGTCTAGGTTGGCTGTTTGCGGCAGCTACGTACTTGGGCTTTGAAATACAGTGATCCAGCGCCCGCACGGCGTCGTGGCATAAGTCGGGCGAAGAGGAGGTTCGACGACATGGCCGACGCGCTGCGGAGATTCATCCCCCCGACGTTCGGGAAAACGTGATCAAGCCTCGACGCTGGCTACTCCTGGGCTTCCTGGGGGCGTTACTCCTCGCAGCCCTGCTCCCGCTCGGCGGCCCGCCATCCGGGACGGCGCAGGCGCAGAGCGATACGCTGCCGCTCGTATCGCTCATCCCCCCGAATCCAACAACATGGAGAGAGCAGGGCGGCTCTCTCGTATATGGCATCCAGGTGCGCCACCCCTTCGTCGCCGGCAAGGATATCTACCCGCTTGAAGTCAACTACCACGTCTTTCAGACTGGCGACGCCACGCTTCAGACAGGTGACCGCTTTACGCTCGTCCAGCTCTTTCCTGATCCGCCTCGGGCCGCGGGGGCGTTCTCGGTTGCTCTCAATGACGACGATGTTTTTCATGCCGATAAATCGGTCGTCGTGACCCTTCAGCCGGGCAAGAATTACCAGTTGGACATGGAGAACATCCTGTCGGCACTGATGGTCATAGTGGACGACGACGCCCCCGACGTTGACCATGAGGCGCTTCGGTTACGCCCGATAGCGAGCGTCTACGCCGAAGGGCAAACCAGCACTCGGAGCGCCACCTATCGCGAAGGCGCGCACCCGTGCGCAAGATTCACAGTACGGGTACGCCCCGCCCTGGGAGGGTCGGTCGCTCTCCCGACCAATATCAACTACCGGGTCACCCAGGAAGGCTCCTTCATTACCGAGGAAGCCAGCTCCATAGAATTGCGCGATCCTGAACACGTTAGCAACGGTTACATCAGTAGGGAATTGTGCGTCCCCATCATCGACGACGACGTCAGCGAAGCCGACGGCAAGATTCTGGTGGAGATCCTGCCCGCAACCATTTATGGGAGGCAGTATGTGCCGGACAGAAGGGAAGAAGCCCGGAAGGCATACGCCATCGTGCGGGACGACGACCTGCCGACCGTCAGCTTCGGCGGGACCACCCTCGCGGTGGTGGAAGGCTCCGCCGATGCCTATACGGTCGTGCTGTACGCGCGTCCAGCGCCCTACCAGGACATCACGGTGCGGCTCCGGACCCAGGAGCCGCATCAGGGCCGATGGAGCGCGACCGAGAGCAGCGACTACGACTACGGGTCCACCGTGACCACCGACTACATCGACGTGCCCATATCGGCCGGCACGGAAAACGTGACCGTTGAGGTCAACCGGGACACCGCCACCGGCGTCCAGATCATGGACGACGCCGACCATGAGGACTACGAGCACTTCTACCTGAAGCTCACCGGCGGCCTCGACGGCTACGACGTCGGCGAGCGCGACTGGCTGCGGGTGACGGTCATCGATGACGAGAGCCCGCCTCCGGCGCCCGAGGCGAACGGCGACGGCACCTACACCGTGCCCGCCGACTGGCCGCTGGTGCCCGAGGAGCTGCGCAGGATCGGCGGCGAGTTCCGGTTGCTGTTCCTGACCAACGCCTGGCGCGACGCCACCACCGCCAACATTGCCGACTACGACGCCCACGTCCAGGACTCCATCGTCGGCAGCCACACCGGCGGCTCGCACCCGGCGATTATTCCCTATTCCGACGCGTTCAAAGTGGTGGGATCGACCCCCACGGTCAACGCCCGAGACCACATCGACCCGGGCCGCGACACGGCGATCTACTGGCTGAACGGCCCACGCGTGGCCAAGGACACGGCGGGATTCTTCAGCAGCTCGTGGGAGAACTGGTCCGAACATGACCGCAGGACGGCGGCCAGCGTCTCGGTCGTCGACGGCGACACCCGCGTCGACTGGCACTGGAGCGGCACCCAACCGGACGGGACGAAACATGCGTTGAGCAGCATGGGCAGCAGCGGACACGTCGTCCGCGGCCAGTCCTTCGAAGAAGGAGAAACCCGGAACCCCTGGGTGGGCGCTTCCACCACGAGGGTTGAGGACCACTCAATCCTGGGCATCTCGCCGGTCTTCCGCATCGACAAGCGGCCGCGCCTGGAGATCGTGCAGGCCGATGTGGATGAACCGCTCGAGTGGGGACTACTCCGCTGGCAGGGACGGCAGCGGATGATCGTGGTGGACGAGCCCTCCGCCTGTAATACCGCGCCCAACGACGTCTCCGAGCTGGGCGGCGTCACCCACCCCACGGACCTGGTCACCTACCGCGTGCGTCTCTACGCCGACCCGGCGGGCCAGGCCGAGCTCTACGTCTACAACCCCAAGTACGTCGTCTACCGGCAGGGCAGCCTCGCCACGGGGCCGGTCGACAGCGACCACTGGAACGAGATCTGGAAACGGGAGATCTGGGCCTCCAACTTCTACCGCAACGGCATCACCGTGCGGCCGCCCGGCGAGGACACGACCTACGCGGTCTCCGGCGGGCCGCCCGTCAACACCTACATCTCGCTGGACTTCGACTCCAGCAACTGGGATCAGTGGCAGACGATCAGCGTCAACGTCCACTGCGCCGACCATGAAGATCACAACGCGTACATCATCCAGCACGAGCTGGAGCTGCCCGGCGACAAGTTCGCCGGCCGCGACCGGCTCGGCCGCGGGATCGACTGGAACCTGACCACCTGGCACGACGTGCGGGTCAAGGTGGTGGACACCAAGTCGCCGCAGCCCGCCGACCTGACGGTCGACACGGCCTACACGGGCACGCTGCTGGCGAACGCGGGCGACGCCGTCGGCTACAGGTGCGACAGCTACACGACCGGCGGCGAGTGCGAGTACTACTTCAACATCCACTGGTGGTGGGACCTGCCGACAGGCCCGCCGCTGGTCAGCCCCGGTAAACCGCGCAACGACCTCTACGACGCCGAGGAGCACTTCTCGGAGTGGCGCGTCAAGATCGAGGCCGACAACAGCCTGACGGATACGCCGCCGACGTACATCTACTCGCGGCGTGTTGACCGGGTCATCGCGCACGACGGCGTGGTCAACCAGGAGCCGTACAGAGCGGGCATCGTCAACACCGGCCTGAAGACCACGTACCGCGACCGCTCGAACCCCGGCGACCCGGTCTACCGGATCACGATCACGCCGGTGACCCTGCGCAACGACGAGGTGCCGGGGGAGGCCGTGACGTTCTGCGTGCAGTTGCAGTCGCCGTCAGGCTGGCCGTCGAACAAGTTCAGCGTCAAGGTGGACTGCAACCAGTTCACGCCGCCGTCCAATGCGCCGCCGGAGATCCGCCGCGCGTTCTCGGCGCTGGGGACGCTCAACGACGGCTCCACGATGACGCTCTCCAGCAACGCGCTGTCGGCGCCCGAGGGCGGCGACGTGACCTTCACGGTCAGCGCCAGCCCGGTCCCGCCGGTCGACACGCCGGTCATCGTGAGCGTTATCGAGGAGATGGGCGAGGGTGCGGACCGCGTCGCGCGCGAACAGTTCCTCACGCTGGTCATCAAGGCCTTCGAGTCGTCCGCATCGCAGACCATCATCGCCTACTCCGACGACGACGCGCTGTCCGACGGCACGCTGGTGGCGCAAATTGTGGTCGGCGAGGGCTACACGCTGGGCGACCCTTCCCGCGTCACGTTGCCGCTGCTGGACGACGACGACACGCCCACGCCCGTGGTGAGCGTCACCGGCGCCGCCGACGGCACCGAGGGCGACTCCGTCACCTTCACGGTGACGGCCAGCCCGGCCCCGGCGGCGGACCTGGCGGTGAGCGTGACGGTCGCCACGACCGGCGACTTCGGGTACGGGACGCTGCCCACCAGCGTCACCATCCCAACGTCGGGCAGCGCCACGGTGACCATAACCACCACGGACGACGACGTGGACGAGCCGGACGGCTCGGTCACGCTGACGCTGAACGCGGGCAGCGACTACACGGTGGGCGCGCCGTCCACGGAGACGGCCGACGTCGCCGACGACGACCCGGTCGTTGAGGAGCAGACGGGCTACACGGTGGACCCGGACGTGATCGCGAAGGTCAGGGAGCTGGCGTCGCAGACGCAGCACGGCACGGCCCACGTGAACCGCTGGAACCGGGTGCTCGTCGCCTTCGGCGAGCACGACGGGACCGGCGTCACGGGCGGCCCGATGACGGCGTCCGAGGCCCAGGACATGGCCGACAATCACAGCAGCCCCGTGTGGGACCTGGTGGTCGTCGAGCTGACGGCCCTGGAAGCGGCGGCGGCGCAGACGCCTCCACCGCCGCCCACGCCCGAGGTGAGTATCACCGCGGGCAGCGGGGTGACCGAGGGCGGCGACGCAACCTTCACGGTGACGGCCAGCCCGGCGCCGACCGCGAACCTGGACGTGAGCGTGACGGTGTCGCAGAGCGGCGACTACGGCGCCACCACGGGCCGGCGCACGGTGACGATACCCACCACGGGCAGCGTCACCCTCACCGTGGGCACCACCGACGATACTACTGACGAGACCGACGGGTCGGTCACCGCAACGGTGAACGCCGGCAGCGGCTACACGGTGTCCTCGACCCAGGGCGCGGCCACGGTGGCCGTGGCCGACAACGACGACGCCCCCACGCCGGTGGTGAGCGTCACTGCGGGCGGCGGCATCACCGAGGGCGGCGACGCCGTCTTCACGGTGACGGCCAGCCCGGCCCCGGCGTCCAACCTGGACGTGAGCGTCACGGTGTCCCAGAGCGGCGACTACGGCGCGACCACGGGCCAGCGCACGGTGACGATACCCACCACGGGCAGCGTCACCCTCACCGTCGGCACCACGGACGACGACGCCGACGAGACCGACGGCTCGGTGACGGCCACGGTGAACGCGGGCAGCGGCTACACGGTGTCCTCGTCCCAGGGCGCGGCCACGGTCGGCGTGGCCGACAACGACGACGCCCCCACGCCGGTGGTGAGCGTCACCGCGGGCAGCGGGGTGACCGAGGGCGGCGACGCCGTCTTCACGGTGACGGCCAGCCCGGCCCCGGCGGCCAACCTGGACGTGAGCGTCACGGTGTCCCAGAGCGGCGACTACGGCGCGACCACGGGCCGGCGCACGGTGACCGTCCCCACCACGGGCAGCGTCACCCTCACCGTCGGCACCACGGACGACGACGCCGACGAGACCGACGGGTCGGTGACGGCGACGGTGAACGCGGGCAGCGGCTACACGGTGTCCTCGTCCCAGG
>CBDBON010000002.1:0-751038 GCA_965208395.1 Dehalococcoidia bacterium
ATCGACCCTTCCGGCGACAGCCTGATCCGCGTGCAGTCGCCGCAGAAGGGCTTGGTCACAGACGCGATGACGCCCATCTCGCCGCCCCCGTCGCGGTAGCGGTACCTCATCGCCACCTCGCCCCGGTAGCCGCTCTCGACCGGCTCCAGGGGCATCTCCGCGTCGATCATCGCCACGATCTCGTCTGCCGGGACGACGTGGTCCAGACGCCAGCCGTTCCGGTTGCCGACGTCCATGTACTCGATGAAGCGCATGGTGTGGCCGCGCTCCCTGAAGTATCTTGCGAGATCGACGACCGTATGGTCGTTAACGCCGCGCTGGACGACGGCGTTGATCTTGATCGGCCCCAGGCCGACACGCTCCGCCGCCTCAATCCCAGCCAGCACGCTCTCCGTGCCGAAGCCGCGGCCGTTCATCTGCCGGAAGACCTCGTCGTCCAGGCTGTCGAAGCTCACCGTCACCCGCTGCAACCCGGCGTCCTTCAGCGCCTCCGCCTTCTGCGGCAGCAGGTAGGCGTTCGTCGTCATCGTCAGGTCCTCGACCCCGTCGACGCCGGCCAGCATCTCCACCAGCCGCTCGACGTCCTTGCGGACCAGCGGCTCGCCCCCGGTGATCCTGGCCTTGACGGCCCCGAGCCGCACGATGATCCGGGTGAGCCGTGTGATCTCCTCGAAGGTGAGAAGCTGCTCCCTGGGCAGGAACTGGTACCGCTCCCCGTATATCTCCGCCGGCATGCAGTACGGGCACCGGAAGTTGCACCGGTCGGTGACCGATATCCTCAGGTCCCGCAGAGGCCTGCCGAGCTTATCGACTACCATTTTTCTTTTCCTGGGGCCGCCCTCGCACCACTTCCTCAGTCACACCCTACCGTCTCTCCCGCGAAAGCGGGAGTCCATCCTCTCTCCCCATCCTAGCCTTCCTCGGCAGAGCCTAGGGAAGGGACAGAGCCTTTTACTCTCTTCCCCGTCCGCGGGGGAAGACTGAGATCGGGGCCTTAGCCTTCTCCCGCCAGTGGAGGAAAAAGCGCGGTTGCCGCCCTGCGCGCCGCCGCGCCCCTGTGGCTGACCCGGTCCTTCTCCTCGGCCGTCAGCTCCGCCATCGTCCTCCCCATCTCTGGCAGCAGGAAGATGGGGTCGTATCCGAAGCCGTTGGAGCCCCGCGGCTCCCGGACCAGCCGGCCCCGGCACTCCCCTGCGTACAGCTCCACCGGCCTGCCGGGGAGACTGACCGCGATGACGCAGCGGAAGCGGGCCGTCCACCGCTCCTCAGGTATATTGTGCAGCTTGCCGAGGAGGAAGGCAATCCGCTCCGCGTCCCCAGCGCCCTCCCCCGCGTAACGGGCGGAGAGTGGGCCGGGCGCGCCGTCCAGCGCGTCCACCTCCAGCCCGGAGTCGTCCGCCAGCGTCGGCAGGCCGCTCAGGCGGGCATAGGTCGTCGCCTTGAGGACGGCGTTCTCCTCGAGGGTGCTCCCCGTCTCCTCCACCTCCTCCTCGATGCCCACGTCGGCAAGGGAGAGGAGGGGAACGGGAGAGCCTCCAAGCAGGCGGGAAAGCTCCCGGAGCTTCCCCTCGTTCCGAGTCGCCACCAGCAGTCTGTCGATCACGGCATGAGGCCCGGACCCGGCCCGCTACCTCTCCATGTCGGGGGTGTACTCGCCCCTTCTGGCCGCGGAGGTGACGTAGGCCCGGTGGTGGAACGCCAGCTGGGTCGCCTCCGCGTTGGCGGCATCGCCGCCCCACGCCTTCAGGGGAGCGGCCTGCAGCCCTCTGCCGAACGAGAAGCTGAGCTCCCACGGCGCCCCCACCGAGGAGGCGTGCCGATTGATGGCGTCGAGGTTCGCAGTCGCCTCGTCGTCGCTCTGTCCCCCGGAGAGGAACACCATGCCCGGAACCGCCGCCGGCACCGTCCGGCTGAGGCAGGCCACCGTCTTCTCGGCGACCTCCTCGGGGCCGGCCCTGTCGGACGCATCCTTACCGGAGAGGACCATGTTCGGCTTGAGCAGCGTGCCTTCCGGAGCGACGCGATGGTGTCCGAGCTGGTAGTAGACCTCGCGCAGCGTCGCCTCCGTCGCCTCGAAGCAGTCGTCGATGGTGTGGTCTCCGTCCATCAGCACCTCCGGCTCGACGATGGGGACCAGCCCGGCCTCCTGGCTGAGCGCCGCGAACCGGGCCAGCGCGTGGGCGTTGGCCTCCATGCAGTAGCGGCTCGGCGTCCCGTCGCCGATGGCGTAGATCCCCCGCCACTTGGTGAACCTCGCCCCCATCCCGGCATACTCGGCCAGCCGCTCGCGCAGGCCGTCAAGCCCCTCCGTGACCTGCTCTCCAGGGGATCCCGTCAACGGCTTCCCGCCCTTGTCCACCTTGATGCCCGGGATCATCCCCTGGCCCTGGATGACCTCCACTAGGGGGGCCCCGTCCGCGGCATCCTGCCGGATCGTCTCGTCGTAGAGGATCACGCCGCTGATATACTCGCCCGCTCCCGCGGTACGGAAGAGCAGCTCGCGGTAGTCCCGGCGGTTCTCCTCGGTCGACTCGACGCCGATGCTGTCGAATCGCCGTTTGATGGTCCCCGAGCTCTCGTCGGCCGCGAGTATTCCCTCGCCGGGGGCTACCAGCTCCCGGGCGGTCCGGTTCAGCTGCTGAAGGTCCACGGTGTCCTCCTTGTGCCGCAAACGGCGGCGGCTCATCTCCCGCTGATGATGGCGACCGCCTGCTCGACCTCGGCCCTGTTTCCGAGGATGAGCGGCGTGCGCTGGTGCAGCGTCTCGGGATCGATGTCCAGAATCCGCCGGTCGTGCGAATAGGCGGCCCCGCCCGCCTGCTCGGCCACGAATCCGAGCGGGTTCGCCTCGTACATCTTGCGTAACTCGTAATGTCTTTTGGACACAGGTAGCCTAGTCTAGTGCTCACCGCTTCGCGGCGAGCCGGGGAAGGGAACACCTCCCCCAGCTCGGAACCGTCAGCCTAAGCCGACCACTCCTGGCATCCTGTCACCAGGACACCTCCTACCTCAAAGCCAGGCGGGCAGGCACGCCACTCGTTACCTATCGCTCTCGCAGCTCGTCTCTCACCTTGAAAAACTTGCGCCTCAGCGCCTTCTGCGCAACGGCGCTCAACGCACCGTCCTCAACGCTGTAGCCAAGCTCTACGAGCTTTTCAGCCGTCTTCCAATCCGCACGCATTCGCTTACGGATTTCGTTACGTCCCTTCCTCACAACATCAGGGACCATCATCACCCGCCGGTACCCCTCGTTGTCCCAACGCAGCGCAGTCGTACCCCTACCCTCCTCATCCTCGAAGGGCAGGTCCAAACGCCTGACGTACCGAGGCGCCAGCTCTATCTTCTTCGACCAGGCCGGCATGTAGAGCGCCTCCTGGCCATGTCTGGCCAACAGCGGCTCCATAGGTATGCCGCCGTCCGCCAAGGGAGTGAAGAAGTCTTTGTAGGGATACTTCAAAGCGTAGGCCACAGCCTCCTGCCTGTTCTGAGCCAGCTTCACGTCTGGATAGCCATAACGCCACAGACTACGAAGCAGTCTGGTCCCGACAGTCTTCTCCACAACATTGTCGCCCAAGGTCCTCACCCTGACCTTATGCTTCACCGCCATGATCACGTGATAGTGCAGCCGGTCTGCCCAGCTACCAAACTCCTCCGTCGCCATCAGCGAGCTCACATACTGTGCGCCGGCTTTGACATACTCACGAAGCTTCTCCCGGCCGTATTGTCGACCAGGAGGCCCGATCGAACCGTCCGACTTCCGAGTCTGCGCAAATGTCAGAGTGGCGAGCCACATCCGCTCGCCCTCTTCCTGGTTCATCCACTGCAACGCACTGTCAACCATCAGCGCCGCTATCGCCAACGCCTCATGGTCGTAACTGCCCTTGAAAGGGCCTACCGTCGTCACTATGTGCCGGCCGTCCTCCTGCTCCACGCAGTACATGACGTCGCCGTCGCCGGCCAGCTCCCGGCACTGTATACACAGCCGAGGTCTGACCGGCACTCCCATTCCCCGCTTCCTCTTCGCTTCGCGCTTCATCTTGACTCCTGTAGTAACATAGAGAAAGGTCCTGCGCCGATTACGTCCTTCAGCAGACGCACCGCGCCTGCTACAAAACACCACCTACGAGGGCTCCGGCTAACCACCGCCCAGGTGATTCAAGGCACCCAGGCGGGCAGGACCTAACTCCTACCTCCTACCGCGCTCCAGCGCTCTACTAGCCATACGATCGGCCACCCGATTGTACTCGCTGTCCGAGTGGCCCCTGACCCAGACCCAGCTGACCTCCAACTGCTCCGCCAGGTCGTCCAGCTGGTCCCAAAGGTCCAGGTTCTTCTTCCGCTTCCACTGGTCCTTCATCGTGCTCACCAGCAACATGCTGTCGCTGTGCACCGTCACGACGGTCCCGGCCGCCAGAGCCTCCAGACCCTTAATAGCGGCTGTCAGCTCCATCCGATTGTTCGTCGTGTGCGCCTCATGCCCGCTGAGCCGCTCGATCTCTCCGTCCCGGGAGATCACAGCAGCCCAGCCGCCAGGGCCAGGATTGCCGGAGCACGCTCCGTCCGTCCAGATCTCAATCACTTCTGCCATCAGCCTCTCGCTTTCTGCGCATCGCATCAGCCCGCGCCCGGAACTCAAGCTCGACGTCGACGAGCTCCACGTGCTGCCGCGTATACTCCTTCAGACCCTCATGCCACGGAGCCTCCTTCACAAGCTCCTCCATGCCGGTCTTCAATCCCTCCAGCTCATCAATGCTTAGCTTGACGAGCCTCCGCTCAAACGCGATATCCATCGCTATCCACCTTGCACCGTGCATTCCAGACACAAAAGCCCGTCGCACACTCCACAGGTCTCGTACACCTCTACCTCAATGTCATTGTCGCAGTGAGAACACTCACCACGTCCCATCGGCTCCCAGGGCATACGCGAAACATATCCGCGGCCTCCGTCCTCACTCACGAAGCACCTCTCGTATCATCAGCTCAGTCTTCAGCATCGATCTGAACTCCCCACACGACTCACAATGCTCCTCACAAATCTCAGGCATTGCCAGTCTGCTTTCGATGAGCCTCATACTTGTATTCACTCAACGTGTCGTATTCACTCCCTCGCTCATAGCCGTATACATACAGCACTGAGGACGTGACTACCCAATCCAGACCCAACACTTCCAACGCCTTCTTCCAAGCCCTTACGTAAGCGCTGACCTGCCCCTGGCTGTCGAAGCTCTTACCGTAGAACTTAGCTCCCTTCATATTCTCCATCACATCGAGCATCTCATTGACACGCCGCCCTAAACGAAGGCGCGCCAGCTTCACCTTCGCCTCCTCTAAAGTCAGAGTCTCCCACCTAATTGCACTATTTCTTCGCGCCATAATAGTTCCTCCTCATTCACTTACCAGGGTCTCTAGAACGACCAGATGCTCAGGAAGTTCCAGATCATCAGCCCCGCTACCACCAGGGCGCCGCAAACCACCGCAAGTCCTACCAACGGATGTCTAAGCATCGAACTCCTCCTCTATTGTCAACTCGTGCGCCTCTACACACAGGTCCATTATGCGCACTACCATGTACGCCGCGCCAGCTAGTCCTGCGACCAGCATGATGCCCAACTCCTGGCCCTCGGTAAAAGGCAGCTCCGGCACCATCATCCAAACCAGCGCCATAACAGTCGCCGGAATGATGAACACCTCGAACAGGCTTGCCAGACCTGCCACAACTTCGCCCATTACCTGGGCACTCCAATCACACGCTAGTTTCAGCACGTCGCCTCCTTTCAGTCGCACTCCTTCGCCCTATAGGATTGAAGATGAAGCCCTCCTCAATCCAACTGTGCCAGCCTTATCAGAGCACACTGTCGCCTCCTTTCTGTCATCTCCTGCTTAATCATCCTCACGTCTTCACGTCGCCATTTCGCTCGACGGACCATCATCGAGTAGTGCAAGCCATGCAGGTGTTCCTCAACCTTGCACAGACAGCAATACCCTCGATGAAGCCTCTGCCTGCAAAACCAGCACACTCCATCAAGATGCATCGCCAACTGACCGTCACTCAGCCGAGGCTTCCTCAACGTCAGTCCGCCTCTCCGACACGCAGTGGTCGCGCTCCGTCCAACAGCCGGATACGGCGAGCGTCGTCACTCTCGTAGACAACCTGCGTCTGAACAGGTCCTTGTCCGAGCATCTCACGTAGCTCCATCCTGTATTCCAGGACGAAAGATACGACGCGCCCTATGGTGTTAGTGCTAACTCTAAACTGACCCAGTAGCGCTAATTTGGAATTGACCCACCCCGATAGCGGACGCATCTTCGTCGGGAAACCGATTAGGAGGTGCAGCAAGTCAAATGATAGGAGGTGGGTTAGTGAGAGAGTTATACGAGTTGAAGGGCGATGGAAGCTCGATCCGAGGGATATCGAGGGAGTTGGGGATTTCCCGGAACACCGTGCGCAAGTACGTGCGCTCCGACGAGGTGCCCAAGGCCAAGCGGCGAGAGAAGCAGGGGTCGAAGCTGGACCCATACAAGGGTCACATAGATGGTCGGCTGTCGGCGGGAGTGGACAACTGCGTGGTGCTGCTGCGGGAGATCCGGGAGTTGGGCTACGACGGCAGCTATCCGACGCTGACCAACTACGTGCGGCCTCGGCGTCGGCCGCGTCAGCCCCGTGCGACGGTGCGGTTCGAGACGGCGCCAGGCGAGCAGGCACAGGTGGACTGGGGCAGCTTCGCCTATGTCGGAGAGGACGGGCGCAAGCACCGGGTCTGGGCCTTCGTGATGGTGCTGAGCTGGTCTCGGACCATCTACGTGGAGTTCGTCCGGCGCGCCGACGTGGCGACCTTCATCAGGTGCCATCTGAACGCCTTCGAGTACTTCGGTGGTGTTCCCCGCCGCTGCCTGTACGACAACGCCAAGGTGGTGGTCCTGGGGCGTGACAGGGAGGGCAGGCCGGAGTGGAACAGCCGGATGCTGGACTTCTCACTGCGAATGGGCTTCGACCTCCGTCTGTGCCGACCCTACCGAGCGCAGACGAAGGGCAAGGTGGAGAGCGGCGTGAAGTACGTCCGGGGCAACCTGTGGCCCGGTGTCCGCTTCACCGACGACGCAGACATGAACCGCCAGGCCCTGGAGTGGTGCGATGCGGTGGCCAATCGGCGAGTCCATGGGACGACGCACCGGGTCCCCCGAGAGATGCTGGCTGAGGAGCTCGCCCACCTGGGCAGCCTGCCGCCGCGTTCGGGCCTTGCGCCCTACATGCGGGAGGAGCGGAAGGTGGCCAGGGACGGCTACGTCCACTGGGAGAGGTCTCGCTACGGCGTGCCCTGGAGCTGGGCGGGTTCGACGGTCCAGGTGGGTGTGCGGGCCGGTACGGTGGAGGTCTGGTCGGGCGACGTGCGGCTGGCGGTGCATCCCCAAGCCCAGCGGACCGGTCAGCGCCTCACACTGCCGGGCCAGTGGGACGGACTGCCCGGCGGCGATGATCGTCCTCGTAAGGAAGCCGTGGCGGTGCAGATCCCTGTGGGCCAAGTGGAGCGCCGCTCCCTGGAGGTGTACGAGTTGGCAGCGGTGGGAGGTGGGCGATGATCGCGCTGGAACAGGCTCGCCAGCACCTGGAGACGCTGGGCCTCAAGCAGGCCGTCGAAGCCCTGGACAACTCCCTGGACGCTGCGGCCACCAAGAAACTGACCTACCCCGAGATGCTGGCAGAGCTACTCGGCGTGGAAGTGGCCGCCCGGAAGGAGCGGTACATGTCCACCAGGACGAAGCTGGCTCACCTCCCCTTCCACCGGACCTTGGAGCAGTTCGACTTCTCGTTCCAGCCCTCCATCGACGAGCGACAGGTGCGGGAACTGGCCGGCCTGTCCTTCGTCGCTGAAGCCACCAACCTGCTGCTCCTGGGACCGCCAGGTGTGGGCAAGACCCATCTGGCGGTGGCCCTAGCGCTCAAGGCCATCGAGAAGAGCCAGGGGGCCTACTTCGTCCGAGCCTACGACCTGATGGAGGACCTGAGGAAGGCCAGGGTGGAGAACAACCTCCAACGGCGCATGCGGGTCTACCTGTCGCCCAAGCTACTCATCGTGGACGAGTTCGGCATCTGGCCTTACGACCGGGACGCCTCCACCGCCTTCTTCACCCTGGTGTCGGCTCGCTATGAGCGGGGCAGCATCATCCTCACCTCCAACAAGGGCTTCGCCGAGTGGGGTGAGCTTCTGGGCGATACCGTCATCGCCTCGGCCATCCTGGACCGGCTGCTGCACCACAGCCACGTCCTCAACATCCGAGGCGAGAGCTACCGGCTTAAAGGCAAGAGGCAGGCCGGACTCTTCGCCTCCCATCAACTGCTATCGACATCGCCTGAAGCCGCTAGCTCCGGCGACGTCTAAATCCAACAGGCACTCTTGCTTGCCAGAAAGGAGGCGACTTAACGACAAGGTGGGTCAGTTCTAACTTAGCGGAAAAGGGTCAAATCTAACTTAGCATTGACAATGGCGAACACGCCATAGCCCAGCATCGCCAATGTCCTGATTCCGCCACCGGGCTCCGAGAGCTCCACCACCAGGAACCAGCCCAGAGTCACCAGTAGGAGAGGTGACAGCAAGCCGTCCCAGATGAAGGCCAACGCCTCCGTCATCGTCTGCCAGTCCTTCATCCCTTATCCTCCTTTGCTCCAACACTCAAGACATGAACGCCCTGCCTCTTCAAGATGACACACACATTCGATGGACACTCTTCTGGACAACTTCCCCAGACTTCCTGAATGTGAACAATATCGCTATCCCATACAACGCCAAATTGATGAAGGTCAACACAATAGCGACACCCTGGCTCATACTCACCTGTTCGTTACCAATCAAGCTGTTAACGCCCAAAGTGAACACAACTGCTATAAGCCACAACAGCACCTTGGCCACAGTCCTCATCTCAACGGCCGGCTCTCCTATCAAGGTCCTTCTGAGTTATAACTCTGTCCCTCAACCACGGCGGACCAGTCCGTCTACGTCTAGCCTGACGCCTCATGTTCCGTCTCGCCCTTCTAACACTCGGCCTCATCTCATCTGGGACTGAAAGCTCATTACCACTCTCATCCCAAACTGCAAATGGCCCAACAATATATGTGACATTACCATGCGCAATTTTCACCCTGTCCCGAGGCTCGCCTCCACGACGGACCACAACGACGTGTCGCCTGTCATTAGGATATCCCGGCCCATGAGGAATCCGAGCGATCACAGGTCTGTCCGGCTTATCAAGGTCAACCCTCAACCAATGATCTCCTCGTCCAGTCGAAACAACCGGCTCTGAAATCCACCACCGCAATATGCTTCTTATCCGCCTCACGCTTACGCTTCTCACCGGCTCAGTCGAAACCACCGGCTCAGTCGCGTCCTTCGAGGCGTCCAGCGCCGCGAGGCCCACTGCGCGATGGTCGGCCTGGTTCGTCATCCCGCCGCCGAAGCGCATCTCGAAGTTGAGGGTTATGACGACCTCCGGCCTGTGGACGCGGATCGCCCGGGCGATGTCCCGCCGCAAGGGCAGGCCGTACTCCACCACACCGTCCAGATGGTCCAGGAACTCGACCGTGTCCACCCCGACCACCGCCGCGCTCTCGATCTCCTCCCGCGTGCGGACCCTGCTCGTCTCCTCCGGGTCCATCCCGTCGATCCCCGCCTCACCCCTGGTCGCCAGCAGGTAGACGACCCTTTTGCCTTCCGAGGTCCACTTGGAGACGGCGCTCGCCGTCCCGTACTCCAGGTCGTCCGGGTGGGCCACCACGGCCAAAGCCGTCTGCCACTCCTCATCCAGCGGCTGTAATCTCTCGTCGGTCATCTACGTCTTCCGTCTCCCGTCCCTCTATCCCCCGATATGGTACATCTCGACCTTTTCCTGCGCGCGCAGCTCCTCTGTCATCGAGGAGCGCTCCTCCGAGTAGCGGTCGGTGCGGCTCCGCCACGTGCCCCGGACTATCGCCTCCAACTCATCGTCGGTCGCGCCCTCCCGTATCGGCCCACGCAGGTCGCGCCCAACACCCGAGAATAGACAGGTGTAGATCGACCCTTCCGGCGACAGCCTGATCCGCGTGCAGTCGCCGCAGAAGGGCTTGGTCACAGACGCGATGACGCCCATCTCGCCGCCCCCGTCGCGGTAGCGGTACCTCATCGCCACCTCGCCCCGGTAGCCGCTCTCGACCGGCTCCAGGGGCATCTCCGCGTCGATCATCGCCACGATCTCGTCTGCCGGGACGACGTGGTCCAGACGCCAGCCGTTCCGGTTGCCGACGTCCATGTACTCGATGAAGCGCATGGTGTGGCCGCGCTCCCTGAAGTATCTTGCGAGATCGACGACCGTATGGTCGTTAACGCCGCGCTGGACGACGGCGTTGATCTTGATCGGCCCCAGGCCGACACGCTCCGCCGCCTCAATCCCAGCCAGCACGCTCTCCGTGCCGAAGCCGCGGCCGTTCATCTGCCGGAAGACCTCGTCGTCCAGGCTGTCGAAGCTCACCGTCACCCGCTGCAACCCGGCGTCCTTCAGCGCCTCCGCCTTCTGCGGCAGCAGGTAGGCGTTCGTCGTCATCGTCAGGTCCTCGACCCCGTCGACGCCGGCCAGCATCTCCACCAGCCGCTCGACGTCCTTGCGGACCAGCGGCTCGCCCCCGGTGATCCTGGCCTTGACGGCCCCGAGCCGCACGATGATCCGGGTGAGCCGTGTGATCTCCTCGAAGGTGAGAAGCTGCTCCCTGGGCAGGAACTGGTACCGCTCCCCGTATATCTCCGCCGGCATGCAGTACGGGCACCGGAAGTTGCACCGGTCGGTGACCGATATCCTCAGGTCCCGCAGAGGCCTGCCGAGCTTATCGACTACCATTTTTCTTTTCCTGGGGCCGCCCTCGCACCACTTCCTCAGTCACACCCTACCGTCTCTCCCGCGAAAGCGGGAGTCCATCCTCTCTCCCCATCCTAGCCTTCCTCGGCAGAGCCTAGGGAAGGGACAGAGCCTTTTACTCTCTTCCCCGTCCGCGGGGGAAGACTGAGATCGGGGCCTTAGCCTTCTCCCGCCAGTGGAGGAAAAAGCGCGGTTGCCGCCCTGCGCGCCGCCGCGCCCCTGTGGCTGACCCGGTCCTTCTCCTCGGCCGTCAGCTCCGCCATCGTCCTCCCCATCTCTGGCAGCAGGAAGATGGGGTCGTATCCGAAGCCGTTGGAGCCCCGCGGCTCCCGGACCAGCCGGCCCCGGCACTCCCCTGCGTACAGCTCCACCGGCCTGCCGGGGAGACTGACCGCGATGACGCAGCGGAAGCGGGCCGTCCACCGCTCCTCAGGTATATTGTGCAGCTTGCCGAGGAGGAAGGCAATCCGCTCCGCGTCCCCAGCGCCCTCCCCCGCGTAACGGGCGGAGAGTGGGCCGGGCGCGCCGTCCAGCGCGTCCACCTCCAGCCCGGAGTCGTCCGCCAGCGTCGGCAGGCCGCTCAGGCGGGCATAGGTCGTCGCCTTGAGGACGGCGTTCTCCTCGAGGGTGCTCCCCGTCTCCTCCACCTCCTCCTCGATGCCCACGTCGGCAAGGGAGAGGAGGGGAACGGGAGAGCCTCCAAGCAGGCGGGAAAGCTCCCGGAGCTTCCCCTCGTTCCGAGTCGCCACCAGCAGTCTGTCGATCACGGCATGAGGCCCGGACCCGGCCCGCTACCTCTCCATGTCGGGGGTGTACTCGCCCCTTCTGGCCGCGGAGGTGACGTAGGCCCGGTGGTGGAACGCCAGCTGGGTCGCCTCCGCGTTGGCGGCATCGCCGCCCCACGCCTTCAGGGGAGCGGCCTGCAGCCCTCTGCCGAACGAGAAGCTGAGCTCCCACGGCGCCCCCACCGAGGAGGCGTGCCGATTGATGGCGTCGAGGTTCGCAGTCGCCTCGTCGTCGCTCTGTCCCCCGGAGAGGAACACCATGCCCGGAACCGCCGCCGGCACCGTCCGGCTGAGGCAGGCCACCGTCTTCTCGGCGACCTCCTCGGGGCCGGCCCTGTCGGACGCATCCTTACCGGAGAGGACCATGTTCGGCTTGAGCAGCGTGCCTTCCGGAGCGACGCGATGGTGTCCGAGCTGGTAGTAGACCTCGCGCAGCGTCGCCTCCGTCGCCTCGAAGCAGTCGTCGATGGTGTGGTCTCCGTCCATCAGCACCTCCGGCTCGACGATGGGGACCAGCCCGGCCTCCTGGCTGAGCGCCGCGAACCGGGCCAGCGCGTGGGCGTTGGCCTCCATGCAGTAGCGGCTCGGCGTCCCGTCGCCGATGGCGTAGATCCCCCGCCACTTGGTGAACCTCGCCCCCATCCCGGCATACTCGGCCAGCCGCTCGCGCAGGCCGTCAAGCCCCTCCGTGACCTGCTCTCCAGGGGATCCCGTCAACGGCTTCCCGCCCTTGTCCACCTTGATGCCCGGGATCATCCCCTGGCCCTGGATGACCTCCACTAGGGGGGCCCCGTCCGCGGCATCCTGCCGGATCGTCTCGTCGTAGAGGATCACGCCGCTGATATACTCGCCCGCTCCCGCGGTACGGAAGAGCAGCTCGCGGTAGTCCCGGCGGTTCTCCTCGGTCGACTCGACGCCGATGCTGTCGAATCGCCGTTTGATGGTCCCCGAGCTCTCGTCGGCCGCGAGTATTCCCTCGCCGGGGGCTACCAGCTCCCGGGCGGTCCGGTTCAGCTGCTGAAGGTCCACGGTGTCCTCCTTGTGCCGCAAACGGCGGCGGCTCATCTCCCGCTGATGATGGCGACCGCCTGCTCGACCTCGGCCCTGTTTCCGAGGATGAGCGGCGTGCGCTGGTGCAGCGTCTCGGGATCGATGTCCAGAATCCGCCGGTCGTGCGAATAGGCGGCCCCGCCCGCCTGCTCGGCCACGAATCCGAGCGGGTTCGCCTCGTACATCTTGCGTAACTCGTAATGTCTTTTGGACACAGGTAGCCTAGTCTAGTGCTCACCGCTTCGCGGCGAGCCGGGGAAGGGAACACCTCCCCCAGCTCGGAACCGTCAGCCTAAGCCGACCACTCCTGGCATCCTGTCACCAGGACACCTCCTACCTCAAAGCCAGGCGGGCAGGCACGCCACTCGTTACCTATCGCTCTCGCAGCTCGTCTCTCACCTTGAAAAACTTGCGCCTCAGCGCCTTCTGCGCAACGGCGCTCAACGCACCGTCCTCAACGCTGTAGCCAAGCTCTACGAGCTTTTCAGCCGTCTTCCAATCCGCACGCATTCGCTTACGGATTTCGTTACGTCCCTTCCTCACAACATCAGGGACCATCATCACCCGCCGGTACCCCTCGTTGTCCCAACGCAGCGCAGTCGTACCCCTACCCTCCTCATCCTCGAAGGGCAGGTCCAAACGCCTGACGTACCGAGGCGCCAGCTCTATCTTCTTCGACCAGGCCGGCATGTAGAGCGCCTCCTGGCCATGTCTGGCCAACAGCGGCTCCATAGGTATGCCGCCGTCCGCCAAGGGAGTGAAGAAGTCTTTGTAGGGATACTTCAAAGCGTAGGCCACAGCCTCCTGCCTGTTCTGAGCCAGCTTCACGTCTGGATAGCCATAACGCCACAGACTACGAAGCAGTCTGGTCCCGACAGTCTTCTCCACAACATTGTCGCCCAAGGTCCTCACCCTGACCTTATGCTTCACCGCCATGATCACGTGATAGTGCAGCCGGTCTGCCCAGCTACCAAACTCCTCCGTCGCCATCAGCGAGCTCACATACTGTGCGCCGGCTTTGACATACTCACGAAGCTTCTCCCGGCCGTATTGTCGACCAGGAGGCCCGATCGAACCGTCCGACTTCCGAGTCTGCGCAAATGTCAGAGTGGCGAGCCACATCCGCTCGCCCTCTTCCTGGTTCATCCACTGCAACGCACTGTCAACCATCAGCGCCGCTATCGCCAACGCCTCATGGTCGTAACTGCCCTTGAAAGGGCCTACCGTCGTCACTATGTGCCGGCCGTCCTCCTGCTCCACGCAGTACATGACGTCGCCGTCGCCGGCCAGCTCCCGGCACTGTATACACAGCCGAGGTCTGACCGGCACTCCCATTCCCCGCTTCCTCTTCGCTTCGCGCTTCATCTTGACTCCTGTAGTAACATAGAGAAAGGTCCTGCGCCGATTACGTCCTTCAGCAGACGCACCGCGCCTGCTACAAAACACCACCTACGAGGGCTCCGGCTAACCACCGCCCAGGTGATTCAAGGCACCCAGGCGGGCAGGACCTAACTCCTACCTCCTACCGCGCTCCAGCGCTCTACGCCTGCTACAAAACACCACCTACGAGGGCTCCGGCTAACCACCGCCCAGGTGATTCAAGGCACCCAGGCGGGCAGGACCTAACTCCTACCTCCTACCGCGCTCCAGCGCTCTACTAGCCATACGATCGGCCACCCGATTGTACTCGCTGTCCGAGTGGCCCCTGACCCAGACCCAGCTGACCTCCAACTGCTCCGCCAGGTCGTCCAGCTGGTCCCAAAGGTCCAGGTTCTTCTTCCGCTTCCACTGGTCCTTCATCGTGCTCACCAGCAACATGCTGTCGCTGTGCACCGTCACGACGGTCCCGGCCGCCAGAGCCTCCAGACCCTTAATAGCGGCTGTCAGCTCCATCCGCTTGTTCGTCGTGTGCGCCTCATGCCCGCTGAGCCGCTCGATCTCTCCGTCCCGGGAGATCACAGCAGCCCAGCCGCCAGGGCCAGGATTGCCGGAGCACGCTCCGTCCGTCCAGATCTCAATCACTTCTGCCATCAGCCTCTCGCTTTCTGCGCATCGCATCAGCCCGCGCCCAGAACTCAAGCTCGACGTCGACGAGCTCCACGTGCTGCCGCGTATACTCCTTCAGACCATCATGCCACGGAGCCTCCTTCACAAGCTCCTCCATGCCGGTCTTCAATCCCTCCAGCTCATCAATGCTTAGCTTGACGAGCCTCCGCTCAAACGCGATATCCATCGCTATCCACCTTGCACCGTGCATTCCAGACACAAAAGCCCGTCGCACACTCCACAGGTCTCGTACACCTCTACCTCAATGTCATTGTCGCAGTGAGAACACTCACCACGTCCCATCGGCTCCCAGGGCATACGCGAAACATATCCGCGGCCTCCGTCCTCACTCACGAAGCACCTCTCGTATCATCAGCTCAGTCTTCAGCATCGATCTGAACTCCCCACACGACTCACAATGCTCCTCACAAATCTCAGGCATTGCCAGTCTGCTTTCGATGAGCCTCATACTTGTATTCACTCAACGTGTCGTATTCACTCCCTCGCTCATAGCCGTATACATACAGCACTGAGGACGTGACTACCCAATCCAGACCCAACACTTCCAACGCCTTCTTCCAAGCCCTTACGTAAGCGCTGACCTGCCCCTGGCTGTCGAAGCTCTTACCGTAGAACTTAGCTCCCTTCATATTCTCCATCACATCGAGCATCTCATTGACACGCCGACCTAAACGAAGGCGCGCCAGCTTCACCTTCGCCTCCTCTAAAGTCAGAGTCTCCCACCTAATTGCACTATTTCTTCGCGCCATAATAGTTCCTCCTCATTCACTTACCAGGGTCTCTAGAACGACCAGATGCTCAGGAAGTTCCAGATCATCAGCCCCGCTACCACCAGGGCGCCGCAAACCACCGCAAGTCCTACCAACGGATGTCTAAGCATCGAACTCCTCCTCTATTCTCAACTCGTGCGCCTCTACACACAGATCCATTATGCGCACTACCATGTACGCCGCGCCAGCTAGTCCTGCGACCAGCATGATGCCCAACTCCTGGCCCTCCGTAAAAGGCAGCTCCGGCACCATCATCCAAACCAGCGCCATAACAGTCGCCGGAATGATGAACACCTCGAACAGGCTTGCCAGACCTGCCACAACTTCGCCCATTACCTGGACACTCCAATCACACGCTAGTTTCAGCACGTCGCCTCCTTTCAGTCGCACTCCTTCGCCCTATAGGATTGAAGATGAAGCCCTCCTCAATCCAACTGTGCCAGCCTTATCAGAGCACACTGTCGCCTCCTTTCTGTCATCTCCTGCTTAATCATCCTCACGTCTTCACGTCGCCATTTCGCTCGACGGACCATCATCGAGTAGTGCAAGCCATGCAGGTGTTCCTCAACCTTGCACAGACAGCAATACCCTCGATGAAGCCTCTGCCTGCAAAACCAGCACACTCCATCAAGATGCATCTTCAACTGACCGTCACTCAGCCGAGGCTTCCTCAACGTCAGTCCGCCTCTCCGACACGCAGCGGCCTCGCTCCGTCCAACAGCCGGATACGCCGAGCGTCGTCACTCTCGTACACAACCTGCGTCTGAACAGCTCCTTGTGCGAGCATCTCACGAAGCTCCATCCTGTACTCCAGGACGAAAGATACGACGCGCCCTATGGCGAACACGCCATAGCCCAGCATCGCCAACGTCCTGATTCCGCCGCCGGGCTCAGAGAGCTCCACCACCAGGAACCAGCCCAGAGTCACCAGTAGGAGAGGTGACAGCAAGCCGTCCTAGATGAAGCCCAACGCCTCCGTCATCGTCTGCCAGTCCTTCATCCCTTATCCTCCTTTGCTCCAACACTCAAGACATGAACGCCCTGCCTCTTCAAGATGACACACACATTCACTCTTCTGGACAACTTCCCCAGACTTCCTGAATGTGAACAATATCGCTATCCCATACAACGCCAAATTGATGAAGGTCAACACAATAGCGACACCCTGGCTCATACTCACCTGTTCGTTACCAATCAAGCTGTTAACGCCCAAAGTGAACACAACTGCTATAAGCCACAACAGCACCTTGGCCACAGTCCTCATCTCAACGGCCTCCTATCAAGGTCCTTCTGAGTTATAACTCTGTCCCTCAACCACGGCGGACCAGTCCGTCTACGTCTAGCCTGACGCCTCATGTTCCGTCTGTCAATGCTAAGTTAGATTTGACCCTTTTCCGCTAAGTTAGAACTGACCCACCTTGTCGTTAAGTCGCCTCCTTTCTGGCAAGCAAGAGTGCCTGTTGGATTTAGACGTCGCCGGAGCTAGCGGCTTCAGGCGATGTCGATAGCAGTTGATGGGAGGCGAAGAGTCCGGCCTGCCTCTTGCCTTTAAGCCGGTAGCTCTCGCCTCGGATGTTGAGGACGTGGCTGTGGTGCAGCAGCCGGTCCAGGATGGCCGAGGCGATGACGGTATCGCCCAGAAGCTCACCCCACTCGGCGAAGCCCTTGTTGGAGGTGAGGATGATGCTGCCCCGCTCATAGCGAGCCGACACCAGGGTGAAGAAGGCGGTGGAGGCGTCCCGGTCGTAAGGCCAGATGCCGAACTCGTCCACGATGAGTAGCTTGGGCGACAGGTAGACCCGCATGCGCCGTTGGAGGTTGTTCTCCACCCTGGCCTTCCTCAGGTCCTCCATCAGGTCGTAGGCTCGGACGAAGTAGGCCCCCTGGCTCTTCTCGATGGCCTTGAGCGCTAGGGCCACCGCCAGATGGGTCTTGCCCACACCTGGCGGTCCCAGGAGCAGCAGGTTGGTGGCTTCAGCGACGAAGGACAGGCCGGCCAGTTCCCGCACCTGTCGCTCGTCGATGGAGGGCTGGAACGAGAAGTCGAACTGCTCCAAGGTCCGGTGGAAGGGGAGGTGAGCCAGCTTCGTCCTGGTGGACATGTACCGCTCCTTCCGGGCGGCCACTTCCACGCCGAGTAGCTCTGCCAGCATCTCGGGGTAGGTCAGTTTCTTGGTGGCCGCAGCGTCCAGGGAGTTGTCCAGGGCTTCGACGGCCTGCTTGAGGCCCAGCGTCTCCAGGTGCTGGCGAGCCTGTTCCAGCGCGATCATCGCCCACCTCCCACCGCTGCCAACTCGTACACCTCCAGGGAGCGGCGCTCCACTTGGCCCACAGGGATCTGCACCGCCACGGCTTCCTTACGAGGACGATCATCGCCGCCGGGCAGTCCGTCCCACTGGCCCGGCAGTGTGAGGCGCTGACCGGTCCGCTGGGCTTGGGGATGCACCGCCAGCCGCACGTCGCCCGACCAGACCTCCACCGTACCGGCCCGCACACCCACCTGGACCGTCGAACCCGCCCAGCTCCAGGGCACGCCGTAGCGAGACCTCTCCCAGTGGACGTAGCCGTCCCTGGCCACCTTCCGCTCCTCCCGCATGTAGGGCGCAAGGCCCGAACGCGGCGGCAGGCTGCCCAGGTGGGCGAGCTCCTCAGCCAGCATCTCTCGGGGGACCCGGTGCGTCGTCCCATGGACTCGCCGATTGGCCACCGCATCGCACCACTCCAGGGCCTGGCGGTTCATGTCTGCGTCGTCGGTGAAGCGGACACCGGGCCACAGGTTGCCCCGGACGTACTTCACGCCGCTCTCCACCTTGCCCTTCGTCTGCGCTCGGTAGGGTCGGCACAGACGGAGGTCGAAGCCCATTCGCAGTGAGAAGTCCAGCATCCGGCTGTTCCACTCCGGCCTGCCCTCCCTGTCACGCCCCAGGACCACCACCTTGGCGTTGTCGTACAGGCAGCGGCGGGGAACACCACCGAAGTACTCGAAGGCGTTCAGATGGCACCTGATGAAGGTCGCCACGTCGGCGCGCCGGACGAACTCCACGTAGATGGTCCGAGACCAGCTCAGCACCATCACGAAGGCCCAGACCCGGTGCTTGCGCCCGTCCTCTCCGACATAGGCGAAGCTGCCCCAGTCCACCTGTGCCTGCTCGCCTGGCGCCGTCTCGAACCGCACCGTCGCACGGGGCTGACGCGGCCGACGCCGAGGCCGCACGTAGTTGGTCAGCGTCGGATAGCTGCCGTCGTAGCCCAACTCCCGGATCTCCCGCAGCAGCACCACGCAGTTGTCCACTCCCGCCGACAGCCGACCATCTATGTGACCCTTGTATGGGTCCAGCTTCGACCCCTGCTTCTCTCGCCGCTTGGCCTTGGGCACCTCGTCGGAGCGCACGTACTTGCGCACGGTGTTCCGGGAAATCCCCAACTCCCTCGATATCCCTCGGATCGAGCTTCCATCGCCCTTCAACTCGTATAACTCTCTCACTAACCCACCTCCTATCATTTGACTTGCTGCACCTCCTAATCGGTTTCCCGACGAAGATGCGTCCGCTATCGGGGTGGGTCAATTCCAAATTAGCGCTACTGGGTCAGTTTAGAGTTAGCACTAACACGTCTCGCCCTTCTAACACTCGGCCTCATCTCATCTGGGACTGAAAGCTCATTACCACTCTCATCCCAAACTGCAAATGGCCCAACAATATATGTGACATTACCATGCGCAATTTTCACCCTGTCCCGAGGCTCGCCTCCACGACGGACCACAACGACGTGTCGCCTGTCATTAGGATATCCCGGCCCATGAGGAATCCGAGCGATCACAGGTCTGTCCGGCTTATCAAGGTCAACCCTCAACCAATGATCTCCTCGCCTGAAATCCACCACCGCAATATGCTTCTTATCCGCCTCACGCTTACGCTTCTCACCGGCTCAGTCGAAACCACCGGCTCAGTCGCGTCCTTCGAGGCGTCCAGCGCCGCGAGGCCCACTGCGCGATGGTCGGCCTGGTTCGTCATCCCGCCGCCGAAGCGCATCTCGAAGTTGAGGGTTATGACGACCTCCGGCCTGTGGACGCGGATCGCCCGGGCGATGTCCCGCCGCAAGGGCAGGCCGTACTCCACCACACCGTCCAGATGGTCCAGGAACTCGACCGTGTCCACCCCGACCACCGCCGCGCTCTCGATCTCCTCCCGCGTGCGGACCCTGCTCGTCTCCTCCGGGTCCATCCCGTCGATCCCCGCCTCACCCCTGGTCGCCAGCAGGTAGACGACCCTTTTGCCTTCCGAGGTCCACTTGGAGACGGCGCTCGCCGTCCCGTACTCCAGGTCGTCCGGGTGGGCCACCACGGCCAAAGCCGTCTGCCACTCCTCATCCAGCGGCTGTAATCTCTCGTCGGTCATCTACGTCTTCCGTCTCCCGTCCCTCTATCCCCCGATATGGTACATCTCGACCTTTTCCTGCGCGCGCAGCTCCTCTGTCATCGAGGAGCGCTCCTCCGAGTAGCGGTCGGTGCGGCTCCGCCACGTGCCCCGGACTATCGCCTCCAACTCATCGTCGGTCGCGCCCTCCCGTATCGGCCCACGCAGGTCGCGCCCAACACCCGAGAATAGACAGGTGTAGATCGACCCTTCCGGCGACAGCCTGATCCGCGTGCAGTCGCCGCAGAAGGGCTTGGTCACAGACGCGATGACGCCCATCTCGCCGCCCCCGTCGCGGTAGCGGTACCTCATCGCCACCTCGCCCCGGTAGCCGCTCTCGACCGGCTCCAGGGGCATCTCCGCGTCGATCATCGCCACGATCTCGTCTGCCGGGACGACGTGGTCCAGACGCCAGCCGTTCCGGTTGCCGACGTCCATGTACTCGATGAAGCGCATGGTGTGGCCGCGCTCCCTGAAGTATCTTGCGAGATCGACGACCGTATGGTCGTTAACGCCGCGCTGGACGACGGCGTTGATCTTGATCGGCCCCAGGCCGACACGCTCCGCCGCCTCAATCCCAGCCAGCACGCTCTCCGTGCCGAAGCCGCGGCCGTTCATCTGCCGGAAGACCTCGTCGTCCAGGCTGTCGAAGCTCACCGTCACCCGCTGCAACCCGGCGTCCTTCAGCGCCTCCGCCTTCTGCGGCAGCAGGTAGGCGTTCGTCGTCATCGTCAGGTCCTCGACCCCGTCGACGCCGGCCAGCATCTCCACCAGCCGCTCGACGTCCTTGCGGACCAGCGGCTCGCCCCCGGTGATCCTGGCCTTGACGGCCCCGAGCCGCACGATGATCCGGGTGAGCCGTGTGATCTCCTCGAAGGTGAGAAGCTGCTCCCTGGGCAGGAACTGGTACCGCTCCCCGTATATCTCCGCCGGCATGCAGTACGGGCACCGGAAGTTGCACCGGTCGGTGACCGATATCCTCAGGTCCCGCAGAGGCCTGCCGAGCTTATCGACTACCATTTTTCTTTTCCTGGGGCCGCCCTCGCACCACTTCCTCAGTCACACCCTACCGTCTCTCCCGCGAAAGCGGGAGTCCATCCTCTCTCCCCATCCTAGCCTTCCTCGGCAGAGCCTAGGGAAGGGACAGAGCCTTTTACTCTCTTCCCCGTCCGCGGGGGAAGACTGAGATCGGGGCCTTAGCCTTCTCCCGCCAGTGGAGGAAAAAGCGCGGTTGCCGCCCTGCGCGCCGCCGCGCCCCTGTGGCTGACCCGGTCCTTCTCCTCGGCCGTCAGCTCCGCCATCGTCCTCCCCATCTCTGGCAGCAGGAAGATGGGGTCGTATCCGAAGCCGTTGGAGCCCCGCGGCTCCCGGACCAGCCGGCCCCGGCACTCCCCTGCGTACAGCTCCACCGGCCTGCCGGGGAGACTGACCGCGATGACGCAGCGGAAGCGGGCCGTCCACCGCTCCTCAGGTATATTGTGCAGCTTGCCGAGGAGGAAGGCAATCCGCTCCGCGTCCCCAGCGCCCTCCCCCGCGTAACGGGCGGAGAGTGGGCCGGGCGCGCCGTCCAGCGCGTCCACCTCCAGCCCGGAGTCGTCCGCCAGCGTCGGCAGGCCGCTCAGGCGGGCATAGGTCGTCGCCTTGAGGACGGCGTTCTCCTCGAGGGTGCTCCCCGTCTCCTCCACCTCCTCCTCGATGCCCACGTCGGCAAGGGAGAGGAGGGGAACGGGAGAGCCTCCAAGCAGGCGGGAAAGCTCCCGGAGCTTCCCCTCGTTCCGAGTCGCCACCAGCAGTCTGTCGATCACGGCATGAGGCCCGGACCCGGCCCGCTACCTCTCCATGTCGGGGGTGTACTCGCCCCTTCTGGCCGCGGAGGTGACGTAGGCCCGGTGGTGGAACGCCAGCTGGGTCGCCTCCGCGTTGGCGGCATCGCCGCCCCACGCCTTCAGGGGAGCGGCCTGCAGCCCTCTGCCGAACGAGAAGCTGAGCTCCCACGGCGCCCCCACCGAGGAGGCGTGCCGATTGATGGCGTCGAGGTTCGCAGTCGCCTCGTCGTCGCTCTGTCCCCCGGAGAGGAACACCATGCCCGGAACCGCCGCCGGCACCGTCCGGCTGAGGCAGGCCACCGTCTTCTCGGCGACCTCCTCGGGGCCGGCCCTGTCGGACGCATCCTTACCGGAGAGGACCATGTTCGGCTTGAGCAGCGTGCCTTCCGGAGCGACGCGATGGTGTCCGAGCTGGTAGTAGACCTCGCGCAGCGTCGCCTCCGTCGCCTCGAAGCAGTCGTCGATGGTGTGGTCTCCGTCCATCAGCACCTCCGGCTCGACGATGGGGACCAGCCCGGCCTCCTGGCTGAGCGCCGCGAACCGGGCCAGCGCGTGGGCGTTGGCCTCCATGCAGTAGCGGCTCGGCGTCCCGTCGCCGATGGCGTAGATCCCCCGCCACTTGGTGAACCTCGCCCCCATCCCGGCATACTCGGCCAGCCGCTCGCGCAGGCCGTCAAGCCCCTCCGTGACCTGCTCTCCAGGGGATCCCGTCAACGGCTTCCCGCCCTTGTCCACCTTGATGCCCGGGATCATCCCCTGGCCCTGGATGACCTCCACTAGGGGGGCCCCGTCCGCGGCATCCTGCCGGATCGTCTCGTCGTAGAGGATCACGCCGCTGATATACTCGCCCGCTCCCGCGGTACGGAAGAGCAGCTCGCGGTAGTCCCGGCGGTTCTCCTCGGTCGACTCGACGCCGATGCTGTCGAATCGCCGTTTGATGGTCCCCGAGCTCTCGTCGGCCGCGAGTATTCCCTCGCCGGGGGCTACCAGCTCCCGGGCGGTCCGGTTCAGCTGCTGAAGGTCCACGGTGTCCTCCTTGTGCCGCAAACGGCGGCGGCTCATCTCCCGCTGATGATGGCGACCGCCTGCTCGACCTCGGCCCTGTTTCCGAGGATGAGCGGCGTGCGCTGGTGCAGCGTCTCGGGATCGATGTCCAGAATCCGCCGGTCGTGCGAATAGGCGGCCCCGCCCGCCTGCTCGGCCACGAATCCGAGCGGGTTCGCCTCGTACATCAAGCGTAGCTTACCCTGCGGGCTCTTGGAATCCCCAGGATATAGGAATATCCCGCCCTTAAGTAGATTCCGGTGGAAGTCGGCGACCAGGGAGCCGACGTACCGGAGCGAGTGGGAGTCGCGCAGCATCGAAACGGCCCTTTGCGTCCGGTCATCCAGCCTTCCGAAGTTACCCTCGTTGGTGCTGTAGTACTCGCACCTGTCCGGGAAGCGGATATCCGGATGGGTGAGGATGAACTCCCCGCTCCCTGAGTCCAGGGTGAAGCCGTTCACATTCCCCTCCGTGGCGGCGATAAGCACGGTGCTGGAACCGTAGACGACGTAGGCTGCGGCGGTCTGCTCCCGGCCTCTGCGCAGCAGCGCGCCGCCCTCGACCGGCTCGCCGGGAGTGCGCCTCCATATGCCGAAGATCGACCCTATCGTAACCGCCACGTCGATGTTCGACGATCCGTCCACGGGGTCCATCTGCACGATGTACGCCTGCGCGCTGTCGTCGCCCGCGACGACGGGATCCTCGATCTCCTCGCTTCCGATCACCGCGACGCGGCCGCATCCTCCGAGGAGGTCCACGAAGATGTCGGAGCCGGCGGCGTCCAGCCGTTGCACCGCCTCGCCCTGGACGTTGATCTCGCCGGTCGCGCCGAGGACGCCGGCAAGCGACGCCGCCTCCACCTGCTCGTGGACCCGGCACGCCCCCTCCGCGATGGCGCCGACCACCGCGTCGAGGCCGTCTAGCGAGGCCTCGCCTCCCCAGGCCGAGTCCATGAACTCCCGGAGGCTCTGGCGCTTGGCGGGGCTGTTCATGGAAGGCGGCCTCCTCGACTCTCGGACGGTCTCGACTCTAGCAACGGCCCTGTCGGAGTGTCAAGCGACCGTTCAGACTGGGGTGCCCCCATCTCAATCTTCCCCCCGCGGACGGGGGGAAGAGGTAGAAACTTTCCGTACAGTCAAGCCGTTCGGCCCCCCTACTCCGAAGGGTTACGCAGGCCGCCCCGCCCGTTCCTCCACGGCCCTGAGGATCGTTCCCAGGCTGCGCACCCGCCTGTTGAGCAGCGCAGGCCCCAGCGCGAACAGGGCCACCAGTCCGCCGCCTATCGCGACCGCGACCGGTACTCCCACGAAGGTCGCAAGGCCTCCCGCCTGCGCGCCGCCGAGCGGCATGATGCTCCAGGTCATCCCGTAGAAGCCCATCACCCGCCCGCGCATCGCGTCCGGCACGAGAAGCTGGAGCGAGCTCATTATCGATATCATGTAGGTGGAGCTCGACAGCCCCATGACGAAGATCAGAGCCAGGGCCAGGGGGAAGGAGCCGACGAGCTCCGACGTGAGCGCGAAGGCGACGATCGACAGGCCGAAGGCGAGCCCGCCGCCCACGATGAGCGGCCCCTTCCACGGGAAGTTGCCCGCCGTGCCGAGCCACATCGTCACAGCCAGCGCACCCACCCCGCCCACGCTCATCAGCACGCCCTGGGCGTCCGCCCCGACCCCCAGGACGTCGACCGTAAAGGCCGGCATCATCGTTATATAGGCCATGCCGAAGAAGCTGTTGAAGAAGGTCATGCCTATCAGGAAGCCGAAGATCGGGCTGCCCCGTATGAATCTCAGACCCTCCAGCATGTCGTGGACCGCGCCGCCGGACGAACCGGGCCCGGCCTTCGGTATACGGAGCATCAACGTCACCGCGGCCATGATGACGAAGCCGGCGCCCGCCGCGAAGATGGCCGCCGACGTCCCGGCGAGGCTGATCACGAAGCCGGCGGCTGCGGGCGCGACTATGCGCGTCCCCTGCCAGACGGCCGAGTTCAACGCGACGGCGCTGACCATCACCTTCCGGTCGATCAGGTGAGGATAGAGCGCCTGGCGGGCCGGCTGGTCGAAGGCGTTGACCGCCCCGGCGGCGAACGCCAGGCAGATGATGTGCCACACCCTGACGACCTCCGTCACCGTCAGGGCCCCCAGCAGAAAGATGAGCGAGGCGGTGATCAGCTGGGTCGCGAAGATGAGCCGGCGCTTGTCGAGCCTGTCGGCGAAGACGCCGCCGAACAGGTTGAGGGCGATGGCCGCCGACGCGTTGGCCAGCCCCACATAGCCGAGGTAGAGGGGCGAGCCGGTCAGCTCGTACGTCAGCCACCCCTGGGCGAACATCAGCATCTGGAAGCCGCTCACCGAGGCCAGCGTCCCGAGCCAGTAGGCGCGGTACTGCCGGTACCGGAGCGCCGGGGGGAACGTGAACAGGCGCCGCAGAGCGCCGTCCGCTGGGAACATCCTCCACCCTCGCCTTAGTCCTCTCCTGTCCAGGAAGAGGCGATGCCTCCCGCAGATAGGGGAAGAGGCGGGAGGCTCTGTCCCTTCCCCCGGCTCAGCGGGGGAAGGTTAGGATGGGGGCTCTCCACTCACCCTAGGTGCGACGCGTCGTTGAACCGCGCGATCCGCCACATACGCGGATTGTGCCGGCCCCAGTCAGCCTGCGCCCACCGGTCCCGGTCGAATACGAACTCGAACAGCGCCGTGTTCTCCACCGACGTCCCCCACACGCGCTCCGTATCGAACAGCGCCGCGACCATGTGCTGGAGAATCCCCCCGTGCGTGAACAGGACCACCACGTCCTGGTCGCCGTGGCGCTCGATCACGGTTTCGATCACCCGGCGTCCGCGGGCGCGGCGCTGGCCGAGGCCCTCCGCGCCCTCCACTACGTCCCAGTCGCTTCCCGCGAGGAACCGCCGAGCGATCTCGGGGTGGGCGCTCTCGATCTCCGCCCAGGTCAGACCCGAGAAGATACCGATGCCGGTCTCCTTGAGGTCGTCCCACGGCACGATCTCCGGCTCCCAGTTCGCCGCGACGATCCGGGCCGTCTCCGCGCTCCGCAGCAGCGGACTGGTGTAGACGTGCGTCGGCGCGAACCCCTCCCGTCCAAGGCGGTCGCGCAGCGCCTCCGCCTGCCGTCGCCCCTTCTCCGACAGCCGGAAGTCGGCGTGGCCCTGCAGCCGTCTCTCGGAGTTCCCCTCCGACTCGGCGTGGCGGACGAAGAGGAGACGCATCAGGCGGTCCGCAGCCGCAGCATACCGTCCGGGCCTGTCTCCACCGCCAGAATCGGCTTTAGCTCGTACCCGCGGGCGGCCAGCGCCTCCCGGCCTCCCTCGTCCCGGTCGAGGACGCACATCACCTCCGCGATCGGGTTGCCCGCCTCCTCGATCGCGTCGATCGCCGCCAGCACCGATCCACCGGTCGTCACCACGTCCTCTATGATCGCCACCGGGACGGAAGTGTCCTCCGGCAGGTTCCCCTCTATCTGTCTGCCCCTGCCGTGGCCTTTCTTCGCGTCCCTCACGAAGAAGCCGGGGAGCGGACGGCCGGCCAGGTGGCTGACGTGCGCCACCGCCGCGACGATCGGGACGGCGCCGACGGCCATGCCTCCGACGGCGCCCACGCCGGCGTCCTTCAGCCTCTCGAAGAAGTGGGTCCCCAGCACATGGGCGCCGGCGGGGTTAAGCGACAGCGGCCTGCAGTCGAAGTAGAAGGGGGAGAGCTTCCCGGAGGTGAGGACGAAGTCGCCCTCCAGCAGCGCGCCCGTCTCCCGCGCCAACCCCAGCCAGTCGACCGGCGGCGTGTCTGTGGTCATCTACCGTCTCCTGTTCGGTCTCTTCCCCGGCATTGTATCACCGTCACTGGACTCAGCATCCATAAACGATGCGGGTCACGTTCGCCCTGAGCCCGTCGAAGGGCGCGCGTCCACGACGTAGTCCGTTATGGTTCGACAAGCTCACCACGAACGGACTGCCCCCCTACTTTCGACAGCTACCTCGTCCCCGCGGCGGGCCTTGCGGGAGGCGGGTCATGGGACTAATATGGCCTGAGCCATGTCTGATCCTAGGAACGAGATGCACGCGGTGGGTTCGCTCACTGCCGAGGCGATAGGGGAGCCGGGGAACCGCACCTTCCGCATCATCGCCGGCGGGGGCGGCGGCTCGGCGATGATCTGGCTGGAGAAGGAACAGCTCTTCCAGCTTGCGCTGGCTATCCAGCAGATCCTCGCCTCCTCCTCGGAGGAGGACGCCGAATCCGACCGCGCGCCGGAGGCCGGGGCCGGAGTCTCGCTGGACTTCAAAGTCGGCAAGCTGGCCCTGGGCCGCGACGGCCGGTCCGGCCTCTTCATGATCGACGCCCACGACCTGGAGGAGGAGGACGAGGAGAGCGCGACGGTGCGGGTGTGGGCGGACAGTCGGATGGTCAGGGAGTTCTCGGAGGAGGCGATGAGGGTCTGCGCCGCCGGCAGGCCGATCTGCCCGCTGTGCGGCACGTCCATCAACCCGGACGGCCACCCGTGCAGCCGGGTCAACGGCCGCGCGAAGTCGATCAGCCCCTAGCCCCGGTCCCGTGCAGCTCACCGAAGAGGAGGCGCTCCCGGCGCTGCGCGACGGCAGCGTGCTGGGAGGGCACCGCGTCGCCTGGGGCTCCAACTACACCTTCCTGGTCGAGCTCGACGCGGGCCGCGACCGTTCGATACGGGCGGTCTACAAGCCCCGCGACGGCGAGCGCCCCCTGTACGACTTCCCGCGAGGCTCGCTCTACAAGCGGGAGCTGGCCGCCTTCCAGTTGAGCCGCGCCCTCGGCTGGCCGGACGTGCCGCTCACGGTGGTGCGGGACGGACCGTACGGCATCGGCTCGATGCAGCTATACGTCGACGCCGACCCGGAGATCACCTACTTCGACCTTGTCGACGACCGGTCCGAGGAGCTGCGACGGGTGGCCGTCTTCGACCTGCTCGCGAACAACGCCGACCGGAAGGCGGGGCACTGCCTGCTGGACACGGAGGGGCGAATCTGGAGCATCGATCACGGCCTGACGTTCCACCCCTCCTTCAAGGTCAGGACGGTGATGCTGGAGCTGTGGGGAGAGGCGGTCCCCGAGCCGCTGCTCGACGACCTGGCGGCGCTGGAGGGCCGGCTGGAGGCCGGCGGGGAGCTCGCAAAGGAGCTCGGCGAGGTCCTGAGCGAGCTCGAGGTGGAGGCGCTCCGGCACCGGCTCAGGCTGATGCTGGAGCATGGCGCCCTGCCCCGGCTCGACCCCCGCCGGAACGTCCCCTGGCCCTGGGTCTAGTTCCAGTACGCGGGGAATGTGCGCTGAGGAGGGGACCAGCCTGAACCGGCCGTAAGCGCGCGGCTGGCCGGCCGGTAGAACCCCCCCTACTCGGCGGTCGCGGTATGCTCGCGCCGGACGAGGTCCCAGTCGATCTCGTAGCCGAGGCCGGGGCCGGTCGGGGCGTGGACGACTCCCCCGGTCATGTCGATCTCCTCTGCCAGTCCGAACATGTTGTCGCCGGTGCAGGGGAAGAACTCGAAGAACTCGCAGTTGGGCACGGCCATCGTGACGTGGAGGTTGGCGACGTTGTTAAGCGAGTTGCCTCCGTGGTGGATCTCGCACTTCATGTTGAAGCCCTCGGCGAGGTGGCACAACCGGACCATCGGCGTGATGCCGCCGGTGACGGCGACATCGCCCCGCAGGTAATCGGTCGCGTACTGGGTGATCCAGGTCGCCATGCCGTAGAGCCTGCCGGGGGCGTACTCGGTCGACATGATGGGGATGTCGAGCTTCTGGTGCAGCTTGACGTAGCTGTAGATATCCTCCTCGACCAGCGGGTCCTCGTACCAGTAGAAGCCGAGGTCCTCGATGGCCCTGCCGACGCGCAGGCCGTCCTCGTACTGGTAGGCCCACATGGAGTCGAGCATCAGCTTCATGTCGTCCCCGACGGCCTCGCGGACCACTCTGCAGATCTCGACGTCGAACGCCGGATCCCCGTGCGGGTGGATCTTGTGGGCCGTCCAGCCCATCTCCTTGAAGCGGAGGGCCTCCTCGGCGTACTCCTCCGTCGTCTCCCAGTAGGCGGTCGAGGAGTAGACGGGGACGGAGCTCTTGCAGGTGCCCAGCAGCCTGTGGATCGGCTGCCCAGCGATCCTGCCGTTGATGTCCCACAGGCAGGTGTCGACGGCGCCGATGGCGTTGGTGGAGACGGCGCGGTTCAGCTTCCACATCTCCCACCAGATGGCGCCGATGTCCTGCGGGTTCCGGCCCACCAGGCCCGGCTTTAGGTACTCGATCAGCGCCCCAGCGTAGTGGTCCGCCCCGACGTGAGAGGAGCCGAGGAAGGCGTTGCCGCTGACGCCCTCGTCGGTCTCCACGGTCACGACCCCGAGCTGGCGGTCGCCTCCGAATCTCGCCCCGACGCCGGTCTTCCACGGCTCCGACTTCCAGTTGAACATATCGACCTTGACGTTGGTGATCTTCACTACATCCCCCTTCCCGGCGGCGGCCCGGGCGCTGCGCTCACCGTCTGTGCGATGGCGAACGGCAAGAGGATACCATGTGCGCGTGGGGCGGTCTGTTTTCCACGGCGGGAGGGCCTGTCCCCAGTCGACGCCAGTTGTGGTTCGACAGGCTCACCACGAACGGTCCGGCCCCTCAATTTCTGAACAGTTGCCTTCGAAGCGCGGCCAAGACAACGGGCGCGTAGCTGTGCTATACTTCCCTTCCGCAGAACCGGGAGGGACGTTGGCCTACGTAAGACTAAGAGAGGGCGAGGACGGGGAGACCCTGCTCAAGAGGTTCCAGACCTCCATGCAGCGCTCCGGCATCCTCCGCGACCTGCGCAACAGGCGCTTCTTCCGCTCGAAGGGGGAGCAGGCCCGCCTCGACAAGCAGCGCAGCCTCCGCCGGATGCGCCGTCGCCGTCGCCGCTAGGGCGGCGCGCCGCCCCCTACGTTAAGCCGTCCCTCGGCCCGCCTCACGCGAGAGCGCGGGTGGGCCGCCTCCACGCCATCCCCTCCGTCTTGCGCATGAACTCCGCGTGCAGCGCCGCGCTCGATCCGACCAGGCCGTCGCTGTAGAGCCCCGCCCGCCTTCCGGCGCGGTCGGTCACGACTCCGCCCGCCTCTTCGATCAGCAGCAGGCCTGCCGCCTGGTCCCAGGGCTCCAGCTGGTGATGGAAGTAGAGGTCGTACCTGCCCGCCGCAGCGTAGGAGAGCGCCAGGGCGGACGAGCCCATTACCCGCACCGTCTGCATCCCCGGCCACAGCGACAGTACGACCTCGAGGCCGTTGCGCGCCCCCTCGTTGTTGTAGCTCATGTCCACGCCCAGGATGCAGTCGTCGAGGGCCGCCTTCTCCGACACGCGGATCGGCCTGTCGTTCAGGAAGGCTCCCCTCCCGCGCTCGGCGTGGAACATCTCGTCGCGGACCGGGTCGTAGTTGACCCCGGCGACCACCTCCCCGTCGAGTGCGAGCGCGACGACGACGGAGAAGACGGGTATGCCGGAGGCGTAGTTGCGTGTGCCGTCCAACGGATCGACGACCCACGTGTAGCCCGACTCCCGCAGCTCGCCGGCCGACTCCTCCCCGAGCAGGCCCATAGACGGGAACTCCGACGAAAGGATGTCGAAGATCCGGCGCTCGGCCTCGAGGTCGACGTCGGTGACGATGTTCCCGCGGCCCTTGAACGAGATCTGCTTGACCTGGTGGAGCCTCTCGACGAGTATCTTCCCGGCCGCGAGGGCCGCTTCCCTGGCAGCCTCGATGGGAGTCTTTCCGCTTGCGCCGACGACCGTGTCCAGGGGCGGGGCAGGGGCCAACGGGTCAGTCCGCCGCGAGTATCTCGCCGGGCAGACCCGACGGAAACTGACAGAAGTATCTATAGGTGAACTTGAGCTTCTGGCTCTGCATCACTCGGCCTCTCCTCCCGCGGCCCGCATCTCAATCTTCCCCCTGCTTCGCAGGAGGGTGTGGGAGTGTATCCTCTGTCCTCGGCAGGATTAGAGTGTACCAAACTCGGAATCCCAAAACACCGGGCCGAGAAGCCCCGAAATTCAGCCCCAGCACCTTGCATTATCGTTTTTTGGCCGTGCTAGAATCCGGTGGCGCTCGCCCGACCTCACCGGTCCCAAAGCGCGAGCCGTTCGCCATCGACCCGTCTATAGGAGTGCGTGATATTGACAGACCGGCAGGCGCGGGAGATCTGGGAAACTGTTCTGGGACAGCTCCAGGTTCAGGTCACCCGACCCAGCTACGAGACATGGTTGAAGAACACTGTCGGCCTAGGGGAGTCGGACGGGGGTTTCATCGTAGGGACCCCCAACGCCTTCGTCTCCGAGATGCTGGAGACGCGTATGTACTCGCTGATCGCCGGCACGATGGAGCGGGTCCTGTCGCGGCCCACCGGGGTACGCTTCGTCGTAATCCCCGCTGAGTCTCTGAGCGCGCCGGCGCACCAGCAGCCCGAGCCCTACGAGCGTCCGCAGGACGCGCCGCCGCGGGACATGGCCCTCAACGCCGACTACACCTTCGACACCTTCATCGTAGGCAAGTCCAACGAGCTGGCACACGCGGCGGCCATCGCCGTCTCCGAGAAGCCGGGGCAGGTCTACAACCCGCTGGTGATCCACTCCGACGTCGGCCTCGGCAAGACGCACCTGCTCCACGCCATCGGCAGCAGGATCCGGGCAAAGGGCCTCTCCCTCATCTACTCGACGACCGAGGAGTTCACCAACGCCTACATCAGGGCTATCCGCGAGGGCAAGACCGAGGAGTTCCGCGCCCGCTACCGGAGCACGGACGCCCTGTTGCTGGACGACATCCAGTTCCTGATCGGCAAGGAGCAGACGCAGGAGGGCTTCTTCCACACCTTCAACGCGCTCCACATGTCGAACAGGCAGATACTCATCACCTCAGACAGGCCTGTGACCGACCTGACACTGCTGGAGCCGCGCGTGCGCTCTCGCCTGACAGGCGGTCTGGTCGCGGACATCCAGCCCCCCGACCTGGAGACCCGGCTCGCCATCCTGCGAGCCAAGGCCGACATGCTACGCTGCGACGTGCCTGCCGACGTGATCCAACTCCTCGGCGAGCGCGTCCACAGCAACATCCGCGAGCTGGAGGGCGCTCTGAACCGCGTGATCGTCTACGCTCAGATCACCAGCGCGCCGATCACACTGGAAATGGTGAAGCGCGTGATCGACGACGTCCTCGGCGCCGGGAGCAGGAGGCGCTCCCCGCCGGACGAGATCATCGACGCCGTGTCGCAGTATTTCAACGTCCCGACCGAGGCCCTGCAGGGACCGCGCGGTAAGAAGGACGTCGCGCTGACGCGCCAGGTCGCCATGTACCTGCTCAGGGAAGAGGCGGGCCTCGGCCCGACCCAGATCGGCAGACTGCTGGGCGGCAGGGACCACTCCACCGTGATCAAGAACTGCGTGAAGATCACAGAGCAGCTGGATGTAGACGCACACCTGAGGCGGAACGTGGTGAACATCCGCCAAGCCCTCTCCGCGACCGTCACATCGGCATAGACTTCCCCCCTTCCGGTGTATAAGTTGGCGGTTATCGTGGATAACCCAGTCTCCGTGTGGATATGTGCGGGCCCGACGTCACGTCGCCTCAGCCTCTAACACAGCCTCGAACCATCCCCCACGGCACGGCAACGGGCTACCCACGTCCACCGTGATAAAATGAATCCCGTCGACGCCTTGCCCTCCGCAAATCCACAAACTCACGCCTTTACCATTGTTGTTATTCTTCTCCTAATTTATGAGATATACCCTCCGAGATGATTGACCGAGTAAGCATAAGAGTAACCGCCGGAAGTGGAGGGAATGGCGCGATCAGCGGGCGGCGTGAGAAGTATGTCCCTGCGGGGGGACCGGACGGAGGAGACGGGGGCGATGGCGGCTCAATATCCCTGGTTGCAGACTCTGGCGTGGGCACTCTGCTGAAGTTCCGCTACAGGAGGGAGTTTACTTCCTCCTCGGGGTCCAATGGACGTGGGGCCGGGAAGCATGGTCGTAACGGTGAGGACATCGAGATCACCGTTCCCGTGGGAACACAGGTGTGGAATGACCGTAGGGACGGGGTCCTCGTGACCGATCTGACCTCTCATGGTCAGAGGGTGGTCGTCGCAAGGGGTGGTCGTGGGGGAAAGGGCAACGCGCGGTTCGCGACGTCCACACTCCAGTTTCCCTTGTTGGCAGAGGAAGGGGAGCGCGGTGAGAGGGAGGAGCTCAGGCTGGAGTTGAAGCTGCTGGCGGATGTAGGGATAGTTGGCGCTCCTAATGCGGGGAAGTCGAGCCTCCTGGCGGCTGTCACTGCTGCTAGACCCAAGGTGGCGGCATACCCGTTCACGACTCTGGAGCCCGTGTTGGGCGTGGTGGCCGACCGGGGGGAGGAGTTCGTGATGGTGGACATTCCGGGTCTGATAGAGGGCGCCCATGCCGGGACCGGTCTGGGACACGAGTTCCTCAGGCACGTCGAGAGGACGAGAGTCCTGGTGCATATGGTTGACGGCTCGGACGATGATCCCGGCCAGATGCTCGACCGTGTGACGGGTGAGCTGGGGATGTTCGCCGAGAGCCTGCTTGAAAGGCCCAGGATAGTGGCGGTGAACAAGATAGACATTCCCGGCTCTAGGGAGCAGGTTGGACCGGTCAGGAGAAGACTGTCGGCGGAGGGCATAAGGGTTCACGGCGTGTCGACCGCGACACGTGAGGGAATAGACGCGCTTATGGGAGATGTCCTGCGGATGCTGCAAGAGGAGCGTGATCGGCTTGTCGGTGAGGAAGACACCGGAGCGGTGAGTGATGTGACCCCGCGGGAAGAGATACCGGTGCTTAGGCCGAGGCCGCGGCGGGAAAAGGTGCGGGTGAGGCGCCGAGATGGTGCCTATGTGGTCCATGCCACCGCCGCGTCGCGCGTCGCCGGGATGGTCGATGCCGGCGACTGGAACGCGATGACTCAGTTCTACGCGTACCTGCGGCGTATTGGCGTTGTGAAGGCCCTGGAGGAAGCTGGTGCTGCGCCGGGGGACACGGTGATCGTCGGCAGGCTGGAGATGGAGTGGGGATAGCACCGACCGTAGGACGGACGTATTGGCTTCTACTGGGGGAAGAAAGAGAATAGGAGTATTCGGAGGCACCTTCGATCCGGTACACGTCGGACACCTGATCGCGGCAGAGGAGGCCCGCGCGGCGATCTCCCTCGACGAGGTGGTGTTCATCCCGGCCGGCCGGCCGTGGTTCAAGGAGGGGCGTCCCCTGACCGGCGCTGTGCACCGCTTGGCGATGGTCGAGTTGGCGGTCGCGGGCCATGCGCACTTTCGCGTCTCGGACACCGAGGTGCGGAGGCCGGGGCCGAGCTACACTGTGGACACGCTGGAGGAGCTGCGGGTCGGGCTCGGCGAGGCCGCAGAGCTCTACCTGATAGTGGGCACGGACGTGCTGTCGGAGCTGTCTCGCTGGCACCGCCCGGACCGGGTCGTCGAGATGGCCACGATAGTCGGGATGCGCAGGCCCGACGCCAAGCCCGATCTGGAGAAGCTGGCGGCGGTGTCGCGGGATGCGCCGTCCAGGACGCTGATCGTCGACGGGCCCTGTATAGGAGTCAGCGGCGCCGACCTGAGGCGCCGCGTCGCCGAGGGCAGGCCGATCAGGTACATGGTCCCCGAGGCGGTCGAGAGGTACATCCGCGAGCACCGCCTCTACATGGACTGACATCCCCAACAGCCAAGCAGGAGACGAGCCCCATGAGCCAGCGCACCGTCGCCGTCTGCGTCGACGGCCTCGACCCCGAATACCTCGACGCCTGCGACACGCCCAACCTGTCGCGCCTCGCCGCCGCCGGCTTCCTCAAGATCGGGCGGGGCATGATGCCGTCGGTCACCAACGTCAACAACGTCTCCCTCGCCACCGCGAGCCCGCCGGAGCGGCACGGCATCAGCTCCAACTACCGGATGCTCCCGGACACTGGCGAAGGCGTCTACATGGAGACCTCCGAATACATTCTGGCCGAGACGATGTTCCAGCGCGCCCGCAGGATGGGACGCGGCTCCATCCTCTCCACCTCGAAGGACAAGCTGCGCACCCTGCTCGGAGACGGCGCATCCGTGGCCATCTCCTCCGAGCGCCCCCCGGAGTGGGTGGTCGGCGAGATCGGCGAGCCGCCGGAGATATACTCCCTGGAGGTCAACAGCTGGGCGGTCAGGGCCGCTGCGCTGGCCATGTCCCGCCACGAGGTCGACTTCGCCTACGTGACCACCACCGACTACGCCATGCACACCTACGCCCCCGGCGAGCCGGAGTCGCAGGACCATCTGACCATGCTCGACGACGCCATCGGCGAGCTGGTCGACGCCCACCCGGACGTCGCGCTCCTGCTCACCGCCGACCACGGCATGTCGGCCAAGAGCCGCATGGTCGACCTGGGCGCAGCCCTCGCCGATCAGGGCATAGGGGCGACTCCCGTCCCCATCATCAAGGACCGGTATGTCGTCCACCACTCCAACCTCGGCGGCAGCATGTTCGTCTACCTCCACTCGCCCGCCGACCTTGGCGAGGCCTTGAAGGTCCTTTCGGAGACGGACGGCGTCGAGGAGGCGCTGTCGAGAGAGGAGGCGGCCGCCCGGCTCGGGCTCCACCGCGGTCGTATCGGCGATGTCGTCGTCACCGGCGTGCCGGATGTCGTCTTCGGCGACCCTTCCGAGGTGTCGATGCCCGCCCGCCTCCGCACGCACGGGTCGGTCCACGAGACGGCGGTGCCCATCCTCGGATACAACGGGCGCTTCGACGGCTTCGCCTTTGATGAGAACCGCGACGTGGGCCGCTACATCATGGAGCGCGTGCTGGTCTGATCGAACGGGTCGACAAGTCGACGCTCTGCCCCCAGTCGTACGACATTATCCGGGCGCCCGTCTCGTCGAGCGCGACGAGCACGTTCGCGCCGGGGGCGGCTCCGATCCGCCGCGCCATCTCCTCGAAGTCGGCCTGCTCCAGCGGCGGGGGAGGGCCCGTCGAGTCGACCCACCTTAGCAGTACCACCTCGTAGCCGAGCGTCTCCTCCAGCGCCCTCGCGATCGGCTCGCTGCCGGAGCCCGCGAGTAGCGACACGCCCTTCCGGGGGGTCGCCTCCTCCTCGGGCTCCTCCGGGTCCAGCTCCCTGTCCCGGCGGTAGACGAGCCAGTAGTACGGCACGAACAGGAGCGCCGCGGCGGTAACGCCGATCGCGTGCCGGCCGTCATGGATCATCGCCGTCCCGATCTCCCCCTCCAGCAGGTCCCTCAGCAGGACGAAGAGCATGTAGCTCAGGCCTCCGAGCAGCGCCAGGGCGCCCGCGCCCAGCGCCGTGAACAGGAAGATCCTCCGCGCCAGCGATCCGCGCTCAACCGCGTCCGTCTCCGCCCTCTGCTGCGCCGTCCGCCAGTAGTAGCCCCAGGCCGGCGCGCCAAGCGCGGCCAGCGTGATCGACAGCGCCACCGGGTTGCGCCAGAAGTCCGCCCCCGTCAGCACTCCGCCCGAGCCCTCGAAGAGGATGGCGACCACGTTGGAAACGGCGATGCCCGCGCCGGTCGCCAGCACCGCCAGGCCGGCGGCCGCGACGACGTATGAGTAGGCCCGCGCGGTCGACGCCTCGCCCAACGGAGACAGGCCGGCCTCGCTCCGCAGCGCCGCCCGGTGGTACAACAGGAGCGCCGCCCCGACGACCAGCACGGCGGCCCCGTCGGTCAGGAACCTGAAGTGTCCCGCCGCCCCGTCCTCCTCCGGCACTCCGACCAGCCAGACGAGCAGGCCGAACAGCAGGATGCCGAGACCCACCCCAGCGACCCCAACCCCGCCCACGAGCGCGGACGCGAACAGGTAGATCTGCCTGACGACCGAACGGGCCTCCCCCCTGGCGAAGTAAAGGAAGTGCGCCCACCATCCGGCGCCTCCCACGATCGCCAGGGCGAGGCCGTTGCGCATCTCCTCGCCCCAGAGCCCTCCCTGGGTCGCGATCAGGACGGGCAGCGTGAAGACCGACTCGTACCCCTCGCGCAGGATGGCGTAGATGACGGATCCCACGCCCATCGCTGCCATCACGAGCGTAACGAGGGAGACGGCATAGAGGTAGACGCGCCGTATTCCCAGCGTCTCCACGGTCGGCTGGCCCTCGCCCGTCTCGAGCGTCCAGTGGTACGCCCAGACCACGGCCCACACCGTGAGGAACGACCAGGAGAGGGCGTTGAAGTCCAGCTCTCCGAACAGCCACAGGAGGATGTCGCCCGACGACCAGAGCAGGAAGCCGGCCGCGATTCCCAGCACGACGTAGACGTAGAGCTTGCGCACCACCGCGCGCGTCTCTGCCGGCATCGCGGCGACTGAGCGCTGGATGAGCCTCCAATGGATGCCCCAGACGGCAAGCCCCACGACGCTGAGCGATATGCCGATGGCCAGCCCGACACGGGAGCCGGAGACGACCTCGCTTCCGAAGAGGCCGTCGAGCACGAAGCGCTCGATCTGCGCCAGCCCGTTGACGGCCACCAGCAGCGCGATCAGGGCCACGGTGTAGAAGTAGATGCGCCGGACGGTCCCGATGCCCGGATCGTCCGGCCCGGTCGCCGGACGCTTTCGCCTCCACTGCACGACCGCGTAGACGATCGCGGCAATTATTGCGAGCGGAATCAGGCTGCTGAACAGCCCCAGAACCATACCTACTATCTCCATCGGACTACTTTCCGCTCCCCTCTTACCTGCCGTCTTCCCGAACGGCTCCGGGACATTTGTAGAACGGCTCCGGGTACTCGCTGAAGCGCCATTCGCCCTCCTCCTCCGCGAGGGTATACGTTGCCCGGTAGGACCACTGGTCCACGCCGAACGGCCCGCTCATCCGGGAGCGGCTGACCGATACCGTGACCAGCAGAGTCTCTCCAAGGGCCCGGGTCTCCTCCAGCGTTATCCTCCGGTCTCCCCGGTCCCCGCCGCTCCGGTTGGCGAAGAGCTCCTCGACGGGGCACTCCTCCCTCAGCTCCGCCGTCAGGAGGGCGTGGGCCGTCATCCAGTCGTCCTCCTCGACCGCCTTGACGTAGCTCTGCACGACGGCCTCCGGCGAGCCCTCCGGGAAGGCCGCGTCCCTCTCCAGCAGCGCGGCTGCGACGCTGCCGGCGAGCAACACCGCCAGGAACACCCCGCCGCCGATCAGCCAGCGTCTGCCTGTCATCCGCTCCAGTCGAGTACGAGGTTGCGCCGGGCGTCCACCCTCGCCCGCTGCCCGGGCCAGACGACGGTCGTCGAGTCGAGCTGCTCGACTATCGCGGGGCCCGGCAGGAGGTCTCCGGGCGCGAGCGCTGCCCGGTCGTACACGCCGGCCTGGAGCTGCTGTCCGTCGAAGTAGACGCCGCGCCGCTCCCGCGGCGCCGGGGTGCGCGTCCCGTCCAGCCGCGCGGGCGCGAGCTGCGGGCGCGGCAGGTTCGCCAACGCCACGACGCGCAGATTCACAAGCTCCACTGGGTTCTCGTGGCTCTCGTAGCCGTAGCGGCGCTTGTGGGCCGCGTGGAACCGCTCGACGAGGTCGGCCACCTGCCGGGGGCCGAGCGTGCCGCCGTCCACCGATGTCTCCAGCTCGAACCCCTGGCCGAGGTAGCGCGCGTCGGCCAGGCGCAGCAGGGTCACGTCGTCGGCGGGGATGCCCTCCCGCTCCATCTGCGCCAGGGCCTCCTCCTCCATCTCCGAGAAGCGGGCGGTGATCTCTTCGGGCGGCGACTCCGAGGCGAGCCTCAGCACCGTGCGCACGTAGTCGTGGCGCATATCTGCCATCAGCAGGCCCAGCGCGGAGGTGACTCCAGGCGCGATGGGGACGAGCACGCGGGGGATGTCCAGCTCGCGCGCCAGCTCGGAGGCGTGCAGCGGGCCCGCTCCCCCGAAGGCGGCGACGCAGAACTCGCGCGGATCGTATCCCTTTGCGACCGAGACGACGCGGATGCCCTTGAGCATCGCCGCGTTGACGACCCTGATGATGCCCTCGGCCGCCTCCTCCAGGCCCAGGCCCAGGGGACGCGCGATCCGCTCCTCGATGGCGCGGCCTGCAAGCCCCGCGTCGAGGAGCATCTCGCCCCCGAGGAGGGAGGCCGCGCTCAGCCGGCCCAGCACCAGGTTGGCATCCGTGACCGTCGGCTCCGTTCCTCCCCTCCCGTAGCAGGGAGGGCCGGGCTCGGCCCCCGCGCTCCGGGGCCCGACCCTCAGGGCGCCCCCGGCGTCTATCCAGGCGATGCTGCCGCCGCCCGCGCCCAGGGTGTGGATGTCGACCATCGGCACCTTGACGGGGAACCCCTCGATCTCGCTGTCCTGCGTGTGCCGCACCTCCCCGTTGTAGGAGAGGGATATGTCGAAGCTGGTCCCGCCCATGTCGACGGTGATGGCGTTCGGCTCGCCCGCCTGCGCCGCCAGGGCGACGCCGCCGATCACGCCGGCCGCCGGTCCTGACAGCACCGTCCGGACCGGCCTGCTGGCCGCCGTCTCCGCGCCCGTGATCCCGCCGTTGGACTGCATTATGTGCACGTCCGTCTTCACGCCCGCCTCGGCGGTGCGCTCCTCCAGCGCCCGGAGGTAGCGGGCCGTTCCCGGGGCCACGTAGGCGTTGATCGCCGTCGTGCTCATCCGGTCGAACTCCTTGAACTCCGGCAGAACGTCCGAGGAGAGGGCAACGGTCACGCCGGGAAGCTCCGCGGCCAGCAGCTCGCCGATCATCCGCTCGTGCGCCGGATTCGCGTAGGAGTGGAGCAGGCAGACGGCGACGGCGGCGACTTCCGCTTTCCGCACCCGCTCGATCACGCCTCTGGCCGTCTCGACCTCCAGCGGCGTCAGCACCTCGCCGGTGTGGAGCACGCGCTCCTCCACCTCGAAGCTGAGCCGACGGGATATCAGCGGCTCGGCCCGCCGCACCCGCCAGTCGTACAGCATCGGCCGGTCCTGCCGTCCGATCAGCAGCACGTCGCGGAAGCCGGCGGTGGTTATCAGCGCGGTTCGGGCCCCCTTACGCTCCAGCAGGGTGTTGATGGCGACGGTCGTTCCGTGGATGAAGAAATCGATGTCCGCAGGATCCAGGCCGTGGCGGTCGACGAGCAGGCGCACGCCCTCCGCGACGGCGAGCGTCTGATCCGCCGGAGTCGACGGCGTCTTGGCGAACTCGATCCGGTCCCTGTCCACGTCGTACAGGGCGAGGTCGGTGAAGGTCCCTCCGATATCGACACCCAGCCGGTAGCTCATCGTTTTCCTCCCTGTGGGCGGACTCATTGTATACGGGCGGGCGACACGGCGCAGCCTTGCTCCTAGATACTGGTTCAGGACATGCGGTTGCCATTAAACTAGGTCGGCTACGACATCGATTCGTCCGGCAGCAGGGAGCTTCCGGCCGTCGCCGGGCGTTGCCCGATGCGTCGAAGAAGAAGTGATTCACGGTGATTGAGGAAGAGATCCATAGCTTGCAGTGCGCCCCCTTGCCACGGCGATTCTCACTGAGGAGTGAGGACCTTGGATGAAGCCATAGTCTTCGGGGTCCTCTTCCTGGCCCTGGTCATGTTCGTGACCGCCCGTTGGCGATACGACGTGGTCGCGCTGCTGGCCCTGCTCATCCTGACGATTGTGGGCATAGTGCCCGCCGCGGCAGCGTTCCAGGGATTCGGCCATCCGGCAGTGGTCACGGTGGCTGCGGTCCTGGTGCTGAGCCGGGCGCTCTATAGCTCCGGCATCGTCGACGTGCTGGGAAGTTGGTGCTCGCGCATACCCGAGTACCGGACGCTTCGAATAGCGTCCCTGTCCGGGTTGACGGCCCTCCTCTCGGCGTTCATGAACAACATGGGCTCCGTCAGCCTGCTCATGCCCGTAGCAATCAGACTATCCGACAGGATAAAGCATCCCCCATCGCTCTTCCTGATGCCATTGGCTTTCGCATCACTCTTAGGGGGTATGACGACCCTGATCGGAACGCCGACGAACATCATCATATCGAACTTCAGGCATGAGGAGGTCGGGGTGCCCTTCCACATGTTTGACTTCACAATCGTCGGTATAGTGGTGACTGCCGCAGGGGTGTGCTTCGTCTCCCTTGTTGGGTGGCGGCTCATTCCATGGAGGCAGGCCCCGCTATCGCTGGGAGACACCCTGGACATAGAGGACTACATGACTGAAGTGAGGGTGCCGGCGGATTCCCGATTCGTGGGCAAGCTCGTCCGAGACCTCGAGAAGCTGGCCGAGGAGGATGTGGCGATAGCGGGCCTTCTCCACAGGGGCACGGTCTACGGCGCGCCCTCCAGCTACCAGATCATAGATGCTGACGACATCTTCATCATCGAGGCTGATCCCGAGGACATGAAGGCGTTTGTCGACGCAACGGGCTTCGTCCTAGAGGGGACCAGAGATATTCGCCAGGAGATCAATCAAACGCTTGGTTCGGAAGGTGTTTCGATGGTGGAAGCCATCGTCAGTCCGGATAGCATGGCGCAGGGCAGGACGGCCAGGGGCCTTCACCTGCACGCCGCGTTCGGCGTCAACCTCCTGGGCGTATCGAGACGCGGAGCCAAGTACGCGCGCAGGCTGGGCAGGATCATCTGGCAGGCAGGCGACGTTCTGCTACTACAGGGCAAGACGGAGGTGGTGCAGGCGGCATTGCCCCGGCTTGGACTGCTCCCCCTGGCAGAGCGCGAGCTTAGAATCGGACAGCCTCGCCAACTCCTGGCCCCTGTAGTAGTGTTTGCATGCGCTGTACTGCTGGCCGCATTGGACATACTGCCAATCCAGGTGTCCTTCGCGGCCGCGGTGGCCTTCCTTCTGATCAGCCGTCTGCTCTCGTTGCAGGAGGCCTACAGGGCTATCGACTGGCCGGTTATCGTTCTGTTGGGCGCCATGATACCGGTGGGCGAGGCCCTGGAAACGACCGGGGGCGCGGCGCGCATCGCGGCGACGATGACGGACCTGGGCGGCGCTGTGCCGCCGTGGGCGATGCTTGGGGCTGTTCTTATAACTACCATGCTCCTATCTGCCCTGATCAACAACGCTGCGGCAGCGATCTTGATGGCGCCCGTTGGGATCGGCGTGGCGGTGACGCTTGGAGCAGCCCCCGATCCATTCCTGATGGCGGTGGCAGTCGGGGCGTCCTCTGCATTCCTGTCGCCTATCAGTCACCAGTCGAACACCATCGTGATGGGGCCCGGCGGCTATCACTTCGGCGACTACTGGAGGATGGGCCTGCCGTTGGAGATTCTAATAGTCGCCGTAGCCGTTCCCTTGATCATGTGGGTCTGGCCCCTGGGAGTTTAGGGTCCGAGAATGGATTTCCCGATTCCAACGCTCGGTGGCGGTCTATCCGAAGGCAGCGCTACGCTCCTGAAGGACTTCACCGTTGCGATGGTGATTGCCGCCGCCGGACTGGCGCTGGCGAGGCTGGTCCGGCAGCCGCCGGTCCTGGGTTACCTCCTGGCCGGGATGATCATCGGGCCGTTCACGCTGCCGACGCCCCTCATCAGCAACCGCGATACCATCGAGCTGCTGGCCGAACTGGGACTCATCCTGCTGCTCTTCGGCATTGGACTGGAGCTGGGCTGGCGGCGAATTCGCAGCATCGGGTTTCAGGTGCTGGTGATCGGCGTCGTGGAAATCAGCGTGCTGACCCTCTTCGGGGTTTGGATCGCCAGCATCCTGCCCGGCATCGACGCGAGTCACGGCCTCTATCTGGGGGGAGCGATCGCCATCAGCAGCTCGGCTATCTTGCTGAAAGGGCTGCGAGACGGCGGCAATCTGGATGCGGGCTGGGGCCGGACGATCGTCGGGATACTGCTGGTGGAAGATTTCGCCGCCGTAATTCTCCTGACCATTCTGGCCGGCCTGGCGACTACGGGCACGGCGAGCCTGGCCGAAGCGGGGCTCCTGGTTGTCAAGCTCGGCGCATTCTGCATCGTGGTGTTGGTGATCGGCACGATGCTGGCCTCCAGGCTGATGCACCTGTTGTCGCGGTTCCAGTCGGACGAGACGCTGTTGCTGGCCAGCCTGGGATTCTGCTTCTTCCTGGCCCTGTGCGCCACTCTCCTGGGACTGTCTCCTGCCGCGGGCGCCTTCCTCATCGGGGTGGTGATCGGCGATACGGAAGCCGCCGGGCGGGTCACGCGAATGGTCGCGCCGGTACGCGACATGTTCGGCGCCCTGTTCTTCCTTTCGATTGGAATGCTCATCGACTACTCCACGCTGAACGACTACATATTGCCTGCGCTGGTGGTGGTGATGGTGTTCTCGTTCGGGAAGATCGCCGCGAACACCGTCGGGTCAATACTGGCGGGCCGCAGCCCAAGCGACGCCCTGAAAGTGGGCATGACGATGCCACAGATGGGCGAGTTCTCCCTGGCCATAGGTCGCCTGAGTCCCGCAGGCGTGGTGAGTGGAGCGACGCTGGGACCGATCCTCACCATCTGTACGGCAATCACCTCGGTGCTCGCCCCCTTGTCCAGCCGCGCGGCATTCCCTCTATCCAGGTGGGCCGACCGGCGCACCCCTGCCCCTCTACGCCGGGTAATGCTCTCGATCACGCTCGGCGTAGATATATTCTGGTCTGCGTTGTCCCTGGCAGGAGAGACCGGCGAGCGGTTCCGCACCGTCGGACGGAGCATTCTGATCAATGTCAGCATCATCGGCGTCCTCGCCGCCGCCGGGACCGGTGTACTCTATGTTGCCCCGGAGACGCTGGACAGACTGCTCCCGTTGACCCCCGGGGCGACCGGACTGGTAATGGCCGGAGTGGTGATGGGCCTGAGCGCTCCCTCCGCGATCCGCATCTGGCGGTCACTGGGCACTCTCGCTCATCTCGCTACCATTACTCCCATCGCCTGGTCTGCCGGTTCCGGGAGGCTCGTGCGCTCGCGCACGCTGCAGTCCATGATCGAATACGGACTTGCGACGGTGTTGCTGTCGCTGTTGTTCCTGTTGAGCCTGCCGTTTGTCGTTCGACTGTTCACCCTGGGCAGCTTGTCAACTCCGCTTTCGCTTCTCTTGTTGATTGCGCCGGCGTTGATGGTGGGAATCTTCAGCTTCCGAATCCACCGGATTCTGGAGCCGGCCTTCAGCGACACGTTCACACCCGAAGCGGAGGTCACAGATGCCGATGGTCCTGCAATCAAATCTGTTGACACAGAGCAGCCGCTGGTTAACCCCCTGTCTTCCGCGATTGGACGCATGCTGTCGCGCCTGTTGACCGAAGCCCGTGAGCAGGAGGATGAAGCCGACGGAGCGTCAACTGACCCCGGAGGCGCCAACAGCCCCGGGGATACTCGTTAGACCGTACCGGCATCGAGCCTGGAGCGTGGCGTTACCACCGGTGAATAATCGCCAGAGGAGACCGTAAATGACGCCTGAGCTGAGTGTGGAAGCGATATTCCCAAACGGGCTGAACGTGGATGATGCAATCCAGCTGGTGTGGCCCGTGGCGGTCTATGTCGTCGGCATCGCCCTGTACGCCGTCTTCGTATTCAAGTTCTACCGGTTCGTCGCCACGCGCGATATGTTCACGCTGAATCTGTCTGGATACGAAGAGTCGCGCCGCCCGTGGCGGCGCGGCCTGATGCACATCGCCCTCTATGGAGCGAGATACCTTGTACTGTTCCCCGCGTTCGCCTTCTTCTGGTTCGTGGTCCTCACGCTGCTCCTGTCATTCATGGCAAAAGAAAGAGCCCTCTCGGACATCCTGCTGATATCGATGGCCACCGTCAGCGCCATCAGGGTCGCAGCCTACTACAACGAAGATCTGTCGCGCGATCTCGCCAAGATCCTGCCGTTCGCGGTGCTGGGCATCTTTCTGGTCGATGCGTCGTTCTTTGAGATCGACGAGTCCTTGGACGTCCTGAGGGAGGCCGGTGATCACCGGGAGAGCATATTCTACTATCTCCTGTTGTTGGTGGCGGTTGAGTTCGTTTTGCGCCTCACACTCGGGATCTTCTCACTGCTCACTTTGAGAAGAGGCTCCTGAGCCAGCGGAACCGTCGACGGGGAGCAACACCCGGAGTCTCAGGGACCGCACTCAACTCACCCCTGATCCGGTTTCGCAGTCTTCGATGCGTCGTTGGGCGGGTCTCTCCTGCACACTTCGCAGGTATCAGCTTCAGGTATTCCCGGCCTCGTCAGGCTCGGCCGGAGCATCTGGCGCTCCGGTTTCCACGGCGACTTCCACGCTGCTCACGGCCGAGTTAGCCCCGCTCCACTCTCTGTAGAAGTACGTAAACGTGTCCCGCGCTATCGCTACCATGGGCACCCCGATAAGCATTCCCCACAGTCCGAAGATGTCGCTTGCAATGACCAGGGTCGTCATTATGACAACGGGATGGAGTCTGAGAACCCTGCCCTGAATTCGGGGCGAGATGATGTTGCTTTCGAAGAACTGGACGACTATGTACACCAGGGCCACCCAGATCAGCTTGCTAGGGTCGGTTGCCAGCACGACGATGAGTCCCGGAACGGCTCCGAGTATCGCGCCGACTATGGGAATGAGCCCCAGCACCCCGGCCAGGAGTCCGAGGGTGATCGCGAAATCCACGTCTAGGAGAAAGAGCCCTATGAATACACCTCCGCCGACGATGGAGGCGCTGATGAGCTGCGCCCGCACATACGAACCGATGACTTCGTGAGCGAGCCCGAGTACGTTTCTCGTGTGCCTGGCAACACCATCAGGCAGGGCGGAGTACATGCCGCCGGAGAGGCCCTCTTTGTCCTTTAGCATGTAGAAGAGCAGGACAGGCACGACCACCAGCCCGAACAGGACTGAAATCGTGCCGGTGACTCGGCTGATCGTCTTATTCAGGATGTTCAGCGCGGCGCCGCCCACCACGCCGCCTGCCGAACGCAGCCACTCTTCAACCTGAACCTGGACTTCCTCGGGGACCTGACGGTCGAACTCTTCGGACCACTCCTCGAATGTGGCCTTCGCGCGCTCGAACAGGCGGGGGGCATCGTCTATGAAGTCCCGGGTCTCTTCGACTACTGGCTGGAAGGTGATGTAGATGAAGAAGGCGACTGCCGCGAAGGAGACCAGATAGACGACCCCTATCGAAACGAGCCTTGCGGCCGATGGATAGCGTCGGTATCCGGGTAGGTGGGTCTCTATGTACGAGACGATCGGAAACAGCAGCTCGGCCAGTATGATGCTGATTATCAGCGGCACAATCGACCCAAGCGCCGCAAAGAGGACTACGGCCACGGTCACTGCGGCAACGGCGACAAGTCCTGGGAGCCTCCATCGCTCCCACAACGAAGGCGCCGAGCCCGTGTCGCCGGTCCGTGCCATGCTTCGACCTGGCTCCTTCAATAGCCTTCCGATCTCGCTGCAACTGCCACCGTCAGGATACGAAAGACGGTGTTATGGTAGCGCTCTAGAACTGACGGCGCACGTCTGAAACAGAGGCTCCGCCCTGGGGCGGAGCCTCGATAATCGGACCGAACGATGCGGGCGTATCAGGTGCCGCATCCTGTGGTTGCCTTACTTCTCTTCGGCCTTCTCGTCCGAGGTTGCGGACTCTACGACCACGCGCACGCCCTGGATCGTGCCGGTTGCCGCCTTTCTGACCGCGTCGCCGGCAGCGTCGCTTACATCGTAGGCAGCTTCGATTGCCCCTGTTGCCACGGCCGCCGCAGTCTTCTCCGCGTCGACACCCACGGACCTGGCGGCGTTGATCGAGCCGGTTACGGCCGCAACGGCCACCTGTCCCAGGTCCTCGCCGACAGCCGCCGCGCTGCTGATCAGCTGTCTGGACGTGTCTCGCGCAGCCGTATTCACGTCTCCGCCCGTACTCGCGACGGCCGTGATGACTCCGGCGACCGTCCCCTGGGCGGCGGTGGTCAACGCTCCTCCGATCTCTCGCGTTCCGTCTATCGCCCCCCGGGTTACCTGGACCACCGACTGTTCCGCCGTAAGGCCGACCGAAGCGCCTCCTCTCAGGGCTCCCTCCACGGCGCCCTGAGCGGCAGTTCCCAGCTCCGCGCCGGCGTCACTGGAGCCGCGTATGGCGCCCACCACAACATCGTGGAGCATCGTGGTGGTAGCCGTGGCAACCTGGCCCGTGCCCTCGATCACCCCGATGGCCGAGTCCCTGATCACCGACCCCGCTTCGCCGCCGACTCTCCCTGTGGCCTGTAGCACGCCTACGATTGCATCCTGGGCGAGGAGCCCCGCCTCACCGCCAACCGAGCGAGCGCTCTTAAGGGCGTTGACAGTGGTGTCCCGGACCACATCGACGGCCACCCCTGTGACTTGGCCCGTGCCGCGCATCGTACCGGACAACGAATCCCTGACGGCCGATCCTACTCTTCCAAGTACCGACATCGCATCCTCCTGTCGCAGTTGGTCTGGGTATTGCCGAGAGTCCACATGTTATCACATGTATTTTGAAAGCCCATCTCCGCGTAATCGGCTACAATGGCTCACCGCCGGACTGGAAACACGGAGCGCAGAGGGGACACCCCTTCTGCAACGGGTCTGGGGCCGCGGCCCCAGACATTCCTCCCTTCGTCGGAGGGGGCAGGGGGATGATCGATGAAGGTCACTGACGTCAGGATGGAGAACTACCGCTGGGACCGGGCGAAGCCGATCCGCAACGGGCGATACGTCTACCCGACCGCGGGGCTCAACGCCGTCAAGGTGGAGACGGACGAGGGGATCGAGGGTGTCGGACTGGCCGGCGGCGTGATGGGCGCGGAGGAGATCGGCTCGTCGATCCTGGACCACCTGCGGCAGTACGTCGTCGGGCAGGACCCGTTCGACACCGAGAGGGTCTGGGACGACATGTGGCAGCCGAAGCTGGTCGGACGCAGGGGGATCACGACCCGCGTCATCGGCGGGATAGACACCGCTCTGTGGGACATCAAGGGGAAGGCGACGGGGCTGCCCGTCTACAAGCTGCTCGGCGGCTTCGCCGACCGCGTTCCCGTCTACATCGCGGGCGGCTACTACGAGGAGGGCAAGGGCCTAAGGGAGCTGGCCGAGGAGATGGAGGAGAGCGTCGCGATGGGCGCCAACGCCATCAAGATGAAGATCGGCGGGGTCCCCATCAACGAGGACGTGGAGAGGGTCAGGGTCGTCAGGGAGGCGGTCGGCCCCGGGGTCAAGCTCATGGTCGACGCCAACTGCGCCTACCGCTACTACGAGGCTATCGAGATCGCCAGGAAGATGGAGCCCTATGACATTTTCTGGTTCGAGGAGCCGGTCAACCCCGACGACTACGAGGGGCACAGGCTGGTCAGCCAGGCGACGACGATACCGGTCGCGACGGGCGAGAACGAGTACACGCGCTACGGCTTCCGGGACCTGATAGAGCGCCGCTGCGCGGCCATAATCCAGCCCGACGCACTGGTCATGGGAGGGATCACCGAGTTCATGAAGGTCGCCGCGCTGGCCCAGGCGCACGACCTGCCCGTCGCCCCGCACGGCAACCAGGACGTCCACGTCCACCTGGTTGCGGCGATCCCGAACGGCCTGACGGTGGAGTACTACCGAGGGTCGACCGACCCCATGTGGGCGACCATGTTCCGGCACGCGCTGGAGGTGAGTGACGGCTGCGTCAGCCCTCCCGACCGTCCGGGCATGGGGATCGAGCTGAACGAGGAGGCGCTGGCGCCCTACCGCATCGGGTAGGAGCGGCGTCTTCAGCCCAGGGGATTCGGTCGACGCCCGTTGTGGTTCGACAGCCTCGCCACGAACGGGCGAGGAGGCCACCGGAGACACACATCGTCTCGCCGATATGGGAGTACGCGATGTCGGAAGGCGTGAGGATCCGATGGGGGATGCTCTCGGCGGGCACACTGCTTGGAGTGGCGATTGCTTGGGGGTGCGGAGGCGGAGCTTCGGACGGACCGCTGGAGCTCGTCCCGCCCGACGCTTCGAGTGTCACCGTAATCGACGTCGAGCGGATACGCGGAGAGGCGGCGGGTAAACTCACGGACGTACTCGAGGAGGTGTGGGGTGCTGACTCCAGCGAGGACCTCCAGTCTCTCTTCGACGATCTCGTGATCATGGGATCGACTGACTGGGGCAGTACCCCCAAGAACATAGGGTTCCTCTTCGACGATCTCAAGTTCCTGGTGAGGGTGGCGCTCGATGAGGATGGGAGGATGCTCATCCTGGAGGGAGGGTTTGGGTTCGAGGATATCCGTGACGAGCTCGACGCCGCGGACTTCGACGACGACCGGCACCGTGGCTATGAGATATGGGAGCATGAGGAGGGAGGGAGCTCCCGGGCGGTGGCCCTGATCGAAGGCCGCGGTCAGGCGGTAATGGGAGATGCCGACGCTGTCAAGAGCGTGTTGGAGACACTGGACCGCGGCTCTGGCTCGCTCCTCGATATCAACGACAGCGAGCTAGCCCGGGTGTTGAAGAGGGCCGGAGAGGGCTGGATCGTCGACGCGCACGACACCTGTTTTCTGTCCGAAGACAGCGGCTGCCTCTCCTCGGCGACCGTCGCATCGAGGGTCGACGGGGAGTACCTGGTTGAAGCTCTGTACCTGTTCAGAAGCGAACGGTCGGCCGAGTCGGACATGGATGATGTCAAGGGCTACCTCAGGGACTCGTTGGGAGACCTGTACGACGAGGTGCGTGCCGACGGAGAGTTCGTCGTCGCAGACCTAAAGGTGGACGAAGACGGGATAGCAAACTTCTTGGTTCTGATGGCGATGCCGAGTCTCGCCGTATGGGCCCGCTAGCGGTGCGACGCCGCCCCTTGGGGCGTTGAGCAGTTACGTTTGGAGAGCGCTACTCGGCGGTCTCCGCGTCTTCGGAGAGCAGCCTCGTCACGGCAGCTCGCGCCGACTCGATCTCGATTCCGCTCTCCTTCAAGACCTGCGAGGCCACACCATCGTCGGCCAACAGCAGGCCCAGCAGGATATGCTCGGCCCCAACCTGTCCACCAAAGAGCATGAACGCTTCCGTTCCTGCCAGGCGGAGTACACGCTGGCTCGCCTCGCTCAGGTCCGGCGACTCGACAGATGCCCAGTCCCCGTGCTCGCCCTTCTCTTCCAGCTTCGATCTGGCCTCAGCCAAGTCGAGACCGAGTTCGGCCGCTACCCTTGCGCCCGCGCCCTCAGGATCATCGATGAGCGCCACCAGTATGTCGGCGGGCTCGGTCTCGTCGTGTCCGAGCCGCCTGGCTTGCACACGGGCCCGACTCAGTAGGCCCTTGGCCTCTTCCAGGAACCGGTCATCGAGCATTTCGACTGGGCGCGTTAGCCTTGGCTGAAACTGGTTGCCCTCTTCCGGGTCGAAGCTGACGCCGGCACGGTCGAGCACATCCTCCTCGACGTAGATGGACGCTCCGGTGCGGACGGCCAGAGCGATGGCATCGCTCGGTCTGGAGTCGCGCTCGACGGTCGTGCCGTTGCGCTGCAAAATCACCTTCGCGAGGAACGTGTCTCCCTTCAGCTCGCTCACCACGACGCGGACCACCTTCGCGCCCAGGTCGCCGATCATCGAGTCCATCAGGTCGTGGGTCATCGGGCGAGGCATCTCCTTGCCCTGGAGCTTGAGCGCGATCGATACGCCTTCGGCCAAGCCCACCCAGATCGGCAGGTACTTGCTCACCTCCTTCCCCTTGAGCACGACCACCCGTTGGTGAGTACTGGGATTCGCCATTACCCGATCGACGGTCACTTCAAGCATGTCGATACTCTCCCTTTGTTCGATGTGTGTCTGCATGTGCGACCAGCTGGCGAACCCGTACTCCATCGCCACGACGCGCTGGGCGTCGCGAAGTGATTGAGGGGGTCGCGCCAGGTCGTCGTCCAACGCCCCGGAAAGCCGGGACAGCGACTCCCGAAAGCGCACGAGAGCCTGGGAATGTCCGGCTCGATATGCCTTCAGGAGTTCTTTGGCCTGCTTCTTGAGCTGCTCAAGATTCGGGCGTGCGGGCAGGGGGCGAGGGGGCATAGGCACTCCTTTCCGTTAGCCCGGCGCCCGCGTGGTCAGGCAGAAAAGAGTGTACGCTGTAGAGGCGTGAAGGGGGTAGGCTCAGCCTTTGCGCGAGCTCGGAGGCTTCCCCCGAAGCACGTCTTGCATCATAGTCGGCGCGTCGAGCGGTGTCAATGTCGAGGAGGTCGGTAGGGCATAGCTGGGGTCATCCTCGCCCCCCTCTCCAATCGAGGGAGAGGGGGTAAGGACCCGGCTCCACAGATACCCTGGGGAGCGCTACTCCTCGGTCTCGTCGGAGGGGGCGGCGCCCTCCCCCTCCTCGGCCTCCAGGTCGAGCTCATCCTCGTCGGGCCGCTCGTCCTCCACCTCGAGCCTCGGCGGGCTCACCCGGGCGACCATCTCGTCCGGGTCGCTGACCAGGGTAACGGCGGGGCCGAGCTCGATGTCCCGGACGAAGACGCCCTTCTCGAAGTCGTCCAGCTGAGAGACGTCCACCTGCAGCGACGCCGGGACGTCCATCGGGAGAGCCTCCACCAGCAGGCTGAGGAGCGGCTGCAGCAGGGTGCCGCCCAGCTCCCTGACCGCGGGTGATGAGCCGGTGAGCGCGATCGGCACCTCCGCCTGTATGGCGCGGGAGACGTCCACCCGCAGGAAGTCGACGTGCAGCACCTCCTCGGTCACCGGGTGCCGCTGGATCTCTCTCACGAAGCAGATGTTCTCGCCCTCGGCGTCAAGCTCCAGCGAGAGAGGGATGTTGGTGCCCACCTGCGGGAGCACTTTCCGGAGCACGTGGGCCTCCGCCTGCAGCGCCTGCGACTCGATCCCTCGGCCGTAGAGGTGGACGGGCACCTGCCCGCTCCTCCGCAGCTCCTTGACCTTCTTGCCAGTGACGCTCCTCGGCGAGAGCTTCAGCGTAACAACGTCCATCTCACGGCTCCTTTTTCCAGCCTGTATCGGGCGGCCTACCATTCTAGCATACGCCCCCACGGGCTACGGCGCCTTGACGTACCTGAAGTGGAGGTCGGCGGCGAGGTATGCGCCGCCCCGGAGCTTCCGGGGCCCGACGCCGTCGATCGAGACGAGCCGTCCGTCGTCGACGCTGCCGCCCCAGGTGCTGTCCGCCGCTGCGGCGGCCTCGATGCTGTGGGGCCCCGAAGGGCCGAGGTACGGGTCGAGGGCGTCGTGGGCCCGACCGCTCTCGGCAGTAGCGGCCAGCAGGACGACCCGCACCCTGCCGACGGATGCGCCGCGGCCCAGGGTCAGGCCCGCCTCCCTGTCCTCGAAGAGCACGAGCGCCGCCGGCAGCTCGTCCACCGGTCCGCCGTCGCGGTCGATCACCCTGAGTCCCGGTACGGTGGTCAGCAGGCCTGCGAGCCCGGCCCTGGCGTTCTCACCGGTCATGGCCTTTCTCCTGATTGTGAAGCTCGTAATGAAGATGGACTCCCGCTCTCGTCGAAGCGTCGGAGAGGGAGCCCCCATCCTAACCTTCCCCCGGCTCGCCGGGGGAAGGGACATAAGTCACCGCTAGACGCCGAGCGCGGGCCTGCGGTACCCGCTCAGCAGGACCCGTGCCTCCGGCTCGAGACCGTTGTCAGCGCCGGGCGCCGTCCTGTTCGGCGCGCGCCACAGACGCACCGCCTGCAGGAGCGTGGCCGTGACGACCGGGGCCGGGTACTCGTATTTCCAGACCGGCGCGCCCGCCTCGTGCGCCGCCGGTACAGTGCCGTTCACGCCCCTGTCCACCCCCAGGGAGTCTCCGCTCCGGCTTCGGACGTATAGCTGCTCCGAGTCGACGAGCAGCGTCTGGCCCGCCTCGACGCCGGAGTCTCCGGAGAGGGCGACGGCCGCCGCGTCCGCGTCGACTGCGGACGACAGCCCCTCCGGCGCGCGCCTCAGGTGACGCCACCAGCCCCAGCGCCCGGTTATCTCCAGTTTTCCGCCCTTGGGGAGTCTTTTCTTCCCGGCTGCCTCCACTGCCGTGTAGGGACGGGACAAGGAGTTGCCGGCCGTCTCCGGGTCGGCGTTGGAGGGCAGAAGGAGGTACTCGGAAGGCGCCCAGGCCGTCTCGAAGACACCGTCCATGTCGTCGTCGGTCCTGATCCCCGGAGGGTCGATGCCGATCAGGTCGGGGAGGTGGAGCCGGGGCGAGCCCGTCCCGTCGAAGCTGCGGACGGCCGACAGCTCGAAGAAGTGCCGGTTGCAGTGGCGGTCGACGAGGCGGGACGCGGCCTCCAGGACGGCCAGCAGCCGCGCGTCCTCGTCATCGCCGTGGATGTCGAGCGCCGACCTGCTCTTTAGCGCGTCGAGCGACAGGTATGAGCCGCTCACTTCCGCCCGGCCTCCTCCCTGCGCATCCCGCAGCGGCAGGCGCCGTCCTTCCGCCAGTCGTGGCTGTGGGGCCGGTGGTCCCCCTTGCGCAGTCCGCAGCGACAGACGTTATTTCTCCTCCACCTGTGGGCGTGGCTTTTCTCGGGCGGGGAGGCCTGCGTCTCCTCCCTCGTACCGGTATCGCACAGGCGCATCTTGTTGGGGTGTGCCGCGGTGACGCTGAGGGCGATCTCCTCCGGCACCTCGCGGGTCTCCCCGGCCGGCCAGACGTACGTCTCGCGGGTGGCCCGGTGCTCGTACCTGTGAGCGACGGCGCCTATGTTCTCGACAACGACTGACGTCTGGGTCATCCGGTCAGCTCCTTTCGCTCATCGCGGCATCACCCGCCAGGGGAATGGGTCCCGCTTTCGCGGAACGACGAAAGCCTAACCCCGGCGGAACGGCGGACCCGCCCCTCTTCACGCACCGGAAACTAAACACCGGTGATGTTGTACTGGAGGGCGGCGTGGGTGGCCGACGCCCGGCTGCCGGAGCGCTGGGCCAGCGCGTGCCGGAAGCTGACGGTGACGACCGTCTGGCGCCTCTGCGTGTCCCTGTCGACGTCCAGCATCAGCTCCCGACGGAAGCCCTGCATCCACTGGGTCCGGTTGAAGATGAGCAGCCGCCCGGTGTCGGCGGCGTTGCCGGCGTCCGTCACCTTGCCGTCGGCGTCGGCCAGCCTCATCTGCTCCGAGACGATCACCGGGATCCCCTCGACCGCGCCGAGCATCCCGGTCAGGATCGTCGCGTTGGGCCCCAGCTTGTCCATAGTCCTGAACTGGCTGATCGACTGGGCCCGGATGAAGGTGTTGACGTCCATCACCCAGGCGAGCTGCGACGGCCGCACGCCGTACTTGCCGAGCCTGGCCCTGATCTCGTTGAACATGTCGTCCGACACGACGTCGCCGTGGTCGTTCGACTGGCTCGCGTTGTCGACCAGGGGCAGGTGTATGATCCCGTCGTATCCGAGCAGCCATTGCCCCTTGCCGGCGCTGCTGGCGCTGATCGTCGCGCCGTCGGCGTTGATGTTGTTCGTCGCCGTCCGGTCGGCGTTGAGGACCACGTCGTCCAGCACCTCGGCGACGTTGCGGACCAGCCCCGCCCTGATCTCCGGGAGCAGCGCGATCACGGCGTCCTCCTCCAGCGTGAAGGAGTAGGGCACCTGCCCCACCAGCTCGTGGGCGGTCAGCGTCGTCCTGCCGGTGCCCAGCGCCGTCGAGGCCGCCGCCGTGTTCTCCGTCCCCGGGTAGAAGTTGACGTCCCCCAGCTGCCTCGGGATATCGAACGGGTTGGAGGGCATCGCGACGGACGGGACGAGCGGCGCGACCAGGGTCTGGAGGTGGACGTCGGCCCATAGCTCCCGCGCCTCCAGCGTCGCCACCAGCTCGTCGCCCGAGCCGGCGGTGGTGCTGTCCATCGCCCTCCTCGTCAGGGACTGGAGCATGGCGCGGCTGAAGCTGCCGAACTGGCCGGTCCGCCTGCCGCCGACCGTGTACCACTCCTCCAGCCTGCGGGCGGCGGCCTGGTGCGACTGCTCCACGGCGGTACGGGTCGCGGCGGCCCGGAGCAGCCGCCCGGCCTCCTCGGCGCGGGCCATCCAGGGCGGCCCGAACGTCTCCCTCCTCTGCGAGTAGGCGAAGCGCCTCACCAACGCGAGGTCGAGCACGTCCATGCCGGCGTAGGGCCCCTCCGGTACGGTCAGGGAGCCGTCCTCCTCCGTGCGCCGGAGGAGAGACGCTCGCCGCGCCGCGCGGTCGCGCTCCTGTATCTCGGACACGCTGCGCCCGAGCCGCTCCGTCTCCTCCTTCAGCATATCCACCTCGCTGCTGACCGGGTCGAGCCGGTCCCGCACGAAGCTGTTGATCTCGTTCAGGTCCTTCCTGATCGCCTCTATGTCTGCCGTGGTCGTCATCTCACGTCACTCCTTTCTCTCTGCACTATCGACTCCTTGATCTGCGCGGTAGTTTCCCGTAGCTCCGCCAGCGCCTCCCCGGCTGCGGCGCCCCCGGGGTCCGGGGGCTGATCGGCGAGCCGGAAAGAGGAGACGCCGGGCTCTTCGCCGAGGATGAGGCCGAGCATGCGCCGGTGCGTCTCCCGCAGCGCCTCCGGGTCGGCCGGCACCGAGACGATCGACCACTCGAGGAGCTCCGACCTGACGTCCCGCCACCGGCCGTCTCCGATCGGCGCCGTCTCGATGGGCATCCAGCTTATCGACGCCGCCTGCAGGAAGCCCCTGTCCCAAGCGTTCCTGACCCGCTGGGCGAACGGGTCGCCGCTCAGGAACTCGAAGTCGGCGACGATCCGGCCCTCCGGCGTCTTCGAGATGCCGAGCGTGCGGCCGATGGGGAGGCCGCCCGAGGGCGACCGGCCCACCGAGTCGTGCGCCCACATGACGACCGGGTTCCTCAGGTAGTTGTCGATGGAGAGGCCGTCGAAGTCGAGGTCCGGCGGACGCCGGGCGCTCTCGTTCGCCGCGATGGTGACGCGGCAGACGCCGTCCGCCCGCGCCCCGCGCTCCACGACGTCCATCGGCATCGATCTCGTTTTTTCCATTGTTTCTCCCCGGCGCGTTACAGGCGACATCCGCTCCTCGCGCACAAAAAAAGACCCCGGAGGGGCCTTCTTCGGCCGCATTCCGGGGGCTTCTTCACCCTCTGCGTCGCCTGTGCGCTGCTGCTACAGGAGCATGCTAGCACATGCGTTCGGCGATGTCAAGCTTCCGCCCCAGCCGTGTTTGCCCCGTACTCGATACGGGGGCGAACGGGCCGGGCGTTGGACTCCGTTCGTGCTGAGCCCTTCGAAGCACGCTGAAGTTTTCCGAGATGGCTGCTAGGTCGCCTCCGCTCCGAGGTCGCCGCCCGTCAGCGCGAACACGATGATGTTTATGATGATGACGGGGATGAAGGCTATCAGGATGACGAAGAACGCCCGTAAGGTCGACGTGTAGTCGAGGCTCTGCCGTACGGCGACGATCATGCAGGCGAACGACCAGACGAATGTCACCAGGCCGATGAGCCACCCGATCCCCGGTATGAAGAGGAGCACGTTCAGGATTCCGGGAGTCTGGGCGAAGCCCGTGCCGCGCGCCAGCTGTCCCCAGTCGGCTTCGGTGTCCTCCGTCTTCAGTATCGTGGAGCCGATCAACCATGTCGCCAGCGCCCATACGGCCCAGCTCACCACTCCGCGGATTATGCCGACGACCAGCGCGTTGACCATGTCGACGTCTTCCCCGCCGGCCAGCAGCGCCCCGACTACGCTGGCGATGGTGACGACGATCACGATGAGGAGCGCCTGTATGGTGGCGCCGCCGTCCTTCTCCACCTCCTCGTAGGTGTCCACGTTCAGTCGGGCCGCGCCCAGCATCCTGCCTATCATTGGTTCACCTCGCTAATGGTTCTACGAGTCTCTCCTACAAAGTCCGCGACATAGTATCACAGCGAAGGATGTCAAGAGCGGCGGCGCATGCGGAGGCTGAGGCTATTGGAGGTCCGGCCGGCTGTCTTGGAACAGGTCGATGTAGCTCTGGTAGGCGAACCTACGGTTGCGGGAGCGTCCTGTAATCTCGTACAGGATGCCGCTTTCGACCAGCCGTCCGACGAGCTGGTTCGCCGTCGGGTAGGTTGTACCGGTCAGGCTCTGGATATCGGCCACCGAGACGATCGGACGCTCGTACAGGTCGTCCAGCACACGGTGTCCATTCCCCGCGGCCCGGCCCAGGTTCTCGGTGATGGCATGGCGGTGCTCTTCCCGGAGGACGAGTATCTGGCGGGCGGTTGCGGTGGCCTCACCGCTCACCTCGGCCACACCTTGGAGGAAGAAAAGAAGCCATCCCTCCCAATCGCCCTGGTCCCTAACGGCCTGCAAACGGTCGTAGTAGGCTTGGCGATGGCGCCTGAAATAGTGCGACAGGTACAGAACGGGCTTCTGTAAGATTCCGCGTTCGGTCAGCAGGAAGGTGATCAGCAGCCTTCCCACCCGGCCGTTGCCGTCCAGAAAGGGGTGAATCGTCTCGAACTGGACGTGCGACAGTCCGACTTTGACCAGCGCGGGGACGTCGTCCTGTCGGTGAAGATACTTCTCCAGATCTCCCAGGGCGTCGGGGACGACGTTGGGCGGAGGCGGTACGAAGGTCGCCTCTTCAAGCGTGCATCCGGCGGGCCCGATCCAGTTCTGGCTGGTCCGCAGTTCTCCCGGGGTCAGACGTGAGCCGCGCGCACCCTCAAGCAGCCGCTCGTGGATCTCCCTGATGAGGCGAACGGAAACGGGCAGGTCGCTTAGCCTCTCAAGTCCGTAGTTCATCGCCCCGACGTAGTTGATTACCTCATGCACGTCGCCGGGGCGGCCGGGTGACAGAATCCGGGCCTCGGCGGTCAGCACGTCCTGGAGGGAGCTCTGGGTGCCCTCGATTTGACTGGACAGGACGGCCTCTTTCCGCACGTACATCAGCACGAAGAGATCGGGGTTCGGAAGGGTCTGCACCGAACCGTCGAGACGACCCAGCTCGCGGTCGGCTTGGGAGAGAACCTCCTGCAGCCGGCCCGCCATTGCCACCGGCGGGGTGGGCGGCAAGGGGGTGGGGATGAATGCCCGGTAGCCGGTTGGCTGCCTGATATACGTTCCAGCGCGCCGGGCGGCGTCGGTCAAGTGTGGGGTCATACTGCTCTCATCCTTGCATATAGGACGTGGGCGGCTTCCATATTATAGGCAGCCTTTAGTATACCAGGGAGAGAGCCGTTTTAATAAGGGCTGGCTTTAGTATGGAGTCGTGAGGCGGCCTTGTTAAAGGCAGCCTTTCGCTAGTCGAGTAATACGAGTGCCCAGACGATCGGGACGTTGACCAGGGATATGAGCACGGCGGCGGAGCCGATGTCCTTCGCCCTGCCGGACAGGTCGTGGAGCTCGGCGCCGACGCGGTCGACCACCGTCTCGACTGCCGAGTTGAGCAGCTCGACGATTAGGACGAGCAGGAGCGCGCCGATCATCAGGGCGCGCTCGACGCCGTCGTCGCCGAGCCAGACGGCCACCGGGACGAGGGCGGCGGCCAGGACCAGCTCCTGCCTGAAGGCGGCCTCCCCGAGGAAGACGGCCCGCAGGCCGGCGTAGGAGTGCCGCAGGGCCCGGAGGACCCGTGCGGCGTCAAGCGTGTGTCCCGCCATAGGATGTCACCGTCCAGGCGAGGGCCCAGGATGCCGGAGCGCCCCGCCTACGAGATTCTGGCCGGGAGCGCCGACCTAATGCAACCCCTTTTTTTGGTTTAGTGGGGAGCGTGTCTTACGGTGGTAGACTGAGTCGCCATGTCCGTAACGCGGAGCACCGTCGACGCAGCGGTCTACGGGGGAAGGTCCGGACGGGGCCGTTCCTCCAATTCCTCCAGCGGGACGATCTTGACGTGCGTCTCCCCATGGTGCCTGGCACGCAGGATGAGGTGGCCTCGCTTGACCACGGCCATCTTGAGCCCGTCGTGATCGCACCGCACCGTTTTTTCTGTTCTGTCAGCGCGCATTGTCTGTCCTCCGTAGCTGTTTCAGGCTCGCGGGGCAGGGGGACCCCCATCTCAATCTTCCCCCGCGGTGTTAGTGCTAACTCTAAACTGACCCAGTAGCGCTAATTTGGAATTGACCCACCCCGATAGCGGACGCATCTTCGTCGGGAAACCGATTAGGAGGTGCAGCAAGTCAAATGATAGGAGGTGGGTTAGTGAGAGAGTTATACGAGTTGAAGGGCGATGGAAGCTCGATCCGAGGGATATCGAGGGAGTTGGGGATTTCCCGGAACACCGTGCGCAAGTACGTGCGCTCCGACGAGGTGCCCAAGGCCAAGCGGCGAGAGAAGCAGGGGTCGAAGCTGGACCCATACAAGGGTCACATAGATGGTCGGCTGTCGGCGGGAGTGGACAACTGCGTGGTGCTGCTGCGGGAGATCCGGGAGTTGGGCTACGACGGCAGCTATCCGACGCTGACCAACTACGTGCGGCCTCGGCGTCGGCCGCGTCAGCCCCGTGCGACGGTGCGGTTCGAGACGGCGCCAGGCGAGCAGGCACAGGTGGACTGGGGCAGCTTCGCCTATGTCGGAGAGGACGGGCGCAAGCACCGGGTCTGGGCCTTCGTGATGGTGCTGAGCTGGTCTCGGACCATCTACGTGGAGTTCGTCCGGCGCGCCGACGTGGCGACCTTCATCAGGTGCCATCTGAACGCCTTCGAGTACTTCGGTGGTGTTCCCCGCCGCTGCCTGTACGACAACGCCAAGGTGGTGGTCCTGGGGCGTGACAGGGAGGGCAGGCCGGAGTGGAACAGCCGGATGCTGGACTTCTCACTGCGAATGGGCTTCGACCTCCGTCTGTGCCGACCCTACCGAGCGCAGACGAAGGGCAAGGTGGAGAGCGGCGTGAAGTACGTCCGGGGCAACCTGTGGCCCGGTGTCCGCTTCACCGACGACGCAGACATGAACCGCCAGGCCCTGGAGTGGTGCGATGCGGTGGCCAATCGGCGAGTCCATGGGACGACGCACCGGGTCCCCCGAGAGATGCTGGCTGAGGAGCTCGCCCACCTGGGCAGCCTGCCGCCGCGTTCGGGCCTTGCGCCCTACATGCGGGAGGAGCGGAAGGTGGCCAGGGACGGCTACGTCCACTGGGAGAGGTCTCGCTACGGCGTGCCCTGGAGCTGGGCGGGTTCGACGGTCCAGGTGGGTGTGCGGGCCGGTACGGTGGAGGTCTGGTCGGGCGACGTGCGGCTGGCGGTGCATCCCCAAGCCCAGCGGACCGGTCAGCGCCTCACACTGCCGGGCCAGTGGGACGGACTGCCCGGCGGCGATGATCGTCCTCGTAAGGAAGCCGTGGCGGTGCAGATCCCTGTGGGCCAAGTGGAGCGCCGCTCCCTGGAGGTGTACGAGTTGGCAGCGGTGGGAGGTGGGCGATGATCGCGCTGGAACAGGCTCGCCAGCACCTGGAGACGCTGGGCCTCAAGCAGGCCGTCGAAGCCCTGGACAACTCCCTGGACGCTGCGGCCACCAAGAAACTGACCTACCCCGAGATGCTGGCAGAGCTACTCGGCGTGGAAGTGGCCGCCCGGAAGGAGCGGTACATGTCCACCAGGACGAAGCTGGCTCACCTCCCCTTCCACCGGACCTTGGAGCAGTTCGACTTCTCGTTCCAGCCCTCCATCGACGAGCGACAGGTGCGGGAACTGGCCGGCCTGTCCTTCGTCGCTGAAGCCACCAACCTGCTGCTCCTGGGACCGCCAGGTGTGGGCAAGACCCATCTGGCGGTGGCCCTAGCGCTCAAGGCCATCGAGAAGAGCCAGGGGGCCTACTTCGTCCGAGCCTACGACCTGATGGAGGACCTGAGGAAGGCCAGGGTGGAGAACAACCTCCAACGGCGCATGCGGGTCTACCTGTCGCCCAAGCTACTCATCGTGGACGAGTTCGGCATCTGGCCTTACGACCGGGACGCCTCCACCGCCTTCTTCACCCTGGTGTCGGCTCGCTATGAGCGGGGCAGCATCATCCTCACCTCCAACAAGGGCTTCGCCGAGTGGGGTGAGCTTCTGGGCGATACCGTCATCGCCTCGGCCATCCTGGACCGGCTGCTGCACCACAGCCACGTCCTCAACATCCGAGGCGAGAGCTACCGGCTTAAAGGCAAGAGGCAGGCCGGACTCTTCGCCTCCCATCAACTGCTATCGACATCGCCTGAAGCCGCTAGCTCCGGCGACGTCTAAATCCAACAGGCACTCTTGCTTGCCAGAAAGGAGGCGACTTAACGACAAGGTGGGTCAGTTCTAACTTAGCGGAAAAGGGTCAAATCTAACTTAGCATTGACACCGGAGCCGGGGGAAGAGGTAAGGCAAGGCCCCGCGGACGGGGGAAGAGGTAAAGGCAAGGCCCCGCGGACGGGGGAAGAGGTAAAGGCAAGGCCCCCGCGGAACGAGGGAAGAGGGGGAAGAGGGCTTTCCCCTGCGGAGCCGGTGTAAGAGGTGGGAAAGCTTTTCCCCTGATACGGTGAGGGTGTTTCCGTTCCGGTATCCCATCAGGCGGACGGGCCCTCGCCCCACGGTACCGCCGGGAGCTTCAGCTCCTGCCTCACCTCGTTGACGCTCATGATCCCGGCCTTCACGTAGCCCTGCAGCCTCCCGGCCCGCTCCTGCTCGCTCTCCTGCAGAGCCTCCACCGCCGACAGGTCGAAGTCGACGGAGAGCCCGGAGGCGTCGACGCCCAGGTTCGGCAGCAGCCTGTGCTGCAGCGCGTCGCGGTAGAAGGCCAGCTGCGGAACGATCGTGTCCTCCCAGAAGATCCTCCGCGCCGTCTGGACGTTGGAGAAGGTGATCCGCTCGATGTCCCCCAGCATCGCCTTCGGCACCCCGTATGCGCGGGCCACATCCTCCAGCGACCAGCGCAGCGTGTGGAGGTACTCCATGTCCCTGGGGCTGAAACCCAGGCCGGACGCCTTCATGCCGCGGCTGAGCACGACCGGCCGACGCGCCCTGTCCGCCCCCTTGAAGCGCGACTCCCAGCGAGCGTAGAAGTCGCGCACCTCGTCGTCTGTCGGAGTGTCCTCCGTCTCGATGAAGAGGCCGGGCGTGCTCTCGTTCACCAGGCCGCTCCGGTTGGCGCGGAGCGCGTCGAGGCCCATGTCAGCCGACAGCCTGACTGGGGCGACCGGAGAGAGGCCGGCGTGCTCCTCCAGCGGGTTGAAGTAGCGGAGCCACAGCACGTCCTCGGGGAGGTAGGGGAGGAGCTCGCCGCCAGCGCCGGCGAATAGGAAGCCCCGGACGCTCCGCCCCGGGCCGGGGACGACGCGCATCCTGTCGGACCGCAGCGGCCAGATCTCGCGGACCAGGCCATGCGGGTCGCGCTCCAGCCCCCAGTAGGCAGAGCCCCACAGACCGAGATAGGTCTCGGTCGCCCGCCACAGGTCGGCCGAGGTCCAGAGTGGATTGGGCGAGTCGAGCAGACGCTGGACAGTCTCCGCTGGGCCGGGGCGCCGGCCGGGACCGTCTCCGTGGACGCGGAGCGGAACGCGCGCCACCGCCTCCTGCCGCACCTTGATCGCGGAGTATACGAAGATGGAGCGCGGGTAGTAGTCGCCGTACGAGAGGGGCGCCCAGGCGGAGCCGGAGGCGATGAGGGCGTCGAGCGGCGCAGGAGCGCCCCTCCACTCCCTCCGTGGTTCGACAGGCTCGGAGTTTGCCTCGTACTCGATACGGGGGCGAACGGGGAGACGGGAGAGCCTCGCGAAAGCCCTGATATTCGACAACGCGCGACTCAGATCCATACTCTGTCACCTCCCCATGGCCTTGCCCCGGCCCCGGGCGCTTCGCTCCGCTCGGCACGACATCCGGACTCCCGCTCTCGCGGGCATGACGTCGAAGTCACACCCATATCTGGTAGCCTCCCCGGCGCACTGCGAAGGTCATCGCGAGCGCGTCCGCCTCGTCCGGCGAGCGGTGCAGCTCCTCCTTGCTCTGGAGGTGGAACCGGCCGTCTTTGTGGATCTCGCACTTCCTGCCGGAGACCTGCTCGATGAGCGCCGGATCGTCGTCGGTGTCGATCTCCCCGGAGGCGTAGCGCTCGGCCATCTCGGCCCACACCTCGGTGATCCGGTTGCCGAAGCGCTCCTTCTTGTGCGCCCTGCGGGCCCCGTTGAAGGCGACGACCCGGCATACGGGCCGCAGCTCCTTCAGCCGGTCGACCACCCCCGCGCCGACGCCCGCCTCGTCGACCACGAGCGAGTCGACCTGGTTCTCCTCGCAGTAGGACATCAGGTAGGCGGCTACGGTCATCGTGTCGCTGCCGCGCGACTTCCAGACGATCCGGGCGACGGGGCCCTGCCTGCTCACGACGACCGTCTTGTCGCGTCCGAACCTGGCGACGTCGCAGCCGACGATGACCGGGCCGGTCGGCGTCAGGACTCTCGCGGCGGCCTCGGCCGCGTCCCTGCGGGAGATGACCACGCCGTCCAGACTCTCCGGGAACTGGCCGAGCACCGCCCCGACGTAGAGCGCCGAGTCCACCTCCCACTCCTCGGCGCGCGCCTCGACGTCCTCCAGGGTGATCATCCCCGGGACCACGAGACGTTCCTCCTTTACATTCGGCGTGTCGCCGGCGCCGATCTGGATCGTCTCGTACTGCCGTCTCCTCCCGTGGTGGGAGTCGTAGAAGGCGCCCGACGCGGTGAAGGGATTGCCGGTCATGACGAAACGGGAGGGGTTGAGCCGTCGGACGGCGTCGATGTCGTTCTCCCTCGCGGCGTGCGCCTCGGTGACGACGGCCATCAGGTTCGGGGAGTGGAAGCCCTGGAGGTTGTACGGCGAGTTGGTGGCGAAGCCGATGGCGAAGCTCTGCTCGTCGAGCTCGTACCTGGAGGTGCGGAACATCTTGCCCCTCAGCCGGTCGGGGGCGCGGCCGTAGGCCCAGCGCATCTCCCTCCACAGGATGTCGTCCACCTGGCGGGTCGAGGGGCCGGTGACGATGACCTTGGCCGGAGAGCGGGCGTACATCCACCAGAGCACGGCCCTTGCCGCGGCCCAGTCCTTGCCGGAGCTGGTGCAGCCGACGACCGACACCCTGCGGGAGCGGTGGACGGCGCGCAGTATATCCTCCTGCTTGTCGTAGGGCTCCTCGCCCAGCATGTGCTTCACGAAGCCCACCGGGTCCTCTCTGTATCTGTGCGCCTGGTCGTCATCCCGGGCGGTCATGCGGCTGGAGGGCTGAAGATGTGGCCGCAGAGGCGGCAACGGAGGCACAGGTTGTGGTCCGGGCTGAGCCTGTCGAGCGCGACGAGGTCGACCGACCGGCACCTCGGACAGGGAGAGGCCGGCGCGGCGGGCTCCGGGTCCCGATTGGGCTCCATATATTTATGTGCGCCAAAGTGCGTCAAAGTGCGACATTCTATGGCGTGGGCTCCGCGAGGGGCGCTCCCGCCGAGGACGTAGAGACGATCGTGGGGGCTGCCCCTGTCTCGCAGACCAACGGCCGGCTCGTATATCCTGTGGCCGCACTGGACGCAGCGGACGTCGTCACGGAAGGCCGCGTCGATGTCCCCGCCGCAACGCGGACAGGCCCTGAGATGGATGTTCATCTTTTTCTCTCCTTGGGGGCGAGCGACGAATCAGAGTATGCGATTCTCTGCTCTTTCCTGCCCCTCCTCCCGTCCGCACGGGAAGGTTGAGATGGGGTCGTCCTCTTCCAGGCAGGAAGACGATGAGTCAAGCGGCGAACGTGATTATACATCTATAAGAACATGCGTGTCAACACCGATCTCCGCGGAATGGGCTACAATGGGCAACCGGGCAGGGCCCGTCACGAACAGGGCAGACCCCCCTGGAAATGAAAGACAGCCTCCCTGCTAGACCGGAAAAAAATGGAAGACAGCCTCCCCACTAAACCGGAAAGAAAATATATGGAGCTGGCGGCGCTCGTGAGAGAGGCGAGGACATCCCGCCGCCTCTCTCAGAGGCAGCTCTCGCACGCTCTCGGCAAGAGCGAGGGTTACGTCGGCCACCTGGAGCGCGGCAGCTTCCGCCCGTCGGCGGAGACCCTCAAGGCGCTCTCCACCGCGCTCGGCCTGCTGTACGGCGAGCTGGCGATCCGCGCCGGCTACATCACCCAGGCGGAGTTCGACAACCCGATCGACGGGGCGCAGCTGGCCCGGCTCAACGAGATCGGAGACCTCACCGAAGAGGAGTGGGAGTCGGTCCGCGACTTCGCCCGCTACGTGCGGAGCAGGCGGCCGGGCGCGTAGCCTCTTCCAATTCCTTCCTGCTCAGCTGGGGAAGGTCAGGGTTGGCCCACTTCGTATTGTCGTTTCGACGGTAGACAGGCACACAACGATGTGATATCGTCGCGCTACTTGGTCGGCGGTAGAGATTCCGAGCAGCGATCCCGGGGAGGTATCGAATGTCAGACACTGCGATGTTGATCACAGCGTTTTCGGGACTTACGGTCGCGGTCGGCGCGCTTCTGGTCTCTGTGGGCGTCTTCATCTTCCTGACGAAGATAGGCACGATGCTTGGGGGTAACGACAAGGACTAGTCCTTAGTCGTCTGGGAGCCGAACGTGGCTCCCAGGTCCACGTAGAGTCCGTCTGCACCTTCGCAGGTCCTACGCGTATGGCCCTGTGCGCTGAGCTTTGAGTCGGCCGGGTCCCTAGAGGCCCCGGACGAGCGGGAGCTTCTCGGCGGGAATGCCCATCTCCCACGCGGAGGCGTCGGCGGAGGGTCCTGCGAGGAGATGGGCCGCGAACTCCTCCGCCTGCCGCTCGGCCTTCGCCCGGCTCGCCCACTGCCACGACTCGAGGTAGAGGCTGGTTCCGGCGTGCATCAGGTGGTGGCCGATGGCGTGCGACACGTACCACCGGAACCAGGGCCGGGGTAGCCCGGGGCGGACCCCGATCACACGCTCGACGATCATCTCCTCGATCCGGCCGCGGAAGGGGAAGGTGACCACCTCCAGGTCCAGCTCGGTCACCAGGCGGCGAAGGTCGACCGGCACGCTCAGACCGTGCAGCTCCCAGAGCTCCTGCGCCTTCGTCCTTCCGATCACTTTTTCTCCCGCTGCCGCGCCCCCTGGCCTCTTTACGCGCGCGTCCAGGCCTCCCTGGCAGCACGCATGTTCTGAGTATCTATCGGACGACCGCGCATGTCAACCGTTTCCAGGCCCTAGCGGCGTTCCTTGTACCTTCGTCCGCGGTTTTCGACCGTTCTCTCTCGGACGAACGACATCACAGGAACACCATAGCCGCAGCTGGTGACGGTCCGGTCGACCTCGACCTCTATGACCTGGCGTTGCGTCAGCTTTAGCTCCGCGGCCGGCTGCCCGGTCACCAGGGAGGCCAGCGGCGACTGCTCCAGCGGCGTTGCGCTGGCGGTCCCGTAGAGCCGGACGATCGCGGCGTTCTCCTCCTCGAAGGAGCAGACCATTACCGTGATCGGACCTCCCGCGACGGTGTGTCTCGCCGTCTCGTTGCCGCTGCCCCTGTAGTCGAGATATGCGACACGGTTTGGCCCCAGGATGTGCAGCGGCACGCCGCCCTTCGGGGACAGGTTGACCGGTCCGATGTCGTCCGGCCCGTTCGCCAGGCCGGGATCGGCGGTCGCGACGAAGAATAGTGGGGTGCTCTCGATGAGAGCCGCCTGCTCGTCCGTTATGCCGGGGTTCGATCTTGCCATTTCGTAGCCACCTCTACCAACTCGGGCTGTTCCGCCTGTGCTGGGGCACATTCTACACAACCGCCGTCCGGAGTGAAGCTACGCCCGCCTCGGGGTTGAGGTATCGTGTAAGGGCTGGCACAGCGAGGACTGGCTGATGGTTGTCGGCCGTGTTCGAGCGTGCTACTATCTCCGAGCACCCGCAGAGAACCTAGGAGCGCCACGATGGCCTGCCACGTTCCAACCACGCCCGACTATGCTCCCGCGTCCGTCCGCATTGACAGCCCTGTGATGCGAGACTGGCGGGGCGTCGGATTTGTGCCATCCGGGAGGACCTAGCGACCTAGCTCTCACAGCGTGAGTCATCAAAGGCCTCCCCGACCCGGAGGCCTTTTTCATTTCAGGCAAAGAACGAGATGTATAACATGGACCCACCGAGTCGTCTGCTCAGGGCCGGGGCCATAGCGGCAGGGAGACTTCAGTCGGTCGGACGCCCAATGGCCGGCGCCGTCCGGGCGCAGTTCAGCATGAGTCGGCGGGACGTCGGAGACCTCCTGCACGCCGTGACCAACCCGTCTCTGACCCTCGCCTTCATGGCCGTCTTCGCATACGTCGGACGCAAGGACCTGGCCGCCTACTCGCTGGTCGCGCCGCTGCTGATGAGCGTCGGGGCCATGGCCGTGTATGTGGCGAGCGAGCTGATGACGCGGGAGCGAGAGTTCCAGACGCTCGAGCTCTCGGTGGTCTGTCCTGCGCCGTTTCCGATGGTACTCTTCGCACGGATCGCGGTCATCACCGCCATCTCACTGATCGGGTTCGTGGAGAGCTGGCTGATCATCCGGTTAGTGTTCGGCGTGACCGTAGCGGTGCACCATCCCTGGCTGTTCGCGGCGACGATGCTGCTGACCGCGTTCGCCTCCGCGGGCACCGCGCTGATTGCCGGGGCCATCTTCTGCTTCGCCCATGCGGTGCGTACCTTCCAGAACACCATCGCCTACCCCGTCTTCCTGCTCTCGGGCATACTGGTGCCCATCAGCGTATTCCCGGACTGGCTTGAACCGCTGAGCCGGCTCATCTTCCTCTACTGGTCGGCGAACCTGCTCAGACACTCCACGCAGCCGGGGGTGCCCGAGGGAGTCCTGGTGGACCTCGTCGCGATCGCCGTCCTCGGCGTCGGCGCAGCCCTCGCCGGCGGGGTGCTGATGGTCAGGATGCTCGACCACCTCAGGCGGGAAGGCAGGCTTGGACTGGCATGAGCCACCTGCGCGTGTTCCGCTACGGCCTGTTGGTGGGGGTGAGGGACTTCACCTCGTACTATAGTTGGAGGACCTGGTTCGGCGGCTGGATGGTCCAGATAGTGGCCCAGGCAATCTTCTTCTCCCTCTTCGCCAGGCTGTTCGACTCGCCCGAACAGGAGCGGTTCATGCTTATCGGCAATGCCGTCGCCGTCGGCGCGCTGACCGCGAGCTGGGCGATCGGCCAGTCCACACGTGATCGCGGGGACGGTACGTACCCCCTGCTCGTGATCGCGCCGTCCAGCTTGGTGCCCGCGGTCATGGGCCGGACCTCGATATGGCTGGCCGCGGGTGTGGCCACGACGCTCGGGACCTTCATCGTCCTCGGGGCCCTCTTCGATCTCGCGCTGCCGTGGCCGGACACTCTTCTCATCGTTCCCCTGGTGGCCCTCACCTGCGCGAGCACGTACTGCCTGTCGCTATTCCTGGGTGTTGTGGTGGTCTCCCGTCTCCCCCGCGGGAGCAATCTCGTCATGGGCATCCTGACCACGGTTGGAAGGGCGTTCTGCGGAGTCAGCGTCCCCGTGGCCTTCTGGCCCGACGCCGTGCAGCTCCTCGTCCAGTTCGTGCCGATAACCCACGGCCTCCAGGCGATCAGGCTGGTGCTCGACGAGGCGTCCGTTGACTCGATTCTCCAGGCCGCCGCGCTCGGAACTCTGGTCGGGCTGGGGTGGGTCCTTCTCGCCGCGATGATGATGGACCGGATGGCGAACACCGGCCGGGCGGACGGCTCAATCGAGTTTGTATAGCACGGAGGAGAGCACCGTGAACGCGATAAAGACCGTGGACCTGCGCAGGGTATACAAGAGCCGGGACGGCAATCCCGACGTGGTCGCGCTCGACGGCGTCTCGATGGACATCGACGAGGGAGAGATACACGGCCTCTTGGGGCCAAACGGCGCCGGAAAGACCACGCTGGTAAAGGTCCTGTCCACCGTGCTCCTCCCGACGAGCGGGTCGGCCTCGGTGCTCGGCCACGACGTCGTCCGGGAGACCAAGGCGGTCCGCCGGATCATCGGCGTCGTCCTGGGAGGCGACCGTGGACTCTACTGGAGACTGACCGGTCGGCAGAACCTGGAGTACTGGGCGGCGCTCTACAACGTCCCGGCCTCCACAGCCAAGCGAAGGGTGTCGGAGCTGCTGGACAGCGTGGGTCTCTCCGACCGGGCCGACCACCTGGTCGAGGGCTACTCGCGGGGAATGATGCAGCGCCTCCATTTGGCCAGGGGTCTGGTCGCGGACCCGCGCGTGATCTTCCTGGACGAGCCGACCGCCGGCATGGACCCGATAGCCTCACGAGAGTTCCGCCGGCTGGTCGAGACGCTGCGGTCGGAGGGTCGGACGGTCTTGCTGACGACGCACGACATGGCGGAGGCCGAGGCGGTGTGCGATCGAGTCACCCTCATCGACCGGGGGAGGGTGCTTGCGGTCGAGACTCCCCGCTCGCTGGGCAGACTGGTCGCCCGGTACGAGCGGATCGACTTCGAGGGAGGTCCCGACGTGCTGCAGGACAGGTTGAGTGCCGTTACCGGCGTCGCGTCGGTCGATCGGCGGTCCGACGGCGGTTTCCGCGTGGAGCTCGACAGCGATGCCGTCGCGCAGCGTGTGCTGAAGCTCCTCGTGGACTCCGGCGTCACGTCCATCACCACGTCGCGGCCGAGCTTGGAGGAGGTCTACATCCGCGTGATCGGAGACCGTGACTCCTCCCCGCCAGCGGAGAAGGCCGGGGCGTGACAAAGGCCAGGAGGTGAACAATGAGGATTCGCCGGTATATCGCTGCGGACCGCGATGCCGTCTGGGAGCTGCACAACTCTGCGTTGCTCCATGCTGACGCGCACGGAGGAAACGGGCCTTGGGATGACGACCTCCACCGTGTCGAGGACGAGTACATTGCCACGGGAGGCGAGTTCTACGTGGGGACAGTGGACGGTCGCATCGTCGCGATGGGCGGGCTTCAGAGGCTGACCGATGACAGGGCCGAGCTGCGACGCATGCGGGTACACCCGGACCTCCAGAGGAGAGGCCTCGGCAGGCGGATGCTGTCGGCGCTGGAGCAGCGGGCAACGGAGCTGGGATTCCGGGTCTTGACTCTGGACACGACGGTTCAACAGGTGCCGGCGATCCGGCTGTACATACGGAGCGGTTACAGGGAGATCGGCAGGAGCAAGAAGGGAAGATTCAGGATACTGGAGTTCGAGAAGGAGATCGGTCGACCGGCGGGAGTGATTGACCCGGTCGCTCCTTCAGCTATACAGTCCGACGACCGACCATAGACCGCCCAAGCGAGGCTCTGGATAGCATGGGAACCCTGTACGCCCTGGCCGGATCGTTCCGACAACAGTGGAAGGTCAGCCTCTCCTCGCAGCAGCACCTGGACTGGCTGCTGGGCATCCTTCCCCAGATATTCATAGTCCTGTGGATGGCCGGTCAGAGCGACGACCGGACGGTGTTCGACTACGTTGCGGTCGGATCCCTGTTCTGGGTGCTCTGGACCATGACGGTCTTCAGAATAGGCTCTACACTCACCCACGAGTTCTACGAGGGGACCCTGGAGGCGGGCCTGACCTCCAGAACGCCCCTGATGCTGATCATCCTGGGTAAGGCGGCAGCCGTGATGGTCCTGAGCCTCATCGCCTCGACCCTCGTGATGGTCGTGGTCCTGGTCGTCCTCCAGCACTGGATCGACATCGCCAGCATTCCGCTGCTGATCGTCTCCGTGGGGTTCGTGACGCTGGCGCTGTTCGCCACCGGGTTCATATTCGCCCCGGCGATGGTGCTGCTCCAGGGCCGCGGGGGATTCTATCAGGCCCTGATCCCATTCGGCATCGTCTTCACCGGAATGCTGTACCCGGTGAGGCTGCTGCCCGACCCGGTCGAGCCGATCGCGAGGTTCATACCCACCTCCTGGGCGATGGAGAGCGTCATGCGCTCGATGCAGACGGGGGCTCTGAGCACGAGGATGGCGGGCGACTGGTTCGTCACGCTGGCGCTCACGCTGCTGTTCATGGGGCTGACGTATCTGATGTTCAGGGTGGTCGAAAGGCGGATCAGAGTGAACGGCTCCCTGGGGACCTTCTAGAGCGAGCGCCCATTGACGAACTTCGCGATACAGGCCTACCTCGGCTACAAGGGCCTCTACACCTATCTCAACTGGCATGCCTTTACGTCGACAGTCATCCTCAGACCGGTGCTGGTCCTGGCGATGTACTTTCTGGTCGGCAGATTCGCCGCCCCCGAGTCCGCCGAGAGGTACATCATCGGCCTAGCAGCGTACTCCATTCCCTCCGCCCTCCTACAGAGCATTCTCCACTCCTTCTTCTTCGAGAGGTTCTTCGGTACGTTCCCCGTCCTCTTCACCGCGCGCGGGAGCCGACTCTCCATCTACTGGAGCAAGTGCGTCCTCTACCTGCCCAACGCGGTGATAAACGTCTCCCTGTGCCTCATCTCAGGTCGTCTTTTCTTCGACCTCGACATGTCGGAGCTGAACTACACCATCCTGGTGGCGTCCGTGGCGGCTATAACGGCGGCCAGCACAACCTTCGTGATGTTCGTCGGCAGCTTCTGCATCGTGACCAGGGAGTACAGTAACATTCTGTTGGGGGTCAACACTCTATACCTCGCCCTTACCGGAGCCATCATCCCGACCGATAGGCTCCCCGGCCCTCTCGGTGACATCGGCCACGTCCTACCGCTCACCAACGGCCTCGTCGCCTTCCGCGAGGCCTTCGATGGCGCGGGGCTGGCGGCGGTCGCCGACCACCTCCTGCTGGAGCTTGCGGTGGGGCTGGTCTACGCGGTGCTGGGATACCTGACCTTCAGACTGTTGGAGAGGGAGGCGAAGCGACGGGGAGCCTTCGAGACCTTCTGACGCGAGAGCTTGCAGCAGAGGAACCGGATAGCGGAGGAGATGCCATTGGACGACCGTCAGGAGTTCGCCATCGAGTGCGACGGTCTGGGCAGGGTCTACTCATCCCGCAGCCTGCTGGGGAGGAGGAGGGAGACCGTGGCCCTGGCTGACCTGACGCTCCATATACCCAGGGGGATCGTCTTCGGTCTGCTGGGCCCCAACGGGGCGGGAAAGACGACCACGATACGCATCCTGTCGACGCTGCTGACTCCGACCACCGGGACTGCCAGGGTCCTGGGACACGACGTGGTCAGGCAGGCTGCCGAGGTCCGAAGACGGATCGGGTTCGTCCTCGGCGGGGACCGCGGTCTGTACGGCCGCCTGTCCGGCAGGGAGAACCTGCGCTACTTCGCGGCGCTCAACCACGTGAGCCCGCGGGAGGCGCGGCGCCGCACCGACTTTCATCTGGACCAGGTGGGGCTGTCGGAGTACGCCGACAGGAAGGTGGAGGAGTACTCGAGGGGCATGAAGCAGAGGCTCCACATCGCCCGCGGACTGCTCACCGACCCGACCGTGCTGTTCATGGACGAGCCGACGATGGGCCTGGACCCGATAGGAGCACAGGAGCTGCGGAAGCTCATCCCCGGGCTCGTGGAAGATGGACGCACCGTCCTGTTGACGACGCACTACATGTTCGAGGCCGACCAGCTGTGCAAGACCATTGCGATGATCAACCACGGGCGGCTCGTGACCCAGGGCACGCCGACCGAGATCAAGAGGGGATTCAGGGGAAACAGGGTGGTCGAGGTCGAGATCAGGGAGATGCGGCCCGGTCTGGTCGAGGAGCTGTCTGCACTGGAGGGAGTCGAGCGGGTCGACACCGATTTCGAGAGCGGTCTGCCTCGGCTGATGGTGCAGATCGGTGCCGGTCAGGGCTCCGACAGCCGGATCGTGCAGGTGATCGGTGAGGATAACATAGAGAGCCGCGTCTCACGCGATCCCACCCTGGAGGAGGCCTATCTTGGTATCCTTCAGGGCGGATAGGCGACCCGCTGGTCCAGCAGCAGGAAGCGCGGACTGGGAGTGAGTGCAATGGCAGGCAAGACGTCCGGGAAGTCGACGAAGGCCGCAAAGAAGACCGTCGCCAAGCGGGCCGATGGGAAGCCGGTGCTCCTGTCGGGCGGCAACCCCCAGATCGCGAAGGCCGACGGCGACGCCCCCGTTCACGCCTACATCGCGGCCATGCCGGGCTGGAAGAGCGACGTCGGGCGCCGCCTCGACGACCTCATCGTGCGCGCCGTGCCCAACGTGCGCAAGGCCGTGAGGTGGAACTCGCCCTGGTACGGTGTCGAGGACGCAGGCTGGTTCGCGAGCTACCACGTCTTCACCCGTTACGTGAAGGTGACCTTCCTCAATGGCTCGTCGCTGCGTCCCGAACCGCCCGGCTCGGGCAAGGACCCGGACGCACGCTGGGTCGACATCTACGAGGGCGAGCTGGACGAGGAGCAGATGGAGACGTGGGTCCGGCAGTCGGCCGCCCTGCCCGGCTGGCGCGGCTTCTGACAACCTCAAGAGTTGCTTGATGCTTGGGGAGTAGCGACGGCCTCCCACAGATGATCCTGACCGCTAATGCGAGTGTGTCTCTCCTTCCGCATGGGTGTGTCCATCCTCCTCCGCCTTCTCTTCATCCGGGAAAGCCGCGGGGTAGGAAAAAACGGCCAACTCCTTGACGGCTTTCATGAAACGAGGGTTGTCAAAGCTGAAGGAGAGGCCTTCGCTCAATACGAAGATGTGATGTGGGATATGGTCAGTGTCCTGGACCATGTGTAGGCCCGACAAATCGGGGTTTTCGACTATGCTTTCTATCGAGTCCGCAACGATGATGTCGGGTTCGAGTGCGACGACTGTCTCCGGGCTGATTTCCTTGTACCCATCGTGGGTGGCGATGTTCTCCAGCTTAACGAGCTCGAACACGTCGTTGATGAGAGTGTTTCTTCCAGGTGTCCGCCAGTCTTCACTATGGAAATAGACCGTCCAGACCGGCTCCACAGATTCCAACTTTTCCCTGATGTCTGTCAAGCGAGGGTCGCCGAGGTCTCGGAGCCGGTCGGTCTGTTCCGCCGGTGGTAGCGGCGTGGCAGTGGCAGTGGTCGTTGGCGTCGGCTCCGGTGCAGGAATGGGAGTCGCCGTTGGTGTCGGCTCCGGAATGGACGTGGCGGCGCCACCGCACGCGACCACCAGTAGAAGCGCCCCCACGAGCACTAGGGGCTTACTCACGAGACGCTCGAAGAACTGCCTCTCACTGCGCACCGAGAACAACGCCATCGGCAGGCAGCCCTTCAGAAGATGTTCCGGTGGGATAGACGGCCGCCCTATTGAGGCGTACATCCGATTGGACATCGGGGGCAGCGCGCCCAGGGCGCTGTCCACCATCGACTTGATACGTCGGACCGGATGGCCCTGCGGCACCGGTGCGTCGGGTGTCACCGCAGTCAGCATCGTGGCCTGATCAGCTGCTTCGTCTCGCATTGACAGCTCCTGTGTGTGGGACCACCCCCATCCTACCACCCTCGGCCCCGAAGCCTCAGCTTTTCAACACCCCGCCACGATCCGAACCGAGCGTTCAGATATCTGCGCCTCGCCTGCTCGGGCCTCTCGACGTTGACACACGTATCGCTTCGCCGGTAGGGTCGAGACCGCCCTCCAAGGCGGTCTCTGTCTTTGTTGGGGAGTAGCGATTGATCACCAACGTCTATATAGACGGCTTCAATCTCTACCACCGCGCCTTGAAGGACACGCCCTTTAGATGGTTCGATCTGCGAAAGCTGGCAGGGACCCTCTTTCCTCAGGACGACATCCAGTGCCTGACACGCCAGCGGACGAGGTAGGCGTCATCACCAGACCCGCCGGATGGTGACATTCGCGATGAACACGTTACTGGAGGAAGGAGTATCCGGTCATGTTTGAGTGGCTCGGCGTCGATCATCTTTTCGAGCTTTCCCGGACGGAGGCGATCGCGGGGTTCTTCACCCCGCTGGCGATCTTCGCCGTGTTTCTCCTGGCGCAGCTCATACTGCCGGCAAGGCGGGTCCCCGGCTACGTCATCAACCCGGACACCGGCGAGCCCCGCAACTACCGGCTGAACGGCCTTCTGGTGTTCGCGATCGCGCTGATCGTTTGGGGCTTGGCCTTCGAGCCTATCGGCATATCGCGCGACTGGTTCTACCGCTCCTCGTTCTATGCCGTGGTGGGCGGGACCGTCTTCACCGCCATCTTTGCGGTCGTGGCCGTCTTCAGCCAGCCGCGGGACGAGGTAAAGAACCCGCTCATGGCGCTGTGGAAGGGACGGGCCCAGGAGCTCTCTCTCTTCGGCGAGCGCTTCGACGTGAAGATGTACTTCTATGTCGTCGGCGGGACGATGCTGTCGCTCAACGCCCTGTCCGGGGCCGTGTACCACTACGAGCGCTTTGGCGAGGACGCCAACCCGGGCGTCTTCCTGTACGCCGGGTTCTTCACCTTCTACATACTGGACTACTTCATCTTCGAGCGCGTCCAGCTGTATACCTACGATCTGATCCACGAGAAGCTCGGCTTCATGCTGACCTGGGGCGGCCTCGTCGTCTACGGGTGGCTGTTCATCCTCCCGCTGTGGGGCATGGCCGCTCACCCCGACCCGGGATTCTCGACGGCATGGACGTATGTCTGGCTCATCGGGACGGCCACTCTGTTCCTGCTCGGGTGGAGCATCGGGCGCGGCGCCAACCTGCAGAAGTACACCTTCAAGCGATGGCCCGACCGCAAGTTCCTGGGGATCATCGAGCCCAGGTACATCCAGGCCGGCGACCGCAAGATCCTGTGCAGCGGCCTGTGGGGCGTCGCCCGCCACTTCAACTACATGGGCGAGGGGTTCCTCTCCCTGTCGATCGCCCTGGTATTCGGCCACTTCGCCAACCCCTGGGCCTGGACCTACTTCGTCTTCGTCGTCACCTTCTTTACCTTCCGCCAACGTGGTGACGACAAGCTCTGCGCGGAGAAGTACGGCGCCGAAAAGTGGGCGGAGTATCAGGCGCGGGTGAAGTACCGGATCTTCCCCGGCGTCTACTAGAGGGGCGACAGTCAGGCGGGAATCTGGGCCCAGGCCTTGACAAAGCGAACATCAGTGCTATAATGGCGTCACGGCCTGTCGCGAGGCCGTGGGTCAACCGGAGAGACGCATATCTGAATGCTACACTTTTGGCACACTTTGATACACATAAATATAATAGGGCTCGACCCTCGGACGGCTCGCCGCCCAGAGTAGGAGAAGACCATGACGACTGAGAAGCAGCAGGCGCTGGAGCTGGCCCTCGGACAGATCGACCGGCACTTCGGACGCGGAACGGTGATGCGGCTCGGCGAAGGGAGCGGCGGCGGGCGCGTCGATGCGATACCCACCGGGTCGATATCCCTCGACATGGCCCTCGGAGTGGGCGGAATCCCGAAGGGACGGGTCACCGAGGTGTTCGGGACGGAGGCGTCCGGCAAGTCGACGCTCGCCTACCACGTGATGGCCCAGGCGCAGCGGCAGGGAGGCACCGCCGCCTATATCGACGCCGAGCACGCGCTCGATCCCGGCTACGCGGCACGGTGCGGCGCGCAGATCGGCGAGCTGCTCGTCTCCCAGCCCGACACCGCCGAGCAGGGCCTGGAGATATGCGAGTACCTCGTGCGCAGCGGCGCCCTCGATATCGTCGTCGTGGACAGTGTCGCCGCGATGGTCCCCAAGGCGGAGCTGGAAGGCGACATGGGCGACACGCACGTCGGGCTGCAGGCCCGCCTCATGTCACAGGGGCTGCGCAAGCTCACCGCCGCGATCAGCCGCTCCAATACGGCGGTCGTCTTCATCAACCAGATACGGGAGAAGGTCGGCGTCTTCTTCGGCAACCCCGAGGTGACGCCGGGCGGACGCGCCCTCAAGTTCTACAGCTCGGTCCGCATCGACATACGGAGGATCGAGTCGATCAAGCAGGCGCGAGAGATCATCGGCAGCCGCGTCAGGGCGAGGATCGTCAAGAACAAGGTCGCCCCGCCCTTCCGCGTGGCCGAGTTCGACATCATGTTCAACGAGGGGATCAGCCGGGAGGGCGACCTGATCGACATCGGCGCCGATACCGGCATCCTGTCCAAGAGCGGCTCCTTCTACTCCTTCGGAGAGACGAGGCTGGGCCAGGGACGGGAGAACTCCAAGAGCTTCCTGCGCGACAACCCGGACGTCGCCGGCCAGATCGAGCGGCTCATCAGGCGCGGCACCCTGTCCGAAGAGGAGGCTCCGCCTCCCCCCGCCCCATCCGAAAACGGCGCCGAGCCGACGACGGCCGCTCACCGCCCCTGACCCGAGGCCATAACGCGTCCTGTACAAGCTGCCTGACCGCTCCGCACGGCCTGGGGAGGCTGGGAGAATCTCGGCATGGCCGAGGCACTTCAGCACGGCATTCGAGATGTGCTCTATGATATCTATAGCGCCACTCCCCGCCTGACACTGGAGGAAACCATATGCCAGAGGCAGCAATAGCCCTCGCTCTCGTCTTTCTAGTCCTCTCCGCCTTCTTCTCCAGCTCGGAGGCGGCCTTCCTGTCGCTGCAGAAGGCGACCGTTGCCCATCTGGTGAACACCGGCGCGCCCGGCGCCCGCAGGGTCGCCCGGATGATCGGCGACCCGGAGCGCCTCCTCTCCACCATCCTGCTGGGCAACAACCTCGTCAACGTCGCCTTCACCGCCTCGGTGACGCTCCTCTTCGTCTGGGCCCTGGGCGAGGGTAGGGAGAGCCAGGCCGCGCTACTCACCACCGTCGCGGGCACGGCGGCGCTCCTGCTGATCGGGGAGATCATCCCCAAGACGATCGCCGTCCACTACTCCCAGCGGACCGCCTTCGCATACGCCCGTCCCCTGAAGTGGATTGAGGCGGCGCTCTGGCCGGTCGTAGTCGTGCTCCAGTGGATCACGCGGAGGGTGCGCCGCTCCTTCGGCGGCGACGCCGTCGCGGTGAGGGGGTCCATCACCGAGGGCGAGCTCCGGACCCTGATAGACCTCGGCGAGGCCGAGGGCACCTTCGACCCCGCCGAGGCCGAGATGCTCGAGAACGTCTTCCGCTTCGGCGACCGGCAGGTGCGCGAGGTGATGACACCCCGCACCGAGATCATCTCCATCGAGCGGGGAGCCTCCCTCCAGGCCTTCCTAGACATCTACTCGGAGCACGCGCACACCCGCTTCCCTGTCTACAAGGGCGTCAGCGACAACGTCGTCGGCATACTCTCCGCAAAGGACATCATGAGAGCGATGGCATCGAAGGGCATAGCGCTCGACGAGCCGGTCACCGATGTCATAAGGGACTGCTACTTCGTTCCCGAGACGAAGCGCGTCGCGGAGCTGTTCGACGAGCTGCGGCAGTCGGGAAACCAGGTCGCCATCGCTGTGGACGAGTTCGGCTCCCTGGCCGGGCTGGTCAGCCTCAAGCAGCTCACCGAGGAGGTGGTCGGGCCCGTCGGGGAAGAGGGATTCGGGCCGGAGGAGGAGTACGAGGCAATAGACCGCGACACCTTCCAGGTGGACGGGGGCATGAGCATCGAGGAGGCCAACGAGGAGCTGGGCCTCGACATCCCTGAGGGAGAGTCCGAGACGATAGCCGGCTTCGTCCTCGAGACGCTCGGTCAGATCCCGGTCGAGGGACAGCAGTTCGACTACCGCGACCTCAAGGTCGAGGTCACGCGGATGAAGCATCTGAAGATCGAGACGATCAAGGTGACGAAGGTCCGCGGCCAGGGGGCCCCTGCCGAAGAGACGGGGGACCGGCCCTAGTCGCCCCTAGGCGTCGGCAGGAACGGTATCAGCTTCTCTGCGAGCGACGACATGTTGCGGGTCTGGATCCAGACGTGTCCGTCGCCCCTGAACTTCATCACCAGCCCCTCGCCGCCGGCGATGAGCGAGCGGATGCCCCCCACCTTGCCGATCGAATACTCCACCTCGTCCGTGAAGGCGACCAGGTGGCCGGTATCGACCACCAGCTCCTTCCCCGGCTCCACGCGGACCTGCTTGATCGCGCCGTAGGAGTTGGAGTAGACGGTCCCCTCGCCCCTCTCGGCGTACGCCCGAATGAAGAAGAGGCCCTCGCCCCCGAAGAAGCCCCTGAATCCCTGGAAGTCGGCGTCCGTCTGCACGTTCTCGTCGCAGGCCAGGAAGGAGCTCGATTGGATGAACAGGTTGCTGCCGGGCCGCAGGTCGAAAGACATGATGTCGCCTGGCGTGGACGGAGCCAGGCTCACCCAGCTGTCATTGCCCTCCGCCGTGAACGTATTCACGAAGAAGGACTCGCCGCCCAGCACCCTCTTCAGTCCGCCGAACAGTCCTCCTCCGCCCATGCCCGTCTTCATCTCCATGCCCTGCTGGGCCACCATCGCCCCCGGCTCCGCCTTTATCGCCTCACCGGCGGAGAGCTCCAGGGTCAACAGCGTATAGCTAGGATTGAACTCTATCGTAGGTCTCATTCGCTTCGCCCCCTTCCGTCGCTGGCAACAGTATGTAGCGCCCCTCATTCTATCCGACGGAGCGGGAGGCGCGCCCTTTTTCCACCCAATCCCTTCCCCCGTCCGTGGTGGAAGGTTAGGATGGGGGCAGGAGGAAGACCGGTGACGGACGCCATCGTCGACAGCCTGGAGCGCCGGACCGGCGCCGCCCTCGAGGCGGCAGGGCTCGGCACAGGAGCGCTGATCGTCGTCGCCGTATCGGGCGGCCCCGACTCGCTCGCCCTGCTCCACGCCCTGAGCCGGCTCCGCGGCTGTCTGGGACTGCGCCTCCACGCCGCCCACCTGGACCATCGGCTCAGGGGAGAGGAGTCGGAGGCGGACGCCCGCTTCGTCGAGCGTGTCTGCGGCGGCATCGGCGTGCCGGTCACGGTCGACCGGGCGGACGTGCCGGCCCTTCGCCGCTCCCGCGGCCTGTCGTTGGAGGAGGCGGCGCGGGAGGCGCGCTACGCCTTCCTCTCCGCCCTCTCCGAGCGGCTCCGAGCGGACGCCGTCGCCACCGGGCACACGGCGGACGACCGGGCGGAGACGGTGCTGATGAACATCGTCAGGGGGGCAGGGCTGGCCGGGCTCCGGGGCATCGAGCCGGCCGCCGAACGTCGCTTCGACGGGCGGAGGGTGCTGCTCATCCGGCCCCTGCTGGAGATGACCGGAGAGGAGACCGCCGCCTACTGCCGCGCGCTGGGACTGGTCCCCCGGGAGGACAGCTCGAACCGGTCCACGGACATCCTGCGCAATCGCGTCAGGCTCTCTCTCATGCCCCTGCTGGAGGAGTACAACCCGTCCGTCAGGACGGCGCTGGTCCGCCTCTCCGTGTCGGCGTCCCGCGATCTCGACTACGTGGAGAGCCGGGTGGACGCGCTGTGGAGCGGCATAGCCGAGGAGGGGGAAGGGTACGTGGCTATGGACGCGCGCGCCCTCTCGGGGGCGGACGCTGGCCCCCGCTACCATCTGCTGCGACGCGCCGTCCTCCTGGTCAAGGGCGACCTCAGAGATGTCGCCCACGGCCATATCGACGCCATCGCCGGGCTGCTCGTCGGCCCCTCAGGCAGATCGGTCGACCTGCCTGGAGGCCTGCGCGCGTCGGTCTCATACGGCGAGCTGGTCGTAGCCGCTCCGGCCGTCCACCGCTTTCCCGAGCCGCCGCTGGAGGGAGGGTGGACTCTGAAAGTACCCGGAGAGACGCTGCTGGACGGCTGGCGCGTCAGTGCGGAGAAGGTCAACGTCGCCGCCGGGCCGGTGGCGGGCGAGGCCGCCGCTCTGCGGGCGCTGCTCGACCCGGACAGCCTGGGGCTTCCTCTGGCGGTGCGCGGTCGTCGCCCGGGAGACCGGTTCCAACCTCTGGGAATGAGCGGGACAAAGAGCCTGCAGGACCTGTTCGTCGACTGCCGCGTGCCGCGGGAGCGCAGAGACCGGGTGCCGCTCCTCATCTCGCCGAAGGGCATCGCCTGGGTGGTGGGCGTCAGGATCGCCGAGTGGGCGAAGGTCAGGTCGGGGAGCTCCGAGGCGCTGGAGGTGCGCTTAGAGCCTCTACATGATGCGGTCTAGCTATCTGCTTACGGATCTGGTCTTCCAGGCGCAATGGATGAGTGAGCGCAGCTCTGGAACCAGTACAGGGGCCGCCCCCCTGACCGAGTTACACTTTCGACCCTCACGCCGAACACGGGCTCGAGCACCTCCGGTATCAGGACCGTCTCCACCGGCCCGGCCGCTTGGATGCGACCACCCTGCAGGACAACGATGTGGTCGCAATGCTGCGCCGCCAGATTCACGTCATGGATCGACATGAGAGTGGTCACACCCAGGTCACGCACGAGCTCGAGGACTTCAAGCTGGTAGCGGATGTCGAGGTGGTTGGTGGGCTCGTCGAGGACCAGGACACGAGCCTCTTGCACGAGTGCGCGCGCGATCAGCGCCCTTTGCTTCTCTCCCCCAGACAGCGTGCTGAAGGACCGAGTGGCCAGCGCCGCAACGCCCACATGAGCGAGCGCGTCGTCGACGCGTTGCCGGTCCTCGGCGGACTCCCTGGAGAACGGCGACTGGTGAGGGCTGCGTCCCATTGCAATCACCTCTCGCACCGTGAACTCGAAATCGGAACGCGGCTCCTGCACGACTACGGCGATGCGCCGAGCGGCCTCGGCCGGCCTCAACTCCCACAGGTCGTCCTCGCCCACCACCACGCGCCCTAGTCGCGGCCGCAGCACCCGGTATACGGTGCGTAGCAGCGTGGTCTTGCCGCTGCCATTCGGCCCTATGATACCCACGATCTGGCCAGCATCGACTTGCAGGCTGACCTCCGAGCAGATCTCTACGGAACCCACCGCAACCGTCACGTCAGCCAGTGACAGAGACAGCGGGAGCAGACTGGTACCTGCTACAGGATTCGCAGTGCCGAAATCCGGGTGATCACCGGGCATGGTCTGATCCTCGTAGTCGGGAGCGTAGGAGCAAGGCGAACACCGGCGCGCCGACGAGCGCGGTGATCACTCCGATTGGCAGTTCGCGCGGCTGGATTACCAGCCGTGCCAGCACGTCTGACCACAGTAGGAAGAGCGCTCCTACGAGCGCCGCGAGCGGAAGCACGCGGCGATGATCGGAGCCCACCACCATCCGCGCAGCATGCGGGATGACGAGCCCCACGAAGCCGACCCCACCGGCCAGTGCGACCGACGTGCCTGTGAGGAGTGCGACGACCACGAAGAGTACGCGGCGCAGGCGTTCCGGCGGGGTTCCCATGCTCGTAGCGGTCTCATCGCCGAAGAGGAGCAGGTTTAGTGCGCGGGCCTGGGACAGCAGATAGACGAGCCCGGCGATGAATAGAAGCGCCGGCAGACCGAGCTGGTCCCAGCGAGCGCCACCAAGCGCGCCGAGCATCCAGAAGAGCGCGATGCGCGCCGTCTGACTCTGCTCGCTGATGAAGATCAGCATGCTGGTCACGGCCGCGAACAGGTAGCTCACCGCAATCCCGGCGAGCACTAGGCGCAACGGGCTGAGGCCCCCCGACGAACTAGCCAGCAGGAACGCCAGCCCGTAGCCGACGAGTCCGCCCGCGAATGCGGCGACCGACAGCGTATATATTCCCGCGAATGCCCATCCGAGCACGATGACGCTAACGGCGCCGGCCGCGGCGCCGGATGTTCCCCCAAGTATAGTCGGGTCCGCCAGCGGGTTTCGCACCATCGCCTGGAGCACTGTGCCGACTACGGCCAGCGTTGCCCCGATCAGCACGGCCAGGATCGCGCGCGGCAGACGGATATGCCACACAATCCGCTCATGCGCCCCCGACCAGTCGGCCGATACCGCGTCCGGCCAGAGTTGGTGGACCCCTATCCGCCAGGCTGTCACAGGGGAGATGTCCGCCGGACCCAGGGTCACTGCCAGGACGATCGACACGAACAGGCCAACGCTGAGCCCCACCAGCACTGCGGCGAAGCCGAGCCCGGCCACCCTTCGGGCGGGCGTGACTTCGCCGGTCGAACGCGCTGTCCCGGGTCGAAACAGCCTGATCATCTGGATAGCCTCATACTTCCGCAGTCCTCCAAGCGCCCTGCCGGTAGCGCCACCAGGCCCCCGCGGTCCGCGCCGCGAAGTAGGCGATCCCGGCGGCGTATACGCCGGGGAGTCCCCAGCCGACCGCGTCGGCAAGCAGCCAAGATAGCGGCACCATGACCAGATAGCTGGAAGCCGTGGAGGTGTAGAGGACCCACTTAGAGTCACCGGCGGCGCGTAGCACCGCGGCCAGCACCATGCTCGAAGCCATGACGGGCACCTGCAGGGCCAGGATGGGAAGGGCTCGCATCGCCTCCGCCACGACGTCGCCATCGGGGGTCAGAAGATGCAGGACTATGGACGGCGCGACAATCACCGGCGCCAGGACGATAGCCGGAAGGGCAGCCATCAGCAGCAGCCCGGCCCGCTCCGTCAACGCCACTGTGCGCTCATCATGGCTGCCAAGGCTCTGCCCGACCAGGATCGACACGCCGGTCGAAAGCGCCCAGACAATCGTCCAGAGGACCTGTTGTACGTTTGTGAGGACCTGCATCCCGGCGATGATGGTTGTGCCGAGCGAGGCGACGATCCATAGCACGAGCACGTTATTGACGTAGCCCAGGAAGAGCATGACCGTCTCCGGCCACCCGATAGACCAGAGCCGCGGGAGCGCCTCCTGGCCGCGGCGCAGTTGCCCGAAACGAAACAAGTCATACGTGCCTCGGAACCGTCTCCACCCGAACAGGCCCATGTAGAAGCAGCCCACTGCTACGGCGATTACAGTCCCGACACCAGCGCCGAAGAGGCCCCATCCGACCACGAAGATAAGAACATAGTTCAGAGGGACGTTTATCACGTTGACGAGGACAGTCATACGCATCGCCACGCTGGTCTCGCCCACACCCGCGTAGACGGCTCGGAACATAGCCGTGGCTGCTGCGAACGGCGCGGCGAAGGCGAGTACCCGGAGATACGGCACGCCTTCGGACCGCACAGCCTCGCTCAATCCGAATGCGGCGAGGATCGGGCCTGAGCCGATACTCAAGGCGAGGAGCACCACGAGGCCGGCGCCGACGCCGACGAGCAACGAGACGTCCAGCAACCGCCCTATTGCCGCCGGACGTCCTTCGCCGTACCGGCGGGCCGAGATCACCTGTGCCGCGGTCGCCCATCCGCCGAACAGCATGGCCGCGGCGACGTTTACGGACGACGCGACAGCCGCCGCAGCGAGCGCCTCTGTGGAGACGCGGCTAATCATCGCGGTGTCGACGATCCCAATCACGATCTGAGAAAGGTTTGCGACGATGATCGGGTAGCCCAAGGCGAGGACCCGCTTGATCGCGCCCCTCTGGGTTGTTGTCACCGTGACCGCGGCTTTCGTCAAGGTGTTGAGTACACAGCCGCCCGGGATGAGACCTCATTCATCCCGGAGGCTGCGCTTGCCGCAAACTAGCGAGCGGCGTTCACACGGCGCACGGCGGTCGCCACCTCGATGAGGCCATCAAGGTTCTGCGGCCCGGGCACGCTCTGGAGGAACGTCAGGGTCATGTACTGACCGTTTACCACTGCGGACATGCCCGACAGAGACGGGTTGGACTCCAGAAACGCTTGGTTGGCGTCCGGGCCACCGAAACCGTAGTCGACGAAGACTATCAGCTCCGGGTCTCCGTCAACGACAGCTTCCCACTCCACTGTGCCCCACGTACCGGTAACGTCCGAGAGGATGTTCATCCCTCCGGCGCGGCTGATGATGTCCGAAATCACGGAGCCGGCGAGCGCCGTGAACGGAGCCTCTTCGCCCGAGTCGAAGTAGAAGACGCGGACTGGCTCACCGGTCGGGATCGCCGCGGCGACGTCCGAGATCTGCTGGTCCCACGCGGCAATGAGTTCCTCGGCGCGATCCTCGACGTCGAAGATCTGAGCCACGGCGCGGACGTCCTCGAACATCACCTCAAGGGTTACGTTGCCGTCAAAGTCCGGGCACGCCTCCGTGAACGAGAAGCTGTGTACCTCAGAGTCCCGCAGGTTCTTTCCCGTGAGGCCAGCGCTCTCGTTGAAGCCGTAGCTGAAGACCAGGTCGGGATCGGGGGCGAGGACCGCCTCGAGCGAGGGGTAGGGGAAGCTGCCGCCCAGGCGCTCGACCAGTGCCGCGCGGGCCTGGTGCTGAGGCTGGAGCCGGTCAGGGGTGCCGCCGAAGTAACCGATGACGTGGTCCTGCAACCCGAGCGCCATCAGCACCTCAAGCGCGCTCGTATCCGTGGCGACGACGCGCTGGGGGACCGCGTCGTAGACCGTCTCCACGCCGCAGTTGTTGATAGCCACGCCCGCTGGCTCGGGCGTGGCGGTGGCCGTAGGGATAGGAGTCGGCGCAGCCGTCGGCGTCGCCTGTGGAGCGGCCGTTGGCTGGGCCGTTGGAGCAACGGACAGGGTGGGGGTTGCCGTGTCCTCGTTCTCCTCATCACCACCGCAGGCGGCGAGGAACAGCAACAGCGTCAAGGCAAGCATCCAGGCACCAGTTTCCAGCAATGGCTTCATGCGAGGTCTAAGTAGCCCTTGGGGCCTAGTCATGTTTCTTCCTCTCCTCATTGGATTCAGTCCGATTGTTCAAGTCGCGCTGTCTCCCTAACGTCCATTGACGACCCAGCTGGAGCTGGCAGCAGAGACTGCGGGGCGTGAGCGGCACCATTCATGATATAAGGTATCATATAATACAATCGGGGTCATTAGCGGCTACACCACCTGGTTGTATTACACTAACGTTCGTCTCTGGTACGGACTAGCATCATTAGTTTGATAGTTAGAATCAATAGAGTGTAAGTGGAAGCTACCTCAAGATTGGCTTCAAACACCATGTCCAAACACCGTGGAGGTACTCAGCAAAGAGCTTGAAGCCGAGATCCTCTGCACTCTCTGCGAGGGCGCGCACCAGTTTGATGAAGTGGCTGTGAGAGTGCGCCGCTGATGACGCCCAGACCATGCATCAGGACTCTGCGGGCAGGCGAGCGAAACTCTCAAGCGAGAGAGAGGCCATCAACTGAGGCGGCTCCGCTGACGTGGGGAGAGCTCCGAGGCGCTGGAAGGAGCGCTTCGGGCGGCTACATGATCCGGTCGAGCCTCGGTGAGGGCGTGTTGCCCGGTATGCGGCCCCGCTTGGCGACGGGGCGCCCGTCGATCTCGTGGATGTCACCTGTGAAGTCGTTGGGCGGCGCGCTCGATATGTAGGAGCCGACGGCATAGCCGTTGACCGGAGCCTCCTTCTGCACGAACCCGGCGATCCGTTCCGGGTTCAGGCCGCCGCTCACGAAGATCTCGACGTGCCTGTAGCCGGACTGGTCGAGCCGCGCCCGGATCTCCGTTACCATCTCCGGCGTGACGCCTCCCCTCTCCGCCGGCGTGTCCAGACGTATGCCCCGGAGACGCTCTCTGAGCGCCTCGGCCACGTTCAGCGACTCCTCGGCCTCGTCTTTGAAGGTGTCGACGAGGGCCACGCGAGGGATCTCCTGGGGCATGTGGCGGTCGAAGGACTCGGTGGCCCTGACGGTGTCGCCCAGCAGGAGGACGAGGGCGTGCGGCATGTTGCCCGACGGGGTGACTCCCGCCAGCCTCGCGCCCTGGATGGAGGTGCAGGCGACGCATCCTCCCACGACGGATGCGTAGTCGAGGAGCGCGACGACGTTCGGATGTACGTGGCGCGCCCCAGTGGCGATCACCGGAGTGTCCTGCGCGGCCTCGGCGCACTCGCGGGCGGCGGTGGCCCAGCCGCTGCACGAGGCGAGCGTCCCGCAGATCGCCGTCTCGTACAGTCCGAAGGTGCTGTACGGGGCCTTGATGCGCAGCGCGACCTCCCCAGCCTCGATCGCCGCTCCCTCGTCCAGCACCCACACCTCGCTGCCCGTCTCCGGCAACGCCTTCGACAGCAGCGCGCGCACCTCGTGTATGCCGCAAAGCACCCCGCTCCGCTTGGGAAAGAACTCCATCGTGACGGTGGGGTTCAACCCCTCGTTGCGTAGGACCGTCAGGCTGCGCTGCAGGTATACGTCCGCCGTGTCCCCGACCAGGGTAGCGGGCCGCGTGTCGAATTCAGGAGTGACCATCTGATCTCACGTGTGGGTCGATGCCTCCTCTCCCATCGAGGGAGAGGACAGAAAGCCTGTCCCGTACCTGACACGGGGCAAGGGTGATCATGTCTGCGAAGCCGCTCACGCTGCTGCCGGTGATACGAGTTTGGCGCCCAGGATCCGCTCCATGTGCTGAAGCGCGTTCCTGTGCGCCTCCTGGTCGAAGCTGGCGACGCAGTCGGTCGGCACCTCGACGACGTAGTCCCTGTTGCGCGCGTCGGCGGCGGTGTGGAGGACGCATATGTCGGTGCAGACGCCGCAGACTATCAGCTTGTCGGGAGCGAGCGCCTTCAGACGCTCCTCCAGGTCGGTCTCGAAGAAGGCGCTGTACCGCCGCTTCCGCACCAACTCCCCAGGGTAGCCCGCCAGCTCCGGTATCACCTCCGCCTCTTCCGTGCCCCTGAGGCAGTGGACGGGGAACATCTGGAACTCCAGGTCGTCCGGGTCGTGGGTGTCGCAAATGAAGATGACGTCGCTGCCGACCGCCATCTCCCTCTCGATCAACTCCTTCACGTTGGGAATGATCTCGCGGGCGTGGTCGCCGCAATAGAGGTTGCGCCCCGGCTCCAGGAAGCCGTTCAGCATGTCTACGACCAGCAGAAGATTCGCCATCTCCAGTTGTACGCGCCGATACCGCCCCGCGCCGTTCTGCGGTCACACATGGTAGCTTGGAGTAGCCGAAACATCAAGCTCGCGGTGGGGTCCGTGATGGAAGGTCACGATGCGGGCGGACGCAGCGCCTTCGAGGCGCGCCTGAGACCTCCAAACCTGAGACGCAGCAGACCCTTCAGGTCCGCCCACGCGGTCGCGACGATCCGGACGCGCGAGTCGGGGTCGTCGGTCCAGGTCACGGGAATCTCCTTGATCCGGTACCCGCTCTTCTCGGCGAGGACCAACATCTCGGTGTCGAAGAACCACCCCCTGTCGAGCACCAGCGGCACCACCTCGTCGGCCACGCGGCGGGACGCCGCCTTGAAGCCGCACTGCGCGTCGCGGAACCCCGTCAGGAACATCAGCCTGAATAGCGCGCTGTAGCCTCGTGAGGTCAGCTCGCGGAGGAGCGACCGTCCGATGACCCGCGAGCCGGGCCGGAGACGGGAGCCGACGGCCACGTCGCACCCGCCGGAGCGGACCTCTCCGACGAGGGCCGGAAGCGCCTCCAGCCCGGTCGAGAGGTCGACGTCCGTGTAGGCGACGATGTCGGCGCAGCTCTCACTCCACGCTCTGTCGAGAGCGCGCCCCCTGCCGCGCTGCTCGATGCGTAGGTACGCCACGCGGGGGTCCGCTTCGGCGAGGCGGCGTCCGATCTCCGGCGTTCCGTCGGTGGAGCCGTTGTCGGCGATTACGACGCTCCAGCGGTAGTCGCTCAGGCGGCCTGCCAGGAAGTCGCACAGCCTGCCGACGCTCGAGGCGAGGGCGGCCTCCTCGTTGAGCACGGGGATCACGATGTCGAGCGAGGCCGTCGGGGATGGACACCCCCGTTCGCGGGACTGCCGGGGACGGTGGATCTGACTCATGGAAGGTGGGCCGGCCCAGGGAAGAAAAGAATCAGTGCCTGAAGTGGCGGACGCCGGTGAAGAGCATCGCGACGCCGGCCGCGCTGGCCGCGGCGACAACCTCCTCGTCTCGGATCGACCCACCGGGCTGGACGATGGCGGCGATGCCGCCCGCCGCCGCCGTTTCGACATTGTCGGCGAAGGGAAAGAAGGCGTCCGAGGCGAGCACGCTCCCCTGCGCCCTCTCTCCGGCGGTGCGAAGGGCGAGGTGGACGCTGTTGACCCGGTTGGGCTGCCCGGCCCCCATGCCTACGATAGAGCCGTCCTTCGCCAGCACGATGGCGTTCGACTTGACGTGCTTCGCAGTCTTCCAGGCGAAGGCGAGGTCGGCGAGCTCCGCCTCGGTGGGCCGGCGCTTCGTCGCGGTCCGCCAGGACGCGGGGTCATCCTGGCTCTCGTCGGGCGTCTGGACGAGCGCACCGCCGGTGACGAGTCTCAGGTCGTCCGCGCGCGCCGCTCCGGCGGAGAGAGCCACCTCCAGGACGCGGGTGCGTCTTCTACTCAACCTGTCCAGGGCCTCCTGCTCGTACCCAGGCGCCAGAACGATCTCGTAGAAGACTCCGCGCATCGCGCGGGCGGCGTCCGCCGTCAGGGTGGTGTTGAAGGCGACGATGCCGCCGTATGCCGACGTCGAGTCCCCCTCGAACGCTCTCCGGTATGCCTCCGCCTGGTCGGCGTGGAGCGCCAGTCCGCACGGGTTCGTATGCTTGATAACCGCCGCGGCGGGCTGGTCGAAATCTGATACGACCCGCCAGGCGGCGTCGGCGTCGAGCAGATTGTTGTAGGAGAGCGGGCTGCCGTGGAGGAGCCGGGCGCGGGCTACGCCCCCCTTTGAAAGCGGGTCGGCGTACAGCGAGGCCCGCTGGTGCGGGTTCTCGCCGTACCGCAGGTCGTACAGCTTGGTGAAGCCGAAGGCGGTCTCCTCCGGCATCTCGCCGCCGTCTCCGCCGAGGTAACGGGAGACGGCGCTGTCGTAGAGCGCCACGTGCTGGAAAGCCTTGCGGGCGAATCCCTTGCGCTCTTCCAGAGTGACCGGCTCGCGCGCTCCCAGACGCTGGCCGAGCCACCCATAGTCATCAGGATCGACCACTACCAACACGTCGGGAAAATTCTTGGCCGCGGCCCTGAGCAGCGTGGGCCCGCCGATGTCGATATTCTCCAGGGCCTCCTCCAGGGTCGCGTCTGTCCCGGTGACCGTCTCGACGAACGGGTAGAGGTTGACGGCGACGAGGTCGATCGGCCCGATGCCGTGCTCTGCCAGCTCCGCGAGGTGAGAGTCCGTATCGCGTCGGGCGAGGATTGCGCCATGTATCTTCGGGTGCAGCGTCTTGACCCGGCCGTCCAGTATCTCGGGGGAGCCGGTCAGGTCGGCGACCTGCGTGACAGGCAGCCCGGCGTCGGCGAGGTGCTGTCCCGTGCCGCCGGTGCTCACCAGCTCGAAGCCGGCCTCCACCAGGCTCTTGCCGAGATCGGCCAGCCCCGTCCTGTCGCTAACGCTCAGCAGCGCCTTCATGGGACTCTCGCGATTGGCCTCCGCCTCAATCCTTCCCGCAGATGGGAAGGGGAAGAGATTATAGGATAACACGCGGCCCGCCGGCGGACGCCGTCACCTCTCCGACGACCAGCGCGTCCGGCGCCAGCGCGAGGACCTCCCGCGCCTCGTCCGGGTCGCAGGCCAGCACCATGCCTAGGCCCATGTTGAAGACGCGGTACATCTCGTCCGGCTCTATCTCGCTCTGTTCCTGGAGGACGGAGAAGATCGGCGGAAGTGGCCAGGAGCCGGCGGTGAAGCCGGCGGCCAGCCCCTCTGGCAGCATCCTCGGCACGTTCTCGATCAGGCCTCCGCCGGTGATATGCGCCATGCCCTTGACCAGCGGGAAGAGCGGCGCCAGCGCCCGGTAGTAGGACGCGTGGGGGGTGAGGAGCGCCTCGCCCAGGGTCTGGCCCAGCTCGGGATGGTGCTCGTGCAGCGGCGAAGGGTCGTCGTCCAGGCCGAGCGCGTGGCGCACCAGCGAGTAGCCGTTGGTATGGAGGCCGTTGGAGGGGAGGCCGATGAGCAGGTCTCCGGCCTCGATGCCGGAGCCGTCCAGCATCTCGCTCCTCTCGACCGCGCCTACCGCGAAGCCGGCCATGTCGAAGTCGCCGCCGGAGTAGACGCCGGGCAGCTCGGCGGTCTCGCCGCCGATCAGTGCGCAACCTGCCTCCCGGCAGGCCCGCGCCATGCCCTCCACCACCTGCGTGGCTATGTCGCGGGACAGTCGGCCCATCGCCAGATAGTCCAGGAAGAACAGCGGCCTGGCGCCGCAGACGATCACGTCGTTCACGCAGGCGTTGACGAGGTCCACGCCGAGGCCGTCGTAGCTGTCCATGGCCGAGGCGATCTTGAGCTTCGTGCCGACGCCGTCTGTGCTCGACACCAGGACGGGCTCACGGTAGCCGGATAGGGAGTAGAGCGCGCCGAAGGCGCCGACGCCCGCCAGCACCTCCGGCCCGTGAGTGACGGATGCGATCTTCCCTATGCGGCGCTTGATGTCCCGGGAGGCGTCGAGGTCGACCCCTGCCTGCTTGTAGGTGTGAGCGGCCATGGGGACAGGCCGTCAGACCTCCAGCATCAGCTTGTCCATTTCGAGCTGCACCGGGATGGGATAGTCGCCGGTGAAGCAGCCCATGCAGAGACTCTCCCTGGGCAGATCGACGGCGCGCTGCAGACCCTCAAGGCTCAGGTAGCCGAGCGAGTCGGCCCCCACCAGATTTCGTATCTCCTCCACGCTCAGGTTGGCCGCGATCAGCTCCTTCTTGGAGGCCATGTCGACTCCGAAGTGGCAGGGGGAGACTATCGGCGGGGCGCAGATCCTCAGGTGGATCTCCTTGGCGCCGCCCCGCCTGAGGAGGTTGACGACGCGCGGAGTGGTGGTGCCGCGCACGATGCTGTCGTCGACGACCACGATGCGCCGGCCCTCGATGAGCTTGGGCAGAGGATTCAGCTTGCCGCGCACCCCGATCTCCCGTAACCGCTGGTCCGGCAGGATGAAGGTCCGGCCTACGTACCGGTTCTTGACCAGCCCCTCGCCGAAGGGGATGCCCGACTCCTGGGAGTAGCCCACCGCAGCCGCCGTCGCCGAGTCCGGCACGCCGATCACCATGTCGGCCTCCACCGGGTGCTCGCGCGCGAGCTGCGCGCCCATCTCCATCCGGTTGCTGTAGAGCAGCTTGCCGTTCAGGATGCTGTCCGGCCTGGCGAAATAGATATGCTCGAAGACGCATGAGCCGGTGCGCCCCTCCGCCTCACGCTGGTAGACTGTCCTCAGGCCATCGTCGTCCACCAGCACCGCCTCGCCGGGCGCGACCTCTCTCTGGAACTCGGCGCCGATATGGTCGAGGGCGCACGACTCGGAGGCGATCACCCACCCGCCGTCCAGCCTCCCGATGCACAGCGGCCGGACGCCCAGCGGGTCCCGGATGCCCAGGAGGGCGTCGTTGGTCATCAGCACGAGGGAGTAGGCGCCGCGGAGCCTGCGCATGCAGTAGGCGGCCCGCTCCGCCCACGACTCGGCGGGCGCGTTCGCCAGGAGGGCGGCTACGATCTCCGAGTCGCTGGAGGTGCTGAAGGTGCAGCCCCACTCGGACAGCTCCTCCCTCAGCTCCAGCGCGTTTATGACGTTGCCGTTGTGTCCGAGGGCGATCTCGATGCCCGGCCCGTGGGCGACCAGCGGCTGGGCGTTGGAGATGTGGCTCGTCCCAGTCGTCGAGTAGCGCGTGTGGCCGATGGCGATGTGGCCAGGGAGCTCGACGAGCGTCTCCTCGTCGAGCGTCTGGGCCACCAGACCCATGGCGGAGTGGACCTTCAGTCGCTGACCGTCGCTCGCGGCGATCCCGGCGCTCTCCTGCCCCCTGTGCTGCAGGGCGTAGAGGCCGAAGGAGGTAATGCGGGCGGCCTCTTCGCCTCGAGCGTACACTCCTACCACCCCACACGCCTCTCGCAAGCGGTCTCCGGTGGTCATTCGCGCCCCCAGCGACGGGTACTGTCCGACTCAACGGTTGCACGGTGATTATAGTCAGCGCCCCGAATCCAGGTCAATGAATCAGCACCGAAGATTAAGCCGACATTACGGCGCGCTTGCGGAAGAAGGCTCTTTCCTCATTACGGATCGTTGACGATGGGCTGGGCGATGATCCAGAGGCTGGTCGCCGTGTAGAGCACCATCAGCAATAGCATCGGATACTGGCCTCTCAGCGCACGGGAGCCGTCGGCCACCCTTCTGAGCGCGACCTCGTGGGCGACGTAGACGGAGACGATGTGTCCGATCACTATGGCCGCGACGGAGATGATCCAGGTGGTCCGCGCGTCGATCACGTCGATGTTGAGCTGGTAGCCGACGCTGCCAAAGATGTCCCAGCCGAGACCGAACGGATCGGATGCGAGGGGTATCACGAGCTGTCCCTGGATCAGCAGGAAGGAGATGAAGTGGGCCAGGTTGTAGGCGAGCGCGATCGGGACCAGGGACAGGACGAACCCCCTTGCGACGTCCGCCACGGACCCCCCCTCGCCGGAGAGGCTCCTGACGCCCGATGAGAAGGCGAGGTAGACGGCGGCGAACAGGGCCGGGAGCAGCAGCAGTCCGGCGGTGTCTATCGCCTGGACGGCGCGGCCGCCGGCGAGCTCCGCGACGGGCCAGACAGCGTTCTGGACGTCGACCCAGGCGGAGGTCTCGGTCAACCCGTCGAAGGTGACGGTCGCCAGCGCCAGAACGACGAACAGGGCCATCGCCGTCGTCGTGCCCGCCGGCTGCACCAGGCCCACGGCGTAGGGCCGCAGATTGAGCTGCCTTTTGTCTGCTGGGGCCGCCTCGAAGCACTCGTAGCAGTCGACGCAGTTTTCCCTGTCTGCTAGCCGTCCTGAGCCTGTCGAAGGACCATCCCCCTCGCACCTGTCGACTCTCACCTCGGTCGGCGAGAAGCGAGCGAAGAGTCCGAAGAGCACCGAGAAGGCTTCTCCGCGCCTCAGCCACTCGTGCTTGCCGAAGGCGGCCATGCCGGCCCAGGTCACTAGCGAGTAGAGGACGACGAGTATCCCCAGCTTCTGCGGCTGCGCCGCGTCCGGGTACACGTTCTCCAGCCAGGCGAAGGCGAGGAATATGACGACTGCGGGCCAGACGTCCAGTCCCTCCGGGTAGACGAACGCGCCCCGATCCCCGTCGCCGCCGATGAGCGCCTGCGCCCACTCGAAGGTGATCTTCCAGGGGTTGATCAGCATCCAGACGTTGCCGAGCAGCGCCGACACGTAGCCCATCCCCACCCACCAGAGAATCCAGACGACCGTTGGAGCGAGGTTCTCGATAGGCCTGTTGACCCCGAACAGCGCCGTGGCGACGATGAGCCCGAAGACGGCGACCGACAGGAGCCTGATCAGGTTCGGCAGCGGCGGCCGCCCGAGGACGCGCCCCAGCCACGGAATGGCCAGCAGGTTGATGCGCGGGTAGTCGAAGGGGCCGGGCCTGCGCCGAACGAAGAGGCCGACTATGACGAATGAGAGAGCGACCGCCCCGGCGGCTCCCACCAGGAAGTAGTCGAGCGGAATCGGCAGGTCGTACCGCTCGCCGAAGCCGTGCGCGTACACTGGGCCGGCAGCCAGCCCCATCGCCCCCGCCAACAGCAGAGCGCCTATAGCCTGGCGTGTCGTCATCTGGTTCTACTCCTCGAATGTCTTGACGTAGTTTACGACGTGCCAGATCTCCTCGTCGGAGAGCCGGTCTCCAAGCGGCGCCATCGCCGTGCCGGGGACTCCGTCGCGGACGAACCGGAACAGGTCGTGCTCCGGGTGCAGCGGCACGTGCACCACGAGATCGGCCGGGGGCGGGTAGAGGTCCGCCGCTCCCGGGCCGTCGCCCCTCCCCTCGACGCCGTGGCAGGTCTGGCACATCTGCTCGTAGACGACTCTGCCCGCCTCCAGCGACTCCGGGTTGGGTGGAAAGGGGTTGCGCACCGTCTCCGGCTCGCCGGCCGAGACCAGGATGACCGCGCCGGCGGCGAGTCCGGCGATGCCGGGGAGCATCACGCCCGCTCCCGCGCGGCTGTACCAGCCTCCCAGGGGCAGGGCCGTCGCGGTGAAGAGCGCGCCCAGCAGCGCCAGCCCCCCTCCCAGCAGCAGCCTCGCCGTTTCGGGCGACGGGGAGATCGCCGCGCTCCCGCCGGAGCCGCCTGCCGCCGTCTCGAACCGGAACGCCGTCCGGGCGTCGAAGGCGTCCGGCCTCCGCACGACCAGCTCGGCCTGCCACGCCCCGGCGATGCTCAGCTGCGCCTCCTCCAGCGCGTAGAGGCCGCCGCCCACGGGCTCCGTCGGCTTCGGCTCCTCGCCGAGATCGGCGTCGAGATAGGTGAGCCGCACCGAGACGCCTGTCGCGTTGTCGATGGGGCGGCCCAGCCGGTCCTCCAGCAGGACGGTGATGCGGTTCGGTCCCAGCCTGCCGGGCTCGATCTCGAGAGTGATCGACGTGCCCTCCGCCGTGTCTCGAAAGAGGAGGGATTCCTCCACCCCTCTCCCCTCGCGGGCAGCCACCTGCCGCGCAGGCTCCAGGCTCGTGAGAACGCCGACGGCCGCGACTACCACCACGGCTAAGACGGCCTCGCCTGCGACGGTCCGCCTGAGCCACCTGCCGCTCGCTCCGCTGCGGCCGAGGCGCGGCCTGATCAACATCAGGTTCACCGCGCCGGTCAGCAGGAGCGGCAGCACGATCGCTACCTTCACCGCGAGCGCCAGCCCGTAGGGTGTGATCAGCGCCGGAGCGACCGTCACCTGCGCCCACGCGCTGAAGATCCCCGTGAGGATGAGAGTCCCGACGCTCAGCACGCCGACGACGGACAGCCTCGGAACGATGGAGGAGAGGCAGGCGCGCCTCTGCTGCGGAGAGGGGAGGCGCAGTATCGCGGGTATGGCGGGCGCGAAGTGGAGCAGCGCGCCGACCCATGCGGCCGCCGCCAGGAGGTGAAGGTAGTCGACGAAGAGGGCCGCGCTCCGGATCCCCGCGGTGGCCGCTCCGTGGCTCGTCAGGCTGAGCGTCCACAGCACGCAGCCGCCGAGCGCCAGCGCCAGCATTTCCAGGCTTGGACGACGCGCCATGGCTACGACAACTCCGAAAGCCAGCGCCAGTCCGGCCCTCCACGCCCACAGATGCCCCCAGCTCGTCTCGGCGATCATCGACGCGGCGGGACTGCCCAGCGCGGCGAGCAGCCCGACTTCGTGTGTGGTCGCCGCCTGTATGAGAAGCTGCGCGCAGGAGGCGGCGAGGAACAGGGCGGCGGCGAGCAGCGCCACCCTCCGGGACCGCTCCGCCAGCGCGGCCCCCAGCCGGCGTACCGGATCGACCGACCCCCTCCCCATGAGCGCCGGCCGCACCATGACCAGGACGAAGAAAGGCCCGCCCACCATGGCGATGGCGCCGAGTAGCAGCGCCCACCGGACGACGGGCTCGGCGGGGGACTGGAGCAGCCCGCTCTCCGGCGTCTCGACCGGCGCCCCTGAGATCGGCTCCCCGACGGAGAAGAGGAAGGAGCCTCGCACCAGGTGGCCGTCGACGGTCGAGACGTTCCTCCATGCGACGGTGTATGTGCCGTCCGAGAGGGGGGCCAGCCCCACCGACAACCCGGCCGGGTCGTTCGGGTCGTGGATGCTCTCTCCGTCGTCCACCCTGCCGCCGCCGGCGTCGAGCACGCGTATCTCGCTCAGGCCCGGCTCGATCGGCTCGGTGAACCGGACGACTACGCGCGCCGGGGCCTCGTTCAGCACCGAGTTTGGCGCCGGCTCGGCCGATGCGAGGTTGGCATGGGCGAGGACGGCGGGCGGCGTCGCCAGCGCTACCGCCAGCCCCACGCCCAGGAGGCACGCGAGGATCCCCGCGTATCTCAGGCTTTTCAGCATGTCGGCGCTAACAGGTCCGATGCCTCACCTTCTCCTGGACAGATGGACCCCCATGGCGAGGCCGGCGACGCCGAGGAGGACGCCCGCCGCGCCGAGCGCTATCGCCGCGATGAGCAGGGGGACGTCCGAGTCGTCGTCCCCCTCGGACGCCGCCAGTGCCGCGTCCTGCGCCTGCTGAGCGGTGCTCATCGCTCCCCTCACCGCGCCTTCCAACTCCCTCAGCTCCGGCAGCGGCTCCGGGAAGTGGAGGTCGGTCGACGACCGGATGTCGTCGAAGCTGCCTCCGCCTCCCCTCGATATGAAGGTCTCGTCGATGAGATTGCCTTCGATGGCGCCGAACAGCCGTATCTGGTAGACGCCGGGCACGGTCGGGATCAGGTCACCGACGTAGCGACCGGGCTCATAGATGTCGGCGCGCAGCTGCAACACCCTCGACGCGCCGGTGGAGACTTGGGTGATCTCCGCCTGTAGGGTCTCGTCCAGGCCCTCGACCGCATCCGTCTCTCCGTGGTGGCCTCCACCCGTCGACATACCGCCGCTGTCGTCCTCATTGTGGCCGCCACTCTCATGGCCGTGATCCGAGACTCTCGTCACGCGGACCTCCACTCCGTTGATCAGGCCTTCGTAGGCGGGCTCCACGGCGAACCCGACGACGAGGCGGTAGTCGCCCACCTCCCGCCCATCATGGGCGAAGGCGGTCCCTATGGAAACGGCCAGGGCGACGGCGACGGCCGCCGCTGCCCAGGCCTTGCGGCGCATTAGGATGTGCATTGGTGCTCCCCTCAATATCCGGCCTCCTCTCGCCACGGAGAGGAGGTGTCGTGGACTCCAACGGTGGGAGCTATGCGCGGGGAGGCTGCTTGGGCTGGGCGATGAACGCGTCGTTGGGCAGTGAGTCGTTGCGCGCCGTCCCGAAGGAGGCGCGCTTCTCCTCAGGGACGGCGAAGGGGCTGCCCTCGACCGACGGTATCGTAACGTCGACCTGCCCCGCGGCGATGCCGTCGTGGGAGGCGAGATAGACGATGCCGTCCGAGGAGGGAGCGTGGTCGTGGCTGTGATGGACATGGTGGCCGTCCATCTCGAACGGGTGGACGTGGTCGGGTGCGGCCGGGCCGAGATAGATGTGGGCGTGGTTCGGCTGCCGCTCGGCGTAGTGGTGGTCGAGCAGCGGCCCGAGGGCTGGCAGGAAGAGCGCTGCGCCCGCGAACGCGGTCATGCACCAGCACAGAGCGGCCCGGAACAGGCGGCCTGCCAACGCGCTCTCTCTCATACCAACAATTATGCCACCTGCCGTGGTGCGCGTGAAGGAGCTTCGCTGGGGGACTTTTCCTCGATAGGCCGCTGGCAAACTCATATCTGAAGATGGACTTCGGCGACTCAGGTGTTTAGGCAGATACCTCGACAAGCGGTTCGATGGCGCTGACGTCGGTCTTTGCGCGGGCCACATCCAGATCGTACATCCGCTGGAGGTTCAGCCAGAAGTCGGGCGTCATTCCCAGAGCCTGCCCGACTCGCAGCGCCGTGTCCGCGGTGATGGACCTCCGCCGATGGACGATATCGTGGATGCGTATCGGGGGCACTCCTATCGTCTTGGCCAGACGGTACTGGGTGATGCCCAGCTCCGCCATGATCTCAGCCAGGTGCTCCCCTGGATGGATCGGTTCGGGGGTGGTCATGGGCCTCCTCCTCAGTGATAGTCGGTGACTTCAGGCCGTCGCCTATGTATTCCGCCGTCGGCCGCGCCGTCTTTTGACTGCTTTGCGCAGGAGGGGGAAGAGGCCGAGGCCGACGAGGGCGAAGAACATGGTGACGGTGACCCAGGTGAAGAGCTCGACGAGCGGGGAGGACTCGACCACCTCCAGGGTGAAGTCGGCGGAGGCCGGGCCGAGGCCGCTGTCGACTTCGACGGTGAAGCTCCACTCTCCAGGCGTCTCGACCGTGGCGGAGGCGTCGTAGTAGATCAGGTCGGTCGGCCTGTTCTCGGCCTCGACCGGGCCGGCCGCCTCGGGTGGATCGCCGGGGCCCGACCCGGTGAGCGTCACGGCGCCGTCGACGACCGGGCTCTGCGCGGCGACGTCGGTCAGGGTGACGGATAGATGGAGGAGGCCGACCCTCGGGGGCGTCGGGATGGTGCCGAGAGCGATCTCGTACGGGCCGACGGTCTGCTTCTGGAACTCGATGATCCGGCCGTTGGCGCGGGCCTCTGAAGGCGCGGCGAGCGCCGCGCCGAGGAGCGCCAGGACGAGGGCTGCGAGACTCCCCCAGAGGCTGGGGGAAGGGACACGGGATTGCTTCTGCTTCTTCCCCCGTAGACGGGGGAAGATTGAGATGGGGGCTCTTTCCCCGCCCCCCGGGGGAGTTTCGACGGAGTCCGGGAGGGCCACCCTACAGCGTCGCCCCCAGCTCCTTGGCGACGGTCTCCATGTCCTTGTCGCCGCGGCCGCTGAGGCAGACGAGGATCGTCTGGTCCGGGGAGAGGGTGGGGGCGAGCCGCCCGGCGTGGTAGACGGCGTGGGCCGGCTCCAGCGCCGGGATTATGCCCTCGGTGAGGCAGAGCAGGCGGAAGCCCTCCAGCGCCTCGGCGTCCGAGACGCTCACGTAGGCGGCGCGCTCCGTATCCTTCAGGTAGCTGTGCTCTGGGCCGACTCCGGGATAGTCGAGGCCGGCTGAGATGCTGTGCGCCTCCGCGACCTGGCCGTTTGCGTCCTGGAGCAGGTAGGACATGCTGCCGTGGAGCACGCCTATCCTGCCGCCGGTCAGCGTGGCGGCGTGGCTGCCGCCGTCGCCGAGGCCGCCCGCTTCCACGCCGATCAGCCGGACCGATTCGTCCCCGATGAAGTCGTGGAACAGGCCGATGGCGTTGCTGCCGCCGCCGACGCAGGCGACGGCGTAGTCGGGCAGTCCCCCGGTCATCTCCCTGAACTGCCGGCGCGCCTCCCGGCCGATAACCGCCTGGAAGTCGCGGACCATCGCGGGGTATGGATGCGGGCCCACCACGCTGCCGATCAGGTAGTGAGTCGTCCGCACGTTGGTGACCCAGTCGCGGATCGCCTCGTTGATCGCGTCCTTGAGCGTCCTGCTGCCGGACCGGACGGTGCGGACCTCTGCGCCGAGCTGCTTCATCCTGAAGACGTTGAGCGCCTGCCTTCCGATGTCCTCCTCGCCCATGTATACGACGCACTCCTGCCCGATCTTGGCGCAGACGGTGGCGGAGGCGACGCCGTGCTGGCCTGCGCCCGTCTCGGCGATGATGCGGCGCTTGCCCATGCGCTTGGCGAGCAGGCTCTGTCCGAGGGCGTTGTTGATCTTGTGGGCGCCGGTGTGCGCGAGGTCCTCCCGCTTGAGGTAGATGCGCGCGCCTCCGAGCTTGCGGGTCAGGTTCTCTGCGTAGTACAGAGGCGTGGGACGGCCCACGTAGTCTCGCGCGAGCGCGTCCAGCTCGGCGGCGAAGCCGTCGTCCTCGCGCGCCTCCCGGTAGGCCTCCTCCAGCTCCTCGAGGGCGCTCATCAGGGTCTCGGGTACGAACTGCCCCCCGAACCGTCCGAACCGGCCTCTCGCGTCCGGCAGAGTCTGCGCTTCGATCGTCATCGCTCTCCTTCCGTGACCGGCGCGGTTGGGCGCGCCATCCAGACCAGTATACTATCTGCGCCGATTGACCGGGGAGTCCGCGCTGCATAGAATGGGGCTGAGCATCAGGAGAGAAAAAAGATGCCCATATACGAGTATCGCTGCGGCCCGTGCGGAACGGTGTTCGACCGGCTGAGGCCGATGTCGCGGATGGACGATGAGGCCCCCTGCCCGGAGTGCGACGGGGAGACGTCCCGGCAGATATCGGTCTTCGCGGCCTTCTCCGCCTCGAACGGCGACGGCGATGGCGGCGCGATCGCGGGAATGGGCGGATGCGGCGGGTGCGGCCCGGCCGGCTGCGCCTGCTCGATGAGCGTATGAGGAGTCAACGATGATCACGGACACCCGCAGGCGGATAATCCTGGTCGATCCGACGACGAGCCCGACCCCGGCCGAGTTCGACGGCGCTCCGAGGCTGGCCGACCTGTCGGACCGGCGTGTCGGGCTCATCGACGACAGCAAGCCTAATGCGAAGGAGCTGCTCGAGGAGGTCGCGTCGGCGCTCGACCGGCGCTACGGCATCACAAACGTCGAGTACCATCGCAAGCCCTCGGCGTCGAAGCCGGCTGAGCCGGAGGTGATCGCCGCGCTCTCCCGCGACTGCGACTACGTGATCGTCGGGGTGGGCGACTGAGGGTCGTGCAGCGCGTGCAGTGTGCACGACGGAGTCCACGTTGAGAAGGCGGGCACGCCGGCGGCGACGATCTGCACCGACGCCTTCGTCCAGACCTCCCACGCCATGGCTGCGATGTGGGGCGCGCCCGACTACCCGGTCATCTTCACCGGCCACCCAATAGGCTCGCTGACGAGGGAGCAGCTGCGGGAGCGGGCGGAGACGCTCGCCGACCAGGTCGCCTCCGTACTGACGCTGGGAGAGGTTGGCACGGCCTAGAGGCCGTTACGATCCCGCTGAGCGTGCCCGCGCGGACGGTGCGGCCGGGACCGGTACAGTGCTGTAATGGTGGACCGTCTCTTTTCCGAGCCCAGTCTCGCTGAACTGTATGACGCTTTCTGCGCGGGAAGGCCGGACTTCGACTTCTACCTTCCCCTGGTGATGTCAGCAAGAAGCGTGCTCGATGTGGGCTGCGGCACCGGTGAGCTGATGCGCCTGGCGCGGGAAGCCGGGCACAACGGACGACTGTGCGGGCTCGATCCCGCCGCGGCAATGCTTGCGCAAGCACGGAAGCGGCAGGACGTAGAGTGGGTCCTCGGAGACCTGGCCTCGGTCGACTGGTGTAGAGAGTTCGATCTCGTCGTGATGACCGGTCATGCGTTCCAGGTGTTCGTCGGAGACGACCAGCTGCGGGAGTCGCTGACCGCGATACGGCTGGCTCTCACCGGAGATGGAAGCTTTGTGTTCGAGACCCGCAATCCGCTCGCTCGGGGATGGGAGAGCTGGACTGCCGACAATGCAGTGGAGGTTGTGCACGACGGACGCACAGTACGAATGGTGAGTGAGGTGGAGACGCCCGTTACCGGAGAGTTCGTCTCTTTCACCACTACATTCACAAGCCCAGGCTGGGACCGGCCTCAGACCAGTCGAAGCACACTGAGGTTCCTTGACTTGGACTCGGTGTCCTCCTTCCTTTCCGGCGCAGGAATGGTCGTCGAGGAACAGTTCGGAGATTGGGACCGGCGGATATTGACGGACGCGAGTCCGGAGATCATCACCGTCGCGAAACGGGCCTGAGTCTAGCTCCCGAACAGTTCGCCGCGCACCTCGTCTTGGCTTGTGCCCAGATGCGCCGCAACGTCAGCCACGATCCCCCTGAGCGTTCCCACACGTATGGTGCGGTGACGTGGGACAGTTACGCTGTGGGATACATCGCCGCCGGTTCTGGTCAATGTCATGTGACTGCCCCGCTGTCTGACGGGTCGATACCCATAGCTGCGACGCAACAGTGCTGCCAGGTCTTCGCCTGACAGATCGCGCGGCAGTCTCATACTGCGATGGCTTCGTCCTTGACAAAATGCAGCCGGACGATCTTGGGCTCGCCGTCTTCCCCAAAGTGGCAAAGCACGGCGTCCCTTACCATAGCCTTCAGGTCGGCCCAGTCTTCTCCCTGTGTGAAGATGCTGTAGCCCAGCGCCCTAGCGTCGAATCCACCTTCGACGGCTTCGGTCACTTCGAATACGATCTCCATCGGCTCTCCCTATAGCCACTCCAACGCTGGCTGGACGCCGTTCTTCGTGTCACGACTTGACAGCTCCGTACTCAGTGTAAGAGGGCTGCGACGAACGCGCAACGTCAGCCCTGCCGGGCGCAGGGTGATGTCGACGGGGGACAGGGTCGATCACTGCTGAGAGCGGGTGATTTCGAGCGAGCCGAAGGTGATCGACGCGTTGACGGTAAGGGTCGGAGCGCCGTCCGTTTCGGAGGGCTGAGGCCGGGCCTGTTCGATGTTCCCGAAGGTCGGTGCGCCGTTGACTATTACCACCCATTCGTCCGGCACGCGTAGCTCCACGCTGCCCATGAAGACATCCACGTCGAGGACGGGGTCGCGCGCCGGCTTTGCGCCTCCCAGGTCGAGAACGACACTTCCGAAGGTCGCGGAGACCTTTCCGGATCGAAGGCTCTGCGAGGTGACGCGCTGCTCGCCGGTGCTGAAGAGGGCCGAAACGTCTATTGAATTCTTGTCCTTCTCCTCCACTCGGGGCGCTCTGGCGGTTCGTGGACGGCGCACGCCGCGCCCTCCGAGCAGAATCCAGACGCCTATGCCGATGATGATGACGGGCCAGAGCAGCCCGGAGTCGACGATGTCGAGCGTCGTCAGCAGGAGTACGACGCCTACGGCTATCAGGACGATCTGCCCCATCGGAGCGGCCCGGGACCGGGCGAGGCCGGAGACACCCAGGAGAATCAGGATGGCGGGCCACCAGTCGCCAATAAAGTCCCCCACGTCGACGTCGACGATGTCCAGGTTGCCGATCAGGAAGACGACGCCCAGGACTATGAGCACGCTGGCTATGATGAACCGGCCTCGACTTAGCTTCACGTGGAGTCTCCTCTCTTCACTTGCTCACTCGGATGAGGTCGAATCTGTCTGAGAACGGGGCTTTCCGGCGCGGCGGCGCAGCGCCAGGCCGGCGGCGACTAGAGCGGCGGCCTCCACGATGGTCGAGCCGGCGATCCACATCGTCGCGTCGAAGAAGAAGCCCTGAGGGAACATCGCTATCAGGTAGTCGGTGCTGGGGTCGAGCTTCCACAGGTCGTTGGTGAAGCTGACCAGGTGGAAGGCGAGGAAGAGCCTGTCGAAGCCGACGAGCGAGGCAAGTCCCGTGACGACCACCAGCCCCAACGTCGCGCCGCCGCCTATGACCAGCAGCTTGGCCAGACCTGGAAGGAATTCGCGCCGACGCACGATCAGGCCGATGGTGATGAAGGCGGCGAGGTAGGCGGCGGAGAGCTCCTGCACCCGGTAGACGCCCCTCACGAGGGTCTTCACGTCCCGCATGTGGAGCACCTCTCGCGTCCGGAAGAGGCTGCCGACGCGGGAGTAGCCGACAATCACGCTGACGGTGATGAACTCATCGTCGTTGTTGAAGTAGTCGCGGATCTGCCTGCCGGCGGAGAGGAGCTCCTCGCGCTCGATGCCGGTCCGCCCGACGCTGTCGTGCCGGTCGAAGCCGTAGCTGTAGAGCAGCGGCGCGTTGATTACCCACCGGACGTTCGTCGTGATGAGGAAGAGGGGGACGGCGGCGACGAAGAGAGCGGCGGCGGCCAGACGGAGCAGCCTCTTGTAGTGGAGGGTGGGCAGAGGTCTCATGCCGTTGAGCACGGCTCCGCCGCCATCTCGGTCTTCCCCCGCGGACGAGGGAGGAGGCGGAAGCGTGGGCCTTCTCGACGGCACTGCTTGGGGCGCATTCTGCTAGCATGATATGAGCCCGTTTTCGGCGCTGTCAACGCGGCCCTTCCTACTCCGTCATTCCGGCCCCCGAGCCGGAATCCAGGGGCCGGGGAGTGGGTTCCCGCTTCCGCGGGAACGACGAAGAGACGGTGGGAGAGAGATGACCGAAATGTCTGAGTTTCCGTCCACCTACGAGGGTCTGCGGCTGCTCGTCGAGCGGCTGCATGGGCCGGAGGGCTGTCCGTGGGACCGTGACCAGACGCCGCAGTCGCTGCGGCCGCTGCTGCTGGAGGAGTGCTACGAGTTGGCCGAGGCGCTCGACGAGGGGGTCCCGTCCGCGGTGGCGGAGGAGCTCGGCGACGTTCTGTTCCATGTCGTGACTCAGCTCCACATGGGGGAGGCGGCGGGCCTGTTCGACGAGGCGCAGGTGGCCGGCGGCCTGATCCGCAAGCTGGTGAACCGGCACCCGCACGTGTTCGGCGACGCCGTCGCGGCCGAAGCAGCCGAGGTCGAGGCCAGCTGGGAGGAGCTGAAGCGAGCGGAGAGGTCCGGCCGGGGCGGGTCGATGCTCGACGGCGTTCCCCGGAGCATGCCCGCGCTGTCGTACGCGCGGTCGGTGCAGGGGCGGGCCGCCCGCCTGGGCTTCGACTGGGACGACTTTTCCGGCGTGCTGGAGAAGCTGGCGGAGGAGATAGAGGAGGTCGGCAGAGCCGAGTCGGACGATGAACGGGAAAAAGAGATGGGTGACGTGCTCTTCTCGGTCGTGAACGCCGCCCGTTGGATGGGCGTCGACCCCGAGGCTGCGCTGCGCCGGACGAACCTCAGGTTCTACGACCGGTTCGCCGCGATGGAGCGAATGTGCGAGGAGCGCGGCCTCATCTTCCGCGAGCTGCCGCTGGAGGAGAAGGAGGCACTGTGGCAGGAGGCGAAGCGCCGCCTACGACCGCCAGAGGATCGGAAGGCGCAGCAGTAGCGCGGCCAGCGAGACAGCCACCAGGCACGCGGCCGCCATGGTAGCTGTATGCGGGCCGAACATCTGGGCCAGCGTTCCGGCCAGCAGGCTCCCGGCAGGAAAGAATCCCCACGTCACCATGTAGAGTCCTCCGATCCTCCCCCGCATCTCTTCGTCGACCATCATCTGTATCGTCGCCGTGGTGGTCGCCCAGAAGCAGGATACGCCGACGCCGAGCGCGACCAGCAGTGGCATGACCAGCCGGTAGGAGTCGATCTGAGTGAGCACCAGCATGCAGAGGACGAGCCATGAGACGCTCAGGACGACGAGCCTGCCCTGGCGGCTTGCCTGGCCGAAGGTCGCGAGACCGATCGTCCCGATCCCGGAGCCGACGCCCAGCGCGGTGAGCAGCACTCCGAGTCCACTGGGGCCGACGCCGAACACCTCGGCGGCGTAGACCGGCATCAGCCCGTGTACGAAGGGCATCACCAGCACCGGAGGGACGACCCCGAGCAGGAGCAGCCCCAGGAGCATCGGCTGCCCGCGGACGTACTCTGCGCCCTCCCGCAGGCTGGCGAAGGCCTCGCCGACCCGCCGGAGCACCCTGGGACTCTCCTCGAAGCGCAGCGACAGCGCGAGGACGACGCCTATGGCGCAGAGGGCGGCCTGCGTCAGAAGCGCAGGCCCCGCTCCGACCAGCCCCAGCATCAGCCCCCCCGCGGCCGGCGCCGCGAGCCGCGTCGCGCTGAAGGCCATCGCGTTGAGAGCGAAGGCGTTTACCATCGCCTCCTTGGGAACGAAGCGCGCGACCAGCGACATGCGCGTCGGCTCGGCTACAACCCAAGGCAGGCCGATGAGGAAGGAGAAGGTCAGTATGGTCCACGGCTCGACCAGGTCGAAGATGACGACCATGGCGAAGCCGACGGTGATGAGCGTCTGGTAGGCTATCGCCGCCACGAGCATCTTGCGCCGGTCCCAGGAGTCGACGAGCACGCCGCCGAGCGGCCCGGCCAGGAGGAAGGGGACGGCCCCCAGGCCGAGCGCGAGGCTGGTCAGAAGGGGCGAGCGGGTCAGCTCGTATGTGAGCCACCCCAGGACGACCTCCTGTATGCCCCAGCTGGCGCTCGCGCTGAAGGTCATGCCCCAGAGCAGCCGGAAGTTGCCGTACCTGAAGGAGTCGAAGGTGTGGAGACGCAGGCGCGGGATGGAACGCCTTCTTCTCGTACGGGTTGCGGGCCCTGAGGGGCCTGCAGGCTCCTCGGAGGCGGTCTGCAGCGGCGCTTCGGGCGTGTCGTGCAATACCTGAGTCTGTTCCATCTGCGCGAGACCCTCCAGGGGCTTGCGGCCGGGCCTTAATCGGCCAATAACTCATGATAAACCACTCATGAGTTTTGCTTCAATGGGCAATCCGCTCTCAAAAGAGGTGCAGAGCTCGATTTGTGTAACTCCGTCTCTCCCGCGAAAGCGGGAGTCCATCCTGCTCTCACTTCAATCTTTCTCCCCATAGTCGTCGTGGTAGACTGGCCCCACCCATCCTGGAGGGCCGCAGTGTCCCAGACGCCTGACGACGCCGTGCTCATGGAGATCGAGGCTCACGCCGCGGAGGCCGCGCGCTCGGCGGGCGCGGTGCTCGCGCGGCGCTTCGGACGCCCCCTGCAGGTCGAGTTCAAGGACGGGGAGAAAAGTAACCCGGTTACGCCGGTCGACCGGGATGTCCAGCGGCTGGTCGCCGAGGGGATAGCGGAGCGCTTCCCGGAGCACGGGATCGTTGGAGAGGAGGACGAGGAGGAGGACGACGCGGCCGTCCGCGAGCTGACCTGGGTGCTGGACCCGCTCGACGGGACGAAGAACTTCATATCGGGGCTGCCATTCTACGCCTCTTCGGTCGGGGTGCTGCACAGGGGAAGGCCGGTCGCCGGCGCGATTTTTCTGTCTTGGCCGGGCGCGGACGGAGGAATGGTGCTGCATGGACGGAGAGGGGGCGGCCTCTTCAGGGACGGTGAGCCGCTCGGCCGGGCCGGAGGGGAGTGCCGGGATGGGCCGGTGGTCGCCGGGATGCCGGGGAGCTTCGCGTCCGTCTACCGGCTCAGGGATGCGGAGGGGAAGCGGATCGGAGAGCCCCGGGTGACGGGGAGCATCGTATACGAGCTTGGACTCGTGGCGCTGGGGGCGCTGGACTACGCGGTCGTGAACGCGCCTCGGTTGTGGGACGTGGCCGCCGCCGTGCTGCTGGTCGCGGAGGCGGGCGGACTGGTGGTGCGGGGGAGCCGCGTCAGGGGAGTCTCCCGGCTGATGGGCCGCACGAGATGGGAGCCGCTGGATGCTCTGGTGTCGCCGTGCGAGGAGGGCGTGACGAGGCAGGCGGAGCTGCGCCGCTGGTCTGTCCCGCTGGTCGCGGGACGTCCGGACTCGGTCCGGTACGTCGCCGCGCGTCTGCGGCGTCGGTAGCGGGAGGGGGCGATGGCCGATCGATACGGCGATGAGTGGAAGGCGGGTCTGCTGGACCCGGAGCGGAGGTTCGTCGGGCTCGGAGTCGCCGACTTCCTCGAGGAGGCGGGACTTGGCTCAGGCATGACGATGGTGGACTATGGCTGCGGCCCCGGCTTCGTCACGCTCCGGGCGGGAGAGATCGTCGGCCCCGCCGGCAGGGTGTACGCGCTGGACATCCACGAGGGGATGGTGGCGCTGGCCGGATCGAGGGCCGCCGAGGCGGGGTTGACGAACGTGACGACGCTGCTGAACGACGGGCCGGAGGCGCCGCTGCCGGACGGGGTGGCCGACTTCGTGACTTGCATCTTCGTGACCCACTACCGGGAGTCGCGGCCCGAGAGGGGCGCCCTTGCCGCAGACCTGGCGCGGCTGCTGAAGCCCGGGGGCCGCCTCGTCGTCCTACAGTGGGCCGACCGGATGTCCGGAGAGGAGACGGTCGAGCTGCTCACGGCGGCCGGGCTGGAGTGCTCCGGGCCGTACCCGGCTATAGACAACCAGTGCAGGGTGACGGCCGCCAGGCTGCTGTGAGGAGACGCGGGTCCAAGCGTCAAATCACAGCATTAACGGACTTGCACCGACCAGATATCTAGTTTACTATATAGTCATGTCTACAACTGTGTTGAACATGCACGAAGCGAAGACGCACCTGTCCAAGCACATCGCGGACTTGAAGGTCGGTGATCGGATCGTCCTGTGTCGCCGGAACAGGCCGGTCGCCGAGATCCTGCCGCTCGCTGATCAGGGGGCTGAGCCCCGACCCGTGGGTCTCGGAAGGGGCCTTGCCCGGCTGACGGACGCCTTCTTCGATCCGCTTCCCGACGAGGTGCTCGACGATTTCGAGGGCGCCGCGGGATGAGCCGCTCCCGGCGGCAATGAGGCTGCTGCTCGACACGGTCGCCTTCATCTGGTTGGTCGAAGGCGACAGCCGCCTGTCCGCGTTCGCCCGGACGTCGATCATCGACCCCGCCAACGACGTCTATCTGAGCGCGGCGTCGGCATGGGAGATCGCGGTCAAGCACGCTCTGGGACGTCTGCCCCTGCGGGTGTCTCCTCAAGAGTACGTCGTTGGGCAGCGACAACTCCATAGGATCGAGTCGCTACCGATTACGGAAGAGGCCACCCTTCAGGTGGGCAAGCTGCCCGGGCTGCACCGTGACCCGTTCGACCGGCTCATCGTCGCTCAGGCAATCGTAGAGGGGCTGGCAGTCGTGACCCCCGACCGCCTGATAAGCGCGTATCCCGTTCGGGTCGCGTGGTGACCGTTGTGAATGCGGGATAGGCGGCGCTAACCGTCGTCCTGGCCGTAGACGGTCGTGTCGGTGTGGGTGGCGAACCAGCCGAACCAGAAGGACATGTGGGTCGGCACCCGGTCGAGGCGGCGCCCGTCGGCCGCTTCGAGGAACTCCTCGGTGACGGTCCAGCTCGTGCCCCCGGAGTCGACCAGCGAGGAGGGCAGTCCTCCCGGCGCGGGCGAGTCGTCTCCGAAGGAGAATGCGGCCCCGTCCCTGAGGTAGACCCGCGCGGCGTTCGACACTGACGAGGCTATGACGACCACGTCGATGCCGCCGAGGGTGTCGTTGATCACCCGCTCGCTCTGCAGCCTCTCCACCGGGTAGGCGCGGCTCTCTCCGCCCTGGCTCAGGCCGAGAACGATGGCCTTCGTCGCCAGCGCGTCGCTCCGCTCCCAGACGGGGAACATCGTAAAGGGGCTGGCGAAGTAGTCGTTGTACGTGGCCCGCGGGTCCGACTCGTTCTCGTACTGCTCAGGGGCGTAGACGCCGGTCTCGAGGGCCAGGACGGTCGTGTCGGGATGCTGGGCCATCCACTCTCCCCAGGTCGTCAGCTCGACGGGGAAGAAGGACAGCTTGATCCCGGAGTCGGCGAGCGGCCCCACCACCGGCTCGCCGGTGAGCTGCTGCCAGAGAGAGTTGGTGAGCCGGTCGTACATCACCTTGTTGCTGCGGTAGAGGAGGCCGGAGGTCCCGAAGGTTGTCGGCTCCCCGTCGATCTTTGCGGAATACACGATTCCGGTGCCGCAGAGCGTTCAGTAGGCCAGGGCGATGGGCTCGCCTCCCAGGGTGTCGTTGGCCATCTCGTGAGGGTTCATGATCCTCAGCGGGTAGGCCCTGTGCTCGCCGTTGATGGAGACTCCGAAGACGCGCTCATCCGCGTCGAGGTAGTCGGCCTCGCCGGCCGCCACCGTCGGCGCGTTCTGGAGGTCGGGGATGCCGTCGGGCCGGACTCCTCCCCAGAGCAGCTCGGTGATATCGATGCGGGCCGTCCTGTCGGCGTCTCCCAGGAAGATCTGGTACCGTTCGCTGATGGCCGAGAGGAGATTGATCTTCCAGGCTATGTAGTGGGACGGCGGTTGGTATTCGTCGCTGTGCTTGGCGAGCCACTCGGTGGCTTCTAGCCAGCCCCGCGGCTCGCGGCCGATGTCGAAGTTCTCCCCGGTGAGCCGCCCGATCGCCTCGCTCAATATCGCGGCCATGACCGGGTCGCTGATGAAGCGGGCGAACTCTATCAGCACCGGCACCAGCGAGGTGTCGTTCGCGTCGACGATGGAGCGCAGGGCAAGCAGGGTAGTCTCGGCCGTCTGCTGCGGGTTGCCGTAGATGTTGAACATCGCCTCGTTGGAGTCGTACCCCGTGGGGGCTGTCCCGCCCGCGGGCGTGGAGGCAGCCTGGGCCGTGGGCGTCGGGTCCAACGGGGCCGGAGCGACCGTCGGCGTAGGGTCCGGCAGGGCCGGTCCGGAGCCCGCGGAAGGGCTCGCCGCGAACGGAGTGGGCACGCCCGCCGCAGTCCCGGACGCCGGCTCGTCTCCGCAGGCAGCCGCGACCGCCATGACGGAGAGGGCCGCGAGGGCGTATGTGATGAGCTTTCTCATAGATCAGGGAGTCTATCCTACTACTACGTCCTGGGCCAGTCGGCGGATTGGGGGTAGCCGATGCGCCCTCTCAGGAGGTGACCTGCTCGTAGGAGAACGCCGGAATATCGATGCGCTCGCTGGCGTGCTCGATGGTGATGGCGCAGAGGAGACCCTGGGCGTCCAGGTCGAGGAGGGTGTTCTCGTCCAGGTCCCTCGTCTGGTCGACCTCGGCCGGGCAGAGCTCGATGTGGAGCGTATCGGTGTCGGAAAAGTACTTTACTTTCATGGCCTGAACGACCTGTCGAAAAAGGCGTTATGTACCGTCTCTCCGTCTGGTAATAGTATAACTCGCAGGAATCTTCCGTCCATCTCCGCAACGGCGCCCCAGCGTCGGATGCGCCCGTCGGCCTGTGTCTCTTCCCTGTCGGGGTGGTCGATCACCCGGCGAATCCAAGCTTGGTCGATGATTGCCCGATCCGGCCGTCGCCACATCTCTTGAAAGTACCGTGTGAACTTCACAGGTCTATGACTATCGTATAGGCACGTCGGCTCCGCAACTCTCGGACGCGGCGGCCCGATTCTAGCACAAATCTTCTATGAGCTTGGAGGATGGGAGTCATCCCGCCTGACACCCGGCGGGGCTCGGTGGTAGAATCGCTAAGGTCATGCCGCTCGAGAATATCGTGGTTCGCGGCGCGCGCGAGCACAACCTCAAGAACATCGACGTCACGATCCCCCGCAATAAGCTGGTGGTGATCACCGGCGTGTCCGGGTCGGGGAAGAGCTCGCTCGCCTTCGACACGATCTACGCCGAGGGGCAGCGCCGCTACGTCGAGTCGCTGTCGGCCTACGCGCGCCAGTTCCTGGGCCGGATGGACAAGCCCGACGTCGACTACATCGAGGGGCTGTCGCCGGCCATCTCCATCGACCAGCGCGGCGTGTCGCACAACCCGCGGTCCACGGTCGGCACGGTCACGGAGATATACGACTACCTGAGGCTCCTGTTCGCCCGCGCCGGCATGCCTCACTGCTACCGGTGCGACCGCCCGGTCGAGCGTCAGACGGTGCCGCAGATAGTCGACGCCGTCCTCGAGCTGCCGGAGGGCAGCCGGATCCAGATCATGGCGCCGATGGTGCGGCGGCGCAAGGGTGAGCACAAGGAGGTGTTCGAGGAGGCGCGGCAGGCCGGGTTCGTCCGGGTGCGCGTGAACGGCGAGGTCCGCGACCTGTCCGAGAGCTTCGACCTGGACAAGCAGCGGTGGCACACGATCGAGATCGTCGTCGACCGGCTGGTGATCGGCGACAGCGCGGAGCGCGGCCGGGTCGCCGACTCGGTGGAGACGGCGCTGAGGATGGCCGAGGGAACGGTGCTGGTGGCCGATGCGAACGGGGACGAAACGCTCTTCTCCGAGCAGTTCGCCTGCGTCCACTGCAACATCAGCCTCGGAGAGCTGGAACCGCGCACCTTCAGCTTCAACAATCCGCACGGCGCGTGCGCGACCTGCACGGGCATCGGCTACCGGCTCGAGGTCGACCCCGACCTGGTGGTGCCCGACAAGAGCCTGAGCCTCGACGAGGGGGCGGTCCAGCCGTGGGCGCGGTCGGGCTCCTCCAGCCCATGGCTGGCCAGCCTGATGTCGTCGGTGGCGAGGGCGCACCGCTTCTCGACCAAGACGCCGGTCGCCAAGCTCTCTAAGAGGAACCTCGGCATCATCCTGTACGGCACCGGAGAGAAGCCGGTGCGGATGAGCCACAAGACGAAGAAGGGCAAGACATACGAGTGGAGCACCTCGTTCGAGGGGGTGGTCAACAATCTGGAGCGCCGCCACCGGGAGACGCAGTCAAGCTACATCCGCGGGGAGATCGAGCGGTACATGGCGTCCCGTCCGTGCCAGTCGTGCGCGGGGCGCAGGCTGAAGCCGGAGGCGCTGGCCGTCCGGGTGTGCGGCCTCAACATCATGCAGGTGACCGACAGGTCGATAGGCCAGGCGCTGGAGTGGGTCCGGCAGATCGGCGGCGACGCGTCGAGCAACGGCCGCACGGTAGAGGTTCTGACGCCGAGACAGAAAGCTATCGGCGCGCAGATACTGAAGGAGATCGAGGGGCGGCTGCGCTTCCTGCTGAACATCGGGCTCGACTACCTGACCCTGTCGCGGACCGCCTCCACGCTGAGCGGCGGAGAGGCCCAGCGCATCCGGCTGGCGACCCAGATCGGCTCCGGCCTGATCGGCGTGCTGTACGTCTGCGACGAGCCCTCGATCGGGCTCCACCCTGCCGACGACCACCGTCTCATCGAGACGCTGAAGCGCCTGCGCGATATCGGCAACACGGTGCTGATCGTCGAGCACGACGAGGCGATCATGCGGTCGGCGGACCATATCGTCGACCTGGGGCCGGGCGCGGGGGAGCACGGTGGACACATCGTCTCGACCGGCCCGGTCGAGACGATCATCGACACGCCCGACTCGCTGACCGGACAGTACCTGGGCTTCCACCGGCAGATACCGATGCCGGAGTCGAGGCGCCCGCCCGGCGCCGACTGGCTGACTATACGCGGCGCGCGTCAGAACAACCTCAAGGGGATCGACGTCCAGGTCCCACTGGGAGTCTTCGTCTGCATCACCGGCGTCTCCGGCTCCGGCAAGAGCACCCTGATCTACGAGGTGCTGTACAAGCACCTGGCGCAGCACTTCTACCGGGCGAAGGACCGGCCGGGACAGAGCGACGGGATCGGCTCGGTCGAGCTGATCGACAAGGTGGTCAACATCGACCAGTCTCCGATAGGGCGGACTCCGCGGAGCAACCCGGCGACCTACACCGGCACCTTCACGCCGATACGAGAGCTGTTCGCCACGGTGCCGGAGGCGCGTATGCGCGGCTACAAGCCGGGCCGCTTCTCCTTCAACGTCAAGGGCGGGCGGTGCGAGGCCTGCTCCGGCGATGGGCACATCACGATCGAGATGCAGTTCCTGCCGGACGTGACCGTGCCGTGCGAGGTGTGCGACGGGAGGCGGTACAACCGGGAGGCGCTGGAGATCGAGTTCAAGGGAAAGAACATCGCCGACGTGTTGAGCATGACGGTCACCGAGGCCCTGGAGTTCTTCGCCAACATCCCAAGGGTGCGCAACAGGCTCCAGACGATGTACGACGTCGGCCTGGGCTACATCCGGCTGGGCCAGCCGGCGACGCAGCTCAGCGGGGGAGAGGCGCAGCGGGTGAAGCTGTCGACGGAGCTGTCGAAGAGGGCCACGGGCCGGACGCTCTACATCCTGGACGAGCCTACGACGGGCCTCTCCTTCGAGGACTGCGCCCACCTGCTAAGGGTGCTGCAGAGGCTGGTCGACTCGGGCAACACGGTGGTCCTTATAGAGCACCACCTCGACCTGATAAAGAGCGCCGACTGGATCATCGACCTCGGCCCTGGCGCGGGAGAGGAGGGAGGCCATCTTGTCGCGGAGGGTACGCCGGAGGAGGTGGCGGAGATGGACCACTCCCACACCGGCCGGTGGCTCCGGGCGCACCTGAACCGCAACGGAGCGGCTGCGCCTCAGGAGGCCGCCGTTGCGGACTAGGGAAGACTTTCCCGGGATCAATTCCGCGACAGGCTCTGTCCTTCCCTGAGATGGGACAACTCTTACCTCTTCCCCCTGCTCCGAGGGGGAAGATTGAGATGGGGGTCTTTACAGGAGAACGATCATAGACGAGAGCGCTCTCAGAGAGCTGCTGACCAGCTTCAGGGACGGCGGCCTGCCGGTCGACGATGTGGTATCGCGCCTGCGGGGACTCCCCTACCAGGACCTCGACTTCGCCAAGATCGACCACCACCGCGCCATCCGCAAGGGCTTCCCGGAGGTGGTCTTCGGAGAAGGGAAAACGCCTGAGCAGGTCGCCTCCATAGGCGAGGCGGTGCTGGGCCGGTCGGACCGGCTGCTGGTGACCCGCGCCGCGCCGGAGGCGTTCGCGGCTCTGGCGGAGAGGGCCCCGGACGCCCGGTACGACGAGACGGCCCGGACGATCGTCGTCGACCGCCGGGACGGTAGAAAAAAACCGGGCGTGCTGGTCGTGTGCGCCGGGACATCCGACCTGCCCGTCGCGGCAGAGGCGGCCGTGACGGCAGATGTGATGGGCTGCGAGGTGGACCGCCTCTTCGATGTCGGAGTCGCGGGGATGCACCGGCTGCTCGACCACCTTCCGGCGCTGCAAGAGGCCCGTGTGATCGTCTGCGTCGCCGGCATGGAGGGTGCGCTCCCCTCGATCGTCGGGGGGCTGGTCGCCGCGCCGGTCATTGCCGTGCCGACGAGCATCGGCTACGGCGCCAGCTTCGGCGGAGTGGCCGCGCTGCTCGCGATGCTGAACAGCTGCGCGCCCGGCGTCGCTGTCGTCAACATCGACAACGGCTTTGGAGCGGGCTACCTCGCGGCGGTCATCAACGGGATCGGGACGCCGGAAGAGTAGCCGGTGCTGCCACGAGCATACTCCGCGCCCTTTAATACAACGATATCGTCCACTGCCAGCGGGTCTGCGCCGTTCTCGCCGAGACACCGCGGCTCATGGCCCGCGTCGACGAAACAATCGAGCAGCATGGAGGCTGGCCTCTGAGCTAGGCTGCGCTACACTAGCGCCGTTAGAAAAGCTGAGGCTGACGCTGTGGGGGTCTTCCAAAGGTGATGAGGCAGCCGTCGGGGTAGGACCGCCCTCTGCGCGACCTCCCGTCGCTGTTCCGTACACCGTCGATGCGCGGGTCCTCACCGTCCTCCAAGTATTGGAGCGCCGGTCGAAGATCCGTCGGCAACCACCATCGGTGCCAATCGATCTCCTCTTCCACGAGGCGGTCGATGGCAACCTCACGTCCCCCATATTTCTGAAATAGGTGCTCTCCGATCTCCCGTGGATATTCGTCCGCCATGCCCATTCCGAGAAGAACAGGCTGTGCTGGATCGATAATGTCGGTATAGCGAAACTCGCCTGTCTGCGAGACACTACGCATCGCCCGTTTCATCGCCTCCATGCCCTTGGGACTCCCCGTTCCAAAGACGAGATGGTATGCCGTCTGGTTGTTCCTGTTGACCATCTCGAAGCTGGGGCCTCGCCACCCGATCTCTTGGAGAGCATTCTCATACTCCCGAACCAAGAACGTGGTGCGCTCGCGACCCGTCAAATCGAGGGCCGGTCTCCATCTAGGTCCACCGTAGAGTCTATCGGCCGTCACGTGTTTGGAAGGGTCCGGAAGAATCCACTGGATGAACTCGTTGTGGTTCAGGTTGATCAGAAGATCAACGCGTTTGTGCGGTGTGAGCCTTCCGAACAGCTCCATGGGGAATCCAGCCGGGCCGAACGGGTCTATGAATATCAGCGTCGGAGGCATCGGGCGTCTGTCGGCAGCGATGTCATCCAAGAGACGGGACAGGACGTTCTCAAACTCGCCATTCTTGGGCTCGATACTGAAAGCTCTCGGCCAAGAACTTTCGCGGATCTTAAGTTCGAGAGTCCTATGGTAACAAGGGTCCTTTTCGACGAAGAGGAACTCAATGGTGCTTCCAGCCTGCGCGAAAGTCTCGAACTGCCTATGCCGTTCCACAGAGCGTAACGCTATGATGGGCGAACCGTCCTCGCCCCCCTCATACTCTCCGGGCCCGGCAAAGCCGTCGATGTATCGCAAGGACTGATGAGCACGTCCGAGTATTGGAAACCACTCGTCCAAGTAGTACCGAAGGATGTGATGCTTCGCTACAGTGTGCGGTTGAATTGCGGGAAGCGTCGAGGTCAAGCGGCGTGCTCTGCCGAGGCCAGTTCAGATTCACCTAGGGCTCCGGCCAGTTTCGGTGTCCCAAGCCCGGCCTTGGGCATCTCGTCCCAGGTACGGCCTTCGAGTTCGCGCCCGCCTGCCTTGCTGTACCGGCCCCCCCACTGCTTAAAGAAGAATGGAACACCGGCATCAAGACAGTCGTCGCGAATGCGTATAGCCCACTCAGCGTCCATAGGTCTCGCCTTGTGCCCGCTCTCGCCGCCCACGATCACCCACTGGACGTGCTCTAGGTGGCCATGCAACGAGACCGCCTTGATCAGCGGCTCCACCGACAGGAAGCGCACCGCTGCCGGGATCTGTGATAGTAGCGGAATGCGCCGGTCGGCCCAGTACTGATTCTCGACCGACACTCCCGCCCAGACGTGGTCGGGCCAGTCCGGGCCTCTGCCCCATTCGACGTATTCAAGCATCCGTTCAGGTCGTTTGGTGAGCACCTGGTATATGTGCTGATTGTACTTGGCCATCTGGAGGAACACCTCTCGCACGAAATCGAAAGGCACCTCGTCATGAAAGAGATCGCTCATGCTATTGACGAACACACGACGCGATGACTTCCACTTTCCGGGAGCGTCGAGTCTGTCATAGTGGAGCTTGATTGTAGTCTTGCCCGGAAGATATGGCCCACCGCGCTTGAATCTTAGAGTTATGCCTTCCGCGTAACAGTAGGCGCACCCAGGACTCACCTTGGTGCAGCCCGTGACGGGGTTCCAGGTGGCGTCCGTCCACTCGATCGCGCTGTTGTCTGACATCCTGCTGCTGCCTGCTAAGAGTCGTGCCTTAGCAGAATTAGAACATTAGTACGCGACTATGTCAAGTGGCCTTGAGGCCTCACTCAGGACAATCGCATCTATGCCGGCTGCCCTACACCCCCACAAGGCGAGGGGCGATTGACCATATACGAACGCTTGTGCTACCATGAGGCCATGAATACCATTCGGCAGAGTATCCGGCTCCGCGGCGCCCCCTTCTCAACACTGTCCCGTTCTGTCCCATTCCTGTCACTTTTCTGTCCCAACTCTGTTCAAAACCTGTCCCATGGATGTCCCGCTCCGTCTCCCGCCCAGCTATGAAACGGGACACAATGTTACAGAATGAGACAGATTTCGAGGAAAAGCCCCTCCGGGCAGCTCCTGGGGAGCCCCCTCACAGCCGGCGCAGGCGTGGGACCGACAGCTCGGCGGAGATGGAGTCGAACCAGTCGACGACCTCGCGGTGGAAGGGGATGCCGTTGGCTCTCCGCTCCAGCACCTCCTCGTGCTCCGACAGGCCCGGATAGAGCACCCGGTCGTGTCCGGGCGCGGGCCGGGTCGTCCTGAGCGTCCGCAGCATGTCGTCCATGTTGTCCTTGAATGTATCGACGTCGGTGAAGGCGGCGATGTCGTAGGCGGCGAAATAGTTCTTGAACATGCTTTCCCGGGACACCTCGTCGAGCATGGTGGGGACCGAGCCGGATAGCAGCGAGCCGAGCACCTCGACCATCATGGAGAGACCGTAGCCCTTGTGCGAGCCCTGCTCCCTCGTGCCGCCGAGGAGAAGCTGCTTGTACTCCCCCCTCTCCGGCACGGCCGTCTCCTCCATGATCGGTGTGCCCTCCACGTCGGCGATCCAGCCGGGCAGCAGGTCTGCGCCGACCCGCTTGGCGAGCGAGAGCTTGTTGCCGGCGATGGCCGAGGTAGCGACGTCGAACAGGAAGGGGGGCTCGTCGCGCGCCGGCGCGGCGATCGAGATGGGGTTGGCGCCCAGGCGCGGCTCCGCGGCGAAGGTCGGCAGGATGCCGTCCCCTCCGGCTGTGATGCAGACGCCCACCATGTCCCGCTCGGCGGCGAGCATGGCGAAGTGGCCGACGGCTCCGAGGTGGCCGCTCATGTACATCGTCACGACGCCCATGCCTACCTTACGCGCCTTCTCGACGGCGATGTCCATCGCCTGTCGGCCCAGGAGGATGCCGAGCCCGCCGGCCGCGTCGATCGTGGCCGTCGCGGGCGACTCCCGGACTATGCGCCACTCGGCGCGCGGCGTCAGCTCGCCTTTGCCGTACTGCTCGACGTAGGCGCGGAGCATGTTCGACACGCCGTGCGTCTCGACGCCCCGCAGGTCGGTCATGGCCAGGACGTCTGCGCCCTCGGCCGCCGCTTCGGGCGTTTCGCCCATGCTCTCGAATATGGCCGCCACCGTCTCCCTGAGCGACTCCTCAGGGACGCGGACCTGGTCTTCCTTCCGGGGCTTGAAGCGCTCCAGCATCTGTCTGCTTCCTCCTGTGGGCGGACTCCCTCATAGGCCTTCAGCAGGCTTCCCCGCTCCCGATACGGTATCATACCCGCCCGCCGCGATACGCGGTCAAACGAGGCGAGTAGACGACCTGTTACAATGCGCCCGGACGCTGTTTACTCGTAGGAGCGAGACCCATGATCGGAGACCTCAGCGGCAGGACGGCGCTGGTGACCGGGGCCGGATCGGGCATCGGCAGGGGGATCGCGCTCACGCTGGCCGAGCAGGGCGCGTCGGTGGCCGCCACAGACCTCAGCCCGGAGTCGGCGCAGGCGACTGCGGACGCCATGACCGTCGTTGCTAGCCTGGCGATGGCGCTCGACGTCACCAACCGGTCGGCGGTGGATGCTGTCGTGGACCGGATCGTCTCCGAATGGGGCCATGTCGACATCCTGGTGAACAATGCGGGCATCCCCTCCGGGTCGGTGGTGGGCGGCGAGGACAGCGAAGAGGACTGGGACAGGACATTCGCGGTGAACGTGAAGGGGACGGTCCACTGCTGCGAGGCGCTGATCCCCCACATGAGGGAGCGGCGCTACGGGAAGATCATCAATATCGCCTCGATGGCCGGCCACTCGCCGAGACGGAGCTCGGGGGCCTATGCCGCGAGCAAGGCTGCGGTGCTGAGGCACACGAAGGGCCTAGCCGACTCCCTGGCGGCTGACAACATCAACGTCAACGCCATCTGCCCGGGCGCGGTATGGACGCGGTTCCAGGAGGAGACGTCCGAGATCAGCCAGAGCAGGGACCCGTCGCTCGCCGGTAGGTCGCTCGAGGACTTGTTCCTCGACCGGTACGAGTCGGTCATACCGCTCGGCCGGCCCCAGACGCCGGAGGACATCGGCAAGATGGCGGCCTTCCTCGCCTCCGAGGACTCGCGGAACGTGACCGGCCAGTGCATACACGTCGACGGCGGCGTCATCCTCCGCGACTGATTTGTTTCAGGCGGGGCGGGAGAGTCCTCTTCCCCACCTTCCCTCAGGGCGCGGAAAGCGATAGGCGTCCCTCGCGCCCCTGCCCGCGGACAGGGATTTAGACAGGAAAGAATGCCGGACCTCCGTTCGATAGCCGACTGGCGCCCGAAGACGCCCTTCTTCTACGGCTGGGTGGTGCTGGGCGCTGCTGCCCTCGGGGTCTTTGCGGCGACCGGCTTGACCCAGCTGGTGCTGGGCGGGATCCAGAACCTCATCTTCGAGGAGATGGGGTGGGACCGCGGAGTGATTGCATACGGCGTCACCATAGGCACGTGGGCTTCGGGCCTCCTGACTCCCCTCTTCGGAGCCCTCGTCGACCGTCACGGGCCGCGTCTGCTGATGCCCGCCGGTCTCGTGATCGTCGGCGTGTGCCTCTTCGGACTCTCTGGGATAGGCGCCGTGTGGCACTTCTACGCCGCCTACATCGTCGGCAGGGCGATCACGAACCCGACGCTGATCGGCGTCGTCCCCCGGACGGTCGCCGTCAACTTCTTCCAGCGCCGGCGCAACTTCGCCCTCGGCCTGCAGGCGATGCAGCGCCCCGTCGCGGGGGCGGTGAACATCCAGGTGATCTCGCTCATCGCCCAGAGCTACAGCTGGCGCGCGGCCTACCGGGCGCTCGGGGTGTTCTCCCTTCTGCTGGTCGTGCCCTTCCTGCTGCTGATGCGAAGGCGCCCTGAGGACATCGGACTGAGACCGGACGGCGACAGCGCGCCTGTGTCGAGGGGGGCGGCGGGCTCCGGCGCGCTCGGAGAGGTCTCGTGGAGAGCGCGGGAGGCGCTCGTCACCCCTGCCTTCCGCCTCATCCTCGCCGCCGAGGCGCTCATCATACTCAACGCGGGCGCGATCGACTTCCAGATCGTGCCCTATCTGAGGGACGCCGGGCTGCCGTTGGCCTACGCGGCTCTGGCGTTGAGCCTGACCTCTCTGCTCGGAGCGGTGGTCAACCCGGTGTGGGGCTTCCTGGCCGACCGGCTGTCGCCGCGGACGGTGGCGTTGATCATGATACCGGTCACCGCGGGGGTAACCTCGCTGCTGCTGACAGTCCACTCGGGGATGGCCGGCTTCGCCATAGTGATCGGCTGGGGCATCGTATCGGGCGGACTGGGGATGCTGGGGAGCATGATGCTTGCGGATTTCTTCGGACGGGGGTCGTTCGGGACAATCGCCGGGCTGACCGGACCGGTGCAGCTCGGTTTCCTGGGACTTGGCCCCACCTTCGGGTCGACGCTCTTCAGCTTGACGGAGGGATACACGGCGCTGTTCGCCTACTCGGTGGCCGCCTATGGAGTCTCGATGCTCCTCATCTACGCAGTGAAGAGACCGGTCCACAGAAAAGGTTGAGACCGGGGGTTGTGTAGATTCCCGATCTCTTTCAAGATACAAGTATGGAAGGACGCAGGTACAGGCCTCATTGAACGACTCCTGTGAGGTGGCCGTCGTCGGGGGCGGAGCGGCGGGTAGCGCGGTCTGCTTCTATCTGGCGGCGGCCGGAGTGGACGCTGTGCTGGTCGAGCGCGACGGCGTGGCGGCGCACGCGTCCGGCTACTCGGCCGGCGGACTCAATCCGCTGCAGGGCGCGGGCATCCCCGGCCCGCTGGGCCCGATGGCCATCGAGTCGTACAGGATGCACCTTGCGCTGTGGGAGCCGCTCATCGCGGAGACAGGGATCGACTTCGCCCCGTGCATCATCTCGGTGGTGGCGGCCGCCTTCGACGAGTCGGAGATGCCCGGTGTCCGCGAAACGGCAAGGCTGCACGAGCGGGAGGAGGGGTTTTCCGGCGCGATCCTCGAGGAGTCGGAGCTGTACCGCATGGCTCCCGGCCTTGCGACGGGGGCGGTCGGAGGTGTCCACACCCGAGGCAACGCGGCGCTCGACAGCTACCTCTACACCGTCGCGCTGACCCGCCGGGCGGAGCAGCTCGGTGCCCGCGTTCGCACGGGCGCCGCGAGGGGCCTCCGGACGGACGGGGACCGGGTGGAGGCGGTACTGCTGGAGGATGGTGAGCTCTCGTGCGGGGAGGTGGTGCTGGCGATGGGGCCGTGGTCCGCGTCAGCGGAGTCGTGGCTCGCCGCCGCCGTGCCGGTCACGCCTCTCAGGGGCGAGATCGTCCGCACCGATGCGCCTGGCGTTTCTTTCGAGCATGACCTGTCCGGGCGCGGCGTCTCTCTGCACCGGAGGGGAGACCAGGTGTGGATTGGGACGACGGAGGAGCGGCGTGGCTTCGACGTGGAGCCGGACGCTGCGGTGCGGAGGTCGCTCATGGAGTCTGCGGCGCGGCTCGTCCCGGCTATGGCGGAGGCCCGTCCGGTGAGGCATACCGTCTGCCTGAGGCCGGTGAGCCCCGACTGGCTCCCGATCGTGGGCCGGGCCCCGGGCTGGAGAAATGCGTGGCTGGCGACCGGCGCGGGGAAGAAGGGGGTGCTGATCAGCCCCGGCATGGGCAGGGCGGTGTCCGATCTGATAACGGAGGGGCGCACGGAGATGCCGGTAGGGCCGTTCTCGCCGGAGCGGTTCGAGGCGGAACACTCCGCCTCTTCCCCCGGCTCTGCGGGGGAAGATTGAGATGGGGGCTCTTATGCGATTGACGGGGTTAGCCCTCCTTCTCGCCGCTCTCCTCGCCGCCTGCGGGGCGGAAGAGGTGTCTCCGCCCGCGGCTGTCCCCTCGCCCATTCCCGCCCCCTCGCCCGCCGCCGCTACCGCGCCGTCTGACGAGCTGCGGATCGCGTTTGCGGTCACCGACCTGAGCGTGGGCAGGAACCGGGTGGCGTTCGGACTGCTGGCAGAGGAGGAGGGGCCGCTCAGGGACGCAGAAGTGGAGCTCTCGACCTATTTCCTGACGGGCGAGACGCAGGAGGGGCCGCTGGAGACAGTGCCTGCGGTGTTCCGGCGGTGGCCCGTCGGAGCGGGAGGGGTCTACACGGCATACGTCACATTCGACCGGTCGGGCAGGTGGGGCCTCGCCGCCGTCGCGGTCGGGGCGGACGGGTCGCGTCGGGAGGCGTCGGCCTACGTGGACGTGGTGGAGGAGAGCCTGGTCCCTCAGGTCGGCTCCCCGGCTGTCCGCAGCGAGACCAAAAGGGCGCGGGACGTCGACCGGCTGGAGGAGATGACGACCGACCCGGACCCCGCCCCGGAGCTCTACTCGATGAGCGTCGCCGAGGCGCTGGATGCGGACGCCCCGCTCGTCGTCACCTTCTCAACGCCCGGCTACTGCCAGACCGCGACGTGCGGCCCGCAGCTGGAGGTGGTCAAGGCGCTGCAGCGCGAGCACGGCGGACGCTCCGGCTTCATCCACGTCGAGGTATACGACAATCCGCTGGAGATCCAGGGAGACTTGAGTAGGGCCCGCGTGGCGCCGGCAGTCTCCGAGTGGAGGCTTCCCAGCGAGCCGTGGACCTTCGTCGTGGACGCCGGCGGTATCGTCCGAGCCCGGTTCGAGGGCTTCGCGACGCGGGAGGAGCTTGAGGCGGCCCTGCTCTCCGTGCTCGACACCACCCGTTCGCCCTGAGCCTGTCGAAGGGCCCGCCGTGGTTCGACGGGCTCGCCACGAACGGCTTGGGAATCGGGCACTGCAGCCGTGCTAGAATGGCCCGATCGAGGCTAGCTCGGCGCACCCTGCGCAGGGCTGGCCCTCTCGGCGTTCTGGGCGCGAGGTGGTTGCTTTGAGCTTGAGCGTGTTGGGCAGTCTGCTGGAGTCGGCGCCGCAGTACCGGTCGATTCTCGACGAGGTACGCCGTCCGCGCGCCGACGCGAAGGTCCAGGTGCTCGCCAGCGCCGCGCCGTTCGTCCTGGCCACCCTGGCCCGGTCCCTCGACGCGCCCGCGCTGGTGGTCACGCCACGGCCCGAGCAAGCGAGGCGCATGTACGAGCAGATCTCCCTGTGGTCGGACCCGTCCGCCACGGTCCTCCACTTCCCTGAAAACGAGAGCCTGCCCTTCGAGCGGCTGGTCTCGGACGCCGACACGACGCGCCAGCGGCTCGAGGCGCTCTCCGTTCTGGCTGGCTCTGAGGAGTGTCAGCCGCTCGTCGTGGCCTCCGCGTCGGCGCTGACGCAGAAGACGATCGACCCCGACCGGTTCCGTTCGAGCAGCCACACCCTTCGGCGTGGCGACACCGTCGACATGGAGGAGCTCCTGGGGCGGTGGCGGAGGATGGGCTACCGGTTCGAGCCGGTCGTCTACGCCGTCGGCGACGCGAGCAGGCGCGGGGGCATCCTGGACATCTATCCGGCGGGCTCCGACGCGCCCGCTCGCATCGAGCTGTGGGGGAACGAGGTCGACAGCATCCGGCTGTTCGATCCCGAGACGCAGCGCTCCACCGAGGTGGTCGACGCCGTCTCGGTCGGGCCGGCCGGGGAGACGCTGCCCGGCCTGGCGGACCCCGGCGCGGTGGAGCGCGTGACCGCGATGATGGACTTCGCCAACTGCACCGAGGCCAGTAGGGAGCGGCTTCTCCATGAGATGGAGCTGCTGGCCGGAGGACATGAGGTCGAGGAGATCGAGTTCTACGCCGGCCTCCTATCGACGGGCCTGCTGCTCGACTATCTGCCGGATGAGTCGCTGCTGGTGATGGCGGGGCCGTCCGAGATCGTGGAGGCCGCCTGGGCGGAGGAGGAGCGGGCGCACGGCCTGCGCCGGACGAAGGAGGGACGAGGGGACCTGCCGACCAACTTCCCCTCGTCACAGGTCCAGTGGCGCGAGGTGGAGGAGCGGCTTGCCGGCTTCCCGCGCCGGCTGGAGGTGCTCTCCTGGGGGACGGAGGAGTTGACGTATGGCACGGTCCACGTCCTGCCGGTCTCCTCCCCGCCGGCCTTCCTCGGTAAGCTCGACAGCTTTGTGGAGGAGGCGGAGGAGTTGACGACGGAGGGGCATGTCGTCGTCGCCGTCACGTCCCACGCCAGGAGGCTGGGCGAGATCCTGGACGAGGGCGGCGTGCCTTCGCGTCTGCCGGAGTCGCTGGAGATCTTTCCGGACACCGGCGTGGTCACGATGCTCCAGTCGCCCGGGGCGGGTTTGAGCGACGGATTCGTCCTGAATGTGGAGGGCCGGCGGCTGGCGCTCTTCTGCGACACCGAGATATTCGGCACGACGAAGCAGCGGCGGATGCGGAGGCGCGTGTCCGGCCGGCGGGCCGCCGAGATGTCCGATCTGTCGCCGGGCGACTACGTGGTGCACGTCGAGCACGGGATCGGCCGGTTCATGGGCACGGGACGTCTGTCCGATGACGAGGGCGGAGGGGAGTACCTGTTGCTCCACTACGCGAACCAGGACAAGCTGTACGTTCCGGTGGGGCACCTGGACCGGGTTACTCCGTACGTGGCCCCGCTGGACCAGCCGCCGTCGCTCACCCGCCTGGGAACATCGGAGTGGCGCCGCGCAAAGGCGCGGGCAGTCCGGTCGACGCGGAAGATGGCCGCCGAGCTGCTCAGCCTCTACGCGGCGCGCGAGCTGGTCGACGGCCACGAGACGGCTCCCGACACGCAGTGGCAGACGGAGCTGGAGGAGTCGTTCCCCTACGAGGAGACGCCCGACCAGGCGGCGACGATATCCGACGTGAAGGCCGACATGGAGTCGGGACGGCCCATGGACCGGCTCGTCTGCGGGGACGTGGGCTATGGGAAGACGGAGATCGCGCTCCGGGCTGCCTTCAAGACGGTGATGGACGGAAGGCAGGTGGCGGTGCTGGTGCCGACGACGGTGCTCGCTCAGCAGCACTACGTCACCTTCTCCCAGCGTCTCGGCCCTTTCCCGACGACGGTGGAGGTGCTGAGCCGCTTCCGGACCGATCGGGAGCAGCGGGAGGTCGTCGAGGGACTGGTCTCGGGCCGGGTCGACATATGCATAGGGACGCACAGGCTGATCCAGAAGGACGTGAGGTTCAGGGACCTCGGGCTGGTGGTGGTGGACGAGGAGCAGCGCTTCGGGGTCGCCCACAAGGAGCGCCTGAAGCGGATGCGCGAGGAGGTGGACGTGCTGACGTTGACGGCGACGCCTATCCCGCGGACGCTCCACATGTCGCTGGCGGGGGTGCGCGACATGAGCATGATCGAGACGCCCCCTGAGGAGCGCCTGCCCATCAAGACCTACGTCTCGGAGTTCAGCGACGAGCTGATCCGGGAGGCGATCCTGAGGGAGCTCGACCGTCAGGGGCAGGTCTACTTCCTGCACAACCGGGTCCACAGCATCGACAATATGGGCGGCTACATCCGGGCGCTGGCGCCGCAGGCGCGTATAGGGGTGGCGCACGGCCAGATGCCCGAGGGCGAGCTGGAGCGGACTATGACGCGCTTCGCCGAGGGCGAGATGGACGTCCTGGTGTGCACGACGATCATCGAGTCGGGCCTCGACATACCCAACGTCAACACCCTCATTATCAATCGCGCCGACGCATTCGGGCTGGCCCAGCTCTACCAGCTCAGGGGCCGGGTGGGGCGCAGCGCCCGGCGCGCCTACACCTACCTGCTGGTCCCGCGTGCTCGCGGCCTGACGGAGGCGGCGGAGCGGCGGCTGAAGGCGATGCTGGCGGCGACGGAGCTGGGCGCGGGGTTCCGCATCGCGATGAAGGACCTGGAGATCCGCGGCGCGGGCAACATCCTCGGCTCCGAGCAGAGCGGTCATATCAACGCCGTCGGCTTCGATCTCTACACGCGCATGCTGTCGGGCGCGGTGGAGGACCTGAGGGCGCGCCGCGCCCTGGGCCAGACCCGTCCGGAAGAGTGGGACGGGGAGGGGCCCGAGCCGTTCGACGCCCTGCGCCCGCCGGAGCAGCCGGTCGTGGAGCTCGGGATTCCGGCGAGCGTCCCGCAGGAGTACGTCGGCGACCTGACGACGCGGCTGGGCATCTACCAACGGCTGGCGGCGCTCGGCACTCTCCCGGAGGTGGACGACCTGGAGCGGGAGATGGTCGACCGGTTCGGACCGGTGCCTGTGGAGACGCAGGACCTGCTCTACCTCGCCAGGCTGCGGCAGCGGGCGGCGGCGGCCGGGGTGGAGTCAGTCCTCAGGCGGGACTCCGCGGTCGTGCTCCAGCTGAAGGACGAGGTGGGCGGAGCCGGCGAGGCGCTGCGCAAGACGCTCGGGAGGGGGTTCACGGTCGGCAATACGCAGATCAGGATGAGCGTGTCGAAGAGCCGTCGGGGCTGGCAGGCTCCGCTCACTGAGACGCTCGACAGGCTGGCCGCCTTCCGAGAACGGGTGACGGGCCTTCAGGCGGGCGCGGGATAGGGCATTCACCTATCCCGTTCGGCCTGAGCTTGTCGAAGGCCCTGTTTGTGGTTCGATAGGCTCGTCACGAGCGGACTTTGGAGAGGTCATGCCCGCGGAGTGTGGCGTCGACCGCAATCGCGTGATTTAGTAAAGACTGGTCATACTAACCGGTTGGATATAGAACGATGCGTCAGATCCGGGCTACTGAGGCGAAGGCGCGGTTGGCCGAGCTCCTTCGGTTGGTCGAGGGCGGTGAGCGCATCTCGATCACCCGCCACGGCAGGCCGGTTGCCCATCTGGTGCCTGCTAACGATCAGGCCCGCGCCAGCCGGAGGGAGGCGATGGACCGGCTCATGGAGGCGCGGTCCCGATGGGAGCCTACCGGGATGTCCAGAGAGGAGACTCTGGCCGCGCGCCAAGAGGGTCATCCCCTTTGAATCCCATCGCTTCATTTGCGCAAAAGCAGGACGTATAAGTCATTGCCACAACCGTCGTCGGGCGGTCGTATAATGGTGGTGTCATGGCTTTCAACACTCTCGACTCCGTTGGAGCCCCGAACGGGAACGGCCACGCCCTGGAGCCGCGGCTTATCGCGTCGCCATCGCTGCTGGGTGAGGCGGCTGAGGCCCGGAGCCTGGCGTTCGTGCCCGAGGATGCGGCGGCGGAGGTCGAGGCGAAATATCTGATCGAAGACGCCGCCCAGATCGGGGCGCTGGTCGATGGCCTTCAGTCGCACGCCGTGCAGTCGGTCTCGGCCGTGGACGTCGTAGACAGCTACTGGGATACGCCGGACTGGCGTCTGCTTTTGGCGGGATGGGCCTACCGGTGGCGCGACGCCTCTGGCAGCAAGAGCCTGACGCTGAAGTCGACGGAGCTGGACGACGACGTCGTGCACAGGCGGCTGGAGGTGGAGCAGCAGGTCGACGAGTTCCCCGGCGGCAGCGGCCACTCCCTCCCTACCGGGCCGGTCGCTTGGCGGCTCAACCGCCTTGGCCTGAGGGACCCGCGGGAGCTGTTCAGGATCCACAACTACCGTCGGCTCTTCGACATCCGCCTCCCGGACGGCTCGCAGATCGAGATGGCGATCGACCAGGCGACGGTCACGGCCAAGCTCCCGGCCCGCAAGACGGCGCCGGGCCGCATGACGTTCGTAGAGCTGGAGCTGGAGTTGAAGAGCGGCCACGAGGAGTCGTTGCTGCAGCTGGCGACGACGCTGCAACAGCGGTTCAATCTTCTGCCCTCACGCCTGAGCAAGTTCGATCGCGGGTTGCAGGCGGCGGGCCTGTCGCTCCCTCGTGCGTCTCGGATGCGGCGGCTACTCGAGGAGACGCCTTTCGTAACGGAGACGCATGATCAGGAGCTGACGGCGGCCGATCCTGCGATCCGCCTGGCCTATCGCTGCCTGATCGAGCATTTCGAGGAGCTGCTCGCCCAGGAGCCGAGGGCGTGGGAGGGGCTGGACCCTGAGGGCGTGCACCAGATGCGGGTGTCCATACGCCGTCTCCGCGCCGCGTTTCGGGTCTTCAGCGATCTACTGCCCGCAGGCTCGGTCAGTTCATTCAACCGCGAGCTGAGATGGGTCGCTGCGGCTCTTGGCAGGGTCCGCGACCTGGACGTCTACCGTGACAATCTCGACCGGTACGCGGCCGGGGTGTCCGTCGAGGACTCGGAACAGGTAGGCGACTATAGAAAGCATCTGGCCGATCAGTGGCGGAAGGCGAGGAGGCGGCTGCTAACGTGCCTGACGAGTCGCCGGTACGCACGTCTGAAGGACCGCTTCACGCGTTTCCTCGGTCGTGGCCCGTCGAGGCGGGCCGTTAAGAGGTTCGGCGCCGTCACGATCGGGGACGCGGCCCGGCAGCTTATCGGCAGGGAGTATAGGCGTCTGCGCCGCGACGGCCGCGCGATCATCCCCGGCTCCTCCAGCGAGTCGCTCCACGCACTGCGGATCCGGTGCAAGCGGCTGCGCTACCTGTTCGAGTTCTTCCATCCGATCTACGGGAAGGCGCTCAGACCCGAAATCAAGAGGTTGAGGAGGCTTCAGGACGTTCTGGGCGAGTTCCAGGACGCGTGCGTCGCCACGGAGCAGCTTCGCCGATACGCGGAGAGCGTCCCGATGCGGACCCGGAATCGGGGCCAGCTCATCGTCCTGGGGCAGCTGATCAGCGGCCAAAACCGCCAGGCTGCGATCCGGAGCGCCGAATTCCCTCGGGCGTGGAAGAGGTTCGACCGCAAGGGCGCCCGCAGGGCGGTACTGTCGCGCCTCGAAGAGCCCGGCTGACCCCGCCCACGGCCCGAAGATGAGCAGAGGACGGATGCGCAAGTCGACGCCGGTTCGCCAGGTGTGCGTCATTCCATTCCGCCGCCTCGGCGGAGAGACGGACTTCTGCCTGATCACGTCGCTGAGGAAGCGGCGCTGGATATTTCCTAAAGGGAACATCGACGGCGGCGAGAGTCCGCATGAGACGGCGCTGAAGGAGGCCGCTGAAGAGGCGGGCCTGTACGGGAGGATAATCGGCTCGCCGCTGGGACGGTACGCGGACTCGAAACGGGGCGCGGTCTTGGACGTCACTGTCCTGCTCATGGAGGTGGAGCGCGCCGACGAAGTCTGGCAGGAGGACGTGCGACTGCGGTGCTGGACCGACGGAAGAGGAGCGCTGCGGCTCGTCGACAAGCCGGAGCTACGCAGGATGCTGCGGCGGGGAATCAGGCGACTGGCCGGCGCGCCCGTTCCGATCACCGGCGTGGCGGCGCCGGACGACGCGGGAGCGCTGCTGGTATCGGTCCCGGCGCTCGTCGAGTAGCGTCCCGGCCCGCGCGCCGTCGGATAGGCCTGGCGGCATATGATCAGACTCGCGGGCCGAAGGCCATCCTCTCGTCCATTCCCCGGCTCCGGCGGTGGAAGGTGCATCTTGTCCCTTCCCCCGGCTCTGCGGGGGAAGGTTAGGATGGGGGGGCCGGCAATTGACGCGGAAGAGGCATCCTAGTACGGTACGCGCATGAAAAGTTCGACCGCGGTTCAGGAGCGCGTCGCCCCCGTGATCCCGACGGCGGGTATCCCCCCGGATATTCTGGCGAAGGTGGAGGGCGCGCGCCGCAACCAGATCATCAGCGACACATATCCCTACGAGACCAAGCTGTCCCGGCGGAGGTACGAACGCGAGAAGGCCGCCCTGCAGATCGAGCTGCTGAAGATGCAGAAGTGGGTCAGGGAGACCGGCCAGCGCATCGTGATGCTGTTCGAGGGGAGGGACGCCGCCGGCAAGGGCGGGACCATCAAGCGGTTCATGGAGCACCTGAATCCCCGTGGCGCCTCGCTGGTCGCCCTGCCGTCCCCGACCGGGAGGGAGCGCGGGCAGTGGTACTTCCAGCGCTACGTCCAGCACCTGCCATCCAGCGGGGAGATCGTCTTCTTCGACCGCTCCTGGTACAACAGGGCGGTGGTGGAGCCGGTCATGGGCTTCTGCACGCCGGCCGAGACGCTGCGCTTCCTTCGCGACACCGTCGTGTTCGAGGAGATGCTGATCAACGAGGGCCTCCACCTGTTCAAGTTCTGGTTCTCGGTGAGCCGGGAGGAGCAGCTCAGGAGGGTCATGTCCCGCGCCCGGGACGGACTCAAGCAGTGGAAGGTCAGCAACGTCGACGTCCGGTCTCTGCCTCTGTGGGACGAATACACGGAGGCCAAGAAGGCGATGTTCGCGGCCACAGACACCAAGGCGTCGCCCTGGGTCGTGGTGAAGTCCGACGACAAGAAGCGCGCGCGCCTGAACTGCATGCGCTACGTGCTGCGCAGCCTCGAGTACGACCCCGAGGTCGGGCGCCGCGTGGAAAAGCCGGACCCGAAGCTGATCGGCCCCGCCAAGAGGCTCTACGCCAAGGGCGAAGTCTGGTAGAGCAACTTCCCCCTCTTCCCCCGTCCACGGGGGGAGACTGAGATGAGGGGTCTTTCTCCTCCGGGGCCTCCGTGAATCCGCCGCGCAGCGATGACGAAGGGCGTGGTATCCTCAGCGGGCCAGTGATGCTGGCGGCGTAGGACGCACAGCTATGAAGAAAACCATCTACCTTGCCAATCCCTACGGGTTCTCCGCCCAGCAGAAGTCGGTGCTGCTGCCGCGGCTGGTGGAGGCGCTGGAGGCGCTCGGGCTGGAGGTCTGGGAGCCGTTCGCCCGGAACAACCAGGAGGACTTCCTGTCGGAGGGCTGGGCCTACCGGATCGGCCGGAAGGACCTCTGCGACGTCCTGGAGTCGGACGCCATCTTCGCCGTCGTCAACGGGGTACCTCCCGACGAGGGCGTGATGGTGGAGCTGGGCGCGGCGATCGCGCTGGGTAAGCCGACCTTCCTGTTCCGCGACGACTTCCGGCGCGTTACGGAGAGCGAGGAGTATCCCCTGAACCTGATGCTCTTCACCGGGCTGCCGGAGAAGGGCTGGCAGGACTACTTCTACACCTCGATCGAGGAGATCGCCTCGCCCGACAAGGCGCTGGCGCACTGGGCCGCCTCGCCTGATTGACGGGGCGACACTTCCCCTGGGCTATCTGGGCAGTCATCGTCGGCGTGCGCCTCGTCAAGAGAGACGCTGTGAAAGAACAGCCGGGACTGGATTCTACCTAGCCCAGCGACGGGAGCAGCGGCGGCAGCTCCATCAGCGTCTCGATGCGGGGGCAGCCGTCATACTGCGGGTGGTTGCGGTCGCGGTCGAGCAGGACAGCCCCGATGCCGGCGGCCTGCGCGCCCTGGACGTCCGAGCTTGGCTGGTCGCCGACGTGTACGGCTTCGCCGGGCTCCACACCGGCCCTTGCGAGCGCGGCGCGAAATATGGGCGCGTGGGGCTTCTCGGCGCCCACCTCCAGCGAGGTGACGGCGAAGTCGAGGTACGGAGTCAGGCCCATGCTCTCCATCAGCTCCGGGCCGGGCCGGTTCATGTTGGAGATCAGCCCCAGGGTCAGCCCCTGCTGCTTGAGGATGTCGACCGCGGGCAGGACGTCGTCGAACCGCGCCATCCTGTAGGGTATCGTGCCCACCCGCCGCCATATCACCGCCGCCTTCTCGAGGCTCACGTCGGCTCCGGCGCCCGCCAGGATGCGCCGCTCGTACTCGGCGAAGAAGAGCTCCCGCGCCGCGTAGTCCATGCGGCGCACCGGGTCGCGGGCGTTCTGCCGCGCCATGAAGTCGTCGGCCAGGGCGTATCCGGCGGTCACGCCCTCCGGGGTGACCTCGATCCCGAAGTCGGCGCAGGCCTCCGACTGTATCTCGTACCGGGAGGGGCTGAAGCCGGCCAGCGTTCCGTACAGGTCGAAGAAGACGGCGGTGATCATCGCCCGTTCATGATAGCATCGTGCGATGCGCGAGTCCGGGATGCGGGCCGGAAAGCTGCCGTTGGAGCTTCTTTCCGAGCTGTTGGACAGAGTCAGGTCGGACGACCCCCGCGTGGTCCTGGGTCCGAGGCCGGGCGAGGATGCCGCGCTCATAGACATGGGGGACCGCTACCTGGTCGCCAAGTCGGACCCGATCACCTTCGCGACGGAGCTGATCGGATGGTACCTCGTGCAGGTGAACTCGAACGACCTCGCCGTCATGGGAGCCACTCCCCGGTGGCTGCTGGCGACGGTGCTGCTCCCTGAGGGCACGCGTCCGGACGCGGTTCGAGCCGTCTTCGAGCAGCTGCGGGAGGCGTGCTCGACACTCGGAGTCTCGCTGGTCGGAGGACACACTGAAGTCACCTACGGCCTGCCGCGTCCGCTGGCGGTCGGCGCGCTGCTCGGGGAGGTCGACAAGGAGGACGTGGTGTTGACCGCCGGGGCGCGTCCGGGCGACGCAGTCGTCCTCACCAAGGGCGTCGCCATAGAGGGGACTGCGATACTGGCGAGGGAGGCGCGCGATGAGCTCGTGGATGCGGGCCTCGACGCCCGCATGGTCGACCACGCCTCTCGGCTGCTGTTCGATCCTGGGATAAGCGTGGTCCAAGACGCGGCGGTCGCCCGCGCCGCGGCCGACGTCCACTCGATGCACGACCCGACCGAGGGCGGACTGGCGACGGCGCTGCGGGAGATGTGCGAGGCCGCGGGAGTGGGCGTCGTCGTGGACGTTGACGCCGTCCCGGTGCTGCCGGAGAGCCGCGCCGTATGCCGCGCCCTGGGGCTCGATCCGCTGGGGCTGATCGCCTCGGGGGCGCTGCTCGCGACCGTCTCGTCGGAGGAGGCGCCGGGGCTGGTGGCCGCGCTGAAACGAGAGAGTATCGCGGCGGGAGTGATCGGACGGGTGACCGTGCCTGAGGACGGGCTGCGCCTCAGGACCGGGGGCGGCCTCCGGGAGCTTCCGGCGTTCGACCGCGACGAGCTGGCCAGATTCTTCTCTGACTAGAGGCTCACCGAGGCACGGGGCAAGATGAGTAGAGTGACGCAGATTCTCCTGGCGGCCGCGCTCCTGGCGGCTGTGGCCGCCTGTGGCGGGGCCGATCCGCAAGCGTCCGGCTCTGAGTCCCCGACTCCGACTTCGGTGTCGGAACCCCGGGCCCGCGCCCCGGAGTCTACGGCCACCGCCACGCCTGCGCCTCCACCTGCGGAGACGCCTGCGCCCGCTACGCCGCTCGCGCCGCCTGCTACAGCCACGGCCACTGTCCCTCCGACTGCAACTTCCGCTCCGCCGCTTTCCCCCACTCCACCCGCGTCTACGCCGACGCCTCTGCCTACGCCCACCCCGGTGCCGTCTCCCACATCGACGCCGGTGCCATCTCCCACGCCCACGCCTCTGCCTACCTCCACACCCGTGCCAACCCCCACCCCCACGGTGGGCAGAGAGGTGGGATACCGTCTCCCCGGCATCGAGTTCCAGCTCATTGACGGATCGACGCTGACGACCGTCGATCTGCTGGCCATTAACAGACCGGCGTTCCTGTTCTTCTACACGGAGAACTGAGCCGAGTGCTCCGCCGCGTTGCGGCGGTTCAGGGACATCTGGGACGACTACGCCGACGTCGTCGACTTCTATGCGCTCGAGGTCGACCCGACGGCCGACCTGTCGGAGATCGCGAGGGTGGGGAGAGAGCGGGACTACTCCTGGACTATGGGCAGGGCGGCCCGCAGCGCCCTCTCGGAGCTGAGGGTCCGGGCCCACGCCACGAAGGTCGCCTTCGACGCCTCGGGTACGATCGTCTACCGCGCGGGCTACGCCCAGGGCGATGCGGTGACGTGGCGCGGCGTCTTCGATGACCTGGCCGGGCGGTAGATCTTGCCTCTTTCCTCCGCGGGGGGAAGATTGAGGTGGGGTTCCCCTCGAGTCTGAACACTTGCCTCGGGCCGTACCTCGTTTGACGCCTTTTTTTCGCCGGTGGTAAACTGAGCTTGCCCGTGTAAGCGCGTTTGTGAGGCCTCGCCGTGCCTGAAGGCTACGACGTAAACTGGATGGCGGTGCTGCTGGTGGGGAGCGTTGGCCTGGCCGCCGTTCTCGGGATGTTCTTGGCATCCTTCCTGATGGCCCCCAAGCGGAAGTCGGCGGCGAAGGAGATGCCCTACGAGTGCGGCATCGAACCCGCGCCGCATCGCTGGTCCCAGATCAATATCCGCTACTATGTCTTCGCGATCCTGTTCCTGATCTTCGACGTCGAGGCCGTGTTCCTCTTCCCGTGGGCTGTGGTGTTCCTGAAGACGGCGCCCATCGTCTTCTACGAGATGATCATCTTCATAGGCATCCTCTTCTTCGGAGTGGTGTACGGCTGGCGAAAGGGAGTGCTGCATTGGAGATAGAGCTGGGACAGGGATATGAGCCCGGACGGGGCAACAGTCCGGCCGACAGCCCATTCGAGCGGGTGCTGCCGAATGCGGTGACGGCCAGATCGAGCGAGCTGTTCGCCCTGGCCCGGAAGTCCTCCCTGTGGACGCTGTCGTTCGGCCTCGCCTGCTGCGCGATCGAGATGATGAGCACGCACATGTCTCACCACGACCTCGACCGGTTCGGCGTCATCACCTGGCCCTCGCCGAGGCAGGCGGACGTGATGATCGTCGCGGGAACGGTCGTCAAGAAGATGGCCGATCCGATCAAGCTCCTGTACGAGCAGATGCCGGACCCGAAGTGGGTCATCGCGATGGGCAGCTGCGCCACCAACGGCGGGCCGTACTACCGCTCCTACTCGGTGGTGATGGGGGTGGACCACCTGATCCCGGTCGACGTCTACGTGCCCGGGTGTCCCCCCCGGCCCGAGGCGCTGATGTACGGCATCATGCAGCTCCAGGAGAAGATCGCCAAGGACGCCGGGCAGCGTGACGCAGCGTCATAGGCGCGGCCCCGACGCTCCCGAGGCGCCCGTAGCCCTGGACCCCAGGGGCGAGGCGCTCTCCGGACTCCTTCCCGAGGTGCTCGGGGAGTTCGACGTCGAGGTGGGCGCGGCGGTCGACGAGGTCGTCGTCACCGTCAGCCCGGACGACCTGCTCGCCGTCTGTCGGCTGCTGCGAAGTGATCCGAGGCTCGACTTCGACTACTTGCGGTGCCTGTCGGCCGTCGACTACGTCGAGCGTATCGAGGTCGTCTACCACCTCTTCTCGCTCCGGCTGCGGCACAAGATAGTCGTCAAAGTGTCGCTGCCGCCTGAGGAGCCGCGGGCGCCGTCGGTGGTCCCGGTGTGGAGGGGCGCAGACTGGTTCGAGCGTGAGGCGCACGATCTCTTCGGCGTCGTCTTCGACGGCCATCCCAACCTGGTGCCTCTGCTGCTGTACGAAGGTTTCGAGGGCTATCCGGGCCGCAAGAGCTTCCCCTTCCACGACTACGACGAGTGGTAGAATGGTCGTCGACAGGCCAACGTCGACTATTAGCGGACACGGTGTCCAAGAGTTGAAGATCGAGTGAGACGTAAGCCGCCATGACGACTGTAAAGTATACGAGTGAGCTCTTCCGGGAGGGCGACTGCTACGTCGGTCTGTGCCGCGAGTTGGACGTATCCAGCTTCGGCGACAGTCCCGATGAAGCCAGACGGGCGCTTCAGGAGGCCGTCGAGGCCTTTGTTGAAGGCTGTGAGCATCTGGGCACGCTGGTCGAAGTTCTAGACGAGTCGGGATTCGAGTTGATCGACGGCGTCTGGAAGCTGCGCGACCGGGTCACTGCGGATGAGATTGCGGTAGTTGCGTGAGTCATCGCGTAGGCGCATCGTCCCAATTCGGCATACGACTCTCGTCCGAGTTTTTGAACTGGATGGCTTCAGCGTCCAACGAACAAGAGGCGACCATCTGATGATGACCAAGCCGGGGATAAGACGCCCGGTGGTAATCAAGACGAGCCCTGGGATGGTCCCCGTGACACACATACGGACCAACATGAGAACGGCAGGGATGAGCAGAGAGACGTACTTTCGACTGCTCGACGAGATCACCTAAGATGCAGATCCAGCAGACAGTAATGTCCGCCGACACCGTCGACATGATGGTGAACATGGGGCCGCAGCACCCGAGCACGCACGGCGTCTTCAGGCTGGTGCTATGGATCGAGGGTGAACGGATCGTCCGCGCCGAGCCGCACATCGGCTACCTCCACAGGGGATCTGAGAAGCTGTGCGAGGGCGAGCAGTACAGCCAGATCATCACCCTGTTCGACCGCCTCGACTACGTCTCCAACCTCAACTGCGAGCTGGCCTTCTGCCTAGCTGTCGAGAAGCTGATGGCCCTCGAGGTCCCCGAGCGGGCCAGCTACATCCGCGTCGTACTGTGTGAGCTCAACAGGATCGCCAGCCACATGCTCTTCTACGGCGTCTACGGGCTGGACGCCGGGGCGATGACGCCGATCCTGTACGGCTTCAGGGAGCGGGAGAGGATCCAGGCGCTGTTCGAGAGCGTGACCGGCGCGCGCATGATGCACAACTACATCCGCGTGGGCGGGCTCCACGAGGACGTGCCCGACGACTTTGGGCAGCGCGTCGGCTCCCTCGTCGAGACGCTCAAGCGGGGAGTGGAGGAGTGCGACGAGCTCCTCTCGAACAACGAGATGTTCCTGGCGCGTACGAAGGGCATAGGCCCTGTGGGCGCCCAGGAGGCGGTGGCCTTCGGCATGACCGGCCCGGCGCTCCGGGCCAGCTCCGTGCTGGAGGACGTCCGCATCTCGGAGCCCTACTCGATCTACGACCGGTTCGACTTCGGCATCCCGGTTGGCACGCATGGCGACTGCTGGGACAGGTACTACGTCCGTCTGGAGGAGATGCGGCAGTCGCTCCGCATCGTCGAGCAGGCGATGGCTCAGATGGAGGATGGAGAGATCGCGGCGAAGGTGCGTCGCATAGCCCGCCCTCCCAAGGGAGAGGTCTACGTGCGGACCGAGTCTCCCCGGGGTGACTTCGGCGTCTACCTCGTCAGCGACGGGGGCGACAAGCCCTACCGAGTCAAGGTGCGTGCGCCCTCCTTCGCCAACCTGCAGGCTCTCCAGCACATGCTCAGGAACGCCTACGTCGCCGACGCCGTGGTCGTGCTCGGCTCGATCGACATAGTGCTTGGAGAGGTGGACCGGTGAGCCTACTTCAGGGCGTCTACTACGCGCTCGGGGCGCTGGGTCTCATGGTCTTCCTGTCGGTGACGGTGCTCATCCTCACCTGGATCGAGCGGAAGTCGCTGGCCCGGATCCAGATGCGCATGGGGCCGATGAGGGTCGGCTTCCACGGCGCGCTCCAGCCCATAGCGGACGCCATCAAGCTGGTGACGAAGGAGGACATCCTGCCCTCATGGGCCGACCGGCGCGTATACTGGCTCGCTCCGCTCGCCGTGTTCGTCCCCTCGTTCCTGCTGTGGGTGACGATCCCGGTGGCGCAGGACCTGGTGCTGGCGAACCTCGACCTCGGGCTCTTCTACATCGTCGCCTTCTCGGTCCTGTCGGTCATGGGACTGGTGATGGCCGGTTGGGGCTCGGCCAACAAGTATGCGATCCTGGGCGGGCTTAGGGCGGCGGGACAGCTCGTCAGCTACGAGATACCCTTCATCATGGCCCTGCTGGCCGTCGCGATGCTCGCGCAGTCGCTCGACCTCCGGGAGATCGTCAATGGGCAGGCGACGGCCGCCAACGCGCTGATACAGCCGCTGGGGCTGTTCATCTTCCTGACGGCGGGGCTCGCGGAGCTCGGGCGCACCCCGTTCGACATCCACCACGCCGAGTCGGAGGTGGTAGGAGGCCCCTTCGTCGAGTACAGCGGGGCGCACTGGGCCGTCTTCTTCCTCGCCGAGTACATCAACACCTTCACCGTCGCAGCCATCACGACCCTCCTCTTCCTGGGGGGCTGGAGGTGGCCCGCGATGCCCTTCGACGGCGCCCTCCACTCGGCGCTCTCCGCGCTCTGGTTCATGGCAAAGACCTACGCCGTCATACTCCTCATCATCTGGATACGCGGCACATACCCGCGGCTGCGCATCGACCAGCTCATGGCCTTCGGCTGGAAGCTCCTGGTGCCACTCTCGTTCATCAACATCGCCGTCACCGGCGCCGTCCTCTTCTACAAGTGGCCCCTGTGGTCACTGACCCTCATCTCTCTGGTACTATTGGCCGGGACCTTTTACATCATCTTCAGGCGGCCCGGAACACGGACGAATAGAATGACGGTAACGGTTCATCCTGCCCATACTGCGAGGACGGCGCCCTCCACGTCGCCAGGGATCGATCTGTGATCGGCTTCCTCGAGGGGCTTCTCGTGACCATCCGGACGGCCTTCCGCCGTCCGGTGACCGCCCAGTACCCGGACCCCCGCACTAGGATCAAGGTCGCCGACCGGTACATGGGCTTTCCGGCCCTGACCTGGGACTACGACGTGACCGAGCCCTACTGCACTGGCTGCATGGTGTGCGTCCGCGACTGCCCAACCCAGTGCATGACCGCAGTGATGAAGGACAACCCCCAGCACGAGGAGGGGAAGAGCCGCCGCCGCAAGATCATCGACCAGTTCGAGATCAACCTCGGCCGCTGCATCCTCTGCGGCATCTGCGTCGACGTCTGCAACTTCGACGCCATCGAGATGAGCCACGAGCACGAGCTGAGCAAGTACGAGCGAAACGGAAACCGGGTGGACCTGGACCAGCTCCTGGAGATGGGCAGGGAGTACCAGGCCGATACCGGCTGGACGCCCACCCAGCCGAAGAAGAACAGCGGAGTTCCGGTGAAGAAGCCGCCCAGGAAACCCGTCGAGGCCGCGGACGCTTCGGCAGACACGGCGCGGACGGGCTTGGCTGTGTCCGAGGCAGCCGAGAATCAATGATATCGGCGTCGCTGGTGCTCTTCTATATCGCGGGGGCGCTCACCCTCGGCGGAGCGCTTGCCGTGGTGCTGACCCGTAACATCGTCTACGCCGCCTTCGCGCTCCTGGCGTCGCTGATGGGCGTCGCGGGCGTCTTCCTCATCGCATTCGCCGAGTTCCTCGCGCTGGTGCAGGTGTTGATATACGGCGGCGCCATCGTGATCGTCATCCTCTTCTCCCTGATGCTGACGCGGATCGAGGACTTCAGGGTGCTCTCCGACAACCGGCAGTGGCCCTTCGCCGCGCTTGCCGCGCTCGGCGTCTTCGCCCTCCTGGCCGCGGCTATCGTCGGCACGAGCGTCCGCACCGTGGAGCGGCGGAGCGTCGATTTCGAGACGCTGGGCGAGACGCTGTTCGTCCAGTGGGCGGTGCCGTTCGAGGTGGCCTCGCTGGTGCTTCTGGTGGCGCTGATCGGCGCGATCGTGCTGGTCCGGACGAGCGGAGGACGCGATTGATCGAGCTCGCCCACTTCCAGGTGCTGAGCGCGGCGCTGTTCGCCATCGGCATCTACGGCGTCCTGGCGAGGAGGAGCGCGGTGCTCATCCTCATGTCGATAGAGCTGATGCTCAACGCCGTCAACATCAACCTGATCGGCTTCGCGGCCTTCGTCGACTTCGCCGAGTCGCAGCGTGCGCTCGGCCAGGTGCTGGTCATCTTCGTCATCACCATCGCGGCGGCGGAGCTCGCGCTGGCCGTCGCTATCATCCTGAGGCTCTACCGGAACCGCTCGTCGGTCAACGTCGACGAGATCGACCTGATGAAGTGGTAGACAGATGATAGGCATCGAGTGGGCGTGGGTCGTCCCCGCCCTCAGCGCCTCCGCCTTCTTCCTCGTCGTCCTGTTCGGCAGATGGCTGCCGATGCGGGGAGCCTTCATCTCAATAGCGGCGGTCCTGCTCGGCTTCGTCCTCTTCTGGTTCGTGTTCTTCGACCTGATGGCCCGCGGTGATGACGTCTTCAGCGTCGACTGGATCGTCGTCAGCGACCTGACCATCACCTGGGGCGTCATCGTCGACCGGCTCTCGGTGACGATGCTCGGCCTCGTCACCTTCGTGGCGCTGCTCGTGCAGCTATACTCCGTCGAGTACATGCGGGGGGATCCCCGCTTCGGCTGGTACTTCGCGGCGCACGCGCTCTTCGCCGCGGCGATGCTGGCGCTCGTGCTTGCCGACAACCTCGTCTTCCTCTACCTGGCGTGGGAGCTCGTCGGCCTAGGGTCGTATCTCCTCATCGGCTTCTGGTACGAGAGGCGCTCGGCCGCCGAGGCCGCCAAGAAGGCCTTCGTCACCACCAGGATCGGCGACGTCGGGCTGCTCATCGGCATCATCCTCCTCTACCGCGCCACCGGCACCTTCGACATAGCCGGCGTCATCCACGCCGTTCAGAACGGGCTTGAGGCCGGGGTCGTTTCCCAGGCGACGGTCAACGCCGCCGTCTTCCTTATCTTCCTGGGCGCGATGGGCAAGTCGGCGCAGTTCCCCTTCCACGTCTGGCTCCCGGACGCGATGGAGGGCCCCACGCCCGTCAGCGCGCTGATCCACGCCGCGACGATGGTCGCCGCTGGCGTCTTCCTGGTCGCGAGGCTGATGCCGCTCTTCGAGGCGGCGCCGGTCGTGCTGCTCGTCGTCGCCTGCGTCGGCCTCTTCACCTTCGCCTTCGCCGGAACGCTCGCGCTGGTGATGACCGACCTGAAGCGCGTGCTCGCCTACTCCACCGTCAGCCACCTCGGCCTGATGATGCTCTCCCTCGGCGCGCTCGGCGTCGGCGCGGCCATGCTCCACCTGCTCGCCCACGGCGTATCGAAGGCGCTGCTCTTCCTCGGCGCAGGCAGCGTCACGCACGGTACGGGCAAGACCGACATCCGGGAGATGGGCGGGCTGTGGCGCAGGATGCCCCTGACGTCGATCACCTTCATCATCGGCGCGGCGTCGCTGGCCGGGCTGGTGCCGCTCAGCGGTTTCTTCAGCAAGGAGGAGGTGTTGTACGCCGTTCTCGAGCACAGGCACCCCGCGCTCCTCGTCCTGGCCCTCGCCGCCTCCGTCCTGAGCGTGCTCTACATGGCGCGTGTCACCTTCCTGGTCTTCTTCGGACCGGACAGGAGCGGCGGAGACGCGCACGAGTCGCCCTTGCTGATGACGCTCCCCCTGCTCCTGCTCGCGCCCCTCGCGCTGACGCTGGGGATCGTCACCTTCGGCTGGAGCGACGCCTACCCCGGCTTCGGCGCCTTCCTGACCGGGGCGGACAGGCACTCCGCGGAGCCGCTGCTCATCGGCGTGTCCGTCGGAATCGTCGCCGCCGGTCTCGCGGCTTGCTGGTCATACTATGTGAGCAATAGGCGTCCGGAGTGGGGGGCGGACACGCCTGAACGGCAGACCGCCTCGCAGATCGCGATGGGGCGCCGGCTGCACCGGCTGGTCTCTAACGGCTACTACGTCGACTCCCTCTACCAGTGGGCGGTGGACCGCGTGGTGCTGGCGTCGAGCCGCTTCGTATCGCTCTTCGACCGGATCGTTGTCAACGACACCGGAGTCGATGGCCCTGCCTGGACGGTCATGCTCTCCGCTCTCCGCCTCCGCCTCGTCCAGTCCGGGAAGGTATACAACTACGGGATGGCGATGGCGGTCGGAGCCCTCGGCCTTGGCCTGCTCTGGTGGACGCTGGCCGGGTAAAATGCAAACCCTCGACTCATACGCGCTCCTTGCCGTCATAGCCATCCCCCTGGCCGGGGCAGTCGCGCTGATGGCCGTACCCGGCGACCGCAGGACGGCCGTCCGGTACACGGCCTCCGCAGTCGCCTTCGTGACGATGCTCCTGTCGTTCTACCTGTTCGCCGCGTACGACCACGACAGGGGCGGCGTCCAGTTCGAGAGGACCTGGGAGTGGCTGCCGCTTCCGGGGGCCTGGCCGCTCGGAGACCAGGGCATATCGCTGGCCCTCGGCCTGGACGGCATCTCGGCGCCTATGATGCTCCTCTCCGGCGTCGTCATGTTCACCGGCGTGCTCGTGTCGTGGAACGTCACCGACCGCGGCAAGGAGTTCTTCGTTCTCTACTTCGTGCTGCTCTCCGGCGTGTTCGGAGTGTTCGCCACGCTGGACATGTTCTTCTTTTTCTTCTTCTACGAGCTCGCGGTGCTCCCAATGTACCTGCTCATCGGGGTGTGGGGGAGCAGCTCCGACTTCGGCAGCTTCATACGCACCAAGGAGTACGGCGCGATGAAGCTCGTCCTCTACCTCGTCGCGGGCAGCGTGCTCGTCTGGGTCGCGATCATGGCCATCTTTGTCGAGGCCGGCCTGGGAACGTTCGACATCCGTGAGCTGGAGGGCGCTGCTCTCTCTCCGAACTTCCAGAAGCTCTTCTTCCCGCTCCTCGCCGTCGGCTTCGGCGTCCTGGCCGGCATGTGGCCTTTCCACACCTGGTCCCCGGACGGACACGTGGCAGCCCCCACCTCGGTCAGCATGGTGCACGCCGGCGTGCTGATGAAGCTGGGCGCATTCGGGATCATACGCATCGGAATGCAGATCATGCCCGTCGGCGCGGAGGCCTGGATGCCCGTCCTCGTCGGACTTGGCACCGTGAACGTGCTCTACGGGGCCTGGTCGGCCATGGGGCAGACCGACCTGAAGTACGTCGTCGGTTACTCGAGCGTCAGCCACATGGGCTACGTGCTGATGGGCATCGCGACGCTGCATCCGCTGGGGCTCAGCGGGGCCGTGCTCCAGATGTTCTCCCACGGGATCATGACGGCACTCTTCTTCGCTGTCGTCGGCGTCATATACGACCGGACTCACACGCGCGACACGATGGTGCTGGAGGGTCTGGCGAAGAGGATGGGCCTGACCGCCGCCCTATTCACCGTCGCCGGGCTGACGTCGCTCGGGTTGCCGGGACTGAGCGGGTTCGTCGCTGAGCTGCTGGTCTTCATCGGCCTCTTCAAGACCTATCCGATCGTCGGCGTGCTTGGGATCATCGGCGCGGCGGCCACGGCCGTATACATCCTGCGCCTTCTGGCCAGGGTCTTCTTCGGGCCGCTCGGCGAGCGGTGGAAGGACCAGGTGGACGCCTCGCGCCTCGAGGGCTTCTCGGCTGCCATCCTCGTCGGCTTCATCCTGCTGGTGGGCCTCTTCCCCTTCCCGTTCATCAGGGTTATCGACGTCGGCGTCGCCGAGCTGCTTGCGCGCTTTCCGGGTGTCGGATGAGCAACGACTTCACGCTCCTTCTGCCTGAGTTCCTGGTCACGGGCCTCGCCTTCCTGGTCCTGACGGCGGACTTCGTCCTCCGGCCCGATCGAAAACACCTCCTGCCCTGGCTCTCGGTGGCCGGGCTGGGCTGCATCCTCGCCTTCACGCTGTTCCGCCTCTGGGGAGAGGACGGCAGCCTTTACGAGGGGCTGCTGCTGGTCGACGGCTACGCCCTCTTCTTCAAGATACTCTTCATCGCGCTGGGCGCCGTCGTGGTCCTGATGTCGATGGACTACGTGCGCCGCCACCTCTCCCACCCCGGCGAGTACTACGGCATCCTGCTCTTCACCGTCGTGGGCATGATGCTCCTGGCCGGCTCGGGCGAGCTGCTCACAGCCTACATCTCCCTCGAGCTGCTCAGCTTCGGCCTGTATGTCCTGGTGGCCTACGACCGGTACAACCCCAGGTCGAACGAGGCGGGCGTCAAGTACATCCTCCTGGGAGCATTCTCGTCCGCGCTCCTGCTGTTCGGGATCAGCCAGATATACGGGCTTCTGGGAACGACCCGGTTCGATGGCATCAGCGAGGCGCTGGCCGCCGGCGCGGGGACGAGTCCGGGGCTGGTGGCCGGCCTCGTGCTGATAGTCGTCGGGCTGGGCTTCAAGGTAGCGGCGACGCCGTTCCACATGTGGGCGCCCGACGCCTACGAGGGGGCCCCCACTCCGATCACCGCCTACCTGGCCGTCGGATCGAAGGCGGCGGCCTTCGCGCTGATGCTGAGGCTGTTCACCGAGGGGCTCCTGCCGGGCGCGCCCGACTGGCAGCTCGTGGTGGCCCTGCTGGCCGCGCTGACCATGACGGTGGGCAACCTCGGCGCCCTGACTCAGAGCAATATCAAGCGGCTGCTGGCCTATTCGAGCATCGGCCATGTGGGCTATCTGCTCGTCGGAGTGGCGGCGCTGGGCGCCGTCGGTGAGGACGGCGGCGTCTCCGTCCAGCTCTCACACCTGGCCTCCAACGGCATCATCCTGCACATCGTAGCCTACGGAATAACCAACATGGCGGCCTTCCTGGCCGTGAGCGCAGTCTACAACGCGACCGGCAGGGAGGGGATCGCCGACCTGGCCGGAATGGCGAGGCGCGCTCCGCACCTGTCCCTTGTGCTGACGGCCTCCCTGTTCTCGTTGGCGGGGTTGCCGGTGTTCGCCGGGTTCGTCAGCAAGTTCTACCTGTTCAACGCCGCCGCCGCGCAGGGGCTCCTCTGGCTCGCCGGCCTCGCCATCTTCACCAGCCTGATCTCCCTCTACTACTACCTGAACGTCGTTAGGCAGATGTACATCGAGGTCGGGGAGGACATGTCGCCCATCCGCGTTCCGGCGCTGACGACCGGTCTGCTAGGCCTGCTGCTCCTGGGCATGGTCTTCGTCGGGATATACCCCGCGCCTCTGATGGAAGCGATACAGCACGCCAGCGACGTGATCATGTCGTCGGACGGGGTGCTGATGCTGGCGCAGCGGTAGGGGGTTGAAGTGAGAGATAGAAGAACGGACCACTCCAACTGGGGCTATTCAACGGCCGGAAGCTCTGGTGGTAAACTTGTGGATCGATCAGGAGGCGGTGAAGAATCGATGAGCCAAGAGGGAGAAGAAAAATACACGCGCGGCATGGTCGTCGTCGCCCACGCCGACGATGCCGAGTACGGCTGCTCCGGCACGGTGGCGAAGCTCTGCGCTGAGGGCTGGGAGATGGTGTACGTCCTGTGCACCGACGGGAGCAAGGGCAGCAGCGACCGGGAGATCACCCAGGCGGAGCTGGCGACGATGAGGCGTCAGGAGCAGATCGACGCCGGCAAAGTGCTGGGCCTCAAGGATGTGGTCTTCCTCGACCACGAGGACAGCATGCTGCAGCCTACCCTGGAGCTGCGCAGGGACATCGCCCGCGAGATAAGGCGGCACCGCCCGGACGTGGTGCTCTGCACCTACCCGATGCGCAACCTGGACGGAGGATGGGGGGTCGGCCATCCCGACCATCTGGCGGCGGGAGAGGCGACCCTCTCTGCCGTCTTCCCGGCTGCCCGCGACCACATGACCTTCCCCGAGCTTCTGGAGGCCGGTTTCGAGCCCCACAAGGTGGCCGAGGTGTGGGTCATCGGCCATCCCGACCCCGACCTCTGGATCGACGTCACGGAGCACATGGACACGTCGATCAGGGCGCTCCTCCAGCACAGGTCGCAGGTCGACTACGCCTCCCCGGAGTCAGTGGGGGAGCGGATGCGGGAGTGGCGCAGGAGCCGCGGCGAGGGCCGAGGCATCCAGTACGCGGAGGCCTTCCGCCGGATCTCCTTCCGCCGCTAACCCGTCATACCGGCGAAAGCCGGTATCCACAGCCTGCTTCCTACTCCAGGCTTGGAAGGGCGTTCCAACGCCGTTCGTGGTGAGCCCTTCGACAAGCTCAGGAGAGCTCTGCCGAACCACCGGCTCTCCCTTCCCCGTCCGCGGGGGAAGGTTAGGATGGGGGCTGCCCCGTCCCTTACTCCAGAGGCGGAGGCGCGTCTGCGTCGTCGTCCGTGTAGACCGAGTGCTCCTCCGGCGGCCCGACGACCAGCCGCAGTGACGGCCCGTCGCCTATGGTCGTCAGCTCGTGCCGGTATCCCGTCGGCATGAAGACGACGTCGCCCTCCCTCATGTGGAAGGGCTCCCTCTTCCTGCTGTAGTTGTATGAGATCTCGCCCTTCAGCAGCAGCCACCACTCGGTTATATCGTCGTGCCAGTGGGGCGTGTTGGACATCCCCGGCCCGTGGCAGATCAGCGTCCCCTTGACGTGCTCGTTCTTCACCACCACCTCCGTCCACGGAGGCTCGCCCTTGCTCGCGATCAGCTCGTCCAGGTTCGTGTGGATCAGGTTGGGAGGCCCCTGCTTCTCAGACTCAGGGAACGGTATCGTCTCAGGCCCGCGCTTCTGCGTATGGTCGGGATCGTCCGCATAGTGCTCGCTCCCCGGATAGCCGACGATCAGCCGGACGGAGCGGCCCTCGCCCGCCGAGGTGATCAGGTGGCGCGTCCCGAACGGGCTGGTCACGATGTCGTGCTTCCGCGCGGTCAGCAGAGGATAGTCGCCGATCTCGAAGGTAAGCTCGCCCTCCAGTACTATCCACCACTCGATGAAGTCGTAGTGGATGTGGTCGTCGGTGCTTCCCCCAAGGCCGCCCGGAAGGTCGCCCTTCATCGCCAGCTGGCTCCGGTCGTTGACCAGCAGCAGGTCGAGCCAGGGCGGCTCGCCCATCTCGTCGGCGCGCTTCAGCGTCTGTATGTGCAGCGGCTCGGTGGGGATGGCCGGATTGGTCATTATGCTACGCTCTCCTTTCGGATCGGAACCGGATTGGTCGAAAACGGGCCTAATGATAGCGCACCCCCCCATCCGTTGAACAGAGCGGGCGAAGAGCCTGGTCCCTCCTCCCCCGTCCCCGGGGGAAGATACAGATGGGGGTCCCCATTCTTGGAACCCCCCTTGACGCCGCGAACATTAGTGCTATAATGCGTCTGACACCCCACAGCCCTACATGACACACTCCTAGGCGCGGACAGCCCTCCGCCATCCGGGAGCCACAGATACGAAATGTCCCACTTTGTCCCAAAATGACGCACATAAATATATAGAGAGCCCACCCTGGGACGAGGGGGGAGCCACATGACGGCTATAAGACGGTTTGGGACAGATGAGAAGGCCGAGGCGCGGCTAGTGGAATGTTGCTGGCCGGATGGTATACGCTGCGCCCACTGTGAGAAGGGCCGCTGGACTCCGGCTTCGCCACGAGACGGTGAAGTATAGCGTTGGAGAAGTACGTGCAGGAACAGGCCAGCACGAACGGCATGGAGAGTTTCGGCGCGACACTGAAGCGACGGTGCCACGAGGTGTGCCACCACTTCAGCCCGAAGCACCTAGATCGCTACGTCACAGAGTTCCAGGGGCACAACAACATCCACCCTATTGAGACCGCCGAGCGGATGGCGACAACGACGGCCAGAACGGTGGAGACGCACCTGCCCCACGCCAGCCTGATAGGGCCGAAGCGCACCCGCCAGCTCTCAATGCTGTAAGGGAGGCCGAGACATGGTGAGCAACTCCGTGCTGGAATCGGCTCTCACGACAGAAATGAGAGCTCTCGATCCGGATCGAGAGCAACGGTGCATCCCCACGATTGCCAAAGATTCATCTGCCATCGAGCGGATACGTTCTCAGGTGTCGACTATCCCGACGACGCATACAGTCATCTTGGGCGACGCTAGAGACGTGCAGGTGCCCTCGTCATCTATTCACCTTGTCGTGACCTCTCCCCCCTACTGGACGCTCAAGGAATATCCCGACAGTGCTGGCCAACTGGGAAGGTTGAGCGACTATGACGCCTTCCTGTCCAGTTTGGGAAAAGTCTGGGAACGCTGCTACGATGCGCTCGTGCCAGGAGGGAGGCTGGTCTGCGTAGTCGGTGACGTGTGTATGTCCCGCCGGAGAAACGGTGGCAGACATACGGTGATTCCCCTCCACGCGTCGATTCAGGTCCAGTGCTGCGAGATCGGATTCGACAATCTCGCGCCGATAATCTGGTACAAGATCAGTAACCTTTCGACAGAGGCCAACCGCAGAGGTTCGTATCTTGGCAAGCCATTTGAGCCAAACGGCGTGGTCAAGAACGATATCGAGTACATACTGATGTTGCGCAAGCCGGGCGGTTACCGTAGTCCTACAGCCGCGGCACGCCTTCTGAGCGTCATTTCCGCCCATGAACATGAACGATGGTTTAGGCAAATATGGAGCGACGTTCGCGGTGCCTCCACACGTGACCATCCTGCACCTTTTCCTGTGGAGTTGGCCGAGCGTCTTATCCGGATGTTCAGCTTCGTCGGTGATACGGTCTTGGATCCGTTCACAGGAACAGCATCGACGCAGGTCGCTGCGGGTCGTAGTGGGCGAAACAGCATTGGCATAGAGATTGAATCCAAGTACCGCTCATTGGCTCTCGCCCGCCTCGGGCTATGATCTCGCTGCAAGACGCCGTTGAGGGCCTGTACCAGACTGCCATCGTTGAGAGAAAACGACAGTCACCCAAACGGCTTGCACGTTTGGCCGATATGTGTGTCGAGCAACTCGCTGAGCGTGGGGTCACAGGGGCCGGTACCGAACAACCCGTCCCGGGTATAGGGCGATCCAAGAATTGGGACGTGGTGTGGCCTAAAGATGGTCGGGTGCGGCTCGGAATCAGCCTGAAATCGCTCCTGAGCAATATCGCTGGGACGGTCCCGAATCGAGTCGATGATCTGACAGGCGAGATGGCCAACGTTCAACTGCTATCGCCAGAGATCGTCACGGGATACATCGTGATCTTCGACACCACCGCAAGCGGACTCCGGAAGGATGGGACGAGGTGGGTTGACCATTTCCGCCAAGCAGTCAACCGGCTGTCCGGACGTGATGCGCCCGCGTGGGCGGCGGGTATGGTGGAGGCCTCGGCCATTGTAGAGGTCGATTTTAGCGAGTGCGCGCGTATCGTAGCCGAACCGGATATGCCAGCCTTCTTTGATAGACTGACTATCTGTGTGCGAGAGAGAAACCCCGAAGCATTCTAAGCGCACCGAACGCTGTATGGGCTACGGCCGGGAAGTCTACTACCCTGAGACGTTGTACTACAGCGGGTACTGCTAGACGAAACAAGGAGCAGGGCCGACAGAACTGCCCGATTCAGATAGGTTAGGTATATAATTCCCAAACGATGACGTCCCGAAAGACCGCCCCATACGGCTCTTGGCAGTCTCCCATAACCTCTGACCTGATCGTCGCCGAGTCGGTCGGCATCGGGGAGACCAGGCTCGACGGCGAGGACATCTACTGGACCGAGATGCGGCCGTCCGAGGGCGGCAGAAACGTCGTGGTACGCCGCGCGCCCGACGGGGAGACGACCGACGTCACGCCGCACCCCTTCAACGTCCGGACGCGGGTGCACGAGTACGGCGGCGGCGCCTTCCTGGTGCACGACGGCGTCGTCTACTTCTCCAACTTCGACGACCAGCGGCTCTACCGCCAGAGGCCGGGAGAGAAGCCGGAGCCCGTTACCCCCGAGACGGCCATGCGCTACGCCGACGGCGTCATGGACAGCCGACGGGCCCGCATCGTCTGCGTCCGGGAGGACCACACGGGAGAGGGCGAGGCGGTCAACACGATCGTCAGCCTCGGCCTGGACGGAATGGACGCGGGCGCGGTGCTCATGTCGGGCCGCGACTTCTATTCCTACCCCCGGCTGTCGCCGGACGGATCCCGGCTGGCGTGGCTCTCGTGGGACCATCCCAACATGCCGTGGGACGGCAGCGACCTGTGGGTTGCCGACGTCATGGCCGACGGCGCCCTCGGGGAGCCGCGGCAAGTCGCCGGAGGCGGCGGAGAGGCCCTCTTCCAGCCGGAGTGGTCTCCGCAGGGGACCCTCCACTTCGTCTCCGACCGGAGCGGCTGGTGGAACCTCTACCGGTGGCGCGGCGGCAGGGTCGAGCCCCTCTGCGAGATGGAGGCGGAGTTCGGGGTGCCCCAGTGGGGTCTGGCGTCGTCCACGTACGGCTTCGCCTCGGAGAGCCGCATCGTCTGCAGCTACAATAGCGGCGGCACGTCGCACGTCGCCAACCTAAACACCGACACGCTGGAGTTGGAGACTGTGCCCACGCCCTTTACCGAGATCACCCGGGCGGGGTTGCGCGTCGGGGCGGGCCGCGTCGTCTTCGGTGCCGGCTCACCGACGACGGCGTCGTCGCTCATGGCCCACGACGTGCGCACCGGCGCAACTGAGGTGCTCCGCAGCTCCAGCGCCGCGAGCGTCGGCGAAGGCTACCTCTCCGTCCCGGAGCCGGTCGAGTTCCCCACGGCGGGAGGCCTCACCGCCCACGCCTTCTTCTACCCACCGGCCAACGGAGACTACTCCCCGCCGGAGGGAGAAAAACCTCCGCTGGTCGTCCTCGTGCACGGCGGGCCGACCTCCGCCGCCTCGTCCACGCTCGACCTACGCACCCAGTTCTGGACGAGCCGAGGCTTCGGAGTGCTCGACGTCAACTACGGCGGCAGCACCGGATACGGCACTGCCTATCGGCGGCGTCTCAACGGCACTTGGGGTCTGGTCGACGTCGAGGACTCCGTCAACGGCGCCCGGTTCCTGGCGGAGCGGGGCAGCGTGGACGGAGGCCGCATGGCGATCAGGGGAGGGAGCGCAGGCGGCTTCACGACACTGAGCGCGCTGACCTTCCACGACGTCTTCCGCGCCGGGGCCAGCCTCTACGGCGTCAGCGACCTGGAGGCACTCACGAAGGACACCCACAAGTTTGAGTCGCGGTATCTGGACACGCTGGTCGGGCCGTACCCGGAGCGCCGGGACCTCTATCTGGAGCGCTCCCCCATCCACCACGTCGACCGGCTCTCCACGCCGCTAATCCTGTTCCAGGGTCTGGAGGACAGGGTGGTTCCTCCCAACCAGTCGGAGATGATGCGCGACGCGCTGCGCGAAAAGGGGGTCCCCGTCGCCTACCTGCCATTCGAGGGCGAGCAGCACGGCTTCCGCCGCGCCGAGAACATCAAGAGAACGCTCGACGCCGAGCTCTACTTCTACTCGCGCGTCTTCGGATTCCACCTCGCCGACCCGGTGGATCCGGTCGACATCGAGAACCTGCCACCCGCCTAGACCGCCCCTCCCCGTTATGACGGCTTGGCGGCGGGAGTCTTGGCGACGCCGGTCCCGATCATGCTGTCGCGGGTGACGAGCGTCACGAGCTCCTCCTCGCTCAACCGCTCGGTTCCCTCAGGGCGCACGGGGAGCACCATGTAACGAAGGTCGGCGGTGCTGTCGACGACCCGCACCTCCACGTCGTCGCCCACCTCCAGCCCGAACTCGCGCATCACCCCCCGCGGGTCCACGACGGCCCTCGACCGGTAGGCGAAGCTCTTGTACCAGTCGGGCGGCAGGCCCAGCAGTGTCGTCGGATAGCAGGAGCAGAGGGTGCACACGACCAGGTGGTGCAGCCTGTCGGTGTTCTCGAGTACCGCCAGCTTCGCGCTGCCGACGAGCGGGTATCCCAGCTCGTCGAGGGCCTCCTCAGGCTCCGCCAGCAGGCGGCGCCGGTAGTCCGGGTCGACCCAGGCGCGGGCCACGACCCTCGCGCCGTCGACCGGCGACCTCGTCTCCACCACGTCGAGAAGGCGGCGGACGTCGTCCCGTCCGATCACTCCCTTCTCCACGAGGAGCTCCTCCATCGCGAGCAGGCGCTTGGCGCGGACGCTCAGGTCCACGTCATCCTCCATCCCCGGATGCTCGTGTAGCTCGCCGTCCCCGTGATCGTGAAGCCTGTCTCCGGCCATCTCTCTACTTTCCTTCCTGCCGGGCGGTCACACCGGCTCCAGCCACTGCTCGAAGATGTCGATGAGCAGGCTGTCGCCCTCCGGCCCTTCGTAGCGCTCTCCCCACAACTCCCTCTGGTCGAACTCGACCCGGTAGAGCGCCCGCTCCGGGAGCCCGCTCCCTCCGTACGCCCGCGACTCCGGGTTGGGGAAGACCCCGCACAGCGCCTGCACCCGCCCGATCCTGCCCTTCACGTAGCCGGGCGTCCTGTGGTGGGTGCCGACCAGGCCGGGTCGGACGCAGACACGGTCTCCGGGGCGGAGCCGCGCCATCTCAGCCCCACCTCTCGTGGAGCCCTGCCGCCCTCGCGTCGATCTCCTCCGTCGTCAACAGCCCCTTCTCGACCAGCAGCCGCTCCAGCGACGCCGACCACCGCTCGTAGTATGTGAGACTCTCGTACTCGCGCGGCGGGATCTCCTCGATGCCGCGCCGGAGCTCGTCCGTGTTTATCAGCCGCCTCTCTCTCAGCACCCCGACCAGGGCGTTCGTCTGGCGCTCCCAGTCCATCAGGATGTGCTCCGCCCGGTCGATAGGCTCGTCGTTGGGCCGTCCGCCCATGTCGTGTACCGCGCTCATGGCTCCACTCCATTCACCACCGCCAGCGGGGCCTCTCCCCGCATGACCCTCTCGATATTACCGTAGGCGAACCGGGCGCGCCGCGCCCACGTGTCCCAGGTCGTCCCCGCAGTGTGAGGCGTCACCACCACGTTGTCCATCTTCAGGAGCGGGTTGCCCGGGTCGATCGGCTCCCGCTCGAAGACGTCGAGCCCGGCGCCCGCGATCCGCCCCTCCGACAACGCCTCGATGAGCGCCTCCTCGTCGACCACCGGCCCGCGGCTGGTGTTGATCAGCACCGCCGTCGGCCTCAACATCGCCAGACGCTCCCGGCTGACGATGTGGCGCGTCTCGGGGGTCAGGGGCGTGTGGCACGACAGGATGTCGGACGACCTGAATAGCTCGTCGAGACCCGTCCTCTCGACGCCGAGCCCCTCCTCGAGGTCTGGCGAAAGAGGGTAGGCGTCGTGGTAGCGAACGCTTGCGTCGAAGGCCTGGACGCGCCGGGCCACCTGCCTGCCGATGTTGCCCATACCCAGGATGCCGACCGTCTTGCCCGCCAGCTCGAAGGTGTTGGTCCCGTCGATTGGTTCTTTCCAGGCGCCGGCACGGGTCGACCGCTCCGCCGCCATGAGCTGCTTGTAGAGCGCGAGCATCAGCAGCACCGCGTGGTCTGCGACCGCCCACGAGTTGGCCCCGCCGTTGTTGGCGCAGGGTATCCCTATCTCCCGCAGCAGGTCGACGTTGATCCGGTCGTACCCGGCGCCGAGGAGCTGCACCAGCTTGGCCCTGCCGCCCGCACTCAGCACACGGTCGCTTGGGTAGGCGGCGAAGACCATGATGAAGTCGGCGTTCCCAACCGCAAGCTCCATCTCCTCCTCGGACGACGAGGACGGGACGACGACCGTCTCGAACCCGGCAGGCGTGTGGGAGACGATCTCCTCCAGTACGATAGGCGATACGTCATGAAGGAAGACGACCTTCGTCACGGTCATGCCTCCACGATCCTGAAGCTGCTGCTGATCCTGGCCCTGCCGGAGAGGGTCGCTCCGACGGAGCAGTACTTCGTCTCCGAGAGCCGGATAGCCCGCTCGACGGCCTTGTCGCTCACGTTCTTGCCGGTCACCACGTACTCCAGCCTGATCTCCACCCAGGTCCAGGGCGGGTCGGGCTCCTGGACGCCGGTGACGCGGACGTCGATCCCGGTGACCTGCTGGCGCTGCTTTCGCAGGATCTCGACGATGTCCACGCCGCTGCATCCGACGAGGCTGGTGAGCATCATGTCGCCCGGCATGAAGCCGCCCGGCTCATCCCCGTCGTCCTTCGGGACGTCCACCGTGAGCGTCATGCCCCGTGCGTCGCGGGAGACGAACTTGAAGCCTCCCTGCCATGAGACGTCCACCGTCGTAGTCGGCCTCTCAGCCATGCCTGTCTCCTCCTGCTCAACGGTCTACACCTGTATAGACAGCTGAATGGGGTTAGTTTACACATCCATAGCAGCCGCGAAAAGCGGTATCCTGTGCTCCACACCAGCCTTCATTTGACCTGCCCCCGATAGTTGTACCACCCACTATGTTACACCGACGACTATTTGGAGGAGACCCTCCCCGGCGATGGACGCCGAGGGTGAGCTCGGTCAAGCGATCCAGGACGTCATCGTCCATCGCAATATCAGCACCGCCACCATGCAGTCATCGGCGACCAATGGAGACACGCCGGCCTAAAGTCGTACAATGGTTGGCAGCAAACCTCTCGCGACAACTCACAACGGGAGAAGAGGTAGATGAAGACTAGCCTGAAATCGAGATTCGCCCTCATCGGCGCCACGCTGACCATAGTGGCGCTTATCGCGCTGGCGGCCTGTGACCAGGAGGAAGAGCCCATACCCACGCCGGAGCCGACTCCCACAGCAACGGCCACGCCGGAGCCAGCTCCCACAGCAACGGCCACGCCGGAGCCGACTCCCACCGCAATCGCCAGACGGGAGCCAACTCCCACCGCAACCGCCACACCGGAGCCAACTCCCACAGCAACGGCCACGCCGGAGCCGACTCCCACCGCAACGGCCACGCCGGAGCCGACTCCCACCGCAACCGCCACGCCGGAGCCGACTCCCACCGCAACCGCCACGCCGGAGCCGACTCCCACCCCAACTGCCACACCAGAACCAACTCCCACCCCAACTGCCACGCCGGAGCCCGACGCGCCCCTTGCATTCGACCCCAGGGTGGTTCGGGGCACCCTCTCCAACGGCCTGAGCTACTACATCAGGCACAACGAGGAGCCTGTCGGCCGGGCCCAGATCTCGCTCGCCGTAAAGGCCGGCTCCGTCCTCGAGACGGACGACCAGCGAGGCCTGGCCCACTTCCTGGAGCACATGGCATTCAACGGCACCGAGCGCTTCGCCAAGCATGAGATCATCGAGTACCTCGAGTCCATCGGCAGCACGTTCGGCCCTGACCTGAACGCCCGCACCGGCTTCGACGACACCCTGTACTTCTTTGAGATTCCGACCGACGATCCCGAGATAACCGAGAGGGCGTTCCAGATTCTCAGCGACTGGGCCTTTTCCATAGCGCTCGAACCGGAAGAGGTCGAGCTTGAGCGCGGCGTCGTGTTGGAGGAGTGGCGCCTCTTCCAGGGATTCGACTCGCGCCTCCAGCAGAACCTGCTCAATCTCCTCTTCAGCGACTCGCTCTACGCCAGCCGCGCCCCCATCGGTCTCACCGAGGTCATCGAGAATGCCCCCGTCGAGGCCCTGCGGGCCTACTACGAGCGTTGGTACAGGCCCAACCTGATGGCTGTGGTCGCCGTGGGCGACTTCGACGTGGATGAGATCGAATCCAAGATCAGGCAGTACTTCGCGCCGCCCCCCGAGGGCGAGGCCGCCCAGGAGCGCGCCGCCGTTGGACAATCCACCGACAGGCCGCAGATCGACGTTCCGGGCCACGAGGTCCCGCTCATCGAGGTCTTCACCGACCCCGAGTCTCCCGCCACCCAGTTCGTGCTCATCCGCAAGTACGCCCGCGAACCGGTCGAAGACGAGGCGGATTTCAGGCGTGCTATCGTTGAGAGGCTCGCCTTCATGATGCTCAACGCGCGGCTGTTCGAGCGCGGCCAGGTCGCTGAACCGCCGTACATCACCGCCAGCGCGACCCGCTACAACTACGTCTACACGCTTGACATCGCCACGTTCTCGGCCTGGGTCGAGACCGACGGCGTCGAGGCCGGCCTCGCGGCCGTGCTCGAGGAGATTCAGCGCGCCCACCAGCACGGCTTCACCGAGGGTGAGTTGGAGCGCGAGAAGAGCAACCTGCTCAGCTCGATCGAGAGCCAGTACAAGCAGCGGGACCAGACGCCCTCCACGGCTCTCGCCGGCGCGTACGCCGACCACTTCTTCATCGGAGACCCCGTCCCCGGCATCGAGGCCGAATGGGAGCTGTACCAGCAGCTCTTGCCGCAGATCACCCTGGACGAGTTCCCTGACGTGGCGCGGTCCTGGGCACAGACCGAGGACCTGGCCCTGCTGGTGGTGCGTCCCGAGGAGACCGACGTCGCCGGCGCCGACGATGAGCTCGGCACGGCCCTGCTGACCCAGCTGCAGACGGCCCACGCCCTGGCGGTGGAGCCCTACGCCGATGACGTCGGCGACGTCCCGCTGCTGGCCAATCTGCCGGAGCCGGGGACCATCACCGCCGAAGAGCGGATCGAGTCCATCGACGCCGTGAAGTGGACGCTGTCCAATGGTGTCACCGTCATCGCCAAGCAGACCGACTTCCGCGATGACGAGGTGCTGTTCCGGGCCTTCAGCCCCGGCGGCCATTCGCTCGTCACGGACGAAGACCACCAGTCCGCCACCTACGCCGCCCAGCTCATCGTTGGCAGCGGAGCGGGCCCCCACGACAGCGTGACCCTGGACAAACTGCTCGCAGGAAAGAGGGTCTCGGTATCCCCGTACATCGAAGAGTTGTTCGAGGGCTTCAGCGGCAACGCCTCTCCCGAGGACCTGGAGACCCTGTTCCAGCTCGTGACGCTGTACGCAACCGAGCCGAGACTCGATCCCGACTACTTCACAAGATACGAGGCAAGGCTCCACAGCGTCGCCGAGTTCCGCGCCGCAGATCCGGACTGGGTGTTCTTCAACTACGCCAACTCCCTGCTGAGCCAGGGACACCACCGCGGGCGCCCCCTCTCCGTCGAGGTCCTGGAGGAGCTGGACATGGAGACGGCGGAGGCCGTCTACTCCGACCGCTTCGCCGACCTCGGCGACGCGACGTTCGTCTTCGTTGGCGCCTTCGACTGGGACACCCTGCGCTCGCTGACCGAGAAGTACCTGTCCGCCCTGCCGTCCGCCGGACGCGCCGAGCAGTGGCAGGACCACGGAGTCGACCCGCCTCCGGGTCTGGAGGACCACGTGGTGCGCAGCGGTCTCGAGCCGCGCAGCCAGACGCTGCTGGTGTACGCTGGCGACCTGGAGTGGAGCCGCCGGGAGGCGCTCACCATCGACCTGGCTGGCGAGATTCTCGGCAGACGGCTGCGCGAGAGCGTGCGCGAGGCTCTCGGCGGGACCTACAGCATCAACGTCAACACCGCCGGCACCCAGACCCTCCCGGACCCCGAGTACCAGATCTACGTCCTCTTCGGCAGCGACCCCGACCGCGTCGAGGAGCTCAGGGACGAGGTGTTCGATCAGATAGACTGGCTGCAGATGGGCGGCGAGCAGAAGTACCTGGACACCGCCAAGGAGCTGTTCAGGACCAACCGGGAGGAGGATCTGCGCGAGAACAGCTTCTGGCTCAACCAGATACGCATCGCCGCGCGACGCGGAGAGTCATTCGACCAGATAGTCGTCTTCGACGAATTGCTGGAATCTCTAACGCTGGAGGAGGTGGCCGCTGCCGCGGAGCGCTACCTCACCGACGACCGCTACGTGCGCGTCGTCCTCCTCCCCGAAGAGGAGTAGGGGCCTATAGAGAAAATAGACGGCGGGCCCCTGCTACTCCGGCATCCCGTCGTCGATCCACCGGACGATCTCCCCGATCTCCTCCTCGCTCAGAAAGGGCCCGCCCATCGGCATCCTCGGGATAGTGCCCAGACCACGCCTCAGCGCCTGGACCAGGTAGGTGTCGCCGCCCGCGACGCCGGGCTCGATGAACCGCCTGCCCATCGAGGTGTCGCCAGCCAGGTGCTCCGGGCTCTCCCAGTAGTAGTCGTGTATGCCGGGCAGGCCCTTCCTGCCCTCGCGCCTCTCCCACCGGGCCATGACGCCCCCGAGAATCTCTTTGACCCTGGGCCACCGTATCTGTTGCGCGCTCACGGCCGGATTATAGCACTGTGGCGCCGCTCCCAAACGCCCGCACACAACGTGGCAGTTCAGAGTGGAGGGGGGACTCAGCCCGTTCGTGGTGAGCTTGTCGAACCAACCGGACGTTGACTTAGCGCGCCCTTCGCTCTTGCCACTCCCTCTTCCCATTTGACACCGCCGCTAAGCCGTGACTACACTCGTTATGGCCTCTCCGCCGCAATCCCTGCGTAGGTGCTCGCCCGCTTTGCCCAGCAACGGACGCCAGACGAACCGGTTCGACATGTTCGTGATCGGGACCGGTCCCGCCGGTCAGCGGGCCGCCATCCAGGCCGCCAAGCTCGGCAAGCGCGTCGGCGTCTGCGAGCGAAGGGAGGTGGTCGGCGGCGTCTGCATCAACACCGGCACCATCCCGTCCAAGACCTTCCGCGAGGCGGTCCTATACCTGACCGGGTTCAGACAGAGGGGCATCTACGGCTCCTCGTTCGCCGTCAAGGAGGACATCTCGATGTCGGATGACCTCCTCTTCAGGTGCAACTACGTCATCTCCCGGGAGACCGACGTCATACGCCACCAGCTCAGGCGCAACCGCGTCGAGGTCGTGTCGGGCGAGGCCGCGTTCGAGGGCCCTCACACGCTCACCGTCTCGTCGGGGGGCAACGTGGTGCGCGTAGAGTCTGACAAGGTCGTCATCGCCACCGGCACGACGCCCGCCCCCTACCGCGGGTTCGACGCCGATGGCGAGACGGTCATAGACTCCGACGACATCCTCAGCCTCAAGGAGGTGCCGCGCACGATGACGGTCGTGGGAGCCGGCGTCGTCGGCATCGAATACGCCTCGATCTTCGCCGCGCTCGGCTCCGAGGTTACCGTCGTCGAGCGCCGCGATGAGATACTCGACTTCGTCGACAGCGAGATCGTGGACCACCTGACCTACCACATGCGCAACATGGGCTGCATCTTCCGCCTCGGCGAGGAGGTGGAGAGCGTCGAGTCGGTCCGGGGACAGGCGGTGGCGAGGCTCAAGTCAGGAAAGAGGATCGTCTCCGACCTGCTGCTCTACTCGGTCGGTCGAATCGGCGCCACGGCGGCGCTCGACTTGGAGGCTGCCGGCCTCACCTCCGACGAGCGCGGGCGCATTCCGGTGGACGAGCACTACCAGACGGCCCGGCCCCACATCTACGCCGTCGGGGACGTCGTGGGCTTCCCCTCGCTGGCCTCCACCTCGATGGAGCAGGGAAGGATCGCCGCGTGCCACGCCTTCGGGATCGAGTACCACTCGTCCCCGGACCACTTCCCGTTCGGGATCTACTCTGTGCCGGAGCTGTCCATGGTGGGGGAGACGGAGCACGATCTGACGGCGGCCGGCGTCCCCTACGAGGTCGGTCTGGCGCGATACCGCGAGATAGCCCGCGGCAACATCCTCGGAGACGACACAGGGATGCTCAAGCTCCTGTTCCACGGGGAGAGTCGCAAGCTCCTGGGCGTCCACATCATAGGCGCCGAGGCGTCGGAGCTGGTGCACATAGGTCAGGCCGTGCTCGCCTTCGGCGGCACCCTCGACTACTTCGTCAACACCGTCTTCAACTACCCGACGCTGGCCGAGTGCTACAAGGTAGCGGCCCTCGACTGCTACAACAAGATCGGCCTCTCCGACGAAGACCTCTAGGGGTCCATCCCCCGTCGGCCCTCATGGCCTAGGGTTGCCTTCTACGGTATAGGATGACCCCGACAGTGGCCGCCATCAGCGCGCCGAACACGACCGGTACGATGATCACCGTCAGCGGGACTGTGAGTCCCTCCTCCTCCTCCTCTGTGGGAGGCGGAGCGGCCTCAGGCGCGGGCGTGGCCGTGGGCTCAGGCGTAGGCGTGGCCGTGGGCTCAGGCACGGGCGTGGCCGTGGGTTCAGGCGTAGGCGTGGCCGTGGGTGTAGGCGTGGCCGTGGGCTCAGGCGTAGGCGTGGCTGTGGGCTCAGGCGTGGCCGTGGGCTCAGGCGTGGGCGTTGCCGTGGGTGTAGGCGTGGGCGTGGCCGTGGGCGTAGGCGTGGGCGTTGCCGTGGGTGTAGGCGTGGGCGTGGGTGTAGGTGTGGGCGTGGCTGTAGGCTCAGGCGTGGGCGTGGGCTCAGGACCGACCCGCACGCTGGAGTCGCCGCCTACCGGCTCTTCGACCCTGTTCGAATCTTGCAGGATCCCTGAGAAGGCGTACGACCCTTCCACGCTCGGGGCGGTGACCGTGTAGGTAAACTCCTTGTCCCCGATCAGGATGAAGCTTACGGTTCGTCCCTCGGCGGTGACGGACGCTTCCGACAGGTCGGTTCCGACGTAGGTGAAGCCCTCCGGCAGCGTCTCCACCACCTGCCCGAATGCGCCGTAGTCGGAGATGGCGATGGTGACCTCCAGGGGATCTCCCGGGAGCACCCATGGGGCGGAGAAGGACCGGACGGCGCTGTGCGTCGTTGCGTCCACGGGGTCTGGATTAGCCAGCCACAGCGACGCCAGGGCTGCTACGGCAAACACCGGCACTGACAAGACTGCTAGCATTCTCAAGAAGATCATTGTTATCTCTTCTGCCTGTTGGGTTTGTTCATCCGAGCCGGTCGCCTCGATGAGGGCCGTGTAGGAGCATCGTAAACTTGCCGCTGACCTGGAGGCTAGTAGTTAATGGGTGTCGTTCGTCTGGGTTTGCAGGATCGCTGGAAGGTCGACCGCTGCTCCTCATCTTGGCGCCGTACGCCGAACGAGACTCGTCTTCCGCGCGGAAGGGTGGGTGAGTCCGCTTGACCGCGCACCACGTGTGCACAATAATGTCTCGCGCGGACGGCTGCGGCCGGATGCCAGACCGTATCAAGGAGAGAGACAAGGATGGCTGGACAACATATAGGACTAGTCGGCCTGGGAATCATGGGCAAGCCGATGGCCCGGAACCTGATGAAGGCCGGACACTCGCTCACCGTCTACGACGTCGTCGGCTCCGCCGTCGAGGAGATCGCGACCGAGGGCGCCGCGGCGGCATCCTCCTCAAGCGAGGTGGCCCGGGCCTGTCCGGTCGTCGTCACCATGGTGCCCGACTCCGCCGACTCGGAGGCGGCCATCCTCGGGCCGAACGGCGTACTCGAGGGCGCGGACGCCGGCTCGACCGTCATCGACATGAGCTCTATAGCGCCCGGAAGCTCGCAGAAGATCGCAGCCGCCTGCGAGGCGCAGGGGGTGGACTTCCTGGACGCGCCGGTCAGCGGCGGCGAGCCGGGCGCGGTCTCGGGCACGCTCGCCATCATGGTCGGCGGAAGACAGGAGGTGTTCGAGCGCTGCCGGCCCATATTCGAGGCGGTCGGCTCCAGCATCGTCCTCTGCGGCGGCTACGGAGCCGGCAACACGACCAAGCTGGCCAACCAGATCATCGTCGCGGCGAACATAGAGGCGCTAGCCGAGGGACTGGTGCTCGCCAGCAAGGCCGGGCTCGATCCCAACACCGTCTTCGAGGCGATAAAGGGTGGCCTAGCCGGCAGCAACGTGATGAACGCCAAGGCGCCCATGATGATCGCGGGCGACTTCAACCCCGGCTTCCGGGTCAGGCTCCACCAGAAGGACCTGCATAACGCGCTGCTCACCGGCAAGGAGCTCGGGGTGCCCCTGCCGGTCACCGGGCTCGTCCAGCAGATTCTGGGCTCGCTGATGAACGACGGCAACGCCGACTCCGACCACTCTGCCATCGCCAGGTTCCTCGAGGGGATGGCGGGCGTAACCATCAGCGGTGACTGAGTCGAATCGGACTCCAAAATGCCTTCTCCCGCCAGGGGATAAGGCTGGGATGAAGGGGAGCTTACCTCTGCGGAGCACAGGAAAAAACCTCTGCGGAGCACAGGAAAAAACCTCTTCCCCCGTCCGCGGGGGAAGATACAGATGGGGGTCCCCGCGGCTCCCAACAGTAACGAACGGAGGCATACTAATGGGCACCTTTGACGACGGCGGCGTCTACAGCAGGCTGGGCGTCAGGCCGGTCATCAACGCGCGCGGCAACCAGACGATCCTGGGCGGCTCCACCCCTCCGCCCGAAGTGCGTCGGGCGATGGATGATGCCGACCTCCACTTCGTGGAGATGCGCGAGCTGATGGCCAGGTCGGGCGAGTTCATCGCCGGCGTCCTCGGAAGCGAGGCGGCCTACGTCACCTCCGGATGCGCCTCCGCCATCTCCCTCAGCGCGGCCGCCTGCATGGCGGGCACCGACATGGACAAGATAGGACGGCTGCCCGACACGACCGGCATGAGAGGCCGGATCGCCATAGCGAAGCGGCAGCGCTATAACTTTGACCGCTGCTTCACCCTCACCGGCGCGAAGCTCGTCGAGGCCGGGGACGATGACGGCTGCGACGCGGAGCAGCTCGACGCCGCCATCGACGACGACACCGCGGCGGTGGCCTACGTCGTCAACTCCGCCGCCCCGGACGACTCCGTCCTGACCCTCAGGCAGGCGACCGAGGTGGCCCGCTCCAGGGGCATCCCGGTGATCGCCGACGCCGCCTCCCAGATATACCCGCTCGACTTCTTCCGCGAGAACGCCCAGGTGCCCGATCTCGCCTGCTTCGGCGCCAAGTACTTCGGCTCCCCCCACTCGACCGGAATAGTCGCCGGCAGGAGGGAGCTGGTCGAGGCGGTCGCCGCACAGGGTTTCATCTCATACCACTACGACGGCTACAACGCCGTCGGGCGCGGCATGAAGCTCGACCGCCAGGAGATCGTCGGCGTCGTTGCCGCCCTCGACGCCTGGTTCACCATGAACCACGAGGACCGGTTCATGGAGTACGGCCGCCGGATGACCCTCATCGAGGAGGGCCTCCGCGGACTCGACAGCGTCCGCACCAGGGTTGTCGACAACAGGCGGTTCTGGGCGACCACCCTGCACGTCGACTTCGACCCGGAGACGGTAGGGGTGACCGCCGGACAGGTCGCCGCGGAGCTGGACGCCGGCAACCCGCGCATCTGGGTATACACCGAGGGCGACGGGACGATCAGCCTCAACGTCCACACCCTCAACGAGGGCGAAGAGGCGATCATCGCCGGCCGCCTCCGCGACCTTCTTTCCGGTACGTGAAGAGTGCAATTCCCCGTTCGTGGTGAGCCTGTCGGACCATAAACGGGAACAAATGCCAAGACCTCTTTCCCCGCCCGCGGGAAAGTCAAAAAAAGGCCGTGGGGGGAAATTAAGATGGGGGTGCCCCCGCCATGAAGATCGGAATAGGACTCGACGCCACGCTCGGCATCTCGCTCGGCGAGCAGGCCGACCTCTCCCGCGAGGCCGCCCGGCTCGGCTACACCAGCATCTGGACCCCGGAGGGCGCCGGGCACGACTCCTTCCAGATATGCGCCCTCCGATGGGCCGCCACCCGCGACGTGATTGAGGAGGGACTGACGACCGGCATAGCCGTCTGCCCCGTGATGTACAGGACGCCCGTCGCCTTCGCGATGAGCGCCGGGACGGTCAGCGAGCTGACGGGAGGACGCTTCGTCCTGGGCATCGGCTCAGGAGGCGCATACCGGCCGGGCGCCAGGCGGGCGCTCGGACTCCCCGACCTGTCCGCCCTCTCGATGATGCGGGACTACCTCGTGACGACGCGACGGCTCCTGGCAGGGGAGGAGGTCAACCACGACGGCCCGGTCGTCACGCTCCGCGGCGGTGCGCTGGCCATCGACCCGCCGCCCCGGACGCCGGTCTATCTCGGAGCGCTGGGCCCCGAGATGCTGCGCCTCGCCGGAGAGCTGGCCGACGGAGCGGCCCTCAACTGGTGCGACGCCGGGCAGGTCGCCTGGAGCCGCGAGCGCATCGCGGAAGGCGCAGCCAGGGTGGGGCGGGACCCGGCGGAGGTCAACGTCACCGAGTATATACGGATCTGCGTCGACGATGACGAGGACGCAGCCAGGCTGGCCTTCGCCCGGTCGGTCATGGGCTACGCCCTCGGCGACCGCGTGCCGACCGACCGGGAGCGGACGCTAGGCTACCGCGCGCACTTCGAGCGGATGGGCTTCGCCGACGGTCTGGCCGAGCTCGACCGGATGCGGAGCGGAGGCGCGTCGCCGGACGAGGTGGCCGAGGCCTTCCCGCCCGAGCTGCTCCGCCGCGTCGGCTACTACGGCCCCGCCGCCGGGGCCGCGGACGCCTTCCGGGAGCTGGCTGCCGGGCTCGACACCGCCATAGTGCGCGTGGTCGCCGCCCGCCCCGGCCCCGAGTCGGTCCGCGCCGTCATGGACGCCTGCCGCCCCGCCCTGGTGCTATAGCAACAGAGGAATGCCCCGCATCAAGTACGGGGCAGGCTCTGACCTTCCCCGCCGAGCTAGGGGACTAGGGAAAGACGTCCGCGGAGCACAGAAAAAACTCTCTGGACCCGGAATGTTGGACATAGTAAGCATCGGCGAGTGCATGGTGGAGCTCTTCTCCGAAGAGCCGATGGGCGAGGCGACCCGCTTCACACGATCGCTCGCCGGCGACACCCTGAACGTCCTAGTCGCCGCGCAGCGCCTCGGCTCCAGGACCGGATACGTCACCAGGCTGGGCGACGACCCCTTCGCCGACTATCTCCTGGGCGTCTGGAGCGGGGAGGGCATCGACACCAGCCGGGTCAGGCGAGTCCCCGGCTTCAACGCCGTCCACTTCGTCTCCCTGCTTCCCGGCGGAGACCGGGAGTTCACCTACTACCGGAAGGGCAGCGCGCCGAGCACGATCCGCCCGTCCGATCTCGACCTCGACTACATAGGGAGCGCGCGGCTCCTCCACGTCAGCGGCATCAGCCAGGCGATCTCGGCCACCGCCCGGGCCACGGTGCTCGAGGCGGTGCGGGCCGCCAGGGAGAGGGGCGTCGCCGTCTCCTTCGACCCCAACTACCGTCACCAGCTGTGGACTCCCGCGGAGGCCAGGGAGGCCGCGGAGGAGGTCCTGCCCTTCGTCGACTACTTCCTGCCGAGCGCGCCCGCCGACACCGAGACGCTGCTCGGCACGGCCGACCCGCACGAGGCGGTCGACCTCTCCCGGGAAAAAGGACTCTCCACCATCGCGGTCACCTGCGGAGAGCGCGGCGCGGTAGTGGCCGCCGCCGGCGAGGTGTTCGACGTGCCCGTCTACACGCCCGGACCGGTGGTGGACACGACCGGGGCGGGAGACGCCTTCAACGGCGCCTTCCTCCACGGCCTGCTCACCTGCCGGCCGCCCAGGGAGGCGGCCACGCTCGGGAGCATCGCCGCCGGGCTGAAGGTGCGGGGACGCGGAGCCCTGACGACGATGCCCACGCGCGAGGAGGTCTTTGCCGCGTTCGCCGCCCTCGGCGGAGACTCGGAGAGCGCCGCAGAGGAGCGCGTTCAGACGGTCATCAACCGCCTGGCGGAGATCAGGCGCTGCGGGCTCTGCGCCACCGCCCTGCGCTTCGGAGACATGGACTGCCCCCACTGCGGAGCGGACATCGAGGACGACCTCCGCCAATGGGCCAGGTCGCTCGTCGACGACATCACCGCCCGGTAGCCCGGTCTGTGAGTGTCCCCATTCCCGTATCAAGTACGACGCGGGCGGCTGGCGTATAATGGCGTTCTACCAGGCTTGGCTGCGGGAAGTTGGGACTATCTAGCGTGAACGAGGCCATTCGCTACGAGGCGGACGATCCCTGCCCGCCGCTGGTGTGCATTGGGGTTGGCCTCCAGGGCGTCATATTCGGCCTGGCGCCGCTGGTGCTGATCGTGGCGATTACCGCCCGGGCGGGTGGTCAGGACGAGAGCTACCTCACGTGGGCTGTCTTCGCGGCGCTCATCATCGCCGGGAGCCTCACGGCGCTGCAGGCGAGTCGAATATGGCGTCTTGGAGCTGGGCATGTGCTCATCATGGGCACGACTCCCAACTTCGTGGCGGTCTCGGTGCTGGCGTTGACCCAGGGTGGACCGCCCCTGCTGACTAGCCTCATCGTCGTCTCGTCGCTCTCTTATCTCGCCCTGGCCATATGGCTCCCGCTGCTCCGCCGCATCATCACGCCGGTCGTTTCCGGCACGGTCCTGATGCTGATAGCGGTCACGGTCCTGCCGATCGCGCTCGACAGGGTGCAGGAGATACCCGAGGGCGCGCCCGGGGCTTCGGGCCCAATCGCCGCCGCGGTAACGCTGGCCATCGCCGTCGGGCTTGCGCTGCGGGTCTCAGGGGCATTGCGGCTCTGGTCGCCGCTCATCGGGATCGGGATCGGCTGCGTGGTCGCCGCGCTGTTCGGCGCGTACGACGTCCAGCGGATCGTCGATGCGCCATGGGTCGGCATCTCCGAAGTCGGGTACTCCGGGTTCGACCTGACTCCCGGCGCCGGCTTCTGGGCGCTTCTGCCGGTGTTCGTCGTCGTGATGCTCGTAGGCGGCATCAAGAACATTGGCGACAACGTCGCGATTCAGCAGGCCTCGCGTCGCAGACCGCGGGTGACCGACTTTCGTCTGGTGCAGAGCTCGCTCAATACGAACTGGCTCGGCATTCTGCTGTCCGGCATCGCGGGAACGCCGCCGACGACCGTCTACTCCTCTTCCAGCGTGTCGCTCGCCAAGCTGACCGGCGTCGCCGCGCGCCGTGTGGGGTACGTCGTCGGAGCCGTCCTGCTGTTGCTGGCGCTGTTTCCCAAGCTGCCGTCGGTCCTGCTCACCATCCCCTCCCCTGTGATGGGAGCCTACATACTGATGGCGATCGGCCTGATCTTCGTGGAAGGCATACGGACGGTCGTACAGTCGGGCCTCGACGCCCAGAAGGTCATGGTGGTGGCGATTGCATTCTCGCTTGGCGCAGGTATCGAGAATCAGACCATCTTCGCTGACCTGGTGGGCGGCGCATGGGGCGGACTGCTTGACAACGGCATGCTCGTCGGCGCCCTGACTGCCATTTTGATGACCGTCTTCCTGGACCTGACCAGCCCCCGGAGGGGAGGCCGCCTGCAGGTCAAGCTGGATGTCTCGGCTCTGCCCGAAATCGATAAGTTCGTCCGCGACATCGCGGCCAGCCTCGGCTGGAACGAGGCTTCGACAGAGCGTCTGAGTTCCGCAGCCGAGGAGACGCTCTTGAGCCTGGTGCAGGGAGACGAGGACCACCCGGCCGATGAGGCCCCGCGCCTGATCATCGTTGCGCGTCCCGAAGCCGGCCTTGTCGAGATGGAGTTCATGGCCGTCTTCGATGAGGAGAACCTGCAAGACCGGCTGGCATACCTGAGCGAAGAGACCGAGGGTCTGGAAGAAGGCGAGCTGTCGCTCCGGCTATTGCGGCATCACGCATCGTCGGTGAACCATCAGAAGTACTACGGCCTGGACATCGTCACTGTGCAGGTGAGGGGCTCGCGCTCCCCCGACGCAGCGGCCCGCCGCTGAGTCCAACAGCCCGTAGGTCGTATCCTTTGTGGTCGACCTACCCGGGCCCCTCGCTTCGGGACGACATCGGCTGGGTATGACCGCCTTCTCAGCCCCCTAGAGCGTCGCCCGTCTGCTGTGGATGCCGGTAGCCCCGCTGGGCCTCGCGGGACGGACCTGCTCGGTCTGCGGCGTGCCGTCCGCCTCCACCGCGCGCACCTCGAAGGTGTGCCGCCCCTCTGCGAAGGGCCAGTCGTATCTCCAGATGACCCAGGTGGTGTCGGACAGGGGCGACCTGAGCTGCGCTTCGTGCCACGGCCCGCCGCGGTCGATGCGCACCTCCACCCGTGAGATGCCGCGCGCCCCCCCGAAGGCGATGCCGCCGATCGGGACCAGCCTCTGCTCCCCATCCTCGATGACCGAGTCTACCGCCACCGTGTCCACGACCGACGTCGAGTGGATGCGGGCGATCTCGTCCCACCCCCGGGCCACCCAGTAGCCCGGCCTGTCGTGCTCCACCACGTCGATCCCGGTGATCCACTTCGGCTGCTTCATCCCGTACCGGTCCGGGATCCATATCCTCAGAGGGAAGCCGTGGTCGAACGGGATCGGACGACCGTCCCAGGCGTAGGTGAGCATGATGCGCGGGTCCGACTCTATAAGGTCGAGCGCCACCGTCTCGTGGAAGCCGTCCCCGCAGGTGATGTCCAGGTAGCGCGCCTCCGCGCTTGGCCGGACGTCCTTCAGGATGTCCTGGAGGCTCACCCCCGTCCAGTAGGTCGTGCTGATCAGGTCCCCTCCGATGCTGTTCGATATGCAGGTCAGGGTGATGAACTCGCTCCGCGACTCGTAGTTGTTCATCAGGGCGCCGAGGGTCAGCATCGCCGGAGCCTCGACCAGTCCCCTTATCGGCAGCGTCCACGTCTCCCCGTCGATCCTCGTCGGCTCCGACCGGATGAACACCTTGTAATGGTCCCGCACCGCCGTGTACTCCGGGCGGGTGCCCAGCACGGGCTTGACCGGGTCGTCCTCGTTGGGCAGCTCCACCATCGCGGCCGAGCCGGGCATCTTCTCCTCTGCCGTCGTCAGCTCCGTCTCCAGCCTGTTCTGGTCGCTCATCGCCAGCATCCGGCCGAGACCGACCCCCGCGACGGTCACCGTCGCCGTCGCAACGCCCATCCGGATCAGGAACTGCCTCCGCCCGAACACCGTCACCGACCGCTCCCCGTCCTCCGAGACGTAGACGGTCGACGCCGACAGCACCAGCTTCCGCGTCGCCCACACCGCTGCGACTCCCCATCCCAGCGAAAGCGCCAGCACCCAGATGAATATGACTATCGGGTTCGTCAACGCCTGGCTGATGTTGGCCGTCATCAGCGCCACCGGAACGCCGATCACCGCGCCGAAGATCAGCCCGCGGTTCAGTGGGATGTCCGGGCCGCGCCTCTGCACTATCGCGTGGACGACCATCGTCGCGGCCGCGCCGGCGACGAAGAACCCGCCGACCGCCATGATCTGCTCCGACGTCTTGGCGAAGTCCTTCACGCTCAGCCCGACGAACATGAGGATCTCGATCATCGTGTCGATCCCGAACGTGACCAGCGGCCCCGGGAGCTCCCGGGTCACCCAGTCGAACGTGTCGAACGGCGGGAACGACAGGTCGAGCCACCTGTCGGCCAGGTACATGATGGCGATCAGCGGCGCCGACAGCAGGGCGCCGGTCAGGGCGGCGAGTCCGAGGCTGCGCACTCTCATCGGGCTGGCTCCTCTTTCAGACATCTTTCGGGCATCGACAGGCGGGTCGTCCCCTGGAAAACGGTACTATCACCAGTTTAGCAGGTTACGGAATCACAGGGAGAAGAACATGCGACGGGCGCTCCCGGTCGTGGAGCACCGTCTGTTTCGCCGTTACCAGCTCGGCGTCCATCCCGAAGGGGTTGCCGGTGTTCGGGTTCCGGTCGAACTGTGGGAAGTTGCTGCTCGCTATCTCCAGCCTGATCCGGTGTCCCCGGCGGAAGCAGTTGCTCGTCGACCAGAGATCGATCGTGTACTCGTAGATCCTGCCCGGCTCCAGCAGCGCCGGCCTCTCCCACGAGTCGCGGTAGCGCGCCCGCTGGATCCCCTGGGCGACGTTCATCGCGTAGCCGCCTGGATGGACGTCCACCAGCTTCGCCGTGAAGTCGGTGTCTCTTGCGCTGGAGGCCGCGTACAGCACCACCTTGACGGGCCCGGTCACCTCCACGTCCTGGGCCAGGGGCGCCGTCGTATAGACCAGCACGTCGGCCCGGTACTCGTTGGGCCGCTGGTCCTTGGGGCCCAGCGACGCGGCCACCGTCGCCTCCGAGCAGCAGGTGCTGCCCCCGATGGTGACGACCGGATGCTCGGGATCGTAGACGTACTCGTCCGCGCTCTCCTCCTCGGGAGGGACGGTGCTGAGCGAGCCGTCGCCGAAGAGGGAGTTTGCCCTTCCTCCGCTGTGGAGGTAGTAGGGCGTGTACTGTGTATCGGGCAGGGGCCACTCGTCCGCTTCACGCCACCGGTTGGCGCCCATCACGAACAGCTTTACGCGGGGCTCCTCCATGATGCCGTTGTCGATGCCCTTCAGCCAGTAGTCGTACCACCGCGTCTGTTCGAGATCCAGGTCGATGAGACAGGCCTCCCCGAAGTCGACGTCCCCGGTCCTGGTGCTCGTTCCCTTCATGCCGAGGTTGTGTATCCACGGGCCGACGATCATCTTCTGAGAGCGCCGGGCGCGCTCCGTCCTCCCGTGCCGTGTCATACCCATGAAGTTGTTGAGCCCGCCCTGGAGGAAGACGTCGAACCAGCCGCCCATGTGATAGGCGGGCATCTCCACGTCGGCGTAGTGCTCCCCGATGGGGCTCATGCCCCGCCAGTAGTCGTCGTAGCTCGGATGCTCGATCCAGTCCCGCCAGTGCGGGATGCTTCGGCCCGCCGCCTCGTCCATCGTGATCAGGGGCAGGTGCCGGAACAGCGCGGGCTGGCCGATCTCCTCCGGGAGCCACATGTACTGGCGCTGGTGCCCCCGCGCTCCCGCGGCGATGCCCCAGCTCGTGTTGAAGGCGAGCTGGAACGCCCCGCCCGTGTAGACCCAGTTGTGGTAGACGTTCGAGTAGGCCACCTGCGGCACGGCGCAGGCGATGCCCGCGTGGCCCTGGGCGGCCTGCCACTGCGTGAGGCCCGTGTACGACCCCCCTGTCATGCCGATCTTGCCGTTGCACCACGGCTGGCGCGCCACCCAGTCGATGCAGTCGTTGCCGTCCGACACCTCGTTCACCATCGGGTAGAAGTCGCCCGGCGATTCGTACCTCCCCCGGACGTCCTGCGCCACCACGGCGTAGCCCTGCTGCGCCCGGAAGATCCACCTGTCAACCGTCCCCTCTCCGTACTTGTCGTACGGCGTCCGCGTCACGATCGTCGGAAAGGGCCCTTCGCCCACCGGCAGGTAGACGTCGGTCGCAAGCTCGGTCCCGTCCTTCATCGGACATGGCAGGTCGTGCAGGATCCTGATCTTGTGGACGCGCTGGGATCTCTGGGCCTGGGCTGATGTCACGGCGGCCGCCTCCTTCTGCCTCGCGGGTTGGAGGGCCTCGACTCGAAGTTGCGCCGGATGCTATAGCGCGCCCCGCGGCTTGTCAAACCGCGCTTGACCCGCTCCCCGTTCGCCCTATAATTAGGCGTCTACGCCTCCCCAATCCGCCCGCCCCGCGCGGAGCGTATATCCCTGCACAGGAGATCACGCATGTACTATAAGGAGAGCGACTCAACCGGCCTCCGGCAGGTCCCGGCCTACCACGACGGCGACGGCGTCTTCACCACCAGGCCGCTCTTCGACGCGGCGAGCAGGCTCCCGATCAAGGTCCAGATATGGGAGCTCCCGCCAGGCGCGAGCGAGGGCGGCCACATACACGAAGGAGAGGACTCCCTGGAGGAGATCTACTACTTCATCGAGGGCCAGGGCGAAATGTGGTCCGACGGCGACGGGTTTCCCGTCCGCGCCGGCGACGCCGTCATGGCCCCGCCCGGGTCCGACCACGGCTTCCGCAACACCGGAGACGCCCCCCTCAAGCTCCTCATCATCTGGGGCAGACCGAAGGAGTAGCCGCGTAGTCAACCTATCCTGAGATGACTCTGCCCAATGCACAGCAGGCACTTGTTGACCGAACAAAAGTCGTGGACTATCTGCTGTCACCGTCTCATCCGCACGGTCGCAGCAAGACCCGGTTCTTCTATTCGCTCGGTTTCCGTCCGGAGCGATGGCGTGAGTTCGCGGACGCCCTGCGACGTCACGGCTCGGAGCATCCCGTTGTTGAGGTCGTAGAGAATGTCTACGGCTCCCGATATATTGTGGACGGGGCGATTCTATCGCCCAGCGGACCTAACCCAGTGGTGAGAACTGTCTGGGTAGTAGATGAGGGAGACGATATTCCCAGGCTGGTTACTGCATATCCGATCAGGAGTTGAAGATGCTTGAGGAACACGACCTTGTCGTGCTTTTAGCCGATGTCCCGGGAGAGGACGATCTCAAGGCTGGAGACGTCGGTACGATCGTGCACATCCACCCGGAACGGGCAGCCTTCACCGTTGAGTTCATGACATTCGACGGCAACACCGTAGCCGTGGTGACCGTCCCTGCATCTCAGGTGCGCCCTGTGACCGGCGAAGACTTGACTCATGCCCGTAGAGTCAGGATAGCCGTCTGAATTCCCGTATTTCTGGTATCATTCCTTAATACAGGCCTCCTCCGATGATCACCGAGAACAGACCGCGCTCCCGCTCCTGGACCTCCTTCCTGGGACTCCGCATCCTGGCGGTCATCGGCATCGGCATGGGTGTCGGCTCCATAGTCCTCATGGGCATCTCGATGGGCTCGATGTGGCAGCAGTCCACCGACCGCGACTACTTCGTCAAGAACGATCTCGCCCCGCCGCCCCAGAACAACGTCGTCAAGCGCGAGTCGCTCTGGACCCTTATCAAGCTCCGCCAGTGGGAGCAGCGCAGCCTCGCCACCGAGTACTGGAACGCCCTCAACCGCCTCGACGCCGAGACCGCCTTCTCATACCTGGAGGACGGCTACTCCGCCGAGGCCGAGGCCGACCTCAGGCGCGTCGAGCAGCTCGTCCGATCTGGCGGCCCCATCACCGTCACCGAGGTCCGGGAGCCCTTCATGACCAACGCCGACGAGGCCGCCATGTTCTTCACCCTCGGAGACCCTCCCGACGAGGAGCGCGTCCTCATGACCTTCGTCCGCCACGGCGACGGCTGGAGAATCCGCTCCACCGCCCCCGCCCCCTAACCGCGCCTCTCGCCTCTCCCCCGCCGAGCCGGGGAAGGGAAGAGGGAAGCGCTCCCTCTCCCCCCGTCCTCTCTTTTCCCTCTTCCCCCCGTCCACGGGGGGAAGATACAGATGGGGGGTCCCCCTGCCAGCTACGCCGAAGGGATGGGGGGTCCCCCTGCCGAGCTGCGCCGAAGGGATGGGGGTCCTTCCCTCCGACGCCGAGTGTCCCCCGCCGCACCCCTCCCTCTTCCCCCCGTCCGCGGGGGGAAGATACAGATGGGGGGTCCCTGCCAAGCCGCGCCGAAGGGACCACTCCCTCTTCCCCCCGTCCCACGGGGGGAAGATACAGATGGGGGGTCCCCCTGCCAAGCCGCGCCGAAGGGACCACTCCCTCTTCCCCCCGTCCCACGGGGGGAAGATACAGATGGGGGGTCCCCCTGCCAGGCCGCCCCGAAGGGATGGAGGTCCTTCCCTCCGACGCCGAGAAGAGCCCCCATCCTAACCTTCCCCCACAGAGCTGGGGGAAGGGAAAGAAGGAAGCTCCCTCTTCCCCCCGTCCGCGGGGGGAAGATACAGATGGGGGGGTCCCCCGTTCGTGGTGAGCTTGTCGAACCATGGACGGCGCATCGGCCCGGTTTGACAACCCCGTCTGTTCTGGTACACTCCCGTCACACCTTCTTCTACGTGGGAGATCGCATATGAGAAACATATACGCCCTCCTGGCGCTCTGCGCCCTGACCTCGGCACTCATCGTTGCGGCCGCCTGCGGCGGCGGTGACGACAACGGCGACGGCGGAGCTCAGACTCAGCCCGCCGCGACCCAGCCAGCCGCGGCCCCGGCCACATCCGCGCCGGCCTCCGGCGCAGCGCCCACGCCGCCGCCGACCCCCACCCCCAGGGCCGACACCGGCGCCAGGCCCACGCCCACGCCCGTCGCATCCTTCGCCGCCGTCACCCCATGGTTCCAGAGCGGCGCGTACAACATAGGCACCGCCGCCGGCAAGGCCCTCCTGCGCGGGGAGCTTCTCCGCGAGCTCGTCACCCGCTACTTCGACGCCGTCAACGCATACGACCTCAACGCCCTCCTGCCCCTGCTCGAAGAGGGATACCGCACCGACAACGAGACCGAGATCCGCGACCTGCTCTCCGGCCTCGAGGACGGCGGCGGCCAGCTCTCATGGACCGAGGACCAGGCCCCCGGCCTCACTGGCCCCACCACCATGGTCATGCTCCTCACCGTCGAGGGCCCCTCCGGCAGCGAGTCCTGGCACATCCAGTTCACCGAGCTCGGCAGAAACTCGGGCAACTGGGTCATAAGCGGCGCAGGCCCCGCCCCCTAGTCTCTTCCTTATATAGGCGGACCAACGCAGGGGCGGGTCTCAGACCCGCCCCTCTCTTCTCCCTCTCCCTCTGCCTCTCTTTCTCCCTCTCCCTCTGCCTCTCTTTCTCCCTCTCCCCCCGTCCTCTCTTTTCCCTCTTCCCCCCGTCCCACGAGGGGAAGATACAGATGGGGGGTCCCCCCGCCAAGCTGCGCCGAAGGGATGGGGGGTCTTTCCCTCCGACGCCGAGAAGAGCCCCCATCCTAACCTTCCCCCGCAAAGCCGGGGGAAGGGAAAGAAGGAATCTCTCCCTCTTCCCCCCGTCCCACGGGGGGAAGATACAGATGGAGGTCCCCCTGCCGGGCTGCGCCGAAAGGATGGGGGTCTTCCCTCCGACGCCGAGAAGAGCCCCCATTGTTAGTGCTAACTCTAAACTGACCCAGTAGCGCTAATTTGGAATTGACCCACCCCGATAGCGGACGCATCTTCGTCGGGAAACCGATTAGGAGGTGCAGCAAGTCAAATGATAGGAGGTGGGTTAGTGAGAGAGTTATACGAGTTGAAGGGCGATGGAAGCTCGATCCGAGGGATATCGAGGGAGTTGGGGATTTCCCGGAACACCGTGCGCAAGTACGTGCGCTCCGACGAGGTGCCCAAGGCCAAGCGGCGAGAGAAGCAGGGGTCGAAGCTGGACCCATACAAGGGTCACATAGATGGTCGGCTGTCGGCGGGAGTGGACAACTGCGTGGTGCTGCTGCGGGAGATCCGGGAGTTGGGCTACGACGGCAGCTATCCGACGCTGACCAACTACGTGCGGCCTCGGCGTCGGCCGCGTCAGCCCCGTGCGACGGTGCGGTTCGAGACGGCGCCAGGCGAGCAGGCACAGGTGGACTGGGGCAGCTTCGCCTATGTCGGAGAGGACGGGCGCAAGCACCGGGTCTGGGCCTTCGTGATGGTGCTGAGCTGGTCTCGGACCATCTACGTGGAGTTCGTCCGGCGCGCCGACGTGGCGACCTTCATCAGGTGCCATCTGAACGCCTTCGAGTACTTCGGTGGTGTTCCCCGCCGCTGCCTGTACGACAACGCCAAGGTGGTGGTCCTGGGGCGTGACAGGGAGGGCAGGCCGGAGTGGAACAGCCGGATGCTGGACTTCTCACTGCGAATGGGCTTCGACCTCCGTCTGTGCCGACCCTACCGAGCGCAGACGAAGGGCAAGGTGGAGAGCGGCGTGAAGTACGTCCGGGGCAACCTGTGGCCCGGTGTCCGCTTCACCGACGACGCAGACATGAACCGCCAGGCCCTGGAGTGGTGCGATGCGGTGGCCAATCGGCGAGTCCATGGGACGACGCACCGGGTCCCCCGAGAGATGCTGGCTGAGGAGCTCGCCCACCTGGGCAGCCTGCCGCCGCGTTCGGGCCTTGCGCCCTACATGCGGGAGGAGCGGAAGGTGGCCAGGGACGGCTACGTCCACTGGGAGAGGTCTCGCTACGGCGTGCCCTGGAGCTGGGCGGGTTCGACGGTCCAGGTGGGTGTGCGGGCCGGTACGGTGGAGGTCTGGTCGGGCGACGTGCGGCTGGCGGTGCATCCCCAAGCCCAGCGGACCGGTCAGCGCCTCACACTGCCGGGCCAGTGGGACGGACTGCCCGGCGGCGATGATCGTCCTCGTAAGGAAGCCGTGGCGGTGCAGATCCCTGTGGGCCAAGTGGAGCGCCGCTCCCTGGAGGTGTACGAGTTGGCAGCGGTGGGAGGTGGGCGATGATCGCGCTGGAACAGGCTCGCCAGCACCTGGAGACGCTGGGCCTCAAGCAGGCCGTCGAAGCCCTGGACAACTCCCTGGACGCTGCGGCCACCAAGAAACTGACCTACCCCGAGATGCTGGCAGAGCTACTCGGCGTGGAAGTGGCCGCCCGGAAGGAGCGGTACATGTCCACCAGGACGAAGCTGGCTCACCTCCCCTTCCACCGGACCTTGGAGCAGTTCGACTTCTCGTTCCAGCCCTCCATCGACGAGCGACAGGTGCGGGAACTGGCCGGCCTGTCCTTCGTCGCTGAAGCCACCAACCTGCTGCTCCTGGGACCGCCAGGTGTGGGCAAGACCCATCTGGCGGTGGCCCTAGCGCTCAAGGCCATCGAGAAGAGCCAGGGGGCCTACTTCGTCCGAGCCTACGACCTGATGGAGGACCTGAGGAAGGCCAGGGTGGAGAACAACCTCCAACGGCGCATGCGGGTCTACCTGTCGCCCAAGCTACTCATCGTGGACGAGTTCGGCATCTGGCCTTACGACCGGGACGCCTCCACCGCCTTCTTCACCCTGGTGTCGGCTCGCTATGAGCGGGGCAGCATCATCCTCACCTCCAACAAGGGCTTCGCCGAGTGGGGTGAGCTTCTGGGCGATACCGTCATCGCCTCGGCCATCCTGGACCGGCTGCTGCACCACAGCCACGTCCTCAACATCCGAGGCGAGAGCTACCGGCTTAAAGGCAAGAGGCAGGCCGGACTCTTCGCCTCCCATCAACTGCTATCGACATCGCCTGAAGCCGCTAGCTCCGGCGACGTCTAAATCCAACAGGCACTCTTGCTTGCCAGAAAGGAGGCGACTTAACGACAAGGTGGGTCAGTTCTAACTTAGCGGAAAAGGGTCAAATCTAACTTAGCATTGACACCATCCTAACCTTCCCCCGCAAAGCCGGGGGAAGGGAAAGAAGGAAGCTCCCTCTTCCCCCCGTCCCACGGGGGGAAGATACAGATGGGGGGGCCCCTGCCAAGCTGCGCCGAAAGGATGGGGGGCCTTTCCCTCACCACGCCGAGAAGAGCCCCCATCCTAACCTTCCCCCGCAGAGCCGGGGGAAGGGAAAGAAGGCAGCTCCCTCTTCCCCCCGTCCACGGGGGGAAGATACAGATGGGGGGTCTTCACCCCCTTCGGCAGCCCACGGCGAACGTACCTCTCCACCGCCCACCCTCCACGCACCCCCCCAGCCAGAAAATAAACAAATCTTAGACAATACCCAAAACACCTTGCGCCGCCTTCCCGCCCGCCGGTAGGCTGGCCTGACCGTCCGGCCATCTCCAACGGGCGGTCAGGAGGCCACAATTGAAGCTCATCCGCACCAGGGTTACCGACTACCGCAGCATCGACGACTCCGGCTGGGTCGACGTCGATAACGTCACCTGCCTCGTCGGAAAGAACGAGTCCGGCAAGACCGCCTTCCTCGGCGCTCTCAGGAAGCTCAACCCCGTCGCCGGCGTCAACGGCGACTTCGACCTCAAGGACTATCCCAGGAAGGGCTACGTCGGTTACCGCCGCAAGCACAAGACGGAGCCGGCCACCGTCGTCCGGGCGGAGTTCCGCATCGAGGACGCCGAGCTCCGGGTGATAGAGGCCGAGTACGGCCAGGGCGTCCTGCCCTCGTCCCTCGTCACCGTCAGCAAGGACTACAGCAACGCCCGCACCTGGGCCCTGAAGGTCGACGAGGCCGCCCACGTCCGCCACATCCTCGGACAGGCCGTCCTCCCGCCGGACGTGCAGGAGCGCGCCCAGGCCGCCCGCACCGTCGACGAGCTCCGCGCCGTGCTGGAGGCCGTCGACATCAAGCCCCCAGCCGTCTCCGACCTCCTCATGCAGCTGCGGAACCGCCCCCAGGCGGCCCTGCGCGACCAGATCGTCACCCAATATCTGAAAAACATGATGCCCGCCTTCGTCTACTTCGACGACTACAGCGCCATGAGGGGCCGCATCTCCATCCCCGCCCTCCGCCGACGCTCGACCGCCGGCGAGCTCGACGACGCCGACCGCACCTTCCTCTCGCTCATCTCTCTCGTCGGCGCGGACCTCGAGGACCTCGAGAGCCAGACCAACTACGAGCACATCAAGGCCGAGCTCGAGTCCGCCTCCATCAACATCACCGACAAGGTCTTCGAGTACTGGAGCCAGAGCGCCGAGCTCCGCGTCGACTTCGACCTCTCGAACGCCAACTCCAACGACCCGCCCCCCCTCAACGAGGGCACCATCCTCCACGTCCGCATCTTCAACAACCGCCACCGCGTCTCCGTCTCCTTCGACGAGCGCTCCAAGGGCTTCGTCTGGTTCTTCTCCTTCCTCTCCTACTTCTCCAGCCTCGAGCTGGAGGACGAGGACCGAGGCATGCTCCTTCTCTTCGACGAGCCGGGGCTCAACCTCCACGCGACAGGACAGGTCGACTTCCTCCGCTTCATCGACGAGCAGCTCGCCCCCAGGCACCAGGTCGTATACACCACCCACTCGCCCTTCATGATCGATCTCGACCGCCTCGGCAGCCTCCGCACCGTCCAGGACCTCGACGAGCGCGGCACCGTCGTCTCCGACGATGTCGTCGTCGAGGAGGCCGAGACCATATTCCCCCTGCAGGTCGCCATAGGCTACCGGCTCGCCCGCTCGCTCTTCCGGGCCCCGCACTGCCTACTCGTCGACTCCCCGTCCGACCAGATATACCTCCGCGTCCTCGGAGAGGCCGTCGCGGCGCGCGGCCACGCCCCGCTCGACCCCCGCTGGGTCACCATCCCCGTCGGTGGCGCGGACAACCTGCCGACATATCTCTCGCTGCTGGGCGACGGCTACGCCAACGTCGCGGTGATGATGGATGTCACACCCAAGAGCAAGGCCTGCGTCCAGAACATCAACGACAGGGCCGGCGGCGCAGGACCCGTCAGGATGGTCGAGGTCGCCAAGATCAGGGACGCCGACCTCGAGGACCTCTTCCCCCCCGAGCTGTTCCTCGAGCTCGTCAACGGCGCATACGCCGGCCGGCTCCCCCGGGAGCTGACCATGAGCACCATCAGCGGACCCAACCCGCGCATCGCGCAGCGCATCCAGACCCTCTTCGAGCGCGAGAAGATCTGCGACGGCCAGTTCGACCGCTACCGGCCCGCCGTCCACCTCCTCCAGAGGCACGTCGAGCTCCGCGACCGGCTCGACGACTCCTCCATCGAGCGCGCCGCGTCGATGTTCGACCGCGTCAACGCGCTCCTGCCCGCCGCCAAGACCGACCCGGCCCCGCACGTCAACGGAGCCGACGCCTCCGCCGCCCTAGCCTACAGCAGCGGCCACACCCGCGCCTGGTAGAAGAAAGAGCCCCCTCCCGTTCGCCCTAAGCCTGTCGAAGGGGGCTCCACGAACGGAAGGGGGCCAAGCTCAGGGGCAACAACCGTCATTCCCGCGCAAGCGGGAATCTCCTCCCCTCGCGCGCACCTTTCTCTAGTCTGCAGCGTAGGAGCGGGTTTCAAACCCGCCCTGACCCCCTCGCGCGCACGCCCGCGTCCTAAAAAAGATCAGCGCCTGCTCAGCAGCTCCAGGAACTCTCCCCGCGTGAGTCCCGCGTCCCGGATCAGCGCCCGGAGCAGACCCCTGCCAAGCTCCCGGTGCCTGGGGACCGACAGTCTGCGCCCCGCCGGCCCCACCAGTATCATGTGGCTGCCCTCCGTGCGGTCCCAGACAAATCCGATCCTGGCGACAGCTCTCACGAGCTCGTCCCCAGACATGACCGGCAGGCGCGCCACTACGCGATCACGTCCACGACTTCGAACTCGGACGACGCGGGCGTTGGAGAACCGTGCTCCCGCAGGCTCGCCAGATAGCCCCTGATCGCCTCTCGTATGTTCGCCAGCGCCTCGCTCCTCGTCCGGCCCTGGCTGTGACACCCCGGCAGCGTCGGGCAGCTCGCCACCTCCCAACCGTCCTCATCCCTCTCGAACACCACCACCAGCCTCAGCGCCTCGCCGCCGTTGTCAGAGTGCATCCCACCGACCTCTGCTAAAGGAGTGCCTCCATCATAGTCCCTTCTCCCCCTGCCTGCCACACCAGGCCCGCCTGCCGACACCCCCGCACCCCCGCCTGCCAACACCCCCCTTCCTGCGCAGGAAAGAAAAAACGCTATAATGCCCGCCTGATGCTCCCCAAACGCAGACGCCGCGCCCGCACCCGTCCCTCCTCCCCCCGTACCGGAAAATTCCTCCGTACTGAACAAACCGACGTCCCCCCATGGGACCGCGCCGACTGGATCATCCTCGCCGCCGTCACCGCCCTCGCCCTCTTCCTCCGCCTCTTCCGCCTCGAGGCCATGCTCGAGGGCCTACACCACGACGAGGCGATCACCGGACTCGAGGCCATGCGCGTCCTCTCCGACGGCTACATCGGCCCCTACTCCGCATCCGTCGGAGGTCAGGCCCTCGGCCCCGCATACTGGACCGCCCTCATCTTCTGGATCGCCGAGCCGACCCGCTTCACCCTGCTGCTCTCCATGGCTCTCCTGGGCGCGGCCACCGTCCCCGCCGCCTACGTTTTTTTCAGAATCAGCTTCGGTCGCCCCGTCGCCCTCTTCGCCGCCGTCGCCCTCTCCGCCTCCCACTGGCACCTCTACTACAGCCGGTCCGGCTTCATGCTCGCGGCCATGCCCCTGGCGACGACGCTGTCAGCCGCGGCCCTGCTCTGGGCGCTCAGGTCCGTTCGCCCTGGGCCTGTCGAAGGGTCCCCGTCTGGAAATGGGAAAAAATGGCTGGCCGGGGCCGCGCTCGGCCTGGGCGTCTACTCCTACACGGCCTACGCGGGGTGGATCGCGATCGTCGCGGCGCTGCTCTGCTGCTACGCCCTCCTGGAGCGCGACCGGGCGAGGCAATGGGCCGCCGGCTTCGCGCTCCTCGCCGTCGGCTTCGCGACGGTCGCCTGGCCGATGGCGCAGTTCGCCATCCTGGACACCGACGTTTTTTTCCACCGGTATCTCATAGCCGGGGCTGGCACGGACCAGACCATCGAATACTGGGCCGGCCGGGCGTGGACTGCGCTCGCCCCGACTCCGCCGAACCCGGTGCCCGGGTCCCGCGCCGGGTTCGGCGGAGTCGGGGCGATGGGGTGGGCGCTCGGCCCGCTCGCCTACGCCGGGTTCGCCATCTGTCTCCGCAGGTGGCGCAGCCCTCCGCACCTGCTCCTCGCGCCCGCCTTCGTTGCGGGCCTGTGCGTGGTGCTCCTGGCCAGACCCGGCGATGGCGAGTACAGGCGCGCGCTGCTCATGGTCCCCTTCTCCTTCGGCCTGGCGGGCATCGCCGCCGTCACCCTCGGCCGGTGGGCCTCCGCCTTCCTCTCTCCCTTCCCCCGGCTCCGCGGGGGAAGGTTGGGATGGGGGTTCTTCCTGGCCTCAGCCCTGCTCGCCGTAGCCGTGGCCGAAAACTCCCGGGCCTACTGGGCGGACCACAGGAACATCGACTACGACTTCAAGGTCGGAGAAATGGCCGCCCTGGACGCGGCCCATGCCGTCGACCCGGGTGTCATCTACTGGTATGCGTCACGGTATGCTGGCCTCGCGAAGCAGCTTTTCCTGTACCCGGAGACGCGTTTTGTCGAGCGCGCGCTGGAGCACGCCGATACCCGGTTTAACCGGCTGGACGACGGACCTGTCACATACATCCTGAAGACAGTGGCTTCTTTCGGCTATCTCGATGAGCTTCGCGGGCTGCAGCCGGGCGGCGCAACCATCGAGGACGAGCACGGGCGGTTCGTGCTCTACCGGTTGCCGGCCCGATGACGCACCGGCGGGCCCTCCTCGTCTCCCTGGCCTTCGCGGCCCTGTTCGCGGCGGGCTACTCCATGCTGGCCCCCCAGGGCCTGCGGGGTTGGGGGAGCATCGAGATCGTGGACATCTCGCCCGGGGAACGCGACGGCCAGAGCATTAGGATATATATCAACTATCGGACCCCGGGAGCGCGATTCGGCAGCCGTTACTTGCTCGGCATCGTCACCAGGTCGGACAATTGCGATGCCAGTGTAGAGTGGAAGTCAGGATACCGCGCCGAGTATTCGCAGGGCGAGCACGTGGAGATACTGGTGCTCTCGCCGGTATGTCCTGCCGACGACTACGAGATGACCGTGGTCCTCCGCAACGTCCTCGACCAGGAGATCGCCCGGGACACGATGCGCTTCAGCGTGCCGCCAAGCCCCTGACCTCTCATCCTTATATAGAAGACCTGCGCAGGCCCTCTTCCCCCGCCGCGCCTTCTCCCTCTTTCCCCCGTCCGCGCCGCACCCCTCCCGCCCCGACGCCGAGGGTCTTCCCCGCCGCACCTCCTCCCTCTACGCAAGAAGGGGCCCCCCGTCCTCATCTTCTCCCTCTTCCCCCCCGTCGGCGGGGGGAAGATACAGATGGGGGGTCCCCCCCTGCCAGGCCCGCGCCGAAGGGATGGGGTCCCCTCCCGCCCCGACGCCGAGGGTCTTCCCCGCGCCGCGTCTCCTCCCTCTACGCAAGAAGGGGCCCCCCGTCCTCATCTTCTCCCTCTTCCCCCCGTCGACGGGGGGAAGATACAGATGGGGGGTCTTCCCTCCGACGCCGAAGGGACGCCGCCCCCTTGACTCCACGAACATCCGTGCTATAATGCCCCTGACACGCCCCCGAGGTCCCGAAAAAAAATGACACACTTCTGGCACACTTTGACACACATAATATATATAAGAGGAAGGGAGCTCCCTCCCCCCTCTTTTTTCCTCTTCCCCCCGGCTCCGCGGGGGGAAGATACAGATGGGGGGTCTTTCCCTCCCGCGTCGAGGGTCTCCCGCCCCGACGCCGAGGATCCCCGCCGCACCTCCCCCTCTACGCAAGAAGGGAAGCCCGCCGCACCTCCCCCCTCTACGCAAGAAGGGAAGCCCGCCGCACCTCCCCCTCTACGCAAGAAGGGAAGCCCGCCGCACCTCCCCCTCTATGCAAGAAGGGAAGCCCCCCGCGCCTCCCCCTCTATGCAAGAAGGGGCCCCCCGCGCCGCACCCTCTCCCTCTTCCCCCCGTCCGAGGGGGGAAGATACAGATGGGGGGTCTTACTCCCAGGCTGCGCCAAAGGGATGGGGGGTCTTTCCCTCCGACGCCGGGGGTCCCCCTGCCGGGCTGCGCCGAAGGGATCGGGGCCCATCCCCTCCGACGCCCGCCGAGAAGAAGCCCTCCCTCAGCAGCGCGGGACCGCCCTTCCGTTCGCCCTTGTCAATGCTAAGTTAGATTTGACCCTTTTCCGCTAAGTTAGAACTGACCCACCTTGTCGTTAAGTCGCCTCCTTTCTGGCAAGCAAGAGTGCCTGTTGGATTTAGACGTCGCCGGAGCTAGCGGCTTCAGGCGATGTCGATAGCAGTTGATGGGAGGCGAAGAGTCCGGCCTGCCTCTTGCCTTTAAGCCGGTAGCTCTCGCCTCGGATGTTGAGGACGTGGCTGTGGTGCAGCAGCCGGTCCAGGATGGCCGAGGCGATGACGGTATCGCCCAGAAGCTCACCCCACTCGGCGAAGCCCTTGTTGGAGGTGAGGATGATGCTGCCCCGCTCATAGCGAGCCGACACCAGGGTGAAGAAGGCGGTGGAGGCGTCCCGGTCGTAAGGCCAGATGCCGAACTCGTCCACGATGAGTAGCTTGGGCGACAGGTAGACCCGCATGCGCCGTTGGAGGTTGTTCTCCACCCTGGCCTTCCTCAGGTCCTCCATCAGGTCGTAGGCTCGGACGAAGTAGGCCCCCTGGCTCTTCTCGATGGCCTTGAGCGCTAGGGCCACCGCCAGATGGGTCTTGCCCACACCTGGCGGTCCCAGGAGCAGCAGGTTGGTGGCTTCAGCGACGAAGGACAGGCCGGCCAGTTCCCGCACCTGTCGCTCGTCGATGGAGGGCTGGAACGAGAAGTCGAACTGCTCCAAGGTCCGGTGGAAGGGGAGGTGAGCCAGCTTCGTCCTGGTGGACATGTACCGCTCCTTCCGGGCGGCCACTTCCACGCCGAGTAGCTCTGCCAGCATCTCGGGGTAGGTCAGTTTCTTGGTGGCCGCAGCGTCCAGGGAGTTGTCCAGGGCTTCGACGGCCTGCTTGAGGCCCAGCGTCTCCAGGTGCTGGCGAGCCTGTTCCAGCGCGATCATCGCCCACCTCCCACCGCTGCCAACTCGTACACCTCCAGGGAGCGGCGCTCCACTTGGCCCACAGGGATCTGCACCGCCACGGCTTCCTTACGAGGACGATCATCGCCGCCGGGCAGTCCGTCCCACTGGCCCGGCAGTGTGAGGCGCTGACCGGTCCGCTGGGCTTGGGGATGCACCGCCAGCCGCACGTCGCCCGACCAGACCTCCACCGTACCGGCCCGCACACCCACCTGGACCGTCGAACCCGCCCAGCTCCAGGGCACGCCGTAGCGAGACCTCTCCCAGTGGACGTAGCCGTCCCTGGCCACCTTCCGCTCCTCCCGCATGTAGGGCGCAAGGCCCGAACGCGGCGGCAGGCTGCCCAGGTGGGCGAGCTCCTCAGCCAGCATCTCTCGGGGGACCCGGTGCGTCGTCCCATGGACTCGCCGATTGGCCACCGCATCGCACCACTCCAGGGCCTGGCGGTTCATGTCTGCGTCGTCGGTGAAGCGGACACCGGGCCACAGGTTGCCCCGGACGTACTTCACGCCGCTCTCCACCTTGCCCTTCGTCTGCGCTCGGTAGGGTCGGCACAGACGGAGGTCGAAGCCCATTCGCAGTGAGAAGTCCAGCATCCGGCTGTTCCACTCCGGCCTGCCCTCCCTGTCACGCCCCAGGACCACCACCTTGGCGTTGTCGTACAGGCAGCGGCGGGGAACACCACCGAAGTACTCGAAGGCGTTCAGATGGCACCTGATGAAGGTCGCCACGTCGGCGCGCCGGACGAACTCCACGTAGATGGTCCGAGACCAGCTCAGCACCATCACGAAGGCCCAGACCCGGTGCTTGCGCCCGTCCTCTCCGACATAGGCGAAGCTGCCCCAGTCCACCTGTGCCTGCTCGCCTGGCGCCGTCTCGAACCGCACCGTCGCACGGGGCTGACGCGGCCGACGCCGAGGCCGCACGTAGTTGGTCAGCGTCGGATAGCTGCCGTCGTAGCCCAACTCCCGGATCTCCCGCAGCAGCACCACGCAGTTGTCCACTCCCGCCGACAGCCGACCATCTATGTGACCCTTGTATGGGTCCAGCTTCGACCCCTGCTTCTCTCGCCGCTTGGCCTTGGGCACCTCGTCGGAGCGCACGTACTTGCGCACGGTGTTCCGGGAAATCCCCAACTCCCTCGATATCCCTCGGATCGAGCTTCCATCGCCCTTCAACTCGTATAACTCTCTCACTAACCCACCTCCTATCATTTGACTTGCTGCACCTCCTAATCGGTTTCCCGACGAAGATGCGTCCGCTATCGGGGTGGGTCAATTCCAAATTAGCGCTACTGGGTCAGTTTAGAGTTAGCACTAACACCCTTAGCTGGCCCCCCCCTGAGCCTGCCGAAGGGTCGAAGGGCCGAAGCAGCCGCCCCCAGCTACGGAATGTCCCAAAATGTCCCACTTTGACGCACATATATATAAGAAGGATCACCCCCTCTTCCCCGCCGCACCTCCCCCTCTACGCAAGAAGGGAAGCCCGCCGCACCTCCCTCCTCTACGCAAGAAGGAGCCCCCGCGCCGCACCTCCCCCTCTACGCAAGAAGGGGCTCCCCCGCCGCACCTCCCTCTACGCAAGAAGGGGCCCCCGCGCCGCGCCCTCTCCCTCTTCCCCCCGGCTCCGCGGGGGGAAGATACAGATGGGGGGTCTTTCCCTCCGACGCCGGGGTCCCCTGCCAGGCTGCGCCGAAGGGATGGGGGGTCTTACTCCCCCAGGCTAGCCCCACTCCTATATAATAGGGACAGCCCGTCCGTGGAGAGCCCCCTCGAACCATGAAAGGAGCTTCATCAGACTAGGCTCGCCTGGGCCTGAGGAAAAACTGGGGCCGAACGGGACACGCGGACAGTGCCGGGAAGCCCTCAACAAAGAACACGTGGCCTATTGACACGAGTTTCCCACAGTGCTAACATCCGCCCGGTGTGTTATTGGACACGGGAGAATTTGCGTCACCCAAGACCTTGGCAAAGTGAGGCATTTGCATGATGAATAGGATATCCAACCGCCTAACCGCCCGTTTCGTGGCTATCGCTGCGGTGCTGGCACTGGTGATGGCCGCCCCCGCGGTCTTCGCCGCGGAGTATATCGACTATGAGGAGGGCGGCACGGAGCCGGTGGCGACCTTCTCCGCGACCGATGCTGACGGAGACGCCATCGTCTGGTCGCTGAGCGGGGCGGACGCGAAATTCTTCACGATAGATGGCGGCGTGCTTGCCTTCAAGAGCTCGCCCAACTACGAGGATCCTGAGGACGAGGGATCTGACAACATCTACAACGTGACGGTCGGCGCCTCCGGCGGCTCCACCGACGTGGTCGTGACGGTGACGAACAAGGACGAGATGGGCTCTGTGAGCCTGACCGACCTGCAGCCGCAGGCCGGAGAGCCTGTGACGGCGAATGTAACCGACCAGGACTCGAGCAGCCTCGACCAGGTGAGGTGGCAGTGGTCGAAGTCGATGGACGAGGCTACCTGGGAGGATATAAGTGGGGGCACGTCCCCGACGTACACGCCTAAGGATGGCGACATAGACTACTACCTGCGGGCCACGGCGACCTACAGCGACGGCTTGGGTACCGAGCGTGACTCTGCCAGTGCCGTGACGGCCTTTGCTGTGGAGGAGAGGCCGGTGGCCAACGCGCAGCCTGCGTTTGCCGACGATGATTCCGATACTGATGGCGCTCAGCAGGACCGGCCGGTGAGGGAAACGGCGAAGGCCGGCGACAGCGTGGGCAACGCCGTTACGGCGTCGGACTCCGACAACGACCCGTTGCTCTACACCCTGGACGGCGGAGATGCAATCACCCTTACAGGTACAGGCAGCCCGTCGGTTGACGCCGATGACCTGTTCACGATTGACAGATTGAGCGGACAGATCTCGGTGAAGAGCGGCGCCAACACGGACTACTTTGACCGCGAGACCTTCACCACTAGTGGCACTCTGGGTGCAGCGGATGCTGAGTTGGAGTACACGGTCACGGTAACGGCTGAGGACCCGTCTGGGTCGCAGGGCACTGTGACGGTAACGATCGAGGTCACGGCGGTGGACGAAGCGGCGACGATTGCCGTAGCTGACGCTCCGTTGGCCGCTGACGTGACCATTACCAGGACGGGCGACGAGTTCGTGGTGACCACGCCGGAAGAGGCAGATTTAGCTCTGACGGCCGATCCCGGCGGAACTAATGCCTTCGCCAGTGGTCTCCCGGTGTTCGATGCGGACGACCCTGAGGATGCGGCTGAAGCCGGTATATTCTGGTCGATCAGCGGACCTGACGCCAGGCGCTTCGAGATACGGAAGATCGACGCCAACAGTGCTAATGACGGCCTTGATGATGTCGACAGCAGCGCTGCGCTGCGGTGGTCCTCTGCCGACAGGGATGGTCCCAGCTTCGAGGCGATGGACTCGGCTGACGGGGACAACGTGTACGAGGTGACGGTGACGGTCTTTGACGGCGCTGCCAGCAAGTCCCAGGCCGTGAGCATCACGGTGAACAACGTGGAAGAGCCTGGGAGCATAAAGCTGTCGCAGCGTGTGCCGCAGGCGGGGAGAGCGATAACGGCCAGTTTGAGCGATCCTGACGGTGGCATAACGGGCGCCGAGTGGCAGTGGTACAGGGCTGTCACCGATCCTACGAGCCTGCCGACTACGGAATGTGATGACCCGACCCCTACCACTGCAGGTACACCCTGCTTGATAGACGGTGCTACGTCGTCCACCTACACGCCTACTGCGGCTGACGCAGGGGCCGGCAATACCCTGACGGTGGTGGTTACCTACACGGACGCCTTCGTGACGGATGCTGACGACGGCGACACGGCCAATGCCACATCGGACGGCGATGCGCAGGCGAGGCCGGACGCGAACGCCGCGCCGACCTTTGGTGACGACGAGTCGGTAGAGAGGGAAGTGGCGGAGAACGCCAATAAGGCCAACGTTGGAGAGCCGGTGACGGCCACTGACAGTGACCCGGCGCCGCGCAACCTGTTGATGTACTCCCTCAGTGGAGACGGCAGCGATGCATTCAGCGTGAACAACGACGGTCAGATAACGACGGCGAAGGCGTTGGACTACGAGACGCAGTCGAGCTACAGCATCACGCTGACGGCGACCGACCCGTCCGGGGCCAGTGACTCCATCACGGTCAACATCACCGTGACCGACGCCGATGATCCCGCGACCATTTCGACCACGTCTTCCGTCTCCTATGCGGAGAACGGCACGGGGTCGGTGGCGACCTTCACGGCGACCGATGCTGACGGAGACGCCATCGTCTGGTCGCTGAGCGGAGCGGACGCGAAATTCTTCACGATAGATGGCGGCGTGCTTGCGTTCAAGAGCTCGCCGAACTACGAGAGTGCCAAGGACGAGGGGTCCGACAACGTCTACAACGTGACGGTCAGAGCCTCCGGCGGTTCCACCGACGTGATGGTGACGGTGACGAACGTGGACGAGATGGGCTCTGTGAGCCTGACCGACCTGCAGCCGCAGGCCGGAGAGCCTGTGACGGCGAATGTAACCGACCAGGACTCGAGCAGCCTCGACCAGGTGAGGTGGCAGTGGTCGAAGTCGATGGACGAGGCTACCTGGGAGGACATAAGTGGGGGCACGTCCCCGACGTACACGCCTAAGGATGGCGACATAGACTACTACCTGCGGGCCACGGCGACCTACAGCGACGGCTTGGGTACCGAGCGTGACTCTGCCAGTGCCATGACGGCCTTTGCTGTGGAGGAGAGGCCGGTGGCCAACGCGCAGCCTGCGTTTGCCGACGATGATTCCGATACTGATGGCGCTCAGCAGGACCGGCCGGTGAGGGAAACGGCGAAGGCCGGCGACAGCGTGGGCAACGCCGTTACGGCGTCGGACTCCGACAACGACCCGTTGCTCTACACCCTGGACGGCGGAGATGCAATCACCCTTACAGGTACAGGCAGCCCGTCGGTTGACGCCGATGACCTGTTCACGATTGACAGATTGAGCGGACAGATCTCGGTGAAGAGCGGCGCCAACACGGACTACTTTGACCGCGAGACCTTCACCACTAGTGGCACTCTGGGTGCAGCGGATGCTGAGTTGGAGTACACGGTCACGGTAACGGCTGAGGACCCGTCTGGGTCGCAGGGCACTGTGACGGTAACGATCGAGGTCACGGCGGTGGACGAAGCGGCGACGATTGCCGTAGCTGACGCTCCGTTGGCCGCTGACGTGACCATTACCAGGACGGGCGACGAGTTCGTGGTGACCACGCCGGAAGAGGCAGATCTAGCTCTGACGGCCGATCCCGGCGGAACTAATACCTTCGCCAGTGGTCTCCCGGTGTTCGATGCGGACGACCCTGAGGATGCGGCTGAAGCCGATATATTCTGGTCGATCAGCGGACCTGACGCCAGGCGCTTCGAGATACGGAAGATCGACGCCAACAGTGCTAATGACGGCCTTGATGATGTCGACAGCAGCGCTGCGCTGCGGTGGTCCTCTGCCGACAGGGATGGTCCCAGCTTCGAGGCGATGGACTCGGCTGACGGGGACAACGTGTACGAGGTGACGGTGACGGTCTTTGACGGCGCTGCCAGCAAGTCCCAGGCCGTGAGCATCACGGTGAACAACGTGGAAGAGCCTGGGAGCATAAAGCTGTCGCAGCGTGTGCCGCAGGCGGGGAGAGCGATAACGGCCAGTTTGAGCGATCCTGACGGTGGCATAACGGGCGCCGAGTGGCAGTGGTACAGGGCTGTCACCGATCCTACGAGCCTGCCGACTACGGAATGTGATGACCCGACCCCTACCACTGCAGGTACACCCTGCTTGATAGACGGTGCTACGTCGTCCACCTACACGCCTACTGCGGCTGACGCAGGGGCCGGCAATACCCTGACGGTGGTGGTTACCTACACGGACGCCTTCGTGACGGATGCTGACGACAATGACGTTGACGATGGCGACACGGCCAATGCCACATCGGACGGCGATGCGCAGGCGAGGCCGGACGCGAACGCCGCGCCGACCTTTGGTGACGACGAGTCGGTAGAGAGGGAAGTGGCGGAGAACGCCAATAAGGCCAACGTTGGAGAGCCGGTGACGGCCACTGACAGTGACCCGGCGCCGCGCAACCTGTTGATGTACTCCCTCAGTGGAGACGGCAGCGATGCATTCAGCGTGAACAACGACGGTCAGATAACGACGGCGAAGGCGTTGGACTACGAGACGCAGTCGAGCTACAGCATCACGCTGACGGCGACCGACCCGTCCGGGGCCAGTGACTCCATCACGGTCAACATCACCGTGACCGACGCCGACGACGGTGCTAAGGTGATCCTGCTCACGGGCAACGCCCCCGAGTTCGATGCGGAGGAGATGACCCGGAGCGTGGCCGAGAACACGGCCGCCGGCATGGCGATCGGCGACCCGGTCGCGGCGACCGACGTGGACGGCGACACGCTGACCTACACGCTGGGCGGCGACGACGCGGACGCCTTCACCATAGACTCAATGGGCCAGCTGATGACCAGCGCCGCGCTCGACTACGAGACGCAGATGAGCTACACGGTGACGGTCACCGCATCCTCGGGCAAGGCCGATGAGGTGGACGCCATGACCACGGTGACGATCATGGTCACCGACGAGGGTCTGGATAACGCCTACGACCTGAACGAGAACGGTGCCATCGAGAGAGACGAGGTGGTAGCCGCGATCCAGGACTACCTGGGCGGCAACACCTCGAGGAGCGAGGTTACGGCGCTCATCCGCCTCTACTTCGGAGAGGACGGATAAAGAGAGACCGGAAGACGGGGGGGGCCTCGGGCTTGAAGCCGGGGCCCCCCGCCTCTCTTAAACCCTCTTCCCCCCGTCCGCGGGGGGAAGATACAGATGGGGGGCTCCCCCCACTCGCAAGACCGACAGGAAGATTCAGATGAGGGCTCCAGCGACGGAGAAGACCGATAGGATGAAAGACCTCTTCCCCCCGTCCGGCCCTCCTACCCCCTCCCCCATCCGCGGGGGAGGATCGAGACGACAAGTAAAGTGACCCCACTGAGTAAAGGAGGAGGACGCTTGTTCAAAAGAGCGTTAGCCCTGATGATGATCGTTGCGGCGGTGGGAACGGCCGGGCTCCTCAGCCCGGGCCCCGTGGACGCGACAGGCCACAGCGCGACGAGGTCCTTCTCCGCAGCCAGCGTGGTCGTGGGCGGCACCGTGGATGTGACGGTCGTAGTCGACGAGCTGGGCGCATTCGGCGGGGTGGTGGAAACCCTGCCCGACGGCTTCAGCTACGTCTCCACCACGCTGGAGAGCGAGCCGGAGATCGACGGCCAAGAGGTGACCTTCGCCCTCTTCGGGGAGGTCTCCTTCACCTACACCGTCAGTGTCTCCGAGACGGTGGGCACCTACTCCTTCTCAGGCGTCGTGAAGGACAACGAGCTTGATAGCAATGATGTGGGCGGCGCAACCGACATAATGGTGACGCCCTCCGCGGTGGAGGCCTCCCGGTCCTTCTCCGCTTCGACGGTCGACGCGGGCGGCGAGCTGACGGTGTCGGTCACCGCCTCCGAGTACGGACAGTTCGGACAGGTCGTGGAGACGGTGCCGGCAGGCTTCGTCTTCGTTTCGACCAGCCTTGAGGACCCCCCGTGGATCAGGGGCCGGATGCTCGGCTTCTCCCTGTTCGGCGAAGAGAGCTTCACCTACACGGTGGCGGCCACCAGGACGCTTGGCGACCATGACTTCTCCGGCGTCATCAAGGACGAGGCCCGGATGGAGGCCGTTGTCGGCGGAGACTCCACGGTAACGGTGCAGGCCGCGGCCGCGGCGCACACCGCGACCAGGTCCCTCGACGACTCGCGCGTCGACGCCGGCGCAGAGGTGACTGTGACGATAGAGCTTGAGGGCCTCGGCGGCTTCGGCCAGGTCACGGAGACCCTGCCCGAGGGCTTCGCCTACGTGTCGTCCAGCCTGGCCGACGAGCAGGTCGAGATGGCCGACGGGACGCTCACCTTCACGCTCCTGGGCGAGAACAGCTTTACATACACGGTCACCGCGTCCGATATGGACGGCGCCCTCTGGGGCTCCGCGGCCAACGACGCCAGGGAGTCGGCGGAGATCGGCGGCGCAGGATCGATCGCGGTCGGCGACGGGGTTGTCACCTCTGACGGCGGGAACGTCATGCTGATAGTCACCCCCGACGCGCAGTCGACCTACTTCAAGGGCAGGATCATCGAGAGCTGCGAGGCCGGGCCCGCGGACGTCGGCGAGGTGGCCCTCTGCGCCATAATCGACGCGTGGGACGCCATGGGCGGCGAGATTGTCGGCTTCTCCCTCGACGCTCCCTCGATGCTGAAGATCACGCTGTCGGCGGAGCAGGTGACCGGCATAGGCGGCGACGGACGGTTGTCCAGTCTCCACGAGGCCGGCGGCCTCAAGGTGCTCACCGGAGGCGGCGAGGAGTGGACCGAGCAGGAGTCGACCGTCATGGTCGGCGAGGACGGCTCGGCGACCCTCATCACCTCCATCACCGATTTCGGAGGCGTGGCAGTAGCGGTCGACCAGGCCGCCCTCCCCGCCACCGGCGCAATGACCCCACCGGGCTGGCTCATCCTGGCCCTGGCCCTAACAGGCGCCGCAATGATCCCCGCCGGAATCCTGGCCCTCAGGAGAACCCGCGCCTAACCGCACCGAGAAGCACAGAAGCCAATCAAGGGAGGGGCGCACTCGCGCCCCTCCCCTTTTTACGCCCCTCTCTCCGCCGAGAAGAACCCCCCATCCTAACCTTCCCCCCGCCGAGCCGGGGGAAGGGAAAAGAAAGAAGCGGGGGAAGGAAAGAAAAATCTCCCTCTTCCCCCCGTTCCACGGGGGGAAGATACAGATGGGGGGTCCCGCTCGCCGGACTCACGACAGAACAACCAGGAGGAGGGGCACACCAGCGCCCCTCCCCCTTTACGCCCCTCGCCCTCGCCGAGAAGAACCCCCCATCCTAACCTTCCCCCCGCTGAGCCGGGGGGAAGGGAAAGAAAAGAAGCGGGGGAAGGAAAAGAAAAATCCTCCCTCTTCCCCCCGTCCCCGGGGGGAAGGGAAAGAATTCTCCCCCTCTCCCCCGCCGCGCCTCTCTCCCTCTTCCCCCCGTCCGCGGGGGGAAGATACAGATGGGGGGTCTCCCTCCCCGTTCGCTCTGAGCCTGCCCGAAGGGATGGGGGGTCCCCCTCCCTGTGGTAAGATGGATCCGCAGCGGCGCCGATGGCCGCACTGGAGCAGCCGCCATGAAACGACTCACCCTCCTCCTCGACGACGAGGCGCTCTACGCCGCTGTCGAGACCGAGGCCCGGACCACCGGCCGCACCGTCGCCGAAATCGTAGTCCAGGCCCTGAGGCAGTGGCAGGCCGACTCCGAGCCGGACCCCGGCGAGCGTGCCGAGCTGGCAGCGGCCCGCCGGGAGTGGGCCGAGGAGGGGGGCATTGAAGCCCGCGCCTTCTTCGACGGGCTCCGCGACGAGGAGTCCCGCGTCGACGCATGAGCCGTCGCGTCGAGATCTCCCCCGCCGCACAGAGACACCTCCGCCGAATCGCCCCCCAGCTTCGAGACCGCATCGAGCAGTCCATCTATCGCCTGGCCGACGATCCGCATCCTCGAGGAAGCATCAAACTGAGAGGCGAGGAGAACACCTGGCGCATCCGTGTCGGGCGATTCAGGATCGTCTAGGAAGTGCATCCGGACATGCTCCTGGTGGTGCTGAGAGTCGCCCCGCGCGGCGAAGCCACCTACCGCATGTGAAGAACCCCCCATCCTAACCTTCCCCCCGCCGAGCCGGGGGGAAGGGAAAGAAAAGAAGCGGGGGAAGGGAAAGAGAAATTCTCCCTCTTCCCCCCGTCCGCGGGGGGAAGATACAGATGGGGGGTCCCCCTCCCCAAAAGACTGGCAACCCGCAACCCGAAGGGAGTACTATGGGCCCCGGAGAAGTAGGGTCCCGGAAACCGGACGGGAGGTCCTGACGTGGCTATCATCCTGCGTGTGACAGCAATCTACCTGGTCCTGGTGGGCGCGGCCGTGGCCGTCCACTTCCTAGTCAACCAGTTCTACGACCCGCTGATCGAGGGGGACGCCCTCACCGTCTGGCGCGTCCTCGACGTGCTCATGGTGATCGGCCTCGCGGCCGTCCTCGCCTGCGCCTGGGTGCGCAAGAGGCGAGTCGATTCCGAAGAGGGCATAGACCGGGCCTACCTCGAGGCCAACTTCGTCTTCTACTTCACGGCGGCGCTGACGCTGGCGCTCGTCTGGAACTGGTTCGGCGTCGAGTGGTCCGAGCCCCGGAACGACAACGGGCTCGTCTGGATCTTCATCGACTCGACGCTGCCCGTCCTCTTCGTGTCCACCGGCCTCCGCATGCTCCGGGACTAATCCCCTCCCTCTTCCCCCCGTCCACGGGGGGAAGATACAGATGGGGGGTCCCCTGCAGTGGCCGAGAAGAAACGGGGGAAGGCAAGAGGAGCCCTCCCTCTTCCCCTGTCAATGCTAAGTTAGATTTGACCCTTTTCCGCTAAGTTAGAACTGACCCACCTTGTCGTTAAGTCGCCTCCTTTCTGGCAAGCAAGAGTGCCTGTTGGATTTAGACGTCGCCGGAGCTAGCGGCTTCAGGCGATGTCGATAGCAGTTGATGGGAGGCGAAGAGTCCGGCCTGCCTCTTGCCTTTAAGCCGGTAGCTCTCGCCTCGGATGTTGAGGACGTGGCTGTGGTGCAGCAGCCGGTCCAGGATGGCCGAGGCGATGACGGTATCGCCCAGAAGCTCACCCCACTCGGCGAAGCCCTTGTTGGAGGTGAGGATGATGCTGCCCCGCTCATAGCGAGCCGACACCAGGGTGAAGAAGGCGGTGGAGGCGTCCCGGTCGTAAGGCCAGATGCCGAACTCGTCCACGATGAGTAGCTTGGGCGACAGGTAGACCCGCATGCGCCGTTGGAGGTTGTTCTCCACCCTGGCCTTCCTCAGGTCCTCCATCAGGTCGTAGGCTCGGACGAAGTAGGCCCCCTGGCTCTTCTCGATGGCCTTGAGCGCTAGGGCCACCGCCAGATGGGTCTTGCCCACACCTGGCGGTCCCAGGAGCAGCAGGTTGGTGGCTTCAGCGACGAAGGACAGGCCGGCCAGTTCCCGCACCTGTCGCTCGTCGATGGAGGGCTGGAACGAGAAGTCGAACTGCTCCAAGGTCCGGTGGAAGGGGAGGTGAGCCAGCTTCGTCCTGGTGGACATGTACCGCTCCTTCCGGGCGGCCACTTCCACGCCGAGTAGCTCTGCCAGCATCTCGGGGTAGGTCAGTTTCTTGGTGGCCGCAGCGTCCAGGGAGTTGTCCAGGGCTTCGACGGCCTGCTTGAGGCCCAGCGTCTCCAGGTGCTGGCGAGCCTGTTCCAGCGCGATCATCGCCCACCTCCCACCGCTGCCAACTCGTACACCTCCAGGGAGCGGCGCTCCACTTGGCCCACAGGGATCTGCACCGCCACGGCTTCCTTACGAGGACGATCATCGCCGCCGGGCAGTCCGTCCCACTGGCCCGGCAGTGTGAGGCGCTGACCGGTCCGCTGGGCTTGGGGATGCACCGCCAGCCGCACGTCGCCCGACCAGACCTCCACCGTACCGGCCCGCACACCCACCTGGACCGTCGAACCCGCCCAGCTCCAGGGCACGCCGTAGCGAGACCTCTCCCAGTGGACGTAGCCGTCCCTGGCCACCTTCCGCTCCTCCCGCATGTAGGGCGCAAGGCCCGAACGCGGCGGCAGGCTGCCCAGGTGGGCGAGCTCCTCAGCCAGCATCTCTCGGGGGACCCGGTGCGTCGTCCCATGGACTCGCCGATTGGCCACCGCATCGCACCACTCCAGGGCCTGGCGGTTCATGTCTGCGTCGTCGGTGAAGCGGACACCGGGCCACAGGTTGCCCCGGACGTACTTCACGCCGCTCTCCACCTTGCCCTTCGTCTGCGCTCGGTAGGGTCGGCACAGACGGAGGTCGAAGCCCATTCGCAGTGAGAAGTCCAGCATCCGGCTGTTCCACTCCGGCCTGCCCTCCCTGTCACGCCCCAGGACCACCACCTTGGCGTTGTCGTACAGGCAGCGGCGGGGAACACCACCGAAGTACTCGAAGGCGTTCAGATGGCACCTGATGAAGGTCGCCACGTCGGCGCGCCGGACGAACTCCACGTAGATGGTCCGAGACCAGCTCAGCACCATCACGAAGGCCCAGACCCGGTGCTTGCGCCCGTCCTCTCCGACATAGGCGAAGCTGCCCCAGTCCACCTGTGCCTGCTCGCCTGGCGCCGTCTCGAACCGCACCGTCGCACGGGGCTGACGCGGCCGACGCCGAGGCCGCACGTAGTTGGTCAGCGTCGGATAGCTGCCGTCGTAGCCCAACTCCCGGATCTCCCGCAGCAGCACCACGCAGTTGTCCACTCCCGCCGACAGCCGACCATCTATGTGACCCTTGTATGGGTCCAGCTTCGACCCCTGCTTCTCTCGCCGCTTGGCCTTGGGCACCTCGTCGGAGCGCACGTACTTGCGCACGGTGTTCCGGGAAATCCCCAACTCCCTCGATATCCCTCGGATCGAGCTTCCATCGCCCTTCAACTCGTATAACTCTCTCACTAACCCACCTCCTATCATTTGACTTGCTGCACCTCCTAATCGGTTTCCCGACGAAGATGCGTCCGCTATCGGGGTGGGTCAATTCCAAATTAGCGCTACTGGGTCAGTTTAGAGTTAGCACTAACACCCCCCGTCTCCGGGGGGAAGATACAGATGGGGGGTCCCCTGCCGTGGCCGCGAAGAAGCGGGGGAAGGCAAGAGGAGCCCTCCCTCTTCCCCCCGTCTCCGGGGGGAAGATACAGATGGGGGGTCTTCCCTCCCCACGGACGGGGGGAAGATTGAGGTGGGGCAGGCGTTCCGGGTATAATCCGGCACCGTGAGACACTCTCTCAAGCTCCTCCTCGCCCTCCTTCCCCTGCTCCTGCTCGCTGGCTGCTCCGACTCAGAGCCGGTGGAGGAGGAGGAGAGGGTGCTGACGATCCTCTACTGGCAGGCGCCCTCCCTGCCCTGGCCCTACCTCTCCGGCGGCACGAAGGACCAGGACGCCGGCGCGGTCACGCTGGAGCCGCTGGCCAGGTACGACCCGGACGGGCGCATCGTCCCGGCGCTGGCGGCGGACGTGCCGACGCTGGAGAACGGCGGCTTCGCCCGGGACCTGATGACGATCACCTGGACGCTCAGGGAGGGCCTGAAGTGGTCGGACGGCAGCGAGCTGACGGCGGGGGACGTCGTCTTCACCTGGCGCTACTGCGTGGACGAGGGGACGGGGTGCACGGCGCGGAGCGCCTTCTCGGGGGTCGCGTCGGTGGAGGCGCTGGACGACCTGACGGTGAGGATCGGCTTCGTGGCGCCGACGCCCTATCCCTACGGCGCGTTCGTAGGCTCCGGCACTCCGATCATCAGCCGGGCGCAGTTCTCCGGCTGCGTGGGCGCGGCGGCCGCCTCCTGCACCGAGCAGAACACCGCGCCCCTCGGCACCGGCCCCTACCGGATCGTCGGCTTCACGGCGAACGAGGAGGCGGTCTACGAGCGCAATCCCTTCTACCGCGGCGCAGAGCCCTACTTCGACCGCGTGGTGCTGAGGGGCGGCGGGGACGCCGTCTCCGCTGCCAGGGCGGTGCTGGAGAGGGGCGAGGCCGACTACGCCTGGAACCTCCAGGTGGAGCCTGAGACGCTGTCCGAGATGGAGAGGGAGGGGCACGGCAGGATCGTCTCGGCCTTCTCCAGCCTGGTGGAGCGCATCGTCCTGAACCAGACGGACCCGGACGCCGGGCTGGGGGACGACCGGTCGGAGTACCTGGACGGGCGGAACCCGCACCCCTTCCTGGCCCACAGGCCGATCGCCCGGGCGCTGTCGATGGCGATCGACCGCCGCCTGATCGCGGAGCAGCTATACGGCTTCGCAGGAAAGCCGGCGTGCAACCTGATCACCGGCCCTCCCAACTATGTCTCGACCGCGAACGACGACTGCCTCTCCCAGGATATCGAGGGAGCGAACAGGCTGCTCGACGAGGCGGGAGTGGTGGACGGAGACGGGGACGGCGTCCGCGAGTACGAGGGGACGCCGCTGCGGATCGTCTACCAGACGTCGGCCAACTCGATCCGCCAGGAGACTCAGGAGCTGGTCCGGGACTGGTGGCGGCAGATAGGGGTGGAGACGGAGCTGGTGCAGCACGACGCGGCGCTCTTCTTCGGCGGCGACCCGGTGACGGACAGCGAAGCCTCCTACCGGCGGTTCTTCGCCGACGTGCAGATGTTTGCGAACGGGCCCGGCATCGACCCTCAACACTATCTTGCCGAGCAGCTCTGCGCCGAGATCCCGGAGAGAGAGGACGGCTGGGGCGGCGGGAACATCCCGCGCGGCTGCAACCCGGAGTACGACGTGCTGTACGCGGAGCTGGCGCAGACGCGGATCGGGGCGGAGCGCGAGGACCTGGTCAGAAGGCTCAACGACCTCCTGGTGCAGAGCTACTACGAGATCCCGCTCGTGGAACGCGGGTTCGTCTCCGCGCATCTGAATACGCTCGAGGGCGTGCAGATCAACGCCTGGGACAGCGAGATGTGGAACATAGGGGAGTGGCGCCGGTCGCGGTAGGGGCGCTCCCTTCTTTCCCTTCCCCCGGCTCTGCGGGGGAAGGTTAGGATGGGGCTTCTTCCTTCCCGCGGGAGCGGTCAGGAAGAAGGGATGACGGGCAGGAGGATGTGGGAGGGGCGGTCGCGGTCGTGGTAGACCGTCTGCCTCGCGGTCCTGAGCTCGGCATCCTGTCCGAACGGCGCGCCGGTGTTGGGGTTGCGGTCGTAGTGCGGGAAGTTGCTGCTCGTCAGCTCCACCCTTATCCGGTGTCCCTTCAGGAAGCGGTTGCTCGTCGACCAGAGGTCGATCTCGAACCTGTAGACGACGCCGGGCTCCATCAGCTCCGGGCGCTCCCATGAGTCTCGGTACCGCGCCCTGAGGATGCCCTCGGCGGCGTTCATCGCGTAGCCGTCGGGGAAGACGTCTACCAGCTTCGCGACCCAGTCGGTGTCGGGCGCGCTGGATGAGGCGTAGAGCACCAGCTTGACCGGGCCGGTCACCTCGACCTCCTCCTCCAGCGGGGGTGTGGAGTAGACGAGGACGTCGGGACGCGCCTCGTTCGGCCTCTGGTCGCGTGGGCCTATCGTGACGAGGTAGAGGTTCTCCTCTGAGCAGCAGGTGCTGCCGCCGATGGTGACGACGGGGTGCTCCGGGTCGTAGAGGTAGGTGTCGGGCGGCTCCGCCTCCGGCGGGGCCTCGCCGAGCGCGCCGTCGCCGAGATCGGAGTTGGCGCCGCCGCCGCTGTGAAGGTAGTAGGGGGTGAACCGGGTCTCGGGCAGGGGCCACTCGTCGGCCTCTCGCCAGCGGTTCGCGCCCATGACGAACAGCTTGATCCTGGGCTCGTCCATGATGCCGTTGTCGACGCCCTTGAGCCAGTACTCGTGCCACCGGTCCTCGAGGCCCCGTATGTCGATCAGGGCCTCTGGTCCGAAGTCGATGTCTCCGACGACGCTGGTCTGGCCCCGCACGCCGAGGTCGTGGACCCAGGGGCCGATCACCATCTTCTGTCCGCGCCGCGCCCGCTCGCTCCTGCCGTGCTTCGAGACGCCGACGAAGTTGTCGATACCGCCCTGGAGGAAGACGTCGAACCATCCGCCGATGCCGAGCGCTGGCACGTCTACCTCCGCGTAGTGCTCGTTAATGGGCCTCATGCTCCGCCAGTATTCGTCGTAGCTCGGATGGCTGATCCAGTCCCTCCAGTAGGGGACGCTGCGTCCGATCGACTCGTGGCACTCGATGAGGGGCAGGTGCCAGTTAGCGCTCCTCTTGTGGATCTCCTCCGGCATCCACTCGTGCGGCCCGTTCGCGGTGCGCCCGTTGATGCCCAGGGACCATGACAGACCGAAGGCGAGCTGCAGGGCGCCGCCGGTGTAGACCCAGTTGTGGTAGACGTTCGAGCAGGCGACGCGGGGTGTCAGCGAGGTGAGATATCTGCTGGAGCTCTGGCCCGCCTGCCAGTTGGTGAGCCCCCGGTAGGATGCGCCGACGACGCCGACCTTGCCGTTGCACCAGGGCTGGCGTCCGATCCACTCTATCGTGTCGTGGCCGTCGTCGGCCTCGTGGACGAAGGGGTAGAATTCGCCGTCCGACTCGAACCGCCCCCGGACGTCCTGGGAGACGGCGGCGTAGCCGGTCTGCGCCAGGTGCACGATGGCGCTCCTGAGCTGGAGGTCGTCGGAGGCGAGCTTGTCGTACGGCGTGCGGAGCACCAGCGCCGGAAAGGGCCCGCCGTCGGCCGGCATGTAGACGTCCGCGGCCAGCTCTACGCCGTCCCGCATCGGGACGCGCTGGTTGTACAGCATCCTGATCCTGTGGACGGTCTCGGCGGATGTGCCGTGGACGGTGGTCATGCGCCCCCTCCTGCGCTAGTGGGGCGTAGGTTAGACGCCGCCGCCTCCTCCGTCAAGGGGAGCCTCTACGGACCGGGAAGAGGAATCACCCTCACCTGAATCCTCTCCCATCAAGGGGAGAGGAGGTAAGTTACCTCCCCGGGCGGGAAGGAGACGGGAGCAGCGATTGGCCGCTGTTGCTGTATAATCCACGGCGAACGGCGCTGCTTGGAGGCTGGCGATGAGAGACTCAGGGCTTCTCGACCGCGTGAGCATCGATCCCGAGTTGTGCGGAGGCCAACCGCGCATAAGAGGCACGCGGATACCCATCGCGGTCCTCCTCGATTCGCTGGCCGATGGCCTGACACCGGAACAGATCATCGACCACTACCCGGTCTTGACTACTGACGACGTCAGGGCGGCTGTTGCCTATGCGGCTGAGCTCACTAGGGAGAACCTCTGGAAGATTGCGCCCACGAGGTGAGACTGAAGCTGGATGAAAACCTATCGCGTCACCTGAAGCCGACACTGACCTTGCTCGGACATGACGTGATGACAGTTGTCGATGAAGGCCTGCTATCTCAGCCTGACACGGTAGTGGCGGCAGCAGCCAGCGGCGAATCCAGAATCCTGTTGACGCTTGATGTGGAGTTTGCCGACTTGAGGAAATATCCACCCGGCACGCATCCGGGCGTTGTGCTGTTTCGTCCAGCAAGTCTTGGTGCTATGACCGTCAACCGGTTTGTGGAAGAGTTTGTTCGGGACACGGATTTGGCGGGCCTCGAAGGCTGTGTAGTGGTCGTAGACACGAGTGGCGTAAGAGTCCGACGGCCGTGACCGCGCGGCGCGTTGCTACTCCGCGGCGGCGGGAAGCTCGAAGACGAAGCGGCTGCCGACGCCCGGGGAGCTCTGGGCGTAGATGACTCCGCCGTGGGCCTCCACGAGCTGCCTGGCTATCGTCAGGCCGAGACCCGCGCCGCCCGTCGCCCGGGTCCGGGACGGGTCGACCCGATAGAAGCGGTCGAAGATGCGCTCGAGGTCTTCCGGCTCGATGCCCGGCCCCGTGTCCTCGACGGCGACGCGGACGCGCCCCTCCTCCGCCTCCGCAGAGAGGCGCACGCCGCCCCCCTCCGGCGTCTGGAAGACGGCGTTCTCGATGAGGTTGCCGGTCACCTGCGCGATGCGCGCCGCGTCGGCATTGACCAAAGGCAGGTCGGGTGCGGTGTCGAGTGTCAGGTCCACGCCCTTTGCCTGGGCGCGCGGCCCGAACGACTCGGCTGCCGCGCGCAGTATCGGCTCCAGCGATATGCGCTGCCGGTCCAGCCGCAACGAGCCGGCCTCGGCCAGCGCCAGCACCCGCAGGTCCTCGACCAGGTGAGAGAGCAGCGACGCCTGATCGGCGATCGTGTCTATCGTCTCTGGGGTGGGCTCTACCAGCCCGTCCTTCACCGCCTCCAGGTATCCCCGGATGTTCGAGAGAGGGGTCCTCAGCTCGTGCGCGACGTCGGCGATCATGCTGCGTCGCTGCTGCTCGGCTCGTTCCAATGCCTCTGCCATCGTGTTGAAGCTACGGCCCAGCTCGCCGATCTCATCCTGTCCCGGAGAGGGGACGCGCTGGCTCAGGTCGCCTCGTCCGAGCCGTCTCGCCGCGCTGCGAAGCCTGTGCACCGGGCCCAGAATCCTGCCGGAGACGAGCGTGATCAGCGCTATCCCTCCGAGGGTGCCGCCGATTCCCGTATAGACGAGCGCCCGGTTCACCGAGGCTGCCATCCTGGACGCCGTCGGCTCCGCCCCTCCAGCGGGCTCGTGCAGGCTCTCCATGACGAGGGAGGCCACCTCCTGCCCCTCGTTCATGATCGGCATGCTCTTCCTGGTCGCCGCGGGGCCGGTGACCTGCCTGGTCACCATGACGTGGGAGTCGGCCAGCGGCGTCCCGTCGCGGTCGTGGACTGTGATCCGCCAGCCGTAGAGCCAGCCGGCGTGCTCCAGGGTGCCCTGGAGGCCGACGCGTCTCGACCGGCCCTGGATGTACCTGGATACGACCTCCTCTATGCGGGCCGCCCGGACCTCGTCTATGTCCTGCTCGAGGCGGACCGCCTCGCTGGCCGCGACCCTGTTGAGGTACAGACTGACTCCGAACAGAGTGAGGGCGAGCACCAGCGCGAAGCCGACGACCAGTCGGAACCAGAGGCTGAACAGGACTCTGCCTACCATCGTATCTCTCCGACCGTTTCAGCCACGCCGCCGTGCCCGCTCGTCGGGCTAGTCACTGTCGAACCTGTAGCCGACGCCATAGACGGTCGCGATGCAGCGGGGCGCGTCTCCATCGTCCCTCAGCTTTCGCCTGAGGTTCGATACGTGGGCGTCCACTGTGCGGTCGAAGCCGTCGAAGTCGTACCCGAAGACCCGGTCGATTATCTCGTCGCGGGTGAACACGCGCGTTGGCTCGCGTATAAGCATGACCAGGATGCGGAACTCGGTCGGGGTGAGCGTGACCGGACGCTCCCCCGAGTAGGCGGTGCGGGTCCGGAAGTCGACGGTGATCTCCCCTCTCTTCACACTCTCCGGTCCGCTCAAACCCGCCTCCCTGGAGACCCGCCTGAGTACGGCCCGGACCCGCGCCGCCAGCTCCCTGGGGCTGAACGGCTTGGTGATGTAGTCGTCGGCGCCCAGATCGAGTCCGGCCAGCCGGTCGGCCTCGTCCACCCGCGCCGTCAGCATTATCACCGGCACGTCGGAGCTCTCGCGGAGCTTCCGGCACACCTGCATTCCGTCCAATCCAGGCAGCATCAGGTCGAGCACGACGAGGTCGGGCCGGACCCTGGCGGCGGCCTGCAGGCCCTCCAGGCCGTCGGCCGCCGCGACCACCTTGTGGCCGTCCCTCGCGAGATACATGCGCACCAGCTCGGTCGTGTGCATGTCGTCCTCGACTATCAGAACTGTGGAGCCCAATTTCGTCCGTCCAGCTGCGGCGGGGACCTACGACTCTTCGTCGGAGTCGTCCTCATCGGACCCGCCGCCGATCCGCTCCAGTAACCGGTCGGCCATCTCCCGGCTGATAACGCCCCTCTCCACTGCCCACTCCAGGCTCTCAGCCAGCCCCTCCGGGGCGCCCTCGAACGAGAAGCCTCCCCGGCGAGGAAACGCCCATACCTTAGGGCCGCCCCTGCCGGAGCGGTCCCACGAGAAGACCTTAGGGCCACCCTTGCCGGAGCGGTCCCATGAGAAGATCTTCGGGCCGCCTTTGTCGCCGAAGGTGTCGAAGGAGAACCTCTCTATTATGGCCCCCTTGCGGCCGTCGGGAAAGCGGTAAGGGCCGAACCCTCTCTTCTTCACGCCGTCCTTGTCGTCCCCGTCACTCAACAGCCACGACGGGACCCCATCAGGGCGCTCGGCGAGCCACTCCATGATATCGTCGACCTTCGCCTGGTCGATCAGGCCCTTCTCGACGTCCGCGTCCAGCTTCTTGCGGACGCGCTCTTCGAACACGTTGCGCTTTGCCTGGCCGAAGGCGTCTTCGACCGTCTCCGTATCGAGACCGAGGATCTCGGCGACCCTGGACGCGAAGCTCTTCGTCCCGGCAGCTTCGCCGTCGTCGTCTTCCGCCTGCTGCGCCATCAGGGTCCCGCCGGTCACCCCGACGATCAACAGGCCCACCACCGCCGCCGTCACGATCCACCTTCGCTTCGTCATCGCCGTCTCCTCTCAGACTGAGATTTGAGAGACAGCCTAGCGGGTGAATTTCAAGAAAGTTTGAACGCCCCCATCCCTTCGGCCCTTCGACAGGCTCAGGAGGGCCTAAGCTCAGGACAGGCTCAGTCTTCCCCGTCCCGGGGGAAGAGGGGGAATCGGTCCCGGGACGGGGGAGGGGCGGGACCGGAGCCTCTAGTCCCTCTCTGCGGCCTCGTAGTCGGCCCAATCGGCGGCGACTCCGGCCTCTTCTGCGTCGCCGGAGTGTACGACGACCCGGTAGCCCAGCCTGAGCGAGCCGCCCGCCGGGACAGTGTGCTCCATCCAGTGGAAGGACCCCATCGCCATGAAGCCGTAGTCGCGGCTCCATGCTCGCGACTCCCACGGGTTGGCCGGGGACTCCATGATCGTGATGCCGTGCCAGGGACCTCCGGCCACGACGGGGCCCGAGTAGTCGACCCATGGGGACTTCTGGCCCATCGTCGCGCCCTGGTCGCCCGAGCTTACCGAGGTGGTGATCCGGCCGCCTCTCTGGACCGACATGCCGTGGACGAGCCGGGCGTAGAGCAGCGAGTGGTGGTTCTCGTTCAGGGCGACGTCGCTGTCGCCGGCGATGAATACGAGGTCGACGTCGATTACGCGGCCGCCGCGCTCGCTCTCGAAGAAGCGGAAGGTGCGCTCATCCGCGACTATCAGCGCGTCCGCATCCACCGAGCGCCACTCGTTGCGCGTCGCGACCGTTGCCGACGCTTCCATCGACTCCAGCGTCGTCACGTCTGTCTGGACGATGCGGCCCTGGCTGGGCGTGTCCGGCCACTCGTGCCAGACGTCGTGTCCGCTCACGTCTCCGTGGCCGATGGAGAGAGCGCGCAGGTGCGGGAGCACGCCGGAGGTGAGCTCCTTCCCGTTGAGCGGATGGCCGCTGACCATCACCGGGTAGTCGTTGAGCTCCTCGGTGACGCTCCTGCCCAGCGGGCTGTTCACCGGGTAGAACCAGGGCCTGAACTGGTCGGGATAGAACTTGTAAACGGTGAAGAGCCGGTTGTCGTGCCAGACCTCGATCTGGTGCTCACGCCTCTGAAGCCGCCAGCCCTCGTCCCTCGTCTCCTTGGCCCACTGGGTCGCCATCGGTCACCTCCTGTTGTTCGAGCTCTCGTGCGATGGTACGGGGCTCAGCCGCCCTTGGCGCCGGCGACGTCCCTGCGCTGGAAGACCCAGAAGGCCGCGGCGGCGAGCACTACGATATACGCCAGTATGACGAAGAAGGCCTGCAGAGGTTCCGGCGGCATCCGCTCGGCCGCGATCCCGTCGGTCGAGACGCTGACGCTGACCGACGCGCGCGCGATCCACGCGTCGACGATCTGTCCGAGCAGGTAGTCGGCTATCCTGGCCAGCGAGTCGTTCAGCCGGAGGATCGGGGCGACGATCAACTCCACGACGTAGTATCCGAGGCCCACCGCCATGCTCACCGCCGACGACTGGGTCAGCACGGCCAGGAACGTCCCGAGAACGATGTACGGGGCCAGTCCGTAGACCACCTTGCCGAACATCGAGGCCGTCTCGGACCACTCCCCGGAGTCGAATAGGCCTCCCGTCTCGTCCGGCGGTATAACGGCGGCGAGGAGGCCCGCCGCCGCGATCACGACCGCTACTGCCAGGAGCCCGGCGGCGGTCATGAGCAGGACCAGGAGGAGCTTCGATGAGAGGACCTGCCAGCGGCCGGCGCCTCTCGTCAACACCGCTCTCAGCGTGCCCCAGCCGTACTCGGCCCCCGTCGCCGACGCCGCCAGGATCATCACGAGGATCGCGCCGATGAAGAACGCGCCATTGATGCCTCCCGTGATGCTGTCCGGCATGACGAATGTACTGCGGCTGGCATCCAGTCCGCCGGCGACGCCGCACGTCTCGACCCTGAACTCCTCCACCTGCTGGAGGAAGGCCTCCTGGTCACGCTCACTGAGTTTCTCGATCTGCGCCTCGATATCGGGAGGGATGCCTCCTTCGTCGAGATCGGCGCAGCTCACTCTGATGGAGATGGGGTTGCCCTCGGCGTCATCCGTCGTCAACGAGGTGAAGCTGCCCGCGTCGAAGAAGTCGCGCAGGTCCTCGCTGTGGTGAACAGCGTAGCCCACCCACAGGCCGAGCTGAGAGAAAAGTACGACGATTGCGACGAGGACCCACGGCATCCAGCGGCGCCGGAGCTTGAACCACTCCCATCCCGTCAGCCTGAGGACGTCGGCGATCAACCGGCCCCCTCCGAGTCGTCGCCCGTAACGTCCAGGAAATACTCCTCCAGGGAGGTCTGGACGGGTGCCATCTCGGTGACGCTGACGCCTGCGCGACTCAGTTCCGCGGTCAGGTCTCCCGAGCGCGCGATCGGGGCGGTCACCAGCAGGGATCCCGCCTCGACGGTCACATCCTCCACCCACTCCAGTGCAGACAGGGTCTCACGGGCCTTGGCGTCGTCGGTGGTCTTCACGCGGACCTGCTCGCTTCTCCGGGCGCGCAGAAGATCGGCGACCGAGCCCTGCGCGATCAGCCTCCCCCTGGAGATGATGGTGACGCTGTCGCACACCTGCTCCACCTCGTGTAGGAGGTGGCTCGACAGGAGCACCGTCCGCCCGCCCGTGCCGAGGCCGCGCACCAGCTCCCGGACCTCCGCCATGCCCTCGGGGTCCATGCCGTTGGTCGGCTCGTCCAGGAACAGGAGCTCAGGGTCGCCCAGCATGGCGTAGGCCAGCCCCAGCCGTTGCTTCATGCCCAGAGAGTATGTCTGGAAGCGGTCGCCGCCGCGAGACGCGAGCCCCACCCTTTCGAGCAGATCGTCCAGCTCCGGCGGTTCGCCCCGTCCGGAGATGCCCTGGAAGTAGGCGAGGTTCTGCCTTCCTGAGAGGTAGGGATAGAAGGCGGGGGTCTCGATGACCGAGCCGATGCGGTGGAGCGCGTCCCGGTGGCCGTCTGAGGAGCCGAACAGGCTGAAGCTGCCCGAGGTCGGTCTGACTAGGCCCAGCAGCATCCCCATCGTCGTCGTCTTGCCGGAGCCGTTCGGTCCCAGGAGGCCGTATACGTGTCCCCGGCGCACCTCCATCGAGAGCCCGTCGACCGCGACGATCTTCCCATACCGCTTCGTCAGCCCGTCGGTCTGAATGACGAGGTCGCTCAGGTGATTAGACCTCCGAATCGAGTCCAAGCGGTGGATATATTATCAATATCGGCAGCGCAGGAACAGGGGAAGGGAAAAGACTAGTGGACGGCGGCGGCGGGGGCGGCGGCCCGCTCGTTGACCAGGCGGCCCTCCCTGAACCTGGCAAGGTCGAAGGGCCTGATCAGGTCCGGGACCTCCCCGGTGGCGATGAGCTCCGCTATGCTACGCCCGCCCGCCGGGGCCGCCTTGAAGCCCCAGCTACCCCAGCCGCAGGTGAGGATTAGGCCGTCGAGGCCCTCGACCGCGCCCATCACCGGCGCATAGTCCGGCGTCATGTCGCACAGTCCGGCCCACTGGCGCATCACCTTGGCGCTTGCGAGACAGGGGAAGAGCTGGGTGGCGTGCAGCGCGAGCTCCTCCAGCGTCCGCAGCGTCGAACGCTGGCTGTATGTCGGATACGGCTCGACTCCGCCCCCGATGACCACCTCGCCGCGATCGGTCTGGTAGACGTAGGCGTGGAGGTTGGCGGACGAGACGGTCCGGTGGAGGAAGGGTTTGAGGGGCTCGGTGACGAATGCCTGGAGCGGATGTGTCGTGATGGGCAGCTCGACCCCGGCCATCGCCGCCACGGTGGACGACCAGCCCGCCGTGGCGTTCACGACGGTCCCGGCCCGCACCGCGCCCCGGCTCGTCTCTACGCCCGTCACCCTGCCGTTGCGGCGCGCGATGCCGGTGACCTCGGTGAAGGGGTGCAGCTCCGCTCCCAGCCTGTCCGCGCCGCGCCCGTAGCCCCAGACGACGGCGTCGTGGCGGATCACGCCGCCCGGGGGATGGTAGAGCGCTCCGGTGATGGGCAGCGGCTTTCCCTCTCTAAGGTCGATCGGGGGCACCAGCTCCTTCACCTCGGCGGGGCCGACCATCCTGCTGTCGACCCCGAGCATCCGGTTGAACTCGGCGCGCTGCCTGAGCCCGAACACGGCCGAGTCGGTGTGGCCCAGGTCGAGACGCCCCATCTGGCTGAAGAGCAGGTTGAAGCCGAGCTCCCGTGCGAGGCCCTCGTAGAGCCCGAGGCTCTCCCGGAAGAAGGGTATGCCCTCGACGGTGAGGTAGTTGGCTCGGATGATGGCGGTCGTGCGGGCGCTCGCGCCGCCGCCTAGGTAGCCCCTGTCTAGCACGGCGACGTCGTTGACGCCCAGCTTGCCCAGGTAGTAGGCCGTGGAGAGGCCGTGCACGCCTCCGCCGATGATGACGACGTCGTAGCTGTCCCTGAGCGGGCGCCGCCTCCACATTCTTCTTTTTCTGAACAGGTCGAACATGGGCTACTCTTGGGCGGGGCCGGTCAACTCCCCGCCTCGATGCCGACCGCTCCTCCGCCGAGGTGGTGCGCCGTCTCGACCAGCGCCTCCCACATGTAATGGCCGAAGTCGCGGGTGAAGTAAAGCTGGTATGTGGGCAGTCCGTCTCTGTCGATACGCAGCAGCAGGCCGTACACCTCCGCGATGCGGGTCTGCGCGGCGGCCATGTCTGGGAAGGCTCGGTCGGATATGTCGAGGTCGGTCAGGCTCGCCAGTGCGCGGCCCGCGGCCGGGCCCATCACCGCCGCGCCGGCCATGCCGGAGGTGATGTCGATGGTCTGGACATCCGCGCCGTCGACGGCCAGCATCGAGCTCACGTCCGCGCCGCACGGGGCGGGCGGGGCGATCACGACAGCCTCGTCCGGGGCGAGACGGGCGGCGACGACGCCCCCCGTCCTGCGGACGAGGCGTCCGGCGGCCACTCCTTCCAGCTCCGGCAGGGCGGTCTCCAGACCGTCCCCCTGGACGCTCACCTTGAGGAGGGGGCTGATGTCGCAAACGCCGACCGACTCGTGCAGCCGCGCGCGCTCCGCTTCCGGGTCGGCGTACCGCGCCGGACGGCGCCATCCGGCCTCTTCGACCATCACCGCCCCCGCGGCGAGGTGCAGATGGTGCATCGCTGTGAGTCTCTTTGGCTCAGGAGAGTCCATCGGGTCACTCACGGAGCCGGGCGCCTTCAGGATCGTAGACGGGGTCGAGCCGGACGGTGACGGGCATGTCGCGGTCGTCCACGCGGAGGTGGACGCGGCCGCCGTCCTCGGCGAGCTCGACGGGGACCCACATCAGGCCGAAGCCCCTGCCGGCGGTCGGGCTGAGCCGCGCGCTGGTGACGCGTCCGACCGGCCAGCCGTCCACGGTCACCGGGTCGCCGTCCTCCGGCACCGTCGCGTCGTCGGCGACGAAGCCGACCAGCCGGTTCCTGTCTCCCCTCTCGCGCACCGTCTCCAGACCGCTCCGCCCGATGAAGTCCGGCTTGTCGAACCTGACCGTCCATTCCATCCCGCTCTCCAGCGGGTTGGAGACGGCGTCGGTGTCCTGGCCGACGATTACGTGCCCCTTTTCGAGGCGGAGTATGCGCTGCGCCTCCAGGCCGAACGGGGCGATCCCGAACTCCCGCCCCGCATCCATGAGACTGTCCCAGAGATGCTCGCCGTACTCGGAAGGGATGTGCACCTCCCAGCCGCTCTCCCCGACGAAGCCGATCCTAAGCAGCAGGGCGGGGACTCCCGCAACCCGTGCCTGGCGGGCCCTCATGTACCGGAAGCGGCTTGGGGAGAGGTCGGTGTCGGTCAGCTTCGCCAGCGTCTCCCTGGCGCGGGGGCCGGCGACGTTGATCGCTGCGTATGAGGATGTGACGTTGGCGTAGTGGACGCTCATCTCCGTGCCCGCCGACCACCACTTGAACCACTCCTCGATCAGGTCGACGTTTCCGGTGGTGGTGGTGACGAAGTAGCGGTCGTCGGCGATGCGGGTGACGGTGCCGTCGTCCATGATGGTGCCGTCGTCCGAGCAGAGTATGCCGTACCGTATCCTGCCGGCGCGCAGATCGGAGAAGCGGTGCGTGTACACCCTGTCGAGCAGAGCGGGGGCGTCCGGGCCCCGCACCTCCAGCTTTCCGAGGGTGCTCACGTCTATGATGCCGACGCGCTCGCGCACGGCGCGGCACTCCTCCTGCGGCTCGGTGTACCAGATGGGTCTGCGCCACGGCCCCAGGTCGACGACGCGCGCCCCGAGCGCCTCGTGCCTGTGGTGGAGGGGGGTGCGCTTGACCGGCATGTGGGACGGCCCTGCGAGGGCGCCGAGAGGGACCGGTCGGAGGGGTGGCCTCGCCGTCGTCGCGCCGATCTCCCGCGCGGGCCGGCCGGTGCGCCGCGCGGCGGCCTCGACGAGCGCCCGATGGCACATCTTGCCCTGGCACGGGCCCATCGTGACCGTGCTGTACCTCTTCAACGTCTGGACGTCGTCGAACCCCTCGTCGACCGCCTGGAGGACGTCGGACTCGGTGATGTCCTCGCAGATGCAGACGAAGCGGCGGGGGCCGAGAGAGGGTGGGGCGACGGCCTGCGTCTCGATCTCGCGGCGGCTTGCCGGTTCCTGTCGCTCCGGGGCTTCGGCTTCCGGGTTCCCGCTTTCGCGGGAACGACGGGTTTGCAAGGGTCTCCGCGGGTGGGACGGGAGGTGGTTCGGTCCGCCCCTCGCAGCCGCTGCGCCGGCCTCCCTTCCCTGGAGGAGAGAGTCGGCCAGGTCGCGCGCTCCGGTGACGCGCCCGGCGGCGTAGACGCCATCCGGCAGGCGGGAGGGGGTCATCAGGCCCGTTGATCCGTCGAACCCCATCTCTGCGCCGCCCATCTGGAGCAGGGAGGCGGCGGGCTGCGCGCCGGCGGAGACGCAGACGAGATCGCAGTCGAACCGGCGCTCCTCGCCGGTGGGACGCCCGTCCTCGACCCTGGCGACGATCGCCTCGACGACCCTACGACGGCCCTCCGTAAGCACCAGGGTGTGGGAGGGGAGGATCAACGTCCCGACGCTGCGGAGGCTCTCGGCAGCCTCCATGCCGTGCGGGAAGCCGGGCCTGGAATCGACCAGCACGGCGATCCGCGTGCCGCATCGCAACAGGTCGAGGGCGGCGTAGTAGCCGCTATCGTCGGTCGTGGCGATGACGGCGGTCGCTCCGGGGCTGACGCCGTAGAGGTTGACGAGCCTGAGAGCGGCGTCGATCAGCATCACGCCGGGGAGGTCGTTCCTCTCGAAGACGAGCGGGGCGTCGTGGGCGCCGGCGGCCACGACGACGCTCCCGGCGCGCAGCCTGACGAGCTCCCTCTCGGCGAGGACGCCCAGCAGGTTGTCCTGGTAGAGACCGAAGGCCGTCGCGGCCGAGATGACGTCGATGCGGGGCTCATCGCGGGCGGCGTCGGCCAGCCTGGCGCCGATCTCGAAGCCGGGGCCGTCCGGGGTGCCGGTCAGCCCCTCGTACTCTCTCATGCTCCACCGGAGATGACCGCCCAGGCCGGGCTGGTCGTCGACGAGGGTGACGCGCGCTCCCGCGTCGGCGGCGGCGAGGGCGGCGGAGAGGCCGGACGGACCTCCGCCCACGACGGCGACGTCGGCGTGGATGGTGCGGTGAGTGTACGCCTCCCCGTTCGCGCGCGCGGTGTCGAGGCTGCCGAGCCCGGCGACGCGCCGTATGAACGGCTGCGCCATCTTCCATAGGAACTTCGGGCTGTGGAAGGTCTTGTAGTAGAAGCCGACGGGCATCAGCGCTCCCAGCTTGTCCAGCACCGAGAGCGCGTCGCGCTCGATGGAGGGCCAGGCGTTCTGTCCGCGTACCGATAGTCCGCTGCGGGCCGGCTCGGCGCAGGTTCTCACGTTCGGCACGCCGTCGACGGTCATCAGGCAGTTGGCGCAGTTGCCAGCGGCGCAGAGGAGCCCCCTCGGCCTGTGGTACTTGAAGCTGCGGGAGAAGATACGGACCCCGGAGGCGTAGAGCGCGGAGGCGATGGTGTCGCCCTCGTACCCCTCGACCGTGCGTCCGTCGAAATCGAAGGCGACCGTTCTGGAGCGGTCGATCAGCTGCGTGGGGCTGACCCCGAGGCGCGCTCCCGGTCCATCGCGGCGGGCTATGGCCAAGAGGTCTCTCCGATCCGGTTCGTGACGGTGTCGCGGATGGCGATGATCCACCTTCTGCAACCGAACCTGTGGTACCACCACTCGCGCTGCGGGCCTGCGGTGTTGCTCTTGAGATAGAGGAAGCCTGTCCATGCGTCGCCGCCGGCGTCCGGCGCGGGGCGATCGGCGACCTCGCCTCCACAGCGGAACTCGTGGACGTCACGAACCCCGCAGATAGGGCATGTGATCAGGAAGGCCAGGGCGAGTCACCTCCGCGTCGGATGGTCTCCAATTCTCTTAGATTGGCGCGGCTGTTGCAAATGGGGTGGAGGACTCCCCCCATCTCAATCTTCACCACAGGGGCAGAGGGGTACGAGTTTCCTCCGCACGGAAGGCCGGTCGCCCTAATCGTCCCAGAGGAGCGGGGTCAGGTAGAGGGGCGCGCCGCTGCCGAGGAGGTTGAGGCTGTCGAGGGCGTGGTCGATCAGCGCTGCGGGCTGGGGGACCGGCGGCAGGAGAGGCCCCTTGGCGGGCCGCACCTCGCGCACGCGGGCTCTTGGATGGAGGCCGGCCAGCTCGCGCGCCTTGGCCAGGCCGCGGTCGACTCCGCCGAGCTCGTCGACGAGGCCGCGCTCCATCGCCTGCCTGCCCGTCCATACTCGCCCTCCGCCGATCTCCTCGACGGCGTCGTTCGGCATCTTCCTGGCCCGGGCGACGCGGTCTACGAAGACGGCGTATGACCGGTCGATCAGCCCGGCCATGATCTCTCGCTCCTCCAGGGTGAAGGGCCTGTCTCCGGCGAACATGGAGGCGCGTCTGCCGCGCATGGCCGTCTCCCAGTTGAGCGAGAGGCGCCGTTTGAGGCCGACGTCGGCGACCTTGCCGGCGAGGACGCCGATGGAGCCGGTGAGCGCGCCCGGCTGCGCGACGATCCAGCGCGCGGGAGTGGAGACGTAGTAGCCGCCCGAGCCGGCGACGGCGCCCATCGCGACGACCAGAGGCTTTCTGCGGGCTAGCCCTTCGAGCGCGGCGGCCATCGCCTCCGAGGCGGCCGCGGAGCCTCCCCTGGAGTCGACGTAGAGGACGACGGCGGCGGCGCGCCGGTCCCGCGCCACCCTTCGCGCCTCCTGGACGACGCTGATGTCTCCGGCGCGCGGGCGCATCAGCCCCCGGAGGAGGGCCGGGGCGCCGGACGGCGGCCGCTGGCTACGTCCGTCGACGATGTCGCCCTCTATGCGCAGCAGCGCGACATACCTGGAAGGCGGCACCGGAGGAGGCCTCAGCAGACGGCCCCGCACGGCTTCCCAGCCGGCCAGCCGCACCGGTCTTTCCCGGCTTCCAAGATGGGCGGGCAGGTCCTCCTCGCTGACGGTTGCGCCGATGACGCCAGCCTCGACCGCTCCCAGGTCGTGGTAAGGGGAGTTGTCCACCAGAGCCTCCGCTCCGGCCGCATCCAGCCCTCGTCCCTTTGCGACGGCGTCGAGGAGACCGGCGTGGGCGTCGTCCATCAGCCAGTCGACCATCTCGCGCATCTCGTCGGACATGTTTCGGCGGGAGAGGGGGTCTCCGGCCGACTTGTAGGCGGTGGTCCGTACGAAATCGGCCTTGAGACCGATGCGTTTCAGCGCGTCGGCGAGGAAGAGGAAGCCGCGCTGCGTGCCGAGCGGGTGGACGGCTCCGCCGGGCTGCAGGAGGATGCGGTCGGCGGCGCAGGCGACGTAGTAGCCCGCGCTGTCGTAGCTATGCGCCCAGGTGACGACGCGCTTGTCCGCCGCGCGGAGCTCAGTGATCAGGCCGCGCAGAGTCTGGAGCTGTGAAAGCGGCATGGAGAGGGGGCGCAGGTGGAGCACGACGCCGCGGACGCGGGGGTCGCCGGCGACCCGACGGAGTTGCTCGCCGAGCTCGGAGAGGCTCTGCTTAGGCTGAGAGAGGCGCCGCTGGAGGAAGCCGGCGGGCGGGTCGGGCAGCTCCTGGTAGGGACCCTCCAGCATGAAGGCGACGTACTCGGGCGGAGTGCCAATGCGCCGCCGCAGGTTGCCGGTGAACCAGAGGGCGCAGCGTATGGCGTAGAAGAGACGGGATAGCATTGCCAGTGGCTAGAAGAGGGTGAGGTAGCGGTCGAGTTCCCACTGGGTGACCTGACGGTGGTACTCTCTCCACTCGGCGTCCTTGAGCTCGATGAAGTCGTCGGCGATGGGGCCGAGCGCCCCCTGGACCACCTCGTCCCGTCTCAGCGCGTCGAGCGCCTCGGCGAGCGACTGGGGCAGCGTTCTGATGCCTCTTCGGCGTATCTCGTCGAGTCCGAGGTCGTACAGGTTGGTCAGGTTGGGCTCGCCCGGGTCGGCGCGGTTGGCGATTCCGTCGAGGCCGGCCGCGACGTAGGCTGCGAAGGCCAGGTAGGGGTTGCAGGCGGCCGACATGGTGCGGTCTTCGAGGTGGCCCGGGCCGGCGGTGCGTATCATCTGGGTCCGGTTGTTGTCGCCGTAGGAGACGAAGGCGGGAGTCCAGAGGAAGCCGGAGCGCGAGCCCATGAGGGCGGAGCCCACCTGGAGCCTCTTGTAGCAGTTGACGGTCGGCGACATGACGGCGCAGAGGGCCGGGGCGTGGGAGAAGATGCCGCCGATGAAGTGAAGGGCGAGGTCTGAGAGGCCGAGCCCCGACGGATCGTCCTCGTCGATGAAGATGTTCTCGTCCGTGGCGGCGTCGGCGAGGTGGATGTGGATGTGGCCGCCGCTGCCGGTGCGATCGGTGAAGGGCTTGGCCATATGCGTGGCGATGGCGCCGCGCCGCTTGGCGTACTGGCTGGTCATCATCTTGAAGAAGGTGTAGCGGTCGGCGGTGGTGAGCGCGTCTGCGTACCGGAAGTTGATCTCGTACTGGCCGTTGGCGTCCTCGTGGTCGGACTGGTAGGGGTCCCATCCGAGCTGGTCCATGGCGCCCATCATGTCTCTCAGGTAGTCGACGACGTTCGCGATGCCCTTGAAGTCGTAGCAGGGCTTGTCGAGGCTGTCGACGCGGTCGGGGTCCCAGACGGAGATGGCGCCGTCGTCGTCCCTGGTGACCAGGAAGTGCTCCGGCTCGATCCCGACGTAGAAGGTGTAGCCGGCCTTCCGGACCTCGGAGAGGACGCGCTTGAGATTGAGCCGCGAGTCGTTCAGGTAGGGCTGTTCGTCGACATGGAGGTCGGCGGCGAACCGGGCGAGACCGTCGGCCCAGGGGACGGGCGTGTAGGAGTCGAGGTCGATGCGGGCGAGCATGTCGTGCGAGTGGGGGCCTTGCCCCATGCCCCAGACGGCTGCGCCCGCGAAGCCCGCGCCCTCGTCCACTAGGTCGTCGAAGTGCGAGACCGGGACCATCTTCACCTTCGGGGAGCCGTTGATGTCGACGAACTGCGCGAGGATGTACTCGACGCCGTCGTCCTGCATCCGCTGCCTGACGTCTTCTCGTGTTGCCATATCGTGGGCTCCTTGGCGGGGTCTATAGGGTCGTGGGCCAGTCTATGAGCGGGCCGCCGCACTGTCAACTTGGGTCGATCAGTCGGATACGCCTTCACGCGCCGTAGGTGGCCTCAGCCGCGAGCTCACCGGGACCGGCTGGCGAAGTGAAGCACCCCAGGCATCTCAACGGTCGCGTAGCCAGCGCCCGAGCTATGGCCGACGGGCAGGCCCAACACGCCGCCATAGAAGCCCACGGCGGCGTCAACATTGTTCACGATCTCGGCGATCGATGACAGGTGCCTAGTCAAGGGGTCGTCCTCCTGCGCTGCGCCCTATCCTACTACTGTGTCAGACCACAGCCATAGGTGCTACTCATCGGGGGTTGAGCTCCCTAGCACAAGCAGACGTTCCGCCAGTTCCGGCGCGTCTACCGGCCAGTACCGTTCTGGCCGGGGACGGACCACACCGTCTCGTCCCTGTGCCGGGCGGCAGTCCAGCAGGCTCTCGGTCCACTGGGCAGGAATCGCGTCCTGGCCCCATACAGCGCCAAGAAGCGCGCCACAGATTGCCGCGTTCGTGTCGGTGTCGCCGCCGCACATCACCGTGTCCACAACCGCATCCTCGAGACTGGGCGCATGTAGTAGCTGCCAAAGGGCGTTCTGGAACGCTATGAGGACCCAACCCTGGTGGTGGAGATAGTCGGCCGGTGGTGCTGCTGCGGCGCCCCGCACGGTCTCGAGTAGGCTCGGGTCCACCCGGCCACCTTCGGCCCAACCGATGATCTCCCGGTACAGCTCCGATGGACCGCAGCCGGTTCTGATGGCGCAGGCGATTGCCATCGTGAAGAGCTCGTTTGCCTGTCGACAGACCGGATGAGGGTGTGTGATAGAGGCATCTTGGCGCGCCCACTTCGCCACCTGCGCCACGTCACGGAAGGCGCCGAAGATGCCAATGGGACTGATCCTCATCATGGCCCCGTTGGCCTGGCTGTCCCGGTTGATTCGTCCCCGCAGCCCGTTGTAGACGGTCGTCCCGCAGTCGAAGGGTCCAGAGTCCAACCAGGAGACGTAGGCCTCTCTGGCCTTCGCGGGGTCGTATCTGCCATGCTCAACCAGCATGCGGGCCAGCGCCAGCGCCATCTCCGAATCGTCCGTCGGCTGTCCGGCTATCGTGTCCCACATGCCACCGTCGGCAAGCTCTCGGACGCCGTTGGGGTGGTCCCGTCGAATCTGTTCCGGTGCCTGGAACTCCACCAGGCTACCCAATGAGTCGCCGGCGAGCTGGCCGAGCAGACAGCCCCGCGCTCGGGATAAGTCCGCGGTGTCAACCGAACTGTGTCTAGTCTTCATCTGGTGGCAAGCCGGAGACTGTTCAACTCGAACGCCCCGTCCGCTTAGAGGCTGCTGGTGGCGCCGACCCCCAGGGTCTGAGTTCGAGTTCGTCTCATTGGGGCCCTAGAAGTCGTTACGGACCTTGGCGGGCTTGCCAGTCCGCACCGATTCCCAACAGGCTAGGCCGGTCGCGACCACGCGCGCGCCCTCACGGGCCCCCACCCACGGCTTCGCTCCGTTGGTGATGCAGTCGACCATGTGCTCCATCATCACGACCATCTCAGCGCCGTGGCCACTCTGGGCGTCCGGGAAGATGATGTCGTACTCGCGCATGGGCACGGTCCCAGCAGGGTCCAATCGGACCCTGCCGTCTACGATCGAGCCTTCCGTCCCGTAGAGGGCTAGGCCATTCATGGGCAGGGTCGGAGGATGGACGACCCCGCATAGGGCGGCGACCCTTCCGATCTTGCCGCTGGCGAAGCGCAGGTTGATGACGAAGTTGTCTTCCTGTGGGTAGTCGACTGCGACTCCCCCGCGAAGCCCGTAGCAGTGCACCTCCTCCACGTCACCCATGAACCACCGGAGGGCGTCAATGGGATGGCACGCGCCGCCGAGCAGCAGGTCCTGTGGCATCTGCGTCCTCCAGGGCGTGTTGGCGTACACCGGTCTGAGGTCGTGGATGTAGGTGGCCTCGCCCAAGAATAGCTCGCCGATCGTACCTGCGTCGCACAGGCGTTTCGACTCCATGTGCTTGGCGTCGCCGCGCATCGTCTGCGTCACCTGCAGCACCAGGCCGGTGCGGTCCACGGCCTCGACGACCCGCTCCGCATCCTCCATCGAGTAGACCATCGCCTTGGTGACCATTACGTGCTTCCCTGCGTCCAGTGCCGAGAGTATCTGCGGCCCATGGACCGGCCCAGGCGAGTAGATGCCGACGACGTCCACGTCGTCCCGCCTCACCAGCTCTCTGTAGTCGGTCGAGGCCGCCTCGATGCCGTACGCCTCAGCGGCTGCGGCCAGTCGTGATTCGTTGACGTCGCACAACGCCGTCACTCGCATCCCCAGGTCGTCGTGCTCAGGCAGGTTCGCCTGCAACAGCGTCCGCCCGTGTCCAATGCCGATAAGCCCTACTCTAATCATCTGCCCTCCGTTGCCCCGACGAAGGGCAGGCTCCATCCCAGTTCTGCGAGCACGCTCTTCCAGCGCTTCGGATGGCTCTCGTGCGATACCTCAGGCTCGAATCCAAGGTTCAGGTACGTCTTGATGGCAGGTAGGCGCCAGTCGTCGGTGTTCAGGTACGCCCCGGGATAGCCCATCCTCTTGCCGTAGAGGAGAGCTCCGAGGACCACCTGGTAGCCCAGGCCCTTACCCTGGTGGTCGGGAGACACGGAGACCCAACCGGTCTCCGATCGAGGCTCTTCCGGCGCTGGCGCTACGGTGCAGGTGGTGGCCACGGGCTCGCCTCCGAAGACGATGATGAACGTGCCCTCCGGGACGACCGGGCGGTCTCGGCACAGCCAGTCCCTAGCCCTTGCCCGGTCCCAACAGCCGAGATCGCCCGTTGCGTTGAGCGCCTCGATCCAATCGTCCTCGCCCCTCTCGGCCAGCGTGCACAGCGCATATCCGTCCGGTAGCTTGACGTCCGGCAGGGAGTCGTACCTGTCAAACCGCATCCGAAGCTGCGGCAACTTCGATACCAATTGAGGGGGCCCTCCGGCGACAGTTGACTGACTCGTTAAGGTAGGTGTCCGGTTTCGTCGTCCTATAGTAGCCGCGCGTCTGGCAACCCGGCCAAGTCCGGTCCAGTGTCAAGGTATGCAGACCTGCACGTGCGTAGTCATCGGTAATGAGTCTGTCGAAGAGGCCAGGGCCGCCGGTCGCCTCCAACGCCTCGATGACGGAGCGTCCGCCGAGAGGGGCGACCGCCCGCTGCGCAGAGTGTCGAGCAGGGCGGCTCGGGCATCGGCCCCGTTACGCCGTAGTCCTACTCGGCTCTGGCGGGGACTTGCGGCTCTGCCTCGCTCTTCCGGGAGGACGCTCCCTCCGGGAAGAATGCGGCGAGGACCTGGCGGGTGATGCCCTCGGCGTCGAGCTGCAACTGGCGCCGCTGGTCGGCGGCGGTGCCGTGCTCGATGAAGGAGTCAGGCATGCCGATGCGGTGGACGGACACGTCCTCCAGTCCGGCCTCGGCGATCGCTTCGAGCACCGCTGAGCCGAAGCCTCCTGCGAGCACGTTCTCCTCGACGGTGAGGATGCGGCGGGCGTCGCGCGCCGTGGAGAGGAGCAGATCGACGTCCAGAGGCTTCACGAAGATGGGATTGACGACGCCGCAGGAGATGCCGCGCGCGGCGAGCATGTCGGCCGCCTCCAGGGCTGCGCTGACCGGCTTGCCGAGTGCGAAGATGGCGACATCGGCGCCCTCTCTGAGGACGGTCCCCCTGCCGAGAGGCAGCTCTCTCAGGTCGCCGTCGAGCGGGGCTCCGACGGCGGCGCCCCTGGCGATCCGGATCGCGAAGGGGCCCCGGTGCCTGTAGGCGGTGTAGACGAGGTGCTGAAGCTCGTTCTCGTCCATGGGGGCCGCCACTACGGCGTTGGGCAGGCAGCGGAGGTAGGAGATGTCGAAGGCGCCGTGGTGGGTCTTCCCGTCCTCTCCGACGATGCCGGCTCGGTCGGCGATCAGCGTCACGGGGAGGTTCTGTATGCAGATATCGTGGACCACCTGGTCGAAGGCGCGCTGCAGGAAGGTCGAATAGATGGAGACGAAGGGGTTGAGCCCGTTCGACGCCATTCCGGCGCCCATGCTGACGGCGTGCTGCTCTGCGATGCCGACGTCGAAGACCCTGTCGGGGTAGTCGCTCTTCACCTCGGCCAGACCGGTGCCTTCCAGCATCGCTGCGCTGATCCCGACGACGGTGTCGTCTTCGCGCATGATGCGTGAGATGGTCTGCGCGAAGACCTTGGAGTATGTGGGGGCGCCCGAGCCGTCTCCGAGCGGAGAGCTGGGCTGGTGGAACTTTACGGGATCGTCCTCGGCGGGCTCGTATCCGTGACCCTTGTGCGTGACGACGTGGATGAGCGGCACGGCGCCGATGGGCCTCTTGGCTTGCTCGAGCGTCACCTCGAGCTGCTTGAAGTCGTGGCCGTCGACGGGGCCGAGGTAGTGGAAGCCCATCTCCGTCCAGAACCTTGTGGGAAGGATGCTGGCGTCGAGGCCGGTGTTGAACCTCTTGACGAGCCGGTATGCGAGATCGCCCATGGGCATCTTCTTCGAGAGCGCCTTCATGCGGCCGGTCATGGCGTGGAATTCGGGGTGGGTGATGACGCGCTTGCGCCAGTTGGTGAAGAAGCCGATGTTCTCCGAGATGGACATACCGTTGTCGTTGAGGACTACGATGAACCTCTCCGGGTTCAGGTGCACGATGTTGTTGAGCGCCTCGAAGCTCGAGCCGGAGGTCATCGCCCCGTCGCCGACGACGGCGATGGTCCAGGAATCCGTGCGGCGCATCGCGGCGCCTTCCGCGATGCCGAGCGCGATGGAGAGTCCTGTGCCGGCGTGTCCGGCGCAGAGCGTGTCGTGCGGGCTTTCGCTCGGCTCTCCGAAGCCCGAGAGGCCGCCCTCGAGGCGGATGTCCTTGAACTCGTCGCGGCGTCCGGTGACGAGCTTGTGGGTGTAGAGCTGGTTGGTCGTGTCCCAGACGATGTTGTCCCTGGGGCTGTCGAAGATGCGGTGGAGCGCGAGCGTGAGCTCGACGACGCCGAGGTTGGAGGCCAGGTGGCCGCCCCGCTCGGTTATGACGGAGATGATCGTGTCCCGCGCCTCCTGGGCGACCTGGGACAACTCCTCGTGAGAGAGATCTTTGAGATCGCTCGGCGCGTCTATACGGTTCAGGAGACTGTCTGACATGGGGAAACTCCTAGCCAAGAGCAGCCGCGGCGCCTGTTCATTGCGGCTTGAGATGTCCTTGATATCCGTTCACTAACGTATGGCACGAATGGCAGGCTGTCAAGCGTATCGATGTCCTTCGTCCGTCCGGAGGCGGACGAGTCTCACTCCCGTACCCGTCTGCCGCCGGGATCGTAGGGCGCTCGGAGTGAGACGGCCGCGGAGAAGCGCTCGGTGGCGGACTCGATCTCGTAGGCCCCGGCCCGTATGAAGGCCGGGTCCACGACGGGATCGTGCTCCAGGTATCCCAGGCCGACCGAGCGGCCCAGGCTGTGTCCATAGGCGCCGGAGGTCGTGCGTCCCACGAGCACTCCGTCTCGATAGATGGGCTCGTCTCCCAGCAACAGCGGACCCGGGTCATCCAGGGTCAGAACGACCATGCGCCTCCGGACGCCCTGCTCGCGCTGTCGCAGGACCGCTTCCTTGCCTACGAAATCGGCGGTCTTGCCGAATGCGACGGCGAAGCCGAGGCCGGCCTCCAACGGCGTGTCCCGGTCCGCGATGTCGTGGCCCCAGGCCCGATATCCCTTCTCGGTCCGGAGCGACTCCATTGCGTGGTATCCGGCATGCCTGAGCCCGAACCGGGCCCCGCTGTCCACTATAGAGTCGTAGACGTGGCCGGCAAACTCCATAGGGACGTACAGCTCCCAGCCCAGCTCGCCGACGTAGGTGACGCGGGTCGCGCGCAGCCCGGCATAGGAGAGGGTGATCTCGCGGGACGTTAGGTACGGGAAGGCCTCATTGGACATGTCATCGTCGGTAAGCTGCGACAGCAGCGCCCTGGAGCCGGGGCCCATGACGCCCAGCACGGCATACGCGGAGGTCGCGTCGGTCAGGACGGCATGGGCGCCGCCGGGTATGTGACTCCTGATCCAGGCGAAGTCGCGGGCGCTCGTGGCCGCCCCGGAGACTATCAGGTAGCTGTCCTCCGACAGCCTCGTCACGGTCAGGTCGGCCTCGATTCCTCCGCGCCCGTTCAGCATCGCGGTGTAGACGACACGGCCCGGCGGCACGTCGACATCTCCGGCGCAGATCCTCTGAAGCACCTTCCGGGAGTCTCTCCCCTGGAGAAGGAACTTGCCAAAGGAGGTCTGGTCGAACAGGCCGACGGCATCGCGGACCGCCCGATGCTCCTGCGCCGAATGGTCGAACCAGTTCTGTCGGCCGTAGGAGTATTCGTACGCCGGCCTTACGCCTTCGGGGGCGAACCAGTTGGCGCGCTCCCACCCCGCCACCTCCCCGAAGCACGCGCCCCGGGCGGCGAGCCTGTCGTGAAGCGGCGATCGCCTCGCTCCACGGGCGCTCTCCTTCTGCCGGTGGGGCCAGTGCATCGCGTAGAGCAGGCCGAGGCCTTCCACGGTCCGGTCGTACAGGTATCGAGAGCCGTTCTGGAAGCGCTGAAAGCGCCGGATGTCCACCTCCCACAGGTCCATCGTCGGCTCGCCCTCCACAACCCACTCGGCGACGGCCCTGCCGGCGCCGGCAGCGGAGGCGATCCCGCTGGAGTTGAAGCCCGCGGCCACGAAGAAGCCTCGCAGCCCGGGCGCCTCCCCGACGATGTAGTTGTTGTCCGGCGTGAAGCTCTCGGGACCGACCAGGTATCTCTCGACCTCGGCGTCCTTTATCGCCGGGACGCGCTCGACGCCCCTCTCTATGAAGACCCGGTAGTGGGACCAGTCACGGTCCAGCATGTGGTCAGCGTAGTCATCGGGGATGCCGTCCATTCCCCAGGGCTCCGCCACCGTCTCGAACCCCCCCAACAGCAGCCCGCCCGCATCTTCGATGTCCCGCCGAAAGTAGATGTGGCCGTCCTGGTCGCGGAGCGTGGGCAGGTCGACGGCCACGCCCTCCATGGGCCGGGTAACGAGGTAGGCGTGGTCGGCAGCGTGCAGAGGCACGTCCACACCGCACATCAGACCGATCTCCCTGGCCCACATGCCGGCGCAGTTGACCACGATCTCGCACCTGATATCACCCCTGTCGGTCGTGACCCCGGCCACGCCGTCCCCCTTCCTGGCGATGCCGGTGACTCTCACATTCTCATGCAGGACAGCCCCGCGCTGAGTCGCCCCAATGGCGAGAGCCCTCGTCGTAAGGTCGGGAACGGTCTGGCCGTCGTCGGGGATGAATATGGCGCCGGCGAGGCCGGCGGTGCGCATCAGCGGCCACAGCTCGCGAGCCTCCTGGAGGGTGATCTCTTCTATCCGGACCCCGAAGCCCTTGGCCATGGATACGGAGCGCCTCAGCTCGTCCATGCGGTCCGCCACCCGCGCCACGCTTATGCTGCCGGTCTGCCTGAACCCCGATGGCTCGCCTGTGTCGGCCTCGAGTCGCGGGTAGAGGTCCGCGGAGTAACGCGACAGGTCCGTGAGGGCGCGAGTGTGACGAAGCTGGGTTACCAGACCGGCGCCGTGTCCTGTCGTGCCGCTTCCCAGCGTCCGCCTCTCCAGGATGACGACATCCGTCCATCCGAGCCGGGTCAGGTGGTAGGCCACGCTGCACCCGACGATGCCTGCGCCGATCACCACCACCTGAGCGTGGTCGGGCAGCCTGCCGGGATAGGTAACACCGGTCATCATCGAGTCTCCCGGAGTGTCGTGATTGCGGTACTCAGCTCTCCTGAGCGCCCGCTGAGCCTCTGGCAGGCGGCGCTAGCCGCCGAAGATCCGGTTGGTGCCTGCCAGCGGTATGCGGGCCATGGCCGACGCCTCGACGGTGAGAGCGGCGAGGTCTTCCGGCTCCAGGCTGTGGACGTCGCTCTTGCCGAGGGAGCGGGTGAGCAGGGCCATCTCCATCGTCATCGAGTTGAGGAAGTTGGCTACCCTCTCGGCCCCCTCGTCGGGATCGAGGCGGGCTTCGAGATCGGGTTCCTGCGTGGCGATTCCGACGGGGCACTTGCCGGTGTGGCAGTGGGAGCACTGTCCGGCCGGGACGCCCATCTCCTCCACGAAGTTGCTCTCCGGGATCTCCTTGTTGCAGTTGAGGGCGATGAGAGCGGCTATGCCTATGGCGACGGCGTCGGCTCCGAGGGCGAGCGCCTTCGCGGCGTCTGCGCCGCTTCGTATGCCCCCGGATGCGATCAGGCTCACCTCTCCGTACAGGCCCAGCTCGCGCAGCGCCTCCCGCGCCATCACGATGGCGGGCACGGTCGGAATGCCGCTGTGGTCGAGGAGCACCTCGGCGGATGCGCCTGTCCCGGCCTGCATGCCGTCTATGACGATGGCGTCGGCGCCGGCCTTCGCCGCGAGCTTGACGTCGTCGGCGACCCTGCAGGCGCCTAGCTTGACGTGGACCGGCAGCCGCCAGCCGGTCGCCTCCCGCAGCTGCTCTATCTTGACGGCGAGGTCGTCCGGGCCGAGCCAGTCGGGGTGCCGCGCGGGGCTTCTCTGGTCTATGCCGGTCGGCAGGTCGCGCATCTCGGCGATGTGGTCGAGCACCTTGACGCCCATCAGAAGGCCGCCGGTGCCGGGCTTGGCGCCCTGCCCGACGACGATCTCGACGGCCTGGGCCTGGGCGAGGTGGTTCGGGTCGAAGCCGTACCTGCTGGGGAGCACCTGGTAGATCAGCTTGTCGGAGGCGTCCCGCTCGGCCTGCAGCATGCCCCCATCGCCCGTGCAGCTGGCCGTTCCGACCATTGCGGCGGCCTTCCCGAGGGCGGTCTTGGCGTTGGCGGAGAGTGCGCCGTAGCTCATTCCCGTGATGTATATGGGGGTGTCGAGAACGAGCGGCTCCTCGGCGTTGCGCGCTCCGATGACTGTCCGGGTGCTGCAGCGCTCCTTGTACCCTTCGAGCGGGAAGCGCGTCAGGCCGGTCGACAGGAAGGTGAGGTCGTCGAAGTGGGTGACGCGCTGGAAGGTGCTGAGACCGCGGATGCGGTAGCGTCCTAGCTCGGCCTTGGCGTGGATGTCCTCAATGGCCCAGGGAGACCATACCTGGCTGTTGCCCATCACCATGCGATCGGTACCCTCACTCCCTCATCCTAAACCTTCCCCGTCTGCGGGGTAAGGGATAAGAGGCGCTGTCAGATGACCGTCTTCTCCAGGCGTTCGAGGCTGTCGAAGTGGTAGAGCCTCTTGGAGGAGACGATCTTCTTGAATATGGGCCGCTCGTCGACTCCGTGGCGTTCGAGCATATCCCAGAGCTCGATGAGCTCGCCCTCGTCCGTCTCCTCGACTACGGCGTCGCTGCCGAGCGATCCGATCTCGCCGCCGACGTAGATGACGCCCTCGTACATCGAGTCGCCGACCGCGTGGCCGACGTCTCCGCAGATGACGATGCGCCCCTTCTGCATCATGAAGCCGGTGAGGAAGCCGGAGTTGCCGCGCACCAGCAGGTCGCCGCCCTTCATCGATATGCCCGCGCGGGCGCCGGCGTTGCCGCCGACGAATATCTCGCCTCCGCGCATCGACGCTCCTACCGACGCGCCGGCGTCGCGCGAGAGCCTTATCGAGCCGCTCATCAGGTTCTCGCCGAGCGCCCAGCCGGCGTTGCCGTCGATCGTCACCTCCGGGCCGTCGAGGAGGCTTGCGGAGTAGTAGCCGACGCTTCCCTGTACGGCGATCCTGCAGGAATGGAGGATCCCGACGGCGATGTTGTGCCGGGCCTGGGGGTTGAGGATGGTGAACTCTTCTCCTCCTGCGGCCAGTTCGCGGATCCGCAGGTTGAGCTCGCGCGTGGAGAGACGACCGGCGTCTAGACTGACCACGTCATGACCTCGGCCTCCTGCGGCTCGACGCGGGAGATCTCCTCGTCGAAGATGCTGCGAAGGGCGATCTCCTCCGAGGCGACGGCAACGAGGTCTTCAGTCTCCATCATGACGAGCGGCTTCGCCGACCACCGGTCCTTTGCGTAGCCCATGCCGTCTCTGGTCGAGACCAGGTAGGTGAAGGTGCCGTCAAGGTCATCGAGGGATGCCGAGAGGGCGTCGTCGAGGCGCGCGCCGTTTGCCATCTTGTCTGCGAGGTAGACGGCGATCAGCTCCGAGTCGTTGTGGGTCTGGAAGCGGTGGCCGGCGTCCTCGTACCTGCGTTTGAGCTTGTGATAGTTGGTGAGCTGTCCGTTATGCACTACGGTGACGTCCGGGAATGGGTACGCCCAGAAGGGGTGGGAGTGGCTTATGTCTACGATGCTCTCCGTGGCCATTCGAACGTGTCCGATGCCGTGCGTGCCCTCGAGCCCGGCGAGACGGTGCTTCGCGTCGATCGCCGACGCGGTCCCCATGTCCTTGATGACCTCGGACGACTCTCCGATGCTGTGTATGACGACTCCCGACGTGTCGAGAAGCGCCTCGGCGAGCGGCGCGACCTCTCCATCGTAGTTCAGGGCCAGCCTGATGAAGCCGCCCTGTATCTCGACAGAGGCGACGTCCGCGCCCTGTCGCGCGGCTACCTCCTCGACGCGGGCGACCGCCTCGCCTGGGCAGTCGTCGCCGGTCCAGAGGCGGACGATCAGGTCGGAGTCGTCCGGCTCTCCGGCGACGGTCAGGCCGGTCGAGTCACGGCCCCGGTGGGCGAGCGAGTCGAGCATGCCGAGCAGCTCCCGGCCGATTGGCGCGGGGCTGCCGCGCGACGCCCTCTTGTGGATCAGTCCGCCTATTCCGCACATGATTGCTCAAATATAGCACCGGCCGTAGACTGCCGCAATGCATTGCCGCGATCACGGGTCTGGTGTACAATGTAGTCACTACCGCTTGTGGCTACGTGACCTCTATGAGAGTAGAAATATGACTACATACAGTATACGGGAGTTCAAGGCGAGGGTCAGTGAGATACTCAGAGATCTCGATGAGGGCGACGAGGTGATAATCACCCGCCGGGGGAAGGCGTGCGGCAGGCTGACATCTGTAAAGGCCCCCGACGCCGGAAAGCCCTCGCTCGAAACCCTGAAGGGCTCTCTGGCCCATCTGCCTGATGCGAGCTACGAAGACTTCCTAGAGATCAAGAGACTGTGGGAGCCTAGGGATCGCATGTCCGACGAGGTGAAACGCGGACGTGAGGAGTAGCCCTGATCGGTTCGTGGTAGACACTCACGCCCTGTGGTGGTACCTGAACTCTTCCGGCCGTCTCTCGCCCGCCGCCTCCGCCGTCTTCCGTCTGGCCGAGACCGGCAATGCGATCATCATCGTTCCCGCGATAGCGGTCGCCGAGCTATATTTCCTCGCCTTGAAGCTCGGTCGGCCCTTCGCCCCCTCCGACCTGTTGAACGCGCTGAGCGCGGTTGGCGGCATAGAGCTGTCCGATCTGGGTAGGGCGCAGCTCGAGCGACTAGACCGCTTCCCTGAGATCTCGGAAATGCACGATCGGCTCATCGCCGCCGAGTCGATGGCGCTCGAAGCGCCGGTGGTGACGCGGGACGAGACCCTTTTGGCCTCGCAGCAGATAGACACCATATGGTAGGCAACCGGCAAGCAGGCGGAGAGGTCGTATGACAAAGGCTACCGCCCGAAAAAAACGGTTTGGCATAGTCGTCGAGAGGGACGTGTGCGCGGCGATGCGGGACGGCACGGTGCTTCGCGCCGACATCTACCGTCCGGACGCTCCGGGTAGGTATCCTGCCCTGCTTCAGCGGACGCCCTACTCGAAGGACGGCGAGTCGTGCGTTGAGCAGGGTCACAGGCTGGCGGAGCGGGGCTACGTCGTCGTCCAGCAGGACGTCCGCGGCCGGTTCCGCTCAGACGGTGAGTTCCTGCCCGGCTTCTACAGCGCGGACCACAGGGACGCCGAGGACGGCTACGACTCGATCGAGTGGGCCGCGGCGCTCCCCTGGTCGGACGGAAGAGTGGGTACCTTCGGCGGCTCCTACTGCGGCTGGACCCAGTGGGAGCTGGCCCACACGCGGCCTCCTCACCTCGCTGCGATGATCCCCAGCGCCATCGCCGCGAACCTGCTGGACAGGGAGATGTCGGGCGTGCTCCGCCTCGGCCGCGTCCTCTGGTGGAGCGTCAACACACTGGCCCCGGACGCCCGCGCCCGCCTTGGAGAGAAGGGCCCCACGACGGTCGAGGAAGCCCAGAGCCTCTACCTGGAGCGGGACAGGAGCAAGTGGCTGTGGCATCTGCCGCTGTCCGAGATACCGGACGACGCGCTCTCCGGAATGGGCAGGCACTGGAGGCGGTGGCTCGCGGACCACGCATCCGACCACTTCGGGTTCCTGGAGCGCCACCGCGACGTGGCGGTCCCGGCGCTTACGACGACCGGCTGGTATGACCAGCAGATCGGCGCCGTCAAGCACTTCACCGGGATGCGGGAGAAGGGCATGACGGAGGGGGCGAGGGCAGGCCAGCGGCTCATCGTCGGGCCCTGGTCGCACACGACCGACTTCTCGTCGAGCCGGGTGGGTTCCGTGGACTTCGGCCCGGAGGCGGCGCGGGACTTCTTCCAGATCGCCGACGACTGGTTCGCCTACTGGCTGAAGGGGGAGCGCACCGGCGTGGAGGAGTGGCCGCCGGTCCAGCTCTTTGTGATGGGGGCCAACCGATGGCGCGGAGAGTGCGAGTGGCCCCTGGCGAGAACGGAGTACACGGACTACTACCTGCGGAGAGGCGGGAGCCTGGGCCGGCAGGCGCCGTCGGATGAGCCGCCCGAATCCTACGACTACGATCCGCGCGATCCGGTGATGACGCTCTACAGTCCGCCGGGCCAGCAGGAGCCGCAGGACCAGCGGGCGCTCGACGGCCGGCGGGACGTGTTGGTGTACCAGACGCCTCCTCTCGACGAGCCGATCGAGGTGACGGGGCCCGTCACGGTCCGCCTGTGGGCGTCGTCGTCAGCAAGGGATACGGACTTCGTGGTGAAGCTGATGGACGTCTGGCCGGACGGCTTCGTCCAGGAGCTCTGCTACGGGATCGTCCGGGCGCGCTACCGGGAGTCGTTCACGAGCCCGTCGCTGATCGAGCCGAGGAGGGCGTACGAGTACGTGATAGAGGTCAACCCGACGAGCAACCTGTTCAGGAGCGGGCACCGCATCCGGCTGGACGTGTCGAGCAGCGACTTTCCGAACTTCGACCGCAACCACAACACCGGGGGCGACGACTACTTCGAGTCGACGCTCGTGACCGCGCGCCAGACGGTGTACCACGACCGGATGCGCCCGTCGAGAATCGTGCTGCCGGTGGTCCGCTAAGGCGGAGGATAGACCCGTTCGCCCCAAGCCCGTGGAGGGGTGGGTTCTGGATACCGGCCTTCGCTGGTATGACGGTCGGAGGGTGATTCTCGGCTAGAGCGTGTCGATGAAGGCTAGCTGCTCTTCGAGCTCTCCGACGGTGCATCTTGTTTCCAGCAGTATGATGGCGTCGAGGCCCTTGACGGCGCGGTGGAATTCGACCGGCTCAGTGCCGCGTCCGAGTATCTCGTGAGAGTCGGTCCGTCCCCGAACGTCGTAGAGGTAGTTGTCGCTCCAGTGGACGTGCCGGATCAGGTCTGGCCTCTCCAGGAAGCTGAACAGGACGTCCGGGCGCTGCTCCTCTGGGAACCTGTGGGCGTGGGTGCAGGCGTGGCTGGTGTCCAGGCAGAGGCCGACGTTGGGCCTGTCGACGTCCTCGCAGAGGCTGATCCACTCCTGCGGATCGATGCCGAAGGAGGCGCTCTGCCGCAACCAGTCGACCTGGTCGTAAGGGGTGTCGCCGGGGACCGGAGACCAGGTTGCGCCCGAGTTCTCCAGCACGATCTCCTTGCCGCGGGCGGCGGCGAAGTCGGCGATGCGCTGGAAGGCCTCGACCTGCAGGCCGTAGTCGCCTTCGCGGCCCCGCGTCTGGTCCTCCTCCAGCCTGCGGACATGGCCGAAGTGGATGTTGATCTGCCTGAGATCCGGGAAGGTTGCGGTCATGTCGACGAAGGCTTCGATGACGCCGATCGAGTGCTCGCGGAACTCCCGGTCGGTCGCGGCTGGGTTGAGCCTGAGGCCGGCTTCGGTGTAGGGGCCGTGCGCCGTGAGTAACACGCTCTCGTAGGGTCTCATCTGGTCGAGATCGGCTGTATGGGAGCCCTCCACCTTAAGTCCGAGCCGCTCGATATCCTCGACCGGATGGTGCATCATCGCCGAGAGCGGCGGCCGTTTTATTGCGACTGGCATCGCTAGTAGCCTCTTGCTTCGTCGGGACCGGTGGGTTGGACTCCGGCGTGGAGGAGGCCGGTGACGGGGTCGATCATGACGCCGCGTGGTCTGGAAAAACCTCCGCCGGTGGCGGGCTCGGGGACGACCTCCACGTTGTGGCCCATGCGGGACAACGCCTCGACGGTCTGCGGGTCGATCCGGTGGTCGACGAAGGTCTCCCGCTCGGCGGCGTCGACGCTGGGCGCCGTGATCGCCTCCTGCATGCTCATCCCGAAGTCGACCACGTTGGAGATGACGTGGGCGATGCGGCAGATGATCCTGCGGCCGCCTGGCGCTCCGACGGTGAGGAAGGGCTTCCCGTCCCTGAGCAGCAGCACGGGGCCCATGTTGTTCATTCCGCGCTTGTACCCGGCGATCGAGTTCGCGGCGCCGGGCATCGGGTTGAAGACGACCATGCCGTTGGTGAGGAGCACGCCGGTGCCGGGCACGACGACGCCGGAGCCGAAGCCTCCCACCGCGGTCTGCGTGCAGGCGACCATGTTCCTGTCGCGGTCGATGACGCTGAGGTGGGTGGTGCAGTCGCCCTCGCTGGGAGGCGACGCCGTGGCGGCGCGCTCCGGCCGAGACTGCGGATCGTAGCGCCAGGGATCGTGCAGGGGGCTGTCGGCGTAGGCGACCCACGGCTGAAGCTCGCGCTCGTCCTCCAGCGCGGCTGATTCCGGGTCGATGGACCGGGCGATCTCCCGCGCGTACTCGGGGGAGAGGATGCCGTCGAGCGGCACCGGGCCGAAGTCGGGGTCTCCGACGAAGCTGTAGCGGTCGGCGAAGGCGTGTCTTGCCGCCTCCGTGTACAGGTGCAGGTGCTCCGTGGAGGCGTGGTCCAGACGGCGAAGATCGAAGCTCTCCAGGGTGTTGAGGATCTCCAGGTGCGTTATCGTGCCGGCCGGCACGGGGGAGCCGAGCAGCTCGTACCCCCTGTAGGAGGTGCTTACCGGCTCGAGCACCTGCGCCTCGTAGTCGGCGAGGTCCTGCGCGCTGAGGACGCCGCCGTTCTTCCTCATCTCCTCGTCGATCACGGCAGCGACCTCTCCGCGGTGGAGGGCGTCCTTCCCCTCCCTGCCGATCCTTTCTAGGGTGTCGGCCAGGTCCCGCTGGACGACCTTCGCGCGGGGCGACGGAGGGTATCCGTCCGGCAGGAAGATGCTCGCGCCCTCGCCGTACCGGACCAGGTTCGGCATGTACGTGGCGATCATCAGGCGGGTGGTGGGGTCGGCCTCGAACCCCTCCCTGGCGTAGTGGACCGCTGGCTCCAACAGCTGCTCCAGAGGGAGGACGCCGAACAGCTCGTGGGCGCGGCACATGCCGGCCGTGATCCCCGGCACGCCCACGGAGCGGTGTCCGACGGCATTGGCGCGCTCCTCTACCTCGTATATGCCGTTGCCCACTACTGTCTGGCCGACGATGCGGAACATGTCCGCCGTCGCGGCCCTGGGGGCGCGGTGTCCGTAGTCGACGGCGACGGTCCGCCGCTGGTCGGCCATGTGGACGATCATCTGGCCGTGGCCGGCTATGGAGGAGTTCCACGGCTCGATCACGGCCAGGCAGAAGCCCGTCGCCACGGCGGCGTCGACGGCGTTCCCGCCCCCTTCCAGGATATCGACCCCGACCTGGGCGGCGATCGGGTGGGCGGTTGCGACAGCGCCGTTCTCGACGACGACCTCGTCCTTGTCGGGCCGCCAGACGCTGCGCCTCTTCAACGGCCCAGCTCCTCCAGCACGACGTGGGCGGCGTTGTGCCCGGGCGCGCCCGTCACCTCGCCCCCCGGATGAGTGCCGGCACCGCACAGGTAGAGACCCTCGACGGGCGTCCGGTAGTCGGACCAGCCCGGCAGCGGCCGGCGCGACATCATCTGCTGGGGCACCATGTCCAGGTGCCTTATGTTGCCGTCCGTCAGGCCGATGCGCTCCTCGATGTCCTCGGGTGTCAGCAGCGTCCAGTCGATGATGGCGTCCCTGAAGTTGGGGGCGTACTTGCAGACCTCGTCGATGAGCCGCTCCCCGAGCTGCTGTCGTGCCTCCGACCATGAACCGTCCCGGACATGGGGAGGTAGGAAATAGACCCACATCGACAGCACGTGGCGTCCCTCCGGCGCGACCGTCTTGTCGTACACGGAGGGGATCTGGACCTGGATGATCGGCGTCTCGGGGATCCGGCCGTTTTTGGCGTCGTTCCAGCTGTTCTCGCACTGCTCCACGGTGGGGCAGAGGCTGATCATGGCGAGGTGCTCCGGGTTGTACTCGGAGCCCAGGTGGCCGGAGAAGTCGGGTAGCTCCCTCAGGGAGCAGAGGAACTTGGCGGACGCCGACTGCGTCTTCAGCGCCCTGACCTCGTCGACGAACTCCTCGTCGAGGCCGGCTCCGTCCAAGAGCTTCAGGAAGGTGCGCTTCGGGTCCGCGTTTGACAGGACGACGTCGGCGTCGACCACCTCTCCATCGACGAGCTCGACGCCCGAGGCCCTGCCGTTGGAGGTCAGTATGCGGCTCACCTCGGCTCCCGTCCTGATCGACACGCCCGCCGCCGCGGCGGAGCGCGCCAGCGACTGGGTGATGGAGCCCATGCCGCCGCGGACGATGCCGTAGTTCTCGGTGTCCTCGCGGAATGCGCTGTACCTGTAGAGCGCGGCGATGTAGGCGCTGCCCGGCGCGCTTATGTCGCCCATGTCCAGTGCGCCCGTACTCACCGTCGCCCTGACCTCGTTGGAGACGAAGTAGCGGTCGATCAGGTCCCTGAGCGGGACGGTCAGCAGCGTCTCGAGCAGCTCCTCCTCTCCCTCCTGGCGGAACCTCTCCGTCAGCTCGGCGAGCGAGGGAGGAGGGCCTAGGTAGTAGTCGCTTAGGATGCGGACGGCGCGGTGCCACAGGTCGGCCCATTCGAGCCAGGCCTCGGCATCCTGAGGCGAGAGGGCGCGGAGCTCCTCGGCCGTCTTCTCGTCGTCGTGCCAGAGCGTGAGCGCCTTTCCGTTGGGGAAGGGATGCACGCGGGACGGGTCGATGGGGTAGACGTGGAAGCCGTGCCTCCGCAGCTCTAGGTCGTCGATCACCTTCTGCTGGAGGATGTGGCAGACGTAGGAGCAGGTGGATATCCTGTAGCCGGGGAACCACTCCTCGGTCACGGCGGCGCCCCCTACGACGTCCCTCCGCTCCAGCACCTGGACGTCTAGGCCGGCCCGTCCGAGGTAGCCCGCGGCGACCAGCCCGTTGTGCCCGGCGCCGACGATAACGACCCTCGTCCTCTCGGCCATCTCAAGCTCCCTCCATCTGAGTCCCTGCGGCGCTTGCAGACTAAGGCGCGCGGCGAGCGCGTGTCAACCTCCGGCATCTGATATAATCGCGCACCGAGACGGGCCCCCGCGCCGTCAATATGAGAACGGAGGAATCCCAGTTGCGCTTCGGACTCTTCATGATGCCCGCGCACGATATCAGGGACAACCCGACGCTCGCCTTCGAGCGCGACCTGCAGCTCATCGAGTATACGGAGAGCCTCGGATTCGACGAGTTCTGGGTCGGGGAGCACCACTCCGGCGGATGGGAGACGATTCCCGCACCGGATATTTTTCTAGCTGCGGCCGCGTCCAGGACCAAGAGGATCCGGCTGGGCACGGCGGTGATCAACCTGCCCTACCACCACCCGTTCCACGTCGCAGAGCGCATGGCCTTTCTCGACCATCTGACCTACGGTCGGCTGATGCTGGGCTGCGGCCCCGGGGTGCTGGGGCCGGACATGCAGCTCTTCGATCTGAATCCCCGGGAGTTGAGGCCGATGATGAACGAGTCGGTCGACATCATCCTGAAGCTCTACCGGGAGGACGGGCTCGTCTACCACGAGGGAGACTACTGGAAGATAGACGGGATGGAGGTGCAGATCAAGTCGTACCAGCAGCCGCACCTGCCGGTCTACCTGACGAGCTCCGGCAGCGGCAACAGCGTCCGGGTGGCGGCGGAGCGCGGCCTTCCGCTCATATCGGCGGTGTTCACCCTCCCGAACGCGATGCCCCTGGGCAAGCAGTGGGACACCTACGAGCAGGTTGCCAACGAGCACGGACACCAGGTAGACCGGAACGACTGGAGTCTCGGCAACATCCCGGTCTACGTGGCCGAGACGAACGAGCAGGCGTTCGAGGACATCTCAGCCGGTGCGATGCACGAGATCACGTCGTACCCGTTCAAGGGCGGGGGGAAGTCGACGTACGAGGCCTATCCGGGCCAGCCGGAGGAGGAGATAACCTTCGAGCAGATAGTGAACCAGCGCAGGTGGATCATCGGCGACCCTGACCACTGCATAGCTCAGATCAAGGCGTTGCAGGAGGACAGCGGCGGCTTCGGCGCGCTGCTCATGCTTACGCTCGAATGGACCTCCACCGAGAGGTGGTATAAGTCGCTGGAGCTGTTCGCGCGGTACGTGATGCCGCAGTTCAAGGGCAGCCTCAAGGGCATAACCAACTCGTACGAGCGCATGGTGGAGGACGCGAAACACGGGAGGTTGCCCAGCTCGCGGTCGGAGCGCGTCCTGGCCCCAACCGACCGGGGGCAGGCCCGGTAGCGCGGCGAGCGGCACAGGAGGGAGGCTGACGATGGGCGAGCTGGACGGCAAGGTGGCGATAGTGACCGGCGCGGGGAGGCTGCGCGGGATAGGGCGAGGAGCGGCGATTGCCTTCGCCAGGCTCGGCGCCGACGTCGTATTGACCGGGACGGGGCGGGACCCGTCCACCTTCCCTCCCGACGAGAAGGAGGTCGGCTGGCGCGACATCGAGAGCTCGGCCGAGCAGGTCCGCGCGCTTGGGGCGCGGGCGCTGCCTCTGGTCGTGGACGTGGCGGACGAGGCGTCGGTGGACGCGATGGTCTCGCGGACGTTGGAGGAGTTCGGCAGGATCGACATCCTGGTGAACAATGCCGCCTACGCCCGGGGCCCCGACCGGGTGCCGCTGCTGGAGCTCGATCCGGCGATCCTCCAGAAGGTTGTCGACGTGAAGATCAGGGGCACCTTCCTGTGCAGCAAGGCTGTGGCGAGGGTTCTCATCGAGCAGGGCGACGGCGGGAAGATCGTCAACGTCTCCTCCGGCGCCGGCAAGAGGGGCGGCGCGAACGCGCTGGCATACAACGCAGCCTGCTTCGCCCAGGTGGGGATGACTCAGTCGCTCGCCGCCGAGTTGGGCCCGCACCGAATCAACGTCAACTGCGTCTGCCCCGGAGCGGTGGACACGTCGAGGGTCGACGACATAGGCCGCAGCGAGGCCTGGGAGACGATCGCCCAGAACACCCCGATCAGGAGGACGGGCACCGACGATGAGGTCGGGGCGATCATCGTGCACCTCTGCACCGAGGCCACGTCCTGGATCACCGGCCAGTCGATCAACGTCGACGGCGGCGGGATCATGGAGCACTAGTGGAAGGGAGACAAGTGACCATCGCGGCCACCCGCCTCAAACTGCGCAACCATCTGCAGATTAGGCGCTTCCTCCAGATACACGGGGAGGTAGAACGTCAAGCGAGAACCGCGCCCGGCCTGATCGACTACAGGGTCAGAGCCGACTTTCTGCGGTTGCGATTTCGCACGCTGTCCGTCTGGGAATCGGACAGCTCCCTCGATGCCTTCGTGAGGGTCGGCGCTCACCGCGACGCGATGAACACGTTCGACGAGATCGCCGTCCGCGGCGAGTCGGCCTTCGTCAGGTGGATGGCAGCCGACGCGCTGCTGCCCACTTGGGAGGAGGCCGCCGGGAGGCTGGCCGGCGCGGTTGGATAGGCCGCTCGCCGGTATTACGTTGCGGAGGTGACCGGTCAGATGAATTTGGCCTGGTGGCGGGGGGCGCCGGCGTAGTCGACGTAGACGGTGATGACCTCGCTGAAGAACTCCACCGCGGCCACTCCCTGCTCCCTGTGGCCTACCCCCGAGGACTTGAGGCCGCCGAAGGGCAGGTGGACCTCGCCGCCCAGCGTAGGCGAGTTGATGTGCACCATCCCCGTCTCCACGGTGTTGACGTACTCGAAGGCCTGGGCCAGGTCCCTGGTGTAGACGGAGGAGGATAGGCCGAACTCGACGCTGTTGGAGATGCTCACCGCGTCCCTCAGGTCCTTCGCCCTGAAGACGGTCAGCACCGGCCCGAATATCTCCTCTTGGGCGATGCGCATCGACGGGTCGACGTCGGTGAAGATGGTCGGCTCGACGTAGTAGCCGTCGTCGTAGATGCCGCCCGACAGGGTGTTGCCGCCGTAGACGAGACGCGCGCCCTCCTCCGCTCCGACCCCGATGTAGCCGGTCACGGTGTCGAGCTGCGACTGGCTCGCGAGGGGGCTGACGTCTACGTCGGGGTCCAGCCCGTTGCCAATCTTCAGATCGGCAGTCCTGGCGACGAGCTGCTCCATGAACTCGTCGTAGATGGGCTCCTCGACGATCACCCGGCTGGTCGCGGTGCACCGCTGGCCGGTCGAGCCGAAGGCGCCCTGGACGATGCCGCCCAGCGCCTTGTCGAGGTCGGCGTCGGCGAGGAGGATGACGGCGTTCTTGCCGCCCATCTCGCACTGCACCTTCTTGAGGCTTCGCGCCCCGTCGGCGTAGATGCCGGTACCGATCTCGGTGGAGCCCGTGAAGGATATGCCCTTGACGTCCGGGCTCTCCACGAAGACGCGCCCCACGGATGAGCCGGGGCCGGTGACGAGGTTCAGGACACCGGGCGGCAGCCCGGCCTCCTCGAAGATCTGGACCAGCTTGACGGCCGTGGCGGGCGTCGAGGAGGCGGGCTTGAACACCAGCGTGTTGCCGCATATGAGCGCGGGGGCGATCTTCCAGGCGGGAATGGCGAGAGGGAAGTTCCACGGCGTGATGATCGCCACGACGCCGACGGGCCTCCTCACCGTGTAGGCGATGGTGCTGGGCAGCTCGGAAGGGGTGGTGTATCCGAACATCCGCCGGCCCTCCCCGGCCGCGTACTCGATGATGTTCATCGCCCGCCTGACCTCGCCCATCGCGTCGGCGATCGGCTTGCCCTCCTCTAGCGTGATCGTTCGAGCGATCTCGTCGGCGCGGCGTTCGAGAAGGTCGAGCGCCCTGAACAGCACCGCTGCCCTCGAGGGTGCGGGAGTGTCGGCCCAGACGCCGAGGGCTGCCGACGCGGCGGCGACCGCGTCGCGGGCGTCCGCCCCGGTCGAGGACTGGAACTCGCCGAGCGCCTGGCTCTTGCTGGCGGGGTTGGTGATCGTGTAGGTGGCGCCGCCGGCGGACGGTACCCACCGGCCGCCGATGTAGTTGTTGTGGGTCTCGATCTCCATGGCTGCTCCCGGCCCGTGCATACAGGTGCGTCGGGCTCGCGCAAGACTATCACCGGCGTGTACGCCGGGCAAGATCGGAAGTGAAGAGACAGGGGAGGGGTGTGCATAATTGGAAAGCGAACAAACGAGTCTTGGGAAAAGCGCGGAGTGGGACACGTAGCTGAGGGTCGTTGCTTTGACTCTTGTCGGCTGACTAACCCCTGACAGCAGGAGATAATCCCAATTTCAGAAGCAAGGGATGCACAGAGTGTACAGCTACGAAGTTTACAATCAAGACACAGGTGAGTACGTCCGAGACCTTTGTGTCGATGAGTTGTTTGAGGTTCCAGGCGAACGAATTGGCTCTATCGTCATGGGAGGCAAGGATGCCCCCGGCACTGTCACCCAGATTTGGCTGAAGCTGGACGAGCATGATGGTTGCTACACAGCCTGGTAGGGGCTAGGTAGATGTCATGGTGCGGTCCTCGTTGATCCGAACTATGTGACAGCTGAAGGCGTCCATGTCCTTTGCGTGCTCGCCAAACTGTCTTACAGCGGGTTATCTGAGAAGTATTGAGCAGGCTTCCAGATGTCCAGGACCTTATCGACAAGGCGATTGCCTCTCTCTTCGATTGCTTCTTCGTTCCAGTCTCCCGGAATGTTGAGCAAGTCCCTGTTGAGCAAGAGCGTACTGTGGTTCCTCAGAGTGCCCCGTTTCTCGTCCCATGGCCCGTTGGAAAGGCTACTGTTGAGCCTGTCCGTCGTCAGGGTCAGGTTGCCCAGCGAGTGTATCCTGTCTTCCCTGCGCTCTCCCGCTTCCGGGGGGGCAGAAGAGGGCAGGGGCCAGTTAGCCTGCCACTCGCGAGGCATTACGTGTTCTATGGTCAGGTTTCTTGTCGAGCCAAGGGATTCTGCCATACTCTCCATCCTCATACGCCGCTCGATCTCAACAAGTATCATTTTCCGCCTCCGCACAGTGCCTCCCAGCCTGTCATCCACGAGGCTTGATCGCAGGATTCTATCGTTGGGCCACATCAGACTGCCCTGCGTGTGCGAACTCAAGAATTCAACCATGGGTTCGTCGTAATGGTGGGGAGTGGCTTGCTCCATGCGGTCCAACATGCTAATGAGAAAGGAGGTCAGCCCCTGCGTTATTCGACCATACAGGAGACGCCGGACCAAGTAGCTTTCGAGAATTTCAATGCACCGCCTGTACCTGTGTTCGGGGATACGAGTAGCCTTCAGATAAAGAATCAGCGGCATGATGGCTACCGTATTCAGGTCTCCAAGGAGACGGTCGAGTACTTCACTCACACGGGGGTCCTGATCTCTGAACCCCGGTGTCAGTGCGTCCCTGTACACCGTTCCCGCGCTGCGAATCTTGGCCGCAGTGTGTTCGATGGGTGTTCCCGGGACCCTGCCGAGATAGACACGAAACTCGGAGGCGACCCGGTTGGGCGCTACATTCTGAAAAGTGGTCGCCATCATCCAGTGGTTCAGCAGACGGTCTAGCTGTATCCTGTCCAACCGGCCCTCAGATGAAGATTCACGCCACCATTCATCCTCGAACATTCCCCACAGTCGTTCGGCGGCATCCGCCTCGTCAACCACCCCGGCTTCGTACATGACCGTGTTCTTGACCAGGTCCGACTGCTTCAGCTCCTCTCCCCTGGCGTTCAGGGTCTCGAAGATGATGTGAGGCTCTTCGTCGTCTTCCAGGTCAATGACGGCGATCAGAAGGGACTCTCGCAATGCCTCCTCCAATGCGTCTGAACGCTGTACTCTTTCTTCAGGGGAGTCTGCTTCAGCCAGCCATTCCTCCACCTTGCCCTTGAAATACCTGAAAGACTGGGTGATGGGTCTGAGGTTTCCGCGGTCGTCGAGAACGGTTACACGGATCGCCTGCTGGAAGTCCGACTGGTCGTTTGTATTGGACTGTCGGATCTTCGTCTCGTTGTTTGGGTCCCCTCCAAAGTGGTCCTCGCTGTTTTGGGTAAGCGCCCGTAACCGATTGAAGCGAGATTCATCGTCCAGTTGCCTGAATACCAACTGCGTCGCCTTGATGAGAAGCTGTAGCGTGGTAAGCCTCTGCTGTCCGTCCACCACCAGCCTCTTGGTCACTTCACCAGTATTGCTTTCGCGATGCTGGAGGACTATCGCCCCCATGAAATGGGGCTTCACTCGTTGCTGGCCGTCAGAGTCCAGATGCCGTTCGGCCAGATTGCGAACGTCCTCCCACAATGGAAACCACTGGTCCCCTTCTCTCCATGCGTATGGTCGCTGAAACTGCGGAATCTGATACGAGACCTGATCTCCAAACAAGGTCTGAAGTTTAAGAATTGAGGCTTCCATGTAGTTTCCTTCCTAGGTGTACTCAATCTGACAAGCTACAGTCCTATCCCCTTCATCTTTATCGATGTCAATGCTAAGTTAGATTTGACCCTTTTCCGCTAAGTTAGAACTGACCCACCTTGTCGTTAAGTCGCCTCCTTTCTGGCAAGCAAGAGTGCCTGTTGGATTTAGACGTCGCCGGAGCTAGCGGCTTCAGGCGATGTCGATAGCAGTTGATGGGAGGCGAAGAGTCCGGCCTGCCTCTTGCCTTTAAGCCGGTAGCTCTCGCCTCGGATGTTGAGGACGTGGCTGTGGTGCAGCAGCCGGTCCAGGATGGCCGAGGCGATGACGGTATCGCCCAGAAGCTCACCCCACTCGGCGAAGCCCTTGTTGGAGGTGAGGATGATGCTGCCCCGCTCATAGCGAGCCGACACCAGGGTGAAGAAGGCGGTGGAGGCGTCCCGGTCGTAAGGCCAGATGCCGAACTCGTCCACGATGAGTAGCTTGGGCGACAGGTAGACCCGCATGCGCCGTTGGAGGTTGTTCTCCACCCTGGCCTTCCTCAGGTCCTCCATCAGGTCGTAGGCTCGGACGAAGTAGGCCCCCTGGCTCTTCTCGATGGCCTTGAGCGCTAGGGCCACCGCCAGATGGGTCTTGCCCACACCTGGCGGTCCCAGGAGCAGCAGGTTGGTGGCTTCAGCGACGAAGGACAGGCCGGCCAGTTCCCGCACCTGTCGCTCGTCGATGGAGGGCTGGAACGAGAAGTCGAACTGCTCCAAGGTCCGGTGGAAGGGGAGGTGAGCCAGCTTCGTCCTGGTGGACATGTACCGCTCCTTCCGGGCGGCCACTTCCACGCCGAGTAGCTCTGCCAGCATCTCGGGGTAGGTCAGTTTCTTGGTGGCCGCAGCGTCCAGGGAGTTGTCCAGGGCTTCGACGGCCTGCTTGAGGCCCAGCGTCTCCAGGTGCTGGCGAGCCTGTTCCAGCGCGATCATCGCCCACCTCCCACCGCTGCCAACTCGTACACCTCCAGGGAGCGGCGCTCCACTTGGCCCACAGGGATCTGCACCGCCACGGCTTCCTTACGAGGACGATCATCGCCGCCGGGCAGTCCGTCCCACTGGCCCGGCAGTGTGAGGCGCTGACCGGTCCGCTGGGCTTGGGGATGCACCGCCAGCCGCACGTCGCCCGACCAGACCTCCACCGTACCGGCCCGCACACCCACCTGGACCGTCGAACCCGCCCAGCTCCAGGGCACGCCGTAGCGAGACCTCTCCCAGTGGACGTAGCCGTCCCTGGCCACCTTCCGCTCCTCCCGCATGTAGGGCGCAAGGCCCGAACGCGGCGGCAGGCTGCCCAGGTGGGCGAGCTCCTCAGCCAGCATCTCTCGGGGGACCCGGTGCGTCGTCCCATGGACTCGCCGATTGGCCACCGCATCGCACCACTCCAGGGCCTGGCGGTTCATGTCTGCGTCGTCGGTGAAGCGGACACCGGGCCACAGGTTGCCCCGGACGTACTTCACGCCGCTCTCCACCTTGCCCTTCGTCTGCGCTCGGTAGGGTCGGCACAGACGGAGGTCGAAGCCCATTCGCAGTGAGAAGTCCAGCATCCGGCTGTTCCACTCCGGCCTGCCCTCCCTGTCACGCCCCAGGACCACCACCTTGGCGTTGTCGTACAGGCAGCGGCGGGGAACACCACCGAAGTACTCGAAGGCGTTCAGATGGCACCTGATGAAGGTCGCCACGTCGGCGCGCCGGACGAACTCCACGTAGATGGTCCGAGACCAGCTCAGCACCATCACGAAGGCCCAGACCCGGTGCTTGCGCCCGTCCTCTCCGACATAGGCGAAGCTGCCCCAGTCCACCTGTGCCTGCTCGCCTGGCGCCGTCTCGAACCGCACCGTCGCACGGGGCTGACGCGGCCGACGCCGAGGCCGCACGTAGTTGGTCAGCGTCGGATAGCTGCCGTCGTAGCCCAACTCCCGGATCTCCCGCAGCAGCACCACGCAGTTGTCCACTCCCGCCGACAGCCGACCATCTATGTGACCCTTGTATGGGTCCAGCTTCGACCCCTGCTTCTCTCGCCGCTTGGCCTTGGGCACCTCGTCGGAGCGCACGTACTTGCGCACGGTGTTCCGGGAAATCCCCAACTCCCTCGATATCCCTCGGATCGAGCTTCCATCGCCCTTCAACTCGTATAACTCTCTCACTAACCCACCTCCTATCATTTGACTTGCTGCACCTCCTAATCGGTTTCCCGACGAAGATGCGTCCGCTATCGGGGTGGGTCAATTCCAAATTAGCGCTACTGGGTCAGTTTAGAGTTAGCACTAACATCGACAGCGTATTTCCCGCCGACCATCCCCCACTACTTCGCCATCCGTATTCACAACAACGGCTCCAAGAGCACCGGACTGGGTTTGCAGCGGAGTCTATCATGCGCGTCCCCGCTAGAGTGGGGTGCAATTGCAAGGTTGTGCCTTTCCCCCATGTCCGCAAATCCGTTCTGCTAGCCAGGGTAATTATGCACGCCCCTCACAGGGAGGCCCTGCTGTTCAGAGTTGGGGGCAACAGGCCCGTTCATGGTTCGACAGGCTCACCACGAACGGGCCTCGAGAGGGCTCTCCTGAGCTTGCCGAAGGGATGGAAGCTCCCACCCCTTGACAAGCCGAACAATCGTGCGTATAATTGCATTCATCAGCCGTCACCGGCTCTTGTCATCGGCAGAGGAAGTCCGAAGCAGCCGCCCCAGCTACGAATGCAACACTTTGCAACAAAATGCAACACAATATATATAGCCCAGCCGTCTCCTCTACCCTTCGTCCGCTGGGGGAAGATTGAGCCTGTCCTGAGCTTGGCCCCTCCTGGGCTTGCCGAAGGGCCGAAGGGACGGGGGACCTCCCCCAGCTACAAAATGTCCCACTTTGTCCCAAAATGACGCACATAATATATATAGGGCCCCAACCTGGACCGCGCCGGACCGCCTCCCGCCTCTTCCCCCGTCCGCGGGGGGAAGATTGAGATGGGGGCTCCAGACCCTCGGAGGGTTACACTTTTGGTGCACTTTGTTACACATAAATATATGAGAGGCGCCTGACCGGATGGTGTAGGGTGTGGGACAAGACTGCACACCAGGAGAGAGAGAACATGAGCCAGCAGGACGTATCGGACGAGACGATCGAACGCTTCAGGCAGCTTCCCGTGGCGACCATCTACGGCGGGGTGCGGGCGCTCGGACACGAGCCCTGCTTCATGGAGGGCGTGCGGTCGTTCACGCCGGGGCACAAGCTCGTCGCGCGAGCGAGAACCCTCCGCTTCCTTCCGCCGCGGGCGGACATCGCGAAGGAGACGCGGCGGGGCGAGGATTCGCCCGAGTACCGCGCGATGGCCTCGTGCGGGCCGAACGACGCACTCGTGTGCGACGCGATGGGCAGGCGCTACTCGGCGGTGGGCGGCGACGTGAAGCTGCTGCAGCTGAAGATGGTGGGAGCCGCCGGCGTCGTCACCGACGGCGGGATACGGGACCTCGACATCGTCCGGGACTACGGGCTGCAGGTGTTCGCCGCGGACCGGACTCCGACTGGCGGCGGGCCGTATATCGAGGCCTTCGATGAGAATGTGACGATCCACTGCGGAGGAGTGGCCGTCCAGCCCGGGGACCTGGTGGCGGGCGACGACGACGGGGTGGTTGTCGTGCCCGGGGTGGTGGCCTCGGAGGTGCTGGAGTGGGCCGAGGAGCACGAGCGGCTGGAGGAGTTCGTCAAGGGTCTGATCGAGGCGGAGGGCGTCGCCCCCGGGAAGTACTATCCGCCGACGGAGGAAACGCTCCGCCGGTTCAGGGAGTCGGCCAGCGGATGAAATCCCCCTCTTCCCCCGCGGACGGGGGAAGATTGAGGTGCGGGCTCCTACTCCCAGCGGAAGAGGCGGGCGGCCAGCGCGAAGCTGATCAGGAGCCAGACGGCGAGGCCGAGGAGGTTCCCGCCCTGCGAGGTGAGCGCGGCGCCTTCGGTGGAGATGTTCCGCAGACCGTCGGCGAGGTAGGTGAGCGGCAGGTAGTCGGTTACCGTCCTCAGAGCGTCTGGCAGGAAGTCTCGGGTGAAGAAGATGCCGGACAGGAACATCATCGGCATCGCGATCACGTTGGCCAGCGGGGCCGCGACGTTCTCGTTCTTCGCCCAGCCCGCTATGCCGAATCCCATGGTGAGGAAGACGGCGCCGCCGACCACGGCGACTGCCAGTATCGCGGCCATGTTCCCCACGACCTCAGCGTTGAAGAAGAGGACCGCGACGCCGATTAGCAGCAGCGTCTGGATCGCGGAGACGATCAGGCGAGTGACGACCTCCGCGAAGAGGACGTTCGCCGGGCGCACCGGCGTGGCGAAGAGACGGCGGAGTATCCCCAGCCGCTTAGCCTGGACGAAGCCGAAAGCGACGCTGAACAGCCCCATCTGCATGATCGACATGGCCACGATGCCCGGCAGCAGGTAGTCGATGTAGCTGAAGTCCCGGTCGGTTATCGGCTCGGTGTCGAGGGTGAATAGGGGCGTTATCTCCATCACCTGGAAGGTGGCCGCGTTCATCATCTCCTGGATGACCGTGTGGGCGACCTCGACCTCGCGGGTCCGGGCCTCGTTGTAGAGGGTCCGGAGCTCGAAGGGAGGTGGAGTGACGCCAAACCCGGCGGGTATGATCAGCACGACGTGCCGATCGCCGTCGAGGAGCGCTTGGCGCTGTGCATCGAGGGAGCCGTCGGTGAAGACGTCGAGCACCTCCGCATCGTCCAGGCCCTCGACGAGCTGCCCTGACGCCTGGTTGCCGGCGAGGTCGACGACCCCGACCTCCACGCTGCCGTAGGAGCCGAAGTTGATGACGCCGAATATGGCCATGATGATGATCGGCATCAGGAGGCTCCAGAAGACGGCGGCGCGGTCGCGGAACCACATCTTGATGGTGGCTATGGTCAGGACCCAGACGGGACTCGTCTTCAAAGTGCGGCTACTCCTCCCGGAGGGCGCGGCCGGTGAGGTCCAGGAAGACGTCCTCGAGCGTCGCCTGCCTCTCCGTGCGCTCCTTCCGGAACCCCTTCGCCAACAGCCCGTCGATAAGGGCGTCCGGGTGTTCGAGGGCGATGATGCGCCCGTTGTCCATGATCGCCACCCGGTCGCACAGCACCTCCGCCTCCTCCATGTAGTGGGTGGTCAGCAGGATGGTGGTGCCGTCCTGCTTGAACCCCCGGATCAGCTCCCACATGTGGCGGCGCGACTGCGGGTCGAGGCCGGTCGTCGGCTCGTCCAGGAAGAGGGCGAGCGGGCTGTTGACGAGGGCGGCGGCGATGGAGAAGCGCTGCCGCTGTCCGCCGGACAGCTTCTCGAAGTAGGAGCCCTTCTTGTCCTCCAGCTCGACCCTCCTGAGCAGATCGATGGGGTCGACGGCGCAGTGGTAGAGGCTGGCCAGGACGTCGAGTATCTCGGTCAGCTTCAGGTTGGCGAAGAAGTGGGACGCCTGCAACTGGACGCCGATCACTGCCTTGACCCCGCGCGGGTCTTCGCCCACGTCGATGCCGTTGACCGCGGCGCGTCCGCTGTCGGGGGCCCGCATCCCCTCGAGGATCTCTACCGTAGTGGTCTTGCCGGCCCCGTTGGGTCCCAGGATGCCGAACACCTCTCCGCGGCGTACCGAGAAGGAGACGCCGTCCACGGCCTTCAGGTCGCCGTAGCTCTTGCGCAGATCGTCCACTTCGATGATGTGAGAGTTGGATGAAGACATGACCGTACGCCTGCTCCCGATTGTAGCAGCAGCCGCCCCGGCGTCGAAAGGGACTTGACCTGGCGGACGCACAGGAGCATAGAATGGCGAATCGGTTAGAGACGCGGACGAGATGAGAGGCATGCAGTACGTCAGATTCATAGCGGCTTTCGTGGTGTACACGGTGATCGACGTTGGATGGAACCTTTCGCCGATCGCGCAGGGTATGTACGAGAGACTCTACGAGGCGAGCGGCAATGACGCGATGTTCGACCGTTTCGGGAAGGAGCCGGAGACGTGGGGCGGAGGCGAGATCCTCGCCCTGCTCGCGTTCCTCCTGTTGATCGCGTTCGCCAACAGCCGCCTGGCGATCGAGCCGGCGGTCAAAGCGAACAACATTCGCATAGCGATTCAGCACAGCTTCGTCCTGGGCTGCGCCGCCTACGCCACGTACATCGTGCCGATCTTCCTCATGATCTCCACCTGGCCGTCCGTCCTCGTACCGGTGGATATCATCATCGGAGGGCTCCTGAGCCTGATAACGTCCACGGTCGTCACTTACGCGACTCTTCGTTGGAGCGGGTCGAGGGTGGGGGGATCCGAGTAGATGGTCTCGCCGCTTGGCGATATCGACAGGGGCGTCCCATCGGGACGGTCGCTCGCGGGCAAGGCGGCGGCGGTCACGGGGGCGGGACAGGGCAATGGCCGGGCGATCGCCCGGCGGCTGGCGGCCGAGGGAGCTTCGGTCTTCATAACCGATGTACGGGACGACCTGCTCCGGGCGGTCGAGACGGAGATCGCCGAGACGGGAGCGCGGGTCGCCTCCGGGCTTTTCGACGCATCGTCGCTCGAGGACGCCCGGCGGCTGGTGGAGACGGTCGTGGAGCGCTTCGGAAGCCTCGACGTGATGGTGAACAACGCCGGCGGGATCAGGGCGCAGTCGTTTCCCGAGGTGACGGAGGAGACTTGGGACTGGACGATCGACCTGAACCTCAAGGGCCTCTACTTCCATATGCAGGAGGCGGCCAGGAGGATGATCGAGCAGCGGGGCGGGACGATCATCAACATCTCGTCGGTGGCCGGAGTTCAGGGTGGGGCGACTCTCTCGCCGCCATACGCGGCCAGCAAGGCGGCGGTCATCAACCTGACGAAGGTGGCGGCCTCGAAGGTCGCCGAGTACGGCGTGACGGTCAACTCGGTGGCGCCGGGCATAGTCGACACAGCCTTCAACTGGACGCTGGACGATGAGATCGGGGTGAAGCAGCTCGGACTCGACCCGGGCGAGCAGCTGAGGCAGCGGGCTTTGCCCGTCCCGCTGGGGCGCATCTCCCAGCCGGAGGACGTGGCGAACGTCGTGGCCTTCCTGACAAGCCCGGACGCGGCCTATATCACGGGAGAGACGATTGTGGTCGCCGGGGGGATGGCTATGAGGTAGCGCCTTCCCGCTCCTATGTCAGGAGCGGGTCGGCTCCCCGGAGATCGGCAGAGGCGGCTGTCTGTAGTACTCCATGCCCAGATGGGTGATCTGATCCTCGCCCATCAGCCAGCGCAGGGTGTTCTTGAGCTTGGTCTGCTGTATGAACAGGTCGTGCTCGGGGTAGAGAGTCGGCGCGTGCTGCGGGCTCTTGAAGTAGAAGGAGAGCCACTCCTGTATGCCGACCATGCCCGAGCGCTGGGCCAGGTCCATGAAGAGGACCAGGTCGAGCACCAGCGGGGCTGCCAGGATCGAGTCGGAGCAGAGGAAGTTGACCTTGAGCTGCATCGGGTGTCGCAGCCAGCCGAACAGATCGATGTTGTCCCAGCCCTCCTTGGCGTCGCCGCGCGGCGGGTAGTAGTTGATGCGCACCTTGTGGTAGGCGTCCGAGTACAGGGTGGGGTACATATCCGGCTGCAGGATGTGCTCGAGGACGCCGAGCTTCGACTCCTCCTTCGTCCTGAAGTTCTCGGGCTCGTCGAGCACCTCTCCGTCCCGGTTGCCCAGGATGTTGGTGGAGAACCAGCCGTCCATGCCCAGCATCCTCGCCTTTAGCATCGGCCCGATCACCGTCTTGACGAGCGTCTGGCCCGTCTTGAAGTCCTTCCCGCAGATCGGGACTCCGTTGTCCCTGGCCAGCCGCTCCAGCGCTGGCACGTCGGCCGACAGGTTGGGTGCGCCGTTGATGAAGGGAACACCTTCGAGCATGGCCGCGTAGGCGTAGATCATCGAGGGAGCTATGGAGTCGTCGCTCTCGCGGAGTCCGCCGACGAAGCTCTCGATGTCCTGGTGGACGCTGCTCTCCGTAATGAATTTTTCGGTGGAGGCGCACCAGACCATGACGAGCCTGTCGCAGTCGTTGTCGGTCTTGAAGCGGCGTATGTCTTCGCGCACTGCGTCGACGGCGTCGAGCTTGGTGCCGGGCGACTTGACGTTGACTCCCTCGATGCGCTTGACGTACTCCTCGTCGAATACGGCCTCCATCGGCTCGATCGCCTTGAGGAAGTCAGCGATCGGCTCGATCTCTTCGTGCCGGTCGAGGACGCCGCACTTGAGGGCGGCCTCGTAAGCGTTGTCGGGTATCGGGTCCCACGCGCCGAAGACGAGCTGGTCGAGCTCCGCCAGGGGGACGAAGTCCCGTATCAGCGGGGCCCGGCGGTCTGAGCGCCTGCCGAGGCGTATGGTGGCCATCTGGCTGATGGAGCCGATGGGCTGTCCGGCGCCGCGCCGGATGTGCTCTACGCCGGCGATGAGTGTCGACGATACGGCCCCTAGGCCTACAAGGAGGACGCCCAGCCTGCCTTCCGCGGGCGCGATGCCGGGGGCGGCCAGGGCTGTGAAGTCCTTCGGTTCGAGGCCGATGCCATGCTGCCGGGCGAGGTCCAGCAGCGGCCCGTGCCACTGGGCGGGTATCCTCCCGGTCTTGGCCCAGTGCTGCACCGTGCTCTGGCGCTTGCCCAGCAGCGCGGCCAGCGCCGACTGGCCTCCGAAACGGTCAATGATCTGCTTTACGGGATTCTGGTGATTGTTCATGGGGCGGATGTTAACGATAATTTCGGTACATGTCAAGTTATTCTGCCGGGGACTGTCGCCTCGATCCAGCCTCCGGAACGGCGGAGCGGACGAGTCTGAGGATGAGAAGGTCGTCTTGTCACATGGCGCCGCCGCCGGTATCATCGGGCGGTCTCTATGGAGATGATGTCAGGGGGGTGAACATGTCGACGGGACAGCTTGGCGGGACGGTATTCGAGCGCCTGGGTGCCAGGCGGATCATCAACGGGCATCACTGGCGGACGGTGCTGGGCGGAAGCACGATGCCTGCCGAGGTGGTGCAGGCGATGTCGGAGGTTGCCGACTGCTACGTCGACGTCGACGACCTGAACCGCAGGGCCGGAGCGTATATCGCGGAGATAACCGGCGCCGACGGCGGCATCGTGACAGCCGGGTGCGCGGCGGCGCAGATGCTCCAGGCGGCGGCGTGCATGACGGGCGTCGACGAGGACCGGATACGCCAGCTACCGAACACCGCCGGGATGCGGAACCGGGTGCTGGTCCAACGCGCTCATCGGAACAAGTACGATCTGGCGTACCGGCTCTCTGGCGCGGAGATCGTCGACTTCGGGACCGAGGAGAGCGGGACGCTGGTGGAGCTCGAAGAGGCGATCGATGAGCAGACTGCGGCGGTGGCGTACGTGTGGGCGATGCGGTTCGGCAGCCTGCCGCTGGAAGATGTCATACAGGTCGCCCACCGCCACGATGTACCCGTCATCATCGACGCGGCTGCAGAGCTGCCTCCGGTAGAGAACCTGACGCGGTTCGTATCGATGGGCGCCGACATGGTGGCCTACAGCGGGGGCAAGGGCGTCCGCGGACCGCAGTCCACCGGCATCCTGGCCGGGCGGCGCGACCTGATCGAGTCGGCGCACATGCACCAGCAGTCGGGCGAGCCCTGGTCGGGCGTCGGCCGGCCGATGAAGGTGTGCAAGGAGGAGATCGCCGGGCTCGTCCGCGCCCTGGAGATATTCGTCGAGGCCGACCATGAGGAGGAGTGGGCCGGCTGGCGCAGCAAGGCAAACGTCGTGCTGCGAGCGGTCGAGGGAGTCGATGACGTCAGCGCTCACCTCAACGAGGGGCCGATGTACCCGGGCCCGACCGCGCCGACGGCGACCCTCGTGCTGGACGAGTCCTGGCAGGGCCCGCCGGCCGGAGAGCTGGCCGAGGCGATGCTGGACGGCGACCCGCCTATCTACATAGGCAGTGGACCATCGTCCAACGAGCTGTGGGTGGCGACGGCGACGCTGCAAGACGGCGACGAGGAGATCGTCGCCCGGCGTCTGCGCGCCGTGCTGGACTCGGCCAGGGCTTGATGGAGATCGTCCTGTTCTCCAAGTTCTTCGAGCAGCTCACAGTCGAGGAGCTTGGCGACAAGACGTATGAGCTCGGCTACGACGGGATCGACGTTGCCGTCCGTCCGGGGCATCCGATAGATCCGGACAACGCCGTCGACATCCTGCCGGGAGCGGTGGAGCGGTGGCGGGCGATGGGACTGAACTGCCCGATGGCCACCGCGCCGGTGACAGCCAACAACCCAGCCGACCCTGCCGTCGAGCGGACCTACGCAGCGTGCGAGGACGCCGGGGTCCCACGGCTGAAGATCGGGTTCTGGCCGTACCGGCCGGGTGACGACTACTGGAGAGCGTTGGCGTCGGCGCGAGCCGACCTGGCCGGCTTCGCAAGGCTGAGCGAGCGGTACGGGGTGCAGACCTGCTACCAAACGCACAGCGGCGCGCTGATCGGATCGAACTGCGCCGGGCTGATGCACCTGCTCGAGGAGTTCGATCCCCGTTATGTGGGGGCATACCCGGACTTCGGCCACATGGCGCTCGACGGGGAGGACTACGATCTCGGGATCGGCATGGTCAGGGATCACCTGTCGGTGGTGGGGATCAAGGACGCGGCATACTTCCCCCAGCCTGAGGGACGGACACCCCGGTACGTCTCACGCATGGTGAAGGTGGGAGAGGGCAGCGTCGACTGGCGCCGTGCGCTCGGCGCGCTTCTCAGGGTCGGCTTCGACGGTCCGCTTACGGTGCACACCGAGTACGACTTCGACGAGACGATCGTGCGGCAGGTGGGCTATGCCGAGAGGAAGCCGCCGAACGTCGAGGAGTACGCTCGCGAGGATGCAGAGTATCTCCGGAGGGTGCTGGGGGAGTTGCGCTGCGGGCCTTCCGTGCGGCAGCTCGATGTCAAGACAGAAGCGGGGGAAAGATGACGAGGATGTCCGCCGCCGAGGCGATTGTCGAGACGCTGCGGGGCGAGGATGTGAGCTACATCTTCGGCGTGGTCGGGTCCGCCTATCTGGACATCCTCGACGCGATGTACGGCCGGGAGGAGATACGCTTCGTCGGATGCCGGCACGAGCAGGGGGCCGGCTTCATGGCTCTCGGATATGCGCGGGCGACCGGCCGTCCGGCGGTCTGCATGGCGCAGAACGGCCCGGGCGTCACCAACCTGGTCACGACCACCGCCGCGGCGCTGGTCGGCCAGACGCCTATGGTGGTGCTGGGCGGCGCGCCGATGGTAGGACAGACCTACCGGGGCTCGATCCAGGAGCTGGACCAGATGAGCATATTCAGGCCCGTCTGCAAGGGTGTGCTCCAGATCAACAGCCCGGATCGCGGGCCTGAGATCGTCCGGGACGCCTTCAGGGTGGCGTCGTCCGGGAAGATGGGCCCGGTGTACGTCGACATGCCGCGCGACCTCCTCGGCGCAGCCGACGTGGACGTCGTCCTGTCCTCCCCGTCGGCCTACCGGCCTCCTCAGCAGCCGCCGGGAGATCCCGAGCTGATCGAGGCGGCCGCCGCGCTGCTCGGCTCAGCGGAGTCGCCGGTGATCGTCGCCGGCGGCGGGGTCGTGTGGGGCCGGGCGGGCGAGGAGGTGTGCGCCCTGGCCGAGGCGCTGGGCGCTCCCATCGTCACCTCCTACGAGCGCAACGACGCGGTGAACAACCGGCACCGGCTCTACGTCGGCGCCCTGGGACGGGCGGGCGCGCTGGAGGCGGCGGAGGCCGTGCGGAATGCCGACGCGGTGCTCGCGCTGGGGACCCGTCTCGGTCACTTCACCTCCTTCTACGACCACCGCTTCATCCCCGCGGAGGCGCGAATCGTGCAGGTGGAGATCGACCAGCGGGAGATCGGACGCAACTATCCGGTGGAGGTCGGGATCCTGGGCGACGCCCGCGCCGTCGCGGCCAGCCTCGCCGCGAGGCTGGCCGGCGCAGTGGATGGGGCGACCCTGGACGCCAGGACAGCGCGGATCGGGGCGCTGCGCGGGCGACGGCTGCGGCGGCTGGACGAGGAGGGCGGCCTGGACGGTCTGCCGATGAAGCCGCAGAGGGTGTACGCGGAGCTGCGGCGCGCGCTGCCCAGGGATACGGCGGTCGCCTTCGACGCGGGAGGAGGGCCGGCGTACGGGTACGACCGCGTCGAGTTCTCCGGGCCGGGGACGCTCTACAGCACGCTCGACCTCGCCTGTCTCGGCGGGGCGCTGCCCCAGGCGATCGGAGTGAAGATGGCGCGTCCGCGGCAGCCGGTGGTCAGCATCAGCGGCGACGGCGGGTTCTTCTTCAACGCGCAGGAGCTCGAGACTGCGGTGCGGTGGCGCGTACCGGTGGTCAACATAGTGATGAACAACGACTCGTGGGGCTCCGAGAAGGCCTACCAGAAGACGCTGTACGGCGAGCGGTATGTCGAGGCGGAGATAACGAACCCAAGGTACGACCGGTTCGCGGAGCTCTGCGGCGCCCGAGGCTTCTACGTCGAGAGGCCTGAGGAGGTCGCTCCGGCGGTTCGGGAGGCGCTCTCCCTGGACGTCCCGTCGGTCATCGAGGTCCCGGTAGACCCGGAGGAGCTGCCCTCGCCAGCGCGCGCCGCCGACGTATTCCGGTCACGGACCGGGCAGGACTAGCCTCCAATATCGCGGCAGACATCCTTCGGCGCGACGGGTTGGCATTCCGTCTATTCATCACCGGCTCGCTTAGCCTCAATGACCATTTCCCATATGGCCTTCACCTGTTGCACTGCGTCATCCAGAACGCGCTCATATTCCACTCCGGGCGTAAGGTAGATTGGCACGTCGTAAGGACCTCTACTTCCTCCATGCTCGGCCAGTGAAGGTACCTTGCTCCGGAGATGGACCGGGCTGATCGGGACGTCGCTTCCAATCCACAGCCACAAAGGTGTATCGCCACTGGTCGCCCACAGGCGGTGATTCACACACAGGAACAACCAGCCTGTGACCACTTTCCCCAGATCGGTCTTAAATCTAGAGTATCGCCCGTAGCCGTCCCGCTGCGGTGTGGCCCTGGCACCTTCCACGGACATCCAGCCTTCCGGGCAGCCGCGACTATCAACCAGATCGTCGATAAGGCGATTGATCCACCGGAGCCTGCGGGGTACTGAGGGGCTGAGTTCTGCCGTATCGATGGGATGGAAAGCCTCGTCGTCCTCTCGTTGCGCCAGTCCACGGAGTTGCCGGATGTTCGAGGCGGCCAGGGAATCGGGAGGCACAGCGGCGGCCAGGCGGTCCAAGAGTAGAGGCCAACTAGCCAGCAGCAGCCGCTTGCCCAGCTTGTCTGGCCCCATCACCCTGGCCCTGCGCATCTGGTTGGGTGTTTCGACCGCCTCCAGTTTAAAACCGGCCGACCCGCTCTCCATCTGGCGCGTGATCTCTCCCCACAGTATCTCCAGCCGCGTGGTTGGAGCGATGAACAGCAGCACCCCCGGCCCTGTGTCCTCCAGGTGTTCGAAGTAGCTGCTGGCCTGGCCCTCAAGCAGGCTGGCCCAGAACTTCGACTCGACGAGCAGCCGCTTTCTGCCCTCTTGGTCGTAGCCCACCATGTCCGGGCGAGAGCCATCCTCGTACGTCACCTGCGTGTCGAACCCGGTCAGAGCGTCTAGTCGATAGGACTCCTCTTCTTCCATCAGCAGGAGCCTCAGCGCATCACGGCAGGCAGCGGATTCGTTCAAGATGAATGCCAGCGCGTCGGTGGCGGTGTCCTCCACTCTACTGGTCAAACGGGGCACCAAGTACGCAAGCAGGGTGGTTTCCTTAGCCATGGGGAATTCCCTCAGCAGTCCGTGTCTGGATTCTGGTGGGCCGGGCTGGTCGGATAGTCCCCCGGCTTGCCGGTGTCGCCGGGCTGTATCACGAAGTCCCGCCGGTCCCTATAAAGGCGGGCGCGGTTGATCACATTCTCGCCATCGGGATCGAAGCCGTCCCACTGGCTGTTGAACCAGTACTTGAAGTCACCGATGAAGAGGTACCTGTTGCTCACACGGAAGAAGCGGCAGGTTACGCCCTCGCCGTCCAGGAAGCGGGCGTAGATGGCGTTCAACAGTTCTCGCTGCCCATCCTTCTCGCTTAGGACGTATTCATGGGGCCAGGTGTCCCGGTAGGTGACCGCCTCCCGCCAGGGGGCGCGGGCGATGAGCTCCGTCAGTTTCATTCTCTATCGCTACTCCTCATATGAGGATTTGACTTCTCCGGGCCTAGGCGTGGCGACGGAGGAAGTCGAGCGTCACGCGGTTGAATTCGGGCGCGCCGTCCATGTTGTGGAGATGTCCGCCGGGGCTGATGACGGCGAACTCCGCGCCGGGGATTGCGTCGGCCACCTCGCGGCCGTACATCGGGGGAAGGGCGATGTCGTCGTCGCCGACGGTGACGAGCGTCGGCGCCCTGATCTGTCCCAGACGATCGAGGGTGTCGTGCAGGACGTTGGCCCTGTACTGGGCAAGTATGCCGTCCTTGGCTGAGGCCGCCGCGTCGACTATCGCATCGATCTGCCGGTCGACCTCCTCGGGGTGGTCGCGCATGAACTCGGGTCGTATCAGCCACAGGGTGTTGATCTCGTAGAAGCTGCGGAGGTCTAGCAACTCCAGGAGCTTCACCTGCGCCCTGAACTTCCTGCCGGCGTAGCCGTGGGCCCTTCCCCAGGTGCCGTGCAGCTGCAGAGTACGCACGAGATCGGGGCGCATCAGCGTGAGCTCCTGGGCGACGCATGAGCCGAGCGACAGCCCGGAGACGTGCGCTGGGCCGATGCCAAGCGCGTCGATGAGCGACGCCGTGTCCTCGGCGAGCAGGCGCACCGACAGCTCCCCGCCGCCCAGCCCGCTCTGTCCGGTGCCCCGGTTGTCGAATGTGACACACTCGAACTCGCCGCGGTAGGCCTCGACCTGCGGGGCCCAGCTGGTGTGGTCGAGACCGGTGCCCATGATGAGCAGGACGGGCGGACCGCCGCCGGTCCGCTCGTAGTAGAGGTCGATCCCTGTGGGCAGCGTCAGGAGGGACATGTCAACTATCGTCCTTGTCCAGTGGTCCAGGCCCTAGATCTGGCCTGCGCCGTCAGGCCGTTTTTCCTTCCAAGGTGTCGTATTTTCATGCATTTGTCGTTTTCCGTATCTGGCCGAGATCGGGATCGTCGTAAGGATGCCTCTCAATCCGCCTGGTCTGCCTGCTCAAATCGCCAATTGCTGCATCCGCGTCGTATGGGTGGTCCGATGATTCCTGGCGGCGGTTCCGTGCTGTGAGGAGATTATAGGGCTTATGTTCGTGGCGTGTCAAATGGGAACATGGCGAGGGGTGTGCAAATTGAGAGTCCGGCGAGGCTCGCCGTCTACCCTAGAGAACTGAGTCGGCTTCTGCGCGGCGTAGTCAAGATACCTCTGCCTGTCTGAAACCACCGACCTTCCCCCTGCTAGAATTGCCAATGCCTTGCGGGGGGAGTGAGAGAGCAATGTTGTGTTCCCCCGGCTTTGCCCTAGTTGGGAACTCGACGGCGACCCAGCCGACGAGAAGCGTGACCGAGTGCTATAGAGAGGAAACCCGTTATGGACAAGCAAGAGGAACAGGGACTTTTCTGGCTGCCGGGCAACCCTGGAGAGCAAGTGGACGGCGCCATCACGCTGGACGACGAACACGGCACGATGCTAACGGTGTACGGACAGCTGGGTTCGTCCAGCGTGGGGTCTCGGGAGCAAGTTATCCACGGAGTACTGGATGGTGGGCACATTAAGCTGGTGAACTGCTACTCGACTAATCAGCGAATAGCTACCGGAACGTGGCACTGCCAGTTCGCGTTCCGCGGGGACGAATACTGTGGAGACGTGCCGAACAGAATTAAGTCCGTTGAGGCAGAAATCGAACTGCTTAGAGACTGGACGCCAGGGTTCGAAGGGATCCAGCGAGCCAAAGACGGATCGTCGCTGACGTGGCCCGCTAGCCAGCCTGATCAAGCCGCAAGGTGGGCTCTGGGCGTGGTCGCTGTACGCCAAGACATAAGGTTCTCATGGGAACAATCTAGGCACGCTGTCGAAAGCGCAACGGTCAGAGCACACAATTCAGTTCGCATAAGTTTCGACGAGCCACAGTCGTGGGCAACGGTCGTGGGTACGGTGGTAGACCTACAGGCGCTCGTCAGCGTAGCTAAAGGTGAGGCAGTCCACGTTGAACGGATGTCGATGATCCAGGGAGGGGCACCTGACGCGAGGCTAAGTGCCTCCTACCGTGAAATACTTCGTCGAGGCGCTCGACAACTACGACATAACGAGCTGTTCACCATGCAGGAACTGGGCGGGGTCGAAGGTATAGCAAGATGGCTGAACGTACTCCGCAGCCGGAAATATCTCATAATCCCGCTACTGGTCGACCTGTACCGACAACCAGTATTCGTCACTGACAGAACCAGCCATCTGCTCATTGTCTGTGAGGCGTACCAACGACACTTCATGGCAGACCCCGGCAAGAGAATCGATAACCTCGCGAAAGAAGTGCTTGCACCGATGCTATCCAGAGCAGGCTGTTCATTCGAAGAATGGATAGGCAACCCGGAGGATTGGATAAAGAAAGTCAGCGAGATACGCAACAACTACGGGATAGCCCATCTGCAGGGCTATACAAGCACCTGGTCTGCATCGCCGGACATCCACTCGATCAACGAGCAACTCTACCTGCTAGTCGTTACCTGCCTACTTTCCGAATGCGGAGTCTCAGAGGACACACGGCGCAAAGTCGCCGAGCGTATGCGCTCAGGCACGAAGATACACCTATAGAGACGGATTGCGCGACGACGACCGTCCCACGGTGCTCTGGAAACCTCGCCACGGAGACCTTTGCCCCTGTGGTCCCAGCAGAGGGTACATGGAGACGCAGTGTCTACCGACTGGGTTCAAGGCGCACACCCCTCGGGGCCCGAGGGGGTGTGTAAATTGAAGTCACCTTGCCACGGACAACCATTCCAGCCGTCTAAAGACGCATGAATGAATCAACGGGCCAGGTACTCGTCGACCTGTAGGGCCTACAGGACCGTCTTCGGGCGCTCCTTGGTCGGATCGACGAACGGGACACGGACGACCCTGGCGTCGACGATCCCGTCCTTCGGCAGCCGGACCTTCACGTCGGTCCCGCGCCGCCAGTGGGTCGGCGGCATGACGGCGAGGGCGATATTGGACTGCTGGGACGGCGACCAGAAGGCGCTGGTAACGTAGCCGACGTCGTCCCCGGAGTCGACGTCCTTCACCAGGTAGAAGTCCTCGTTGTACCAGACGATCGGCTTGCCCCCGACCCTGAGGCCGACGAGCCGCTGCCGGACTCCCTCCCGCCTGATGGCGGCGAGGGCGTCCTTCCCGATGAAGTCGTCCTTGTCGAGGTCGACCTGCCATCCGAGCCGGACCTCGTACGGATTGTTCTCGATGTCCATGTCCTGGCCGTAGGAGAGGATTCCGGCCTCCAGCCGGCGGACGTGGCTCGGCGCGATCACGCTCAGTCCGAACTCCTCTCCCTGCTCCAGGATGTGGGGCCAGACGTTGTCCGCCTCGAGCATCGCATTGTGCAGGTATATCTCGAAGCCGACCTCGGCCGAGAAGCCGGTGCGCGAGATGGTGACCGGACGCCCGTTGAGCGTGTCGTGGACCAGGCCGTAGTAGGGGATGTCCCGTATGTGCGGGCCGAACATCTTATCCATCAGGTCCGCCGAACGGGGGCCCTGGATCTGGACCGGGGAGACGTCGATCTCGTGGATGTCGACGTTGTACCTGCGAGTCGAGTTAACGCCCTGCGCCCAGAGGAGGACGTCGGAGTCGGAGATGCTGAACCAGAACTCGTCGTCGGCCACTCTGAGCAGCACTGGGTCGTTGATTACGCCTCCGTGCTGGTTGCAGAGGATGACGTACCTGGCCTGCATCGTGGGGACCAGCGAGTGGACGTCGCGGGTGATGAGCATGTTGACGAAGTCGGCGGCGTCCGGGCCCTTGACCCGGATCTGGCGCTCGACGGCGACGTCCCACATAGTGACGCGCCGGGTGAGCGACTCGTACTCAGCCATCAGTCCGCCGTCTTCGGGCCTGACATAGGCCCTCGGGTGGTACATGTGGTTGTACGTGGTGTAGGCCCAACAACCGGCCGCCCTGGAGAGGTGCCACCACGGGGACTTCCTGACTCGCGTGGAGACGAGGATCCGGGCGTCGCTGTTGCCGCTCTGGCGCAGGTTGATGGGCAGGCGCCGCCGCTTGAGACCTTCGATCAACAGGGACTGGGCCATTCGACGATCTCCTCTACTTGCCGGCGCTCTCGCGCGGAGGGCTATACCATGCTGGAGCGCCTGACCGGGCCGACGAAGATGTCCTGGGGCAGGAGGCTCTCCCTGGCGGTGGAGAAGCGCATGTCGATTCCCTCCATGGCGACCCGGCCCATCGAGGTGTAGCGTCTGCTCTCGCCGTGGAGGCCGCTGCCGTTGCCGCCGGAGTGGGTGCGGGTCCATCCGGGGGCGATGAGCTGCTCCCCCTTCCAGTTGCCGCCGGTTGCCACGAGCAGTCCGTAGCGGGCCAGGGCCTTGGCGTTCATGACGGCCCAGCCCGGGCCGCTGCGCACCGGATGGCCGTTGATCTCGTAGGGCGGATCGAGGTATTCCCAGGAGTTGGGCATCGCCGGGTAGAAGTCGCGGTCCTGCTGGACGTCGCGTCCGATCATCCAATCCCAGTCGTCCGGGGCGATGCCGATCCTGCTCATGATCTTCTCGTCGAGCACGTCCTTGAGATCGCGGTCCCACAGGTAGGTCAGGGCCTGCGCGACGCGCCAGGTGCCGGCGCTGCTGTAGTGGCGCATGGAGCCGGGCTCGATATGGGAGTAGATGTCGTGGAAGGGGTCGCCTGTCCAGTTGGCCCACTCCGGCACCATCGACTTGAACTCGTCGGGAGTCGCCTCGCGCCCGATCTTCCAGAAGTAGCCGATCTCGATAGGGAAGCCGCCGTAGTGGCCGCCCTCCCACTTGATTCCGACCAGATGGCGCCAGGTGAGCGTCCGGTGGTGGCCCTGGTCGAGGTGCTTGTGGTCGTGTGAGAGCTGTCCCTCGCCGGTCCAGGTGTCACGGATCAGGTCGTCGGCCTGGACAAGGCCCTCCTGGACGGCGAGGCCGAGCGCCGCGTAGGTGAATGCCTTGCCGGTGGAGGCGGTCTGGTACTTGTAGTCGGGGTCGCCCCAGGAGTGGACCCTGTAGCCGCCGCGGGTGAGTAGTAGGCTCCACCTGTTGCCGTCGTGGGTGTTTCCGCCGTAGTTCATCCCCCTGAGGTCGAGGCTGTTGACGAAGTTGTCGAACTTCCCGGGATCGAGTCCGGCCTCTTCGGGGGTAATCTGCTCCCAGTCGTCTTCAGGGAAGGTGACCCAGTCGGGAATCTCGTTGAGCCGCATGTATGGAGTCTCCTTAGTGATGAGGGTGGCCCATTTGTACTGAATCGGCGTGGCCCTGTCAATTGGCCGCGTCTCAAGGAATCTGAACGGTCGCCGGGAATGCTGTTACCATGAGCCTTTGAGTCGGGGAGGACTGATTGGGGCAGCCCATTCGAGCGGTATGAGAGAGGTAGTGCTCTACACCGACGGGGCCTGCATCGGGAATCCCGGGCCCGGAGGATACGGGGCCGTGCTGCTCTCCGGCGGCAGGCGGAAGGAGCTCTCGGGCGGCTATCGGCTGACGACCAACAACCGGATGGAGCTGATGGCGGTCATCGTAGGCTTGGAGGCGCTGAAGGGGAGGCGCCGGGTCGCTCTCTACAGCGACTCGAAGTACGTGCTTGACGCTCTTTCGAAAGGGTGGGCGACGAGGTGGCGCGCGAACGGGTGGCGCCGCAACAGGAGAGAGCCGGCCATCAATCCCGACCTATGGGATAGGCTGCTGGACCTCTGCGAGTGCCACGACGTCGCGTTCCACTGGGTCAAGGGCCACTCGGGCAACCCCCATAACGAGCGGTGCGACCGGCTCGCGACGGAGGCCGCGGCGCAGCCGGGTCTGCCGGCGGACGAGGGGTACGAGCGCACGGTCCGCGCGTAGGCCCCCTCACCCTAGCTCTCCCGCGCTGGGGGAGGGGACTTTGAGACACGCCGTGCATGATGCTTGGTGGTGTTTACCGGACCTGTGCCTGGCAGCGAGCAATGGCGTCCGCTACGCTCACCATTGCACATGCTGAGACCGGTGGGACTTGCTGTGTCAGGACTGCACTAAGGGATGCGAGACGCTACTCGTGTCAACTGTAGAGGTGCTGTGGTGATCATGGTCCGTGCGATGCGTCCGGACGATGGATCTCAGGCTGAGGCACTCTGGAGAGGCTTGGGTCCGTACCGCCCAGGAGACGAAGCTGAAGTCGAGGCGATGTACGAGCGGGCACTTCGCGCCAGGGATGTGGGAGACACCAACTGGAAGAGCATGGAGGCCATGAAGTCAGATGCTCTCGCACAGAGTTGCTCAACAAACTGGGTGGCCGTTGCGCCGCCAGGAATCGGAGAGGGAAGGATAGTCGGCACGGCACAGGTTGTCAGTCCCACAGCCCTCTCTGAGATGCCCACCGATTCTCCCCTGAGCCGAGATCTGCGTCTGCGGGACGACGTCGCGCAACTAACTCGTTTACGGGTTGCAGAGGAGATGTGGAGACAGGGAATCGGCACTCAGCTGGCGGAGCTCGTCATCGACTGGTGCCGACTTCATGGGATACGCACCTTGGTTCTCAATACGACCATCCCGCAGAAACCCGCCATCGGTCTGTACAACAAGCTGGGATTTGACGAGACGGCCCGAACGTTCTTGGACAGATATGAACTGGTATGGTTCCGTCTCGACCTGTAGAGCTGACTTGACCGGGGGATGACCAGCGACGCCACTCACACGATTGCCGCTTGGGCTGGACTAAGTCGAGAACCGAGACGGAAGTGGCGCTGCATGTCCCAGAGCCCAACTGCACGGATGGGTATGGGATGGCGATGCCTCTGGCGAGGCGGGACTACAAGCCCTCCACTATCACCATGTTGATGTTGGAGGACCTGGAGCGAATGTCGTCGAGTGCAGTGTATTCAGGCGATTCAAGCCAGGCCTGAATCTGCTGGAGGTTGTCGAATTCGAGAATGGCGAGGCGCTCGGGAGTCCAATCGCCCAGCCTGATCTCGATCTCTCCACCACGCGCTACGAACTTGCCGCCGTGAGCCTCGATCGTGCCCGTTACCCGCTCAACGAACTGCCCGTAGAGCCTCGCATCCGTTATCTCAACGTCGGTTATTACATATGCCGACATACCTCAAGGTCTCCTCTCGAGTCTGATGCTCATTCGAAAGTTGCTGACATAAGAAACGAGCCTCAACGTGAGGTACCCGACTCGTCCAGTCCGGGGGACGCTTCACAGCATCACGACGGAGCGAAGCACCTCCCCGCGCTCCATCTTATGGAAGGCCTCCTCCACGTCGTCCAGCGCGATCTCCTCGGACACGAACCGGTCGAGGTCGAGGCGTCCCTGGAGGTACAGGTCGACGAAGAGGGGGAAGTCCCTCGTCGGGAGGCAGTCTCCGTACCAGGAGGACTTGAGCGCGCCGCCCCGTCCGAACACCTCCAGCATCGGCAGCTCCAACCTCATCTGTGGGTTCGGGACGCCGACTAGCACGACCGTTCCGGCAAGGTCTCGCGCGAAGAATGCCTGCCGGTAGACGTCTGGGTTGCCGACGGCCTCGATGGCGACGTCCACGCCGTTGCCGCCCGTCAGGTCGCGTATGGCCTCCACCGGGTCGGTGCGGGTGGAGTTGACGGTGTGGGTGGCGCCGAACTCCTCAGCCCACTCCAGCTTCCTGTCGTCTATATCGACCGCGATGATGGTGTGGGCGCCCGCGATGCGGGATCCGGCTATGGCCGCGTCTCCGACGCCGCCGCAGCCGAAGACGGCGACCGAGTCGCCGCGCGTCACGCCTCCGGTGTTGACGGCCGCTCCGAGCCCTGCCATGACGCCGCACCCGATGAGCCCCGCGACGGCAGCCGATGCCGCAGGATCGACCTTCACGGCCTGTCCCGCGTGGACCAGGGTAAGCTCGGTGAATGCGCCGATTCCCAGGGCGGGACTGAGCGGGCTGCCGTCGGCGAGGGTCATCTGCTGAGCCGCGTTCATGCTGTCGAAGCAGTACCAGGGCCGGCCACGCAGACAGGCGCGGCAGTTGCTGCAGGGAGCACGCCACGCGATGATGACGAAGTCTCCCGCGGCGACGTTGGTGACGCCCTCACCCACCGCCTCGACCATACCGGCCGCCTCGTGGCCGAGCAGGAAGGGGAACTCGTTGGTGATCGCGCCCTCCCTGTAGTGGAGGTCGGTGTGGCAGACGCCGCATGCCTGCACCCTGACGAGAGCCTCCCCGGGGCCCGGATCGGGTACGAGAATGTCCTGGAGCGTGACCGTGGCTCCCTCCGATCCGGCTATGACGCCCTTGACCTGGTTTGTCATGGGCTTCTGCCTCCCTTCTCAGCCGCAGAAGCGACAGCGCATGTTGTGGGCCGCGAAGATCGTCTCGTTGTCGCCGTCCTCGATCGCGTAGTCGAGGAGGACGCGCAGTGCCTTGTCCTCGTCGGCGAGGCCGTACTCCTCGGCGACCTCGCCGAGCCAGTCGCGCTGCTCGCTCTCGATCTCGAACGTGTGGGTAACTTTGTCGCTTGGCATCGTTACAGTCCTCCGTGCCGTATTCCCCAACGAATTTGACCTCTCGGGTCAGGCCCCTACTGTAACATCTGAGAGCGTCGGCGTCTCGATACCCGGCGCCGCCCATCTCAATCTTCCTCCGTGGACGGGGGAAGAAGAGGTAGGAGAGAGGACGTTCGTTGCGGCCAAACAGTGTACACTCTGCGCGAGACTGTCAGTCGAGGAGGCGAGATTCGATGGGCACACGACAGATCACCGGCACCCCTTCCCAGGTCATCGTGGAGCAGCTCCGGGCGTCCGGGGTGAGTCGGGTCTTCTACAACTCCGGCTCGCGCGAGGCGCCCTTCTTCGACGCCCTTCACGCCCGTTCGGACATTCACGGCATCCTGGCGCTGCACGAGGGGAGCGTGACGGCGATGGCGGGCGGGTACACGCAGGTGAGGGGCGATCCGGCGGTGACGGTGGTCCACCTGGGCGCCGGTCTCGCCCAGTGCCTGGGTCAGCTGATCAACGTCGCGGCGGCGAGCCTGCCGGTCGTGGTCGTCACCTTCGCCGGAGACACGGGGAGCTTCGGCGACGCGGTGGGGCTCGACCTCGACCACAACTTCGGCCCGACCTCGATCTCCGCGCCGTTCACGAAGGCGGCCTGGACGGTGATCGAGCCGGAGGGCCTTCCCGCCGCGATCGAGCGGGCGCTTAGGGTGGCAAAGACACCGCCGATGGGGCCTGTCCACCTGGCGGTGTACGACAGGCTGCTGGACGACCGTACTGTGACTACCGACATCATCGACGGCGGCATACAGGACATCCGCAGCGGGTTCGCGTCCGACGAGGACCTCGAGGTAATCGCGCGGACCCTGCACGCGGCGGAGCGGCCGCTGATCTACGTTGGCGACGGGGTATGGAAGAGCGGCGCGGAGGAGAGCGTGCGGTCGCTGGCGGAGAGGTTCGGCGCGCCGGTTGCGTCGACGCTAGCCGACCTGCGAGGGCTGTCGGCGGCCCACCCCCTCTACTGCGGACGCATCGACCAAGCGGCCTCGGCCCTGGGCCCTGACCAGATAGTGTGCATCGGCGTCCGGCACAGCGGGCTGGGCCGCGACCACGACTACTCGGCCTTTACGGCGCGCAGGGTTGTCGCGCTGGGCTCGGACCCCGCCGCCCTGAAGAACATGCCGGGCCTGGCGCACGCGGTGCTGGCCGACGAGCGCCGCGCGCTCGGGTCGCTGGAGGAGATGACGCTGAGCGAGTCGACGCCGGACCGCTACGACGAACGGCGGCGGTGGGCGCTCTCGATGGCCGCCGAGCTGCGCTCGGCGCGCCGGTCGCAGACGGAGCCGTCCGGCCCGCAGTCCGGCACGGTCCGTCCGATGGTCATGCTCGACGCGCTCGACGCCGCCCTGGAGGCGGCGGGCGGAGGGCTTATCACGACCGAGCAGTTCGCCGCGCCGCTGGACTGCGTCCGGTCGAAGCCGGACGGCGGCTCGAACGTCTACATCCGTCCGGCGAGCGGCTCGGAGGGGTACGGAATCGGGGCGCCCGTCGGCGCCAAGCTGGCCGCGCCCGACAGGCCGGTCGTCGGCCTCGTCGGCGACGGCTCGATGTACTACGCCGACTCCGGTCTCTGGACGGCGGCGCACCACCGCATTCCGGTCCTGTACGTGATCGCCAACAACGGCGCCTACGGGATCGTGGCGGGCGCCTTCGACGAGGCCGGCGGGGCGATGAGCCGGACCGGGGAGTATGCGGGCGTCCGGCTGGACGGGATCGATCCGGCCATGATCTCGGAGGGATTCGGCGTGGAGGCCGAGCGGGTGGATGACGAGGCGGCTATCGAAGAGGCGATGGAGCGGGGCCTTGCGACCGTCGAGAGGGAGGGGCGCCCCTACCTGCTCGACGTCCGGCTCCCGGTCGGGCTGCCGAAGGGCGGCCGGGCCGCCCCGCCGTTCGAGATGGCGAGCGCGTGATCAGGTGAAGTGGATATGGATTGACCATATTCACATATATGGGTAGTATGGGTTCATGAAGACGACGATCGACATACACGACGAGCTGCTGGCGCGGGCGAAACTGCACGCGCGGAAGACCGGACGGCCTCTGCGCGCGGTCGTTGAGGAAGGGCTCCGGCATATCCTCTCCGCTGCACCGTCCTCCGCCAGATACCGTCTGCCTGATCTCAGCGTGGGGGACCCGAATGGCCGCGATCCACTGGAGGCGTACTCCTGGCAGGACCTGCGAGAGATGATCTACGACAGGCCGGATAGAGCGTGATTGCGGTCGATACCAACCTCCTGGTGTACGCCCACCGCCGAGAGGCGAGAAATCACGAACAGGCGGCCTCTCTGATGCGGACACTCGCCGAGGGAGATGATCTCTGGGCCATTCCATGGCCTTGCTGTTACGAGTTCCTTAGTGTCGTGACCAACCCCCGGATATGGAAGGAAGACGCAACTGCGCCCGAGCAGGCGTGGCGCCAACTGGCCGTCTGGACGGCATCGCCCTCGAACAGGCTGATCGGCGAGACCGACGACTTTCTGAGTATCTTGGGACGCTTCGTGCAGAGGCCGCGGGTCGTAGGAGGCGTCGTCCACGACGCGCGCGTAGCTGCGATCTGCGTTGCCCACGGGGTTGAGACGCTGTTGACCAGCGACAGAGATTTCTTGCTGTTCCCCGAGCTGAGGACCCACAACCCCGTCCGGGCGGCGCTTTGACCGTGTCGACGCCAATCGACCCGACGCACCTCCGGTGCCTCGAGTAGGCCGATGCGGCACTGGCCCAGGATTGCGGCGTTTGGAGTGATCGGCGTGATGGTCGCCGCCGTGTCGGCGCTGCTTGCGATCGGGCTGTTGGACAGGGAGCCGGTGACCGGGCGCAGCGGAGTGACGCGCGTCGGCAAGCCGGCCGAGCCCTTTACTCTGTCCCTGTTCGACGGCGGCGAGTTCGTTCTCGCGGAGCAGCGAGGCCGGCCGGTCGTGATCAACTTCTGGGCCTCCTGGTGTCCTCCATGCCGGGAGGAGGCTCCGCTCCTGGAGAGCGTCTGGCGGCTGTACGGGGAGAGGGATGTCGCGTTCGTCGGCGTGAATATACAGGACATCGAGGAGGAGGCTGCCGCATATCTGGCCGAGTTCGGTGTAACATACCCCAACGGGATGGACGTCGACGGCAGGATCACGGTGGACTACGGCGTGATCGGCCTGCCGGTGACCTTCTTCGTGGATCGCGACGGCACGGTGCGGCGGAGATGGGTGGGGTCTATAGGGGAGGCGGAGCTGCTGGGCCGCGTAGACGAGCTGGTGACCGGGGCCGCCGTGCCGGGGGAAGACGACGAGGGGAATCCCGGCGGGCTCTACAGGCTGGAGTAGACGAATGTCTCACGGCAGGCTCGACGTCGGTCTCGTCCGGCGCATGACGGCCGGGCAGACGGTCGGATGCGAGATCGTCCACCACGACACGCTGGCGTCGACGATGGACGAGGCGCGCTCCCTGGCAGAGCGGCAGACTCCCGATGGCACCGTCGTCGTCGTGGAGGAGCAGACCGCCGGCAGGGGCAGGTTCGACCGCGTCTGGGTCTCGCCGCGAAGTCAGAACCTCTCATTCTCCGTCGTGTTGAGGCCGACGGCGGTCCAGCTTCCATACGTGAACATGGCTGCGACCCTGGCGGTCGCCCGCACCGCCGGGAAGGCGGCGGGGCTCACCGCCGCGATCAAGTGGCCGAACGATGTCCGCGTCGGCGGGAGAAAGCTCTCCGGGATACTGATCGAGACGGTCATGGCGGGGCGCGAGGTCGATCACGCCGTCGTAGGCATCGGCATCAACGTGAACTTCGATCCGGCGATGCACCCCGAGATCGCCGAGACTGCCACCAGCCTCTACCGCGAGACGGGCCGCAGGATGGACCGGAGCGAGGTGCTGGGGCTGACGCTTTCGGAGATGGACGGCCTCTACGGCGCGGTCAGGGACGGGCGGTCGCTAACCGGAGAATGGAGCGCGATGATGGAGACGCTGGGCCGGACGGTCCGCATCGCGTGGAAGGAGCGGGTGCTCGAGGGGCGGGCCGAGGCGGTGGACGACCAGGGCAACCTGATCCTGACCGCCGCGGACGGAGAGCCGGTCACTGTGAGCGCCGGAGAGGTTACGCTGCAGGCATAGACCGCCTCTATTTGAAAGACGGAGGGAGCGAGCAGTGCTGGAGAATCTGAGTCTGGACGGCAAGACGATCGTGATCACCGGAGGAGGGACGGGCCTCGGCCGGGAGATGAGCCTGGCGCTGGGACGCGCCGGGGCCGACCTCGTCATTGCGTCTCGTAGATTGGAGCTCATCGAGGAGGTCGCCGGTCTCGTCCGAGAGATGGGCCGGAGCGCCGAGTCGGTCCCGACCGACGTGACCGACTCGGCGCAGGTGGAGAGGCTGGTCGGGGAGACCCTGGAGCGGTTCGGCAAGATCGACGTGCTGGTCAACAACGCCGGCATCGTCCGGGGGCGGGGTCCGACGCCGATCTGGGATGTGACCGACGAGGAGTGGAGGCTGGGGATCGATACGAACCTGACCGGATCGTTCTACTGCTCCAGGGCCGTAGCCAGGCACATGGTCGATCGGGGAGAGGGGAAGATCGTCAACGTCGCGTCGGGCTTCGGCCTGCGTGGCGGGCGGGACAACTACATGTACACGTGCGGTAAGGGCGGCATCGTCCAGCTGACCCGGAGTCTCGCGATCAGCCTTGGACGTTACGGCGTGACGAGCACCTGCATAGTGCCCGGATACGTGCCGGTGGGGGAGGCCGCCACGGTTCCTCCGGCGCCCAACGAGTTTATCCCGGTGGGAAGGGGAGGGATGCCGTCGGAGCTGGGGCCCGTCGCGGTCTTCCTGGCCTCGTCGGCGTCCGACTATATGAACGGAGAGATGCTCATAATCGACGGCGGAGGTCTTGCCGGCGGCTATGCACCGACGGGTCACGCCCCCGACGTGCCGCTCGCCGTCTAGGACTCTATGGATCTGCTCGACCGAGGAGGCGGAGATGCCCGTACCAGAGGAGTGGGACCTGACCGGAAAGACGGCCCTGGTGACGGCCGACCGGCGCGGCTGGACGCCGACCCTGGCGTCGGCGCTGGCGGAGGCGGGCGCCGACGTGGCGATCGCCGGGTCGGCTGCGTCGGACCGCGACGGCGCGGCGGGCGAGGTGGAGCGCCTCGGACGCAGGGCGCTGTCGATAGACGCCGATGTTGCAGACTCCGGCGACGTCAAGCGGGCGGTCCGGAGGGTGGCGGCCGACCTCGGCCGGATCGACATTCTCGTCAACAACGCCCGCGTCGAGTTCGGAAAGCCGTTCGTGGAGGTGACGGAGGCGGAGTGGCAGACGGTGATCGACTTCAACGTCAAGTCGGTCTTCCTGTGGAGCCAGGCCGCGGGCAGGCTGATGGTCGAGCAGGGGGCAGGACGGATCGTCAACATGGGATCGGGGCTGGCAGTGAGGGGCCTGTGGAACTCCGCCGCGGCCTGCGCAGCCCAGGGCGCGATACACCAGCTCACCGCCGCACTCGCCTTGGAGTGGGCGAGGTCGAACGTGCGCGTCAACGGGATCGGAGCGGGATGGGTCACGACCGAGCCGCAGACCGAGGAGGCGCAGAGGGAGCTGCTGGTGCGCTACATACCATCCCGCCGCAAGGGGCATCCCGCCGATCTGTGCGGGCTGCTCGTCTACCTGGCGTCCGACGCCTGCGACTTCGTTACGGGTCAGACCATCTTCATAGACGGCGGCGCGCTGGCGCACGCCTAGCGTCAGGTCAGCTCGCCGCCGCTACAATCACCCTCTGGACGACGACTATCAGGATGATGGCGACCATCGGGGAGAGGTCGAGCATCCCGAAGCTTGGCAGCACGCTCCGGATGGGTGCGAGAACCGGCTCGGTGATCTGATAGATGATCGCGGCTATGGGATAGAAGGGACTGGACCTGTCGATGTTGATCCACGAGATTACGACGCGCCCGATGAGAGCCATCCAGAGCGCCGAGGCGAGCAGATTTACGAAGAGTACTACGAACTCGCTCAACTTTTTTCACCAAGCGCGACCGATCTGTCGTACGCCGCTATGACCGCCTGAAGCACGGAGGCCCGGAAGCCTGAGCTCTCCATCCTGAACAGGGCCTCGATCGTGGTGCCCGCCGGCGAGGTGACCATGTCCTTGAGCTCCGCTGGATGCCTGCCCGACTCCTTGACGAGCCTCGCGCTCCCCAGCACCGTCTCGAGCGCGAGTTGCCTCGCCATATCTCTCGGCATTCCGAGGTAAACGCCCGCATCGATCAGCGACTCGACGAACATGAAGACGTAAGCGGGTCCGCTTGCGCTCAACGCCGTCGCCATGTCGATCAGCTTCTCGTCGGTGACGTAGAGCTCGGCTCCCAGTGTCTGGAGCATGCGCCTCGTCGCCTCCGTCTTCGCCCCGGACACCTCTGGAGCGGCGGTCCATACGCTCATCCCCGCGCCGATCTGGGCGGGGGTGTTCGGCATCACCCTTATAACGGCGGGATGGGCCAGTCCGCGCACCAGCGTGTCCATGCCGGCGCCGGCGACGATTGACACCACGGCCACGTCGGCGCGTATGCCGCCGCCGATCTCTTCCATCACGTCCTGGAGGCTCTGGGGCTTCACCGCGAGGACGGCGATGTCCGCGCCTAGCAGGGCGTCGGTATTGGCCGGGCAGGTCTTCAGCCCGTACCTCTCTTCCAGGTGGGCGCGCCTGGCCTCCACCGGCTCGCCGACGCCGATCTCGTCGGCGGAGGCGAGGCCGGCCTCCAGTATGCCGCCCAGCAGCGCCTCGGCCATCACTCCGCCGCCCACGAACGATATTTTCATGTCCAGTATCTAGCCACCGGCTCTTCCGGGCCTCCGGCCCTCATCCTAACCTTCCCCCGTCCGCGGGGGAAGGGACTTATCAGCACCTTCTCTAGGGCAGCCGTCTGTCGGCGGCCAGACTGACGGCCACCTTGATGGCCTCCAGCATGCTCTCGTGATCGGCGATTCCGCGCCAGGCGATGTCGAACGCCGTGCCGTGGTCGACAGACGTCCTGATGAACGGCAGGCCCAGGTTGACGCTCACGCTCCTGGCCCAGTCGTGGACCTTGACCGGAATGTGGCCCTGGTCGTGGTACATCGCCAGCACCGCGTCGTATGCGCCGTCGATGGCCTGGTTGAATACGGTGTCGGCCGGGATGGGGCCGGCGGCGTCTATCCCCCGCGACCGCGCGGCGTCGACCGCGGGCGCGATCTCCCGGGCCTCCTCCTCGCCTATCAGTCCTCCGTCGCTGGCGTGCGGGTTCAGGGCCGCCACGCCGATGCGGGGCGACTCCCATCCCCACTCCTTGAAGCTCCTGTCGGTGAGCTCTATCTTCGCCAGCACGTTGTCCCTGGTGACGTAGTCGCAGGCGGCTCTCAGCGACCGGTGAGTGGTCAGGTGGACGACGCGGAGCCCGCCGGCCATCAGCATGGTGGCGACCTCGCTCGCTCCTGTCTGGCTCTGGAATATCTCCATGTGGCCCACGTCCCTGTGCCCGGCCAGCCTGCACGCTTCCTTGTTGATCGGCGCCGTGGCGATGGCCTGCACGCTGCCTGAACCGGCCAGCTCGCCAGCCTTCAGCACCCACTCCACGGCGGCCCGGCCCGCCTCCGCGCAGAGCCGGCCCGGCTCGATCAGCCCGTGGTCCAGATTCTCCAGGTCCAGGACGTCTATCCCGTCCTGGCTCCCCACCACCTGGTCGAGCGAGTGGACGGCGCGGACGGATGCGCCGGACCCGATCGTCCGGAGCGCGTTATGGATGGCGGCTGCGCTTCCGATCACGAACGGGCGGCATCGCTGGTGGACGTTGTCGCTCAAAAGGGCCTTGGCGGTCACCTCCGGCCCTATGCCGGCGGGGTCGCCCATCGTAATGGCTATGTACGGCTTCGCGGTCATAAGAGCCGGTCCGTCGACTGTCCTCCGTTCGCGGACTCATTATAACGCTCGTAGCCCGGTAAAGACGAGAGGCCCGCCAACGGCGGGCCTCTCGTAATCGATGCGCGGCGGACGACTCGCGGAGGCACCTGCGAACCGTTCGCTCTGCCGGGGTTATTCACACTTGTTATACCCGCAGTCGGGACAGCTCAGGCATCCCTCCTGGTGGACGAGGAATCCCGAGCAGTCCGGGCACTTCGCGCCGCTGGACAGCTGGTGTCCGTTGCTGTTGGAGCCGTTCGGCTGGGTGGATGGGAAGAGGCCCAGCTGCGCCGCGCTCTCCGTCGACACCGCCGCTTCGAGGCCGGTCCGCGGCTGGACCTGGACCTCGTCTTTGGTACGGTGGCTGAGCACCTGGGCGACCGCGTCTTCGGCGGACCTTATGAGGTTGCCGTCGTCCCAGACGGGGCAGCAGGTCGTGCCCCGGAGCTGATCGATGACCTGGTCCGGGTCTATGCCCGACCGCAGGGCCAGGGATATCAGGCGCGAGAGGCCGTCCAGGTGGGCGGCGTCGCATCCACCCGCCTTGCCGGAGGTGCTGAACACCTCGAACGGACGCCCCCTTTCGTCGAAGTTGACGGTGACGAAAAGGGTGCCGTGTCCGGTCCGTATGCGGTCGGTGATACCCCTGACCGAGGAGGGCCGCTGGCGCGGGACGAGCAGGCGCTGCGTCTCCTCGTCGTCCCGGGTCTCGCTGCCCGTCTCGAGCACCTGCATCGACTTCGACCCGTCCCGGTAGACGGTGACGGCCTTGCATCCGGTCTCCCACGCGAGCTTCAGCGCGCTGTCGATGTCGTCGACGCTGGCGCTGTTCGGCAGGTTTATCGTCTTGGAGACGGAGTTCGTGACGTGCTTCTGCCAGACGGCTTGCATCCGGACGTGGGACTCGGGGCTGATGGCCATCGAGGTCCTGAACAGCGCCGGGTCGGCGCCGTGCTGCCGCAGGATATTCTCCGCGTCTTGGGGGCTGTCGGCGATCTGCTCCAGCGCCTCCCTGACGATCGACTCGTCCCCCAGACTCATCCTCAGCGTCTCCCACACCGACGTCGGCGCATCCAGCAGCCGGGTGCTGCTTCCCTCGTGGTCCTTCCACAGGACATTCGACCACCAGCCGATGGCGAAGTGGGGCTCTATGCCGCTGGAGCATCCGGCGAGCCGGCTTATCGTGCCCGTTGGGGCGATCGTGAGGACGCTGGAGTTGCGGACCGGAGGCATCCCGCGCTCCTTGAGCCGGGACCGGTAGAATTCGGGGAACGGGCCGCGCTCTTCCGCGAGCCGCCGCGATTCGTCCCACGCCGTATCGTTGAGGAAGCCGCCGAGTCTGTCGGCCAGTGCGAGGGCCTCATCCGAGTCATACGGGATATTGAGGCGCACCAGCGTGTCGGCCCAGCCCATGACGCCGAGACCTATCCTCCGGGTGGCCAGATTGACCTCCCTCAGCTTAGGCAGCGGGAATTCGTTCACCTCTATTACGTCGTCCAGGAACCGCACCGAGGTGCGAACGGTCTCCTCCAGGGCCGTCCAGTCGAGGTCGCCGTCTCCGATGTGAAGATCGAGGTTTATCGAGCCGAGGCAGCAGTTGCCGTAGTTCTCCAGGAACTCCTCGCCGCAGGGATTGGAGGTCTCGATGAGTCCCATCTGCGGATTGGGCGCCGTCTCCCATACGCGGTCGATGAAGACGACTCCGGGGTCGCCGGTCTTCCAGGCCGACTCGGTGATTTCGTGCCAAAGCTGTCTCGCGGAGACGACCTCCACCACCTCGTCCACCGGGCCGCCGCCCGTGTCGCGAGGGTTGACCAGAGCCCAGTCTCCATCCGCCTCGACGGCTCGCATGAACGCATCGGTGATCTGCACCGAGATGTTGAAGTTCTGGAGGGTGTCGTCGCCGTCCTTGCAGTGGATGAACTCCCGGACGTCCGGGTGGCTGTCTCTGATCTGGCCCATGTGCGCGCCGAGGCGGAATGCGCCCTGCGTCAGGGTCGCCCCGACGGCCGAGTAGAGCTTCATGACGGCGATGGGCCCGCAGGCCTCGCCGTGCGTGGTCGCTATCCTGTCCCGCTTCGGCCTGAGCTTGGAGAAGCCAAACCCGATACCGCCGCCCCATTTTTCGATCATCGCCGCATCCGAGGCGACCTGCATGATCGAGTCCATTTCGTCCTCCGGGGAGACGACGAAGCATGCGGAGAGACATCCTCGGCCGGTCCCCGCGTTGACCAGCGTCGGAGAGTTGGGCAGGAACTTAAGCGACCGGAGGAGGTGCAGGTAACGTTCTGCCCACTCCGCCCGGACCTCCTCGGGCTCGGCCTCCGCTATCGCGCTGGAGACGCGGATGAACAACTCCTCCGGCGTCTCAACAGGCTGCCCCGCGTCATCCTTCCTGAGGTAGCGCTTCCGCATGATCTCCAGTGCGTTGTCGGAGAGCTCGGCGTGGCCGTTGAGCGCCGGCTTACCGGTGAACTCGAGGGACTGGGCGACGGCCTCGGTGACCTCGCCGGACAGGCCTGCCGACCGCAGCGCCTTCAAAACCTCTTCCAGGGAATGCTCGCGGCCCTCGGGTCCGCTGGAGGTGTGGTCTCGGATCATCGTTAGCTCCTGATTGGGGGGAGGGCGCCGATTTCGGCGGGCTCGTCCTGGCTTCTTGCTTGTAATCGTTCCGGCATTCTCCGACTGCTGTGTGTACGAAAGGGAGTAGGCTCCGCCGAAGGGTGGACGGCCGTCGAGCCGGCTTGTCAGGCCGGTTCGACGTGTGGACGTTTCGGTCTTCGGCCGCGCCTCTTGCGGCGGTTGGTCCGGGGCAGGTCTTCGACCTCGTCGAGGAAGGAGAGCTGGTTTCCCGGCTCCGTCCGAGGCTCGCCGGGCTCCAGCAGAGCGTCTATCTCGGCCTTGAAGCTCTCGATGTCCCTGAAGTCCCGGTACACGCTTGCGAATCGGATGTATGCGACTCGGTCCATCCTTATCAGCCGATCCATGACCAACTCACCGATGAGCTTGCTCTGGATCTCCGCGCGGCCTGCTTCGTAGAGGTGGGTCTGAATGTCGTCCACTCCCTTGTCTATGCTGCCTATGGGGAGCGGCCGCTTCGCGCACGCCTTCGTCAGGCTGATCCGGAGCTTCTCCCGGCTGAACTCCTCGCGGCGGCCATCCCGTTTCACCACGAGCAGCGCGCCGGTCTGCACCCCTTCGTAGGTGGTGAACCTGAGGCTGCACCGGAGACATTCGCGACGGCGTCGTATCCCGGCTCCAGCGTCTCTGGAGTCCATCACCTTCGAGTCGTCGTGAGCGCAATAGGGACAGAGCACAGCGGCGCGTCCAGTCCTTGGCCGAATACCCGACACACACCATATCGTGTGGTTCGGCCACGTTAACACCATATATGGGAGGGTGTCAATGTTAAATCCTGACGTGTTACGGGCAGGTTTCCGGTCGTCGGCCACGGGCGGCAATAGAAGAGGCCGCCCGTCGGGGCGGCCTCTTGGTCGCGACTCGAATCGATTCCGGCCGGTCGTCTATCAGCGCTCGACGCGCGACCCGTTTCGGGCCTTGCTCTTGGAGTATCTGCGGAGGAAGGGAGGCAGATCGAGGTCCGACTCATCGTTTGCGAGAGCCTCCTCCAGCATCGCGCTGATCTGCTCCTCGCGCTCCTGCAGGGTCTCCGGGGTGGGGAAGCCGGTTGCGACGATGGTCAGCTTGACCTCGCCCTCCATCTTCGAGTCAGTGACCATGCCAAAGATGATGTTGGCCTCAGGGTCCACCATTCGCTGGATCACCTCGGACGCCTCGTGCAGCTCGGACAGTCTCAGGTCGGAGCCGCCGGTGATGTTGAGAAGGACGCCCTTCGCCCTCTCTATGGATGAGTCGAGGAGGGGGTTGGTGATGGCGTTCTGGGCCGCGTCCCGCGCCCGGTTCGCGCCCGATCCCCATCCGATGGACATCCATGCGGGGCCGGCGTTGCGCATTATGGCGTTGATGTCAGCGAAGTCGACGTTGATCTGACCCGGGACCGTGACCAGCTCGGCGATCGACTGGACGCCGGATCTGAGGACGTCGTCGGCGATCTTGAAGGCATTGTCCGCCGTGATCTCCTCCTCGCAGATGACGTGAAGGCGCTCGTTGGGGATCACGAGGAGAGTGTCCACATTCTGCTTGAGGGTCTTGATGCCCTCCTCGGCCTGGCGCGCTCTCTGGGCTCCCTCGAAGCTGAACGGACAGGTCACGACCCCGACGGTAAGAGCGCCGGACTCCTTGGCGATCTGGGCCAGGACGGGCGCCGCGCCCGTCCCGGTGCCTCCGCCCATTCCCGCCGCAACGAACACCATGTCGGCATCGCGTATCGCCTCGAACAGCTCCTCGCGACTCTCCTCGGCCGAGCGCATCCCAAGGTCGGGGTCGCCTCCGACGCCCTGGCCGCGCGTCAGCTGCTCGCCGATCCGTATCTTGAGCGGCACATCCGACTTCAGCAACGCCTGGGCGTCGGTGTTGACGGCAACGTATTCGACGCCGGGCATCCGTTCCCGGAACATCCTCGACACGGCGTTCGATCCGCCACCCCCAACTCCTACGACTCGTATCCGCGCGATCTCCTTCGCGTCGAAGTTCTGCATCATATCCATTCGCTCCTCCGTTGCCTTAGTTGGAATGACGTGCCGGGAATAGATGAATCGGGAAAAGTTCTCTGATCTGCCTCATTAGTCGGGAGACCGGACTGCTCTTCCGGGCTGCCGCCGTCCGGACCAGGTCGTGGCTCGCCGCTGACTCGCTCCCGTGGTCCTGCGCCCAGAGCAGGATGCCGACGCCGGTGGCGAAAGCCGGTGTCTTCAGATCGTCCGGTATCAGTCCGCGTCCGTGGGGGATTCCCAGACGGACTCTGGCCCCGAGAGTGAGCCTGAAGAGGTGATCGATCCCCGGCAGGCCGGAGGTGCCGCCCGTCAGCACCAACGTCATGTCGGAGAGACCCTCGATCTGCGCCCTCTGGAGCTTCAGCTTCACGAGCCGCGCTAGCTCCTGGGCTCGCTCGCGGGTGAGCTGGCAGATGTCCCGCCTGGATATCTTCATGTCCGAGCCCTGGCCGACGACTGGGAGTATGATCTCCTCCGTTGCGGCCACGGCGTGAAGATCGGTGTGGGCGTGCCTGATCTTTGCCTCTTCGGCGGCCTCGTAGGGGGCGTTGTACGTGAGGCAGATGTCGTTCGTGAACTGGAAGCCGCCGACCGGCAGGACGGTGGTCAGGACCAACTGGCCGCCCGCATAGGCCACCACGTCGGTCGTCCCTCCGCCGATATCGACTACCACGGCGCCATGCTTCTTCTCCTCCCTGGTCAATACCGCCTCGCTGCTGGCCAGGGGCTCCAGCACGAGGGCGTCCACGTCGATCCCCGCCGTCTCTACTGCTTCGACGAGCCTGTCCAGTATGGGACCCTCACCGGTCACGACGTGGCTCTCCACCTCCACGTTGTTCGTGTGCATGCCCACCGGACTCCTTATGCCGCGCAGCCCGTCCACCGAGTAAGACAGGGGCAGGGAGTGGAGCACCCTGCGGTCCGAGTCGGCAGGACCGGGCCTCGCCACCACGGGCAGCCCGGCGAGCTCTGCCGCGGTCACGACGCCCTGCTCGCCGACGCCCTCTATCCTGTCCCAGCGGTTCTCGTAAGAGACGTGCGTGCCGGTCACGCCCACGTAAGCGGAGTCGACGTGGACCTGAGCGGCCTCGGACGCCTCGGCGACCGATCGGCGGATCGCCTCGGCGGTGCCGGCGATGTCGGTGACGTTACCTTTCTTGAGCCCGTCGCATGGGACGACGCTGTGCGCCAGCAGCTCCAGCCCGCCCTGGGGCGCCCTCCTTCCGATGATCGTGCATATCTTGGTCGTGCCGACGTCGATCGCGGTCAGAATGTCGTGGTGCATAGATTGGTACTCCGGTGGCTCTCCCGATTCGGGCTCTGTGGGTACTGGGTTCAGATCCGCTCTGCGGTCCTCAGTCTTGCGCTTCGGGCGCGCGGGTTGGCCTCCACCTCTCGCGCGGCCGGTCTGATGACTCGTCGATGGACCAGACGCAGCGCTGCGGTGTGTTCGCAGGCGCACACGGGGGTCCTTGGCGGGCAGACGCAGTCGGACGCCTCCCGGCGGAGCGTGGTCTTGACCACGCGGTCTTCAAGAGAGTGGTAACTGATGACGACGAGCCTCCCCGCTCGTCGAAGCACCCGGATGGCTCCCGCCAGTCCCTGCCTGAGGTTCTCCAGCTCCGAGTTGACGGCCATCCTGAGCGCCTGGAAGGTGCGGGTTGCCGGGTGGATACGCCCGCTGCCCCCGCGCCCGACCTCACCCTCCACGATCTCTGCGAGGGCCGTCGTCGTATCTACCGGCCGGTTTCTGACGACCGCGCGCGCTATCCGGCGCGCGCGGGGCTCTTCCCCCAGCTGAAATATCAGGTCGGCGAGATAGCCGGCCGAGCGCCGGTTGACCAACTCGTGAGCCGTCAGCTTCTGACATGTGTCGAATCTCATGTCGAGTCTCGCCTCTTGGCGGAGGCTGAACCCTCTGGCCGCCGTGTCTACCTGCATCGACGATAGCCCCAGGTCGAACAGCACTCCGTCCACAGGGTTGAATCCGTGTTCGTCCGCAATCTGCTCAACGTCCTTGAAGTTCCCCTCGACGATACCGACGGCATCCCCGTACTCCGCAAGCCTGAGCGACGCCGCGCGCCGCGCCTCCCCGTCCAGATCGATCCCCATCACCTGGATGCCCGGGGCGGTCTCCAGGACGGCCAGTGAATGACCACCCGCGCCGACCGTACAGTCGATGTACGCTCCGCCGGACTTCGGATCGAGACCTGCGAGAGTCTCGCTCACCATGACGGGCCTGTGGCTTGAACGCACCGCGCGATCTCTACCGTCCACCGGCGGCGCCGCGCCCTGCCGTCGATCCGTAGGCTTTTATACCGTTGGCGCGTGGTAAGATAGGCTCTCCCCACAGGGATCCAAGACTTGGGGATGAGTTTCACAGAGCCCTCGGTGGGTACGCAAGGTGTTTTTGTACTTATTTGAAATCTATTCCAAATAAAGTCCAAAAATGCCTCTCCGAGTCGATGGCGACGAAGGGCACGCAGCGTCCGTAGAGGAGACCGAATCTTGCGCGTAGCGATATTGACCATCAGCGACACTGGATCCAAGGGCGAGCGCGAGGACCTGAGCGGCGACGTGATCTCCGAGATCGTCTCGGCAGAGGGCTTCACGGAGACCGCGAGAGAGATCGTTCCGGACGAGCGGGACCAGATATCCGCGAGGCTGCGCGAATGGTGCGACGGCGGCGGGATCGACCTGGTCCTCACGACTGGCGGCACCGGCCTCGGCCCCCGCGACGTGACGCCCGAGGCCACGCGCGACGTCGTCGAGGTCGAGGTGCCGGGGATTCCCGAGGCGATGCGGAGCGAGACGATCAAGAAGACCCCTTTCGCCATGCTGAGCCGATCGGTCGTGGGCGTGAGGTCGGGATGTCTGATCGTCAACCTGCCGGGGAGCCCCAAGGGCGTCCGGGAGTGTCTCGACGTGGCCGTCGCGGTGATTCCCCACGCCTTGGAGATGATGGAGGGCCGCCGGGGACACCCGACGGATCCCTAGGAGCGCGCGTTGTGGGGTCGATTGCGCCGCCTCCGGAAGAGGCTGGGATGGCCGAACCCTTCGTGCGCTTTCACGTCGTGACCATCTTCCCCGGCATGTTCGGGAGCCCTATGGCGGAGGGGGTGATCGGACGCGGCGTGAGCGGGGGCCTCATAGAGGTGGCGCTTTACGATCCGCGGGACAAGACCTCGGACCGCCATCGAACGGTGGACGACTACGCCTACGGCGGAGGCGCCGGGATGGTGATGAAGCCGGAACCGCTGTTCGAGACGGTCGAGGATATCCTCTTCGGTCGGCCGGATGGGGCGGACGTGCCGGTCGTGTTGCTGACGCCGCAGGGACGCACTCTCACGCAGGCGGCGGCGGAGGGTCTCGCGCGACGGCGCGACATCGTGCTGATCTGCGGAAGATACGAGGGAGTGGACGAGCGGGTCCGGCGCCACCTGGCGACGGACGAGATAAGCGTCGGCGACTACGTGCTGAGCGGCGGCGAGCTGGCGGCCATGGTCATCATAGACGCGGTCTCGCGCCTTGTGCCGGGGGTGGTCGGCTCCGGCGAGTCTGTCCAGAGCGACTCCTTCAGCACCGGCCTGCTACAGCACCCGCAGTACACGCGTCCGTCGGGCTTCCGAGATTGGGAAGTGCCCGAAACACTGCTCTCCGGCAACCATGAGGAGATCGCCAGATGGCGCCGGAGAGAGTCTCTTCGGAGGACCGCCGAGAGACGCCCCGACCTGCTGGACTCTGTGGAGCTGTCTCCCGAGGAGCGGCGCTTCGTAGAGGAACTGCGGCAGGGCTAGCGCGGCTCCGGTCCCTTTCCGCCTTCCTTGTCCGAGCACTCTGCGCTGCGCTATCATGGCTCCGAAGGAGCCACCGATGCGGACCAAAGATTTCCTCTCCGTCGCCGACATCGACCCCGATCAGCTCGAGCCCATGCTGCGAAGGGCGGCGGATATGAAGGGCGGCGCCACCCCTCAGGTGCTTCGAGACAGGATCATCGCACTGCTGTTCGAGAAGCCGTCCCTTAGGACGCGGGTGAGCTTCGAAGTGGGAATACGTCAGATGGGCGGCCAGTGCGTGTATCTGTCCAACGCAGACGTTGGTCTGGGAGTCAGGGAGCCGGTAGAGGACGTCGCCCGCGTGCTGGACCGGTGGGTGGATGGGATCGTCGCCCGCGTGTTCTCCCATCGCAGCCTTCAGTTACTGGCCGAGCATACATCGGGACCGGTCGTGAACGCGCTGTCGGATCTGGAGCATCCCTGCCAGGCGTTGGGCGATCTGCTGACAGTGAGCGAGCACAAGGGCCGACTCCACGGCCTGAAGGTGACCTTCGTGGGCGACGGCAATAACGTGGCGTCCAGCCTCGCGCTCGCCTGCGCGTCCGTGGGCTCCGACTTCGTTCTGGCTTCGCCCGAGGAGTATCAGCTCCCGACTGTCGTATTGGAGGAGGCGCGGCGTCGGGCGGCGCTCCGCGAGTCCCGGATCGAGTGGACCGAATCGCCCAGGGCCGCGGTGGAGGACGCCGACGTGGTGTACACCGACGTCTGGGTGAGCATGGGGCAGGAGGCCGAGGAGGCGGAGCGTCTCGAGGTCTTCGGCGGATACCGGGTGGACCCCGCCTTGATGAACGGCGCCAAGCAGGACGCCGTCTTCATGCACGACATGCCGGCCCATCGCGGGCTGGAGGTCTCGGAGGAGATGCTGGACCATCCCGCGTCGGTGGTGTTCGACCAGGCGGAGAACCGCCTCCATGCCCAGAAGGCGGTATTGGCCGAGCTCTTCGCGTAGCGGCCATACCCGCGTCGCCTGAACACCCCGGCCCGCGTCCCGGATGACAAGGGGGCCACGATGAATGGAACGCCCAAGCCGCTCGTGGCCATCGTAGGACGGCCCAACGTCGGCAAGTCGACCCTGTTCAACCGCGTGGCGGGCAGACCCTCGGCGATCGTCTCCGACGTGGCCGGCACCACCCGCGACAGGGTCATCACGGATACGGAGTGGGCCAGCCGGGAGTTCATCCTGGTGGACACGGGCGGTCTGTCCGTGGATCCGGAGACGGAGTTGCTCTCCCGCGTCAACGACCAGGTCCGGGCCGCGATGCAGGAGTCCGACGTCGTGGTGGCAGTGGTCGATGCCGCCTCCGGCGTGACGCCCTCCGACCGTGACGTGGCGGATGCCGTGAGGGCCACGGGAAGGCCGTTCGTGCTCGCCGCCAACAAGGCTGACAACGACTTGAGGGCCGCCTCGGCAGTCGACTTCTACGAACTGGGGCTCGGCGAGCCGCATCCGGTCAGCGCCTACCACAACGCCGGGGTCGACGACCTTATGGCTGAGGTTGTCTCCCGGTTTCCCGCCCCCGTCGAGCATGCAGAGCCATACGCTGATCTCAGGCTGGCGATAGTCGGCCGCACCAACGTGGGCAAGTCGATGCTGGTGAACGCCGTGGTCGGCCGGGAGCGCTCCATAGTCAGCGACGTGCCAGGCACGACTCGGGACGCCCTCGATACGCTGATCGCCCACGAAGACAGCACGGTGCTTCTGATCGACACCGCTGGAATACGCCGCCGCGGCCGCGTCGAACGGGGGATCGAGCGTTACAGCGTCCTCAGGGCCATACGCGCCATAGACCGCGCCGACGTCGCCGTTCTGCTGATGGACGCGTCGGAGGTCGCGACGGCCCAGGACACGCACATCGCGGGATATGTTCTCGATGCGTACAAGGGCATTGTGATCGCTGTCAACAAGTGGGACCTGTCCCGCGAGCTTGGGCTGACGAAGCAGGGCGTGGAGAGCCGGGTGAGAGAGCGGTTCCGATTCGCGCCCTATGCCCCCGTATGCTTCGTATCCGCACTGAAGAGCGCCGGTGTCGACGGTCTCATGCGCACCGCCCTGGAGGTCCGGAGCGAGTGGGCGAAGGGGGTGCCGAGGTACGATCTGCGGCGGACGGTGATGAACGCCGTCGCCGATCACCCTCCGTCGCTGAAGCGCAGGGGCTCCCTCAAGGTATACGGCGTCGCCCAGGACCAGACGGCGCCGCCGAGCTTCACCTTCTATGTGAACCGCTCCGAGATGGTACACTTCTCCTACCGCAGATACTTGGAGAACGCGATCAGGGAGGCCTACGGCTTCATAGGCAGCCCGTTGAGGATGCGCTTCAGGGGCAGAGGAGAGCGTTGACCGACTACCTTCTGTCGATCGCCTTCGGATACCTGCTGGGATCGATACCCTTCGGAGTGATGGCCGGCTGGCTGGTCAAGCGCGTCGACGTCAGGGACTACGGCAGCGGCAGTTCGGGGATGACGAACGTGCTGCGTACCATTGGCCGGCCGGCAGCCGCGCTGGTGCTGCTGCTGGACATGGGGAAGGCGGTGCTGGCCGTGGCGCTGGTCCGAGCCCTGTCCGACGACCCCGGCGTGGATGCTGCGGCGGCCCTGGCCGCTCTCGTGGGCCACGTCCTGCCGCTGTTCATCGGCTTCAGGGGAGGGAAGGGGACGGCCACCGGCTGGGGAGGTCTGCTCATCCTCTCGCCCCTCTCCGGCCTCGTGGCGACCGTCGTCGGTTTGGCGGCTATAGGGATGAGCCGGTACATGTCCCTCGGTTCTGTACTCGCGGCCGCGGCCGGCACCATTACGCTCGCGGTCCTGGCGCTGACAGGCTCGGAGCCGCTCGTCTACATATGGTTCAGCGTGATAGGCGGCCCGATCGTCGTCATCCGTCACAAGGACAACATCAGGCGGCTGCTCGCTGGCGAGGAGCGAAAACTGGGCCAGTCGGAGGACGTCGGGCCGGCTGACTCAGACCAGCGGAGAGGCGTCGGTTGGCCCGGGTCGGCGTAGCGGGGACCGCCAGCTGGGGAACGACCCTGGCCATCCTCCTGGCCCGGAGGGGGATGGACGTACGCCTGTGGGCACGTACCGAGGAGGAGGCCGCGCGTCTTCAGGACGACGGAGAGAACGCCCGGTTCGTCCCTGGCGTCGCCTTTCCTCCCCATCTGAGCGTTGCCTCCGACCCCGCCGTGGCCTTCGGAGGCGCCGATCTGGCCATCATCGCGGTGCCGTCGCGGACCTTCCGGCAGAACGTGCGGGCGATCGGGGGCGTCCTGGCGGATGGCGCTGACATAGTGAGCGCCACCAAGGGCCTCGAGACCGACTCCGGTCTGCGGATGAGCCAGGTGCTCGGTGAAGAGCTGCCTGCAGAGTCTCATGGCAGGATCTGCGCGCTCTCCGGGCCCAACCTCGCCCGTGAGATCATGCGGGGAGTGCCGGCCTCGACCGTCATCGCCTCTCAGAACCCTCGGTCGGCCGCGAGAGCCCAGGCTCTGGTGACCTCGCCCCGCTTCAGGGTGTACACCAACGACGACATCGCCGGCGTCGAGTTCGGCGGAGCACTCAAAAATATCATAGCCATAGGGTCGGGCATCTGCGACGGCCTCGGCTTTGGAGACAACGCCAAGGCCGCGTTCATGACGCGCGGCATGGCCGAGATAACCCGTCTGGGCGTAGCCGGCGGGGCCAACCCCATCACCTTCGCGGGGCTCGCCGGGATGGGTGACCTGGTGGCGACCTGCTCCAGCAGGCTCAGCAGGAACCGCCACGTCGGAGAGGAGCTCGCGAGCGGGAAGACGCTGGAGCAGATTCGGACCTCGATGACCAACCTGGCCGAAGGCATCGACACGACCTCCGCTGCTCTTCTTCTATCCGAACGGCTGGGCGTGGACATGCCGATTACCCGCGCGACCCACGACGTTCTCGCCGGCCGGGTGGATTTGCAGAGCGCCATATCCGAGCTGATGGAGCGCGCACCGACTACGGAGTGATTCCCGGGCCGACCGCGTCCGTCGAAGCTGTCTTGTTGGCGCCGATGACCCTTGGGACGATCGCCTTCAGGAAGCTACGTAAATGAACGGAGAATTTGTTGACACTCCGAAAACTCGCTGAATATAATCGGGAGCAACGAACCGTTCGGATGGCTAGTGGAGGGTGAGATCATGCAAGTCCGTTTGACATTCCTAGTATTGGCGGCGTTCATTTCAGCCGTCTTTCTACTTGCCGCGTGTGGCGATGATGAGGCTGACTCCGATGAGATGACGGACGATTCTGCGATGATGGAAGAGTCGATGGGGAGTCGTCTCGAGACCGTCAGGGAGCGCGGCAGCGTCATATGCGCCAGCCGCAACGACGTCCCCGGCTACGGGTATCTAGACAGCGCGGGCAACAACGTAGGCTTCGACATAGACCTCTGTCGGGCTCTGGCCGCCGCCGTGCTGGGCGACCCGAACGCCTTTGAGATTCGCCTGATCACCGCCGCCGAGCGCGGCCCGACGATCCAGTCAGGCGAGGTCGACATGTTGGTCCGGACAGTTACCTGGACGACCTCTCGCGACGCGCAGTGGGGAAACTACGCTCAGACGATGTTCTATGACGGACAGGGGTTCATGGTCCAGCAGAGTCTGGGAATCTCCAGCGCTCTGGATTTGAAGGGCGCCTCCGTCTGCGTGACTCAGGGCACGACGACCGAGCTGAACCTGCAGGACTTCTCCAACCAGAACGGCCTGGACATCGAGGCGGTTACTTTTGAAGACACCGACGCAGTGGTTGCCGCCTACCAGAGCGGCCAGTGCGACGCCTTCACGAACGACCGCTCACAGCTGGCCGCTATCAGCAGCGCGTTCGAAAACCGGGCCGACCACGTAATCCTGCCGGAGACCATCTCAGAGGAGCCTCTCGGTCCCGTGGTGCCTCACGGAGATGATCAGTGGTTCGACATCGTAAAGACCGTGATGGGCATTCTCATATATGCCGAGGCATACAGCGTGACCTCCGGCAGCGTACCCACCGCAGCTACCGGCGACACGAAGGTCGACCGTCTGTTTGGCCTGGAAGAAGGTGGCGAGGGCGCGTTTGGACAGGGTAGCCTCGGTCTCGGGAAGACGGTGGCGCAGGACGTGATCAGGGCCGTGGGCAACTACGGCGAGATATACAACCGGAATCTCGGTCCGGACGGTGTCGATCTACCGCGGGAGAACGGGCGCAACGCGCTGTGGGCTTCGGCTCCCTGCATGGACTGCCCGAAGGGCGGCCAGATCTACTCGGCTCCCCTCCGGTGATCGGTCCGGCGGCGTGAGTCACTCGCTGCCAGGATAGATTTAAACAGGGAGCGACCGGCAAGCTGCCGGCCGCTCCCTGTTTTGCGAGCGACGGGTAGGTCCGCCAGCCTCCGACGAGGACCCTCCGAGACTGTGCGGGCTGCGAACTGCCACAGACGAGGAGATGCGTGCAGTATTTCTGTTCGGGTGATCGGGGGGTTATCCCGCATCGCATGATAGACGCGCGCAGCGCATACCGTCTATCGAGAGAGGTGCATATCAGGCTCCGACCGTAAGGTGGGAAGCGTAAGGCGAGCGCAGCGGGAGCTGTCCATCATAGTCCTTGACATGCCTTTGGACAGGCCCCGTAGCCTCTGGTAGGATTACGGTACAGTAGGGGCTTGGGCTTCTCTGGGTATTGAAACGGAGAGGTCGCTATGAGAGACCAAATCTGGCTTGGCATACTCGACGCTGAACGTCAGTACCGCTACTACCAGCAACTCTCCGATCGGTTTCGTCGTTTTCATTTCCGACTGACCGTGTTCGTCACCATTGCTGCTTCGGCTGCTGCCTCTGCTCTATTCGCTACTCTCCCGTGGGAGGCTGACTGGCCGATTGCAGCCGTTCTGGCTGTAGTTGCCGGAGTCACGATCTGGCTTTCGTACGCTAACTACTCGGGTAAGGCGACCGCTGCCTATATCTTCTGTGACCAGTTTGCCTTCATCGCTTCTGAGTGGCGCCGACTGTGGTACATGAGCGAGGAAGATAGTGTCGTGTGGATCGAGGTGTGGAGACTGAAGGATAGGCAAGAACGGGTCACGGCTGGTTACGGGGACCTGGCGTTGGACGAGAAGCTGAACGAAGAGTGTGCGAAGGAGGCCTACCAAGTTGTACAAGATGAGTTCGCCACAGCTTAGTGAAAGGTCCACCAAGAGCGGAGCGCCGAGGCCGTCAGGACCTTCGCGTCCTGCTACTCCACCGCCACCTCCGCCCCCACCGCCCAAGAAGGACTGAACGAGTACAAGCCGAAGAAAGATATGTGCAGAGGAGGCATTTTAGTGTCGTTAGAGAGGAGACCACAGCCTGATGTCCGTGAGATAGAGATACGTGAGGGTGGTGCTCCCAGACCAGCGACACCTCCTCCGCCGCCACCACCGCCTCCGCCAAAGAAAGACTGAGAGACACGCGGGGCTTCCGTTCGCTCGGCCCGGTGCTGCACCGGGCCTTTTCATTACGCTACGTAGTTACGGGTTATGATTCCGGTGTGATTCTTGACGGATCAGTTCCGTTTACACCACTTTGCGACTACTGATAATGAGACTGCCGATGTTTGAGATGTGACTCATCGTAGTAGTTCGTTCCTCTATGCAGAGCGAACATCCCGCAGTCGACGCAGCTTATCTTCCCGAAGTCCGTACTAGTATATGCTAGCCGAGACCGAAGATTTAGGTTCACGCGGACGGCGGCCTTGGCTGCGTAGTGGTCTGTTCTAACTTCTCAATCTTGTCGAGAATCAGGCTGTTGATGTGCTCTTGGTTCTGAGCCAACGCCAATAGTAACTCCCTACCGTTCCGGGCTACTGTAGGTTCCATCTGTTCAGGGCCGGTAATCACTTTGTGAGCCGACTCCAGCACACGTGAGTATCGATCCAAGTACTCCAGAATATCCGCCACGGGCCACCTCCAGATTTTGGTGACGCGAATTATCCTGCTTCAGAGTCCTACTCGTCTAGATTTCCCGGAGACTGTTGGAGGTATACATCTGTGAACAACATGGAGCTTGACATCTTGCAGGCAGCACTTGACGGCCCCTTGACACCCAGATCACCTGGAACGGCAAAGCTCGTTGCGGAGTACGGTGACAGCGACAGCAGCGATGAACTCACAGTCGCCATTGACGACTTGGTGGATCAGGGATGTCTGCGCCCGTATTACAACAGCGACGGGACGCGTCGTATGACAGCCGTTCCTGTAAGGGGCATCACCTTTAAGGGAAGGCGGCGCTACCGGGAGCTAAAATGTCCCCGGCGTGTGTGGGCAGAACGGAACTGGTTTCCCCTGGTAATCGCGGCAATAGCGGCCGCGAGTCCGGTTGTCACGAGGATGTTCTGGGGATGAATCTGACCTACACCTTCCACCTCCTGAGTTCTATCCGACAGGATAGCCGTGGACAGAATCAATGTGCGGATGGCTCCGACCTGGACATCTCGTCTTCCATCCACTCGTCGAGAGTAGCAGCCTCGTGTTCGGCATCTTGTCTACGAGCTGTTTCCCTCTGAGTCTCCAAGTCCAGCTCCTTGAGGAAGCCGACCAGTTCCTTTGCATCTTCGATACCGAGGCGTACCACCGTTTCGGTACAGAAGCTCTCGTAGAAATTGGCGTGTAGCCTCTCAATGGATGCCAGTAGGCGCAAGTGGGGAGGTGAATGCTCAAGTAGTCGTTGAGCGTTGTTTAGTACACGTTGGTGCTTACCGCTGGGCCAACCTCGGTCGTCGGTCATAGCTCTCACGTAGTGGACCACTGCTCCCCATGCCTTCTCTGAGGCTTGAAGCAGATCGCCGGCATCGTATTCTTCCTCAGCCTGTCTAAGGAACGTGGAACTGATCGTCCTGTGATCCGTAGTGGTCATAGTTCGACTGCCCAGACCTGTGTTTTTGCTCCGCGACTGCTACACCTACCTTAATGTTATCAGCCCGTCCAGCACCGCGACCCGGCCCTCCTGAGGGGCACCTCGCCATTTCTATCTGCTGAGCGGGACGGGGCTCAGGTGCTCAGAGTGCGGTACGGGCATGAGCGGACTGACCCGAAGTGGTGGACGGTACCGCTACTACGTCTGCTCCGGCTCCAACGTGTACGGACTCCGTTGCCGCGAACGTCTCCACATTAGGGCCGACCGGCTGGAGGGAACGGGGCTCAGGTGCTCAGAGTGCGGTACGGGCATGAGCGGACTGACCCGAAGTGGTGGACGGTACCGCTACTACGTCTGCTCCGGCTCCAACGTGTACGGACTCCGTTGCCGCGAACGTCTCCACATTAGGGCCGACCGGCTGGAGGGAGTCGTATGGACCGAGATGCTGGCTTGCCGATCCGCCGGCGTTTTACAGGGCCGTGGACTCAGACGACCGGGCCGACGCTCTGGCGGACGACATAGCTCACGCCGAGGAAGAGCTCTTACGTCGTCGAGAATGGCGAATCTTCAAGTAAGTTCGCCTCGCCCCAGATATGGGCGTTTCCAAACTGGAACAGATTCAGTTCGCTCTGCGTCGGTCTATAGACGCTGGCCGACCAACGGAGTGTCGACATCTCGCTCACATCTCGATGTTTGGGAGAATTGGACGCGGACCCTCGTCTGAGGGTATACTTGAAGCGAATTTCCTGAAGGAGAGGGCCGGAATCAAGAAGATGTGACTCATAACTGAAAACGTCTCGCCTGGACGCGAGACGCTTCAGTTCGTGGCCAAGGCCCCGAAAGCCCAAAAAGCTTGCTCAGCGTAGCTCTCGATTTGACCTTTGTCAACTCGGACTGCGGCGGCGGCCACGACGAGTCGAAGGAGGTCTTGTCGTGGTTCCCATTGATCCTGTTTGGATGACTGCTCTTGCGATTGGCGGTGGATCCGTCGTCACGGTTGGACTGTTCTTCCTTCTGATCGCAAGAGTCCCGACGAAGCGCGGTCGTGAAGTTCGCAAGACGATCAGTCGTCACGCTCTCGCGTTCATAGGCGGCGGACTGTTCGTGCTGCTCGTTGCACTATCGACGACGCCTCCTCTCGACGCGCAAACACCTCCGCCGATCATAACCCACTCGATCCCGTCGCGGCGTCGCACTCCCCAGATGATCGAGAGCGAGGACGGAGAGGGCGACGGGGAAATGGCATCCGTGTCTTTCGCCGACCTGATTGCGGAGCAGAATGTCAGTGCGCCCTACGAGGAAGCACTACACGACAACTGCTGGGAGTATGACTCTGAGCAGCTTATCGTCCGTTACCGGGACGAGGCGATGAACTACGAGATTGAGTTGGAGCATATAGACACGTCCGCCGCTGCGCTGGATTGGATTGCTCAAATCTCTCAAAAGACGTGGGAGACGCCCGAAGTGGTGGGCGACTTGGTACGTCTGTTGGACGCCATCCTGGATTTTCAGGGACACTACTGTTCCTTTGGCAGCGAACGGGGTCCGGTCAACGTGAAGGAGTTGATCAGAGACAGACACTGACGATCTCACAACATAAGAGAGCATGAACGAATGAGCCCGCCGTGTACGGCGGGCTCTTCTTTTTGCGCCTTGGCATGAGCTTTCCACCCGTCTATGCTGCGACGCAGTCATCGACTCAGATGAAACTATGGACAAGGATGCGATACTACTTTTGAAGACATCGAGAGCACCGCCGTCGTGAGAGTCACTTAAACGACGACGCTCGGAGAAGAATCAGTTCTCCGAGCGTCAATGGCCACTCGACGTTCCCAGCTACAGGAGCTATTCTCGTGACCGCTTACAAGCATACACCATGTGCCAAGAGCTTCGCCCCTCCCCCTCGCGACCTTCGCAAGATACTCGACTCCGTCTCGACTGACGCTCTGCTCAAGACTCTCGACGCACCGCGTCGCGGCCCTCGCGGACACTCTCAGACGGCGCTCTGGCGCGCTCATATCGCCGCTTACTATCTGAACCTACCCCACACGACGAACCTGATTCGCGAACTGCGAAAGGACCCGGAGCTTCGAGCCATCTGCGGCTTCGGAGATGAAATTCCGCACAGAACGACCTTCAGTCGCTTCAACGCGAAGCTCACGCGCTGTTTGAACATCGTCGAGGGCGAGACGCGTGCGCTGACACGCGTGTTCAAGGCGGAGCTTCCGAGATTCGGCGAGAAGATCGCAGTCGACTCGACGAACGTCTATGTCCACTCGAATCCAGATCGCGCGCCCGATGCTGAAGCGGGCTGGACGGCGAAGACAATCTCGAACGCACGCCCCGACAAGACCGACAAGCGCGACTGGCACTTCGGATACAAGCTGCACTGCGCTATTGATGCTGTCTACGGCATTCCGATCACCAGCTTCACGACAGCTGCGAACGTCAGCGATACGCTCACGATGCCGAGACTGGTCGACGAGGTCGCGAGCGAGTGCAGCCCCCAGGCCGTGATCGCGGACAAGGGCTACGACTCTCAGTCCAATCACGACGCGATCATCGCCAGAGGCGCGCATCCGATTATTCCGATGCGTGCAAAGAGGTCGAAGACCGAGATTGCCGGCGACCTGCACACGGCGGATGGCGTGCTGAAGTGCATCGGCGACGTTCCGATGACGCGCGTCGACTATGACGAGCGGAAGGGCTGGCTCTATCGCTGTCGCGCCGAAGAATGCAGACTCAAGACTCGCAAGGGCGTTCGCTACTGCGACGATGAAGTCTGGGACAAGCCGATCGTGTCTCGTCAGTATCCGGCGATTCCGCGCTCAAGCGAGCAGTGGAAGAGTCTCTACAACCTGCGACAGAGCGTCGAACGCTTCTTCAAAACGCTGAAGCAGTCTCGACGGCTGAACTCGCACTGTCAGCGCGGGCTCGCGCGCATAGCTCTTCACTGCGCGCTCAGCGTGCTAGCGTTTCAGATGACGGCTCTGAGCACGATACGTAGCGGTAGACCCGATCTGCTGCGCTGGATGGTCGAGCCCGTTCCGTAGAGATACCCGCCGAGACCCGGCGAAGTTCTTGACGAACGTGATAGCATGGCGTCGCCAAATGCTGTTGCCGCTGCTTATGCGGTGCACGATCTTCAGTCGTCATGACTGAAGCTAGAAGAAGTGGTGCGGAGCCTCGCGCCCCCTTTGTGGCCCGCATGGGTTCAGGTAACGGCATTTGGCAAAATCCGCACCTGTCCACAAGGGGGCTCTGTCATGCGCTTACTACTCATCCTGATCGTGCTTCTCGCGTTGTCTGCTTGTGGAGAACCCACTTCTCCAGCATCATCGCCCGCGACTCCGCTCGTCGTCGCGCCGCCATCGACACATACTCCGTCGCCAACATATACTCGCGCTCCAAGAAGAGCGACGCCGACGCCGACTACTGAACGGAATCTGTATCACACTGCTACACCGCCGCCGACATACACACCTGTCTCCTATCCGCCCACCGCCACTCCGACGCCTGTGCATACAGTCGCCCCGACCGCTACGTTCACGCCGATACCCACAGCGACTGCGACCTCTACGCCTACGCCGACACCTACGGCAACAGCATCCCCTACGCCGCCGGCGACACCGACCTCTACTCCCACTCCCACACCGACGGCCACTGCGACGCCGCTACCGCCGCCGACCGCGACGCCAGAGCCGCAGTTGTCGCTCGCGGAGCTTTACGTCTACATGCTCGATCTGGTGAACGCGATTCGCGCAGACCACGGTCTTGAGCCGTTGACTCTCGGCTCCAATCCCGCCGCACAGATGCACGCAGAGGCGTCGCTCGCGGGCAACTTCGTCAGCCACTGGGATATGAACGGACTCACGCCCAGAATGCGCTATTCGCTCGCCGGGGGCTATCAGCACAATCAGGAGAACGTCTATCGCGCCGCGTGTTACGGTGGCTGCGATCCGGGCACTCTTGAAGAAGAGGTCAGAGGCGCAGTCTTGTCGTGGATGGGCAGTTCGGGGCATCGTAAGGAGATCGTGCGCCCGACTCATAAGAAGCTGAACGTCGGGCTCGCATGGAAGAACGACACGCTGTTTGGACCCGGCTGGACATTCAACGCAGTGCAGCAATTCGAGGGCGACTACGTGAGCTTCTCGACGCTGCCGACCATCGACGACGACGGCTATCTGTCTCTGGCCGGAACGCTCAGGAGCGGCGCGACTCTTCCAGACTCCAGAGACTTGGGCGTGCAGAGCTTTTTCTCCTCGACACCATCGGCGCTGACGTTAGGGCAGTTGCAGCGATCTCACAGTGTCAGGAACGGTGTCTATGTTGCGAATCTCCGTCGACCGTTGCCAGAGGGCCGTGCGTATGTGGGAGAGACGGGCGTCGTCGAGAATGAGTTTGTCGGCTCGCCCTACGACATCCCTGCCGACATGCCACCGGCAGAAGACAGGGCTGAGCGTCGCGCGTTCAAGGAAGCAGCAAGAGAAGCACCGACGGTCGTCGTCGAAAGCACCCGGCATCGGATCACCGCCGAACGGTGGGATGTCAGCATCGACTCGTTCGACGTGCGCGCAGACTTCAACGTCGTGCTGGACGAGTACGGACCCGGCGTCTATGAGATCGTGGTCTGGGCGGTGCTCGACGGCGATGATGTCATCGTCTCCGAGTACACGATCTTCTGGCCGACTCAGTAGCGTTAGAGCCCAGCGTTTTGCACGAATTCTCCATCGGCAGTCTCAGTATCAGTAGTCTGGGCGACTATGATATATTCCCTCTGACCCACCTTTAGCGAACTCCTACGCACTAGGATATGCCGACAATGTTCGACACAGCCCTGGTATTCGGGGCGTTGATAGCCGCGACACTGCTCGTTGCTTTCAAAACCGCTTGGGGAAGGCTCGAAAGCAGAGCCGTCCTCTTACTAATAGTGACGGCAATAATCCTGCTATCTGCCCTAACGCTTATCGCGAGCTCAGACAATCCTCTGCTTCTGGCCATCGTGGGGGGGGTCATGGCGGTCGTGGCCTTGGCTTTGATGGTCTTGGCGGCGCTTGACATGTTCAAGACATGAGTCAAGGCAGGTCTGCTTTTTGCCTAGCCGGGTTATGTATTCTCAGTCTGGTTGCTTGGGTGGTGTTGGGAGGACTGGACGAATCCGGGATGTGGCCAGTGCCCGACAGGGCTCTTGACGCGCTTGATTGGGCGCTGAAGACCTCGCTCGGCGGCCTACTGACTGTTCTCACGGGGGTAGCGCATACACCTACCCAGCCTGCCTGACCTAACATTCGGGCGATTGTTTGGGTTGTTCCTCGACGTGGAATCGGCGGTGGATAGCATAGTCGTGAGATCGATCCTCAGTGCGACCCGGCTGTGTTCGAAACCTAATATGCACCGGCCTTCTTCGATAGACGGTCTGCGCTGCGCGTGTTCATGCGATGCGGGATAACCCCCCGATCACCCGAACAGAAATACTGCACGCATCTCCAGACGAGTGAAGCGCTCGTTGATGTGATACCATCGCGCGCAAAGCCGGGCCCACAGCTTAGAGTGCTATGACCACGATACCGCGAAGCCTGACCTACCAGGGTATCCCGATCTGGCGGCACGTTCGGGTGCTCCAGTGGACATCGCAGATCGTGTCCGGCGTGGTGGCGGTTAGCCTGGTCGTCTGGTTCTTCGTCAACATCGGGCAGGCGATACAGGAACGGAACATTCCCTATGGCTTCGGATTCCTGTCCCGCGCCTATCAGACCCCGATCGGCCAGCACTTCCTTCCCTACGAGTCCTCCGACACGTTCCTGTACGCTCTGGGCGTAGCGGCCACCAATACCATCATCGTCGCCGTAGTCGGCATCGTCCTGGCTATTCTCCTGGGCATCTTCGTCGGCGTCGGGAGACTGTCCGGGAACTGGATCGTGTCAAAGATCGCGACGGTCTATATCGAGTTCTTTCGCAACGTGCCTCTGCTGGTGCAGCTGTTCTTCTGGTTCTACATCCTGCTGGCCCTGCCGACGGTGCGCGAGGGCTACGTCATCGCTCAGAGCGTATACATCAACAACGCCGGCATATCGCTGCCCTGGCCATCCGCGACCGGCATGGGAGGGACGGGGCTCTGGCTTGCGCTTGCCGCTCTGGGAGCGGTCTTAGGCGTCGCCGTCCACCGCTGGCAGAGTCGACGCGAGTCCCTGACGGGTAGGACTTCGTATCCTGTGCTATACGGCTGCGCGGCGGCATTGTTGGTGGGCGCTGCGGGCTGGGTCGCCGTCTGGGCCGTCCTCGGCGAGCCGCCCTTCGTCATATCCGATCCCGCCCCGCAGGGGACGTTCGGGCGTATCAGCGGCGGATTCACGGCATCGGCTGGCCTGCTGGCGCTTCTGGTCGGCCTCGTCATGTACACCTCCTCATTCATCGCCGAGATAGTACGGGCGGGGATACAGTCCGTCGGCCGCGGCCAGACGGAGGCAGCCTCCGCGCTGGGCCTTCCGCCTATGAAGGTACTGCGCCACGTGACCTTCCCCCAAGCCCTGCGCGTCATCATTCCGCCCCTGATCAGTCAGTGCCTCAATCTGACGAAGAACAGCAGCTTGGCCGGCGCAATCGGCTACTCCGATCTGACCAACGTGGCAAAGACCATGACGCAGACGGCGCCGGCGGTCTCCATCTTCGTCCTGATCATGCTGGCCTATCTGGGGATGAGCCTCACCTGGTCTCTCATCGGCAACCTGTACAACCGCCACATCCGGTTCGAAGGTTAGACTATGGCAGCAGACCCAGACACGATGCGGGCGCCCGTTCTACCGCCTCCACGCTCCGAGGTAGGCGTCGTCGGGTGGATGCATGCCAACCTGTTCAGCTCGCGGCGCAACGGCGCGCTCACCCTCGGGGCTAGCGTCGCGGTCCTGCTGGGTCTGTGGTTCGGGCTGAGGTGGACGCTCTTCAGCGCGGACTGGAGCGTCATCGCCCAGATCGGCGGGCTGTTCGTCATCGGCCAGTACAACACCGACCAGGCGTGTCCGGGCAACAACTGCTTCTGGAGACCTCAGGTGGCGCTGCTGCTGGTCACCATGCTGCTGGGGATGATATGGGTGGTCGCGGGGGGCGGCGTAGCCAAGCGTATCGCCCTGGGGGTCGCGATCGTGGTCGCGGCTTTCGCCTTTCTCCCCTACGGCTTCGATCGAATGGGGCTGGACGTGCGGGTCCTGCTGCTCGCGAACCTGCCGGCCCTGGCGTTGGGGTGGGCGCTGGCTCGCTACACACCTCTGGGGACGACTCGCTGGATTGCGATACTGAGCGTCGCCACGTTCCTGCTGACGCTGCTGCTGCTGCGTGGATTGGAGGGGGTTCCCGGCATGCAGCCCGTCGCCCTCAAAGACTGGGGCGGCCTGATGCTCAACCTGCTGCTGGCGGTGGCGGGAATTGCGCTAAGCATGCCCATCGGTATCGGCCTCGCCCTGGGCCGCCGCAGCGATCTCCCGATAGTCAAGCTGCTGTGCGTGGTGTTCATCGAGGTGTTCCGGGGGGTGCCGCTGATAACGTTGCTGTTCATGTCGCAGGTGCTGGTCCCGCTCGCCTTTCCCGAGGACTTTCCACTGGACCCGCTGCCTCGCGCCGCCATAGTGATCACGCTGTTCAGCTCGGCCTACATGGCAGAGAACATACGTGGCGGGCTGCAGGCGCTACATCCGGGCCAGGCTGAGGCGGCTCGGGCGCTTGGACTGCCCGGCTGGCAGACCATGCTGCTCATCTCCCTGCCCCAGGCGATACGCAACGTCATCCCGGCTATCGTGGGGCAGTTCATCGCGCTGTTCAAGGACACCAGCCTGGTCTACATCATCGGCATGCTGGACATAGTCGAGTTCAGCAGGGCGTTCATCCAGGGCAATCCCGAGTATCTGGCGAGCGCGAGGGAGCTCTTCATCTTCCTCGCCCTGGTGTTCTGGATATTCACCTACGGGATGTCGTACGTGAGTGGACGGGTCGAACGTCATCTCGGCGTTGGAGTGCGCTGAGCCTCGGCCCTCCCGCGGGGGCCGGACGCACCTGCGAGGACGTTGGGAGGCTTTGTGGCTATGGGGAGAATGGTATGACAGATGACAACATCGTCGTATGCCGTGACGTGCACAAGTGGTTCGGGAGCTTCCACGTTCTCAGGGGCATCACCACGTCGGTCAGAAAAGGCGAAAAGGTCGTCATCCTGGGTCCCTCGGGCTCGGGCAAGTCGACCTTCATCCGCACGATCAATCGGCTGGAGGAGCACCAGCGGGGCGACATCATCGTCGACGGCGTCGAGCTGACCGACGACGTAAGAAACATAGAGGCGATCCGGCGGGACGTCGGCATGGTCTTCCAATCCTTCAACCTGTTCCCCCATCTGACGGTGATGCAGAACATCACTCTGGCTCCGATCAAGGTCAGGAAGTGGTCGCGTAGCCAGGCGGAGGATGTAGCCGAGACGCTGCTTGAGCGCGTGGGAATACTGGAGCAGGCGCTCAAGTATCCCGCTCAGCTCTCCGGCGGCCAGCAGCAGAGGGTCGCAATAGCACGGGCTCTTGCCATGCAGCCCAATCTCATGCTCTTCGACGAGCCGACGTCGGCGCTCGACCCGGAGATGATCAAAGAGGTGCTCGACGTCATGCGGGAGCTGGCCATGTCAGGAATGACGATGCTTATCGTCAGCCACGAGATCGGGTTCGCCAGGGAGGTTGCCGACCGGATGGTCATGTTCGACCACGGCCAGATCATCGAAGATGCGCCGCCGGACGAGTTCTTCAACAACACCCAACAGGAGCGGACAAGAGAGTTCCTGTCCGAGATCCTGATATAGGGACAGCAGCCGTCGGCGGCTGTGCCGCCCCAAGCATTGGCGGCCAGCCGGTGGATTCTACCCGGTTGCCGGGTCGCTCAGGGCAAATCCCGTGATGCCTCCGGACGCGGCGCATCCAGCCGGTCTCCTATCCTGAACCTCTCTCCGAGACTGTTGTTCAGCCCCTCCACGCAGTCGGCGACCACAGCGCCGATCGAGCCACCAAACTTGAAGCCGTGACCGCTGCCTCCCCCTGCGATGAAGAGGCGTTCACGTCCCGGCGCGCGGTCGATGATGAAGTGGTCATCCGGGGTGTTCGTGTAGAGGCAGGAGCGACTTCCGACAACTTTTCCCGAGGCCAGCTCCGGGATGCGCTCCCTGAGGACGCCGACCGTCTCCCCCACGAACTCCTCCGAGGCCGAACGGTCGACATCGGGGTCCGCGATCTCCCCCGGCCGGTCTCGCGCAATCTTTAAGTAGCCCTCCCTGAGGAGGGGGAATCCGTACCAGCCCTCTCCGTCCGGGTCCACGTTCCACACCGGAAATGAGCCGTGGCGGAATATGTCTGGGTCCCGCGGCTCCACCATCACCATCTGCTGCCGCGTCACGCTTACCGAAGCTCCGATCTCCGGCAGGAGACGGCCAATCCACGCACCGGCAGCGACGACAGCGCGGTCGAAAGCGCCCGAGCCGCCTTCCCATGCTATATCGATCCCTGAGCCCCGCTCGACGACGCTCCGTACATGCGTCGACTCCAGAAGGCGTGCTCCGGCGCTGCGCGCCGCCCTGGCCATCACGCGCATCGCCGCAGTGCCCTCGATGTAGCCCGCCCATGGGTCGTAGACGCATAGCTCCCCTTCACTGACACGCAACGATGGAAACCTTCTCGCGCTCTCGGCGGAAGACATGACCTCTATGCGGGCGCCCCTGTCGCGCAGGAACTCGACGCCGGCGCGCATCGGCTCCCCGCTGGCAAGGCGGGAGACGATACTGAGTCCCCCCACCTGATGGTAGAACCGCTTTCCCGACGTCCTTTCCCAGATCCTCCACTGCGCGGCCGCTCGCTCCACCAGCTCCACGTACGTCTCGTTGTCTCCCGCGTACCATGTCCTCCGTATGCTCTTGGCCACGTCGGTCGAGCTCGCGTCAGGATGTGGAGTGACTCCGCGCTCGAAGACGGAGACCTCGTGCCCACGGGATGCCAACTCGATGGCGCTCGCGAGGCCAAAGACTCCCGCCCCTACGACGGCTATCTTCAAGATACGTCTCCCTCTACCGTGTGCGACCCGCCTCCGCGGTCATGGGGTTCGCGCCACCAGCGTCACCCAGTCCCCGTCGGCTACACGGCGCTCCGGCCGTGCGCCCGCCGCGCTCAGAGCCTCCCCGACGGCGCGGCTGTTCTCGGTGAGCAGGCCGGAGGCGATGATCGTCCCTCCCCGCCGCGTTACCCGGACGAGATCGGCGGCCATCTCCGAGACTACCCTGGCGGAGATGTTGGCGACCGTCACGTCGTAGCAGTCCGGCCGCACCTCTCTGTGCGGGAGGCTTCCCTCCATGATGCGCACCGCATAGGACACGCCGTTATCCATGATGTTCCGCTTGGCCGCCCTGACGGCGGTCTGGTCGAGATCGAGGCCGATTACGCTCCTCGCGCCCAGCCTCGCCGCCGCGATCGACAGGATCCCGGAGCCGCAGCCCACGTCGAGGACGTCCATTCCGGGCTCCACCGCCGTTTCGATCAGCTCAAGGCATATGCGGGTCGTGGGGTGGTGCCCGGTCCCGAACGCCATGCCGGGGTCGAGGCGCACCACAACGTCGCCCGCGCCCGCGGCATACTCCCGCCAGCTCGGCGCCACGACCAGCCTACCGCCGACTCTGAGCGGATGGAAATGCTCCTTCCACGCCTCCTCCCACTCCTGCTCCTCGACCTCGCGCTCCGACAGCGGCGAGACGGAGGAGACGTGGGCTACAAGCCGGACGCCCAGATCGATGCGGCTGCGGCGCTCGGCCGTGGACTCGTTTACGGGCAGGTACGTCTTGACTGTGACACGTCCGCCGGAGGGGAGAGCCTCACCCTCATCCGGGTTGTACCCGCCTCCGAGCTCTATCGCGACACCGCCGTGGCCGTACCTGTAGAAGATCTCCGACAGCGGCTCGACGAACTCCTGGGGGGTCTCGACGCTGAGCTCAAGCCACTTCAAGGGTCTGTCCGCTGGCTCTGGCTGCGGCGATCCGGAGCGGTCTACTCCGCGTTGCCTATCGTATTCTTGAACCTGTCGAACCAGCCCTTGCCGTCCGAGTCCCTGCTGTCCCGGGGATCGTCCAGGCTCTCTGAGAGCTGTCTCAACAGGTGTCGTTGCTCGGTCGTCAGGGAGGTGGGAGTCTCGACCACGACGGTCACCAGCTGGTCGCCCCTCTGCCTGGTGCGGAGGCGGGCGACGCCGTGGCCCTTGAGCCTGAACCGCCGACCGGACTGCGTTCCGGGCGGGATGTCGAGCTCCCTGTCGCCCTCCAGGGTGGGCACCGTAACCTTCGCGCCCAGAGCGGCCTGGGCCACGTTCACGGACCGCGTATACAGGATGTCGTGGTCTCGTCTCTCGAACACGGGGTGCTCCCGGACCCTGACCGAGACGTACACGTCGCCCGGCGGCCCCCCGTCGGGGCTCGCCTCTCCCTCCCCGGACAGCCTCATCTGGGAGCCGTCCTCCACTCCGGCCGGGACGGCGACGGCCAGCTTTCGGTTCCGGCGCTGCCTGCCGCTACCCCGGCACTGCTGGCATGGGTCTGTCACGACCTTGCCGTCCCCGCGGCACTTGCCGCAGGTGGCGACCTGGACGAACTGGCCGAACATGCTCCGGTGCGCCCTGCGCACCTGTCCGGCGCCGTTGCAGTCGACGCACGTTGCAGTCGACGCACCGGGCTTGCTTCGCGTTCCCCTGCACTCGGCGCAGACCTCGGTGCGGTGCAGCTCCAGCTCGATCTCGGCGCCGAAGACGGCCTCTTCGAAGTCGATGGTCACCGAGTGCTGGAGATCGGCTCCGCGCTGGGCCGCCGTCGACCTCGCCCGTCCGGAGGTGCTGCCGAAGAAGGCGTCGAATATGTCGCCGAAGCCTCCGAAGTTATCGAACCCCTCGAAGCCGCGCGCGCCGCCGTTGCTCGACACCGCGTCGTGGCCGAAGCGGTCGTACCTTCCCCGCTTGTCCGCGTCAGAGAGGACCTGGTATGCCTCGTTTATCTCCTTGAACCGCTCCGCCGCGCCCTCCGACCTGTTCCGGTCCGGGTGGTGCTCGAAGGCGAGCCTTCTGAACGCCTTGCGGATGTCCTCCTCGGAGGCGCTCCGGGATACGCCGAGGACGTCGTAGTAGTCTCGCTTGCTGGTCGTCATCTGTTAGAGGCGGATGACTCGGAGGGCCCTGGAAGGCCCAGGCTTGTCGAAGGCATCAACCTCGATGATACCAGCAGAGTTGAGGCGTCACAAGCGAAAGCCAGGAGCCATGGGCCGTTAGATTCCATCGTCCATGGGCAGGCTCAAACCTTCCCGATCAAACTCGCCTTGGAGAATCGAGCAACCTTCCTCGGGTGCCCTTTTTCACGGAAACTGTCTCATTCTGTAACATTCTGTCTCTTTTTGTAGCTGGGCCGGGTGACGGTGCGGGACATCGATGGGACATATTTGAACAGAGTTGGGACAGAAAAGTGACAGGTATGGGACAGAATGGGACAGGTAGTGGACAGGGTGATGATGAGCCGTTGAGAGGGGGTGAATGTTGGTCCAAGCGGTATTCATGGACCCATAATAGCACAGGTGTTCGCGTATGTCTACGGTCTCGCCCCGGCAGGCTAAAAAACGGCGGCCTCTCATGACTCCCGGGCGCTGAGCAGGTCGAGCAGCCCGATGGCCAGGGCGGCAGCGTCGCCGAGGAGCTCGGGCCGGACGAATTCCAGCCTATCCTCAGGGCCGTGGATACGGGAGAAGTCGTCGGAGAGGAAGAATAGCACCGGAACGCCCGCGTTCTCGAAGGGCGCGTGATCGCTGCTCCATCCGGCTCCCAGTGACTGCTCTTCGACGTCGACGCCGCCCGCCGCGGCGACGTCCAGCGTCGACTGCACCAGAGCAGGGTCACCCAGGACGCCGGCCGTGCGGCCGCTTCCCAGCGCGTCGAAGTTGAGCATCGCTATGACGTCTTCAAGATCGTGGGCGCTCAACGACTCGACGTGGAACCGGCTGCCGAACAGCCCGATCTCCTCCGACCCGAACCCGACGAACCGGAGCGTGAAGGGGTACGACCTGTCGGCCACCTCAGAGGCGATCGTAATCAGCGCCGCGATGCCCGACCCGTTGTCGTTGGCTCCGGGCACGCCCGGCACGGTGTCGTAGTGCCCTCCCAGGATGACCATACCGCCGTCGGGGTCCGCTCCCGGCATCTCCGCGATTACGTTCACGCTGTCCGCAACCACGTGGGCCACGGAGACGGTCGCACGGACGCCGCCCTGAGAGATGCGTGCCAGGAGACGGTCTCCGGCTGCGCGCGAGACAGAGAGCGCGGGGATGCTCCCGTCGGTCGCCAGCGTTCCGCGAAAATTGACGGATGCGTTGTTGTAGACGATCGCGGCCACCGCTCCCGCCGCGGTCACCCGGGCGACCTTTTCTTCGAAGGAGATCGTGCCGCGCTCGATTAGCGCAATCTTGCCGTCGATCCCCTCATCGGGGATGTCCTTCTCGAAGGCGCGGCCGACGTCGACGAGGAGGCCGGTCGCCTCTCCGTACGGCGAGCGGCTGAGGCGGATGCCCGGTATGCTCTCGCCTTCTCCGGCGAGCGATATCCGCGCCCGCTCCATCTCCACCTCGAATGGCTGCAGGCGCACGTCATAGCCGAGCGCCTCGAACCGCTGCCGCAGAAACTCGGCCGCGGCCCGCTCCTGCTCCGTCGCGCTCTCCCTTGGGCTCACCTCGCGCGTGAAGGTCTCCAGGAAGTCGAAGGCCGCCAGGGCGAGGCGGGCCGATTCTGCACCTTCGGACGCCGGTCCCGCCGAGGCTGTCGGGGAAGGGCTCGGCGGGACCGGCGTCGGCGTCACGGTCGGCGCCGCAGTCGCGGTAGGCTCGGCGCTGGCAGCGGCCGGCGGCATCGGAGGGACCGTTTCGACCGCGCCGCCGGCCGGGACCACAGTCGCGCTTGGAACGGTGTCCGCCCGCGTGCCGGTTCCGCAAGCGAGCAGGAAAAGCAGCGTCAGGAGGACCCAGACGCGCACGGCCGTATCGCCCAGCACCTTGATGCTCATCTCATCTGGTGATTACGGGCGGCGCGCAGATATGGATTCGGTCGGCCCAGTCGAGCTGCGGCGGGTCCGCGCCCGCTCTCGCTCTACCGCATCCCTTTCATGCGCATCTGGCCGTTTCTCTTGCCGCCGTTGCCCTTGCCGTTGACGCGCGCCTTGGCCTCCTCTGCGGGGGGCTGTTTCTTTTCGAGGTCATCCACGCAGGCTATCGAGGATACCGCGTCGCCCGGCTGGGGCTTGAAGATAGTCACACCCTGGGTGATCCTGCCGATGCTCCTGATCTCCGACAGGTTGGTCCGGATAACCTGGGCCTTCTCCGACACCACGTATACCTCCCGGCTGTCGTCGACCATCTGCGCCGCGGCGACCTTTCCTGTTCTCCTGGTCACCTTGAACGTTATCAGCCCCTGCCCGCCGCGACGCTGGCGCGTATACTTGCTCATGGGAGTCAGCTTACCGTAGCCCTGTTTGCTTACGACCAGCAGTCGCGAGTCCGGTCCACCCACGTCCATCGCCACGACCCTGTCGCCCGGCTTGAACCTGATCCCGCGGACGCCCGCGGCGCCCCGATTGTGGACAGTGACCTCGCTGACCGGGAACCTGATCGACATTCCCCTTTCCGTCACGATGACGACGTCGTCATCCCCCTTGGCCAGGCGCACCGACACCAGCTCGTCGTCCTTGCTCAGCTTCATCATTATCAGGCCCGATGGGCGAATCGCCGCGATCGCGCCCAGGCGCACCCGCTCGACGCGGCCCGTACGGGTCACCATCACGAGGTAGGCGTCCTCCTGCTCCAGCTCCTGCTCCGACACGCCCATCAACGTCTTGACCGTCTCCTGGTCGGTAAGCTGGATGACGTTCACGACCGGTACGCCCCTCGTGTTGCGGGACGTATCGGGGCGCAGCTCGTAAGCTGTCAGGGAGAACACCCTGCCGGTGTTGGTGAAGAAGGTCAGCTTGTCGTGGGTGTCCACCACCAGGATGTGGCGGACCGGGTCGTCCTCCTTCGTATTCATGCTCACGACGCCTTTGCCGCCTCGATGCTGATTCCTATAGGTGTTGGCCGGAATCCGCTTGATGTAGCCGCCCTCGCTCAGGGTGATCACAACTTGCTCGTGGGGCTCCAGCTGCTTCCTGTCGAGCTCGTGGGCGTCGTCCGTGATCCGGGTCAGGCGCTTCTGCCCGAACCTCTTCTTGAGCTCGAGCGTCTCGCTCTTCACCTCGGCAAGGACCTTCTCCGGGTCGGCCAGCAGCTCCTCGAGTCCCCTAATGGTTGTCTGGAGCTCCTGATACTCGGACTCGATTCGCTCGCGCTCCAGCGCGGCGATGCGCCGGAGCTGCATGTCCAGTATCGCCTGGGCCTGGGGCTCGTCCAGCCCGAAGCGTCTTATCAGTCCCGTCCGCGCCGTGTCGACGTCCTGCGACTGCCGGATGAGGGCTATCACGGCGTCGAGGTTGGATATGGCTATGCGCAGGCCGGCCAGGATGTGCGCCCTCGCCCTCGCCCGCTTCAGCTCGAACTCGGAGCGCCGGGTGATGATCTCCCGCCTGAACCCTATATAGTGCTGGAGCGCCTGCTTGAGGGTGACCACCTGGGGGGTTCCGTCCACCAGGGCCAGCATGTTCACGGAGAAGGAGCTCTGCATGGCCGTGAACTTGTACAGGTTGTTGAGGATGACCAGGGGCTGCGATCCGCCGCGCAGCTCGATTACGATTCTCATCCCGTCGCGGTCCGACTCGTCCCGTATCTCGGTGATCCCCTCGACGCGCCTCTCCTTGACCAGACCGGCGATCTTCCCAACCAGCGTGGCCTTGTTGACCTGATAGGGCAGCTCTGAGACGACGATCTGCATCCGGTTCGACCGCTTCATCTCCTCGATTTCGGCGCGCGCCCTGACCACGACCTGACCGCGGCCGGTGGTGTAGGCGTTCCTGATGCCGGACTTGCCCATGATGATGCCGCCCGTGGGGAAGTCCGGCCCCCTCACGCGCCGGATCAACTCTTCGACCGTCGACTCCGGCTTGTCGATCAGCGCGACGATCGCGTTGCACACCTCCGACGGATTGTGCGGCGGTATGCTCGTCGCCATCCCGACGGCGATTCCCGCGGAGCCGTTGACCAGCAGGTTGGGCAGCCGCGCGGGCAGGACGGTGGGCTCCTGCAGCGTGCCGTCGAAGTTGTCGGTGAAGTCGACGGTCTCCTGGTCGAGGCCGGCCAGCATCTCCTCGGCGACTCTGCTCAGCCTGGCCTCCGTGTAGCGCATTGCCGCCGGAGGGTCGTCGTCCACGCTCCCGAAGTTGCCCTGGCCGTCCACCAGAGGCATGCGCAGCGAGAACGGCTGGGCCATACGGACCATCGCGTCGTACACGGCCGAGTCGGAGTGGGGGTGGTACTTGCCAAGCACCTCGCCGACGAGCCGCGCGCTCTTCTTGTATGCGGAGTTCGGCCTCATGCCCAGCTCCTGCATCGCGTAGAGAATGCGCCGCTGCACGGGCTTGAGGCCGTCCCGAATATCGGGCAGAGCCCGGGCCACGATTACGCTCATCGCGTAGTCGAGATAGGAGCTCCGCATCTCCCCCTGGATGGGAGTCGGCCTTACGAACCCGTAGTCGGTCTTTGTGGTTACCATATACTGCTCCCGTGTCTGGCTGCCTCGGCTTCCGGCGCACGGCGCCGGACCTGAACAGCGGACGAGAATGGGTCACCGTGGTATACGCTAACGGTATTATACCACTAGCTACGGGAGTGAGGCAGGCGGATCGCGGTCTATTTTGTGGTATTTACCGCCTGCGCAACGAACTGTCGCGGGCCCTCTCCACCAGGGATTGGAACAGACGGTCGAAGTGGGGGGGCAGCTCGCCGCGACGCTCGGGATGGAACTGCACGCCGATGGTCCAGCGGTCGTCCACGCTCTCCAGCGCCTCGATCACCCCGTCGTCGAGCCCGTAGGCCGACGCCGTCAGCGTCCGGGCCTTGTCGGCCTCCCTGAGGCCTGTCCTGTGCCGGCTGTTTACGCGGACGAAGCCTCCCGAGCCGACGACGGCCGCCAGCTTGCTTCCAGGCGAGATGAAGATCCTGTGATGCTGGGACTCCGATTCGGGGTCGCCTCCGCTTCCTGAGTGGCCTTCGATCCGGCGCGCGGGCCCTCCTCCGGCGGCGAGGTTCAGGGCGTGGAGCCCGCCCCCGACGCACAGCACCGGCAGGCCGGTATCGAGGGCGATCTTCACAAGAGCCGTCTGCGCCTCGTCCGCGCTCCGCTCGCCGCAGACGACGATCGCGTCGAAGGCGGTAATTTCCAGTTCGTCCGACGGTTCAATCGGTTTGGGCAGTCCGCCCGCGCGTTCGACCGATGCCGCGCATGCCGCCGTGCCGGCTCCGGCGGCGGATGCTATGGCGACGGCAGGGAGGTCGTCGGGAGGCGTCAGCTCGTCCTCTCCGGGCGGGGAAAATGGACTTGGCCAAGTCTGTCGAGTAACATTGTAGCCGATGAGCGGTCGGCGCGGCTCTGGGTGGTTCGGAGCTTCCGTGGAGGTGGACACGGTGCGTAGAGTGCAAGGCGGCGGACTTGTGTTCGTGGGGGTCTTCCTGCTGGTTATAGGGGTGATCCTCAGATGGGACCTGATCGACTGGCTCATTGACGCCGCTGGGATGGTGCTGATCATCCTGGGCGCCATCATCGGCGTCATCGGACTGGTCCAGATGTTCACGGGCGGCGATCGCAAGGGCTACGAAGACTTCTAAGGGCGTAGGCGCTCAGGACGAGTGGAGCACACGCCGAGGGGGTGCGCGCAGTGGGAATACTATCCAGGACGTCGACGATAGTGAAGTCGAAGATGAACCGTCTGCTCGACCGGGCCGAGGACCCCAGGGAGACGCTCGACTACGCCTACGACAAGCAGATGGAGGCCCTCAGAAAAGTCAAGCGCGGCGTGGTCGAGATGGTGACGACCAAGAGGCGTCTGGAGCTTCAGGCGGCCAAGGTGCGGGAGAGCATCGGCACGCTGGAGGAACAGGCTGCCCGGTCGTTGTCCGCGGGGCGTGAGGACCTGGCCCGCCTGGCCCTGCAGCGGAAGCAGACCGCCCTGATCGAGCTCCAGGGACTCGACCAGCAGGTGGCCAACCTGGAGCTGGAGCAGGAGAAGCTGACGAAGGCCGAACAGAGGCTGCAGGCGAAGGTCATAGCCTTCCGGAACAAGAAGGAGATCATCAAGGCGCAGTACACTGCCGCTCAGGCCCAGGTCCGCATCGGCGCCGCTCTGGGCGGCATCTCGGAGGAGATGGGCGACATCTCGCTTGCCGTCGAGCGCGCCGAAGATAAGACGGAGAAGCTCAAGGCCAGGGCGGGCGCGATAGACGAGCTGGCCGCCGCCGGGGTGCTGGAGGACTTCTCGGGCCGGGAGGACGACATCGGGCGCGAGCTCGCCCAGATCACCTCCGTACAGAACGTCGAGGACGAGCTTGCGGCGTTGAAGGCCGCGAACCGCCCCGCGCTATCGGAGGGTGGGCGATGATCGTCCGCATCCTGACGGAGGGCCAGTTCAACCTTCCCGGCGCCTATGTCGATGAGCTGAACGAGATAGACAACCGGATCGTGGAGGTTGTCGAGGACCAGGACGAGGCGCAGTTCGAGCTGCTGCTGTCGCGGATGCTCGAGCTCGTCCGCGAGAAGGGGGAGCCCGTCCCCGTCGACGATCTCGTCGAGTCCGACCTGGTGCTGCCGGAGCCCGACATCACCCTGGAAGAGGCGGCCAGGACGTTCACCGGAGAGGGACTGCTCCCGGGCTGAGCGAGCCCCCATCTCAATCTTCCCCCGCGGACGGGGGAAGAGGTAAAGAACCGTCCTTCCCCCGCGCGGACGGGGAAGGGGTAAACCGGCTAGAAGGGCATCTCCCAGAGGGCGTACCACTGCTCCAGGCTGCGCTCCACGGGGATGCGCTCTGTCTCCATCACCGTGCCAAGCCGCATCTCCGCCGCGTTGTCGCGTTGCCGGTTGCCGGTGGGCACGAAGGGGTAGAAGGACCCCCGCTTGTAGCTGTAGATCCAGTAGGCGTCCCGGCCCTCGTGGCGGAACTTGAACACCGCGGCCAGGAGCCGGTCTCCGAAGCCGTGATCGTAGATCGTCTCGCCCACCAGGTGGACTGTCGCGACCAGGTCCTCGAAGTCCCTGTCCTCCAGGACGACCCACCGGGTGCCGAAGCTGTCGTCTCGAAGCTCGAACCGCGTGCCGGTCGACACGCCGCTGACGCGAAGAAGGTCTCGGAGCTCGGAGTCCAGGGAGTCAAAGTACTGGGACTCGACCGGATTTACGACGATGCCGGCCTGCGAGGTCGTGCGTATGTCGGTCCTGCCGCGCAGCGACGACTCGGCCGTCACCACCGCGAAGAAGTCCTCGCGATTGGGCTTACGGAGCTTGGTGCGTCCGAAGAGGGCGCTGAAGATGCCCAACGGCTAGACGCGGAACGAGCGGTATCCGCCCTCCATGCTCTGCTGCATCGCCCTGAGCCGCTCGATGCGCTTCTCCGTGGGCGGGTGGCTGGAGAAGAGGGAGGCGACGGCGTTGCCCTTCAGCGCGGGCACTATGAAGAAGGCGTTGGCGTGCTCCACCTGCCGCATGTCCTTCTCGGGGATGCGGTACATGTCGTTGCTGATCTTGGCGAGGGCTGAGGCCAGCTGCATCGGCGCCCCGGTGATGATCGCGCCGCCCCTGTCGGCCGCATACTCCCGGTACCGGGAGAGGGCCATGATCAGAATCTGCGCCAGGAAGTAGACGACGATCGTGCCCACGTATACGAGCATCATGACCACCATCAGCTGTCCGCCTCCGCCTCCACCCCGGTCGCGTCCTCCGAAGCCGCCGAACAGGCTCATCCAGAACAGCATCTGCATCAGGAAGCCAGCCATGATCACGATGACGCTTGCCCACGTCAGCACCATCACGTCCCTGTTCTTGACGTGAGTCAGCTCGTGCGCGAGGACGGCCTCGATCTCCTTCTCGTTGAGCCGGTTCATCAGGCCACGCGTGACCGCCACGACAGCGTTCTTCGGGTTTCGGCCCGTCGCGAAGGCGTTTGGAACGTGGGTGTCCATGACTGCGATCTTCTTGGGCTTCGGCAGGTCGCCCATGGCCGCCAGACGCTCTATCATCGCGTGGAGCTTCGGCTCCTCCTGCGCCGTGACCACCCTCGCCCGGGTCGTCATCAGCACGATCTTGTCCGAGCCGTAGTACTGGAAGATCGCCATGGCGACTGCGATGACGCCGATCAGGATCGGACTGATCCCGGCCCAGAAGAGGAGGCCCAGGAAGGCGACGTAGAGGAGCCCCAACAGGAACATCGTGAAGAACATGCGGAAGGTCAGTCCCCGGTCCCTTCCGTAACCTCTCTGCCTCATCACCATATCCTCCTGCGTGAGCCCTCTTCGCCTGCGTCTATTATACAGCCTTTTCCCCGGCTGCCACGTGCCTCACCAGCTGTTCGGATTCGACAAGCTCACCACGAACGCTGGTTCCCCTCTGAACTGAACGCTCATGCGCCTCACCACGCATGTCCGCCGTTTAGTCGATCTGCTAACATGACCTGAGCGTGCGTGAGATGACGAGCGCATGGATCTCGACTGGACGAGATAGATTCCCAAATGTGGAAGACAGCAGGCCAGGACAGGGCCGTGACCCTCCTCAAGCGCGGCCTCGAGATCGGCCGGACATCCCACGCGTACCTGATTTCCGGGCCCGCCAGGGTGGGTAAGATGACCCTCGCGCTCGATCTGACGGCGGCGCTCAACTGCACCGACCCCGGCAGACCTTGCGGAGAGTGCGGCCAGTGCGCGCGCATAGCCCGCGGCCTGCACGCGGACGTGCGTGTCATCGGCGCCGGGAGCCCCGGCGGAGAGCAGGGGCGCCCCCGTCTCTCCATCGGGATAGACCAGGTGCGGGAGGTGCGGAGAGAGGCCAACCTCAGACCGTTCGAAGGCCGCTTCCGGGTCCTCATCTTCGACGGCGTCGAGCGGCTCACGGACGAGGCCGCCAACTCGATCCTGAAGCTGTTGGAGGAGCCGCCCGACAGGGTGGTCCTGATCCTGCTCTCGTCCGATGCGTCCGCCGTACCGTCAACCATCGCGTCCCGGTGCCAGCTGCTGGAGCTGCGCCCGCTGCCCCTCCAGGCCGTTGCGGAGATGCTGCGGGATGAGCACGGTGCGGACCAGGACACCGCCGATGAGATAGCCCGGCGCTCCGGCGGCAGACTGGGGTGGGCGTTGGAGGCGGTCGAGCGGCGCGAAATCCTGACGGACCTGAGCGACAGGTTCGAGGCGCTCACCGGTGTCATCGGGGCGGGGCTCGAGGCCCGCTTCGCATACGCCGAGTCACTGGCCTCCTCGTTCTTCCGGAGCAGGGAGACGGTGCGGGAGGAGCTCCGCATGTGGCTCGACCTGTGGCGCGACCTGCTCCTCTTGAAGGAGGGCGGGGCCGACTACGTCGTCAACCTGTCGCTCGCCGGTCCACTTTCCCGGATGGCCGAATCGATGACGACAGCCGACATAGTGGCGGCCGTCTGGTGCGTCCAGGAGACATGGCTTCACCTCGAACGCAACGTCAATCCGCGGCTCGCGCTGGAGGAGATGATGCTCCGTCTTCCCAGGCCCGTCGAGGCTGCGCCCGCCGTCTCCGCGGACAGGGTGTAGCCGTGCCCGGACTGGTAGGCGTCAGGTTCGGCAGGAGCGGCCCGGTCTGCTACTTCGACCCGCGAGGCCTCGACCTCTCGGTCGGCGATCGGGTCATGGTCGAGACGGAGGACGGCGGCAGGGCCGCGACCGTCGTGATCGCGCCCCGGCAGGTGCTCTACTCCGCGCTGCGCGGACCGATGGAGCCGGTCATCCGGCGGCTCCCCGACGAGGAGGAAGCCGGAGCGCCATAGGCCCCCGGCTCCGCGTCTAGATCATCGAGTAGCCCTGCCCGCCGTCTATGACGATGCATGCGCCGGTGATCAGCCCGGCGCGCTCCGAGGCCAGGAAGGCTACCAGGTCGCCCACTGGCTCCGGCCAGCCGAACCTGCCCATCGGAAGATTCTGCTCGATGAAGGAGTCGACCACTTCGGCCGGGTTCTCCCTCTGAAACCTCTCCCAGCCCCCGCCCTCGTGAGCGATGGACCCCGGCGCCAGGCTGTTGACCAGAACGCCGTCCTTGGCCAGAGACAGGGCGGCGTGCTTCGTCGCGCCGATCAGCGCCGCCTTGGCCGACATGTAGGAGATGTTGCCCCCGTGCTCGCGCCCCCATATCGACGCGATGTTGATGATCCGACCCCACCTCTGCTCCCTCATGCGCGGGATGACCAGCTTCATCAGCTCGAAGCCGCCGAACAGGTTCGCATCGAAGGTCTCTTTGAAGTCGTCCAGCGAGATGCCGAGGATGTCCTCCCTGGACCTGCTCCCGCCGACGTTGTTGACCAGGATGTCCACGCCGCCCATCAGATCGACCACCCGGCTGTGAAGCGGCTCAACGGCCTTCTGGTCAGATACGTCCGCCACGACGGCCGCCGTCCTCACGCCGAACGCGTCCAACTCACTCCGGGTCGCGTCCAGCGTCTCCCGCGTGCGGCCGCAGATGGCGACGTCCGCGCCCTCTCTTGCCAGCGCCAGCGCGCAGTGCTTTCCCAGTCCCCTGCTTCCGCCGGTCACCAGCGCTACTTTTCCTTCTATCCCCAAGTCCATTGACTGCCTCCGTCCTCAGGGTATTGGCGGCGAAAGGGTATCACGCATCCGACGTCGTCACAAAGTGTCTTCGCGCTTGACGCCGACGCGATGCGCCCACTATGATGCAAGGCTGATGTTCCTAGACCTGCACACCCATTCCGTCGCCTCCGACGACTCACGCGCCACCGTAGAGCAGTACGTCAAATGGATTGGCATGCTGCGCCGGAAGGGGTATCGGATAGACGGGTTCGTGCTCACCGAGCACCGCATGTTCGACTTCGATCGCGACTACTCGGACCTGGCGGCCGAAGGCGACGTCCTCATCCTCAAGGGAGCGGAGCTTGACACCCGAGTGGGGCACTTCCTCGTGTTCGGCATCACGCCGGAGCTGACCCGGAGGATAGACCTCGCCGACGTTGGAATGGACGCTATGGAGCTGATGCGCGTGGCGGCCGAGACCGGGGGCATCGCCATACCGGCCCACCCCGGCAGGTTCGGCATCGGTCTCTACGAATTCATGGGGAACGGAACGGACTATAGCGGATTGACGATTGTAGAGCATCTGAACGGAAGCAACCGGCCGGGGGAGCAGGGACGCGCCGAAGAGCTGATCGCGAAGTACGGCTACAAGGGGACGGGCGGGAGCGACGCCCACCTCGTCAGCGCCATAGGCGCCTGCATGACCGAGTTCGAGCGTCCTGTTACAACCGAGGAGGAGCTGGTCCGGGAGCTGATCTCGGGGGACTTCCGTGCGGTACGGCTGGAGGAGACGAAGGAATGACCACCGACGGTATCAAGTTCGACAGGAGCCTGCTCGGCGTGGAGCATCCGATTGGGACCATAGAGGTGACCGGAGAGATGATCGAGGAGTACGCCCGCGTGACGGGCGCGGCTGACAGCTCCGTCGCGTCGCCGGCTCTGTGCTCCATGTTCACGCAGACCATCACGCGGCCCGACATCAAGCTCGAGTTCGGGAGCATGGGCCTCTTCGCGGGAGAGGCGATCGACAGCCTCTCTCCGATCCGGTCCGGTGACTTGCTGGAGGGGCGCACCATGCTCAAGGAGGTCTACGCCAAGACGGGCCGGTCCGGCAAGATGGTGTTCACGGTATGGGAGACGAGCTTCGCGAGGCGCGACGGCGAGCTGGTCGCGCGCGTCCGCGAGTCGTTCGTCCAGAGGGAGTCGAAGAGACAGTGAACGACAGAGAGTTCTATTTCGAGGACGTGGAGATGGGTGACGACATCGGCCCGGTGGAGCGCACCATCACAGGTGAGCAGGTGCGGGCGTTCGTCGGCCTGTGGGGTGGGGACAGCGGCGCAAACAGGTTCACCAGCGACGAGGCGGCGATCGAGGAAGGCCTGCCCGGAGCCATTGTGCCGGGAGCCATGAACGTCGGAATCATCGCCCACGCCATCACGGGGTGGGCCCCCAACGCCACGCTGAAGACGCTTGACCTCGTCTTCCGGCAGATGGTGCGGCACAACGTCCCGTACCAGATCGTGGGCATCGTCACCGACAAGGCCGACGGCGAGCAGCAGATCGAGTGCGACGTGTGGATGGAGGGGCCGGACGGCACCCGGCTCGTTATCGGCAAGGCGACCGCCGTCCTGCCGGCCCGGAGCTAGCTTCTTATCCCTGCTCCCCCTAGTGCTCCATCACCGTGCCGCCGTTGAGGTTGATCGACTGACCCTGGATCCATGAGGCCGCCTCCGTGCAGAGGTAGGCCATGAACTCGCCGATCTCCTCGTCGGTGCCGTTCCTGCCTATCGGAGTGTTTCTCGCCAAGTCCTCCCACTCCTCTCCCCTGCCCACGTCGTCCATTCGGTGCGTGTCAACCGCGCCCGGGCAGACGCAGTTGACGTTTATGCCGTGAGGACCGAGCTCCCTAGCCATTGACTGGGTCATCCCGACGACTGCGAAGTTGGCCGCGTTGTATGCCAGCGTGTTGGGGCTGCCCCGCTTGCCCGCCACCGATGAGACGTTGACGATCTTTCCACCCTCTCCCTGCCGGATCAGCTCCCTGGCCACCGCCTTGGTGCAGAGGTACGTCCCTCCGATCTTGATGTCCACCACCTTCTGGAAGATGTCGTCGTCCAGGTCGAGGATGGGCACCCGGTCGGGCCCCCTGGCGAAGGCGGCGTTGTTCATCAGGATGTCGACCCGTCCGAACTCCTCGAGGGTGCGGTCCACCATCGCCTGGACGTCCGCGCTGTCGCTCACGTCCACGGTCAACGTCAGCGCCCTGCGGCCCAGCTCGCGCACCTGGTCCGCCGTGCTCTCGATGTCCCGCCAGCTGACGGCCTTCTCGTCGGGCGGAAAGGAGGCCGGATCGCGGCCGGTGCCCGTGACCACGATGTCTGCCCCCAGTCCGGCGAGAGCCACGGCGCACGCGCGGCCGATTCCCCTGAGCCGTCCCGCGCCGGTTACGATCGCCACCTTCCCGTCAAGCTCTCCCATGTCTTCTCTCCCTTCTGATATCCATCCCCCTACTTCGCCTGAAGTCCCCGTTCCCGTATCCTGTCTTACCTCTCCCCCCGGCTCCGCGGGGGGAAGATTGAGATGGGGGCTTTATGCGGCTTTCGTAAGGCCGCTCCCGTCGAGCGGCGGCCTCAGCATATGCCACTCCGTGGCCTGCTCGTAGGCGTAGGCGATACGGAAGAGGGTCTCCTCCGCCAGGGGCGGGGCCAGCAGCTGAAGTCCGACCGGCAACCCGTCCGACAGCCCCGCCGGGACCGATATTCCCGGTATTCCCGCGATGTTGGCCGGGATCGTCAGTATGTCGCTCAGGTACATGGAGAGTGGATCGGCGGTCCGCTCGCCCAGCCTGAAGGCCACGGAGGGCGAGGTCGGCGTTACCAGGGCGTCGACCCGCTCGAAGACCTGCTGGAACTCCCGCCTGATGAGGGTCCTCACCCGCTGCGCCTTCAGGTAGTAGGCGTCGTAGTATCCGGCGGAGAGCGCGTAGCTGCCCAGCATGATCCGCCTCTTCACCTCCGGGCCGAAACCCTCCTGCCTCGTCCTCTCCAGGGCGTCCCACATGCTTCCCGGCTCGCTCGTCGAGTGGCCGTACTTCACCCCGTCGTACCTCGCCAGGTTGGCCGACGCCTCCGAAGGCGCGATTATGTAGTAGACGGCCAGCGCATACCGGGTATGGGGCAGAGAGACCTCCTCCACGCGGGCGCCCAGGCCGTCGAGGACATCGACCGCCCTGCGCACCGCGCTCTCTACGCCCGGCTCCAGCCCGTCGACGAAGTACTCTCCGGGCACGCCGATGCGGAGCCCGGCGACCCCCTGTCCGATCTTGGACACGTAGTCCGGGACGTCGTAGGAGATCAATGTCGAGTCCCGCCTGTCGTGGCCCGCCACCGTCTGCAGCACCAGGGCCGAGTCGGTGACGTCCCTGGTGATCGGCCCTATCTGGTCGAGGGAGCTGGCGAAGGCCACCAAACCATAGCGGCTGACCAGTCCGTAGGTGGGCTTCATGCCGACCACTCCGCAGAGGGCGGCGGGCTGTCGGATACTGCCTCCCGTATCGGAGCCGAGCGCGTAGACGCACTCCCCGGCCGCCACGGCCGCGGTCGGTCCGCCGCTGCTGCCTCCCGGCACCCGGCCCAGGTCCCACGGGTTCAGAGTGGTGTGGAAGGCGGAGTTCTCTGTGGAGGAGCCCATCGCGAACTCGTCCAGGTTTCCCTTCCCGATCAGCACCGCGCCGGCGTCGTGCAGCTTCGTCGTGACCGCAGCGTCGTACGGCGGCGTGAACCGCTCCAGCATCTTCGACGAGCAGGTCGTCCTGACGCCCTTCGTGCAGATGTTGTCCTTGACCTGCATGGGGATGCCGGTCAACGGGCCGGCCCGCCCTTCGGCGATGCACAGGTCTGCTCGCCGGGCCTGCTCCAGGGCGCTGTCCTCCGTGACCGTCACGAAGGCGCGCACGCGCTCCTCCACGTCCGCGATGCGGTCGAGCGCGGCCCGCGTCAACTCGACTGACGACACCTCACCGCCGTCGAGCAACTCCCGCGCGCGGTGAGCGGTCAGACCTGTCAGCCCTGGGTCGTTCATTGTCTTGACAGTCGCAGTTGCAGCCGGCCGTCAGTTGTCCAGCACGGCCCTGACTCTTACGAAGTCGTCCTCGGTTTCGGGGGCGTTGAGCAGCACATCGGCCACGGGCGACGACTCGGCGACCTCATCGGACCTCAGCACGCTGTCCAGGTCCACCGAGTGTCCGGTCGGCTCCACCGCATCGGTGTCGATCTGCTGGAGCACGTCGAAGCTCTCCAGGATCTGCGACATCTCGTCGCGCATCCGTTCCACCTCGTCATCCGTCATCCCGATCCGGGCGAGCGTCGCGATGTGGCGGACCTCGTCGTCGGTTATTCGCATTGGATAGGGGACCTCCGGCCGCCGCGCGGTCTCTCTACACCACCGTCTCCTGGTCCACCAGCCTCTCCGCCTTCGACCGGTCGTCGGTGGACATGGCGACCGTCGTGAGGCCGCCGCGACGGTCCAGTATGTGCAGGCTCTGTATGTTGACGCCGCCCTCCTTCAGGCTCTCCGCGACCCTCGCGAGCGCGCCGGGCTCGTCCGGGAGGCTGAGGATGAGCGCGTCGTCGGTCACCGTCTTGAAGCCCGCGTCCGTGAGCGCCCGCAGCGCTCCGTCATAGTCGTCCGCCGTGAGAGTGACGACCCCCTTGTCTCCCAGCGCCTCGGCGCTGATCGTCTCGATGTTGATGCCGCCGTCGGCCAGCACCCTGCTGATGTCAGCTATGACGCCCACCTCGTTTGCCGCCATTACGACGATCCTGGTCATCCGGTGTCTCCTCCTCTTTCCGCCAGGCAGTCGTCCACCACGGCGTCTATCGTATCCCGCGTTATCTGCGGCATGGTGATCAGGTGCGCGATGTCGCCGTATGGCGCGATCTGCCACCTCCGCACCACCTCATCCGAGGGTCTCGGAAAGACGACCGTCACGGAGTTTCTGTTGCGCCATGCCGGGATGCCGCTGTCGTTGAAGCGGCTGACCGCGTACTCCGCCGTCTCCAGGCAGCCCCTTACGATACGCCTGAAGCCGTCCAGCCCGTGCTGCTGGAAGGCGTACCACATCATCAGAGGCGTAAAGGCGCTGCGGGAGCCTGTGAGGGTTGTGTCGAGCACGCCCACGTACTCGATGGCGCGCGCGATCCGCGTCACGTACTCCCGCCTCGTCAACGCGATTCCGCAGGGCAGGGGGGAACCGATCATCTTGTGTCCGCTGATCGCCACGCTGTCAAATCCAGCGTCGAATCCGTAGGGCTGCGGCTCGTCCACGAAGGGCAGGATCATCCCGCTCAGGGCGGCGTCCGCGTGGATGTAGTAGTCGGTCACCGCGAGATCGTCCAGGATGCGGCGCATCCTGCCGACGTCGTCGACCGCGCCCTTCATCGTCGTGCCGATGTTCGCCATGAAGATGGCCGGCGCCCCGCGGTTGATCCGGACGGTCTCGTACAGGTCGTCGTAGTCGATCTCCCCGTTCTCCTGGCTCCTGATCATGATGTTGCGCGCCTTCAGCACGCTCAGGATCTTGACGACGCTGTAGTGCGTGTCCTGCGAGAAGTAGACTATGCCGTCCGGGTGGAGCTCGCGCCCCATGTACAGGCCGTACATGTTGCCCTCGGTGCCGCCCGAGGTCACGTAGCCCCAGGCCCGATCGCGCTCCAGGCGCATCAGGTCGGCGAAGAGGTGCACCACCTCACGCTCTATCTCATGGGAGTTGGCCCTGAAGTTGCTGTCGTGAAACGGGTCTCCGACGTTGTTGGCGCTGTACCGGAGGAATGGCCACAGCGCCGAGTAGTCGTACAGGTGGTTGCAGGGATAGCCGACCTGCCCCCGTGTCGATGTTTCGAGGTCCTGTAGAAGCGAGTCGAGCCGTTCCTGCGTGTCCACCATCGCCTCCGGTCATGCGCGAACGTCTCTTGTCCCCTTCCCCGGCTCTGCGGGGGAAGGTTAGGATGGGGGCTCCCCCTCCGCAGGGGAAGAGGCAGGGACATCTCATCCGCCCCGCCAGGCGTCCGCGTGTCTCATCGATCCTGAACAGTTGCCAACCAAATGCTACCACAGCCCGGCCCGTGGCTGCGGTGATATAATCCCACGACCCCCGCCGCGTTCCGGCACCCGTCCGCGGCGGATACAGGAAGAAAGATGCTCTCCATATCTCACGAGAAATTCACGCTGTCGAACGGCCTGGACGTCATCCTGCACGAGGACCACTCGATTCCCATCGCCGCGGTGAACGTCTGGTACCACGTCGGCTCAAAGGACGAGGAGGTGGGCAGGACCGGCTTCGCCCACCTGTTCGAGCATGTCATGTTCGAGGGCTCGAAACACCACAACCGCAGCTACTTCGACCCCTTGCAGAAGGTGGGCGCCGGCCTGAACGGCTCGACGACCAACGACCGCACCAACTACTGGGAGACCGTTCCGTCCAACTACCTCGAGCTGGCCCTGTGGTTGGAGGCCGACCGCATGGGCTTTCTGTTGGACGCGCTCGACCAGAAGCGCTTCGACATACAGCGGGACGTCGTCAAGAACGAGCGCCGCCAGAGCTACGAGAACAGGCCGTACGGGATGGCCCCCATGCTGCTCCAGCCGGCGCTCTTCCCCCCGCCGCACCCGTACAACTGGATGACCATTGGCGTGCCCGAGGACCTGGACGCCGCCACGCTGGACGACGTCAAGTCCTTCTTCCGCCGCTTCTACGTTCCATCCAACGCGAGCCTGGCGATAGCCGGAGACTTCGACCCGGACGAGGCGCGGCGGCTCGTCGAGCGCTACTTCGGAGACCTCGAACCGGGGACGGCGATCAACCGGGTTGGCCGGATGGACTCCGACCTGAGGGGGAGCGTGTCCATATCGATGCACGACAGTGTGCAGCTCCCAAGACTCTACCTCGCCTGGCCCACGCCGCCAGACTTCGACGACGACCAGCCTGCGCTCGATCTCCTGTCGGCGGTCCTCGGCGCTGGAAAGAGCTCCAGGCTGCACCGGACGCTGGTGCACGAGCGGCAGATCGCACGCGACGCCTCCGTCTATCACCACGCCCAGGAGATAGCGGGCGAGTTCCTGGTCCAGATCACAGTCAACCCCGGACAGAGCGTCGAGGAGGTGGAGGCGGTGGCCCGGGAGGAGATCGGGCGGGTCGCGAGTGAGCCGATCGGCGAAGCGGAGCTGGCGAGCGTGATGAACCGGACGGAGCTCCAGTACGTTCGGCTGCTCGAGCGGCTCGGCGGGTTCTACGGAAGGGCGGACCTGCTCAACTACTTCAACACCTACACGAGCGACCCGGACCGCATCAACCGTGAGCTCGACCGCTACCGCGGAGTCTCCGCGGACGACATCAGGCGCGTCGCCGCGTCGACTCTCAACGAGACCTTCGTCAGGCTCACGGTCCTGCCCGAAAGGCGGCTGACTTCCGCCGCGTCCGTCGTGGACCGGTCGGTCATGCCCGCCGCCACGTCCGCCCCGCGCTTCGGCCCGCCGAGCGCCAGGAGCCTTAACCTGTCCAACGGCATGAAGATACTCTACCTGCCCAAGCCGGGCCTTCCGCTCGTCTCCTACGGGCTGTTGCTCCGCGCCGGCTCCACGACCGATCCGGCCGACCGGCCCGGCATCGCCGACATGACGGCGGCGATGCTCCCCGAAGGGACATCGATCCGGTCGAGCCGGCAGATCGCGGACGAGATGGAGATGCTCGGCTCGGGTCTCGGATCTGAGATCGGGCGCGAGTTCGTGATGCTGGCCTCAGAGACCCTCGAGTCCAACTGGGAGAGATCCCTGGAGATCATGTCGGACGTCGCCCGGAACCCGACGTTCCCGGACGAGGAGCTCGACCGGGTGCGAGACCAGCGTCTGACCGATCTGCGCCGCATCGGCGACAGTCCGGCGGCGGTCGCCGCGAGAGCCTCACGCGCCCTCTTCTACGGCCCCGCCAGCCCATACGGCCACCCGGGGTCGGGCACCGAGGAGTCGGTGCGAGTGATGGGAAGGGACGTACTCAGAGAACACCATGAAAGACTCTACGGGCCGGCCGCCGCCACGCTGCTCGTCGTCGGCGAATTCAGCGACGAGGAGGTCCTGGCGAGGGCGGAAGCATGCCTCGGAGACTGGAACGCCGCCAGCCTTGCGCCGTACGGTCCGGCGGACCACCTGCCGGCGGACGTCGAGACTCCGACGATATACCTCGCCGACAAGCCCGGCGCCGCCCAGTCGGTGATCCGCGCCGGCCACCTGACGGTCGAGCGGGGCCATCCCGACTACTTCCCGCTCACGCTTCTCAACTACGTCTTCGGAGGCCACTTCGCCGCGCGTCTCAACATGAACCTGCGGCAAGACAAGGGATACAGCTACGGCTACATGTCCTCCATCGAGTGGTCCACCCGTGTCTCCGCCCTGACGGCGGGAGGCGCCGTCCAGACCGCGGTCACGGCGGAGGCTGTCGCCGAGACGCTCGAGGAGTTCTCGGGAATCGCGGGCGACCGCCCGGTCACGGAGGACGAGTTCCACGCCGCCCGAGACGGCTACCTCCGGGCTCTCCCATCACAGATGGAGACCCACGGCCAGCTCCTGAACCAGCTTGTCGGAATGGCCGTCTTCGACCTTCCGAAAGACTATCTCTCCCGGATCTCCGACGGGATGAGGGAAGCCAGTCTGGACGACCTGCGCCGCGTCGCGGCGGAGCGAGTGCACCCCCGCCGCCTGAAGCTACTGGTGGTCGGGGACGGTGAGGTGATCGAGCCCGGTCTCCGGAAGCTGGGACTCCCGATCATCCCGGTGGACTACGACGGTCGTCCTTTAGAGTAGGGGAGGGGTCGGCATACCGGGGCAGGCCAGCATCCAGTTCGACGTCGGGCGACGGCCACCACGGCCAAGATCAGCATGATGAGGTGCGCATTATGAACGTTGTCGGGTACACGGACCTGCTGAGTGTCGAGCCAGGGGAGACACTCCGCGTGATGGTGAGCTGCGCTTTCGATGAGTATCGGGCCGACCTCGTCAGGCTGATACACGGCGATCCCAATCCGGACGGCCCCGGCGTCAAGGAGGAGGAGGTCCCGTCGGCGATCGACGGTCCGCATCCGGGAAGGGAGCAGTCCTTCCCTAGAGGCTCCTGCGTCATGGTTCCCGACTCGCCCCTCCTGCGGCTCACCGGGAGCTTCACCATCCGGGCCTACGTCCAATCCACGACGCCCGGCAAGGGCGTCCAGGGGCTGGTGACAAAGTGGAGTGGCGACAGCGGTTATGGGCTGTTCATCGGGGACGACGGCTGCCCGTCCCTCTGGATCGGCGACGGGGCCGGAGGCGTCGAGCGGCTCTCCACCGGTGTCCCGCTCGTCGAGGGGCAGTGGTATCTCCTGACGGCCTCCTTCGATTCAAGCGGGAGAAGAGTAACGCTCCACCAGAGACAGACCGGCATGTGGGCGATGGACGAGTACGCCGCGAGCGTCGAGAGGGAGACATCCTCTCGCGGCCCCGAGGAGAACGACGCGCCGCTGATCGTCGCCGGCTGCGCGGACGGGGCGGCGGTGTGCAGCCACTTCAACGGCCGGATCGAGGCTCCCCGACTGTGGAACAGGGCCGTTCCGCCCGAGGAGGCTCCTTCCGAGAGCGGTTTGGTGGCAGCCTGGGACTTCGCCGTGGACACTTCGTCCGCACGGATTGCCGATGTATCGGGCAACCGGCTCGACGGCACGGCCCTCAACATGCCGATGAGGGCGGTCACCGGGCACGGCTGGCAGGGGCGGGAGTCCGACTTTCGCAGGGCGCCGGAGCAGTACGGCGCGATCCACTTCCACGACGACGACCTGGAGGACGCCCGCTGGGAGCCCGACTTCGAGCTGACGGTGCCGGACGACGCCCGAAGCGCCGTCTACGCCGTGCGCCTCCGGGCCGGCACGGGGCCGGGATCGGAGAGCTACGCTCCCTTCTTCGTCCGGCCCAAGAGGGGCGGCCCGACCGCGCCGATCCTGTTCCTCGCCCCGACCAACACATACATAGCCTACGCCGATACCCACGCCATCTCCCACCCGTCCACAAGGGCGCGCTACGAGAGGATGGGGATCGTCATGCCGGAGGACTATCCCTGGCTGCCCGAGGACCGGTACGTCATCGACGAGGAGCTGCTGAGCCTGTACGACCGGCACTCAGACGATAGCGGGGTCTGCTACTCGACGCGCCTCCGCCCCATCCTGAACCTCAACCCCAAGTACCGGGGTATGGGTTCTGACCAGAAGACGATGGGTCCGCATATCCTGGGCGCGGACCTCCATCTGCTCGATTGGATGGAGGTGAAGGGGTTCGACTACGACGTGCTCACCGACCAGGACCTGCACTTCGAGGGCGCCGGCGCGCTGGCTCCCTACAAGGTCGTCCTGACCGGCACCCACCCGGAGTACTGGACGGAGCGGATGCTGGACGGGCTCGAGGAGTACCTGTCGTCGGGCGGCCGCCTGATGTATCTCGGCGGCAACGGCTTCTACTGGGTCACCTCCCTCGATCCCGAGAGGCCCCACGTAATCGAGATCCGTCGCTGGGGAGGCACCGGGCCGTGGAAGGCCCAGCCGGGCGAGTACCACCACAGCACCACCGGAGAGCTGGGAGGCGTCTGGAGATCGCGCGGAAGGGCGCCGCAGCGGACGACCGGCGTCGGCTTCGCCTCGCAGGGCTCCGGACCCGGGATCCCCTACCAGAGGAAGCCGGACAGCCACAGGCCGGAGGCCGCCTTCATATTCGAGGGCGTAGGCGAAGAGCCTATAGGGGAGGGCGGTCTCGTGATGGGCGGTGCGGCCGGCTTCGAGGTGGACCGCACCGATCCGGCGCTGGGAACGCCTCCCCAAACGCTGACCGTCGCCACCGCGTGGGGTCTGTCGGACGAGTACCAGCACTGCGTCGAGGAGCTGTTCTCAACCGATCCGCGCCAGGGCGGGTCGATGAGCCCGGACGTCCGCGCCGACATGGTCTACTTCAAGGGGCCGAACGGGGGCGGAGTCTTCTCGGTCGGCTCCATCGCCTGGTGCGGCTCCCTGTCCCAAAGCGGCTACGACAACCCCGTGTCGAAGATAACCGGGAACGTGCTGCGGAAGTTCTCTTCGAGTGAGGGGTTGCCTTAGAGGGCTGCTGCTGTCGGCCTCGGCGATCCTCAGGCGCGCGACGTCACGTCTGGAACTCTAGAGCGGACCGCAACACGAAGGGTTCTCGATGTCGCGCATGGTGGTGGCGCATACGGGATTCGAACCCGTGATCTCCGCCTTGAGAGGGCGGTGTCCTTGGCCGCTAGACGAATGCGCCACGAGCAGCTTCGGCCAACTATTCCGCCACCGGACAGCGGCGGCGGCGCGGAGCCTGGCTGGGGATCGAGGACTCGAACCTCGACTTACAGATCCAGAGTCTGTCGTCCTACCATTAGACGAATCCCCACAGTGAACATAGATTCTATCAGCAACCTCCCCTGCGTTCAACTCTACACGTCTGCGCCGCCGTAGGGGTTGCCGGCGGCGATATAGGCCAAGTCGATCAGCCGGACCGCTCGGTAGCAGTCGGCGGCGGCGACCGGCGGCGGGTCGCCCCTCATGGCCGCCTCCAGGCTGCGTCGCAGCACGCTTGGCGAGTCGTCTTCAGCCGGAAGCTCTGAGGGGCCCTCCCTGGTCTCCAGCACTATCCGCCCGCCCTCCATCCTCAGTATGGCGCTCTGAAAGGCCACCTTCAGGTTGGCGTCCGTCCCGTCTCTCGGAAAGCCGTTCCCCACCTCGATGGTGCCCAGCACCCCGCTCTTCGAGCGGACCAGCACTGAGGCGTAGTCCTCGATCCTCTTTCCGTATGTGCTCCAGCTGAGCTGGGCGCCCGTCACCTCCACCTCCTCGCCCTCGCCCGTGAGATGGACGAAGGCGTCCAGGCCGTGAGCGCCGAGATTGCGGAGGCATCCCCCGTTGGACGCCGCGGGATCGAGCATCCAGGGCGAGGCCCACGCGGGGTACCGATCGGACGTGGGCCGGTTCATCCTCTGGTAGAGATGGCACATCCGGCCGTAGGCGCCCTCGTCGGCCAGCCTCTTGGCATGCTTGAAGAAGGGCGTGTCGCGCATGCTGAGCGGGACCGCCGCGAAACCTCCCGTCGACTCCGTCTTCTCGACGACCCCCCGTAGCTCCCGGGCGTTGAAGCTCATCGGCTTCTCCATGATGAATGGTATGCCCCTGTCCAGGAGGTGGTGAGCCGTCCTGCCCATCGTGTCGTGCCGTCCCAGCGCCAGTACGAAGTCGGGCTCCACCTCGTCGAGCATCCGATCGTGGCAGGTGAAGACCGGGACGCCGCCTCCTATCTCGGAGGCGCGGTGCACGGCGACATCCTCCTGCTCGTCGTGGATCCCGACGATATCCACGTCGTCCATCGCCGCCAGGTGGCGGAGGTAGGCCGAGTCGTACAGGGAGTGCCAGTGGCATACTCCGATGGCTGCGACGCGGACGGACATCTCGGCGCTCCGGGCATGGTGTGCCGGATCACAACATACCCACGCCCCCGCGCACTGTCAACGCCGAAGCCGGTAGCGCTGGACCTTCCCGACGACCGTTCGTGGCAGCGACTCCCGGAACTCGACCTGCTCGGGCACCCTGAACTTCGCGAGACGGGCCGCGCAGAAATCGACGATCTCTGCGGCGGCGGCGCTCCGTCCCTCCTTCAGGACGATCACCGCCTTGATCGCCTCTCCCCAGAGCGGGTCCGGCACGCCGATCACGGCCACGTCGGCGACCGATGGATGGCGCCCTATCACGGCCTCGATCTCGGCGGGCGCCACGTTCTCTCCGCCGCGTTTGATCATGTCCTTCGCCCGGTCTACGAACCGCAGGAAGCCGTCGGCGGTCGCCTCCAGAAGATCGCCGGTCCACAGCCGCCCGGCCCTGATGACGTCGGCGGTCGCCTCCGGGTCCTCGTAGTAGCACTTCATGTAGTCACGCCCAGGCTCCCCGTGGACGACCAGGTGGCCCGGCGTCCCCGCCGGCAGCTCGCGGCCGGCGTCGTCGACGATGCTGAGGCGGTGGCCGGCAACCGGCCGGCCTACGGTCGTATTGTCCCGCGCGCCCTCCAACGGGTTCGCGGCCAGCATCCCCATGGTCTCGGTCATGCCGTATATCTGGAGGAGCGGGGCGCCGAACCTCGCGTGCCACTCGTCCATCTCCTCGTTCGTCAAACTCTGCGCGAAGGCGACCAGCCGCAGATCGTTGCACCGCTCGCCGGGCTGCGGCTCCTGGGCGAGGACCATCCTGATGGGCGTCGCGAAGAGCGTCGCGACGGTGCATTCGTGACGTCTGGCCTGGGCCATGAATCGGCTGGCGCTGAACCTGCGAGTCACCACCACGCAAGCCCCGGCGTCGAGAGCGGCAAGCAGGTGGTACTGGGCGTTGGCGTGTATGAGCGGCATGGCGATCAGGCTCCGGTCGCCCTGCGACATGCCCAGAGCCCTCGCGACCACCCCTCCCTTGAACACGTAGTTCGCGTGGGTGAGCACGGCGCCCTTGGGGCGGCTCGTCGTGCCGGAGGTGTACATGATCGCCAGGTCGTCGAACGGGTCCACAGCTGCCGGACGCAGGTCTTCAGGCTCGTCCGCGGTCAGCCTGTCGAAGGCGATGACGCCGGCCGGGGCCGCCGCCTGCCCGGTGACGACCACGTCTCCAAGCCGGGGGAGCCGCTCACGGACGGCCTGTACGGCCGGGAGAAGGTCGGGCTGAGTGATGGACACGACGCAGTCGGCCTGTCCCACCGGATGCTCCAGCTCGTCCGGGGGCGAGGCCGGATTGGTCGGGACGATCACCGCGCCTATCTTGGCGGCGGCGAACCATCCGAGCAGCAGCTCCGGGCTGTTGGACAGATGGAGGTTGAGCCTGTCTCTCTTCGACACGCCCAGCCTCCGCAGCGCGTTTGCGGTGCGGTTCACCTGCGTGTCGAACTCGCGGTAGGTGTAGTCTCGAACGCCGTTCCGGCCGTCGTCGAACCGTACGAAGAGCCGGTGGGGCGTCGCCGCGGCCCGCTCCTCGAGAACCCCCCGTAGGTCCATCTGGAAGGCCGTCTAGTAACCCCTTGCTTCCGGCACCGGCGCCGGGTCGGAGCCGGAGCGCAGGACGCCTCTCTCCGAGTCGATCATAATCGCAGACGGCCTCGCGAAGCTGTACCACGCCGCCATGTCGGGGATTACCTCCATGTCGTGGCCCATCCGGCGAAGCCGCTCGATAGTCGACGAATCGACGCGGGAGTCCACCTGGGTGGTTGCGCCGCTGGCGTCCGCCCTGGGCGCGGTGATCGCCTCCTGGGGGCCCATCCCGAAGTCGAGCATGTGGACTGCGACGTTCGTGTTGGCGTTGTTGACCTTGCGACCGCCCGGAGAGCCGATGCTGGCATAGGGCTTCCCGTCTCTCTTGACGAGGAGGGGAGCCGCGTTGACGAGGGGGCGCTTCCACGGCGCTATCGAGTTGGCGGCGCCGGGCCTGGCGTTGAACCAGACCATACCGTTGTTCCAAAGGATGCCGAGCCCCTTCGTTATCACCTTGGACCCGAAGCTGCTCACCGCCGTCTGGGTACAGGAGACGAGGTTGCCGTGGCGGTCGGCCACGCCGAAGTGAGTGGTGCAGTCGCCGCCGACTGGCGCCGACGCTCCGGGCGCCGAGGCCGGTCGGGGCCTCCCCTCGTACGGCCATGGGTCATGGAGCGGCCGCGTCTCGTAGCGGGTCCAGGGCACCTCCCCGGAGCCGTCCTCCAGCCCGGCCCGGTCTATGTCGATCCCCTCCGCCACCTCCCTGGCGTACTCCTTCGACAGCAGCCCCTTCAGAGGGACGTCGGCGAACTCGGGGTCCGCCATGTAGTGATACCGGTCGGCGAAGGCGTGCCGCGCCGCCTCCACGAACAGGTGAAGGTGCTCCGCGGACCCAAATTCGAGGGAGCCCAGCTCGAATCGCTCCAGGATGTTGATCGTCTGCAGTGTCGTCCAGGCGCCGTTGGGCGCGGTGGCGCTGAGGACCTCGTACCGTCCCCGGTAGGGAAGTCGAAGCGGAGTCCTCACCTCCGGCTTGCGCTGGGCTAGGTCGCGGCGCGTGATGAGCCCCCCGTTGGCCCTCATGTCTTCCTCGATCGCGGCCGCCACCTCGCCCTCGTACATGGCCGCCGCGCCGCCCTTCGAGATGCGTCTCAATATCTCGGCGAGGTCTCTCTGCTTGACGACATAGGCTCCTTCGTCCGCGGAGCTCGGGTCGGACAGGTACCCGGGCGGAAAGCCGCCCGGCAGAAACAGATCGCTCGCAACCGGGAAGCGTTGAAGCTGCTTCATGTTCGCGGCGACGACGAGCGTCAGCGCCCAGTACGACTCGAACCCGTCGTGCGCGTACTGGATCGCCGGCTCCATCACCTGCTCCAGGGGCAGTGTCCCCATCAGTTGGTGTGCCCTGCACAACCCCGCGGCCGTGCCCGGCACCGCTATGGACCGGTAGCCGTGGGTGTTCTCGTCCCCTGCGGTCTGGTAGGTGGAGATCCCCGTGCCGGGTCCCGTGACCCGGTACATGTCCGGCCGGGCGGCGAGAGGCGCCCGCGGGCCGTACTCGACCACTACGTCCGAGCCGGCAGGATACTCCCCCGCGCCCGAGGCGAGGTGGACGAGCATGAAGCCGACGCCCGCGATGCAGCTGTTGTTGGGCTCCACCACCGAGATGGCGAAACCCGTGGCGACGGCGGCGTCTACCGCGTTGCCGCCCCGGCGCAGCATCTCCAGGCCTGCCTCGGCCGCCAGCGGGTGCATGGCCGCGACGATCCCGTTCTCGGCCTCGACCTCCTCCCTGTCGGGCCTGAATACGCTGCGTAGAGCCATGGAGCTACCTCCTCCGCCTCGGATGTGTGGGGTTGGCTATCATAGAAGACTGCCCGTGAGGGAAGGGTCCGGCAATCCATAGCACCCGGCATCCGGAATCAGGAGTCCCGGATGAGAACAGCGGAGCGTGAACTTACACGGGCGCCCCGCCGCCGGAAGCGACGCTCGGAGGAGGGTCGGCGCTGGCTATGCCGACGCTTCCGCGTATCCGTCGACCCTGATGCAGGAGACCCAGTGGTCGGGGCTCACCTCGCGCAGCGTGGGGACTTCCAGCTGGCAGTCGTCGATGGCGATTGGGCAACGCGTGTGAAACACGCACCCCGGCGGGGGGTTCAGGGGGCTCGGCACGTCGCCCTCCAGGATGATCCTCTCGCGCTGGGCCTCGATGACCGGGTCCGGAATCGGGATCGCCGATAGGAGCGCCTTCGTGTAGGGGTGCAGCGGATTCTCGTATAGCTCAATCCGGTCGGCGATCTCGACGATATGGCCCAGGTACATCACCGCGACGCGGTCGCTGATATGCCTCACCACGGACAGGTCGTGGGCGATGAAGAGATACGTCAGTCCGAACGACTCCTGCAGCTCCTCGAGCAGGTTGATCACCTGCGCCTGAATCGAGACGTCGAGCGCCGACACCGGCTCGTCGCAGACGATGAAGCTTGGGTTGACGGCAAGCGCCCGCGCGATGCCGATGCGCTGCCTCTGCCCGCCGCTGAACTCGTGGGGATATCGGTCGGCCATGTACGGGTTCAGTCCGACGACCTGCAGCAGCTCCGTCACACGGTCGCGGTACTCGCCCTTACCCGATGTCAGCTTGTGGACGATCAGCGGCTCTCCCACGATGTCCCCGCACGTCATCCTGGGGTTCAGCGAGCCGTAAGGGTCCTGGAAGATGATCTGCATCTGACGGCGCATCGCGCGCATCTCGCCGGAGTCGAGCTCCTGGAGGTTGCGCCCCTCGTACTTGACCTCGCCGCCTGTGGGCTCGTACAGGCGCAGGATGCACCGGCCCGTCGTCGTCTTCCCGCAGCCGCTCTCTCCAACCAGGCCCAGGGTCTCGCCCTTCCTGATGAAGAAGGACACGCCGTCCACCGCCTTGATCTCCGCCACCTTCCTCTGAAGGATGATCCCCGAGGTGACCGGGAAGTACATCTCGAGGCCGTTGACCTCAACGAGGATGTCGTCGCGGCCGTTCGTGCTCTCTTGAGTCTGCGCCTCAACCATCGTTCGCTATCTCCCTAGTCTCCTGCCGCCGCTGCGTTCAGCTCGGCGAGCTCTTCGTGCCTCCAGCAGGCCGATTCGTGTCCGTCGTTCGTGGTCATCAGATACGGTGTCTCCTGGGTGCACTTGTCGTAGGCGAACTTGCACCTCGGAGCGAAGGAGCAGCCGACCGGCAGATCGACTAGGTCGGGCGGTAGCCCCTCGATCGGGTCCAGCTTGGTGCGGACGCTCTCGTCCAGCCTAGGCACCGAGGCCAGCAGCCCAAGTGTGTAGGGGTGCCGCGGATTATGATAGATCTCCTCGGCGCTGCCCGACTCGATGATCTTGCCGGCGTACATGACGATCACGTTCCGTGCGTATCTCGCCACGACGCCGAGGTTGTGCGTGATGATGATGAGCGCGGTGCCGAACTGCTCAGCGAGGGAGGACATGAGGTCGAGGATCTGGGCCTGGATCGTGACGTCGAGGGCGGTGGTCGGCTCGTCCGCTATGATGAGCCGCGGATTGCAGCTCAGGGCCATCGCGATCATGACGCGCTGCCGCATCCCGCCGCTGAACTGGTGCGGATAGTCCTTCACACGTCGTTCGGAGTCGGGAATGCCAACCAGCCGCAGCAGCTCTGCGGCGCGCTCCCGCGCCTCCTGCCTCCCCATGCCCTGGTGCAGCTCCAGCGTCTCAGTGAGCTGCCGCTCGATGGTCAGGACCGGGTTCAGGGAGGTCATCGGCTCCTGGAAGACCATCGCCATCCGGTTCCCCCGGATTCGCCTCATCTCCGAGACGTCCATCTCCAGCAGGTTGTCGCCCTCGAAGAGCACGCTGCCGTTGACTATCCGGCCGGGAGGGCTCGCCACGAGGCCCATCACCGACAGCGCGCTGACGCTCTTGCCGCAGCCGCTCTCGCCGACGATGCCCATTATCTCGCCCTCTTCGAGCGAGTAGGTCACCCCGTCGACAGCCTTCACGATCCCGTCGTGGGTGAAGAAGTACGTGGCCAGGTCCTTTATCTCAAGCAGATTCGCCATTTGGCTCCCTCTCAGAAACGGATACGCGCCCGTATTCTCGTGCCCGGACGATCGCTGCGCGTGTCCGGCCCAGCCCATCGACAGCCTTCCCGGACACTACATCCCGAATAGACGGCATATTCTAGTGGATAATCTCAAGGAGCGCAACCCAACCTCCACGCGGCCAGGGACTCCTCCACTACTCGCGAGTCTCCGAAGAGCCGGGAGGCCTCTAGCCCACGGGCCGTAGTTTCCCCTCCTCCAACGCCTCCCACGCTCCGACGACCAGGTCGACCGCATAGCCGAGATCCACGTCGCTGGTGTTCACGACCAGATCGTACAGCTCGGGGCTGTCCGGCTGGTCGATATCGAAGAAGCGCTTGAAGAAGCTGACGCGCGCCTTGTCCCGCTCCTCTACCGTGCGTTCGGCGACTTCGGGGCTGACGCGCTCCCGCTTGACTATCGTCTGTATCCGGTCTTCCAGGCTGGCTACAGCTCCGACCCGCAGCACGCCGGGCATGTCCCTGAGGATGATGTAGGCGCCCCGGCCTACGATGACGACGTTGCCAACCTCCGCGAGATCGTGGACCGTCTTGCTTACGGCCTCGAAGTACCTCTCGTCCTCCAGCTCGTGCCCCCTCGTGATGGTGGGCTGCGGCAGGTCTTCGAACTCCTGCGTCAGATACGCGGCGACGCCCGGGCCGAAGTAGGGGTCTCCGCCTGCTCCCGTGACGGCCGACCTCTCCAGAATGCGCTGTAGGATTCTGGAGAACCGCTCTCCCCTGGTTGGAGGCCGCTCCTCCCTCTGCTGGAGCGCCTCGACGGTGGCTCCGGCGTGGCGGGCCACGTCCGTGAGTATCAGCCTGTCGACGTAGTCGGCGCCGAGCCTCTTCGCCACCGGGGGGCCCAGTCTTCTGCCGCCGCCGCCCGAGAGGCCGCCTACTGCTATGACTGCCAAAGAGCACCTCCGTATCGCGTCTACGACGGCGGGCCGGGGCCCACCGTCTCAGGGCTTCAGGCGAACCTCTCCAGCGTTCTCCTGTACCTGCCGGCAAGGATGCCGCAGACTGCCCTGTATACGTGCATTCCAACCCTCGGCTCCAGCTCGAACAGCTCCCTCAGCTGCGAGACGGGGATTATGAAGCCGTCACCGTCGGTTGCCGCGTGGGTCGTGGTCACCAGGATCGGCGGGTCGAAGAGCATCGCGACGGGAAACGCCTCGTACGGCTTCATCGTCCTGACCACCACGCTCTTCTCAGACGACTCGTGGGTGGCCGTCACCTCTCCCCTCCGCACTATGTAGAGGAGACTGCACGGCTCGTTTTGGATGCCGAGCGAGTCCCCGGCCCTGAACGTCCACTCCTGGCAGATCGCCGCGACCCGGTCCAGGTCGGGTCCGGTGAGCCCACGAAAGATGTCCACGCTCTCCAGGAACTGGACGGTATGGCTGGGAGCAATCCTGTAAACCACCGTATCCCACCATCGCTCCGGCCTCCCGGCCGGCACCTTCCCATCGCCTCCCTATCCTCTTATTACCATGCTTTCAGAGGTTCACGGTTCTGTCAAGATTGTGCGCTTGATCACACCTGTTTCGAAGAGTTGGCGGTCGTCAGACACGGTATCGTGAAACATGAAAGTCCTATCACGTATTTTCCGTCCTGAGTCAGGCGGCAGGGCTCAGTACCGGACGAGAGCGTGCAGGTCGTAGCCTGCCAGTCGGGCCCTCCCGTTCAGCGCCGTCAGCTCGATGAGGACCGCAAGGCCCGCCACGCTCCCTCCTGTCCGCTCCACCAGTTCGGCCGCGGCCGCCAGCGTCCCGCCTGTCGCCAGCAGATCGTCTACTATCAGCACGCGGTCGCCGGGCATGACCGCGTCCCGGTGCATCTCCAGACTGTCGGCGCCGTACTCGAGCTGATACGTGACGCTGTGCGTCTCGTACGGCAGCTTGCCCTGCTTGCGGACCGGTATCATCGGCCTCTCCATCCGGAGCGCCACCGGCGCCGCCAGGAGGAATCCCCGCGCGTCGATGCCCACGACCGCATCGATATCGACGCAGCTGTACCGGCCCGCCAGCGCGGATATCGTCTCCGCGAACGCGGCCGGGTCCTTCAGCAACGGCGTGATGTCACGGAAGAGGATGCCCGGCGTCGGGAAGTCCGGAATGTCTCTGACGTAGTCCTTCAACTCCACGCGCAGTCCTCCATTCGTGCCAGTGCATCATAAGAACGCCCGACAGCCCGGTCAAGAAGACCTGTGGAGTGCCGTTCGGGTACAATGCCCGGAGAGAGAGCAGCCCCGCATGAGACGAGAATCGCATCCGTCCGCCCGTACTTCCGTCCTTCCCGACGGACCGGGGCGCCGCGTCCTGTGGGCCGTGGCGCTGTCCCTCCTCCTGTCGTCCGCAGTCATGGCCTGCGGTGAAGGCGAGCCGCCCGTCCCGACCGTTCCGGTGCCGGTCAGGAGCCCTACGGCCACTCCGCTCCCAAGCCCTACGGCGACACCCGTTCCCGCGGTACCTCCCACCTCCACTCCGGCGGTCGAGCCTGAGCCCGTGGTCACCCGCGAGGACCTGGCCGGCATGGTGCTGCCGCTCGAAGCAGTTCGTGAGGAGTTCCCTGAGCTGCAGCTCGATCTCGAAAGAAGCGGGTACCGTGACAACGCGGCCGCCGCCAGGGGCACCCTGGACCCGCAGGATACCGCCGCGAACCTCGCCGCCCAGGGCCGCATCGACGGCTACGACCTCGAGTACACGAACCCGGCCGCTTTCTTTGACCCCGACCCCATGGTCACCGAGCCGCACATAGTCCTCACCGTTGTCGACCTCTACGAGTCGAACGAGGCCGCGGTCGCCGCCGTGGGACGGTCGATGGTCGATCTGGTCAGGTTCGAGGGCCAGGACATTGACGGCGTGATGGTCACCGGCATCCACCATGTGGATCTGCCCGGCCTCGGTGAGAGCGGCGTGAGCGGCAGCATGAACCAGCTGCTGGTCCAGTACGAAGTGGAGTCGACCGGCGCCTTCGTCATGTGGGCGAGAGGGCCCGTGGTTGCGAGAGTGCTGCTCGTCACGGTTGGCCTCGGCGACCTGGGTCCCATCGCGGAGGAGTTGGCCAGGAGGATGGACCGGCGCATAGACGGGGTGTTCGCGGGGGAGATATCGGCCACCCCGGTCGGCCCCGATCCGGAGCTTGGAAGCGCCGGACGCGCTGCAGACAGGGCCGCGCTCGTCGAAGGCTACGATCTTCCGGCCATGCTCCTCAGGCCGGAAGATCTCGCGGACGATGCGTCGATCGGAGGCGAGGGCTTCGTTCCCGTGGGCGGCGGCCTGCCCGTCTACCAGAGGCAGATATCGCTGCGCGGCCCCCTGACGATGGCCGCTTCCACCGTCTCCGATGTCTCGCAGACGGTGTCCCTCTTTCCGACCGTCGAGGAGGCCCAGGGCCCAATAAGAGTGCTCCAGAGCGTCTCTCGCGACGCCTTCAAGGAGTTCGTCGGGGCGACCTTCCTCCCGTCGTTCGGGGGGCAGGGCGGGGATGCCATGACCGTCAACCGGCCTGAGCTGCCTGACCTGGGGGACGCCGCGGTGGTCTTCGAGGTTAGCCTCGACGCCCTCGTCCCTCAAGTGGACTTCGTCATGCTCTTCTTCTCGATCGGACGGGTGTCGGTCCAGCTTATCGTCGCGGGCCCTTACGAGGGGATCGCCCCCGACGACGTGATAGAGATGGGCCGTCTCATCGCTCAAAGGGTGTTGCAACACTCTCCAACCAGCGGATAGGTCTCTTCGGAGGAGGAACGATAATGCACGCCATCTTCGTGACTATTCAGATCAAGCCCGGGTTCCGTGAGCAGTTTGCCGAGGCCAGTCTCGGCGACGCGCAGGGATCGGTCAGGGACGAGCCCGGCTGCTTCCGCTTCGACGTGCTCGAAGACGGCTCCGACCCTAACAGGTTTCACCTCTACGAGGTCTACGCCGACGACGCGGCCCTCGCCGCGCACAGAGAGGCGCCGCACTTCAGGCGCTGGCGAGAGACCGTCCAGGACTGGTTCGACGGCGAGCCGCAAAGGATCGTGATGACCACCGTCTTCCCCTCCGACGAAGGCTGGAGGGCCCAGAAGCCTGCCCTGCTGAGCTGGTAGCCGGAGGCGCTGGCGGGTCGAGGACCCCGAGGACCCTTAGGGGACTCCTACCGCCGTCCGAACTCGCGCTCCAGTTGGCCGGAGCTGAGGTGGACCATCGTCGGACGCCCGTGGGGACAGGTGTTCGGCTGGGTGCACTGCTCCAGCTGCCGCGTAAGCTCGCTCATCTCCTCCTGCGACAGCCTCTTACCGGCCCTGATCGCCGTGTGACAGGCGATCGAGTAGGCTGCGCGGTCCTCCCACGACTCCATACCTCCGTCCTCCGCCATCGAGTCCAGGACGTCTGACAGGGCGCCGCCGGGGTCGCGGTGGGACAGGAGCCCCGGAACCCCCCTCAGCAGATAGGCCCGTCCTCCGAACGGCTCCACCAGGAACCCCAGGCGGCCGACCAGCTCCTGCTGCCTCGTCAGGAGCTCCTCCTGCTCCGGGTCGAGCTCCACCGTCACCGGCGCGAGCAGGCTCTGGACGTCCGGGGGAGCCGAGGCCAGCGAGGACCGCACCCGCTCGAAGACGATCCGCTCGTGCGCCGCGTGCTGGTCGATCAGGTAGATGCCGTCCGGTCCCTCGGCGGCTACATAGGTGTTCTGGACCTGTCCTAGGACTCTGAGAGCCGGCAGAGCCTCCTTCGCCGGACGTGATGCGGGCGCCGCCCGACTGCTTCCGCGGATCGGCCCATCGCTCCGGGGCGCCGCCGATCCCAACGGCCCGGACGGCCAGAAGACGCCTGGGTCCGGCGCGGCCGCGAGACCGGGTCTTCCCGCCCCCGGACGTCCGACCTGGGGCACCGGAGAGTCGGCCATGACCGTCCGGCGGACCGCCTGTTGCAGCGCCGCGAACACCGCCCCCTCCCGCCTGAACCGCACCTCCGTCTTTGCCGGATGCACGTTCACGTCCACCTCTTCGGGAGGCAGGTCCACGTTGACCGCCGCGACCGGGAACCGCCGCTCCATCAGAAAGCCGTGATAGGCCTGCTCCACCGCGTAGCCCAGGGAACGGACCTGTACCCAGCGCCGGTTGACGAAGAGGCTGACGCGATTCCGGTTGGCGCGGTGGAGAGAGGTCGCGCCCACCATGCCCGTGATCTCCGTCTGCGCCGGATCGGAGCCGGACGGCTCCCGCACTATCTCTAGCATCCTCTGGGCCGTGTCCAGCCCGTATACGGCGGCCACCGCCTCGCGCAGATCGCCCGAGCCCGTGGTCGCCAGCGCCTCGTTCCCCTCGACGGAGAGCCGGAGCCTTTTTTCCGGATACGCCAGCGCATACCGGATCATGAGTGCTCGAATGCGCGATGTCTCGGTGGCCGCCGAGCGCAGGAACTTGCGCCGGGCCGGGAAGTTCCTAAAGAGGTGTAAGACGGATACCGACGTGCCGTTCGGAGCCCCAGCCCTCTCCCGTCCGTCCGTCCTTCCCTCCACCACGCGAAGCCGCGCCCCGGACGAGGAGTCTGGGGTCCTGCTTGTCATCACGACCGTGGAGACGGCGGCTATGCTGGGCAGCGCCTCCCCTCGGAATCCGAGCGTGGATATCCCCTCCAGATCGCTCTGGCCGGCAACCTTGCTTGTGGCGAACCTCTCGAACGCCAGCTCGATCTCGTCGGGCGGGATGCCTCGGCCGTTGTCGACCACGAGGATGCGGTCCGCGCCGCCTCCGGCAATCTCCACCGTTATCTCGGTCGCTCCGGCGTCCAGGGAGTTCTCGACCAGCTCCTTCACGACCGACGCGGGCCGCTCCACCACCTCGCCCGCCGCTATCTTCGACGACACGTCGGCGGGCAGAAGCCGGATCGCTCCGCCTCTGATGCTGTCCTTCATCTGCCGGCTGGAAACCATCGCCCCTCTCCATGGCATGGTATCAGGATTCGACCAGTCCGTACTCTGGCCGTTCCCGGCCCTTTCCCCGATGCCGCCCTAAGCGGTATCCTTGAGATTGAGCTCAGGAGGTGGACATGTTCGAGCGACCCACGCTGCAGGATGTCATGGGGGCGAGCCGTCGCATCGCCCCTTACGTTACGAGGACCCCTCTGCACCGCTACCTCTCCCTGGACCGCCTCCTCGACGCCGAGGTCTACGTCAAACACGAGAACCACCAGCGTCTGGGAGCCTTCAAGATGCGCGGGGGCGTCAACTTGATATCCCAGCTCTCCGACGATGAGAAGCGTCGAGGCGTAACCGCGGCGTCGACGGGCAACCATGGACAGTCGATCGCCTACGCCGCAGGAGTCTTCGGGGTCGAAGCCGCCATAGTTGTGCCCGAAGGAGCCAACCCGGGCAAGGTCGAGTCGATGCGGAATCTCGGCGCCAACGTCATCTTCCACGGCGAGGTCTTCGACGACTGTCTCGCATACGCCGAGAGGCTTGCGCGCGAGGAAGGGTACCGCTTCATACACTCCGCCAACGAGCCTCATCTGATCGCCGGCGTCGGCACGATCGCGCTGGAGATACTCGAAGACCTCCCGGACGTGGATGTCATCGTAACTCCCATTGGCGGCGGCAGCGGCGCGTGCGGCGCCTGCATCGCCGCCAAGGCGATCAACCCGGACATCCGCGTCTACGGCGTACAATCCGCGCAGGCCCAGGCCGTCTACCTGTCGTGGAAGGAGGGCCGGATCGTCGACTCTCCCATGGGAACGATTGCAGAGGGCCTCGCGACCGGCTCCAGCTATGAGTTGACGAACGGCATCCTGAGCGATCTGCTGGACGATTTCCTCCTCGTCACCGACGCGGAGCTCGAGCAGGCGATAGTGCTGCATCTCGAAAAGACCCACAACCTGACGGAGCATGCCGGCGCCGCCTCATTGGCCGGCGCGTTGAAGCTAGGGGAGCGTCTGCAGGGGAAGAAAATCGCCCTCGTGATGAGCGGCGGGAACGTCTCGGTTCCCCAGTTGCAGGCCGCCCTGGACGCCACCCCCTAGTGTGTCCCGTCCCCGGAATTCGTTGCACAAGTCTGTCGAGCAGGTAGTCCCCTCTCCCTTGACGGGCTTTGCACCAAAATGCTTGCCGCGCTTGACTTTTGGTTCAGGCCTACCTTTGCGACCCATTAGCCGTATCGCGCTCGAAATTGGTTCAGGTCTGAGAGCAGAAGAGGTGGGGCTGCCGCAGACCTCAGCGAGACCCTAGACCACAAGCGCCCGGAGGGGCACAGAAGCTGGAAGGAAGGATACAGGCCCATGAGCAGGGAAACAGCCGAGGTCGCGATTGTTGGGGGAGGCCTAGTCGGCGCCGCCACCGCCTATTTCCTGTCCGGCGAGGGCGTCGATTGCGTCGTCGTGGAGCGGGACGGCATTGCCAGCCACGCATCGGGCTTCTCATACGCCGCACTGGGCACGTTCGACGAAGCAGGAATGGACGGCGCCCACTTCGACGTGGGTGCTCTGGGCATGCGCCTGCACCGGGAGCTGGCAGAGTCGCTGCTCGACGACACCGGCGTCAACGTGGAGTTCCGGGAGAGACCGTCGCTAGCGCTGGCATTCGACGAGGAAGATGTCGCCGGTGCGCGCTCGCCTGAGGGCTTCGAGCGCGATCGTCGCTCGTGGGAGGTGGACACGCAGGGATATATAGTCCGGTGGCTCACGACGAAGGAGGCCCAGGAGGTCGAGCCCCGCATCAACCCCGAGGTGCTGGGGGCGCTGTACACGGAGGGGACTTGCGACGTGAACGCGCAGCGTCTGACCCTCGCCTTGGCGATGGGGGCAGAGATGCGCGGCGCCCACTTCGTGAGGGGAGCCGTCACGGGACTCTCCAGGGAGGGCGGCAGGGTCCGGGGGTTGACGCTGAGCGGCGACAGCATCGAGTGCGACAGGGTCGTGGTCGCGACCGGGCCCTGGAGCGAGGCCGCCTCTGACTGGCTCGGCGTCCCTATTCGAATGCAGCCCTGGAAGGGGCAGATATTGAGGCTGAGACTGCCGGGGCCCCCAATACGGGCCTCCGTCGGCGGAGGAGACCACTTCGCCTCGACCAAGCCCGACGGCCTCACTTGGGTAGGCCCGACCTTCGAGGACGCCGGGATCGACGAGACGACCACGGATTGGGCGCGCGAGGAGATCATGGCCGCGGTGACTAGGAACCTGCCGTCGTTGTCGGAGGGCGAGGTCGTGATCCACACCGCCTGCGTCCGACCCCTGTCGGCGGACAGGAAGCTCGTCTTGGGGGAGGTGCCCGGCTTGGACGGCGCCTATGTCGCAACCGGTGGCGGACGGCTGGGACTGATGCTCGGCCCGGCCATGGCAAGGCTTGCGGCCGATCTGGTAACCAGGGGAGCAGCAAGGATGCCGCTCGATGAATTCGATCCCGGCCGCTTCGCGGGAAGTCAGGTGCAAAGCCCCCTCGACGGGAGAAGGCTAGGGTGAGAGTGAAGTGACACACCCCGTAACCGGCGCATCTCCGGGAATAGCCATCTTCCCCGAGTACGAGACGCTCTACGACCTGATCGCTTCCGAGGTGGTCGGCCTCTCCGACGGGGAGCTCGACTTCGACTCCCCGCGCTGGGAGTGGGCGGCGTGGAGCATCCGCCGCCAGCTGAGCCATATGTCGTCGCTGATCTACCGCTGGTTGATACTCCGCTGGGGCGACACCCTCTTCCCCGGCGGAGACCACGGCGTGGAGGACGTCGGCGGCTTGGCCGACTCCCGGTTCGACCGCCGCATGGACGAGGACCGGTATTGGGATCTGGCCGTCCTGCTCCGGCAGCTGGAGGGAGGCATAGACCTCGCCCTGCGCGTGTTGAGGGAGCGGAGCGTCGACTTCCTCAGGTCCAACACCTACCTGATGGACTGGAGCGCGCAGTGGCCCCTGATGGTCGAGGCCCATCCGACTGGCGTCGTCCCCTCTCCAGAGCCCGGCAAGGCTCTGATGATGCTGGAGGCGACGATGAGGCACATCTACTTCGAGGAGACGACCCACCTGTACAACATCCAGCGGCTGAAGAGGGCGCAGGGCCTTCCCGCGGTCGTCCGGGTGCCGCGCGTGGGATACTGGACCCTCGACGGATGGGACGCCGGCGGGCCCTAGCCGTTCGCGGGGACTTTCAACAACCGTCAGCCGGCGAAAGCCGGTATCCAGAAGGTTCTCCGTCCGCGAGGGAAGGTTAAGGCCCTCTCATACGCGCCCGCACATCCTCCGGCACCTCGCTCATCCGGCGGCGTGTCGGCGACTCGCCGCGCAGTCCCACGCTCCTGGCGGCCTCGTGAACCAGCTCCACTCCGCCGAGGAAGTCGGACAGGCGGATGTACTCCGCGTCCACTCCCCCCTCGGGGTCGCGGAGTCCCTTCGTGCCGTTGTGATAGTTGCCTAGCGGGAAGGCGATGCCGGTGGTCCGGTAGCCGAAGACGGCGAACGCCGTCGCCTCGCACACCCCTCCGCTCATAAGCTGCCGCTGGCACCTGTACCCGGGATCCCGGTCCTTGAGGCTCTCGCGGGCGGCCGTGAGGACCTGCTCGGCGTCCGCGTCGAAGGTGAAGGCCGCGTCTCCGGTGCGTATCACCGGCCCGGCGCCCTGCGCCACGCCGGGTATGACCGGGCTCGACTCGATGGAAACGACGAGCGTCTCGATCGGCAGCGTCTGCGCCTCCGCCATCAGCCTCGCCCCGTAGAGGCCGACCTCTTCGGCCCTCGTGAACACGGCGAATACATCCGCCTCGGCCTCCTCGTGGACCAGCCGCTCCGTCGCCGCCAGGATCGCGGCGCAGCCGGCCAGATCGTCCAGCGCGCGCATCCTCAGCGTGCCGCCGTCCAGTGCGAAGTCGGGGAGATCGAACACGACGGGGACAGGCGGCTCCACCGACATCCCCGCCGGCAGACGGATCCCCGTCTTCCTCCTCGACACTCCGCCGTCCAGGGGTACCGTCTCCGCCGGGATGCGGCGGCCGTCGGAGGCCAGCACCAGCACGGGCGTCGGCTGTGTTAGAGATGCCGCGGGGACGCCGCCCAGCGCCTTTGCGACAGCGGGCTCCTTTCCCGTATCGACGATCTCGAAGCCGGGGTGGTCCATGTGAGCGACGAAGGAGATGGGCGGCTGGTCCGCCCCGGAAGCCAGGTTGCGGTAGCGGGCCGCCACGTTGCCCCAGGCGTCGCGTGTCGGGTTGAGGCCGAGGCGCGACAGCGTCCCGAAGATATACTCCGCCGGCCCCTGCTCGAAGAAGGGCGCCGCGGGCCGGCGGCCCAGCTCCCGCAGCAGCTCCACCGCCCGCTCGTCCGCGCGAGTCATGTCTCGGTCTTCCCTCATGCCCGCAGAGTAGCAGCGCGGGCGTCGTCGTACAACCTGCTTGTTCTTGGACGGGCCCTGACTTTACACTCGACTGAACGCCGTCTCCGCAGAAGACGGAGCCTCACAGGAGCCTTGACCATCCAAACCGGAGAGATGATCGTCGTCCGCGGCAAGGGCGGACTGGCCGTCGGACGCTGTCTGACGCCGCCCGACCAGGGTCCCAATCCGCGGGTGAAGATCGGCGTCAGCCGGGGCAGGGACCGGACCCTTCCGCGGGACAGGATCGTGGAGACCACGGGCGTTGTCGTGTCCGGCGATACGGAGGCCGACTCCTTCGTCCGGCAGTGCGAGGCGCTGGCATCCCGGATCGACCTGTCCGATGTGTGGGAGGTTGCAGTAGGGGCGGCTGCCCCGATAGGCCTCGACGACATCGCCGAGCTCTACTGGAACGGGACGCCCTCCCCGTCTCAGCGGGTCGCCCTTCTGCTCCACCTGGAGAGGGACCCGCTCCACTTCTCCCGCGAGGCGGAAGGCTTCTCGCCCAGGCCGCCGGAGCAGGTCGCGGAGATGTTGGAGCGGAGGCGGCGAAAGGCCGAGAACGCTCGTCAGACGGATGCGCTGATGGACGCACTCTCCCGCAGCCTTCTACCCGACGCGATCTCCCCTTACCAGAGGAGCCTCCTCGATCATCTGCGGGGCTACGCCGTCCACGGCGACAGCTACACGCGGGCGACGGCAGCCAGGGAGATGCTGGCCCGAACAGGGAGACGCGGCGGCGACCCTCAGAGGGCCGCGTTCGATCTCCTGACGGCGGTCGACCTGCTGGATCCGGACGAGCCCCTGGAACTCGAACGGGCGGGCATTGCGGAGCAGTTTCCCGCGGAGGTGATCGCGGAGGCTGCCTCCATAGACCTCGACGCCGCCCTGGCCCGGTCGTCCCGAGAAGACCTGACCTCCCTGACGGCGCTGACTATCGACGACGCCGGCACAGAGGACCGGGACGATGCCCTCTCGGTGGAGCGGATCGGGGACGGGATGTGCAGGCTCGGCATCCACATCGCCGACGCCGCCGCGCTCGTGCCCTCCGGGGGGGCGATGGACGGGGAGGCGGACCGGCGCATCGCCTCCCTGTACACGCCCGACCGCAGGGTGCCGATGCTGCCGCCGGAGGTGTCCGGCGGCGCGGGAAGCCTCCTGGCCGGAGAGCGGAGGGGCGCGCTCAGCCTGATCGTTGAAGTGACGGACGAGGGCGAGGTGAAGGCATGGAGGATACTCCCTTCGGTGGTCAGGAGCAGGGCGGCGCTGACCTATGACGAGGCCGACGAGGCGATCAGGGACGGAAACGGCCCGTGGAGCGGCGCACTGACCGTCATGCACAGCATCGCCGATGAACTCAAACGAAAGAGGAAAGAAAAGAACGCCGTGACCGTCGACTCGCCAGAGATGCGGATCACCATCGCCGACTCGGGCGAGGTGGAGGTGAGCGTGGCCGCCAGGTCCACCCCGGCCCGTTCCACGGTGATGGAGCTGATGATACTGTGCAACTCCCTGATGGCGCGGTATTGCCGTGAGAACGGGCTTCCAGCCGCGTACAGGTCCCAGACCCCGCCCGACCTGACCGGTCTCCCCGATCTCCCGGACGGTTCGTTCAAGAGGTTCCACCTGTTTCGCCGCCTGCAGCCGGCGTCCCTCTCCACCGTACCGGACTCGCACGGCGGGCTGGGAGTGGAGGAGTACATCCAGGCCACCTCGCCCCTGAGGCGATACCCCGACCTCGTCATGCAGAGGCAGATCAGCCGCCACCTGCGTACGGGTGAGGCCCACTACTCCGCCGAAGAGGTCGCCTCCGTCTGCCACCGGGCCGACGTCCAGATCAGGGAGCTGTCGGGCATCGAAAACGAGCGGCGTCGCTACTGGTTTCTCAAGTATCTCAGGGAGCAGGTCGGCGCATCGGACGGAGAGGGGCCGCTCTTCCCGGCTATCGTCCTGGAGAACCGTCCGGGAAGGCCGGCTCTCATGGAGCTATCGGACTATCCCTTCCGTTTCCGGTCACGCCTGCCGCTGGACGTCCAGGATGGGGAGACTGTAGTGACGCGCCTTAAGGGCGTCGACCTGTGGAGGCGCGTCGCCCGGCTCATCCACGAGCCCCCGGACTCGGTCCGGGGATGAGGGGGAGAGCGCCCTCACCTCGATGCTCCCCCATAGAAGAGTAGCTTACGCCCGTGCCCCGGGTCTGAGGGTGGCGAGGAGCCTCTTCGACGCCGATGTTATATCCTCCACGGCGGCGTCGAAACTATCGGCGTTGGCGCTGGAGGGAGTCCTGTAGCCGCTGATCTTCCTCACGAACTGGAGCGCGGCTGCGTGTATCTCCTCGTCAACGGCGATCTGGTCCCGGACGCGAAGGCGCTTGATGCTCCTGCACATTTCCCTGCTCCTTAGTAGCCTCCTTCCGTCTTTCCCGCGAAAGCGGGAATCCACTTCCGCCCTCGGATTCCGGTTCAGAGCCGGATTGACGGAAAGAAGATACCGTCACGTTCCCCTCAGCTTCAGCCTCGTCTTCGCGCTCCTCTCAACCCTCTCCCTGTCGATCGGGATGTAGTGGTGGCGGCCTTCGAGCCAGGTCGGCAGCTGATCGCAGTAGTTCGGGCTGCCGGGATTGCCCGACTGGCCGGCGGCGTCGATGGCCCACAGTCCGGGCTGCTCCTCTCCCAGGTCGGCGTTGATGCGGTAGTTGGCGCCCATCGCCGCGAGGTAGTTCGGATCGAAGCCGGTGTTGCAGACGGTCACGCCGTTGCCCCGCACCGGGTCGCCTCCGCGGTCGAGCGCGCGGAAGATGCCGCCGCGCTCCGACAGGTGGTGCCCCAGCCTGATCTTGTGGACAGCGCCCCATGTCCAGCCTGCCATGTCGGCTCCCAGCCGCGCCTCCATGTCCTCGAGGGTCCGGCTCATCGCCCTGAGCGCCGCCCGCTCCCTTCCGCCGTCGGCGAACCAGTCGTGGGTGTCTCCATCGAGCAGGCTGAGCGCGAGCCCGCCGCACGCCGTGCCGAGCAGCCGTGCCGTCTCGCCCTCGAAGCGTTCGGCGGCCACCTCCATCTCCCACTGGTAGAAGAAGCTCTCGAATATCGCGGCTCCGACGCGGTCGGTCTCCATGCGGCAGTCCCAGGCCCGCAGGTGGGCCGCCGCCTCTCCGACACGCTCGTCGCCCGCCCCGTCAAGCGTCCGCAGCAGTCCGGGCAGGCCCTCTACGGCGCGCAGCGACAGCGAGTCGTTCTGCATCGCGGCCAGATACTCCCGGTCGATCCTGGGGCGCTCCTCAATCATCTGCCGGATTCGGAGAGCCCTGTGCCCGCTGCTCCATACCCCCGCAAGAGGATATGGAAAGTCCTCCGGCGCGGTGCGGTTGTTGGCCGACCTTATCCAGTCCTGCTCCGGGTCCTCCATGCGCGGGAGCGCGTCGAAGGGAACCGAGCCGCGCCACTGGTGCTCGGGATCCCATCCGGGGCGGTAGCCCCGGTCCCAGCTCTCCTTGATGGGAATCCTCCCGACACACTGGTAGCCGATGTGTCCGTCGACGTCGGCGAAGCCGAAGCTCCACGTAGGCACGACCCAGTCGCGCAGCGCCTCCCTGAACCCCGCTGCGCTGGCCGCGGCGTTGGCCTGAAGCAGGCCGGTGATCTCATCGCAGGCCTCGTGGCCCATCCATCGGAAGGAGACAGGCCCCGTTTCCCTCGCCTCCTCCGGTATGATCCCGTCCACGATCGGGCCGTTACGCGTCTTCCGCACCCGGAGATCGACGGCGTCCGCGCCTTTGACGGCTATCGACTCGACGGTCTCCTCCGCGGGCTCCCACTCCCCGTCGTACAGGAAATGCCCCGGCCTGTCCGGGTGCTCCCTCTCCTGGTAGAGGTCCCGCTGGGCGCAGATGTTGTTCGTCACCCCCCAGGCGACGCGGTCGTTCCGCCCGAAGGTGACGCCGGGCACGCCGACGTAGCCCGATCCGGTGAAGTTGAAGCCGGCCCCGGACAGGTGTACCTGGTACCAGCAAGAGACGCTGCCGAAGGCTATGTGCGGGTCGCTGGCGACCAGCGCCCCGCCCGACTCGGACAGGCTCGCGCCGATCACCCAGTTGTTGCTTCCAAGGCCCTCGTCCGGGCTGCTGACCGTCTGGCCCACCGGGACGGCGCCTGTGCGCACCGCCTCGTAGTGGCCGGGCGGCACGATGCTCTCCTCATCCGCCTCGCCCAGCAGAAACGCCCGGTATAGCGGCCCCTCTCCCAGCCCCCGCTTCGCCACCTCCGGTATGACGATGATCGGCAGGCGTCCCGTCAGATACCACCTCAGCTCCGCCCAGAGCGCGAGGGAATCGATGTGGGACCAGGGCTCAGGCTCGTAGTCGAGAAGGGCGAACTCGATCGGAAGCCGGTCCCGGGCCTCCTCCATCGCGCCGTTGATCCCGTCGGCGAACGCCTTAAGCCGCCGCAGCGTGAGGTCGGGGAGACGGTCGGCCTCGGCGGCCGCGATCCCGGGGACCCCCACGGTACGCGCTATCGTGTCCAGCTCGATCCCGCTCGGGCCGAGCACCTCCGAGAGGCGGCCCGTAGCCTTCCGCCGCAGGTAGTCGAGCTGCCAGAGGCGGTCCTGCCCGGTCGCGAAGCCGTAGCCGAAGAAAAGGTCGGCGTCGTTGTCGGCATAGATGTGGGGAGTGCCGAGCTCGTCACGGAGGATCTCGACCCCGCCGGCGACGCCGCGGAGCTTCCGCGAGCCATCCATCTCCGGCAGCCGCGATTCGAGCTGTCGTCTCCACCAGGCGTCGAAATCGCCTCTCGCCAGCCCCGCCTCTCCGCAGACTGCGTCGATAGAGTCGCCGGCTCCCAGGCGTCGAAACATAGCTCTGTCGTCAATTGGCATCCTACTCTCCTCCAGCGCGGGCGGTCTCCGCCTGTTTCGGTGGTCGGGGCGGCCGGGATCGAACCGGCGACCTCCTGCTCCCAAAGCAGGCGCGCTACCGCTGCGCTACACCCCGTCGTCCTGTCTTCTCCTGTCCTCAGGGAGGCCCCTTCCGCGGCCTTGCCTCCTCCCCCGTCCGTGGAGGGAGAGTGAGATGGGGGAGCCCCCAGTGATAATACGAGGTGGGCAAGGAGCCCGCAAGCTATAAACTCTTGAAGCGCGGGGTAGTGGACAGTAACATTCCCGCGCGATGACCGGCATTATCGAGCTCACTCCCACCCAGGCCCGCCGGCTGGCCGTGATGAAACAGAGGCTCACGGAGCCGCGTCCCGACGCCACGCCCGAGGGCATCGCCGACCTCGTTCAAGACCTGGGCTGCCTGCAGATCGACCCGATCCGGGCTGTGGAGCGCACGCAGTATCTGGCGCTCTGGAGCAGGCTGGGCCGGTACGATCCCGAACGTCTCCACACGGCCCTTTGGAAACACAGACGCCTGTTCGAGTACTGGGCGCACGCGGCCTCCATCGTCGCGACGGAGAACTTCCCGATACACGGCTCCCAGATGAGGGCGGCGTACGCCGGTGAAGGCAAGCGGGATGTTCGGGTACGCGAGTGGCTGAAGGAGCATGCGGAGCTGCGAGGGCAGGTGCTCGCGGCCCTCCGGGACAACCCGCCGATGACCTCCGACCAGCTTGCGGAGGTCACTCCGGTCGCGGGCCCCAGACGACCGGTCACCGGCTGGCGCACTGGCGGCGACGTCGGCTGGATGCTGTATCACCTGTGGACCAGCGGCGAGGTGACGGTCGCCGCCCGCGAAGGGCTCAGGAGATACTGGACGCTGACTGAGCGATGGCTGCCGGACTGGACCGCCCGCGATCCGCTGCCCCTGGCCGAGGCCGTCCGGCGCGCGTCGCAGATATCGCTGAAGGCGCTCGGCGTGGGCACGCAGACCCACATACGCAACCACTTCGTGCGCGGGCACTACGAAGGAGTCGGCCAGACGCTGAAGGACCTCCTGAGCGAGGGGTTGATCGTCTCGGCGCGAGTCGTGGGAGAGGGCGACCCCTGGCGCGGCGACTGGTACGTTCACCGGGACGACATCCCGCTGATCGAGTCTCTCGACTCCGAGTGGGCGCCACGCACGGTGCTGCTCTCCCCCTTCGACAACCTCATCTGCGACCGCGCCAGGACCCTCGCCATGTGGGGGTTCGACTTCACGATCGAGATATACGTGCCGAAGAGCCGGCGGAGGTACGGCTACTACGTGATGCCGATCCTGCACGGCGACAGGCTGGTCGGACGCATCGACCCGAAGATGGATCGGAAGACCGGAGTCCTCGTGGTGAACGCGGTCCACGCCGAGGACGGCGCGAGAGCCGACGCCTCAATAGCCGAGCCGCTCGCCCGCACCGTGGACGACCTGGCGCGCTTCCTGGGCGCCTCTCGCGTCAGGTACGGACGCCGCAAGCCTGCCGCCTGGCGCGCCGGCCTGCGGTCGCACCGGGTGTAGCATCCGCCGGTCTGCTGATCTGCCGTCTTAGAGGTCGGGGCGCATGTGGCGCCAGTCTGTTGCGGCCTCGTAGGCGCGGCCCACACGGAAGAGGGTCGACTCGTCGAACGGCCTGCCGATGAGCTGAAGCCCTACGGGGAGGCCGGACCGTGTGAAACCGCAGGGCACGGAGAGGGCGGGAACGCCGGCGAGGGAGGCGGGGCTGGTCAGGCGGCGGCGCGCCATGTCCGCCGACCCGCGGTAGCTTCCGCCGGGCGCGGCGGTGGCCGACTCGACGGGCTGGGCGGGCGCGTTGCTCGCCGGCGTCAGAAGCGCGTCGAATCGCTCCAGAAGCTCCCGCATCTCCCCCTTGACCACGTTCCTGGCCCGCTGCGCCTTGATGTAGTCGACGGCGGGCAGCATTGAGGCGGCTTCCAGCCGGGTGCGGCTGCCGGAGTCGTAGTCGGCTCTCCTGTTGCTGAGCCAGCGGGCGTGGAAGGCGGCCGCCTCCGTGTCGGCGATCGCCACGAAGGCCCCGCCGCTGTTGGAGGCCGACGGGAGCGGCGCATCTTCTACCGAGGCTCCCATAGCCCGGAGCCGGGAGGCCGCGACGGAGACCGCGTCACGCACCTCGCCGTCCATCCCGTCGAAGTCGATCATCTCACTGGGGACGCCGATCCTGAGTCCACGGACGCCGGCTTCGATGGAGCCTCGATAGTCCGGCACGGGAGACCGGGCGGCCGACGGGTCGGCGGGATCCGGGCCGGCGATGGCCGACAGGAGGATGGCGCAGTCCTCGACGCTCCGCGCCATCGGCCCCACTGTGTCCATCGACCAGCACATCGGCACGACGCCCTGACGGGTGACTCGGCCGTACGTCGGACGGAGGCCGGCGATGCCGCAGAAGAAGGCGGGGCCCCTGATAGAGCCGCCGGTGTCCGACCCCAGCGCGGCGGAGCAGAGGCCCGCGGCGACGGCCACGCCGGAGCCGCTGCTGGACGCTCCCGGCGTCAAGGCGGTGTTCCAGGGGTTGCGGGGCGTGCCGAACGGGTGGTCGATCGTTCCGCCCATCGCGAACTCGCTCAGGTTCGCCTTGCCCAGGAGGATGGCGCCGGAGTCGCGCAGGCGCCGGACGATGGTCGAGTCCTCACGGGGCACGAAGCCTGTCATCACTCGTGAGCCGGCGGTGGTGGGGACGCCGGCGACGTGAATGATGTCCTTGAGGGCGACGGGGACTCCGTGGAGCGGGCCCCTGTACCGTCCGGAGGCTATCTCGCGCCCGGCCTCCTCCGCCTGGCGGAGGGCAGAGTCGGACAGGACGGTGATGTAGGCCCGGAGCCGGCTGTCGAGATGGTCGATCCGGTCCAGGTATGCCCTCGCCAGCTCGACGGGGGAGACCGCCTTCGACCGGAGCATCTCCGCCTGCTCCGCGACCGTCGCGTAGTGGATTGGGGCCTGGTTCATGCCGGCTCTTCCGTTCGTTGGTTCGACAGGCTCACCTCGAACGGAAGGATCAGCTCGCGAGAAGGGCTCTTGCCGCGGGGGCGGCCTCCCTCATGTGCCGGCTCTTGCGCGTGGGGGGCGCGTTTCGCCAGTCGGTGATCTCCGACTCGGTCTTCATCACGATCAGCACCGGCCCCTCCTCCTCGAGCACCTCTCCGATCCGGGTGGCCCACTCCTCCAGGTCGTCGAACTCGAAGGTGCCGGCGTAGCCGGCGCCCTGCCCCATCTCCGCGTAGCTCAGCCGGTCGGCATTGGGAGTGGGCTGGCCGCCGGTCATGGCGTAGACGCCGTTGTCGAGCACCACGTGGTACAGGTTCTTCGGCGACGCTCCGGCGACGGTCACGAGCCCGCCGAGGTTCATCAGCAGCCCGCCGTCGCCGTCCCACAGGACGACGCGCCGGTCGGGATGGGCCAGCGCGACCCCCAGCGCGACGGAGGAGCCCTTGCTCATAGCCGGTATCGGCAGATGGCGGTCGGGGTCGTCGAGGACATCCTCCCACGCCCAGATCGCCGTCTCCGTGGTGAGCACGACGTCCCCCCGGTCGTGGCGCTTCACCGCGCGCATGGCGTCACGCATCGCGATCATTTTTTCCTCTCCTCAGGGAGCCGGTGTCGGGCCATTCTAACAGACCGCCGCGACGGTCTGTTGACGGGCGGAGAGCACCTCTCTATTGGCCATCCACCAACGCGTGCGGACGTATGGTGTCGATCTGATCCGCTTCGGCGCGTCGGGCGTGATAGAGGTCCCAACGGAGTTGCAGACTCATCCAGAAGCCTGGAGTGTTGCCGAAGAACCTAGAGAGCCGCAACGCGGTGCTGGGCGTGACTCCCCGGTTACCACGGACGACTTCGTTGACACGCTGGTACGGCACCTGGATCGCGCTCGCCAGATCTCGCTGTGTCAACCCCAGGGGCAGAAGGAACTCTTTCAGCAGCATCTCACCCGGGTGCGTCGGTTCGCGATCGGTCGGAATGCGGACCATGGCTGGTCTCCTCTCAATGGTAGTCGGTGATTTCAACTCCGGCAGGACCTGCGTCGGTCCATTCATGCTATACCAACGCAATGGCGCCTCGACACGACATCGCCGCTCTGTTGACCGGCGGAGGGCCGCGTCTTACAATCGCACCGCGCACTCTCCCAAATCCCCCGCCTCCCCCTGGATACCGGTCTTCGCCGGTATGACGGGGAGCGGAGAATGGACCATCCTGACGAGGAGGCGATCAAGTGGCAGTCGTAGGATCCGGAGACCACCGCTACGAGCGGGTCGATAGCTGGCCGGAGATGCCGAGAGACTGGGAGTTCGGGCTGGCCTCGGACGGGGCCGTCAACTCCAGGGACGAGGTCTACATCTTCAGCAGGGGGCACCATCCGCTGACGGTCTGGCGCCCCGACGGGACATTCATCTCGTCCTGGGGAGAGGGGACCTTCTCGGCGAATCCGCACGGCATATACATAGCGCCGAACGACAACGTCTGGCTGGTCGACCGCGACTTCCACATCGCGACGGAGTACACCTCCGGCGGGGCCGCGCTCAGGAGTCTCGGCGAGAAGGGAGTGCCGTCGCCGACCTACTACGGCAGGCCCTTCAACCTGCCGTCGGGGCTGGCGGTCGCGCCCAGCGGCGACATCTTCGTGTCGGACGGCTACGGCGGACACCGGGTGCACAAGTTCAGCGCCGAGGGCGAGCTGCTGCTCTCCTGGGGAAGCCGCGGGGAGGGGCCGGGCGAGTTCGCGCTGCTGCACAACATCTGGGTCGACAGGCACGGCCGCGTCTTCATCTGCGACCGGGAGAACAACCGGCTGCAGCTCTTCGACGGAGAGGGCAGGTTCCTGGAGGAGTGGACAGGCCTGCGTATGCCGGGAGACCTCTGGATAGCGGACGATACCGTGTACGTCGTCGAGCAGGGGCCGGGGTCGGGAGTCAGCATCTGGACCCTGGAGGGCTCGCCCCTCGCCCGGTGGTACGGCGACGAGGGTGCGGGCAGGGGCACGGTGATGAACGGCCACGGCATCTGCGTCGACTCGGAGGGGAGCATCTACGTCGCGGAGATCGGCGAGAGCCAACGCGTCTCCAAGTTCCGTCGGGTGTAGCCTGCCCGCGAAGCCGCCCCCGTCCCCGCGTCCGCCGCTGGCTCCGCGCGCCGCGTGGACGGTCTCCAGGCTGGCCCGCATGGCGGTCGACCTAGTCCTGCCGCCGAGCTGCGCGGCCTGCGGCCGGGGAGGCGCCTTCCTCTGCGAGCCGTGCGAGGCGTCTCTCTCGAGGCTCCAAAGGCCCTACTGCGCGCGCTGCGCCCATCCCGGCGCCGACAGGCTGTGCGAGGCGTGTGCCTCGTCTCCGCCCGCGTTCGACGGCATCAGGGCTGTCTGCCTGTTCGAAGGCGCCGGGCGGCAGCTCGTCCACAGCCTCAAGTACGCCAACTTCAGGGCCGTCGCCCCCGACATGGCCCGGCTGCTTGCCGACCTCCCCGGATCTCGCCCGGCGCCGGGCGAGGTGATCGTGCCGGTGCCTCTCCACCCGCGGCGCGAGAGGACGCGCGGATACAACCAGTCGGAGCTGCTGGCCCGGACGGTCGGGAAGAGGATGGGCCTCCCCGTGAGGCCCGGCATCGTCCGCCGCGTGCGGAACACGCCCCCGCAGGTCTCGATCGAGAACTACGAGGAGCGGAGGTCCAACATCGAGGGCTCCTTCGCGTGCCCGGCCGGCCTGAGCGGAGAGTCGATCCTGCTGATGGACGACGTGGTGACCACCGGCAGCACCATGTCCGCCTGCGCCGCCGCGCTGAAGGCGGCCGGGGCGCGGTCCGTGTGGGGCCTCGCCTTCGCCCGACAGAGCTGACGGCGCCCGTAAACAGCTAGACAATCCTCCGCGCCGTTCTGTACGGTCGTCTGACGCGGAGCCTGGATGCTCCGTCCATAGACTCATCCGCGGCTCTTTACCCCGCCACCCAGATGGCCCTCACAGGACGATCGGTACCCAGAAGGGTGCGCTCCCTGCGCACCTTCCAGGCGTTCCAGAACCGGCAGTTCCGGCTGCTGTGGCCGGCGAACCTGTTCAACAACATCTCGCGCTGGAGCCAGATGACGCTGCTGGCGTGGCTGGTCCTGGAGCTGACCGAGTCGCCCTGGCGGGTCTCGCTCGTCGGCGCCTGCGGATTCGCGCCGACGCTGGTGCTGGGCGCGATCGGCGGCCTGCTCGCCGACCGGGTCGATCGGAAGCGGCTGCTGATAGTCACGCAGACGGCGAACCTGATCGTCACCGTGGTGATGACGGTCGTCCTCTTCACCGGGAGGGTCGAGTTCTGGCACGCCTACATAGTCATCCTCGCCAACGGGACCGGCTCGGCGCTCGACTTCCCCTCGCGGCGCTCGATCGTCCACGACCTGATGGGCCGCGCGGGGGTGACCAACGCGATCGCCGTCGACTCCATGGGGATGCACGCCAGCCGCATGGCGGGGCCCGCGCTCGCCGGGCTCCTGATCTCGACGGTCGACGTTTCGGGCGCCTACATCGTCGTCACCGGCTTCCACGTGGCGACATTCACGCTGACGACGCTGCTGCGCCTGCCGGAGCGCCGGACCAGCGCCGAACTGGTCAGGTCGTCGGGCGTCGCCAGGAACCTGGCCGAGGGGTTCCGGTACGTGGCGGGACAGAAGACCATCCTGACGGCGGTGATCGTCACGGTGCTGATGAACCTGCTGCTCTTTCCCTACCAGCAGATGGTGCCGGTCATCGCGAAGAACGTCCTGGAGGTCGGGCCTGTCCTCATGGGGCTGCTCCTGGCGACGGAGGGGTTCGGGGCGCTCATCGGCGCGGTGGGCATGGCGTCGAAGCCGAACATCTCGTACCACGGGCGCTACTTCCTGGGCGGGTCGATCCTGTCCCTGCTGGCGATACTGTGCTTCTCGGCGTCGACCCTGTACGGGCTGTCCCTGCCGATCCTGCTGATAGCCGGCCTGGGCACGTCCGGCTTCGGGACGATGCAGGCAGCGATCGTGATACTGGTCGCGCGGGAGGAGATGCGCGGGCGCTCGCTGGGCGTGATGAGCCTGGCGATCGGAGCGAGCCCGCTGGGCGCGCTGCTGGTGGGCGGTCTGGGCACCGCGCTCGGCCCGACCGAGGCCGTCGCCATCATGTCGGGCACCGGTCTCGTCCTGGTATGCCTGGTCGGCCTGCTGATGCCGTCGCTCCGCAGCCGCATCGCCCCGGACGTCAGCCGTCCCTGAGTCTTTCCAGAATTTTCCCGGCTGAACAGGCGGCGCGGGCAGGCCAGACAGGGATATATATTATGTGTGTCAATGTGTGCCAAAAGTGTGTCATTTCGGGACCCCCCATCCCTTCGCCCCTTCGGCAAGCTCAGGAGGGGCCAGGCTCAGGACAGGCTGTATCTTCCCCCGCGGACGGGGGAAGAGGGACTAGGGGACACCTCTATATATTTATGTGCGTCATTTTGGGACAAAGTGGGACATTTCCGATGGCCTGGGGCCTGTGCGTAGGGGTCGGGTGGCGCTCACTCGCACGGGAGGATAATAGCACTTATGTTCGCGTGATGTCAAATGAAGGTGGTGGTTGGCAAGCCCCCTGCCGTGCAAGGACGTCTATGGGTGGAGCGGAAGGTGGACAGAAAGATGGAGTGCTACTTGAAAGACATGGAGGCGAACAGGCTCAAACCCCATGGGGCTTTAGCCTGCGACGCCGTGGCGTAATCACAGCAGAAGCTAGGCTAGAGTACAGACCACCGCTCCTAGCTATAATTGCTCTATGCACGCTAAACACAAGGCCCTGCGCCCTGCCCGCACTACACAGCCATCGCCTAGTCTTTGAATGACAGACCCTAAGCGTCTGGTAATAAGAGAGTCAGTTCTGGACGTCATCGTCATGCTGGAAGACGAACCAGTCGAAGGAGACTTGTTCATCCATCTGACCGTCGTACGAACCCTCAACAGAATCTCCCTAGCCCACCTCTCCATCGAAAGGGCTATCAAGTACCTCATCACCGCCACTGGAGCCGAAGACGTGTGGGGACACGACTTAAAGAACTGTTACGACGAACTAAGCCAATGCGACCCGGAGTCCGCTGCTTTCCTAGAGGGGGCATTCCAAGCTACGGTGAACCATTACAACTACAACCCTAATAAGAAGCCAATGGGCCACCTGGCATCCCTCCCTCTCTACTTGCAGACCACTGCCTCCAACACCATTTTCAACGGTATACGCTACTGGGAGCTCGTTCAGGACACAGACAGTCGCATTCTCCAGACCATCATCCTGCCGATCCACATGGAGTTGCTACGGGCGCTCAGTGAAATCCTTTTGGAAGCAAAACGTCCCAAGGATACAGTCAGGCACAGGGTCGACCGCGCCGTCCAGGAGGCCATGATACCGTCCAACCAGCTCGCCTACAGCCCAGGGTCCCGCAAGAAATCCCTAGTGCGCCGTTACCGGGACTGGCTCAACAGCCACGACAGCCCCACCGGCGCCCTAAAGCACGCAGCGGAATCCCAGTTCGAAGTAGGTGATGACTACTCTTCGTCAATCGTCAAGACTGCACACCAATCACTGTCGCGAGCCTCGGACCCCGCCGTCAAATACTTCGCCAATTTCCTCAGCGTGCTACCGAAACAGCAGAGAGACATTCTCGCCGATGTCCTCTGGCTGGATTCTGGCGATTCACCCCGGGCCCAAGTAACATCACCCAGCGGCGTATGTCTCGGGTACATATTCAGAAGGTGGGACGGACGCTGGTACATACACCCCATGCTCTCAGGCCCACTGAGTCCTTCGGTTAAGGCGGCCAACAAGACCGATGCCATATCGTATCTCAGCACTCTACTATCCAAGCCAGCTCTGGCGACCGTCAATGGGGAAGAACACCACCTGCGAGTGATACAACGAAGTTACACTGCGTTCCCGGCTCGCCAAGACCGAATCGAAAAAGACGGCAACACCGACATGGGCTCCAGAACGCACGAAGTCACTTTCTGGCAATTGGACCACGGCATCAAACCTGGCGACATTGTGTCCATCGACGTTCTGGAAAACGAAAATCATGACTCTCCCCAAATGTGCGACGTACTAAGAGGAAGAGTTCTTGAAGTGACGGGCAGTAACATACTCGTATCCGGTCGGGCCTCCACCAGGATACCGACCAGGACCGCCCCCGACTAGACCAATTCGCCGCAACCTCTCCCCCATGCCGGAGATAGGGACGGTCAACCCTAAGTCGCAAAACGTCGAGAAAGTGCCCAGTGGGAACGACGGCTGATGAGCTTGTGAACAGCGCCCTACGCCTGCCGTATCGGAGTGGCCGCTCAGGGACCCCCATCCCTTCGGCAAGCTCAGGACAGGCTCAATCTCCCCCCGCGGAGCCGGGGGGGAAGGGTAAAGAGCCTCCCGGACGTCAGCCGTCCAGGATGATGTCGCCTTCCTGGGTGAGGATCAGGTAGGGCTCTCCCCACTGGTCGGGGCTGTCGACGCTCCACGGCTCGCCGGAGTCGTCCGGCCTGAACCGTATGCCCCAGTCGCCGCCGTAGACGAGGTGCGCGACCGCCTGGCCTGAGTCGGACACGGGGGCGTACATGGCGGGGCAGGGGGTGCCGCCTCCCTCGCTGCTCCAGCCCGTCACCGAGTAGGTCCCCGGCGGTCGCCCAGGCTCTTCGAGGTTCACCCGGAAGATGGGTACGGGGTCGCGGTGCGCCTCGTACACCAGCAGGGGCATGTACTCGCAGTTGGCGTTTTCTTCGACTTCCAGGAAGATCGAGTCCGGCATAGGCTGCCCCCGCACGCTGTTAGTGGACCAGCGCCTCAGCGTTGACGGGTCTACCCCCCACCCCCAAAAGAATTAATTGTGGGGGACACCCCCACACCCCCGTTTAACATCCCAGTCTCGACGGGTTCTTCGCTCCCCGCCCCGAAGAGTTAGTTGTGGGGGACACCCCCACAACCCCGTTTAACATCCCAGTCTCGACAGGTTCTTCGCTCCCCGCCCCCGAAGAGTTAGTTGTGGGGGACACCCCCACAACCCCGTTTAACATCCCCAGTCTCGACGGGTTCTTCGCTCACCGCCCCGAAGAGCTGGTCGTGGGGGACACCCCCACACCCCTGGTTAACATCCCAGTCTCGACGGGTTCTCCGCTCCCCGTCCCCGAAGAGTTAGTTGTGGGGACACCCCCACACCCCCGTTTGACATCCCAGTCTCGACGGGTTCTCCGCTCCCCGCCCCGAAGAGTTAGATGTGGGGGACACCCCCACACCCCCGTTTAATGTCCCAGTCTCGACGGGTTCTCCGCTCCCCGTCCCGAAGAGCTGGTTGTGGGGGACACCCCCACAACCCCGTTTAACATCCCAGTCTCGACGGGTTCTCCGCTCCCCGTCCCCGAAGAGCTAGTCGTGGGGGACACCCCCACACCCCCGTTTAATGTCCCAGTCTCGACGACTAGATGCCCATGATATTGTAGCCGGTGTCGACGTGGAGGGTCTCGCCGGTTATGCCCGACGAGAGGTCGCTCGCCAGGAAGAGGGCCGCCTTCGCCACCTCGTCGTGGGTGATGTTGCGCCCCATCGGCGAGCGCTCGGCGTGCACCCGCTTCATGTCGCGGTAGCGGCTGATTACCCTCGACGACAGGGTGTCGAGCGGGCCGGCGGAGATGGCGTTGACCCGGACGCCGTCGGCGCCGAGGTCCGACGCGAGCTGTTTCACCACGTTCTCCAGCGCGGCCTTGGCCGTGCCCATCACGTTGTAGCCGGGAAAGACGCGCTCCGACGCCTGGAAGGTGAGCGTCTGGATGCTCCCGCCCTCCGTCATCAGAGGCGAGCCGTGGCGCGCGATGGAGACGAGCGAGTAGGCGCTGATGTCGAGCGCCAGGCGGAAGCCGTCGCGGCCCGTGTCGACAAAGCGGCCCCCGAGGTCGTCGCGGTTTGCGAAGGCGATGCTGTGGACGATGAAGTCGAGCCTGCCGAGCTCTGCGCCGGCCCGGTCGAACGCGGCGGCGACGTTGTCGTCCGACGAGACGTCGCACTCGATGAGCGGGGAGTCCTCCCAGTCCGAGACGAGCTTGGCGACGTTGCCCTTCACGCGCTCGTTCTGGTAGGCCACCGCCAGCCGTGCGCCGGCCTGGTGGAGCGTCCGGGCTATGGCCCAGGCGATGCTGCGGCCGTTCGCGACGCCGAAGACTATTCCGGTCTTTCCACTAAGATCGATCGGGTACATTTTTTCTCTCCAGTTTAGGGGCGGTGCTTGTCAGCGGCGGCTGTCGGGGCCCGCCACGGGTCCTGTCACATCGCAGCTGTGGCCGTCATCATAGCGCCTGCCAGTAGCGGCGTCCCTCCACCCGGACCAGGCGGCCGAAGCCGGGCGGGGGGAAGTGGCCCGAGACGGCGACTGCGCCGTCCCGCTCGATCCGGTCCATGAGCCTCCGTCGGCTCGCCTCCGATGTCTTCCGGTCGGCGTCGGCGCGCGGGTTCCAGCCGGTCTCATGGGCCTGCGCCGGATGGTGCGCGGCGTCTCCCAGGATGGCCGCCCGCTCGCCGAGCGAGGAGAGCAGGAGGCTGGTGTGGCCGGGAGTGTGTCCCGGAGTGGGCAGCGCCGTGACCTCTCCAGTGAGCTCGTGCTCGCCCTCGATCAGGTCGAGGACGCCCAGACCCTCCAGGGGGGTCACCTGCTCTCGTATGTAGGCGAAGGCGCTCATGCCGTCCCGGCGGGTGTAGATCTCCCAGTCGGCCCGGGGCAGCAGGTAGCGCGCGTTCGGAAAGGTCGGCCGGACGCGATCGCCGTCCCGTGTCAGGTTCCACCCGACGTGGTCGCGGTGGAGGTGCGTCACGAACACGAGGTCGATGTCCTCCACTCCGACCGAGACGGCCCGGAGGTCGTCGAGCAGCCGCCCGAAGACTGCGCCGCCGAATCCCCGGTCGCTTCTGCCCAGTCCGGTATCGACCAGTATCGTCTTCGCCCGGGACCGCACCAGGAAGGAGCCTACGTTGAGCGCTATGTTGCCCTCGACGGTCAGCTCATCGCGGTAGGGTTCCCAATCGGCTCCGGGTACTGACGGGAAGAAATCGGTGACGGGCATCTCCAGACGGCCGTCGGACAGCGACGTGACGGTGACGTTCCCTACTGCGATCGTATGGCGTGTCACGGGAGGTCGCGCTACCTCATCCGAGCCTGACCATCTGCTTCGGCGTCATGGACCATTCGATCCAACCGCAACGTCCATACCGGGGAGAGGGCGCGCGCAGCTTGCAGAGAGCCCCCTTCCTGAGCCGGACGAGGGGGGCCGGCGCTTCCGCTACCAGCACAGAGACCAGGCTGCTGAGATACGGCTCGTGTCCCACGACCATCACGCTGCCGTCACGAGGATACCCGGATGACAGCTCTGCTACCAGGTCGGACGGGGACCCTCCCGGCGCAAGCGAGTCCGATATCACCAGCCTACCGGCGCCGCGCAATCCGGCGTGGACGATCTCCGCCGTCTCCACCGCGCGGACGAGAGGGCTGGTGACTATCGCGTCCAGCGCGATGCCCAACGCGTTCAGCCCCTTCACCTGCCGGGTCATACGGCGAATCCCGTCGGGAGTCAGCGGCCGGTCGTAGTCGGAGGGGTAGTCCGGACTGCCCCTGTCAACCGCAACCCCATGTCTCAGCACGTAGATGTCCATGTGCGGCTAACCCTACCTCAAGGCGGCGGACCGGCGCCGTTTCCAGGGACGCACGGGCGAGGCCCGAACCAGTCTACCAACAGCCGCCGAGCCCGTTCAACCGGGCAATCCTCCGCTCCGTGGAGGGGTCGGGACGCGCCATTCGCAATGTTTGCAATCCCTGAATACCCGTCATATGATACTGGCTCGCGCGATATCCAGGCGGCAGGCAGCGAGCATGGCGAATTCGCAACGCGTCCGGGGCTACTACACCTACTTCTACGGGGACAACCACGAGTCCCCGGGCAAGCGGTCCAAGATCCTCGACGCCGAGCCGCTGGATGCCCCTCTCGACATCGACCCCGCCGAGCGCGTCAGGTACTTCAGGGACAACATCTACCCGTACGCAAGGAGGATGAGCTTCCAGGAGTACTACGACCACAAGTTCCCCCTCCAGGTCGAGCTGGTGAAGCTCCAGAACTGGATCAGGGAGACGGGCGAGCGGGTAATAATCCTCTTCGAGGGGCGTGACGCCGCCGGGAAGGGCGGCACGATCCGGCGCTTCATGGAGCACTGGAACCCCCGGAGCGCGCGGGTCGTCGCTCTCGACAAGCCTTCGGACGTCGAACGGAAGCAGTGGTACTTCCAGAGATACGTCCGCCACTTCCCGACGGCGGGCGAGATCGTTCTCTTCGACCGGTCGTGGTACAACCGCGCCGGCGTGGAACGGGTGATGGGCTTCTCGGAAGAGAATGACTACAAGCTGTTCATGCACCAGGCGCCGCGGCTGGAGGAGATGATCGTCGACAGCGGCATTCACCTGGTCAAGCTCTACTTCTCGGTCAGCCGGAGGGAGCAGCTCCGGCGTTTCAAGAAGCGGTCCAAGGACCCCCTGAAGCAGTGGAAGGTGAGTCCGGTCGATCTGCTGTCCAAGGACAAGTGGGAGGAGTACACGGAGGCCAAGGTCGCCATGTTCCTCCTGACCCACACGCCGACCGCGCCGTGGACGATCATCAAGTCGGATGACAAGATGCGCGCCAGGATCAACGCGATGCGCCAGGTGCTGCACGTGATCGACTACCAGGGCAAGGATAGAGCGGTCGCCCGTGAGCCGGACCCCTCGATCGTCGCCTCCGCCGGCGACATCTATGCGGCCGGCGCACTACTGGCCTCCGCCGAGCGGGTCCTCATCTGAGCCGGCGGCGACACGGCATCCTGGGGCCGCTCGACATCGTCCCGGGGGTGTTCCAGCTCAGGGCGGTTGGCGCACGGGTCACTCTCCTGGAGGACGAGGACGGGCTGGTCCTCGTGGACGCCGGCAGCGCGGGCAGCCATACGCTCATAGCGGCCGGGCTTCGCAACGCGGGCTATACGATGGGGGACGTACGCCTCGTGGTCGCGACTCACTGCCATCCGGACCACTCGGGAGGGCTGGCCCAGCTGACGAGGATGTCGATTCCCGTGGCCGCCCATGAGGAGGACGCTCCGATCATCAGCAGGGAGAAGGCTTACCCGAACCCGCTCAGGAACCCGGCCCTCGCCACCGTGGCGTCGCCGCTGATCCGGACCCTCGCGGGAGAGGGCGCCCCGGTGACCCACAGACTCCGCGACGGAGATACTCTCCCCACCACGGACGGCGTCAAGGTCGTCCACACTCCCGGCCATACCGCCGGGAGCATCTGCCTCTTCGTGGAGTCGAAACGGCTTCTGGTGGCGGGGGACGCGCTCGAGCACCGCAGGGGCTCACTCGGCCCGCCCGCCCGCCACGTCACGAGCGACTTCGATATGGCGGTCAGGTCGCTCGGCAAGCTGGCCGCGCTTGACGTGGAGACCATCTGCTTCGGTCATTTCAGACCGCTGCGCCAGGGGGCTCGCGAGTCGCTCAGGCGGCTGGTATTGGACTACAATAGACCCGGTTAGCGGGGGTGGAGATGAACACGGCAGACAGGCAGTGGCGAGACGAGGGCGAGACGTTGGCCGACTTCCTGAAGGCGAAGGCCGACCTGTTCGGCGATCGCCCGGCCCTCTACTTCAAGCCCGGATTCAGATATCTGTCCTGGTCCTACCGGGACCTCTGGGAGGGAGCCGGACGAGTAGCCAGCCTCCTTCAGTCCAGGGGGATCGGGAAGGGCGACCGCGTCCTGCTCTGGGGGCCCAACTGTCCGCAGTGGGTGCTCGTCTACTTCGGGTGCGCGAGGGCGGGCGTGGTGCTGGTCCCGCTCGATCTGAGGAGCGCCCCGGAGTTCGTCGCGAGGGTGTCTTCGAAAACACGGCCCAAGCTGGCCTTCGTCTCCAGCGTGACGCCCCGGCGCCCGGAGGGCTTCGACGTGCCGGAGCTGCTACTCGACCGGATCGAGCAGGAATCGAGCTCCATGCCGGAGCCCGGCCCGGTCGATATCGGCTGGGACGATCTCGTCGAGGTGATGTTCACCTCCGGGACGACCGGCGACCCGAAGGGCGTGATGCTGACGCACGGCAACCTCCTGTCCAACATGGTGGGAGTCACCCGGTATGTCTCCGGCAAGCCGACCGACCGGCTGCTGTCGATACTCCCCCTCAGCCACATGTTCGAGCAGATGGGCGGCCTGCTCGTCCCGCTCAAGGCCGGAGCCAACGTTACCTATCTCACCAGCCTCAAGCCGTCGGTGCTGATCGGCACCGCTTCGGACCGTCGCCCGACGCTCATGCTGCTGGTGCCCCAGGCCCTCGATCTGCTGATGAAGTCGATAGAGCGGGAGGTGGCGAGACAGGGCAAGCAGAAGCTCTGGCAACGGTCGCACTCCGTCGCCCGCCGGCTGCCGAACGCGGCCCGCCGCGTCATCTTCAGGCGCGTGCTGAAGCGGCTGGGCGGGGCCCTCCAGTACGTCTTCAGCGGCGGCGCAGCCCTGGACCCGGAGCTGGGCGCCAAGTGGGAGCGGCTGGGCATCAGGGTCATCCAGGGCTACGGCGCAACCGAGGCAAGTCCCGTCATCAGCTGCCACACCATGGAGCGCCCCGACTTCCGATCGTCGGGGCCGCCGGTGCCCGGAGTGGAGGTGCGGGTCGACGCGGACGGCGAGCTGCTGGTCCGCGGCCCAAATGTGACCCAGGGCTACTGGGAGGCGCCGGAGCCCACGGCCGCCGCCTTCGACGACGGCTGGTACAGGACCGGCGACCTGGGGATCATCGACGAGCAGGGATTCGTCCATGTCAGGGGGAGAAAAAAAGACATGATCGTCCTGTCCAACGGGCAGAATGTCTACCCGGAGGATGTCGAGGCCGTCCTGGCCAGGCACCCGGACGTTGCGGACGCGACCGTCGTCGGCCTTTCGAGGGACGGGGCGGTGCAGGTCCACGCCGTCCTGCTGATGGAGCAGCCCGGCCGGGCTGCTGAGGCCGTCGCCTGGGCGAACGGACAGCTCGGCGACCACCAGCGCGTCCGAGGGCACACCGTCTGGCCCGACGAGGACCTCCCCCGCACCCACACCTTGAAGGTGAAGAAGCCGGTTGTTCTCGATCGGCTGACGAGCGAGGGCGGCGTGCCGTCCCAGGAAGAGGCCCCGAAGGAGGACCCGAGGAAGGGGCGGAGCAGGGTACAGCTTCTGATCGCGGAGGTGGCCGGCGTCTCTCCCGCGGTGATACGCCCCGACGCGTCGTTGGGGGAGACGCTGGAGATGGACTCGCTGAAGCGTGTCGAGCTGCTCTCCGCGATAGAGGAGGAGACGGGCGTCTATGTGGACGAGACACAGGTGGGCGCCGGGACCACCGTGCGCCAGCTGGAGGCGCTCGTACGGGCCGACTCCCGAACACTGCAGGTCGCCTTTCCCCGCTGGGGGATGTCTCCCTGGTGCAGGTTCCTCAGGGGGCTCCTCCAGAGGCTGATCATCTTCCCGGCGATGGCGGTAGCGTACAAGACCACGGTCACCGGCGCGGAGAACGTGGATGTAAGGGGGCCGGTCATGGTCGCGGCCAACCACACGCTGCACCTCGACAACGGCATCATCCTGAGGTCGATGCCCGCGTCGCTGCGCCGCAGGCTGGCCATCGCCGCCTCCGACCACATGTGGAGCAACCCGATCCGGAGCCTTGCCATTCCGCTGCTGGGCAACGGCTTCCCCTTCTCCAAGGAAGGGAACGTCCGCAAAAGCCTCCAGAACATAGGGCGCATCGTCGACGGCGGATGGTCGGTGCTGATCTATCCCGAGGGAGAGCTGACCGGGACGGGGCCGCTGAGGCCCTTCCTCGGAGGGACAGGGCTAATCTGCGTGGGCGGACGCATCCCGGTGGTCCCCCTGCGGGTGAAGGTACGCCGCACCGGCTTTCCGGCCTACTTCCCCCTGCTTCGCCGGGGAGACGTCGAGGTCTGCTTCGGAAAACCCCTGCACTTCGGCCCGGAGGTCTCGTACAGGGAGGCCACGGCGGCGATAGAAGGGGCGGTCCGCGCCCTGTAGAGAAGTTCTTACCTCTTCCCCTGTCCGCGCGCTCTACTCCCCGAATGCGATTTGACAGACGCGGGGGGGCGCGTATAGACTGACCCCTCGAACGACATACAGCGCCAGGGGGAGCTCGGAAGGCCGGGCTGAGAGGGCAGCCGTGACGCTGTCGACCCCTAGAACCTGATCTGGGTAATGCCAGCGAAGGGAAGAGGCATCTTCTCGCATCCCAAAGGCCGCCCAGAAGACAGGGCGGTTTTTTTGTGGGTTCGGCAGGCCTAGGTAAAGGAGAAGGGGAAGAGTGACTAGACACCTGTTGCTGATCCTTGGAGCAATGGCCGTGCTGCTGGCCGCCGCGGCGTGCGGTGACGACGGCGGTGAGACGACCGCCCCCGCCGCGACAGCGCCTGCGGCAACAGCCGCGCAGGCCCCTGCGCCGACCACCGCGCCCGCCGCGCCGCAGGAGCTGGTGGTGATGGTCCACAGCGCCTTCGACATCGGCGAGGATGTCATCGCCGAGTTCGAGGAGGCCAACAACGCCAAGATCGTCATCCTCGAGGCCGGAAGCTCCGGCGAGGTGCTCAACCGGGCGGTGCTGGAGAAGGGCAACCCGTCCGCGGACCTCCTGTACGGCATCGACAACACCTTCCTGGGCCGCGCCCTGAAGGAGGCGATATTCGTCCCGTACGAGTCGCCCATGATGTCGGACGTCCCCGATCACCTGGTGCTGGACGAGAGCTTCCACGTCACCCCGGTCGACTACGGGTACGTCAACATCAACTACGACAAGGCGGCTCTGGAGGAGGCCGGAGTGCAGCCGCCGGCGTCCCTGGAGGAGTTGACGCAGCCGGAGTGGGAGGGCAAGCTCGTCGTTCAGAACCCGTCGACCTCGTCGCCGGGTCTCGCCTTCCTGATAGCGACCGTCTCCTACTTCGGGGAGGACGACGACTACGACTACCTGGACTTCTGGGCCGATCTGAAGGCGAACGGCCTGCTGGTCAAGGACAGCTGGAGCGACGCATACTATACCGACTTCAGCAAGTACGGCGGCGATCGGCCTCTGGTCGTCTCCTACGCCACCAGCCCCGCTGCCGAGGTCTTCTTCTCCGAGGTGGAGCTGAGCGAGCCGCCCACCGGCAACGTCCTGGTCGACAAGGCCACGTTCCTCCAGATCGAGGGCATCGGAATCCTGAAGGGAAGCGACCGCGTCGAGCTGGCGCAGAAGTTCATAGACTACGTGCTGGGCACGAGGTTCCAGGAGGACTTCCCGGACAAGATGTTCGTCTACCCCGTCAACAGCCGGGCTGTGACGCCCGACTTCTTCAGATTCGCAGAGGTGCCGACCCTGCCGTCGGACATCGGTCCGGCGGAGATCGGCGAGAAGCGCGAGGAGTGGATCGACGCCTGGACACGAGTTGTCCTGAGGTAGCGTTAATCCCTTCCCCCGGCTCGGCGAGGGAAGGCTAGAGCTTGCCCCGTACCTGAAACGGGGATGGGGGTCCTCCAACGTGAAGGTCGTCGCGACCATAGCCGGCTCCGACTCGGGCGGAGGCGCGGGCATCCAGGCCGACCTGCGCGCGATCACCGCCAACGGGGGCTTCGGAGCGTCGATCGTCACCGCCATAACCGCGCAGAACACCGTGGCCGTCACGATGTCGCAGGAGATGGCCCCCGCGATGATCGACGCCCAGTTCGACGCCGTCTTCGGCGATATGCGCGTCGCAGCCGTCAAGACGGGGATGCTCGCCGGCGAGCGGGTGATCGAGACTGTCGCCGCCGCGCTCGGGCGGCACAGGCCACCCTTCTTCGTCCTCGACCCCGTAATGGTGTCCAAGTCGGGCTACCGCCTGCTCGAGGAGGAGGCGATCGCGGCGCTCCGCGAGACGCTCTTCCCGCTGGCGACGGTGATCACGCCCAACGTCCACGAGGCGGAGGCCCTTACAGGACGAACGGTCCGGTCGGTCGCGGACGCCGAGGATGTTGGAAGAAAGATACTGAGCTATGGCCCCGGGGCGGTCCTGGTCAAGGGAGGTCACCTGATCTCCGAGCCGGCGACCGACGTGCTCGTCACGGAGGAGGGATCGACCATCCTCCCCGGAGAGTGGATCGACACCAAGCACACGCACGGCACCGGCTGCACCTACTCGGCTGCCATCGCCACGCACCTGGCCCGCGGCCGCTCGCTCGCCGTCGCGGCGCGCCTGTCCAAGGCCTATGTGACGGAGGCTATACGCGGCGGTCTTGCGATCGGCGAGGGGAGCGGCCCCACCGACCACCTGTTCTACGCCCGGGGGCCTGATCTCCACGAGTGGGCCGAGCGGCTCGGCCTCGCCAGGTCCTGGGCCGAGTAGCAAAGGAGAGGCCTCAGCCCTGAACAGCACAGGCACACCCCATCAGGCATCCCCGCGAACGCGCGGGCCCATCCCCCGGAGCGCGGAGATCGTCATCATAGGCGCGGGCGTCATCGGCCTGTCCGTCGCCTTCGAGCTGGCGCGGCGCGGCAGACTCCCGGTCGTCCTGGAGCGTGACCGGGTAGGGGCCGGCGCCGCCTCGGCGGCGGCCGGAATGCTGGCGCCCGTCTCCGAGGCAGAGGCCGAGGAGCCGGCGCTGGTCGACCTCGCCGTCGACAGCCACCGGCGATACCCCGAGTTCGTCGAGGCCGTCGAGGAGGCGTCGGGCATCTCGTGCGGGTTCCGGAGGGAGGGCACGCTGACCGTGGCCCTGGGTCGGGACCACGAGGCCGACCTCCACCACCTGCGAGAGGCCCAGCGGTCGCGCGGACTCACGGCAGTGTCGCTGACCGCGGACGAGGTGTTCGCGCTCGAGCCGCATCTGAGCGGATGGGCCACGGCCGGCCTCCTGGCCGCCGAGGACTACCAGGTGGACCCCAGGCTGCTGCTGGCCGCGCTGAACGCCGCCGTCGGGACGATGGGAGTCCGGGTGATCGAAGGGGTGAGGGCGACGGCCGTCGAGCCCTCGTCCGGCCGGACGAGGGTGCTGGGCGTTGCCGGCGGCGTGGACGTGGAGATCGAGTGCGATGCCGCGGTCGTCGCGGCGGGCGCCTGGATCGACGGGCTTCGAACGCCCGCGGGAGCGTTCGGCGTCCGTCCGGTCAAGGGCCAGGTCGTGCGCCTGAGGGCGCCACATCTCATCGATCACGTGCTCCGGACGCCCGACGTCTATGTGCTGCAGCGGGAGAGCGGCGAGCTGCTCATAGGAGCGACGGTGGAGGAGCAGGGCTTCGACGCCGCGCCGACGGCAGGAGCGGTGATGGACCTCCTCCGCAGCGCCTGGCATCTCCTGCCGGCGGTCTACGACTGCGAGCTCGAGGAGGTGAGCGTCGGCTTCCGCCCCACCTCCCGCGACCACGTCCCCATCATCGGAGAGACGGAGGCAGCGGGAGTCTTCGTCGCGACGGGACACTACAGGCACGGCGTGCTCCTCGCGCCCGCCACCGCGCATCTCCTCTCCGACATGATCACCGGAGGAGTCCGCTCCGACCTGCTGGCGCGGTTCGATCCCTCCGTCCCCCCTTCCGAAGGGACCGGGTCATGAGGACGATCACGGTCAACGGAGAGGCGCGCGCCGCTCCCGGCGGGGGCACCGTCGCCGCCCTCCTCACGGAGATGGGAGTGCCGATCGACAGACGCGGGGTCGCCGTCGCCGTCAACGGGGAGATCGTCTCCAGGGAGCGGTGGAGCTCCGCGCGCCTGGATGAGGGCGACCGCGTGGACCTAGTGAGACCTGTGCAAGGAGGCTGAGATGAGCGTCAAGGCTGACTCCGATGACCGGTGGGAGCTGGCCGGGCTGTCCCTGAGCTCCAGGCTCATCATGGGCACGGCCCGGTATCCGAGCCGCCAGGCGCTCCTCGACTCCCTGGCGGTGTCCGGCGCCGAGATGGTGACGGTGGCCCTGCGCCGCGTCGGAGTCGGCGCAGGCGACGAGAACCTGTACGAGGTGCTGTCGGGCGCAGGCTACGCGCTGCTGCCCAACACCGCCGGATGCTTCACGGCGAGGGATGCCGTGCTCACCGCGGAGCTTGCGAGGGAGGCGCTCGGCACCGACCTGATCAAGCTGGAGGTGATCGCTGACGACGCGACCCTGCTCCCGGACGGCGAGAATCTGCTGGCCGCGGCCCGCACCCTGGTCGACAAGGGCTTCAAGGTGCTTCCCTACACCAACGACGATCCGATACTGGCGCTGAAGCTGGAGGACATAGGCTGCGCGGCGGTTATGCCGCTGGGGGCTCCCATCGGATCGGGGCTGGGAATCCGCAATCCCCACAACATCCAGCTCATCAAGTCGCGAGCGGGCGTTCCGGTGATAGTGGACGCGGGCGTCGGCACCGCCTCCGACGTCGCCGTCGCCTTCGAGCTGGGGTGCGACGCCGTGCTGCTCAACAGCGCCGTAGCCCGCGCCCAGGACCCGGTCCGGATGGCGAGGGCGGTCGGACACGCGGCGGTCTCGGGCCGGGATGCGTTCCTGGCGGGAAGGATGCCCCGGAAGTTCTACGCGGAGCCGACCAGCCCGATGGCCGGACGCGTCGAGGCCGCGCCCACACAAAACATTCCTTCCTCCGGCTCGGCGGGAGGAGGAGGTGGAGACGCATGAGGCTGTCCGAGGAACTCTGGAGGGAGTCGTCCGATCTCGCGGACGCCTGTCTGAACCATCCCTTCGTCAGAGGGCTGGCGGCCGGCTCGCTGCCGCCGGAGCGCTACGCCCTGTTCATCGCGCAGGACGCCTTCTTCCTGGAGGTTGATGCCCGCGCCTACGCGGCTGGGGTCTACCGCTCGCCGGACGCGGAGAGCCGCCGTGACTGGCACGAGCTACAGTGCGGCGTGTTCGAGGAGCTGAAGCTGCACGGGGATGCGGCGGAGAGGCTCGGCATCGATCTCGACCATGTGACGCCCCTCGGGGCGACGAGAGCGTACACCGACTTCCTGCTCGCCAACACCTTCGGCGGCACCCTCGCCGAGCTGGCCGCCGCCGTCGCGCCGTGCGTCCGCCTCTACTGTCACCTCGGCGCCCGCATCGTCGCGGAGGGCCACCCGCCCCACGACTACACGCAGTGGGCCGAGACCTACGCGGACCTGTCCTTCAGCGGACTGGTCGACCGGATCGAGGGACTGCTGGACCGCCACGCCGGCCGCACGCAGGGAGAGCGCGACAGGTACCGGCAGGCGATGAGGCTGGAGCTGGAGTTCTTCGAGCAGGCCTGGACCGGCTGAGGTTTTTTCCCTTGTCCGCTACGATCCCCCGCCTGATGCTCGTAACGGACCGGCGAGCGACCGGGGGAAGGAGTCTGGTAGAGGTCGTGTCGGCCGCAGTGGAGGGAGGCGTGGACGCCGTCCAGGTCCGAGAGAAGGACCTCGCCGAAGGGGATCTCCGTGAGCTGGTGACGCGGGTCCAGCGGGCCGTGGCGGGACGGGCCCTCGTGCTGGTGAACGGCCACCCCTCCATCGCCGTGGAGACCGGCGCCGGTCTCCACCTCCCCGCGGACGCGCCCGCTCCCCTCCGGCGGTTCCCGGTGTGGGGACGGTCGGTCCACTCCCCTGAGGAGGCAGGGGGACGGGCGGGGGAGGGGCCCGGCTACCTGCTGGTGGGCCACGTCTTCGAGACGGAGTCGAAGCCCGGCCTGCCGGGGAGAGGGCTGGGACTGGTCAGGGGTACGGCGGAGGCGGCCGGGAGCGTGCCCGTGCTGGCCATCGGAGGAATAGACGAGCGCAACGTGGACGCCGTCATCGGCGCGGGCGCGGCGGGAGTCGCAGTGCGCGGAGCCATTCTCCATGCGCGGGAGCCGGCGGCGGCGACGCGGAGCATCCGGGAGGCCGTCGACCGTGCGCTGGCGGAGAGCGGTGGGAAGCGTTGATGCGTGGCCTCTTTGAACAACCCACGCAGACGCGTGAACTCCTGACCCCCATCCTAACCTTCCCCCGCAGAGCCGGGGGAAGGGACAAGAGGCTGTTTTTCCTCTTCTCCAGCAGGAGAAGGCCGGGATGAGGGGACGCCTGACCGCCGGCCGGCTGCTGCCGCTCCTCCCCCTGGTCTACATCGGAGTCTTCCTCCTCTATCCGCTGCTAGCGATCCTGGGCCGAAGCCTCGGAGACGACGGCCTGTTCGATCTCGCGCCGCTGCGCGCCCTGCTGGGCGACCCCTACTACCTCGGCAGGATATGGTTCACCGTGTGGCAGGCGCTGGCCTCGACAGCCCTGACGCTCCTGGTGGGACTCCCGGCCGCCTACCTGTTCGCGCGGTACGACTTCCCCGGGAAGACCCTCCTCAGGGCGCTCTCGACCGTGCCGTTCGTCATGCCCACCATCGTCGTGGCGATGGGCTTCATCGCGCTCCTCGGACCGAGGGGGCTCGTCAACGAGCTGCTGATGGGCCTCTTCGGGCTCGACGCCCCTCCTATCAACATAGTCAACTCGCTGACGGCCATACTGCTGGCGCACGCCTTCTACAACTACTCGATAGTGGTGCGGGTCGTCTCCGCCTTCTGGACGAACCTCGACCCGGCGCTGGAGGAGAGCGCGAAGATGCTGGGAGCAGGGAGACTGAGCACGCTCCGCCACGTCACCCTGCCGCTGCTCCTTCCCGCCATCGCCTCCTCCGCACTTCTCGCCTTCACCTTCTCCTTCACCAGCTTCGGAGTGGTGCTGGTGCTCGGCGGCTCGCAGTTCGCCACCCTGGAGGTTGCAATCTACGAGCTTACGGCGAAGCTGTTCCGGCTTCCGCTGGCCGGGGCGCTGTCGGTGGTGCAGCTGGTGTTCACCTACCTGTTCCTGCTGCTCTACACGAGGCTGCAGGCGGGGAGCGTATCGAGGCTCGACCTCAAGCCTGAGAGGGCGGGTCTCTCTCGCGGCGGAAGCGGATGGGAGCGGCTGTTCATGTGGGGGATGGTCGCGGCGCTTCTGCTGATCCTGTCACCGTTGGGGGCACTGGTGGAGCGGGCGCTCTCCACGGGGGACGGCTACTCCCTCGCGCACTTCACGGGCCTATTCTCCAACGAGCGGGCCTCCTACTTCTTCCTCTCGCCGGTGACGATAGTATGGAACTCGCTGCGCTTCGCGCTGGCGACGGTCGCCATCTCGCTGATCGTCGGCGGAATCGTCTCCTATCTCCTGGCCGGCGCGAAGAGACGGACGGGCGCCGCGGACGCGCTCTTCATGCTGCCGCTCGGCGTCTCGGCCGTCATCCTCGGCTACGGCTTCCTGGTCGCCTTCAACCGTCCCCCGGTGGACCTGCGCGCCTCGTGGGCGCTTCTCGTCGTCGCCCACTCGCTCGTCGCCTATCCGTTCGTCATCCGGAGCATCCTGCCGGTGCTGCGCGGGATGAACCCCAACCTCAGGGAGGCGGCCGCAATGCTGGGCGCGTCGCCGGCGCGCGCCTTCGTGCACGTCGACCTGCCGATAGTGTCGCGCGCGCTGCTCGTCGGCGCGACCTTCGCCTTCGCCATCTCGATGGGAGAGTTCGGCGCATCCCTGCTGATCGTCAGGCCGGAGCACACGACGATGCCGGTCGCCATATTCCGCTTCCTCTCGCAGCCGGGGGGCGAGAAGCTGGGCGAGGCGCTGGCGATGAGCAGCCTGCTGATGGCGGTCGTCGCGGTGGGGTTCGTCCTGATCGAAAGGGTGCGCTACAGGGAGGTGGGCTCCTTCTGATGGCGATACTCCGGGCGGACGGGCTGTCCAAGTCGTTCGGCGGCGTCGCCGCCGTGCGTGGGGCGACGCTGTCGGCGGAGCGCGGCGAGCTGGTCTGTCTACTCGGGCCGAGCGGGTGCGGCAAGTCTACTCTCCTCCGCCTGATCGCCGGGCTGGAGAGGCCGGACGAGGGTAGCGTCGTCTTCGACGGCGAGGCGATGGACGGCGTGCCGCCCCAGCGGCGGGGGTTCGGGCTGATGTTCCAGGAGCTTGCGCTCTTCCCACACATGGACGTCTTCGGCAACGTCGCCTTCGGGCTGCGTATGCGGGGAGAGCCGGGCGGCGCAGTGGAGCGGCGGGTTTCCGATCTCCTGGAGCTTGTCGGAATGGGGGAGTACGCCCGGCGCAGGGTCCACGAGCTTTCGGGCGGCGAGCGCCAGCGGGTGGCCCTGGCCCGCGCCCTTGCGCCCGCTCCGCGGCTGCTGATGCTCGACGAACCTCTGGGAGCGCTGGACAGGGCGCTCAGGGATGCGCTGCAGGCGCAGGTGCGCGCGGTTCTCAAGGAGGTGGGAGTCACGTCGGTCTACGTGACGCACGACCGGGACGAGGCGTTCGCAATGGGTGACCGTCTGGCCTTCATGAACGAGGGCGCTATCGTCCGCAGCGGGACGCCCCAGCAGGTGTTCGACGATCCGGGGGACGAGTTCGTGGCGCGGAGCCTCGGCTTCAAGAACATCCTGACCGGGACGGTCCGGCGTACCGGTCAGGTGTTGGAGGTGGAGTGCGCGGTCGGTCCGGTAGAGGTACACGGTCGCGGCGGATCGCTGAAGGTTGGAGACGCGGTGTCGCTGGTGCTGGACGAGCGGACGGTGGAGGTCCGCGCCGGGACTGCGCCGGGACGGGCCGGCCTGAGAGGGCGGTGCGTCGAGCGGATGTTCAGGGGCGGAGAGTACGAGCTGCGGCTGCGCGTTGGAGACGGGGAGCTGTTCAGCCGGAGGGCCGCCGGAACGTCCCCCGCTCCGCCGGAGGAGGGGGACGAGGTGTCGGTGGTGATTCCAGAGGGCGCAGCGAAGCTGCTGCGCTAGGGAGCGAGGCCGACAATGGCGGAGGAGCGGACGAGGGGCGAGCGGCGCGAGACCCGGCGCAGGAAGCGTCGCAAGATGCGCGTCATCGGCTGGAGCGTCCGGACGCTCCAGCGGATCATCATGCGCCGCGCGGAGAAGGGCAGGGAGGACAAGGGACGCTGACGCGTGGCCCGATGGGACTTCTAGCCGGGTACCAGTCTTCTATTCCTGTGTTGTTGTTCACTACGATCACGCCCCTTGCCAAACTGAATTGTTACTCCTACCTTGGCTTCCATCCCGTTTCCCACGCCACACGGGAACCATAGCCCAGGGAGGCCAACGATGTCTGACTCGGTAGAAGATCTGTTGACCGAAGCGTACTCGGCAACGCATAAGCTGCTCAAGGATCAGGAACTCGGCTCGGTTGTCCGACACGGGCTTTTAATCTCGTATGGACCACCGATTCCAGAGCCCGATCTCCTGCTCCTGACCTTTCAGGGCGGCGGCGGATGTCCCGTAGTACAGAAAACCTGGCCACACAGGCTTCTGTACCTTGACGACGACTTCACATTCGGCAGGGCGCTGCGTCGGTTGTGCCATGCCACAGGTCTCTCTGCGTCACTCGAGTCTTCCGCCATGGCGTTTCCAGCCGTGTTTCCGCAGGCACCAACAAGTGAAGCGGGGCGCTGGACGAAAAAGACAGGCCCTCACTCAGAGTGGCGTCGCCACTCGGTCGATTGGGTAGAGCGGCTAGTCGATGCGATTAGGCCGAAGGTGGTTATCGTTTTCGGGAGCAGAGCATCGGAAGTATTCGATATTCGCTGGGAGAAGACAGAGCACATTCACTCACAGCGCCATCAGACATTCGGGCTGGCAACGTTCAGAGGATCTCCCGCCGTCTACTGCCACCACCTGTCCCAGGGCTGCCCCATGTCCGAGGCCCGGAAATGCTTCGAGTACGCCAAGAAACTCATCTTGGATCACGGCGGCTAGCCGAGGTCCGTACGGCGAAGCTAAGCCTTGGTCGTCCTTCTGGCCGGAGGCGACAAGGACAGCCAGGAGCGGGACATACGAAGAGCGCTGGAGCTCGCCAAGGGGTTATAGGAGGCGGCAGCTATGGCAAAGACACAGACCCGTCCGTGGGACCCGGCGGAGCATCTGGAGACCGAGGAGGACATGGCCGCCTACCTGAACGTCGCCCTGGAAGAGGGTGACCTGAGCCTGATAATGGCGACCCTCGGAGACATCGCCCGCGCCCAGAGAATGGCGGTGGTGGCCCAGGAGACAGGACTGGGAAGGGAGAGTCTCTACAAGTCGCTGTCTGCCGACGGCAACCCGGAGTTTGCCACCGTGCTCAAGGTGGTGCGCGCCCTGGGACTCCAGCTTCAGGCCGCCGCTGCGGGAGCGACCAGCGAATGACAGGGCGGTGCATGGAGTGTTCAGGGGCGGGAATCCAAGGAGTGGAAACGGGCATGGAAGCTTGCGTTGATTGAGAGGCAATCCGGGATGGCTGCCTGAGCCATCTAATGGATTAAGTTGGCGGGCGCCCTGTCCTGTGGCTGGATCAGTTCAAGAATCTCAAGTCAAGATAGGTAATTCGTGAGATTCGAAGGGGATTGACGCCCCCAATTCCCCGGTCTATGGTGAGTATACGTCTATCAGGAGGTGCCACTGTATCGTTGTCAATCAAAGAGAACCATCGGAGGTGCCCAAATGAAGCGTATGCTGCTAGTCGCACTCATCACCACGGCATCCGTTGCAGTGTTGGCCTCCCGGCCCAACATCAGGTCAGCGGTGTCTACGTGGAAGGGAACGCTAGGATCGCTTAGACCGGAAGCACCATCCGTCTAGAACCCAGCGTCCTAACTACGGGCGGGTCTACATGGCCCGCCTTTTTTTTGTTTGTATTGCGCAAATCGCCTTATAGGAGTTGCCTGATAGCCCTGTCTAACAAAAGTATATGAATTCCTGTCTGGGGCAGTCAGTGATGGCCGGCATATGCACTAACTCTTACACCTTCCACATCAGCCACAGGGTTATCCACAGTAGTCCAGCCAAGAGGATGGCGTTGAACACGTTCCACCCGGGGCCGCTGACTATAGCCGCGAGTACGGATACAGCCAGTCCGACACCGATGAAGGCTGCCAGGAGTCCGAGGACGGCTTTCAAGGCAAATCGTTCCTCAAAAGTTGGGAGCCGGGCCGCTCATTCAGGGCTGATTGAGGGCGTGGCCTCAGCCCCATGTGGGGCGCGGCATGGAGAAGCGGCTGTCGACCTCGACGAAATCGCGGTAGCCGAGCCTGCCGACGGGCCTCAGCTTGAGGAAGTCTATGCGTCCGTCCGTCAGGACGCGCTCGTCGATGTGGACCCCGATCACCTCCCCGAAGACGACCGTGTTGGGATCGTCCGGGTCGTTCGTCAGCATCTCGACCGACCGGGTGTACCTGCACTCCAGGTGAACCGGGCTCTCCGCCACGCGCGGGCATCTCACCAGCCTGCTGCCGGCCTTGGTCAGTCCGGCGTACTCGAACTCGTCGACCTCGCGCGGGGCGGGGACCGAGGAGGCGTTCATCTGCTCCCGCAGCTCCCACGTTGCGACGTTCACGACGAATTCCCCGGTCGCCTGCGCGTCGAGCACGGCGTCCTTGAGCCCGCCGAAGCTGTGGCTGCTGGTCGCCGCGAACATGACCTGCGGAGGGCTGTATGCGACGGCGTTGAAGAAGGAGTAGGGCGCCAGGTTGGGGACGCCCTGCTCGCTGAGGGTGGATATCCAGCCGATCGGCCTCGGCACCACGATGGCGTTCAGCGTGCTGTAGGAGTCGGCGGACCCCTTCTCTATCTCATAGAACATCGGCGTCTCCTGTCAATGCTGAGGGACCGAACGGCGGCCAGCTAATAAACAATAGCATGAGACCTCCCGCTACGACCGGCGGGGAACGGGACAGGAGGGTAGCCGTCGTCTCCCGGTTGATGGGCGGTCGGAGGCATGAGAGAATACCGGCCACAGTCTTCCAGTCCGGTGGATCAGTGGAAAGAGGGGGTCTACGATGACGAGCGCGAGCGGTCTGAGCCTTCTGGAGAGCGGAGTGCGGTGGCGGTCGATCGGGCCGTTCAGAGGAGGGCGCGTCGTCGCCGTCGCCGGGGACCCGGTGGACGCGATGACCTTCTACTTCGGCGCCTGCGGGGGCGGCGTGTGGAAGACGACGGACGGCGGGACCTACTGGGAGAACATCTCCGACGATTTTTTCAGTACCGCCGCGGTGGGGGCTATCGCGGTCGCGGACAGCGACCGGAACGTGATCTACGCCGGAACGGGAGAGGCGGCCATACGAGGGAACGTGACTCATGGGGACGGCGTATACCGCTCCACCGACGCGGGCAACAGCTGGACGCACCTCGGCCTCTCGGACACGCGACACATCGCGCAGGTGCGCATCCATCCGCGGGACCCGGACACCGTATACGTCGCGGCGCTGGGTCACGTCTTCGGCCCGAACGAGGAGCGGGGCGTCTTCCGCTCGCGGGACGGGGGGCGGAGCTGGGAGCGCGTCCTCTACGTCAGCGAGGACACGGGCGCGGCTGACCTGTCGATAGACGTGAACAACCCGCGCATCATCTACGCGACGATGTGGCAGGTCCGGCGGACGCCCTGGAATCTCAGCAGCGGTGGGCCGGAGTGCGGCATCTACAAGAGCTCCGACGGCGGAGACACCTGGGCCGACCTGACCGGCAACCCGGGCCTCCCCGAGGGACTGAAGGGCAGGATGGGAGTCTCATCCTCTCCGGCCCGCTCGGACAGGGTGTGGGCGGTGATAGAGGCCAACAGGGAGGAGCGCGGCCTGTACCGCTCGGACGACGGCGGGGCGACCTGGGCCCACGTGAGCGACGACGCCAACCTCGTGCAGCGGCCCTGGTACTACAGCCACGTCTTCGCGGACCCCAGGGATCCGGAGACGGTCTACGTGATGAACATGAAGGCGTGGAAGTCGACGGACGGCGGGAAGAGCTTCGACCAGATCTCGACGCCCCACGGAGACAACCACGGCATGTGGATCGACCCGAATGACACGAAGAGGATGATCCATGGCAACGACGGCGGAGCGTGCGTCTCCTTCAACGGGGGCGCGACCTGGTCGACCATCTTCAACCAGCCGACATCTCAGTTCTACCATGTCGCGACGAGCACAGACTTCCCGTACCGGCTGTACGGCACTCAGCAGGACAACAGCGCGGTCAGCGTGCCGAGCCGATCGAGCTACGGGGCGATACTGTGGGGCGAGTGCTATCCGTGCGGGAGCTCGGAGAGCGGGCACATAGCTGTGCGCCCTGACAACCCGGACATCGTCTACTCCGGGGCCATCGGGAGCTCCAGCGGCGGAGGGGACTCGCTGATGCGCTACGACCACTCGACCCGCCAGGCGAGGATCGTCTCGGTGTGGCCGGAGTTCTACTGGGGCTGGGGCGTGAAGGACCACAAGTACCGGTTCCAGTGGACATACCCGATCGTCATCTCTCCCCATGACCATGACGTCGTCTTCGTCACGGCGAACGTGGTGTTCAGGTCGGACGACGAGGGGGCGAGCTGGACGGCGATCAGCCCGGACCTGACGCGAAACGACCCCACGAAGATGGAGGCCTCCGGCGGCCCGATCACCCTGGATACTACCTACGTCGAGAACTACGGGACGATCTTCGCCTTCACCGAGTCTCCGCATGAGGCGGGGGTCTTCTGGGCCGGCTCGGACGACGGCCTCATACACCTCTCGCGCGACGACGGCGGCAGCTGGGTCGACGTGACTCCGAAGGACCTGCCGGAGTGGACGCGCATCGACGTCATCGAGGTGTCGCCCCACAATCCGGCGACCGCCTACGTCTCGGCGACGAGGTACAAGCACGACGATACGCGCCCCTTCCTCTACAAGACTGACGACTTCGGCTCCACCTGGCGCAGCATCTCCGACGGTCTGCCGCAGGACGATTTCACGCGCATGATCAGGGAGGACACGGAGCGCCCCGGCCTCCTCTATGCCGGCACGGAGACGAGGATGTACGTCTCCTTCGACGACGGCGGCTCCTGGGAGTCCCTGCGGGGCAACATGCCGGCGGTGCCGATAACCGACCTAGCCATCAAGGGCAACGAGCTGGTCGCCTCCACGAACGGACGCGGCTTCTGGATACTGGACGACCTCGCTCTGGTGCGCCAGCTTCCCGACCGGGACGCCGGCGCGGCGATGGAGCTCTTCAGGCCCGCCGACACCTACCGGACGGGTAAGGGCCTGGAGCCCGCGCCCGGCAAGAACTACAGCCTGGGACTCGGACTCGCGGGCACCTACTACGAGAAGAAGACGCCAGATGGAGAGATGAAGCGGGTGCTGCTGGACGCCGGCGAGAACCCGCCGGAAGGCGTCGTCGTCTGCTACTACCTGGACGAGGCACAGGAGGAGGGGACACTCGCATTCTTCGATTCGCAGGGACGGCTGGTGAAGTCGTTCGAGCCCAGGAGCGGAGACGACGGCGATGATGAGCCTTCCATAGGGCTCGACGCCGGGATGAACCGCTTCGTGTGGGACATGCGCTACCCGGACGCGGTGAAGCTCGACATAGAGGGGGCGAGGAAGAAGGGGCTCGCCGGCCCCGTCGCTTCGCCCGGCGTCTACGAGGCGCGGTTGACCGTCGGGGAGGAGACGCAGTCCCAGCGGTTCGAGATCGTGAAGGACCCCCGGATATCGGCGACGCAGGCCGACCTGGACGAGCAGCACGAGGCGCTGATCCGGTCCAGGGACAAGCTCACCGAGTGCCACGAGGCGATCAACCGGCTGATGAAGGTGCGCGACCAGGTCAACGAGTGGGCGCGGCGCGCGGAGGAGCACGGAGGCGCGGAGCCTCTCGCGGAGGCGGCGGAGGCGTTGACCGGCAAGCTCGGCGAGATCGAGGCGGAGCTCATCCAGCTCAACTCGGTCGGCGAGACGGACATGATAAGCGAGCCCGCGGGTCTCAGCGCCAAGCTGGCCGAGATCACCTTCGTCCCGTCGCACGCCGACTTCGCGCCGACCAGCCAGTCGTACGATGTATTCGCCGACCTGTCGGAGCGGGCCGACGTCCAGTTCGGCCGTCTGCAGCAGGTGATCGACGAGGACCTGCCGATCTTCGTCGACCTGCTGCACGAGCTGGAGATACCGGCGGTCGTCTAGGCTCCGATCCGCTCGCCAATGGCTCGACGAGCTGTTTCTGGACCACATGCGTAGCTCATCGGAAACTGGACTCCGGCTCGAGGCCGGAGTGACGGACTCGGCAGGGAGCGTCTCTTGATCCGCTCCAGGGGGTTCGTCTGCATCACGTCGGCCGACTTCGTGGTCAGGTCGGCCTACCAGATGGGCAAGAACCCGCTGCTGCCCTTCTTCGCGGCCGCACTGGGCGCAGGCGACGCCTTCCTCGGCTTCATCGTGTCGGTCTCGACGCTCACCGGCATGGTGCTCAAGCCCTTCGTCGGAGTGCTGTCGGACAGGTGGGGGCGTCGGCTGTGGCTCATAGCGGGGACCGTCTTCTTCGCTCTGATGCCCTTCGTCTACCGCTTCGTCACGACGCCTGAGCAGCTATTCATGGTGCGTATGGTCCACGGCATGGCGACGGCCATATACGGTCCGGTGACACTCGCCTACGTAGCGGAGCAGTCCAAATCGAGGCGCGCCGAGAGGCTGGCCTGGTTCGGCTCCGCCCGGAACGCCGGGTACATAGTCGGGCCGTTGGCGGGAGGCTGGCTGTTGCTGGCGATGGACCCGGCGTCGGTGTTCACGGTGATGGGCGCGGTCAGCTGTCTGGCCTTCGCGCCGATCGCGCTCCTGCCTGAGACGACTCCGCGGCGGCGGGACTCCCGCCCTCCGCTGTGGGACCATGCGGTGCGGGCGCTCGTCTCAGGGGGGCGGACGCCGGCGGTGTGGCTTGCGGGCGGCATCGAATCGGCCACCTACGTCGCGCTCTATGCCACCAAGACCTTCCTGCCGCTCTACGCGGTGATGGTCGCCGGCTTCAGCATCGGGATTGCGGGCACCTTTCTGGCGGTGCAGGAGGCCGCCCACCTGCTCCTCAACCCGGTCGGAGGCCGCATAGGAGACCGCGCCGGGTTCCTGGTCGCCGTGCCCGTCGGCATGATGCTGCTCGCGCTGTCGCTCACGCTGATCCCGGTTGCGGGCAGCCTCATACTCCTGATGGGAGTCGCGGTGATCATCGGCGCCTCGCAGGCGCTGGTGTTCCCTTCGACGGTGGCGCTGGTGTCGACGCGGGTCGACGAGGAGAGGCTGGCGACGGGGATGGGGCTGATGGGCACGCTCAGAAACGCCGGGAAGGTGGCGGGGCCCGCGCTGGCAGGCGTGCTGATCTCATGGCTGGACTACGATGTGACCTTCCGCCTGATGGGGCTGACGCTGGTGGTCGCCTCGGCGGCGATATGGTATCGAGGGCGGCTGGCGGAGGGCTTCACGCGCCGCCGAAAGACGGCGCCCGCCTCCGAGGAGGCGGCGGGTTAGGGGACGGTTACTGCCCCTCTTCGATGGTGATGGCCGCGATGGCGTCGCCCGGAGTCGTGGCCGTGCCGGGGTCGCGGAGGGATATGCCGTTGACGACGTCCATTCCCTCGATCACCTTGCCGAACACCGTGTGCTTATCGTCGAGGAACGGCGTCGCCTCAAAGGTTATGAAGAACTGGCTGCCGTTCGTGCCCGGTCCGGCGTTGGCCATCGAGAGCACTCCCGCCGAGTCGTGCCTGCGGTCGGGATGGAACTCGTCCTCGAACCTGTAGCCGGGGCCGCCAGCGCCGGTCCCGGTCGGGTCACCTCCCTGGGCCATGAAGCCGGCTATGACCCTGTGGAAGGTCACGCCGTCGTAGTAGCCCTCCCTGGACAGGAAGACGAAGTTGTTCACCGTCTTGGGCGCCTCCCTGGCGAACAGCTCAATGACGAACTCGCCGCCCTTCTCCAGCTGGACGGTAGCCGTGTAGCTCTTGTTCGGGTCGATCGTCATGGCCGGGGGCGCGGAATAGGACTTGGGTTTCTGCACAGGCTGAGACTCCGTGGATTCTTGTGCCGCTGCGGGCTTGGGTGTGTCGGTCGCCGAGGGCTCGACCGCCGATTCCTCTTCTCCGCCACAGGCGGCGAGGACGACGACGGCGATGAGGGTCGACAGCAGGTAAAGGAGCGGTCGGCTTTTCATGGCGTGGATCATAACACGCCGCCCCGGTTTGCGAGAAGAGGCTTTCCCGTCATCTCCGAACAGCCCCGCTCGAACGAGGCTCTCAGAAGTCCGTTTCGCTCTCAGTCTGACTACGAAGGTCTTTGTCGGCATACGGCTCGACGCGGACATCGTGTCGCACTTCCGCAACAGCGGGAAGGGTTGGCAGACCAGGCTGAACGACGCATTGCGCCGGGTCATCGATTCGTGAAAGCTGTTCCCCCGAGTCCCTTCTCCCCCTTGCGGGAGAAGGTCAGAGCCTGTCGTCGAAGGGATGAGGGGGTTGAAAGAGATCACTCGCCTCGTCTGAGGACGCGGCCGGGGCGTGCGCCGGTGTGCAGCCCGACCGAGATTACGGGCGTCCCGTTGACCAGGACGTGCGGGATGCCGACCGGGTACTGGTGCGGATCGTCGAAGGTGGCGCGGTCGATGACGGTGTCCGGGTCGAGGACCACGAGGTCCGCCACGCTCCCCTCGGTCACCGTGCCCCGGTCGCGCAGGCTCAGCCGGGATGCGGGAAACCCCGTCATCTTGTAGACGGCCTCCTCGAGGCTCAGCACGGCGGGCTGCTCCCGGACGTACCGGCCCAGCACCCGCGGGTAGGTTCCGTAGAAGCGTGGATGCGGACGGTCGGAGGCGTAGACTCCGGTCGGCGAGACTGAGCTGCCGTCGGACCCGATCATAGACAGAGGATGCCCCAGGAAGAAGCGGACGTCGCCCTCGACGCGGTTGTGCGCTACGACGCCGACCCTGTTGTCCTCCTCGTCGATCAGGTCGAACATCGTCTCGACGCCGCTCCGGTTCCGCTCGGCGGCGACCTCGGCTATCGTCATTCCGATGAGGCTCTTGTTCGCGTCGGTGGCGATGTAGTCGAGCACCAGCCTGTCCCACTCCCAGGGGAGCCCGCGGAAGTATCCCCCGGCGGCGTCCTCGACGGCCCTTCTGCGGGTATCGGGGTCGCGCAGCCGATCCAGCATCGCCTCGACGCCTCCCTCCTGCACCCATTCCGGCACGAGCTGCTGGAGGTGGGTGCCGGCGGCGGTGTACGGGTACATGTCGTACACGGCGTCGACTCCCTCTTCCCTCGCCCTCTCGATGGGGGCCACGAGCAGCTCGCCGTCGCCGTAGGCGCGCGGGTCGATGATCGCCATGTGGGAGTACTGCGCGGCCACCCCGGCGCGTCTCGCCACCTCGACGCACTCCTCGACGGCGCCGATGTGGTTGCCGGCCCAGACCCGGGCGTGCGAGGCGTAGAATGCGCCCTCGTACGGCGCTATCGCCTCGACGAGCGCCGCTATCTCGTCGACGTGAGCATAGGAGGAGGGCGGTAGGGTGAGGCCGGTGGTGAGGCTGAATGCGCCCTGCTCGACCGACTCGGCGGCCAGTCTGCGCATCTCCCTCAGCTGGTCCGCCGTGGGAGGCCGGTCGTCGACTGCGCCCGCGGCGATGCGGATGGCGGCGTGTCCGACCTGGGGGGCGACGTTGAGGCTGATCCCCCCGCGCTCCAGGTGGTCGGCCCAGCCGTCGAGGTCGGTCCAGTCCCACTCGAAGTCGGATACGTGCGAGCTGTCCAGCGACGCCTGCCCTCCGGGCCCGACGGGGAACGGAGTCGAGGCGCAGTTGCCGACGACCTCGGTCGTGATGCCCTGGTGGACCCTGCTCTCCGCGCCAGGCTCGTGCAGCAGCGTCCGGTCTGAGTGGGAGTGCATGTCGATGAATCCGGGGACGACGACGTGGCCGGAGGCATCGATGCGCCGCGCGCTCTCCGCCCGGTCGAGGGCGCCGATGGCGGCGATCCGGCCGTCCGAGACGCCCACGTCTGCCTTGTAGCCCGGCCTGCCGGAGCCGTCCACTACGGTGCCGTTGAGGATCGAAACGTCGAAGGCCATCTGGACTCCTCCCGATGAGCTGTGCGACCGGTCGGGCGAAGCCTATCTTGTCATAGGGTCTTGTATCAACATATCCTCCATTGAGTTGAGGGCACGCAGCCACGAGAAGGAGCGGGAAGATGGCCGGTCTTGACGTAAGGACGAGAGAAGACGTTCCGATGGAGACGCGGGACGGGACTGTGCTCCGCGCGGACGTCTACAGCCCGGCCTCCGGCGGCGGCTACCCTGTGCTGCTCCAGCGCACCCCGTACGACAAGGCGTCCGAGTCCAACGCGGCGACGGCGCGTGACCTCGCCTCCCGCGGGTACGTCGTCGCGGTCCAGGACATACGCGGCCGATACGCCTCGGATGGGGACTTCGCATGGCAGTTCCAGGACGACGCCGGCACCTTCGACGCGCAGGACGGCTACGACGCCGTCGAGTGGGCGGCGGGCCTGCCGGGCTCTGACGGTCAGGTCGGCACGTGGGGGCACTCCTACCCGTCGTGGTGCATATGGCAGCTCGCCGGGGCGGCGCCGCCCCATCTGGGCGCGCTCTTCGCCAGCGGGATGGCGGCGCGTATTCTCGATCTCACCTTCGGCGTCTTCGAGACGGGACGGCGTCTCCAGTGGACGTACAACATGGCGGTCGACGCGAGGAGAAGGACGGGCGACGGCCGCGGTCCGTCGACGCGCGCCGAGGCGGACCTGCAGTGGCAGGAGGTGGAGCGCGGCAAGTGGATATGGCGGCTGCCGCTCACCGACATCCCCGACCGCGTGTTCTCGACGCTCGGCCCGCCGCTGAAGCGGTACATGACAGAGCAGAACAGAGAGTTCTGGGCCTTCGACAGGATTCACAGCCGCGTCACGGTCCCGACCTGCCAGGTGACCGGCTGGTACGACCGGCTGATCGGCACCACCGACAACTTCACAGGCATGGTGGAGAACGGGCCGGCGGCGCTCCGCGGCCAGCATCGGATCACGATCGGCCCGTGGGGGCACGACAGCGGCGCCTTCGTGCGGCGCCAGGGCCCGCTCGACTTCGGCCCTGAGGCGGACACTACCTACGCCGACGAGGCGGCGCGCTGGTACGACTACCGTTTCAAGGGCATCGACACCGGAATCGGCTCCGAGCCTCCGGTAAAGCTGTTCGTGATGAACGAGAACAGGTGGCGGTACGAGGAGCAGTGGCCGCCCGCCGAGGCCAGGCAGATCGAGCTCTTCCTGCACAGCGGTGGCCGCGCCAACTCGGTCGGAGGGGACGGCGTCTTGTCTGCGTCCGAGCCGTCGGAGGAGCCGCCGGACCGGTACGACTACGATCCGAGCGACCCGGTCATGAGCCTGATGGACCTGAGCGCGCAGGCCGCGGTGCGAGACCAGTCGCCCCTTGATGCGCGCGAAGACATCATGGTCTACGCCACGCCTCCGCTCGAGAGGCCGGTGACCGTCATAGGCCCAGTCACCCTCAAGCTGTGGGCCGCCTCATCGGCTCCGGAGACGGACTTCACCGCGAAGCTGATCGACGTCCGTCCGGACGGGCTGGCGGTGAACCTGAGCTACGGCATCATGCGCACCAGCTACAGGGAGGGATACGACGATCCAAAGCCGATGGAGCCGGGGACTCCCTACGAGCTCACGATCAGGCTGGGTCCGACCGGCATACGGTTCGGCGAGGGGCACCGCATCAGGCTGGACGTGGCCAGCTCCGACTTCCCGAACTTCGACCGGAACCACAACACGGGGGCGGACTTCTGGTCGGACTCGGAGCTGCGCGTGGCCCGCCAGACCGTCTTCCACGATCGTGAGCGCCCTTCGCGTCTGCTGCTCTCGGTGGTGTAGAGGCGGCTAGTCGACCTCTTCGTAGACCTCGGTCACGTGGGTCGACGCCAGGACGGGATAGATTCGTTCGAATATCCCGGTTATCGCCGGGGTCCGCCGGACCTGCTCTCTCGACTCGTCGTACTCTGCGATGGACGGCCACCTCTGCACAGTCGACATTGCGCCGTGAGGTCCGAAGACCCGCCGGTAGACCGCGAGCGGAGGGAAGCCCGCTTCCGCGGTCGCTTTCTGCAGCTCCTTCAGCAGGCGAGTGAGACCACCGCCGCCGGGTCTGGGCTCGTAGGTGCGCCGGACTACGATCATGGGTCTGTCCTCCATGTGACGATTCGGCCACAGCCTAGCACAGTCGGACCGTGCCCTGCGCGCTCCCGTCAACAGGAGGGTTGGAGAAGGAGGCATCGTGATAGAATCCTCACTCTCGCGGGGAGCCAAGGCCCGGACCGGGACCGGAAGGAGGAGAGGCATGCGTCTGGAAGGGAAGGTCACGATAATCAGCGGGGCAGCGAGTGGAATGGGCGCAGAGGAGGCGAGGCTGTTCGCGAGAGAGGGCGCGCGCGTCGTCGTCGCGGATATCACTGACGACGATGGCGAGGCGGTAGCCCGCGAGATCGAGGACAGCGGAGGGGAGGCGGTCTTCGTCCACACGGACGTGACGAGCGAGAGCTCGTGGCGCCACGCGGTCGAGACCACGCTCGAGCGATACGGGAAGGTGGACATCCTCGTCAATAACGCCGGCATCAGCAGCGGCATATTCTCGGACCCGCTGGACGTCGACGGCTGGTCTAAGATCATGGACGTCAACGCAACCGGCGTCTACCTCGGCACGCGAGCGGTAATCCCCGCGATGCAGAAGGCCCGGACCGGGTCGATCGTCAACATCTCCTCCATCATGGGATTCGTGGCCGGCGACTACGGACATCCCGCATACCACGCCTCCAAGGGCGCCGTTCGCATCTTCACCAAGGCGACCGCGGTCAGGTACGGCCCCGACGGAATCCGGGCCAACTCCGTCCACCCCGGATACATGCCTCCGATGAGAACGTCGGTCAGGGACCCGGCCGACCGGGATGAGCACGTCAGGCTGACGCCGCTGCGCCGGATCGGGGAGACGATAGAGGTTGCGAACGGGGTGCTGTTCCTGGCCTCCGACGAGGCGTCGTTCATCACCGGCACCGAGCTGGTCATCGACGGGGGGTTCATCGCACGCTAGAATGGGCGCACCCTGCGACGCCGCTCGGGTAGAGAGCCGTGCTCCAACGAGGCGACAGCTACGAAGAGATCGTGGAGAGGTTCCGGTGGCAGATCCCGGAACGGTACAACATTGGAGTCGACATCTGCGACCGGCACGCGACAGATCGGTCGAGGGTTGCGCTCATCCACGATGACGATGAGACCGGGACGGTTACCGAATACACCTTCCATCAGCTCAGCCGGCTGAGCAACCGGCTGGCGAACGCGCTGAGAGGGCTCGGCGTCGATAGAGGCGACCGCATCGGGATCGTCCTTCCCCAACGGCCGGAGACTGCGCTCTCCCACCTGGCGACGTACAAGCTCGGCGCCGTCGCCGTCCCGCTGGCCGTACTCTTCGGCACCGACGCGCTGGAGTACCGGCTGCGCGACAGCGGGACGAAGGTGGTTGTGGTCGACGACTCCGGTCTTGAGAAGGTACTGTCGATCCGGGGGGCGCTCCCGGAGCTGCAGGAGATCATCCTGGTCGGAGGCAGCTCGCCGCCCGGCGTCCAGAGCTTTGACGAGCTGACCGCCCAGGGCGACGACAGCCTGTCACCGGTCCCGACCCGATCCGAGGAGCCGGCGCTCCTCATCTATACCTCCGGAACTACCGGCGCGCCGAAGGGCGCACTGCACGCCCACCGCGTGGTCCTGGGACATATTCCCGGTGTGGAGTTCCCTCACAACTTCGCTCCCCAGCCGGGCGACCGGTTCTGGACTCCGGCCGACTGGGCGTGGGCCGGCGGGCTGCTCGACGTCCTGCTTCCCGCCTGGCACCACGGACTCCCCGTCGTTGCCCACCACTCAAGACGGTTCGACCCTGACAGGGCCTTCTCCATCCTTGCGCGACATGGCGTACGCAACGCCTTCATGCCCCCGACGGCGTTGAAGATGATGCGCGAGGTGCCTGAGCCCGCAGGGCGGCACGATTTCGCGCTGCGCTCACTGGCGTGTGGCGGCGAGGCGCTCGGCGAGGAGATACTCGAATGGGGCGAGTCGACGATGGGAGCGGTCATCAACGAGTTCTACGGGCAGACGGAGGCCAACCTCGTCGTCGGCAACTGCCACAAGGTGATGGAGATCAGGCCGGGGTCGATGGGCAGGCCGATGCCCGGACACGAGGTCGCCGTTCTTCGGGAGGACGGAAGCGCGGCCCCCGCCGGAGAGATCGGGGAGATCGCCGTCAGGCGGCCCGATCCGGTCATGTTCCTGGAGTACTGGAACGACCCGGAGGCGACGGCCGAGAAGTTCACCGGCGACTGGGCGCTGACGGGCGACCTGGCGCGACGGGACGAGGACGGCTACCTGTGGTTCACGGGACGCAAGGACGACCTGATCGTCAGCAGCGCGTATCGCATGGGCCCGGTCGAGATCGAGGATTCGATCTTGAAGCACCCCGCCGTGTCGATGGCGGCTGTCATAGGCGTGCCACACAGCGTCCGCGGCTCTGTGGTCAAAGCTTTCATCAGGCTGAAGCCCGGACACCGGCCTTCCGACGCGCTCGCCGTAGCGATACGGGAGCTGGTGAAGTCCAGAGTGGCTGCGCACGAGTATCCCAGGGAAGTCGAATTCGTAGACTCGCTACCCTTGACGACCACTGGTAAGGTGATGCGTGGGGAGCTTCGGGCACTCGAAGAGGAGAGACGGCAGAGGAACCTATAGTCAGAGAGGAGAGCCATGGCAGACGAAGAGCTTGCATTCAGATCCGCGACCGAGCTGGTGGAGATGATAGCGTCGAAGCAGGTGTCGCCGGTGGAGCTGACCGAGCTCTACTACCGCCGCATCGAACGTCTCGACTCCAAGCTGAACTCATACCTTCTGCTCACCCAGGAGCATGCGATGGAGAAGGCGAGGGCGGCGGAGGCGGCGGTCGTCCGGGGCGACGAGCTTGGCCCGATGCACGGCCTGCCCGTGTCTATCAAGGACACGCAGGCGGTGAAGGGCTTTCCGTGGACGATGGGGTCGATCGTCTACAAGGACAGAGTGCCGGAGCGGGACTCGACCGTCGTGGAGAGGATGTTCGGCGCGGGAGCGATCATGCTGGGGAAGACGAACTCGCCCGAGTTCGGGCTGGTCGGGACGTGCGAGAACTCTCTGGGCGAGCCGGGCCGCAACCCGTGGAACACCGACCGCGTTCCGGGCGGTTCCAGCGGAGGGGCGGCTGCGGCCATGGCCGCGTCGCTCTGCGCCCTCGCGACGGGCGGCGACGGCGGCGGCTCGATACGCATACCCGCCAGCTTCTGCGGCATCTACGGCATCAAGCCAAGCCAGGGGAGGGTGTCCGTGTACTCCGGCCTGGAGGGTCCACCATCGGCCAACAACTTCAGCCAGCAGGGGCCGCTGAGCCGCACGGTCCGCGACAGCGCGCTGATGCTGAAGGTGCTCGCCGGTCACGACCGGAGGGACCCTCTCTCGCTTCGCGAGGAGCCGCCGGATTTCATGGCGGCCGTCGACAAGGATATATCCGGACTGCGGATCGCATGGAGCCCGGACTACGGCTTCGCGGCAGTGGACCCCGAGGTGCTCGAGGCGACGACGAGCGCGGCGCGCGAGTTCGAGCAGATGGGATGCCACGTTGAAGAGCCTGGTTTCGCCATCGACTCTCCGTATACGGCCTACGGGCCGCTATATGAGTCGAACGCCTATAACTCGTACAGCGGCTACCTGGACGAGTACGGCGACCGGATGACCGGCTTCACCAGGCAGTTCATCGAGTGGGGATCGAAGGTCACGGTCGCGGACTACGCCAAGGCGCAGGGGCTGATCGCGGAGTTGAAGGCGCAGATGGACGACCTGTTCGAAGAGTATGACCTGCTGCTGTCTCCGACCACGTCGGTGACGGCGATACCGGTCGACGAGTTTCCCGAGGAGTACGCGGGCAGGCCGGCCTACCCTCACAAGTACTTCGGCTTCCATCCGTTCACCTATCCGATCAACGCCACCGGTCATCCGGCGGCCAGCATCCCTGCGGGATTCTCGTCCGAGGGGATGCCGATAGGTCTCCACATCGTCGGAAGGAAGGGAGACGAGGAGACGGTGCTGGCGGCGTCGGCCGCCTTCGAGCGGGCCAGGCCGTGGACGGACCGGAGGCCCCCGGTGTCCTGATAGACGGCAGACGGGAGAGCCCCTCCTCTAAGATCACACTGGATACCGGTCTCCGCCGGTATGACGGAGGGTCACGATGATATACGACGGGCATGCCTACTGCTTCCCGGACCTGCGCGGCGACGGCGGGTTCGCCGACCGGGAGCAGTTCCGCAGGCACCTTCAGCTTGGGATGGCCCGGCATTTCCAGCCAGTCTGGCGCAAGCGTGACCGCGCGCCGGCCGACGAGAGCGCAATAGCCGACCCGGACGGAGGCTGGGACTTCGGGTCGCTCAGAGACGCCGGGTTCCGTCCCACGTCATACGGCCGCTTCGAGTGGGCCGCGGACGGCGAGGAGTATATCAAACAGTACCTGCCCCCTTCGGTGACGGAGATGGCCTATCCCGCCGATGCGCTGGTTGCCGAGATGGACTACGCCGGCGTGGACATGGCGTTGCTCCACAGGACGCCCTACCTGGGCATCGGCAACGAGTTCGCCGCCGACTGCTGCCGGCGGTTTCCGGACCGACTTCAGGGCCTGGCGCACGTGGAGGAGTGGACCATCCGGCCCGACCCCGACGGGGCGGTCGCCAAGCTGGAAGAGGCGATCGGGATGGGGCTGCACGGCTTACAGCTGCTGCCCGACCATCTGCCGCTGTACGGTCAGAAGGAGGACTGGGAGGGGCCGGACTTCAAGCCGTTCTGGGACGCGGCGTCGGCGCTGGGCATCCCGGTCTTCATCACACCGGGATATTCTTCGCTGGCGACGCGGGGCTGGGCGCAGGTGGACGCCGTCGTCGCTAGGCTGCTACAGCTGCGCAGCTTCGTCGAGCGGTATCCCGACATGAGGGTCGTGCTTACCCACGGGCTGAGCTGGCGGGTCTTCCTGAAGGATGACGGGCTGTCGATCCCGGACGAGGTCTTCGAGGCGCTCCCGCTGGACAGCCCGAACTTCTACCTCCAGCTGATGTTCGCCATCTACCTCGGCGGGATGTGGGACTACCCGATGTTGGAGGTCAGGCCGACAATCGAGCAGCTCGTGGAGCGTGTGGGCGTCGACAGGCTGGTCTGGGGAACGGACATGCCGATGGTGATGCGCTTCTACACCTACCGGCAGAACCTGGAGCATATCAGGGTGTGCGCGGACTTCCTGGGCAAGCATGAGATGGAGATGATCCTGGGCGGGAACATGGCCCGTCTCATGGGCGTCGCACGGCAGGAGTAAGCGGCGGACGCGCTCCCGATCGATCGTGGCTACGGTCCGCTTGACCGTCTCTCCCGTCGCGGGCTAGGTCCGGCTTGGCGCCACCGGCCGCTCGAAGCGACCGGGGCGTTGTGTGATAGCCTATGCTGGCGGAGGGACGCACATCGGCATGATTCAACGGGAACGCCAGATAGAGGTCAAAAACGTCTGGAAGGTGTTCGGCAACAGGCCCGAACGCGCCCTGGACCCGGAACACGCTTCCAAGAGCCGGACGGAGATCCAGGAGGAGCTTGGCCTGGTGGTCGGACTCCGGGACGTCTCTTTCAACGTGGACTCCGGGCAGATATTCGTCGTCATGGGATTGTCGGGCAGCGGCAAGTCGACGTTGGCCCGCTGCCTCATCAGGCTCATAGAGTCCACCAGGGGTGAGATACACTTCGACGGCGAGGATATCCTGACCTACTCGGCGGAGCAGCTCATGCACTTCCGGCGCAGCAAGGTCGCCATGGTGTTCCAGCACTACGCGCTCCTTCCTCACCGCCGCGTGATGGACAACGTCGCCTTCGGACTGGAGATACAGGGCCTCGGACAGGAGGACAGGTACAAGGCGGCCTCCGAGGCGATCGAGAGAGTCGGGCTCGATGGGTGGGAGGACTACTTCCCGAAGGAGATGAGCGGAGGCATGCAGCAGCGAGTCGGGCTTGCCCGGGCGCTCGCCGTCGACCCAGACGTGCTCCTGATGGACGAGCCGTTCAGCGGCCTCGATCCTCTCATCAGACGCGAGATGCAGGACGAACTCGTCTCCCTGCAGTCGGAGCTTCGCAAGACGATCGTCTTCATCACCCACGACCTGAACGAAGCCCTGAAGCTGGGTGACCGCATCGCGATCATGCGCGATGGAGAGATAGTCCAGCAGGGCGCGCCCGAGGAGATAGTCACGCTGCCGACCGATGAGTACGTGACCGAGTTCGTTCGGGACGTCTCCAGGGCGAAAGTCATCCAGGCGAAGGCCATCATGCAGGAGCCGGAAGCCGTGGTGTACGAGTGGCAGGGGCCTCGCGCGGCCCTGGTCACCATGGACAGCCACGGCATCGACGCGGCGTTCCTCCTGGCGCGTGACCTTACGCTGCTAGGAGTTCTGACCGCGGGACAGGCGAAGGCTCTCGCGTCCGGGCGCACGGAGTCACTGGAGGGAGCGCCGGTGACCCCTGCGCTGACCACGAGCCCCGAGGCCTACATCGAACAGGTGATCCCGATTGCGGCCGAGTCGGAGTATCCGGTCGCAGTGGTAGGAGAAAACGGGAGACTGCTTGGGGAGGTTCGCAGGCGCGCTCTGCTGACGGGCATATCCAACAGCGGTTAGGAGGCTTCACATGGCCCAGGCTCAGGACATTCGATCCCGCGGGGCGGCGTCCCTGCGCGTCCGGCTGGCGGCCCTGCCGGCTCTCCACCGCTGGTCGATCGGAGCGGCGGCGGTGGTTGTGGTGCTGCTGGCAAGCCTGTTGATCGGGGGTCCGGAGATGGAATTCCCCACCACAGTGTCCCGTGAGCCTTCCAGCGACGGCTCCACGACCCTGGAAAGGTCGGTGCGGGACGTCACCGGCGGCGCTATAGACGATGTGGTCGGCTGGATGACCGTAGAGGGCGCCTGGCTGTTCGATGGGCTGAGTACAGGAGTTACCCATGCGCTGGTCAACATCGAGAAGACGTTGAAGTGGCCGCCGTGGCCGGTCATCGTGGCCGGCCTTGCCCTGCTCTCCTATTCGGTGGGCCGTTGGAGACTCCTGGCGTTCACCTCCCTGGCCCTGCTCTTCGTCGGTTTCATGGGCCTCTGGGAGAACACCATGGACACCGTCGCCCTGATGATAGTGGCGGTGGCCGTAGCTGTATCGGTCGGCCTGCCCCTGGGCATCGTCGGCGCGCGCAGCCGGATAGCCGACAACCTGATGAGGCCCATCCTGGACGGAATGCAGACCATGCCCAGCTTCGTCTACCTGCTGCCGGGAATCCTCTTCTTCGGCCTGGGGAAGCCGGCGGGCATCTTCGCCACCATCATATACGCCGTCCCCCCGGTGATACGGCTGACCAACCTGGGAATCCGGCAGGTCTCCTCCGAGGTCGTGGAAGCCGCGCGGTCCTTCGGGGCGTCTCCCACGCAGATTCTCACCACGGTACAGATCCCGATGGCGTTGCCCACGATCATGGCAGGCATCAACCAGACGACCATGATGGCCCTGGCGATGGTGACCATCGCAAGCCTCGTGGCCGCTGGCGGCCTAGGCGACAACGTGAACCGCGCTCTTCAGAAGAACGATCCGGGCAACGGCCTGATCGCCGGGCTCGCGATCGTATTCCTTGCCATAATCATAGACCGCCTGACGCAGGCCGTGGCCGGTGGGAGGGCCGAGAGCATGCGGGCGGGATAGGAGCGGTCTCGCAGGCTCTGCGTCCGCCTGGGGCGCAGAGAACGGTTTGACCTTGCCACGCAAACCCCATATGATTCCCTCGACTGCTACGAGGTGACCGAGGTCCAGCCCGAACAAGTGAAAGGATTTCTGCCGTATGTTATCGAAGTACCGACTGATCGCCGCGACGATGATACTGCTCGCCGTCTTTGCGGTGATCGGATGTTCCCAGGACGAGGCAGCAGAGGAGGCGGAGAAGGGGACGATTATCTTCAGTGACCTGAACTGGACGAGTGCGCAAGTCCAGGACCGCATCGCTCAGTACATCGTCGAAGTGGGCTACGGCTATCCGACCGACGTGGTGTTCGGCGCCACTGTGCCCCTGTTCCAGGGACTGCGCCGGGGCGACAGCCACGTTACGATGGAGGTATGGCTGCCAAACCAGGACGAAGTGTGGATGGAGGCACAGGCAGCCGGTGAGGTCGTCTCCGTAGGCCAGAGCCTCGGCAAGGACTGGCAGTCGTCCTTCGTGATTCCGGCATACCTGCAGGAGCAGTATCCGGAGCTCGACAGCGTGGAGGACCTCAAGGACGAGCAGTTCAAGGCGCTGTTCGCCACAGCCGAAACGGGCGGGAAGGCGCGTCTGGTGTCCTGCGTCATCGGCTGGGCCTGCGAAGAGGTCAACGCGAAGCAGATCGAGGGATATGGCCTCTCGGATCACGTTCACATAGTGAACCCCGGGGACGGCGCGGCGGGAAACGCCGATCTGTACGGCGCCTACGAGAAGGGTGAGCCCTGGCTCGGCTACCAGTGGGGCACCAACGACCCGGCTCTGCTGCTGGACCTGGTGCGGCTCGAAGAGCCCGAGTACAGCGACGAGTGCTGGTTCACGGATAAGGCATGCGCGTACGAGGATGCCACTATCCTGATCGCCGTCCACCCGGACCTGACGACGAGGGCCCCTGATGTCGTGGCCATGCTGCGAAAGTGGGACTTCAACATCGGCATCTACAAGGAAGTCGCCGCGTGGCAAAGCGAGAACCCGGATGCCACCACCAACGACACCGCGCTCTGGTGGCTGAACGGCAACGTCGGCGTATGGAGCGCCTGGGTCACCGAGAGTGCCGCCGACGATATCAAGGCCGCTCTCGAGGCCGACGAAATCCCAGACGGCTGGCCTACCGAATAGCGCGGATACACACAGCAACTCTATCCCTGAACACGATATGGCCAGGGATAGAGTTGTCCAGCAGGCAGTGGGGCAGCAGGCCCGCGGGCCCGGTCAGTACATGTGCGGCTGTACCGAGGAGGCGATGGTCAGCTCGATATCCTGGATCGCCTGGGTCATAGCCTGGCCGATCAGATCGAGCTTGCGCACCTGCTCGATACGGTCTGCCGCCCTGTTCGCCTCCTGCCTGGACAGCAGTCCGTTGAATATTCCGCAGGCGTCGGCGAGGCCGATTATCACCACGTCGCGCGGGTGCGGGATATCGTCGCTGAACAGCACACCCATGATGCGGAGCTTCACCTCGCGCTCCGCCTTGCCGTCGATCGCGGGATAGCGCCTGGCCTTGAATACCCACAGGAACCGGTCGTCTCTCGACTCGAGGATACCGGCGGAGATCAGCCTAGCGAGGGCCTCCTCGTGGATCTCCTGGGCGCGGTCGGCGGTGCGCTCCAGCCAGAAACGGGCGGAGCGCTCCGAACCCGCCGCGATGTCGGCCAGCGTCGGATCGAGCAGGCTGTCGCCGACGGGCGTGTCGTCGACCAGGACCAGCTTCTCCAGGTCGGTGTCGATGCGGTTTTCCAGCGCCAGGTCCATCAGCACTCCGCCTGCGAGGGCATAGTTCAGAGACCACCTGGGCACGTGCGCGAACTTGCCGTCGTCATCGTTGAGCAGGAGCAGAGTGATCTCCTCGGCAAATCTCAACATAGCGCTTGACCTCTCTTCGTTGACCTTGGTTGTCTATGCGATCGCGTGAGGCTAGTCCTCTTCGTCAAACTCCTCCGGCATGAGCACGAATTCGGGATAGGCTTCGATTCCCAGCTCTCCACTGTCCTGACCCAACTCCTCCACCTGGCGGGACACCCGGGCGCCCACAGTCATGTCCACCAGGCGCCAGACGATCCAGCTGGTCGCGAATACGAACGCACCGATCGTTACTATGCCGATCAACTGGACGTGGAAGGTTCCGCCGGCGACGATGCAGACGGCGAGGGTGCCCCAGATGCCCGCGAACAGGTGGGCGGGAACCGCGCCGACGACGTCGTCGATTCTCAGCTTCTCCAGGAGCTTCAGGCCGGCGGTACACACGATGCCGCCGATGAGGCCGATGATAATGGCCCAGTAGTGTTCCGTGATATCCGGTCCGGCTGTTATGGAGACGAGGCCGGCGATCGCACCGTTCAGGCCGGCGAAGAGGTCCATGCGTCCCAACAAAGGCCGGGAGACGACGAGCGCTGCCACGACGCCGCCAGCGGCGGCCAGAGTGGTGTTGGCCAGCACATGGCTCATCGCCACAGCATCGGCGGCGCTTCCCAGGGCCAGCTGCGAACCGCCGTTGAAGCCGAACCAGCCGAACCAGAGAATGAATACGCCGAGAGTCACCACCAGGATGTTGGAAGGCGGCGTGGGCTTGACGCTTCCGTCGCGCCGGTACTTTCCCAGCCTGGGCCCGACGACCAGCACTCCCGCGAGCGCGGCCCATCCGCCGGTGCTGTGTACTATGGTCGAACCGGCAAAGTCGCTGAATCCCAGCTCAGCCAGCCATCCTCCCCCCCACGTCCAAGCGCCGACGATCGGGTAGATTAGGGCGGTCAACAGCAGCGTGAAGAGAAAGAAAGACCACATCTTCACCCGTTCCGCCATCGCGCCGGACACGATGGAGGCTGCGGTCGCAACGAAGACCATCTGGAAGAACCAGTCGGACATGGTGGAGTAGCCGTTGCTGGTAACGCTCGCAGCGTCCCCTTCTCCTTCCAGGAGGGAAACCTCTGCGGACGATGGTCCGTATAGGAAGTCGGGGGTGCCGATGAAGCCGCCGATGATATCGCCGTACATGAGGTTGTAGCCGACGACGAAGTAGGCGAGGCAGGCTATCGAGTAGATGCCGATATTCTTCAAGCAGATCATGGAGGCGTTCTTGGTGCGGACGGAGCCAGACTCGAGCATGGTGAAGCCGGCGCACATCCACATGACCAGCGCTCCCCAAACGAGGAAGGCAAATGTGTTGAATACGAACTGGGTCTCCTGGTCAACGCCGGCCGCGTGCGCGACAGCCGGGCGCACCAGGAAGACTCCCAGCGTGAGAAGGGCGATCCCCGCGATTACGGATGCGCGGCTTCGAGGCGCGAGTATATTGGTCAGTGTCCTCATGGCTCCCGTCCTGCTGTGTCCCATACGGTTTTCAGACCTCCGGTACCAGGATGCTCTCTCTTCGGCCGTGGACCGGAACGTCTGATGAGGTCGCGCGGCCGACAGATGAGATGCCGCCCCATTCTGTCACATCGCCTCCGCTAATATCTATCCTGCGACACTGTATTATATTAGACTGTCTCACGACAGCATCATCGGCTGGCGAGAATAGGCGCAGACTCCCTCGCTACACACGCCGGATCCGCACCTCGACGTCGAGCCGGGACTCCCCTTCCCCTACGAAGACGCCGCGGGTGGGGGCAACGTCATGATAGTCGCGGCCAACCGCAACCTGCACGTGCCGCTCGGCGGCAAGGCAGCTGTTGGTGGGATCGATTCCGATCCAGCCAAGCTCCGGCAGACGGCACTCCACCCATGCGTGGGAGGCGGTCTGGGGAGGACCACCGCCGTCACGACTGTCCGTGTACAGATAGCCTGAGACGTAACGGGCCGGGACGTTCCACGAGCGGGCGATGGCTATCATGACATGGACGTAGTCCTGGCATACTCCCTGTCTGGACTCCAGGATGTGCTCGATGGGAGAGACCACCGAGGTGCTGCCCGGGACGTATTCGAAGCTGCGGCTGAGGGTGTCCGAAAGCTGGAGCAACGTCTCCAGTGGATCGTCCCCCACCTCTATGCCCGACTCATCTACGAAGGCCGTGAGGGCGGGCGATGGCCGGGCGAAGAGGCTGGGATGGGTGAATTCCCAGTGGGTGAAGGCACCACTCGACGATCGGATACTCTCCCACGCATCTGCGCTCATGGGGCCGGGCGGTGGGCCGGGCGGCGTCCGTTCCACCGTGGAGCGCGAGACGACCTCCAAGGCTCGGTGCTCCCGGTGTATGTTCACAATCTGCTTGGTGTTGCCGAAGACATCGGTCTCGCTGTTCAGGGGCGCGGGGGGAGAGGTGGCTATATCGAAGCTCAGCAGCCGTTGTCCGGCGTCGTCGCGGGGCTTGAGACAGAGGGACAGCACACCGTGCCGGACTGGGCTTGTGTACAGATACCGGGAGATGTGCTCGATCTCGTAGAGCGCCGACGCGCCCATCGGACTAGCGCCCAGGGAAGTCTTCTACGGGGTAGTTGAAATAGGCGGCCGTTATCAGGTGGTGCAGCTCCCGGCTGTAATCCCTCACCTGACGTAGTAGCTCTCGGCGATCTTCGCTGTCGGGCCAGTCGTAATGGATCAGGGCGGCCATACGGCCGGCCAATCGCTTTGCCGCTTCGCTGGACTTTGCATCCGGACCGGGCCCTATAGAGTCGATATCCGATACGGTCCTGTCCAGGGACCTACACAGGGAATCCGGCAGCAAGGGATCGGTGGCCAGCAGACTGAGGACCTGGATTGGCTGCACCTCGACGCTGTAGGTGCGGTTATATACCTCGACTGCGTGGTAGACACGGAGCAGGCTCGTCCAGTCCGCGTCGGAGTATTCCTCCGTCTGCTCGTCGGCGTCGAGGTGAGACAGGAACAGCGAGGCGGCAAGCTGGGCGCGCTCGATAACGCGGCCAAGCTGCATGAAACGCCAGCCCTCGTCGCGGTACATAGTGGCTCCGGCCACGCCGGCAAAGGCGTTCATCTCCGCGGCCATCCCGGCGTAGAATTCCTCCGGCGAGGCCAGCCAGATGTTCTGGATGCTCAGCTTCTGGAATCTGAGGTAAGCCAGATTGAGGCTGGTCCACAACTCGCCGCTGATGCAGTGGCGCATCTGCCGCGCGTTCTCCCGCCCCATGGCGAAGCAACTCGATATCGAGTCAGGGTTGTTCCGCTCGAAGGTCATATCGTCGGCGAGTGTGTAGGAGTCGGCCATCGTGTAGTCGTCGTTGCCCATCGGTTGGAGGCTGCCTCCGGGGGGCACCCGATTCATGCCGTTGTAGATCCGAGTCCATCCGAAGTGGATCTCCCGGATCGGGCGGTCGACCAGCGCCTCCGTCTGCAACCTCAGGAGCCGGCAGAGGAACCCCGCCCGCTCCAGGTAACGGCCCATCCAGTAGAGGCCCTGCGCACTTCGAGATAGCATCAGATCAGTCTTCCAGCACCCAGATGTCCTTGCCTCCGCCGCCCTGACTGGAGTTTACGACGAGGCTCCCTCGCCGCAGGGCGACGCGACAAAACGCGCCCGGCACCATGCGAGTCTGACGACCGTGGAGTACGAAGGGCCTCAGGTCGACGTGCCGAGGCTCGAAGCTGCCCTCGATGAGGCAGGGGGCGCGTGACAGGGCAAGAACCGGCTGAGATATGAAGTCGGCCGGATCCGCGCGCAACTCTACAGCATACTCCGCACGCTCTTGCGGCGTCGCGTGGGGCCCTATCAGCATCCCGTAGCCTCCCGACTCGCCGACCCTCTTCACCACCAGGTTCTCCAGATTGTCCAGCGTGTACTCGAGGTCTTCGGGGCGGCGGCAGAGGTAGGTCTCCACGTTGGCGAGAACCGGCTCCTCAGACAGGTAGTACCGGATCATGTCGGGCACGTATGCGTAAACGCTCTTATCGTCGGCGACCCCTGTGCCCGGGGCGTTCACAAGGGCCACATTGCCCAGCTTGTAGGCGTGCATAAGCCCGGGCACTCCGAGGAGGGAGTCGGGCCGGAAGACAAGCGGATCGAGAAAATCGTCGTCCACTCGGCGGTAGATCACGTCGACGCGGCGCAGTCCCGTGGTGGTGCGCATGTAGACGAAGCCGTCGTTGACCAGCAGGTCCCGGCCCTCTACCAGCTCCGCGCCAAGCTCGCGGGCCAGGAACATATGCTCGTAGAACGCAGAGTTGTAGACGCCGGGGGTCAGCAGTGCGATGCAGGGCTCTGTTCGCCCCCTGGGCGCGAGCTCGAGGAGCGTGTCCAGCAGGAGGCGGCCGTAGTGCTCCACCTCCTGGACGCGGGAGCTTCTGTAGAGCCGCCGCATGCTGGCCTTGACCGCCTTCCGGTTCGCGATCATGTAGGAAACGCCGGACGGAACGCGCAGGTTGTCCTCCAACACCCTGAAGCCGTCGTTGGTCCGTACCAGATCGGTGCCGCAGATGCCAACCCAGGTCCCTAATGGGGGTGAGAAGCCCCGCATCTCGATGCGATATTGGGGGCACTCGCGCACCACGTCTACCGGGATTACCCCATCATCAATGATACGGGCATCTCCGTAGACGTCGTCCAAGAAGAGGTTCAGGGCCTTGATCCGCTGGGCCAGCCCCGTCTCGAGGTGCCTCCAGTCGGCCGCCGACAGCACCCGGGGCAGGCAGTCTATGGGGATGATCCGTTCCTCCCCCTCCTCGTCTCCATACACGGTGAATGAGATGCCCTCGGTCGAGAAGGACCGGCTCACACGCTCCTGGATGCTGGCCAACTCCTCGGCCGAAAGCTGGCACAGAGTATCGTGAAGCTGACGGCAGTGTTCCCTAGGCGCACCGTCCGCCTGGAACATCTCGTCATATATGGACGGGTCAAGGTTGTAGGTGTCGAAGTTCACGGCAATGACCGTACCATAAGATGGCGCAATCTATCCACACCGTACCTTCAAGTGAAGTGTCGGAAGGTCGGAACCCCTCACCGGCTGCCATGTCATTCCATTGCTGGTAGACTGTCGGCAAAACGGCCATATGCTGGTAGACTGTCAGCCGGGCGAGGGTGATTCGGCCCGCCAACATGACTACTCGTAACATCACTAAGGAGACAGATGAGATGGAAATCAGCACCGAGAGGAAAGGGAGTGTACTGGTCGCGACGACCGTAGAGCGCATCGACGGCGTCAACGCCCGCGCGTTCCAGGACGCTCTACAGGCGGCGATCGAAGATACCGATCGCGCCGTGATCCTCGATCTGAGGCAGCTGACGTACATCAGCAGCGCCGGTCTTCGAGTGATTCTGCTGATTGCCAGGACTCTGCAGAGACGGGACGGCAGCCTAGCGGTCTGCTCCCTCTCCGGGCCGGTCCAGGAGGTCTTTCAGATTAGCGGCTTCGATAAGATCATTAAGACCTACGGTACTCAAGAAGAGGCGACCTCCGCGCTTACGAGTTGATCATGCAGAGTGTCAGCCGGTCGGGCCTCTCTTGAAGATGGTCGTGACACGCTTCAAGAAATGATGCTATCAACAGGCGAGAGCCTGGCGGCAGATGAGACGGGCCTTTCCCTACTTGGGGTCATGCAGGTCGTTTCTGGAGGTCTCCGTGGAGTCGCTGCCATCGCCATGGCCGTCGTATTGGCCGCGACGGTTGCCTGCGCGAATGGTGATGACGAGAGCGGCCCCTCAACCGTCTCACCGCCGGCTTCGACACCCGACACCCCGTCAGGGGCACCCGGCGTATTCGACGATCGCGTTCTATTCGGCCAGTCGGCCGCCTTCAGTGGCCCCGCCCAAGAGCTGGGGAGAAACATGCGGCTCGGTATTGAAGCGGCCTTCCACGAAGCGAACAGTCTTGGGGGCGTCCACGGCCGACTGTTGGAGTTGACGTCCCTGGATGATGCCTACGAGCCAGAAGCCGCTGTCTCCAACACCCTCAATCTGATCGGACAGGATGTATTTGCGCTGATCGGCGCGGTGGGCACGCCGACGTCGCGGTCCGCCACGCCCGTGGCAAAGGAGGCGGACGTTCCCTACATCGCCCCGTTCACGGGCGCAGAGTTTCTGAGAGGGTCGGATCTGCACGACGTCGTGCTCAACATGCGGGCCTCCTACTATCAGGAGACGGAGGAGATGGTCGACCGTCTCACCAAGGATCTTGGCATCGAGCGAATCGCCGTGATGTACCAGGACGACTCCTACGGCCGGGCCGGTTACAATGGCGCTCTCCTCGCCCTCGGCCGACGCGGCATGGAGCCGGTTGCCGTCGGGATCTATCCACGCAACACGACCTCCGTGAAGACGGGGTTACTCGATCTGCGTCAAGGGAATCCCGAGGCTGTGATCATGATCGGCGCCTACCAGCCGGTGGCGGCTCTCGTCTCGTGGGCGCGGCACACGGGCCTTGACCCGATCTTCATGACCGTCTCCTTCGTGGGCAGCAATGCGTTGGCGGAGGAGCTGGGGCCAGCGGGCGCCGGAGTATACGTCACCCAGGTGGTGCCGTTTCCGACCGACGACACGCTCCCGGTAGTCTCCTCCTATATGAGCGCCCTGTCGGCCTATGCGCCAGAAGTCGTTCCCGGTTTCGTTTCCTTCGAAGGCTACCTGGCCGGCCGGCTTACCATAGCAGCCCTTGATGGCTGTGGCCGCGAGCTCGAACGGGCTTGCTTCTTCGAGAGTCTGCGCCGCGCGGACGTCATCGATATCGACGGCTTCGAGCTTCGTTACGACGGTAACGCCGACAATCAGGGCTCGGACGAGGTCTTCCTGACGGTTATAGGAGAGGACGGTCTGTACCATCCCGTCGACACTATGCGGAGCGCGGAGCAGTGAAAGACAGGCTTAGTCGTCTGCTTGCGAGCCGGTTCCGTATCTCCACCCGGCTCTACCTGGGGATCGGAGGCGCGGTCGCTCTGACGGCGGCCGCCAGCCTAGTCGGGTGGTTCTCGTTCACCCAGGTGGGTGAAGCCCAGAACCGAGTGAACGAGGGCAGCGTCCCTGAACTGGAGGCCGCCTTCGGGATAGCCGAATACAGCAGCACGCTGGTGGCCGCCGCACCCAGCCTTACGGCCGCCACGACGATAAATGAGTTCAACAGCGTCTCCGACGAGATCGCAGCAGGCCAGTCGGCCTTCGAAGATCAGATGGCGCTGCTGGAGGGCGGGGACGCGGAAGATGAACGCTTCAAGCGCATCCGCGGTCATGCGGACATGCTGGTCTCAAACATCGACGTCATCAAGAGCGACTGGTTGGAGCTCTTCAGACTCAACTCGCGCGGTCAGACGCTGCGAACGGACCTTGAGGAGCTGCGGAATCGGCTGGACAGGGCCGTGATCTTAGCGATCGACGACCAACTCTTCTATACGATGACCGGCTACCGCGACATCGGAGAGCCTCCCCAACCCAGGTCGGAGCATCTGTCAGAGGTGGAGGTGAGCCGCTACCGGCGACTGGCCGAGCTGCAGACGGACGCCAACATCGCGACGCAGCTGATGGCCAGCGCCTTCATAGTTCCCAACGCCTCTCTGGTAGAGCCCCTTAAAGAACGTTTCGAGGCAGCCTTCGGTCGTATCGACAGGAACCTGACGGCCCTTCAAGGCACTCCGATCCATACCGACCTTGAACCGGTCTTCTCACAGCTGTCCGAGCTGGGACTCTCCGAGGGCAGCGGCTTCGATCTGGTGGAACGGGAGCTCACGCTAACCGGGCGTCAGCAGGTACTGTTGACGCTCAATCGCGATATCGCCATCGACCTAGTGGGAGAGGTGGACGGCCTGGTCAGCGCAGCCAACGTGAGCGTGAGTAATGCGACGCAGGCGTCCGCACAGGCGATTTTGGTAGGACGCATTCTCCTGCTCGCCATCAGCGCGGCCAGCATCGGCGGTGCCCTGCTCATTGCTTGGCTCTACGTCGGGCGGGTACTGCTGAGCCGTCTTCAGCGCCTGTCGGACAGGATGCGCCAGATGGCTGGGGGCGACCTGGAGGCTCAGATCGATATCTCCGGACGGGATGAGGTCGCCGATATGGCGGCGGCCCTCGAGGTTTTCCGGCGCCACGCCCTGGAGGTCCAGCGCCTCAACCTCGTGGAGAAGCTGGCGGAAGAGCTCCAAGATAAGAACGAGCAGCTCGAGAGCGTCCTGGCGGACCTGCAGAAGGCACAGGATCAGATCGTGATGCGGGAGAAGCTGGCGGCGCTTGGCGAGCTTACCGCAGGCGTCGCTCACGAGATAAGGAACCCGTTGAATTTCGTCAAGAACTTCTCCGAAGGATCGGTGGACTTGATCGACGAGCTCAAGGAGGTTATGGAGGAGGCGAAGGAGAAGCCGAGTGAGGAACAGGACGGGTTCATCGAAGATATATTAACGGATATATCGGAAAACCTGACGCGTATCCAATCGCACGGCAACCGCGCCGACCGGATCGTTCACGACATGCTGACGATGGGCCGCGACTCGGGAGAGATCCAGGCCACTAACCTCAACAGTCTGGTCGACGAGCATGCCCGCCTGGCCTACCACAGCGCCCGGGCGACCGATCCGAACTTCCAACTCGATCTCAAGCAGGATCTCGACCCGACCGTGGGAGAGATGGAAGTGGTTCCGCAAGACCTGGGCCGCGTGTTTCTGAATATGGTTGGCAACGCCTGCTACGCAACGGACGAGAAGCGCCGCACCGGCGGCGACTCATCCTACATGCCCACTCTGTGGCTCATTACGCGACGGACGGACGAACATGTCGAAATCCGCGTCAAGGACAACGGGAACGGCATCCCTCCTGAAATCGCCGATAGGATATTCAACCCCTTCTTCACCACAAAGCCGACGGACAAGGGCACGGGGCTGGGACTCGCAATTTCAAGCGATATCGTGCGGCAGCACGGCGGCGCAATCAGGGTGGAGTCGGAGCCCGGCGAGTTCACCGAGATGATCGTCCAGATTCCCCTGGCGGGCCGTTCTCCTTAGTCGGACGCGGTCGTTTCCCCGCGAAAACGGGAATGACGGTTGAAGCTGGAAAGCCGGCTTCGCACTTCCTCATTGAGACATTACCGGTGTTCGGACACGCTGGGTCATGAGGTGATACACTCGCTTGACGCAGGCGTGACGGTGACAAAATCTCGCGGCGCGCAGGGCCGAATCGTCCTCTACGGTCCCCCGAAAGTTAGGAGTCCGCGATGGCCAACCTTGATGTTCTCACCTATGGCTTCGCCTTCGTTTCAGACCAGGGCAGTTTCGGATGGTCCACCGTGTCGCTGCTCACCGTTGGAACGAGACGAATGCTGATCGACACCGGCCCCGCCTCGCGGCGTGCGAACCTCGTCGGCGCTCTCGCGAGCCACTCCGTAGAGCCGGAGGAGATAGACACAGTCATCCTCACTCATCTCCACTGGGACCACTGCCAGAACACCGACCTATTCGGCAACGCCCGCATCGTGGTTCATCCCAGGGAGATCGACTACGCGAAGAACCCGAATCGGGGTGATCGGAGCGCCGCCTCGTATATTGCCGACATGCTGGACAAGATGCGAGTCGAGCCTGCGACGGACGGGGACCTTATCGCGGACGGCGTATCGGTCATCGACACACCCGGGCACACCAAGGGGCACATAAGCGTTCTGCTGGAAGGCGGCGGCGAGAGGGTACTGGTCGCCGGAGATGCCCTGCCGGACAGCGGAACGGTGAGGCGCAGGCTGCCGTACAATGTCTTCTGGGACGTGGACGACGCGGCCGAGAGCGTCGAAAAGATGCTTGATGCGTCTCACGTCTTCTATCCGGGACATGACCGCCCGTTCCGCCTCGACGGCGAGGAGATAAACTACCTTCACGGGCCCAACGTCGTCGAAGTGACCGACAGTAACGAGGGAGGAGGCGCCGCCGCGTTGACGTTCCGGGTAACGGCGAAGAGGCCGGTGAACATCGATACGGTACAAAGGTGCTGACCTGCCGCCAACGCGGGTGGGTCCGATGAGTCCATCGGGCGCCATCGACAGGTTCGCCGCGAGCGACAGAGCCGGTCCACTACCCGCGGCAGGGACACCCAGGATGACCTTGACACCGTCCTGCCGGCGTCCTATCATTCGGATTGACATGGGTGATTTGCGCTTGGACAACTGGTTTCTGCCCTATATCTACTTTGGCAGCGTAACGGCTGCCGGTGAGGTCTTGGTGCAAGGGCCCTAGGTGCAAGGGCCCTAATAGATAGAAGTACAGACGCGAGACACCAAGCCCCCAGCCGGCAGCGGCTGGGGTTTTTGTTTCATAGGGCCAATTGAGGACAGTGGGAGAGAGAGTGATGGTAGAGACGACTATTCCGCAGCTTCAGGACGTGCGAGTCGAGAGCATAACGCCGCTGCCGCCTCCATCCGAGTACTGGCAGAGGTATCCCAACCCGGACCATATTCAACGCCAGATAGCTCGCCACCGGGACGAGATCGAGCGAATCCTCGCCGGCGAGGACAGCCGGATGCTTATGATCGTAGGCCCGTGCTCGGTCCACGACCCGGAAGCGTGCCGTGAGTACGCCGTCCGGCTCGCAGAGCTGGCCGGCGAGGTCGAAGACCTGATCTTCATCGCCATGAGAATCTACTTCGAAAAGCCGAGGACGACGCTCGGCTGGAAGGGATACATCAACGATCCCACATTGAACGGCACCTACGATGTCGAGAGCGGCATGGCGAAGGCCCGCGAGTTTCTGCTGGAGGTCTGCGGTCTCGGGCTACCCGCCGCCACCGAGTTTCTCGAACCCTTCACCCCCCAGTACCTGGGTGACCTTATCTCCTGGGGCGCCATAGGAGCGCGAACCACCGAGAGTCAGACACACAGGATCATGGCGAGCGGGCTCAGCATGCCCATGGGGTTCAAGAACGGCACTGGCGGCACCGTGGCCATCGCAGTCGACGGGATAGTGGCCGCGATGGCACGCCACGTCTTTCTGGGAATTGACGAGAACGGCAGCGCGGCGCTGGTGAAGACTATGGGAAATCCTGCGGGCCACCTGATACTTCGCGGAGGCAAGACAGGCCCCAACTACGATGCAGGCTCGATCGCCGACGCCCAGAGCAAGCTGCGTGAGCGCGGGCTCAAACCGAACCTTGTCGTCGACTGCTCACACGGCAACTCGGGCAAGGACCATAAGATTCAGTCCAGGGTGCTGCGAGATCTGGTGGAGCAGCGGTTAAACAACCCCGGCGTCGTCGGTCTGATGCTGGAGAGCCACATCAACGAGGGTAATCAGACGCTCGGCTCGGACCCGTCGAAGCTCGAATACGGCATATCGATCACCGACGCTTGTATCGGATGGGATGAGACGGAGCGCATCATAAGAGAGGCTCACGCTCGACTGGGAGCCGCCGTGCCGATCGCCTCACCCTAACGGTAGGGGAGGCTAGCGCTCGGTCCTGACCCAGAGGCGCCTGCCGTCGGTCGTAAAGTCGATTGTGCCACGATCCCTGGTGATGTATAAGGTTTCAGGCGCCACATGCCCTTGCAAGGCCGCCAAGGTCTGAGGATGGGGATGGCCGAAGCGGTTATCGGCCGCGACCGAGATCACGGCGACGGCTGGACTCACGGCATCCAGGAATTCCGGCCGTGACGACGTGCGACTCCCATGATGCGCCACCTTCAGCACGTCGCTGTCGATCGACACCCTGCGGCCGACCAGGACGGATTCGACATCCCCGGAAATGTCTCCCGACAGGAGGAATTTTATCCGGCCGTATACGAGTCTGAGCGCTACGGAGGCGTTGTTCACATCTTTTGCCGCGCTCGGTAACAGCCGGTCATCCGGACTGATCACCTCCAGGTAGGCTCCGTCACCGAGAGGAATCACCTGGCCGGCGGACCCCTCCGTCACCACCGCGCCTTCCCTTTCGACCGCGCGATGCCACGTCTCGTACAGTGCGTTCTCGTACTCCACCCGGCGTTGAAGGACGTGGTCGACCCTGTACCTGTCCAGCACCTCGACTAGACCGGCTACGTGGTCGCTGTGTGGATGCGTGAGAACCACGAGCTCAATGGTCCGGTCTCCCGGCGGCATCATGCCTCCGAGAAGCTGAGCGGTGTGGTGCGGATCTGGTCCACCATCGATCAGCACCTGTTGACCCGCCGGCGTGGAGATGAAGATCGAGTCTCCCTGGCCGACGTCGAGGAAGGCTACGTGCATCTCTCGGCTAGGCTGACTCAGGGCGAGAGACCAGAGAAGCGCCGCCACGGACACCGCGATCGCAACCAGCAGCCACTGGACTGAGACCGCCGCCTCTACGGCTGTGCGTACTGACAGGTTGATCTCGATAGGGCCGCTCATCCGCGAGGATGCGGTCGTGGCCGCCGATCCTCTCACCAGCGTAACGCACAGTACGATGTAGTAGAGCCACACCAAGACCGGCGCCAGCGGGCCGGTCTGAACCGGTTGGGCGGGCAGCTTCCCGATCAGGCTCACCATGCCAACTATGTAACTGGTGCTCAGCCAAGCCAGCCATCCGAGGGACTCAGCCAGTGTCGCATTTACCAGGCCTGTCAGAGCAACAGCTGCCTGGGACACCAGGACGAGCGGCAGGGCGGGGAGCAGCAGCACCGTGGTCGGAATCCCGACCAACGGGACCTCCTGGAAGTAGAAGGCGACGAGAGGCGCCGTGGCTACAGTGGCCGCCGTTCCTACCGCAACGAGATATGCGATGGACGATGCGATTCGGTGGGTTACGCCGTCAGGCTTAAGGCAACGCCCGAGCACTGTCCGCAGCCGGTTGAGGATCGGGTCGGAAAACAGGGCGATGCCCGCGACCGAGGCAAAGCTCAACTGGAAGGAGATCATCCACATAATCGAAGGGTTCAGAGCGACCATCACCGTGGCCGCGAAACCCAGTGCGGGAAGGGCGCTCCTTGGTCGTCCAAGCAGCAGCGCGAAAAGGTACACGCTTCCCATAATGGCCGCTCTGGTGACCGATGGAGACATACCGGCCAGCAGGGCGTAGACCCATATGAGGGACAGCGGGGCAAGCAGGTATAGGTGCCTGCGGCGGCCTATCGTCCACGCGCCCAGCGACAGGCCTGCCGAAAGCACAATGCCGATATGGAGGCCCGATATGGCCAGCACGTGAGATGTCCCTGTCCTCCTGAAGGCGTCAAGCACATCGGCGTCCAGTCCGTCTCGAAGTCCCAGGAGCAGGGCTTGTCCGAACGCGGCGTGCGGCTCCGGCAAGGTCTTCTCCAGGGAGTTGGCCAGACCTCGTCTAAAGTCGTACAGCCAACGCCTGAGGGCCGATCCTCCGTCTTCCTCTACAAGGGTCACTTTTGGGAAGCCCATGATGGAGCCAATACGCTGCCGCGCCAAGTAGCCGGGGTAGTCGAACTCCTCGATTTCGGGAGGCGGCTCTAGTTGGCCGATGAGCAGCAGCCTGTCGCCATATCTGAAGAAGGGAGGGGCTCTATCTTGGGCCATCTCCTGGGGTGCAGTCAGTGTGACGAGTATGTCCTCCGACTCGTGAGCCCAGAAATCGTCGACAGCCACGCGATGCACACGTAGCCGCAGTCTGCTCGTCGCACCGTTGGCTTCGGGGTCGTTGACGACGATCCCGTCGACTTGGACGGGGCCGAGATTGTGATATCCGTCCAACTCTAGATCGCCGCCCCCTCCGGGCAACGCCACCCTGATCATCGCCAACAGCACGACCAGGGGAAGGAGAGGCGGCACCGGTACGGGCGGGCGCCAGGTCGCGAGAAGAGGAGCGAGGATTACCGAGGCGGACAGGAACAGAAGAAGCGGGACTATGGGCGGATCGTAGGTCACCGCCAAGTACGTGCCGGCGACCCATCCGCACGAGAGGATGAGCAGGGTCATCTGGGTAGGTGAACGCTACTCGCTGCCACCTGCCACCGGGTGAGGCCCGTCCGGTGGCGTCTCGGGCTCTGACAAGGGCGAGTCGCCGTTGTCGTCCGGGTAGACGAGCCTTCGGACAGGGTAGTTGATCTCGATCCCCTCTTCAGCGAAGCGTGCGTGGATGTGCTTTATGATCTCGCTCTTGAGGATGAAGCTGCCGACACGATCGTTAGCCTGGACGAACACGAAGAAGTCGATGTTCGAATCGCCAAAGTTGGAAAATCCCACGAACGGCTCGACGTCCTTTATGGCATGGGTAGACTGTTTCACCGCCTTCGTGGCCACCTCCATGACGATACGCTCGACGTCTGCGAGATCGGAGTCATAGCTGACGCCGCAGGTCACGATCACATTCAGGGCGGGAGTCGGGCTGTAGTAGTTGGTAAGGATACTGTCCACCATCCTAGAGTTCGGAATGATAACCAGATTGTTGTACCGGCTGCGGACCTTGGTGCTGCGCCATCCCACGTCTACGATGTGTCCAGACGGACCGCCGTCCAACTCGATGAAGTCGCCGTCCTTGAGCTCTCCCTCGGTCACCAGGTAGGTGCCTGCGAAGAAGTTGCTGAGCGTTGGTTGGACGGCAAGGGCTATCGCTAGTCCACCGATACCCAGGCCGGCCAGAAGAGGGCTGATGGCGATGCCGAGGCTATCGAGCGCGATGAGCAAGGCTATGGTGTAGATCACCAGGGGGAGGACGCGCCTTATGGGAGGCAGCAGCTTGTCTCCGAGGTCCGCGTGCACCTGCAGCTCGATCGACCGGACGTACCAGGCGAGCAGCGTCTGCGCGACGTGCGAGACGAGGTATGCCACCTCGAAGATGACGACGATCGACCAGACCCTCCGCGCCCATACGTCGAATCCCTGGACGAAATCCCAGGCGGGGGTCGTCAGCTGGGTGAGTACGATCAGGCCGAGAAGCGGCGCGAGAATGGCGATGAACAGTACGACCGGACCGCGAACGGCCGCGATGAGCTCCGTATCGAGATTGTCCGGGGCGAGCCTCCTCCGGGTCTTGAGCATGAGATGGAAGACGAGCTGCGCCACCGCCGCAATCAGAAGAACTGACGAGAAGACGCCGAGAGCAAACAGCGGGCCCCAGAGTTCAGACTCTTTTATGAAGTCGGGCGGCATCTACCTACCTCTTATCAGACTGTTGCATGAGCCTACCACAGTCGGCCTATCGGGCCTCGATGAGCTCCCGGATGCCGGCCAGAGTGGCGGGACCTATGCCTTGGACCAACAGGAGCTCCTCCACACTGGAGAACGGACCGTTGACCTCTCTATATTCAACTATTCTCTTGGCGATAGTTTCTCCTATGCGGGGCAGACCGACAAGGAGTGCGGCTTCGGCGGAGTTGATATCGATCAGATCGGACGCGGTCTCGGCGCTCCTATCTATGGGGGTCGACTCTCCCGGCAGAGGGATGTGCCAGTGGTCTTCATCCTCGATTCGCGCAGCTAAGTTTACCGCCGAAAGGTCCGACTCCTCCAACGCACCGCCCGCGGCCTGAACGAGATCTGCCAGACGCGGCTCTCCCGTCAGAGCGTAGACGCCCGGCTCGTGCACTGCGCCGGTGATGTACGCCTTGACCTGGACGAAGGGTGTGGCGGTCGGGGTGGGGAGGACGATCTCGATCCCCCGGTCGGGCGAGCCTCGGATGAGCCACACGATCCCAGCGGCTGTGGCGGCCAGCACCAGCGCCGCCAGCATAAGTTGTGGGGCTAACCTCATTGACAGAAGTCACGATCTTTGGATGGAGCGAGACTATATTCGCAGGGCAGCACTGTCAACAGGCTTCGGCGGGACTGAAACGGATAGCGTTCGGGCTAGCCCTCAACGCCTCTGATCCACCTTCCGTGTACCTGATTCAGTGCTCTTTCAACCGGTGGTTGACGTATCACAGTCCTTCAGGCATAATGTGCGGACATTTTGGCGGCCAGCTACGTCTGCTGAACATGCCAAACGGCTTCGGCGAGTAGAAGCAATGCAGGAGGTAGGTGATGAGGATAGTTGCTAAGCTGTTCTTCGCTGCGCTGTTAATCGGCGCATTGACAGCTGTGGGATGCGCCAGCGGCGACACAGAGGAGGCAGATGTTCAGCCACAAGCGCCTGCGCCGGCAGCGCCCGCTGCGGCTGCGGCTGGAGCACCCGCGGCGCCGGCAGCGCCAGCCCAGCCCGCAGCGGCGGCTGCGGCTGCGCCGGCCGCCACGCCTGTAGGCTTCATGATGGGCGCGGGAGTCACTCTGGGCCAGCCCGCTCTGCCTGCTCGGGCAGCGCCTGCAGTGCAGACGGAGGATATCAAGAGAGGCGGCACTCTCCGGTGGACAGGCCATGGAAGCCTGGACGTGATCGACCCATTCGCCTCCACACAGGCCATGGCGACATACGCGGGCAGGATGTGGTTGGACTTCCTATTGGCCTGGAATCTGGACGGTCAGGCAGCTCCCCAGATGCTGGAGACGTGGACCATCTCGGATGACGGGATCGACTACACCTTCACTCTCCGGGACGGCCTGACATATCACGACGGTACTGCAGTTGAGGCGGCGGATATCCTGCCGTCGCTCGACAAGTGGCATAACCAGATCGTCCCCATGCCCAAGAACGTGTGGGACCTGGCCCAGCCTACCCCGTCGCTGGTAAACGACAAGACGTTCGCGCTAAAGATGAGTGAGCCATTCGGCGTCTTCCCGTGGTACGCGAGCTGGCCGCCGATCTGGGTGCTGCCGGCAGAGTTGGCGACCAAGTATCCGCAGTCTGACCCGATACCTTGGGAAGAGGCCGTAGGCCCCGGCCCATTCAAGTTGATCGAGTGGCTGCCGGGCAACGTCGTCAGGTATGAACGGTTCGAGGACTACAACCCGAGCCCCCATCCCAGGAGCGGCGAGTCGGGTAGCCGTGAGGCGTATGTAGACGGGGTCCGCTTACTTGAGATGCCGGACGCCAACACCAAGATAGCGGCCATGGAGACCGACCAGGTCGACTTTGGCGAGGGTATCAACGCGGACTTCCTGGATATCGCGCGAGATAACCCGCAGCTCGTGGCAGTGATAACGTCGCCGGACCACTCTCCCGGCATCTTCATCAACAAGAGCATTCCGCCGTTCAGCAGCGTGAAGGCACGTGTGGCCATACAGCTGGCAATCAACTACCGGGAGGCTATTGCGACGTTCGGCCCGCCCGACATGTGGCAGTTGGGGCACCAGGTGTTCGTGATTGGAGGCCCCTGGCATACTGATGCGGGTATCGCGGACATGTTCGAGGAGGTGGAAAACTTCGAGCCGACAGATGCGATGAAGGAGAGGGCCAAGCAGCTCTGGGCCGAGGCAGCCGCAGAGACCGGATGGGACGTCACACAGCCGATCCACATGATGAACGCGACGGACCTCCAGCACTACGGCAGTCTAGTGGTAGCCAAGGACAACATCGAGGACATCGGAATCCCGGTGGATATGCCTGCCATGGACTGGGCCACGGTTGCTGGCCGTTCTAGCACGGACTGCGACTGGCATCTGGCGATCACCGGCTGGAACGCCTACGACCCGATCAGCAATCCCGGGTTCAGCACGACCTGGAAGTGCGGTTGGGACAACCAAGAGGTGCAGGACCTGATCAAGGACTTCGCCAGCGCCGGAAGCCTCGATGAGCAGTGGGAGATCGTTGAGAAGATTCAGATTGCCAAGATCAACGACCCGCCGTACATCCACTTCGGCCAGCTCAACGGGCTGACCGTACATCGCATAGAGGTCAAGAACTTCCAGAAGTTCCTCCAATTCACCCTGGACGGTATCTGGCTCGACAGGTAAGGCGGTCGACGAACGGGAGGGCGTAAAATCCCTTTCGTCCGCGTCCGAACTGATAAGAGGATGGGGGACGGGAGGTCGGGCATCAACGCAGCCCGGCCTCCCGTCCCGTTACACACAGACCCGACATTCCTCCCGGAATTGCTTGGGTTTTTGGAAGGGTAGACCGACAACGTGAAGCGATACATTGTCCAGCGGCTCCTTGCTTTCGTACCGGTAGTCGCGTTTGTTGGCATCTTCACCTTCTCGCTCATCCACCTGGCGCCGGGAGACCCTGCCGCCCTCCTGGGCGGACAGACCGGCACCAGAGAAGAGATACAAAAGATCAAGGAACGCCTCGGACTGGACGAGCCCCTGATCGTCCAGTTCTGGGTATGGACGAAGAAGACGTTGCGGGGAGACCTCGGAGAGTCGGTAGCCTCAAGGCAGGAGATCACGAAGCTCATCGGCCAGCGACTGCCTCCCAGCTTGTGGGTGGGAACGACCAGCCAGCTATTCGCAATACTCTTAGGAGTTCCCCTTGGAGTGTTGGCCGCCTGGAGGGCGAACAGCGTGTTGGACCGCGCCTCCATGGTCTTCGCCGTTCTTGCCTTCTCCATTCCGAGCTTCTATTTAGCGTACAATCTCATATTCTTGTTCGCCGTGCATCTGCAGTGGTTCCCGGCCATCGGGTACCAACCGATGTCCGACGGTATCTGGGGATGGGCCCATCGTCTCGTTCTCCCCACCGTGTCCGTTGGCCTGATCATCGCCGGCCTGCTCACCCGCATCACCCGCGCCACGATGCTGGAGGTGCTGAGGGAAGACTATGTGAGAACAGCCAGGGCCAAGGGTCTGGCTGAGGGTGTAGTGCTGTTCAGGCATGCACTGAGGAACGCCTTCGCGCCCGTGCTCACGGTCATAGGACTGGGCGTGGCCGCCCTCATAACCGGCCTGGTCGTGACCGAGACGGTTTTCGCCATACCCGGCATAGGCCGACTCGTCGTCGACTCGATCCAGCGGCGGGACTACCCGACCATACAGGGCCTCATGCTGATGATCGCCCTGGGCTACCTGACCATCAACCTGATCATAGACTTGGCGTACGTCTACATCGATCCGAGGATTCGTTACTAGGATGGAGCAGCGAGGGATGTCGTCCGAGGGGGCGTTGGCGGCTCCTGAGGCTGGCGCAACATCATACTGGGGGCGAACACTCGGCGCGCGTCGGGCGCTCCGGAAGAACCCGACCATGGCCGGAGGGTTCGTCATCGTGCTCTTGGCATCTTTGTGTGCCATACTTTCCCCGATTGTGACGAGTCACGATCCCACGGACCTGAATACGCTGGATCGCCTACAGGCTCCTTCGGGAGACCACTGGTTCGGGACGGACCACCTCGGTAGGGACGTCTATTCGAGAACTATCTATGGAAGCCGAATCTCGCTACTTGTGGGCGCCCTGGTCTCGTTGATCTCGGTGGCCGGGGGCGCGATCTTCGGCGTCATCACCGGATACAGCCGGTTCCTTGACAAGATCATTATGCGGTTCGCAGATGGGCTGATGTCCTTCCCGTCTCTTCTGCTCGCCATCGCCTTAGTGGCCATCTTAGGCACGACCGTCGTGAACGTCACGGTGGCGATCGCCGTGGTGCAGATACCGAGCATAACCCGAGTCGTGCGGGCATCCGTGCTCAGCCTCAGAGAGCGCGAGTTCGTGGAGGCCGCGCGCGCCGTTGGGGCTCACCCACTGAGGATAGTGTTCCGGCACGTCCTGCCCAACACCATCGCGACTCTCCTCGTCTACGGAACCCTGACATTTGCCCTCGCGATACTATCCGAGGCCGGTCTCAGCTTCCTGGGCGCGGGCATTCCGTTGGAGACGCCCAGCTGGGGCAACGGAATGGGCCAGGGACGTTTCTACGCCAGGCAGGCCTTCTGGGTGATATTCTTCCCCGGTCTCTTCCTCTCCTTGACGATCCTGGGGATCAACTTAGTAGGCGACGGTCTCCGGGATGCGCTGGATCCGAGAATCTCCAGGCGGGCGTAAGTTCTTCCAGGGAGACGTCATATGATCGCACGTTCTTTGGTACTATCGGTGTTGTTGACTCTCATTGCAGTGGTGGGCGTCGCCTGCGGCGGCGGTAACGGCGACGCCAGTGAAGAAGAGGCGGTTGACCCGCCATTCCCGAGCGTCAACAGCATCGAGGAGCTCAAGATCCGCTTCAACGAGGACGGGGGCGTGCGGCTCATCCTGCTGCTCGCGCCGACCTGCAAGACGTGTATCGACGCGGCTGCGTACATCGAACGAGAGATCCTCAACAAGCATCCCGAATCCGCCGTGAATGTCTACGCCATCTGGACGGCGGCGTTGGCCGACGACAAGGTGTCAACACTGGACGCTTCGCACTTCAGCGACGCCAGAGTGACACAGCTCTGGGACGCAACCGGCGCTGTCGGGAGGTGGTTTCCACAACAAGAATGGGGTCCCGTCCACAAGGTATCCGGCCCGGTGGCCTACGACGTCTTCTTCCTCTTCGGCCCCGACGCAGTTTGGGAAGACGCACCAGCCCCGACCGCGAGCTTTGGCGGGGGCGGCACTGGCATGGAGTCGATCATACGAGCCCGCGGAGACCTCAACCGAGACCTTAGCCGGATGTTGAGCGGGGAGTAGCTCCGCACAGGGAGACGCTCCGAATGGCGCCGTCAAGACGCACCTGGGCCTAAGGGTGCCTCGTTCCGCAGTCTCCTCTTCCAGCAATGCGCTTCCGGGCGTTGAGACGGGTTGGATACCTGTCGTCCTGCTTGCAGTGTTGTTGACGGTCTCATGCGGCGGTGACGAGCAGTCGGCGACGCAGCCCCGTCCCGGAATCACCGCAACGATCCCTCCCTCGCTCTCCGGGAGCAGCGATGCTCCGGTGACTCCGTTCACGAACGTGGCGCCGGAGGCGCTGAGGCAGGGTTTCGAGGTGTGGAACGATCGTCCCGGCGTGGCGGTGTTCGACTACGACCGCGACGGAGACCTCGACATCTACATCACCGCCGAGGCCGGACACGCCAACTGGCTCTACCGAAACGACGGCGACGAAGGCTTCACTGACGTGGCCCAGGAGGCGGGCGTGGCGGCGACGACCGCCAACAGCACCGGAGTAGCAGCCTGCGACCTCGACAACGACGGCTACCAGGACCTCTATGTCGGGGCCTGGGGCAACCCCAGGGACGGCCTGGGATTCCGCTCTCCGCCGGAGTACCAGGGCAGCTCAGACCTGCTGTTCCGTAACAACGGCGACGGCTCCTTCAGCGACATCACCAGCCACGCCTTCGGTGACGCGGTCAACATCCGCTCCGCTACAACCATCGCCTGCGCCGACGTGGACAACGACGGCTGGCTCGACATCTACGTCGGCAACCTCGCAGACGACGACTTCAGGGACTTCGCCACCGCAAACCATCCCGGCCACTACAACCTCCTGTTCCACAACAACAAGGACCTCACCTTCGACGAGATCGCCGAGGAGGCGGGGGTGCACGGCCCCCAGATCGTGATGCGGAACTCGGACGGTCGTCCCATCAGCTTCAAGGACCCCGAGACGGGCGAGAGGTACGAGGGGTACGACCCGACGTTCAGGGACAAGCTTGGCAACGTGGTAGGGGAGCCGACGGGGCAGACGCACTCCGTGATGTTCTTCGACTACGACGACGACGGTGACGGCGACCTGTGGGTGGCCAACGACGGGGACCGCCTTCACGTGTACCGGAACGACTCGTCCGGGGGAGAGATAAGGTTCACGGCGGTGGCGCGGACGATGGCTATCGACACCGTGGGGGCGTGGATGGCGTTCGCGCTCGGTGACTACGACGGCGACGCCGACCTGGACGTCTTCGTCGCCAACATCGGCTTCCACCCACTGCTGCAGTATCCCCGCAGAGAGCCGGGGGGCTCCTGCAGCTACCACATGCGCTTCGCCTGGGGTACGTGTCTGCACTTTCTGTTGCGGAACGACGGGACGCGCGAGGTCCCCGAGGTGGGCACCGTCGGGGACTTCCTGGACGTTGCGCCGTCGACGGTCGTGGAGCCCAGTCCGCTGATGCCGCCCGCATCGCTGGACCCCTCGAACATCGACCGTCGCCAGAAGGTGCCGTCCGGGCTGTCGGCGTACGATTTCAGCTTTGGGACGACCTTCTTCGACTACGACAACGACGGAGACGAGGACCTGTACTGGCTCGGCTCCACCGTCGCTCGCGGCGAGGCGCCGGGAGGCCAGGTGTATCCGGCAGCCGGCAGGATGCTGCGTGCCGACGGGCAGGGTGGTTTCGAAGACATCACCGTTAGAGCGAGACTGCTGGACATCAAAGGCGTGGACTACGAGGGTCTCGAGGCCGATCCGTCCGTGCTCGACGACCCGGTGAAGCGCAGGTTACGTAGAGTCAACACCCAGGTGCACGAGAACGGGAAGGGGCTGGCTCACGGAGACCTGAACGGCGACGGGTACGTCGACCTAGTAGGCACGAACAGCAGCGGCGACTACTATGTTGGTCCCTTCGATCCGTTAGCGGGCACCGCGCCCACGCGGCCATGGCCTGGGCCTGTGTTCGTATGGATGAACGAGCCCGGAGACAACCACTGGATCACAGTACGGCTCAGGGGCCGGATGGCCGTGGACGGAACCGGCAGCAACGCCGACGGAATCGGCGCTCGCATCGTTCTTCGGGCTCGGACGGGCCCCGGCGCCGAAGTTCGCACCCTCGTCCGCGAACTGGCGACCGGTTCGACATATCTTTCGATGAACAGCCTTGACCTGGAGTTCGGCCTTGGAACCGCTACGGTTGTCGATGAGTTGATCATACGGTGGCCCAGCGGACGGATACAGACCCTGCGAGACCTGGACGTCGATCAGGTCCTCCTGGTCACCGAGCCCGAGGCGTGAGAGTTGAATCAGGTGATGTCAGGGAGCGTACGGACTGACTAAGATGACTGGCTCACACGACTTCCAGGGCGTCAGGATGCTGTTCGACGTGCCCGTGCCAATGAGGGACGGCGTCACGCTCTCCGCTGACATCTACCTTCCGGATGACGCGGGGCCCTTTCCAGCGGTGCTGTACCGCACTCCATACGATAACAGCGTTCAGGAGCATGTGGACCGCGGCATCTTCTACGCGCGCAGAGGGTACGTCTATGTCGTTCAGGACTGCCGCGGACGCTACGACTCGGAGGGGACCTTCTACGCCTATACGACTGATGCGGAGGACGGGTACGACACGCAGGAATGGGTCGGAAGTCAACTCTGGTGCGACGGCAAGATCGGAACCGTAGGATCGTCTTACGGCGGACATACCCAGTGGATGCCGGCGCCTCTCGGAAGTGAGTACCTCAAGGCAATGGTTCCAAGGGTTACCGCGTCTGATATCTGGATAGAGGATGCGTATGCGGGCGGTGCGTTCCGATTGGCGTTGGCTCTCTTCTGGGGGCTGCGGCACGCCGGTCGCGTGAAGCAGAACGCGGACGTTCACGACTGGGGCCGCGTATTCCGCGCCCTGCCGGTGATCGATGCCGACAGGCAGTCCGGGCGTGATGTCAAGTTCTATCAGGACTGGGTTGCGCACTCCCGCTACGACGACTACTGGCGAGCGCTCAGCAACTTGGACAGCTATCCGGAGATCGACGCGGCGGTCCTCCATTTGGGAGGCTGGTTCGATGCCTATACCGGCGGCGCTCTCATCAACTACAACGGGATGCTCCAAAGAGGGAAGACCCCTGAGGCTAGACGAGGCCAGAAGATCGTGATTGGGCCGTGGAAACATGCGCTCTCGGTGTCCACGAGGCTCGGGCAGCTGGAATTCGGCTCCCACTCGATGGTCGATCTGGACGCGCTGGAGCTTCGCTGGTTCGACTACTGGCTCAAGGGCATCGACAACGGGGTGATGGACGAGCCGCCCATACGGATATTCGTGATGGGGGAGAATGTCTGGAGGGATGAGCACGAGTGGCCGCTGGCCAGGACCCGGTACGAGAGCTACTACCTCCACAGCCGTGGAGGCGCGCACCGAATGGTGAGCGACGGACTGTTGAGTCAGGAGCCTCCCGGCGACGAGCCTGGGGACACGTACGTGTACGACCCACAGAATCCTGCGCCAACCCTGGGAGGAACTTTCCACGACGACACCGTAATGCCCGTGGGGCCTTGGGACCAGCGTCCCGTAGAGGGCCGGCATGATGTTCTCGTCTATACCACTCCTGTACTAGCGACAGACACTGAGGTCACCGGCGCGGTGGTGGTTAAGCTCTACGCGGCGTCGTCCGCACCGGACACGGACTTCGTCGCGCGCCTCGTCGACGTCTATCCCGACGGACGGGCGATGTTCGTATGCGAGGGGGTGATCAGGGCTCGGTACCGAGACTCTATCGAGAGTCCGTCGCTCATGGAGCCCGGAACCATCTACGAGCTCACTATAAAGATGGAGGTCACCAGCAACCTGTTCAAAGAGGGGCACTGTATACGGCTGGACCTGACGAGCAGCAACTTCCCCCGCAACGATCGTAACCTCAATACAGGGCGGGAGATCGGGATGGACTCGGAGATGCGGACGGCCCATCAGACGATCCATCACTCGGTGGAGTATCCGTCGCACGTCATCCTGCCGGTGATACCGAAGCCGTGATCGCTCCCTCTACCACGAGCCACGATTCACAACCCGTCTTCGGAGTCCGGATGCGCTTCGATGTGCCGGTCCCGATGCGGGACGGCGTCGACCTGTCCATCGACATCTACACGCCCGATGCTCCCGGACCGTTCCCGGCGCTCCTGGTCCGCACCCCCTACGATAACAGCGATCGGCGGTACGTGGACGAGGCACGCTTCTATGCCAGCAGAGGCTACGCCTATGCTGTTCAAGACTGCCGCGGCCGTTATGACTCGGACGGAGTCTTCTACGCATGGTTCGACGAGGCCAGCGATGGTCACGACACCCTGGAATGGATCGGGCGGCAGTCTTGGTGCGACGGCAATATCGGAATGCTGGGCGCCTCGTACGACGGGTTTACTCAGTGGGCTGCCGCTCGGCTGCGAAGCCCGTACCTAAAGGCGCTGGCACCCCGCGTAATGCACTCCGACACATGGCGGGAAACCCACTACTTCGGAGGGGCATTCGCCCTCACCCTGGCGCTCTACTGGGGCCTCAGGAACAGCGCGCGCACGCGGCAGAACGCGGATGCCCATGACTGGGACGAGGTATTGCGGTCCCTGCCTCTCTTGGACGCCGACCGCCGGTCGGGAAGGGACGTGAAGTACTACCAGGACTGGATCAGACATCCAGCCTATGATGACTACTGGCGGGAGATCACGAACAGATACGCGGATATCGATGTCCCCATACTGAACATGACCGGGTGGTTCGACGTGTCGGGCGGAGGCAACTTTATAAACCTCACGGGGATGATGCGAGAGGGAATATCTGCGAAGACGCGGCGGAGTCAGAAGCTGATCATAGGCCCTTGGCCGCACAGTCTGGCGATGTCTACAAAGACCGGTCAGATCGACTTTGGACCGGGGGCCGAGGTGGATCTGCGCGCTATCGAGCTTCGTTGGTTCGACCACTGGCTCAAGGGCATAGAAAACGGCATCATGGACGACCCGGCGATCACCCTTTTCGTCATGGGAGAGAATGTATGGCGGAACGAGTGGGAGTGGCCGCTGGCAAGGACGAGGTTTATCGACTACTATCTCCGTTCAGCCGGCGGCGCGGGAGAAGCGCCTGGTAACGGATCACTCGACACCGACCGGCCTGCAGACGAGCCTCCGGACCGATACACGTACGACCCTCGGAACCCGACGCCGACCCTCGGAGGCAATCATGACATGCCTCCAGAAGTGCTCAGTGTCGGCCCTTGGGACCAGCGTCCAATCGAGGCGCGCGAGGACGTGCTCGTCTATACGGGCGCCCTATTGGGAGAGGACGTAGAGGTGACTGGCCCGGTGGTCTTGAAGCTCTACGCTTCGTCGACGGCTCACGATACCGACTTCACGGCTCGTCTCATGGACGTCTACCCGGATGGGCGCTCCATGAATCTGTGCGAGGGAGTCATCCGAGCCCGGTACCGTGATTCGTTCGAGCATCCGTCGTTGATGGAGCCCGGCACCGTCTACGAGTTCACCATCTCGCTAGAGGTGACCAGCAATCTCTTCAAACGGGGCCACCGCATCCGATTGGACCTGTCCAGCAGCAACTTCCCCCGGATAGACCGGAATCCCAACACCGGCCACGACTTTGGCGTCGACGCGGAGTTACGTGTGGCCCAGCAGACGGTCTACCACTCCCGCCGATACCCTTCCCGGCTGATACTGCCGATCGTACCCCGCGCTTAGTCCGTTGGCCAGTCAGCAGTGCGATTGCCGTGAATGGTTTCTGCTACAATCTCCGGGGTTCCCTAGCATGAACGGCCTCTAACCGGCCTTTGCGCTTTAATGCTCTGAAGACAGGTGTTACCGATGGCTAAAGATGATCTGGCCTTGATGGCCCACCTCATGCGCAGGGCGGGCTTTGGCGCCCCCAACGATGAGTTGGAGAAACGGCTGTCCGTGGGATACGAAGAGACGGTCGAGCAGCTCCTACACCCCGATGGCCAAGCCCCGGTGGACGAGTACGAGCTGCTGAGGTACCAGCCGTGGACTTGGAAGCCGGGGACGATGAGCAATCCTGGCCCGACGTCGTGGCTCTACCACATGATCACCACTCGGAGACCGCTCCAGGAGAAGATGACGCTGTTCTGGCATCAGATCTTCGCCACGGGAGTGTCCAAGGTCGACCACTGGGATGAGGTCGCGGACATGATAGACATGTTCCGCGACAAGGGCCTGGGCAACTACCGCGATCTGTTGGTGTCAGTGGCCAAGAACCCGGCGATGATCTTCTGGCTCGACAACAATGAGAATCACGCGTACGCAATCAACGAGAACTGGGGCCGCGAGCTGCTCGAGTTGTTCAGCATGGGCGTGGGGAACTACACGGAGGAGGACATCAGGGAGTGCTCGCGGGCCTTCACGGGCTGGACTATAAAGCACAAGTTACCCAGGTTCCCCTACGGGCGGTTCGACTGGTCGTTCGAGTATAGGCCGGAGGACCACGACGACTCGGAGAAGACCTTCCTCGGTCAGACCGGCCGATTCAACGGTGAGGACATTGTGGATATAGTATGCCGGCAGCCCGCCACTGCCCGCTTCATTTCCCGTCACCTGTACAACTTCTTCGTAGCCGACGATGTGCAGGTCCCCGCGTGGTCAGACACCCCGCCGCGCGACCCTCATGCCATCGAGGTCCTCTCCAACGCGTTCGTCGAGTCTGATTATGAGATGTCTTCCGTGCTTCGCGTCCTGTTCAACTCCGACTTCTTCAAGGAGGCTCGCCACGATCGTGTGAGGAGTCCTGCGGAGGTGGTGGTGGGGACGATGAGGCTGGTCGGCGGAGCGAACTTCCCTATCCCAGGCTACGGGGAGCTTGCAAGACAGCCGAGTTACATGGGCCAAGACCTCCTGAACCCTCCGAGCGTGGAGGGTTGGCATACCGGTGACGAGTGGATAACCAGCGGCAACCTGGTCGAACGGGTCAACTTCATGTCCGCACTCGTCGGTGACCCAACACGTCCAGGAGTCCGGTCTATCGTCGCCGAACTAAGAGGCCGCGGCCGGCTGTCTCCTGAAAAATTCGTCGATGCTACTCTCGATCTGATGGGAGCACTCACCGTGGAGAGCCGGACGAGACGTCAGTTGCTCGACCACGTCAGCGGCGAAGGAGACCTGGTGTGGAGCAGCGAAAGAGACGAGGCTGATTCGGAGAGCCGTGTCCTCGACCTGCTACAGTTGATAGTCGCCGTTCGAGAGTACCAGCTGGCATAGGACTCGAACCCAGAGGACAGTTACTCATCCCGCTGTGATCTCGTAGCACCAGGAGGACGGTTGTAATGCTTACACAGGTCGTGGCCGGACGCGTCTACGACTACAGTCACTGTGTTGGGCAGTACCTCGGCGGCATGGAATGGCCGGGAGAGGGGTTCGTGCTGCCCGTGTCTCTTGCCGTATCCGAAGAAGACACGGTTTACGTTCTGGGCCGCGGATCCGAAAGCACCGGTACCGGCGCTCCTCTGCAGCCCCGCGCCTTTGGCGCCCGTGTCGGCAAGTTCAAGATCGGTCCTCTCCCGGGCGACGAGCAGCATGTGGCCACCTTCGGAAGCTATGGAGATGCTGAGGGCCAGTTCGTGTGGCCGACTGCCATTGCCCTGGACAGCTCGGAAAACGTCTACGTCACCGACGAGTGGCTCGGCAGGATCTCGGTATTCGACCGGACGGGCGGCTTCTTTAGAGCGTGGGACGCTCGGGAGATGGGAGAGCATGGATCCGGCCGACCGTCCGGGATTGCGATCGACCGGGATGACCGCATACACATCGTGGACAGGGTCAACTGTCGGGTGTTGAGATACAGCGTAGATGGAGAGCTCCTGGGCTCATGGGGCGATCGCGGCAGCGATCCCGGGCGCCTCGACTCCCCTTGGGGGATCGCTGTCGACGACGAAGGTCATCTCTTCGTAGCGGATCACAGGAACCACCGGGTCCAGCAGTTCACCGCGGACGGTGGCTTCGTACGCAGCTTCGGCAGCTACGGCTCAGGCCTGGGAGAGCTAAATCGTCCGTCCGACGTGGTGGTGGACCCGGAGGGCGACGTCTACGTATGCGACTGGGCCAATGACAGGGTGCAGGTGTTCGATTCCGAGGGCGTATTCATCGCGACTATCGTCGGTGACGCGCATGATCTCTCGAAGTGGGCCAGAATGACGGTAGAGGCCAATCCCGACGTGCAGAAGGCGAGGCGCAGAGTGGAGACACTGGAGCCTGAGTGGCGATTCGCGCTGCCGACGGGCGTCGCGTTCGACAGGCATCGGTCGCGGCTGATCGTCGCGGATACCCAGCGGTACCGAATCCAGATCTACAACAAGCTCGCCGACTATCCGGAGCCGCAGTTCAACCTGTAGGGACCTATCGGCTAAGCTACCCTTCTCTAGGACGGCCCGTGCCGCAGCGCCCTTCCCGGCGCGGCTCCGGTGTGTTCCCCTCCATCGATTACCAGCTGGCCGTTCACGATCACGTAGGGGATTCCGACCGCGAACTGTTTGGGCTGTCGTAACGTGGCGGGACCACGAACGCGCTCCGCATCGAAGACGACCACGTCTGCCTTCATTCCGTCTTTGAGCATGCCCCGGTCGTTCAATCCCAATCGTTGTGCGGCGAAGGATGTCATCTTCCGGATGGCCTCGGGCAGCGAGAGCCAGCGCTCCTCGCGGACATACTCCTCCAGGATCAGAGGGAAGGTGCCGTAGGTCTGGGGGTTCGGGTACTCCCCAAGCATCACCGCGTCGCTTCCCACCATGCACAGCGGATGAGACATGAACAGGGGCACGGTGGGCCCGTTTCGACTCAGCCCGGTGAAGGAGGTCTGGAGGTCCTCCTCCAAGAGTAGGTCGCACAAGGCGTCGACCGGCTCTTTGTTCATCGCATTTGCTATCTCCCCTACGGAGCGACCCTCATATCTCTTGTTGTGAGGTTGCTTGAAGTAGGTCAGCCACAGGTCGTCCCAGCCGCAATAGTGGGTGCCGACCTCCCTTCTCAGCCGCTCTCGTCCCTCTTCCGACCGCATCACCTCCTTGAGCTTTTCCGGCCCCCCGTCGTGAGCCCACTGGGGGAACATTATCAGCACCCGAGTGCTCCCATACATGTACGGGAAGGTGTCAAAGGTCAGGTCCATCCCCTTGGCGTGCTCCTCCTCCACCAGCTCCAGAAGCCTTCGAGCACCGAGCCGCTGGCCGGGGCGTTGCGATAGGTGCGTTATATGGACGGGCACACCACTGCGCCGACCGATGTCGAGGGCCTCGTTGATGGGATCGAAGAAGCGGTCCCCCAACCAGTATCGGACGTGGGTGTGGTAAAACCCTCCCAGGCGCGCCACCTCAGCAGATAGCTCGACCAGTTCATCGGTGTCGGCGTAGCTGCCCGGCGGATAGTCCAGCCCCGTGGACATGCCGAACGCGCCCTCCTCCATCGCCTCCCTTACGACGGACTTCATGTTCGCTAGCTCGGCGTCGGTGGCCGGCCGTTGGTCCCAACCGAGAGCCCAGATGCGCACGGGCGAGTTGCCTAAGATGTACGCGATGTTCACGGCGACCTTGTTGTCGTACATTCCGAGATAGTCGGAAACGCTGGACCAGTCCGCGGGCATCGGAGGTATGCCGTTGAGGCCGGCGTCCAACTCGATGAACCTATGCAGGTCCTCCTGGGTCTTGAATGGAGCGGCGGAGTTGCCGTCGATCCCGATTAACTCGGTCGTGACGCCCTGACGCACCTTGGGCTCGTGTCTTGGGTCCTTGAGGATCACGAACCCGCCGTGGGAGTGCAGGTCGATAAACCCGGGGCAGACCACGTGACCGGTGGCGTCGATCATTCGCTCCGCCTGGACCTCGCTCACGTCACCGCGGAGGATATGGAGACGGTCGCCCTCGACTCCAACAGCCCCATGGAAACCGGGGCTACCCGTTCCGTCGACTAGCAGTCCACCGTTGATCAGAAGGTCCAGCATGGCTCCCTCCAAGACCCCACTTCAGGGGTTGACCTATGTTGTGTGTTGGCTTCGGCGCGGCAAGATTAGCACAAAGGCGTCGCGCCGTGGCGGCCGTTGACGGGGGCGTATCCTGCCGTATGCCCCGGAACGTTTTCACCGAGAAGCTGCCCCTAAGTTCTCAGCTTTCTAGGCTAGGTGGTTCGTTACGGAGACTGAGGCCAGAACGGAGGCGGGTGTGGGAGCCTCGACGGAGAGGCTAAGGGTCCGGAATCCGCAACTTCACGCCAGCGCGTTCTTCCTGAAGGAGTGTTGCTGAAGTCCGGTCCCTGTGACCCCAGCCGCGACGTAGGGCCTCCGATATCTCCTCCCTGCAGATGTCTATCAGCCGCGTCGGTACCCTATATCGGTCCGACAACTCAGCCGCCAGGCCGAAGTCCTTGTGGGCGAGCCTCAGCGCAAATCGGGCCGTGAAGTCCCCACGGAAGACCGTGTCCGGCCAACGTTTCCGTAGCCCCATGTTGCCGCCGAGAGCGGTGCCCTCGGCAACTGCTTTGACCAGTTGAGGGAGCCCGACACCGGACTTAATGCCCATGGTCAGGCACTCCGCGAGCAAGAGGTCTATACTCATGGCCAAAGCGTTGTGGACGATCTTGGTCACCGACCCCGACCCCAGCTCACCCATCCAGACCACCCTCTTCGAGAAGGAGTCGAGGACTGGACGCGACCTTTGCACAGAGGGCCTCTCTCCTCCGACGAAGAGAGTCAGATCGCCTGCCAAGGCGCCCTCCCTGCCGCCATCGACTGGTGCGTCCAGCATATCCGCGTGGCGCTCCTTGATAGCCGCGCCGATCCTCCTCACCGTCTCCGGGGAATTGGTGGTGTGATCGATGTATATGGCGCCTGATCGGATGCCGTTGACCAGACCCTGAGGACCCAGGGCGGCCGTTTCCATCTCCAGCGGACCGGGTACGCACGTAGCCACGAGGTCACACTGCTCAGCGAGTGCCTGAGGTGAATCAGCCCAAGTAGCCCCCCTTTGCATAAGCCCGGCTGCGGCGTCCTTCCGGAGATCGTGCACAACCAGAGGGAATCCCGCCTTTAGCACCCAGTCAGCCATGGGGCCACCCATGTTCCCTAGGCCGATCATTCCGATCTTCATCCAGTCCCCCTAGTGGTATCTGGTGGTCTCAAACCACGACGACATCGACGGCACACGGGATAGCAAGGCTCCGAAACGTTCCGGACGGGCCCAACGGGTCCCTTGAGAGGGTAAGAGCCTTAACGGACGATCTCGAAGATCTGGATGCGGTGCCGATTGCTCTCGGTTACGAAGAGCCTGTTATCGGCGCTGATGGAGAGGGCCATCGGGGCCCAGAAGTACTTCTCGATATGGGCGGAGACTATGTGCCTATCGTTTGGCTCGGGGAGGTCTATGTCCAGTTTCTCGAGATTGGCTCTGGACCTGGCATCCCGCTCCTGTACGTTCACGTCGAGGAAGTTCTGAGCCCAGGGCGAGACGGTCGACTCTCCAGCCGTTAGCTGCAGGAAGCGCCCACACTCGTCAAGCACCTGGACTCGCTCGTTCCCCCAGTCGCATACGTAGATTCGGCCAGTGCCGTCGACGACGACGTCGGCAGGCCTCGTAAACTGGCCATCGCCGACGCCCGACTCGCCGTATGAGGCGACAAACTCTCCTGCCTGAGTGAAGACGCAGACTCTGTCGTTTCCCCAGTCGGCCACGTAGACGCTGCCGTCCGGTCCGACGCTCAACCGCCAAGGCATGGTCAGCTCGCCATCCCCCGATCCTTCCCTGCCAAACGTCCTGAGGAACCTCCCCGTCGTAGTAAACACCTGGACTCGGTGGTTGTAGGTGTCGGAGACCAGCAGGTCTCCCTCTGCATCTATGGCGAGACCGGATGGAGTGTCCAGTTCGCCGGGCATGCCACCCGCTGATCCCCATTCTTCTACGAACTCCCCGTCTGCGCCGAATATGATGATCTTGTTCAGATGTTCGTCTGCGACATAGACCCTGTTGTCTGGTCCCACGGTAATCGCTGAGGGCCAGGTGAACTGCCCTCTTCCAGTCCCGAACGTTCCGAACGACCCGTAGTACTTATCCTCGGCGTCACACACTGCGACTCTCATGCCATGCCCGGCCGCCCTAGCCTCGATGGAGCGGTTGAGTACGTAGATGCGTCCGTCGGGGCCGAATGCCATGTCGTTGGGAGCGTAGAAGCCCTTGCCTACCATGACCGTCATGCCGAGAGTTCTCTCGTATCTGATTACCGGTGCGGCTTTGGTGAGCGTCATCTCTGTATCTCGATACCTAACAGCGCTGGAAGTCCCGTGAGGCGGCTATCATCTGCAGCATCTGGGACGCCTTCTCGCGGTCGACCGGCCCATCCGAAACAGCGAACTCCCGGAGACTCGCACTCGTCTCTTCTGACAGATCCAACTCTCCCAACTCGGCCAAGCACTTGTCGAGCAGCCGGTCACCGGGCACGCGCTCCTCTACTACCCTGGAGAGTATCGACGCCACACCTGGCAATGTCGCGTCGCCGAGCTGCTCCGAGGCAAAGTTGATCCTCTCGACCAGGCTCCCGGTCTCGATCCATTCCTCGCCCTGATGCCACCCCTCCACGCTCGGCGGATTGTGGAGCCACTGGCCCATATACTGCATCCTCATACCGTGTTCCACCATCTCGCGCCGGGGACGGTCGAGTTGACCCGAGAGTCGCAAGACGCCGCTCATCAGCTCGGCCGGGCTCTTTACCCTACCGTACCGGACGTCTTGGGACTTGAAGAAGTCGGACTTGAATAGCGTGCGCAGCATCTCCTTAACCGAGTGGCCACTGGAGAAGTATGAGTCGACGAGCTGCTGTATGGCATCGGGGTCTTGGGGCGGGACGTGAGGCCACTGCGGCACGGGAGGCTCATCGGCCACGAAGAAGTGGTACATGTGACGCGAAATGAACCTGGCGGTGGCCTCCTGTCTACAGATGATCTCCACGATGTCTTCGCCGTTGAAGTTGCCGGACTCGCCCAGGAAGCTCTTCTCGCCACCATCGTGGTCCTCTTCGTTGAACTCGAAGTGCCAGGCTATTCGGCCATAGGGCCAGTCGGAGTCCCTGTTCGACCGGAGCACCATGTACTCGGTGTTGCCTATGGTCCAGCCGGTGAAGGCTCTGGCGGCCTCTTTTATGTCGTCCTCCGAGTAGTTCCCGACGCCCATAGAGAAGAGCTCCAGGAGCTCACGCCCGTAGTTCTCGTTGATCGCTCCTCTGTGGTTATCCTGGTTGTCGAGCCATACGATCATGGCGGGGTCCTTCGACAACTTGATGAGCAGATCATCCAACTGTCCGAGGCCGTTTCGCCTTAACATGGCGATCTGGCTGGAGAGGACCTTGCCGTGTACTACCTTCGGATACCCCGTCGCGAATATGTTGTGCCAGAAGAGGGTGATCTTTTCTATGAGAGGCGCCTTCGTCGTCACCATCCGATACAACCAGTACTCGCCCGGCGCGAAGCCTGAGATCATCCCCGACTGCTCGTGGTGGAAGCGTCTCACCAGGTGGTCACCCATCCAGGTCGTATCTGGCGGATCGAGAAGCTCGTCGACGATCCGGTCGTAGGAGAGCCCCTCCAGGCTGTCCAACTCATCCGAGGTGGCTCCAAACCCGGCTCGCCTCATGAGATGTGAGACCAGCTTTCGTGTATCGGATCCCATGTCGCTCTCCTCGTGGTAGAGGATGTCTCTGCGATTGAGTCTTGGGCGAGGTGGTCGGGGTGCCGGGACTTGAACCCGGGACCTCCACGTCCCGAACGTGGCGCGCTACCAACTGCGCTACACCCCGACGGAATCGTCGACACTGGCTCATTTCGCACCGGATGGGCCCAGCGCCCTCCATTGTAGCTGCGCGCGTTCGGGGCGGCAAGCGAGCCGCGATACAGTGGCAACTGACGGGTAGTGGCTCAATTTGAGGGAGTTGTTGATACTAGATTTGGGCGGTGGATGCGAGGCTAAAACAGCTATGGTAGTGTGGCTGCATGGAGGGGAAACAATAGGCTCGGCCACCTCGCGAGAGTTACGGCCGAGCCATTCCTCCAGCAGTTATTTGAGACTGGCCTGACGACCACCATACCCACTAAAGTCGGACGGCCTGTCAAGTTTTGTGGTACACTGAGCCCGCCTAACCAGCGCCCCGTCCGACGGTCGGATCGTGCAGTCCCATGACGGAGAGCCATCGTGCCCTCCTTGTCGGACTGCACGGGGCCAGCTTGGTTAGGCGAGGTTCTACCGCCTGATAAGGAGGGCTCCAATGGCTAAGAGGTTCGGATACGTAGCACTATCGGGTGTCCTGGGAAGCATAGCGGGATGGTTCTACACGAGTCTGGCTAACTACGTGATCGCCAGGCTGTTCACAGACGGAAAGATGGAGATAGGCGACGCCTTCGTCGGTGGTCCTTCGGTAGAAGGCTGGGGCGCGGGCTTAATCATCGGCAGCATCATTGGGTGGCTCAACTCACGGGAGGAATGACGGATGGCTCAGGTTGAAGAGAGGCTGGGCATTCTGGAAGCGGCTCAGCGGCTTCACACGATGGTCACCGAGAAGCACCAGGAGCGTATGGAAGAGTTGCAGGCCCTTCTGGCGGAGACGCGCCGGGACTCTAGGCAGACTCAGCGTCTGTGGGTCCGCCTTTGCGAGAAATACGGTTGGCTGGACGACGTGGACCTAGATGAATACCGCGGTTCCGCTGGCGCCTGATACGACGGTGCTCAAGCCACCGCGCCGTTGCTGTGTTCATGCTGGGATCGAGCTGTCGGCGGCGCCTCGGCCCTTTCTGACGGAGCTCACTCAGGGTGGTCGTTTCCAGTTGACTCATGGGGCTAGGATATCATGAAGTCGTGGGAGCGGGTACTCATGACGGTGCTGACGATAGTAGTGATATCTGCGATTGCCGTGGTCGTGACAGTGTTGCTGGGATATTGAGGGTGGAGGTCGCCCATGCCGATAGGCCCGAACGGTGAAAAGCGCCCCCCTGATCCGATCGCGTGCGCGGTCAAGGTCATGAAGATCGCAACCGGGGAGATCAAGGAACCGAAGCCGAGGAAATCTGCCGGCAAATAGCTAGCAATTATAGCACGCTTGTGCTATAATTGCAGCTATGAACAGGTTGCCCGAGGCACTCCGCGCTCGGGCCCTGAACCTGCTGGTAGAAGGCTCCTCCATGCGGTCGATCAGCCGCGTGCTGGGGATCTCTCGGAACACAGTGGCCAAGCTGCTGGTCGACGCCGGCGATGCTTGCGCCCGGTACCACGACGAACGGGTAAGGGGCGTTCGAGCGGAGCGTATTCAGTGTGACGAGCTATGGAGCTTCTGCTACGCCAAGCAGAGCAAAGCACCACAGGCCACAGGGATAATCGACGGCGCAGGGGACGTCTGGACCTGGACGGCCATCGACCGGGACACGAAGCTGCTCATTGGGTGGCTGGTCAGCCAGGGTAGGGACGCGACGGCCGCCTCGCAGTTCATTACTGATTTGGAGCTGCGGCTGTCCCATCGAGTTCATCTGACCACGGATGGCTTCTCCCACTATCTGGATGCGGTCGACAACGCCTTCGCTGGCGAGATCGACTTCGGGCAATTGGTGAAGTCGTACGGTCAGCCTGTCGAGCAGCTGGGCCATCGCCGGTACTCACCTAGGCGAGTTATGGGTGCCTACAAGGTTCACATTGTGGGAGAGCCGGACTTCGACTCCATGAGCACGTCCCACGTCGAGCGGCACAATCTGACGATGCGTATGTCGATGCGCCGGTACACGCGACTGACGAACGCCTTCTCGAAGAAGTTCGCGAACCACGTCCGGGCGGTGGCGCTGTACTCGGTGTGGTACAACTACTGTCGGGTCCACATGAGCCTGGGCACGACGCCGGCCGTGGCCGCAGGGCTGGCCGAGTACCCGCGCAACATCCGGTGGATCGGCTCGTTGATAGACCTAAGGGGTAAACAGGAGGGTCGAAATGAACGTGCAGGTGTGGCAGTTTCTGATAGCTAGCGCGAGTGAGCACCGGACCGTAACATACGGGGAGATAGCTCGTGCGGTGGGAGGGATCCCGCAGGGAGTGGGAGTCGCGCTGAACCCTATCGCGTCTTACTGCGAGAGTAAGGGACTACCGCCACTCACCGTCATCGTCGTGGGCCATACCTCGGGGACGCCCAGTTACCCGTATGAGTTCGATGTGGACGCTGCTCGTCAGCGGGTGTTCGCTCAAAACTGGTGGAGGGTAGAGCCGCCCAGGTAGTGTACCGGTATGGTACACTTAGGCCACGGGTGAAGGAGCAGTCCTTCGAACCGTGATGGCGGAGCGGGCGGGATTCGAACCCGCGACACGGTGCAGGAACACCGCGTACCTAGTCCTCAGCTAGGTGCTTTAGGCCTCTCAGCCACCGCTCCGCTGTTGTTGTAGGCCCCGATGGCTAGGCCAGTCGTCGGGGTCTATTGTATCAGAGCCCTAATTGATACTGAGCCACTACCCAACTGACGCTCCCATTGACAATCGCGCATTCACATCGCTACGGTTGTTCGCGCAACAACCGGGGCTGCGCCGAACGGCAAGCCGCAAGTTGGGGGGTAAACCGTAATGCAGAGCATAGCCAGGTATGGGGAGGCGATCAGCCGCGTCCCGCCGTTGTCGATCATCGGACCGGCCAATCCCACACTGATGGATGCCTTGTTCCCATCCATCAACAACTTGGGAAGAGTAGCCGTGTCCCTGTTCTTCGTCGGGCTGCTGGTTGCGTTTGGACGCCTGACCTTCTATCTGCCTGACAATCCCGTTCCGATAACGTTCCAGACGACAGGAGTGCTGCTAATGGGCGGCGTCCTGGGACAGCGTTGGGGATTTTTCGCCATCATGACCTACTACCTACTGGGTATGGCTGGCGTGCCGGTGTTCAAGGACGGAGGCAACGGCTGGCACTATCTCTCGGCGACGGCTACGGCGGGTTACCTTATCGGGTTCGTTGCCGCGGTCCCGCTGGTGGGTTATCTGTCCGAGAGGGGATGGACCCGCGGTAGGGCGCTCTGGCCGATGCTGCTAGGCAACCTCTACATCTACGTTCCTGCGTTGCTATGGCTGCACTACAAGGATCTGGGCTGGCCGGCTGAGGGCCAACTTTTTGCCCAGGCGATGTATCCGTTTATCCCTGGGGACCTCGTGAAGCTGATGATAGCCTCCCTTGTAGTCGGCGCGGGCTGGATGCTGGTCGATCACCGGGAGAAGAAGAGGCAAGAGGGACAGTCGAGCGAGTAGAGACGACGGACATAGTAAACGTAGCTGCTCCGACTCCGTGGAACACTCAACACACACAGCCACCGTCATACCCGTGAGAGCGGAAGCTCCACCCGGGGGTGGTCATGAGAATAATTCGGGGCGGGAACGTGAGTCTGAACAGTGTCACAGTAACCGGTCGTCTTGACAGGGTTGACCGTCTGGTGTAGCGTCCGATCTTAACATTCATGTCTCCGTGTTCATGGTCCGTTTCTACACACGACGGAGCCGTAACAGGCTGACGCGGGGAAATGATTAGCGTACCGAGGAGGGTATGATGCTAAAGACGGTACTGATACTAACCCTTGGGCTCGTACTGGCGGTCACTGTCGCCTGTGGCGACGACGAGCCAGAGGAGGAGGCGATGGCCCCGACCGCGGCTGCAGCGCCGACCGCGGCGCCCACCGCTGCTCCGGCGCCCACCGCCGCGATGATGGAGATGACCGAGCTGCGCATCGGGACATCTATCGACCCGACGCACCTCGACCCCCATCTGATCCAGTCGGGCGGCGGCGGCGGATTCGTCTCCGACTTCGTCCACAACCGGCTGCTGCAGCACGACCGCACGATGACCAATCCGATGGCGGACCTGGCGTCGAGCTGGGACAGGTCGTCCGACGGCAAGACGATTGTCTTCACGCTCCGCGACGACGTCGTTTTCCATAGCGGCCGACAGTTCAGCGGCGACGACGTGGTCTGGAACTGGAACCGGATCATCAACGACATCGCCGACAGGGGGCGCGGACGCAACGTGTTGAGCGAGGTGACCTCCTACGCCGTGACCGGCGACAGCGAGTTCACCATCACCGTGGAGGGCGACAGCCCGGTGATACTGCCGAACATGGCGCTCTGGGGCCTGGCGATTGCGGACAGCGAGGGACTCGACCAGATCGAGACGCATCCGATGGGAACGGGCCCGTTCACCTTCGTGGAGTTCATCCCAGGCGACCGTCTCGTGCTCGAGAAGTTCAAGGACCACTACGACAAGGCGAAGCTGGAGATACGGCCCGACCGCATCATCATGACACCCATCAGCGAGACGACCACCCGGCTGGCAGCTCTCAAGGCCGGGACCATCGACATCGCTGTTACTTTGCCCTACCAGAACGTCGAGGAGGTCAGGAACACGCCGGGGCTGCAGGTGCTGGAGCAGGAGTTCTCCGCCGCCTACAGCACGATCGCCTTCAACATCCACGCGGGCAGGACCTTCTTCGACCCGATACCCGAGCCGGGCGACCCTGACTTCCATCCAATCGCCGACCCGAGGGTACGCCTAGCGATCCAACAGGCCATCGACAAAGAGGCCGTCAACAAGGTCGCAATGCTCGGATATGGTGATGTCGACTGTAACTTCATCCCCAAGGAGTTGGCGTGGGCCTATGAGCCGCTCGACTGCCCCGCACGCGACGTCGAGGCGGCGAAGCAGATGCTGGCGGACGCTGGATACCCGGACGGCTTCGACGTCAGGATCTATCCTGTCGCCGGAGAGGACGTGGATAACAACATCGCCCTCATAGTCCAGCAGAACCTAGCTGAGATCGGCGTCAACGTGGAGATCGTGCCGCTCGAGATCAACGCCTGGATCGACGACCTGTGGAAGGGCGGCCAGTTCGAGATGACGGTCGCCGGCTACGCTCGCGAGCCGGACCCCGACGGACTGATGCAGAGCGTCTTCAGGGGCGACTCGCCCGTCGGACCGTGGGGCGGCAACAACGTGATGGGCTACTACAACGAGGACATCGAGCGTCTGTTCGACGAGGGCAAGGCCATCTCGGACAAGGCTGCGCGGAAGGCCATATATACCCAGATCGTGAAGAAGATCGTCCTGGAGGACGTGCCGCTGATCAAGCTGTCCAGCAGACCGATATTCTGGGCAGCAAACGACAGGATCCAGGACGGCTACATAATGCCCATGGGCTACATGAGCTTCACGAACTGGGCGTTCAAACCGTAGCACGGGTCCGGCTTCGACCGCCCGACGCCGACATATCCAACCCTCTCGGCCGCATCCGGCGCGCGCCGGGAGGGTTGAAGTTTAATTGGAGCCTAGCGGCTCCGATACCTGGACCATGAACTGGAACTATCTGATCAGCCGGTTGTTGCAGGCGGTCTACGTCCTCGTGGCCCTGTCGATCGTGGTCTTCGTCCTCGTGCGCCTGGCTCCGGGAGACCCGGCACTCTCCCGTCTTGGAGTCGGATCGGGCACCATCGTAACTCATGAGGCGTACGAGATGGAGCGCAAGGCGCTCGGCCTGGACAGGCCTCTGCCCGTCCAGTACGTCATCTGGGCTGGAAACGTCCTCACCGGGGACATGGGCATCGACGCCGCCAACAAGCAGCCGATCAGCGGCCAGGTCTGGCGCAAGTTCCAGAAGACGCTCCCACTGGCCGCCAGCGGCCTCATCCTCGGAGTCGTGCTGGCGTTACCGCTCGGCCTGCTCGCGGGAACGCGCCCCTTCACCTGGCTCGACAACCTGATATCGTCCGTCGCGCTCTTCGGCGTCGCGGCCCCCAGCTTCTGGGTCGGCCTCATGCTCATCCTCGTCTTCGGAGTCTACCTGGAGTGGCTGCCCATCTTCGGGTCGGGTCCGCCGGGAAGCGAGACTATTCACCTGCAGTATCTGATCCTCCCAACCATCGCCGTCGCGATCCAGCTGGTAGGCAGCCAGACGAGGTTCATGAGGTCCGGGATGCTGGACGTGATGAGCAGCGACTATATACGCACCGCCCGGTCGAAGGGCCTCGCGGGCCGCACGGTCGTGCTCAGGCACGCGATGAAGAACGCCCTGCTTCCCGTCGTCACGATCATCGGGCTGGACTTCGCAGCCGTGTTGAGCAGCTCAGTCATAACCGAGACGATCTTCCGTTGGCCCGGCATGGGGCCGCTGCTGATCAGCGCCATCGGATTCAGGGACTACGGCCTGGTGCAGGTGCTCGTGCTCTTCATCGCGATGATCTACATCGGCGTCAATCTCATGGTCGACATCGCCTACGGACTGCTCGACCCGAGGGTACGCTACCAGTGAGGAGCGAGACGGGGACGCCGGGCGAACCGCTGGCCGACCGCCCTAGCGGCAGCCGGAGATGGCGGCTGATCGGGCGAAGCTTCACCCGCAACAAGACTGCCATGTTCGGGTTCGGATTCATAGTCCTGGCCTCCCTGCTCGCAGTCCTGGCGCCCTGGATCGTGATCGATCCAATTCACCTGGACTACGACGCGATCACGCAGGCGCCGTCTCTGAGCCATCCATTCGGCACCGACGAGGTCGGACGCGATACTCTTTCCAGGGTCGTCTACGGCGCGCGCGTCTCCCTGCAGGTGGGAATCATGGCCGTAATAGTGGCCTGCACCGCCGGCGTCGTGAGCGGCATAGCCGCCGGATACTACGGCCGCTGGATCGACAGCGTCATCATGCGGGTGGTGGACGCGATACTGGCCCTTCCGGGGCTCCTGCTGGCCATCTTCCTGGTCGGCGTGATGGGGCCGTCTCTCAGGAATGCCATGCTCGCCATATCGATCACCTTCATCCCGGCCTTCGCCCGTCTCTCGCGGGCCCAGACGCTGGCGATTCGCGAGAGCGAATATGTCGAGGGCGCCAGGGCCATAGGCGCCAGCAACTGGAGAATCATGCTCACGGCCGTGCTCCCCAACCTCCAATCGACCATCATCGTGCAGCTCTCGCTGGCGATGAGCTTCGCCATCCTGACGGAGGCCGGGCTCAGCTTCCTCGGCCTGGGGATACAGCCCCCGACTCCGGCGTGGGGATCAATGCTGGGAGAGGCCCGGAACTACATCACAACCGCATGGTGGCTCTCTACCTTCCCCGGCCTGGCCATATTCATGACGGTGCTGTCCTTCAACTTCATAGGAGACGGACTCCGGGAGGCGCTGGACCCGAGACAGCGGCGCGTCTAAAAAAGGTGTCTAGTAAACCAGCCGAAGACGTTCGTGGTGAGCTTGTCGAACCATGAATAGCCCTTCGACAGGCTCAGGGCGAACGGATTTTTTTTCGACACCCTCTAGAGGATCCCGCTAGAGGTTCAGGATTCTCGCGGCGGTCCCACCCATGATCAGGTCCCGCTCCTCGTCGCTCAGGAAGGGACAGTACTTCTCTATGAGATCCCGTGACTGCTGGTATGTGCAGTGACGGTTCTGGAAAGGCATGTCGGTGCCGTACAACAGGTGTTCCGCGCCGATACGTCCGACCATCTCCTCTATCGCCGGCACGATCTCGCCGTACGGGAAGTCGAAGATGTCGCCTATCCGCACAGGGAAGGACAGCTCGATGTTGAGGTTGGGGTTTTCGAACGCCGCCCATATCTCCTCCGGGAGTCTGATCCGCCCGTCCTCCAAGAACGACCGGTAGGGGAAGCCGTGCGTGATGCTGCACACCGTATCGGGGTAGCGCTCCATCCAACGCGTCAGTATCCGCAGCTCGTTCAGGTAGCCAGCCACCGCCGCGTCCGTCGATCCCCAGTGTTCGCCCTTCGGCCCCATTCCCAGCGAGAAGAAGACAGGCACTCCCAGCCCGACGGCAGCCTCCCAGAAGGGCCTGTAAGGCCCGTCGTCCCACGGCTCCGGACCGGTCATGTAGCAGTAGGGGTTGAACTTGATGGCGTGTAGGCCGTGCTCCGATATGGCCGCGTCAAGCTCGCGGATGACCGCATCCGTATCGTCCCGGATGCGCCACTCGTCGACCGGCGCCATGGAGTAGAGCCGGTCCGGAAATCTCCGTAAGCACTCGGCCAGGTAGGCGCTGCTTCGCCCCAGCATCGGATTCGTGTGGAGCAGCGTGGCGTCGATGCCGGCGTAGTCCATCTCTCCGATCAGGCTGTCGGGCGTGAACTCCAGGCTGCGGAGATTGGGGGGGTAGTAGTGCTTCGTGTAGTCCTCGCCGTCCACCGTCCAGACGACCCTGCCGGCCGCGTGGTCGATCCGCAGGTCGACGTCCGGGAGCGTGGAGATGTCCGTTCCGGCGGGGGCGAGCAGGTCGGAGGAGCCCGGCATGCGGTCCCTGAGTCGGAAGGCAGGCTGATAGTGTCCGGCCTGTCCCATCTGCACCCATGCGAGATGCTCCGCAACGGAGGAGTATCCTGGAAGGCTGTCAGCCGGCTCGAAGCAGTAGGCGTGCGAGTCGATGATCATTTTTTTCCCCTCCTACAGGCGGCACTCTGTGAATTACGTGTCAACCGTAGTCGGGCCGGGCCTTCCCGTCAACATGTCCTGGGGAGCTACCGTTTGACTGGACTCGGAGCCGTACGTACAATCGTCGTCACACTGGAGCGTGAGATGGCTGTAGTATCCGGCAGTTACCTGATCGCTAAGACTCTCAAGGAGGAGGGTGTCGATACCCTCTTCTATCTGACGGGCAGCCCCATAGGGGACATAGTGCTCTCCTGTGACGAGCTGGGCATCAGGACGATCGACTTTCGGCACGAACAGGCCGCCGCCTTCGCGGCGCACGCCTACGCCCGAGTGACGGGCAGGCCGGGGGTCTGCACCGGTGTGTCAGGCCCCGGGACGCTGAACCTGCTCACCGGCGTCTACACCGCGGCGGTCGACTGCGCGCCTATGGTGGTCCTGGGCGGCGCGAGCGAGGTCCATGAGGTCGGCCGCGACACCTTCCAGGAGGTCGACCAGGTTTCGATAATGCAGCCCCTGTGCAAGTACTGGCACCGACCAACGACGGTCGATCGGTACCCGGAGATCGTCAGCACCGCTTTCAGACAGACCACGTCGGGCCGTCCCGGCCCGGTCTACATCGACGTCGGTGCCGACGTCGTATACGAGCGGATCGAAGAGGAGGAGGCGGTCAGGCCCACCCGCGCCCTGAAGCGCAGCAGGCCGACTGCCGAGCCCTGCGCCGTCAGCGAAGCCGTGGAGATGCTCGCCGCCGCAGAGCGTCCGATCATCTTTGCCGGCGGCGGTGTTTTCTTCTCCGGGGGAGCGTCTGAGCTGCAGCGGCTCGTCGACGCGACCAAGATTCCCTTCTACACCGCGCCGATGTCCCGGGGCCTGGTGCCTGAGGACCACGTGGTGTCCTTCCAGGGGGCCCGCAGCACTGCCATGCGGGAGGCCGACGTCGTCCTGGTGGTGGGTACACGGCTGAACTGGATGATGCAGCACGGCCGTCGCTTCTCGCCGGACGCCAAGATCATCCAGATCGACATCGAGGCTTCCGAGATAGGGCACAACCGGGACGCGGACCTGGGAATCGTGGGCGACGCGAAGGCGGTGCTCGGACAGCTTGCGGACGAGGCGGAGGTCCAACAGCCGCGCTTCGAGGACCAGCTGGAGTCGCCCTGGATCGTCCGTCTGCGTCAGGACAACGAGCGGAGAGCACGGCAGACGGCGCCTGTGATGAACTCCGACCAGCTACCGATACATCCTCTGAGGCTGTGCAAGGAGGTAAGGGATTTCCTGGACCGCGAGGCCATCCTGTCGGTGGACGGCAACGAGATACTCCACTTCGGCCGCCAGTCGATTCCAACGTACGTGCCGGGACACCGCCTCAACTCCGGCGTGACGGGCACGATGGGGGTGGGCCTGCCGTACGGGATAGGCGCGCAGGTCGCAAAGCCCGGCGCCCAAGTGCTGGTGCTGCACGGGGACGGCTCTATGGGAATGAACGCCATGGAGCTCGACACCGCGGTCCGGCACGATCTGCCGGTCGTCACGGTCGTGAGCAACAACGCCGGGTGGGGAGCCGCCATCCCGGGCCAGCGTACGCCGGGCCAGCATCTCGGCTTCACCGCGTTCCACGAGATGGCCGAGATGCTCGGCGGGTACGGCGAAGAGGTGAGGGAGCCCGATCAGATACGGCCCGCGCTCCAGAGGGCGTTCGACAGCGGCAAGCCCGCCGTGGTCAATGTCATAGTCGAGCCTACGGCGGGGGCGCAGTCGTCAGCATGGGTCGGCTCGTGGTCGGAGCCGGGCGCCGCCGAGGGTGCGGCGTCCTACGGCACAGGGTCGGCCTGAACCAGGAGGAGACGCTAATGTCAGAAGAAAACAAAGCACTCATCATGCTGATCTTCGATGAGGCTCTGAACGGAGGGAATCTCGATCTGATTGACAAGTACTTCACGTTCGAGCCGTTCGAGGACGATCCCTCCCGGCCCAGCGCCTGGCCCATGAGAACAGGGCCGGAGGCGATCCGGGACGCCAAGCAGCAGCTAGCCGATCTCCGCGCCGCCTTCCCGGACATCCGATGGGAGGTGCACGAACAGATAGCTGAGGGCGACAGGGTGGTGAACCGTTTCACGGTGACCGGAACCCACACCGGCGCCGAGTTCATGGGCATACCACCCTCGGGAAAACGGTTCGAGATGAAAGGCCTCGGCATCGACCGCGTGGTCGACGGCGTCGTGCGGCAAGGGTGGGACGTCGCTGACACGCATGGACTGCTCCAGCAGCTTGGGGCCGCGTCCGACTAGATACGGAGGCTCCATCCGCCTCGCGGTACCGGAGGCAGGCGCTATGACAGACGGACGGAATGGCAGGACCGGCCCGCTCGATGGCGTTCGCGTGATCGACTGGACCATCGCGCAGTTCGGGCCGGTGTCGACGATGATGCTGGCCGACATGGGCGCGGAGGTCATCAAGCTCGAGTCGCTCGACGGCGACAGCGGCCGTCAGGTGGAGCGGGTGGGCGGCTACAACTCAGGGATGCCCGACGGCATGTCGGCCTTCTTCGAGACGCTGAACCGGCAGAAGCTCGGGGTCGCGCTGAACCTCAAGCATCCCAGAGGCGTAGAGGTCATGCGAGAGCTGGTCAAGCGGTCGGACGTCCTGGTGCAGAACTTCCGTCAGGGGGTCGCCGAACGCCTGGGCCTGGGCTACGACGATCTGACCGAATACAACCCACAGTTGATCTACGCCTCCGCGTCCGGGTACGGTCCGGAGGGCCCGGACTCGAACCGGCCCGCCTACGACCTGACCGGCGAGGCCCGGTCCGGCGCGCTCTGGTGGTCCGGGGCCGGCGACACGCCGATCGGTCTGCATCTTGCCGACCAGATCGGCGGGATCATGCTCTCCTATGGTGTGCTCGGAGCTCTCATCGCCCGGGAGCGGTTCGGATTCGGGCAGAAGCTGGACGTCTCTCACCTCGGCAGCATGATCTGGGGCCGGGGAATGCAGAACGGCATCTCTCTGCTCACCGGCATGGAGCTCGGCGGCCACGACCGCAGCGGAGCCACCAACGTCCTGTGGAACTTCTACAGGTGCAGCGACGGAGAGTGGATCGCGCTGGCGATGGGCCAGCAGGACCGGTACTGGCCTGTCTTCTGTAGAGCCATCGAGCGTCCCGAGCTCGTAGACGACGAGCGATTCAACACCATCGAGAAGCGCTATGAGAACCTGCAGGCGCTGGTTGAGTTGATCGACGCAGCGTTCGCGGAGAAGACGAGGGATGAGTGGGAGCGCGCGCTCGGCGAGGCGGGCGACCTGATATACCAGCGCGTGCAGAGGACGCTGGATTTGCCGAACGATCCGCAGGTGGTTGCGAACGGATATATCGTTGACTTCGACCACCCCGTTCTGGGTCCGACGAAGTGGCCTCAGACACCGATAACCTACAGCAGGACTCCTCTTTCGACCCGGAAGATGGCGCCCGTTTTGGGCCAGGACACCGAGAGCGTGATGATAGACCTCCTGGGCTATTCGTGGGAGGATATCGAATCGCTGCATGACGAGGGGGTCATCCTGTAGAGATGTCTCTGAGAATCCCGATCACGATGTGCCACGGCATCGTGGCCGAAGGCGAGAAGCCCCTGACGGTCGACCATTTCGACAGTCTAGTGCGGATCGCAAGCGAGTTGGGCTTCCGGTCCATCGACTACGACGACCTCGCGGCATGGCGCGCAGGGTCGTCCACGCTGCCTGATCGACCGATCATGTTCGACTTCGACCATCCCGTGAGGTCGATGCGCTACGAGGTGCATGACGTCCTGGCGAAGTACGGCTACACGGGCAACCTCTTCATCTATACGAGTCCCTACGATCCCGAGTACGAGCGGCCGCTTCCGTGGGACGCCGACCAGGAGCACATGAGTTGGGACGAGCTCGGGGAGCTGCGCGAGGCGGGATGGCACATCGGGGCACACACGATCAGCCACCCCGACCTGTCCGAGCTCGCCGCCGAGGACCCGGACGGCCGGATAGTCGCGACGGAGCTGGACCGCTCCAACGAGACGATCCGCCGGCACCTGGGGTTCACGCCCGACGACTTCGCCTTCACGGGCACAAGCTGGAGCAGCATCGCGGAACGGGAAGTCAAGAGGCGGTACCGGTTCGGCAGGCTTTGGATCATAGGCTCCGAGTATATGGTGGACGGGCGTACGGTCCGCTACGCGGAGCTTGTGAAGGCGGGAGGCCCGGACGAACCGGACGGAGGCCCGCCCCAGGCCGCCCGGTACATCACGGAGGAGTCGGACCCCTACCGGCTGCCGTCGATGGAGCTCCAGGCGCTGATCCACGATCCGGCCGCCTTCCGAGCGTATCTCGAAGGAGCGTTGTAGAGGAGCGTCCACATGTCCGACCCGCTCAGGCTGTCCGACGAGGTCTTCGATACGCTGCTGGCCAGCACCCGGCTGGATGTCCCTGAGGAGGATATGGCTCCGCTGAGGACGCTGTACGGAAAGTTCGAGGAGGGCCTGGCGGAGATGCACGAACTCGATCTCGGCGAGGAGGACCCGGCGGTCAGGTTCCCCGCCGCAGAGACCTTCCCATAGCCAGAGGAGCACCTACGGTGACATCCGCGACAGACGAGCTCCATTACCTGACAATCGGCCAGGCCGGAGAGTTGCTACGTGATCGTCGGCTGTCCCCGGTTGAGCTGACGCGGGCCTTCCTCGAACGCATAGACGATCTGGACAGCACGCTCACGTCGTACATCACGGTGCTGCACGACGCGGCGATGGCCGATGCGAGGAGGAACGAGGCGGAGATTCTCGCCGGCGACTACCGAGGGCCCCTGCACGGCATACCCATCGCGTTGAAGGACATCTACGACACGCGCGGCGTGCGCACGACCGCCAGCTCCAGAGTCCTGGCCGACCGCGTCCCAGACCGCGACGCGACGACCACGGAGCTGCTGCGCGCCGCAGGATCGGTCCTGCTGGGCAAGCTCGCCACGCACGAGTTCGCGCTGGGCGGGCCGGACCCGACCTGCGGAGGCCCGCTGGCCAAGAACCCATGGAACATCGAGCACATACCCAGCGGGTCGAGTAGCGGCTCCGGCGTGGCTGTCGCAGCCGGGCTGAGCATGGGCGCCATGGGCTCCTGCACCGGCGGCTCGATCCGGGGCCCGGCCGCGTTCTGCAGCGTGGTCGGATTCAAGGCGACCTATGGGCGCGTCAGCCGTTTCGGCGTGCTGCCCCTCAGCTGGACCCTGGACCACTGCGGGCCGTTGACCTGGACGGTCGAGGACACCGCGCTGATGCTACAGGCGGTCGCAGGCTACGACCCAAACGATCCGACGACCAGCCGCGCGCCCGTGCCCGACTACCGGGAGTCTCTGAGGGAAGACGTCCGTAGGCTGAGGATAGGGGTGCCGAGGCATTTTTTCTTTGCGGACGATCCCCGCATCGATCCGGACGTCACCTCCGCAGTGGAGACCGCGCTGGCGGAGCTGGAGTCGCTGGGGGCGGAGCTGGTCGAGGTCACGCTCCCCACCCTCGAGCTCGCTCAGACGGCCCAGGCCGTCATAATGCTGGCCGAAGCCTTCACCTACCACGAGCGCAACCTGAGGAGTAGACCCGCGGACTACGGTGAGATGTGCCGCACGTGGTTTCGGTGCGGAGCGCTCTTCACGGCGGCCGACTACGTCCAGGCCCAGCGGTTCAGGAGCGCCATGAAGCGCGAGTTCGCCCAGATCTTTCAGGAGGTCGATGTTCTCGCGTCGCCCACCATGCCGACCGCTCCGCCGCGCTTCGACGAGTCGAATCCGCTCTCCCCGGCGCGCTCCATCAGCTTCGTGGGAGCTTACAACATGACTGGGATGCCCGCGCTTTCGGTGCCCTGCGGGTTCACCCCCGCGGGGCTGCCTGTCGGGCTCCAGATAGCGGGGAAGCCCTTCGACGAGCCCACGGTGCTTCGGGTCGGGTACACCTACGAGCGGCACGCCCGGTGGCTCGAAAGGCGGCCGCCCATCTAGCGCCCGAGGCCCTGGAATCCTCCGCACGAGAGGCCAGCATGTCCACTAAAGTCCTGCGAGGAGCGGTCCTGATAGATGGAACCGGACAGGACCCGCTGCCCAATTCGTGCGTCGTTGTGGAAGACGGCACTATAGCCGCTGTGGGCCCCGCCGGGTCAACGACGGTCCCGCGAGACGCGGAGGTCATCGACCTCGATGGGATGACCCTCCTGCCCGGGTTGACGGACGCGCACGTACACTTCGGACTGCTCGGGGTGAACCATCGCCCGACGTTGGGGCCTGACGACAACCTCACCACCTACGTTCTCGACGTCGTCGAGAACATGGAGACTGCGCTCCAGGAAGGATTTACAACGGTGCGGGACGCGGCTGGACTGGACCCGGCGTTCGCGTTCGCGGTGGAACGGGGCCTGATCGAGGGGCCGCGTGTGCTTCCGGCCGGTTCTCCCCTCTCCCAGACGGGGGGGCACGGCGATCCGAGAGGCCGGTACGAGTCCGCCGTTCCCCAATCCGTCCCCGGGCTCCTCGCGGCGCCGGAGATCTGCGACGGCGCCGACGCGGTACGGGCAGCGGCTCGGCGCCAGCTGCGGCTCGGCGCGACGCAGATCAAGGTGATGGGGTCGGGCGGCGTGATGTCGCCGACCGACAAGCTGGAGAGCGTCCAGTTCACTGTCGAGGAGATAGCGGCAGCGGTGCAAGAGGCTGAATCGGTAGGCACCTATGTCATGGCCCACTGCCACACCCCCGCGGCAATTGCGAGCAGCCTCAGCGCGGGGGTCAGATCCATCGAGCACGGGAGCATCCTGGACGAGCCGACCGCCGCTCAGATGGCCGAGAGGGGCGCCTACATGGTTCCGACTATGGTGGTCATGGAGGTGCTCGTGCGTGAGAGCGAGGCGCAGGGAGTGTCCCCTGAAAACATGGCTAAGCTGGAGATGGTCATGGACCGGGTGCCGGCGAGCGTCGGCCTCGCGGCCGAGTCGGGCGTCAGGGTGGGTTCGGGATCGGACCTTCTCGGCAAGCGTCAGACCAGCCGCGCCGAGGAGCTGAGCATCAAGTCCAGGCTGCTGGGGCCGATGGAGGCTATCGTGAGCGCCACCAGCACCAACGCCAGACTGTTCAGGATGGAGGACCGGATCGGCGCCGTCAGAGAGGGCATGGCTGCCGACATGGTCGCCGTCGACGGAGATCCACTTAGCGACCTCGACCTGTTCAGCGACCCGGAGAGGGTGCGCGTGGTGGTCAAGGGCGGCCGCGTCGTGAGAGACACCCGCTAGCGCCCGGCGGAGTCCTTTCGCAGATAGAGGTTCCCGAACCTGTCGGCCTCCGCGCAGTATCCCGGATGTATCACGGTCGTCGAGTCGATCTCTTCGACGATCGCGGGCCCGTGGACGACCGAGCCGGGAGGCAGCCGGTACCGGTCGTATATGGAGCAGTCCACGAATCCTTCGCTCTCGGCGAAGTAGGCCGGGCGAGTGGAGCCGAGCGCCCTGTCGGCGCAGCGTCCAGCGGCCGAGCTCTCTCTCATCCGGGGTCTGGATATCCGGCCGACGGCGTTGAGGCGAAGCGCCACGAACTCCACGGGCTCGTCATCCGCTTGGAAGCCGTATGTCCGCTCGTGCGTCTCGTGGAAGCTACCGAGGACTGCGGCAAGTCCGGCAGGGCTGAGATCGCCTCTCGGCACAGGTACGGTCAGCTCGTAGCTCTGCCCCACGTATCTCATATCGGCCTGGTATACGAAGGTCATCTCTTCTCCAGGGATGCCGTCCCGCCTGAGAGCCGTCTCGCCTTGCGTCCGGAGCTGGGCGAAGCTCTCTTCGGCCGCGGCTGAGTCGAGTTGGTCGGCGCGACGGATCAGGGAGATGGAGTAGTCGTGCTCTATGTCGGTAACAAGGAGCCCCATAGCCGAAGCCGTTCCCGGACTCATGGGGATCAGAGCCGTGGGAATCTCCAGCTCCGCCGTCAGGCGGTTGGCATGAACGGGTCCCGCGCCTCCGAAGGCCACGAGCAAGAAGTCTCTCGGGTCGTAGCCTCTCTGCACCGATATGCGGCGCATCGCGTTCACCATGGCCGTATTGGCGATCTCCACGATGCCGAGGGCGACCTCGATCACGTCCATGCCCAGCGGGTCGGCGCACCGTTCTCCGATTGCCCGGCGCGCGCCCTCCACATCCAGCCTCATCTCGCCTCCGAGGAAGTAGTCTGGCGATATTCTGCCGAGGACGAGGTTGGCGTCGGTTATCGTCGGCTCCGAGCCGCCCTTCCCGTAGCAGACGGGTCCCGGGTCGGCTCCGGCGCTCTGGGGGCCTACGCGCAGGATGCCGCCGGAGTCGATCCATGCGATCGATCCTCCCCCGGCGCCGATCTCGACGAGGTCGATGACCGGCGTGCGGATCGGATAGCCGGAGCCGCGGGAGCCGTGCTCCGTGGCAGCGGCCGTTCCTCCCACCTCATAGTCCTTTGTGACTCGCGGCGTTCCGTTCTCGATAAGCCCCGTCTTGGCCGTCGTGCCGCCCATGTCGAACGAGATGACGTTGGGGTGTCCCAGCGCGTTGCCGAGGTGAGCGGCGGCGATCACCCCGGCCGCCGGGCCGGACTCGACCATGAAGACGGGCCGCTCCGCCGCAACCTCGAAGCTCAGCACGCCCCCGTTGCTCTGCATGACCAGCAGCTCCGCGGAGACGCCCGACTCGCGTATGCGGGCCTCGATGCTCTCCAGGTAGCGGGCCACCACTGGGCGAATGCCGGCATTGATCACCGTGGTGCTGGCCCGGAAGTACTCCCTGAACTCCGGCGCCACCTCGGACGACAGGGATACCAGCGCAGACGGGAGCAACTCCCGCAGAATGGAGCCGATCCTCTTCTCGTGCATCGGGTTCTGGTACGAGTGGAGCAGGCATACCGCGACCGATTGCACGCCCTCGGCGTCGAGTCGATCCGCGACCCCGCGCACAGCCTCCTCGTCCAGAGGGACCAGGACGCCGCCCTGTGCGTCGAGCCGCTCCGGCACGCCGAAGCTCAGATACCGTGGAACAAGAGGAGGCAGCTTTCGAAACTGCAGATCGTAGAGGATGGGCCTTATGCCGGTCTGGATCTCCAGCAGATCTCTGAACCCCTCGGTCGTCACGAAGGCGGTACGGGCCAGCCGGCCCTCGATGATAGCGTTGGTGGCCACGGTCGTGCCGTGTACCAGGTATCTCACCGCATCCGGCGCAACCGAGCCCTCCCGCAGCATGCGGTCGACCACCTGCAGGAATCCTATCGAGGGGTCGCTGGGCGTCGAAGGGACCTTGCCGGTGCGGGTCTCGCCCGTAGACTCGTTGACCAGGATGGCGTCGGTGAACGTTCCGCCTATGTCGACACCCAGTCTGTACCTGTCGGTCATCGGATTCCGTCCTATCGTTTTCCAGCCGAGGCGGCCGACCGCAGTCTTGCGGTCTCCTCCTCGTCCACCGTCCAGGTCCCGGGGTCCAGGGATACCGAATATGCCTGCCGGGCACGCTCCAGACTCACTTTGCCGTCGCGCACGTCCCGCAACACATCCTGCGGATCGCGCTCCTCGGCGGGACCGTAACCGCCGCCGCCGCACGTTCGATAGCTGATTACGTCATCCGGCTTCAGCTCGACGGTCACCTTGGATCCCAGCTCGGTCGCCTCGGAGTCGGGGTTGAGGATGTAGCGAGCCCGTTCCCCGGGAAGACCGCCGAACAGGCCGTGCGGTCCCCACCGCTCCCTGTCGGCCAGGATGGTGAAGGAGGCGGCATGATCGGGGAAGAGGTAGTCGCGGCGCAGGCCGAGCCCGCCGCGATGCCTGCCGGGGCCGTCGGAGTCTTCGACCAGCTCGTAGCGCGTGATCCGCACCGGGTAGTTGAGCTCCGTCTCCTCGATCGGAGCGTTGGCCGTGTTCTTCCCGTGGGGCTGGACGGCATCGGGGCCGTCGGCCGTCGCCCGGCCTCCGTAGCCTCCCGCGATCGTTTCGAGGAAGCAGTAGGGCTCGCCCCTGTAAGGGTCGTTCCCTCCGAAGCCGGAGTGGCAGATCATACCCTCGGTGCCCGCCGGCACCCTGTCGGGGATCGCGGCTGCCAGCGCCTTCATCGTCACGTCGACCAGGCGCATCTGCGTCTCCCAGCCTCCGACGACCGGGTATGGGGCGGTGCAGTTGACCACCGTCCCCTCGGGCGCGACCATTCGCACGTTCCTGTAGAACCCGGCGTTCACGGGAACGTCAGGATCCATCAGGCATCTGAGGACGAACGCGGCGCCCGAGTGCGTCTGGGCGTAGGTGGAGTTGACAGGCGCCCGCCTCTGGCGGTCCGAGCCGGTGAAGTCGAAGAGCACGCCGTCATCGTCGATCACCACCTTCGAGACCAGCCGCACCGGCTTGTCGGTGTAGCCGTCGCTGTCCATCACGCCTTCTGCCGCATAGACGCCGGCGGGCAGCTTCGCCAGCTCCGTGCGCGTGCGTCGGTCGGTGTATGAGATGATCTCGTCGACGTAGAGGGCCACCGTCTCCGCGCCCAGCCGCGTCAGCAGCGCGCTCAACCGGCGTATTCCGGTGTTGTTGGCCGCCACCTGGGCGCGGAAGTCGCCGGCCGTCTCGCGTTTGGCCCTCACCTGGCCCAGGATGAGATCGAAGACGTCCCTGATGATCCGGCCCTCGCGCATCAGCTTGACCGGCGGGATGATCACGCCTTCCTGGTACACCTCCCGGAACGCCCCGATGCTGGCCGGGGCCCCTCCACCCACGTCCACGTGATGGGCGATGCTGGCAACGTAGCCGAACACCTCCCCCTCGAAGTAGACGGGGGATATGAGGGCAATGTCGTTCAGGTGTACGCCGCCGGAGTAGGGGTTGTTGACGACGATGGCGTCTCCCTCGTCGATGTTTTCGATGCCGTAGGCGTCGAGGGCCCTGGGCACCGTCTCGACGAGGGAGCCGAGGTGGTTGGGTTGGCTGAACGACTGGGCGACTGTTCGGATCTCACGGTCGAAGATGGCGCAGGAGAAGTCGTGCCGGGTCTTGATGTTGGTCGAGTAGGCGCTGCGCCGCAGCGCGGAGGCCATCTCCTCCGTCGCCTCCACCAGCGCGTTGCGGACCACCTCGAACCGGATGGGATCGACCTGCATCGAAGCGTCCAAGTGAATCCTCCTCTCCGTAGCCGGCAGGCATGATAGCAACAGACCGCAGTGCGGTCAACGAACGTTCGCACGCTGTACTGTTCAGAATAGGGGGAGTCAGTTGCGTACGGCCGGCCTCATCCTAGAGTGGTGGCCGCAGGTCGGCCCAAGGCCGCGCCTGCTCCAGCTGAGACGCCAGCCTGAACAGAGTGGCCTCGTCGCCGAACCGGCCAAGGAAGTGGCTCCCTATGGGGAGGCCCTCGCCGTTCCACGAAAGTGGCACCGACATCCCCGGCTGCCCGGTGGCGTTGCCGACGAAGGTGAACGGGGCAAACCCAGCCGTGCTTCGTCTGTGTGACATCGGGTCTCCGCCGTCGTAGACGAGAGTGCCGAGGGTCACGGGCGGTTCGCCGAGAGTCGGCGTCAGCCAGACGTCGAAGCTCTCGAAGAACGCGGCGATGGCGCGCGAGATGCTGTGTATCTCCTGGATGTGCAGGAGGTACTCCGGGCCGCTTACGCGCCGACCCCTCTCCGCGAACTCAGCTACGAACGGCTCCAGGTCGCCATCCTGCGGCTCCCGTCCCAGCCGTCGGGTCCAGTCGGCGACCGCCCAGCCGAACCCCGTGGCCATGACGGTCGTGAAGGTCGTCCACAGAGTCTCCCAATCGGCTGACGGAGTCGCCTCGACCACCTCGTGTCCCAGAGAGTCGCAGAGGCTGGCCGCGTCCAGCACCGCGTCGACGCAGTCCGGATGCATCGGGTTCCCAAGCAGCGTCGACTTCGAAAAGGCGACGCGGAGCCTTCCGGGGTCGGTGGAGGTCTCCTCAACGTATGGCCTGCTTTGAGGCGGCGCCCAGTACGGGTCTCCGACCGCGGGCCCTGCGGTGGCGTCGAGCAGGGCCGCAGAGTCCCTGACGGTGCGTGTCAGCGCATGCTCGGCGACGAGGCCGCTCAGCATGTCCCCGAAGTGAGGACCCAGGGGGTTCCGTCCCCGCGTCGGCTTGAGGCCGAACACTCCGCAGCACGCCGCCGGTATGCGGATGGAGCCCCCGGCGTCGTTTCCGTGGGCCATCGGCACCATGCCGGAGGCGACCGCCGCGGCCGCGCCTCCGCTGGAGCCTCCCGGCGTTCGCGTCGTGTCCCAGGGATTGCGGGTGGGCCCGAACCTGACCGGCTCGGTCGTGGCTCCGATCGCCATCTCCGGCAGGTTCGTCTTTCCTATGGCGATCAACCCCGCGCACTTCCAGCGCCTGACCAGCTCCGTGTCTTTGTCGGGTACGAAGTCTCCGATGAAGTTAGAGGACTCGGTGAAACGGACTCCCGCGTACTCGGCCAGGAAGTCCTTGACCAGGAACGGGACGCCGGAGAAGGGGCCGTCCGGAATGGGCCGTGACGCCGCCTCGCGCGCCTCGTCGTACATCGGGGTGATGACGGCGTTGAGGGCAGGATTGAGCCGATCGATGCGCTCGATTGCGGAGTCCACCAGCTCCAGAGGCGTCACCTCTCTGTTACGGACCATTTCCGCCTGAGTGGTGGCGTCGACGAAGCCCGGCTTATCGCTCATCGGCATTGCGGGTCCTCCTGCGTCATTCATGGAAGAGTCCGATCACCTCGCAAGCCCATCTCCTACGGAGGCAGGAATCGAGGGGCGATGCCATTTTCGTGCCTTGACGCGGCCTTCGCAAGTGTGGCCGTCCGGCTGTAGAGCCCGCATCTGCTCGAATGGCGAGAGCTCCAGGTGAACAGGGAATGTTCCGTACCGAAGAGAGTCCAGTTGCGTACAATGGGATCATCCTCAGCAAAGGAGTGGCGAAACAGTGACGATAGGCGCGCTTATATTCGACTTCGACGGTGTGATCCTGGACACGGAGACCCCGGATTTTCAGACGTGGGAGGCTGTCTTCAGGGACCACGGCGCCCGGCTTGAGAGGCCGGTCTGGAACGCCCTGATCGGCCGGGGGCGCGGGGGCGCCTTCGACATGCGGGGTCATTTGGAGAGGCTATCGGGGACGAGAGTCGACTGGGAGGCCGTCAGCACCGAGAGACGCCGCCGCTACCTGGAGAGGATCGACTCCTCGGAGCTGTTGCCCGGAGTGGTGGACTATATCCGGGACGCGAAGAGGAGGGGACTGAAGCTGGGGGTCGCATCAAGCTCCTCACGGGAGTGGGTCGAGGGGCATCTCAGATCGAGGGAGATACTGGGCTACTTCGACCGCATCCGGTGCGGCGACGACGTGTCGGCAACCAAGCCGGACCCGGAGGTCTACCTGTCGGCCCTGGAGGAGTTGGATGCGCGGGCTGACGAGGCGTTCGCCATAGAAGACTCTCCGGTCGGCATCGCCGCGGCAAGGGCCGCCGGTCTCTTCTGCGTCGCGGTGCCGAACCCGATGACGAGAGACCTCCCGCTCGGCGAGGCCGACCTCGTGCTGGAGTCGCTCGCCGATCGGCCGCTGGGAGCCGTCATAGAGACGGCGTCCGGCAGGAGGCACTGAGCCCCCAGCGAGCTTTTTTGAAAAATCTGTCTCATTCTGTAACATTCTGTCTCTTTTTGTAGCTGAGCGGGTGACGGTGCGGGACACCAGCGGTACACCGGTGTGACAGGAAAGAGACAGTAGCGGGACAGAAATGTGACAGTATGGGACAAGGTGAATGGGACGCCGCGCCCGGCGCAGAGGGGTAGGTGTCCGGTCGAAGTGGTCCGCATGGCCCGATTATAGCATATATGTTCGTGTGCGTCACACCAGGTTGTAGCTCGTGTTCCGCCCGCCCTCCCGGCTGCGGGCCAATATGCCGTGCGCCATCAGGTCCTGGATGTCCCGCAAGGCCGTATCCTGCGAGCACTTCGCCAGCTTTGCCCACTTCGACGTCGTGAGCTTGCCCCTGAACTCCCCATCCAGCAGGCGGCCGACCACCTGCCGCTGACGGCCGTTGAGAGGAACACGGGCGGCGTCCTCCCAGAACCGCGCTTTCGCAAGCACGCCTGAAAGGGTCGCCTGGGCGTCGTCTATGGCTCTACCCAGGCACGCCAGGAACCACTCCTGCCACCCGGACACATCCAACGTCCCCTTCTGCGCCCGCTCGAGGACGTCGTAGTAGTTGTCCCGCTCCCGCATGATCCGCGACGACATGCTGTAGAAGCGCTGCGAGCTGCCCTCCGAGCGCGCCAGGACCATATTCGCGATGGCCCGAGCTATCCGACCGTTGCCGTCGTCGAAGGGATGGATGGTCACGAACCAAAGATGGGCGAGGCCCGCCCCGATCACCCCGTACGTCTCCGCGTGCGCGTTGAACCAGTCCAGGAAGGCCCGCATCTCCTCATCGAGCCTGGCGGCGGGCGGAGCCTCGTAGTGCACCTGCTCGCGACCCATGGGCCCTGAGACCACCTGCATCGGCCCGGCGCTGTCGTCGCGCCATCCGCCGACCGTGATCCGTCTCATGCCGCTCCGCCCGGTGGGGAACAGGGATGAATGCCAAACGTGCAGGCGCTCCGCCGTAAGGGGGTGAGCGTAGTTCGAGGTTGCGTCCAGCATCATCTCGACGACGCCGTCGACGTTGCGGTCCACACGGCTGAGGCCGCCGGCATCCATCCCCAGGCGGCGGGCGACCGAAGATCGCACCTGCTCCCCGTCGAGGTTCTCCCCCTCTATCTCGCTGCTCTTGACCACGTCGCCGGTGAGGGTCTCAAGCACGGCCTCCTGCCGCAGATCGAAGCCGAGGGCCTCCATCCGGCCGATGAGGCGGCCCTGTCGATACCGCACGTCTGCCAGCGCCTCGGCGAGGCCACCCTGATCCCACCGGAGATTGGGCCAGTCTGGATGGTCGTAGATGTATGTTCTCCGCATCATATGCGGATATTATACCCTCAATCTCCGCAGATGGCAATAACCGCCGCATCAGTTGCGGTGATTATTGCCGTATTCTCCGCAGCCCATCGCCACGGTACTCACGGTACTAAAGAGAGATGTCGGCGGCGCGGCCCTAATCTTGACCCTCTTCGCGGCCTGATATAGACTCCGCTGGCCGTCGAGGAGCTATAGATGAAGCTGCTTGTGATGACGGGTGGGAAGCACCCGTACCACCAGAACACTCCGATCCTCACCGACTTTCTCAGGGAGGCCGGGCACGAGGTCGACGTGACCGAAGACGCCGACGCGCTCGTATCGGACTCGATGAGGGAGTACGACGCACTGGTCTACAACACGCGGCGCGTCGAGGAGATGACCCTGGACGATGTCCAGCGCAAGGCGTTGACGCAGTACGTCGGGAGCGGGAAGGGCTTCGTCGTCATCCACTGCGCGGCAGGACTGCCCGAGACGTGGCCGGAGTTCCACGACATCACCGGCGGAGGGTGGGTCTACGGCGGAGTGAGCACGACCCCCGGCTACGGCCAATATGAGGTGACGGTCAAGAACGGCGGCCATCCCTGCGCCGCCGGGGTCTCCACCAGCTTCATCACCAACGACGAGCTGTACATGAACCTGGGATGGCGTCCGGGCAACGACGTGTTCCTCACCTGCGAGTACGACGGTATCTCCCAGCCGGCGGCCTGGACGCGCAGGTACGGCAACGGGCGCGTGTTCAAGATCACGCTGGGGCACGACGGTCTGGCCTTCCGGACGCCGGAGTTCCAACGTCTGATCATCAACGGCGCGGAGTGGGCCGCTCGATCCTAGCCCACGGCCAGCCAATGCAGATCACCGAAGTCACCACCACCCTGCTCACCTATCCCCACGCGAAGGCGGTGCAGGACTCGACCATACCGGCCGCCAGCCTGAGCGCCGGCGGACGGAGCCAGCTCTTTGTTCACATCCATACCGACGAGGGGGTGGAGGGCCTCGGCATCGGACAGGCCTCGCCGGGCGTCCGCGAAGTGGTCGAGACGACGTTGAGGCGCGTCCTCGTCGGCCAGGACCCGTTCAACATCGAAAAGCTCTGGAACGACATGTTCTGGCATGTCAGAGGCTTCGGGCGCAAGGGCGTGGCCTTCTGCGCCCTCTCCGCAGTGGACATAGGGCTGTGGGACCTGAAGGCCAAGGCGCTGGGGCTTCCGCTATACCGCCTGCTCGGCCCCTACACCGAGTCGGTCCCGGTCTACGGCAGCGGAGGCTGGACCAACCTGAGCCAGGACGAGCTGCTGGCCGAGATGTCGGGCTACGTCGAGCAGGGCATCGGCCGCGTGAAGATGAAGGTCGGCAAGGACTTCGGCAGGTCGGAGCGCGAGGACCTTCAGAGGCTGGCGGCGGTGCGCAGGGCCCTCGGGGACGACGTGGCGATCTACGTCGACGCCAACAACGGCTACTACGCGAAGCAGGCCATCTACATGGCCAGGGAGTTCGAGCAGCTCCAGGTGGGCTGGTTCGAGGAGCCGGTGCTGGCCGACGACGTCCAGGGCCTGGCCGAGGTGAGGCAGGCCATTGACATCCCGGTGGCGACAGGCGAGCACGAGTACACCAAGTATGGATTCAAGGAGTTGATCGCGCGCGGTGGGGCCGACATCGTTCAGCCGGACGTCGGGCGCGTGGGCGGCGTGACCGAGTGGATGAAGGTCGCGCACATGGCGCACGCCTTCAATCTCCCCGTCGCGCCCCACGCCGTGCAGCTCGTACACCTCCACCTGGCCTGCGCGACGCCGAACCTGAAGGTCGTCGAGTATCTGGGGATGTCCCTGGAGTGCGACGACATCTGGTACTCGGAGATCCCCGCGCCGGTCGACGGGATGTGGTCGCCCTTCCCGGACAGGCCGGGGCTCGGCCTGGAGCTGGACCCGGCCGCCGTGGAGCGCTGGTCGGTGTGAGGACTGCGCGTCTGCTCCAATCCGTTACCGTCATTCCCGTGGAAACGGGAATCTACTCTTACGACCGGTAGGGGATGGACTCCCGCTTTGGCGGGAGAGACGGGAAGGCTCTACCCTTACCCAGCGGAGCCGGGAAACTCCCTTGTCTACCCCCGCAGTAGCTCCGGCAGGCGCTTCAGGTGTTCGATGTCCCTGGCCGACGCGAACCGGTCGACGTGCGGGAGGGCGGCCCGCAGGCCGCGGGTCGACGGCTCGTAGTCTCTCGTTCCCAGCAGCGGGTTGAGCCATACCACGCCTCTCACCCTCCGGCGCAGACGCCTCATCTCCCGAGCCAGGGTGTCCGGGGAGCCGGCCTCCCAGCCGTCGCTGAGCACGAAGACGGTGGTGTGCCGGTCCTGCAGGGTCGCATAGTCGGTATTGAGCGTCCGCAGGCAGTCGCCGATCAGCGTCCCGCCGGACCAGTGGTCGACGATCCTGCCGATGCGGCGCAGGAGCTCGTCGAACGAGACTGCCTTGAGCTCCCGCGTCACGCGGGTCATCGTGGTGCTGAAGACGAAGACCTCCACCCTCTTGGTGTGCTGGGATACGGCGTAGACGAGCTGGAGCAGCAGCCTGGCATACCGGTCCATCGAGCCGCTGACGTCCAGCAGAAGGAGCAGGCGTGGGACTCGAGGGACGCGCCGCATCCGGGGGAGGCGCACCGGTTCGCCTCCCGTTCCGAGGCCGGCGCGGAGCGCGCCCCGGAGGTCCATGGCCCCCTTCCGCCTGTGGCGACGGCGGCGGCGGCCGGGCCGGACGGCGAGCGCCCGGACCATCCTGGCCGCGATGCGGGCGATCTCATCGCTCTCGTCGGACCGCATCGCGGCCAGGTCTCGTTCGGAGATGAGCTCGGTTGGACTGGCGCCATCCCGGAAGATCTCCAGGGTCGTCTCCTTGGGGGGGCGGTCGTCGTCGGGCTGTAGAAGCGAGCGCCGTCTCCCGCGTAGCTCCTTCATCCCCCCCGCCCGGCTCCGACCGGGCAGCGTGGGCGATGGGGTCGGCTGGGCCTCGAAGCTCCAGAAGCTCTCGAACAGCTCGTCGAACAGGGCAATCTCCTCCCTCCTGGAGAGGAGCACCCCCCGCAGCGTCCAGTAGACGCGCCCACGGTCCATCAGGTCGACGATGCTCAGGGCGAGCATCGCGTCGGTGGTCTCACGGGGACCGACCAGCAGGCCGCGCGCGCGCAGGGCCCGGCAGAAGCCGGTCACGTGGGAGGTCAGGTCGCGGCGCATGCATACACGTCTCTTTTCACGTTTGGGAATATAATGTATCTTGAACGAACTAGTCCAACGCCTGCGCTGCGGCATGACGGGCTGCGCAAGGGCGCGACACGCTGGTGATCTCTCTTGGCAAAGGTCAGGGTGATGTATTGGAAGGAGGTCCCCGTCCAGGTGCAGGCCGAGCACGGATCGAGCCGGGTATCGCAGCCGCTGGAACCGCGCTTCCAGGAGGGCGTCGACGCGATCTCCATGTTCGACGGCAGCGGCGGCACGGACGACTACCTGGACGGCTGGGGCTGGGGGCCGTACGCCGACGTCGAGGGGGGAGAGCGAGAGGCGGCCGAGGCGGTGGCCTCACGATTCAACCGGTCCTTTCCGCAGGACTTCGTGGCCCGCATACGGGAGCTTCACAGGTCCGGCCGGCGCGACCCAACACCCGGCGCCGTGGACCACTGGATGGGCGATGGTCACGACTAAGAAGGCCAGGGCCAAGCTGCTGGAGCGGCTGGAAGTCGGAGACCACCTGCTCTCGGACGGAGCCACGGGGACATACCTTCAGGCCCATGGACTCGAACCGGGGGGATGCCCGGAGGAGTTGAACGCCAGCAGACCGGAGATCGTCCGGCAGATGGCCCGCGAGTATTTCGAGGCCGGCTCGGACATGGTGTTGACCGTCTCGTTCGGCGGCAGCAGGTTCATGCTCGACAAGTACGGCCACGGCGGCCGGGTCCGAGAGCTGAACCGCCTTGCGGCGGAGCACGCGCGGAGCCAGGCCCCGGAGAACGGGATCGTGGCAGGCTCGGTGGGGCCGACGGGCGAGTTTCTGGAGCCTCTCGGACCGGTCAGCGAGTCGGAGATGCTGGAAGCGTTCGCCGAGCAGATCACGGCGCTGGAGGAGGGCGGCGCCGACGCAGTGGTGATAGAGACGATGATGGCGGTCGAAGAGGCGTCGCTTGCCATAAGGGCGGCCAGGGAGAACACGGACCTCGCTGTCATCGCGACGATGACGTTCGACAAGGGGCCTCGAGGCTTCTTCACGATGATGGGCGTGACGCCGGAGCAGGCTGTGCATGATCTCGCAGTTGCCGGCGCCGATGTGGTCGGCGCGAACTGCGGCAACGGCATAGAGACGATGCTCGAGATAGCGCACCGGATGCGAAGGGCCACCGACGTGCCGCTGCTCATCCACTCGAACGCCGGAATTCCGGCGATCCGCCAGGGTCAGATCGTATACCCGGAGACGCCCGAGTTCATGGCTCCCGGGTTCGAGGAGATGGCCGACATCGGCATCAACATCTTCGGAGGATGCTGTGGAACGACCCCGGGGCACATTCACGCCGCCTCCCAGGCGCTGAGGAGCAGACGAGGAGACCACCCATGACCGTAGCAGAGAGAGCGAGACCGCGGATCATGGAGGTGATCGAGAGGTACGGCAGGTGCATGGAGCTGGTCCCTATAGACCCCAACTTCCACGATATCTCAGTCGCGCTTTACGAGAAGGACGGGACCGCAACGGTATGGACCTTCAGCCGCCGGGAAGGCGTCGAGGACAGGATCCGGCAGATCCGCGGCCAGATCGCCGCGCTCGGATACATGGAGCCGGTCGACGGGACCTACAACCAACTCCGGCCTCCGTGCGGCGTCATCCATTACCGCCCCCTGAAGTTCCTGATGATGCAGGCGGTCGAGAAGGACCCTGGCTTCACCCACTCGGAGGGGCCGGTCAAGGATCTCCGGTCGGATCTGATGCTGACGTTCGAGTCGACCGAGGTCGACGGACGGACCGTCTATCACGTCACGGGACAGGGTGAGGCGCGCAACCCCGCCGGGCGTCTCCGAGCCATCAGGGGCGGGTTCGTGCGCTACGGGGAGATGGTGCGGACGGAGGACGGCGGCGTCTCGTTCAACTGCGGGGCGAGGCACGATCAGCTGATGCGGCTCCTGTTGCCGTACGCCCGGAACGTCAGCGGCACGCAGGACATGCTTGATGCAGACGCGCTCCGCGGGCAGATGACGACGGGCACGCTGGGTTTCACGCCGCCTACGTAGGGACTTCCAAGGAGGTCGACCATGACGTTCGTCGAGACGATGACGCCGCGTGAGCGCGTGCTGAACGCGCTGGCCGGAAGGCCCGTCGACCGGCCTCCCGTCGCGAACCCGACCAACGTCGCCACAGTCGAGTTGATGGACCTGACCGAGGCGCCCTTCCCCGACGCCAACCGGGACCCGGAGCTGAACGCTCGGCTCGCCGCGACGGGCTATACGGAGCTGGGCTTCGACTCGATCATGCCCTATTTCTCCATCATCCAGGAGTCGTCGGCGCTGGGCTGCGAGATGCAGTGGGAGCAGAAGGACAACTGGCCGACGGTGCGCATGACCAATCCGATATGGAAGGGCCCGGACGACGTCCACATACCCCCCGGCTTCCTGGAACACCAGGACACGATTGCCATGACGAGGTCGATCTCTATCCTGAAGGAGGAGTACGGCGACGAGGTGGCCATCATCGGCAAGACGATGGGGCCGTGGACGCTCGCGTACCACGTCTTCGGCGTCGAGCCGTTCCTTCTGATGACCATCGACGACCCGGACATGACGATGCGGTGCCTCCACAACTTGAAAGAGATATCGATGCTGTTCGGAGAGGCCCAGATCGACGCGGGGGCCGACGCGCTAACCTTCCCCGACCACGCGACCGGCGACTTGGTGAGCGGTGAATACTACAGGCGGTTCCTGCTGGAGATCCACCAGGAGATGTCGGAGCGTCTCGGCGTTCCCCTGATACTCCACATCTGCGGGAAGACGCTCGACCGAATGGACTACATAGCCGAGAACGGGATGTCGATGTTCCACTTCGACTCCAGGAACGACCCGGCGGAGGCGAAGACGATCGTGGGCGACCGGATCGGCCTGGTCGGCAACATCAACAATCCGGTCACCCTGTACTCCAAGGGGCCGGAGGAGGTGCGCGAAGAGGTCTACCGGTGTATGGACGCCGGCATCGACATGATCGCGCCGGAGTGCGCCATCCCGCTCGCGACCAAGCTGGAGAACCTGCTGGAGATACCGAAAGCCGTACGCGACTGGTGCTCCGAGCGCGGCGAGTGAGCGTACGGCAGCGTCTATGCCGAACCTGACGCTCATCGTAGGGGGGCCCGGCAGCGGGAAGACCTCCGAGGTCGTCTCGCGCCTCGCGGCTCGATATGAGGCCGATCCGTTTGCGGAGACTGTCGTGCTCGTTCCTACCGTACGGCACGGCGACCAGCTCCGCCGCCGCCTCGTAGCCCGGTGCGGCGCGGCGCTGCGCCTGCGGGTGGATATCATTCCTCAGTTCAGCCGCCAGCTGGCCGGGGATGCCCGGATACCCTCGCGGATGCTGGCCGGGGAGCTCCTCGCGCGGACGGCGCGGCGGGAGGTGGAGCGGGGCTCCGCCACCTACTTCCGGCCCATCGCGGGAACGGCGGGATTCAGCGACCTGCTGAACGCAGCCGTGGACGACCTGCTCACGGAGGCGGTCGCCCCACGGGCGCTGTCGGAGGCCGCCGCACGGACGGGCTCCCCTTCGCTGACGGCACTGGCCGCCGTCTACGCAGCCTACACCGCGGAGCTGGAACAACGGGGCTGGCGTCACTCTGAACAGACCGCGCTCGCAGCGGCCGACGCCCTGCGGGGCGGAGCGGCGGCGGCACCGGTCGTCATGCTCGACGGCTTCCACCTCTTCAGGGGAAGCGATCTGACGCTGCTCCAGGCCCTCGCTGACAGATCGGAGGTCGTCATCACGCTGGATCCCGACTCCGGAGACCGCGCCCGGCACGACTTCGAACGCCTGGTCCGCATCTTCCCGGATGTCGAGACGATCGACCTCTCCACGCCACCGCCGCCGCGCGAGGGCGAGCAGTTTTCTCTCTTTTCCGTTGCCGGAACCCCTTCTCCAGTGACCGTGATCGCGGGCGAGGCGGCGGACCGCGAGGCGCAGATGCGCGCTATCGCCAGACAGATCAAGCAGCGCCTGACCGACGAGCCGTCTCTCCGCCCCTCCGACTGCGCCGTTGCCTTCCGGCAGGCGTCGCCCTATCTCAGCCTGGCCCGCCAGGTCTTTGCGGAGTACGATCTCCCGCTCGATCCGGCCGTCGGGGAGCGCCTCAGCGACCGGCCCCTCGGAATCTGGCTCCGCCGCCTGCTGCGGCTCGCGCAGGACGGCTGGCGTCTGCGCGACCTGGCCGTCGTCCTCTCCAGCGGCTTCGTCGACCTCGACCGGTGGGGGCTGTCCCGCGGTCTCGTGGCCCTATTCGCCAGACGGGGGAGGGAGTCACTGCTTTGGGGGGGCCGGGACAGATTGGGGGACATCGTCGAGTCCCTCCGGGCGGAGGCCGATTCAGACACATCCTCGGAGCGTCTCCGCGAAACGTTCCACCGGACGGCGGATGGGATGGCCGCAGCTCTCGAAGAGCTATCGGACCTGCTGGAGTCTCCTTCGATCTCCGCCTCGGACCATGCGCATCGCCTAGCCGAGACCCTCTTCGGGGCGCACCCCCTCGTCAGTCCGGCCTCACGGGAGCTGCCCGGGGTCGGTGTCGAGATCGACGCCCTCAGGGGATACCTCAAGGAACTCGCGTCGGCTGAGAAGGCCCTCGGGGGCGGGCCGGAGTCTCTGGAGTCGTTCGTCTCCCGCTTGGAGCATCGGCTGGCCGATCCCGCCGTTATGCTGCGAGAGGCCGGGGGCGTCCTGCTCGCTCCGATGCACACGCTGCACGGCCTCCGCTTCGACTTCATCGCCGTCGGCGGCCTGATCGAGGGGGAGTTTCCGGCCCCTCAGATCTCCGCCGGTCTGCTCGACGGCGGGGCGCGGGAAGCGCTCAACGGGGCCGGTGCGACGCTCCCCCCGGAGCCGAGGCTCGCAGAGGACGAGCTGTGGAAGTCGGTCAGCACGCGCGCTGACTGTGCGCTCGGTCTCTGGAGGGCCCGGCTGGACGAGCGGGGACGGCTCGCCGCGGCCTCCTACTACTTCCACTCGATCAATCACGACGCGACGGTCGAGGAGCGGGAGACTCCGCCGGAGCGGACCGCCTCGCTGCGCGAGCTGACCATCGCGTGCAGCAGACAGTGGCCGGACGCGGGACGGCTGAGGCCGCGTCGGTCGGAGGCGTGGCCCGTGGTCCGGGCCGCCGCCTCCGTCGAGCAGCGCCGGCGCTCCTTCGGACACGCGAGAGAGTACGAGGGACGCCTCTCGGCCGGGCTTGTCCCCTGGCTTACCGGCCCCGGCGCAACGTGGAGCGCCTCCCGGCTTGAGTCCTACCGGACGTGCGCCTTTCAGTTTTTCGGACAGTACGCCCTTCGGCTGCGGGAGCTGGATGAGGAGATGGACAGCGCGGACGCGGCCACTCGGGGAAGTGTCATACACGAGGTGTTGCAGGACGCGCTGGCCCCTCTGATCGAGGAGGGCAGTCCACTGACGCCGGACACGCTGCCTGACGCGGTTCGCCGCCTTCGAGAGGGCGGTCCCCGGATATGGAATGAGGCACCCATGGAGAGGAGCTTCGGCAGGGCGGCGCTGTGGAGGCTCGACGCGGAGGCCGTCTTCGAGCAGTTGGAGTTGCTTCTGCAGCGGGAGGCCGAGACCGGCGCGGAGAAGGGAGTGACGCGGATCATCGGAGCGGAGGAGAAGATAGAGGCCTCCCTTCCCCTGGATCCGCTCCTTCGGGTGACGGCGACCGTCGACCGGCTTGACGCCGGAGACGACTTCGTCGTCATCGTCGACTACAAGTCGGGACGTGGGATACCCCGCTCTCACGTCATGGACGCGCGTCGTGTGCAGCTCCAACTCTACGCCTACCTGGCGCGGGAGTCGGCGAAGGTGGGTCGGGCCGTCGCCCGCTACGCATGGGTCACTCCCACCATCAGGGAGTGGGACCTCGACACCGAGCGGGCGGAAGACGCAGCCGTCGTGGACGAGGTCGTAGCGGTCGCGGAGAGGGTACGCGCCTCGGTCGAGGAGGGAGACTTCAGGGTCTATCCCCAGGTCCAGCCCTGCCCGACCTACTGCACCTTCAAGCATGTCTGCCGCGTCAACGAGTTCAGCCGAGGGAAGTCGTGGAGCTGACCGAAGAGCAGCGCAGGATCGTAGACGAGCGCCGGCGCGACGTGGTCGTCACCGCGGGCGCCGGGAGCGGGAAGACCCGCGTGCTCGTGGAGCGCTACCTGTCGCTGCTCGGAGACCACCGTATCCCGGATATAGCCGCCGTCACCTTCACGGACGCCGCGGCGGTGGAGATGCGCGACCGGGTGCGGCGTGAGGTGCTGGCGAGGCCGGACCTGGCCCCCCACAGATCGGAGCTCGACAAGGCCGCCATCGGCACGATCCACTCCCTGTGCCTCCGAATACTGAGAGAGCACCCCGTGGAGGCCGGGATCGACCCGGGCTCACGGGTGCTGTCCGACGACGAGGCGGAGTTCGAGACGATCACCGCCTGCGTCGACGCGCTGGAGGCGGCCGCCGACGCCGACGACCATCGTGCCCTGGCGCTCAGGGAAATAGGGGTCTTCGCTCTGACCAACCGGCTTCCGCAGATGGTGGCGCGGCGGGATGAGATCGAGGAGGCGTACCGGGCTCTGCAGGGGAGCGGGCCGGATTGGGCCGAGCGCATCCGAGACCGGTTGGACGCCGACTGCCGCACTGCCGTCGAGGAGGGAAGGACGCAGCTGGTCGAATGGGCCGCGTGGCTTCGAGGAGCGCACGCCGGGCCGGGGCAGGACGCGCTGTCCACGCGGCTAGCGGAGGCGCTGGAGGCGCTTGGGGATCCGGCAGAGGGCGACTGGGATGATCTGATGAAGCGCGCGATCGAGGCGGGCGGAAAGATCGGGCTACAGGGCGGCAGGACAGGGAACTGGGCATACCCCATCGGAGAGGTGAAGGAGAGGATGCGCTCCCTCCGGGGAGCGGCGGACCGTCTGAGCAAAATTCCCCGCTGGAATGAACACGACAGCGCGGCGGTGGAGGCGCTCTCCTCTCTCCACAGCCTCTTCAGAGACGCCTGCGCCCGGTACGCGGCGCGGAAGAGGGAGCTGGCGGCCCTCGACTATCTGGACCTGGAGATCGAGGCGGCACGGATGCTCCGTTCGCATCCGAACATCGCAGCGGAGTACCGCTCGATGTTCCGCCACCTGATGGTGGACGAGCTGCAAGACACGAACCCGGCCCAGGTCGCGCTGCTGGACCTCCTGTCCCGAGACGGAAACGCCGCCTCGCCGGGCCCGGAGCGGTTTTTCGTGGGAGACGTGAAACAGGCGATATACCGCTTCCGGGGGAGCGACGTTCGAAACTTCACGCGGCTAAAGAGCGAGGTGGCGTCGAATGGCGCGGTCCATGCGCTGGGCCGGTCGTTTCGCGCCCACGACGCGCTGGTCGAAACGCTGAACGTCCTCTTCGATGCCGTGTTCGCCGATGCCCGGAAGGAGTACGAGGCGCCGATGCAGACGATGGAGGGGCGGGGCGCCGGCCCTCTCGATCCTCCCCACCTCGTCGTGATGCCGGTCTCCAACCAGACTCCGGCGGGAGAGAGGACGGTGGACTTCGACCGGCGGCTGGTGGAGGCCGACGCCATCGCCGCGGAGGCGGCGGCGCTGCTGGACGAGGGCTTCGAGGTGTGGGACAGCGAGGCGGGCCGACGGCGCCCCGCACAGGCGTCGGACGTGGCCATCCTCCTGCGCAGGTTGGCGAATGTCCATCTGTTCGAGCAGGCGCTGGAGAGCCACGGGGTGGCCTACCGGACACCGGCGGGCGCGGGCTTCTTCACCAGGCAGGAGGTGCTGGACCTCACGAACTTGCTCGGCTGGCTGGCGGAGCCGGACGACTCGATCGCGCTCGTCGGAGCGCTGCGCTCGCCTCTCTTCATGATCGACGACCAGTCGCTGCTGGCCCTCAGGTCGGAAGGCGGCAGCCTGATGGAGGCGCTTCGCGACCCACCGGAGGGCATCTTGGAGAAGACTCTTCCGTTCTGCCAGCGCGCCGCGGCTGTCCTCGCCGACCTGAGGCGCGCAACGGAGTTCGACTCGCCCGACGCCATCCTGGAGCGCTCCCTTGCTCTGACGGGAATCGAGGCGAGCTGGGCCCCTCTCCAGGGAGGCGAGCAGGCGCTCGCCAACATCAGGAAGCTCGTCGGGATCGCGAGGACGCTGTCCGACCACTCGCTGGACGAGCTCGTCGCCTATCTTCGCCGCAGGCGCGACGAGCTGGAGGCCCGCGAGGGACTGGCCGTGCTCGACGAATCGGACGCTGTCCGGCTGCTGACCATCCACGGGTCGAAGGGTCTAGAGTTCCCCATCGTCTTCGTGCCGGAGGCTCATCTGCCGTCCCGCGGGAGCTACGACCCGGTGCGGTGGCGAGCGGAGGAGGGGATATCCCTCACCCTGGCCCCGGAGGCGGACGCGGAAGAGAGGAGGCGGCGCCGGCCCGGATTCTACTCCTACCTGTTGGAGCGGGACAGTCTCGAGGAAGAGGCCGAGCATAAGCGGCTCTTCTACGTCGCGGCGACGCGCGCGGCGGACAGGCTCTACGTGAGCGGAGACGAGGGGGCCAGGGGCGACGGCTGGCTCGTCTCCGTCTTCGAGACCTTTCAGGCGTCCCGGCCGGACGTGGAGGTCCGTCCGGCGGTTTCCGTCGACCTGAAGGCGATAGCCAGCAAGCCGGCCCCCGCCGTCCTGTCGATCCCCGGGGAGGATGAGGAGAAGGAGTTTCTTTCCACGCTGGCTGCCCGGCCCCGTGTGATCCCGCTGCGTTCGAGCACGCCGGTCACGGCATTGCGAGACCCCGCGCCGCGACGCGCGCCCGGCCGTCACGGCGACGGCCTCGGGCTGTTTCGAGGCAGCCTGGCGCACAGGGCCATCGAGCTCTGGTTCACTACGGGAGAGCGGCCCCCGCTCGTCCGGCTGGCCCGTACCCTGGATGAGGGGCTGAGCGAACGGGAGGCGGCGAGCGTCAGCGCGGAAGTCGACGCGATGCTCGACCTGCTGGACGCCAGCCCGCTTGCGGCTACCCTGCGGGAGCCGGGCACCCGCGCACATTTCGAGCTGCCCTTCTCCTGGGACTGGGACGGCGCGCCGGTGCACGGCACGATCGACCTGGCGTACGAGTCCGATGGAGAGTGGCGCATCATCGACTTCAAGACGGACCAGGTCGACGGCGGAGCGCTCGACGAGGCGGCCGCCCCGTACCTTCCGCAGCTCGCCCTCTACGCCTCCGCGTTGGAGCGTGCGACAGGCCGGCGCCCGGAGGCGGGCCTGCTGTTCCTGCGGACGGGAGACTGCCACGCTCCAGCGGCACGGGAGCTGGACGAGGCGCTGGCGGAGGCCCGCGCACGCATAGATGGGGGGCAGGCGCTCGAGACGCCCGCCTCCTCGGAGCTCGACGAGAGCCTATGGGACAGCCGGAGGATCTGATGTCCAGAGTAGTCCACACGCCGGAGCAGTTCACGATCATCGGGGAGAACATCCACGCCACTCGCGTGGTGCTACGCAACGGGCGCAGGGCCGTGACGCTCGACGGTGGCGTGGAGGCAGTCCCATTCAGGGACGACGCGGGGCGGCGTCGCCACCTGACGGTGCCGGACTGGTTCAAGAGCACCCAGCCCTACGAGCAGGGCCAGATCAAGCACTTCATGATCGCCGTGATGAAGGGGATCGGCGACGATTCCGACGAACGGGAGCAGGGCGCCGAGTACATCCGCGCCGAGGTGCGCAAGCAGGTGAGGGCGGGCTCCCGCTACCTCGACGTGAACGTCGACGAGGTCCACTACGACCTGGACACGCAGAAGAGGGCGATGCGGTGGACGGTCGAAACAGTGCAGCGCTGCTCCCCCGTACCGCCCAGCATAGACTCGTCCAACTCAGAGATCATCGCGGAGGGTCTCGCCGCGTACGACGGGCGGGCGGGCAGGCCCATCGTCAATTCACTCTCGCTGGAGCGTCCCGAGGTGCTGGATATGGTGCGGGAGCATGACGGGAGGGTGATTGTGCTGGCGACCGGAGAGGAGGGAATGCCCGAGGACGAGGATGAGCGGGTCGATAACGCCCGCGCGGTTATCGACCTCGCCCTGTCCGGAGGCGTTGCCGTGGAGGACATCTTCTGCGACGCGGTAATCTTCCCGATCTCCGTCGATCCGCGCTACGGCAACCACTACTTCGAGGCCGTCAGGCGCATCAGAGAGGGGTTCCCCGGCCTGCACATCGGCATGGGGCTGAGCAACGTCTCATTCGGCATGCCCAACCGGAAGCTGATCAACCAGGCCTTCATCCACCTGTCAATAGAGGCCGGCATCGACGCCGGGCTGATCGATCCCATCCAGACGAAGCTGAGCGATGTGCTGAGCCTGGACACCGGGTCGGAGCGGGTCCGGCTGGCGATCGACATGCTGGAGGGCCGCGACGACTTCTGCATGAACTACATCCAGGCCTACAGGGACGGCAGGCTGTAGGGTCTCAATCGAGACAGACGTGAAACTGCTTCAATCCGTTACCGTCATTCCCGTGTAGATGGGATCTGGCCTTACGCCCGGGAGGGGATGGACTCCCGATTTCGCGGGAGAGACGGATTGGTACAAAATCGAGTTCCGCATCGCTTCAAGAACTTCTAGGGGCACGTTAAGAGGCTAGTTTTCGTGGTTAGAACCAGGATGGCCCCTTGTGGACAGTCGTTGTTTGTACTTATCCAGTGCGAGGTCGAGACAGTGTTCGAAATCCACACCCAAGCAGTTGCCGACAACCGCCAGCGAGTAGACCACGTCCCCCATCTCGTTGTCCAAGGTGGCGGGCTTGCCTGATCTCCCTTTCCTCCCATAGTTCGTTTCGACCAAGTACTCCTTGCACAGTTCTCCCACCTCAGAAACTAGGTCGAGGAGCGAGACATCGACCGAGACCTGAAGTTCGTGCGCAGTCGTGAATTGGTCTACTTTTCGCTGGATTGAGTTCATCGTTTTATCCCTGCTTCCACTCGTCCTTCAGTCGACGCGGATCTCGCGGAACTCGATCCTGCCCTCCCGGACCAGGTCTCGGATGCGGCGCTGCCTGCTGGAGAGGCGGCTTTGGCCGGACTTGAACTCGACCAGGACGATCCGGTCATCCTCGAACTGTATGCCGTCGATGGGGGCGCCGAGGAACCTGAAGCCGCGGGGGTCCCAGGGGTACGATTCGGTGAAGGGCAGCCACTGCTCGGTCATCAAGCCGCGCCGGACATCGTCGCTCCGCTTCCGACGGCGGAGCCTCAGGTAGCTCTTCGTCATGCGTACCGAGTAGACGATCGCCACGGCCAGCGCGGCCGCCAGTCCGGCGATTACCCACCATGCTACGGGGATGTCCAAGTGCGAGTCTCCTCGTGCGTTCTGTGCCCGCGAGAGGCGTCTCCACTATAGTGCAGGCCGCGCCGGACGTTCCAGCACGCGGGACAGGCTCCTCTGTTGACAAGGCGCCGAACGAGATTCAATAATTGCGTGAACGCGCGGACACGGAGCAGGCGCCGATGCCGATAGTCAACGAGGGTATCCTGAGCGAGCTCGGCCACGTGAGCAGACCGGCGGAGCTCGCCCACATCAAGGGACTGTTCGAGAATACCGACCCTCTCATGCAGGAGATGGCCTACGCGCTTATCGGAGGCGATCAGCACACCGTGGATCGGCTGACGCGGCAGGCGCTCGAAGACGGCTTCGAGGCGAATACGGTGTTGGACGATGGGCTCATCAGCGGGATGGCGATCGTCGGGGTCAAGTTCAGGGACAACATCATATTCGTCCCCGAGGTGCTGGTGGCGGCCCGCGCCATGAAGGCCGGAATGGCCCACATAGAGCCGATACTCTCGGCGTCGGGCGTAGAGCCCGTCGGAACAGTCATAATGGGCACGGTAAAGGGCGACCTCCACGACATCGGGAAGAACCTCTGCATCATGATGCTGAGAGGCGCGGGATTCGTCGTCCACGACCTGGGCGTCGACACCAAGCCCGACGAGTTCATCGACGCGGTTACCGAGCACGATGCGCGGGCTCTGGGGATGTCGGCGCTGCTCACTACCACGATGCCGAACATGGGCAGGACGATCGAAGCCTTCGAGGAGGCGGGTCTTCGGGAGGATGTACGTATCATGGTCGGAGGAGCTCCGGTGACGCAGGAGTTCGCGGACGACATGGGAGCGGACGGGTACGGCAAGGACGCCATCGCCTGCGTGGACCTCGCCAAGGAGCTGCTGGGCGTGGGCGCCGAGGCCGTTTTCTCCGATTGAGTCCAATTGCCCGCATCACGCCCCTACGGGCCCGACAGTTCGAGGACAAGAGGGGAACCCCCTCTCAATCTACCCCCCAGCTCCGCGGGGGAAGAGGCCCCGGGTGTGGAGATGAGAGGCTGCACCAGCCTATAGACAGGGAGCGGTACAGGGCCAGCCTAGCCCGGCTGGACGCCATCTTCCGGGACATCTCGGACACGGTGAACCGGGTGTCCACGTGGCGGTGCCCCTACAAGAACGTACACGACCGGTGCACGGCCAAGTTCGGCTGCCGCAACCAGCTTCGCACAGGTATCGGGGACGAGCTGCCCGTATGCACGGGCAGCGACGAGCTGGACTATCGAAGCGCGTGGGAGGTCTAGGGGCGTCCCCGCAGTGCTAGAATAGCCCCATGGCTCCGCTCTTCCACGACGGCGATGAGCTCCGACTGAGCGCCGGCCGGACCATCTTCGACTACGCCGACACGCTGCGCGTAAGGGTCCCCACATCGTGCGGACGCAGCGGCGAGTGCCACGAGTGCATCGTCGAGATCGTGCGCGGCATGGAGGCGTTGAGTCCTCCGGACAGCTCCGAGGGATTCTTGCGTGACGACTTCCGTCTGGCCTGCCAGGCGGCGGTGCTGGACCCGGAGGCAGACGTGGAGTTTGCGGTCCTGCGCCGGCAGCCCCGCATTCTTACGCAGTCCGTCCGGCGCAACGTGGACATCGACCCACTGACCGTCCGCCGGGACGGCGGCATCTTCTTTGGCGACCGGCGCTTAGACGATTACCGTGGACATATCTACGGCCTCGCCATCGACCTGGGCACCACGACGGTGGTGCTCAACCTCGTCGATCTCGAGAGCGGCGAGGTGGTGCACACCTCCTCCTTCGAGAATCCTCAGAGGTTCGGCGGGAGCGACATCATGCACCGCATTTCCTACGACGGAGGCGCGAACCGCGGCGAGCTCCGGCAGGTGATGCTGTCGGCCGTCAACTTCGAGATCGGTGAGATGGCGCGCAGGCTGCGGGCCCAGGGAGTGCACAGGCGGAGGATCTACGAGGCGGTGGTCGTCGGCAACGCGACCATGCGCGACATCTTCTTCGGCATCGACGTCCAGTCCATCGGGGAGAAGCCCTACAAGTCGCTGATCGAGCTGGAGACGGAGCTGGGATTGAGGGACGACACCTCGCTGAGCACGACCGCGGGGGAGTTGGGCCTGAGGATCTTTCCTGAAGCCGCGGTCTACGGAGGGCCGCTGATCGGCTGCCACGTCGGCGCAGACGTGGCAGCTGGCATCCTGGCCGTCGGACTGGACGAGCAGGACGAGGACGTGATGCTGGTGGACGTAGGCACCAACACCGAGGTGGTGATCGGCAATCGGCACCGCATGATGGCGGCTTCGTGCCCCGCCGGACCCGCGTTCGAGGGCGGCCAGATAACCTACGGGATGCCGGGGTACGACGGCGCGATAGAGTCGATAAAGCTGTCGGACGGAGGGGTCGAATACAGCACGATAGGCGGCGCGGAGGCGCAGGGCATCTGCGGCTCGGGGCTCGTCGACGCGCTGGCGGAGCTCCGGCGAACCGGCCGGATGTCCGAGCTGGGCGTCTTCCGCAACGGGAACAGCTCCTTCCCGCTGGCGCCCGAGAGGGGCATTGTCCTATCCAGGCCCGATATCAGCGCGCTCGCGCAGGCGAAGTCGGCCAACTACTCGGGCCAGTACATCGCCCTCAGGCGGTACGGCGTGAGGCCGGAAGGCATATCGCGGATGTATCTCGCGGGGGGCTTTGCCAACTACGTCAACGTCGAGAACGCCGTCTCGATCGGCTTCATCGCCAACCTGCCGGCGGAGCGGATCGTCAAGGTCGGCAACGCCGCCCTGGAGGGCGCGACGATCATGCTGCTCTCGCGCCGCATGCGCGGTAGGATCGAAGAGCTGGCTGGGAAGGTGGAGCACATAGAGCTGGAGACGACGCCCGACTTCTTCGACATATTCGTCGAGGGCTGCATGTTCAAGCCGATGGGGATGGCCGCAGGCTAGCGGCCAGGATCGGAGCTGCGATGAGCAAGAGAGTGCTGGTAACCGACTACGTGTGGCCGTCCGTCGAGCCGGAGCGGGCCGTTCTGGCCGAGGCTGGCGCGGAGCTGGTCGTCGCGCCCGACGGGGAAGAGGAGACGCTAGTCGCGATGGCCCGGGACGTGGACGGCATACTGACCTGCTTCGCGAAGGTCACAGACGCCGTGGTCCGTGCCGCGGAGCGGTGCGTCGTGATCGGCAGGTACGGCGTGGGTGTCGACAACATCGCCGTCAACACCGCCACAGATCTGGGCATCGCCGTCACCTACGTCCCGGACTACTGCGTCGACGAGGTGTCCGATCACGTGATCGGCCTGCTGCTGGCGTGGAACCGGCGCATCGTCCTCTTCGACAACTCGGTCAAGACGACCGGCTGGGGAAGCGTGCCGTTGACGATGCGCATGATGCGGCTGAGGGGCAAGAGGCTGGGCATCGTAGGATTCGGAAGGATCGGGCAGTCGGTCTGCGCGAAGGCGAAGGCATTCGGTCTCGAGGTGCTGGCGTACGACCCGTTCATATCCGAGGAGTCTGCGGCGGCGCTGGGAGCGGACGCGGTAGATATGCCGACCCTGCTGTCGGAGTCCGACTTCGTCACGCTCCACGCTCCGCTCACGCCCGGCACCACGAACATGATAGGGAAGGCCGAGCTCGCCTCGATGAAGCCCGACGCCTTTCTCATCAACGCGGCCCGCGGCCCACTCATCGACGAGGAGGCGCTCTACGAGGCGCTGACTCAAGGGGGTATCGCCGGGGCCGGCGTCGACGTCCTGGTCGACGCGGCGCCGCCTCCCGACCATCCCCTGCTCAAGCTGGACAACATGCTGGTGACGCCGCACGTCGCCTTCTTCTCTCAGGAGTCGACCCTGGAGCTGGAGCAGCGCGCCGCCGGCGAGGTCGCCCGCGTGCTGCACGGCAGGATGCCCGACAACCTCGTGAACCCCGCGGTGCTGCCCCACGCGCGGGCCGACCTACAGGAGGAACAGTGACTGCCTCCCCTGCGAAGATCATAGGCTACCCTGACCGGTTCAGCGTACAGCCGGGCGAGACCATCCGGTTCATGGTGAGCTGCGAGCTGCCAGCGTACCGCGCGGAGATCGTCCGCCTGATCCACGGGGACTCGAATCCGGCTGGGCCGGGGTTCAAGGAGGAGCCGGTCCCGACATCCATCGGAGGCGAATACCCGGGCAGGAGTCAGGAGATCCATGCCGGCTCATACGTCGTCGTGCCCGACTCGCCGCTCATGGAGCCGGGCGACGGTCTCACGATCCAAGCGTGGATATTCCCGACGACCCCGGATAAGGGCCGTCAGGGGATCGTGACGAAATGGTCGGCTGCAGACGGGGCCGGCTACGGCCTGTTCATCGGAGACGGCGGCGACCTTGAGCTCCGAGTGGGAGGAGCCGACGGCGTCCGCATACTCGGAACGGGGGCGTCGCTGAGGGCCTCCCAGTGGTACTTCGTCGCGGCGTCGTACGACGCCGCGACTGGTCTGGCTACCCTGCTACAGAGACCGTTGACTATCTGGCCTGACGACTCGGCGGCCGACGCCCGAACGGTGATCGGCCCGGCCGCGCCCTCTGCGTCGGGGGGACCTGCCATCATCGGAGGCTACTGGCTGGGCGAAGGCGGCCGTCCTCAGTCGGTGGCGGGCCACTTCAACGGCAAGATCGACTCCCCGAAGCTGTTCGGGCGCGCCTTCGCAGCTCCCGAGATAGAGGGGCTCCGACGCGGCGATCCATCTTGCGGCCTCGAAGCCGAGGCGCTGGCCTGGTGGGACTTCGCCCGCGACTTCTCGACGGCCCATGTCGAGGACAGGTCGGCCAATGGATTGCACGGGAGCGCCGTCAACATGCCCGGACGTGCCTTCACGGGGCATGCCTGGGACGGCTCCGAGGCTTGCTTCAGGCACGCGCCGGAGCAGTATGACGCCATCTACCTGCACGACGATGACCTCGAGGACGCGGGCTGGGATGTCGACTTCGAGCTCCGCGTTCCGGAGAGGATGAGGAGCGGCGTCTACGCCGCCCGTCTGGATGCCGATGGAGCGGTCGATCACGTCCCATTCTTCGTCCGTCCGAAACGGGGGACGTCCACGGCGCCGATCCTGTTCCTCGCGCCGACGGCTACATACATGGCCTACGCCGGATTTCACGGCTTCGCCAGCGAGGCCAGCGCCGTGCGGTACGAGCAGCTGATAGGCCGGCCGCTGAAGATGGACTTCCCCGGAACGCCGGAGGAGGCGTACACGGTGGAGAACCGGCTGCTCAGCATGTACGACCGGCACTCCGACGGCACCGGCGTCACCTACTCGTCCCGCCTGCGCCCAATACCGAACATGAGGCCCGGATACCGGATGCCGCTGCTTGGCCTGGGCGAGGGGGACCCCTACTTCTTCTCGGCCGACCTGCACCTCGTCGATTGGCTGGAGAGCCAGGGGTACGAGTACGACGTGGTGACCGACGACGACCTACACGCGGAGGGCGCGGAGCTTCTTGCGCCCTACCTGACTGTGGTCACCGGCTCCCATCCCGAGTACTGGTCGGGAGCGATGCTCGATGCCATGGAGAGCTATCTCGCCGCCGGCGGCAGGCTCATGTATCTAGGTGGAAACGGCTTCTACTGGGTCACGTCGTACGACCGGGAGCGCCCCCACGTAATCGAGGTCCGGCGGTGGCACGGAACGGAGACCTACGAGGCTGAGCCGGGCGAGTACTACCACAGCACGACCGGAGAGCTAGGCGGTCTGTGGCGCTTCCGGGGGCGACCGCCCCAGCGGCTGGTCGGAGTGGGGTTCACCTCGCAGGGGTTCGACTACAGCCTCCCCTGCGAGCGTGGCGCCGGGAGCGCGGACCCGCGGGCCGCCTTCATCTTCGAGGGCGTGGACGCGGACGAACAGATCGGCGACTTCGGTCTCGTCCTGGGAGGGGCGGGAGGCCTCGAGGTGGACCGCGTCGACGAGGCGCTCGGCACGCCTCCTCACGCGCTCGTGCTGGCGACTTCGACCGGCTTCTCGGACATATACCAGCACGCCGTGGAGGAGATCGTCAGCATGAATCCGGGCCAGGGCGGTGCGGAGAACCCCCTGGTCAGGGCGGACATGGTGTACATGGAGGGTCCCAAAGGGGGCGCCGTATTCTCGGTCGGCTCCATCTCATGGTGCGGCTCGCTGTCCCACAACGGGTACGACAACAACGTGTCGCGCATCACCGGCAACGTCCTCCGGCGCTTCTCCTCGGAGGAGCCGATAGGCTGAAGCAGACCGCGGCGAAAGTGGATGTACACACCTACTCAGCCAGAAAAGATCCGGCTCGTCGAGACCTTCCGCAACCTGTTCTACACCCCGCTCTATGCGGCCGTCGGCGGGGGGTTCTTCTACAGTCATGGACTGAGCGTTCTGCTCAGCACGGCGCCGGCCGGGCTCGGTCCGTTATCCATGCTCAGGGACGGCTCCGCCGACATCGCACAGACCGGTATCAGCAGGAGCCTGATGGCGCTGGACGAGGGCGACGAGGAGGCCCCGCTGCACTTCGCGGAGATTAACCGCCGCGACGGGTTTTTCATCCTGTCACAGAGGCCGGTCGGGGAGTGGTCGTGGAGACAACTGGAGGGCGCCACGCTCATTCCCGTCGGCTTCACGCCGGTCCCGTGGATGTCGCTCAGGCGGGCGCTGTCTTTGAACGGCGTCGACTCCGGCCGGATCCGCCTGCTGCCCGGCCTGACCGCGGAGACCGCCATGGACAGGTTCAGGAAAGGAGAGGCGGAGTACATCCACCTTCCCCATCCGCAGGCGCAGGAGCTGATCGATGAGGGGATGGGGTATACCGCCGCCGCCGTAGGGCCGACGCTCGGACACATCTGCTACAGCTCCTTCGCATCGTTGCCATCTCTGCTACGGGACAGTCCTGACACGGTCGACCGGTTCGTCGCCGGCTTCCACGACGCCCAGAGGTGGGTCGCCTCGCACGGTGCTGCCGAGATCGCCGACGCCGTTTCCCCCTTCTTCGCGGACAGGCCCCGCCCGCAGCTCGAACGCGCCATCGAGACCTACAAGCGACAGGAGACCTGGGCGGAGGGGCCGTTGATACGTGAGGAGGGGTTCATCGCCATGCGCGACCTGCTGATCGACGGAGGCCTGGTCAAGAGGCACCACCGGTACGACAGACTCGTCCGCTCCGACTTCGCCCTGCGGGCCATGAGAGAGGTCAGCAGCCTATGACGTGGTAGCTGTCGTTTATGCAGATGGGCGCCCAGCCGGTCCTGTCGAAGCGGAACCTGGTGATCGAGCAGTTGTCGAGCGCGATCTTCGTGATCAACCCTTCGTCGAATCCCATCAGATAGTGCATCAGGCACTTCGTCGCCGCGCCGTGGCCGACTACAGCCACCGTCAGCGACTGCACCGAAGCCACGACCTCCTCGTTGTACACGATCTCGTCCTCGATCCAGCCTGACACGCGTCGCTGCACCATCCTGTGCGACTCGCCCTCGGGCGGGATGAAGTGCGATGCCTTGGTCTTGAGATAGGCGATCAGCTCGGGCGTATAGACCTCGTCGGCGCGGAGCCCTCGCCAGCCGGGCATCTGCTGCTCGATCAGCGCGTCCACTCTCGGAAAGGGGCGGTCCCCCTCTCCCATCGCCTCCAGCATCGTCTCCGTGGTCTGGACCGCCCTGACCAGGCTGGAGCTGTAGACGCGGTCGAACGATTTCCCCTCTCTCTTCAGCCTCTCACCGAGGCGCCGGGCCTGGACGAACCCGCGGTCGGTGAGCGGAGAGTCGAAGTCGGCCCCCGCGACGAATCCCGGGGAGGCGTTCGACTGAGACTCGCCGTGTCGTATGAAGTAGAATTCGCACTCGAAGTCCTGATGTATCAACGGTCGTTTCTCCTCCCGGTTAGGCTGTGCTGGTTGACCGAATCGATTGTAGTCGATACTTGCCGATGGAGACCATGCGGTTATAATGGGGGCCGTGTCAGATAGGAGCACTCTACGCCCGCTTGCGGGCGGATAGACGGAGGTAGCAGATGGGAGACCGATTGGCAGGAAAGGTGGCGGTCGTCACCGGGGCGGGCCGAGGCATCGGCCGAGGAGTGGCGCGGCTGTTGGCTGAAGAGGGGGCGACCGTTGTCGTCAACGATGTGGGGGCCGAGGTCGACGGTGTCGGCTCCTCGCAGGCGCCGGCAGACCGGGTTGTCGAGGAGATAAGGGCCAACGGCGGCCAGGCAGCCGCGAGCTACGACGATGTCGCCACCATGGATGGTGCGGAGAACGTCATCAGGACGGCCGTCGACAGCTATGGGCAGCTGGACGTGCTGGTCAACAGCGTGGGCTGCATCCGAGACCGGATGATCTACCAGATGACGCCGGAGGAGTGGGACGTCGCCATCCGCAACAACCTGAAGGCGATGTTCGCACCGACCAAGTTCGCCGCAATCCTCTTCCGGCAGCAGCGCAGCGGGCGCGTAGTCAACATGGTATCCGACGCCGGCCTGGGAGACATCGGCAGATCGAACTACGCGGCGGCATCGGAGGGAGCGATAGGACTGACGCGCACCGTGGCGCGAGACCTGGGCAAATACGGCGTCACCTGCAACGGCATCTCGCCGCTCGTGGAGACCCGTCTCTTTCCTGGAACGGTCGACGAGTACCGGGTGGTCGACTGGCCGCTCCCGACCCCGGACCAGAGGGCCGGCATCGGCCCCTCCCCGGCGGTGTCAGAGTGGGACGGCCCGGGCTCCCCTGACGATCCGGACAACGTGGCTCCTCTCGCCGTCTACCTGTCGACCTACGCCTCTCCCAACATAAACGGCTACATATTCGGAGTCCGGAGGGGCGGTATCTTCCTCTACTCCAACCCTGAGGTGGAGAGGTCCATCGACAAGTGGGGCACGTTCACGATGGACGAGATGGACGTGCTGGTGCCCAAGATGATCGGAACCGGGTTCTAAGAGCCGTACACCAGAAGACAGCAAGACGCGGAAGCGAGGTTCGACAAATGGGGAACAGACTTGAGGGAAGGGTGGCCATCGTGACCGGAGCGGGGCGCGGCATTGGCAGGGAGGTGGCCCTGCTGCTGGCCGAGGAGGGGGCGTCCGTCGTCGTCAACGACCTCGGCGGCGCGGTGGACGGTACGGGAGACTCTTCAGGTCCGGCAGACGAGGTCGTGCAGGAGATCCGCGCCGAGGGAGGAACCGCCATCGCCTCCGCCGAGTCGGTGGCCGAATTCGAGACGGCCGCGAAGACGGTACAGATGGCGCTCGACGAGTTCGGACGCGTCGATGTCCTCTGCCACGTGGCCGGCATACTCCGGGACCGGATGGTCTTCAACATGACGGAGCACGAGTGGGACGGAGTGCTGCAGGTGCACCTGTACGGCGCCTTCAACATGGTGCGGAACGTCGTTCCGCACATGATAGAGCAGGGGTACGGGCGTATCGTCCTCTTCTCCTCGGGTTCCGGACTGGGCGCGTCGGGGCAGGCCAACTACGCCTCCGCGAAGGAAGGTATGGTGGGCTTCGCCCGGGCTCTGGCCAGGGAGCTGGGGCCCTTCGGGATTAGCGTGAACGCGGTCTATCCGGGAGGCGCGACCCGGATGACGGAGACGGTGCCGGACACGGCGCGCCAGATACGGGAGGAGGCCCGCGTGGCTGCCGCCGCGACGGCCACAGGCGCTCCCGCCATGCAGGCGCAGGGCGCTCCGATCGAGGGGCCGCCAGAGGCGATGGACCCGATTAACAACGCGCCCAAGTCGGTATATCTCTGTACCGAAGAGGGCGGCGACATCACCGGCCAGGTGATCGGCGTGAGCGGCTGGCCCATGACCCTGTACGGCCCCCGGCGCGTTGTCAAGAGCATCCACAAGAACGGACGCTGGACGCTGGACGAACTTGACGACCTGATCCCAATATCGCTGGCCGCGGGCCTCGTCAACCCGGTGCCGCCCCAACCTCCCAGGAGGTAGGTGGCAGACGCCATGAACTGGGTCGACCTGGCGGTGATCGCCATCGTGGCTGTCAGCGCCCTCACCTGCATGAGAGTGGGGGTCGTCGGGGGCGGCGTCACCGCCATCGGCGGGATCATCGGCTGGCTGCTCGCCGGACAGTTCGCCGATGACGTAGGTGGACTGTTCGACAACTGGATTCATGCTGACACTGCTGTCACGGTAATATCCTACGCGGCCATCGTCCTGGCCGGCCTCGCAGTAGGCATCTACACGGTCAGGGTCGGCAAGCCCCTGTTAGCGACCTTCACCCTTGGCCTCAGCACGATGGCCGACAAGCTGGGCGGACTGGCGATCGGGCTCATCATAGGCCTGGTCATGTCGGCCGCTATGGTCGTCCTCCTGGGCAGGGCGGCCTACAGCTTCGAGTTGCCCGAAGGAGGGCTCGTCGGGGAGGCGACCACCAAGGTCAGCCGCCAGTTGACTGTCTTGGAAGAGAGAGAGAGATTGGAAAACTCGTTGACCGAGGCGCGCTTCGTCCGGTCGCTCGTAAAAGTGGCTGACGCGCTGCCTTCGGGCGCTCTCGGATTCATTCCGTCGGACTTCGAAGTAACGTTCGATCTCCTCAGCGAGGAGATCGAACGGAAAGGCGGATAGTCTTCCCAACCTCGTCAAACAGCGCCACGTCCCTCAGCTCGCCGGTCCTGGTGGTCAACCAGAACTACCAGCCTCTCAATATCTGCAACGCCCGGCGGGCAATCGTCCTGATAGGCCGCGGCAAGGCGGAGCTTCTCGCCAACGGGCGGGGCGCGGTGAGCAGCGTCTCCCGCAGCTTTCCCATCCCGTCTGTCATCCGACTGGTCTACATGGTGAAGCGTCCGCTGATGAGGAGGAGGCTGTCTCGGAGAGCGGTATTCTACCGGGACGGATTCGCCTGCCAGTATTGCGGCAAGGAGACGAGGGAGCTGACGCTCGACCACATCCGTCCTCGCTCGAGGAACGGATCACACGACTGGGAGAATGTGGTCAGCGCCTGCATCCCCTGCAACCACCGGAAGGCCGGCCTGACTCCCAGAGAGGCTAACATGAGGCTCCGCAAGGAGCCGAAGGCGCCGCGTCCGAACCCGTACTACATCTTCCACCACAGGCCCATCCTCGACGAGTGGCGTCCCTTCATGCCCTGGGTGGAGTGAGCAGGCTTGCAGCACGGATGCTCGCGGTCATCAGGAGGACGAAAGAATCTTCCTTACGCAGGTAGTAAGGTAGTCACACTCTCCTAGGGGTTTCTCGTTACGCCGACCCCTGTTCCTCGCCATGGCGCCGGTGTATGTCCTCGATTGCCACGTCGAGCTCATCCCACTGGCGCTCTATCATCGAGCGCAGCCGCATATTTTGATACGCGCCCCAGACCGTCATCGCGGGCGGCACCACCAGTACGGAGACGATCAGCGAGTAGGCAATCGTGATCGCAGCCGTGATGCCGAACTGCTGGGACGCGGCCAGCGGCGAGGCCGCCAGCACTCCGATCCCAAGCGCCGTCGTCAGTGCGGAGCCGAGCAGCGCCGAACCGGTCGTCGCCAGCGTCTGGACCGCCGCCTTCTCAGGGTTGCGCAGTCGCGTGAATTCCTCGCGGTAGCGATGGATCATGTGGATCGTGTAGTCCACCCCGATCCCGATAGAGAGCGCCGTGATGATCGACGTGATAATCGTGTACGGGATATCCAGGAGCGCCATGGTGCCCAGCACCGAGATGAGGACGAGCACGGTCGGCCCCACTGCCACAAAGGCCAGCGCCGGCTGGCGCACCGTCAACCAGAAGAAGAATGCGAGGACGAGGAGGGCCACCACGATGGTCGTGGTGATCGACTCCGTCTGCCGGTCTCTGATCGCGTCCGTCACCGCGAACGAGATGATGCTGTCCGAAGTCGCCGTGATCGCGTCATCGTCGCCCGACCAGAGCTCCTCTATGTCTCCCTGGAGCGCCTTGCTTGCCTCGGGGTCGCCCGTGTAGGCCGGGAATTGGACCAGTATGGTGTCGATGCCGTTCGGATCATTGACCAGGGCGTGAGAGAGCGCAGGATCCATGGCTCCGAGCCTGTCGATGAAGTCCTGCATCAGCCCCGGGTCGAGCCGAATGCCCGCGGAGGCCTCCTCGAAGAGCGCCGCGAGCTCCGGGTCGTACTTGTCGCCGGGCGCACCGCTGTCGGTAATCCAGTCTTGGACGAGAAGCTCGTACGACGTAATGAGCGGTCCGGCGGCAGCCGGCGGGCGCAGCTGATCGCTTTGGAACGCAATTCCGAGGTCCTGCAGATTCAGGAGCGTGCGGGCTTCTGTCGCCTCGGCCTTCACGAGAACGCTGGTATTCTCCGTTGAGCCGCCGACGGCCGTGTCCAGCGTGTCCAGGTCTTCCAGCACACTGCCGCCCCTGGGAAGGAGGTCGCGGATGCTGAACTCCGACTTGATATCGGTGGCTGCATACCCGAGCCCGATCGTCACCGCAACCACGACGATTATGTAAGGCGCGGGTCTCCTGGTAACCTGTCTCCCCAGGAACTCCGCCACCGGCTGGATGCCGGGCAACGCCCCCGAAATCGGACGGGGCGGCCGCAACGAGCCTCGTGCTTCGCGCCTCCGATCGATGATCGTCCGTCCGGCGGGAATCAGCGTAAGCATCACTATGAGGCTCAATCCCACGCCCATCCCCGCGATGACGCCGAAATCACCGACTATTTCGACCGGGGAGAACAGGCCCACCAGCAGGCTGACGATGGTTGTCACCGCTGCCAGCACCAGCGGAACAGTTACGTTTCGCAGCCCTGTCTGAACGGCTGCCACCACCTGCTCGCCCTGGTTGCGCTGCTCACGGTAGTGCGAGACCGTCTGGATCGCATAGTCGACAGTGAGGCCGATCACGATGATCGGCACCATCGAGGTCAGAGAGTTCGGAGGGCCGGTAAGTCCCAGTCCATTGGGCCCCAGCCAACCCTCGGCTCCCACTATCCAGATCAGCGAGGTCATCAGTCCCGCGAGCGTGAGCAGCAGGTCTGAGATCGTGCGCATGAAGAGCAGGATCAGCGCGGCGATGAGCAGCAGCGCCAGCCCTATCAGAGGCGCCATCCCCGATTCCGTGGCCTCCCGGGACTCGTCTTCGAGCACCACGTACGAGATGCTGCTCACACGCAGCGGGCCCTCATCGCCCGACGCGAGTTCATCGATTCTCCGCTCGGCTTCCTCAACGCGCTCATCGCCCGTGTCGCGCAGCCGGATCGAGGCGACCGCAACCGGTGTGCCGTCCCTGTCGGTCCCGGTCATTGCGTCAAGCGCGGCGAGAAGCTCGGGAGGGCCGCGGAGATTGTCGATCTCCGCCTGCGTGACTGATCCGAAGCCGTCCACCTGGAGCAGCGCCATGACGAGTGCCGAAGGTGCTACGACGGGGTCTGCAGGCGTCAGAAGCTCCCGCACGCCCGGCTCGCCGGCGATCTCTTGCACGAGAGAGGCCATCTGTGTGAGACCGTCGGGCGTCATCGCTTCTCCACGGAAGAGAAGCGTTACAACCCTCACATCGCCGGAGTCTCCGAACAAGTCATCAATCTGGTCCAGGGCATCGGCGACTGCGCTCCCTTTTGGAAGCGTCGCCGCAATTTCCGGAGGCGGAGCGCGCAACGTCCCCCCTGCAGCCAGCAAGAGGGTGATGGCGAGAAGGACGGCGAGGGTGATATATGGGCGGCCCGTGACCAGCCGACTCAGTCCTCTGAGTATATTGTCCACAGTCTAATCTGAGTTCAAGAATCCGGGCCGGGCGTCACGCTGAAGTGCCGTGAGGCGACGCGCTTATCTCTATAGCAGGGAGCCGCGGTCTCTTAGCTATCATCACTTCTGGAGGGGCTAAGAGTTGAGAGTATACCGCAAGTTCCGCCGCAATCCAATTCTAATTCACTGCCTGTAGCTGTTAAGGGGCCTGCTCGTGGCGAGCCCTCCGGCAAGCTCAGGGCGGACGGACACACATCAGGCCACACTGGGCTCCCGGAGTGGCGATGACGTTGGCGAATTGCTCCAAAATGCGACCGCTCCGCCGAATGTACGATGGCGCAGACGATCTGTGCTCCTGTCGTTGACACGCCTGATGTCGCTGCGCTATCATGCTGGCTAGCAGTCGAGCATGACGACTGCTAGTTTCAGGGAGTCCCAAGAGAGGACAGGAGGTCGTCGCGAATGGCTACTAAGACCAAGGTCTCGTTCAAGCCCCTCGGCAACAGAGTGGTGATCGAGCCTTCCGAAGCCGAAGAGCAGGTGAGCGCCGGTGGGATCTACATACCCGACACCGCGAAGGAGAAGCCCCAGGAGGGCACCGTCGTGGCGGTCGGGCCGGGCAGGTTGACCGATGAAGGCAACCGGGTGCCCATGGATGTGCAGGTCGGGGATACGGTCGTCTACTCCAAGTACTCCGGCACCGAGTACAAAGAGGGCGAAACGGAGTACCTCGTCTTGAGAGAGGACGACATACTCTTCACCAAGTAGTCACTGTAGGCTGACAGCGAACAGACACTCACGTTAGGAGGGGGTAATGCCCAAGCAACTGACCTTTAGCGAAGAGGCGCGCGCCGCGATGAAGCGCGGCATCGACACGATGGCCGATACCGTGGGCGTCACACTGGGGCCCAGGGGACGTAACGTGGTTCTCGATAAGAAGTTCGGCCCTCCGCAGGTGTGCAGCGATGGTGTGACCATCGCTAAGGAGATCGAGCTGGAGGACCCGTTCGAGAACATGGGCGCACAGCTGCTCAAAGAGGCTGCCAGCAAGACGAACGACGTTGCGGGCGACGGCACCACCACCGCGACCGTGCTGGCCCAGGCGATCATCCAGGAGGGGTTCAAGAACATCGCGGCCGGCGCCAACCCCATGGCCCTCAAGCGCGGGATAGAGAAGGGTGTGACCGCGCTCCGATCGTCCGTCGAGGAGATGTCCACCTCGGTGGAGGGCAAGACCCAGATCGCGCAGGTCGCGTCCCTCTCCGCCCATGACGAGGAGATGGGCGGTCTCATCGCCGATGTCATGGAGAAGGTCGGCAAGGACGGAGTCATAACCGTCGAGGAGTCCAAGGGCCTCAGCTACGAGCAGGAGTTCGTAGAGGGCATGCAGATAGACCGAGGCTACATCTCGCCCTACTTCATCACCGACCAGGACAGGATGGAGACGGTACTGGAGGACCCCTACATCCTCATCACCGACAAGAAAGTCTCCGCAGTCGCAGACCTTCTGCCCGCGTTGGAGAAGATCCTGCAGGTGGGCAAGAGCGTGGTGCTGGTGGCGGAAGACATAGAGGGCGAGGCGCTCGCCACCCTCGTCGTCAACAAGCTGCGGGGCACGCTGAGTTGTCTCGCGGTCAAGGCGCCCGGATTCGGCGACCGCCGGAAGGCGATGCTGGAAGACATGGCCATCCTAACGGGTGGCGTCGTCATCAGCGAAGAGGTCGGCCGGAAGCTCGACTCCGTCTCGGTCGAGGACCTCGGCAGGTGCCGCAGGGTCGTCGCCAGCAAGGAGGACACCACCTTCGTGGACGGCTCCGGCTCCGATGACGCGATCCAGGGACGCATCAACCAGATCAAGGCACAGATCGACGAGACGACCTCCGACTTCGACCGGGAGAAGCTCCAGGAGCGTCTCGCCAAGCTTTCCGGCGGTGTGGCGATCCTCAAGGTAGGAGCCGCCACCGAGGTAGAGATGAAGGAGAAGAAGCAGCGCGTTGAGGACGCCCTTTCCGCGACGCGAGCCGCTGTCGAGGAAGGGATCGTGCCCGGAGGCGGGCTCGCGTTGATCCGCTCCCGCGCCGCTCTCGACGCTCTCGACCTGGAGGGTGACGAGAAGACGGGAGCCGGAATCCTCGGCAAGGCGCTCGAGGCGCCGCTCAAGCTCATCTCGGAAAACACTGGAGTCCCAGGCGACGTTATCCTTTCTGACAGCCTCAAGAGCGAGGGCGATTGGGGCTACGACGCCGAAACCGGGGAGTTCACGAACCTCCTGACGCGCGGCATCATGGACCCGGCCAAGGTGACGAGGGCCGCCATCGAGAATTCGGCCAGCGTGGCTGCGATGGTCCTCACGACCGAGTCCCTGATCACCGACATCAAGGAGGACGCGCCTCCGATGCCGGCCGCGCCGCCGATGGACTACTAGGCCTCTGCAAGTCGAGCGCAGGTTGAGAGAGGGCTCCGGCACCGCCGGAGCCCTCTCGTTGTTGTGGGCTCCTCGGAGCCGGGTCACGGAAGTGACGCCGATTCCGCCGCCATACCCTTGAATCGGGCAGGTAGCCCCAGTGTTATGATGGCCCCGAACCACCACCACGTTTCGTGAGAGAGCCTGTCTTTGTTTACTCACCTACACGTCCACACCGAGTACAGCATGCTGGACGGTCTGAGCAGAATCGACCGACTGGTAGGTCGCGCCTCGGAGCTGGGTATGGAGAGCCTGGCGATCACCGATCACGGGGGTATGTACGGCGCCATCGACTTCTATAGGACTGCCAGGACGGCTGGCATCAGACCGATCATCGGTTGCGAGATGTACGTGGCTGGTGACAGCCGTCATATCCGAAACCCGAACGATAAGAGCCCCTATCACCATTTGACCGTTCTAAGCAAGAACACGGCCGGATACCGGAATCTGGTCAAGCTCGTGTCGAAATCACACCTGGAGGGCTTCTACTACAAACCCCGCATCGATCGGGAGCTGCTAGAGGAGCATCACGAGGGCCTGATCGTCCTCTCGGGATGTGTCTCCGGGGAGGTTCCGGGCCTCATCGCCCAGGGACGGACCGAAGACGCGAAGAGGTCCGCGCTCTGGTACAGGGAGCTGTTCGACGACTACTACATCGAGCTCATGGAGCATGGTGGAATAGAGAACCTGCCCGAGATCAAAAGAGGCCTGATCTCCCTCAGCCGGGAGACCGGCATACCGTTGGTAGCCACCAACGACTCACACTACGTGAGCAGAGAGGACGCCCCTCTCCAGGACATACTAATCTGCATACACACGAATACCAACGTGCGGGACGAACGGCGGCTGAAGATGGTTGCTGATACCTACTATCTCCGATCCGTGGATGAGATGCAGACCCTCTTCGCCGATCTTCCCGAGGCCGTTTCGAACACGCAGCGCATCGCGGAGATGTGCGATCTGCACCTCGACTTCTCGCAGACGCGCCTGCCGGACTTCGAGGTCCCGGACGGCATGACCGCGGACGACTATCTTTCGCAGCTCTGCTGGAACGGTCTGCGACGGCGCATCGAGCGGGTGACCACGCTGGAAGAGGAGCGCCTGGCCTACGAGTTGGAAGTCATACGTCAGACGCAGTTCGCCGGATACTTCCTGGTGGGCTGGGACATCGCCAGCTTCGCCCGGGATCGCGGCATCTACTCTGCCCTTCGCGGGAGTGCATCAGCAAGTCTGGCTCTCTACTGCCTGGAGGTCACCGACATCAATCCGCTGCCCTACGGGCTCGTGTTCGAGCGGTTCCTGAACCTCGAGCGTAAAGAGATGCCCGACCTCGACTTCGATTTCCAGGACGACCGGCGCCAGGAGGTCATCAACTACGTCGTCTCTAAGTATGGTAGGGACCACGTGGCTCAGATCATCACCTTCGGCACGCTGGGCGCGCGGGCGTCCATCCGGGACGTGGGCCGCGCGCTGGCAATGTCGTACGCGGACGTCGACAACGTGGCCCGTCGTATTCCCTTCCGGCTGAACATCACCTTGGAAGAGGCCATTTCGGAGACGCCGGAGCTTCAGGAGATGTACGGCGCGGATGCGGAGGTCCAAAAGCTGATCGATACGGCAAAGGGTTTGGAGGGGATCACCCGACACTCGAGCACTCACGCCGCCGGCGTGGTCATCTCCAAAGAGCCGTTGGACGATGTCGTACCCCTGCAGAGACCGATAAAGGGAGACGATGACAGCGTAGCCATGACCCAGTATTCGATGGACCCCATAGCGCTGCTGGGTCTTCTCAAGATGGACTTCCTGGGTCTCGCAAACCTCACAGTACTGGCCAGCGCCCGGGAGCTCATCGCCAGGACCAAGGGTGTCCGGCTCCCTCTCCAGGACATCCCGCTCGACGATGCCAAGACCTTCGAGATGCTGTCCAACGGCGAGACGGTGGGCGTGTTCCAGATGGAGGGCGCCGGGATGACGCGGCACATCAAAGAGCTAAAGCCGTCGTCGCTGAGCGACGTGGCGGCGATGATAGCCCTATACCGTCCCGGGCCGATGGAGCAGATCGCGACCTTCATCGATGCCAAGCATGGTCGGGCTGAGCCCAGCTATCCCCACCCCGCGCTAAGCGAGATCCTCCAGGAGACCTACGGAGTTATCGTCTACCAGGATCAGGTCCTTCACATCGCCCGGACCTTCGCCGGCTACACCCTAGGCGAGGCCGACATTGTGCGAAAGGCGATGGGCAAGAAGGTCCCGGCGATCATGGCCCAGGAGCGCGACAGGTTCATCGAAGGCGCGCTTGGACAGGGATATTCGAAGGGTCTTGCCGAGGAGGTCTTTGCGCTCGTTGAACCCTTCGCAGGATACGCTTTCAACAAGGCCCACAGCGTTAGCTATGGTCTCATCTCATACTGGACGGCCTACCTGAAAGCCAACTACACCGCCGAGTATATGGTTGCTCTCCTGAACGCCTATCTGGGGAATACGGATAAGATCGCGGCAGTCGTGAACGAATGCCGGCGGCTTAAGATAAGGGTCCACCCGCCAAGCATCAACCGCAGCCAGACAGACTTCTCGATCGAGATGTCCGAGGACGGCGCGCCGGGCGTAAGGTTCGGCCTGACGGCCATCAAGAACGTGGGGAGCGCTGCCGTGCTCCCAGTCGTCGAGGCGGTTTCCAAAGAGGGGACATTCGGCTCTATTGAGCACATGTGCCGATCCGCGGATATGAGCGGCCTCAATCGCAAGACACTGGAAAGTCTCGTCAAGGCCGGGGCGCTTGACGAATTCGGAGACAGGGGAGCCCTCCTCGAGGTCCTTGACCGGACCCTCTCCCTGGCGAACAGCGAGGCCAGTCTCAGGGCGTCCAATCAGGCGTCGATGTTCGACCTGTTCGGAGAGTCTGTGCCTACACCCCTCGCCACCATCGAGTTGAGCGATACCCGGACCCCGAATAACGAACTCCACCAGTGGGAGATGGAGCTTATGGGGGTGGCCCTGTCTGCGGGGAGTCCGCTGGCCGCCCTCGCGTCCGATACCGATTCGATCGTCTTCCGCAGCCAGCTCGATCAGAGCATGGACGGTCGCAAGATCACCCTGGCGGGGCAGGTATCGTCGGTAACCCATCGCTCTACCCGAAAGCAGAGGCCCTTTGCGATCGTCACGGTTGCCCTGATGGACGGTCCTATCGAGATATTCGTTTGGGAGGAGCTGCTGGGCCGCACGCAAAGCCTGTGGGAGGAGGGGAACTTCGCTCGGGTTTCCGGCACCGTCAGGACACGTGATGGCCGTATAAGCATCAACGCTTCCGACGCGACCGAGTACATCATAGAAGACGCCGGTCCTTCCAGGGAGCATACCGTCCAAAGTGTGTCGGAGCCGATCGAAGAGGAGCGCCGCGCGCCTGAGCCCCTCGCCCCTAAGCCGGTCAGCGACCCTGCACCGTCTGTGGAGGCGGTTGGGCCCGTTAAGGAGTACGAGCCCAACGGACCCATGCGCCTCCATCTCCTTATCCGGGAGTCTGATCGGCCGAAGGACGACCAGCGACTCTTTGACGATGTCAAGCGTCTTCTCCTGGAGAACCAGGGCGAGGACGAGATCAGGCTGGAGATCTCGTCAAACGGCCGGCTGTTCACGCTGGACTGGCCGCTGGTCCGCGTCAACGCCTCCCGCGAGCTGGAGGGGGATCTGTCCGAGATGCTGGGTCAGGCTGGCCGGGTCACTCTGGAGAGCGTCGCCGGTTGAAGTGGGTCTGCGCCGCCACGGCTCCTGACCAGCTCGTAGCCGAGATGTGGCGCGAGCTGCTGGTGGGACAGGGGATCGCCGCAGTGGTGCGATCGGGCGACACGGCCTCCTACCTGGGCGTCTCCGCCTACCCCTGCCGCGTGCTGGTCAGGGAACGCGACCTGGACAGCGCGAAGAGAGTGCTGGCAACTATCCAGACTCCGTGAGATAGCCCCGTCATGCCATCTCCTCTGTAGGGGCGGTTCGCAAACCGTCCCTGCGCGAACCGCCCTTGGCACAGCGAGTTGGCCTCCCGAACGCAGCGCCCCGAGGCTGGACAACTCCGAACGCATGTGCTATTATCAGAGCATGCGTTCGACCACACGGACCCGCCTCACCCCGACGGCAGCCGCGCACCCGTCCTCCACCTGTCCCATTCTGTCACTTTCCTGTCACATTTCTGTCCCAAATCTGTTCAAAACCTGTCCCGTGGATGTCCCGAACCGCTGCCGTCCAGCTACGAAACGAGACACAATGTTACAGAATGAGACAGTTTTTTCATTCTCTGACTCGAGGAGGAGCCTGTCCTCATGCTGATCAAACATACCCCCGACGCCTACGAGAAGCTCCAGATACTCGGCGGGATGGCCACGGACGACATCCTGTCCCGGCCGGGAGACACAGGTAGCGGCCGCATCTCCAGGGCGCCATACTCCATGGGTGGCAAGAACCCGCTCCCGGGCGTCTACAAGGCCTCCATGCCCAACGGCAAAAAGATCAGCCTGATGAGGGTCATGTTCACCGACTTCTGCAAGATGGACTGCGCCTTCTGTCCCAACAGCCACTGGGTGCCTAGGAGACGCCACGCCTTCAAGGTCGACGAGCTGGCACGCACCTTCGCCGAGCTCCAGCGGCGGCACACCGTCGACGGCCTCTTCCTGAGCTCGGGAGTGGCCGGCACCGGCTCCAAGACCACCGAGCGCCTGGTCAGGGTCGTCGAACAGGTGCGCCTGAAGTACGGCTTCGAGGGCTACATCCACCTGAAGGTCATGCCGGGCACCGAGTACCAGTACGTCGAGGCCGCGCACCGGCTCGGCACGCGCCTGTCCGTGAACCTCGAGACTCCCACCGTCGGCCACATGCGAAAGCTGAGCGCGATGAAGGAGTTGGAGCGAGACATCCTCGCTCCCATGAGCTGGATAGCCAGGCTCACCAGAGGCGTCTCCGGCGGCGCCGTCGGCCAGGCGACCCAGCTCGTCGTCGGCGCCGCCGACGAGTCGGACCGGGACATCTTCGGGCGGATGGACCAGCTATACACGGAGTGGAACCTCAAGCGCATCTACTACGCGGCCTTCCGTCCTGTCCGCCACACGCCGCTGGAGGAGCATCCGGCGACGCCGCTGTGGCGCGAGCACCGCCTCTACCAGATGGACTGGCTGAAGCGTGTCTACCGCTTCGGCAACGACGAGCTGGAGCTGGCCTTCGACCGGGAGGGCTTCCTGGCCCGCGACCTCGACCCGAAGACGGCCATCGCCGTCGAGAACCTCGACGCCTTTCCGCTCGACGTCAACAGAGCGACCCGTCAACAGCTGCTGCGGGCGCCCGGCGTGGGTCCTCTGTCCGCGCAGCGCATCCTGAGCAACCGCCGCCGCCACAGCATCGACACCTGGCGGGACCTCCAGGCCATGGGCGTCGTGAAGAAGAGGGCGTCGCCGTTCCTGGCCTTTCCCGGCCACCGCCCGCCGGTGGCGAAGCAGCTCCGGCTCGACCTGTTCGGCGAGGAGGCGCGCAGCGCGCGCATAGCCGAGAGCCGCGCACCCTACTCGACAGAAAAAATCGCGCCCTGCGGCGAGGTCAGGTCATGCACCGGCTGCCCGATGTACGGCGCCCCGGGCCATCCGGGCTCCGATAGCTTCGGCCCCCGCATGGCTGCCGAAGCCGCCTAAACAGGCTCCCTAGAGTCGCCCCGCCTCGAGGTCGAGCAGCGCGCGCTTGAGGTCCAGCTGGTCGGCGTTCCGTCCGAAGCCGCCTAGTCCGCCGTCGCTGGCGACTATCCGCTGGCACGGCACGACTATCGGCAGCCGGTTTCTTGCCATGCACTGGCCCGCGGCCCGCGCCGCTCTGGGACTGCCCGCGCGGGCAGCAAGCCACGAGTAGGTCCTCGTCTCGCCGTACGGGATTGATCGGCACGCCGCCCACGCCGCCTGTAGAAAGGGCGACGCGTCGGCTACGTCGACAGGCTCCCCCTCGAAGCTTACCGGCTCCCCCTCGAAGTAGGCGTCCAGGAGGGACCTCAGTCTATCGAACCGGTCCGGCGACCACGCCGCCGACTCGATCTCATCTCCCAATGACGAGACGCACTCCTCCGGGGATGCCTGGGGAAGCGTCGTACGTCTCGCGCCCTTCGTCGAGGCCAGGAGTCCCATCCAGCCCAGCCGAGTCTCCACGAGGTCGTAGTGAAGCTTCATCTCGCCTGTCCTCCTCCCATTCGCAGTACTCTTCGCAGCGTCTGCCGCGCAAGGCTCCACCGTATGCTGCGCCACGCCTGTTCCACCGCCTCGTCGGCCTCTTCGTCATCTTCGTGGAAGCCGTAACGTCTCCTGGAGAAGGCGGTGGTGATATGCTCGGCGCCCTCTGAGGCCTCCGGGATGGACCGCGTGATCAAATCCGCGTACTCTCCCGGCGTCTGCTGGCGCCGGCGCGGCAGACCCGCCAGGACGCCGAGCCTCCCCATCTTCGAATATGCCTTTACGGCCTGGTCTTTGCCCCACAGCCCCTGGTTCCAGAGCAGATACAGCGCAAGCGCCAGCGCGGCCGCGCTGGCCATCCCGATACCCGCCCTGATCAGGCTGTCGTACGACCGTTCAAGAGTCAGGTCGCTTCCCCCGAACGGCTCGAGCTCCTCCAAGAACGGGTCTTCGGCAGGGAAGATGTCGTGGGCATCTTCGATTCCCAACTGAGTCGTCGTTGTGCCTCCTCCGGAATCGACGGTGGGAGCCGTGTCCCTACCCGGAAGATCCCACGCGGGCGTGGGTTCGAAGTCGATCCACCCGTAGCTTGGGAAGTAGACCTGTACCCAGACATGGCTGTCCGTGTCCCGTATGAAGTACTGGCCCGAGTTGGTATCGAGCTCGCCGGGCGCATAGCCGGCGGTCAATCTGGCCGGGACTCCAGAAGCTCTCAGCATCACGGCCATCGACGAAGCGAAGTAGTCGCTATAGCCGGTCTGTGTCTCGAACAGGAAGTGTTCGACGCCGTCACTGCCGGACGGGGGAGCCGCGATCTCCTGTGAGTAGGTGAAATCGTCGCCTCTCAGGTGGGCCTGTATCGCCCTTGCCTTGCCGTAGGGATTCCCGATGCCATCCGTAAGCTCGGCAGCCAGGTCCCGTACCCGCTGAGGGAGGCTTTCCGGAAGCTGGAGATAGTGATCGGTGATGAATCCGTCGTAGTCTGTGCCCGCCTCCGCAAGATCCTCCGGCTCGGCAACGGAGACGGAAGTCAACACCGTATACGGCTCGTTCTCCGGGACCTCGGTCGCGAACCTCATCGCCGCCACGTCCGGCGCCAGCGGGATCTTTCGCTGGAGAGTAACCGTAGCGAGAGACGTCCGGTCCGGGATCGTGTTGTCGCCCGTAACCTCAACGAGGGCGAGGTCGTCCGGTATCATCTGCGCGACTACGGGCCCAAGCGGCTGGTCCGCCGACTGGTCCGGCAGGCCACGCAGCTCGGCTGCCAGCAGCCGTATATCCTCCGGATAGTCAGCTTCTGCCGAGGGGTCCGACATGTCGATCTGAAAGATCTTAGGCCTCAGGGTCTCCACGACGGCCTCTCGACTCACCCAATCGAGGCTTCCTCCCGCCAGGAGGTTCATCGTCCCGAAACTGAGGTGGACGTTCTGTTCTATCGACTCCCGCTTGGTCGAGTCTGCCGTCATAGGAGACAGGGTGTCGGGATCGATCGCCACCTCGGACGTGTCTCCGGCCACCCATCCCCTCGACGTGTACTCGCTGTACGTCCGCGACGCCCAGTACGACGGGTACTTCGTCTTCGTCCACATCACGATGTCCCCATCCAGGCTGATCTCTCCCAGGAAGGGCAGGGTAGTTCCGAAGATGCGGCCGGTCAGGTCCTTCCGCGACGGAACCGCTCCGAAGAGTCTGCCGAACTCGTCTTCCAGGTATGCGACGGGCGTGCGGCCGACGTCCCACGCGTCCGATAGGCCTGATGAGACGTAGATCCTCAGCGGGACAAGAGCGGCCACGATTATGGAGATCACACAGAGCCAGACGGCGGCGTGGATCGTCATCCAGCCTGCCAGCGGACTGAACCGCAGCCCTGCCCGTCTCCACACGTCATGACGCTGCACGACGCTCACCCTGACAACCAGGATCATCGTGAAGAACATGAAGACGAAGAACTGGACGATGAACCGGCCTGGCAGAAAGCTGAGGTTCGTGAGTATCGCAGTCGACGCGAGGACCACCCCGACCCAGACATTGCTGCTCCTGAAGATGAACCAGGAGCTCACGTATCCCAGGAGCCACGCCGCTGTCAGAAGCAACAGGGTGAAGGGCAACAGGTCGGTGCTGATGCCGCCCGTCGTGGCGGCCGTATACCACTCGCCGAGCCTTCGCCAGAAGTCGTAGACCTGCTGCGGCAGAGGCTCTCCGGTGACCAGCGACGATGTCTGCCACACGACGACCACAGCACCGATCCCCAGGCCGACCAGATGAAGCGCCGCGGCCGGGCGCCTGAGCTTTGCCAGAAGCAGCCCCGTCACCGCCGCGATGACCAGGACGCGGTATATGCCCGGGGTCTCTACCCAGTTTGCGCTGGAGACGGACGAGCCGACGCTGTAGAGGACCAGTATCAGCATCACCAGCGTCGGCCAGCCCTGGCTTGGGCTGTACCGCTGCACGAGCGCCAGGAGCCGGTTTGGCTGACGCACGGGCCGGACGGGCGCCGCGGCGACCTGTGCTGCGGTCGTGTCCACGGCTATATGGCCTCGGCTGCTCTGGCCGCCACCGTTTCTGCGGGGCGGCTCAGGGAGACCGAGATGTCATCGCCTCTACGCACCAGGTAGGTCGGCACTCCTTCGGCACGCAGCTCGGGCAGCACGGCCAGAGTGTCGAAGTGCGTACCGAAGCTCTGCCCGTCCAGAAGGACGGCGACGGTTCTGACCCTCCTGCGCATCAGCTGCTTGACCGCGACTGCCCACTCGATCCTGGGAGACGACGTGATGATGATCAGGGTGGTGTTCGGTCCCCACAGCATCTCTTCCCTGGCCAGGACGTCTTCGATGGGAGCCTCCCCCTTCGCCCTGCTCATCGCCAGGAACTCCATCAGCTGTTCGAACTGGCCTGCGCCCGTCTCCGACGGGAGGAAGTAGCGGCGGTCGCCGTAAGCGACGAGACCGAAGGGCAACTGGTTGGAGACGTACTTCCTGGCCAGCGAGGCGGCTATGGAGACGGCGTACTCGTCCGTGCTTTCCTCAAGCTCTCCGGCCTGAACGTCCTGGTGCAGGTCCACCAGGGCCCACACCTCGCTGGACCGGCCGAGATCGAACTCCTTGGACATGAGCTTGCTCATCTTGGCGGTACTTGGCCAATGAACGCGGCTCATGCTGTCGCCCGGAGCGTACTCCCGGACGCTGGCCGCGTGCGGAGTGAGGTCGTGGGCTCTCCTGCGGGCCGACGCATCTCCGGACAGGTTGGCCGGAGGGACGGTGAAGTCGGGCAGGTCGACGATCCGGGGATAGACGACGATGGACTGGCTATCGCCGAAGAATCGCTCCCGGCGAAAGAGGCCGAAGACGTCTGTGTTGGATACTCTGATAGGGCCCATCGTGTAGACGCCTCGCGCGCGGGCCGGCGACGACGTAAGCCATGACCGGCGTCCCCTGGAGGCGAGGCCCACGGCGGCTCCGGTCGAGTATCCCGGCAGGTCTGTAAGATCTTCGACCTCGAGCACCGGCTTTGGGAGCGAGCTGCGGTTCTGGATGGTGAGGCGCTCTTCCACGTTGTCCCCGACTCTCACCCTGCGACTTCTCCTGTCCACCCTGACCTCGATTGCCAGGAGGCTGAGCCAGTTCAGAGCGAGAGTGAGCCCCGCGGTGACGCCCAGAACATAGAGGAGACGGTAGAAGAGCGGGAACCCCGTGGACATCCCCGTAAAGGCGGTGAAAACGGCCAGGATGATGACCAGATAGAACCGCCTGAGGATCCGGGTTCTGCCGTCGAAGATGGCGCTATCTCCTGAACCAGCCCTGGCCCTGGGCTCCCGGCACGGGCACCTCGCCGGCGATCGCGTTGACGACCGCCTCGCCGGTCACTCCGCGCATCCTCGCGGCGGCCGACACTATGACGCGGTGGCTGAGCATCGCGGCCGCCAGCCCTTTGATGTCGTCGGGAAGCACGTAGTCCCGCCCCCTGACGATCGCCGTGGCCTGGCCGCCCCGGAACAGGGCCAGTGAGCCTCGCGGCGAGCTGCCCAAGGCGGCGTCGGGGTGATCACGGGTCGCCTCGGTGAGGGCGACGATGTACCGTCTTACCAGCTCGTCGACGTAGACGTGCCTGACGGCCTCCTGGAGCTCTATCACCTCGTCCGGCCCCGTCACCGCCTGAAGGCTCTCTATGGGATGCGCGACTCTCTGGTTCTCTACTATGTCCAGCTCCTGCTCGGCTGTGGGATAGCCGAGTGTGATCATCAGGAGAAAGCGGTCCAGCTGAGCCTCCGGAAGGGGGAATGTCCCCTCGTACTCGATCGGGTTCTGGGTGGCCATCACCATGAATGGGCGGGGCAGCGGATGAGTAACCCCCTCAATCGTCACCTGCCGTTCGTCCATAGCCTCCAGCATGGCCGACTGGGTCTTGGGAGTAGCGCGGTTGATCTCGTCGGCAAGCACGACCTGCGAGATTATAGGGCCCTCCTTGAACTCGAACTCCTGGCTCCTCTGGTTGTATATGGAGACGCCGGAGACGTCCGTAGGCAGGAGGTCGGGCGTGAACTGGATCCGTTTGAAGTCGCATCCTGTGGACTTCGCGATACTTCGCGCCAGCATCGTCTTGCCCACTCCCGGGACGTCTTCGATGAGCGCGTGTCCCTGGCACATCAGAGCGATGATGCCCAGCTCCACGGCTCGGTCCTTGCCCACGATGACCGTCTTGACGTTGTCGGCGATACGCTGCGCCGTTTCTCTGGTGGCCTCAATCTGCTGCAATTGGATCCTCCGCGCCCTGCCGGGCTCGGCAATCATATCCAAGCCCCGATGGTCTGTCCACCGGGCCCTCGTCCAGCCCGCGGTAACCTCCGTTGACAGTCATAGGGTGCACAATTAAACTCGCACTCACGCCACGTTCACGTCACGCGAGAGGAGCAGGAATGGTAACCAAATCGGACTGTGAAGCGTCTCCGGCAGCAGGACTCGTCGGGGGGCTGATCGACAGGGTACTCAGGTGGCGCAACATCGGCCCATTCCGCGGCGGGAGGGTCGTTGCGGTGGCCGGGCATCCGAGGGAGCCAAGCATCTTCTACTTCGGCGCCTGCGCCGGCGGCGTCTGGCGTACGACCGACGGAGGGACCTACTGGGAGAACATATCGGATGGGTTCTTCGGCACCGCCGCTGTGGGGGCTATCGCCGTAGCGGACAGCGACCCCAACGTCATATACACGGGCACCGGCGAGGCGAGCATCCGTATCGACGTCTCCCACGGCGACGGCGTGTACAAGTCGACCGACGGCGGTCACACCTGGCGCAACATGGGTCTGACCGACACGCGCCACATCGGTCGCGTGCGCATCCATCCCGAGAATCCCGACCTGGTCTACGTCGCCGCACTGGGGCATGCCTTCGGGCCGAGCGAGCAGCGCGGGGTGTTCCGCTCGAAGGACGGCGGAGAGACGTGGGAGCACGTGTTGTTCAAGAGCGAGAGGGCCGGGGCCGTCGACATCTCTATAGACCCGACGAACCCGCGGGTGATTTACGCGACCACCTGGGAGACTGAGCGGGACTTCTGGGACATACGGAGCGGAGGGCCGGGGTCCGGCATTCACAGGTCGGACGACGGTGGGGATACCTGGACTGAACTGACCGATAACCCCGGCCTCCCGGAGGGGATCAAGGGGAAGATCGGCGTAGCTGCCTCGGCTGCGCGGCCGGGCCGGGTGTGGGCTCTGGTCGAAGCCAAGGACGGAGGAGTGTTCCGGTCCGACGATTCCGGCGCGACCTGGCAGTGCACCAATGACAGTGTCGACGTGCGAGGCCGGCCCTGGTACTACTCGCACATCTTCGCCCATCCCCAAGACGAGGATACGGTGTGGGTGCTGGCGTTCCAGGCCCTGAAGTCCGACGACGGGGGGCGCACATTCGAAGAGGTGTCCACCCCACACGGAGACAATCATGATCTGTGGATCGATCCGCGGGATCCCCGGCGCATGATCGAGGGGAACGACGGCGGCGCATGCGTCAGCGTCGACGGCGGCGCCACCTGGTCGACCATATACAATCAGCCGACGGCGGAATTCTACCGCATCGCCGTAGACAATCAGCTCCCGTACCGGGTGAGCGGGACGCAGCAGGACAACAGCGCGATCAGCGTTCCGAGCCGCTCCTATCGCGGGGGGATACACTGGATAGACTGCTACCCGGTCGGCAGCTCTGAGAGCGGACATATCGCCGTCAAGCCGGACGATCCAAATGTCACCTACTCCGGGGCGATCGGGAGCGCGCCGGGCGGCGGCGGCATCCTGCTCAGGCACGATAACAGCACGGGACAGGTCCGCATCGTCACAGTGTGGCCGGAGAGCTACAGAGGCTGGGGCGCGAAGGACATGAAGTACCGCTTCAGCTGGACATTCCCGATAGCCTTCTCCCCCCACGATCCGGGCGTGCTCTACGCCGCAGGCAACATCGTCTTCCGATCCACCGACGAGGGGGCGAGCTGGGAGCCGATCAGTCCTGATCTGACGCGCGACGACATCACCAAGCAGGAGATATCGGGCCGGCCGATCACCCCGGACAGCGGGGCGGCGGAGGTCTACTGCACCGTCTACGCGCTGGCCGAGTCCCATCACGAGCCCGGAGTCCTGTGGGCCGGGAGCGATGACGGCCTCGTCCATATCACCAGGGACGGCGGAGGCAGCTGGGAGGAGATAACACCCCCCGGCGTCGAGCCGTTCACGATGATACACATGATCGAGGCGTCTCCGCACGATCCGGCGACCGCATACCTTGCCTCCACCCGATACAAGCATGATGACAATCGTCCCATGCTGTACAAGACCAACGACTACGGGGAGACGTGGCAGAGCATCACGGACGGGATCCCGGACGACGACTTCACGAGAGTGGTCAGGGAAGATCCTGACCGGAGGGGCCTGCTGTACGCGGGCACCGAGACGGGCGTATATGTCTCCCTGGACGACGGGGAGTCCTGGCAGTCGTTCCGAGGCAACCTGCCGGTGGTCCCAGTGTACGACCTGATGGTCAAGGAAGGAGACCTGGTGGCGGGCACGCACGGACGCTCCTTCTGGATCATGGACGATCTGTCGCCGCTGCGCCAGCTGGCGGACCGGATCGCGGACGCCCGAGCCTACCTGTTCAGACCGCGGGACACGTACCGCTTTCTGGGGCAGGCCGGCCACGAGCCCGGCTATCCTCCCGGCAAGAGCTACAGCCTCTCGATGCTGGGCATCGGCGCGGTCTCCTACGACCGGCAGCTTGCGGACGGCTCCAGCCGGAGGGTGTGGCTCGATGCCGGAGAGAACCCTGTCGAGGGGGTCGTCTTCGGCTATTTCCTGGGCGAGGCCCCTGACGGCGAGGTGACCCTTACGGTCACCGACTCGTCAGGCAGGCACGCCTCGCACCAGACCAGCGGGCGCGACGACCTTCCTGCCGAGCAGGGAATGAACCGCTTCGTGTGGGACATGCGATACCCGGACGCCGACCAGCTTCCCGGCGGAGATACGGACACGAAGAGCCGGGCCAGACGCACCGCGCCCATGGCTCCGCCCGGCGTCTACCGGGTCACCCTGTCGGTCGGTGGAAGCAGGTATGAACAGAGCTTCTCGCTGCTCAAGGACCCGCGGAGCGCCGCATCACAGGAGGACCTGCAGGAGCAGTTCGACCTGCTGGTGAAGATCCGCGACAAGCTGAATGAGACGCGAAGCGCCGTCATGCGGGCGAGGAGTCTCGACGACCAGCTGGAGGAGTGGGAGCGGCGGGCCGAGGATGAGACGGAGATCGCCGACACGGCGAAGGCGATCAGGGAGAAGGTCGCGGCCATCAGAGACGAGCTGGCCCAGGACAATCGACACGGCAAGGTGAGGCGCATGGAGCGAGCCCGTCTCAACGAGAAGCTCACCGAACTCCCATCAGTCGTGGGCAGCACCGACGCGAGGCCCACCAAGGGGGCGTGCGACGTGTTCGAAGACCTGTCGGCACGCCTGCAGACCCAACTCGACAACCTCCAGGAGGTGGTCGATACGGACATCCGCCAGTTCATGGAGATGCTCCGGGAGGCCGAGATCCCGCTGGTGTCCTCTTAGGCGGAGTCGTCGTTTCCGCGCGTGCGGAGGCATCAGAGCGGGACGTAGCCCGAAACTGAATCTGCTTTGGGGGTAGAGATGGACCGCGCCCGGATCGAAGCGCAAGCACTCGCCGAGCACCGCTCTGTCTTCGGCGAGTACAGAAACTACACGCCTCCTCGATATGAGGACTACACGAACGAGGCGATCCATATCCCCATGAGCGAGGGGCACAGAATCGCCCTCGACGTGACGCTGCCCGCTCCACTGCAGCCCGGGGTCAAGCTTCCCACCATTCTCTACACGACCAGATACTGGCGGGCCAAGAAGGACGAGCCCGTGGACGAGCAGGACCTCTTCTTCACGAGCCACGGCTACGCGTTCGTCCGAGCGGACGAGCGCGGCACGGGGGCCTCCTTCGGCACCTGGCCCAACATGTGGCCGAGGGCAGCCATCGCCGACTACAGGGAGACGGTCGACTGGATCGTCGCCCAACCCTGGTCCAACGGCGCCGTCGGGAGCACCGGCGTCTCCTACACCGGCACGACGGCCCAGCTGCTCGCCGCGACGAAGCACCCGGCGGTGAAGGCCGTTGCGCCCAAGTTCATCGAGTTCGATGTCTACACGGACATCTTCTATCCGGGCGGGCTGCTCCTGGAGGAGCTGATGGAGCGGTACATCGAAAGGTGCCGGATGCTGGACCTGAACAGGTGGACCAACTCGATCAGGGGCAAGCCCACGGACACGGTGAAACCGGTGGACGCCGATCACGACGGCTCGCTGCTGGCCGCCGCGGTCGAGGAGCACCGCGCGACGAATCCCGACTTCAGCAGGAGTCTCGAGATCATGTTCAGGGACGACCCGATCCCCGGCCTCGGAGTGACTATAGACGACTTCAGCATGCACGGATTGAGGGAGGAGATCGAGAGTTCCGGGGCGGCGATCTACGGCTGGGGAAGCTGGACCGACGCCTACACCGCCGACACGGTGATCAGGCGGTTCCTGACCTTCTCCAACCCGCAGCGGGCGGTGATAGGCGCGTGGAACCACGGCGGGGACAGGAACGGCAACCAGTATCTGCCGGACTATTCGCCCACCCAACCCAGCCACATGGCGCAGTGGCTGGAGGACCTGCGCTTCTTCGACTTCCACCTGCAGGGTGTGGACACCGGCGTGATGGAGGGGCCGCCGGTGACGTACGTGACGATCGGGGCGCAGACGTGGAACCGCACCACGGCCTGGCCGATCGAGGGCACTGCCTTGGAGCGGCGGCACATGAACGTAGGCGGGGCCCTCACAGTCGAGCCTCCGGCGTCGTCCGACGCTTCGGACCACTACGTCGTCGACTTCTCGGCGACCACCGGGAAGGGGGGGCGGTGGCACACCGAATTCCAGGGGACGGACGTCATCTACGGCGACAGGGCGGTGGCGGACGAGCGGCTGCTCACCTACACCTCCGAGCCCCTAGAGGCCGATGTCGAGGTGACCGGCTACCCGGCGGTCACGTTGTACGTAACTCCGTCTCATACGGACGGGGCCTTTCTCGTCTACCTCGAGGACGTGGCTCCCGACGGCCACGTCAGGTACGTGACCGGAGGCGAGCTGCGGGCGCTGCACCGCAGGCTGTCGGACGATGCGCCGCCATACCGGACGCTCATGCCGCACCGCACCTACAGGCGGTCCGACGGTTCTCCCCTCGTCCCGGGCGAGGTGGCCGAGATCGTCGTCGGCCTGCAGCCGACCTCTGCGCTCTTCAAGAGAGGTCACAGGATCAGGGTCGCCATCGCGGGTCACGACGACGGCGTCTTCGAGAGGGTCCCCGCGGAAGGCGAAGAGGTCGCCTTCAATCTGCACCGCAGCGTCCGGCATCCCTCCCGCGTCGACCTGCCAGTCGTGCCGAGACCAGAATAGGCGGAGCGGGATGGTGTTGGTGCGGTTGCCCGGGCCGGGACTCGCCGGATTACAGGATGCCCGGGACCGAAGGGGCCCGTCCTATACCCAGATGAGGTTTTGCCGGGGAGGGGGGCGCGGGTCCTGGGCGCGCTCGGGCCGGTGGAGTATAAGGCTGCGTTCGGTCCGGTCGCGGTATTCCTCGGCGCCCATGTTGGCCACCCTGACCTCTTCGACGGAGCCGTAGATATAGGGGAGGGCGGCGTAGCCGTATGAGTCCAGGCTGCGGAGGTAGTGCGTCAGTTTGAAATGTTCGATTCCGTTCCGATGGGCGTAGAGGCCATTCCATATCGCGGTCAACAAAGGTCGCTTTTCCGACAGTCGTGGACCTTATCGTCTTCGACTGCCGTCAATGCGATAGACGGACACGATCAGCCTAACGCCGATAACAAAGACCATATAGGCGAGGACCCAGATCGCATGCCACATGTATCCTATGTTCAATCTGCCCAGCGCCTCTCCTTGAGTAAAGCCCAGCTCGGCGAAATCGATCTCCCAGGACCGCAGCAGATTGTGGTCCGGCAGAACGCTGGGCAGGTCCGGCGACAGGTATATCGCCATAATTGCGGCTATCCCCAAGGCAGTCGAAACTATCGCCAGTACCGACGCAGTTGAGAGCAGGTACAGCCGGTCGCGATCGCTGGGCTTGAAGGTCGGGTCGCGCAATGCCAGTAGTGCGGTGAAGACAGCAGCCACCACCGGCAGCAGAACCGCGAGCTGTATCGATACTGAAATGTTGGTGATGACAACGACGACGGCGTACACGGAGATCACCGGAGGCAGCACTACAAAGGCCGCCCTGCGGAGGGCGCTGGCACCGTCGCCGGCGCCTGAGTATCGACGCTTCCACAGTAACTGAAACGCCAGCCCTGCAGCGGATGCGATCAAAAGGTTCAGGAGCAGGGCCAGCATGTAGTGTACCTGTGTGTCGGCGAGGCTCCCGATCGTATAGAAGCCGTAATGGTCTGTGTGTATCCGGGCAAACTGCAGCAGCGGGGTGGTCAACAGGAAAAACAGCGAAACCCAGAAGAACTCCCGGAGGCCAGCTTCGCGGTCTCTGAACAAGAACCCTTGCGCCAGAACGATCCCCACGGTGAAAGCGACGTAGGCTGTGGGCATCCAGCCGTTGTTCCAGCCGAATGAGAAGAGCGCATACCCGCCAACGATGCACAGCGCCAGCGGAAAAACCCTCAGAAGCCCAAAATGAGCTGCGTCCCCCAGCGTTGACCGAGTATTTCCTGACGGTAACGTTCCGGTGTCGCGCACGACGCCTGGGGCGGGTCTCGGCTTCGGCGCCGCTCCGAGGCCCACAGTTCCGGCACGACCACCGGTGACGTGGCCCAACGCCGTCTGAAAGTCAGCCGCCAGCCCTGCCAGCAACACGAGACCGGCCATCTCCGTCTGCGACAGATTGAGGGCCTTACCGAAGACTCTCAGCCGCTGAAGAGTGGGGCGGGTGTCGCCGGACTCCCACCGCGACACCGTGGCGTGGCTGTACCGCTCGGCGTAGTCACTGTCCACCGACCCCATCCGCTCGAGCAGGCCTTCCTGCGTCAACCCTCGCCGGCCGCCTCCGGATGAGAAAGACTCACGGTAAGACCTCATCAAGAGTCCTACCTGGGCCGCCCTGGCCCGCTGGATGCTCTTACTCGCCATCGATCAGCACGCACATTTCAGCTTTGGGGTGTCAAAAAACTCCAATGCACAGACTTGCCCAAGTGCACAAGCTACTATCGCAGCGGCGGTCGCCAGGAAGGAGCGAGGGGCTCAGCGCCTCTGGATCCTAAGCAACGCCGTGGCGTCGCCACTGGGAATCCAACTGCTTATATAGGAGGTACGACAAAATGCATCTCATTGGATCGCTCGTTTGGAACACCCGCTCAATCCCGGTATTGCTTATTGCTGCGGTAGTTGCCGCTGCCGCCCTGTTTGCGCTATCGCCACAGGTGGGGCAGGGCCAAGCCAACGATAGCCCGGCGACCATGGAGGAGTGCGAAGAGGAGTTGGCCGCCGGGCGGGCGGTGCTCTGCTCCAGAAACTCCTTCTCGGTCACCACCACCATGGCTGACGGGACATACCACATCAACTGGAGTGAGTGGGCCAGCCGGCAGAGCAACGTGGAACGCTACACCATCCAGAGGCTCCGGTTCATGTACCGCAACAACTTTCAGCTTGAGGCCGACGGCACCGCTGTGAACGACTGGGACTACGGCGCACCGGACGTGAACAGCTGCAGGCCCTGGGGGGTTGAAAGAGACAGCTCGGGGGTGGTGACCCGATGGGCCTGGTTCTGCGAGGGTATCTCCAATGTCCACGAAAACCCTTCGGGAGCACCGACGTCGATAGAGCGGTTGGACGACGACTGGACGTCTACGTCCTGGACCGGCTCCCTTTTGGCGCCGGGACGCAAACACAACGTCCAGGTCCAGGCTCTAAGGATCCCAGGCAGCAAGACCGAGGCGCACCCAGACAACCCGCAGAGCGCAACCGACCGGCTGACGCAACAGGAGGTGGACGACAACACCCATAACCTGCTCGCCTCCGAAGTTGAGATGCACCTCTATGTGATAACCGCTCACTTCGGCGACGGAGCCACCCGGCGCAGCCACGGGCTCATCACCGGCTCACCTTTCGCCGACAGGCAATGACTGTTGGAATGGACTTGTGTTTGACGCTGAATAGACAGCGATAGCAGTGCATCTGAAGTCGCGAGCGGAGTCTTAACCCGCAAAACCGGCACCAGCATTGGTACGGAAGAGGGCGACTTCACATCCCGCTAAGCTGTGACAGTGGTTGGAGCTGGTCAAGGTCTGCGAGCTCCTCGACATGCCCGCGTTGGCGCAAAGAGTCGAGGAGCTCGTGCGCTCCAGACTAGCTCGTCCACGAGCGGTATGTTCGCGACAAGCCCTTAGCCCTCCCGGCGGCGCCTCTCCGCACGCTCCCGCTTCCGCTGCCTGATGAACAGCTACGCAGCGGTGTTCGTCTCGGACTGGTTGATCTTCCGCCTTGACTCCAAAAACCGGTCGTTCCATCATAGACGAGCGCAAGCCCACGTTTTGCACCACCCTGGGCATGTGTCAAGGGCGTGCTCGACTGTCCTACTCCCGGGCAGGAGCACCGAGGCGGCCCGGGCTGCCAGGCAGGTCTGACTATGCGTCCAGGAGGACAGACATGATCGACTTTTCGACGGAGCTAGGCAGGAGGGTACGTGGCCTGCTCGACTCGGAACAGGTGATATGGCTCACGACCGTGGACTCCAAGGGGGTGCCTCAGCCTCGCCCGGTCTGGTTCCTGTGGGACGGCTCTTCTCTTCTGATTTACAGCAGGCCGGATGCTTATAAGCTGAGGCACCTAGCCAGGAACGCGAGGATGTCCCTCAACTTCAACTCCGACCCGGAGGCGCACCAGGTGGCGGTCCTGGTCGGGGAGGCGCGCGTCGATCCGGACGCGCCGCGGGCGGACTGCGAGTCCCGCTACGTGGAGAAGTATGGGGAGGGGATTGCCGGGTTGGGAATGACGCCGGAGAGTTTCGGGGCGGCCTTCTCCGTGGCTGTGAGGGCCACGCCGGAGCGTCTGCGCGGTCTGTGAGGAGGCGGGGGCGCCCGCGTCCCCGTATCAAGTACGGGGCAGTCTCTGACCGTCCCTCGCGGAGCCGGGGGGAGGGACATGCGGGCAAAGCACCTTCCCTTGTTGTCCCGGTGGAGGCCGGGGCTCAGCAACACTTAGCCGTGATGCCAAGCGCGTCTCTGGATACCGGCTTTCGCGGGCATGACGTCGGAGATGTCTTGCGGGCGCTACCAGCCTAGGGCGTAGCCGATGTTGCCCTTCGGCCCGACGGCGCCGGATATGACGCCCCGCTCCCTGTCGATGCGTATGGCCATCGGCTTTCCGGGAGTCCATGCCTCCGCCCGGTCCACGACGTGGCCGCGCCGCTCCAGCTCCAATACGACCTCGTCCGGTATCCTGGCCTCGGCGGTCAGATGTCCGGGGTAGGACTCCCTCGGGTAGAAGGAGGACGGGAAGTGGCGTGAGAAGACGGCGGGGGCATCGACGGCCTCCTGCAGGTTCATGCCGAACTCGACGTAGTTGAGGAAGAGCTGCAGGGTGATCTGGTCCTGGGTGTCACCGCCGGGCGTGCCGAAGGCCATGTAGGGCTCCCCGTTCCTGGTCACCAGCGAGGGGGTGAGCGTCGCCCTCGGGCGCTTGCGTCCGGCGAGCGCGTTGGGGCGCTCCGGGTTGAGGTAGAACATCTGGCCCCTCGTGCCGATCGGAAAGCCGAGCCCCCTGATGACCGGGGAAGTCCCGATCCAGCCGCCGCTCGGGGTCGCGGCGACCATGTTGCCCTCGATGTCCACGGCGTCGAGATGAGTGGTATCGCCGACGTGGGCGTGGCCGAGACCGAGGTCCTGCACCTCGGTGGCGGCGACACCGAGCGCCCGCCGGTTGTCCTCCGCCACGTCGACCGCGGCGTAGGGCGGGACGCCGCGCCCCGCGTCTCCGGCGCGCATCTCCAACGAGGCCCTGCCGCCTATCAGGCCGCGCCGGCTCTCGTTGTAGCCGCGGGAGAGGAGAACGTCAAAGGGGACGTCGTCGAACACGGGGTCGCCGTAGTAGGCCTCGCGGTCCGCGAACGCCAGCTTCGCCGCCTCCACGCTGACGTGGAGATAGTCTGCCGAGTTGTGACCCATCGAGCGCAGATCGAGTCCGTCGAGGATAGCGAGCTGCTGCAGAAAGACAGGTCCCTGCGTCCATGACGAGCACTTGTGGACATCGAGGCCCTTGTAGCGGTAGGTCACCGGCTCCTCGACAGAGGCCCGCCACTCGGCCATGTCGTCGTAGGACAGCAGGCCGGCGTGGGCTGACCCGCTGGCGTCCTCCACCGGGTTGGCGGTGATGAACTCCACGATCCGTTCGGCGATCGGACCCTTGTAGAAGGCGTCCCGCGCCGCCTCTATGCCCGCGATCCGTCCCCTGCCGCTGGCCTCCCGCTCGGCGGCGCACATCGTCTTGAGGGCCTCCGCGAAGCCGGGATTGCGCCACACCTCGCCGATCTCGGGGACGCGCCCGTCTGGGTAGTAAACCTCGGCCGTCGTCGGATATCGCTCGTTGAACCGGTCGAAGCTTGCAGCCAGGCTGTCGTGCAGTCCCTCGTAGATGGGGAAACCGTCCTCGGCCAGCCGGATGGCCGGTTCGAGCACCTCCGAGAAGCTCAGGTTGCCGTACCGAGCTACCGCCGTCGCCCAGGTGTCCACGGGTGCAGGGACGCAGGCGGGAAGATATCCGTCGCCGGGGATCAGGTCGATGCCGTTGTCGCGGCACCAGTCGATGGTCAGGTCTTCAGGCGACCAGCCCATCCCGCTGACCGCCACGGTCCTGCCCTCTCGGGCCGAGTGGATGAGCGTGGGCACCTCGCCGCCGATGCCGTTGCTGTGCGGCTCCAGGAGATTGAGGCAGAAGCACATGGCGGCGGCCGCGTCGATCGCGTTACCGCCCTGTTCCATGATGCGGAAGCCGGCGGCGGTGGCGAGATAGTGGCCAGACGTGACCACTCCCCGGGTGCCCATGATAACGGGACGCGTTGTGAATCTTGTCATGGTCTTCTGCTCCTTAGGAGGGGTGGGGGCATGATAGCAAAGAGGGCCCATTGCAATCTCCCCCGCGGACAGGAGAAGAGGCGGGAATGAGATTTTGGGCGACTCGGTGGCATCGGGAACAGGGCAGTCGTGCGGCGCTCCGGGGGTTCCGGTCCTGGATACCGGCTTTCGCCGGTATGACGGGACAAGCGGACGGGGAAAGAGGCGGGTTGGGTTACTCGGTGTTCCGCGTCACCAGGGTTATGTGGTTTCTGCCGGAGTCCCGACGATAGGTCAGCTCGTCCATCATGGTGCGGACGAGATGGACGCCGAGCCCGCCGACCGGGCGGTCTTCCAAGGCCGCGGACACGTCGGGCACCGGAGCGTCGTTCAGCGGATCGAACGGGCGTCCATCGTCCGAGATCTCGATCGTGATCGTCTCATCGTCCGAGGTCACGGAGAACTGTATCTCGTGACCACCCTCGTCGTGTCCGTAGTTGATGATGTTGAGGCCCAGCTCCTCGAGGGCCAGGTTGATACGGAAGACGAGTCCGGGGGACCAGCTCTCCTGTTCACCGATCTCTTCGACGACAGCCGCGATTCGCTCCAGCTGATCCGGGTCGGTCTCGATCGTGAAGTCGTGTCGCGCGCTCAACGGTCAGACTCCCCGCGCTGCAGCGTCAGGCATGTCAGGTCGTCGGACTGCGGAGTTTCACCCGCAAAATCCGACACGGCATCGAAGATGGTGCGGCTCGCGTCCTGGGGGCTCGCCGGAGGAGAGTCGATGAAAATCTGCTGCAGACGCTCTATCCCGAACTGTTCCTCGTTGCCGTTCATCGCCTCAGTGACCCCGTCGGTATAGAGGATCACCGTGTCTCCCGGCGCGATCGTTACCGTGTGCTGTTCGAACGGGTAGTCCGGCACCACTCCGAGCGCAACCCCTCCCGTCATGGGGAGCAGAGTCGAGCTTCCATCGGAATGGACGACAAGCGGGCTGTCGTGACCTCCGTTCGAGTAGGTGAACTCGCCGTTTTTGGTGTTGTATACGGCGTACAGGACGGTGACGAACATGAGGGCCTCGTTGTCATCGTGCAGGAGGGAGTTGACCTCCCGGAGCACATTGGACGGTTGCTCCGTACCGATGGCGGCCCCCTTGAGCAGCGTGCGGCTGGACATCATGAACAGGGCGGCCGGCACACCCTTGTCGGAGACATCGGCGATAGCGAACCCGATGCGGTCGTTGGCCAGCGGCATGACGTCGAAGAAGTCTCCCCCGACGTTGCGCGCGGGCTCCATGCTGCCGTATGAGTGGTAGCCGGGGCCCTCGGGGAACTTGGTGGGCAGGATCGACTGCTGCATCTTGCTGGCAACGTCCAGCTCGTTCTGCAGCGCGACAAGCTGGTCGCGAGAGGAGAGCGCCTCGCGCCACTCGATGAGGTGGCGCAGAGTCCGGTCTATGGTGACCCGCAGGTCTTCGAAGTCGAGCGGCTTAGTGACGAAATCGAAAGCGCCGCGGTTCATGGCGGTGCGGATATTTTTCATGTCGCCGTAGGCGGACACTATTACGGAGCGTATGTTGGGATCGACGTCCGGTATCTGTGAGAGGAGAGTCAGACCGTCCATCTGAGGCATGTTGATATCGGACAGCACCATGTCGATATCTCCATCCTCATTCAGCCGCTCCAGCGCCTCCACTCCGTTGTGGGCGAAGACGAACTGATAGCGGCCGGCCCTGATGTCCCGCCTCATCCGCTGCTTGATCAGCGGTTCGAGGTCAGGCTCGTCGTCGACAACGAGAATCTTATATCCCTGTTCCATCTTCCACCATCTTCAAACCACACTCCCGCGCCCCAGGGCGCGAGACGCCCCTGCTCTCACAGTCATGCGGCGCACGAGGCCGAGTCAGCCCTGCAGCGCAGCGATGGCGTCCGCCTGAGTAGCGTGGGTAGCTACGATCTTGTCGAAGCCGCTGATCTCAAAGACCTCCCGGACTGAATCGGAGAGCGAGCAGACGGCGAATTTCGTGTTCTTGCCCTGCAGAGTCCTCGCGATCAGCAGTATGACCCGAAGGCCGGCGCTGCTGATGTAGGTGAGCCGTTCCATATCCAGCAGGAAGGCGTTGCCGGCGTCATCGATCACCGCCTGCAGAGCCTCCTGGAATTCGCGGGCGTTGGAGCCGTCGACACGATCCACAGTCAACGCGACCAGTACGCCTCCCTTCTGTTCGGTATTGATCTCCATCTATGCTCCTTCCCGATGCCGCAGCTTGGACGGCAGCCTCAGCGCCTTGTCTCCGGCGTGGTTGTCGATGCTTCCCGGCCAATAGTCTACTACATCAAATCGCGCTGGTGTATAGGTGTGCTCAGAATAACTCTTCAGAATCGGTCGACGACGTAGGCAGAAGAGCCCCTGCCGCAGTCTTCCGCAGCAGACGGGGAAGAGGACCGGGAGCGTTGACAGGTCACCATTGGCTCGATTCTTCCGCGTACACCTGATCGGGGAGCCTGTAGCTTATGCCTGCTTCATCGAAGGCGGAGGCCTCGAGCAGGTATGTGAAATTGGTGAAGGTGGCGCTGACCGATTTCGGGATGATCCTGTCCGTGATGTGTTTGAAGCGGTTCTGCATTCGAAACCAGGTAAGGACTCCGAATATGGTGCTTGGCGGGTACTGGAGCTGGTTGGCAAGATCGGCGCCGATGAGAGCTCTGGAGATGGTGTACACGTATCTTGCCAGCTTGCGCCGCTCAGACGGATCGGTGATGCCTATGACTACCGGGGCGGAGTTGACCAGCGCGTGCGCCATTGCCACCGATTCGATGCCGGGAACAGGTTCGCACACGCCGCCTATCTCGAACATTTTCAGGGCATCGTCCTCGTCGTGGAACAGGATCGTCTCCGGGATGCCCATCAGGAATCCCGAGTAGCGCCAGACATTGATGAAGCTCTTGCGCTCCTCTTCGGTGAAGACAGCGCCCAAGCGGGTCAGGTGTCCGACCAATCTCGCCGAGAAGGCGGTTATGGCGTACCCCATGTGCGCCGCGCTAATCGGCGTGCCCCATGCTTCCGCATCCCACTCAGCGGTGTTGTTCAACAGGCGCCTGACCTGCGCGTGGATCAGCCTGATACGCAAAGACAGCTTCCAGCCGTCCCCACCCTCCTTCAGGCCGCCGGGCATGAAGATCTCGACCATGTGACGATTGTTCTGCTTCAGACGTCTGACGCCCTGGTCGCGCACACGCCCGGTTATGAAGAAGGTCTTGCTGATGTTGGTCGAGAATCCCTCTATCAGCGTGCCTCCCACGAATGCCCCGAGGACCAGCTGCGAGTTCCGGTGAAACATGCGAATGCCGGGCATGAAGCCGGAAGGGTCGACCCAGGGCGGCGGAGATTTCAGATTCTCGAAGAGCTCTCTGAGCGCTGGGGGAGCACCGGCGAGATCGTCGTCATTCTGATCCATGCCCGCCTTGATGAACCGCTCGCCCTCCTGCGGATCGAGGGCGGAGAGTTGTTCGATCGCGGCGTCAGCTTCCGGGTCTCCGATCACCGTATGGGCGATGTAGTTCGACGCCATCTCCGGATCGAGGGCGCAGGCTCTCTCGTAGCCCGTCGTATAGTCGGACGGTATCTTCATGGAGAGTAGCTCTAATCTCGAGCCGGATTATCCCGGGCCTGTTTCATCGGAGGCCGGGGGAGGGGGGCAGCCATGACGACCGATACTGACGATCCTGCCCGGCTTAACCATCCCGGCCGGAGCCGCCGGCCATTGTTCGGAGTACATGGCCTGCAAGTATACCACGGCGTCCGCGAGTTGTTCGGAGTCGAGGGATGGGGGAGACCTGAGCATAACTCCCACGCCCCGTTTCTCTGAGCCGCATGGGAGACGGGCGGAGAGTCCGCAATTGCTCTGAAGCACCAACGCCTCCATTGAGTCGTCGAGCATATCCATAGACTGGAGTCGGTCCGAGCCTGGCTGCGCGCCAGCAGAACCGCTGGAGAGCAGGTCTCTCGCAGCCTTCCAGCCTCCATTCACAGCAATCGCCTGCTGGAACCGACCGGCGCACTCCGCGATGCTTTAGCCCTGCTTGTGCGGACCCTCTGGGGCTGGGGAAAGCCTACTGGAGATGAGGGACATGGGCAATCACTTGTGTGTAACTGTACTGTAACCTGACGGCCTTTATCGATCACCGGTTGTCATCGCCGGGCAAGTCCGATACAGATCGGGCGGCTACCAGATCGCAGTGGCGCCCGGTCCGCCGTCCCCAACACAGGCAGGAGGGTATGACAAGCAGCGATGGTTCTGTCGACCTGCTAGATGCGCAGCTCCGATCTGGCCGAGGTGAGGTGTTCCGCGAGGTGGATGTCCCGCATGAACTTCTTCAGATATTCATGGAGCTCCCTGGCGACCTCGGGGTTAGCTCCTATGGCATTGCGCTCCTGCCGGGGATCGGAAGTCAGACAGTAGAGCTCCGACTCTCCGTCGGGGGAGTAGAGTAGAGCCCAGTCGCCGGTAGTGACAGTGGTGACTGGGGAGACCAACAGGTTGCGGCGGACATGATCCACCGATCTCACGGGATCTCCGGGGTTGGCGAACGGGACGGTGGTTATGGTGAACTCGCGTCCCGGCGTGGAGGGGTCCCTGATCGAAGGCACGAGCGACTCTCCCTCCACCCAGCCGGGTATCTCGCGGCCCATCAGGTCAAGAACAGTTGGCATCAGATCAACGGCGGCGGTTATGCCACCGTAGCTGGTGGGCCTCACGCCAGGCACGTATATGGTCAGTGGGATGAGAGTGACCTCCTCGTAAAGGGGGGAGCGGTCCCAGGGGGCCGCCGGCTGGATGTATATCTTATCGGTGGCCTCGGCGAGCTTCGCGAGGTTCATCTTTCCGAAGAAGCCGTGCTCCCCGTAGTAGAAGCCGTGGTCGGACGTGAAGATGATGGCGGTGTTGTCCATCAGCCCCATTCTCTCCACCATTCCGAGCAGGTAGCCGAGCCACGTATCCACGAGGGTGACCTCGCCACAGTAGGCGGCGTGGGCCTTCTCAACCCTGCGCTCGGTCAGACCGGGCACGTCGCGCCAGTAGCCATAGGCCGCCCGCACCTCCTCACCGTCGTAATCGGGCATGTAGAGCCGGGTGTAGTAGGACGGCGCGTCCCAGGGCTCGTGGGGGTCCCAGACGTCGACGTGAAGGAAGAACTCCTCCTCGTAGTGGCGCTCCAGCCATCTCATCGCCCTGATCACCGTCTGGGCGACATTGGTGTCCGATTCGTAGCGCCAATCGGCCCTGGCGTCTAGCGCCTCGGCCTGGTCCTGAATGGCCTGGTGACCGACATCCCGCTGGAAGCTGGTCTGCTGACCAGTGTACATGTGAAAGGACTGGAATCCCCTGTCGTAGTTCATGCCGCGGCGGACATAGAAGGGGGTATCGACCATGGCGGCGGTGTGGACCCCGCTTTGGGAGAGCAGCTCAGCGAGCGTTTCAACGTTGTCGGGGAGAGGCTCCCATCCCATGAACGACATGGTCCAGCGGCCGGTCGCGAAGTCGGCGCGGGCCGGCATGGTGGGGAAGGCGGCCGCGTAGTGCCTGTCGAAGCGCACCGACCTCGACGCCAGGGAGTCGAGGGACGGCGTGATGATGTCCGGCTTCTTGCCGTAGGCACCGACGTGGTCCTGTCTGAAGGTGTCGGAGACTATCCATATTACGTTCATGGGCCTACCTCAAAGCGCATGGCGAGTAGCGCGGGATGATCTGAGGCGTCGCCGGCAATATATTCGCATCTTCCGTTGAGATCAACAGTCGGGTCGATCAGGCGGCCCCGGCAAGGGACATGAGCCTGATTGCCCGCCGGCTACGTCCGTCCTATAATGCGGGCGACTTCAAGATAGGGCTGCCTGGCGACCCGGGAGCGGACGAATGGGCCTCGAAACGATTGCGATCCTGAGCCCTGGAGAGATGGGGCACGGTGTCGGAAAGGCGCTCGTGGAGCGCGGGTACGAGGTGATTACGTGCCTGAAGGGCAGGAGCCGGCGCACCAGAGACCTGGCGGCGACGGCGGGCTTCCATGACGCTCCCTCGCTGGAGGAGATGATCCTGAGGGCCGACCTAATCATGTCGATCCTGGTCCCGGCCCAAGCCGTGCAGGTGGCACGGGAGGCGGCAGAGGCCATGCGGTCCGCCGGAGCGCCGCGGCCATTCGCGGACTGCAACGCAGTGTCTCCCAGATCGGCGTCGGAGATGGCCTCGATAGTCAGCGCGACGGGTGGAGACTACATCGATGGCGGAATCATCGGCGGCTCGCCGGCCAGGGGAGAAGTGCCCCGGGTATACACGTCCGGCCCGCGCGCGGCGATCATGGACGAGCTTGACGGCAAAGGCATCGCAGTAAGGAACCTCGGCCCCCGTGTTGGCAGAGCATCGGGGATAAAGATGTGCTATGCGTCCATGACAAAGGGGACGAACGCGCTGCGCGTGGCGATGCTGACCGCCGCGGAGTCGCTTGGACTGTATGACGAGCTTATCGAGGAGCTTAAGTACAGCCAGGGCAAGGAGCTTTCCGCCATGGAGACTGCCATACCCGGCCTGCCGGCCAACGCAGGCCGGTGGATCGGCGAGATGGAGGAGATTGCGGAGACTTTCGACACGGTCGGAGTCACGCCCCGGTTCCACCAGGGCGCGGCTGAGATGTTCAGGCTGCTGGACTCCACGTCGTTCGCAAGCGAGAGTCCGGAGACTGTCGACCGGACCAGGACACTGAAGGACACGATCGAGGAGACGGCCAGAAGGCTGCCGGAAGGGGCCGGGGCAGCCGACTGAGGGTGCTGTCGCCAGGAATCACGGGCGCACTCCCAATCGGCGTTTCCGCGCAGGGGTGTCATTGGGTCAGGTTGACAATGTTTCGCACTTCGGTGACGACGTCGATGATGTGGTCAGGCGGCTGCAGATCGACGGGATACCGGCGACCTCGCCGTATCCATGCCGCCTTCATTCCGAACCGCTTTGCCCCGTCTATGTCGGCCAGGGGATTGTCCCCTACGAACATGATCTGATCGGGACTCGCGAGCCCGGTAGCATCCAGGGCGTCGCGAAATATCCTCGGGTCGGGTTTGGCATATCCCGCCTCTTCTGAAACGATGATGAAGGGGGCGAGCCGGTCAAGACCCGCCTCCCGGCACTTGCCGTGCTGGCTCGACGAGCCGTTGGTGACGATGCCCCAAGACACTTCCCGCTCGTTGAGACAGCCAAGGAACCGGTTGACCTCCAGGTCCGGCTTCACGTGCCGTGACATCGCGGAGCGGTACCACCTCGTCAGCGAACCCATATCGAGGCCGGTCTCGGGCCATTCGCCGAGCCACCGCGAAAGCATCGTCTGGCGATCGGAATAGCCGTCACCGTCCCAACAGACCATCATCGCGACTGCATCGTCCCGTGTCACGGGCGTCGCCGCATGGAGGAACTCTTCGTGGAAGCTCCGGGCAACTTTGAGGAAGGTGGACTGTCTGTCAAGCAGAGTGTTGTCCAGATCGAACACCAAGCCGCGGACGACGGTCGCACTCACTGTCCGCCTACGCTACGCCGGGTCTACCTGGCTGGTGGGGAGGCAGGCTCAGGCCGCTCTTGCCGAATCTCGCCGCACAGCGAGTGCCGTTTGCGATCAGACCGTCCATAGCGGTCATCAAATTCTCCTTGCGTCGTCTGCCCGGGTTTGTCCCAGCCCGTCCTGTATGGACGACTCAACTCTGACGATAACATTGATAGCGTCCGATGACCATCATAAAGCTGCCGGCGCAACTGTTCAGACCCGGCACTTGCGGCGTCCACGCAGGCAGCCGTAGTAGGATACGAGCGGACCGTCCGGCACTCCGATGGACAGTTCGAGGGGTGTACAGCCGACGCATGAAGGATAGACCGGGCAGGTTCTACTATGGCTGGGTGATCGTCTGGGTCATGGCCGCGTCCGGCGCGGTCAGCATGGCAATGGGGTCGCTCAACTTCGGCCTGTTCATCAAGCCTATGGGGGACGACCTCGGCATTGGACGAGCCGCGTTCGGGTGGGCGCATACAGCCCGCCAGGGGGCGAGCTCCGTGACCAGCCCGGCAGTCGGGTGGCTTCTCGACAGGTATGGCTCGCGCGTCATGCTTCCCGCCGCCGCGCTGATGACCGGCCTCTCCATGGTGGGGCTCGCATTCATCAGCCATGCCTGGCAACTCGTTCTCCTGTTCGCCGTCATGGGACTCGTGGGAATGAGCGGACCGGGCGCGCTGGTCACGTCCGTTCCGGTGCTCAAATGGTTCGTCGCAAACCGGGGCAAGGCGATCGCGTTCACGTCGCTCGGCATTCCCGTCGGCGCGGTGCTGTTCATACCACTCACGCAGTACCTCATAGCCACGGTCGGATGGGACATGGCCTGGATAGTCCTGGCCGCACTAGGCGTGGGAGTGATCGCACCGCTAGCGGCCATATTCGTGCGCCGACAGCCAGAGGACATGGGACTGCTGCCGGACGGCGACACGGCCCAGGGCTCCACCGCAGACGAGCTGAACGCGCGGAAAGAGGCATCAGCCGAGGTCTCGTGGAGTCTGTCCGAGGCTGTACGCACCACCACGCTATGGAAGCTGGTCCTGGTGTTCAGCTCAGTCTCGCTGGCCATTGGCACCGTCGCGCTGCACAGGATAGCGGACTTCATGGACAGGGGACTCGATCCGGCCGTGATATCGCTCGCCACCGCGTTCGACGCCGTATGCGCGGGTGCCGCGACCTTCACGTTCGGGATGCTCGTCAAGCACGTTCCGGCGCGGATTCTCGGCGCGACAGGCTTCGTGGGGCTCGCGACAGCGAGCGTTCTGACGATCTACGCCGACAACCTTCTCATCATGTTCGCGTCCATGGCGATATTCGGACTGGGGATCGGCGGAATGATGTTCCTGCAGAACTTCATATGGGCCGACTATTTCGGACGTGAGAGCGTGGGGAGCATCCGCGGGCTGGTGAACCCGATCAACCTCGTAGTCGGCGGGTTGGGCGCACCTGCGGCCGGCTATATCCGGGACATTTGGGGCACACATGACCCCGCATGGTGGGCGGGCGTTGGGCTCATGGTATTCGCAGCGCTACTGACTCTGTCCACGTCCGCCCCGGGGAGACCTGGTCAGGAGCGATAAGAGAGCGATACCGCAGGCGCCGGAGCCGATCTTCGCTCATACCTGGATATTCCGCCCTTGTTGGCTGCCGCGCCTGAGTGATATGCTCCCAGACACGCAGTCTGGAGCATTGTCTCAGACTGCACCAAAAGACCGGACAAAGGGGGGATCGTGGCAATCAAATACGCAGGTCTCGCATTGATTGTCGGCGTGGTCCTGGCCTTCGTGGCCCCGATATTCATGCCGGGTTACGCTCTGATATACCCGGTGGACCAGACCGACTTCGCCGCGGCGAGGGACGCGCTGGGCGATGCGCCGGTCCTGGCGCACTGGGTGAATTTCATCTCGTTCATTTCGCTGTTGCTGATGATCTCCGCCTTCCTGGGTCTCTACCCCCTGGCGAGCCGGCAAGAGGGAATAGGCGGGAAGCTCCTGCGTTTCGGCCTCATCGCATCCATCATCGAGTGGAGCATCCTCATCATCGCGTCGGGGATGCGGCACTTTGTGATCCACCTGATGCAGCGCAGCGATCTGGGCGACGGGCCTCCGTCGCCGGAAGCGTTCGAGGCCGCGGCTCTGGCCGTTCACACCGACATGATCGGTGTCATACTGGCATTTGTGGCGCTCTATCCGCTGGCGTCCATCGCGGTCGGCCTTGGGCTGTCCAAGCGGTTCGCCTCAATGGACATCTACAAAGCCGCAGCCTACGTCATGGCGGCGGCTGGACTTGTGGGGCTGGTCAATTTCATGTTTGGGATGAGCATTCCCGACCTGGGCATCCAATCCCTGCTCCTCATAAACAACCTTGCCCTCTACGTTGGGGGAATCTGCTTTATCGTCATCGGGTACGGCATGTACAGGGGGCGGGCCGAGTTCGCCGAGTAGGCGTCCTCCGGCCAGGCTCAGGCCGATTGGGACCGGCCGACCGACATGATCCGTTCGATACGGAGATCCCTCAGGATCATACAGATGGCCCCCGGGCCATGGTACCTTCGCATGTGGCAGGTGTTCGCGAATCTGTCGGTCAAGGTCCGCCGCGCCAGCCGCTGCTGCGGACGCCCCGGGCATCCCGGATGCTGAGTGGAGGCCCCGGAGGCTCCCGGCGGGAGCCATCCACCGCACCAGCACTAGTCCGACTTCCATGGTGGGACCATCCACCGAAAAGCTCGCCGCATGGGACACGCCGGCTCACCCCCCCCCTATGGTTCCCCGGGGGACATCTCATTCCTTGACCGGGCCGCCGTCGCCGCCTAGAGACGAGTAGCGTATGGCCAACATCTGGGTGATATTCGGCTTTGCCGCGTACTTCGGCATGCTGATCGGCATTGCGGTCGTGGGCGCCCGCCGGATGCGGAACATGGCGGACTATACGCTCGGCGGGCGACGACTGAGCAGCTTCACGGCGGCGCTGAGCACCGGGTCGTCAACGACGAGCGCGTGGACGATGCTGGCACTGCCGGCACTGGCCTTCACGGGAGGGCTCGTAGAGTTGTGGGTGCCAGTCTGCGCAGCCATCGGCGTCTGGCTGAGCTGGACACTGTTGGCCAAGCGGTTGCGGCGATTCACGATAGCGACGGACAACGCGGTGACCATTCCGGAGTTCATGGAGCGTCGGTTTGGAGATACAACGGGAGCACTACGGTCGGTATCCGGGCTGATCACCATTCTGTTCGTAGTCTTCTACGTGAGCTCCGGGCTTGTCGGTGGGTCAAAGCTGCTGGAGGAGATATTCGGACTCGACCTCACCTTAGGCGTCATCCTGACGCTCTTTACGGTTGCGACGTACACGTTGATCGGCGGATTCATGGCGGTCTCCAGGACGGATGTGGCGCAGGCGCTGCTAATGCTCGTGAGCCTGGCGGTGCTGGTGGTCACCATGCTCATCGTTACGAAGCAACCGCTGTCGGACACCGGTCCGGAGGCCGTCGGGTTCTTCGACCCCTTCACCCTGACGGACGGCTCGTTCATCACGCTGAGCTTCGCGCTCTCGGCATCGGGATGGGCGATCGGCGGGCTGGGGGCACACAGGATATTGCAGAGGTTCATGGCGATCGAACGTGAGGACAAGATCCCCCAGGGACGCAACATCGCCGTGGTATGGCTGGCGACTGTGTACCTACTGGCCTTCTTCGTTGGCGTCATCGCACGCCCCGCCCTATCCGAAGCCGGCATGCTGGGAACGGTCGTGGACTCGGAGCGGCTCTACTTTGTGGTCTCTGAAATCTTCTTCCACCCTGTGGTGCTGGGGGCGCTGCTCACGGCGGTCATCGCGGCGGTAATGAGCACGGCGGACTCGCAACTTCTGCTGGCATCGGCGATTGGGACGGAGGATGTGCCCGTGCTCAAGCGGATAGCCATGGGACTGGCGGCGGACGCCCGGCTGTGGATGGGCCGAGGGATGCTGCTGGTCATAGGCATTGTGTCGGCGATATTCTCGGTCTGGTTCCCAGACTCCATATTCGACCTGGTGAGCTTTGCGTGGGGCGGCATGGGGGCCGCGTTCGGGCCAGTGATGGTCCTTGGCCTGTACTGGCGCAGATTCAATGCCTGGGGCGCAGGAACAGCCGTTGTGACCGGCACTCTTGCGGCGACGTTGTGGCAGCTCCTGAGCGGCGGTCCGGGCGGGATGTGGGACATCCAGCCGGCAACGCCCTCCTTCGTCATCTCAATGGCGTCGGCCATAGGGGCCACGCTGCTGACGCCGCCCCCAGCGCAGCGGGTAGTGGAGCTGTTCGACAGGGTGAACGCGACGTAGCCTATCGCGAGCGAAGTGAGCGTACAAGATATGTCAGAGATATTCGAGATAGCCGACCGGTACGTGGAGCGGGTGGCCGAGTTGAGCCCGCTCAGCGCCACATACATGGGCGTGCCGGGACACGACCATGAGATGGACGACTTCTCCCCCGAGGCCAGCGAGGCGGAGGCCGCTCTGAACCGGGCGACTCTGTCCGAGCTATCGACGGCCCCGGTCCAGAGCGACAGGGACCGGATCGCGCGGGACGCGATGGCCGACAGCCTGGGCCTGAACCTGGAGAGGCACGACGCCGACGAGCACCTGCGCAGCCTGAGTATGATCCACAGCCCGGTCCACAGCGTGCGGCAGATATTCGACATGATGCCGCGCGACACCGAGGAGCACTGGGCGAACGTCGCCTCCCGCATGGCGCTGGTCACGCGCGGGCTGGACAGCTACCGCCGAACGCTGGATGAGGGCCTGCGGCGCGGGCTGGTCGTCGCCAAGCGCCAGGCGGTGGAGACCGCCGACCAGTGCGACGTGTGGAACGGGACGGCGCGTGGGCATACCTCCTTCTTCCACGGGCTTGTGGAGGCGTTCGACGAGTCGGAGGTGCGATCCGCCGGGCTGCGGGCCGACCTGGAGGCGGCGGCGCAGACGGCTGACAGGAGCATCGCGGACATGGCCCTCTATCTCAGAGAGAGGTACGCTCCGAGAGCAGCCGCGCGTGATGCGGTCGGGGAGGAGCGGTACTCTCTGGCAGCTCGCGTGTACAACGGGGTCGAGCTCGACCTGCTTGAGACGTACCGGTGGGGCTGGGAGCAGCTCGCATGGGTCGATTCGGAGATGGCGGAGACGGCAGAGCGGATCGCGCCGGGACGCGGGATCGAGGGCGCGACGGAGCTGCTCGACACCGATCCGTCGCGGGCGATCGAAGGCGAGGAGCCGTTCAGGCGTTGGATGCAGGAGCTGCAGGAGAGCACGATAAGCGACCTGGACGGCTCGCACTTCGACATTGCGGAGCCGGTGAGGAGGATCGAGGCGCTGATCGCGCCGCCGGGCGGCGCGCTGGCGATGTACTACACGCCGCCGTCGGAGGATTTCTCGCGGCCGGGCCGAACGTGGTACCCGACGGGCGGCAAGACGCGCTTCCCGCTGTGGAGCGAGGTCTCGATCGCGTACCACGAGGGTGTGCCGGGGCACCACTTCCACCTCGGGACCACTGTCTACCTCTCGGAGCAGCTGTCCAGGTTCCAGCGGCTGCTGGGCGGCACGTCGGGCCAAATCGAGGGCTGGGCGCTGTACGCCGAGCGCCTGATGGGAGAGCTCGGCTATCTGGAGAACCCGGACTACTACTTGGGCATGCTGGCCGGGCAGTCGCTCAGATCGATCCGGGTCATCATCGACATCGGAATGCACCTGGAGCTGGAGACGCCGGGCGGCCAGGGATTCCACCCCGGCGAAACGTGGACGCCTGAGCTTGGACTGGAGCTCCTCAGTCAGAAGAGCCTCTTCCCCCCGGACTTCCTGGCGAGCGAGGTCAGCCGCTACCTGGGGATTCCCGGACAGGCGATCAGCTACAAGGTGGGCGAGCGCGAGTGGCTCGCCGCGAGGGAGGAGTCGAGGCGCCGGCTGGGATCGGCGTTCGACCTGAAGCAGTGGCACACCCGCGCGCTCGAGCTGGGACCGATGGGTCTGGAGCAGATGCGGAGAGAGATGGCAGGTGGGTAGCACCGGGCAGGTCTGATGCCCCCCGCGAGTGACTCCAGGCAGCGCCGGTGTTCACAGGACCGATGATGCGATCTTGTCGAGAGTGGAGAGACTTTCCGGTCTGTTGGCCGTGGGCAGATTCACGACGACCCGGTCGGCCCCCGCCCGCTCATACTGCATGACCACCTGGCGGTCATCCGGAACGCCGAACGCGGTGATCTCGATGGAGCGTGGGTCTCGTCCCGCCTCCTCCGCCAGGCCGTCAAGCCGCTTCCGGGCTGCGGCAACACTCTGCGGAGTGATGTCAATGGGCACCCAGCCATCAGCGTAGTCGACGATCCGTTTGAAGACCTGAGGCACATGGCTACCCAATAGGATGGGTGGATGCGGTCTCTGTTCCGGTTTCGGGTAACAGTAGACGGGCGGAAAATCGACGTACTTCCCGTGAAACTCGCTCTCGTCCTGTGTCCACAGCTCCTTCATTGCCGCAACGATCTCCCTGGCCTGCGTCCACCTGCGATCAAAGTCCGCTCCGAAGATCTCAGCCTCCTCCCGGTGCACGCCGGTACCTATCCCGAAGAGGAGACGTCCGGAGCTATACATGTCTAGAGTCGCCACCTCCTTCGCCAGTGTTATCGGATGGCGCTCGGTGACTACACAGACTGCCGTCCCCAGCCTCAGCGTGGACGTGACGGCCGCAGCCCGACTCAGGAGCAGGAAGGGGTCCGGGATGTCGCCCCACTCTCGCGGCACCGGAGTTTCGGTCGCAACGGGAAGAACAGGCTGCTCACCGGTCCAGATCGACTCGAAACCGAGCTCTTCCGCCCTAGGCGCGAGGTCGGCGATATCCACTGAATCCGCGTTCAGAATCGTCCCCAGGCCGATGCGCATTACGTCCTCCCAGCCCGATCCAAGGTTTTCTCCCCCCAATTATACGAGCAGGTTGCCCTGAGATGCGGACACAACTGAACCAACGGACTATATGAGGATACCTGAGGCTGCGGGCTTCTCTTTCCGGCTCACGTGTGGGAACATGCAGCAACCCAGGCCCTGCGGCAGGACTGGGAGAGCGTGTTGATCCGTAGAAGGCGCTGCCCGGGATAGCATGGAAGTAATAGGATCCAACCTGCGAACCACGGACCGGGATTTCCTGGACAACCAAGCCCGCATGGAAGCCCTGGTGCGGGACCTGAAAGAGCGGTTGGGACGGGTGCGAGCCGGTGGTGGACAGCGCACGGTGGAGCTACACCGCAGCCGGGACAAGCTGCTGGCCCGGGAGAGGATCGAGCGGCTGGTGGACGTGAACACCCCCTTCCTCGAGCTGAGTCCCCTGGCCGCGTGGGACATGTACGACGGCGAAGAAGCGTCTGCCGGCATAGTGACCGGCATTGGAGTGATCCAAGGGAAAGAGGTGATGATTCTCGCCAATGACGCCACCGTCAAGGGCGGGACCTACTACCCGATCACCGTCAAGAAGCACCTGCGCGCCCAAGAGATTGCCCTTGAAAACCACCTGCCCTGCATCTACCTGGTGGACTCCGGCGGAGCATTCCTGCCATTGCAGGCAGAGGTATTCCCCGATCGGGACCACTTCGGACGCATCTTCTACAACCAGGCCCAGATGTCGGCCCTGGGGATTCCCCAAGTAGCAGTGGTCATGGGGTCGTGCACAGCGGGGGGCGCGTACATTCCGGCCATGAGCGACGAGGTGGTGATCGTGCGGCAGCGAGGGACCATCTTCCTCGGCGGGCCGCCGCTCGTACGGGCGGCCACCGGAGAAGAGGTGGACCCAGACACCCTGGGGGGCGCGGAGGTGCATACCCGGGTGTCCGGGGTGGCCGACCATCAGGCCTCCGATGATGAGGACGCCCTGACCATAACGCGGAACATCGTCGAGAATTTCGTACGTAGACGCGATCCGCCTTTCCAGATCTCCGACCCGGAGCCTCCGGCCCACGACCCCGCAGAGCTATACGGCATAGTGTCCTCCGATAATCGGCGGCAGTACGACGTCCGGGAGGTCGTTGCCCGGATCGTGGATGGGAGCCGCTTCCACGAGTTCAAGGCCGAGTATGGGGAAACCCTGGTCTGCGGCTTCTCTCGCATCTGGGGATATCCGGTGGGAGTGGTCGCCAACAACGGGATCCTCTTCTCCGAGAGCGCGCTGAAGGGGAGCCACTTCATAGAGTTGTGCAGCCAGCGTGGAATTCCCCTGTTGTTCCTGCAGAACATCACCGGCTTCATGGTGGGCCGCCAGTACGAGGCCGGCGGCATTGCCAAGGACGGGGCCAAGATGGTCATGGCCGTGTCCAACGCCGCCGTCCCCAAGTTCACCGTAATCATCGGCAGCTCCTTCGGGGCTGGAAACTATGGCATGTGCGGGCGGGCCTACCAGCCGCGTTTCCTGTGGGCCTGGCCCAACGCGCGCATTTCGGTGATGGGAGGGCAGCAGGCGGCGGAGGTCCTGCTCACCGTAAGGCTGCAGCAGCTGGAACGGCAGGGCCAGACCCTGGAACAGGAGGAGCGGGACGCCCTGCAGAGGCCCATCCTGGAAAAGTACGAAATGGAGAGCGATCCCTACTACAGCACCGCCCGCGTGTGGGACGATGGCATCATCGACCCGGTGGACACGCGTACCGTGATAGGCCTGGGAATCGCCGCTTCCATCAACGCTCCCTTCCCGGAGCAGAAGCGGGGCGTCTTTCGAATGTGAAGTCTTCCAGCTCCAGACGCCGGTTTTGCCGGTATGAAGGCACTTGTCAACACGTCCCAAGAGCTCTGCCGATGTTCTCCAAAGTCCTGGTAGCCAATCGAGGCGAAATCGCGGTCCGGATCAGCCAGACTCTGCACGCGATGGGGATTTCCCCCGTAGCGGTCTACTCCGACCCGGACGCTAACGCTCGTTATGTGCACGCGGCGGAGCAGTCCGTGTCCCTGCCGGGCAAGACCGCCGAAGAGACCTATCTGAGCATCCCCAAGATAGTGCAAGCCGCCCAGGACTGCGGGGCTGGCGCGATACACCCCGGCTACGGTTTTCTGTCAGAGAATCCAGAGCTCGCCAGGGCCTGCCGCGAAGCGCAGATAACCTTCGTCGGGCCAACTGCGGAGAGCATGGAGGCCCTGGGAGACAAGCTCCGTTCCAAGGAGATCGCCACGCAGGCCGGGGTCCCCGTGATTCCCAGCTCTCCCGTATGCCTCCCGGGGAACGTTGTCGCCAGGGAGTTCGCGGAGCGGTGGGGGTTTCCCTTGCTGGTCAAGGCTGCCGCCGGAGGCGGCGGCCGGGGCATGCGCCTCGTCTCTGAGCGACAAGAGCTGGAGTCGGACATGAAGTCGGCCAGCCGGGAGGCCCACGCAGCCTTCGGCGACGGCCGGGTGTTCCTGGAGCGTTGGATTCCCAACCCCCGCCACGTCGAGGTACAGGTGCTGGCCGACTCTTTCGGGCATACCATCCACCTCGGCGAGCGGGAATGCAGCATACAGAGACGCCACCAGAAGATAATCGAAGAAGCTCCCTCCCCGGCTCTGACACCTGAGCTACGCCAGCGCATGGGCGCCGCCGCCATCGCTGTGGCCCGCAGAGCTGAATACGTCAACGCTGGAACGGTGGAGTTCCTGCTGGACCAGCAAGACGGCAAGTTCTACTTCCTCGAAATGAATGCCCGGCTCCAGGTTGAACACCCGGTCACCGAGGCCGTGTTGGGGTTGGACATGGTGGAATGGCAGGTCCGCATCGCCAGTGGGGAACGCATGACGCTGCAACAGGAGGACATCCAGCCGCGGGGCCACGCGATAGAGTGCCGCATCTACGCAGAAGACCCTTACCGCGACTCTATTCCCTCCACCGGCACGCTGCTGCGTTGGCGGCCCCCCAGCGGCCCCGGGCTGCGACTGGACAGCGGTGTTTTTGAGAACCAGGAAGTGTCCATATACTACGATCCCCTGCTGGCGAAGCTGATAGCCTGGGCGCCGCGACGCGACCTCAGCCTGCGCCGAATGGAAGTCGCCCTGTCCCAGTTCCTGGCGCTGGGCGTGGTGACCAACATTCCCTTGCTGCGGGCGGTGGTGGCGCATCCCCAGTTTCAGAGGGGTGAATATGATACTGGCTTCCTGGAGGAGAACCCGGCAGTGGTCAGGCCGACTATTCCGGGCGAATCCCGGATGATGGCCCGGGCGCTGGCGGCGTGGGCGGCGCGTCAGCCGGTTGGACAGGTCTCCACTACGGTCGGGGGAGATGGCAGGGCCAGCGCCAACCCCTGGGAGTCCGCAGGGGGCCAGAGGCTGCCATGAGCCAGAGCCGGGGCGAGATGCGAGAGGTGTATCCGGGGATGGGCGAAGAGTGTGAAGACCACTTCAGCTTCGACCTGGAAGGAGAGGTACGCACGGGATCGATGCCCGCCACTACACTCAGCATCGAGTCCCAGGCGCCCGGAGAAGGGTTATGCCGGACCGAATCGAGCCGGACTCACGCCTTCGCCTGGGCCTGGATAGGCCCTGAGCTGCACCTTTGGTTGGACGGTGCCTTGTTCGTGTTCCGGCGGGTGGAGACCAGGCGCCGGAGGGAGGCTTCCGCCGAAGGATCCGGAGATGTCCTGGCCCCCATGCCCGGCGTGGTGTTGGAGGTACTGGCCGGCGAAGGGGAGCGGGTGGAGCGAAGCCAGACCGTGGCGATATTGGAGTCCATGAAGACGGAGCTGGTAATAACGGCATCCCTCAGCGGCGTCGTGAGACGGGTTGAGGTACATCCGGGGCAGCGCGTGGGCCGGGGCATGCGCCTGCTGGAGTTGGTCCCATCGAGCACTGTCGAGGAACGATGACAGGTCGGAGACTGTCGGAGCAACAATCGGAGGCAGCTCCATGATAAGCGAGGACGTTCTTTATCCGGACCTGGACACGCCGGCGATCCTGGTCGATCTTGACAAGCTCCAGACAAACATCGACGCCATGGCCAGCATGGCGGCCGAGGCGGGGATAAAGCTCCGACCCCACACGAAGGTCCACAAGGGGACGTACATCTCGGAGCTGCAGATAGCCGCCGGGGCGATCGGCGTCTCTGTCTCCAAGCTGGGCGAGGCGGCCGTCTACGCAGACGCCGGGCAGTCGGACATAATGGTCGTCCATCCCTTCTATGGCCACCACAAGTTAAAGGCGTTACATGCCCTTCACGCGAGGGCGAACATCAGCTGTGTCGTCGACAGCGTTGATGGCGCCAAAGCCATCGGCGGGGTCGGTGAGGCCTCCAACAGGAAGGTTCCCGTGCTGCTCAAGATCAACGTCAACTGCAATCGATTCGGAGTATCTCCAGGCGAGCCCACGCTCAGAATTGCTCAAGAGATCGATCGGGTCCCGGGCATCAAGCTGGTCGGCATCATCACGCACGAGTCCGCAATGAGCTTGCCGTCGGCCGAGGCGGTCAAGGAGATAGCGTACGAGAGCGCTTCAATCATGTCGGAGAGCGCTCGATCGCTCAGAGAGGCCGGGATTGCCATAGAGCACGTGATCGCAGGCTCCACCCCAACCGCTTCAGCACTCTGCGAGTACGCCTCGGACTTTCCCGAGGTGACGGAGATCCACCCCGGCGCCTATGTCTTTGGCGACCGAGGATATGTGAGTGCCTTTGGCATACGAGAGGAGGCGTGTTCCGCGACCGTCCTCGTGACGGTGGTCAGCACGCCGACCGATGACCGCGCGTGCGTCGACGGAGGGTACAAGACCTTCGGCGCCGATCCAATGTTGTCCACAGCCGCCAAGGCCGGTGGTCTGGGGTCGTGGACTCCCAGTTTCGGGTCAGTGACAGGTCACCCCGGAGTCAGCGTCAGCCGCCTGACCGAGGAGATCGGAATTCTGACCCTGAGCAGTGACAGCAGCCTATCGATTGGAGAACGTCTGGAGATTCTGCCTAACCACATATCTCTAGCGGTCAACCTACACGACACGATCTACGGAATACGAAACGGCGAGATGGAGCAAGAGATTCCGGTCTTGTGCAGGGGCATGGACTACTAGCGCCCAGCCAAGTGGTCTAACTGGGAGTCACGATGGGCAAGACCACGTGAGACGGCCGGCGGCGGGACAGGTGGATGGTGTTGCGGGCGACAAGCGTGTGGGTATGCCGTCCCACCGGCTCTCCAGTGTTGGGATTCACGTCGAAGCGCGGAAAGTTCGAGCTGGATATGTCCACTCTGATCCGGTGACCTGACTTGAAGAGATTGCTCACAGGCGTAAGGCTGAACTCTACCTCGTAGACCTCTCCCGGCTCCATAAGCTCGGCCTTCTCGAATCCGCTCCTATAGCGGGCCCTGATGATCGAGTCGGTGAGGTTCAGGTGATATCCGGAAGGGTAGTCCTCAGTCGGCGGGTATACGTCCACCAGCCGTGCCGTGAAGTCGGTGTCCACGGCTGTAGACGACACCCATAAACTCACCGTGACAGACCCCGTAACCTCCACCTCATCCTGCAGCACCGACGTCTGGAAGACGAGCACATCCGGCCTCTCAGACAGTGTGGGATAGGGCGGCCTCGCACCGATGATGCCGGGCTCCTCCTTCTGGTGGGCGCCGCCGCTGGTGACGACGCTGCGCATCCTGGCACGGGTCGGTACGTAACTCTCGTCGATCCCTTCGGGGAGCCGCACCAACTCGTAGAACCCGGTCACGCTTCCGGCGACGGTGGGCACTGGATGCTGTGGATCGAAGGCGAAGCTGGCCTGCGCATCGTCGTCTCCCGGCTGTTCCAACGTCAGGTCCCCATCCGAGCGAAGGTAATACCTGGTCATCCGCGCACGACTAAGCGGCCATTCGCCCTCTTCCCGCCATCGGCCTCCATGATTTAGCCGGCCGTCGCTGTTGCGGCGCCCATCGCCTCCTCCCATGACGAATATTCGTACCGGGAGTTCCTCCTCCACCCCAGTAGGAGTGCCCTTCAACCAGCGGTCGAACCACCGGAGCCTCTCTTGGTTGTAAACAGCGTCTCCCCAGACGGTGTCAGTGCCGAAGTCGATGTCACCGGCATAGCTTGCACCCTGACCCCTCATCGAAGTATGGGTCCAGGGCCCCATGATGAGGCGAGTGCAGACGTTCCTCCTCTTCAGCATCGCCGTTGCGTAGACATCGGTAGACCTCAGCACCGCGTCGTACCAGCCGCCGCTGATCGTCAGCGGGATTTTCGAGTGTCTGTCAAAGTGAGGCACGTAGTTGTTGCACTCCATCGCCCAGAATCTGTCGTACTCTCCCCGGTAGTAGTAGTCGAAGAAGACGCCTTCGAGGTTGGGAACCACAGACAGCGCCGAATGCCCAGGTTTGAATGGAGTCTTGAAGACCCACTCCCGCATCTGTTCCATCGCGCCCATGACCGTCTCACGGGCGGAGGGATCGTCCCGGATTTCCTGCGCATCGTGGGCGTGGAGGTGCACGGCGCCGAACATGTGAAGCGCCATAGCTCCACCGACGCGGGCCGTGCCATCGTAGAAGTTCACCGTGCTCACGTCTGTCCACATCGCGGTAAGGTGAGGCGGCCGCTCCAGGGCCATCGCCGTCTGGACCTTGCCTCCGTGAGAGGAACCCACCGTACCTACTTTCCCGCTTGACCACGGCTGAGCCGCGATCCACTCGACCGTGTCATAGCCGTCCTGACCCTCCCTCACATTGGCTGTGTGGTAGTACTGCCCAGCGCCTTCCGAATTGCCCCTGCCCCTGAGATCCTGCAGCACTACGACATACCCTCTGGGCGTGAAGAAGTTAGCGACCGGGTCAACCCACATTACCGGGTTGGCCTTGTCATACGAAGTGCGTCCCAGGATAGTGGGAAATCGCCCCTGGGCGATCTCGCCATCCACGGTGGGGCGGTATATGTCCGCTGCCAGCCTGACGCCGTCTCGCATAGGGATCATCACGTCTTGTGTGACGTTCATGGCGGGGTCAAATCCGTGACGAAGTTCTTCGGCACTCCTGGGAGGTCGAGCTGGAGCTACAGCGGTACAGAAAATGGGGCAAGACCAGTGCTCGGCAGTGTAACATAGCGGGTGGTACAACTATCGGGGGCAGGTCAGTTCAGTTGCCTTTCCGAGAGGCAGCATCGAGAACAAGGACGACCTGTCCGCGTCTGTTGGCTAGGTGAGGAGAGGAGAGCTCATGGAGAAGCGCAGACTCGGACGCACGGGACACTGGAGCACGGTGGTCACCTTCGGCGCGTACTCGATCGGATACCTCGATCAGAACGAGACCGACAGGGCTGTCCGGCTTGTGCTGGACCATGGTGTTAACCACGTCGACATCGCGCCGACCTACGCCCAGTCGATGGAGCGCATCGCCCCGTGGATGCCCGAAATACGGGACCGGGTGTTTCTGGGCTCCAAGACCCGGTTTCGGACGCGCGACGAGGCGTGGCGGGACGCCGAGAGCATCTTGCGGCGCATGAACGTCGAGCGGTTCGACCTGTTCCAGCTCCACTCAGTGGTCACCTTGGAGGAGCTCGACATGGCCACCGCTCCAGGAGGGGCGCTCGAGGCCCTTGTCGAGATGCGTGAGCAGGGCATTACCAGATGGCTGGGCATTACCGGCCACGGGCCGTCCGTGCCGCGCACCATCCTGGAGGGCCTGGGACGATTCGACTTCGACACGGTGATGTTTCCTCTGAGCCCGGCGATGGCCCGCGACGCGGACTACCGGCGAGACTCTGAGATGCTGCTGGCGATGTGCGCCGACCGGGACATCGGCGTTCAGGCGATTAAGATGATCGCTCGTGGCGGCTGGGGCGACAATCCGATGGACTGCCACACGTGGTACGACCCGCACCGTGAGCAGGAGGAGATCGACCGGTCGCTGTGGTGGGTGCTCTCCCAGCCGGTGCATACGGCGCCGAGCTCGGGCGAGGTCAGCCTGCTCCCCAGGGTTCTCGACGCCGCCGAGCGCTTCACGCCGTTGACAGAAGCCGAGCAGGAGGCCGCCGTCGCCGCCCAGCGTCCGCCGCTCCCGCACCCTGATCTGGCGATACCAGCCGCTTCCGATACGAAGGCGTAGGTGGAAAGAAGAGTGCGGCAAGACCAAGGAGAGGCATGACTAGACGTAAAGGAATAGTAGAGTCGGTTAACAGAAGCTCAACTCATAAGACGGAAAAGCCAAACCGGGCGAGCATCCGGCTGCTTCGAGGTCTGGGAGTTGAAGATGACGCTCACCAAGGAACAACGGTCAAGCATCGATCCCGTGTAACCCGCGACCCCAAACAGCCCAACCTTAGACAGGTCCACCTAATCCACGCTGAACTGCACGATGAGTTGAGCGAGGCTGGTTTTAATGTTACAGCCGGTCAGATGGGGGAGAACATAACTACACGCGGGATAGATCTCCTAAGCCTGCCGCGCGGCGCCAAGCTAACGATCGGCGATGCCGCAGTGGTGGAGGTCACCGGCCTGCGCAATCCCTGCAGCCAACTTGAACGTCTGCAAACTGGACTGATGCGGGCTGTTCTCGGACGTGACGGTCATGGCAACCTGATCCGCAAGGCTGGCGTCATGTCCATTGTGGTGTCAGGCGGCGAAGTAAGGCCCGGTGATCCCATCGACGTCGAGTTACCCCCGCAACCTCATCACCGACTTGAAGTCGTCTAGCGGTAACGTACGTTCCAACAGACCTGACGTAGTCGAAATCATTTGGCCGAGCGTTCCGCGTACAGACAAGCCCAAGTATCGGTAGCTTAACCGGCATAGTTCTTGGCGGGTGCAAGCCGCGACGAAGTTCTTCGGTACTCCTGGGAGGTTGCCCTGGACGTGTAGCTGCCTGCCGCTCGGCACATCGTGGTCTTGCCGTGGCCGACGTGGGCTATGACGGCCAGGTTGCGTATGGCGTTGTTCCGGAAGACGCTCAAATTCCGGTACTATCCGTTTCTATGGGGCACTTTACGTTGTCCCACCCTGCGGGCAGCAGTCCACGGTTGGGGAGTGAAGCGGCCTCTGACGCTCCCGCTAATCTCACGCCACTTCTGCTCTTCATCCGGCGTGATAAACGTCACGGCCTCGCCGGCGCGGCCCATGCGGCCTGTCCGTCCGACCCTGTGGGTGAAGAGCAGGTCAGAGTCTGGCAGGTCATAGTTGATGACCTGCGCAATAGCCTCAACATCCAACCCACGGGCGGCTACATTGGTTGCCACCAATATAGGGGTGGCGCCGGAACGGAAGGCTGCCATCACCCGCTCGCGTGCATTTTGGCTGAGATTCCCTTGCAATGCCCCTGCCGGATAACCCATCTCTCCCAGCTGTGCTGCGAGCCTCTTCACGCCGCGCTTAGTCCTGCCAAAGACTATGACTGCCGAGCTATCCCGCCGGTCCAACAGTGTCCGGAGCGCGCCGATCTTGTCGCTCTTCTTTATGGTATAGACCCGATGCTTTACGGTGGGCAGCGCTTGCAGGTCTGCGTCAACTTGCACAGCTACCGGGCTCCGCATGTGCTTTGTGGCTGTCTTCGCCACCCAATCGGGCATTGTCGCTGACAGAAGGGCCGTCTGCCGGCTGGAAGGCGTCCGGTTGAGGATAGCCTCAACGTCGTGGGCAAACCCCCTGTCCAGCATTTCGTCCGCCTCATCCAACACCAAGAAACGGACTGACTGCAGGGCCAGAGTGCCCTGCCGGATATGGTCCAGCGTGCGGCCAGGGGTGCCGATAATGATCTGGGGGCCCTGTTTCAATGCAGTGTATTCGGGCCGCAACGACCGGCCACCGTAAAGCAAGGTGCAGCGTAGCCTCTGCGGTGACGCCACGGCCTTCGTCACCTCGGCCACCTGTATGGCCAGCTCGCGAGTGGGTACCAGCACCAAGCCCTGGACCCGCCGGATCGACGGATCGCACTGTTCAGCCAGGGGGACGGCGAACGCTAGAGTCTTACCTGACCCGGTACGGGCCTGCCCTATCACGTCCATGCCCGCTAAGAGAAGAGGGATGGCCTTTTCCTGGATTCGCGTGGGCTCCGATATGTTCATGCGGGAAAGAGCTGCTCTGATGGAGGGTTTCAAGGCCATCCCAGAGAAAACTGGAGCGGCGGCGGCGCGGTCAGTGGAGGATCGAGGGAATCGAATTGTGGTGAGTGGCTCCCCGGCGGATGCGCTTGTCGAGGAGGAAGAGTCGTCGCGCCGGACTCTGAAACACGGGGAGCAATACACAGGACGATCCTGGCTTGGCCGGAAGGGGACTGTTGTGGACGCGCCGCACTCAGCGCAGACGGCTGGGTGCCGGCGTGTACGGGTGGACAAACGCGGGCGAACGGACTCAAAAGGCATGTGGACACGGACTCCTTACCCCGAAGGGACAAACGGTGATTAGCGCAGGGCACAAAGACGGAAGACGGACGGAAGATAGTCCGTTCCCGTATACGAGACCTTGGTGCGGCGACCAAGCGTGTTTTACTAATCTTAACAGATGGTGTGTTGATGTCCAGCGATTCTGTCTTGGCCGCTGGTAAGCCCAAGAAGCCGGCCCTCACAGCTTGCATGCGCAAGATACTGGTTATTCTAAACCCCAAGCTGAAGCATCGCTCACCCTGGCGAGACCTGACTCAAAGGGTCGCCGGTCATTCCTCAGAAACAGTTACCGTCGCGCTCACGTCGCAGAACCGGCCCTTGTTACGAGGGAGTCATGCTATAATAGGGAATCATTCCAGACCTGTTAGCAATGTCGTTCCGCTTCCTGCGTTACTGCCACAGCACAAATCGCATGCGACGCTTGCCACGGATCAGGAGAATTGAAGAAGGAGCGTTGCATGAACATCTACGTAGGCAACCTATCGTTCGAGACAACCGAGGACCAGTTGCACGTCGCCTTCACCCAGCACGGTGAGGTTGCGAGCGCAAGGGTCATTACCGACCGGATGACGGGTCGCTCCCGGGGCTTCGGCTTCGTGGAGATGCCCAACAAGAGCGAGGGCGAGTCTGCCATAAAGGCTCTGAACGGCCAGGACCTCCACGGCCGTTCCCTCACGGTCAACGAGGCGCGACCCCGTGAGGACAGTGGACGTCGCCACGACGGCGGCGGATACCGTCCCCGCTACTAGAAGCTGACTGCTGACCCTCCCCGCGCACTGGTAGAAGCGGCAGGGTGCGGGGAGAGACGGCTAGAAGAGAGCGATCGGGTTCACGGAGAGCCGATACTCTGAAGGCCTTTGAATCCATCGATCACGCGAGTGCGATTTGGTCTGATCCCCAAAACCTTACGAGCCTGAGTGAGAGTCTTGCGGGCCAATCCGCCCTATGTAGCCAGGGTGGAGTGTAGCGTTCAAGCCCAATTCGATTTACACAGGAAGCACATGCCCCTTAGACTGATCGCTCACGCTTTGCTGTTCGTGGTTGCCGTGATGGTGGCATTCTTCGGCCTAGGAATAGGCCTAGCTCTCCATCCCACAGTGGGAACTGTGCTTTTGGGCATAGCTGTGGCTATCATCATTGTTAATGTCTACTGGATAATCCAAAAGGACAAGGCCCCGACAGGCTAGGCAGGCAATTAGGGTCAGTGATGTCGCCCGTGCTGCCGCGCTACAGCGGCTTGCGGGCATGGATGAAGTACATCGGCGTGAAGATGCCGAGATTGCCCGCCTTCGCCATCCGACTTCCCGCAGGCGTATAGTCACGTTGGTCTCATCCACACGGCCCGCAACCTCGACAGGGCACTGAGGCGAAGACCGCTGAGCGACAACCTGATAGCAACTTGCAGGAGGTGGTAGAGAAGATCGGCGGATTTCCCCTGCAGCACCAGCCGGGCGACAGGTGGCGATACAGTATGGCGACCACCGTGCTCGGACGCTTCATAGATGTCGTCTCGGGTCAGTCGTTCGACCAGTTCTTGCGCGACAGGATATTCTCGCCACTGGGCATGTCGGACACGTCATTCTTCGTACCGGAAGACAAACTGGACAGACTCCCGGCGCTGTACGGACCTGCGAGAGGCGGCAAGATCGCACCGGTCGAAAACTCTCTGGCGACCAGGTTCGCTAGACCGTACACCTTCTTTTCCGGCGGCGCCTGACTGGTATCGACGGCTTCCGACTACATGCGCTTCTGCCAGGCGCTCCTCAACGGCGGCGTGTTGGATGGCCAGCGCATACTCGCTCCCAAGACTGTCGACATGATCCGCTCCGACCATCTGACCGACGACCTCAAACCCTACGCCGTCGGACAGGATTTGGCCTCATACACCAGAGGCTGCGGTTTCGACTCGGCTTCGGCGTCGTCACGGACATTGCCCAGCACGGCCTCCTCGGCTCCAACGGCATGTATTTCTTGTTCGGGACCACTAGTTGCTTCTTCTGGATAGACCCAGCCGAGGATCTGGTAGCCATCCTGATGAGCCAGTTTATGCCCAACTCGTACTATCCACTCCACCGCGAGTTCCAGGTAGGCACCTACCAAGCGCTGGTCGAATAGCGGACTGGGCGGCGACGCTCCGCAGCGTGCCTTCTCGTCCCCCAAAGATTATTGCGCTAAGGGTGACGTCTTACACGTCCCACATATAACCACTTCCAGCCCGATTTAAGGGGCCAAGGCGCCGATTGAGAAGCGCCGGCAGTCAGGTGCCCGGCGGCCGGTAGTTGACGTTCCGGCCCACCGCCTCGTCTACCTGCTCCGGGGTCAAGAGCGGGATGGTCTGCGGGGACAGGGCCCCGGAGGCGCCGATGGCGATGGCAAGGGCCGTCATCGACTCGCGGTCCGGCATGTCGACGATGACGTACAGGTCGGTCTCGCCGAAGGCGTACAGGAAGGTTTCCATTGTCCCGCCGGCCGATTCCACGGCGGCCTTGACCGCCTCGCGCCGGGAGGTGCCCCCCTCCTTCTGCAGCCCCTGCATGCCCTGCACGGAGTATGAGGCTCGAATCAAGAACTTCGGCATTTCGCCCTCCTCGGGTTGTTTGGCCAGGATGGCTCTAGCATAGCATGATGCGACGGCAAGCGGATTGTGAGGAGATCAAAGTCGCGGCGGGAAGGGGATGCAAGAGTTTACTATGCGATGCCTGAACTTCTGTCAGCGTCGGAGGCGACCACAACTCTCACGACGTCAACGCCGTGATATTTCTGATGACGGACGGACTGGGCGTAGTGGTGCAGCAGCCGGAAAGAGGCCTCGCTCTCCAAGGCGACCTCATGGCTCAGATACGCCAGCAGGTCCTGCAGGTTTTGTCCTTCCAGCGAAGAAAAGAACTCCAGCTCCATCCCTCCGCTACCGGGACGGGCGATTATGGTCAGGCGGCGGAGAGTACCGGGCTCAGTGTCATCCATGCTCTTCAACAGGCTCCACAGCGTTTCTTCTCCGACGGAGCGCAACCGCTGGGTGGCGCTCTCATCCCAGCTGAGCTTGGCAGCCGCCTGCTGCATGAAGCCGTCTATTTCCGGCAGGGCATCCTCGCTCAGAGGCACCTGGAGACGCCCTGCCCTGGGCCTCACAAGTTCCGAGAACCAAGTCATCAGCACCAACGCGGCGGTGCCGGAGGTCAGCCCGTTGTCCAGGAATTGGAGCCAATCGCTGCCCGGCAGACTGGCGATGATGTCGGAGTTCTCGAGAGCAAGTCCGAAGGAGAGCGCCAACCCCACCATCAACGACTTCTTATGGTCCAGCCCATCCTGTGCGACAGTCCGAATTCCCTCCACTATGTAGGTGCCCATGACCCCCAGCAGGTAGGCCCCCATGACCGGACCGGGGATGATCAGCAGGCAGGCCGTCAACTTTGGAGAGAATGCCAGCAATATGAGCATGGCCCCGGCGATGTACCCCACGTTCCGGCTGGCGACTCCCGTAAGGTTCACAAGGGAGCCGCTGGTCGCCGAGTTGATGGTCGTTGGCGGCGACCCGGCGAGCCCGCTCAACAACACCCCAAGACCGTTGGCGTTCAGCGACCCCTGCACCAACCGGTAGTCCGTGGCTGGCGGCGAACGGCGGGATAGACGCTGCACCACCACACTGTCGCCCATGTTCTTGATGCCGTTGATCATCAGTACAATGATCGCTATTGGCATAAGGGCAGCGACAGCCGACGCCTCCGGCATCTGAAAGTCCGGGAACCAGACTCCGGGGACGCCCACCCACTGGGCTTGGGCAACTAGCCGGAAGTCGTACAGCCCAAAGGGAATGGAAGCGACGCAGCCTGCGCCGATGGCGACGATGGGGACCCAGAGCCGCCATCCTCCCGAAACCCGTAGCCCCAGCAGGGCCAGTACAGCCAATGTGGCGAGGCCAGCAACCGGCCCGGAGAACTGAGTCGCCCCGTCCGGCAGCGCTATAACGCGGCCGGATGCGATGGGGATGACCGTGGCGGCCAGCAGCATCAAGGCGGTGCCGGTCACCACGGGGGTTATGATCCGGCGCAGCAATGGCAGCCACGCCGACAGGGCAAACTGGAAGAGAGCGCCCGCCACGATGACTGCGGAGAGCAGGCCGGGTCCTCCTGCCGAAAGCGCGGGAACGCTTACCACAATGAGGGAGACACTGGCTGCGGTGAGCAGCACGTGTCCTGTGCCGAATCTCCAGATCCGGGCAGCCTGGAGGGCCGTGATAATGCCGCATATCAGGAAGGCGGCGAATGCGGCCCAGATGAGATAGGCATCCGACTGTCCCGCCACCAGGGCGGTGGTGGTCACCGCTGTCACCATCGGCGTCAGGACCAGCAGCACTCCCTGGAAGCTGGCGATTACGGACACCGCCAGCGGGCAACGCTCATCCGGCTCATAGCGGACCTGGTCAGTTCCCTGTTGCATTTCCAGGGCGTCCCCCGGGAGCAATATCCGGCCTCTTGCTGATGACCTGCCCCCGATAGTTGTACCACCCGCTATGTTACACCGACGAGCACCTGGGCTTGGTCACAATTGCCACGTTCCGACATGACTGAGGTGATCGGTGGTCCCAGTTGCCAGCAGGTCAAGCCGTTAGCAGTATCTGTATATGTTCTACGGCAGCAACAAAACAAATCGGGAATTACATCGACGGACGGTGAGGCAGGCGGCCCACCAGCGAGCCCGGCCCGATAATCCTCCACGCACCAGCAGGAGAGCAGCATGAACACTGAATCCCACACCCAAAGAGGCCAGCGGGTGGCAACTTTAGCAGTATTGGCAGCCATTCTGTTCGCTACATTTGCGGCCAGCGTCACGATGGTGGCGGCCCAATCCCCCCTAAGCCCCCAGGAGAAGCCGGGAGTCGTCGTGGGGCCCGTAACCGGTGAAGTGGTCGTCCATTGGAACGCCGTTCAAGGTGCGGGCTACTACCGGATCGGTTGGGTTTCCAAGGAGGACTACGAGGCCGCCGTGGAGGCCGGCGAAGATTGGCTTAATGCATTCACTTCCGTGAGCATAGCCAACAGTGGCCAGGTGTCGCACACGATTGCGCATTTGACGCCGGGCGCGTCGTACTGGTTCATCGTCGGCAGCAGTGATCATCGCTATGGCAACCCCAAGTGGGGGCTATGGTCCGAACTGGTGACCCTGCCCGGCGGCCCGGCGGCCTGTGCCGGTGACCGTGACGCGCTGAAGGCTCTCTACGACGCTACGGACGGTCCTAATTGGCGAAACAGCGTCAACTGGCTCAGCGATACCGCTCCCATCGACGAGTGGTTCGGCACATCCACCGACGCCGACGGCTGCGTGCTTGTCCTGTACCTAGACAGCAACGACCTCGCCGGGACGATTCCTGCCCAGTTGGCCACTCTGTCCAGACTACGCTCCCTGCACCTAGGGAACAACGACCTGACCGGGGCGATCCCGCCGGAACTGGCCGGGCTGGACGATCTGCGTGTGCTCAGGCTGGTAAACAACGATCTCAGCGGCGAGATCCCGAGTGAGTTGGGCAACATGGCCAGACTCAGTGTTCTGGACCTCGACGGCAACGAACTGACTGGCCCTATACCGCTCGAGTTGACTAATCTTACTGAACTTCGCGTGCTGTCGTTGAACCGCAACATGCTGAGCGGGCCGATACCCGCTGAGCTCGGCGCCATGGCCAATCTCACCAATCTGGAGCTGTGGCAAAACGAGTTTACCGGCGAACTCCCAACCGAACTGAGCAACCTCGTCAACATCAGGACCCTTGACGTCGATGAGAACCAGCTGACCGGGACCATTCCCGTTGAACTGGGCAATCTGACCAATCTGAAGTTCCTGTGGCTCAGACAGAACCAGTTCACTGGCGGGATTCCGGTTGAGCTGAACAACCTCTCCAATCTGGTCGTCCTAGGGCTGGACAGCAACCAGTTGACTGGCGAGATACCGGCAGGGTTCGGCAGTTTCGCTCGACTGGAGCGCCTGTATCTCTATGACAACGACCTCACCGGCGAAATACCAGCCGAACTGGGCAACTTGTCCGAGCTCGAATTCCTCTACCTCTACGGCAACCGGCTGACCGGAGAGATACCGGCTGAGTTGGGTAGTCTGACCAATCTGGAGAGGCTGTACCTCCACAGGAATCGCCTGGGAGGAGAAATACCGTCGACGTTCGGGAACCTTACCAGCCTCGAATACCTGATTCTTGACCAGAATATGTTGACCGGTGCGATACCGTCGGAGTTCGGCAACTTGGCCGAGCTGAAGTACCTGAGCGTGAACCGCAACCAGTTGACTGGCGAGATCCCACCCGAGTTGGGGAATCTGGGCAACCTTGAGCAATTGCGGTTGGACAACAACGGGTTCACCGGGCAGATCCCGCTTGAGCTGGCTAATCTGACAGAACTGGAGCAACTGCACTTGGACAGCAACCAACTGAGCGGCATGATCCCCGCTGAGCTGATCAATCTGCCTGAACTAGCGTTGCTGTACCTCTCCAGCAACGAGTTTACCGGCTGCATAACAGCTGGGTTGCTGGATGTGGCGGACAACGACCTCGACGAGCTCGGTCTGGAGGCTTGTCCGTAGGGCGCGATCCAGGGGGCGTAAAGATGAGCCTGAGCGTACCTGGCTCATGTGGGAGCGGTGGTCCGGGTTCGTCAGTGTGCAAACAGGGAATCGGAGTGGAGGCCCTGAGCTGCGCGTCTGCCATGCGGCGCAGCGGAAGCCCTCGGGACAACAGCAGACATGGCAACTTCCAGTCTCGGGGAGAGGCACTGGAGACTCTCGCACTTGGCTCGACGTCGCCAAGTTGCGGCGGAGCTAGGGCAACAACACCGCAGGTCGCTAGCCTTCGTGCCGGGCCTTGACCTTGTCCAGCATATTGGGGACAAGTGGGAACACCCAGCCCCTGTTGCCAATGATCTCCTGGGCCAGCGTAGCTGGTATCGCGACGATGATCTCCGGCTCAATCGAGAAGCGGCCGTCGAATCCACCAATGGCGCTCCTGGCGTGAACCCCAGCGAAACCTCCCGGGTCCACGCCGTTCTTGGCGTAGGCGCTTCCGGGACCGCCGAACACAGAGTGCCATCTGAAAGAGAATCCATTGGTCACGCGTGGCCCGGCGCTGGTGCCTCCGCCTCCGGGCGAAACGACCATACCCAATGCCTTAACTGTGTACAGCACGTCGTTCAGGTCTCCCTCGCCGCCGCAACTCAACGCCCAGTGGAGTCTTTTGATCTGGGTGTCGGCGGCGTCCTGCGCGCCTCGCTGCCCGTGCTTTATCAAGTCCTCATCGTCATTCATGGGGTAAGTACCCCCGGAACTCCCCGAGCAGTAGACCAGTCCGCTTTCCTGGAACACCGCCGCGGCGATGCCGGCTCCGGCCAGCGAGACGACGTTTTCCTTGAAGGTCCCCAGTTCGATTCCCAGACTCTTGATCCTGTCGTATACGTCGAAGTTCCGGCGCATCGCGTCGGGTATTGCTGCCTCGTCGTAGTGTTTTCCCATGTAGAACTGCCTTCCGGTATCAAGTCCGCATCCGGTGTCGGCCGCCAGTTTATCAGATGGTCATTGGGGAAACCATTGGGTACCTGGCAGCTACTTTTGGCCTACGTATTGTGTTGGTCTCCAAATCCGACAGCCTTTGGTCCGAGGGCGTGATGCGGACTGGACGTAGTATGATCGCCGCCAAGTGACCCAACGTGTGGTAACGGTGGGAAGTTGATACTTTGACGAAAGGAATTGGACATGAACTCAACTCGAAAACCGGTCGCCGTTGTGGTGGGGGCGACATCCAAGTGGCAATCGGATGGGCGCAATACCCAGTTGATCCACGGAAGAGAGCTCGACGACAGTGATCTGCCCGTCGGCGTACGCTGGGGTGTTGGAGGAGCCATCTCACAAAGGTTTGCCAGCGAGGGCTTCTTTGTCGTGTTGACCACCCGCAACGCCGCCAACGCTGCTGCGTTGCAGGCTGCGATCGGGGAACAGGGGGGAGAGAGCATCATCGTCGAGCTGGATCTGGCGTCCCCCGACTCGATTTCAAGCGCGTTCGCGCTTATTCGTGATCAGGCTGGCGATCCGGACGTCCTGGTCTATAACGCCGGCTACCTGGAAGGTCGCGACCTTCCGCCGGAGAAGGAGCTGCTGGAACACATCCCCTTCGAAATGTTCGAGACAGCGCAGCACATCTCCAGCAGCGGGCCCTTCCTCGTCGCCAAGGAGGTCTTGCCAGCCATGCGGGAGCGAGGCGAAGGCTCCATTCTGATTTCCAATAATTCGTCGTCCCTGCGAGGAAGAAAGCGGTACACAGGACAGTCGCTGTACTATCCGCGCGTGCTGATGCGGACGCTGGCACAGGCGTTGACCGAGGAATACTCCGAATACGGTGTGCATGTCGCCAATGTCGTGATAGACGGCACCATTGACTCACCGGGCACGCGGGTCATGGCCCGAAGACAGCAGCACCCCGAACTGCTGATAAACCCCGTTGCGATCGCTGATGCCTTCTACTACCTGCACACCCAGGACAAGTCCTGCTGGACCCACGAACTCCAACTGACCCCCTTTGCCAGCAAGCCGAGCTTCTGATACGTGTTGTCCGGGGCCGCCGGATACTTGACGGGCGTGATCGCGTACGGCTCAGTTGAGTTAGGCTCTCACGAGTTTTCGTGCGACGATGGAGCGCATGCGCGGCTTCGGCTCTGGTCGCCTTAGGCCCCTAGAATCTTCGCGACCCTTTTCGACTCGAAGTAGGCCAGGTCCCACTCCGCGCCCCAGCCCGGCCCATCCGGTGGGACTATCCGTCCCTCACGAGGCACGATGGGGTTGGTCATACCGAACTCCCGGCTGACCTGCTCGTACTCTCCGCCGAAGTACTCGTAATATGTGGTGTTGGGCACGCTGACGAGCAGGTGAGCGTGGACCAGGCCTCCCAGACCCCCGATGCTGTTAAGCTCGATGGACGTGCCATGTAGTTCTGCGAGGTGGGCCAGCTTGAGCACCGGCGTGGTCCCGTGCCGCGCGTTCGCACGGACTATGTCTGTGGCGCCAGCGATCAGCCACTGGGCCGACAAGTCCACGTCGTTCATCATGGTCTCCGGCGCCAGGATGGGAATGTCCAGCGTGTCGCAAAGAGACTTCATCTTCGAGAGATATCGTTCGGGTAGCGGCTCTTCCATCCACCGGTAGTTGAGTTCCTCCAGAGCGTGGCCGACGCGAACCGCCTGCTCAAACGAATAGATCGCAACCGGGTCATGCATGGCGTCGATGTCAGGTCCAACCGCCTCCCGGACAGCCTGGAGCCACCGGATGTTTTCGTCCACCGAATGGTAAAAGTGGTCTTTGACTGCGGGAAAGCCGGCGTCTACCGCGCGGACGGCGTCCTCTGCGGCGAGCTCCTTGGTCGGGCCACCGATATTCATGTAGGCTGGCGCGGAGTCCCTGACACGCCCCATGATGGCGTGGACCGGCAGGCCCGCCGCCTTGCCGACGATGTCCCACAGACAGTTGTCGAATGTGCCGGCCCACCCCTGATGGAAGTAGATCCATCGCGTTCCGGTGTGGAGCTTCTGATAGAGCAACTCGCGGTACAGGGGATCCTCGCCGATGACCAGGCGTCGTAGTTGCTCTAATGCGCCTCCGGACATCGGCGCGGTGTAGCGCGGCACGTCGCAGAGGCCCTCGACGCCCTCGTCGGTCATGACGTGCATCACCTGGAAGTGCCCGGGACTATGCACCGGGCTCTCGTGGATCCACCTGTCCCTGCCCATTCCGGGCAGCAGACCAAGGTCGAAAGTCCTGGATCCGCGCTCCGTCTCGAAGACGGATATCTCTACGCCGGTGATCTTCATCGCACGAGCCTACTGAAGCATTGTCTTCTGCGGATGAAGTCTATCGTCCGACCGCTGCCCCTTGCTGAGCCCCCACACTGCTCCCTTAGCTGGCACGCTCCACCGATCGCAGTGCCGAACCAGAAGGCTCTCAAGCAGGCCACCTCTATTCACGGCTAATTATACACAGTGAGGAGTTGCGTGCCTTCCCACGCTGTCGAGGTCGTGGAGGGAGGCCCTGAGTGTAGCTCCCTACCTTCGGCTCCGCCAGTGGACTCCACATGCCATAGGGGCCGATGACGGGGCCTAGAACCGATACAGCGCATCCCCAGTCGAGGTCTTGGCCGGACCTCCACTGAACCCGGCGGGTGTGCCGTCAGCTCGCCAGCAGGCCGCGCCGTGAATCACTCCTCGCCGGTGATCGAACATCACGCCGTTCATCCCTCCGGCCACCTTCGGAACATCCTGGACATCGTGCCCCATAGTCTGCAGGCGCTTCCGCACGCCCGGCCGGATGCCGCCCTCGACCTCCAGCGACTGTCCTTGTGTCCAAACTCGCGGCGCTTCCACTGCCTCTTGGAGACTCATGCCGTGGTCGATGACGTTCACGATCGCCTGCAGCACCGACGGGAAGATTCGTGTAGCGCCCGGTGTGCCAAGCGCCATCAACGGTTTGCCGTCCTTCATTACTACAGTCGGCGCCATGCTGCTCACCATTCTCTTGCCGGGCGCGATCGAGTTCGCGTTGCCCGGGTGTGGATCGAAAATGTTCATGGTGTTGTTCAGAAGCATACCTGTGCCCGGAGTCGTCACCTTGGAACCGAATGCCGAGTGTATGGTCTGCGTCGTAGACACGACATTACCGTCGCCGTCTGCGACAGTCAGGTGTGTAGTGTCCGCGCTCTCACCCACGTACGCTGAGGGATCGCCGTAGCTGTAGATGCGCGCCGAGCCAGTGTCGATCTCGCGGCGCCGCGAAGCCGCATACGTCTTGGCCGTAAGCGCTTCCACGGGCACCTCGACGAAGCCGGGATCCCCCAGGTACTCAAATCTGTCCGCGAATGCGATCTTCATGGACTCCGCCAGCAGATGTATGCCCTCCGCCGTGCCGAATCCCGCTCCAGCGACATCAAACCCTTCGAGAATGTTCAGCATTTCCACGATTGCCGTCCCGCCTGAGCTGGTCGGCGCCACGGAGACAATCTCGTGTCCCCGATAAGTGCCTCGTACAGGCTCCCGCAGGTGTATACGGTAGTCGCGAAGGTCATCGGAAGTGATGATCCCGCCGTTCGCGGCCATGTCATCGACCACCATCTCGCCGATACGGCCCGTGTAGAGCACGGACGGTCCGCTCTTCGCTATAGATTCCAGTGTCTTCCCGTAGTCCTCCCTGAAGATCAAGTCGCCCACGGACAGCGGCGACCCGCCGGGAAGGAACACATCAGCACTCGCCGGGAACATCGCCAGATCTTCCTGGCTCTGTCGGATAATGTCCACGAGGTACTGACCGGCCCGAAATCCACGCCTTGCGTATCGAATCGCCGGTTGGACCGCCGTTTCCAGCCCAAGCCTCCCATACCGCTCCTCCGCATAGCACCAGCCTTTCAGCGATCCGGGCACCCCAACTGCCCTGTAGCCCACTAGGTTGGCGCGGTCTGCGGTCTCCATGTAGTCCGGCCAGGCCTCAGAGATCGTCTCGTACATGTCCGGGGTCGCCGCTCGAGGCGCGACCGAGTAGTTGTCGATATTCACGAACTCGTTGCCCGATGCGTTGTAGAAGTTGATGAACCCGGCTCCGAAGATGCCGATCATCATCGGCTCCACGACACTCAGCGCGAACGCGGACGCCACAGCCGCGTCCATCGCGTTCCCGCCCATCGCGAGCATCTCCAGGCCCGCGGCAGACCCCAACGGATGATTGGTGGAAACCATGCCGTTCGTCGCCACCGCGTCGTGCTTGAAGGTCTCAAACGGGTATGAAGCGTTCTTCTTCCAAGTCGTGGACATGGATCATCTCACCTCAGGATCTCCCGATACTACTACACCCTGATCCATTCCCCACAAGAAAAACATCCCCTCCTCTGGTTGACGTTCCTGTAGTATTCTACGCCTCGGCTGCGCACTTATTGGCATAGCGATCCCTCGCTTTGGGGCATTGGGTTGAAAGGACAGCCGCTGACCACCACTCGCTTCTCAATTGCAGGGACGGCTCGTAGCGATACGAAAGGCGCGTTCGGACGGAAGGGGGACGAAGTTGCTTACGGAGATGGTCGAAGTCACGACACCTGAAGGCATTACGCTGACAGGCGCCTATTTCGCCCCGGCCAAGGTGGGACGATCCTACTCGGTGGACGCCGTGCTCTTCTTTCACGGCGATAGCGGCAACTTCTACAGCGGCCTGTATCTTGAGCTGGGCCGACGGATTGCGGAGAAGGGCATTGCCTTTCTGACAGGCAATCGCCGGGGACACGATCATGTCGCCAACGGAGTCAGAGGAGGGCCGCTCGCTGGCTACGCCTTCGAGTCCGTCGACGACTCGCGAGCCGACTTCGGCGCCTGGCTGAAGCTGCTGCGGGAGAGAGGACATCACCGGATAGCCATAGGCGGACACAGCGGCGGGGCTGTCCGGGCCACCTACGCGCAGGCAAAAGAGAAGTTTGACAACGTGGTGGCAGTCATCCCGGTGTCGCCAGGCGAGTACAACCACGAGGGGTCATCGCGCTGCACGGAGAGGAATTCTCGGGGCCGTTCAGAGAGTCTGAGCGCAACGTCGCGGAGGGCCGCCCGGACGTGTTGCTTCGTCCGGGAGTCCCATGGGGGTCAATGTGGAGTGCACGCACCTTTGTAGATTGCTTCAACCGGGACAATCGCTACAGTGTGACCATGCACGCGCGGAACACGGGCTGCCCCACGCTCTTCATATTCGGCTCGGAGGAGTGCGCCGTCGGCGGGCCGCAGGAGCTTCCAGTGTGCGGCGCAGCCCGGCGCGGCCTGGAGGCCGTAGGTTATCCGCACGTCCAGATCAGCGAGATTGACGGAGCCAACCATGGCTACATGGGATGCGAGGGAGCGCTGTTCGAGACGATGTTCTCCTGGCTCAGGGGGCTTTAGAGAGCTAACTGCGGCGCAAGGCTAAGGGCATGTCATCTCCGCGACCTTCTGGGCAGCGCCATATTGTGGTCTAGTGCTTATCCTTGCCGCCGTACACGTCAATGACCATTTCCCAATAGGCGTTCAGTCGATCCCCCTTCTGTCGACGTTGCTCTTCCAGTTGTCTTAGCTTCTCTTCCGCCACGCGCTTCTCCTTGACGAACGCCTGGTCGGCCCAACTGATAACGTCGGTCAAGGCAGATGACTGAGAACGTCCCCATGTCCACTGATCTCTAGAATCGTCAAACTGTATCGACGCAAAGGTCTCTCCCTGAGGCCTATCCAATTGAACAGTGAATCCCCCGTCAGGCTGATCAATTTTCCTAATTATCAACCCGTTCTCAGTTGTCATGTCTGCCATCGGTCAACCTCCACCCCTGCGTGAGCTATCCTTGCGCGCAATCATGTCACATCGTATAGGATCGCACCAACACCGCGCACCGCAGAACGGGTAGAGAGGTATGTTCCGTCGTGTTGGATGGAACACGATTCAACACCTGCAGGAGGGTCAACGAAGGATGAAGGTAGAGGTCATCGACTTCGAGAGAGATGTGATCGAGCGCAGTCGGACGATTCCCGTACTGGTCGATTTCTGGGCCGAGTGGTGCGGCCCATGCAAGATCCTGGGACCCGTCCTGGAGAAGCTGGCCGGCGAGCACTCACACGAGTGGGCACTCGTGAAGCTGGACACAGAGGCCTTCCCCCATATCTCCGCCCGGTACGGAATCCGCAGCATCCCCAACGTGAAGCTGTTCGTCGACGGAGAAGTCGTTGACGAGTTCATCGGCGCCCTACCCGAGCGGAGGATCGTAGAGTGGCTTCGCAAGGCGATACCGAGCCGCTACCGTTCGCAGCTGGCGGACGCCAGACGCATGCTGGCCGTCCACGACACCGGCCCCGCGCTGGAAACACTGCGGCCGATCACACAGGCAGAGCCGGACAACGATGAAGCTCTGGCCCTGACCGCCAGAGCCCTCCTGCACACAGACTCCGATCAGGCGGCGATGATCGCCGGTCGTGTGGGGCTCGGGTCTTCGCATCACGACGAGGCCGAAGCCGTGAGGACGCTGGCCTCTATGTTTGCTAGAGTCGACGATCCGGGGCCGCTGCCGGACAGCCCCGTGAAAGAGGACTACCTGCAGGCACTTCGCAGCGCTCGGACCGGCAACTTCGAGGCGGCCCTGGATGGACTCATCGACGTGGTCCGAAAGGATCGTCGTTACGACGACGACGGCGCCAGGAGGAGCTGTGTCGCCATCTTCTATCTGCTCGGGAATGACCACGAACTCACGAGGAGATCCCGCGCCGCTCTCAGCAGCGCCCTGTACTGAGCTCCTGCCAGCCCGATTTCCCGTCCCAATGAGATTCGATTCACAACTCCCGACCATGTTCTTCAGGACGAATGATGAGAAGCCCCTCGCCGAGGAGCCCAAGGCCCGAGGAGCCATGACATCTAAGGCGCTTACAGTCGCTGCGGCGCCCTCTTAGGACGCCTCCAGGTACGGCTATCGGCTGCTGGAAGTCATCAGCAAGACATCCCGCTAGGTCCGCAGGCCCTAACGCCTAGAACAGCTATGCAGCGGGCCTTACTGATACACAATGCAACAATCGAGGAGGATGTGGGAAATCCCCATAGTGGTGGACTCCGGTGCACTGAAACAAGTACCGAGTCGTTCAGGGCCATTTTCTCGATTGCCTTCCTTGGAATCAAGCTATCGCTTGGCATAGGCACTGTGTATCTGAGGAGGGCGTCGCCGGGTATGACGACGATCTCCTTGACGAACGACTGGATGAAGGCCTTGCGTTCGGTCAGTTCGCCGTGCTTCAGGAAATCTCTCATCTCCTTGGCGTAGGCCTCCACGGTGTCCACGTCGTCCAGGACCGACCTGCGCTGAGTCAAGATCGCCCTGGCTGCCGATGCCTCGTCCTCAAGGAGCTCCTGCCGGTCCCTGAGTTCCCTGATGTGGTTTCCGGCGTCGGCCATGTCGATATTGTCGGTCTCCCCGATGAAGTGCCAGATGCGGCTAAGGTGCCGCTTCACATCCTCATGTTCCGTGTCTATCTCCTCCAGCCTCTTGTGCTGCCCGGCGGCCACCTTATCCATCTTCTCGTCCACGGTCTTCACCAGATCTCGGATGTTTCCTTCGGTGAGAACGTTGGAGCGAATCTTATCGACGACCAATTTCTCGAATCGTCGGGCGTTGAGCCTCGGGGTGTCGCATGACCCGCTGCCCTGCTTCATGAGGGTCTGGCAGACGTAGTATGGGAACTTGCCGCTCTTGGCGTACTGGCCGGTCAGTGCGCGCCTGCAGGGCTTACACTTGACCAGCCCGCTCAAGAGGAAGGGACTGGCAACCCTGCGGGGGTTGACCACCTTGGGCGCACGTGAGCGCATCAGCTTGGCCACACGGTTGAACTGGGCTTTGGAGACAATTGCCGGGAACGCATCGTCCACCTGCACGGGGTCGGCCCCGTCCTTGGCGTTCATGCCCCAGATCAAGGTGCCGGTGTAGGTCTCGTTGATGAGGATTGCGTGGAGGGTCGTCTTTCCCCAGGGATTTCCCCTAGGGCTGGCAATGCCCTCGTCGTTGAGCGTCCGAGCGATGTCGAGCGTCGACTTTCCGGCCTCCGACATGTCGAAGATGCGCCTGACGACCTGGGACGAATCGGGGTCGGGCTCCAATCTGGGTCTCTTCTTGGGTCCATCCTGTACCATGATCCTACTGTAGCCGAACGGCGCCCCGCTGGACATCCAGAAGCCCCTCGATGCAGCTTCCCTCATTCCCCTGGTGACCTCCTGAGCCAGGATATCGGTTATCCAATAACGACAAAAAAATCAGGTACACATGGGCGGCCGAACTTGAAGCCAACTGACCTCGGCAGCAGGGCGTGGTGCTACACGCAATTCCAGAGTCCGTAGCGGAGTCGCCCGAGGCCGAGACCGCAACGCTCACGTCCAGCGCCGCATCTGGCGCCGGGTTGGCCGTACAGCGTGAAGATGGCGTCCCCGCCCTCGGTGGCTCCGCTGGCCGCCGTGATGTCTATCGTGGGCGGCGGTGACGGGGTGGCGTCTTCACCCTGCTCGCTGGCGCGGCAGGTCTCCAGCGCGTCCAACTCCACCACCGCTTACGGTAGATACCGCCATATTCGAGATGTCGCTTGGCAGCCTGTCGGCGCACCAAGGACTTGCGATTCCTGTAGTGTGACACCCAATTGCCATCGCTACTTGTAGTACACGGCGATGTAGGCATGGAAGAGACCCAGGACAACCGTGACGGCGGCCAGTGAGACGTGGGCAACTCCCCACGAGACGGTGTAGTAGCGGTTGTTGATCCTGATGCCCAGGGGACTCGCCGCACCAACAAGCATGTTGCCCAGAAACACCCAGCTGAGCGCCGCCAGGTAGCCGTAGCCCACCTCCACGCTGTGCACGTAGAACAGCAGTGGCACCAGTGCGCCGGTCCGCTGATGCCACGGCAGCAGCCTCCGCAGATTCCGCCGCTTGAGACGGGAGTAGAAGAGCCACCACTGCCATCCCACATACGAAAGCAGTCCGGCGCCGGTGACATACTTGTACTCGTCCAGGTCTTGGGCCTGGGCGAGCCACTCCCACCGCAGCCCAGCGACATCCTGGCCCACGTAGAGGAGCACGCTGAGGACACCCACCATCCGCCACCGCCACGCCGCTACCGGCAACGCGAAGGGGCGGCCAGCACGAACGGGCCTTCCCCGGCTCCCGTTGCTGTCGGCAGCTTCCACTGGAGATTCACCTACGGATTGGCCCGTTGTCATCGCGCCTCCCCCATGTCTTGCGCCTCCAGCAGCAAGCGAAGGGTCTGGGCCGATGTCCTCTCCTCCACCTCCGCCATGAAGACATCGGCCGATGGCAGGAAATAGCCGTCTGCGGGCCACAGGTCTCCCACGGGGGGAGGGTCGGCAAAGATGGCAACCTTATCCAGGTAATGCACATAGGCTTCACGGACGCTCCGGCGCAGAGCTCCTATCAGTTCCATGGCCTCGGCCATGCTTATCTCGTCCTCCGGGTATGACCAGGTGGTCGCACCCATGACGTCGCCCACCTGCCAGTCGGTCTTGGGCGAGTTCGGGTCGCTGTTGTGGCAGACCACGCACGCCTCCGCCGAGGCGATGTCCGAGAACATGGCGGTCTGAAAGCCGATATCCGGGTCCAAGAAGAACTGCGGCTCGCCGGTGCGCCTGATGACTTGAAAGTGCTCTGTCTGCAAGCCGGTGAACTTGTTGGCGTCATTGATCGGGAAGTCCGAGCCGAGGAATAGATACAGGGGAACCGGACTACGCCGGAGACCCTCGGCAGTCTCCCGCAGGAAGAGCGCCGGAAGCGGCCCGGCGTCCAGCCTCTCGTCATGCCAGTCCTCGTCAAATCGAATCCCCTGCGCTTGGCCCGCTCCCACAATGTCCCTGGCCCACACCTGGCGCACCGCGTCGTTCTCGGCTTCCAGCACTGCGAAAACAGCTTCAATGGGCACGGGCGGGCCGCCATCGGTGAGTGCGTCGTCCGGCGGCGGCGCATTCGCGACGATGAGCGCCACGAGCACGATGGCTACCGCCACGACCACGGCGACGAACTTCATGGGTCGCCGCCTTCCCCGGTCGAGGACGGCTCGACGCGCTTCTCGTCGCCGTAGGGCGATGGCCCTCCCAGGAAGTATTCCAGGATGAGCGCCTCCGGCACCCCTTCTTCAAGGCACAGCGGCGTGTCCCGGACGTGGTTGCCGTGGAAGTCGTGGCACTGGAGGCAGGTGTTCCACGACCCCCTGCGCACCAGCTCTACATGTGTGGGGGTGATGGGGTCGTCTTCCAACGAGGTGTCCTGGTGGCAGTGGGTGCAGAAACCGATGGTGGGCTGCGTCACCCGCACTCCCTGGTGCTCGGTGTGGCAGGTGACGCACGTGTGGGCCGCAATGTGCTCCCGCGCATCGGAAAAGCGCGGTTCCACAAAGCGGGATACGGGGTGTCGGTCATCCGGCCTCTCGTGGCAGTCCAGACAGGCCGCGTTACCGACATCCTCGGAGCCAAAGCCTATGGTGGACTCCCGCAGACCCAGCCAGTGGTAGACGTTGGAGCTCAGTTGTTGCGCGGCGGTGCCCGCCACGGCTGAGTGGCATTCCTGGCAGCCCAATCCCTCATGGCCCGTGTTCATGGGACCCTTGGCAACCAGCGCGTTGCGGTCCGGAAAAGTGAGAAACGCCACCAAGAGCAGGCCCAGCGCAACGCCGGCTGCAACTCCGATATATCGCCAATGTATTAGCAGCGCTCTGATAACAACTCCGCTCCTGGGCGTCCTTGTGACCCTTCATCCATTCAACGCGTGCGATCATCTTGTGGTATGAAGCGCGGAATCATCTATCGGGACTGAAGCGCCCCTCCAGCCCGCAGGTCTCCGCCGCTCTCAAGAATGCTTCCGATGGTTCGCCCAAGCTGGCGTCCCGCATGGCCTCCGCCAGCTTCGCAGGCCCGCCCAGCTCCTCGAACAGGCAGGCCGCGCCCTCCCTGAAGTCGGGCGGCAACCCCAATCTCGGAGCGTAGGTCTCCCATTCATCGTCGTTCATGCAGACCACTGAGACGTTCAGTGCCGTCATCCCCAGCGCCAGGGAGTTTTCGGGGGCAAACCCGGCGACGGCCGGAGCCAACAGACCGCGCAGGTCAATCGGCACGAATCCCTCCCGTATGCACAATGAAGTCTCTTCACTGAACGGTTCAACTTGCCCTACGAGCGTGGTCAGGAACAGCCTCAGCACCGTGTCGTCTTGCAGGCAGTTGACGATGTCCACGACGGTCTCCAGCGAGCCGCCGGGAGAGCGCCCCGTCATCTGCAACAGTTCCTGTGGGCCGATGCCCTTATCGCCGAGGCAGGACTGTTCCCTGGGCGACAGTCCAGACAGGAACGTTTGGGGGTCGTCAATAGCCACGGGGTGCAGCGTGTCAGGCGGCAGCCCCATACCCTCCGTGGAAGTGTCGCCGCCTGTGCCACCGGAGCCGGAGTCGTCAGGCATGTTCTCCGACATTCCCGCAAAGCCCACGCCGCACTTGGCTGCCGTGGCTACGAACGCCGTAGGCAATCCCGATTCATCCGTTTGGAGCAGGGCTTCCGCCACTCCCGTCGGTCCGCCCAGTTCGGCCAACAGGCAATCCGTACCGGATTTGTCGCGAGGCCCTAACTCCAGTGCGGAGGACGCCGCCTCCCACTCCTCATCGTTCAGGCAGGCGGTGAACGTCAGGAAACTCGCCATCCCAACTATCCGGGCATCCATCGCTCCGGCAGCCGCCCCGGGCGATTTCATCATTGGGCGCAGGTCCATCCCGCCCAGACCTTGGCGGATGCACACGGAGGTCTCATCACTCAATTCTCCGGTTGCCGTCAGCGGCTCGCTCAGGAACATGCGCAACACCGTCTCATCTTCGAGACAGTCGAGGATGGCGTCCCCCTCCTCGGCTCCATCGGTCGAGGTCATTGCCGTCATGATCTGGGCGATGCCGAGATTGCCGTCGGCAAGGCAGGACTGCTCCTGTGCAGATAGAGCCGACAGGAACGTCTGTGGGTCGTCCAAATCCAGCGGTGCAAGGCTCCGGGCAGCCTCCGGTCTGTCCGCTTGCGGTGTCGCCGTCGCCGTAGGTTGCGGAGTGGCCGTCGGTGTCGGCGTGGCGGTGGCCTCCGGCGCACGGGTGGCCGTTGCCTCCGCCGTAGGCTGCGCGGCCGGGGCCTGGCCGTCGTCTGAGCAGGCCATGATCGAGAATAGCGAAGCCAGGACAACCAGGACTGCCACGAAGTGTTGCTTTGACAAGTTCGCCTCCCTGAATTAGACGGAGTTCACAACCTCGGATCGACCGGCTCGCTCTCAAGGGCGAGCACGCCGAAGGCGCACTCATGCACCCTGTAGAGGGGCTCTCGTTCCACGAATCGCTGGAGACCCTCTACGCCCAACGCGAATTCACGAAGGGCAAGAGACCTCTTTGCGGAGATGTTCCGGTTCCGCAGACGCTCCAAATTCTCCGGCAGCGTGTACTCGGGTCCGTAGATGATGCGCAGATATTCGGTACCCCTGCACTTTATGGCGGGCTGCGCCAAGCCACGCTTGGCCTTCGATACAAAGTCCAACGGCTTGACGACCATGCCCTCGCCGCCCGTACTCGTAAGTTCCTCCCACCAACCGGTGGCCTCAGATTCATCCGACGTGTCCAGTCGCACAACCTTATGCCGGGTGTCCCGGAAAAACTCAGAATCAGCCTCTTGCAGGCGCGTAGCGACGTTCATGTGCCACAGGTGGTCTTTGTCGGTGTGCAGTCGTCCTTCGCTCGCAAGCAGGTGGAAGGGCGCGAACTGGATGTCGGCCAGCGATTCGACCGGCCAGCAGTACCGGGCGTAGGCGTCGCCGTAGAGCTTGACCAGGCCGATCCTGTCTTCAACCCCGGCCAGGGTGTCGGCGACCTCGACGCCGCGAGCAGCCGTCTGCCGGAGGAGTGATCCGGCGGCCGTCAGGCTGGTGCGAGCAGCCGCACCGACGGCGGCGTACTGGTCGCTGAGCAGTTCCTGCGCCTTGAGGGACCACGGCATGATCTCGCTGTCCAGCACGATCCAGCCCGTCTCCAGTTCATCCCAGAGCCCAGCCTCCGAGATGCCCCTGCGGACGCGTTCCATGAACGCCGACTCCAGGGCGCGGTCTCCAAAGAACCTTCGCCCCGTCCGCGTGTAACATGCGCCGACGCCATCGCCGGTGACGCCGAAGCGCCGCTCTATGGCAGAGGCGTCCCGCCCAACAACCACCACGGCCCGTGAACCCATGTGCTTCTCTTCGCAGACCACCTCGGACACGCCAGCGTTGCGGTAGTAGGTGAATGCCTCGGCTGGATGCTCCAGCAGGCCGGGGAGTTTGGACGTCTCGGATGGAGAGATCGTGGGCGGAAGGTAGACGAGCCAGCGCGGGTCCAAGGCGAACCGGCTCATCACCTCAAGCGCCGCAGCAGCGTTCTCCTCCCGCACCGTGACATTCCCTCGCAGCCGGGTCGATACGACGCGCTTGCCGATCACGTCATCGATGTCGAGAAGGTTCGCCGAGCGGTCCGTGGCTGACCCGGTTGACTCCTCCGGCGAGACGGATTGGGCCAATGGTCTGACCGGCTCGTAGTAGACCCGCGCCGCCGGAACCGACACGAGCTCCTTCTCAGGGTACCGGAGCGCGGTCAGCTTCCCGCCGAACACGCAGCCGGTATCGATGTTGATGGTGCGGTTGAGCCACTCTGGTTCCACAACGGCGGTATGGCCGTAGACAACCGTAGCCTTCCCCCGATACTCGGCCGCCCAGTTGGCGCGTATCGGGAGTCCGAATTCGTCCTTCTCCCCGGTGGTCTCCCCGTACAGGCAGAAGTCCCGGACACGGGCCGAGGCGCGGCCCTGGTACTCCGACTTGATGCCCGCGTGGGCCACCACCAGGTCCCCGTCGTCGAGCACGTAGTGGCTGATGAGCCCATCCAGGAAGGCAAGAGCCTGTTGCCGAAACGCTTCGGACTCCATGTCCAGTTGCGCCAGCGACTCCGCCAGTCCGTGGGTCACCTGAACGTTCCTGCCCTGGAGCTTGCGAGCCAGCTTGGACTCGTGATTGCCGGCTACGCAGAGGGCCGAACCGTCCGTCACCATCGACATCACGAGCTTGAGCACGTTGACGACGCCGGGGCCTCGGTCCACGAGGTCGCCCACGAACACGGCCTTTCGTCCCTCGAGATGGGATACCGAAAAGCCTACGCCGCCGTCAGACTCGGTGCGGGTCTCAATCTCATAGCCTAAGCGTTCCAGGAGGGCGAGGAGCTCATCGAAACACCCGTGGACATCGCCGATGACGTCGAAGGGGCCGCGCTCGTGACGCAGGTTGACCCACATGGGCGTCCGTTGAACGGTTGCGGAGTCAGCCTCTTCGGGAGAGTTGAGCACGAACACATGCCGGAAGCCCTCGCGCTTCAGCCCGCGAAGCGACCGCCTGAGCTGCTGGGCCTGCTGGCGCACCACGCGACCCCCAAATTGGCGGTCGGGGCGCTCTCTGTTGCGGGCCAGGCAGAGGGCCTCGGGCATGTTCAGGACGATGGCCACCGGCAGGCAGTCATGCTCCCTGGCCAGTTCCACGAGGGACTTCCGCGCCTCCGGCTGGACGCTGGTGGCGTCAATGACCGTGAGGCGGCGGGAGCGCAGGCGCGTCGCCGCGATGAAGTTGAGCAGGGCAAAGGCGTCGGGAGTCGCCGCCTGGTCGTTGGCGTCGTCGGCAACCATCGCCCGGCAATCGTCCGAAGACACCACTTCGGTGGGCTTGAAGTGACGGGAGGCAAAGTGGGACTTCCCCGAACCGGTGGGGCCGATGAGAGCGACGAGACACAGCTCGGGAATGGAGATGTTCATCGCGTGAAGACACCCATCTGCGTCGGCGCTCCATGCACTGGGTGGACGGGGCCGATGTCCTGGAAGATCACTTCGTACTTGCGGCGGTCCGCAACCTGTCGCGACCAGTCTTGGAATTCGGCTCGCGTCCACTCGAAACGATGGTCCCCGTGCCTGAACGCGCCGTCGGCCAGCCCTTCGAACAGCGCGTTGTACTCCGCATTCGGCGTCGTGATGAGGACGGCGCCGGGCCTGGCGTTCCCGAAAATGGTGTCCTCGAAGGCGTCAAGTCGCGTGGGGTCGATGTGCTCGATCACCTCCATGGCGACGGCGACATCGTGCCCTGAGAAGCGCTTGTCCCGATAGGTGAGGGAGCCGTGCAGGAGGGTGATACGCTCCCGTTGTCGCGGGGGAAGGGTGTCGAGGCGCAGCCGGCGGGCCGCCGTTTCAAACGCCCGGTGCGAGACATCCAGACCGGTGATCGAACGAACCGAAGACTCTCCGAGTAGAGCCTCGATCAACCTCCCCTCGCCACAGCCGAGGTCGAGCACCCTGGCCGCCCCCATGTCGCGGAGCACCGTGAGCACCGCCTGAGTGCGCTGCTCACCCAGTCGAATGGGCGATTCAAGCCGTTCCTCTTCCCGTTCGTGCCTTGTGGCGACAACGCCCGGGTCAGCCGATCCCGCGTCAAGCAGCTGGGCGAGCGCCTGGCTTACCAGGCTGCGCTGATGCTTCAGGTAGCGGCGCGAGATGAGTTCACGCAGAGGATGGTTGTCCAGCCACCCCTCGCCGAAGCGCAGGAGCTTGGCCACCTCGTCGTCGCCGACCCAGTAGTGCTTGTCGTCGTCCAGGACGGGCAAGAGCACGTAGAGGTGAGCGAGCAGTTCCCGGAGTCGGACCTTCGACGACAGGCGCACGCCGTAGTACGGGCTGTGTCCCCACTCTGGGAAACGTTCATCCAAGGGCCGCCCTGAAACGTGAACGTCGTAGCCCAGCGGCTCGAACAAGCGCCTGATGAGATCCGGCCCATCCGCAGAGGGCATCGCGGGAACATCGGCTTCCAGCGGCATGGGCATGTCGGCAAGTTCCGCTCGTTCGGCGCTCTTCCCCGCCAGCGCGCTGCCGAAGACCAAAGCAATCGCCACGCTCATGTGTGATGAGACGACGTAGGGACGGTCGTTCACGTATTGCCCAAGCCAGTCCCCGGCGTTGGGGTTCCCGGACTTCGGGCGTGCCAGCCCCACCGGATCGATGTGCAACAGAAGCACCGCCGTGCAGCGGTGGATGTCTGCCTCGGGGTAGAAGACGTCGGCCCTCCCGAAAGACAGCTTGAACGACTGGAATCGACTAGGGTTCTTGTGGAGCAGGAACCCCAGGTCGGTCGCCGGTTGGTGCGTCGTCGTGATGGTGAGCAACATGATTCAAATGTTAGGACCGAAAAGTAGTGCCTCAGTTTCGGTTAGAGCAATTACCGCAGCCGCCTCATCCGCCACTTTCGCAGGACGGCCAGCAACCGGCGCAGGGCTCGAATCTCATACTTTGCTAGCTCTGGTTGCATACCTTCACCCTGGGCAGTTCCAAGCCTGCCTGAGACCGGCTGGTCCAACGACGGCCACCGACAACATTCACCTGCTTGCCTTTTGCCGATTGTTGCAATCACATTATACAGTTGCGATAATCAAACAACCAGAGCGCATCATGGTCGTTGATGGGAATTGTCTCGGAGACGGAGACACCGAGGAGAGACCGATGGCTAGGACAGCGAGCTTCGATGGCGGGGCCTTTTTCACCGCCCTGGACGCGGAGCGTCAGGCCCGCCGACGCACCTGGAGGCAGGTGGCGGAGGAGTGCGGCATCAGCGCCTCCACGTTGAGCCGCATGGCCCAGGGCAGACTGCCCGACGTGAACGGCCTTGCTGCCTTGGCGGCCTGGTCGGGGCTGGAGGTGGACCGCTTCGTCAAGAGCGCTGTCGCCAGAGAAGAGCCGAAGCCGATGGCGGTCATCTCTTCCTGCCTGCACGCAGACCCCCACCTCAGCGAAGAGGCCGCCGTCGCCATTGACCAGATGGTGAGGGCAGCCTATAGAAGCATGGCGAGCCAGCGACAGGATTGACGGCATGACTCCCGAAGAACAGGCCAGGGTCAGGATAGACAGCCTGCTTAGGCAGGCAGGTTGGGCCGTGCAGGACGCCGCCGCCATCAACCTGTACGCAAGCGCCGGCGTCGCGGTGCGGGAGTTTTCGCTGAAGCCCGGACACGGTGACGCCGACTACCTGCTGTTCGTCAACCAGAAGGCCGCGGGCGTGGTCGAGGCCAAGCCGGAAGGCTTCACCCTCACCGGCGTAGAGGTCCAGTCCGAGAAGTACAGCGCAGGTCTGCCCGATAACCTTCCCGCCCACCAACGCCCGCTCCCGTTCCTGTACGAGAGCACCAGTTCGGAAACCCAGTTCACCAACAGGCTGGACCCCGAACCGAGAAGCAGGGGCGTCTTCTCCTTCCATACCCCGCAGACGCTCGCTGAGTGGATAGGCGCGACCTATATGCTAGATGCCGAGGCGGGACGAATCGCCGAACACAAGGGCGACCACCTGGCCATGAACAACCTGCGCCAGAGGCTGAAGGCCATGCCGCCCCTGAACGCATCGGGGCTGTGGCCGGTGCAGGAGCGGGCGATCAGGAACCTGGAGGAGTCCCTGAGTGCAGGACGCCCGCGTGCGCTGGTGCAGATGGCCACCGGCAGCGGCAAGACCTTCATGGCCTGCAACCAGGTGTATCGCCTCGTCAAGCACGCTGGAGCGCGGCGTGTGCTTTTCCTCGTAGACCGCAGCAACCTTGGACGTCAGACGTTGCGGGAGTTCCAGGGCTTCACCACCCCGGACGAGGGCCGCAAGTTCACCGAGCTCTACAACGTCCAACTCCTCCAGTCCGGGCATATCGACCCGGTGAGCCGGGTCTGCATCGCCACCATCCAGCGGGTCTACTCCATCCTGAAGGGCGAGGAGCTTGACCCGGAGCGGGAGGAGTTTTCCGACTTCGACACACCCTCGCTCCAGCGCGAGCCCTCACCCGTCGAGTACAACCCCGACGTTCCCATCGAGACCTTCGACGTAATCATCACCGATGAGTGCCACCGCTCGATCTACAACCTGTGGCGGCAGGTGCTGGAGTACTTCGACGGCTTCATCATCGGGCTGACCGCAACTCCGTCCAAGCAGACCGTCGGGTTCTTCCGGCAGAACCTGGTCATGGAGTACACCCACGAGCAGGCTGTGGCCGACGGGGTGAACGTGGACTTCGACACCTACCGGATTCGCACGCAGATCACCGAGCGGGGATCGACGGTGGACGCCGGGTACTACGTTGACCGGCGGGACAGGCAGACCAAGGAGGTGCGCTGGGAGCAGCTGGACGAGGACCTTACCTACGCACCCAGCCAGCTTGACCGCGACGTGGTGGCCGAGGCCCAGATTCGCACGGTCATCCAGACCTTCAGGGACAAGCTGTTCACGGACATGTTCCCCGGCCGCAGAGACGTGCCCAAGACCATCATCTTCGCCAAGGACGACAGCCACGCCGACGACATCGTGCGCGTCGTGCGGCAGGTCTTCGACAAGGGCAACGACTTCTGCCAGAAGATCACCTACCGCACCACCGGGGCGAGGCCCGAAGACCTGCTGACCGCCTTCCGCAACAGCTACAACCCCCGCATCGTCGTCACCGTGGACATGATCGCCACGGGCACGGACATCAAGCCGGTGGAGGTGGTCTTCTTCATGCGCAACGTGCGCAGCCGCAGCTTCTTCGAGCAGATGAAGGGACGCGGGGTGCGCACTATCTCCGAGACCGACTTCAACGCGGTGACCCCCGACGCCCGCAACAAGGACCGCTTCGTCATCGTCGATGCGGTGGGGGTGACGGAGACGCCGCTCTCGGACTCCTACTCGCTGGAGAGAAGGCCCTCGGTGTCCTTCGACAAGCTGCTGGAGATGGTGAGCATGGGCGACCGGGACCCGGAGGTGCTGTCGTCCCTCGCCAGCCGCCTGGCGCGGCTGGACCGCAAGCTGCGTCCCAGAGACCGCGAGGCCATAGAAGCAGCCTCCGAGGGCGCGCCATTGAATGCCCTTGTCGCCAGCCTGGTGAACGCCACCGACCCGGACGCCGCTATCGTTGCGGCCCAGAAGACGACAGGGCAGGACGAACCGCCCGAATCCGCGGTCGAAGAGGCCAAGCGCCGGTTGCTGGACGAGGCTGCCCGGCCCTTCGCCGCCAACCCCGGCCTGCGGCAGCGGCTGGTGGACATCCACCGCTCCTACGAGCAGACCATCGACACGGTGAGCGCCGACAGCGTGATGGAGGCTGGTTTCTCCGAGGGCCAGGCCAACGGCGTGGTGCAGTCGTTCCAGCAGTTCATAGAGGAGAACCGGGACGAGATCACGGCGTTGCAGGTGCTCTATGAGCGACCCTTTAGGCGACGGCTGGGCTATGCCGACATCAAAGCCCTGGCGGACGCCCTGGTGTCTCCGCCTCGCTCGTGGACGGCGGAACGGCTGTGGGAGGCCTATCGACAACTGGACGAATCGAAGGTGCGCGGCTCAGGACAGCGGACCCTGGCGGACATCGTGTCCGTCGTGCGCTACGCTATCGGCGGCGCGGACGAGCTTGCGCCCTTCGCAGACGGCGTGCGCGAACGCTTTCAGGGGTGGATGGCGATGCAGCAGACGGCGGGCCGCTCCTTCACCGAGGAGCAGATACGCTGGCTGGAGGCCATCCGAGACCACATCGCTGGCAGCGTCAGCATGGAGATGGGCGACTTCCAACTGCCCCCGTTCTCGCAGCAGGGCGGCCTCGGCAAGGCGCACCAGCTCTTCGGGCAAGAACTGGCCGGGCTGTTGGAGGAACTCAACCTCGAGTTGGTGGCATAGCATGTCCAGGAGAAGTGAAAGGAGGCAATTCAATGACCAGCGCTGATGAGATCAAGCAGGCAGTCTTGAGCCTTCCTGAAGCCGAGTACACCAAGGTCATGGACTGGCTTCATGAGTTGGCGGAGGAGGCGTGGGACCGAGAGATCGAAGATGACGCGAAGGCTCGACGGCTGGACTTCCTGAAGGCTGAGGTCGAACAGGCCAAGCGGGAAGGCACCCTGAGGGAGTTGTAGTGTGCATCGCACCACGCCCCAATTCTGGGCGCACTTCGAGCGGCTGCCTGAAGCGGTTCAGAGAACTGCTCAGCGAAACTTCCAGTTGCTCAAGGATGATCCGCGACACCCCTCCCTTCACTTCAAGAAGGCCAACGACTACTGGGTGGTCCGGGTAGGGCGTGCCTACAGAGCCCTCGCCATCGAAGAAGGGCAGGACCTGTTCTGGGTCTGGATTGGCGGCCACGACGACTACATGAGGGTCCTTGGCCGATAGGTACGCTATCGATGCTTGCTACAAGCCAACATAGAGATGTCGCTGCGATAGAGGGCACCGAACTGGGGGAACTGCCCAGCAGATGGGTGACCGCTGCACTCGGAGAGGTCTGTCTCGTAATTCAAGGCCAATCCCCGCCCGGCAAGACCTACAACACCAACGGGGTAGGGCTGCCATTCCTTCAGGGAAAGGCAGAATTTGGAAAAACATACCCGATAGCTACAAAGTGGTGTTCTGCTCCGTCCAAGATGGCCGAGCCGGACGATGTGCTGATTTCAATTCGGGCACCAGTCGGCCCGACGAACCTCTGCGCTGTTGAATCTTGTATCGGCAGAGGCTTGGCAGCCATCAGAACTCAGGGGGGTATACCTTCCAAGTACGTCCTCTATGCTATGCGAGCCACGGAGGAGGAACTGCGTGCCAGTGCGACCGGCACCACCTTTGAGGCCATTCGTGGCAATGACTTGAGGTCGCATCCTCTATCCCTCGCCCCTCTCGCCGAGCAGCGCCGCATCGTAGCCGAAATCGAAAAGCAGTTCGCCCGCCTCGATGCATCTGTGGCGTCGCTCAAGCGGGTCCAGGCCAACCTGAGACGCTACCGGGCCAGCGTCCTCAAGTCTGCCTGCGAGGGCAGGCTGGTTCCGATAGAGGCGGAGCTTGCCCGCACCGAGGGCCGGGACTACGAGCACGCCTCCGTCCTGCTGGAGCGCGTCCTTGCCGAACGCCGCACCCGGTGGGAATCCCAATCCAAGCGCCGCGGCAAGTACAAGGAGCCCATGGGGCCGGATACGTCGGACCTGCCGGAGCTGCCGGAGGGATGGACGTGGGCGACGGCTGCTCAACTTGGAGAAGTGCGCTTGGGACGGCAGCGATCACCCAAGAGAGCGACGGGGCCTCACATGCGTCCGTATCTGCGTGCAGCCAATGTCACCTGGGATGGGATCGACCTGTCCGACGTTAAGGAGATGGACTTTGATCCGCGAGAGTATGAAATCTATCGGCTGCGCCGAGGGGATATCCTGTTGGCAGAAGCGTCCGGTAGTGCAGATGAGGTTGGAAAGCCAGCAATATGGGCTGACCAGATTGATGGCTGCTGCTTTCAGAACACGCTCATACGCGTCAGGGCCTTTCCGACCGTAGCGCCGTACCTGTTCTATCACCTGCTTTCTGACGCTCGGACTGGAGCTCTTGGGAGGGCAGCGAGAGGGGTGGGCATTCACCACTTGGGTGCTCAACGAACGGAGTCCTGGGTCGTCGCTCTCCCCCCACTTGCCGAGCAGCACCGCATCGTCGTCGAGGTTGACCGCCGCCTGTCCGTCATCCAGCAGGCCGAGTCCACCGTCGAGGCCAACCTCACACGAGCCGAGCGGCTGCGGCAGAGCATCCTGAAGCGGGCGTTCTCCGGCAGGCTGGTTCCCCAGAACCCCAACGACGAACCGGCATCGGCGCTATTGAAGCGCATCCGCGCTGAACGCGAGGAAGCCGAGGCCGCAGCCAGCTCCAACGGCAGGCCAAGGCGAAGCCGGTCAAGGAAGTCCACTAGGCCGCAACACTCCGGTAGTGAGGTATCACCATGACCACATCCTCCTCCGTTGGCCAGAAGCTGTGGAACTACTGCAATATCCTGCGCGACGCCGGGCTGTCCTACGGCGACTACCTAGAGCAGCTCACCTACCTCATCTTCCTCAAGATGATGGACGAACGCAGCCGTCCGCCCTTCTCCGACCTGCCCGATTACAAGCCGCCGCCCATCCCCGAAGGCTACGGCTGGCCCAGCCTGCTGGCGCGAGAGGGCGAAGAGTTGGAGACCCACTATCGCAACACCCTTGAGACCCTGGCCCGACAGCCGGGCACCCTCGGCGTCATCTTCCGCAAGGCCCAGAACCGCATCCAGGAGCCTGCGATGCTCACCAGGCTGATTAAGGAGTTGATCGACAGGGAGAACTGGTCGGCCTTGAGCGCCGACGTAAAGGGCGACGCCTACGAATCGCTGCTGGAGCGCAACGCCCAGGATGTGAAGACAGGAGCGGGGCAGTATTTCACGCCGCGCCCGCTGATACAGGTCATCGTGGATGTGATGCGGCCGAAGCCGGACACCACCATCTGCGACCCCGCCTGCGGCACCGGCGGATTCCTGCTGGCGGCCCATGACTACATCGTGCGTCATCACCCCATGGACCATGGTCAGAAGGAGCACCTGAAGAACGGCGCGCTGCACGGATGGGAGATCGTGGACAGTGCCGCCCGGCTCGGCGTCATGAACCTGTACCTTCGCGACATCGGAGGGGACAAGACGAACATCAAGGTTGACGACAGCCTCCGAAGCTATCCGGGCGTCAACTTCGACATGGTGCTGACCAATCCGCCCTTTGGGCGCAAGTCCAGCCTCACCTTCGTCAACTCCGAGTGCGACGCCGAGCGGGAGAAAGACCCTGCCGTTGATCGCCCCGACTTCTGGGCCACCACGAGCAACAAGCAACTCAGCTTCCTCCAGCACGTGAAGTCCATACTGAAGCTTCACGGGAGGGCGGCCATAGTCGTGCCCGACAACGTGCTGTTCGAGGGCGGGGCCGGGGAGACCGTGCGCAGGAAGCTGCTGGCGGAGTGCGACGTGCACACCCTGCTGCGGCTGCCCACCGGCGTCTTCTACGCCCAAGGAGTCAAGGCCAACGTCCTCTTCTTCGACCGCAAACCCGCCAGCGAGACCCCTTGGACACGCGAACTGTGGATATACGACCTGCGCACCAACCGCCGCTTCACCCTGAAGGCCAATCCATTGGCCCGGGCCGACCTAGACGACTTCGTGGCCTGCTATAACCCGGAAGCTCAACAACAACGGCAAGAGACCGAACGCTTCCACAGGTTCAGCTACGAGGAACTGATGAATCGGGACAAGGTGAACCTGGACGTATTCTGGCTGCGGGACGAGAGCATCGAGGACACGGCGAACCTTCCGCCCCCGGACGAGATCGCCGAGGAGATCGTGGAGGACTTGCGCGCCGCCCTAGAGCAGTTGGAGGAGATTGCGGCGGACCTGTCGCCGGAGACGGTGCCGCTGGAGAGACAGGTTCGTTGACGAAGATGCGCCTTTCGCTTGCGAGAAGCCCCATGCCTGGCTCCGACCTAGTGGAACGCCTACAACCTGACTGCTCTTCGCTGTCGAGAAGGTGCAATAGAGGGAATGGACGAGGGACGAGCGTAGGCGTCGGGGACTTCTGCGCGTGGGTTCGGAGGCTAAGTAATGGGCTGGATTAGGCAAACAGTCCCCCTTGCGGCGGCTATGGTTCTCATGGCGGGCGTTCTCTCGTGCGGCGACGGCACGGAGCCCGTGCTGCTGGCCACTGAGGGCGCCTACCACCCCTTCAACTTCATCGACGACGACGGCGAGATAGACGGGTTGGAGCGCGAGCTAGGCGACGAGCTGTGCCGCAGGGCCGAGCTTCAGTGCGAGTGGTTGCTGAACGACTGGGAGTCCATGATCCCGGACCTGGTAGCTGGGGAGTTCGACGCCATCATCGCCGGTATGAGCATCACCGATGAGCGCGATGAAACCATCGACTTCACCGAGCCGTACTACCCTCCCACGCCTTCCGTCTACCTCGCGCTTGCGGACGCGGGCGACGAGGCGGTTCAGGGTCGGCTGGGAGCCTACGCCAACACCATCTACTCGGACTACTTCACGGAGCGAGGCATCCCGTACACCGAATTCAGCAGCGAGGAGGAACGAATCGAGGCGCTGCTCAACGGCGACATCGACGCGAGCCTCGTGGACCACGCCTACGCCGTGGATAAGCTTGCGGAGCATGAGGGTCGGCTGACCGTCGTCGGCCCTTCCGTGCTGCTTGACCGGGGCATAGGCATTGGTGTGCGCGAGGACAACGACCTGCTTGAGAAGCTGAACTCAGCGCTGGCCTCCATGAAGACCGACGGCTCTCTGAACACCTTGATAGTCAAGTGGATCGGAGAGGACGCGCCGACATTCAGTGAAGCCTCGACGTCGTCCCCGGTGCCAGTACCGACCGTCACGCCCGCCCCTCTTCCTGCGTCCACGGCGACTCTAGGAGTGGGCAGGGATAGAGAGGCTGTGCCCTCAATTCCACAGGGGTATCTTGAATACAGTGGACGCCTTTATCCAGGTTGGAGGGGTAGTTATTGCTGGCCAGTAAGTGCGGACAGCACCGTCTGTTCCGAAAGCGCAGGATGGCGTGATTTTGACACTGCTCCCACAGTCCGAGTCATCCGAGGGGATGGAGTCAAGATTGTTGTTTCAGACGAAGACCCGAGTCCAGAACAGGTGCAGCTTGCGATGTACCCTGTCACGGCAACAAAACCTGTGCTGAGGTGGGGAGAGGAAGTCTATTCGACTGACGTAGCGGAAGCTGAAGCTCATGCACCTGACATCCCAGAGGGCATTTATTTCGTCCATGTGTTCATAAAGTTCCACGTAGGAGATGTTTCCTACGGTTTCAAGGTGGAGATCGTTCACTGAACAGCCTTCCATCGCCGAAGTCCAAGAGAAGTAGGATACAGGCAACCGGGAGGGGCATAGCTGAATATATGCCCCTCCCGTGGCGTAGCGACCCGGCGCGCCTGCACTGACCGGTTCAAGCAGCTCCCGCGGCCGACTGACGTAGCAGGGCGGAGTAGCTTGGGGCCACCACGTGGTCCACCGACACCCTCCCCGTGCCGTCGTACCCGGCCCGGAAGGCGTACTCCACCTCGGCTCCCCAGGGCACGCGCCCGCCGACGCGCACCGCGCCGCCCCTGGACGTGCCGTCTCTCCCGCGTGCGCCGTGCACCACCATGCCGCTGCGCTCGCCCTTCTTCCAGCCGAGCACCTTCATCGCCACAGGCATCACCCGCTCCGGATCCTGCCGCTTCTGGAACAGCGCCCCGTGCAGCTTGCGCAGCACAACGGCCGACGGGCTGCGCTGGCCGTTCATGATCTGGGAGAGGTGGCCGGAGCTGATGCCCGCCCTGCGCGCCACCTCGTTCTGGCTGACCCCGATGGCGTCCATCTGATCCCAGATGAACTGCCGGTCGATGTCGGGGCACCGGGCGGACGCTACCTTCGCCCGTCCACCAAGCACGGCCTCGACCTTGGCCTGGAGCTTCACCCCCATGCACTTGTGACCGCGCGCCACCTGGCTCAGGTACCCTGCGGACACGCCGACCATCTTGGCAAGCTCCTTCATGCTGATGCCGAGTGCGCGTGCGGCTTCCCGGATGAAGCTGCTGGCGTCGCCGTTCACGACCTCTCCCTGGCGGTTGGCGAGTTTGGCGGGGGCGACCCTGGCTGCCACCCCAAGCACGGACTCGATCTGGGCCTGCGCCTTCACGCCCATGGTCCTGCGGCCCTTCGCTACCTGGGTGAGATACGAGTAACTCACGCCCGACCGGTCGGACAGCTCCAGCATGGTCATACCCATCGCCCTAGCGGTCTCTCGGATGAAATTGCTCTCGCCAGTCACTTCCTCGTTCTGTCGGTAGACGACGCCCTGTCCTGGGACCTCGCCCAGGATGGCGATGGCCTTCTCCCGCAGGCTGGGGGTCCAGGGCTTCTTGCCCGTGCCCACCTGGGACAGGTGGCTCGCGCTAACGCCCATCAGGGCCGCCAGTTCCTTCACGGTGAGGCCCTTCTTCCTGGCAGCAGCCCTGAGCTCGCTCTCGGGCCTGCCCACGCGCTCGGCGGTCGCTGCCGCATTCGTCCGTGTGTCCGTCGTCTTCGTCGGGTTGGTCGTGGTCGTGGTCGTGGTTGTGGTTGCCGTCGTCATGTCGCTTCCTCCTGTGAATGAAGAAGCGGGACGGCCGCCACCCCCCGTGGGGCGGAGACAGTCCCGCTGTGAATTGGCGTCCCGAATGGCCGGGACTGTCTCCGTGGGTATTGGTTTTTGCTGGCAAAGAGAAGGACCGCCTCCCCTGCGAGGGAAGCGGCCCTGTGTTCGCCAACTGCTATGTGGGCCTTGCGTGCGAGAGCCGGGGCATGAATGCTGTCGAAGCCGACTCCGACGCCCTTGACCTCGCCTACCGATTACTCAACGTGCATAAGCGCCTCCTTGTGGTTGTTGTTGACCCGCCCGGCATCCAGGGCGCGGTTTGCGTGTGCTGATTTCGATTGACGAATGACGCACTCCACCCACGGTCGGATGCCGGACGCGGGGACGAAGCGGACGAGAAGACGCAGTTCGGTCCCAGGTCCACGTCACGGGAGGAGCGACCGAGTGGGGGAGAACTGCGAGACGTGGTGCGGCCAACCTACTTGAAACCGTGGATCGGCGCGGTGATGAAGCGACGCAGTCCAGCGAGGTCGCGCAGGACGGCGTGCGTGGAACCTGCGACCCAACCGCGTGACGATTGCGCCGCAGCATGAGGACTAGCCGGGGCGCTGGGCGCACTCCGACCAGGGTGTCCTAGGGGTTGAAGCGAAACGCGCCTCAGCCGCTGCGAATGTGTCCCTCCGGGGCGGCCTTCGGGAGAGCGCGATGCTCGATCCCTCCGGTCTGACCCCCTGGGTGGCCTTCAGAGAGCGCGGTGCTCGATCCTACGCAGCCGGTCCCGGATTCGGGGGACGGGAACCCTCCAGGTTTCTCGGCATGAAACAACTGGAAAAGCCTGAAACTGACTCCATTATTGCCGAACAACTGAGCGGATGGAAGGGTTTGGCGTCACCTGCGCCCAAAGTGTTCTGTCCAGTTCATGAAAACCCTAAGCGCGCCGCCCCGGCCACCAGCGGCTTCGCCACAGGCCGCACGTGAGCGCCTTCCACAGCAGGTATCTCCAGGCCAGCGCCCTGCGGACATCGACGAGGGTGTCCCTGCGCCAGTTGAACTGGGAGCTTCGGTAGAGTCCGTGCAGCGGCTCCGTCTCCGGCGGAAGGGTCATCCCGTACTCTTCGAGCAGGGCCACCTCCAGGCTACGGACCCGCGCCTCGGTCTCCAGCCAGGCCAGGCCCTTGCCTGTGCCCACGTGCCCCGCCTTCCATATTTCGCGCCACTCCTCGATGAGGGGCCACGCCTCGCCGAAGACCTCCTCGTCGTCGGGCGCGGGCTCCTTGGTCACCAGCTCGGGATACAGCCGCTTCGGGTACCTGGCCCTCGCCGACGGCTTGTCCGTCGCCGGGGCCTCCTCCAGCGCGTCTCCGGTTGCGTCCTGGGCCTCCGTCGGTCCCGTCGTGGACTCTCGCTGGGCTTCCGCACGCGACAGCCTCTTCTCGATCTTCGCTAACGCCCCGCTCTGCTCCTCACACAGGACTTTCACCTCGCCTTTGACGGCGTCCAGACCCTCGTGCAGCTCTTTCGCCAACCCCTCCACCCGACGCTCCAGCGCGTCGTGACGCTTCCGCTGACGGGCGACGGACGAACCCACCCCATCCCGGAGGCCCCGCTCCAGGGCTTCCCTGAGCCGCCACGTCATTCCGCCGCCATCCATGCAGGCACCCACGGTCCGCCGGTCTATCCCCAGCGCCCGCGCCGCTCCCTTACGGCTCCCTTCTCTTCGCACCACCTCGTGCAGCAGGGCCATGAGGCGATTGACGTGCTCCTCCTCGACGTCTCCCTCTTCGGTTATGACCTTCTCACTCGCTTCCATCAGTCCCTCCTCCGGTACAACATGTACCCGTTTTGTACACGGCTTGCCGATCCTCTGAGGTGTACAACATGTACCGCTTCAGCTACGGACGATGTACCACCCCGTCGCAACCGGTCCCTGACAAAAAGTGTTCGCTTTTCACGCCCTGTAGGGGCTGCTTTCCCCCTGTTCCAGCTTTGAAAACCGCCCAGATGTACAACATGTACACGGACGCGTTTTCCTGTACTACCCCATGACATCACGGGAGGCCCCGTGGCGGGGTATCCCCTGGAAGGGGCTATCACGAATGAAACGGTTGCACGGATGAAGACCCCTTCCGAGGGATAACGCTCGTCTCTCCCATAGCCCACGCTGGTTGGAGAAAGCCAGTTGCAGTTCGGGCAGTCCTTTGATTCCCAACTCGAACGCCGGGCAATCGACGCGACGAGAGTGGCAACCTTGAAAGAAGCCGAGAACCAAACAGAATCAGAGAACAGTGGCCGGGCCATCTCCGAGTTCGGCGCGGCAACCAGCGACTTCAACCCCGGCCCCGACGCGGAGGGCCGCCTCCGCCGTAACCGGCGACGGTGACAGCGCGACTGGCGATAGTGCGCAGGCGGCCACAACTGCGGCCCACCCGTGCCTGTTCCCGCGCTTCTCACTGTCAGGCCAGAGATGACTGACGAGGCTAGGTGGCACACGTGGCAGGGCGGAACGTCTGGGACGTGAGCCAGCCAAAGGGACGCGCGAAGGGGACGAAGTGGGTTTGGGACGAGCAATCTGGCCCGGGAGTTGGTACTGACGGGGAGAAACAGCCAGACGTGCAGCGGCCAGCCTGCTCATGGACACAGGCAGCCGGGCGCGTGTCGGAACTGCGGTGCGACCGACTGCGTCAGCCATCACGCAGACATGCTGAACCGGTCGATGCGACAAGCGCCAACTTCGACCAGTTTGCCGGGGACGAGGCGCGGAAGGCGCACCCGTTCCCTTGGCCCGACGGAGAGGCGATCAACCCCAGCCGTCAGACCGGTGTCCAGCGGGTGAAGGACCAACGTCAAACTCCAACCCTCTGGACGGGACCGAGAACGGAGGCCCTTGCGTCAACTCCGTCGGTTCGGCCCGCACTGGTTGCGAAGGACCCAACGTCAAACTCCGCATTGCCAGCATTCCCTCTTGGGCGAAGCCCGTGCAACAGGGATCACGCACCCGGGTTTCTATGGTCGGAAACCCTGGAGAAAGCCAAACAGTGAAGTCATCATAGCCGATCTGTGAGGCCGAAAAGACCCCCTGCGTGCCCCCACCCCGGAAATTGCCCAAAGCGACCTGCACAACGTAACGCCGGACGACCACGACTGCGTCCACAACCTCAGCGTGAGCGCCCGCCACCGGACGATGAGCGTCCAAGCCTCGCCGAATACCTCCTCGTTGTCATTGGCGGGCTCAATGGTCACTAGGTCGAGATACTTGCGCCGGGTCAAGGACTCCGACGGAGGATTTTTCTCCCGTCCTGACGCTCCGCTCCGTCTCCCCCTTCATCAGCGCCTTGCTGGGAAGGAACGGCGTGGGCGTGAGCGCCCCCGGTCATCTTCGCCCCCATGAAGTCGTCCTGCCCCAGGGACTCCACCTCATTCTCTAGCACCCCCAACCGTTCCTCCAAGGCGTCGTTGGGCTCCCGCTGGCGGACCGCCGTAGAACCCACGCCCTACCGCAAAGCCCGCTCCAGGGCCTCCCGCATACGCCGCGACAGCCTTCCCGTCCTTGCGCTCTCGGCCACCGTGCGCTGGTCGATCTCCAGCGCCCGCGCAGCGCCCCTGTACCCGCGCTCCCGCACCAGCTCTTGCAGCAACGTCATGAGCCGCATGTGGTACATGTTCTCCACGTCTTTGCTGTCCTCAATGCCGTGTCCGGTGGTCTTCATGGCAATGTCCTCCTCCTCAAGAAATTCGTCTCAGCTGTGAATTCCGCCAAGTCCGTGTTTTCTGCGATGTCGCACCCCGCGTAACGCACCCCCACCTCAAGCGCACTTTTTGGCCGGTTTTGTCATCGGGCCGTCGATTTTGCCCGCGTCATGCACCCCCACCTCAAGCCTCCTCTTGTCATCGCCGACCGGATTCCGCCCTTTCATCAGATTGCTCACCGCTCACGTCCGGTAGAGGGGGTTTTGCCCCTGGTTCAGCTACGGAATCACGACTTTGACCAGTCAGTCACCAAACTCCTTTTCCTGTACACCCCTGCCACTGCAAGAAACGGCCCGCCAAAAAGAGACCTCGGAAGGTGCCACCTTGCGTGAGGTCTTTTTTCGCGTCTGAACCGTTCACACTCTCTGGTGAACGCTGCGATCAAGTGCGTCGCAGCAGACCACGACGAGGTGAGCGAGGTGGCGCTGAGTTCGACAGAGCGACCAACAACCCCGGTGACGCCGTGGCCTCCACGGCCTCATCCCGGTAGCCGGGTCTGGCCCCATTGCGTCTCGCCATCGCTACGGGGGATGAATGAAACCGGTTGCACGGATGAATACCCCCTCTGAGGGATAACGCTCGCCATTCCGGTCGCCCACACTGACGTAACGACCGGGCCGTAGTCCGGTAGGTCAACCCTGAGCACCTATCCGACCGCAAGCAAAGCGACAAGAGCAGCGATCTTGAAAGAAGCCACCCGCAGGACAGAGCAGAAGACGCGAAGGGAAGCCTCCGCGGAACTGCGCGTGGTGGCGATCAACTGCAACCCCGCTCCCGACGCCCAGGACCGCCTGCGCAGGCTCTTCACGATACTGGCCAAGTTGACCCGGGACGAGGAGGCTTCCCCTGCGGACCCGACGCCTCAGCACGGCCCGGAAGGGGAGGACTGAGGCGTCTTGCAGGAAGCTGCGTCGTCCTTGACATGAGATTGCATTAGTGCCATCATGTGAGTATCGTGAACAGGACTCTGGACGACATGCGGCGCAACCCCCGGAACGTCCGGTTCGACGACCTCAGAAAGGTCTGCGACCACTACTTCGGAGAACCGAGGCAGAGGGGCAGCCATCTCTTCTACAGGATGCCCTGGCAGGGCAGGCCGCTGGTGAACATCCAGCCCGTCCGGGGCATGGCCAAGGCGTACCAGGTCCGTCAGGCGCTCAAGGCAATCGACAGATTGGAGGAAATGCATGGCTGAATTGATCGACCGCTACACCTACCGGGTCTTCTGGTCCGACGAGGACGGGGAGTACGTCGGCCTGTGCGCCGAGTTCGGCCTGCTGAGCCACCTGGACGATACCCCGGAAAAGGCCCTGACCGGGATTCGAGAGCTGGTGTCCCACGCCGTCCAACTGAATCTGGAGGAGGGCATCGAAGTCCCGGAGCCGATATCCACGCGCCGCTACAGCGGAACGATCACCCTGCGCATTCCCCCGGAGACCCACCGCGCCCTGGCGATGGAGGCCGCCGAGGCGGGCGTCAGCATGAACCGGCTGGCCACCGAACGACTGACGCTGCGACGTTAGCCTTAGCCAAGTCCTATACACAGAGGAGACAACCATGCCAAGAATCAAGATGCAGCGCCGCAAGGCGAAGGAAGGCAGGGCGGCCATCTACGCCCGCGTCTCGGACCAGAGCCAGGACGCCGAGGACAAGACCTCCATCTCCGAGCAGATATCCGACATGGAGGCCCACTGCGAAAAGCGCGGCCTGACCATCGTCGCCCGCTATCAGGAGGTGGGACAGGGCTGGTCGAAGAAGCGCCCGGAGTTCCAGAGGATGCTCGCCGACGCCAGGCGAGGGCGCTTCGACACCATCGTCTGCTGGAAGTCCGACCGGCTCAGCAGGGGCATGTACCCCGCAGCCGCCCTCATGGAGGTGGTCGAGGCGCACCACATAGAGCTGGAAGCGGTCATGGACGCCATCGACATGAAGACCTTCGGACTGATGGCCGCCATCGGCAAGATCGAGCTCGACAACTTCCGGGAGAGGGCGTCGATGGGCAGGCGCGGCGCGGCCAAGCAGGGCCGCATCCCCATCGGCAACGTCCCCTACGGCTACCGCATCGGTGACGACGGCAGGCCCGAGTTAGAGGAGGACGAGGCCGAGGTCGTCCGGCGCATCTTCCGCATGTGCGTGCGGGACGACCTCGGAGCGCGGGTGATCGGCCAGCGGCTCATGGCCGACGGCGTTCCCGTCGCCAACGGAGGCAAGCGGTGGTGGGACGGCCAGATATACCGCATCCTCAGCAACGAGACCTACAAGGGGACGTGGTGGTACGGCAAGGCCCGCTACGTATCCACCGAGGATGGGACGCGAGTTTACGAGAAGGACAAGGAGACCTGGATACCCGTGCCGTTCCCGCAGCTAGTGGACGAGCAGACCTGGGATATGGCCCAGAGCCTCATGAAGAAGCGGCGCACCCGCTCCTACCGCAACACCAAGATATTCTACCTGTTGCAGCACCTGGTCCGGTGCACCGGATGCGGGATGCTGATGGGCTGCATGGCCACCAGGAAGCGGACGGTCAAGCGCAACGGCAAGGTCTACAAGTACGAGATGGACGTCCCCCGCCGCTACTACAAGTGCTACGGCGTGCAGCACTTCCGCACGGGTTGCCGCAAGCACACGATGATCCGTGCGGAGCGGCTGGAGGGACTGGTCTGGGGCGAGGTCAAGAAGGTGCTGGAGTCCCCCGGCCTCATCGTCTCCGGCATCGAGTCGCTGGACACTCAGGAGGACGGAGGGCTGGAGAACCAGATTGCCAGGGCGGAGCGCGAGCTTCAGAGGGTGCAGTTCGAGGAAGACCGGGTGATCAGACTCTACGTCACCGAGAAGATCACCGAGGAGCAGATGGACCGGCAGCGCAAGTTCATCACCGAGCGGTTGGAGACGCTGCGGAAAGGGCTGGACGACCTCCGCGCCAGGGAGATGGCGGCGATGGAGAAGCTGGCTTTGGGTGAGCACGTGGTCGAGTGGGCCAACCGGGTCGGCGACAGACTGGACGACCTGCCGGACGAGGAGCGCCGCGAGGTGTTGCGGCTCCTTCTCGACGAGGTGACCATCGACGGGGAGAACAACGTCAATCTCACCCTCGGCATCCCAACGGAAGAGTTAGAGTCAATTGAACCACCGGTAACAGATTCTCGCTGTAGAATTCGTCCACGCTCTCGATGATGCCCTCAAGCAGCCTGCCGGTGGCGGTGTCCTCGGCCTGCTCGGTGATGGACACCACTCGGATGCCCTTGCGCCGAAGCATGGACTTGAAGGCGACGGCGTGCTCGCGCTTCCGGGTGAACCTCGAAAACTTCCAGACGAGGATTTCCTTGAAGGGAGCCTTGGGCTTGGCGGCCTCATCCAGCATCTTGCGGAACTCGGGGCGGTCGGCGACACGGCCGCTTTCGGCCTCGTCCACGTACTCCCGGAAGACCATGTATCCGTTTTTGGCGGCGTAGTCCCTGAGCGCCCTGAGCTGTGCAGCAACGGAGTTGTCCACGTCCTGCCGGTCGCTGGACACCCTGGCGTAGAGGGCCACGGGCGTGTAGTCGTGTCGTCGAATCATCCGTTCCTCCTTGCTCATTCCATTGCCTTTCTGTGGGCCTCGGCCCGTTGGCGGCGCTGTCGCCGCTGCCACTCCCGTTCCTCCATGTACAGGCGGATGGCCTCGCGGAGGAACTCGCTCATCGTGCGGCCCTCCTCCTTGAGCACCTGCTGTACTTGCTCGGCCATCTCCGGGGGCATGGAAAAGGTGATGGCCTTCCGGGTCGTGGGCATTCTCTTTCTTCTCCTCGCTGAGTATGACGCTGGCATACTCTATCATGAACGATCTGGGGCACGCTGTCAAGGGAATACCCTTGGACAATCGTGTCCCTCTCGAATGGCAGAGGTGCACAATATATGGTGGTCTGCCTCTACTGACCACCGACAGATTGACATTCCTGAGATGGCCAGCTATCGTAAGAGAACGTATCCACCAAAACTATTCCGTTATTGCTATGGGACGTCCAAAGATAATAGACCGAGAGCAAATGCTGCGGGCCATCAGCCATGGGATAGTGCGTCGAGGGATGGCGCCTACGATTGAAGAGCTTCGGAAGGCCCTAGGTGTGGGGTCAACCAACACTGTTCTGCGGTACCTCCGTGAGTTGGAAGAGGAAGGCCATATTGAACGTTGGCCTGGCGCTCGCGGCATAAGACTCATCAAAGGGGTTGGAGGCGAGTTGAATACTCGGCCGATCCCGATAGTTGGGACCGTGCCTGCAGGTCCTCTGATGCTAGCTGAAGAGAACTTTGAGGCCTGGGTACGTCTCCAAGAAGCCGTCCTCACTCCTTCGACTGCGCAGTTCTTCCTGCTTCGTGTCAGAGGGGACTCCATGAACAGGGCGAAAGTCCGCGGAGGCAGAATCGAGGACGGCGACTTGCTGTTGATTCGTCAGCAAGCTCAGGCCGAACCCGGGCAGATCGTAGTAGTAGTCATCGACGGTGAGGCTACCGTTAAGCGACTGGCTGCTGGGCCAGATTACTGGGTCCTGAAGCCTGAATCTAGCAACAGGGTACATCAACCAATTGTTCTCAACAGGGAAGCCATCATTCAGGGAGTGGCGTGCCGCGTCCTGAAGCAGGCTTCTGAGATCTTGGACTACGAAGACATGGAACTGACACAGACACGAGGGTAGACATTTCAATGAGAGACCCGTTCATAGCACACGCCGAGATTCGCAACTTTGCTGATGCACGAGTGAATCTGCCGTCGGACACCGCGCGTCGGTACCGGGAGCAGGTGAACCGCCTGCGAGAAACTCTCGCAAAGCACATCGCAGACAACCCAGGCTTCGCTTTGGTCAAGATGCTCCATGCCGGAAGCGTTGCGAAGGGGACTGCCCTTCGCACCATTAACGACCTTGATGCCGCCGTATACGTGAGGAGGGACCAAACTCCCGGTGACGAGAGGCAGTTGGTGCCGTGGGTGGCAGACCGGCTCCGTGAAGCATATCCCACCAAAGATGCAAGCGACTTCACGGAATCACCGCATTGCGTGACGATTCATTTCCGGGGAACTGACCTAAATGTCGATGTGGTCCCTGTGCTTTACGAGGGCGACGAAGACGATTACGGCTATCTGGTGGATAAGTTCACTGGCGAACGACTTCTTACGTGCATTCCACGCCATCTTGAGTTTGTTCGCAAGCGAAAAGCTGCCAACCAGACGCATTTCGCCCAGGTGGTTCGCCTAGTGAAGTGGTGGGCAAGCCAACGAAAGGCGGAGAACGCCAACTTCAAGTGCAAGTCTTTCCTATTGGAACTGCTTGTTGCTCACCTGGCCGATGGCGGTGCTGACCTAAAGGATTACCCACAGGTTCTTGAAGGGTTCTTCAGCCATGTAGTGAAGACTGGCCTTGAGGAGCGTGTGGCGTTCGCTGACTACTATCCAGCCAGTCGTCTACCACGTCCTACGGGTGCCGCCATCGAAGTCTTCGATCCGGTCAACGCCGAAAACAATGTCACCGACAAATACGCGTGGGCTGACCGTGAGGCCCTCGTCGATGCTGCAGAAGAGGCGGCAGACGCAATACGAGAGGCTTTGTATTCCACCACCAAGGGGCGCGCAATAGAACTGTGGCAGGTAGTCCTTGGACCATCATTCAGAGGGTAGCCGGACATGACGAACACTTACACAACCAGCGCTACGTACACCAAGACTAACGTGGAGTACGTGGCTTCGAAGGTGATTGCAGACCTCAGGGCCTTGCGCGCCTACTACGGCCAGCCGAGCGAGTCCAAGATATGGGAATTCTACGAAGAGTTGGTCGAACTCCTGGCTGGTGGCTACGTGGCCAGCGTGGAGTATGGCTTCAAGCGGAACGGACAGCGAGTCGTAAGCCTGTATTACGAGGCGCGAACGGATGGTTCACTGTCGGATGGGAGATCCGGTGGCGTTTTCGCAAGGGCAAACATCTCTGGAGCAACTTGGTTCTCCTTTCTCGAGTACAGCTGGAAATGGGATTCGCTCTCTCCTGCCGCGCAGCGGCAAGTCGAGGACCGGATTACCCTCAAGCGCACCTACGGACAGGCTCCTGGAGACGGCAACGGCTACTGGAATACAGATCGCACCTACTCCTCGCAAGGCCTAGGTGTGCAGCGCCGGACGTTCCGTCCCTACTAGGTGACTAGATATGACCTCCCCAAACCTGTTCGATGAAATCAGAGACCTGCCCGATGAGGAAGCAGCTCGGCAGTTCAGCCGCCTGATTGGACTAGACCACCTCAAGAATGTCTTGGTAAAGCAAGCACGCCTATTGCTGACGCCGGGACTGCTGGAAGAGTGGAGCAGGCAGCATCACAACGTCGTCTTGCCATGTGTCGATGACTTCAGCCGACGGCCTCCGCTGATCGTGTTTTCCGGAGATGTGGGAACGGGGAAGACAACGCTTGCAGATAGCTTCGGCGACCCCGTTGCGCGAAGTGAGAAGTTGGCAAGAGTCACTCTTCTTCGGTTGAGTCTCATGACGCGTGGCAGAGGGGCTGTGGGTGAGATGACCCACCTCATATCGCAAGCCTTCGATGAGGTGGTGGAGCTGGCGAGGAAGGGGAGCAATCCGTCGGGGAAGCCTTCGTCGGCCGTCATATTTGTCATAGATGAAGCCGATGCGCTTGCAGAATCGCGGGCTACCGAACAGATGCATCATGAGGATCGCGCCGGTGTCAATGTGCTGATCAGAGGTATTGATCGGCTTGCGCGGGATCGGCTGCCCGGCCTGGTTGTGCTCTGCACGAATCGAGTCGAATCACTCGACCCGGCAGTCATGCGTCGGGCAGCCGTTCATCATGAGTTCAAGCGGCCGACCGATGAGCAGAGGGAATCGGTATTGCGTGACGCTTTTGGGAACACATTCGACGACACCCAGTATCGTGAACTTGCTCTCCTAACTGGTCCACACCGGAATGGACGAGACTACGGCTACACCTTCTCGGACATAGCTCAGAGATTTGTGCCTAACCTTCTCCTTGAGGCTTTTCCGGAGCGTCCTGTGACGTTCGACCTGGCCAGGTCAGTTCTGGACCGATTGGAGCCAACAGCTCCATTCGTGTCCATGGAAAGCCGAGCGAAGCCGTGACCACCGGACTGAGTGCGAGCGGTGCCCGAATCAGGGGCGACGACTACCAGCATCTGTTCGCATGGATTCAGGTGCTCAGGGCAATTCAGGTTGGCAGTGATATCGTCGAAATCGGAATAGAAGATCCCGAAGCGGGCAATGCCGACGACGTAACGGTCTACAGGGATGGCGGAGGCCGCGAATACTATCAGGTGAAGTCTTCGGTCGAAACGAGGGAAGCTGCTGGCATTGAGTGGTTGATGAACCCCAGCCGGGCAGGCGGACCTAGCATCCTGCAGGGATTCTACAGCTTATGGGTGGGTGAGGAGGAGGGACGTAGGCCCAAGGTGAGCCTTGTTACCAATCGCCTCGCCTTGGACGGCGACCCGATTTTGGGTAGAAGAGACGGGCGTGACGCCTCAGTAGCACGGGGGGTGAAACTGTCGTCACCCAAGTCAGAGACTGGCGCTGCCCGCAAGAGAATTGCTGATCATCTCCAGGTCCGGGAGGAGGAGGTACACCTTTTTCTCGATGACCTATCCTTCAATCTGGGCAAGACCAATGACGATTGGAGGGAATTTGCAAAGCCACTCATGTTCGCAGCAGGCCTTCGCCATGACGAAGGTGCCGTTTCTGAAGGCATGAGAATCGTGAGAGAGTGGGTTACCGGGGGTCAGAGGAAGCTGACGACGGCCGAGTTGCGGGAAACGGTTGAGCACTTGAGGCGCCCGGATGACCTGCCGGCAGCTTCGCTTCTCATACAGGCAATTGATCGGGACTCCATGCCAGAGGCCTCCACCATCGTCCTTGACTGGGCGAACTCGTTCCCTGGGGATGAGGCGAGAGTTCGCCGCCTGCCGCATGACCAAGCGCTATGGAACGACAGTTTCCGACCGGAGATCCGAAGGGCAGCACAGGACTTGAGGGGGCAGGGACAGACCAATGTTCTTGTTCGCGGTTACATGCGCTTGCCCACGTGGTTCGCTGCGGGAGTTGAACTGAACAGGACCGCTGGCTTTCAGGTTACGTCGTTTCAGGGCCAGACTCCCTGGTCCTCAGAGGGAACGCTCTCTAAAATCGCTATCGAGCAGGTCGCTACGAGTTTAGGACTTGGCGAGGACATCGCAATAGGCCTAGCTTTGGCGTTTGATCTATCGCCGGATGTGTTGGCCTACCTTCGTGAATTGGAGATGGGTGTGGCCCACTACGTTTGCTTGCAGCCGGTGGGCGGTGCAAACAGTCAAGCTATCCGCAGTGCTGCTCAGGCTAGGTGCTGGGCCTATGAAGCACGTGACTCTATCCGGCGTCTCGTTCAAGAAAACAGACCCAAACGCATTCATCTGTTCTTAGCGGGGCCGCATGGTGCGACGCTCTTGCTAGGCCACCTGTGGGACCGAATGCCACCCACACAGCTATATGAAGACCTGGGACCAACCAAAGGGTACAGCCCTTCATATCTGATTCCGAATTGAGGAACCGTACGTAGAACAGGAGCATCGATTGAAGCCAGATAAGACACTAAAGATTGACCAAATGGAGCTCTCGCCTAACGCAGGGACTCCCTTCGAATTCGAGGGGGTTCACTCTGGCGGGCAGCTGTCTGGTATCGAGGTAACAGTTACTGTCTACTCGGATGACGATGCCCAAACCCTCGATGAATTGTTCCAGAAGAAAACCGCAATAGTGGATGACGCCTTCGCGAACAGACAATACGAAGCCACTTTGCACAGGAAATCTTCCATGTATCAGGAAGGACGCCCAGGGAGGACCTACAGATTTGAGGTAAGAGAGTTGGATGAAGCACCTCCATTCGAGCAGCTGGAAATCGAAGGACACACCTTTGCGGTCATCAGAAACGCCGAGAGGCTACATGAAGACACCGTGATCTGTCTGAACATATTGCTGCGTTTGTCGCCAGAGGAGTTTCAGACATTTCAAAGCTTGCGAAAGCCTGGGCCCATCACAATCCGAAGAGTTGGCATCGACGAAGACCCGATTGTGCGGCGCTTTGGAGGAGCTCTATACTGGTCTTCCCATGAGGAGGGATCGGCGAGGTTTTATAAGCAGATTGCCAGATTCTTCCCAAGTGACTATCCGCCCGGTGGGCACTCTTTCGCCTCTGGGCAAGAGCAGCGTGCACAATCTCAGATGATATTGGCACTCACGGCTCGTTTCGAAGCTCTCGTAAACACCCTTGTTGAGACTGGAAACGTCAGCCAGGAGATCGGCGAAACCTTGGCGTCTGATGAGTGGCGAAAGCTTGTTGATGACGAACGGGCGATGATGATGGCCTCAAGGCTATCGGAAGTGAATGACGCAGACCTGGAGTTGGACTAGAGACGACGACACGCAAGGACCTGCGCTGTGTGGTAGTGAATGGCCACCCTGACCGCCGAGTAGAGTGTTCCGCGCCGATCAGGCGTTATGGGCGGAGGGGGACCTTTAGGACACGGGGAGGGGCAACAGCGTACCACTTGAGCGTGGGTACTCAGCACAAGTGTCACCATATAAGGGCGTCAGCAGGAGTTCCAATGGGAGCGTTGCGGTCTGGGCGTCGGGGGGAATCGACAGCGGATCGTAGGGATTCGCCCGTCCTGTTCTATGTGAGCCGGTAGCTCCCGCCGTTCATCTCCAGGACGTGAACTCGGCGAGTGAAGCGGTCCGCAGGGGCCAGGTTAAACCTCTTTGGCCGAATATCTCAGTCCGCTCGCCGGAGGGGCAGGTTGGTGGTAACTGGCATTGACCTTCTCTCGTTTCTACACCTCCTCTGGCAGGCGGCGAGGCCCAAGCGAGGGCTACAAGGGTCTGGCCGGTGCCGTTGTTGATGGCGTTCCTGACTGGAGGTGCTCCATCTTCCCTGTCTCCAACTCCCGCCCGAGAATCACATCATCCGCTCGTCGCTTTTCTTCCAGTGAAGAATAGCAATATGAGCTTGATCTCCATCACAACGAAGATGACGAAACCGATGTAGAACACTGAGCTTATCAGCCAGGACAGGGTCGGCACCTTGTCGACGAGGATGTTGAAGCCGGCCGCCATACCGAGAATAAACGCGAAGAACACGCTGATGCCGCGAATAATGCGGCCGGACGAGGAGCGTCTAGCATTCTTTGTCCACTTCCGTATTTTGTAGGGCAACAGTGGTTCGATGAGAACCAGGACCGAAACAACTAGACAGAGTAAGACCATCGCGAGAGTCACTTGTGGTGCGGTGAGTTGCGGGATTATCCTGTCCACTTGGAGTCCCAGGCCCTCCGCAGACAGGCCATGTGCGTAGGCGAACAGCAGCAGGAACCACGTCGCACTCTCTTCTATCTCCAACCTTGGCCGACTCTTGAGCCAACCCTTCAATCTGCGTGCTAGGCGTGCTGCAGTTTCCATCGATCTGCCTCCTGCAATACCTGGTTGCTCTTGCCTCGCTGCTGCCCTGGGGTGCATAGGTGGTGCGCTGCCAGAAGAGCCAACGCCTTACTTGAGTATCGCACAAATAACCCGTAGTATATATGTGTGTTAGTCGTTGGAAGGGCAAGTTGTCCGATGACATCGAATGACAAACATTCGCGATACACATAGCATGAACCTGGGTAACTCGTCAGAAAGGTAGCGATGCCGACTGTCAAACACGAAACGTTCTTTCGCCGGCACCCGGTGTTCACCGGAGTGGAATTGGCTGAACACCTCTCCTCCAGCGGCGAGAAGGGGACGAGAACGCAAGAATCTCTGATTGCCTACCACACCGGAACAGGGCGCCTGGTCCGTGTTCGACGGGGACTGTTCGCCGTCATCCCACCGGGCGCGGACAGCGATACCTATCCCATAGACCCCTTCCTGATCGCGTCCAGGCTCACGCAGGATGCGGTCCTGTCGCACCACACGGCGCTGGACTTCCACGGGCGGGCCTACTCGGTCTGGAGACGCTTTACCTACCTGGCGTCGCGTCCTCTGGAGCCGCTGACCTTCCGCCACCATGTCTACCGGGGAGCCAGATTTCCGGAGGCGCTTGTCCGTGTGGGCGGGGAGCAAGTCGGCGTGACAATGGCCGAGCGTGCCGGCATGTCGCTTAGGGTCACGAGCCTTGAGCGCACGCTCGTGGACATTCTCGACCGCCCGCACATCTCAGGAGGCTGGGAGGAAATATGGCGCTCTCTAGAGACGGTTGAGTTCTTCGACCTCGACAGAATCGTGGAATATGTCCTTCTGCTTGGGAAGGCGACCACGGCCTCGAAGGTAGGCTACTACCTTGAAGAGCACCGAGAGTCATTGATGGTTGAGGAACGTCATCTCAATGCACTCCGCAGTCGACGTCCTCGGCAGCCCCACTACGTCGATCGGAGTAGAACCGGGGATGGGAGCCTCGTGGCCGCATGGAACCTGGTCGTTCCGACCGAGATAATCGAGAGATCCTGGGCCGAGGTGACATGAGGGTTTCTCTTGAGAGGCTGGCGCTGGATGCGGAGGCGACCGGGTTCCAGCCGGATGTGCTGGAGAAGGTGGTACAGCTGCTGGGGTTGCTTGATGCCATCCGCAGCCACCCGTTCTTAGCAGGAAAGCTGGCCCTCAAGGGAGGGACTGCGTTGAACCTCTTTGTGTTCGACGTACCGAGACTATCCGTTGACATCGATCTGAATTACGTGGGCGCCGAGACAACTGAAGCCATGCTGGAAGAACGCCCCCGGATCGAGGACGCGATGCAGGCTGTCTTCAGCCGAGAGGATTTCGCCATTAGGAGGATTCCTGAAGAACACGCGGGAGGAAAGTGGTCGCTGCGCTATCCGGCGGCCTCGGGGCAGAGCGGTAGGATCGACGTGGACGTCAACTACATGTACCGCGTGCCCCTGTGGCCGATCACGGTCATGGAGTCCCGGCCTGTGGGTAGCTGGCGGGCAACAGGTATCCCAGTGGTTGACAAGCACGAGCTGGCGGCAGGAAAGCTTGCAGCACTGTTGACCCGCCGCAGGGCGAGGGACCTGTTCGACAGCAGCCTGATCCTCTCTATTGATGGTCTCGATGTCGAAAAGCTCAGAACCGCATTCGTGGTTTACGGGGCCGGGGTTAGGAGGGACTGGCGCACGGTCTCAGTCGAGGACATGGCGTTCGACCCGGAGGAGCTATCTAGCCAGCTTGTGCCTGCGTTGCGCGGTGGTCGTATGCAAGGCGTTGATGCGGCCGCCTATGGCAATGACCTCGTACGCAAATGCCAGCGGGTGCTGTCTGATCTCTTACCGTTCAAAGACGAGGAACGAGCATTCCTAGACCTTCTGCTGGACGCTGGTGAGATCGACGCGAGTCTCCTCACGACTGAGGGGGAGCTAAAGAACCGCATCCAGGCTCAACCACTGCTTGAATGGAAGGCCCAGAACGTAAGGCGTCACAAGGGACTCTTGTCAGACCAAGTTGAAGGGGATCACAGAAAGTGAGCAGCGTATTCAGCAGAGAACCCCAACCTGATGAACTCTACCGATTTCGGTCCATCGACGCCCTTCTTGGGTCTCGCAAGGAACTGTCTCGTCAAACCATATATCTAGCTAGGCCAGACGAGTTGAACGACTTGGCAGAGGATACGGTAAATGTGGTTTGGAGTGGCGACGATGTCCTGTGGGCGAATCTAATCACCTACTACTGGAGATCACTTCTACTCTCATGTACCACGGGCGACATCTTTCTTCCGGGGTATCACTTCATACCTGGCCGCCTGGGCTTGGATGACCCTCCACTGGGTCCTCTAATCGACCAGGGAGTTGCCAGAATACAACAGGAACACGAGACTCAAAGGGTGGCTGCACTGACGGAACTCCGGCAAAGCAAGGTGCTAGTGTCTGGCTACGAACTGCGAAGGCTACTTTCCACCCTGACCCCTCGCCAGCTTCAACCGTCGTTCTCGGCAGCTAACCCGCCAGTACTCGATAAGTTCCCGGAGAGGTTCGTGCAAGCCTTGGGCAAGATACTATTGTCAGAATGGGGCGTAGCCTGCTTCACGAAGGACTTCACAAATCCATTTTTGTGGTCATCATACGCTGACAGCCATAGCGGAGTCTGTTTGGTGTTCGAGAGAGGGCTCCTGGAGGGCCTCGGAGCCTCAGAGTGGGCAGAGAGGGTGGAGTTGGCAGATGTAACCTACGAAATCACAAAACCTGAGATAGAATTCTTCGCCAATCTTCCAAGATTGACGGTGTCGGAGTACTCTAAGCTGTTTACCGGCGAGGACGGGACGCTGAGTCCCCTGTGCCCCTTCTTGCCCGAGGACAGAAAGGTCATTGAAGAGGCAAATGCCAGGCAGCAGACTTTTGCGCGCGAGAACCTTCTGCTCAAGCAAAAGCACTGGGAGGCCGAGCAAGAAGTTCGCATGTTCAGCCTGTTCTATTTCCACGGGACGATGAACTCGGACCCTGCCGAACACACGATGCAGTATCCGATAGAGGCACTGAAGGGGATCATCTTCGGCAGCCGCACAACAGAGGCGGACAAGCAAGCTGTGCTGGATGTTGTCTTGTCTAAGCACTATGTATCTCCAATGAGAGAAGACTTCTGCTTCTGGGAGGCGGAGCTACAACCCAGTGGGTCGATATTCAAGAACTTTTACCAGCCGTACATTGGATGGAGACAAGAGTCCGTCTATCCGCGTAAACGATGACTGCTGGAGATCCAAACGCTCGATGGCTACACGCGGACCGGCACATGGAGTCGACGGATGCAATCGAAGGCCCTCCAGTGATCGCCAGGCCAAGTGAGGATGGATGGTGTGCGTGACGGCGGCTGGCGGTTCTTCCAGATAGTCGGAATGAAAACGGAGGCGTAGGTGAATATCTGGGGTGAGAGATTCGCGGAAGTTCAACTGTTCGTGGGATATTGCCGGGACTTGGGAGTCGGGACCGACCAGCGCGAGTTGGAACACTACGAAAAGATCGGGGCCATGCTTCCTGTTGCGAGAGTGGTCTACCCGGATGAGTATGTGATACAGAGAGACCAAAGCCAATGGAAAGGGGTCACTGATTGGGACGCAACGGATCAATGGCCAGCTCTCGGTCGACTATCGGAGAGAATCGGGCCATTTCCCTTTGGCTACGGAGGATTGGCTGACGAGGAACTTGTTCATTGCGTTGATCGAGAGATGGAATCGGGCTGCAATCCGCATCTGAAGAGGCCTGGCCCAGACGAATACCGCCCCTGGTCAGACTACAGGGCAACAGTCCACGACAAACGGGGTAATGCCATCGCGCGGTCCACCGTGGAGCATTACTACAGCTACTGGCAGGTCCATCAACTGTCTTGGATCCAGCAGTATCCCGACCTGTACAAAAACGCCCGGCTGATTGAGTGCATACCGGAAGACGATCCAGTTAGGAAGTTCCGGCCATGGGCGCCGAAGAGGGAGCGACTCGTCGAGTTCGACGGTAGGAGACGTGGCTTTGATGCGCTTTCGTTTTGGGTCACGGTCTTTGAAAGAGAGCGGGGACGTACTTTCGCCAGCATCGCCGAGTCAAATGGGATCAGGAGACTCGACCATAGCCAGGCCGCCGCCTACAGGACGAGGCTTGGCAACCTTGCTGGGAATGTCGCCGCTCGGTTTGACTTGACCCGTGATGACTACTACGGCTTTCTGCGAAGACTCATCGAACTCCTGGAAGACTATAGGCGCAATGAACGCCACAAGCTGGCGGAAGAGTTGAAGAGGGATATCTTCGCCTGGGAGGAACTCCTCATGTTGGTCACGGGAGAGACGCGGATAGAGGTGGCAGAGGAACTCGGGCAGAAGAGCGTCCATCACGAGCGAATGTTTCGCCACCTTGACACTGCGACCAAAGAGCGGGACTACTCCCTAGACCTTCTGAAGAGCGTCGCGACAGCTTGCGGCAGTGCTCTACAGAAACTGGGAGACTCGCAGTGGTCGTTTACTGAGGCGGATGCGGATGACTTGCTGACGTACTTGGAGCAGGAGGGGCTAGGAATCTTTGTGACGGCGTTGAGTGGAATGATCGCTGTAGGTGATGACGAGTATCGACAGAAGTTCACGAGAGTGCAGAAGTACACAAACCTAAAGAACGTGCTCACTGCATACGAGTACTTCTTGAAGAACCTTACGCAGGGGACCAGCATAGTCACCGATAAGAAGACCATGACGATGCTCGTCGGCGATGTGATGGCGCATGAGCCGTGGAAGAACTTATTCGGTACGAGGAGTAAACTGGCCAGTGGAGCCGACAGCCAGGATTTCCTTGCGAATTTGGGCACTCTGCTGTCCGATAGACACTTGAAGGGATCGGTGGAGGGCTATTGGGCGCGACAGTTCCTTGTTATGTGTCTGGCGAGGAACATGACCGTACACGCCTATCCCAACGAAGACAGCTACTATGGCGACTTCTTTGGGCCGATGCTGGACTCTGCGATCTGCTCCACTTTCTACACGTGGCGGCTCGCAAAGACAAATGGCTGGATATAGCTGACCAATTCTGGCTCAAATGAGATCGGCCGTGGAACGGCTGAACCGATGAGCCTGTTCAATTGGGGACACCTACTACGATGTGCGGTGAACTGCCGTAGAATCGGGCTTGGACAGGGCCATGTCGTTAGGCACCATGTCCTCGGTCTTGCTGCCGGATGTGCTGCCATAGTGGGGCAGCGGACGCCTCCCAGACGCCTCGGACCACGCGACGAAGTTGTTCCACTGGCTGGCGTAACTTTCGCTCGTCCTCGTCCGTCGTGAAGTTGCCGGCACGGGCTCAACCATCGGCTTCACCCCCTCCGATTGCTGGAAACTATCCTAGCCGCTATCCAATGCCGATAGTAGCACTCCGGCCAAGTAGCGAGGAGTCCTAGTCGAGTGAGCTCGCCGCGAGCCCGTCACGAAAGGGTCTTGCCGCTAGCCATGTAGGTCACAGTTAAGGCCCCATCAGCACCCTCTAAGTTGATTGGTGGAGATGATGCTTGGCCTGAGGCCGTCCCAGTCCACCATTTCTGCCACTTCGAAATGAGGACGCTGGCTGCCCTTCAATTGGGCCTTCCACGAGTGCCAAGTTACTGATGGTCCAATTGACGATTATCCCGCTTTTCATATATTATTGTGGTGTTTGATAGTGTTTCGTTGGGAGAAGTGTGTCAAGAATGTCTACCGAAGAAGGCTGGGTCGGTGTCGCAGAAGTCGCTGCTCACTTACAGGTAGCTAGGGACTCTATCTACCGCTGGATAGACTCCAAGGGATTTCCCGCTCACAGGGTAGGTCGGTTGCTGCGCTTTAGGCTTTCCGAGGTAGACGAGTGGGTGAAGACTGGCGACAGGGATGTTCCGGGAACCTCAGATGCAGACGGGGTAGGCCAATAAAGCGAACGCCGGCGTGGGGACACCCTGCGGCGCGCGAACTGCCGGATGCGCCAAGTTTCGAGGAACCAACCGCGGCTGTATCGAGGAATCAAAGCTGGAGTGTGAATGTGCTGATAGAGCAAGTTCAGATTGAGGATGGATTCCTAGATGGCCTTGACGTTCGGTTCTCAGAAGGCCTCAACGTATTGATTGGTGCCCGTGGGACCGGGAAGACTTCGCTCATTGAGCTCATTAGGTTTGCTCTCGGGGCCACAGCCTTTACAGAAGACGCGGCGAGGCGAGGCAACCAGCAGGCGCTCAGCGTTCTCCAAGGAGGACAGGTCACTGTAGTAATTCGCAATGGAGAAGATCGATTTGTCGTGACCAGGGGTGCTCGCGACGAAGTACCACGCTCCACACACTCTGTTCCTCCCGTCACGGTTCTTGCACAGAGTGAGATCGAAGCCGTCGGTGCCCAGGCAAGCGGGCGACTCTACCTCATTGACCGGTTCCGGCCCAATCGAGGGGAAGCCGACAAGCGACGTAGCAATCTCATTTCGAAGTTGCGCTCACTCACGGCGGAGATTGGCGGAACCCTAAATGAACTTCGGTCGATCAGCGGACAGATACTTGGGATGCAGACGGTGCGCAGTGAGTTGCTGAGTGCGGTCGAACAGCAACAGGACTTGCTGAAGTCGATAGCAGCAACTGCCAAGGACCGTGAAGAGTTAGCCGAACTCCAGGCTCGTGCGGCCGTACTCGGGGTCCGAAGTGCGGTCTATGAGCGGACCACAACCACGTTAAACAGCTTTCGCTGGGAACTTCTCAGTATTGCGCAGGGACTCCACGAGATAGAGGAGTGGCCTGATAGCGCCGGTGAACATGATTTGCTAGGTGAGGTTAGGGCAAGAAGCACCCAAGCCGCACAAGCCCTGAGAACCACTATAGGCATCGTCGAGAGCGCTGAGGCAGAGGTCCAGAAGTTGATCGAGCAGAACAGTGCAGATCGACTCAATACCGACGATAGAGCGCGAGCATCCCGCCGCGCATTGGATGAATTGCAGGCCGGTGCTGGAACATTGACCAGAAGAGTAGAGATCCTCACGGAAAGCGTGGCGCAACTGGGCACGCTAGAGGATCTCGCCAACGATCGGGCTACCAGAGTTGAGGAACTTCAAGGGCAGCGTCGTCGCGTCTTCGAGCAACTTGAGGAAATGCGAGCGGAGCGATTTGAATCGCGTATCCAAATCGCAAATCGACTCAGGGACGCTCTTGGGCCAGAGATCAAGACTGATATCATCGAGTCAGGAATGACCAATAGCTATTCGAATGTTATCGCAGCCGCGTTACGAGGGAGTGGACTGCACTACAACACTCTGGCACCTTTGTTCGCGGCCCACATGTCTCCGCTCGAATTGGTCGAGGCGGTAGAATCCAACACTGTTCAGGCGATTGCAGAGGCGGTAGAGATTACAAACGAGCGCGCGGCAAATGTCATTGCATATCTAAAGTCACGCAACCTCACCGATCTCATCGCCGCACCGATCGACGACGCGGTAGAGCTATATCTATTGGACGGAGTCGAATACAAAGGATCCGATAACCTATCTATAGGACAGCGATGCACGGTTGTTTTGCCTATTCTACTGAGTGGCCAAGGTGAGTTGCTCATCATCGATCAGCCCGAGGATCATCTCGATAATGCGTTCATCACTGAGACATTGGTTGATAGGCTGCGTCATAGACAGAAGGGCGATCAGTTCATACTAGCGTCGCACAATGCGAATATACCGGTGCTCGGCGAAGCCGACCTCGTCGTTCGCCTCGGTTCTGATGGCCGCCGCGGTTTCGTCGAGCACGCCGATCAGCTAGATGCCCCAGCGACGGTGATGGCGATCACTTCCGTCATGGAAGGCGGAGTCGAGGCTTTCGAGCGGCGCGCGGCCTTCTATCAGGGCGTACTCGAGGGTGGGCGTGAATAACGAGCAGGCACTGGCTGTCTTCGAAGGCACGCCAGCTTCGACTTCTAGCGACCGACTTCGGGCCGCTCGGTTCCTTGCGCAGAATGCGACCAACACCCATCAAACGCGGTTGACGAAGATTAGGGAGGCCGAACGCAATTCCTGGGTCCGCAAGGCGCTTGATCAAGCCCTGAAACGATCCAGAAAGGGAAAAGCAGAACCCGCGATAGTTTCCATTGAAGACGTGCAGGAGACACCCATAGACGCCCGCCTCTACGAGGAACTTCGTGCCCAAGCAATAGAAGAGACATCTGCGTGGTTCCTGCATGAGTTGCGTCCGCTCGTCGGTTTCCTTGATGAGGACGCGGACGCCGAAATAGATCGCTACACATGTAGTAGAACTAAGGTCTCGATAGACCGAGTTCAGTCGTTCCTTGACGCTATAGACAGACTGCGGAAGGCCGCCGCAGCTCCGGCGATACAGGAATTTGACCTGACCGATCTGGTAGTCCGAGTTGCGGAAGATGAAGCCAAGCAAGGCAGAGCCGCTCTTCATGACGCCAAAGAGGACGTGAATGAGGACGTCGGTCTAGACGATGACGGGGAATATGTCCCCCAGCAAAGGGTCATCACATTGTCGCTCGCCCGTCGGGAGCCAGTCATCACGGCGGGTGATCCTCAACTGATCGAAATGGCAGTCGCAAACGCCCTTCGGAATGCAATCGAAGCTGTCATGGAGGTACAAGAGGAGGACCGACGGGACGTTACCCTCAATTGGGGTATAACCGATACTGATAGTTGGATCGTGGTATTAGACGAAGGATGCGGGCTTCCGCCAGGATCGGATCGTCTCACCGTGCCCGGTGCCAGTACCAAGTCGAAGAGTGGAGGCAATCTAGGAATGGGGTTGCCGATAGCACTAAGAGCAATGGAATCGATGCGAGGAACGTTGCAACTTACACCCCGGTCGGGTGCTGGCGTTTCATGTGAGATCCGATGGCCTTACGGAGATATGGTCGAGTGAAAGTCCTAATCGTTGAGGATGAGACAGACGTCATAACTAGGCTCGATGAGCGCCTACTTCGGTCAACACCTGGCATTGAGACTGTCATCGCGCGCAGTAGGTCCAGTGGGATTGCAGTACTCCGAAACGATGAGTTTGACTTCATTATCTGCGATTTACGGCTGCCACCTAATGACGGAGGCCTGGATACAGACGAGGCACACGGACTTGCGGTATATGCGGAGTCAAGGAGCGTCTGTCCTGGCACGCCTTGCTTGTTCTTTACTGGGTTTGACACAAGTCCAGAAGTTAAAGAGCAGCTTTCGAGCGGCGGAACACACGATATCTTTGGAACTAGTGAAAGCTATGCTATGACGCGAATCCTGACCAAAGATAGATTCTTATCATGTATAGAACGGCTGGAGGCCTTCAATACGGAACTGGCCGTACTGGACGCAATCGACATTGAACTTTCTAGTGGTAACCGTAATCTTGATCAGTTCGAAGAACGTGCGTTGCAAATGCAAGCAAGGTCTCTAGGTGCGGAGAGCATTGAAGCTAGCGCTCTAGGTGGACTTTCTGGTGCTCAGACTATGAGAGCGTGGTTTAAGGACGAACAGGAGCGCACACTTGGTTCCTACTTCGTTAAGATTGATAAGCGGGCGAACATAGAGAAGGAACGGAAGAACTACCATCAACACGTCAGCCCACTTCTTAAGATGGGGCACTATCCTGCGCTAACTCGTGACATTGTGGCGGGTATAGGCAAACGAGAGGCTCTCTTCTACCAGCTAGCAGACGACTATGTAGAGAGTCTGTTTGACGTTCTGGAGAATTGTGAGAGCGCTGCAATATCTGCAGTAAAGGAAGTGCGGAGCATTCTAGCTCCGTGGGCCGATGTGAGTGCAAAGAAAACCGTACACGTTCGTGATCTTAGGACACTGCGAATCGACGAGACAGATTTCCAACCATATCGTGATGCCCTTGGCTTCACAGAACGATTCGAAGTCATCAAACTGGAGATGACGACAAGTCGTCAGCATGGAGACCTACACGGGTTCAATATCCTCTGCAACGACTCCGGTACTCCAGTTGTCATAGATTTCGGTAACGTAGGACCTGCACCAACTTGCATCGATCCGGTAATACTGGAGCTTTCTGTCTTGTTCCATTGTCAAACGCCAGGAGCTATGTACCAGTAGAAGGAGAGATCGCCAGGACCTTTAGACCACTTCGCCAGGAGGATGACCACCCTGGGCGCCGGATTGGCGACCATTGCTGGAGCCTTGATGCAAGGAGCAGCGATGGCGTACAGGGAGGTGTCGAGAGTGGAGATAGCAGAAGTGGTCCGACGCTGGCAGTCGGGTAACAGCCAGCGGCAGATAGCGACCGGTACAGGTTTGTCGCGGGCGACAGTCCGCCGGTACATCGCGGCGGCGCTGGGAGCGGGTCTGACGCGCGACGGTCCGGCTGCGAGCGAAGATCAACTGAGTCGTCTGTCTGGGCTGAACGTGAGCAGTCCTCGGAAGGTCGAGGCACCGACCGAGGAGATACTCGCCCCATGGGCCGCCCAGGTCTACGAGTGGCTGACCGCCGATAGGTTGCAACTGACCCGCATCCACGAGTTGCTTGCGGACCGGAACTGCCGGGTCTCCTACACATCGTTGAGGAGGTTCATCCAGCGACGGGGCTGGCAGAGGCGAAGTCCAACGACGGTCCGGATGGGAGAGAGAGCGCCGGGCGAAGTGGCGGAGATGGACTTCGGTCGCCTGGGCCTGATGGAAGACGCTGAGACCGGCCGCCGCCGCGTGGTCTGGGCCCTGATCGTCGTCCTGACGTACTCGCGGCACAGCTTCGTCTGGCCGACCTTCAGCCAGAAGCTCGTCGACGTGATCGACGGGTTGGAGGCTGCCTGGGCCTTCTTCGAGGGTGTGCCCAAGTACCTGGTGATCGACAACTTCCCTGCGGCCGTGGCCGGCCCCGACCGGCTCCATCCCCGCCTGACGCGCGGCTTCCTGGAGTACTCCCAGCACCGGGGCTTCATCGCAGACCCCGCAAGGGTGCGCCATCCTCGCGACAAGCCGCGTGTGGAGCGCGGAGTGCCCTACGTCCGCGAGAGGTTCTTCAAGGGAGGGACCTTCACCGACCTTGCGGACATGAGGTCTGAGGCCAGGCGGTGGTGCGTGGAGGTGGCCGGCCAGAGGGTGCACGGCACCACCCGCAGGCAGCCCCTGACCGTCTTCCGGCAGGAGGAGCGCAGTGCGTTGGGGGAGTGGAACGGAGAGCCCTACGAGATGACCGACTGGCGCACTGCCAAGGTCCATCCCGACCACCACGTGGCCTGCCAGTACGCCCTCTACTCGGTGCCGTCTGAGATATGTCCGCCCGGCCAGAAGGTGGAGGTGCGGCTCGGCAGCAAGCTGGTGCGCATCTACTACCGGGGCAGGCTGATCAAGGTCCACCCACGGAAGGGCCGCGGCGGCAGGTCCACCGACCCTGAAGACTACCCGTCGGAGCTGAGCGCCTACACCCTCAGGGCTCCTGATCGGATCAAGCTCAGCGCAGCTTCGCACGGACCGGCCGTGGCGGCCTATGCCGAGCGCCTCTTCGACGGCCCACTGCCCTGGGCCAGGATCCGGCAGGGGCACAAGCTCATACGGTTGGGAGAACGCTACTCCCCTGAACGTCTCGACGCTGCCTGCCGCAGGGCTCTGTCAGTAGACCTGATCGACGTGGCACGTCTCGAGCGCATCCTCGTAGAGGCCCTGGAGCAGGAGACAGCGGAGACAGAGCCTCCACCGATGCCTCCGGGTCGGTTCGCCAGGTCCGGGTCCGTCTTCGCTCATGCCAACGGCATCGCCACTCAACCAGCACAAGGAGAATGCCCATGACCACCGCCACCGAACTGACGCCGCTGCTCAAGCGCCTCAAGCTCGGAGCCATGCTCAACACACTGCCCGAGAGGATCGCCCTCGCACGCAGAGAGGAGCTCGACTACGCATCCTTCCTGCAGGTGATCCTCACCGACGAGGTCAACCGCAGGGACCACAGGCGACTGGAGCTCCGACTCCAGCAAGCCGGCTTCGATCAGGTCTGCCGCCTCGAAGACTTCGACTGGTCCGCATCCATCACGCTCGACCGCCGGCTCCTCGACGCCGCCTTCTCACTCCAGTTCCTACCGCGCAACGAGCACGTCCTGCTCGTCGGCCCGGTCGGCGTGGGCAAGAGCTTCCTCGCACAGGCTCTAGGATATGCAGCCGTCCGGGCGGGACACTCCGTCCGCTTCATACGCGCAGACGACTTCTTCAGGGCCATGGCCCAGGCCAGGGTGGACCACTCCACCGACAAGACCTTCCGGTCCTTCCTCTCCCCAGACCTGCTCATCCTCGACGACCTCGGTCTCCACAGGCTGGCTCAGCAGCAGTCGATAGACCTCTACGAGCTGGTCATCGCTAGGCACCGCACTTCCAGCTTCGTCGTCACATCCAACAGGGCCGTCGACGAGTGGCTCGGACTCTTCGACGATCCCATCCTGGGCAACAGCGCCCTCGACCGGCTCGCCAACGCCAGCTACCAGATCGTTATCGAGGGCGACAGCTACCGGCAACGTCTGTCACCACACAGGGCGCTGCTCGACAGAAAGGAGGTGGTTGACCCTCAAACGCCGCAGTGATAATAGTCCGCATACCGGTTCTCAGGGTGGCTCAATGATCCTGGCGACGACTGGTACATAGGTCTTGGCGAACGACAAACAACTCCGTATCCAACAGTCGATGATGTCTGAGGCCCAGCGATCGATGTCGGCTTTGATGACTTCCTATCGTATGTTCGGCGAGTCAATCCGAGGTATGGATGATCTGATAGAGTTGCCGTCTTTTGTGTTGCCTGGTGCGACTCGAGAGATAGCCATTACCGGTCACGTCTTGGATGTACTCTACACCGCAGAAGATGAAACTCAAGAGGAAGCCGGAGAACCAGAACCCTACCCCATAGTAGAGGAGGAACTTTGGGACTCTGATCTGATCGCCTTGCTGGAGCGAGTAGGCCCCCAGTTTGTCACGATTTACAGAGGCGCAGTGGCCGCTCTGGACGGTAACAACCCGGATCGCTCGCGGCATGTACTGACTTCCTTCCGGGAGTTATGGAATCATCTTCTCCGCAAATTGGCACCGAAGAGAGAAGTGGGAGATTGGATTCAGGAACACGGCATTCAAGGATATCTACAAGACGGAGAGCCCACGCGACGTGCCAAGATTCGTTACTTGCTGCGGGATCTAGAGGACGAATCCCTGAGAGGATTTGTCGAAGCCGACGCAAGAGCGATGGTGGAGTTGTACGCACTGTACGGTCGGCTCCATGGACTAGACACCGGTGTTACTGATGAACAACTTCGTGCCGTCGCCTTCAGGACGGAATCTTATCTGAGCTACATCCTAAGGGTACGGGAATGGTCCATAGAGTAATCTTCCAGATGTCGACTGCCGAGTCGAGAGCATCTATGCTCGCATTGCATGAGGACTATACACCCTACCGAACCTATAAGCCCTCCAGCGTCGAACGGCTGGGCGAGATTCGGATCCTTCTGGGTGGGGCGGCTCAAGCATCTCGCGATGGTTAACGACGAAGCGCACGCTGAGACCAACGATTCCATTTTGAAGATCCAATACGCAATTGGGAATGTTGATTCAGTTGAGGGGATCACGGGTAGGGAGGCCTTGGTATTCGAAGATGCTCCTTCGAGGGCGCGCCGCATCGTTCGTCAAGGCGATGCAGTAGTCTCGACGGTTCGCACGTATCTGAGAGCCATAGCCCGAATCGAAGTTGTCAGCCCTCTCCCCACCGGCAACGTCCGTAGCGACGCCGACTGCCGTCCCCGCTCGGACTCCACCGCTACGAGCTGTAAGTGGCTGGCGGCGTGATCCCGTGGAAGATCGAGTATTCTGAGATCACCACATCCTCTCCGTCGATAGTGCCCCAGACCACGATTGTGTAGACACCCATGCCGAACTGACTCAGCACACCCTCGACGTTTGCACTAACCGTGAAACTGTCTCTATAGACCCTCCACTCGTTGGCGGTGATCCATGGAACCGTGATGAGCTGCCCCACAGGGTTCAGGCTCTTCATATAGGTCTCCTGCCAGAACCTGTGAGCTTGATCCGGGGACTGAGGGGCGGGTGCATCCGCCGGAACTTCATACGGACTTGCGCATGGTTTGTGCGACCACGTGAACTCGTGGGAGTCATAGAACCATCCACCAAGTAGGGGAGCCCTCAATGATGCCACGAGTCGGCCTCTGTCGTAGCAGTAGGTTCTGGATAGTTGTCCTCTTGTTAGTGATTGTGGAGGCTGATCGTAGAACACCTGAACCCCTAGATCATTGGACAGCTGAACCTCTTCTGAAACCTTCCCAGACAGTTGTAGGACGGTCCCACTGATGGAGGGTAGTTGATCGTACTGCACGTAGTCTCCCTCGAAGTGCTGATACGTCATCAGGTTGTACCGATCCCAGGCCAATCCTATGTTGACCTTCTTGTGGTACTTGTCCAGGATATTACTCCGGTGGCCCTCACTGCTCATCCAGCTGTCCATTGCGTCCTTGATCTCTTCTTTGATTGGGTCTAGGGAAGTGTACTGGTGTCCTCGCGGGCTTCTGGTCTGTGAGGTGATGCAAAAGTCTAGGCCGAGTCCATTCTCCCCGTTAGACTGGTACCCTCCAGCGAGGCTGTACCTCATGTAGGGTTTGAGGCCATCAGAATCCCAGTGAGAGGAGTAGCATCCTGCTAGAGAGACCTCGGCGTGCAGTTGAGCTGCGATGTTATCTCCAAGGACGACTGGGGGGACTCCGGCTTTGACCCGCTCGGCGTTGATCAACTCCAGCATGTAGAGCTTTTCGTCCATGTGACGAAGATTCGCGCGTGGAACTGAAGTTGCTGTAGGCACTGGTGTGGGCGTGTTGGTCGGCGTTGCTGTGGGTATCGGTGTGCTTGTTGGCGCTGGAGTAGGTATGGGAGTGGGGGTGCCCGTTGCTGCCGGCAAGGGTGTGGGCGTGATAGTTGGTGTCGCCGTCGGAGTATGTGTAGGTACGTGCTCAACTGTGGGAACTATAGTTCCCTGGTACCACTGGACTCTTCCTCTGTGAAACTGCCTCTCAGTCTTCGTAGGGGTTGAGGTCGGAGTTGGAGTTGGCTCGGCCGTGACTGTAGCCGTGGTAGGAGGCTCTGGCGTGGATGTCTCCGTGGGAGTAGCTGTCACCACAATGATCTGGGGGGTAGGATCCTCAAAGAACTCTTGGAGATCGTCCCCGTACCTGTCGCCAAGCGCAAAGGCGACGCCAACGACAGCTGCCAACACAACGATGGATAGCAGGACCTTCACGAAGGGAGATCTTCCACGTCGAGGTGCACCTCCTCGAGACTGACCACCCCAGCCCCCCTCGGCCCCGAGCGAAGCTCCGCCGCCGAGCATGCCTGCTGGGCTGCCGACCTTGCGGCTAGGTTGATCGGTACGCGGGCGGTCAACACGTGACTGGCGAACGGGTGCCTCAGCGTGTGGCTCGCCCAGTGGCGCTCCGGAAACAGGACGCCGGCGGTGCGGTCCCGCGTCTCCTCGATCCACGGGCTCGCCGTCTCCCTCGACTCCGGGATCAGCTCGTCCCGGCTCTTCCTGTAGTCGATCGTCACCCTCAACGCCGCCTAGAGCTCCGGTTGGACCGGCACCAGACGCGCCTTCGCGCCTCTCCACCCATCCTTTCCCAAAACACAGTGGGCATCTTGTCCGGGTACCACCAACACTAGTGGCCCACTGGCCGATGACGACACCATCGCCCTCACATGTCCGGCAGCGTTGCCACTCATGTCCCGGAGCGGGAGCACGGGTTGGTTTCGGCTTCATTCCGAATAGTCTGACGCACCCATCAGCAACCGTGCCCATTTTGCCGCAGCGTCCCACGATGCGCGGGCAGGCCGACGATAGCAACCGGGTCGTGCCACAGAATACGCTTTTGTCACATTCCGTATTCCCGGCACACGCCTCACTCTTGCATAGGCCTTATCGCCGAGAGCTATCACCGGCAACCCTTCCAAGAGATCCAGTTGCTGACCGAGAAACCGGGACGCACACTCTTTCTCAGCATCCGACGGAACACGCCCCGCTGCCTCAGGGGCTGAACACAGATATGTCTCGGTTATCCATGCCTTCCTCAATTGATCCCTGAGCCGAAGCCCAGGGAATACCTGATCCAGCAAGTACCTCAGATTTCTGTGGAAAAGGCTACCGTCTCCACTGAGGAGCCTGAACGTATGCTGACAAGTCTGCGCCAGCTGGTCACCCAACTCATACTTTTCCCCCACAAGCGGGTTTCCAGGCTCAGCTACCAAAATCACGACCTCGATCTCATCAATAGACCCCAGGCCACCAACAAACCCGCGAGGAACGTGGCCCAGTACGGGCTTCCATCTGGCAACTCCTCTGCAGGCACCACTAAAACCCGGACACGGGGGCATAAGCCGGTTCCAAGATCTCTACGAGCTCCCTCGCTGGCGAGTAACGCATCATGTTATTCCATCCATGAACTGCATCGGATCGGGCAGTTCTCTGATCTGCCTGAGTTGTTTGATTGGGGGACTATATACGTGCGTGCCCAAGGGTCCATTCGGCGGTCTGTCAGTCTTGGCGGCGGGTGATCTCAATCACTTGATGGGGATGGGGAGCGGCTAGACTGGTCTATCGGAGTATTTCGAGTGCTTCGGCTTGTGGGCTGCGGCTGTCAAGCGCATCGCATTTGCGTCGGTCTGGGGTTGAGCCACAGTTTTCGGTCATCCAAGAGACCAGCCTGCACAACCTTCAGGAATCTGAGTACTATGATATGAATGAATAGCATGACATCGACGTCGCGCCGATTCAGAAACTGTTGGCAACCGGCAAAAGTGGGAACAGTGTGAGAGGCGAGATCATGGATTGGATGGAGGTCACAGGAGCTCCCTGAGGAAGTACCACCGCAAGACGTCGGTGCACATCTCGGTGGCGTCGGCGAATCGCCCCCCTGCATCAGCACCTCTATTCCTCGGTCAGGCCAACGACTTCGCAGTAGTAGGATTCACAGTAGTCCGCCACCTCGAGCAGGGCCTCGAGAGTGGGGAGATAGACTTCGTGGATCCCTTCGTAGTCCGGCTCTAATGTATCCCCATCCAGCCTGCACGGTGGCTTATCGAACTCCAGTCTTTCCAAAGACCAGAGATCTCCAAATGCGTTCTTGGACAGCGGCCTTACACCGTATCCACCGACCTCAATCCTCAGCTCGATCAGACGGTGCAGCCCACCTAGAGTGTCAGGGCTGACCTCGAGGCAGTGATCGTACTGAGAACCGTCGAGACGCATTACCAGCTTCGCAAGGTGTGGAGTCGAGATGAAAAGGTCGTCGGGCATTCTGACAGCCCTTCGGCGTTCATCATCCGGGTTGGGGGCGATCGTCAGATCGAGGGATCCCACACTCGACGGAAGTCCGAGTAATGCCCCTGGCGGCAGCGAGGCGTTGGGTTCGAGATCTATCTCGATACGTAGAGACTCTAGAGAGATCAGGTCATGGAACAGGTCAGGAGCGAGAGCCTCGACTGCTGTTCCTGTATCTCAAGATGCCTTAGATTCACAAGGTCGGCGAAATCAGATCGTTGGATGGGTCGCCCCTCGGTGTTGACCTGTAGTCGTTCGAGCCGAAACAGCTCCCCCACATTGATGGCGGCGCACAGGCCTGGCCCCGGGAACGTGTTCAACAGTGCATTCTGGACCGGTATCGAGCGATAGCAGATGTCCCGCCTGCCACTCGACGACGATGGAGATGCGGTCGGGGCAGGTATGGCAGGAGCCGAAACCGGAATCGCCGTCGGCGCGGGCGTGGCAGTAGGGATGGGAGCCGTCGCAGTCGGGGCGAGCGACGCGGGAGTCGGCGGCACGGAGGTCTGGAGCGAAAGCGAACTAGACTCTAGGACGGCAATCCGCCTCTCCAACTCGGCCACCCGGGCCTGCGCTTCGGACAACTGAGTCTCATGACTTGCAGATGGTGTCGGCGTCTCTGTATACGGAGTGGCCACCGTATCCTCCATCGAGTCAGGATCGCAGGCGACGATCAGAGCAACAGCCGACACCGCGACCGAGATGAGGAGGAGTCTGTGGGCAGAAGGCACGGTCACCATGTTTCGATGGTAGGGTAACGGCGGTAAGACGCCGTGAATTGTCGGCTTCACGCGACCTGTTGTCAATCCGCGATGGGTCGTGCCACGACTTCCCGCAGTGGAGAAAGCCGACAGTCTCGCATTTCTGTGACAAATGGAATTGCTCTGCGGGCGTTTGGAAAGGGGTGCGTCCCGAACGTGGCGGTCCTTGTCGCCTCTTGTCAGTAGGACGAATAGGGCCTCAACTCTCTGCGCGAGGTACACCCGGTAGCCGGGTCCGTAGTTCGATGCGAACTTCAGAAACTCTCTCTCCCACCGGCCTCACGTCTCCTGGGTTGCCCAGCGACAGCCGCCTGATGCGGTTGTCGATTCTCACCCTGGCCTGTCTGTCCCGAAGTCGCCTGAACCAGAGGGCGTAACGGCGCATGAACCCGCGCGGCCTCTGCGAGGGGCGCTTGCTATGCCGGCGCTCCCAGCGATGCGACCTGCCCCATCGCGTACAGGCCCAGTCGGCGCATCTCGGTCTTTATTCCTGTTAGGATGCGGATGAGGTCAAGCTACTAAGAGTCCTACCAGCACCGCCACGACCATGGTGGCGGGGTCGCTGGGGTAGTTGAACGAAATACGACAGAGGACACACCTTTCCTAGCGACCGGACAGAGGCGCCGGTTCCGTTGGCTTTCGGTGTTTTCCACTCATGAGTCGCAAACTAGGCGTTGATAGTTGGTGGCAAACCCTGTGACATCGAAATCTTCCCAGGCCGTCGCGGCACCGCCAGACAGTACGCCATCTCCAGTCACAGCGAACTGCATGAGCACACCCTTGCTCTCCGCATCCGCAATGAGGGTTATGATGGGCCTAACTGCAGCCGCTCCTTCAAACCTGATACTCGAACGATCCCAAGTGGGAACTTTGACGTTGTGAAACACAACGGGATCGTTGTCGCCAACGGTGACGCTCAAGTTGACGCCATGACGAGGCAATTCCGTTCGGTGGTCGGGGTCGTCTCGTAGAGACAAACTGAACCCAAGGTCATCGTCGAACGGGTCGCAACTGATGTCAATGTCCCTACCGTTGCCAATCCAGTTGTCGGTAGGCGCCCCCTCGCTGTCCAACGAGATCAACTGGGTATTCCACCGGCTGCTGGTACAGTTTGAGTATCCGTCTGGGCATTCCGGCCCGTAGTAAGTCCAATCCCCTGGGTTGGATTGGTTCCCTGGCGCAGGCGTCCACCGCCAGCCCGGAGTAGTCGGTTCTGCTGTCGAACCAGCATCACCTTTGTCGCCCTTGGGTCCTTGGGGGCCTCGTTCGCCCTGAATACCCTGCTCTCCGCGCTCACCCTGAACGCCCTGCTCTCCACGCTCCCCCTGAGACCCGCGCTCACCCTGAACGCCCTGCTCTCCACGCTCCCCCTGAGACCCGCGTTCGCCCTGAATGCCCTGCTCTCCACGCTCCCCCTGAGACCCGCGTTCGCCCTGAATGCCCTGCTCTCCACGCTCCCCCTGAGACCCGCGTTCGCCCTGAATGCCCTGCTCTCCACGCTCCCCCTGAGACCCGCGTTCGCCCTGAATGCCCTGCTCTCCACGCTCCCCCTGAGACCCGCGTTCACCCTGGATGCCCTGCTCCCCTGGCGGCCCTGGCGGTCCCTCTATACAGGCCCCAGCGAAGAGGACCGTTAGAAAAAACAGCGTTGTGACCAGTGCCCCTTTATTCAGTCGTCTCATTCCAATCTCCTTTCAAATCGCTCTTGTTCACGTTGCCATCCAGTGTCCGTGTCTCACAGCCCGTCTGCGAAAGCAAACGGCGGGTCTGTGACTACGGCGCCGACGCCTACAAGTGTCGGCAGCACGTCCAAACAATCGCCGTGGTAGATCGTGATCCCGTTGTGGTCGCAGTATGGAGTCACACTTCCCTCTTCACGAACCCCCGAAGCAAACGGAACCTTCCAAGTCAGTCTTTGCGAGCGTCAGAGCGGATATGCCGTCGTTTGCGTCCGCTAGGTCTTGATCGAGTCCGCTGATCGTTTCGTTGGCTGCATCCAACTGAGCTGTGAGTTGCACCTTGTCGCCACGCAGTTCGTCGATGTCTGATCTGGCACCGGCTAGGGTAAACGCCAACGCCCCGATTACTGCGATGGCAACGACAGTCACGGATGACCAAATGGTTCTAGCAAGCAAAAAAGCCCCCTCGTGGCTCAGGTTTGCGCAGTGCTATCGACGCTGGCCTGTGTCTCCGTAGAGGCCACTCGGGGGCACGATTGCGCAATACCCTTCGCCGCCGCCGAGAAACAGCGACGGGAGTTTCGCTCTACGGAGATGTAGACGCCGGTCGATAGCGGCGGAAACGGTACAGGTGCCGCGGGGCATTTGTCAATCGGCCGGTATGAAATCCCAAAAGCAAACGGAACCACTTGGAAGCAGACCTTGACGAGGCCGGAAGGAACATCGACGAACTGCGAGACGACAAGGCCAGCCTTGAGTCCGACCTGACAGCAGACCGTGAGACGACAGCCCAACTCCGACAAGACAAGGCGACCTTAGAGTCCAACCTCGTGGATGCCAACGGCGAGATCGACACGCTCACATCTGCACTGGCGGCCGCCGACCGGCGACAGGACTCCGCCGAAGAGACATCTCCGTCCTGAGAGCGGACAAGACGCAACCCCAGACCGACCTAGCGGTGGCTGATCGATCTAGGACTCATGCCAGGCACCGACGGACCCAATGACTACGACGACGATTCCCCGAAGCGCGGCAGCGACGCGGAGTGGCAGATGCGGCAGGCACAGATAGACCGTGAGCGGTCACAGACCGGCAGATTGCGGCGGGATATTTGACCATAGCACCGTGAATCCAGGCGAGGGCGTGACTGTGTAACATGACAGTCACGTTCCTCTTCTGGTTCTGCGGCATATGCTGGCTCCTAGCGGGCGTCATGCTGACCGCCATGATGTATCAGATGGCGGTCACTCAGACTCCAAGGTTCACTTCCTAACGACCTCCCGTGTCTCGCAGGCAGACCGTCTTTCTCTTGCTGCAACGCCAAGGTGTCGCCGCAGCACTTGCTCGGACTGCCGGTTAGATGCAGATGGGATTGAGTGGGTTCCCGGACCGGAGAGGCTCATTTAGGTTCTCCCCCATCGAGACCGCCCTTCGAGTGCAACGGAGAGTTTCTCTACGAAGCTGTCCACATCCTCTGTGCTGTGGAACAAGCCTTCCAGCCCCTCGGCCGAGTCCCTCTCCTCAGGAGAGCTGCCGCTCAAGCGCCGCACGTCGCACTCCATTGTGTTGTCCGGTAGCCAGGACTGGAGATCGCCCATTGGCACGCTCATGTGCCGCGCAAACCGGGTAGCATGGGCAACAAACTTGGCGCCTCCAGCATTGTCGCCCGTAACCCCTTCTACCAGCATCACCGTCCGCGCTCCGCCATCCTCCAGCTTACGGACGTAGCCCACGGGCTCCTAGTACCCCTGTGCGAAGAAGATACCCCGGACGCCGTCCCTTGCCTTCGGGCTGCAGAAGAGAGCGAGCGGGGCCGTTGAATCTGACTTAGTCAGGAGGCACCGGGAGTCGGGTCAGGTCGAGGATGGATCTCACCACGCGCTTGGTAACGGAACGGAGGGTCGGCCTCTCTGCGTTACCAACAAGCTAACTCGTATTTGCCTGCACTGTCTCCACTACCTCCCACCGTAGATACGAACCAGCTCGAATTGGTGGGGGTGGGGAAGTCTCAGGTGGAAGCACAGAGCCACAGGTGGAGGAAGACTGCGACATGACGCAAGGGGACATTAAGTCCCCGATGCGGCCCCCACTTACTAGGCACTCATTTGTCTGTTAATCCCTGTAGGCTCTTCTTGGTAGACCAAATAGATGAAAGGAGGTCGCATGGACAAGCAACTTGAGGAACGTCGCATCGTTCGCAGGGAAGAGGTCTCCCGGATGACCGGCCTGGCAAGGGCCACGATCTACCAGAAGGTGAAGGACCGCAGTTTTCCCCCACCTATCCGCCTGGGCGCTCGCTCCATTGGCTGGCGGCTGTCGGATATAGACAAATGGCTCCAAGCCCCCGAGAGGCAATGGGATCCATCTGAAGGGAGATAGAGGTGGACCCCAATCAGCGGTTCAAACGGGACCACCCGTGCCCGGTGTGTGGCGGACACGCAGCTCTGCCCCAAGGAGTGGGAAGTCGCTGCTATGGCTTCATCTCAGATGATGAAAGCTATGCCCATTGTACGCGGGAGGAGTTTGCCGGCGGTCTTGATCTCAATGGGAACTCCAACACGTACCCCCACTACCTGAAGGGAGACTGTGACTGTAAGAACTGGCACGGCATAGGACCTGCTCGTGACGGGGCCCTTCGCAGAGGCAGTCGAGATGCTCCAAGCGTGCACTCCTACCGACACTACCAACTGGGACAGCCTGATCATGTTTGGGCCTACCGGCATGCCGATGGGGAGTTGGCGGGTTACGCGGCGAGATGGGACCGGCCGGACGGTAGCAAGGAGTTCCGCCCCTTGACCCTTCATAGAGGTCGCTGGCGACAGAAGGGCATTCCCGAGCCTGTACCTCTCTACAATCTGCTGGAACTAGGGAAACGCCCCGATGCTCCGGTCTTGGTAGTGGAAGGCGAGAAGACGAGTAGCGCCGCGAGGGACCTGTTCCCGGACTACGTCCCCGTCACATCTATAGGCGGGGCGAATGCTCCCCGCAAAAGCGACTGGAAGCCGTTGGAGGGCCGCGACGTGGTTGTCTGGCCCGACAACGATTCAGATGGTCATCGATATGCCCAGACGGTTGCGGCACTGGTTCCCAAGTCGGGAACGTCAAGGACCCGTATCGTACAGCTGCCCGAAGGTCTGCCTTCCAAATGGGACCTGGCAGATCCAGTTCCTGACGGTATTGACGTTGAGAGGCTCGTGGCGGATGCCAAGCCTATTGCTGCCGACGTTGGACAGCCTGATAGTGATGGAGAGGGAGACGGCAAGTCAAGAGCCTTGTCAGCCAGGGACCGTCTACTCCATTGGGCCAGCGAGGCAGCAGAGCTGTTCCGCGACGGGGAAGAGACCTACGCAGATGTCTGGATTGGCAAACATCGAGAGACCCTGCCAGTCCACTCGAAAGGCTTTAGGCGGTGGCTCCGAAGGCTTTACTGGGAGAGAATGGGGAGGGGAGCTCCCCAGGAAGCGTTGACTCACACTGAGGAGAATCTGGACGCCCAAGCTGCGCGGGCCGCAAAACGGAAAGTGTGCCAACGCGCCGCCACTGACGAGGGCAGGCTTTATATCGACCTGTGCAACCGCTCCTGTCAAGTAGTGGAGGTCGACTCCGAGGGCTGGCGAGTCCTGAGCGACGCTCCCACAGTGCGGTTTCGTCGACCGTGGACTGCTGGATCGCTCCCTGTGCCCGTGCGAGGAGACGCAAGGGAGTGTCTAAACGACCTGCGTCGCTTCCTCAACATAGACGAGAATGACTTCGTCCTCTGCGTTGCATGGCTGCTGGCTTCCCTGAGGGATACTGGTCCATACCCGTTGCTGGTCCTCACCGGTGAGCAGGGGAGTGCGAAGAGCACGGCCGCGAAGATCCTCCGGTCCTTGGTGGATCCGGCCATCCCTCCAACCACGGGAATGCCCAGGAACGAGAGGGACACCGTCATAGCAGCCCGTAACCGCCACGTTCTTGCCTACGACAATCTGAGTGGCTTGCCCACCTGGCTATCCGACACACTATGCCGTCTCTCCACGGGCGAGGGATACTCAACTCGGGCTCTCTACACCGACTACGAGGAGGTGGTCATAGAGGCCTCGAGGCCCGTGATTCTCACTGGCATCGAGAATCCATCGGTCCGGGGCGACCTGGCGGACCGGTCACTCATTATCAAGCTGTCTCCCATATCGGATGCGGACCGATGCACCGAGTTCGAGCTCATGGCAGCGTTCGAAAAGAAGCGTCCCCGCATCTTTGGCGCCCTCCTCGACGGCCTATCAGAGGGACTCCGTAGTCAAGACAGCGTCCAACTCGAGCGGTTGCCCCGCATGGCCGACTTCTGCAAGTGGGTCGTTGCCTGCGAGGGTGCTTACTGGTCTCCGGGCACCTTCATGGCTGCCTACGAAGATGCCCAGGCCTCTGCTACAGAGGATGTGATCGAGGACACCGCCATCGGCACAAGCCTGCGCCAGCTTCTGGAGGAGACCAGCGGCTTCTGTGGTGCCGCGACGGAGCTGCTGGACCTCCTCAATGCACGCCAGCAAGATGAGAAACGCCCGAAGGGTTGGCCCTCCACCGGCGCCGTTCTGGGAAGGCAGCTTACGAGACTTGCGCCGTCACTTCGGAAGGTGGGATACACCATTGAGCCCAAGAAGACAAACCGAGGGAACTTGTGGCGATTGGAGGCGCCCAGGACAGGCGGCTGAATCAGGGTGAGACTAGCGCAAGGTCTTCTCAGCCGTCTTAAATGGTGGGGCCAGGCGCACCCGTGGGACTTCTCAGCCTCCATCGGCGACTACACTACGTCCACCAATACGATGCGGATTCGAGTCTGAAGTGGAGGAGTGGAGGCAAATCTGCACGCTTCTGGGGGTCAGCGGGAACCGAGCCGGTCACTTGCTTTCGACTATGTGGAGGAGGAGAGCCGGAGTTGGTGCCAGATCGTGATACAGTGCGTAGTAGTATGACAGGGTGATTTGCATCGCATGCAGCGAGCAAACGTGAGTAGGGCCATTGGCAGACTCGCTGGATAGTGCTGGCCTCAAGATTAAGACCACCAGCCATGGCCTCGCACGCGGCGATCTTCGTCATGCACACCTCGACCAACGAGCCAACGGCGACCCGAATCCCATTGTCCCCTGATCTTGTATTCAAGCCTTAAGGGGCGAAGAGCAGGGGCTGGAACCTCGTGAGGTGCTTCGCTGCGCCCGCCAGCTTCACGGCGACGGCGAGTGTCGCTGTCGGCGGCTACATCCTGCATCCCGTTCTTCCACGCTTAGTTCTCTCTCTCTTGCCGTAAGCCTATCCCTTCCGCTCTTCAAAGCTGGTTTCAGGGGTTTGGTGTAGATGTTCCATCCTAGTCCCACGGCGACTCGAGCAACACGCTCCGAATGGCCCACGATTCCGCCTGAGCGTCGAATGTGACCCCGTCCCTTACCAGACGCTCCGCTTCCTTGCGGCATCGAGCAGCCTTAGCTTCCAAGTGCGCTATCAATGTGCCGTCTCGTTTGCGTTCTTCCAACTCTTCCGGTCTGATGTTAGCTAGGAAATTGTACCGTTTCTGCATCAGAGGGTCGTCAAATTCCATTGCGTCTACTCCTTTAGCCATCCAGCGTTCCTGCGATTCAATCCCGCAACCCCGATAGCGAACCTCTGTAAGGGACCATCACTCTCCAGGTTCATAGGGAAACGAGTAGTATGACGGATGTATGCGCTTCAGTGCATCCAGGAGTAATTCGTCAACTGTCGAATAGGGCGTCCGACTGACTCTTTGGATTGTGCTAAGGCCAAGTTTGAAAGCGTCCGCCAAGGCTTGGCACGCGGCAGTCCTCGACATACCCACTTCGACCAGCAAGTCGACGTTGTGCCGAAATTCATTGTTCCTGAGCTTGTAGCCTAGCTTTCGGGGGCGATGGCGGGGATCTGGCGCATCGCCAGGACGCTCAACGTAGCCATGGCTAGCCAGGAAGTGCCACTCCAGGAGTTCGTAGGGCAGACACTCCTCGGGTTCATTGTCGGGTCCCCCGGCGGATTCACCGGCGAGTCCATCGGCCAGTTTGTTACAGATCAGCTGGAGAACATCGTAGATCACCGCACTCTCTTCGGAGTCTTCGATGAGTATCTCGAGTTCGTGGGGATCGCGGCTATCGAGCCAGGAGTCTGCCATAAACTTGGTGTAGGCTGATTCGTCCCAGTCAGTCTCCGAGAGTGCTTCATTCTTGAAACTAGCCAGTAGCGCATTGGTGAATCGACGACCTTCCTTGGGGGAGGGAGGTCGTCTCTTACCATGCATGGCGTGCCGTTTGGCCAACCGGAGATACGTCTCGCTGGCGAGTGGGGCTCCATCCATTTGCCAAAGGGTCGCTGCAAAGGCCCTGAGCGCTGAGTTTTCTCTCATGCCTTCCTCAATCTGGGCCATTTTCGAATGGAACTCTCCTATACTGATTCCGCTTGCCTTGAGAGCCGAGAGTTGCATCCTGATGTATTCAACCAGACCATGATCAATATAGCCTCCCTGCTCTTCTGGGGTCGCGTTCTGGTCCACGGAACTCATGTACCGCCTGAGAAAGGCTACTTGGGCCAGACTACCCAGCTCAATTCTCCGGTGCTCGTCTTGGGGTACCATGAGCCTCCACATGACCTTTGTTAGTCCTACCCAGCTCATAAGCAGGTACCTTCCAGGAATTCGCTCCAAGTGTCCGTCACGTGACGCCCCAACTCGAAGAGGTGGTCTCGATGTACGTAGTAGGGCTATACAGCCCCTCTCGCGTGCACCGCGCTTTGGGCGTCCTGTGCAGCATCCATCAATGCACCTGATTGGCGTCCACGTTCAAGGGTTGCCGGGACCCTCTCGGAGGCGCTTGCTTGTCCGCAACAAGAAGCTGCACCACTCTTCCATGAGAGCACGCCGCGGTTCGAGCAGGTCGGAGCGAGCGTAGGCTTGCTCAGTGGTGTTTCCCAAGGCGTGAGCTAGGGCCGCCTCCCCGACGGCCCAAGGGGTTTCAGTTGTCTCCATACACCAAGTCTTGAACGATGTTCGGAATCCGTGGACGGTGGCCCTCTTAGCGAGTCCGTTATCGCGCAGCAACTTCGTCAGGGTCATGTCGGACAGCTCCCGGCCAGGTCTGTACAGTGACGGGAACACCAATCCGGAATCGTCGCCTAGGGCCTTCGCTCGGCGAAGCACTTCAAGGCCCTCGTCCGACAGCGGTATTCGGTGTTGGCGGCCGGACTTCATGCGCGACGCCGGAATGGTCCACGTCCGGGTCCCAAAATCAATCTCATCCCACCGAGCGCCCCGCGCCTCGCCGGACCTCGCAGCCGTCAACACTAGGAACCGAAAACAGAGCTTAGAGGGCAGGGACGCGCTCGACGCCTCTATCTTATCCAGTGTGTCGGGTACGTCTTGGTACGGCAGTGCCCGAAAGTGGGCCTTGACCGCTGGGGTTCTGGGCAGGGCCGCGTCAATCACTTCTCCGGCAGGATTGATGTCGAGGTACCCGAACGCCATAGCAGCCGCGAAGATCGCCCTTACTCGTTGGCGCAGCTTCCGAGCAATGGAAGGCTTGGTAAGCCATATACGCAACAGCACGTCCAGCACGTCGGCGCGGGTGATTCGATCAATCCGGGTGCTCCCGAACAACGGGTAGGCGTAGGTACGGAGACACCCCTTCCAGTTGACGGCCTCCTTGGGGCTCTTCCAACGGAGGGCATTGTCTGAGACATACTGCTCGGCCGCCTCACGAAACGTCGGCAGATTCGGCTGCCGACGCTCTGCCCGTGGGTCGCGCCCTTCTGCGACTGCTGTACGTATCTCCGCGCTTTTCCTACGCGCAAACGCAAGGGAGACGTCAGGGTACCCACCCAGCCCTATGTCCGTCCTATCGCCGTCTATCGTGATACGCTGTACCCACGCCTTCGAGCCATTTGCGCGTACCACTAGGTACAGACCACGCCCGTCGCCGTATCGCTTCGTCTTTGAGCCGCGCTTAAGGTTCCTAATCTCTAAGGTCGTCAAGTTCGCCATGTTGCACCTTTTGGTACCACGCTATGTGCCGGATAGTACCACACAACCTTGGACGCTACAAGACGGCTAAGGAGACGAGCCAATACGTATTTCGGAGGCTTTCGTAGCTTCCAAGAGGATGGTAGGCTGCCCGGCCTGGATTCGAACCAGGGACTTCAGCTCCAAAGGCTGACGTGCTACCGCTACACTACCGGGCATTGGCGATCGGCAACTAGAATATAACGCATGGTGGCGGAACGTCACCAGACCTCGCGCGAAGCAGTCTAGAGTAACGACCATCCGTCCGATATACTGTTAGCCACTCTCAACCCCCGACGCAACGGAGCTGGCAGGAATGACAAACGAGACGGCAAGCTACGACGTCGTGGTAGTCGGCGGCGGCAACGCGGCGCTGTGCGCGGCGCTGGCGGCGCAGGAGCAGGGCGCGACCACACTGGTGCTGGAGAAGTCTCCCGCCGCGGCCCAGGGCGGCAACTGCATGTACACGGGGGGCGGATTTCGATTCGTACATGGCGGCGTGGAGGACCTCCGGGCCCTGCTGCCGGACATCGCCGACGATGAGGCATCGGCAGTCTCGATGGCTCCATACTCCGCGGAGGAGTTCCGCAGTCACCTTATGACAGTCACTCACGGCGACACGGACCCGGACCTCGCTGACGTGATCGTCTCCCAGTCTCGCCCGACTGTGGACTGGATGCACTCGAAAGGCGTCAAGTGGGAGCTTCCGCCAAGGACCGGCGGCCTCGCCGGCGCACCCACGACCATACCCAGCAGCGTGGGCCTGCGGGCCTTCGAGTCTGGGTTGGGCCTCGTCCAGATGCTGACCACGGCCTGCCGGCGCAACGGCATAGCGATTCTGTACGAGACCAAGATGCTCCGCCTCGTGCAGGACGCGAGAGGAGCGGTATCCGGCGTGATCGTCAGAGACGCTGACGGCGTGCATGAGATCGGCGCGGGCGGCGTCGTGCTGGCGTGCGGAGGGTTCGAGGCGAACGCCGAGATGCGCGTAAAGTACCTCGGCGGCGGATGGGAGAGCGCGAGGGTGCGGGGCTCCAAGTACAATACCGGCGACGGACACCGCGCCGCCCTCGAGATCGGCGCGAAGCCCGTTGGCCAGTGGACGGGATGCCACGCCACGCCCATCGACGTCAACGCGCCCCCTACCGGTGACCCGGGGATCACCGAAAGGATGCCCCGCCGCGCCTATCCTCTGGGCATCACAGTCAACCTCGACGGCCGCCGTTTCGTGGACGAAGGGGAGGGATTTGCCGAGCAGACCTTCGTCAAGGTGGGACGGCGAATCCTGGAGCAGGAGCGAAGCATCGCATACCAGATCTTCGATTCACGGGCTATCCCGCTGCTGGAGGAGAGGTACGGCGTGTCGCAGGCTACGGAGGCAGACAGCATCGGGGAGCTGGCCGACAGGCTAGGAATCAACCCAGCCATACTGGGGGCGACCGTGGACGGATTCAACGCCGAGGCTCACGACGCAGCCTACGTCCCGCGCGAGCTGGACGGCAGATCGACCAGGACGCTCGACCCGCCGAAGAGCAACTGGGCCATCAGGCTGGACCGCCCCCCGTTCGCCGCCCACGCGGTCACCGGCGGCATCACCTACACCTACGGAGGGCCCAAGATCGACGCCAACGCCCAGGTTCACGATATGGAGGACAGCCCGATCCCTGGTCTCTTTGCCGCGGGCGAGATCGTCGGCGGCATCCTCTATCACAACAGTCTCCGCGGCGGCGGCCTGATGCACGGGGCGGTCTTCGGAAGACTCGCCGGGCGCAACGCGGCGAGGGGCGCGCTGTCGAGATGAGTCGGCCCGCAGAGGTCGGCGCGGTCCAGGACCTGGCGTCGCGTGTTCGCCGAGGCGTGCAGCAGATAATCGTCGGCAAGGACGACGTCATAGACCTGGCGATCGTCGCCATGCTGTGTCGCGGGCACATCCTGGTGGAGGACGTGCCCGGGATAGGCAAGACGACTCTGGCGAAGGCGCTGGCGCAGTCCCTCGGATGCATCTTCGGCAGAGTCCAGTTCACCCCCGACCTGATGCCCATCGACGTTCTGGGTGTCAATTTCTATAACCAGAAGAGCGGCGACTTCGAGTTCAGGCCCGGTCCGATCTTCAGCCAGGTCCTCCTCGCCGACGAGATCAACCGGGCCACTCCGCGGACCCAGTCCGCACTGCTGGAGGCGATGCAGGAGCGCCAGACGACGGTCGACGGCGTCACGATGCCCCTACCCGACCCGTTCCTCGTGATGGCGACCCAGAACCCCATAGAGCTGGAGGGCACCTTCCCGCTGCCGGAGGCGCAGCTGGACAGGTTCATGGTGCGGATCAGGCTGGGCTATCCGTCAGAGGACGAGGAGTCGAAGATACTGACGCGGTTCGAGCGTGACGCCCTGTTCTCTCTCGATCCGGTCACCGATGCCGGAGAGCTTGTCCGCGTCCAGGACATGGTTGCGAGAGTCAGGGTCGAGGAGTCGGTCCGCCGGTACACTGTCCGGATCGTTCACGCCACCCGTGAGCATCGCACCCTCATGCTCGGGGCCAGCCCGAGAGCGGCGCTGGCTCTCTACAAGACCGCTCAGGCTCGGGCCGCGATTGATGGGCGCGACTTCGTAATCCCCGACGACGTGAAGGCGCTCGCATCGCCTGTGCTGGCTCATCGCATGATCCTGACCTCCAACGCCAGGGTTCGCGGGCACACTGCCGAACAGGCGCTTGCGGAGGTCCTATCCTCGGTGGCTGTACCGGTCGAGGAGTAACGGCCGGTGTTCAGCCAGTTCTGGCAGGACTTCTGGATACTCCTGTTCGCGGTACTCATCCTGGTTGGCATCTTCGCCGGAAAGGCGGCTGTGCTCGCCTTCGGCGTCATGGGGCTTAGCGTCGGCGGCATCGCGCTGATGTGGAACAGGATCGCGCTCGAACGAGTCGAGTACGGTCGGCGGTTCTCGCGTCAGCGCGTCTTCATCGATGAAGAGATCACCGTCACGATGACGCTGGAGAACAGGAAACCCGTGCCGCTCGGTCGCATCAAGATCGAGGACGAGATCCCGGACGGCATCGAGGTTGATGAGGCGGACCTGGTCGCGGGCCCCAATGTTAGTACGCTGCGCCTCCACACCTCGGTCGCGTGGTACGAGCGCATCCGCTGGAGCTACCGGGTGAAGGCGCATAGAAGGGGACTCTACTATCTGGGCCCATCACGTATGGAGAGCGGCGACCTCTTCGGCTTCTTCGCCAGCCGTCGGACAGCGAGTGAGCAGGACTACATCCTCGTCTACCCCAGAGTGGTCCCTCTGGACGACCTGGGACTTCCGGCCTCGCGGCCGCTCGGCGAGGTGAGAGGCGGCATGACCATCTTTCCGGACCCGTCTCGGCCGGCGGGCGTCCGCGAATACCAGCGCGGCGACCCTCTGAAGCTGATCGACTGGAAGGCCAGTGCGAAGGCCCGGCGCCTGCAGGCGCGTACCTTCGACCCCAGCTCCAGCAACACCATCGTCCTAGTGGTGGCGATAGAGACTACCGAGCGGTCCTGGGAGGGGTACTCTCCGACCAATCTGGAGCGTGTCATCTCCGCCGCTGCATCGGTAGCGGCCTACGCAGCCGAGCGCCAATACAGCCTCGGTCTCTTCTCGAACGGGGCCGCGATCCTCTCGGATCGCCCCATGAAGATTGGTCCCAGCCGCTCGGTAGACCAGTTGACGATGATCCTGGAGGCGCTGGCCACGATACGGCCTCTCGGCATGGGCGCGATGGCGCCACAGCTTGCGGAACACGCGCGGAGCCTGCCTATGGGCGCCACACTCGTAGTGGTCGCATCTCTAATGCCGCCGGATCTCGCCGATACGATCTCCACCCTGCTGGTGAGAGGACACGGCATCGTCATTCTCAACGCGGGGGACGAGGAGTTCGAGGGACTGCCTGCGGAGGTGCCTCTGCACAACATCGGAAGGTATCTCGAAGGACTGGAGTTCGCAGGTGACCTCCGGCAACGATAGGCTCGTCCTCACAGCCCATATCGTCTCCGAGGGGGCGTGGATGTTCGCCATTCTGAGCATCTTCGGGCTGTGGTTCGGGCTCGAGCGGAGCCCGCTCGCGTGGGCCGCCGTCATGGCGATAATGGGGATATCGCTCATATCGGCTCGCACGCTCAACCTGATAGCGATGCCGGCGGCGGTCGCCGGACTGACCCAGATGGCGCTGGGCGTCGTCGTCCTCTTCTTTACGCTGGGCGCCCAGATCCCGACCGGCGAGTCCGGCGTGAATCTTGGATGGATAGGTCAGATCAATACGAGCGCAGGCGAGGACGACAACACCCGTTGGGGAATCGTTGCGGGCGCGTTCGCCGTCTACCTCTGGTGGCGCGGCGGTAGGATAGCAGGCTCGGAGAACGCGGCCGAGTCTCTCGCCACGAGCTTCAAGGCAGGCGTACTGGCGCTCTCTCCCGCCATAATCGTCGACATCACAAACGAGGCCGACCTGAACGTATTCCCGATGATGTTCGTCTTCTTTGGAGCCGGCCTCGCAGGACTCAGCTTCGGCAACCTGCTCCCGACGTTCCAGGCGCCTTCACAAACGACCACCTGGCCCAGAGTGATCGGCGGCATCGTGGCCGGCGTGCTGGTGATCGGTCTGGCCTTCAGCCTCCTGCGGGAGAGCGCGCTGCATACCATCGCCGCGCCGTTCTTATGGCTCCTCAAGGGACTGGGTACCGTGGCGTTCTACGTCGCGGTACCGTTCGTCTACGTGATGACATTCATAGTCCAGGGCATATTCGCCGTCATCGGCCTTTTCTCTACCGATAACGAGACCGAGTTCGATCTCTCGGGACCGATAGGGTTCGATCTGCTGGAACGGCCCGAGGCCGACCCGCCCGCATATATGGCCATCATAGGATGGGTGATAGTCGGACTCATCGTGCTCGGCGCTCTGCTGTTGCTGGCGCGGGCATTTCGCAGGAGAAAGAGGTGGCGGCTGATAGAGTCCTCCATCGTCCGGGAGTCTATCAGGGAGGATGCCGACGTCGGACGCGATCTCGCGCAGCTCCTGCTCGGTCTCCTGCCCGACCGCCTCAAGAGGCGCCGGGCCAGTCCGCGTTTCAGGCTTCCCGAAGGCAGCCCGGACGTCGTCGACGTCTTCCGCATATACTACGGTCTACTGGCTCTGGCCGAAGAGAACGGGATCCCAAGGCCAGCCTCGCAGACGCCTGCAGAGTACCAGCGGACGCTGGAGCAGACCTTCCCGGCGAGCCTGGTCCAATGGTCGACAGCCGCGTTTATCAGAGCGCGCTACGGTAACCACGGGGCGGAACGGCGGGAGATCGACGAGATGCGCCTCTCGCTGGACCGGCTGATCGCGGGGACGGAGTAGATGGGCCCCAGCCTCGACGAGCTGGGACTGGCGTCGGACGTGCTCTTATGGCACGCAGTCGTTCTCACCATCATCTCCTTCTTCGTGGGCGTACTGGGCGGATTCGTAGGCCTCGCGCTCGGAACGATACGCCTGCCGGCGCTGCTGTTGATCGGTATGCCGTCCCCCATCGCCGCCGGCACCAACATCCTGATCAGCGGCATGAGCGCCCTGACCGGAACGCTGCGACACCTGAGAGAGGGACGTGTGGACGCTCGCATAGTCCTGGCGATGGGAGTTCCGGCGGTGGCCGGAGCGTTCGTAGGCGGATTCGCGAGCGAGATGGTGCCCGATTCGCTTCTGCTCCTCGCCGCCGGAGTGCTGGTAGCCTGGCAGGGAGTCGAGTTCATACTCATGGTGAGGCCCCGCGCGGGAGGCGGCGTTTTCACGTCGGAGGACCTCGAGGGAGCCGCCGGGAGATTCACCCCGCCCAGGGTAGTCGCCGAGGGCGCTATCGGACTGGGCGTGGGTCTGCTGGGTGGGGCCGTCGGCCTCATCCTCGGGAGCATCCGGCTGCCCGCCATGATCCGCGTGCTGAAGGTCGACCCGAGGATCGCGGCCGGCACCAACCTGTTCATAGGCCTCTTCATGGGGGCGATCGGCTGGGTCGGCCACATGGTCCGTGGTCAGGTCGACTATCCGATGCTGGTCCTGATGGGCGGCGCCGCGATGATCGGCAGCTACTACGGGGCGAGACTCACCGGCCGCGTGAGACTCGACCGCCTCCTCGCGGTCATGGGATGCGTCCTGATGGTCGTAGGCGTCATCCTCGCGTGGCGCGGGATAGCCGCCGTCTAGCACCGCTTGTGGTGAAGCGCGCCCCGGCTCCGTTCAATGTCATTCTGAGCCGAAGGCGAAGAATCTAAAGCCGCGCATCTGAAAACCCTCACCCCGAATCCCGTAGGGGCGGTTCGCGAACCGCCCCTACACCGTCCAACCTTTTGCGGCTGCCCCTCATGCCTCACTGGCACGACGCTGTGGTATTCTACGTGAAGGAGGGACGGATCATGCAAAGGGCGCTACACGTAAGAACGACGGTGCTCCCGGGAGGCAAGATCGAAATCGTCGACCGGGAGCTTCCGGTCGGAGAGTCCGTTGATGTGGTTGTCAGCCGGTCGGCTGCATCGGAACGCCGGTCCGCCGTTGACATTCTGGACGAAGCGCCGGGGCACTTGGTCTTCAAAACGGCTGCTGACGTAGCGGATTACTTGGCGGAAGAGAAGAAAGCATGGGGCCGCTGACATTACCCACCGGTGGGTCGGTCTACGTCGACGCCAACGTGCTCATCTACAGCATAGAGCGCATCGAGCCATATCGAGCGCTGCTGGCCCCGGCGTGGCAGGAGCCAGAGCGGGCCGGTTCACTCTCGCCAGCAGCGAGCTCGTTGTATCGGAAACGCTAGTCAAACCCCTGCGCGAAGGAAATGCTCGCCTTGAGATGCTGTTTCGCTCCATCTTCGCCGCTGCGGAGATAGAGCTCATCCCTGCACGTTCCCAATCTGGGAAGACGCCGCTCGCATCCGAGCCGCCACCGGTTTGACGACGTCCGACGCGCTTCACGCGGCGACGGCTCTCAACGCCGGTTGCACACTCCTTGTCACCAACGACACCGACTTCCGCCGTGTCGAGGGCTTGCCCATCGCCGTCCTGGATGATCTGATCGAGCCGTAGGCGGACATTACGACCTCGGTAGGCCGAGGCCCCTCGTCGCGATGATGTTCCTCTGGATCTCCGAGGTGCCCGCCCGGATGGTGAAGGAGAAGGAGTCCATCCACTCCCTGGCCAGCCTCCCGCTCAGCCTGGCCCACGGGGAGTCCCTGTCGAGGGGCCCGTACATGCCGGCGACCCTCATGCCCAGCGCGTGTATGCGCTGGGCTATCTCGCTGCCCGTCAGCTTCGACGCGGAGGCCTCCATGTTGGGGATCGAGCCCTGGCCTTGCATCCAGCCCACGTAGTAGGCGACCATCCTTCCCGCCTCGTTGGCGACCCACAGCTCGGCAAGACGGCGCCTCAGCACGGGATTCTCGGCGAGTCCGTACTGCTTCGCCAGCTCGATCATCTCCTCCAGGCTTCGACGGTTCGCAGCAAACCTGGCGATGCCCGACCTCTCGAAATCGAGGCTCGTAGCGGCCACGTACCAGCCGCGGTCACGCTCGCCCACCATGTTGGACTTGGGGACCCGGACTCCTTCGAAGAATATGTGATTGAAATAGTGGACGTCGAACATGTTGAGGATCGGACGCACCTCGATGCCCGGCGTCCTCATGTCCACGATGAATACGCTGATGCCCCGGTGCTTCGGCGCCTCCGGGTCGGTGCGGGCCATCACGTAGCAGTGCGTTGCCCTGTGGGCGCCGCTCGTCCATATCTTCGACCCGGTGAGGACGTAGTCGTCGCCGTCCCGCTCAGCTCGGAGCTGGAGTGAGGCGAGGTCCGATCCCGACTCCGGCTCGCTGAACCCCTGGCAGTAGACCGCGGCCCCGCTTGCGATCTCCGGCAGGAGGCGGGCCTTCTGCTCGTCCGTGCCGTAGAGCATCAGCGTTGGACCGACCAGCTCCGTACCGATGGTGACGTCGCGGGTCGGAGCGCGGAAGTAGGCCGTCTCCTCGCTGTAGATCATCTGCTCGATGTGGGGACGGCCCTGACCGCCGTACTCTTGCGGCCAGGCGAGGGTCAGCCAACCGCGCTCGGACAGCCTGGAGGTGAGCCGCCGCACGCGCGGCCAGTTCTCATCCTCGAAATAGGAGTCGGGATCGACGCCTGGCCAGTCGGCGCCAAGCTCCGTGGTGAGGAGATCGCGGATCTCCTGCCGGAACGCCTGCTGCTCGGCTGTTAGTCGAAAGTCCAGAACGCTAGATCAAGCCCGCTCCCCGGAGCTCGGTCAGGGACTTCTCGGCGGCGTCGATCGTCTCGTCGATGATCTCCTCGGTGTGGGCGGACATCATCAGGAAGCGCGGGCCGGAAACGTGGATCCCATGGTTCAGCATCGCCAGCGTCCACTGGGAGTTCCGCTTGCTGTCCATAACGATGGCCTCCTGTTCGGGCGACATGAGGCAGACTTCATCATCGTCGCTGTCGATGTCGACGCCCAGACGCAGGAAGACGGCGCCCGGCGGCCCGCTGGCGAAGCCGGGCACTTCCATGCGGCCGAGCAGGTCGTTCAGGCCGTCCTTGAGCCGGCGACCCATGGCGTTCGCGGTGTCGTTGACCGGTGTGTCCCTGACCAGCTCCAGGGCCGCAATACCGGCCGCCGCCGACAGCGGGTTGGCGTTGAAGGTCCCGTTATGGCCGATTCGCCTGTTCTGGTCGTAGTCGGAGTCGCCTGTCGCCTGGATCATGTTGATGATCTCGGCTTTGCCTGACACGGCGCCGCCCGGCAGGCCTCCGCCGACGATCTTGGCAAGGGTTGTCATGTCGGGCGTAACGCCGTAGTACTCCTGGGCGCCGCCCCTGGAGACCCGGAAGCCGGTGACGACCTCGTCGAATATCAGTACGACCCCATGGCGTTCCGTGACCTCGCGCAGCTCCCCCAGGAAGCTGGGAGCCAGCGCGTGTATGCCCATGTGGGCCCCGGTGGGCTCCAGTATCACGGCCGCGACGTCATCGTCGCTTTCGAGAGTCTTCTCGACAATCGAGATGTCCCCGTCGGGAAGGACGATCATCGTCTCGTGTGTCTCGTTGGGAATGCCGCCGAGCCCGTTGCCGTCCACCGACAGGTAGTCGCTCCAGCCATGGAAGTGGTCCTCGAACTTGATGACCTTCGTCTTGCCTGTGTAGGCCCTCGCCATCCGGATCGCCATCATGTCCGCCTCGGTCCCGGAGCTGTGGAAGCGCACCTTTTCGGCGGACGGAATGAGCTCGGAAACGAGCTCTGCCCACCTGATCTCGAGGTCGGTCGAGGCGCTGAGATGAGTGCCCAGGGCCATCTGCCGGTTCACCGCTTCCACGACCTTCGGATGGGAGTGGCCCAGGATCAGCGATCCGTGTCCGGTCCAGTAGTCGACGATGCGGTTGCCGTCCACGTCCCACTTGATCGGACCCAGCCCGTGCGTGGCGTACAGGGGGAAGGGTGACATGCGTCTGGCGTCGTGGGTGACCCCGTCCGGGAAGATGTCCCTGGCCCTCGCGTGCCGCTCGGCAGATCCTGGGTGAAGGTCGATGTAACGCTGTTCGATTCCCGTGACCATGGCGCTCCCTTCATGAAGAGGGCCTTCATCACCGAAGGCCGCGCAGTTATTATAACGGGCAGGCCTGACAATGCAACGCCATGCTAAGATGGGCGCCGGAGGTGAGGATGAAGAGCTACCTGTCGCACCTGGAGTGCACCTACTGCGACGCGACCTTCTCCGCCGACGAGCCGCATCGGACGTGTGCGGAGTGCGCCAAGGTGCTGTACCCGCGGTACGACCTCCGGGCCGCCGGACGGGAGCTGCCCAGGGAGTCCTTGAGCGGTCGGCCTGCGAACATGTGGCGTTACTTCGAGGTGCTTCCCGTACGGGACGAGGCCAGCGTCATCACTCTCGGCGAGGGTTTCACGCCGATCCTGAAGACGGAACGCCTGGGCCGGGAGATGGGCCTGCGGGATGTCTGTATCAAGGACGAGAGCATCAACCCGACGGCCTCCTTCAAGGCTCGCGGGATGTCAGCCGCGGTGTCGAAGGCCGCTGAGCTTGGGCTGACCAAGCTGACGGTCCCGTCCGCCGGAAACGCCGCCAGCGCACTGGCGGCCTACGCAGCCAGGGGAGGCATCGAGGGGTACGTCTTCATACCCAGGGACGCCCAGGAAGCGACGATGAAGGAGGTCTCGGTCACGGGCGCCGGTCTGACGCTCGTCGACGGACTGATCGGAGACGCCGGACAGCTCTCCCGTGCGAAGGCGCAAGAGGAAGGGTTGTTCGATCTCTCCACGCTCCAGGAGCCATACCGCGTCGAAGGGAAGAAGACGATGGGATACGAGATCGCGGAGATGTTGGACTGGCAAGCGCCTGACGTGATCGTATATCCGACCGGCGGCGGGACCGGCATCGTAGGGATCTGGAAGGCCTTCGAGGAGATGGAGGAGCTCGGCTGGACGGACGGCAAGCGGCCTAGGATGTTCTGCGTTCAGGCCGAGGGATGCGCGCCGATGGTGCGCGCCTTCCACGAGGGAGCGGAGTTCGCCGAGCCCTGGCAGGACGCCCAGACAATCGCCGGCGGACTCAGGGTGCCGTCCGGCATCGCCGACTATCTGATTCTCAACGTGCTGCGCGAGAGCCGCGGCGGAGCGGTAGCCGTGAGCGACGACGAGATGATATCGGCGATGAGGGAGGTCGCCTCGCTGGAGGGACTCTTCATCTGCCCTGAGGGGGCCGCAACCGTGGCCGGGCTCAACAAGCTGCTTCTGAGCGGGGACATCTCACCGGAGGAGTCGGTGCTGTTGCTCAACACCGGCTCAGGGCTGAAATACCTGGAGTTGATTGACTAGGACCGGTCAGCCGGTCTTCCGGTATATCTGGATCCGGTGCCGGTTGCTCTCCGTCACGTACAGCAGTCCCTCTCCGTCCAGGTAGACGGAGGTGGGCGCCCAGAACAGCTTCTCGATGTGGGAAGACACCTCGTGGGGATCATCGACGAAGAAGTCTATATCCATCTCTAAGTTGGCGTTGGCGCGCGCCTGGGCCTCTTCGACGTTGATCCTTAGAAAGTCTTCGGCCCACTTCGAGTGCGTGGCCTGCCCGCGGAGCAGGGCGACGACGCGGCCATCCTGGTCGAACACCTGCACCCTCTCATTGCCCCAGTCGGCGACGTAGATGTGCCCTTCGCCGTCCACTGCGACACTGGCGGGCCTGTGGAGCTCCCCAACGCCCCTGCCGGAGCTGCCGTAGGACCTCCGGAATCTACCATCGGGCGAGAAACGCTGGATCCGGTCGTTGCGCCAGTCGGCCACGTAGACGTCGCCGTCCGGCCCGACGGTCAGCCCCCAGGGCAGGTCGAACTGCCCCTCGCCCGCGCCCGTGGTGCCGAAGCCCAGGAGACAGTACCCGTCCCAGGTGAACTTCTGGACGCGGTCGTTCAGGTGGTCCGATACGTACAGGTTGTCGTCGCCGTCGAAGGCCATGCCGGCGGGCCCGTTCAGCTCGCCCGGTGCGGCTCCGCGCGTTCCCCAACAGTATAGGAACCTGCCGTCCGGGTCGAACGCGCTGATGCGGTTCAGGTACTCGTCGCTGACGAGCACCCGGTGCTCGCTGTCGACGGCCACGCCCGTCGGCCACACCAGCTGGCCGTCCTCCTCGCCGTAGTGGCCGAACGTGCCGAAGTACTCGCTGTCCAGGTCGAACATGGTGACGCGGACGCCCCGGGTGTCACCCTCCAGGGACCGGCTCACCGTGTAGAGCCGTCCGTCCTTGCCCCTGGCGGTGTCTACCGGATAGTAGAAGCCGCGGCCCTCCATCGTCGACAGTCCGATCGTGTGGCTGTACTCGAGAAGTTCTGTCCGCGATTCGGTGGTGCCGATACTCATCGTGAGTGCCTCCGGTCGCCGGGCGCAGCCGAGGGGTGTAGCCATCGACGGCCAGCGGCGTCTATGAGCGCTGGAACTCGGGTGTGGCGACCACGAGCTGGAGCATCTGGGCCACCTTCTCCCTGGGAGCGTCGGCGGACTCGGTAGAGGCGAACTCCAGAAGCGCGGAGCGTGTCGCGTCCGACACCGCCAGCGCGCCGACCTCATCCAGACAGCCGTCCACGAGTGCGTCAGGCGTGAGAGGCCCATCCGCCCGTGCGGTGATCCGGTCCATGATCTCCCTGGAACCGGCGTTGTCTATGTCCGAAAGCTGCTGACTCGCGAAGTTGAGCCGCTCCACCAGCGTCCCCGTGTCTATCCACTCGGTCCCCTGGTGCCACCCCTCTACCGAGGGCGGGTTGGTGAGCTGCTGGCCCATGTACGATAGCTGGTTGGTGCGTTCCCTCATTGTGAAGGCCGGATATCGGAATTCGCCCGACAGCCTGAGCACGCCGGCGACGATCTCGGTCGGGCTCTTGACCTTCTCGTACCAGCAGTCCTCGGACTGGAAGAAGTCCGAGTTGAAGAGTGCGCGCAGCATCGCGCCTATGTCGTAGTCGCTCTCGAAGTAGGCGTTCGACAGGACCTCGATCGCTTCGGGATCCCTGGGCGGAGTGTACGGCCACTGGGGCACAGGCGGCTCGTCCGCGACGAAGAAGTGGTACATGTGCCTGGAGATGAACCGGGCCGTAGCCGGCTGCCGGCAGATGATGTCGATCACGTCCTCGCCGTTGAACCTTCCCTTCTGTCCCAGGAACTCCTTCTCGCCGTCGTCGTGGTCGTCGGCCCTGTACTCGAAGTGCCACGCGATCCGCCCGTAGGGCCAGATCGAGTCCCGGCGGGCGCGAAGCCCCATGTACTCCTCGTTTGCCACCGTCCAGCCGGTGAATGCCCGTGAGCACTCCTTGATGTCCTGCTCGGTGTAGTTCCCCACTCCCATCGAGAAGAGCTCGAGGAGCTCCCTCCCGTAGTTCTCGTTTATCGCCCCGGAGTGGTTGTCGTTATTGTCCAGCCAGACGATCATCGCCGGGTCCTTCGACAGCTCGATCAGCAGCGTCTTCAGGCTGCCCATCCCATAGTGTCTGAACATCCTGATCTGGTCCATCAGGACCTTGCCGTAGGTGACCTTCGGATATCCGGTGGCGAAGACGTTGTGCCAGAAGAGCGCCACCTTATCCAGCAGCGGGGCCTCTGTCGAGATCATCCGGTACAGCCAGTATGAGCCGGGGGCGAACTGCCCCATCATCCCGGACTGCTCATTGTGGTACCGTCGGATGACGTCGTCGGGCATGCTCCGCGTGTCGGTGGGATTGAGCAGTCCCTCTACAACTGTTTCATATCCCTTGGCGACGTACTCGTCCAGCTCCTGGCGGGTCGCGCCGAAGCCTGCCCGCCGCATCAGGTGCCCCATTAGCGCGACATCGTGGTTTGCCATGACCACCTCCTGTCGTAGTCCTCGATCCGGGAATCGCCTCCCCGCCGGGTTCCGTTCGCGCTGAGCCTGTCGAAGCGCGCCTTAGTTCAGGAAGTCGAACTGCTCGAACTTGCCGTTGACGATCGGCGCGGCCTCGATGCCTAGCCCACGCTCCAGTATCGTCGAGTAGGTGGACCGGAAGTCGTTGTTGTAGTGAAGGTCTCCCTCCAGCTGGTCCTCCTCCTTGAGCGACGGATACTCCCCGTACATGCCGCCGTTGACCTGGCCTCCGATCACGAAGGCGGCGCTGCCGGAGCCGTGATCGGTGCCCGTACCGTTGTCCTCGATGCGCCGGCCGAACTCGGAGAAGAGCAGGATGATCGTGTCGTCCGCGCGTCCATGCTCTTCGAGATCGTCATAGAAGTCCCCTACGGCGCCCGAAACGTCGTCCCAGAGCTGGCCGTGAGCTTCCAGCTCGCCGGCGTGCGTGTCGAAGCTCCCGTGCTGGGTGTAGTAGACGCGGGTGCCAAGATCGGCGAACATCGTCTGGGCCACGCTCTTGAGGCTCTGGGCGATCGGGTTGTCGGCATACTCGACGTTGGAGCAGTACTTCGCGGGTGCCGTCCGGAGGATGTCCGCCCCCTTCAGGGCGTCGAGTCCGGTCTGGCCCAGGAACTGCGCGACTGCGTCCTTGCCCTCTGTCGCGCCGTACATCTTCGCGAAGGCGTCGAGCGCGTACCGGCGCAGCGCCTCGTCCTGGAGATCGGGGAACAGCCCATAGGTCTCCAGGTCCCCCACCGAGGCGACCGGCACGCCCCTGGCGCTGAGGGCCCTCGGAAGCCCGCGCCCGAAGTTGACGCCGGTCAGCACGTTCTCTCCGCTCGGATCGATCTCCCTGATCGCCTGGCCCAGCCAGCCCTCTGAGCCGATCTTGGTGGGCTCCGCGGTGTGCCACACGTCCATCGACCGGAAGTGCGACCGGTTGGGATTGGGGTACCCGACGCCGTTGACGATGGCGACCTTGCCCCTGTCCCACAGCCGCTTGATCGGCAGGGCGTGGGGCGTCAGGCCGAGGCCGTCCTCCAGGGGAAGCGCCTGCTCCGGCGTGATGTGTACGTTGGGCCGCTGGTCGTAGTAGAGCCCCTCTTCATACGGGACAATCGTGTTGAGGCAGTCGTTGCCGCCTGAGAGCTGCACCACCACGACGTTTCGATCATGCCCGTTGGAGACCATTGTGCACCTCCCTACCCTGTCATGGCCGAGCGTCCGCTGAGTTGGGTGCTAGTTTAGTCCTGGGCCTACGTCGTGTCAACGCGGCGAAGCGCCCCCGATTCCCGCCGAATTGGAGGTCAGGTGAGCGGCCTGGTCGCCCTTATCGAGAAGGTCTGCGGATAGGAGTCGTTGTGCTGCGGCAGTCTCCAGTGTCCGTCGGAGTCCTGCTCCATCGTCGGGTGGATCCGGTAGCAGGAGAAGGGGAACTCGTGCAGGTACTCGATCTCGAGACCTACCTCGATAAGGGCTGTGACGGTCTCCCCGAGGCTGTGCTCCCATTCGTATGTCGGAGTCTCGATGGGCCGCGACCCGGCGTAGCTCGGCTCGCCTCCCTCTAGGAAGCTCTCACCGTAGAAATACCCGTACTTCGGTCGCATCTCCCCTGACTCCGACTGGACGAACACGTCCGCGAACGGATGGAACTCCACGATGTAGAACACGCCGCCCGGTTTCAGGTGGTTGTACACGACCTCGGTCCATCTCTTCACGTCCGGCAGCCAGACCAGGACGCCGTAGGAGGTGAATACGACGTCGAACTGCTCGTCCAGCGCCTCCGGCAGATCGTAGATATTGGAGCAGATGAACCGGGCATCCAGTCCCAGCTCGTCATTGAGCGACCTTGCTAGGTCGATCGCCGCGTCGGAGAAGTCGACGCCGGTGGCCTTCGCGCCCAGCCGGGCCCATGACATCGTGTCGAGGCCGAAGTGGCACTGGAGATGGAGGAGCGTCTTCCCCGATACGTCGCCGACCTCCATGCGCTCGATGTCGTTGAGGGTTATCCTGCCCGACTTGAAGCCCTCGACGTCATAGAAGTCCGACGCGGCGTGGACCGGAGTTCGCTCGTTCCAGTTGGCGCGATTCGTGCGTAGTCGTTCGTCCATAGGCGGGATATTCCGATGATATGCGCCGCCGCGACAGCGCACAAGACCCCGCCTCGCCCCTGATCTTCGGGCGGACGCGGGTCCTGGTCTACATCATGTCAACGAGACGGGTTGCATGGGGGGAAATCCTGGCTAGAATACGCACCATCAGAGTGGTGGGGCGCGGTCATGGCCGAGCACGCCGATTCCGGAGCTAGCGGTTCAACACCCCGGCCTCTTATCTCTTCCCCCGCCCGCTGCCTCTTACCTCTTCCCCGTCGGACGGGGAAAGATTGAGATGGGGGTCCCCGCTTCCGCCGGATCCTCTTGACATATTTGTTCTAATACCCCATAATAACATTATACGCACGCCTACCCGGAGGACTTATCACATCCGTGACGACCCTCGCCACAGCCGACAACCAGCTCGCCGATGACGTCGACGAATACGCCGACTACATCCGCCAGATCACCGGCGACGGCGAGGCCATCGTCGACTGCCTCGTCAGGATCATGGAGGACGACTCCGTCGGCGCGAAACCCTACGAGCGCCTAGACGCGCAGCTCCTCCTCGACAGCATTGGCTTCGGAAGAATCGCCGTCGATCAGGCCTCGGTCACTCCGCAGGCCGGCGCCCTGCCCGCGCCGCCGCCCATGCCAGCCGCCCCAGGCTTACCCAGGGCCGCGAACGACGCGACGCCCAGGCGTCCCGTACTCACCCTCTCCGAGGAGACCCTCTTTCACCTCCCGCCCATCGTCAGGCAGAAGACCGACAGGGGCAGGAAGATGGCCGACTTCCTCAACGCCGTCGTCAGGGGCGAGCTGAACGACTTCAAACCCCACCACTGGATCAGGGCCGCAAAGCACCTCGCCGCGCGGGCCTACTCCAGGCAGGGCGACCCCGAGCGTCCCGGACTCTCCCCTCAGGACGCCATGAAGCTCATAGATAAGCTCTTCCCCGGCTTCAAGAACTACCACCGGGTCGACATGAAGCACATCATCCACCTCGGCTTCAAAGACATGGCCGCCGATGACCACGGACCACTACACGGCTCGGACCTGTCCCGCCCCTACAACAGGCCCGACTTCGAAGCTGCCCGCGCTCAGTTCGAGGCTGGCGTTCAATCCGAGCCTGAGCCTGAGCCCTACAGGCCCAAGCTTAAAGCCCTCCGGGCCCAGCTTCTAGCCCACGCCGAGCAACGCCGCCTCGAAGACGAGGAGTACGAACGCTTGGAGGAGGAGCGCCGGGAGAAGGATGAAAACACATACCCGGCAGACCGCCGCTCCGAGGAAACCGATGTCTTCCATGATCCCCCGGACGACCACCAGCCACGGCTCATCAAAGGCTTCGCTTATCGCCCCGATGACGATGACCAGCCACGTCTCGTCGAAGGCTTCTCTGGTCCCCCGGACGACTACGAGCCCAGGCCCGGCCGCCCCATGGGACTCAGCAGGTGGGAGCGCAAGGCCATGGAAAAGGGCGACAATCTCGGATGGGACTGCGGCATCCCCCCCTGACCCTGACCGCCCTCTTACCTCTTCCCCCGGCTCCGCGGGGGAAGATTGAGATGGGGGGCCCTCTCTACTTCGAGGAGCCCGTTCGCCCTGAGCCTGTCGAAGGGCGCCTCTTACCTCTTCCCCCGGCTCCGCGGGGGAAGATTGAGATGGGGATCCCTCTCTACTTCGAGGAGTCCGCTCCCCTGAGCCTGTCGAAGGGCCGTCCTGAGCCTCCACTTTGCCGTTCGGAGTGACACGGCTATACTCTGATGCCTGTATACCCAACACCCCCGGGAGGCAGGGATGAGCGATTTGACGTACTTCGACTGCAACGTACTGGTCGGCCAGAGACCGATGAAGCACCCCCGCGAGAGGTGGTCCACCGAGCACCTGCTCGAAGACATGGATCTCGCCGAGATCGCCGGCGCACTGACCGTTCACGCCGTCGCCACAACCTACGATCCCATGTACGGGAACGGTCGTCTGAGTGCGGAGGTGGCGAAGGCGCCTGACCGTCTCTTTCCCGCCTGGTGCATAGCGCCCCTGGGTGGTCCCGGCGCCTACCGGACGGGGGACGATCTGCTGCGTGCGATGGACGAACGTGGCGTGAGGGCCGTCCGGATACCGCCGTCCGGTCTGTCTGCCCACTCCGAGTTTCTGGGGCCGACGTTGGACGCGCTACAGGAGGGCGGCGTCCTGACGCTCGTGGAGGCCGGAAACGACCGTCACCCGGCTGGCTGGGGAGCCGCCGATACGTTCGCCTTCTTTCACGGTCTGCTATCGAGGCATCCTCGTCTGCCGCTGCTCCTGGTCGACCACTACTGGGCGCAGCAGGCGCAGATACACCGGCTTATGGAGCTTCACGATAACCTGCACATCGAGTTCTCCGGCTATCAGATAAATCGGGGGATGGAACGGTACGTCGCCGACTTTGGAGACGAGCGGCTGCTCTTCGGCAGCGGCATGACGGCCAAGTCGCCGGGCGCGGCCCGGAGCTTCGTCGACTACGCCCAGGTCCCCCGGGAGTCGAAGCGGAGGATCGCGGGTGGCAATTTGCGGCGGCTCCTGCGCGGCATCGGCCCGGAGCAGCACGACACGCTGCGGAGGCCCGACGATCCGATCCTGGCCGACGCGCGCGACGGACGCCCCTTGGCCACGCCCGTTATCGACGCTCACAGCCACCTGCTGCACGAGGGGGGTGAGACCGCGGGACTCAGATATGTCATGTACGACGGCGACGCGGACGGCATTCTGGAGGCCGGTAGGTGGTGCGGCATCGACCGCATCGCCATGATGAGCTGGAGCGGTCCCGTCTGTACCGATGCGAAGGACGGAAACGACATCGTGTGGCGCGCGGTTCGGGCCCACGGCCGTTCGGTGATCGGAGTCGCGGTCATCGATCCGACGCACATGAGTTCCGAAGACATCGAGGAGGAGATCCGCCTCAGGTACGTCGAGCAGGGCTTCGCCGGCATGAAGCCCTACCCCAACATGAACCTCAGCTACGAGGACGAGGGGTTCACGCCGTGGTGGAGCTTCGGCGACCGCAACCGGCTCTACGCGCTGGTGCACGTCGCCGACCAGACGGGAGGGCTGCCGGCGGTAGACAGGCTTGCGGACCGGTTCCCGGACGTGAGCTGGGTCGTGGCTCACGCGGGCGGCGACTGGGCCTTCGCCGAAGAGGTCGCCGCATGCGTTCGGCGACACCCCAACGTCTATGCCGAGATCACCTACACCTCGGTGACCAACGGGGTTATCGAGTTCCTCGTCAAGGCTGCCGGCGAAGACCGTGTCGTCTTCGGAAGCGATCAGCCGATGCGCGATCCGAGGCCGCAGCTCGGTTGGGTGGTCTGGGCCGACCTTCCGGCTGAGGTCCGAGCGAAGGTCCTCGGCGAAAACTTCCAGGGGATACTGGACCGCGTGAGAAGTTCCGGCCCGTCTGGTCAGACCGGAACTGATCAGACTCCGTGAGTAACGCGGAGGATGGGGAGAAGGCTCTTCCCCCGTCCGCGGGGGAAGATTGAGATGGGGGTCCCCGCAAGTCCCCTCAGGCCCAGCCGTCGACCTGGTAGGCGGCAAGCGCCTCCTCGTCGAGCTCCACGCCGAAGCCGGGGCGGTCCGGGATCGTCACACGCCCGTCGACCGTTTCGAGCGCCGTCGTGAACACGCGCGAGATGTTGGTGATCGAATCGTCGGGGAAGTATTCGAGCCAGGTGGCGTTTGGCGTGCTGGCGACGAGATGAACGTGCGACTCCTGGCGGGAGTGCGGAGCCACCGGCACCCCGCGGGCCGCCGCCATAGCGGCGATTCTCCTCCACTCGGTGACGCCGCCGCACACTCCAACGTCCGGCTGCAGCACCGATGCCGCCCGCGCGTCCAGCAGACGCCTGAACGCCCATCTTCCGTAGTCAATCTCGCCCGTCGCCACGGGCGTTCGGACTCCGTGTGAGATCGCCGCCATCATCTCCACCTCGTCGGGCATGACGGGCTCCTCGATCCACGCCGGCTCATACGGCTCGAAGGCCCTTACGGCGGCGATCGCGGAGGGCGCGTCGCGCCATGCGTTGTTGGCGTCCAGGAGCAGCTGCACGTCCGGACCGATCGCGCTCCTCGCCGCCTCGAGACGGGCGGCGTCCTCGCGGACAGAGAACAGGCCCACCTTCACCTTGACCGCCTCAAACCCCTGTTCGACGTAGCCCGACACCTCGTCCGCCAGGTCCCGCGGCTTGGCGCTGCGGGCATAGTATCCTCCACTGGCGTAGGCGGGGACTGTGCCCTCCCGGTGTGCGCCGAGATACCGATATAGCGGTAGGCCGGCAGCTTTGGCGTTCGCGTCCCACAGAGCGTTGTCGATCGCGCTCATAGCCCTGAAGACCAGGCCGCCTCGACCCTGGAGCAGAGACTCCCTGTACATGCCGTCCCATATCTGCTCGGTGTGCTCCGACTCGTGGCCGACGACGCAGCTCCGCAGCAGATCACGCACGGCAAGGGTCGCGAGATGGCCCGCGCGATTGCCGACGTAGCAGTAGCCCAACCCTTCGATGCCGTCCTCCCGCCGGACTCGAACCAGGCAGAAGTGGCGCTCCCGGACAATCCGGGTCGCAAAAGCCGCCGGCTGGCCTAGGGGAATCTCAGCGGTGCAGGCTTCGAGTTGTACGACCTTCATACGGTAATAGCTCGACTGCAATAGTGCGGGCGGTGCGGACCGGGGTCATAGTCTGTGATGTTGACCGGGGGTGTGGGAGTGTCCCCCACAACCATCTCTTTGGGGTGGGGAGTGACTACGGACATAGTATACTACTCTTCGTGTCGGCATCGTGGATCCTTCCCTGAGGGAGACAACAGCTGATCAGCCTCCGAGGCGGACGGAGGGGGGAGGCTCTTACCTCTTCCCCCCGTCCGCGGGGGGAAGATTGAGATGGGGGGTCCCCCGCAAGTCTGAACAGTTACGAGGACAAACTCATTGCGAACGGAGGAGCACAGCCGGTGACAGGAGTACGACGAAGCGGCCTCGGAGCCGTGCTGCTACTGCTTGCAGGACTGGCCTGCGCGCTGTTTCTGGCCTGCGGCGGAGAGTCTGCCCCCCGGACGGAGGCGCCCTCTCCGACAGCGACCTCTCCGGCTCGACCACAGGAGAGCGCGCCGACATCCACGCCGTTGCCGCCGACTAGCGCCCCGGCGCCCACGCCAACGAGCTCTCCAACCGCAGCCGACCCCGCGCCCAGGGCGCCAGGCTTCTCCCTGGTCTCGGGCGTAGGTAACCGAGTGACGCTCGACCAACTGTTGAATGAGCACGACGCGGTGGTGCTCGTCTTCTACCGGGGCTTCTTCTGAGGTATCTGCCGACAGCAGCTGGTCGAGCTGCAGATCGCATATTCGGAGTTCGCGAGGCGTAACGTCGAGCTGGTTGCAGTGAGCACCGACGAACGCGCCGGAGCCCTGCAGATGGCGCTCCTGGCTGAAGCCGGATTCCCAATCCTGGCCGATCCGGCCGGCGCAACCGCCCGCAGCTACGGTGTCTTCGACCTCCTCGGCGACGGCGTTGCCGCCCCGGCCACCTTCATTATCACCGGGGACCGGGGCGTCGTCTGGAGTGAGATCGGCGAAGACATAGCGGACCGCGTCCCGCCGGCGGAGATCCTCGCCCGTCTGGACGATCTGTAGGCTGTATCGAAGGGACTGAGAGGGCTCATCTTGCAGCTCTTCGGGACGCAGCTGGTCAGGAGTCTGCTTGCGCTCGCAGCCCTGGTGGCCCTGGGCGTCGCGGGCTACATGCTGATCGAGGGATGGTCGTTCCTCGACGCCGTCTACATGACCATCCTCACCTTCACGACCGTCGGCTACGAGGAGGTGCGCCCTCTCTCTCAGACCGGCCGCGTCTTCAACATGCTGATAATGGTGGGCGGCGTCGGCGTCATGCTCTACATCCTGACGAGCGTGGTTCACATGGTGGTGGCGCAGCAGGCGCTGCGCCACCTGGTCCGGAGGCGCAGAATGAGAACTCGGATCTCTAGGCTTAGCGGCCACTTCATCGTTTGCGGTTTCGGGCGCGTCGGCAAGGCTGTGGCGCTCACCCTCGAGGAGCAGTCGGCCCCGCTCGTCGTCATCGACAAGGACCCCGAGGTCTTGACCGAAGCCGAGCAGAATGGACTGCTGTACCTGCACGGCGATCCGACGAGAGACGAGGACCTGCTGACCGCCCGCGTCGGAGAGGCTCTCGGCCTCGTGGCCGCAACGGGCAACGACAGCGACAACGTCTATATCTCTTTGACAGCCCGCGGTCTCAACCCCAGCCTCAGAATCATAGCACGGGCCTCCCGCGCCGACGCCGAGGACAAGCTGCGCCGGGCAGGGGCGGATGAGGTCATCTCCCCGCACGTCATCGGTGGCAGGCACATGGCACTCACGGCGGTCGAGTGGCACCGACGGTGATTGGCAGGCACAGGCGCTGATTCTCATTGACGGGCGAGTGGCCGGGCCATATCATCACCGCATGGAACAGGTGGGCAGGGCGTCCGAGTCGGCAGCTTCGTCATACACCCTGCGAGGGCTCATCCAGGCTTCTCGTCCACGACAATGGACGAAGAACCTCCTGTTGTATATGGCGCTCTTCTTTACGGTCAATGAGGCGTGGGCCCTCTCCGACTTTGACCATATGGCCGCGCTTATAGGAAAAACCACTCTCGCTTTCGTCCTGTTCTCAGCTATCAGCGCCGCCTGTTACCTCGTCAACGATGTCATAGATGCACGGAGGGACCGGCTCCATCCGGTCAAACGTTTCCGGCCCATAGCCTCCGGGGCGCTGTCGAGAAGACACGCTCTGACAGCCTCATCGGTCCTGGCAGTGGCAGGGGTCGCCCTCTCGTTCCTGCTGGAGCCGCTCTTCGGCGGTGTTGCAGCCGCATATCTCGCCACCACGACGGCTTATACCTTCGTCCTCAAACGGATAGTCGTTCTGGACGTGTTCGCGATAGCCGCCGGTTTCGTGCTTCGCGCAGTCGCAGGCGCCATCGTGATTCAGGTGCCGATCTCGCCCTGGCTGTATCTCTGCACGGGACTTGGAGCTCTGTTCATTGCGCTTGCCAAGCGCCGGAGCGAAGTAGCCGACGCCCAGGAGCGGGCCGCCGACCAGCGCAGCACTCTGGACTGGTATCAACGGGGCTTCCTCGACCAGTTGACCGCACTGGTAGCGGCTTCTCTGGTAGTCGTGTACAGCCTGTACACCTTCACGGCCCAGAACCTGCCTGCGAACAACGGCATGATGCTTACGATACCGTTCGTCGTATATGGAGTGTCGAGATATATCTACCTGATGCACGCGAGGAATGTAGGTGAACGGCCGGAAGAGGTTCTTACGACCGACATTCCCCTGATCGTCGCCATCGTCTCGTGGCTGGCCACCGCCTCGACGGTGCTGCTTCTGTTCAGAGGGTGACGGGGCGGGAGTAGGAGATGGTCCCACCGGACAGCCTCTTCGGCATCATCGACACCTGGGTGGGGGTATTCGCGGTATCGGCCGCCGTTCTGGCGCTGTCCAGCCTTATCCTCTACCGGAGAGTCTTCAGGTTAATCCTGCTCGGGCGGCCCTCTGCCCGCTTCGATCAACTCGGACGACGGGCCCTTGGGGCCATTCCGCTAATCTTCGGGCAGCGGAAGGTCCTTCAGAGCGTGTCCCTACGCAGAGACAGGGCTGGCCTGGCGCATCTGTTCATCTTCTGGGGATTCATCTCGTTCCTGTTGAGCTACATCCTGTTCATCTTCGGCGATTCCGCATGGGCCAGGCTGTCGGACACGCTCCTCACCGAGACCGGCGTCAGGGGCTTCGTCTACTACCTCGACGTGCTTGCCGTCCTCTTCCTGGTCGTGTTGTGCTGGGCCGCCGCGAGACGATGGATCGCCAAGCCGCACCGGCTGCTCTTCGACCTGACGCAGAAGCGCGAGTCGGCGATCATTCTCGCGCTGATCGGCACGCTGATGGTGCTGACCCTTCTGACCGAAGCTTTCTACGTGGCTTCGGGCGGAGACGGTACGCACGCTTCGGCGCCGGTCGGCGCCGCGCTCGGATCCCTCATGACCTCATGGGGGATGTCAGAGGAGACGGCAAACGGACTGCAGGGCCTCTTCTGGTGGCTGCATCTGGGCACCATCCTGGGATTCGGCATATACATTCCTCTTTCGAAACACATGCACATCATGGGAGCGCCGGTCAGCTTCCTGATGCGTTCACTGGAAGCCCGGGGGACGCTGTCGACTCCCACCGACCTCGAGACGGCCGAGAGCTTCGGGGCGGCCAGGATCGAAGAGTTCACCTGGAAGGAGTTGTTGGACGGCTACGCCTGCGCAGTCTGCGGCCGCTGCACCGACTCGTGTCCCGCCCACCTCACCGGCAAGATACTCTCGCCGATGCACATCGTGGAGAACCTGAAGGACCACCTGCTGGAGACGGGCCCAGGCGCCGGCAAGGACCGTCCGGAAGAACAGACCAGGCCGCTGCTCGGGAACGGAATTCAGGAGGAGGCGATCTGGGACTGCCTCACCTGTGGGGCGTGCGTCCAGGAGTGCCCCGTCGGCGTGGAGCACATCGACACGATCGTCGATGTCCGCCGCCACCTGGTCATGGAGCAGGCGAGCATGCCCGAGACGGCGATGAACGCCCTGCTCAGCATGGAGCAGCGCGGCCACCCCTGGAGGGGTACGACCTACACCCGCACCGATTGGGCCGAAGGGCTGGATGTCAGGACCCTTGCGGACCATCCGGACGCGGAGACGCTCTTCTGGGTCGGCTGTACGGCCGCATTGGAGAGGCGCAGCCAGGCGGTAGCCAGGTCTATGGTGTCAGTCCTGAACCGGGCCGGAGTGGACTTCGCCATACTGGGCTCGGAGGAGACCTGCACGGGAGATCCAGCGCGGCGCATGGGCAACGAGTATCTCTACCAGGTAATGGCTCGGCAGAACATCGCCACGCTCGATCGCTACAACGTGAAGCGGGTCGTCACCATCTGCCCGCACTGCTTCAACACGATGAAGAACGAGTACCCGCACCTCGGCGGCGAGTACGAGGTGATGCACTACAGCGAGCTCGTATCGGAGCTGATCGAGCAGGGTAGGATCAGGCCGGTGGCTACGATAGACGCGACCGTGACATATCATGACTCCTGCTACCTGGGCAGGCATAACGGCGTCTACGACGCCCCTCGCAGGATCGCCCAGGCGGTGCCGGGGCTCCGGCTCGTGGAGATGGAGAGGTGTAGAGAGAAGGGGTTCTGCTGCGGCGCCGGCGGCGGGCACATGTGGACCGAGGAGAGCCGCGGCAAGAGAGTCAACCATGCAAGGACCGAACAGTTCCTGGAGACTGGAGCGGACACCGTAGGAGTCTCCTGTCCGTTCTGTCTACAGATGTTCGAGGAAGGGATCGAGTCGGTGTCGGAGGACGGCCAGAAGGCGCGAGACCTGCTGGAGATCCTCGACGAGAGCTTGGCGAAGGAGTGAGGGGCGGGAGCTCATAGCGCTAAATGCCGGCGCAGCCACTCTCTGAAGTCCGGGGCGCGGTCTTCTTGCCGCAAGGCGGCGTGCACCGATGCTCTGAGGAGGCCCTCCGGCGTGCCCACATCGAAGTGAACACCCGGAAACCGGTACGCGTACACCTTCTGAGTCGGCAGCAGAGCTGCTATCGCGTCGGTAAGCCATACCTCTCCCCCGGCGCCGGGCCGCACCGCGTTGAGGGCATCGAACACCTCCGGGCACAGGACATACCTGCCGACGATCCCCAGATTCGACGGCGCATCCTCCAGGGCCGGCTTCTCGATCAGACCCACGATCTCCAACACCCGACCGTCCACCGGCTTCGGATCGATGATCCCCTTGGTCGGGACCGTCTCATCCGGCGCCTCAGCCACCGCGACGACGCTGGACTGGCGGCCAGCAAACAGGTCTATCATGTCCGCGATGGTGGGAGTGTCGCTCAGTATCAGATCGTCGGGGAAGAATACTGCGAACGGTTCGTCGCCCACGGCAGCGCGTGCGGTGAGCACCGCATGGCCGGGGCCGAGCTGCCGTTTCTGGTAGACGTAGCTGATCTCGGCCATCTCGGATATCTCTATCATCTGCCGGAGCACGTCACAGGCCCCCCTACTCTCCAGGGCCTGTTCCAGCTCGGGCAGACGGTCAAAGTAGTGTGGGATGGGTTCCTGCCCGTGTGAGAGGACGAATATGATGTGCTCGATGCCGGCGCGGACCGCTTCCTCGACGGTAAGGTGGATGCTGGGCCGATCCCACACTGGCAGCATGTTCTTCGGCACAGACCTGGTTGCTGGGAGGAACCGGGTCCCAAAACCGGCGGTGGGAATTACCGCCTTCCTTACCCTCATCGCGGTCGTCCGGTAAGCGAGCCGCAGCAGCCCCAAAGACAATGGCCGGGACTCATGCCGCCATGACCTCGCCCGTTCGATATACTCGCCGGAGCACGGGCTGCCCTGCGCTGATGGTCATCAGCACGATCATATACAGGGAGCTGGAGAAGAGCAGAATAGGCGGCGCCGAGAAGGCGTCCGCCACAAATCCGAACCCCAGATTAGAGAAAGCCATCACCCCGCCCGCGTGCAGGGTGTACAGGCTGCCGATCCTGCCTCTGAGCCGGTCGGGCGCAACCGTCTGCACGTAGGTGTTGGTGAGCGCCATGAAGGTGGCCTGCGAGGCCCCCATGCCGGCACTGGCCAGGACGGCTACAGGCACGTTGGGAGCCACCGCGAGTATCATGGGAGTAAGGCCGCTCGCCGCGGCCGTGTACATCAGGAACTGGCCCTTTCGGGCTTCATCTCGCACGCCGGCCATCAAGATGAGCCCCAGCGCGGAGCCGACGCCGAACGACAATACGAGGTAGCCCAGGATCGAGCCGTCGACCGCACCCAACTGCCGCTGCGAGAGCACTGGAAGCACCGCATCGAACGACATGACCAGTGCGCAATGAAAGGCCGCGAGCAGGACGAAGAGAGCGATCGCGCGATTGGTGTAGATGTGCACCAGCCCCTCTACCATCCCCCGGGCCAAGCCGTGACCTTCTCCGCTCTCCCCTCTGGACGCAGTTCGGACGAGTGCGATGGCAGCCGTGCCCGCGACCTGAAGCCCGGCGCTCATGATCAGCACACCCTCGACGCCAACGGCATCCACGGCGAGAAGCGGAGCCGCTATCAGCAGCACGAGCTTGGCGCCATGGCGGCTCAGAGCGCCCAGCGTGAAGGCATTGAGCAGGTCTCTCCTGGGCACCTGGTTGGGAATCAGCGCCTGCATCGTGGGATCGAGGATAGCTCGCAAGGAGCCGCTGAGGAAGACGAAGACCGCCACCTGCCACAGCTGCGCCACGTCCATCACGACCAGGGTCGCGAGGACGCCCAGGGTCAGCGAGTTGGCAGCCAGAGTCCAGAGAGCGAGGCCTCGCCGATCGAACCGGTCAGCCATCAACCCGCCGATCGGTGAGACCACTAGGAAGGGAAGCATCGACGAGAAGGCGATGATCCCGACCCACCCAGACGAGTTCGACTCCTCAAGCGCCAGCCATCCTGTGGCGACGAGCAGAGTCCACATCGCCGCGCCGGACAGCATGTTGGCGCACCAGGTGTACCGGTAGTCGCGATAACCGAGCGCGGCGAGGTGAGGTATGGTGACGAGATTGCGCGGCAGGCGGATAGTGAGCAAGGCCCCGGGAGTCTCTCAGTCGAGGCCGTAGAAGCGCCGGGCGTTGTCGTGGAACACCGCCTGCTCCACCGTCAGGTCCAGTCCGCCCAGCACAGTGCTCAAGGCGTGACGAAGCGCCGCATGTACCTCAGCGTACGTGCCGGCCAGAGTCGAAACAGGCCAGTCCGACCCGAACATAACGCGGTCGGTGCCGAAGGCCTCGACGACGGTCCCAACGTAGGGAACCAGGTCATCAGACCTCCAGCTCCGGTGGTCTGCCTCGGTGACCATTCCCGAAAGCTTGCACATGATTCTGGGGTTTTCCGCAGCGGCCCTGATGTCGGCCCGCCAGGGATCCAACACCGCGCCCTTTATGTCCGGTTTGGCAATATGGTCTATCACCATGTCCATCTCGGGCAGCCTGTCTGAGAGTGCCGGTACGCGAGAGAGATGTCTCGGCCTTAGCAGCAGGTCGTATGGGACGCCGGCGTTTTCCAAGACGGTGAGCCCCTTCAGTACGTCGCGCCGGAGCAGCCAGTCGTCGTCCGATTCGAACTCTACGAGGTGACGGATTGCGCAGAGCTTGGGTCTCTCACGAAGGGCTTGGAGGTCTCTTTCGACGAGCTCTTCAGGCTGAGTCAGATCCACCCATCCGACGACCCCGGCTACCGAGTCGTGCGCGTCCGCCACGTCGAGCATCCAGTGAGTCTCGCCAAGATTGTTGAGGACCTGAACCAGCACCGTCCGATTAAAGCCCAACCCGGCAGCCTGCGGTTCGAGGTCTGAAGGCATGAAGTCACGGTCCAATGCGTCCATACCGGACTGCTTCCAGGCGTAAGAAACCGCTCCGACCACCCAGGACAGCTCCTGCCACCTGAAGGAGCGTCCGGTTTGCCAGTAGTGTTGATGCGAATCGATCATGGCGGGGACCTCGTCTACCCGCGCGGCGACTCCCGAATCATCCGGCCCAGCACATTCGAAGTGATCTTCTGAACGAGCGGATTGACGCCTAGCGTGCCGCCGCACTGGGCGCTGCGGGCCGGGATATGACCCGGCGGCCTCGATAGGCCCTCCGCCCACCAGATCGTGCTGGCGTTGAAGACCCAGTTGCCCTTTGGGCCGGGGTAGGTCACGGCATAGTGTACGGGGTCCGGTTTGTGCTCACCCGGCGATCTTCGCTCGTGCAGACAGCCGTAGAGTGGGTTGGACGCCACGATCTCCAGTCCGGGAATGTCGGCCGGGTCCTCGTGATACTCGAACCCCACGACGCCCGGGATAGTGTCTCCCAATCCGAGGCCAGTCCCCTCGTATATCCAGTGTTCAGGCTTCGTGACCTTCCAGTCGCCATACCCCACACCGTGGAACTTTAGCCCGAGCAGCTGTCCGTCGGGGTCCATGGGTCCCTTCCGAGCGAACGCTCTGGCAGGCGCGCCGGTGACCGAGCTGTCGTACATTATGACCTCGGTGGCGACCGAGTTCCCGCAGAAGAAGGCTATGCTCATTCCGTCGTCGCGGGCCGCGGTTGCACGGTCATACATCTGACGCGACCAGTACTCGTCGTGGCCAATGGACAGGAAGGCTTTGCATCCCGAGAGTATCCGTTCATCCAGATGCAGGTCCAGATTGGAGCAGTAGGTAACGTCGTATCCCTGCTGCTCCAGCCAGAAGGTCATCGGATGCTCCCACAACAGGTATTCGCCCGAACCGGCGGAGAGCGGGGCGTCGTACCCCTGCTGATGCTTGGCGTAGGGACGCTCGAAGCTGACCCTGACGTTCGGCCCGGTGTAGTAGATCGCCGGGGTCCCGTCCTGGTACAGAGAGTCGTTCCCCGGCCACTTGTTGTACGACTGCCAGGTGATGTCACTGACCTGGCACAGCAGGTCGCTCCTCCTGTGCTCCTTGACCACGAAGCTGATGTAGCTCTGTACAGGCAGCTCTCCCTCTCTGGTCAGCTTTGCTAGGTAGACGCCGCTGGGCCAGTCGCCGGGCACATCGAGCGATGCGGTGGTCTCCCACGCGCACTCGCGGAGCCTCTCGATGGTCATCATGGGGACAGGCTGAGGCTCACCACTGAAGGAGCCGAGGCTGGCCATGTGCCTCCCGCCGGTCCCACCGTAGTAGCCCATCCGATAGACGTCTATCCTGAAGGTACCGGCCGGGTCCATACTGACCTTGAAGTCGATGCTCCCTCCGGGGAGCACGCTCATCTCGGACGCGTATCCCTCGATTGCGACCGACCTCAGCCGACGGATCGTCGGCATGGAGGCGAGGGTTACCGGATCATCGAAGCTGGTGTACTGCAGCTGCCATTCGATAGTGCCGGGCTTTCGGTTCTCCTCTACTATCCTGTTGTCCGGCAATCTCAGTCCTCCCCCTGATTGTCGTTGCGGAGCAGGCCGATTGTACCCGTGCGGAAAGAGAGCGGTCAACGCTTGACGGTCGGTCTGGCCCGTAGCTAGAATGCGCCAGCGTCGAGGCGGAGGAGGAGGGGCGGCTACCCCGAGATGATAACCGTCACAGACGATGCGAAGGCCGAGCTGAAACGCACCACGGATGCGCGCGGCCTGGCCCCGGGACAGTGCCTGAGGCTGGCGGTGCCGCCCGCATGGACGGGAGCGGGCGACTTCGGCGTGGTGATAGGAGGCCAAGGGGTCGCCGACAACGCCTTCGAGTGCCAGGGAACGACGGTGCTCCTGGTCGACGCTGACCTCGCAGCCCAACTGTCGAACGCCGTCTTCGACTTCAAGGACGGACGTTTCACCCTAGACATATACTAGGCGCATGAATCCTCTCGACACGGCCGAGATCGGCGGCACCGGCGTCCGGGCAACCAGGCTGGGGCTGGGCGGAGCACCGATAGGCGGCAACCTGGCGCCGGTGACCGAAGAGGATGCGCTGAAGGTCATCAACAGGGCGGTCGAGCTTGGCGTACGGTATTTCGACACCGCCCCGCTCTACGGACTGGGCAAGGGCGAAAGCTTCTACGGCGCGGTCCTGCCAAGCCTAAGCCGTGACTCTTTCAGCGTGTCGACCAAGGTCGGACGTGTCCTGGACCCGGTCGACTCCCCGCCTCCCGGCCCATGGGTCGACGCTCCCTCTCTGACGCCGGTCTTCGACTTCAGCCGAGACGGCATCATGCGCTCCTTCGAAGACAGCCTGAAGAGGCTGGGGCTGGACCGAGTAGACGTCCTCCTGATCCACGACCCGGAAGGCAACTACGAAGCGGCCATAAGGGAAGCATATCCTGCACTCGCGGACCTCCGATCGCAGGGCGTGGTAAAGGCGATAGGCGCCGGTATGAACGAGTGGCAGATGCTGGCCCGCTTTGCCAAGGAGGGGGACTTCGACTGCTTCCTGCTGGCGGGCCGCTATACGCTCCTGGACCAGTCGGCGCTGAAGGAATTCCTGCCGCTGTGCGAGGCGAGGGGCATCTCCGTCATCCTAGGAGGACCGTACAACGGCGGCATCCTGGCCTCGGACCTGTCTCCGTCGGCGACCTTCAACTACAAGATAGCCGCACCGGGGGTGCTGGCCAAGGCGAGGGCGATCAAGGCAGTGTGTGACAGTCACCACACTCCGATCAAGGCGGCGGCGCTCCAGTTCGGGTTGGCCCACCCGGCCATCGTCGCAACGATCCCAGGCCCTCAGTCCGTCGCCGAGCTCGAAGAGAATCTCCGCATGGCCGCGCATCCCATACCCGGAGAGCTATGGGCGGAGCTTCGCCGTCAGGACCTGATCTCGCCGGAAGCACCGACGCCGGCCAGCTAGGCATCGGCCGATAGTCCAAATCAGGAGGAGACACCTTGGCCCTCGCACGAGAGAGATGCGTCGCCTGTCGACGCGACTCACCCAGAGTAACTCAAGAGGACATTGCGGAGCTCCATCCCCTGATACCCGACTGGGACCTGACGGAAACGGACGGGATCAAGAGGTTGTCACGCAGCTTCAGGTTCCGCGACTTCGCCAACGCGCTGAGCTTCTCCACAAGCGTCGGCGAAGAGGCGGAGATGGAGGGTCACCATCCGAGGATCACCCTGGAGTGGGGACGGGTTGGGGTGGAGTGGTGGACCCACAAGATCAGGGGGCTGCACCGCAACGACTTCATCATGGCGTCCAAGACCGACCATCTTTTCCTGAAGGGCTTCGCGGCAGGCGAATAGAGGGCCTTCGACAAGCTCAGGCCGAACGGAGTGGACGACCTCATGCAGCAATGGGAAGGCCCTGATCAACATCCGAGCATGTGGCAAAGAGACGCCATCCTGACGAAGAGGGCGTTCTCGGCCTGCCGGTAGAAGGCGAGGCGCGGGTCCTGCACCTCGACAGCGAAGTCTCCGCTTCGCTGCATCGGATCGAGGACGACGCAGTGAGGCCGCAACCCGGACATGAGCTCCGCGTCTATACGCAGGTTGAAGGCGTCGCGCGACTTCAGAAGCTGTACGTGCGCCACTGTGCGGGGCCCATTGAGATAGATCGCATCCGCTTCCCGAATCGCGTCGACGTCCCGCTCGACGGAAAGGGCCATTCCCCGCTCCTCACAGTATGCTCTCACCTCCGGCGCCAGACTCCCGCTGAACGGCACCAGGGTCACTTTAACGTCGTCGAATAGGGCAAGAGCCCTGAGAAGCGCGCTGACGTTACGGTGCTCGAGCCGTCCCACCGCCGCCAGGTGAACGCCGTCGACTCCTCCGAGCTCACGCTTCACCGTATAGATGTCCGCCAGAGCCTGCGTCGGATGATCGTCAGCGCTCCCGCCGTTGATCACGGGCAATGAGTCGGCCTGCTCCGCCCTCTCCACGACGCCGGTGTCGCTACTACGCAGCACGACGAGGTCGATGTGCAGGCTGGCCAGGATATTGACGATGTTGTCGACATAGCTGGGCGTGCTGACAGGGAAGAACTGGGAGGCGTCCTCGGTATGATAGGCCCGTCCTCCGAGGAGCTCTATCGCTCGTTCGAATGAGGTCCTCGTCAGGAAGCTGGGCTCATAGAAAAGGCAGTAGATCGAGCGCCCGGCAGCCCGGCTTTCTACATCGACGCCGTTCCGCAGATCGTCGCAGAGCCTGAACATCTCCGACTCGATCCAGTCACGGGTGAACTGACTTGTAGCTGTGAGATGTCTGTGTCTGGCCATCACGGTTCACGAAACGCTGCCGAGTGTACGCTAAACATGCCGAAAGAGCCACAGCCCCAGGAAGCTTCACCAAGCCGATGGCTGGCAGCCACTTCTCGCGAACCGGTTTACACTCGTATCGACCGGATAGTAGAATCGGGTTCCGCATTTCACAAATTCCGTTGCATGAGTCGGTGAAGCCATAGCATTAGGCGGCCTGATCAAAGTCCTCACGCGACCATCCTCGAGACGTAGAGGAAGACCGTTCTATGGATGGTGGATCGTGGGGGCTGGTTCGGTCACCACCGGCTACACCTCCGGGACTTTTTGGCAGGGCTTCGGCGCCTTCTTCGACCCGATAGTCGAGCAGTTCGGATGGAGCCGCGCCACGACCTCCGCGGCCATCTCGCTCCAGCGCACCGAGTCGGGGATGGTCTCGCCGTTCGTGGGCTACTTCATCGACCGGTTCGGCCCGCGGAAGGTGATGCTGGTGGGCATCCTGATGACCGGCGCGGGCTTCATCCTGCTCGCACGCATCAACTCGCTGTGGCAGTTCTACTCCGCGTTCGCGCTGATCACGCTCGGCATGTCGGTCGGCACGTGGATGGTGGTCACGACCGCGGTCGCGAACTGGTTCGTGGCCCTGCGGACCCGGGCGCTGGCCCTGACCTCCGCGGGCTCGGCGCTGGGCGGACTGCTGGTCCCGGTCGTGATATGGCTCATCGCCACCACCGACTGGCGGACGGCGCTGGTGCTGATCGGGGTCGGATTCTGGATCATCGGCATCCCGTCCGCGATCGTGATGCGCCGCCGCCCGGAGGACCACGGGCTATTGCCGGACGGACGGTCCGGCGAGGCTTCCGACGAGAGCGGAGTCGAGGCTCCGGCCGGCGCAGCCCATGAGCGCGCGGAGGCGAGCTTCTCGGTCAGACAGGCGCTTCGGACTCGCACGTTCTGGCAGATGGCCCTCGCGATGGGGGCCGGACAGCTCGTAATGTCGGCGTCGGTACACCAGATTCCGGCGATCAGCAGCTTCGGATTCAGCAGAGAGACGGCCGGAGTGGTCATGCTGGCGGTGTCGCTGATGAGCCTAGCCGGGAGGATCGTGAGCGGGTTCACGGGCGACCGGGTCGACAAGCGGAAGGTTATCGCAGCCGCGTTCGCACTTCAGCTAGTCGGAACCCTGATCTTCGCCACCACGAGCACACAGCTCCACCTGGTGGGCTTCGTCATATGTTGGGGAATAGGATTCGGCGCCTCGATTCCGGTCAGGTTCGCCCTTCTGGCCGACTATTTCGGACGGAGTCACTTCGGGTCGGTGATGGGAATCATGATGACCGTAAGCGCCGTGTTCGGGATCGCGGGACCGGTCTTCGTGGGTTGGATGTACGACGTGCGCGGCAACTACCGCGATCCGTACATCATCCTGGCGCTGACCGTCCTGGTGGCGATTCCGATGGTCCTGAGCCTGACGAGGCCGGTCCTCGGGAAGGGTCGCCCGGCCTAGCCCGACGCCCGATCGAACGGAGGCATGTGCCGGCTGAGAAAGTCGGCGATGGCAGGGTAGGCCCTCAGACGATTGGCCCGCTTCATAAAGCCGTGCCCCTCGTCCTCGAAGCGGATGTACTCGACCACCATCTCACGCTCACGCAGCGCCTCAACCATCTGCTCCGTCTCCCCTATCGGCACGCGCGGATCGGTGGCTCCGTGCAGCACCATGAGCGGAGCTCGAATCCGGTCGACTTGGGTGATGGGCGAGATGTCGACCAGGAAGTCCCCGTCGTTCTCGATGCTGCCGTACTCAAGCTCTCTCAGCCTACGCCGGTACGGGCTGGTGTTCTCGAGGAATGTGTGCATGTTGCTCATCCCGAACAGCTCCACCGCGGCGGCCCATAGATCGGGATAGGCCGTGATGCAGGCCAGCGTCATGAACCCCCCGTAGCTGCCCCCCATGGCGGCGATCCGCTCGGGGTGGCCCCAACCGGAGTCGACCAGCCATCTCCAGCCCTGCTCGATGTCCCTGACCGTGTCCATCCGCTTTCGCACGTCGTCCAGGTGGATGTACGTGCGTCCGTAGCCGCCGCTGCCGCGGACGTTGGGCGCCAGCACACAGTAACCCTGATGTACGAGGTACTGGTATACGGGATTGAAGTCCGGCCGCTCCTGCCCCTCCGGGCCGCCGTGAATGTGGACAATGACCGCGTTCTTGCCGTCCGGAGCTGCGCCGGGCGAAGTGTAGAGGAAAGCCGGAATGTCTCTCCCATCAAAGGTTGGGAAGCTGACCAGCCCCGGCTCCACGAAGGTGGAAGCCGGGATACCCCCGGTGTCGCTGCGGGTCACCTGACGAGATCGCTTGCGCTCGACATCGTAGACCCATACGTCGTGCGTCCGCGCGGCCCCGTTGACGGTGAGCGCGAGACTCGTCCCATCCGGTGACCAGGAGATGCTCTCGCCCATCCGCGGGCTCTGGAGGGTGCCCTTAGGCAGATCCTCGACCGGAGTCTCGGTCCGGTCGAGGAGATTGCGAACGAATGCCTTGGAGTACCCTGCTTCATTCACGACGTAGGCCAGGAGCCGGCCATCCGGCGAAAGGGCCAGGTCCTCAACCTCCCAGTCCGGCTCGGCGAGCATCGACAGTTTCCCGTTGGCTATGTCCAGATAGGCGGCGGCCTTGAACTCACGCCCCTTGTTCGTCGTCAGGTACAGGCCGGCGCTCCGCGTGTCCCATACGACGCCGCGGCAGTCGATCTCGCCGAGCAGTCCGTAGGCGGCGAGCTCGCCCGCCTCCGTGATCTGGCGAATTTCGCCGGACTGCAAGTCCAGCAGAAGCAGGTCGTTGTACAGGTAGCTATTCGAGCGGCTCACGACCAGGAAGCGGCCGTCCGGAGACCATGAGACGGCGCTGTTGGAGGCATCCTCACGATAGACCATCTCCGGCTGACCATCCGGCACGCCCTGGACATAGATATCGAAGAAGGCGGGATGGCGCCGGTTGCTGGCGTACGCGATCGCCTTGCCGTCAGGAGACCACGGGCCGATGATGTGCTTGACGTCGGGCGCCCCGGTCAGAGACAGCGGCTCGACCCCGCCCGGCGTCCAGAGGTAGAGCTGGTGACGCTCGTCGCCGTCCCTGTCCATTGCGAAGAGCATGCGCTCGCCGTCCGGGGCCCAGGCGAAGGCGCTTATGCTGTCGTCGGTGAAGGTGAGCTGGTTAGGCCAGCCTCCCCGACGATCGATCGACCAGACCTGAGCCGGACCGGACATCTGGGTGATGAAAGCGATGCGCTCGCCAGACACGTCGAAGGCCGGAGCGTATGCGCTTCGGACGTTCAGGTAGCTGGCGAACGTGATGTCCTGCTGTGCCATGGCGGACCGTCTACCTGCGACTTTCGTAGTCGGCCCTGGCTCGGTCGAGGGACCGAGTGCGAAGCGCCTGGAGATCTTCCTTCCTGGACGCGGACCACGCCTGTGACCTGCTCAGACTGACCAGGGAACCCTGGAAGCGGGGCATGACGTACCTCGCTATCAGCTCATAGCTGTGCAGCACCTGCTCGCGAGTGCCCCACTCGGTGGCCTGTATGAGCAGCCCTCCGAATCCACCGCTGTCCTCATCGAGCCTCTCAATCGTCTCGATCAGGTCGTCGGGCGTGCCCACGCACCATGCCCCCTTCTCGACCATGGCGTCGATGATCCTGTCGGAGGGGCCGTCGAGGACGGCCTCGTGCCCGATGGTGTTCTCGAAGTAGTCCCGCTGGTACCTTCCGGCGGCGACACGGGCCTGCTCGATGGCCTCCCTGCGAGTCTCGGCGAGGTGGACGTGCAGGACGACTCGCCATTCGTTCCGGTCCATGGTGTTGCCGTGCTGGGCAGCCGTCTCCTCAGCGATCTTCCAGAACTCACCGAGGTCCTTCTCCTTGCTGCCTCCCCTGAGCGCGCTGACAGAGAGAACGGACGCGCCGTGCTTGCCGGCAAGCACCATGCCCGACGGAGACTGGGCGGCGGCGACAGCTATCGGAAAGTGGGGCTGAGTGTAGGGCCTCAGGTGCGCGGTCGCCTCGTTGAGGGTGAACCACTCTCCCTCGTAGGTGATCGGCTCCGTCTCGGTCAGCAGCCGCATGATGATTCCGAGGGACTCGTCCATCCGGCGGCGCTGGAGCGGTGGGTCGATGCCCAGCATGTAGGCGTCCGACACCAGGGCGCCGGGTCCGACTCCGAGCATCGCCCGCCCCCGGGTCATGTGGTCGAGAAGCACCATGCGATTGGTGACCATCAGGGGATGGTGGTAGGGAAGACTGATCACACCGGTGCCGAGCCTGATATGGCGGGTGCGCTCTGCGACGGCGGCGATGAACAGCTCCGGGGAGGCGATCGTCTCCCATCCGGCGCTGTGGTGCTCGCCGATCCAAGCCTCGTCGAAGCCGAGGTGGTCAAGCCACTCGATGGTCTCCATGTCCCTCTCCAGGCAGAGCGTGGGGTTTTCACCCAGCCAGTGGAAGGGCGCCATGAAGATGCCGAACTTCATTCGTGCCGGAAGCGCCATCAGTTTGCTCCTCTCAACTCCCTCGTCCAGCACGCGGATTCTAGCACGCGGGCGCGGGGCCAACAACGATGTGACGAGCCTGTCTGGCTCTATCGAGCTAGCGGGCTGCGCCACTGGGCGCGAACATCCCGGCGGCGTCCACGGCGCGCATGAAGGAGACTCCTTCGAAGCCCTGCATATGATCGATCAGCCGCTCAAGCATCCTGAGACGGCTGAGCCGTCCGATCACATATGGATGCATCACGGGGACGAGAGAACGCTCATAGTGGTAGGCGCCTTCGAAAGCCGCCGACCAGACATCGTACACGTGCTGCGGCGTAGCCATGAACTGGCGGAGTCCCAGCGAAGGAGCGTAGTTGAAGTAGGCGACATCGTCCATCTCCCAATGAAAGGGGACCTCTACGATCTCCGCCCCACTCGCGTGCAGAACGTACGGAACGTCCTCACCCATAAGGCTGGAGTCGTAGAGGAAGCCTCGTTCCGCAAGCAGGTCGAGTGTATCCTCGCTAAGCTCAGCACCCGGAGCCCGGTATCCTCTGGGCCGATCTCCGGTGATCCGTTCCAGGATATCCGAGCCACGGTCCAGCACCTCTCCCTCCTCCTCCCTGGACAGGGTCATGGGCGGTTCGTGCATGTATCCGTGGTGTCCGATCTCGTGTCCCCTCCGAGCGATCTCCCTCACCATCTCCTCATGCGTCTCCGCCACGAATCCGGGGATATAGAAGGTCGCGGGCACACCGAGGCTCTCGAGCATCTCGAGGATGCGAGGCACAGCCACGCTCGGGCCGTACTCTCTCAGCGACATCAGGCCCGGATGCCTGGACGATTCGGGCGCCACGTTCATCGCTCCCGACACGCCGTCTATGTCGAAGGTCAGCATCACGACGCAACGCGTGTCTCCCGGCCAGACTCCGCTCATCTATTCACCTCCCAAGTAGGGCTGAGGACATCTTATCGCGCCTCTGTCGCCTCCGGCAAAGCAGATATAATGTGAGGAATGAGGCGGATGCTCCTTATCATCAGTGTGTCGATAGTCATCGCGGTCATGCTCGTCATCTATGGCGTCGCGTCCTTCATGATTGCCAATGGCGTCACGAAGGCGGAGCGTGAGGAGCAGGAGGCGCACCCCTCCGAGTACGGTCTGCAGTTCGAGGAGGTGGAATTCCTCCCCCGCGGAGGCGAGCTGAAACTCCGGGGATGGTACATGGAACCAATGACGCGGGGCCCGACTATCATTCTCGTCCACGGCCTCGGCGGCTCAAGGTCGAGCGGCGACGCCCTGGGGCTTGCTTCCGGACTCCTGGAACGGGGCTATGGAGTCCTCACATTCGACCTGCGGGCGCATGGCGACTCGGAGGGCGAGAAGGTTTCGGGAGGTCTCCACGAGCGACTCGATGTCCTGGGCGCATTCGACTATCTCGTAGAGCGCGGCGTTTCGGGATCGCAAATCGGCGTCATCGGCCGTTCGATGGGGGCGGCCACTTCGATCCTGGCGGCGGCCGACGAGCCGGCTATCAGAGCCCTGGTTGCCGACAGTCCATACGCCGTAGGGTCGGAGCTTATCGCGCAGGAGACAGCGCGAAAGACGATCTTCCCCGACTGGATCGTTCCCATATTCATCCGGGGAGCCGACCTCGCGGCGGAGCTCTCCCTCGACATCGACCTGGACAAGCTGACACCTGTCAAGGCTATCGCCACCCTGGACTATCCGGTCCTCGTGATCCATACCCTCAACGATACCCGCATCCCCATCGAGCACGGAATCCGGGTCCACATGGCTTCGCACCGAGACAGTGATCTTTGGATAGTGTCCGACGTAGACCACGGGGACGTATACTCGGAGCTGCCTGAAGAGTATCTGGACAGGGTGGCCGGGTACTTGCATGAACGGTTCGGAGCAGGGCAGCCCTGAGGAGAGCCGGCGCCCCGGTCGTTACGCGCCAAGCATCTCCTGCACAGTCGAGACGGTGGCGGCCGACGGGATCGTTCGCGCGTCGGAGTCTGAACGCCGCTTCACCTCGACGACATCCCGCGCGAGGTTGCGGGGACTCACCACCAGGCGAACCGGCAGACCGAGAAGATCGGCGTCGTTGAACTTGACCCCGGCCGACTCGGACCGATCGTCGTACAGCACCTCAAGCCCCGCCTCGCAGAGGTCGCCGTAGAGCGCGTCGGCGGCGGCGGCCACCTTCGCGTCCTGGACGTTCAAAACGACCAACGACACCTGGTACGGGGCTATCGGTACGGGGAAGAGTATTCCCGACTCGTCGTGGTGCTGCTCGATCGCGGCGCTCAACAGCCTACCCACACCGATCCCGTAGCACCCCATCATGAACCGCCGGTCCTGCCCGTCGACGTCGGGGAAGGAGGCATCCAGAGCGTCGCTGTACCTGGTGCCGAGCTTGAAGACGTGGCCGACCTCAATGCCCCGGCTCGTCGACAGCGTCGACGGGCAGATCGCGCACAGGTGTCCATCTTCCGCGAGAGCTATGTCGGCAACCAGGTCGGAGCTGAAGTCTCGCGGATAGTTGACGTTGCGGAGATGGTAGTCAGACCTGTTGGCGCCGACGACAAAGTTGGCTCCCTTCTGAATCGAGTCATCCGATACGGTCTTCACACCCTCCAGGCCCACCGCGGAGGCCGAGCCGGCCACCAGACCCGCAGCGGCGGTCTCTTCGGCAGTGGCCAGGCGCAGATCGTTTGCCCCGAGGAGGTTAGTCAGCTTGACCTCGTTTACCTCCAGATCCCCCCTTATCGTGACGAACACCATCTCACCGTCTGCTACGTAGAATACGGCCTTGAGCGTCTTGTTCGTGGGTATTCCCAGCAGGTCCGCCAGCTCCTGTATCGTCTTGACGCCGGGCGTGTGGACCTCCTCAATGGGCAGCGGGGTTTCGTCGGGATGGGAGGGCTTGACGAACGAAGCTCTCTCCACGTTTGCCGAGTAGTCACAGCCGCTGCACACGACTATCGTGTCCTCGCCTGCATCGGTCAGCAGCATGAACTCCGCCGAGTCCTTGCCCCCGATCGCTCCGCTGTCGGCGGCAACCATGGTGGTGTCGAGGCCGCATCTCTGGTATATCCGCCGGTATGCCCTCACCATCGCCTGGTAGCTCTCGTCCAAGCCCTCGGCGTCCTTGTCGAAGCTGTAGGCGTCCTTCATGTCGAACTCACGCACGCGGATCAGGCCGCCCCTAGGCCTCGGCTCGTCCCTCAGCTTGGTCTGGATCTGATACAGGATGACAGGCAGGTCCCGGTAGCTTTGGACATGTGCCTTGACTATTGTCGTCAGCAGCTCCTCGTGCGTGGGAGCCAAAACGAGGGGACGGTCACGGCGGTCGGTGAGCTGGAACAGGTCCGGGCCGTAGGCCTCTGTACGTCCCGACCGATCCCACAGCTCCCTGGGCTGAACCGTCGGCATACGCATCTCCTGAGCGCCGGCGGCATTCATCTCCTCCCGTATGATCTGCTCTATCTTGCGCAGAGAACGCCAGGCCAGCGGGAGATAGCTGTAGACGCCGGCCGCGGCTTGATGGATCAGGCCTGCGCGGAGCATAAGACGATGACTCGCCAGCTCGGCCTCGACCGGGTCCTCTCTCGCAGTCTTGCCGAAAAGCCGCGACCAACGCATGGAATTCTCCTTGACGGGAGGACTAAGGGATGCGGGACAGGTCTCTGGGTAGCTCCCCGAGACTCCTCGAGGCCTATGCGGGAGCGACCATCTCCCGTTCCGCCTCGCGGACCTCGTCCATCAGCGCGGTGAGCATCTCGTCCTCGGCGACGATGCGGGCCTTCCGTCCCTTTCGGAAGATGATGGCCCTGCCCGCTCCTGCAGCGATGCCGACGTCGGCGTCCTTCGCCTCGCCGGGGCCGTTGACCTCACAGCCCATCACCGCCACCTTGATAGGGCTCTTGGTCTGCTTGAGCATATCATCGACATCGTTCGAGAGCTTTACCACGTCTACGTCGGCTCTCCCACAGCTCGGACAGGCGACCAGGACCGCACCTTCCTTACGAAGCTCGAGTGCCTTCAGTATCTCGAAGCCGACGTAGACCTCCTCGCGGGAGTCGTCACTCAAGGACACACGGATGGTGTCGCCGATCCCCTCATAGAGCAGCATGCCGAGTCCGATGGCGCTGCGTATGCTGCCGGACTTCATGGTGCCCGACTCCGTAATCCCCAGGTGAAAGGGATAGGGCACGAGTGTAGCCATGCGTCGATAGGCCTCGACGGTCGTGTCGATGTCGAATGCCTTTAGGGATATCTTGATTAGGTCGAAGTCCAGGTCTTCGAGGATGCCTATCTCCCACAGGCCCGTCTGCACCATGTGGTCGACGACCGAATACTCCCCTTCCTGGACCTCACTCGCCTTGGGCAGCATGTTGACGCCATCCTTGTGGCGAGACAGCCCCCTGGTCAAACCGATCCCTCCGACAGGCGGCAGACTCCCAAAGTTGACGCCGATGCGTATGGGGACCTGGCGGGTCTTGGCCTCACGGACGATCTGTTCGACCTTCGCCCGGTCCCTGATATTACCGGGATTCAGCCGCAGGCAGTCCACCCCGCTCTCGAGGGCCTTGAGAGCGAGCTGGTGGTGAAAGTGAATGTCGGCAATCAGCGGTATCGAGACCTGACGGCGAATCTCCGAGAGGGCCTCCGCCGCCTCCATGTCAGGCACCGCACAGCGAACGATCTCGCAACCGGCCTCCTCCAGTCCCCTGATCTGGGCGACGGTGGCTTCGACGTCACGAGTATCCGTCTTGGTCATCGACTGTACGCTGATCGGAGCATCGCCTCCGATCTTCACGTCGCCGACCTGGAGCGCTTTGGTGATTCTTCGATTTCTCATTCGAGCACCAACCGTCCGCCATTGTACCCGGCCCGGACCGCAGCTTTCTGAACCTTAGCGTATGATGTCCTGTCCGTTCAAGAGGCGGGAGATGTCGAGGTAGAGCGGCAGAACGACGATGAAGGCTATGACCAGGGCAAGTCCGACAAGCGTCACCAGCCCCTCGCGGCGCGGGGAGAGGCGTTTGCCACGGCGCACCACCTCTACGACGACCAGGGCCAATCGGCCGCCGTCGAGGGGCGGGACAGGCATCAGATTGAGGATGCCCAGACTGATGCTCAGCAAGGCAATCAGCTCGAAGACCGGCGAGATCCCTGCCCTGGCGACCTCTCCCGTCACCTGAGCGATCCCTATTGGCCCCCCTATGGGCGCAGGGCCTCCCCAGACCCACCTTGCGAAGGAGTTCCTGACCGTCAGGAGGATGTCCCTCATCTTCTTCAAGGCGAGCGGAACCGCCTCCCAGACGGGATGACTCCTCTGGATGACCCTCGGATTGGCTGTGCCTATCATGATCCCGATCGCGCCCTGGGCCATCGTATCCCCAGGCTGAAGCCGGGCGTCGTAACGGCGGGCGTCTTCCAGTGAGACCTCGGCGTCGGGGTGGGCGACAGACTCCACGACCCTGAGCTCAGGCGGGTTGAGCCTCGCCCTCACACGGATATCTTCGACCGCCGCATACTCCTGAGAGAGCCCGAGGCCGCTCACGATGGACCCGCGCCGGACGGTCAGATCGACCGATTCGCCCAGTTTGACCATCACGCGCTGCACGAGGTCTACATGGTTGTCGATCTTCTGACCATTTACACCGAGTATGGTGTCGCCCGGCCTGAGACCGGCGCGCTCAGCGGGCGACCCGGGAGCGACCCCTGTGACAGACACCTCTCCTACTACGGTGTCCTGGGGCAGCACGAACAACACCGCAAAGACTATGACAGGCAGAACCAGGTTGACGACTGAGCCCGAGGCCAGGACGATGATCCGCTGGAGAGGACTTCTGCTGGAAAAGCCGTCGGCGTCTGTCAGGTCGTCCTCACCACCCATCCCTGCCATTCGAACGAAACCGCCCAGAGGAATCCAGTTGATCGAATAGAGTGTTTCACCATAGCGGACGCCGAACAGGCGAGGCGGCAGGCCGAATCCGAATTCGGTCACGGTGATGCCGAACCGCTTCGCCGTGATGAAGTGGCCCAGCTCGTGGACGAAGATCAGGACCCCCACGACGGGGACAACGAGCAGCCAGCCCGGCAAGCCGAACAACTCTATCCTTCCACCACCTCTACTACGCGCCGTCTGCCCCAGGCTCCGGCGTCAAGTATCTCCTCTATCGACGGGTCCTCGACGCTATGGTGGTCACTGAGGGCCTCTTGAATGACCGTACCTAACTCCAGATAGCCGATGCGTCGGGAGAGGAACATATCGACGGCCGCGTCGTCGGCTCCGGAGAGTGCGGCTGGCCAGGTCCCCCCTCGCCTGGCGATGTCGAGGGCAATATCGAAGCAGGGATAACGTTCCGGAGCCCTGGGCTCGAATGTCAGGCTCCCCGTTGCCACGGGATCAAACTGCCTGATGTTCCGATTATGCACCCGCTCCGGATAGAAGAGGGCGTACTGGATCGGCAACCGCATGTCGGGTGGGCTGATCTGGGCCTTGACCGAGCCGTCGACGAACTCGACCATCGAGTGAATCATGCTCTGGGGATGGATCACGACGTGTATGTCGTCCCACGGTACGCCGAACAGCCAGTGGGCCTCTATGACCTCGAACGCCTTGTTCATCATCGTCGCGGAGTCGACGGTTATCTTCGCGCCCATCTTCCATGTAGGATGGTCGAGCGCCTGCTCGGGAGTCACGTCCGCAAGCTGGTCGATCGGCGTGTCCCGAAACGCGCCGCCGGAGGCGGTAATCATTATCCTCGATACGGTCTTCTGCTCGCCTCGGAGACACTGCCAGATGGCGTTGGGCTCACTGTCGAGGGGTAGCACCGAGACACCGTGCTCTTCGACCTTCGCAGCCAGCATCTCCCCCGCCATGACGACAGTCTCCTTGTTGGCGAGGGCGATGTCTTTGCCCGTCTCCATCGCCGCGAAGGTCGGACCCAGCGACACATCCCCCACGGTGGCCGTCACCACCATATCAACGTCGGGGCCGCGGACCATCTCCTCCATGCTGCGCTCCGCACACCCGTTGGACAGGATGGGGGCCTTCTCCTCGCGGCTGCCTTCGCAGTAGACGAACTTCGGCCTGAACTCACGCACCTGCGATTCCAGGAGACCGAGGCTTCTGCGAGCCGCGAGACCGGTGACCGAGAAGTCTTCGGGGAATGTCCGTACCACATCGAGGGTCTGGGTCCCGATGGAGCCAGTGGAGCCCAGCACGGCCAGCCGCTTGGCGTTGCGGGTCATAGTAGTACGGCGAGATGATACACGACCGCCAAATTGAAGACAATCGAGTCGAGGCGGTCGAGCAACCCTCCGTGGCCGGGCAAGAGCCGCCCTGAACCGTCCGCGCCGGCCTGCCGCTTGAGCCTAGACTCCACCAGATCGCCAAGCTGGCCGACGATCGCGATAAGCAGTCCTACCGCCAAGGCTTCGACCACAGATCCGTCTATGTCCAACACGCGGAAGGCGGCCACCGAGACGGCCAGCGCTCCCAGGATACCCCCTGCCGAACCCTCTATCGTCTTGGACGGACTGATGGACCGCGCCAACCGTCTGCGTCCGAAGAGCCTCCCGACGAACAGGCTGGCGGTGTCGTTCGCAAACGTGGTCAAGAGGAGAAGCAGAACCCACTCCATGCCGTTGTCCAGTGCTCGAAGCAGCGGAGCGTGAAGGAGCAGTCCTCCCGTATACAGCGCGGCGGCAGCCGTGACAGTGAGACCCGATAACATGCTCCCCGACCCGTGACGACAGATGACCAACGTGACGGACAGAAGAGCGGCGGCGGACACGGCCAGCGCCGCAATCCGGTCGCTGCCCTCCGCATTGGTGAGCAGGTGTCCCACAACCACGAGGGCGGCCGCTCCCGGGACTGCGAGCACGACCACAGGCCGGTCACCCCATCGGCGCGCGAGCCCGCACATCTCCAGGGCACCCAGGGCGGCCACGAGAGCGACCGCACCTGTGAACCAGTATGAGCCCGCCCATATGAGCAGGATGATAATGGGGACGCCGACCGATGCCGTGGCTATGCGCGCTAACATCGATGGCCCGGGAAACCGTTGGGGGAGAGCCGGAGCCTCAGGCGACGCGTGAACCGACTCGGCATAAGCATGGAAGCCGCCAGCGGTCCGGATCGCCTTATGACGCGGGGTCCGCAATCCGGCCGAAGCGGCGCAGACGGCCGGCGTAGGCGTTCAATGCCCTCTCCACCTCCGCTTCGTCGAAGTCCGGCCACAGCACCGGCGTGCTGTAGTACTCAGCGTAAGCTGCCTGCCAGAGCAGGAAGTTGCTCAGCCTCTGTTCCCCTGCCGTACGTATAACGAGGTCTGGGTCGGGCGTATCCCCGGTGTACAGATAGCCCCGGAAAAGCTCCTCGGTGATCTCCTCGGGATTGCGGCGGTCCGCGACTATGCGCCTGACCGCGTCCAGGATCTCCACCCGGCCCCCATAGTCGAAGGCTACGTTGAGCATCATTCTGGTGTTGTTGCCGGTCAGCCGTATGCTGTCCATGACGGCCTGTTGGATCTCTGGCTTCAGCCTGTCCAGACGGCCCAGATGCCTTATCCGTATGCCCTGCCTGTGGAGCAGATCAACTTCCGATTTGATGACCTCACCGAGGATCTCGATCAGGCTCTGGACCTCGTCTTCAGGGCGGTACCAGTTCTCGGTAGAGAAAGCGAACAGGGTCAGGCAGCCAACCCCGCGTCTTGCGAACGCTTCGATGATGACGCGGATGTTCTCCTTCCCTGCCCGATGTCCTGCGGACCTCGACATCCCCTGCTCCCGCGCCCACCGGCCGTTTCCGTCCATGATCACGGCCACATGATTGGGCACGGCGCCGGAACGGCCGTTGCTGCCTGAGTCCGTCCCTATGGACTCGGGCGCCTCCACATTCAAACCTCCATCACCTCGGCTTCCTTCTCACTCTTGAGGACGGCCATCTGCTCGGAGAAGGCGGCTGTGAGCTGCTGTAACCGGTCTTGAGCTCGCCTGCCGTCGTCCTGCGAGATATCCTTGTCCCTCTCGAGCCGTCTCAGACGTTCGAGGCCTTCTCTTCGGATATTTCTGAGCGATACGAGTGAGCTCTCCACGACACGCCCGACGACCCTCACCAGATCGCGCCTCCTCTCCTCGGTCAGAATCGGGATGTTGACGCGTATCGAGTTGCCGTCGTTGTTTGGGACGAGCCCCAGATTGGACGTGAGGATGCTCTTCTCCACCTCCTTGAGCGACCCCTTGTCCCAAGGTTGGATGAGAAGCACACGAGCCTCCGGGACGGAGATTGACGACAACTGGTTGAGCGGAGTGGGGACGCCGTAGTAGTCGACCATCAGATTCTCGACCAGAGAAGGAGATGCCCGTCCCGTCCTGATCGAATTGAGCTCACGGGTCAGTGCGGCGACCGATCTCCTCATCTTGGCGTCAGTGTCGCCAAATACATCCTCGACCGTTACCATGAGTAACCCTCCCGCGGGCAGGCTACGGGGTCGGCTCGGCCGTCACCAGGGAACCTACGCGCTCGCCCGCCAGAATGCTTTCGACGCTGCCGGGAATCTGATGATTGAACACGACGATGGGAAGATCGTTCTCCATGCAGAGGGAGAGCGCCGTGCTATCCATCACGCCCAACCGCCTCTCCAACGCCTCCAGGTACGTGAGAGAGTCGAACTTGGGCGCGTCCGGGTCTACATGCGGGTCTGATGCATACACTCCGTCGACGTTGTGCTTGGCCATGAGCAGGACGTCGGCCTCTATCTCGATGGCCCGCAGCGCCGCCGCGGTGTCGGTGGTCATGAAGGGATTGCCGGTGCCGGCCGCGAAGATCACGACCCTGTTCTTCTCCAAGTGACGGATGGCGCGCCTGCGTATGTACGGCTCCGCCACCTGTTGGACGTCTATGGCGCTCTGAGTCCTGGTGTCCACGCCATAGTGCCTTTCGAGCGCGTCCTGTAGAGTCAGGGCGTTGATTATGGTGGCGAGCATCCCGGCGTAGTCGGCGCCCGACCTGTCCATCCCGTCCTCCTCCGCCTCGGCGCCCCGCCATATGTTGCCGCCGCCGACGACCACGCCAAGCTGGACTCCCATGCTCTGGACATCCCTGATCTGACGGGCCATAAAGGAGACGGCATTCACGTCGATCCCGTAGCCGCGATCACCCTTGAATGACTCGCCGCTGAGCTTGAGCAGTACCCGGCTGTACTTCGCACCGCCGCCGACCATGGGGGTTACTCTCCCAGAGAGAACCTGGAGAACCTGCGGACTCTTACGTTCTCGCCCAGCTTCCCAACGGTCTCATTCACCAGGTCCTGCACGGTCATGGTGGGGTCTTTGATGAACGGCTGAAGCATGAGGCAGCTCTCCTGAGAGTTGCCGTCGGCCCCCGATGGAATATCGTCGCTGTCCAGATATGCCGGCGCCATGGCGGCCACCTGCATCGCCAGGTCATGCGCCAGCGTCCGGAAGTCGTCGGTCCTCGCCACAAAGTCGGTCTCACAGTTGAGCTCCACCATGGCCCCGATCCTACCGCCGCTGTGGATATAGGAGTCTACGATGCCCTGGTTGGTCTCCCGGGACGCCTTCTTGGAGGCGGAGGCGATGCCCTGTTGCTTCAGGAGCTCTTCAGCCCGGTCCAGGTCCCCGTCGGCGGACTGCAACGCACGCTTGCAGTCCATGATACCGGCGCCGGTCCTATCCCGCAGTGCCTTGATGGAGTCGACGCTGATCTGCACCGTACCGCCTACGACCTCCCCTCATCGACGACCACGGGTTCATCGCCTGGGGTGTCTGCGGTCACTGGGGTCAGCGGCTCAGGCTCGGCGGAGATCGTCGCAGTGGCCGCGGCAGCATTCAACGGGCCCGGATCCACGACATCCTCCTGCTCGGCCTCATCAGCTTCGGCGGCCTCCTCGGCCTCCCTGGCTATCCGGCGGTTCTCTCCTTCTATCATCGCGTCGGCCATACGTCCGGTGATGAGCCGGATCGAGCGAATGGCATCGTCGTTGCCCGGTATCGGATAGTCGATCAGGTTAGGGTCGCAGTCGGAGTCGACGAGCGCGACTATGGGAACGCCTACTCGTCTCGCCTCCGCAACCGCGATGGCCTCGCGTCCGACGTCGATTACGAACAGGGCGCCCGGCATCTCGGTCATCTCCTTGATGCCCCCGAGATACTTGTTAAGCCGAGCGATCATCGCCTCCAGCTTGAGCGCCTCCTTCTTGGGAAGATGCTCGAACTCTCCCTTCTCCTGTCTGGCCTCAAGCTGAACTAGGTAGTCGATCCTGCTTTGGATCGTCTTGAAGTTCGTGAGCGTCCCGCCGAGCCACCGCGTCACCACATAGAATGCGCCCGACCGCTGGGCGTCGCTGACTATCGTGTCCTGCGCCTGCTTCTTGGTGCCCACCATGACGACCCGCTTGCCGGCGGCGACCGTCTCCGCCATGAACTCGGCGGCCTCGTCTAGCAGCCCCATCGTCTTTTGGAGGTCGATGATGTGGATGCCGTTACGGTGGGCGAAGATGTAGGACCTCATCTTCGGGTTCCAGCGCCGCTTCTGATGTCCGAAGTGGACACCCGCTTCGAGAAGCGACTTCATGGTTATGGGCGGCGGCCCCTCCGGCTGGACTTCCTCGGCCGGGGGCCGCTCTATCTCTTGAGTCTGTTCTACCATGCACTCCGCCTTCTTTGCACCGTGTCCGAGACGTGCTCCATTTGCACGCCTCGGCGCGCCCGACGAAGTATAGCACAGGGCTTATAGGTGGGCAATCAGACCGGTAGCGATGTCGTGGTGCAGACCCAGTTGATGCTTTACGTCACGACCCGAACAGCCTCTGGAGCTGCGACTATATGCTCTCGCGAGCCTGTGAGGCTGGCCGATCTGCCTGCGTTGTCTAGGCATTCTGAGGACGTCTGCCCGACTACCGGGGCTCGAACGAGACGGTGGTGTCCGAGTTCACGCGGACGTAGTACTTCTCGCCCGGCTCGAAGTCCGAGCCGAGAGGCACGTTGGTCTCCACAATGGGAAAGTCAGTGGTACAGACGACTAGCTGGTCGGTGATCTCGTGGTGTGTGACGACCACATCGATCTCATTCGACTCTCTCCGTCGGATTTCGTAGCCGTTGAACTGTGAGCAGCCGCTGCCCTTTGGGAGACCGGAGACGACGCGCAGTTGGTACTGCGGCGGCGCGCTCTCCAATACCACGATCTCCACGTGCTCGACAGGCGACTCGGCAATGATGGTGTGCCCAAGGTCGGGCCTAGGAAGGCTGAAGGAGGTGGTTGCCGTGTCGTTGACGAGCACATGATAGGTCTCGCCCGGCTCGAGCGAAGCCTCTATCGACTCAACGGCATCGAGCTCCACGAACTGCTCGTCGCAGGGAATCGCCCACGCCGTTAGTGGAGGCTGCATGAGCATTATCGTGGCAATGATTTTGGTGCCTTCTATCTTCAGTCCCTGGCTGCCGGGCCTGGCGCAGCCCTCTACCGTGGACTGGTAGTAGCCAATGCGGAGGAAGTGTTCCCGTTCGTTCGGTATCAGGTTGGCCCAGATCACTCGAGCCGGAACCTCCACCCACTTCCGCCAGTCGACGTCCTCTTCGACGAGGTCGGGCGGGGGCTGCACGAGCACCAGGAGCATATCCACCTTGTTGGGATTGCCGCGAGTGATCACCTCGTATGCCGTATCGTTGGTGAAGGCGAGGCGTCCGTCCGACTCGATGATGTCGGCGCTAATTGCATAGGTGTTCCTGGGGTCGATGTCGTCGCGGTTGTAACCGATCTTGAACTTGACGGGGACCTGTCCGGGATCGGAGACAGTCTGTCGAGCTATAAGCGCGGCCGCGGCATCGGCATAAGACACGTCCCGCAGCTCCACCACGAGCTTTGCTCCCGGAGAGAGGGCCAGTCGCTCCCGATAGGTGACAGTACCGCTCACCGATGCGTTGGGACTCCGACCCGACGGCACCTCCGCGGTGGCGTTGGCCGGTGTCGGATCGCTCCCGCAAGCGGACAACGTCACCATGACGATCGAGATGCCTATTGCGGTTAGCAGAGCATTCTTGTATTTGGCTTTCATCCGGACTACCTCCGCAGCGATGGTAGGTCAGACTGTTCAGTATATAGACGAAGGTAGGGACGAATTCGTTCCCCCGCGCGTTCGGAAGGCGATTTCATCACCGGGACCACTAGGGGGATCGGTTGGCTTGCAAGGAGCGGACCTGCGGCGCCGGCCAGACGGGGCTCCATGTGCGCTCGCGTGGGCCCGATGGAGTCGGCGCGCCGTCGGGGAACGTCTCCGAATAGACGTTGGCCGCAGGCGTCCGCCTCTGAAGTGGACGGGTTCAGTCTGAATGGTGGAGACGGGGGAGGGTCGAACTCCCCGTCCAGAAGGCGCTCCGGCTAGGATCTACTACAGGCTTAGCCGGCCGTATGGTTCTCGCTCCTGCGCCGCCCGGCCGACAAGGCCGCTGCGGAGGAGCCAGCCGACGATCTTAGGTCGTCGTTATCGGCGTCGCGGGACCGCACCTCGAATTTCGGCGCCCGGCCGCCCCCCTCGAGGCGAGAGGACGGTGGACGTAGCCGCTTAAGCGGCTAGGGCTAGCTTTCTATCGCCAGCTATGATTTTGCCATCTTTGTTACGAGGTTGGATGGCGCCTCGGCCTGCAATCCCGCTGGGACACCCCCTGTCGAACCCACGCGTCCCCACTGCGAGAACCATTATACCATCCCGTCAGCAGCTACACCTCGTCGTAGCGGAAGCAGTCGACCAGGTGATCGTTTACCAGCCCTTCGGCCTGCATGAAGGCGTAACAGATCGTAGGGCCAACGAACTTGAACCCTCGCCTCCGAAGGTCCTTGCTCATCGTCTCCGACTCCTCAGTCCTGGCAGGCAGCTCATCGACGCTCGCCCAGGAGTTCTTGACCGGTCTGCCGTCTACAAAATGCCAGATATAGGCTGAGAAGCTCCCGAACTCCTCACGCACCGGCGCGATAGCCTTCGCGTTTCCTATAGCCGAAGCTATCTTCTGGCGGTTTCGGACGATCCCCGAGTCGGCGAGCAGCTCGGCGAGCTTGGAGTCGTCGTATGTGGCAACCACGTCCGGGTCGAACTCGTCGAAGGCGCGGCGGTAGTTCTCTCGCTTGTTGAGGATGGTCGCCCAACTCAGTCCGGCCTGCGCGCCGTCGAGCACCAGCGCCTCAAACAGCCTCCGGTCATCGTGCTTCGGCACGCCCCACTCGGTATCGTGATAGCACACCATCAGCTCATCGCTGCCCGCCCAGCCACAGCGTCTCATGGAGCCTCCCTGCGCCAGCCTTTCGCGCCCGTGCGGCCCATTGTACAATCCCGTCGAGGAGGGATCTTTGGATAAGCTCAGAGTTGCGATCGTAGGTTGCGGAACGATATCGCACCTGAACGCCCCCGGATACCTGCGGCACGAACGCTGCGAAGTGACGGCGTTGTGCGATCCGCACCGGGAGCGCGCGGAGGCGAGGGCCGCCGAGTGGGGGATCAACCCGCGCATCCATATGAGCTACGATGAGGTTCTGAACGACTCCAACGTCGACGCTGTGGAGTTGCTGACTCCGACGCGGCTCCACGCCGCCCAGATCGTCGCCGGCCTCGACGCGGGGAAGCACGTCTCGTGCCAGAAGCCGATCGCCAACACGATGGAGGAGTCGGCGGAGATCGCCGCCGCCGTCAGACGCAGCGGCAGGACCTTCCGAATCACCGAGAATTTCATCTTCTATCCGCCCATCGTCAAGGCCAAAGAGCTTCTGGACGCCGGCGCCATAGGGGATCCCTCGCTGGTCCGCATCCGCACCTTGCGCGCCCCATCCACGCTGGAGCCAGGCCTCGAGTACGGGCCCGGCTCCAGGGAGTGGAGGCGCGACCCGGTGGCGAACGCGGGCGGCATGCTCTTCGACGACGGATGGCACAAGTACGCCACTGCGATGTTCTGGGTCGGAGGCTTCGAGAAGGTGTACGGCATGATAACCAAGACCGACGACTTCATCCTGGAGACGCCCAGCGCCGTCATGTGGAAGTTCGCCGGACGGGACTGTCTCGGAACTCTCGAATACACCTACGCTCCAGAGATGCCGATCAGGAGCAGATACTATCCTCTGGACGAGTTCTTCGAGATACAGGGTAGCCGGGGGATGATCTGGGTCACCAGGTGCACGGGCGAGATGCTCGACATGCCGCCCGTGGTGGTGGTCACAGGCGACAGGACAGTGGGGCATAGTGTGCCGTCTGACTGGATCGAGGGGTTCAACCGGTCAGCGGCCAATTTCGTCGACTGCGTCCTGCAGGGCGATCAGCCCGACATGGACCTCGAGTTCTCCCGGAGCGTGCTCCAGACGACTCTGGCAGTCTACGAATCGTCCCGTCTCGACCGCCCGGTCGAGCCCCGCTCGATCGTCTAGGGGAGCGAAGAGCCGACTTCCTGGCGGACACCCCGATGCTATACTAACGCCCGACGGATCCTAAGGAGTGCCCGGATGGCGACCAAGAGCCTCGCGCCGATTGAGACCGCGGACGAACGCGACCAACTGCTGATCGAGATCCAGAAGCGCGTGCTGTGGCTGTCGATGCAGATGGTCCACCACGCCAACAACGTGCGCGAGAATCCCGGAGGAGTCAAAGTGGGCGGTCATCAGGCCTCCAGCTCCTCGGTGGCCACCGTTATGACATCGCTCTATTTCGATTTCATGCGCGCCGGGGACAGGATCTCCGTCAAGCCCCATGCCTCTCCCGTCTTCCACGCTATCCAGTACCTGCTGGGCAATCTAGACAGGCGGTATCTCAAGACGCTGCGGGCCTACCACGGCCTCCAAGCCTACCCCAGCCGGACCAAGGACCCGGACCCGGTGGACTTCTCGACGGGCTCGGTTGGCCTCGGCGCGGTCGCGCCCAACTTCGCCGCCCTCGTGGACGAGTACAACGCGACACACCTCTACTCCCAGCGGAGGGCGCCCAGACGCTATATCAGCCTGCTGGGAGACGCCGAGCTGGACGAGGGAGCCGTCTGGGAAGCTATAGCCGAGCCGTCGATGGCCGAGGTGAAGAACGTCCTGTGGGTCGTCGATCTCAACCGGCAGAGCCTCGACCGCGTCATCCCCGGCATCAGGGTGCAGGCGTGGCGCCAGATGTTCGAGGCAAACGGATGGAGGGTGATCGACGCCAAGTACGGCAAGAGGCTGCAGGCCGCGTATGCGGAGCCGAACGGCGAGCTTCTCAGAGCGGCGATAGACGATATGCCGAACGAGGTGTACCAGCGGCTCCTTCGCGTGCCGCAGGCGACGGTGCGCGAGTGGCTGCCCCGTACCAGCCGACACCCCGAAGATCTCGCCCGGTTCATCAGCCGGTGGAGCGACGAGGAGCTGCAGAGCCTCATCAGGAATCTGGGCGGACACGACTTCGCGATGCTCAGGGAGGCTCTGTCTCAGGCTGCACTGGAGGAGGGGCCGCACGTCGTCTTCGCATACACCCTGAAGGGATGGATGCTCCCCTCGGTCGGAGACCCCCAGAATCACTCGGTCACCCTCAGCCGCGTGCAGATGGATCAACTCAGGGTCGAGCTCGGCATCGACGAGGAGGACGTATGGGAGGCCTTTCCTTCCGACAGCCCGGCGGGCAGGCTGTGCAGGGAGACGGGGGAGCGGCTCAGGTACGAGGCGCCCAGGAACCACGCCACCGAAGGGATATCATTCCCAACCGCCTTCGATCACACCTACCGCGGCTCGATGTCGACCCAGCAGATCTTCGGGCTCGTGCTCACGGACGCCTCACGCAACCTGCCCGAGGTGGCCGAGCGGATCGTCACAGTCAGCCCGGACGTCGCCAGCTCGACCAACCTGGGGGGCTGGATCAACAAGGTTGGCGTATGGGCCCGCGGTGAGCGCGGGGAGATGCCGGAAGAGGAGATCACGAGATCTCTCAACTGGCAGGAGCTGAGGCAGGGGCAGCACGTCGAGCTGGGAATCTCGGAGAACAACCTCTTCATGATGCTGGGTCAGCTCGGCCTCTCCTACGAGACAGACGGAGAGATGCTGTTCCCGATAGGCACCGTGTACGATCCGTTCGTGCGCCGGGGTCTCGACGCCTTCTTCCTGAGTGTCTACGGCGGAGCAAAATTTATCGTGATCGGCACGCCCTCCGGAGTGACGCTCGCTCCCGAAGGGGGAGCGCACCAGTCGCTGATCACACCGTCGATAGGCGCCGAAATGCCCGAACTGGACTTCTACGAGCCCTGTTTCGGCCAGGAGCTTGAGTGGGTGATGCTGGGCGCTCTGGAAAGGATCAGACGACGGGAGAGGTCGACCTATCTCAGGCTCACAAGCAAACGGGTGGACCAGTCTCTTTTCCCGCTGCCTGAAGACGCAGCCGCCCGTGAACGGCTGCGTCTCCAAGTGCTCGACGGTGCGTACAGGCTGCTCGACGTCTCCAGCGAGCCCGGCTACGACCCCGGATCAAACGTCGTACACGTCTTCACATGCGGCGCGATGGTCCCCGAGGCCGTCGCCGCCAGCAAGGCGCTGCTCGAAGAGGGCGTGATGGCCAACGTCATAAACGTCACAGGCCCAGGTCCGCTCTACAGACAGTTCCAGGAGCTGGTCCGCGACGCCATGAGCGCCAGGGGCGACCTATCGTCGTTCATGAGCGACCTTCTGTCGGAGGAGGAGCGCACCGCCCCGATAGTGACCGTTGTCGACGGCCATCCCCGCTCGCTGAGCTGGCTGGGCGGCGCCATCAAGACCAGGGTCCTGCCTCTTGGCGTGACCGAGTTCGGGCAGTCGGGCGCTCCGGACGATCTGTACGCGGAGTACGGGATAGACGCCGAGAGCATCATGGCGGCGTGCTTCGGTGCGTTGGAAGCGTAGGGCGGGCGGCGAGTGGAGAGCCTTGTCGTCCTGCCGCTGTCCTACCTGCTGGGATCGATCCCGACCGCATACCTGCTGGGCCGTCTCGTAAGAGACGCCGACATCCGCCGCCTCGGGACGGAGAATGTCGGCGCCATGAACGCTTACAGGGAGCTGGGCAGGGGAATAGGCGCCATCGTGCTTGTGGTCGATACGGGAAAGGGCGCGTGCGCCATCGTGATAGGACGTCTGCTGGGCGCGCCGGAAGTCACCCTATACGTTGCCTCCCTGCTGGCGACACTGGGACACAACTTCTCGCCCTTCGCCGGATTCAGGGGCGGTAAGGGCGGAGCGACCGTCCTAGGCATCTCCGCCGTGATGCTGTGGCATCTGACCGCGGCATCCGCGGGAGTCGGGTTGATCGTCCTGGCCCTGACACGTCACGCGGTCTGGTCCCTGACGGCCGTGTTCGTGGCCCTGAACGCGTTGACGATAGGGACCGGTCAGCCTATCGGACAGATCATCATCTGCCTCGTTCTGTCGTTCGTAGTCGCCGGCACGCACCTGCTGCGGCAGCGCCCGGAGATAGTCCCGGCCGTGATGCGGCGGGACTGGCGTCGCCTGATGAGCATCGAGTAGGCGCCGGCACCGCCTGTCCGACGTCTAGTCGTCGTCACCCTCGAACTGCGGCTCGAAGGTGGGCTCGGCGGCCAGAAGCAGACTGTAGAGCCGACCGGCAGTCCCTATCCACGCCCGCTCCTGGACCGTGGCGTGTCCGATCAGAGGCTGGTTGTTTACCCTGACCGACGGCGCGTCTCGTCTGCCGCTGACGGCGATCCTGTCCGGGAAGAACCTGAAGGCCAGGCCCTCCAGACCGGGCATGTCCAGCTCGTGCCCTCTCACTGCGTTCTTGGAGAAGAGACGCATCATGATGCCGCGCTCCAGTCCAGAGAAGTCGACCACCGGCTCGTCGCGGTCGTTGTACAGGTAGCCGTACGGGCGGGTGAGCGTCGACCAGTAGAAGGCCGCGGCCGCGGAGAGCGCGCCGACTGCGATCAGTATCCCTGTGACGAGTGTCCAGGGGAAGCCGGCGTCAGGCTCTGCCTCGACGGCGGGGCTCGCCGGAGTCTCCGGCCGAGGTTGGACCGGATCGGCGCCGCTAGGCAGCGACGGCGGGAACGACGAGATCACCATATAGTCCGAAGCGTAGGTGTACGGCCGGCCCGAGTACTCCAGCTCCAGCTGGAGGTTGATCGTGTGGAGTCCCTCTGCTTCGGGAGTGAAGAAGACGTCGTACATCCACGCCCGCCCTCCGGTCAGAAGCCGCTGCGGCTTCACCTCCAGGACGCCGCCCGTGTCTACGTTGGAACTGATCAGGGCCGACAGGCTGTCGGTGGCGATGCTGTACGGCTGACCGTCCACGTTCACCACAACGGTAGCCACTTTGGCTCTCTGCCCGGGCGCTAAAGCGTCGGTCTTGATAGGCGTAAGCTCGATCGTCGGAAATTCCAGCGCCTCGAAGCCTGCCTGAGATCTGACGCTGTGTCCGAACTCGGGCCAGACTACCTGCAGCTCCACGTTGTAGAAGCCCTCTGCGGTTACTGGAGGGATCGTCCCCGAGTAGTAGCCATCCCCGGCCAGAGCGTCACCGGTCATTCCCTGATCGTTCAGCTCATAGGCCAGCACGGCCCCGTCCGGAGTCGTGATCCTGGCCATCACTCTCACGTCGTCCAGGAATGCCAGCGACCCGTTTTCGGTGATATAGGCTACGAGCGCCGGCGCCTCGTTCAGCGGGACTGCCCCATATGACACGAGAGCGGCCGCGTACCTATTGGAGGCGAGGCGCCAGGAGGAGACGAGGCCATCCATACCGCGGACCTCGACCGTCCACTCGCCGGGGACGGGGTCCACAAGCTGCCAGATGACCACGTGCGGAGTCTGGGTGACGGACGACTCGGCCCTGTCTTCCGGAGAGATCTCCAGTCCCGCCGGATTGGTCAGTCTGACCGAGCCGAACGGATCCTCCTTGAAGAAGATCAGCCTGATGCTGCTGGTCCCCGGCGCGACGCTGAGCGGTGACGTCAGCACTTCGTTGACGGATAGCTGCCTGTCGTCGAGGCTGGCGAGCGATCCGCCGGATTCGTCACGGAGGATCATGTCAGCGAGCCTCTTCAACCCGTTCGAGGCCGATAATTCGACGACTTCGCCGCCGGACCGGCTCGTCACGCGATCCAGGAATTGGGTGACCTGCGGTGCGGCCGTGGGGAGAGCAAGTCCCATCACCGGCCACCGGTTGTCTCTCAACAGGTCGAGGGTCGGACCGAGCCGGTCGGCCTGGATGCCCAGGTCCGCCTGCGGACTCGCGCCGGATATCAGATAGATGGTAGATCCACCGGGGGCTCCCGTCGAGTTGAGCAGATTGTAGGCCTTGGTCAGAGAGTTGACGATATCAGGCTGAGTTATCTGGGAGACGCCCGTATACAGCTGCTCGCTGACGACGTCGAAGCGCGGTGTCCCCGGCAAGGCCGGACCCTTTGCCTCATCGGGCCTGTCGGCGGCGATGAAGATGAAGGAGTCGTTCGGTTGGAGAGTCGAGACGAGGCCGACGGCCGACCTGGTCAGGCCCATCCCTCCCGCGGTCCCGGCGATGGCCGAGGAGTCCGCCACGAACACGACCGTCCGCTGCGTTCCTGGCGAGTCCGCCACTACGGCTTGACTCCCCGCAAGAAGCGAGACGATGATTGCAAAAGAGACGAGAGCTAATCTGTGTTTGAGCATCGGCAGCCACCCCCAAGCTACACCGTAGTGACCGGCATCTCGCGTAGTCAATTGAAATTTGGTACTGCTTTCCCACATTCGGCCTACAAGGACGCCGGGCGTCTGGTCGCGATTGCCGCCCTCATGTCCACGATTCTCTTCACGCTGGTCGCCGCCTGCGGGGAGACGCTCCCCCGGACTGGCGCCGAGTCGGAGGTCCGGGGAATGGTCCAGGCGGTCGAGCCCAGGTCGCTGATCGACATCGAGTCGCTAACGGTCATCGATGAGGAGGGCGTCGTCTGGACATTCCAGGGCGGCCCCCGGACGCCTGCGGGGTTCACCCCGTCGCACCTGCGCGAGCACATGCTGCTGGGCGAGCCGGTGAGCGTCTTCTACCACACCGAGGGGGAGACGCTCGTCATCGACGACATCACCGACTAGGCCTTCACCGTTACAAGGAGAGCACTTAGCCAACCTATATCGGACCGCTCTCCTCTCTCGCTCGGGCGGCTTTCCGGGCGCTCATCCAGAGGTAGACTGCTCCGCCTATCAGCACGGCGAAGACTCCGAGGAAGACGAACCCGCCCCCGGAGCCGGCGGCTATAGCCGCCGGCTCGATCTCCAACGGAAATGAGAGGGTCGCCTCGCCCAGAGACTCCTGCTCCAGCGTCAGCTCGATCGTCCACGTCCCGGCCTCCTCGAACTTGACGTTCGTGTCGTAGTAGCGCGGAGTGTTAGGAAGGTTGACGGCACGGGCCGCGTACACCGGCTCGCCCTTCTCATCGTGAGCGATGAGCCATATCTTCACCTGTGTGACAAGCTGTCCGCTGGAGGAGTCGAGTGGAGTGATCGAGAAGTGGACCGTGCCGATGGCCGGCCTCTCCGGAAGGATGGCGACCACCACCTCGTACGGCCCCGCCCTCTCCCGCAACACCTCGTTGCCGTGCGCCTCGACCGTCGAGGAGGACAGCAGCACATACAAGAGAAGAGACGCCGCGATGGCAAAGACGGTTCTGGTCATGAGGTCGACGGTCGGATCGTTGGCAGGTCTCAACTCAGCCGCCCAATCACGCGCCGCGGGTGATCTGCATAATGGTCACGTAGGCGCCCTGGGGGTCCTGCAGGTAGACGAACCGGCCGATGTCTTCAACCTCCATCGGCGGCGATATCTCCGTCGCTCCGAGCGTCTTCGCCTTCTCACGCGACTCATCGAGGTCGGCGACGGCGAGATAGATCGTCCAGTTCGCGGGCATCTCGCCCCACTCCTCGCGGATGGCCATCATGCCGGCGGCGGGCTGGTCCTCGATCATCTGCACGATGTATTCGCTCAACCCGTCGGCTGCCGGGCCCGGAGCGGCCGACCATCCGAACAGGCCGGCGTAGAAGTCCGAAGCTCTGTCGGTGTCGCGAGTGTAGAGCTCGCACCAGGCCAAGGCGCTCGGCTCCCCAAAGAGCTGCGCTCCGATGCCCCTCTTCGGCTCCCAGACGGCGAACACCGCGCCGGTGGGGTCCTGTATCAGCACCATTCGACCCTCTTCGAAGACGTCGAATGGTCCCTGCAGGATGACACCGCCCAGCTCGCTGGCGCGGGCCGCAGCGGCGTCCGCGCTTTCGACCGTGAAGTAGGCCTTCCACGCGGGATGGCCGCCGGTCATCTCCCTCATCTCCGGCGGCATATCGTAGATGGCGGCGCAGCTCTTCCCGCCCTTGCTGAGGACCGTATAGACCGCCCCTACGCCGACCGGGACGTCCGTATGCTCCAACTCCAGGAGCTGCGTGTAGAACCCGGTCGATCCTTCCCGGTCCGTCGTCGCCAGATCGGCCCAGCTGAACATTCCGGGCTGATGCTTCCCTACCTCCATGGCCGCCTCCCTAAGTCCGTTTTCGTTTTCCTTATCGCCGTATCAAGCCGGCACTGTTTTCAGAGTTATGGGGACCCCCACCTCAATCTTCCCTCCGCGGACGGTGGAAGAGCGGAAGCCGGGCGGGCATGTCCAGATTGGGCTCTATATATTATGTGTGTCAAAGTGTGCCAAAAGTGTAGCATTTCAATGGCAGCGGCATGTCCAGAGGCCGGAACTGCCCAGAGTTGCGGGGGACTCCCCATCCCTTCGGCAAGCTCAGGACAGGCTGTATCTTCCACCGCGGACGGTGGAAAGAGGGATCAGGGGACCCTCTATATATTTATGTGCGTCATTTTGGGACAAAGTGGGACATTTCCGGTAGGTTGGAATTCGCGAGGGCTCGTCGATTCGAGCGAAGGCTCGTGATCCGATCATAGCACTGATGTTCGGCTTGTCAAGGAGTCACGCGTCACCATAATCCTCCTCCTAAGGAGAGGGCTGGTTTGAAACCAGCCCCTACGGGGTGACGGCCGATAGATATGGCGCTGAGCATGGAGGCGGTGGATTTGGGCGTCGGATCGAGGCGGAGGAAATGGGCGGCGTGTGTAGACGTCGGGGCTCCTGATATAATTGAGAGTGTCCCCACTCTGAAGCTATACAACCCACCAGTCAGGAGAAATACCAATGATAAGCACAAGGCTCCAGGATGCCATCAACCAGCAGATCAACAGCGAGCTCTACTCCGCCCACCTGTACCTCTCGATGGCGGCCTATTTCGAGACGCTCAGTCTCGGAGGGTTCTCACACTGGATGAAGCAGCAGTACCACGAGGAGGTCTCCCACGCACTGAAGCTGTTCGACTTCATCACCGACCGCGGCGGACGCGTCGCCCTGCAGTCGATAGACCAGCCTCCCATCGAGTTCGATTCGGTGCTGTCGGTGATGGAGATGTCCCTCTCCCACGAGAGGGAGGTCACGTCGATGATCGACAGCCTGTACGAGCTCGCAATCTCGGAGAGAGACTATGCGGCTCATGTCCTGCTGGAGTGGTTCGTCGACGAGCAGGTCGAGGAAGAGAAGAGTATCACCGAGGTCGTGGACCATCTCAGGATTGTCGGAGACGACGGCACCGGACTGCTGATGCTGGATGGGCGGCTGGGGGAGCGCGAGGACTAGGCCGGCTGTTTACGCGAGCTTAACCGAGAGGGAGGGCAGGCGCGTCTTCTGGTACACCGACCGCAAGATGTTCGTCCTGGGGAGCTACATCACGGACGAGATGCTGGCCGGTCTCACGGTGCCGTCCTGATCCGCTGGGAGCGCACCGGGTGGAGGAGCAGGGCTCCGAGGGCCCGGTTCGTACGGGGTCTGACGGCGGTGTTGGGCATTGCGGCTCTCTCCCTTTTCGCGTCGGCCTGCGGAGACGGCAGCGACGAGACCGAGACGCCTCCCATACAGTCGCCGCCTGCCGCGCCAACCAGCACGCCCGTAGCCAGCGGCGTCCCCGCCGCCCCGCCGATGCCCACTCCGTCAGCCGCGGAGCTGGCCGGCCCGGGAAAGATCGCCTTCTGGTCGACCAAAGACGGCAACGCCGAGATATACGCGATGAACAGCGACGGCTCCAACGTAACCCGTCTCACCTTCCACAACGCGATCGACACGGTGCCCGACTGGTCTCCTGACGGCAGCAGGGTACTGTTCGCGTCCAACAGGGTAGACAACTTCGAGATATACGTGATGGACGCCGACGGGTCGAACGTGAAGCGTCTCACGGTCGATCCGTCCCTAGACACTCTTCCCGACTGGTCTCCTGACGGGACCAAGATAGCGTTCGTCTCCGCGAGGGACGGATTCCCGCAGATCTACGTGATGAACGCCGACGGGTCGAACGTAACGCGCCTTACCGACAACTTCGAGGAGAACTTCGCGCCAGGATGGTCGCCCGACGGAACCAGGATCGTCTTTACTTCGGGCGTGCGGTCCGACACCGACATATACGTGATGGACGCCGACGGCTTCAACGTTGTGCGCCTGACGGACGACTCTGATTTCGAGGAGGACCCGACCTGGTCTCCGGACGGCGCCAAGATCGCCTTCAGATCCGCCGCGCCAGGAACCGCCGACACCAACATCTTCGTGATAGACGCCGACGGCTCCAACAAGACCGCGCTCACCACGCATCCGGCGGCCGACCTGTTTCACGCATGGTCGCCGGATGGCAGCAAGATCGTCTTCACGACGGAGCGGGACGGTAACCTGGAGCTGTACATCATGGACGCCGACGGCTCCAATCCAACCCGTCTCACGGAAGACCCGGCGAAAGACGGCACTCCCGACTGGTCGGTAGGCAGCGTGCCCTAAGGGTGTCTGGGCGAAGGTGCCTGCCGAGCCACATCATCCGTTCGCCCTAAGCCCGTCGAAGGGCCGTCCATGGTTCGACAAGCTCACCCCGAACGATCTGCAGACTACGACTGGACTTCTCCACACTCTCTAGCAGACGGGCCATGGGACCCATGCGCGGCAGGTAGTGGCCGTCACCAACGAGATGCTGGCCGGACTGACTGTGCCCTCTTAGTCTGAAGTCTCGCTGCGTTGGAGAAGAGCGCCTATCTCAATCTTCCCCCGCCTCCGCGGAGGGAGAGGTTGGGACCTCCATGATGCGGGCCATCGTACCGCCCAGGATCAGGTCTATGTCCGTCTTGCTGAGGATGTCAGCACAGTTGACCCTGATCGAGTCGATGCACTGAAGGTAGGTGTAGTGGCGCAGGTTCTGCGGTATGTCGGTGCCCCACGCCAGATGGTCGGGCCCGATCCGCTCGACCATCCGGAGCAGCGCCGACCTTATCTGGGGCATCGGGTAGTCCCAGTCGCCGCCGAAGTTATTTACGAAGAGTAGCTGGAGGTTGAAGTTCGGGCTATCCAACGGCGCCGCGTCGAACACTTCTCCCGGTATCTCCAGGGAGTCGTCGGTCATGAAGCTGCGGAAGTTCAGGCCGTGCGTCAGCACGACGGTGACGTCGGGATGTCGCTCCATCCACCTGCCCAAGCTTCTCAGGTCATCCAACAGGGGATCCCTGCCCTCCCCGCCTTCGACCGGTATCCCCAGCCCGGTGAAGAAGACCGGGATGTCCAAGTCGGCCACAGCGTCCCACCAGGGGCGGAACAGGGGGGCGTCCCAGTGGTCGCTCTGGCCGTACCAGAATCTGGTGAAGCCCAGCCATTGGAGACCGTGAAGACCCAGGCTGTTGACGGCGTGGTCCAGCTTGGCGATGCACCTGTCCATCTCCCCCCTGACGAGCCACTCCTCGACGTGCGCCAGCGCGTGGAGCCGTCCCGGGAATCGTCTGACGCAGTCAGCTACGAACTCGTTGCCGATACCCAGGTAGGGACTTCGGTGGAGCAGGGCCCAGTCGACGCGGGCGTGATCCATCTCCGCCACGAGCTGCTCGGCTGAGTAGCCGTTGATTACGTTGGTCGGAGGCATCACCTGCCGAACATGGGTCTCTCCATTCTCCTCCCACTGGTAACGTCCGTAGCCGCCGGGACGGAAGCCGCACTCCCTCAGTGAGTCGAAGCTACCGCCGGAGGCCGGGTCCCACATGGCGCTTCCGTCTCCCGGCACACCGTCGCGGAGCCGCCACACTGGCTGGAAGTTCGCCGCCATCCCATACTGGAGGTACTGCATGAACTCCGTGCGCGTCTTGAACCCCATCCTGCCGCGCTGGTCGGGAACGCAGTAGGCGTGTCCCTCGTAGATCATCGCCCCTCCTCCCCGACCGACATGATGCGGGCCATGTTTCCGCCGAGGATCAGGGCCATCTCGTCCGGCAGGTCGTGGGAGCCGTCGTAACGCGGACGAGCCCGGCGCATGTCCCCATGTCGTACGGACGGCAGCCGCTGAGGCCCCAGGAAGTCGTAGTAGAGCCGGATGTAGTCGAGCGACTGCCTGTAGGTGTAGTGCCGGAGCACGAATGGGAGATCGGTGCCCCAGATGAGGCGGTCGGCGCCGAGCCTTGCGACCAGTCTTTCGAAGGTGCGCCGCACCTGTGGAGTGGGATACTCCCACTGCCGTCCGAAGAAGTTGGGAAACTCCACCTGCAGGTGAAGCCGCGGGCTGTCGACCGGGGCCGCCTCGAACACCGCGTCCGGGACATCGAGCCCCTCGTCCGTCGCGAACAGCATCCAGTTGAGTCCGTGGGTGAGCACAACCGTAACGTCCGGGTAGCGCTCCATCCAGCGCCTCAGCGTGCGCAGCTCATCCAGGTAGCTTTGGACGGCGCCGGGCGTCCCGCTGCCCGTCGCGCGAGGCGGCGGTCCCGTCCTCGAAACGAGGGTGAAGAATACGGGGATGTCGAGCGCCGCGACCGCGTCCCAGAAGGGACGAAAGCCCTCGGAGTCCCATGCCTCCGTCTGTCCGTACAGGTCGAGATTTGCGGGGTGGAACTGGAGACCGTGAAGCTCGAACTCCCGTATCCCCCTCAAGAGCCGGGCGATAGCCTCGTCCGGGCTGGTCTGGACGAGCCACTCCTCTACGTATGCGAGTCCGTGAAGCCGCTCCGGGAAGCGCTTTACGCAGTCGGCGATGAATTCGTTGCCGACGCCCAGATACGGCGTCCGGTGGATCAGAGCCCGTCGTACGCCTGCGAAGTCCATCTGCGCCACCAGCATCTCGGCAGTGAAACTCATCCCGGTCAGACCGGGCGGCAGCACCTGCTTGTAGTAGCCTTCGCCGTCCACGGTCCACTCGAATCGGCCATGGCCCGCCGCACGGAACCCGCAGTCCCTTAGGGCATCGAAGCTCCATCCCCGCGACGGATCGGCCAGTCCACCGCTGTCGGCCGGCGCCCGGTCGGCCGCGCGGAAGGCGGGCTGGTGATGGAAGGCCGCCGCGAGCTGCAGGTGGCGCATGTACTCGCCGCGGTCCGTCCACCCCGCGTTGCCTCTCAGATCGGGAAAGCAGTAGACGTGCCCGTCGTAGATCATGAGGAGCTTCCGGCTAGTGCGACATCCACTGACCGCCGTTCATGTTGATCGACTGGCCGTGTATCCATGAGGCAGCCTCCGTGCACAGATAGGCGATGAAGCCTCCCAGCTCGTCGTCGGTGCCGGCCCTGCGCACCGGGATCGCATCGACCAGCTTCTGCCACGTCTCCCCCCTGCCCAAATCGTCGACCCGTGATGTATCGACGCTGCCGGGGCATACGCAGTTGACGTTGATCCCGTACAGTCCGAACTCATGGGCTAGGCTCTGCGTCATCCCCACCTGCGCGAAGCAGGCCGCATTGTAGGCCAACGAGTGGGCCCCTCCCATCTTGCCCGAACCGGACGAGACGACGACGATCTTGCCGCCCTCCTCCTGATCTATCAGCACCTTGCCGATCGCCCGGCTGAGGAGGAAGAGTCCAAGCACCTTGACGTCCTGTACCTTCTGGAAGATGGCTTCGTCCAGGTCCAGTGCAGACTTGCGATCCGGACCCCTGGCGTAGGCAGCGTTGCTGACGAGTATATCGATCCGGCCAAACTCATCGAGGACCCGGTCGACCATCGTGTCAACGCTGGCGGCGTCTGCTACGTCGAGCACCAACGGAAGGGCACGGCGGCCCACCTCACGAACCTGATCCGCGGTGCTTTCTATGTCACGCCAGCCGACCTCCTTCTCGTCCGGTGGGAATGTGGCGGGGTCCCGTCCGGTCCCGGTTGGGACGACGTCCGCACCCAGGCGGGCCAACGCTACCGAAGCGCCTCTGCCGATGCCTCTAAGCCGACCCGCTCCCGTGACTATCGCCACCTTGCCCTCGAGCTCATCCATACTTGCCTCCCTACGAACGCAGCCTCTGGATGACACGCCGCGTCGCGTCGACCAGCCTGTCCACCTCCGCGTCACCTGTCAGCACATTGACCGAGCTACCGGGCAAAACGCCTTCGTTCATCAGACCGACCGTAAGTCCTCTCTGGAGCTCGCCGTCCACGTCCAGCGTCGACCGGTGATCGATGATCTCGTTCGCCGTGAAGTGGAGCCCGAACAGGGACGCGACCCCTGTCACCTGGTTGGGAATCTCGAACTCGTCGAGGACGGCGCGCAGCTTGCCGCGGAGCGACTCCCCCACCTGCGCGAGCTGCTCGTATACGGGCGAAGTCAGACGGCTGAGGGTCGCCTCGCCGGCGGCCATCGTCACCGGATTGGCGTTGAACGTGCCGGCGTGCAACACGACCGGACCTTCCCCTCTCGGATCGAAGAGGTCCATGAGGTCTCCACGACCGCCGAACGCGCCGGCCGGTGTGCCTCCGCCGACCGTCTTGCCCAGCGCCGTCATGTCCGGGACGACTCCCAGCAGCTCCTGAGCACCGCCGGGAGAGACACGGGCGCTCTGCACCTCGTCGAATATGAGGATGATGCCCATCTCCCGCGTCAGATCGCGCATTCCGTTCAGAAACTCCGCTCCGGCGGGTGTGTGGCCCAGCACAGAGGCCACCGGCTCCATGATGACACAGGAGAGATCGTCGCAGTTCTCCCGGAGGATGCGCTCGCTCTCCTCCAGATTGTTGTAACGCAGCACTATCACGTCCTCCAGCAGGCTCGGAGGCTGCCCGGGATAGTCGTGAACCACCGTGGGGCCGTCGGGATTGAGGCTGCCGACGGGCACCCGGTGGCTTATCGTGGCGTACTCGTGAGCGCCCTGGTAGGTCCCCTCGAACTTGGCGATCTTGTGCTTCCTCGTGAACGCGCGGGCCGCGCGGATCGCGTTGAGCGTCGCCTCGGTGCCGGAGTTGGTAAAGCGGACCGAGTCCATCGAGGGGATGCGCTCGCACAGGAGCCTGGCGAGCCGCGTCTGCGACTCCACCGGATTGCTGAAGGAGTAGCCGGAGGCGACGGCCCGATGCATCGCCTCAACCACGTCCGGATGGGCGTGGCCTAGTATGAGGCTGGTCGCGTTATTGCCGAAGTCGAGGTACTCGTTGCCGTCGACGTCGTAGACGTAGTGCCCCTTGCCGCGTTCGGCGTAGACCGGGTGGGGATCGAAGTAGTGCGCTGCCCTGGAGGTACCGCCCGGCAGATAGTTGACGGCTTCCTGGTGGAGCCTCCTGGACCTCGGAGTCCGGGCAACGTACTGCTCGACCTCTCGCTGCACGCGGTGCTCAGCCATTTTCCTCACTCCGTGGCGAACGATCCGGCCGGTGCGAGGAATGGTACTCCACCAAGGTGGTCGGCTCAAGCGGCTCAGCCCCTCGCATAGTTACCGGAAGACTGGATTCCGGCTCGGGGGCCGGAATGGCGGACGGCAGACGGGGCGTGTGGACTCCGCCGGTGTGCTAGGGTATGTGCTCCAGATACCGGCCAGTCAACGCGGTAGGGGTTCGTGATGTTTCATCAAGAGGCCGAGCCGGCCCCAGCCGGCCGGCTCGTGAAGGGGTCCCTCGTCGTGTGGGGAGGCGCGATTCTGCTGGCCGTCCTGAGCTGCGATCCCGGGACCGGCGTGTCTACTCCCATTCCTACGGCCGCCGTTCCATATGCGGCCTCCCCGGTGACTCCCTTCACGAACGTGGCGCCGGAGGCGCTGAGGCAGGGTTTCGAGGTATGGAATGATCGTCCCGGCGTGGCGGTGTTCGACTACGACCGCGACGGAGACCTCGACATCTACATCACCGCCGAGGCCGGACACGCCAACTGGCTCTACCGAAACGACGGCGGCGACGGCTTCACTGACGTGGCCCAGGAGGCGGGCGTGGCGGCGACGACCGCCAACAGCACCGGAGTAGCAGCCTGCGACCTCGACAACGACGGCTACCAGGACCTCTATGTCGGGGCCTGGGGCAACCCCAGGGACGGCCTGGGATTCCGCTCTCCGCCAGAGTACCAGGGCAGCTCTGACCTCCTGTTCCACAACAACGGCGACGGCTCCTTCACAGACATCACCAGACACGCCTTCGGAGACAAGGTCAACATCCGCTCCGCCACCACCATCGCCTGTGCAGACGTGGACAACGACGGCTGGCTCGACATCTACGTCGGCAACCTCGCAGACGACGACTTCAGGGACTTCGCCACCGCAAACCATCCAGGTCACTATAACCTCCTGTTCCACAACAACAAGGACCTCACCTTCGACGAGATCGCCGAGGAGGCGGGGGTGCACGGCCCTCAGATCGTGATGCGGAACTCGGACGGTCGTCCTATTAGCTTCAAGGACCCCGAGACAGGCGAGAGGTACGAGGGGTACGACCCGACCTTCAGGGACAAGCTTGGCAACGTGGTAGGGGAGCCGACGGGGCAGACGCACTCCGTGATGTTCTTCGACTACGACGACGACGGGGACGGCGATCTGTGGGTGGCCAACGACGGCGACCGCCTTCACGTGTACCGGAACGACTCGTCCGGGGGAGAGATAAGGTTCACGGCGGTGGCGAGGACGATGGCTATCGACACCGTGGGGGCGTGGATGGCGTTCGCGCTCGGTGACTACGACGGCGACGCCGACCTGGACGTGTTCGTCGCCAACATCGGCTTCCACCCGCGGCTGTATCCGCCTCAGAAGACGCCCGGAGGCTACTGCGGCTACCATGAGTCGTTCGCCTGGGGCACGTGTCTGCACTTCCTGTTGCGGAACGACGGGACGCGCGAGGTCCCCGAGGTGGGCACCGTCGGGGACTTTCTGGACGTTGCGCCGTCGACGGTCGTGGAGCCTAGTCCGCTGATGCCGCCCGCATCGCTGGACCCCTCGAACATCGACGACAGCCAGAAGGTGCCGACCGGGCTGTCGGCGTACGATTTCAGCTTTGGGACGACCTTCTTCGACTACGACAACGACGGAGACGAGGATCTGTACTGGCTCGGCTCCACGCTCGCCCGCGGCGAGGCGCCCCAGGGGCACGTCTTTCAGGGCGCCGGACGAATGCTGGAGAGCGATGCCGGCGGCTCTTTTCAGGACATCACCGTCCGGGCGCATCTTCTGGACATCGTCGGAGTGAACTATGCGCCTGTGGACAGTGGCGATGTCCCGTGGAATCCGGCATCGTTGCGCATCAGCAGCGACCTTCACGAGAACGGGAAGGGGCTGGCTCACGGGGACCTGAACGGCGACGGGTACGTCGATCTCGTCGGCACGAACAGCAGCGGGGACATATACGTGAACCCGGCCGAGTCGATGGCGGCCAGGGGCCGCGGCACCCAGCTGTTGCCTCCCGTCCGGCCCGCTCCGGGTCCGCTGTTCGTATGGATGAACGGAGGAGGCGACCACCACTGGCTCACCGTCCGGCTCAGGGGCAGGATGGCCGTGGACGGGACAGGAAGCAACGCCGACGGAATCGGCGCGCGGGTCTACGTGACGACGACCGCGACGAACGGCGAGTCCGTCGTTCAGGTCCAGGAGGTCCACACCGGGGCGACCTACCTGTCGATGCACAGCCTCGACCTGGAGTTCGGCCTGGGAGCCGCGGAGGTGGTCGACCGTATCTCCGTGCGTTGGCCCAGCGGACGAGTCCAGGACCTGACCGACATAGCTGCAGACAAGGTGATTACCATAACGGAGCCTGAGAGATGAGCCCGGTTCCGAGCCTGCCGACGCGGGAAAGAGTGAGGCTCGCGGTCGTCGGCGCCGGTCAGATGGGCAGGAGGCACGCGGAGCTGATCGCCGCCGCCGACTCCTCCTCGTTGGTCGGAATCAGCGACGTGGACGGGACGCGCCGCTCGGTCGCCGACGAGCTGGGGGTCACTTTCTACGAGGAGGCGGAGGCGATGCTGCGGCGGGAGAGGCCGGACGGCGTCATCATCGCAACCCCCAACGGCGACCATGCCTCCGTTGCCGAGCTCTGCGCCCGATACTCTGCGGACCTTCTCATCGAAAAGCCGATTGCAGACACCAACGACTCGGCCGACCGGATCGTACGCGCGGCGGAGCGAGGGGGCGTACAGGTGCTGGTGGGCCACCACCGCCGTCACAGCCCGTTCGTCGCAGCGGCGCGAGAGATCGTCAGGAGCGGCGAGATCGGCAGACTGGTGGCCGTCTCGATGCTGTGGGCGCTGCGGAAACCTGACGACTACTATGACGTCGAGTGGAGGAGGACTCCGCCCGCGGGAGGGCCGACCCTCATAAACCTGGTCCACGAGGTGGACAGCTTACGCTTCATCTGCGGCGAGATCGATGAAGTCTACGCTCGGGCCAGCTCTGTCGCAAGGGGGTTCGAGGTGGAAGACTCGCTCTCGATCTCCATCGCGTTTCACAATGGGGCCGTAGGATCGATCCTGGCGTCGGATGCCACCCCCTCCCCCTGGTCGTACGAGCTGACGACCCGCGAGAACCCGCTCTACTTCTCTGCGGACGCGGACTGCTACCACTTCATGGGCGCAGAGGGCTCGCTCTCCTTCCCCGGCATGGAGATGTGGCGCTACGAGGACCGGCACAGAACAGGTTGGCAGCATCCGCTGATCAAGACGCGGCGGGCGGTGGTCCGAGCCAACCCCCTCGTTCGGCAGCTCGAACATTTCCATCGGGTGATCAGACGGGAGGAGGAGCCGATCGTGGGCGGCGGGGACGGGAGCCGGTCGCTCGCGGTCGCCCTGGCCATTATCGAGTCGTTTCGGCGCGGGTTGCCCGTGCGGGTCACCGGGTAGGCGGGCCAGGCAGCCTTCGTTGACACTCGTTCGCAGCCCGTGCTAACATCAGTTGCCTTGCGTTTTGCCGTTGATAGACGCGTTGATGGGGAGTAGTAGCACAGCCACCGGCCACCAGAGAGTCGACGATGGTGGAAGTCGACGCTAGGAGCTGGCGAACTCGCCCCGGAGCACTTGACCTGAAGGAGACAGAGGTGATGGCGCGACAGGACGCTTCCCCACTCGGCGGGCGTTCTGCGCGCTTGGTGATCTAGACCTCATCAAGCAGTAGGGTCGGGCGGTCGGCGCCGTTACAGCTATCGAGTGTCCTCCGGCAGGCAGCCGGGGGGAAGTAGGGTGGTACCGCGGGTGGCAGATCATCCCGTCCCTTGGCCGGACGGGATTTTTTATTTCGCAAGGTCGCCGGCGGGACTGCCGGTCGATCGGGAGGTCGAACAGTGTTGAAGATGAACGGGTCGCAGCTCATCTGCGAGAGTCTCCTCCGAGAGGGCGTGGACGTCGTATTTGGCCTTCCGGGCGGGGCGATTCTCCCGCTCTACCAGACGTTGCCCCAGTATCCCCAGCTTCGTCACATCCTGGTGCGCCATGAACAGGGAGCCGCTCACGCCGCCGACGGCTACGCCCGCGCCACCGGCCGTCCGGGCGTGGCATGGGCCACCTCCGGCCCCGGAGCCACCAATCTCGTGACCGGCATAGCCACGGCGCAGATGGACTCCGTGCCCGTCGTCGCCGTCGTGGGCCAGGTGATGAGAGCCGCAATAGGGAGCGACGCCTTTCAGGAGACCGACTCTACCGGCATCACGCTGCCGGTCACCAAGCACAACCATCTCGTCCTGTACGCCGAGGAGATCCCTCAGGTCGTTAAGGAGATGTTCCACATCGCATCCACGGGTCGTCCGGGGCCGGTGCTGATAGACGTCCCAAAGGACGTTCAGACCGACGAGGTGACGCTGCCGTTCGACAGCTTCGACGAGTACTACGAGCGCGTGGAGATGGACCTGCCGGGCTACAGGCCGACGATGGAGGGCAGCGGACGGCAGATCAAGAAGGCCGCCGAGCTGATAGACCAGGCGGAGCGTCCGGTGATCCTCGCCGGCCACGGCGTCATATTCTCGGAGGCGTTCGCCGAGGTCAGGGAGCTGGCCGAGAAGGCCCAGATACCGGTCATCACGACTCTCCTCGGCATCAGCGGCTTCCCCGATGACCATGTCCTCTGCGTCGGCATGCCCGGGATGCACGGCATGGCCTACGCCAGCCTGGCGATAGAGGAGGCGGACCTGCTCATCGCGCTCGGGATGCGGTTCGACGACCGGATCACCGGCAGGCCGAGCTCCTTCGCCACACGCTCCAAGAAGATCCACGTGGATATCGACCCTTCCGAGATCGGCAAGAACGTGCAGGTCGACGTCCCGATCGTGGGCGACGTAAAGCGTGTCCTGCGAAAGCTGAATCCCCGTGTGGCGGAGAGCACCCATACCGAGTGGTTGCATCGCATAGAGAGGCTCAAGGCCGAGCATCCGTCGATGAGAATCAGGGAGACCGACAAGCTCCTGCCGCAGTACATAATGAGAGAGCTCTCGAAGGCGACGGGCGGTGAGGCGATCATAGTTACCGGCGTCGGCCAGCATCAGATGTGGGCGGCGCAGCACTACACCTACAAGCACCCCCGGACGCTCATAACCTCCGGCGGGTCCGGCGCGATGGGCTATGAGGTACCGGGCGCGATGGGCGCCCAGGTGGGGGCACCCGACCGCGTCGTCTGGTCGGTCGCGGGCGACGGGGGCTTCCAGATGACGATGGCCGAGCTGGCGACGATTGCGGAAAACAGGATCCCGGTCAAGTTCGCGATCATGAACAACAACTATCTCGGAATGGTGAGGCAGTGGCAGGAGTTCTTCTACGACTCGGACTACGTAGCCACCGCCTACACCGGCAACCCCGACTTCGTCAAGCTGGCCGAGGCGTTCGGGATCATGGGTATCCGCGTGACCGACAAGATGCAGGTACGGCCCTCCATCGAGCAGGCGAACGCGCACGACGGGCCGGTCGTGGTCGACTTCGTCGTCGAGGAGGAGGAGAACGTCTACCCGATGATAAAGGCGGGCGGCACGATCGACGATCTGGTGGAGGAGCCGGTGCCCGAGAGGTTGCGGAGATGATGAACAACCATGTGAGTCCGAAGCAGACGATAAGCGCCCTCGTCAGGGACAAGCCGGGCGTCCTCAACAGGATATCGAGCATGTTTCGCAGGCGGGGCTTCAACATCGCCAGCCTCGCGGTCGGCCACAGCGAGGAGTTCGACCTTTCCAGGATGACCTTCGTCGTCGAGGGCGACGACCATACGGTCGAGCAGGTGACGAAGAACCTTCACAAGCTGATCGACGTCATCAAGGTGACGAACGTCGCCCCCGAGAACGTGGTCTCGAGGGAGCTGGCCCTCATCAAGCTACAGGCCGATGACGAGTCTCGGGCCGGGATCGTCCAGGTGGTCGAGATATTCAACGGCAAGATAGTGGGCATCGCGCCCGACCACGTGATCATCGAGATCACCGGAGACCAGGACAAGATCGAGTCCTTCCTCGGACTGGTCAAGCGGTTCGGCCTCATCGAGGTGATGCGGACCGGCTCTATCGTCATGGAGCGCTGGATGGGGAGCCTCCACGGAGACCAGGAAAGCATGAGGAGATCCCGAAGAGGGTGGGGCGAGGCGGCGTCCGTATAGCATATCGGTATCAGACCGGGGAGAAAAATCGAATGGCCAAGATGTACTACGAGAGTGACGCCGACATGTCGCTGCTCAGCGACATGACCATCGGCGTCATCGGATATGGAAGCCAGGGGCACGCCCACGCGCTGAACCTCAAGGACAGCGGCCAGAACGTCATGGTCGGTCTCTACGAAGGAAGCAAGAGCTGGACGAATGCCGAAGAGGACGGACTCGAGGTCGCGGAGGTAGCGGATGTCGCGGCCCGGTCCGACATCGTCATGCTCCTGGCCCCGGACCACGTCCAGTCTTCCATATACCGGGAGTCTATCGAGCCGCACATGCTGCCGGGGAAGACGCTCATGTTCGGCCACGGCTTCAACATCCACTACCGCGCGATCGTGCCGCCTAAGGAGGTGGACGTCTCGATGGTGGCGCCGAAGGCGCCGGGACACCGGATGCGCGAGGTCTTCACACGGGGGTCGGGCGTGCCCGGACTGCTGGCCATCCACCAGGACGCCTCCGGAGACGCGGCGCAGGTGGGCCTCGCCTACGCTCGCGGGGTAGGCTGCACGCGGGCTGGCGTCCTGGAGACGACCTTCAAGGAGGAGACGGAGACAGACCTGTTCGGCGAGCAGACGGTGCTGTGCGGCGGCGTGACGGCGCTGATCAAGGCGGCCTTCGAGACGATGGTCGAGGCCGGCTATCAGCCGGAGTCGGCCTACTTCGAGTGCATGCACGAGCTCAAGCTGATCGTCGACCTGCTCTACCAGGGCGGCATGGAGTACATGCGCTACTCGGTAAGCGACACCGCCGAGTACGGCGACTACACGCGCGGCCCGGCGGTCATCGACGAGCGCGTCAAGGAGAATATGAAGCGAGTGCTCGAGGCGGTCCAGGACGGCAGCTTCGCAAGAGAGTGGATCACCGAGAACGACGAGGGCCGGCCGCGCTTCAACAGGCTCCGCCAGGAGAACGCCGAGCACCCCATCGAGAGCGTCGGCAAGGAGCTCCGGGGAATGATGTCGTTCCTGAAGGACGCGGACTAGGGGTCGGAGATGTACCGCACGGAGGCAATCTACGCAGTTCGCCGCGATGGCCGGGTCTTGGCATGGCTCGGTCAGGCGGACTGCGTTGTCCTTGAGTAGTCCTGTTATATCCCGTTCGTCCCGTATCTGGACTCCGGCTTCCGCCGGAGTGACGGAGGCAGTGGACTTCGGGAAGCTCGGTCGAAGGGATTCGGCTAAAGGACTACCTGGAGGAAGAAAATGGTAACCGAAGACAAGGTAATGATTTTCGACACGACGCTGCGCGACGGCGAGCAGTCGGCGGGGATCGGACTCACTCTCGACGAGAAGCTCGAGATCGCCCGCCAGCTCGACAGGCTGGGCGTGGACATCATCGAAGCCGGATTCGCCGCGAGCTCCCCCGGGGACTTCGAGGCCGTCTCGGCCATCGCCGGGGAGCTGCGCCGTCCGGTCATAGCCTCTCTGGCCCGCTGCGTCCCGGGCGACATCGACGCCGCCTGGGAGGCTATCCGAGGCGCCGAGCGTCCCCGCATTCACACCTTCATCTCAAGCTCCGACAGCCACCTGATGGACCTGCTGAGGAAGAATCCCGAGGAGGTGCTCGACCAGGCCGTCAACTCCGTGGAGCGAGCGCGGCGTCTGTGCGCCGACGTAGAGTTCTCGCCGATGGACGCGACCCGCACCGACCTGGAGTACCTGTACCGGATGCTCGAGGCCTGCATCGCCGCCGGGGCGACCACGGTGAACATCCCGGACACGGTCGGCTACGCCCTTCCGTCCGAGTTCGCCGAGCGCATTCGCCTCATCAGGGAAAACGTTCCCAACATCGACAAGGCGGTGATCAGCGTCCACTGCCACAACGACCTCGGCAACGCGGCGCCGAACAGCATCGCGGCCATCGTGGAAGGTGCGCGGCAGGTCGAGGGATGCATCAACGGTCTCGGCGAGCGTGCCGGCAACGCCTCGCTCGAAGAGGTCATCATGACGATCGAGACGCGGGGCGACGCGCTTGGCGTCTCGACCAGCATCGACACGCGACAGATATACCGCACCAGCCGCCTGGTCAGCGACATCACCGGCTTTCCTGTCCAGCCAAACAAGGCGGTCGTCGGCGCAAACGCCTTCAGACACGCCTCTGGCATCCACCAGGACGGAGTCATCAAGGCTCGCACGACCTTCGAGATCATGGACCCACAGTCGGTCGGATGGCCGAGCAGCACCCTGGTGTTGGGCAAACTGAGCGGCCGGGCCGGGCTGCGGTCGCGGCTCGAGGAGTTGGGGTTCAAGCTCGATCAACAGCAGTTGGACGAGGCGTTCCAAGCGTTCAAGACGCTGGCCGACCGGAAGCGCGAGGTGACTGACGCCGATCTGATGTCGCTGATGTCTAGCCAGCGCCGGCAGCAGGACGTCGAACAGGTCTACCGGCTCGACCATGTTCAGGTCACGTGCGGCAACCAGGAGATTCCCACCGCGACGGTGAGACTAGTCAACCCTGAGGGCGGAACGGAGACGGACGCCGCTACCGGCACCGGCCCTGTGGACGCCGTATACCAGGCGATCAACCGGATCGTGGGGGTGCCCAACACCCTCTCGGAGTTCCGTGTCGACGCCGTGACCGAGGGTATCGACGCCCTCGGAGACGTGACCATCCGCATCCGGCAGAACGGAAACACCTTCGTGGGCCGGGGATCGGACACCGACATCATAGTCGCGAGCGCCAAGGCCTACATGAACGCTCTCAACCGCCTTCTGGCGACCGGGGAGCATACGGCCTCTCCCGGCGAGCCGTCCTGGTAGACCCCTGCACTCGGACAGGAGCACTCATGCCCGCCAAGACGATGTTCGAGAAGATATGGGACGCCCACGTCGTCCACGAGGAGGGGGGGCAGCCGTCGGTCCTCTACGTCGATCTGCACCTGGTTCATGAGGTAACGTCTCCACAGGCCTTCGACGGACTGCGCATGGCCGGACGGAGGGTGCGCCGTCCCGACCTGACGGTGGCCACAGCGGATCACAACACGCCGACGTGGGATATCTCTCTTCCAGTTACAGACCCGATCTCGAAGCAGCAGTTGGAGGCGCTGTCACGGAACTGCGAGGAGTTCGGCATCACCCTCTACGACCGATACAGCCCCCTGCAGGGGATCGTGCACGTCATCGGCCCCGAGCAGGGCCATACGCAGCCCGGCAAGGTGATCGTCTGCGGCGACAGCCACACATCCACGCACGGGGCCTTCGGGGCCTTCGCGCTGGGCATCGGCACGACGCAGGTCGAGCTCGTGCTGGCGACCCAGTGCATCGTCCAGCCGAAGATGAGGACTATGGAGGTCAGAATAGACGGCCCGCTTCCGAAAGGCGTCGCCGCCAAGGACGTCGTTCTGGGCGTGATCGGGAGAATAGGGGTGGATGGAGGCACCGGATACGTGATCGAGTATACCGGCGAGGGGATCAGGTCTCTCTCCATGGAGGGGCGCATGACCGTGTGCAACATGTCGATCGAGGCCGGGGCCCGTGCGGGCATGGTGGCCCCGGACGATACGACGTTCGATTATATGCGCGGGCGTCCCAACGTCCCGCAGGGCTCCGCCTTCGACGCCGCGGTCGAGGAGTGGCGGGCCCTCCCGACCGACCCGGGCGCCCAGTACGACCAGGTCGTCCGAATAGACGCGGCCGAGCTGCAGCCCTTCGTGACCTGGGGCACCAACCCGGGCATGGTCGTCCCGGTGACGGGCGCAGTGCCGGACCCGGCCTCCTTCGACGACGCCGGGGACGTCGCGGCGGCCGAGCGCGCGCTGGAGTACATGGCCCTGGAGCCGGGCACTCGGATCGAGGATATACCCATCGACAGGGTGTTCCTGGGATCGTGCACCAACTCACGCATCGAGGACCTCAGAGCTGCGGCCGAGGTGGTCAGAGGCCGGAGCGTGAACGAGAGCGTCCACGCGATGGTGGTGCCGGGTTCCGACGCAGTCAAGAGACAGGCCGAAGAGGAGGGGCTCGACGGGATATTCAGGGACGCCGGCTTCGACTGGCGGGTCGCGGGGTGCTCGATGTGCCTAGGCATGAACCCGGACATCCTCGAACCCGGTCAGCGCTGCGCGTCCACATCCAATCGCAACTTCGAGGGCAGGCAGGGAAAGGGTGGGCGCACCCACCTGGTCAGCCCTCAGATGGCCGCCGCCGCCGCCATTACCGGCCATTTCGTCGACATCCGCGAGTGGTAGCGGCTGACCGGAGTTGGAGCGCATGGCGTTGCAGACGAATGAGAACGCACAGACCGCAAGAGAGTCTCTTGTCGACTGAGGATTAATCGTGGAACCCTTCGTAACACACACCGGTATTGTCGCGCCCCTGGACCGTGTCAACGTCGATACCGATCAGATCATCCCGAAGCAGTTCCTGAAGCGGATCGAGCGCACCGGCTTCGGGCAGTTCCTCTTCTTCGATTGGCGTTTGAATGAAGACGGCACGCCGAACCCGGACTTCGTACTCAACCACCCTGGCTACGAAGGGGCGTCCATCCTTGTCGCGGGGCGCAACTTCGGCTCCGGCTCTTCGCGCGAGCACGCGCCGTGGGCGCTGCTCGATTTCGGCTTCCGGTGCATCATCGCCCCCAGCTATGCCGACATCTTCCAGAAGAACTGCTTCGAAAACGGGATCGCGCCGGTCATACTGCCGGAGGACCTCGTTGGCAGGTTGATCTCACGGGCAGCGAGCGACCCGGGGTATCAACTGGAGGTGGACCTAGAGGCGTGCAGGATAGGAGACGGCGAGGACTTCGACGTCGCCTTCAACATGCACCCGGACCCCGAAACGCACGACTTCAGACGCTACTGCCTGTTGAACGGTCTGGACGAGGTGGACCTCGTCCTACGACACGAGGAGAAGATCGCCGACTTCGAGCGGCGGAGGCGGGCTAGCGCTTCCTAGTCCGACCGGCGCCGTCTCTGGCCGGCTCGTCCTCTTCGGCCGGAAGTTCCTCAAGCCACTCCTCGGGCTTATCCGCTCCTCGTCTTGCGATACGCCTGACCCCTATCGCCACCAGTCCTCGGAGGGCAGTAACCTCCCTGGTTATGGCCGCTCTGAAATGTGAGTTGTACTCACCCATCTTACGGAACTTCTTGTAGCGGCCGCTCAGCATCCTCCGTTTGGAGCCGGACTGTAGCTCCGCAAGGAGCTGCAGCAGGGTCCTGACCAGCTGTCGCGCTGCGGCCTCCGGATTGGTATGGGCGCCTCCCGGCGGCTCCGGGACGACCATGTCGATGATCCCGAGGTTGAGGCAGTCGGTGGCCGTTAGGCGTAGAGACTCGGCCGCCTCGTCAGCCCTGGTCTCATCCTGGAAGATGAGGCCTGCCGCGTCCTCGGGAGATATAGCCGAGTATATGGCGTGCTCCATCATCATGACCCGGTCCGCCACTCCCAGCGCCAGGGCGCCCGCGCTGCCGCCCTCTCCAATTACCACTGATATGGAAGGCACCTGCATTCCCGCCATCTCAGCCATGGCGGACGCGATCGTGTGCCCCAGGCCCCTCTGCTCCGCATCGAGGCTCAGGTCAGCGCCCGGGGTGTCTATGAACGTTATCAGGGGAAGCTCGAACTTGGAGGCCAGCTTGAATGCCCGCTGCGCCTTCCTGAACCCCTCCGGAGATGTCCCGCCGCTGCTGCGGCTTCCTCGTTCCTGAGCAACGACCATGACGGTCTGGCCGCCGAGTTTGCCGAGCCCGACTATTATCGTGTCGTCATCGCCGTAGGACCGGTCCCCGTGCAACTCCACGAAGCTGCCGAAGATCCGCCCGATATAGTCGGAGCTGGACGGACGGGACTGGTGCCTGGCGAGTTGGACGGAGCTCCACGCCTCGAGTCGCGGCGCCTCGACCTGGGGACGGCGGTCCTTCTGCATCGGCTTGAGCCTGAACCCCGGTCCGAGCAGGTCAAGGAGTGTGCCAAGCAGCTCTCTCAGCTCAGTCCGATCGACTACGGCGTCGATCATCCCGTTATGCTGATGGGACTCCGCGGTGTGTGATCCGCTGGGAAGCGGCCCGGCGCTCGACTCCTCGATAAGCCTTATCGGGGACAGGCCCAGGATGGCTCCCGGCTCGGCAAGGATGATGTCGGCCAGGTTGGCAAAGCTGGCGAAGGCCTGTCCGGTCGCGGGGTTGGCCAGCACCGAGATCATGGGAAGGCCCTTCTCTCCGAGCTTGCCGTGCGCCACCGAGGTCTTGGCCATCTGCATCAGCGAGAGGACGCCCTCCTGTATCCGAGCGCCTCCGCTGGTCACGACGGCGATGGCAGGCAGCCTTCTCTTGGCTGCCTGCTCTAGCGCGAGGGCGACCTTCTCGCCCACCACGCAGCCCATCGTTCCACCCATGAAGCCGAAGTCCAGGACTATCAGCATCGCCGGGCTGCCTCCAATGGTGCACGTGCCCGTAACGACGGCCTCCGTGAGGCCCGTCCGACGCTGATCCTGGAAGATACGCTGCCTGTAGGAGGTGCGTGAGGAGAAGGACAGCGGGTCCAGAGAGATGAGCGACCGATTCCTCTCTCTGAATGACTGGGGATCGACCAGTGAGTCGATCCTCTCCCGCGCCGTCATGCTGTAGTGGAATCGACAGACCGGGCAGGTGCGGTGCTGCGCGTAGAGCTCCGATTCCGCCAGATCGGCTTCACATACGAGACAGGTGTCTCTGACGGTGACCACCTGCTCTTCGGTACGGTCTCTTCTGACGACCGAGCTCAGCAGGTTCGTTAGGTTTCTGACCACCGGGTCGGCTCCGGTCGACGTTCCCGGGATGGAGGCTCCGAGACGGCTCTATCCGATTATAACATCACGTGACTTGGAGCCGTCGCTGGGGCCGATTACGCCCTGCTCCTCGAGCTCGTCTATGAGCCGGGCTGCTCGTGGGTATCCGATGCGGAGGCGGCGCTGCAGGAGCGAAGTCGAGATCTTGTTGTATCTGTGGGCGAGCTCGATGGCCTTGTCCATGAGCGCATCCCGCGTTTCGTCGGCTACCGCTCCGTTATGGGTGTCGTGGCCGTCTCCCTCGGCAGGACTCAGCTCGATTGGGGGCAGGGAGGCCCAGGGGGTGGTCTTCCAGAAGTTGACCAGGCTCTCGATCTCGCGGTCGGATATGAAGACGTCCTGCGCACGTATCGGCTTGGAGGCGTCTATCGGCTGGTAGAGCATGTCGCCGCGTCCAAGGAGCTTATCCGCGCCGGCGGTATCGAGAATGGTGCGCGAGTCGACCTGCGAGGTGACGCCGAAACTTATCCGGCTGGGGAAGTTGGCCTTGATCAACCCGGTCAGAACGTCTACGGACGGTCTCTGAGTAGCCACGATCAGGTGGATGCCGGTCGCCCTGCCGAGCTGCGCCAGACGGCAAAGCGACTGTTCCACGTCGAAGGCGGCCGACATCATCAGGTCCGCCAGCTCGTCCACGGCGATGACCAGGAAGGGCATCTTGTCAGGCATCTTCTCGTTGTAGGTGGCGATGTTGCGGACGCCCGCCTCCTCCATCAGCCTGTACCTGTTAAGCATCTCGTTGATCATGCCCTTCAGCAGGCCCACCACCTCGTCGGTCTCCACCACGACCGGAGTGATCAGGTGCGGGATGCCATTGTACGGCGTCATCTCCACCCTCTTCGGGTCTATGAGAAGCAGGCGAAGCTCCGCGGGTGTCTTCTCCATGATGAGACCAGAGATGATCGTGTTAATGCAGACGCTCTTGCCACTCCCGGTCGCGCCGGCGATCAGCAGATGCGGCATCTTGGCGAGATCGATGACCATCGTCTCTCCGCCGCTTCCCTTCCCAAGCGCCACCGGGAGGGCGCCCTTATGTCTCATCTCACGGAACGGTCCGCTCTCCATCACCGACCTCAGAGACACGAGGCTGGGCGTCGGGTTGGGGACCTCGATGCCGACCTGTGCCTTGCCCATAGCCGGCGTCTCTATGCGTATGCTGGGGGTCTTCAGGGCGAGAGCGAGGTCCTTCTCGCGGGAGAGAATGGCGTCGACCTTGACTCGCGTCCTCTCCTCCACACGTTCCACAACCTGCTTCCCCGATTCGTCCAGCATCGGACGGCCCTGGCCGTCGGTGCGCTTGACCTGCCGGTACCGGCGTACCCATCCCGGAATCAGACCGTACATCGTGACGGTCGGCCCCGGCCTGACGCCCCCTAGCTCGACCTCGACTCCGTACTCTGCCAGGGTCCGCCTTATCGTCTCGGCAGTCTCATTGAGCTCCTCGGCAGACACGTCGGTCGCCGGGACTTCCTCAAGTATCTCGATCGGAGGCAGAGACCAGGACGAGGCTGTCGATTGCGGCACGGTCTGGACCAACGCGGTATTCCGGATGACCTGCTCGGGATACGAGGGGGGAGCGTCGATCTGCTCCCCATCCTCTGAGGAGTACCAGAATCTGTTGAACTTGCCTCCGATCACCGGGCTGATTGCGGGTTCCGTAGCGCTTGGCACACCGTTCGGCTGTTCAGATTCTGAGTCCTCCCGGGAAGGCGTCTCTTCTACCTGGGGAGGCATCTCTTCGACCGCTGTGGCCGGATAGACGATAGCGGAATGGGCGAAGGACGGCAGAGCCCGAGCAGGCCCCTCCTCCGCACGTCCCGAATTGAGCTGCAGCGGCTTGGCCACGACCGGCTCGGGTACAGTCTCGAACCGCTCTTCGGCCTCCGTCTCAGGCGTTGGGGCCGCTTGGGCGAACCTCCATGACTCCTCGGAAGCTGAAGGTGTCGCACTTGCCCAGATGCTCGGACGCGGGCTCTCACGCCGGCTGGTCTGAGGAGCGCTTTTGGTCTTATACATCTTGCCGACGCTCTTGACAGCCACTACCAGGCCGAAATAGGCGAAGAGGCTGCCTTTGCCCAACGAGCGGAGAACGTCCATCGCGACGGACGGCGCGGCAAGACCGGCGACCAGAACGAAGATACCCGCAAGCCGCAGCGCACCCATCGGGCCGGGAGACCCGATGATGTCCAATCCAATCTTCCCGCCAAGCGTCGTATCGCCATCCAGCGTGAACACGGACATCGGCCCCGCGGCGGGGTTGAAGAACGCCATGATGCCTGTCCCAAGCACTGCAAGGCCGAGCGATGCGATCCATAAGTTTATGCGAAGCAGCCAGCGGCGTCTGAAGATGGCCGTCCAGGCCAGCGCTATCGGCCACACGCCCAAGAGGACTACACCCAGGCCGAACCTGGCTACAATCTGCTGCTGCAGCGGCTCCCTGAACAGGTACGCGGCCGCCCCGGCGGCCAGCAGCAGAACGGCGAGGCCGTAGCCATACAACGCCCTGCCTGACGATGCTCCGGAACCATTGCCTTCACTGCCTCTTCGCTTGCCCATCGAGTCCAGTCCTTTCAGAAAGGGTGGTGATCCCGGGGGGCCGTGGTCGAGACGTGCGCCGAGGAGTGTGGCTTAACCTGAAACCTTGTCCACGGCGCGGGGCTGCAACCGCTCGATGACGGCGAGCACCATTGGGCTCCGGCGCGCCTCTCTCCGCAATAGATTCGAGACGCTGTCTACGACCCTCGTCCGGATCTCGTCCAACTGTAGGGGCCGAGTTTCCGAACGGTCTAGGACTGTTAGGACCTCTTTGGATGCCATTTCGAACAGCTCGCGGCACTCCTCATCCTCTGCGAATCCGTAGGAGACGACTCGAGGAGTCGCGAGCACCTTCCCGCTCTCGATGTCCAGGCTGACTGCCACAGTAACGACCCCGTCCCGTGAGAGTCGTTTGCGCTCGCCGAGCACCCCGTTGTCCACGTCCCAGCGTCTGCCGCCTTTGATGGCCACCTGGCCTGCCGGCACCCAGTCCACTATCTCGCCGCCTTCGGGCCGCAGCTCCAGCACGTCGCCATTCTCCAGTACAAAGGTATTGGCCTCCGGGACGCCCATCGAATGTGCTATGGCGCTGTGAGTCACAAGGTGCCGGTACTCGCCGTGTACGGGTATGAAGAATCTGGGCTTCACCATACTCAGCATCATCTTCAACTCTTCGCGGCTGGCGTGCCCGTGCACGTGGACGAACGCTATGCGGCTGTGGAGGACATCCGCTCCCTGCCGGAATAGATTGTCGATAGTCTTGGCTACTACCGTCTCGTTTCCTGGTATGGGCGACGCGGAGATGACCACAGTGTCGCCTGGGATGATCTGCAGGTTCTGGTGCTCCCCGTTCGCGATGCGCACCAGGGCGGAGGTCGGCTCTCCCTGGCTCCCCGTCGCCACTATGACAATCCGGTCTTCAGGCAGGCTGTTGGCGTCAGGAAGTGGAATGAGGGTGCCCTCCGGTGCAGAGAGATAGCCCATCTTCAAGGCCATCTTGACGTTGTTGTTCATGCTGCGTCCGACTACGGCCATCTTCCTGTCGTACCTGACGGCGGCGTTGATGACCTGCTGCACTCGTGAGATGAGCGACGCGAACGTGGCTATCAACACACGTCCGGGCGCGTCCGCGATCACCCTGTCGAGCGCATCACCGACCACCTGCTCCGACTCGGTATATCCCTCGACCTCCGAGTAGGTCGAGTCGGAGAGGAATAGGAACACGCCATCGGCCGTTATGTCGGCCAGGGCGGCGAAATCGGTGGAAAGTCCGTCCGCCGGAGTATGGTCGATCTTGAAGTCTCCCGTGTGTACGACGAGGCCCAGCGGGGTCCGTATGGCGATGCCCATCGCATCCGGAATCGAGTGGCATACTCTGAAGAACTCCACCTCGAACGGACCTATCTTGAAGGGTGCGTAGGGCTCCACCACATTGAGCCTCGCCCTGGTCAACAGGCCGTGCTCCCTCAGCTTCACGGTGATCAGCCCGTGAGTCAGGCGTGATGCGTACACCGGGGCGTCGACGTCTCTGAGGACGTACGGCAGCGCGCCGATATGGTCTTCATGGCCGTGGGTGATCAGGAAGGCACGGACCCGGGACTCGTTCTCCACAAGATATGAAATGTCCGGGATCGTGAAGTCGACCCCCGGCATGTCGGCCCCCGGGAAGAGGATGCCCGCGTCGATGACTACGATCTCGCCATCGTACTCCAGGGCCAGCATGTTGCGGCCTATCTCTCCTAGGCCGCCGAGCGGGACGACTCGCAGTGGGGTTCGCGACATGTGGGGCTGGGCTATTCGAACAGGTTGAGTTGACGTGTCTGGGCGGGTTCCGGCTCTTGGGAGGCCTCCTTGGCCGTTCTTACCACGTCGGGGAGCCGAGTGAAGTCCTCTACGATCACCGAGCGCAGCCGCGGGTTGTGCAGCGCGGCGGCAGGATGATAGATCGGGTAGACCGTCAGATTCCTCCATCGCTGAGGCCGGCCGCGAGCCTTCGTGAGCGACTGGCTTGGAAAGAATTTCGAGAAGGAGTGGCGCCCCAGGGAGACGATCACCTCCGGCGAGATCATCTCCAACTGGCTGTCCAGGTATGGCCTGCAGGCGCTGACCTCTCCGGGCAGCGGGTCGCGGTTGTTGGGAGGGCGGCACTTGACCATGTTCGTGATGTAGACCGTCTCCCTGCGCAGTCCAATCGATTGGAGCAGCTCGTCCAGAAACTTGCCGGCGGGTCCGACGAACGGCCTCCCGTCCCTATCCTCGTAGAAGCCCGGCCCTTCGCCAACGAACATTATCTCGGCGTCGAGCGACCCCTCGCCGGGGACGGCCTGCGTCCGCTTCTCTGAGAGAGTGCAGAGCGTGCAGCTCCTGATGCGGTGAGTCAGACCCTCGTAGTCGGACATGGGCGGGCGAGTGGATGAGGTGCGGATACGGTTCCCGATATCGAGGGGAGGTGGCGGGCGCGTATGTGCGGCCTGGTTGGCTGTCCCATCAGGGCCATCCTAGCAGGGCGTCTCGCCAACAGTCAACGCGCGGCCAGCCGTGGCGAGACGGCTGAAGGCAACAGCCTCGTTCATTGTTGTATCCAAGACGCCGTTGTTATACTCACAGTCGTGACATCTCAATACGTCGGTCTGCTTGGATACCCTCTGTCCCATTCGATATCTCCGGCCTTCCAACAGGCGGCCTTCGATCACTACGGCATGAACGTCCAGTACGATCTCTGGCCGGCTCCCCCGGAGACGCTGGAGTCCGAAGTGTCGAAGTTGCGCCTCAGCCGCTACCTGGGGGCCAACGTCACCGTGCCCCACAAGGAGCGGATACCGTCGCTGATAGACGAGGTCGACCCCCACGCCCGCTCGATGGGCGCTATCAACACCATCGTCGCCAGGGACGACCGGCTCATCGGGTACAACACGGACGGCTACGGATTCATCAGGTCGTTGCAGGAGGTAGGCGGATGCGATCCAAGCGGGAAGAGGGTGTTGCTCCTGGGCGCGGGCGGCGCCGGGAGAGCCGCGGCGTTCTCCCTGGTCGCGGCGGGCGCCGCCTCGGTCACGATCGCTAACCGGACGGTCAGCCGCGCCGAGTCTCTTGCGCGCGACGTGGGAGGAGCCGCCAGCAACGTTGCGGCAATCCCCGCGGATGGACCGGCCCTGAGGGAGGCGGCGTCAGGCTCCGAGCTGATCGTCAACTCCACATCGGTAGGTATGCGGCACGGCGACGCCGAGGGAGTCTCCCCGCTGGACGCCGCCCTCATTCCACCGGGCTCCCTGGTGTATGACATGGTGTACAATCCGCCGGAGACGCCTCTGATGAGACACGCGGAGAAGGCAGGCGCACGGACACTTGGCGGCCTTATGATGCTCATCTATCAGGGAGCGGCCGCGTTCGAGTTGTGGACCGGCAGCCCGGCGCCCTTGGACGTGATGGCGAAGGAGGGCCGGCTCGCGTTGGCTCTCATGACCGGCTAGCGGATGAGCAGTTGAAGTCCAATATCTTCATCACCGGATTCTCCGGCGCCGGCAAGTCGACGGTCGGCCGCGAGATTGCCCGCAGGCTGGGCTGGACGCTGGTCGAGCTCGACGACGAGATCGTGCGCGCGGCCGGAAAGTCGATCGAGGCCATCTTCAGAGAGGACGGGGAAGACTCCTTCAGGCAGATAGAAGCCGAATGCCTGGACTCGGTCGCCGCGAAAGACCGCCAGGTGGTGTCTACCGGAGGCGGCGTGCCCGTCAGCCCGCGTAACCGGGCCACGATGCGTGAGAACGGCATCGTGGTATGTCTGGAAGCGAGCCCCGAGACGATTCTGGCTAGGCTCGAGAGTGAGGGTAGCGGCGCCAGAGGACCGGTCGTGCGCCCTATGCTTGAGGCGGAGGACCCCGCGGCGCGTGTGCGCTCTCTCAAGGCCGAGCGCCAGCCCGCCTACGCTCTGGCTGATTGGACCGTCCACACCGACCGACTGTCGCCGGGCATGGTCGCAGAAGAGGCCGAGAGGGCATTGAACACACTCTCGGCTCGCGCTGTGGAGCGCAACGGCGATGGAGACCTGGCGGCTATAGTCCGCACGTCATCCGGAGACTATCCCGTCTGGGCCGGATGGGGAGCGCTCGACAGCCTCGGCGAGCGGGTCAAGGATATCGTCGGCGCACGGACAGCCTACCTGGTAAGCGACGAGGGCGTCTACGCGCACGCCAGAAGGGCGCAGACCTCCCTCGAGGCGGCCGGTATTCCGGCGCACCTCGTCTTCATTCCCCAGGGGGAGGCATCAAAGACCCTCGACACAGTGAGGCTCATATACGGCTGGCTCGCGGACCACAGGGCGGAGCGCGGCCACGTCGTGGTGGCGGTCGGAGGCGGAGTCGTCGGGGACCTCGCCGGCTTCGCGGCCGCGACCAACGTCCGCGGGATGCCACTGGTTCAGGTCCCCACTACCCTGCTTGCGATGATGGACGCCGCCATCGGAGGGAAGGTCGCGGTCGACCTGCCGCAGGGCAAGAATCTGGTGGGGGCCTTCCATCAGCCCAGGTTGGTGCTCGCCGACCCGGCCACCCTGGAGACCCTGCCCAAGCGCGAGCTGGCCTCGGGATGGGCGGAGGCGATCAAGCACGGTCTGATCCTCGACCGCGAGCTGTTGGACTCCTTCGACAGGGACCGGACGGCCATCCTCGCGCTGGAGCGGGAGGTCACGGAAGACGTGATCCGGAGAAGCGTAGCCATCAAGGCCCGTGTCGTCTCCCAGGACGAGAAGGAAACGCTCGGAGTGCGGGTGCTGCTGAACTATGGACACACCATAGGCCACGCGATCGAGGCGGTTACCGGCTACCGGCGGTTCCTGCACGGGGAGGCGGTCAGCATCGGCATGATGGGTGAGGCCTATATCAGCCAGGGGATGGGCCTGCTGTCGGAGACGGACGTACGGCGTCAGCAGCGCCTTCTCGAAGCCTTCGGCCTGCCCGTCCGGTATGGAGCGGGAATCGATGCGGGCGCGATACGGGAGGCGATGCGCTCCGACAAGAAGACGACCGCAGGCTCCATCAGGTGGGTGCTGCTCGAAGGGCTCGGCTCCGCCGTAACTCGCAACGACGTCCCTGACGAGCTGGTAGACGAGGCTCTGACGCGCCTAGCCCTGCGGCAGCCAGTCGACGCCTAGCCTCATGGAGGCGCCGGCCCTTCTGCTGCTGGGGTTCGGAACGGGCGCCTACGGCGTCATCGTCGGCGCCGGGGGCGGCTTCATCATCGTGCCGGCGCTCATTCTACTCTTCAACATGGGGCCCACCGCAGCGGCGGGCACCTCGGTGGCGGTGGTGGCGCTCAACTCTCTCTCCGGCTCGGCGGCGTACAGCCGCATGGGCCTCGTGGACTACCGGAGCGGTCTGCTGTTCGCAGCCGCCGCCATGCCCGGCGCCGTGATCGCTCCCTTCGTCCATCGCTCGGTCTCTGACGATACGTTCAAGATCCTCCTCGGCGTGCTGCTGCTGGCTCTGGCCGTTCACATGCTACGACGCGCCCACCCCACCGATATCGATCGCTACGGGTCAGGGGCCTCCGGCGCTGAGAGTCCCTTCAGCGCTACGCGCCGGGTCGTGACGCGCCAGGGAATCGAGTACAAGTACCGGTTCAACGAGGTGTTGGCCACGTCCTTCAACGTGGTGCTGGGATTCATATCCAGCTTCTTCGGCATAGGTGGCGGCTTTATCAGGACGCCGGTCCTCGTACACGCCTTCGGATTTCCCGTGCTGCCGGCGGTGGCGACCTCCATATTCGCCCTGACCTTCTACACGGCGGCCGGAGCCGTCGTATACGCCGTCCAGGGCCACGTCGACTGGTACCCGAGTTTCCTCTGGATCGGAGTTGGCCTGATCGGGGGCGCCCAGGTGGGCGCCAGGGTCGTCGGCAGAATCGGGGCGTTGTGGGTGCTTCGCCTCCTCCTGGCGCTCGTGCTGGTCATGGGAGCCTGGCTCCTGTTCCAGGGTATCGTGGGCTCGCGGGGTTGACGCCGCGATGAGCGCCGCCTTCACCCTCCACGCGACCGACGGAGAGGCCCGCGCGGGCACGTTCCGGACGCCGCACGGAGAGCTGCCCACCCCGGCATTCATGCCGGTTGCGACTCTCGGATCGGTCAAGTCGCTCGACCCCAGGGACCTCCTGTCGTTGGGTACGCGTATCGTCCTGGCGAACGTCTATCACCTGTATCTGCGTCCGGGCGTCGACCTTATCGAGCGGATGGGCGGCCTCCACCGCTTTATGCGTTGGGAGGGGCCGATCCTCACAGATAGCGGAGGCTTCCAGGGATTCAGCCTCCAGCATCTCCGCAAGATCACCGACGACGCGATCGTATTCAAGTCTCATCTGGACGGCTCGGCTCACGCCTTCACGCCGGAGGCGTCCGTCCGATATCAGGAGCTATTGGGCGCCGACATCATCATGCCGCTGGACCTCTGCGTCGCCGCCGACGCCGAGAGAGCCGAAGTCGAAGATGCGGTCGATCAGACCAGCCGCTGGGCGCTGCGCTGCAAGGAGGCCCACTCGGGAAGCGGCCAGACGCTGTTCGGAATCGTGCAGGGGGGGTTGTTCCCCGACCTGAGGGAACGCTCCGCCGGGTTCCTCACAGACCTTGGATTTCCAGGCTATGCTATCGGCGGCCTCAGTGTCGGCGAGTCCAAGGCGGAGATGTACCGCGTCACGTCGCTTACGGCGCGGATGCTTCCCGCGGACGCGCCGCGCTACCTGATGGGCGTGGGCTCCCCGGAGGACCTGGTCGAGTGCGTGAGCGCGGGTGTGGACATGTTCGACTGTGCTCTACCCACCCGCATCGCGCGCAACGGCTCTCTCTTCGTCGGAACGGGCCGCGTGAACATAGACAAGGCGCCATTCAGGGAGAGGGACGGGCCGATAGAGGAGGGATGCGACTGCTACACCTGCAGGACCTTCTCAGCCGCCTACTTGAACCACCTGTTCCGCGCCAGGGAGCTTCTGGCCTATCGCCTGGCGTCGCTCCACAATCTACGGTTCGTGCTGCGTCTGATGGAGCGGATGCGCGCCGCGATCGACGACGGACGCTTCCGGGAGTTCAGAGAAGACTTCATGGGCCGCTTCGTGCCGACCGACGAGGCGACCCGGCGGGTCCAGAAGAGGAGATGGGAGGACTCCCTGCGCAGACGCGGCGGCTGACGTCAGCCGCCTGCGACGGCGGGAACGATGCTCACCTCATCACCGGGGCTGGTAAGGGACGCGAGGCCGTCGAGGAAACGCACATCCTCGCCATTGAGATAGACGTTCACGAAGTTGCGCAGCTCACCGGACTCGTCGCACAGCCGATCCTTGATTCCCGGAAACTCGGCTTCCAGCGACGCGATCACGCCGCTCAGCGACGATCCCTCCACCGAGACGCGGTCTTGATTGTTGGTGATCCGGCGCAGGGGAGTTGGTATCCGCACCATAACGCTCATTCTGTCGACTCCTCCTGTGTCGTTCCTGACGGCCCGCTGGAGAGATGCACCTGGCTCCTAGCCTTCCACAACGTCGCCGCCGACGGGGTCGATTCTCACGCCCGCCGTGGTGATCCACTCCAGGCTTCTCGCTATCTCATCCTCATCGCCCTCAAGCTCCAGGATCACCCAGCCCATATCCTCGCGCACGTCGGCGCGGCGTATGTTCGTGATGACGCTGAACTTATGACCGAGCTGATAGATTATCGGCTCGGTGATCATCTGCTGCGGGAAGGTGAACTTTACGCGTTTCCTGGCCATCGCTGATGACTCCATGTACTGGGGGCGGTCCGCTACCGAGCCGCCATAGCCTGCTGGAACGCCTCGTAGTCGGGCGTCGTGTGGACCTCGTCGGCGATCTCTTCCACCACCTCCTGGGTCTTGAGCCCGTTGCCGGTAATGAAGGCCACGGTGACCTCGTCCCGTTTGATCAGACCCCTCTTGACGAGTCTCCTCAGACCGGAGACGACCACTCCACCCGCCGTCTCCGTGAAGATGCCCTCCGTCTCGGCCAACAGCCGGATGCCCTCGACGACCTCATGCTCCAGGGCCGCCACGCCCGAGCCGCCGGTCTCCGCGAGCGTCTGCAGGGCGTACGGGCCTGAGGCCGGGTTGCCGATCGCAAGCGACTTGGCGATCGTGTCCGGTCTCACAGGCCGGACCTGGGTGCTGCCGAGGTCGAACGCCTCTACGATTGGGGAACACCCCTCCGCCTGGGCGAGATGCATTCTGGTCTCGGCCTCGTCTATCAGCCCGATCTCCTTGAACTCCTGAAGGCCTTTCCATATCTTGGTATGGAGCTCGCCCGAAGCGGCCGGGACGACGCAGTGGTCCGGCGCGCGCCAGCCCAGCTGCTCAGCGACCTCGTACCCGAGTGTCTTGCTCCCCTCCGCATAGTACGGGCGCATGTTTATGTTCACGAATGCCCACCGGTTGTTGTCCGCGAGCTCACTACAGAAACGGTTGGCTTGGTCATACGTGCCATCGACGGCCACCATCGTCGGGCCGTAGATCGACGCGCCGATGATCTTGCCCTTCTCCAGGTACGCCGGGAAGAAGACCATCGTCCTCATACCGGCCTTGGCTCCATGAGCCGCCACGGAGCCCATCAGGTTGCCGGTCGAAACGCACGCCAGGACTTCGAACTCGAACTCCAGCGCCTTGGTGGTTGTGACGGAGACGGGGCGGTCCTTGAAGGAGAAGGACGGATTCACGCTGTCGTTCTTGATGTAGAGCTGATCCAAGCCCAGTGCCCGGCCAAGGTTGTCCGCCTTGATGAGCGGCGTGAGCCCGGTCCCGATGTCAATGGCCCTCTCCGCCTCCACCGGCAGGAAGTCGTCGTAGCGCCACATCGTGAGCGGCCCGTCCGCAATCTTGTCGCGGCTTACTCTGCGGGCGATGCTGTCGTAGTCGTAGGCGACCTCGAGCGGCCCGAAGCAGAACTCGCAGACGTTGAGTGCCTCCACGGGATACTCCCTGGTGCACTCGCGGCAGCGCAGGCACTTTACGTGGGACAATCGCCAGTCCTCCGTGAGCCGGGCCGGGGCCACGCGCTATGCGGGGGCATCATGAATCCTGCCGGCCCGCGACGGCCCAGAATGGTAACAACGGCCATGCGAAGGTGTCAAGAAAGCCCGGCTTCCGAGATTCAACTCATGAAGCATGGACAGTCACGCCTCGACGTCCAGTAGACAGCGCCGAACGCATGTGCTATACTCAGATCATGCGTTCCGCCATCCAGACCCTTCGCACCCGGACACCAGTCCCGTATCCCTGCCCGCTATCCGTCTCCTACCTGTCCCATTCTGTCACATTCCTGTCACTTTTCTGTCCCAGATCTGTTCAACACCTGTCCCGTGAATGTCCCGGACCGCCGGCCGGTCCAGCTACGAAACGAGACACAATGTTACAGAATGAGACAGTTTTCGAGGAAAACTCTCCGCCGAGGCTCATGTTAGGTGAGGAGTTGGGGCCTGGCTGCCGCGGCGCACCGTTGCCGGCCGGGCACGACCAATCTATACTCTCGTTAAGACTCGGAGCGGATGCCGGCATGACCCTGGAACCACGCAAACTTCCCATATTTCCGTTGAACACGGTGCTGTTCCCGGACGCATCGCTGCCGCTGCAGATATTCGAAGAGCGGTACAAGCTGATGATGGCACACTGCCTGGAGGGAGACTCGAAATTCGGTATAGTACTCATCCGGCAGGGTGAGGAGGTCGGCGGGCCGGCCGAGCCGTATCTCGTCGGAACGACGGCGCAGATCGTGCAGGTGAACAGGGTCCGAGGCGGCCGGATGTTCATCTCGGTCACGGGGCGGCAGCGGTTCAGGATCTCCGAGATCACACAACGACGGCCCTACATGGCCGCCCTCGTTCAACCGTTGGAAGAGGAGGCGGACCCGTCTCTGCCTCCCTCCGAGATGGACGCCGTGCGAGACGCGTTCACAGCCTACTACAGGCTGCTGGTGGGCATTCGGGGCGGTTGGGCAAGAAGCGCTCGAATGCCCTCGGAGCCCGGCAGACTTTCGTATTTCATCGCCGGAATGTTGCAGATCACGCCCCGGGAGAAGCAGGAGCTGCTGGAGCAGCCGTCCCCGTCCAGGCGGTTGGAGGCCGAGTTGGACCTTCTCAGAAACGAGACGGAGGAACTCAGGCCTCGGGTGTCAGCAGAGCTGAGAAAGGGAGTCAGCCGTCAGTGAGAAGAGGCCGGCCCCGGTTGGATGCTAAGCGGTGATCAGTCCCTCGCGATCGAACACTTCCGCAAGGACGGCGACTCCCTCGCGGATCTCTTCCGGTGTGTTGTACCCGAAGCACAGGCGCGCGTAGTTCCTGCCCGACTCGCCGTCCGGAGCAAACAGCGTGCCCGGCTGGTAGCCGACTCCGGCGGCAAGCGCCTTGTCGAGCGTCTCGACCAGGTCCGAGTCCGGCGGCATCCGCAGCCATACGAATAGACCGCCGGATGGCCTGCTCCAGGTCGCTTGAGAGCCCAGATTCTCTCCGAGCGAGGCGACCATTGCGTCGCGTTTGGCTCGAAAGATATCGTTGATCTCGTCGACGTGCTCCCTGAGCGAACCCGTCGCGTACCTGTGGACCGCAAGCGCCGCGAACTGGTTCACTCCGCCGCCGCTCTTGACGGCCACCGCGCGGTCCAGCACCTCGGACGGACCGGTCAGGTATCCGAGACGCATCCCGGGCGCCACTATCTTGGAGAACGAGCCGACGTACATCACCCTGCCGGTGTCGTCCATAGAGTGGATGGAGGGTACAGGCTCACCCTCGAATCTGAGGTCAACGTAGCAGTCATCCTCGAGGATGGGGACGTCGTATCTCTGTGACAGTTCGACCATCGCCCGGCGGCGATCGAGAGTCATCACGGACCCCTGGGGATTCTGAAAGGTCGGTATCGTATAGATCAGTTTGGGGCGCTGGCCGTGGCTGATCGCCGTCCGGATCGCCGCCTCCAACGCGTCGGGATCCATCCCGTCATCGTCGCAGGCGACGCCGCGGACATCGGCGCCGAATCTCCGTAGGGTCGCGAGAGTCCCGGAGTAGACGAAGTCCTCGGTCAGCACGACGTCCCCCGGGTCCACCAGCACCTCCACCACCATGTGAATCGGCTGGCTGGAGCCGTCGCCGAGGATGATCTCATCCGGCGACACCCGGATGCCGCGTTCGACGGCCAGCTTCTCCGCGACGAACTCTCTCAGAGGGGGATAGCCCTGGGGATGGGGGTATATGGCGAGGTCCTGGCCCTCCGTCTCCAACGCCGCTCGCAGCGCTTCGACGAGGCCGTCGACCGGTATCGACGCCGGATCCGGGTAGGCGATCGCGAAGTCGTACTTGCCCCGCCGTGGCGCGCTTCTCGACCGTCCCGATTTGGGCACGCCGCTTGCGAACAGGCTCTCGTAGCTCAGCTTTCCGGTTTCACCCAAGAGACACCTCCGCCGTTAGGCACGGGCATGTGCCCGACATCTAACCGCCCGACTCAAAGAAGTCCAGGTCGACCGCGAACGCCGCCGCCAGCATCAAGAGACTGAACTCCTTGTCCATCTCTCGATTGCTAAGCTCGAGCCTGAAGGTGTCGGCGTCCGTGAACGCCTCCTTCACCAGGCCGCTCCACTGCTTCGTCACCCGGGCAACCTCCCTCTCCTGCCGGTAGATCATGAAGGTCTTGGGCCGCAGCAGAGGCCCTCGAATCTCCGCGATTGAGCGACCGCCTGAACCTTCTAGCGTGAGTTTCCGTGTTGGAAAGGAGAACCGGCGTCTTAACGAGCCCAGGTTCCGGCCCGACGCGTCGCTGACGTGGAGATGGGAGAAGAACCAGTAGAAGCTTCGGCTGGCGATGAGTAGATCGTTCCCATCCAGGTCGGTCACTCGGAGCGTCAGCGGCCTGTGGTTTCGCAGGAGCATGCGGCTCAAGGTGCCCGACTCCTCCTGGGCATGGAGCAGCACGTCTCCCTGGGTCGTCATGACCGTATACCGGTTGGCGGTCTCGAACCCGGTGAACGCCTCGAGTCGTTCGACCCGCTGTCTGATCATCAGCTCCGAATAGTCGGTCAGATCGATCGTCATAGTCTCCTCCTAGAGATGGCTGAGTGGCTCTGTCTGCCCGACCCTACGGGTCTACTTCTATGCGAAGCCGCTTGTTGATCCGGCCCTTGCTCTCGTGACCGACTACTCGTATCGTTCCCACCTCTCTGGTGTTCGCGACATGCGTGCCGCCGTCCGCCTGCAGGTCGAGCCCGACTATGTCGACCGTGCGCACCTCGGTGATGTGAGGAGGAAGGAGATTGATCTTCGTCCGTATCAGGTCCGGGTTGGAGAACGCCTCCTCGCGCGACAACTCGCCGATCTCGATTGGACGGGCCGCCTCCACCTCCCTGTTGATGAGCTCCTCTACCTCGGCGGCGAAGCTCGCAGACATGCTCTCCAGCTCGAAGTCCATCCGGGCCGACAGGGGTTTCATGTCGCCCCCGGTCACCGGCACTCCGTAGTCCCGCCATATCACACCGCACAGGATGTGCAGGGCCGTGTGCGTGCGCATCAGCTGGTAGCGGCGCTCCCAGTCGATCGTCCCGTGTATCGGGGTACCCGCCGCCGGCAGCGGTCCGTCGGTCTGGTGGACGAGATCGCTCTTGTGTCTCCGAATCCTGGAGACACGCATCTCCGAGTCTTCTGTTCGCAGGGCGCCGGTGTCGGAGGGCTGGCCGCCGCCGCCGGGATAGAACGCGGTACGGTCCAGCACTACGCCCTGGTCCGTCACGTCGACGACGGTGGCGTCGAACTCATTCAGGTAGCTGTCTCGATAGCACAATATGTCGGTCAACGGCTCCTCCCCAGGTTGAGGCTGTCGGGTCTCAGACTAACACGTAGGGCCAGCGGTTGAGAACCATTGCGCCCAGTGGGCTAACCGACGGACTGTGTTAGAATTCCCCGCACATTCGTACTAGGGAGGTCGGCCCAGCCTCATGGCAGGATCTCAACGTTACGATATCGCGGTCATCGGCAGCGGCATCATCGGCCTCGCCACCGCCATGCGCTTCAGCCAGGAGTTCCCACGCCGCAGGACGGTCGTGCTGGAGAAGGAACTGGCGGTCGCCCAGCACCAGACGGGCCACAACAGCGGCGTCATCCACGCAGGCATCTACTACACGCCCGGGTCGCAGAAGGCCAACTTCTGCGCGGCCGGGGGGGCGATGCTCAGACGGTTCGCGGATGAACGCGGCATCCCCTATGAGGACTGCGGCAAGGTGATCGTCGCGGCCAACGAGACGGAGCGTACCAGGCTCGAAGAGGTCTACAGAAGGGGACTTGCCAACGGAGTCAAGGGACTCGAGGTTATCGACGGCGACCGGTTGAGGGAGCTGGAGCCCCACGCGGCAGGTGTGGGAGCAGTCCTCTCTCCCGGCACCGGGATCATCGACTACTCCCGTGTCGCTGAGGCATACGCTGAAGTGCTAACAGAGAGCGGCGGCGAGCTGATAACCGGCGCCGAGGTCCGCTCGATCACGAGTTCGGGCGGCGCGTTGCACCTGGAGACGGAGCGGGGCGACATCTCAGCGGCTGCGGTGGTCAACTGCGCCGGCCTGCACGCCGACAGAGTGGCGCGCCTCATGGGAGTCGACGCAGGTGTCAGGATCATCCCCTTCAGAGGCGAGTATCTGTCGCTGAGGCCGGAGAGAGCGCACCTCGTCAGGGGGCTGATATACCCGGTCCCGGACCCCAGAGTCGTCTTCCTCGGGGTACACTTCACCAAACGCATCGACGGAAGCGTGGAGGCTGGCCCAAACGCCGTCCTCGCCTTCGCCCGGGAGGGATACCGGAAGACGAGCTTCAGCCTGCGCGATATGCTTGGCGTCCTGGGCTTCCCCGGCTTCTGGCGGATGTCACTGACTTACTGGAAGGTGGCCCTGTACGAAGAGTACCGCTCGATCGTAAAGGCGGCGTTCGTGCGCTCCCTACAGCGGCTCGTTCCCGAGATCAGGAGTGAAGATCTGCATCGGCCCGGCGCAGGAGTGCGCGCCCAGGCTGTCGACCGGAATGGGAGGCTGCTCCAAGACTTCAGCATCGCAGAGACGAAGGGCGCCATGCACGTTCTGAACGCGCCCTCGCCCGGCGCCTCTTCGTCTCTGGCCATCAGCAGGCACATTGTAGACCGCGCTCGCGCCTCCTTCGGACTGGAACCCTAGCTGCCGTTTGCCGGTCTCGCTCCCGGGACCGGTGAACAGGCCTGTAACTTGACACCCTGGACTGAAATTATAGACACTACATCTCGTGACTACCCTGCTGAAATCTCGTCCCGACATCATGGCCGTCCTTGAGGATCACGGCTACCGCTCCACGGCGCCGAGACGTGCGATCGTTCGCATTCTCGAACACAAGCAGGAGGGCTTCACCGCCGAGGAGATAAGCGCCGATCTGCCGGCTGTCGGCCGAGCGACCGTCTACCGGACGATCAAGCTCCTTCTGGGGGCGGGAGTGATCTGCCGCCTGAACCTCCTGGACGGCGCCCCGAGATACAGCCTCTCACGGGTCGAGCACCACCATCACACCATCTGTGTCAAGTGCGGCAACGTCGGCGAGTTCCGCGCGGCAACGGTCGAGCGACTCCTGAGAGCGATAGGCGACGACATCCCCGGCGATATCGTCGGCCATAGCATCGAGTTCTACATCACCTGCGAGCCGTGCCTTTTGGCCGAGGGCAGCTAAGGAGCACGGACAGCCTTCGATCACGCCTTCGGCGGTCTCAGGCGCTTGACTGCCCCGCGCCTGCGGGTCTATAATTGCGCTGCGACGGTTGTTGGAGGGTAGTGTGCACTCTGACAGCCGTGATTCGGTTGCATGGACGCAGCCGGTAGCGTGCACCTTAACAACTGGATAGTGGAAGGAAACCGTTAAATCCGTAGAGTTTGATCCTGGCTCAGGACGAACGCTGGCGGTGCGCCTAATGCATGCAAGTCGAACGGTCCCGGTTCGCTTCGGCTTATCGGGATAGTGGCGGACGGCTGAGTAACACGTAAGTAACCTGTCCCGAAGAGGGGGATAATTCCGAGAAATCGGGCCTAATACCCCGTACTGTCCCATTCAACACGTTGGACGGGACGAAAGGTACTCGCTTCGGCGGGTGCCGCTTTGGGAGGGGCTTGCGGCCTATCAGGTTGTTGGTGGGGTAAGAGCCTACCAAGCCGAAGACGGGTAGCCGGTGTGAGAGCATGATCGGTCAGAGGGGGACTGAGACACGGCCCCCACTCCTACGGGAGGCAGCAGCAAGGAATCTTGCGCAATGGGCGAAAGCCTGACGCAGCGACACCGCGTGGGGGAAGAAGGCCCTAGGGTTGTAAACCCCTTTTCTCGGGGAAGAGTAAGGACGGTACCCGAGGAATAAGGTTCGGCTAACTACGTGCCAGCAGCCGCGGTAATACGTAGGAACCGAGCGTTGTCCGGATTTACTGGGCGTAAAGGGCGCGTAGGCGGCCCGTTAAGTCTCATGTGAAATCTCCCGGCCCAACTGGGAGGGGTCATGGGAAACTGACGGGCTCGAGGGCAGCAGAGGAGAGTGGAATTCCCGGAGTAGTGGTGATATGCGTAGATACCGGGAGGAACACCCGAGGCGAAGGCGACTCTCTGGGCTGCTCCTGACGCTGAGGCGCGAAAGCATGGGGAGCAAACCGGATTAGATACCCGGGTAGTCCATGCCCTAAACGATGGATACTAGGTATGGGGGGTATCGACCCCCTCCGTGCCGCAGCTAACGCATTAAGTATCCCGCCTGAGGAGTACGGCCGCAAGGCTAAAACTCAAAGGAATTGACGGGGGCCCGCACAAGCAGCGGAGCGTGTGGTTTAATTCGATGATAAGCGAAGAACCTTACCAGGGCTTGACATGCTTCTGAAATCCCCGTGAAAGCGAGGACCTCCTTCGGGACAGATGCACAGATGTTGCATGGCTGTCGTCAGCTCGTGCCGTGAGGTGTTGGGTTAAGTCCCGCAACGAGCGCAACCCCTGTTGCTAGTTACCTTTTCTAGCGAGACTGCCCCTAACAAGGGGGAGGAAGGTGGGGATGATGTCAAGTCAGCACGGCTCTTACGTCCTGGGCTACACACACGCTACAATGGCCGGTACAGAGGGTCGCGAAGGAGCGATCCGGAGCTAATCCCACAAAGCCGGCCCCAGTTGGGATTGCAGGCTGCAACCCGCCTGCATGAACGCGGAGTTGCTAGTAACCGCAGGTCAGCACACTGCGGTGAATACGTTCCCGGGCCTTGTACACACCGCCCGTCAAGTCATGGAAGTTGGCAACACTTGAAGTCGCTGGGCTAACCCGCAAGGGAAGCAGGCGCCGAGGGTGGGGCTGGCGACTGGGACTAAGTCGTAACAAGGTAGCTGTACCGGAAGGTGCGGCTGGATCACCTCCTTTCTAGGGAGTACCCCGGCTTCGGCCGGGGAGGTCGATCGGTGGGCGAGGCGAAGAGGGTCAGGGTCGAGCCGGATCTCCGACAAGTCGGAGAGGAGCTCCCCAAGACCCGACGCGCCTCCCTGTGAAAACCCGCCGTTTTTTTCTCGATTCGAAATCACGGCTTCCTTCCACTATCCAGCGGTTAAGGTGCTCTTTTCGTCCGGGGGCCGTCGTCGAGACTCTCCCTCCCTTCACGTAGATAGGCCGGGCCCGCATAAGGACCATGGCGTGGGGCTGTAGCTCATCAGGGAGAGCGCCGCCTTTGCAAGGCGGAGGTAGGGGGTTCGAGTCCCCCCAGCTCCACCCGACTTGATAAAATCAAGAACCTTCAGCTTGTCCTTCAAATTGGAAGTGTAAATGAGGTGCTAAGGATGTCGGTAGGTCCACGGTCACGGAAGAGAACCCGCCTCGTGATATTGGGCGGCCTCGTAGTGGTCCTGTCCGTCATATCTTTGGCGGCATGTAGTGACGAGTCGTCGACGCCGACCGAGACCTCCACGCTTGCACCTTTGGTTACGCCAACACCCGGGCCTACCGACACTTCCACGCCGATACCCTCGGCGACGCCGACACTCACGCCGACCGACACCTCGACACCGGTACCCTCGGCAACGCCTACTTCCACGCCGACCGACACCTCGACACCGGTACCCTCGGCAACGCCTACTTCCACGCCGACTGACACCCCCACGCCGGTGCCCTCGGCAACGCCTACTTCCACGCCGACCGACACCTCGACACCGGTACCCTCGGCAACGCCTACTTCCACGCCGACTGACACCCCCACGCCGGTGCCCTCGGCAATACCAACTTCCACGCCGACTCCTGCACCTACTGAAACACCTACGCCGTCGCCCACACCAACCCCGGCGCCACCTTCTTTGGTGTCAACGTATGAGACAAACAACACCAGATGGCTGGTGAGGAACTATCCGGCCTTGGCACGGCGAATCCAGACGCTCCCCTGGGTCCAGGACGGACTCTCTGACCGAGAACGCTCAACCGTAGACGAGTTGCTTTGGATGGCGGTCGAAGATGTCGCCAACCTGGATGCGGCCTTAAGTTTGCCTTGGGTACAGGATGATATCTCGGAGCTGGCATACAAAGCCTTGGACAAGCTCGGTTTCCTGGATACCCCGAATCCGGCGAATCTGTATGCGGCTCTCAACGTCCCCTGGGTGTACGACGGCATTTCCGAGACCGAGTACGACATCATAGATTCGCTTGGCGCACTGGACTTCGACGCTCCAGATGTGGTCTCCCAGCTCTTCTTGATGCCGTTCTTGCTCTCTCCTGACGCCACAGATGCACTAGCTATTCGGGGAATGGAGAACCTGGCCGACCGAGGCCGTCTTGCTACTCTCACAGACCACTCCACTTTCGAGGACGGCGTCACCGACGATGAGACCACGCTGATTGCCGGTGTGGGCACCCTTCGCGACACGGATGAGATTCGACGTGTGCTGAACCCCGGAGGCGCAGCCATTGAGACCATCTCCCTCGGCACAGAGTTGACGCCCCATCTCAAGATCAGCATCATTCGTACCGACAGCCAATCCCGGCCGGGGACCGTTGGGTCGGTGCGGGACGCAGTTGAATTCGTAGAGAAGACGGTGGGCCTGCCGCTCCCCGTGAACCACGTAATAATCATGCTGAACGACCTCGCTGTTGCCGAAAAATACGCGGGCACTAACTTTGGCTTCGCCTACAGCTACAAGCCAAAGTACGAGGCGGCTCAGGGCACGTTCGAGTGGCGGCATCTTCAAACGGGTTTCGTTCACGAGACCGCTCATTACTTCTGGACCGGTAATGAAAACTGGATAGACGAGGGTTTGGCCAACATCGTTGAGTACCAGTTCGGCCTTCAGATGGGCCTAAGCCATGGGCAGTTGCAAACTGAGCGCAAGAATTGCGAGGCCCATGACCTGGAGATGCTTTCGGAGTGGGACCCGGATAGGGCCGACGTAGACCGCTATCACTGCGTCTACTACTTGGGCCAGCCGCTCTTTTATGACCTGCTCGAAAGCATGGGCGCCGAGACGTTTACCTCGAGCCTCCGGGATTACTATCGACTATCCCTGGAAGTACGGGAAGAGGATCGTACCCCCAGCATAGCGGAAGTCCGCAAAGCGTTCGCGGGACAGGACGCCATCATCGACCGCCACTGGTCGGGGAAGATGAACGCACCGGAGAACCGGCCCTTCGACGAAGGTTACGAGCGCACCAGCCATGACCTGATCCGATGGGAGCAATACCCGACGTTCGCAGATGGCGTAGTCGAGTTCAAAGGAGTTCTGTTGGGTGACGGCATTCTCGTCTCCAGGGATGCCACGGAGATAAGTCGCTTCGAATTTGCCGCCTTTAAGCTGCGGTCCGCAGACGGAGGAGCGGATTTGGGTTCAATCTTGCCGCCTCCCCGACCAGGGCGGAAGTGGATACTTGACGACCCCGGTGATGTTCAAGCCGCAACTTTCGCCATCAACGAGGCTGAAAGGCGTTTCCACATCCGATTCGAGTGGCCAACCGCTCTTGGGGGTGTCCCGGAGGATGTCGTTGTGCATGTCTTGGGGTATCAGAACTCCGACAGAGACCCCACCATTGGTTCCAAAGTGGACGCGTTGGGCTACGCCCGCATCCGAGTACCACCGACTAGTACACTCAAGCAGACGCCCACGGCTGTTCCGGTCTACGCCGCGGCTTGGAACAGGCTAGACAACGCCGCTTGGCTTGAAGCCAACCATCCAAGTCTCGCAGTGGAGATCAAGGACTTGCCCTGGGTGCAGAATGGTATCAACGACGCTGAATTCAAGGCACTCCGGGAATTCCTTTATCTTGCGCTCTGGAGCCGCACCGCGGTATCGAACATGTTGGAGTATGGGTGGGTAAAGGACGGAGTTGACGCGAGGGAAGCCGATACGATTGATTGGGTGGTCGGCTTCAATGATGCCGCCAATTCCTTGTCAATTACCAAACTCGCCTGGGTCCAGGACGGCATTGATGAAGTGGAGCTACAGGCCATTAGACGACTGACGGAGATCGCCACGACTGATCCCGATGAGGCGACTAGAGTGATGGTCCTTCCTTGGGTGCAAGACGGGATTGACATCCGGGACGTGGGGGCATTGTGGGAGGCGGATCCATACCAATTGCCAACGACTATGCCTCCGCCTGCGGTGCGGGTCATATACGCCACTCCTTCGGACGCCGAAGCCAATCCCATCTATATGGAAGCCGTTCAAGAGGCTCTCCACCGTATACAAGACTGGTATGCCGACAAGTTGAACGGGGTCACTTATGAACTACGCGACCCAGTTCCTGAGCACTGCACCCTCGCTCAACCCGCTGACTACTACGCTCGGGAGGGAGGATGGGATAGGACCATCACCGACTTGCAGCACTGTGCTCCAGTGAAATATCCGTCCTTGTATTACGTGTGGGTGATCTACGTGGACACGCCCTTTGACTGCGAGGCCTCGGAGTTGGGCCGAGGTGGCGGCGGCGTAACGCTAATGCACAGAGATGACCTTGATGGTTTAGCCAACCCCGAGGGCAACACACAATGTGGCTTTCACCGCCCTCAGCGAGGATACATCGGGGGAGCAGCGCACGAACTGGGCCACGCCTTCGGGTTGCCACATCCTCCAGGGTGTGACGACGGCCTAGACACCTGCGACGAAGACTTGCTAATGTCGGGTGGTTATGCCTACGACTTCCCCGACACCCACCTAACAAAGTCGGACATATCCATCCTGCGAGCCTCCCCGTTTGTGCAATACAGACCAACCGAATAGGTGGGAACGAATCAGTGAGAACACACCCTGCCGAGACGGTCCGCGATGGGACTGCTCCCGCGCGGACCAAAGTGACATGTCCCTGATAGTCTCTGGAAGGGTGTGCGGGAACTTGTGGACAGAATGCGGGTCAAACTGAGAAAGCATGGGGGCGAGTGGTCATAGCCATCGCTTAATCGTCCGCTTGCTGGAGGCTTGTACTTGGGACTTCAGGATCGCGATTGGTTTCAAGAAGAGGCTCGACGGCGCAAAGAAGGCACACGAAGCAGACTGTACAGCCGTAGAGCCGGACCAAGCCGTAGTCAGCCCTCCGCTGGCAGCGGGGGCGGTCGATTCAAGCTGTTTTGTTCGTGATGGCATGTCTGATCATAGGCCCAATCTGGATGTAGGCGTACCATGCTAATGTGTCAATCGCGGTGACCGCATGGCAAGCAGCATCAGTTGCCTATGTAACGGTGACGAGCTTCTCAAAGGAGGCGGCCAGTGACGCGACCACTGCGATATCCGAGGAAATCACGGCCACCCCAGACGTACAGAAGGCATCGCGAACAACCTCGCGAGTAACGACCTCACAGAAGTACGTGGGAGGAAGCCCCCTAGAAAGCCCCCTCAATCGAGGAGAGTTTGAGGCATGGGTGATCCAGTTCACTAACGAGGAGAGAATCAGCACTGGCCTACAACCATTTCGTCACGACGCCGCTATTTCAGACATAGCACGGTCGCACAGCGAGAATATGGCCAGACTCGGGTTGATGAGTCACGACATAGGAGGCAGGGATCCCACCGACAGGGCGATGGCCGCTGGATACGACTGCCGCGCCTATAGAGGGGACGGTTCGTACTCCTATGGCCTAAGCGAGAATATCGTTGAACACCCCAGAGTTACCCAATGGAGGGGCTTGAAATGTCTTACCGTCCCGTTGGCTATTATCACGACGCCGAGGAGGCGACTCGGGAACTTGTGCAAGGATGGATGAACAGCCCAGGTCACCTTGAGAACATTCTCGACAGGGAATCTCGCAGGATTGGCCTCGGGATAGCTATCCGGGAAGCGTCAGAGTTATGGGTACACCGGGAGCAGGCCAGGCCGCAGCGGTCGCTGTTCTCTTGGGCCGAGTTCACAGCTGAGGAGCCGGTCAAGCCGAAGTGTCGCGGCTGCAAGCCTCAGCCCGCAACCCTCTCGATGTTTCGAGTGGGCAATGATACTGGAGCGGGAACTCGAGGCCGAACTGATCGACACGGGCCGCTGACCGGACAGACAGACCACCTTGACTGTTGCGAGCATCTTGAGATTGGTATAATTGGCTGCGATGCAGGGTCTTGCGCTTGCTCAGGGGGTGTGTCCAATGGTAGCCAGTCCAACTGCGGATATGACATCTACGCAACCTGATGCTGAGGTTGACGAAAATTATCTCGAAAGAGAGCAGGACGACCAACAGGAGGAAATTACAGAGCCGTTCGATCCTGAACTGATCAGGATCAATACTCGTCCCGTTGTCGTTGAGCAAGTCGTTACACGCGTTAAGCAAGACGAGCTTGACCTAGCACCTGACTTTCAGCGACTGCGCGGCATCTGGGACTCTAAGCGCAAGAGCCGACTTATAGAGTCGCTCTTGCTAAGAATCCCGATTCCCGTGTTCTATGTTGCTGCCAACGAGGAGGATCGTTGGTCAGTCGTCGATGGTGTGCAGCGGATCTCGACCATATATGACTACGTGACCGGACACTTCCCTCTGACCAAACTCCAGTATCTGACTTGGTTGGAGAAATGTGACCACGATTCTCTTCCTCGGAAGTTCCAGCGACGAATCAGTGAGACACAGCTCAGCATTAACGTCATTGAACCGGGTACTCCTGCGGAGGTGATGTTCAACGTCTTCCTGAGGATCAATACTGGTGGGATGACATTAAACGGACAGGAGATCCGCCATGCACTCAACCCCGGTCCGGTTCGAGACTACCTGAAAGACCTCGCTCAGTCGGAAGAATTCCTCAAAGCCACGGATAATTCGATTAGTGTAACCAGGATGGCCGATAGGGAGTGCGTCCTGCGCTTCTTAGCCTTTCACATCGAACCTTGGGAAGAGTACTCTGACGGCGATCTCGACAGTCATCTCGGCAGCATCATGCGAAAACTCAACAGCATGAGTTCAGAAGAGCGCAACGCACGAGCTACGGATTTCAAGAAGGCAATGCGCGCGGCCTTCCGAATTTTTGGTGAAGGAGCTTTCAGGAAGCCGCCAGGTGAGCACAATCGACGGCGCCCTATCAATAGGGCACTGCTAGAAACATGGAGCGTCAGACTGGCGCGCTGCTCTCCAGAGCAACTCGATGTCCTAGCCGATGGTCGCGAGGACCTTCGACGTCGCTTCCATCAGTTGCTGCTTCAGGACGATGACTTCGAGAGGTCCATCTCCTATTCGACCGGCTCTCCCCAGCGCGTGCGTAAACGCTTTCAGGCGATCGATCAGCTTGTCGAGGAGTTCATCTGATGCTTCGTAAGGTCAAGCTGACTAACTTCAAGTGCTTCGAGCAACTGGATTTGGAATGTGCGCCTCTCAATCTGCTCTGTGGCCTGAACGGGATGGGCAAGAGCACCGTAATACAGGCGATGCTGGTGCTAAGGCAATCCCATGAAGCCGGGGAGTTGGAGAAAGGCAGACTTGTGCTGAATGGTGACCGAGTTGACCTCGGCACGGGTTCCGATATCCTGTTCGAAGATGCTGAGCAGGATGTGTTGGGATTCGAGATCATTGACCATGATAACGGAGAAGAGGACAAATGGGAGCAGGCTTACGATTGTCCTAGGAACTCAGATATTCTCGGCTCGCCCCCTGAAGTCAAGGCTAGAGGGCTCTTTGACAACCACCTAGAGAAGGACCCCGGTCTGGCAGCTCACCTGCCCCCCAGATATCTCACAGAACCATATATCGCAGATTTGATCGGATGGGATAGTCCACCGTTTGGAGGCCAACTTGTCTATGTTGGCGCGGAACGGATTGGGCCCCGGAAATCCTATCCACTGTCTGACATAATGGCCAGGCGTGGCGACTTGGGCACAAGCGGCGAATATGCGTGGAATTACCTGCACCGCAATCAGGACGAACTCTTGAAGATGGATGACCCTCGTTGCCTTGAAGAAGGACGGCGGCGGTTAATTGACGTCGTCGACCAGTGGATGCAGGAAGTGTGCCCAGGCACTCATCTGCAACTCAAAGCAGTGACGGAGGCCGACGCCATCATCGCAGAATTCACATTCGACCGGCCGGGAGACGTGGCATCCAATCGGTACCGCGCCACCAACGTCGGGTTTGGCCTTTCGTACACCCTGCCTCTCATCGTTGCCCTGCTCTCGGACCCCGGTACGTTGTGCCTGATCGAGAACCCAGAGGCCCATCTCCACCCACGCGGTCAGACGAAACTCGCGGAGTTGGCTGTACGCGCGGCAACGGCCGGGGTCCAAGTCTTCGCCGAGACGCACAGCGACCACTTCATGGACGGCGTCCGTATAGCCGTCCGTAATGGGTTAATAGATCTGGATGATGCAGCATTCCACTACTTTGAGCGTGATGGCAACAAATCGAAAGTCACTTCGCTCAAGGCTGACTCCGACGGTCGGCTGTCCCATTGGCCGGCCGGCTTTTTCGACCAGCACGAAGAGAATCTGGCCAAGCTAATTGGACCAAGACCCTAATATGCGTGAGATGGTGCTGAACCACGCGAGTCTCGTGTCACCCGACCGGCATACCGCCGTGGAGTGGCTCAGGGACGTAACGACTGGAGTGACCCCGCTAACCCAGCGCCGGGTTGTTGAACCTGCATTGAGGATGTGCAAGTCTCATGTCGAAACCCTCTGTATGCCCGGCTGGTCACTGTTTGATGCTCTCCTGGAAATGCAGAAAGTCGGAGCAAGAGAAGAGTTCAGACTGTTTGCCACCCTGACGTCAAAGATCCCGCTCCTGATGGAAGTAAGGCAGGACGTCGAGAACCGCTTCCGCTCTTGCGAGGCGAAGACACTGCCTTCACCGGATGGTGACCCCCTCGTACTTGCCGCCATCACAGACGGAATCTCGGTTGGGTTTCCATCTGAGCCTGTTTGGGACAAGAGCCAGATAGTCGTCACGTTTGACGAAATGTTGCCTGACGAAAGTATCCAAGAGGCGTCTGAGTTAATAGACAATCTCACGCGGTCATGTCACGCGCAGCCGATTTGCGATCGTCATCGTAACCGCGTTCTTGACGGTCTTCGCGAGTTCAAAAGCGGCGCGGCGTTGTGGGATGATCGGGAAGAAGCGTTTCCGAGCCTTGTATTCGGTCCAGACGTAGAGGGCCATCTCGCGACTCTAAACGCTGGAGTTTTGGGAACCGTCGTCAACAAGCTGGCGAGTCTTGACGAGTCGGCTGCCAAATGGCGAGAGGCAGGAGGTGCCATGCCTTCGTGGGGAAGCAAGGTAACAGACGAAAGCGACTCCGTGATGAACCACGACGGGTTGCGAGAGGCACGCCGATTCAGATCACACGACGGCATGCGTCGGCTATTCACATGGCATGCACGCTATGGCAGTAGCGGACGAATTCACCTTCGTTTCGAACCACATTCATACGAGATCGAAATAGGGTACATCGGCCCGCATCTCCCGCTTTGAGGGGTGCTCTGGAGGAGCAGTATGCAAAGGGTACGTTACAAGGGTAACGACTTCGAAACTGAGCACGAGGCCATATGCTCGGCCCTCTTCGATAAATATGGCTGGAGATGGGAAAGACCCAAGCATCCCTTAGATGGTTGGCTTCCCGATTTTCGCCTCAGAGGGGACACCGACGTGTTGGTCGAATGCAAAGGCGGCCTTGAATGGGATGACGTGAGGAACTTTCAAGATTTGCAAAGGTATGAAGATGCCGTCCATGGGACTGACTATGAGGTGCTCCTCATCCCCAAGGCCCCAAGGAACTTCAAGAATCGCAAAGGTTACGATGTCAGTGCCCTTGGTTTCCTGTATGACAGAGAAGTATGGTCGTACGCCGAGCTAGGCAGGTGGTCGGGAAGTGTAGGTTTCTGCCACAGCGCTAACGCATGGAGGGATCGACTGTCAGGTCACAATGTGAATCTTTCGTCCGGAGATGGGCAGCGACCCGACGTAGAACTGGATTGGCGCTCGGTGACTCAGGCGTATAGAGGCAAGAGAATGTCTTACTTCAAGGAGTCCACGGACTCCGAGATTGAGGACTGGGACACATCCCATGAAACAGGGAGCCGAGATAAGACTCCCTTCTGACTAAAGTGCGGTTCCGCTCCGCGCCTCACAATTGTGACTCACGCCCGCCTAGGCTTTGTGCCGTGACGACGCGTCAACGGAACCCCTTCCCCTCTTCTCTTCGGTTACCTGACGTTCATAGAAGGGAATTCTGCCACATGCCGGTTGCCCGCTTGACTTCGACTTCGCTACGCTCGAATCATGGCCCTCTCAGATCACCACCTGCGTGAAGCCCTCAGTCGGATGCCGTTTGTCGAGTCGACGAAGCTGGAGTGCACTTCATCCTGGGCGAGCCCCACGCCACCGTCCATCGCTATCTCATTGAACTGCTGGCCGACGTCGTCGTGCGCAGGGTTTACCCACGGCACCGTCCGCCAGCCGTCGAGCGGGAGATACTCCCTGACGCCGCAGGGCATCAGGGAGACCGCCGACTTCCTGGACTACGACACGCCCTCGGACTACGTGCCGGCCTATCCCATGTCCCGGGAGTGGCTGACGCTGCTCATCCGCCGCATGAACGCCGTAGCCGCCGTCTACCGCCTGGCTTGATTCTCCGATACCAACGCCCTCGCTGTTGTTCTTCGAGAGCCACAATCTTCTACACGATGTCACTGGGGTCATCGTCCTGCTTATTGCCGCGGTCAACGAGCTGCGCACCGACACTCCTCCAACACCCTTCGCATCTGCCAGAGACGCAACGAGACTCATGCCAGGCCACCATTGTGTGGTAGTTCACACCAGAGCCTTCGCCCGCAGCCACGTTGTCCAATCATCCACCAGGGCGTCCGCCTGGGTCCGATAGGGGCTTTCACGTCATCTCGCCGGAAACCCACGCCGCGTCCAACGGCAGGCTCCTCATGGCCCACCATCTGGGCCTCCATGCCTCAAAACTACAATCCCCACACTACAATAAGTACAATAGACTTAGCACTGACCCGCAGTAAAATTGCTCGCTGGATTCCCTTCGCTTCCCCCATGTTCACCTTCATTCAGCTACGAATATCACCCAGATTGTATTCTGCAATGTATCCCGGTTCTCCTTACAGCCCTCCCAGGGCGAAACCCGCCCCGGGGCGATTGTAGTCTGACGCATCAGCCACTTCGGGCAGCCCGGCGTTGATTAGCCCAACTCCCACCCTGGACGAATCACTGACGCCGGTTGTCAGATCGTCATTGCCAACCCAGGGCAACCGGGGGCAGGCTGCTCGGCCCTGCACGACTCCTCCCACCCTGCGAACCACCTTGGGCTTCCCTTCGCTATCGACCGGAGCCTACGCCTGGCCGCCAGCCTCCATGACCTCTCCCATCGCTTCTGAAGACCGCTTTGTCATTTTGACCGAATCCCTAGCTGACACTGCCCACCGACACATGAACCTGCTCCGGCACCGAAGTGCTTCCCCCAATGGTCCCGTAGGCGGCCTCCCCTCCCCAAACAGCTTGCCCACGACCCGATGAGATTCTGACCACCAACCTCGATCTTCTGTACACGGGTGGCGCACCCCGAACGGTCCTCCAAACCCCCTGCGCCATAACGGGTGACACCGATGACAGCGCCATCGGGAACGGTCAGCCTGTAGCACTCGTCGTCTTCGACTATCCCGCCAGCGAGACCGCCTTCCTCGACATCGCCGCCGACGAGGTGGACGACGTGCTCATCGTCACTGCCAACGTCGAGGCTCTTGCCGAGCACGGCGTCATGGGTGAAGCATGGCCGCTACCGCCGTATTCCCTCGACAGACGCTCGCTGGCCCTGATGCATCAGGCTCCAAAATGACCGCCGTATCCGTTCCGAGTGCTTCCATTAGGGGTCGTCCCAGCAGCTTTGCTGGGACAACTTGCAGACGCGACCGGTCACGCATCTCCGCTACCGCCCTCCGAAGGACAATCCGTTGCAGAACCGACCGGTCAGGGGTGGTTAGCATCCTCGCTTCCCCCTCTCGCCCGCCAGCTACGAGCCAAAGCTACGCAGCCCTACCCAAAACCTTCACCCAACGGACACCGAGACCCTCGCAACTTGCTGCCAACTTGTCGCCGGAGCCGTTCCCAGGACTTCCTGTAGAGGGCAAAAGGGCCTTCCCCTCACTTACCGTCTCAGCCCCCAACAGCTCCCGAAAGGACATTTCGTTGCAGAACCGGCGGGACCGCCGATCAACTCGGAGACCTCACCGACCACGTCCTCTCCGACCTGTTCGACGTTATCGACGGGCTGACGTGTCACCGTGAGTCCGCCCAAATCGCCCAGCCCGCCATGTTCGCCCTCGTATTCGGCCCTAACGTCGGATTCTGCCGCGACTTCCATGAGAACATGCACATCCCAGCTACGGAGGATGCACACGACCACGACCACCCGGCCATCGACCGATGCACATCTCAGCTACGGCACCTGCACACGGCCCTGCGACCGGCCCTTTCATACCAATCGCTTCCTGTGATTGATCAGGTTGTGGTGGGAACGCCTGCGTCACCGCGCTAAGCGTCAATTCCGCATCTCCATCCGAAGTACCGATTCTCCGTACAGCCCTCCGGCGTCGTTATCGACGTTCCTGCCATCTGCCCTTTCATTCCGGTGTCCCACCGGCTCAATGTGGCACTCTCCACGGTCGGAACGGTTGTCGTCAGTCACGTCGTCCTGCTCAACTGGCCAGCCACGGGCGAATAATCAGGGTCTTTAGGACAGATAATCAGGCTGTGCGACCCTCCTGTGCGCCTGCTTGACGATCGTCCCTGCGTCCTGGCCGACGCCCGCCGCAGCCTCTTTCCCTGCCGCCCACCCATCCCGAAGGCAGCCTTTCCATCGACGCGCAAAAGTGCAACTTTCAGCTATGACACTTCCAACTCGTACCCCAGGTCGGGCGCTTGGAAAAACGCAACTCTCAGCTACGGCTCATGCAACCCCAAACCGGAACGTACCCGCAAGTCAAACTGTTCACCGTTCACGGCCTGTAGAGGCGGATTTCCCCCTGCATCAGCTACGAAATGACCCGACTTGCATTCTTGCAGCTGACTTCATATCCCTGTACAACCCGGCGACATCGTGAAAGGGCTTCCTAGCCCGAGGCCCTACATGGGCGCACATTGTCAATGCTAAGTTAGATTTGACCCTTTTCCGCTAAGTTAGAACTGACCCACCTTGTCGTTAAGTCGCCTCCTTTCTGGCAAGCAAGAGTGCCTGTTGGATTTAGACGTCGCCGGAGCTAGCGGCTTCAGGCGATGTCGATAGCAGTTGATGGGAGGCGAAGAGTCCGGCCTGCCTCTTGCCTTTAAGCCGGTAGCTCTCGCCTCGGATGTTGAGGACGTGGCTGTGGTGCAGCAGCCGGTCCAGGATGGCCGAGGCGATGACGGTATCGCCCAGAAGCTCACCCCACTCGGCGAAGCCCTTGTTGGAGGTGAGGATGATGCTGCCCCGCTCATAGCGAGCCGACACCAGGGTGAAGAAGGCGGTGGAGGCGTCCCGGTCGTAAGGCCAGATGCCGAACTCGTCCACGATGAGTAGCTTGGGCGACAGGTAGACCCGCATGCGCCGTTGGAGGTTGTTCTCCACCCTGGCCTTCCTCAGGTCCTCCATCAGGTCGTAGGCTCGGACGAAGTAGGCCCCCTGGCTCTTCTCGATGGCCTTGAGCGCTAGGGCCACCGCCAGATGGGTCTTGCCCACACCTGGCGGTCCCAGGAGCAGCAGGTTGGTGGCTTCAGCGACGAAGGACAGGCCGGCCAGTTCCCGCACCTGTCGCTCGTCGATGGAGGGCTGGAACGAGAAGTCGAACTGCTCCAAGGTCCGGTGGAAGGGGAGGTGAGCCAGCTTCGTCCTGGTGGACATGTACCGCTCCTTCCGGGCGGCCACTTCCACGCCGAGTAGCTCTGCCAGCATCTCGGGGTAGGTCAGTTTCTTGGTGGCCGCAGCGTCCAGGGAGTTGTCCAGGGCTTCGACGGCCTGCTTGAGGCCCAGCGTCTCCAGGTGCTGGCGAGCCTGTTCCAGCGCGATCATCGCCCACCTCCCACCGCTGCCAACTCGTACACCTCCAGGGAGCGGCGCTCCACTTGGCCCACAGGGATCTGCACCGCCACGGCTTCCTTACGAGGACGATCATCGCCGCCGGGCAGTCCGTCCCACTGGCCCGGCAGTGTGAGGCGCTGACCGGTCCGCTGGGCTTGGGGATGCACCGCCAGCCGCACGTCGCCCGACCAGACCTCCACCGTACCGGCCCGCACACCCACCTGGACCGTCGAACCCGCCCAGCTCCAGGGCACGCCGTAGCGAGACCTCTCCCAGTGGACGTAGCCGTCCCTGGCCACCTTCCGCTCCTCCCGCATGTAGGGCGCAAGGCCCGAACGCGGCGGCAGGCTGCCCAGGTGGGCGAGCTCCTCAGCCAGCATCTCTCGGGGGACCCGGTGCGTCGTCCCATGGACTCGCCGATTGGCCACCGCATCGCACCACTCCAGGGCCTGGCGGTTCATGTCTGCGTCGTCGGTGAAGCGGACACCGGGCCACAGGTTGCCCCGGACGTACTTCACGCCGCTCTCCACCTTGCCCTTCGTCTGCGCTCGGTAGGGTCGGCACAGACGGAGGTCGAAGCCCATTCGCAGTGAGAAGTCCAGCATCCGGCTGTTCCACTCCGGCCTGCCCTCCCTGTCACGCCCCAGGACCACCACCTTGGCGTTGTCGTACAGGCAGCGGCGGGGAACACCACCGAAGTACTCGAAGGCGTTCAGATGGCACCTGATGAAGGTCGCCACGTCGGCGCGCCGGACGAACTCCACGTAGATGGTCCGAGACCAGCTCAGCACCATCACGAAGGCCCAGACCCGGTGCTTGCGCCCGTCCTCTCCGACATAGGCGAAGCTGCCCCAGTCCACCTGTGCCTGCTCGCCTGGCGCCGTCTCGAACCGCACCGTCGCACGGGGCTGACGCGGCCGACGCCGAGGCCGCACGTAGTTGGTCAGCGTCGGATAGCTGCCGTCGTAGCCCAACTCCCGGATCTCCCGCAGCAGCACCACGCAGTTGTCCACTCCCGCCGACAGCCGACCATCTATGTGACCCTTGTATGGGTCCAGCTTCGACCCCTGCTTCTCTCGCCGCTTGGCCTTGGGCACCTCGTCGGAGCGCACGTACTTGCGCACGGTGTTCCGGGAAATCCCCAACTCCCTCGATATCCCTCGGATCGAGCTTCCATCGCCCTTCAACTCGTATAACTCTCTCACTAACCCACCTCCTATCATTTGACTTGCTGCACCTCCTAATCGGTTTCCCGACGAAGATGCGTCCGCTATCGGGGTGGGTCAATTCCAAATTAGCGCTACTGGGTCAGTTTAGAGTTAGCACTAACAACATGTGAGTAGTCTCATGGGCGGTTATGCCCGGCGTCTCGACCGCTCAGACTGGAACGCACACCAGGCCCATGTTGCGCCGGAACGGGATGAGCGACATGAGAAGCGCAAACGAGAGAAAACCAACGACTAACCGCCGGACCACGGCGTACACCGCCGAGCAGCGGGAGACACTTCGACGCGGGAGACACTTCGACGCGGGCTGCGCATCGTCGCCCGGATGATCGCAAGCGCCCACCTTCGGCGTCAGGCGTCCCGGTCCCTGCCTGCGCCCAGTCCGCCCGCGCAGGACGAGGACGCGGCCTGAGAGGTCAACGACCACGACTTCCGCTCCCTTCGACACCGATGTTCCAACTGAGCCTGTCCCAGAAAGAACCTATATGGATGGAGCGGATGACTGTTGACTGGAGAGATGCGGCGACCTTTTCGGCCCATTGGCTTCAGGATTCGGGGTTAACAGCTTCCTCATCGCCTGCCTGTGCCCCTTGTAGAACCTCCACAGAGTGTTGTGGTCAGGCTGCTGCCATCCCGTCAGCCACAGATACGGTATCTGGTCCCGGCAGGCTGTCTCCAGCTTCCGACAGGAGCGCACTCCGGTCATGAAGCCGTACAGCCACACGCTCAACAGTGCACGGGGATGGTAGGCTGGCGCGCCCAGAGGGTCTCCTTCTATCTCCACGCCCAATTCTGCCCAGCCTTCCTTGTCCAAGGCGTCGTGCCGGGTGATCCAGTGGCAACAGATCGTCAAGAGACGGCGGCAACAGCCACGCCTGCTCTCGGTCCATGTCTCGAAGAGGCATCGCTTATCTCCTCTAACAGGTTCACCTCAGAAGGTACACCGAACTCCGTTTTGCTTTCTAGTCCCCGACTTCTGAGACAGGCTCAGTTTCCCCATTCCCTAGCTGCGACTGCCCCATGAGCGTGGAACGAGCCCCGGAATCGGATTGCTCGCTTCGATTTAGCAGACTCGCCCGTTCACTCTGATTTCAGCTACGACGTCGCCCGACTGCATCTTGTCCACCAAAGTCTGATTTCTTGTACACGGATACGACCTCATCGACAACGCCGCGAACCCCGTGCCCTGTGAGGCGGGTCTGCGCACGAACCCGGTGTCGGTGCGTGAATCGATTGACAGGAATCCATGAATCGCGCCATACTCTGGTAAGACTCACTAACAGGATGTGAACATGTCCCGAACCACCAAGACCATCACATTCTCCCTGCCGCCTGAGATGGCGGACCGGGTGGACGCGGTGATGAAGCAGCAGGGACGGTCCCGGAGCGAGTTCCTTCGAGAGGCGCTGCTGCGCTACATTGAGGAGTTGGAGTGGCGACAGCTTCTCCAGTACGGAGAGGAGCGAGCTAGGGAGAAGGGCATCGGCCCTGAGGACGTGGCCGACCTGGTGGAAGAGTACCGAGCCGAGGTCGGCTCGGCCCGTGCATGAGGGTCGTCCTCGACACCAACGTCATCGTCTCCGGCCTGAACTTCCCCGGCAACGAGCGTCTGGTGCTCGAATTGGCCGTGAGGGGACGGTTCGAGTTCTACCTGTCCAGCTTCATCCTGGAGGAGGCCGCCGGGGTGCTGGGGCGCAAGTTCGACTGGGACGAGGAACGTTCGTCTCAAGCCCTTAGAACGTTGAGCAACGCCGCCACCGTGATCTACCCTCGAAGGCTGCCGGAGGTTATCGGGGGAGGCCACGCCGACAACCGCATACTGGAGTGCGCGGTGGAGGCTTCCGCCGACTACCTGGTCACGGGAGACCGGCGGCATCTGCTGCCTCTGGGAGAACATGAGGGCGTGAGAATCCTCAACACCCCCCGATTCCTGTCGACTTTGGAGGCTTAGTGCGGCCGTGGCGAGAAACTTGCTCTAAGCGAGGAGATACAGTATGGACTCTTTCGACCAGTGGATGAAAGATCGCCAGGCCGAATGGCGCAGGACACACGTGGAATCGCAGGAACATGGGGATTACAATGACCGTCCCTATGCCCACATCTTGCCGAAAGACCTGTGGGAAGAAGGGCTGTGGCCCGGTATAGGCCGCGAGTCGAAAAACTCGTTGCCGGCTTACCTTCAGAGAACTGGCGTCCAAAAGCACAGATACGCCCACCACCTCAATAGCTCGTGGATGCTATGTGCCAATCTGTACTTTCCCTTCGGGGGGTCTGCTGACGGCAAGTCGTTATTCGCTTCGTTTCTCAAGAGTCGCGTCGCTGTTCAGATAGACTCGCTGGAAGAGATCGAGTTGGAGTATGAGGATAGGAACAGTAGGCTAAGACCCTTACCCTTGCTGGGAGAAAAAGGCACAAGGGGTGCCCACCAGACGTCGCCGGACCTTGGCCTGTTGGTCAACAGGGACCGAGGGCTGGTACTTGTGGAGAACAAGCTCGCAGAGAAGAGCTTCTACAAATGCTCTGCCTGGAAGCACAAGGGTAGTCGCAGACTGCCTCGCAACCACGATCCCGACCGCTGCAACAACCCGCTGACCGTCGCGAAGGACTATGCAAGTCAGTGCCATCAACACCACCCAACTTGGGCACGGAGATACTGGGAGCATTTGGCACCCGTTGTCGATGAGACGGCCTTGGCTGGTTTACCTCACTGTCCGGCAATGAAGGACGGCTTCCAACTATTCCGTCAGCAAGCTCTCGCCGAAGGCATCGCACAGTCGGGACGATACGACCTGGTAGTGTCGGCGGTAGCGGTTGACGAACGCAACGAAGAGGCGGAAGCTGCCCTCAGGCGGAGCGGGATAGCAGGATTGAGGCAGTGGGGACAGTTGTTCAACGGCCGAGCACGCTTTGCCGTTTACACACATCAGGAGTGGTTCGGATGGGTTCAAGAGCACGACACTGCGGGCAGGTGGAGTGATTGGCTGGACTATGTCCGATCCCGCTATGGTCTGGGGTGAATTGCGGAGGGTGAGAGGTCTTTGTGGGATAGTCAAAGGTCAGGGGTGGAGTGACCAGTTATGGTGCTGTATTAACTGGATAGCTTCTCCTTGACAACGGCCCGCCGGGACGTTCATGATACTGAGTAAGACTCAGTATATCTAGACAGAGGAGGACGACATGAAGAAGAAGCACCTACAGCCTTTGACGCCAGCGGCGCTCTACGCCAGGGTGTCAAGCGACCGGCAGGACGTGGACCTGTCCGTGTCCGCCCAACTGCGGGCGCTCAAGGAGTACGCCAGGGCCAACGGCTACTCCGTGGCACGGGAGTACGTGGACGAAGCCGAGAGCGGCCGAGTCGCCGACCGGCCCCAGTTCAGGGAGATGATCGAGGAGGGCAGCAAGCCCAAGGCTCCGTTTGACGTGATTTTGGTCTGGAAATTCAGCAGGTTCACCAGGAAGCGGGAGCACGCCGTGGCGTTCAAGTCCCAGCTGCGGCGCAAGGGCATCCGCGTGGTGTCCATCACCGAGCAGGCCGAGGACAACGCCACCGGCAGGCTGCTTGAGGGCATCATCGAGAGCGTGGACGAATACTACAGCGAGAATTTGGCGCAGGAGGTCGTCCGAGGGATGAGGGAGGCGGCGTCGAGGGGCTTCTTCCTGGGCTCCCAGGCCCCCTTCGGCTACCGGAAGGTCAAGGTGCAGGACGGCCCCAAGGAGCGCCCCTCGCTTGAGGTAGACCCGGCCACGGCTCCTGTAGTGAAGGAGATATTCGAGAAGTCGCTGCGGGGCTACGGCCTCAAGGAGCTGTGCAGGGAGCTGAACGAGCGGGGCGTCACCAACCGGGGCAAGCGCTGGTACAAGGGCGGTCTCCACTACGTGCTGCGAAACGAAGCCTATACGGGAACCGCCGTGTGGGGAGTCAAGGGCAAGAACGAGAAGGCCCAGGAGCCGGTGAAGGTCGAGGGAGCGTGGCCCGCCCTGGTGTCGAAGGAGCTGTACGACGAGGTGCAGCGGGCCATGAGCGAGCGCGCTCCGAAGGTCCAGAGACCCGCGAGGGTAGGAAGCCCCTATCTCCTGAGCGGGCTGCTGAAGTGCGGGGTGTGCGGCAGGCCCTACTCGGCCCAGGGAGCCAAGAGCGGACAGTTCGCCTACTACATCTGCGGCACGTTGTTCCGGGAGGGAGCGGGGACGTGCAGCGCCCGCTACCTGAACGCCCCCAGGGTGGAGGACTTCGTGGTGGAAAAGATACGAGAGCGAATCCTGACCGAGGAGACCATCACCGAACTGGTGACGCTGGTAGCCGAGGAGATAGACGCGATGGCGGGTGAGCTTGCGGGCAGGCTGGAGGTAGTGGAGGCGGAGCTATCGGACGTGCGGAATAGGCTTGGGAAGCTCTACGAGGCCATCGAGACGAGTGACCTGACCCTGGAGGTCCTGTCGCCCCGCATCATGTCCCTGCGGCACCGTGAGGAGCAGTTGGAGGCTGCGCGGGAGGACGCTGAGACCCGGCTTGAGCAGCGCCGGGTTGCCCTTCCCGACACCGAGGAGATCGTCCGGTACGTGGCAGACTTCCGGGACTTCCTGAAGGAGGGGACGCTACCGGAGAAGAAGGCGCTCATCCGCAATTTCGTGGAGGGCATCGAGGTGGAGGGAGACGAGGCGACGCTGACGTACACGGTGCCCATGCCCAGGGACGGGGTGCGGCGGGAGTCGGCCTCGGTTCTTGATTTCGTCCAGTCCAGCCCACCATGACGTACCGATTTGCGAACTCCGCCTTTGAGGGCGACTTCAGCGGAGTCCGCACCACCCATTGGACTGTCTTCCGGCGTGGGTATGGAGTAGATGATTGCCGCTCGTCCGGGCTTGACCTCGATCTCCTTGACGAAGGAGTGGACGAAGGCTTTGGTCTCGGTCAACTCGCTGGTCGCGAGAAACTCGCCCATCTCCTCGGCAAAGGTGGCGATTGTGTCGGCGCTGTCCAGATACTGCCGCCGCTCAGCCAACACCGCCCGTGCCTCGTCTGAGGCGCTCTCCAGACTCTCCTTGCGCTCCCGCAGTTCCACGATGTGATCCGAGGCTGCGGCCACGTCGATGTTGTCGCTCTTGGATATGAAGTGCCAGACTCGGCCCAGTTGCTTCTTCACCTCCTCAAGCTCCGCCTCGATGCTCTCCAGCTTCTGACGGTGCTCCCGGGCCGCTCCGTCCATCTCTTCGTCCAGGAGCTTTACGAGGTCTCTGATGTTGGACTCGGTGAGGATGTTGGCGCGAAGCTCATCGACGATGGTCTTCTCGATCTTCTTGGCGTTGAGCCTGGGGGTCTTGCAGGTGCCGCTGCCCCGCTTCATCAGGGACTGGCATACGTAGTAGGTGTACTTGCCGCTCTTCGCCTCGGCAGCGGACATGGCCCTGCCGCAGGTCTCGCACTTGAGGATGCCGCTGAGCAGGTAGGGGCTGGACGCCCGGCGGGGATTCGCCTGCTTAGGGGCGCGGGAGCCTAGCAGCCTCTTCACTCGCTGGAACTCGCGCTTGGAGATGATTGCGGGGTGGGCGTCCTCCACCCTTACGGGCGGCTGGCCGTCCCCGGAGCTGATTCCCCACACCACGGCTCCCGTGTAGGCTTCGTTGTCCAGCATGGTGTGGACGGTGGTTTTGAGCCACTTCTTGCCGTTCATGGTTGGGATTCCCTCTGCGTTGAGGGTCTTGGTGATGTCGAGGATGCTCTTGCCCTTTAGGGCCATGTCGAAGATGCGCCGGACCACGGCGTCGGCGGGAGGATACAACTCCAGCTTCGGGCGCTTCTTGACACCGTCCTGGACCATGACCCTCCTGTAGCCGTAGGGGGCGTAGCTGGTGACCCAGAAGCCTCTGGAAGCGGCCTCTCTCATCCCCCGCCTAACCTCGTCGGCCAGATTTTCGCTATAGAATTCATCTACAGACTCGATTATCGCCTCCATGAGCCTGCCGGTCGCCGAGTCGTCGGCGTGCTCGGTGATGGAGACGACGCGGATACCCTTGCGCCTCAGCTTGGACTTGAAGGCGACGGCGTGCTCGCGCTTGCGGGTGAATCTCGAAAATTTCCAAACCAAGATCTCTTTGAATGGAGCCTCGGACTTTTCGGCCTCGTCCAGCATCTTGCGGAACTGGGGCCGGTCGGCGATGCGTCCGCTCTCGGCCTCGTCCACATACTCCCGCACGACGAGGTAGCCGTTCTTCTCGGCGTAGTCCCTGAGCGCCCTGAGCTGGGCTGCCACGGACAGATCCACGTCCTGACGGTCGCTGGAGACCCTGGCGTACAGGGCCACGGGGGTCATGTCGAGTCGGTCGTTCATTGGTTTCTCCTTCCTGTTCATTCCTGCTCTGTAGTCGTGCGGGAGCGCAGCCGCTGTAGCCGCTCCCGTCTGCGCCAACCCGCTCCTCTAGAGCACCTGGTGGGCGTGGGGGATGTGCTCGAAGCAGGCATGGCCCAGCTGCGGGGCCAGCACTGAGCGGTCCCGGTGGGGCACGGCGACGAGGGCTATCTTGGCTACTCGTCCGTACCAGATGACGGGCCTGGCGGCCAGCGTCAAGTCGTCGTTCCGCCACAGGTCGTAGCCGCTCACCCGCTCCACGTAGACGGGCCTGCCGGTGAGGATCACCCGCTCGGTCACCGACCCCGGCGCAGGTGGAGCGCCCCTGCGCGGCAGCAGCCCCCGGAGGTAGGACAGGGGCCGTCTCTGCATCCTGATCCTGAACCCCGGGGTCCGCGCCACCACCTTCGCGGTGAAGTCATCGAGCGTGGCTGTCGGGGGCCACAAGCGCGGGTCTCCCTTCTCCCTGCGCTCGTACAGGACGGCGAGGAGGGGCTGATGACGCATCACCTCTGCAAGGCGGATGGCGACGGACGAGTAGGCGCGCTGGTACATCTCCTGAAGGGCCACCACGTCGAACCCCGACGCCTCGGCGAAGGGGGCGAAAACGTCCGGGGGCATCAACGCGGCTGCGGCGAACCGGTCGGCCTGCCAGCACACCCTGCGCATTGGCACGGAGCCGGAGTAGAGGTCGCATAGGGTCTCGTCGATGATCTCGTAGGTCTCGTGGAGGACGGTGTGCTCTTTGGACCCCTCCCACAGGTCCTCGCGGTAGTGGATGTCGTAGCTCCCTCCCGGCGCGCTGTAGTGGATGCCCTTCATGGTCTCCAGGCACCTGCCCGTCACCGTGCCGAACCCGGCCTCATTCAGCAGGACGGTCAACTCGGGCACCGTGGGATGGCCCGACACGTTGAAGTAGCGCACGAAGCGGGCGGCGACGCCCTCGGGGTCCATCCCCCGTTCCAGGGCGTCGTCGAGAAGGTCTTGGCAGAAGTCCACTCTCGTCCCGTTCATTCCAGCAGCCTCTTTCCGGTGAAGCGTTCGTACATCTCGACGATGAATCGCTTGGCCTTGATGGAGAGGGGGCCGTCGGGCCGGGTGCCGACGCGGAACTGGGGGTCGGCCAGCACGTACTGGTAGGCCCGCTCGACCTCCAACGGTTCGTCGTCCCTTGGGTCTGTGCCGCCGAGTCGCCTGGCCCGGTGCAGCAGCTCGTTGACGTCCACCCCGTAGAGGACGGCGAGCTTGTTGATGAGATTGACGCCGGGCCTGCGCTCTCCCCGCTCCACCAGGGAGAGGTAGGAACTGGAGACGCCGGTGAGCCGCTGCACGTCGCGGAGGCTGTGCTCCCCCCGCAACCGCTTGAGGAGCGGCCCGATCTCTTCGTCCTGCCCCAGATCCCTGCCGTCGTCCATCTCGTCCATGTTGGCTCTCCCTGCCGTATCGCTGTGTATCACTTCATGAAACCAGATTGCGACACGGCTAGATTGTTACATCAGAGCAAGTGATTTGTCAAGATATAGGGATATACTGCCCTTTGGCCCTTGCCCTGCTGTACATCGTATTGATACACTAATGATGACTCGTACACCTATTCTAAATCTGTTGTAAGTATACATCACCGGCACCCCAAAGGGACACCCCCATACGGCGTGCCGGACACCGAGAGAGAGGGTTTCGGGAGACGCATCGTGAGTAGCAAGGCAAAGCTCACCAGGGCACAGGAGCGGCGGCGCATCGAGGGCCTGCGGATGCTGGCCCGCATCATAGCGCGCCACTACCTGGCCAACCCCGGCCTCTACCGCAACGGCTCCGCTGCCGCCAATGGCCGGTTGGCCGACGGTGGTGAGCCAGCCCGGAGTGAGGGTGCGTCGTGAAGCGCAGACAACCGGCCTGCCGGGTGAAGCTCAACCCCCGCGTGGTGTGGGAGCGTCTCAACCGGCTCAACATCACCCAGAACCGGTTGGCGGCCATGCTCGGCATCACCTCCGGCTACCTCTCCCAGCTCATGACCGGGACCCGCTCCCCCTCCGCCGAAGTGCGCAAGCGCCTTCAGGAGGTTCTGGAGGTCCCCAACTTCGACGACCTGTTCATCCTGGAGGTGGTGGAGTGAGGCCCGCCGCCCTTCCGCCGCCCGATCTTCTCCTCGGCGGGACGTTTCTGCCGGATGATTTCGCCCAGCGTCTTGAGCATTTCAAGGAAGCCAGCGGACTCACCTGGGACGCTATGGCCGCGTGCATGGGCGTGGACCCGCGCCAGCTCCGACGCTGGCGGCGCGGCACGAGGCCCAGCGGGGACGGTTTGTTCGCCCTGCTGACGCTGGCCGCCGAGTTCCCCGGCGGCGTCCACATGCTGCTGGGGGTGTACATCGTGTTGCCGGAGCCTCGCGTGGTGAAGGCCCTGTCGGAGGGCGCAGGCTTCAGAGAGGCGTTCCTGCTCGATGAGGCCGACCCGACCGACGAAGGCGAGGAGTAGGGACGTGGGAGTGCAGCAGCGGGTCCACAGGCCCGTCGAGTTCGACTTCCCGGAGGACTTCCCCGACCGGCTGTTGCGGTTCAAGGAGGCGAGCGGGCTGAGCACCAAGGCGCTGGCACGTCTCCTGAGCATCAGCCCCTACCAGCTCAGGCAGTGGTGGACGAGGGGCGTGGCCCCCAGCTCCGCCCACCTCTTCCTGCTCCTGACTCTTGCGGGGGAGATGGGGCTGCGGGACGGCATCCTGATGTGCCCCGACCGGGACATGCCCGAGGCGGTTGACCTAGATGCGCTTCTGCAATGCACCGCCTGACGGTCATCAGCCCAGGGACGCAAACATGATCTTCAAACCAGAAGGAGGAATGACCATGACCACTGAGGAACGGAACCGGATCGAGGAGTATCGCCCGCCGCCGTGGCCGGAGGACTTCCCGCAACGGCTGGAGCGGTTGAAGGAGATGGCCGGCGTCTCGTGGAAGCGGATGGCCGAGCTTGTCGGCGTGACGGACCGGGGCGCACTGAAGTGGCGCAGGGGAGGGAGGCCCTCGGCGGCCCACTACCTCGCCATCATGGAGCTTGCCCGCGATGTCCCCGGCGGCTACGCCCTGATGACGGACGGCGACGACGAGGCTGACGAAGAGAGGGTGAGACGGTAATATGATACGCAAGGGGAAGTCAGTGCCGGGGTTCCCCATCGAACCAGAAGGCCGGGCGGGTCGATCCTGCCCGGCCTTCCTTTCTTTCCGGCCTCTTCGTCCCTCTTCCCGTCATCTTCTGACGACTCCCTGGGGGTCTCGCTTCGAAGCTCTGCGGTTGAGGGCGCGGTCGAGGATGCCAAAGGCCCGGTCGATGCCCAGGCGCTTCACCCTGGAGGTCGGCTCCTCCTCCTGCTTGAGGAGGGCGTGGGCGATGAGGTCGGCCATCTGTAGCAATTCGTCTGCCTGGGAGCTTCGGAAGGAAGGGCCGCCGATCACCCTCTCTATGGGGATGTCCTTCGTCCGCCCTCCGCCCTCCCACTTCTCGTATCTGCTGGGGATGGGGTTGAGACTCCTGAGCCTCTGGTAGAGGCGGGCCACCATCTCCTCCCTGCCCTCGTCGAAGATGAGGAAGGCATGGCGGCCTTCCGCTGCGACGGAGGAGTTGATGCGGTTGAGCAGCCGGTCGAGGCTGGCCCGCTCATAGGCCATGACCTCGGCCTTGCGTAGACAGACGTTGACGACCTCCACTCCCCCGATTTCACGGGCTGCGTCCTCGATGACGCGCAGCCCCCCGGAGAAGATTTCAGCCCCGCGCTCCGGAGCGAGCCTGCGGTCTGCGCCGTCGATTCGGGCCAGCTTGCCCCGCCCGGCCAGCAGATCGCAGGCGTGAAGCTCCCGTTCGACGGGCACGCCGTAGCGGTCTTGCAGCTCCGTCCGCCAGGTTTGGACGCGGGCGTGCAGGTCGTTCCAACGCTCGGAGTCCACGCCAAGGGCGGTTCGGACGTAGCAGCGGGGACCCTCGGACTCGTCGATGTAGTACAGTCTCATGGCGCTGGTTCTCCCGTCTCGCGCTGATGTTCATGCTGCGGAAGCGGACTCACCGGCTGGAAGCCGCCGGGGACGAGCCATGCCCGCCCCAGAGGCCCCTCACGCTCCAGGATGCTCCGGTGGGAGGCCAGCAGGGGCACGGCCGTCCTCAGACGGGCCATCTCCTCCTGCGCCACCCTCAGGAAGTGGGTCTGGGCGATGTCGTCGTCGAAGACGACGAGGACGACGGGCGGGGCTCCGTGGTCGTCAAGGGGCCGGTGGGTGGAGTAGTAGCGAAGGTAGGGGGCCAGCCGTGTCGCCATCGTGACGGGCCGCACCGCACGTCGCTCCCACTCCAGGAAGAAGGGCCGGACGGCGTTTCCCCGCCGCAGGATGCCGAAGGCGTCGGGGTGAATGGAGCGCATCCCGCCGAAGTAGCGGAAGTATCTCGAGGCACTCGCGGGCGGGTCGAGTTGGTCCGTCTCCCAACCCAGTTCGCGGGCCTGGCGCGCCATGCCTGTTAGTGCTAACTCTAAACTGACCCAGTAGCGCTAATTTGGAATTGACCCACCCCGATAGCGGACGCATCTTCGTCGGGAAACCGATTAGGAGGTGCAGCAAGTCAAATGATAGGAGGTGGGTTAGTGAGAGAGTTATACGAGTTGAAGGGCGATGGAAGCTCGATCCGAGGGATATCGAGGGAGTTGGGGATTTCCCGGAACACCGTGCGCAAGTACGTGCGCTCCGACGAGGTGCCCAAGGCCAAGCGGCGAGAGAAGCAGGGGTCGAAGCTGGACCCATACAAGGGTCACATAGATGGTCGGCTGTCGGCGGGAGTGGACAACTGCGTGGTGCTGCTGCGGGAGATCCGGGAGTTGGGCTACGACGGCAGCTATCCGACGCTGACCAACTACGTGCGGCCTCGGCGTCGGCCGCGTCAGCCCCGTGCGACGGTGCGGTTCGAGACGGCGCCAGGCGAGCAGGCACAGGTGGACTGGGGCAGCTTCGCCTATGTCGGAGAGGACGGGCGCAAGCACCGGGTCTGGGCCTTCGTGATGGTGCTGAGCTGGTCTCGGACCATCTACGTGGAGTTCGTCCGGCGCGCCGACGTGGCGACCTTCATCAGGTGCCATCTGAACGCCTTCGAGTACTTCGGTGGTGTTCCCCGCCGCTGCCTGTACGACAACGCCAAGGTGGTGGTCCTGGGGCGTGACAGGGAGGGCAGGCCGGAGTGGAACAGCCGGATGCTGGACTTCTCACTGCGAATGGGCTTCGACCTCCGTCTGTGCCGACCCTACCGAGCGCAGACGAAGGGCAAGGTGGAGAGCGGCGTGAAGTACGTCCGGGGCAACCTGTGGCCCGGTGTCCGCTTCACCGACGACGCAGACATGAACCGCCAGGCCCTGGAGTGGTGCGATGCGGTGGCCAATCGGCGAGTCCATGGGACGACGCACCGGGTCCCCCGAGAGATGCTGGCTGAGGAGCTCGCCCACCTGGGCAGCCTGCCGCCGCGTTCGGGCCTTGCGCCCTACATGCGGGAGGAGCGGAAGGTGGCCAGGGACGGCTACGTCCACTGGGAGAGGTCTCGCTACGGCGTGCCCTGGAGCTGGGCGGGTTCGACGGTCCAGGTGGGTGTGCGGGCCGGTACGGTGGAGGTCTGGTCGGGCGACGTGCGGCTGGCGGTGCATCCCCAAGCCCAGCGGACCGGTCAGCGCCTCACACTGCCGGGCCAGTGGGACGGACTGCCCGGCGGCGATGATCGTCCTCGTAAGGAAGCCGTGGCGGTGCAGATCCCTGTGGGCCAAGTGGAGCGCCGCTCCCTGGAGGTGTACGAGTTGGCAGCGGTGGGAGGTGGGCGATGATCGCGCTGGAACAGGCTCGCCAGCACCTGGAGACGCTGGGCCTCAAGCAGGCCGTCGAAGCCCTGGACAACTCCCTGGACGCTGCGGCCACCAAGAAACTGACCTACCCCGAGATGCTGGCAGAGCTACTCGGCGTGGAAGTGGCCGCCCGGAAGGAGCGGTACATGTCCACCAGGACGAAGCTGGCTCACCTCCCCTTCCACCGGACCTTGGAGCAGTTCGACTTCTCGTTCCAGCCCTCCATCGACGAGCGACAGGTGCGGGAACTGGCCGGCCTGTCCTTCGTCGCTGAAGCCACCAACCTGCTGCTCCTGGGACCGCCAGGTGTGGGCAAGACCCATCTGGCGGTGGCCCTAGCGCTCAAGGCCATCGAGAAGAGCCAGGGGGCCTACTTCGTCCGAGCCTACGACCTGATGGAGGACCTGAGGAAGGCCAGGGTGGAGAACAACCTCCAACGGCGCATGCGGGTCTACCTGTCGCCCAAGCTACTCATCGTGGACGAGTTCGGCATCTGGCCTTACGACCGGGACGCCTCCACCGCCTTCTTCACCCTGGTGTCGGCTCGCTATGAGCGGGGCAGCATCATCCTCACCTCCAACAAGGGCTTCGCCGAGTGGGGTGAGCTTCTGGGCGATACCGTCATCGCCTCGGCCATCCTGGACCGGCTGCTGCACCACAGCCACGTCCTCAACATCCGAGGCGAGAGCTACCGGCTTAAAGGCAAGAGGCAGGCCGGACTCTTCGCCTCCCATCAACTGCTATCGACATCGCCTGAAGCCGCTAGCTCCGGCGACGTCTAAATCCAACAGGCACTCTTGCTTGCCAGAAAGGAGGCGACTTAACGACAAGGTGGGTCAGTTCTAACTTAGCGGAAAAGGGTCAAATCTAACTTAGCATTGACATGCCAGCGATGAAGCCGTGGACGGCAGCGGTGTGCTCCATGTTGCGCAGGAGCTGTCGGCTTCGCCTGCCGGAGACGCTGCGCCAGTCACCTGCGTCGTCGGGAGCCGCGCTCCACCGCTTTCTGGCCCCGCCGACGGCGGTGCGGTCCCTGCGGGCCAGCATCGCCAGCCCCTGATCGGTGAGGGTGAGCCGTCGCCCCCCGGCGGGGACTCGGGTGACCAGGCCGAACCCTTGCAGTGCCGCGGCGATCTCATAGGCGCGGCTGCGAACGAGACCCAGCAGTCCAGCCAGGTCGTCCAGGGCGATCCAGGGCCAGTCGGAGAGCGCGTCCAGGAGACGCTTTTCGGCGGGCTTCAGCAGCGCGGGCAGCATGTGGTCGGGGACGGAGCGGCCCGGGACGTCCGGGAAAAGGTCCTCCGGGAGGGAGACCCGCGACAGCGACCGTTCGCCGGGAAGAGCGCCGCCCTTCCCCATACGGTCTATGGCGGCGCGCAGGTCGATGGAGGCGTTGAGCGAAGGCAGTCGCCACACCCGGTCGCCGGCGGCTCCCGCCGCCGCATCCCGTTCCAGGGCGAGTGCGGTCGTGGCCTGTGCTCCGGCCAACCGCCTGCGGGCGTAGCGCAGGCTGGTCTCGTCGGGTGCCAGTAGAAGAACTCCGCCGAAGCGCGGTCCCTCCCTGAGCCGCCTCAGCCGCTTGGAGAAACCCGTCCTGTCGGCGGTGCGTCCCTGTCGGACGACGGCGATGGTGCGCCATCCGGGTAGGACGATGGCCGCGTCCATGGGCATCGCCCGATACCAGCGGAAGCGAATGGGGTGGTGTATGTCGGAGACGGCGGCAGCCAGGCGATAGATGACGGCCACGGCGTCGAGCCGCTCCAGAAGCAGCCGACGCCACTGGTTCGATATGGGACGGGAGCGGAGGAGGGCGTCCACCGAGAGGCCCTCCTCCCCGGCCAGGAGGCGCAGACCGGCGCCGGTGAGATGGAACCTGCGGGTGGGCGCGGTGAGATCGGTGGCGTGGGGAAAGGGGGCGGTCAGCCCCGCGTCCTCCAGCCTACGAAAGGCCCCGTAGACGCCGCCCCGGGACCATCCCGAGACGACGGTCGCCTCCAGCCGGTCGAGGAAGGGCATGTCCGCAAGCAGCCTCAGCAGTTCACCGTCCAAGGGCCTCATTCCTCGCGCTCCCCGTCCGCAGTCTCAGGTGGGGAGTCTGCGGGGTTACGGCCGCGCTTGGTGCGCACGTTGCCCCGTTTCGGCTCCTCGGACGCGCCGCCACCCTCCGACGCCTGGGTGTCCTGAGACCCCTGCGCCTCCCTGGACTGCTGCGCCTGCCTGAGCTTCTCCAGCTCCTCCCGGTACTTGTTCACCAGGTCCCGCAGGTCGGCGTCGTTCTCGTCGATGTCCCACCCCGTCGTGATGTAGCTCCCAGCCTCGGCGCGGATGCGCTCGGCCACCTCCGGGTCGCCCCCCTCCGGCCTTGCCACCTTCATCGAGAAGGCGTCCATGCGCTCGGCCCCCACGGTGGCGCGCACGTAGCACTGGTGCACCGGCAGGGAGGTGATGTCGTCCTCGCTCACCCGGTCTTTGCCCAGTTCCCACACCATCTGTCGGGCGTCCGCCCCGGCAATCTGGAAGACGGCCAGGCATCCCACGTTTGCCAGAAGGGTATCGCGCATGGTGCGGGAGAGGTCGTCCAGCTTCGCCAGGCTCTGGGTTGCCAGGACGAAGCTGGCCCCGAACTTGCCAAGCTCGCTGAGCATCGACTCGTAGTCCACTCCGGGCATGGATTGCATCTCGTCCACGACGACCAGCGCGCCGCGCCTCTGCTCGATGGGCAGGCTTCCCTGCTCCCGGATCACGGCGTCCACGAGGTTGAGGAGGGACGCGCCCACCAGGGCGGCCACGTCCCTTCCCGCCTCGCCCTGGGCGGTTGAGACGAAGAGGATGCCGCCCTCCCGGATGACCCGCCTCATGTCGATGGTGGAGCGGGACTGCCCCAGGATGGCCCTGGCCCGCTTGGAGGATGCGTAGTAGGAGAGGCGGGTCTGCACCGGGGCCAGGGCGTCGGCCTTGGTGTCCCGCCGCCATCCGGCGAAGTCCCTGGCCCACCACTGAAGCAGGAAGGGGTCGTTCACCTTGGCCGTCACCTCGGCCTTGAAGTCGTCGTCGGAGAGGATGCGCAGACCGTCGAGGATGGTGTACTGCTCGTCCTCCCCCCGGCTTGCATTGGCCTCGTGGAGGCTCTTGACCGTCTGTTCCAGGATGGCCTGCATCCTCGGCCCCCACTGGTCCCACAGCCCCTTGCAGATGCGCACGACGGAATCGGCGGTGCGGTCCCGGTCGGAGAAGATGCGGGCGTCCAGCAGGTTGATGCCGGGCGCTCCCCGCTCGTCGGCCAGGTCGATGAGCCGCACCTTGTCCACGAGGGACTCCGGCACGTGCTCCAGAAGTCCGCCCACCAGGTCGGCGTGGGGATCGACGACGACGATGGCGTCGCCGTCCCTGCCCGCAGCCTTCTCCTCCATCTTGTGGCGGACGATGTGCTGCATCAGGGTGGACTTCCCCATGCGGGTGCGGGCCACGTAGAGGTGGTGGCGTCTCAGCAGGTCTGCTGGGAAGTGAATCTTCCTGGGAGCTCCGGTCACCGTGTCGCCGACGTGAGCGCCGCCGCTGACGCTGCGGGCGGTGGGCAGCAGGACCTTCGCCCCGGAGCGGGCCACCAGGGGCGTCTCGTCCCGCGCTCCCGGCGGGTGCCAGAGGCAGGACGCCTCGCGAACGCCGAAGACGCTGCGTTTGCCGAAGAGCCCAGGACCGGACGGGTGGAGAAGCGATGGGTCGGGCACGGCGGGCCGTATCCTGCCGACCTTGAAGCGCGCGCCGGCGGGGTTGTCGTAGTGACGGTAGGCCGCCGACACCGGCTCCAGGATCTCCCTCGCCCGCTGGGGCCTGGCGTCGTCCGGCAGGACGGCCGTCACCTGTATCTCTGCGTCGAAGGCGATGCGGGAGACCTTCTCCTTGATCAGCAGCGGGTCGTAGACGCGCTTCCTGGCCTTCTTGATGCGGTGCCACAGCCAACCCCCGGCGATGAGCGCGGCGCTGACGCCGATGCCCATGAGCACCGTCTTCCAGGTCTCTCCCGCCTGCACCCACAGGTAGCCCCGCAGGGCCGCCAAGGCTGCCACGCCCAGGATGGCCATGGTCACCCCGTCGGTCTGAAGGGGCCGCGTCTGGTAGGAATAGGAGGGGTCCCGCCGCTCCTCCACGGGCCGCTTGTGGGCCTTCTCCAGATGGCTCTGCGACCAGTCGGGTCCCAGCGAGCGCAGCTTCATCTGCGCCACGACCCGCTCTCCCTCGTTCAGGCTCGAGAGTGCGCCCATGAGGGCGATGAGGGGGTCGGAACCTGGGTCGAGCAGGTCGTCGTCCCGGAAGACCCGGAGCGGCACGTACTCGGGGCCGTCGGCCCGCAGAGTCATGCTCCATGCCTGCTCTCCCTCATCCAGGCGCAGCGGGTCGTCCTCAACGGAAATCTCCCGTATCTGGGCCTGGGGGTAGCGGGCGGCGATCTGGCCCCGCACCACCTGGTCGTCCAGGCAGCGGGCCAGGAGGGTCACGCCGTCTGAGTCACCGGCCAGCTCCAGGGAGAAGGGTTCGGGGACGGCGATGGAGCTCAGCATGTTCTCCACGCCCAGCAGGGTGCGCTCCCCGCTTCGGGGCGGCGTCACCGCCAGCAGCGCGGGTTTCTTGTTCCCCTCATCGTTCGTCAACCAGTTCATCGGATTCAGTTTCATGGCTCTCTTCCCTTCTCTATTGGGGTCGTGAGTGGGTTCGTAATCCCGTGGACTCGTTTCGTCATTTCGGCGTCCGTCGCTCGTCACGTCTCGTCCTCTCTTTCCCTGGCCCTCCATCGGGCCGGTTTTCTGTGCGGTTAACGCTCTATCTGTGACCGCCCGGTCTCCACTCGATGACCTCCGTCTCCTCCGGCGTGGCCTCGATGCGGACGGGGAAGCGGTGCCCCTTCGCCAGAAGCAGCCCGTCACCACGGGGGCAGGACAGCAGCCACCGCTGGAGGTCTTCGGGCAGGTCGAAGGCGTCGCCCACAGTTCCTATCGCCGCCGCGTCCTGTTGCAACAGCAGCTTGAAGGCGGCGTTCTGAAGCAGCGCCCGCCCGGAGTGGCCGGTGATGGTGCGTGAGGAGTCCTCGGAGAGGAGGTCCTGCACGTCTTGGGTGATGAACTGCAACCCCAGCCGGTGTTTTCTTGCTCTCTTGGCCATGCTGACCATGAAGGCCGCGCCCTCGGGGTGCTGCATGATGCTCCACACCTCGTCCACCACCAGCAGGCGGGGCTTGGGGTTCTGGGCGGCGGCGGCCCACACCGTCTCGGTGCACACCATCGCCGCCGCTGGCCGGAGCTCGGGCTCCAGCAGCCGAAGGTCGAATACAGTGACGAGAGCTTCCCTTCCCAGCAGGTCGTCTCCCTCGTCGGACAGCAGGTTGCGCAGGCTGCCGGTGGCGAAGGGGCGCAGCAGGTGGGCTATGTCCGGGGCTTCCCCTTCGAGATACTTGTAGAAGTCCCTGAAGCCGGTGCGCTCACGATGTTGGGCGTAGTAGCCCGCCAGGGCATGATCGAGGGACGCCCTGCGCTCCGCGCCGAGGCTCTCTCCCACCATCACCTCGATGAGCCGTCTCAGACTGCCGATGCGCTGGAGAAGTTCCTCGTCGTCCCCCCGGTCGATGACGAAGGGGTTCATCCCCTGGCCCTCAACGCCGGGGCTGAGGACCCTGCCTCCCGCCGCCCTCGCCATGTCCGCGTACTCGCCCTCCGGGTCGATGACGTAGGCGGTGACGCCGCGCGTCAGACCCCTGAGTACGCCCAGCTTCGTTGCGAAGCTCTTGCCACTGCCCGACCGTGCAAGGACGGCGGTGTTGGCGTTGAGGTGGGTCCCGTCCCAGGGGTCGTAGACCACGGGCGAGCAGGCCCGCATGTCGATGCCATAAAGGGTGCCGCTGCGCGTGTCCAGATCGGGCGGCGAGAAGGGAAACAGCCTCGCCAGGCTGGACGTGTCCAGCGTCCTCCACTCGGCCACGGCGTTCAGTCCCAGGGGCAGGGTGGATAGCAGCCCCTCCCTCTGCCTGAAGGCCAGGTTGTCGAGCTTGCCCAAAGTGGCGGCGAAGTGGGCCTTGGCCCGCTGGGTCATCTCCTTCAGCGACGCCTCGTCCTTCGCATGGAGGGTCACGGACAAAGAGGAGTGAAAGAGACGCTCCCGCCCGCGCTGCACCTCGTCGCGGAGCCGGGTCACGTCCTCCAGGGCGATCTCCGCCTCCGGCGACATGGTGCGGCCCCGCTTGAAGGACAGGGACTGGGCCGACTCGAAGCGCACCTTCTGCCACTCCAAGGTGCGAGCCGCCTGTTCCGCCGGAATTGGCCCCAGGTGTATGGACAGGTCCATGGGCGCTCCCGCCGCCATCAGCCCTTGGAGGAATCCGGGTGCAAGCGACCTGGGCCACTTGCCCAGGTGCAGGGAGCGCACCAGCCGGTCTCCGACGCCCATGTCCCTGCGGTTGACCTGCACCTCGACCTCCTCACTCTCGTCCATGTCGGTGGGTGTACCTCCCAGGGCCGAGGCCAGCATCAGCATCCGCAGCCGCCTGCCGGTGTAGGGATGGACGGACAGTCCGGCCCGCGCCAACAGGCCCCGCAGTTCGTCGATGCGGGCGTGCTCGCACACGGCGTAGAAGCGCCGGTCGAGGATGCCGTCCCGGGTCTCAAGCTCGGTCAGGAGTCTGCCGAGTGACTCGGCGGCCTTCCTCGTCTGCGGGGGAAGGTCAGCGGGCTGGGCCTGTTGCAGCTTCTCTCTCAGCCCGCCCAGACGGGGCGGGTGCTGGCGGATGAGGAGTTGCACGGGGAAGTCGAGGGCGTTCAGCGCCCCGGCGAAGGCCCCCAGCTTCGGCTCGTCGATCTCCAGCCCCATCACCTCGCACACGCCCAGCTTCACCCCATCCAGCCGAACAGGGCCGTCGTCGTCCAGGTGCGAGACCATGAAGAAGAGCGGCAGCTCGGGCGGCGGCTTGGGGATCGGAGCCTGTGGTTCGCTTGATGGAGAGGCCGACGTCGTATCAGCCCCCTCGATGTCCTGCGGAGCGACGGACTCCACCGCTCCGCGCTTCGTGATCTTGTCAAGCAACTTTCTCAACTCGGTTCTCTCCTTTGCGCTTAGGGGGTGGGGAACGGGACGATGCCGCTGCGCAGCAGTGCGGCGACGGCCTTGGCCAGCAGCACCAGCACAAGGCCGACGACTGCCATGACCACGGCGGTCTTGGCTCTGCCGCCTCCCCGTTCCTCCGCGCCCTCTGCCATCAGGACGAACCCCGCCCAGACGATGGCGAAGACGGCGAGCCCGGCGGCGGCGTAGGCCATTGCGGTCAGCACTGCGTCGAAGGCAGCGAGCATCGCCCGCTCCTCGGCCGGGGCCGCGCCGGTGGTCGCCAGCGCAGCCCCGGCCAGGAAGACTGCCGTCCATAGACGCCTCACCACGGCCACTCCCATCCCAGTCTTCGGAACCAGTCGCTGAGGTCCCCGCCGGGCGTCTGCTCGGCGGGCGGGTCCTCGGGCTCCGTCTCCTGCACGACCAGGACCTCGTAGGAGTCGTCCGAGCCGACGGCGGAGGCCATGTCCAGCGTCTCGTCTCGGATCCGGCTGAGTGGCTCCCGCTCCACCACCTCGGCCTTGACGTGCTCGGGGTGGATGATGGTGAGTGTGACCTCCTTGTCGATCGTCGTGCCGGGCACGTGGGCGTAGGCGTATGCGGAGACGGTGTGCTCCGTCGTGGTGCCGTCGTCGTGGGTGACGGTGATGGTCTGGCTGTCACTGTCGGTGTCGCTCGCCCCCGGCCGCCACAGGCTCACCGTCTCGGTGCGCTCTTCCGTCCGCTCAGGATGGTGGGTGAGTGTCGTCAGCGGAGGGATGGGGATGCTCAGGCTCGCCTCAATGCTCACCTCCACACTCACGGCGTGAAGGGCCTCCCCGGTCGGAACGTCCAGACTGAAACTCGTCTCGCCACCGGGGACGAAGGGAACGCTGGCGGTCGATTCTCCTGTGGTTGCTGAGAGCGTGCCGGTGACTGCCGTCACCCCTGCGTCCATGAGGGTCGTCTCGGTGACGCTCTCGTGCCCGGCCACCGTCTGTAGCTCAACCGAGTGCTTGATGTTGGACACGCACTCGGACTCGATGACGCCCTTGATGGCTCCCGACGTCCAGCCCAGGGAGGTCATGCGCAGGTCGCACAGCTCTCCCTCGACTTCGGGGAGCGGGTACGGGATGCGGTCGTGCTCCCAGGTGAGCGCACCGGCCTGCCCCACGGTGTCCTGCCAGGACACCGTGATGGACGACGACGTGGGGCCGTGCAGGGGCAGGGAGTAATCGATGGCCTCTCCCTCGTCCAGGGACGCCGATCCCCAGAAGCGCAGGGACGTGCCCTGGCTGCCGCCGAAGGCCCGCACCCGGATGTCCAGGTCCGTCGCCGCCCTGAGCTTCACTGCGGCCCGGTCGCCGGAGACGGTGAGACCCTCGACGAATATCCGACGCCCCTCCACCGGCTCTTCGACCTCGAAGTCGATCTCGTCACGCCAGGGTTCGTGGCCGTCGGCAAGGGCCGACTGGGGGATGACCGTGGCCGCCGCCACTGCGACGGCGGCTACGACTGCCATGAAGTTCTTCGGGAGCTTCTTCCGCTGGCTGGCCTTGCGCCCCTCGTTCCCAGTCCCGTTGCTGTTGATGTCGTCCCTGTTCGTCCTCCGGGCCTTGCGGAACCAGCGGTGGGGACGGAAGGGCATCCGACTGTTGCGTCGGTCCTTGCGCCTGTTCCGCAGCTTGCGCAGTCTGCGGAGGACGCGCTTCGACTTCTTCGACATTAGGCTCAACGGGCCGGGGCCGCTCCTCGCCGGCTGCGCCGGCGCGGGCGGCTCGTTGCGCACCAGCTGGGACACAGGCCCGGCATAGGCCCTCGCTCCCAGCTTGTACTTGAGCAGGTCGGCGGCTACCAACGGCAGCCGCCGACCGCCTATCTTCCCCACGATCGTGGCGACTCCGACGAGGCCCATGAGGACGGCAATGCCCATCCTCACCTCGTTCGGCCCCACAGGGGCGTAGCGGTATGCGCCGTAGGACAGAGCGCACACCGCCGTCATCGCCACGATCTGCGGGAAGGTGAACCACAGTAGCACCCGGTCCTCGGCCTGCACGTGGGTCGGTACCTCGTGTTCTCTCATGGTTGTTCTCCTTGCCTTCGATCTACTCTTCGGCGACGGGCGTGGGGTCGGGCAGGGTTGGGTCTACCGGGGAGCCGACGACCGCGTTCATGACCAGCTCGACGACGCCATAGGCCACCATCGCCAGGACGATGCCCGCGAGGGCGGTCATCATGGCGCTCTTGCCCCGCTCCATCTGGTGGGGTGCTCCCGACGCCGTGAGGTACATGTAGGCCCCATAGATGAAGAAGCCCACACCCACCACTCCCACGACCCCCAGTAGGATGGCCACCAGGTTGCTAATGGTCTGTGTCAGGTTTTCCATTTCGTTCTTTCTCCTCTCGGACTCTGTTTTGGAGTCTTTGTTCGTCTGTCTCGCTTCTGCTCTTTCCGCTCGCCTACTGGCACATCGGTCCCACCTCCTTCGTCTCGGCGATTGACGCGAACCGCACCCGCGTTCGGTTGGTTGTCGTTGGGTTTGAGATCACTCGTTGGCGCTCCTGGGGGAGTCGCCGCCCATATCCCCGCCGCCCGATGGGGTCGCCATCGAGGCCGCAGAGTTCAGGCCGCTCGCCGCAGCCGACAGACCCGCGCTGGCCGCAACCGCTCCCACGGTCACCCCTGCCGGACCTCCGGCGGCTCCCCCTGCCATCAGGCCCATGACCCGGGCCGACCGCACCATCGATGCGGGCAGGTTCATCCCGAAGTAGAGCATCGAGAGCCAGCTGTCGAAGGTCCCGGCGTTGCCAAGAAGGGACGGCACCCGGGTCGCCATGTAGACGAAGGCCAGACTCATCAAGAGCTTCCACACCAGGTCCTGCACCGGCTCGAAGGCGGCGATGAGGGCGACCTCGTTCAGGAACCCGAACCCCAACGCCAACGCGATGAGCTGGACGGCCTGCTGGAACACCGTCGTCATGAAGAGCCGGAGCCAATGACGGCCCCAGCCCGCCGTGTGCGGCAGAATCCACAGCCCCAGGGCTATGGGGGCCAACGCCAGCAGGATGTCGATCAACGCAAGGCGCAGGATCATCTGCACGATGACGTAGAGGACGAAGAAGCCATAGACCAGGTAGAGGAGGGCCAGCAGCAACGCCATGCCCACGCTCCCGGCGTTCACGGCGGTGAGCAGCGTCTTGAGGGTGGACCGGAGCATGTCCCCGGCGGTGACGTTTAGTGATACCGCGACGAAGCCAGACACAGCGTCAGCCACGTCGATGACCAGCGCGCACCACCACAGGGAGGACGCTGCGGCGACGAGTCCCAGCACCAGCCGGGGAACCATCTCCCGCCAACCTGTCTGAGACCTTCCGAGGTGCTCTGACACGATGAGCGAGAGGCCCATCCAGCCAAGGATGACCACCAGTGCGCCCGACGTAATGGCCCAGACGACCATCCACGCCTGCTGAACCAGGTCATGTGCGTAGGTGAGGTCGGGAGGAGTGCCGGTGAGGATGTCGCTCATGGGCTAGTTCCCGTCCCGGCAGTTGGCGGCATCCTCGCCCGAGGCCCGCTCCACCACCCCGCACAGCGTGCCGTGGACTCCCTCAATCACCCATCCGGCGAAGGCCCTGGCCCAGCGGGAGGGATTGAGGGCACTCAGAATCTTGTCCCAGATGCGCCCCGGCTGGTGGATGGGGACGACGGCGTAGAAGTCTCCTCGCTTGCCGTCCTCGGCGTGAGCCAGCATGACCAGCAGGTAGGCCCTGTCGGGGTCGAGGTCGGGCTGCTCGTCAAGCTTGGGATACTCCCAGGAGTACTCCCAGCCGTCGGAGCGCTTCTTCTCGCCGCCCCTGACCCGGTACATGGCGGATATCCAGTCGCCGGTGTCGGCGTCGCGGACGGCGTAGAAGAGGTCTTGGAGCCTGCGGTCGAAGAGGGGCCTGGCGACGAACTCGCCGCCCTTCTTGCGCTCGACGAACTCCCGGTCCTCGTTGACCAGGGCGATGTCGCCTGCGGGCGGCGACTGGGCCAGGGCGAGGTTGCTCGTGGGTATGGCCACCAGCGCCGCCAAGAACAGCGCGATGGCCAGGGGGATCAGCCTCCTGGATCTGCTAAGGGTCCGCCGGATGGTCGGTGGGACCGCCATGTAATCGCCTCCGTTGTCGATGGGGTTGTGATGTCTGCCATCGAGTCTGGGGAGGCGAAAACGTCTTAGGAATGGTGCGTGAGGGGGGCTTGCGCACAAGTCCCCCTCACGGGGCCTGCCCATCCGGAAGCCCCTGTGATGTCATGGGGGTGTACAGGGATTAGCGTCAGTTGCAGAAATGCAAGTCCGGGGCGTTTTCAAGCTGAAATCGAAGGAAAAGGAGGGGAGGTTGGCAAGTGAGCAAGCGATGTTTGGTCGGGGCGTGTTCCACGGATTCCGGCCGAGTTGCAGAAATGCAAGTCGGCAAGACAGCCACATCGGAGCAAGCAACCTGCTGGAGGGACCGGTTCGGGGGCGAGAATCCCCTACCGGACGCACCCCTATAGGACGTGATAACGAGGAGGGTTGAACGCATGGATGAGACGCAAGTGAACGGTGTGCAGGCCGGGGAGACAGAGGAGGCTGAGGCGAAGTCGGACGAGGTGCAGGGCGAGGAGTCGCCGGTGGACGAGACGCCGGGTGATGAGGCCCAGGACATTGAGAAGCTGCGTCGGCTCAGGCTGCGCGGGTTCCTGCGGGAACTGGTGCGGGAGGAGGGCCGGATGGAGGCGGCGGACCTGCTGGGCGTCGCCTACCGCACCCTGGTCAAGGCGGAGGAGTCCGGCGAGATCACAGGGCGGGTGGGCGATGCGCTGGAGCGGCTGTTGGGGACGGGCGACGACCCCGAAGTGGGGCGATTGCGGGAGTCGGTCGGGGCGCTGGAAGGACGAGTGACGGCCCTGGAGGCCGGCCTCGAAGAGTTGCGGGGTGTGGGCGGCGCAAGGGCCGAACAGCGAGTCGGGGGCGAGAAGGTGAAGAAGGAAGCGGAGACGCCGGACGCTGCCGAGGAAAAGGCTGATGGCGCTGATGCGGAGAGCACCGCAGCGGCCCCCGGTCCGTCAGTGAACGAGGGACATGCGCCGAGGCGGACAAGGCAGCGGCGCGTGAACCCGGAGGTGGTCACCGAGGAGGCTGCTGAGGACGACCCGGAGGTGTACGGCGATGCGTGGCCGCTGGTGCAGAAGTGGCGCAGCCTGCGGGCCGACCACCCGCACAGGGGGAAGAGCCTATCGTGGCTGAAGACGGAGGAGCGTCTGCTGGTGATGGAGCTGGCGATGCTGGAGAAGCACGGGTTGACCCTGCCCCCGGAGACCCAGCCACTGCGGGGCTTCGGGCGCAAGGGACAGACCACCCACCGTTGGAGGGCACTGGCCGACACGCGGAAGGCGCTGCGAAGGCGAAAGTGGTTGCGCTGGGTCATCCCGTGGCTGTGGTGGCGCTAGGTTGTCGCAGAGATGCGGCTAGGTTGCCACATCGCAGCAAGTGATCTGCGTTGAGCTGGCCCGAAACCCCCTCCGAAGCCTTTCCAACGCCGGTCGAGTGGGGCGATAATTGACGCAGTTTCTGGCTTTTCCAGCGTTTCGTGCCGAGAAACCTGGAGGGTTCCCGTCCCCGAATCCGGGACCGGCTGCATAGGATCGAGCCTTCGCTCTCCGAACAGCCGCCCAGGGGTCAGACCGGAGGGATTGAGCCTTGCTCTCCCGATGGCTGCCCGGTGGGACAAGCGCCTTTCCCGCTGCGTGAGCCAGTGGAGGGGTCGAGCCGTTGCTCCCCCGATGCCGGTTCGAAACACGGGACACCACCGTAGCGAGTACGGTGCAGACTCTGGCCGAGGTGCGCCCCGCGTCCCGGCCAGTTCCTCATGTCTGCGGCGCAACCGTCACGCGGTTGGGTCGCAGCTTCAACGCATGCCGTCCTGCGGATGAATGTCAGGACGGTCGCATCCCATCTCACCCCAGTTCCCCGGTTCGCTTCCCCGTGATGTGACCCTGGGCCGAGCTGCGTGTTTTTCACGGAATTCAACGGCATCGAGCATCGAAAGGAGGTCGAAGACGGCATGGACGAATCACAGGCAACGGAAGGAGGAACGAGCATGACGGAGCGTTACACGGGACCCAGCGCGAGGCGGATCGCAGACCTGCTCTCGCATAGGGTGAGCTACCAACGAGGGTGGTTCTGGACGACGACGGCCATCTGCCACGGCGGGAAGTCGGACGGGCTGGCGTTCAGACAGAGGCCGGACGGCGAGGGCATAGACGTGCGCTGTCACACCGGTGGCTGCTCGAAGGGCGTGATCGTCACTGAGTTGGAGGTCCTGACGGGCTTGCCCATCTGGACGGCCTATGAGCCGGTCGTTGCGGCGGTCAACCCTGAGGCGAAGCGGCCCTGGTGGAAGCGCAAGAACGTCGTGGTGGCCGGGATCGTCACGCTGGTGATTGCGGCGCCGCTCATCACCGGCGACGGCGAGATGGTCTTCCTCAACCTGGTCGGCCTGGGCATCGGCTGGCTTCTGCTCAGGCGATTCCTGCGGCGGCCTCCGGTGCGGAGGTTCCGACGCTGACCACGGGGCCTCCGGGCCTCTCACAACCCATCCCAAAACGCAAGGGGTCGTCCTCCCGCGAGGACGGCCCCTCTTTCTTTGCCCGCAAGCGGGCGCAGATGACGGCAACACACAAGCTGAAGCACTAAGGAGGTGCGTAATGACGACGGCGACTTTGACAGCAGGCAATCGGACGATGGACACGGTGGACAGGCCCCGGCGCAGCCTCGAAGAGCTGGTCGACCGGCTCATCGACGCGCTGTTCGCAACGGACGCGGAGACGGAGATTCAGGCGGTCGAGCAGAGCGCGTCGCGCTCGATCCACGAGGCGCGGCGGCTCAGGCAGGCCGGGGACGTGGATGGCGGGCTGGCAGTCCTGGCCGGCATGGACATGGCGAAGGTGGAGACCCGGGAGGCTCGCTGGGCCTTCTCCGAGTGGACTCAGCTTGTGAAGCGGCGATTCAAGGATAGGGGAGCGGTGCTCTACTCCCAGGGCACCGGCAGGGCCGCCGCCCTGGTGCCCAACGGCGACGGCGGGACGCTTGAGGTCGCGGCGGTCCTGGGGATGCGCTGGCGGCCCGGCAAGGTCGTCTCGGGGCGCAGCCTGCGGGGTCTGAGGCTCCTGAACGGGGGTGCGTGATGGTTACGGCCAACGTGGACATCCCCGCGCTCAAGGCCCGTCACCCCCTGGGCGACACGGTGGAGGCGTCGGGAGTGCGTCTCAGGGGAAGGGGCAGGGTCCGCCAGGGCGTCTGCCCCTTTCACGACGAGGTTGAGGGGAGCTTCACGGTGTACGCCGACTCGGAAAAGTGGTACTGCTTCGGCTGTGGCCTCGGCGGAGACGTGCTGGACTTCATCCAGCGTGTTGAACACCTGAGCCTGCCGGAGGCGATTGCACGGCTTGACGGCAGCCCTGGGCCTGCTGCGGGTGTTGCGCCACGTCCGGCTGGGGCTCGGCGTCCCAGGGTTGCGCCATTGCCGCCCAGGGACCCGGGCTTGCTGACGGCGGCGGCGCGGTTCTACTCCGGGCAGCTCCGGCGCAGCCCCGCCGGGCTTGACTACCTTACCTCGCGGGGCATCGACCCTGACGCCGCCGTGCGACTTGGCATCGGCTATTCGCCGGGACTTGGCTTGCGGGAGACCCTTGAGTCGGCTGGCTTCTCGGAGCGGCGGATTCGGGGCTCTGGCCTGTTCACCGAGCGTGGTTCGGAGCGGTTCGCCGGGATGGTGGTCGTTCCAGAACTCTCCGGCGGGCTTGTCCGCTGGCTCGTGGGACGGGCCGTCGATCCCGACCGGACACCAAGGTTCCAGGCATTGCCCGGCCCCAAGCCGGTGCTTGGACTTGGGCGGCTCGGCCCCGCTCCACCTTGGGTCGTGGTGGCCGAGGGCGTCTTCGACTGGCTTGCCCTTGCGGCCTGGGGTGTCCCAGCCGTCGCTGCCCTGGGCACCCAGGGGGTTGAGCGAGTGGCGTCGGCCCTCCGAGGCTGCCCCAGGGTCTTCCTCGCCTTCGACAACGACGAGGCGGGTCTTGAGGCCACCGAGAGGCTTGTGGGCTTGCTTGACAGGAGGGCCGCCGCCGTCACCCTTCCCCAGGGCGTCGGCGACGTGGCCGAGCTTGCTTCACTTCCCCAGGGGCGCACGGTCTTCCTCCGCTTGCTTGCACGGGCGGCCCGCTCCGCCCGCTAACCTCCCACCACTCCCCCTCTCGCTTCCCTCTACCGGGCCTCCTCGGCCCGACTTGCTTGCGGGACTCGCTCCCGCTTGATCCCCATTCCCATCCTGACTACCCAGGAGGACCTATGCCCAATTCACGACGGGCCTCGCCCGCTCACGGCTTCCGCAGGGAATCCGCATCGGTTCATCCGCTACAGGACACACAACAAGGAAGGAGACACAAGATGTCCAACGGCAACAACAACGGACACCACCCCAACGGGACGGGCAACGGCCTCGTCTCGGTCAACGGCAACGGGCACAAGCCCGACGCCGCAATCGTCGCCGAGCACGAGTTGCTCTGGGACGGGCTTGCACCCGCCGTCACCAATGCTCTGAGCCAGCCCCTAGACGCCACGCTGGTCTCCCAGCGCAAGGGGCGCGGCGGCAGGACCTTCTCCTACATCGAGGGCCATACCGCCATCGACGAGGCCAACAGGGTCTTCGGCTTCGGCGGGTGGGGGTTCGAGCTGGTCGAGAACGTCAGCCTGCGCCGCATCGAGACGGTCGATAAGCAGACCGGCGAGGTGACAGTGGTGAACGCCTACACCGCGCCGGTGCGGGTCACCGTCCCCGGCGCTCCGCCCCGCACCGACATCGGCTTCCACGCCGTGACCGACGAGACGGCGGACGGCCATGAGACGGCCATAAAGGGGTGCGTCACCGACGGCATGAAGCGGGCGCTCCGCAGCTTCGGAGACCGCTTCGGCAACGGCCTCTACGGAGAGCAGCCGCCGGTGGTCAACGCCCCCAGGTCGGAGCGCGCTCCCGCTCAGGCGCATGCCAATCGGCGCAACGGGGCGCGGACTCAGGCCGGACGGAACGACTCCCAGGTCAAGACCCTGCGCAAGCAGCTCATGGAGTTGGCCGGGAAGCAGGGCTTCGACGAGGCGCAGGTGCGAGCCGCCGTCCAGAGGCAGATGGGCAAGGACCTCGACGACCTGACGGCGGATGAGATCAGGCGGCTGGTGGAGGCCGCCGCCGACAAGCTCCGGGAGCGGCAGTCGCAGGCGGCCTGACCGTTCAGTGCATCAGCACACGGAACCGAGCGGGGTTCGTCTCCTTCGGGGGCGGCCCCGCTCTCGCATTACAGGAAGGAGGAGAACGAAATGGTGACGACGACCTTGACCTACACGCCCTGGGGCTGGACGCACGACATTGAGGAGCTGGCCGATGGAGTGCTGCGGGTCTCCACGCCCAGCCACGGCGGGCTGAAGCTCAGCCGCAGGCGGTGGTACGAGCTTCCCGCCGCCGTCCGCAACGCGATGATGACGGCGACCTTCGCCGAGGAGGACTGCGAGGAGCCGATAGTGAGGACGCTACTGGGCCTGGGCGACGACGGGGACCGAGAGATGGCCCTCATGGTTGCGGGCTACTTCGACCGCTACAGTCCCGCGCTTCCCTTCATCCGCAACTGTCCGCCGGGAAACCACTACCACACCACCACCTACCGGAACGGGCACGGGGCAGAGCCATTCGGACGTTTCGACACCCGCTTGGAGGCCGAGTCATTCGCCAACGACCCGGACACCGTGGGCAGGTACGGGCGGATGGAGGCCGTCGAGTGCGGCGGGACGCACCCCGTCTGCCAGCCAGCCGGGGTGAAGCCATGACCCCGGCAACACGGGCCAGACCCCGCAGCCTGCCCAGCACCACCACGAAGCTGCAAACCGAGCTTGGGAGCCTGTTCATCACCGTCTCCGTGGACGAGGACGGCGAGCCCTTCGAGGTCTTTGGTTTCCTCGGAAAAGGAGGGAGTTTCCAGCACGGGGTGACGGAACTCGCCTGCCGCCTCATCTCCCTCCACCTGCGACGGGGAACCCCGCTGGAGGAGGTGATTGACCAAATTCAGGGCATCCAAGAAATGGCCCCGTTCTGGAACCAGTTGGGCGACGGCAGAAGCGTGCCCGTCCACGGCCTCGGCGATGGCATTGCCCACGTCCTCAAGTCCCACCTGAGGGCGAAGGAGGAACGGGAGGAGGCGCAGGAAGCCGAGCATAAGGCGGCGTGAACAAGCCCCGCCTCTCATCTACAGGAAATAAGGAGGTAATAGCCATGACAACGATGACCACTGACAGGGCGGAGGTCTTCTCACGCCCTGCGGCGCAATTCAACCACGACGGCGAGCTTGTCATCCGGGCCTCGTCGGCCCAGAGCTGCCGCCGCGCCCTCTGGTACGCCGCCACGGACCATACGCCGACGAATCCCCCCAGCGACGAGTCGCTCGTGGCGATGGAGGCAGGCAACGCCCTGGAGCCGGTGGTGGTTCGGGCGATGGAGCGGGCGGGCTGGAAGGTCTCTCCCGCCGACCCCCAGAACCCGCAGCAGGTGGCGGTGCGTGTCGGCCCCGGTCTGCTGGTCACCGGACACCCGGACGGCGCGGTGCGGATGCCACTTCCCCCAGACGAGGCGGCGACTGAGGTCCAGACGCTCCTCTTTGGGGGCACATCGGACGCGCCCGCCTACGGGAAGGAGATGGTGGTCGAGGTCAAGACCAGGGGGCCTGAGGCGTTCCGGCGATGGCAGACCCTGGGGGCGGAGCGCAGCCATCCCGCGGCGGTGGCCCAGGCCGCCTTCTACTCACTGGGCGTGTTCGACGACCTTCGGGATGCCGTGATCGCCACGATGGACACAGGCAGCAGGACGTGGGACTGGGAGTTGATACCAGCCGAGCGGCTGGAGAAGGCCCTCCAGGACGCCTGCGCCTGGCTCGGCGAACTGGGGGCGCACCACGTTCAGAACGGGCCGAACCCCGAGGCGCTGCCGGAGCGGGACTTCTCGGCCAACTCCTGGCAGTGCAGGTCGTGTCCCTTCCTGGACACCTGCCTGCCGGGTATGGCCGAGGTAGATGCTGAACAGGATACCGACGAACAGGAGGTGACGGACGAAGAGGCACGGGACGCGGTGGCGGCCTACACGGAGGCTCAGGACGCAATCAGAGAACCGGAGAAGGCCAAGCGCAGCGCCCTCGACACCCTGAAGGCGTGGATGCGCCGGAGGGGCGACGCCAAGGTCACCGTCAACGGACGGACGGTGAGCCTGGTGCACACGACACGCTACTCCACCAACTATCGCCGCTTGAACGAACTTCTCGCCCCGGAGGTCCGGGCGGAAGTGGTGACCGAAAGCGAGTCGGAGTACGTGCGGGTCAGCTAGACGCTCCCAGCGAAGAGCGCAAGACGGGGCCTGCTTCCCTCTACCTGGACGGCCCCGCCGAGTCACAACCAACCCACAGAAAAGGAGAGACCATGAGCAACGCAACCGGAACCGCCACGATGTGGCAGGACAACCACAGCGGCGTCCGCGGACACGCGCTGATGACGAAGGAGGTGGGGGACACCATCCCCGCCATCTACGCCAACGAGAACGCGAAGGACTACGACACGGTTCTCGCCCCCGCCAAGCTGTTCTCGCCGTTTGGCAACTGGACCTGGTACATCACCGAGATGGACCCGGAGTCGGGAGAGTGCTTCGGCCTCGTCCAGGGGTTTGAGACGGAGTTGGGGTACTTCTCGCTCGACGAGCTGGCGGAGGCGACGGTGTTCGGCGCCGTTCCCGCCGTGGAACGCGATCTCTACTGGCAGCCGAAGACCATCGGCGAGATCAGGAGAGAGTCGCGCTAGAGCGAGTTTGGCAAGACGCTTCCCCTGGCGGGAGCGCAGGACGGGGCCGTCTTCCCCAACTACGGGGAACGGCCCCGCTCTCATTTCAACAGGGCGCGGCACTGGCCGCGCCACATCACAAACAGGAGGAAATCGAAATGGCACGCACCATCAACAAGGTGGAACTGTTGGGCAGAGTGGGCACCGAGCCCGAGATGAAGTACACGCCGAACGGCACGGCGATCACCACCCTGCGGCTGGCGACGGATCGCCGCCGCCAGGACGGGGAGACGACCGCCGACTGGCACAACATCGTGGTCTGGGGCAAGAGCGCCGAGGCCGTGAACCAGTTCGTCGGCAAGGGCCAGCGGGTCTACGTCGCCGGACGCCTCGTCCAGAACTCGTGGGAGACGGAGGACGGCCAGCGCCGCTCCAAGACCGAGGTCCACACCCAGGAGGTCGTCTTCCTCGACTCCAACAACGGCAACGGGGCGGGCGACGAGGGCGAGGAGGACTCCCCCTTCTAGCTCGTCCAGTCCGCAACCGGCATACCGGCGCCCGCTCAACCGGGCGCACCACGGGGCCGCTCTCCATCTACCGGAGGGCGGCCCCGCTCTCTTTGTCCGAATCTACAGCAAGGAGTCCGACATGACCAGGAAGAAGAACGTCAAGCCTACGGAGACCCCAGGTTCCAACCCGGAGGGACAGGCGCTGCTCGCGGCCCTGCGCAGCAACCTGAGCCTCTTGGGAGAGCTGGCGATGCGCTACGAGGTCGAGACCCAGCCGGAGCGCTCCAAGGCGGACCTGCCCGCAATCAACACCCCCCAAGACGTGCATGACCTGCTGGGGAAGGAGATGTCAGCCCTCGCCCAGGAGCAGCTCAGGGTCCTGCTGCTGGACCGCAGGAACAGGGTGCAGGGACAGCGCACGGTGTACCAGGGGAACGTGTTTTCGTCGGTGGTGAGGGCGGCCGAGGTGTTCCGTGCCGCCGTGGTCGAGTCTATGCCCTCCGTGATTGTGGCCCACAACCATCCCAGTGCCGACCCGTCTCCCAGCCCTGAGGACGTGTCCATAACCAGGGACCTGGCCAAGGCGGGCAAGCTCCTGGGCATCGAGCTTCTCGACCACGTGGTCATAGGCGGCAAGAGCTTTGTCAGCCTCAAAGAAAAGGGGCTGATGCCCTGACCGGACGCTCCCGAACCGTCCGGCCCCCCACGCGGGGACTCGCCCCCGCGCATCGGCATCCAAGACTCGCCCGAAAGGAGAATCGCCATGCTCGCAACCCACACCATAGACCCCGACGACCTCTACACCATCTCTGCTGCCGGCTTCAGCGCCACCGCTGACGCCTTCGCCCGCGACGACCGCACCGAGGGCCTCTGGTTCGTCTCGATGGTCGGCTCCCAGACCGCGCTCAAGGCGATCTGGGCGTCCCTGCTCAAGCAGCCCCCCGACACCGCCCACATCATCAAAGGGGCGGACGGAATGGCGCTGAGCGGAGGCTTTCAGCGCTGCCAGGTGCCGTACGAGACCATCGGCACGTGGACGACCAAGATCGCCCGGCTTCGCGGCACCGGCGCCTGGCACGCCCTCGTCTACACCAAGACCGCAGAGTTCTCATACGAGAAGGACTCCTTCCTGCTGCTGGCGCAGTCGGAGGCGGAGACCCCGGCGCTCCACCACCGCTTCCTCGACCGGCGCAGCCCGCTGCCCCTGCACGGCTCCTGGGCCGACTGGCTCTGGCAGAGGGGCCTGAAAGAAGGCGAGATAGTCCCGCTGCAAAGCGTGGGCGTCTCCGCCTACAGGTGCTCCCCCAAGTCCGACAAGCTCCGCGAAGACCTCTCCTACGCCGTTGCGTCGGGCAGCCTCACCCTGCCGGAGGAGGGGAGCGATGGATAGGGTGCGCCGCGTCACGCGGCATAGGATACCCGACTCACTCGGGAGGGACTCGGAGGAAGTCCCTGGGTCAACCGACCTACCTTGAGGCGAAAGCCGAGGGGGAAAACAGCATGTCGGTAAAGCGGCTACGGCCCCAAAGCGTTGTAGGGCCGGTTCCGCAAGACCCGCGCGATATGGTGAAGGCTTGATTGCTTGAACCCCAGTCTCCAGTTGGTGAAAATCGCCACCCGCCGGTAGAACGCTTGTAACCCGGCGCCGCTCATTGCATGGATGTGTCCTGTCAATCCGTGCACCTCCGATGAGCGGGCAATGACCCATGCGGTCAATTCAAGGAGACGAACGGGGCACCTACAGTCGCGCTAGAACGTCCTATGCTGACGGAACGCGGGATCGCCTAAGGGACGCGAGTCCTATGGTGACGGAGCCTCCGTAGTAGTCCGAGGACGGGAAAGCCGTCCACATGGCGAAGGGAGGCAGGTGTCAAACCGAAACTCAGAAAAGGAGGTGCGCGAGATGCGCAACGCCGAAACCATACTGGGAATCATTCGCGACAGAGGTACACGGGGACTGCCCGTGAACGACCTTTACCGCCAACTTTGGAACCCGAACCTGTACCTGACGGCCTACGGGCGTATCGCCAAGAACGACGGTGCGCTCACCCCAGGCGCAACACCGGAGACCGCAGACGGGATGAAGATGGACGACATCCACGCGATCATCGAGGCCCTCCGCTTCGAGCGCTACCGATGGACTCCGGCCCGCCGCGTATACATCCCGAAAGCCAACGGGAAGCGGCGGCCACTCGGACTCCCAACGTGGTCGGACAAAGTGCTGCAAGAAGTTATGCGTCTCCTACTGGAGGCGTACTACGAACCGCAGTTCAGCGACCGGTCGCACGGCTTCCGGCCCAACCGTGGATGCCACACGGCGTTCACGGAGATAACCCGCACCTGGACAGGCACGACATGGTTCATCGAAGGAGATATCGCCGGTTGCTTCGACAACATCGACCATAAGGTGTTGCTGGAAATACTAGGCGAGAACATCCAGGACAACCGTTTCCTGCGGCTTGTTTCCAACCTCCTTGGGGCTGGCTACCTTGAGGACTGGAAGCTCAACGCCACCTACAGTGGCACACCTCAGGGAAGTGTGGTGAGTCCCATACTCGCCAACGTCTACCTAGACCGGTTGGACAGGTTCGCGGAGGACGTGCTCTTGCCCGAATACAACCGTGGCACCGGACGACGGAAGAACCCGCAGTATCAAAGGGTTTCCAAACGAGTTATGCGTCTACGGCAATCTGGCCATGCAAAGGAAGCGGCGGAACTTCGCCCACTCCTGCGCACCATGCCCAGCCACGACACCCATGACCCGGCCTACCGCCGTCTCCGGTACACACGGTACGCCGACGACTTTCTACTCGGTTTTGCGGGGCCAAAGAACGAGGCCGATGAGATCAAGGCCCGGCTAGGCAAGTTCCTGCAAGATAACCTCAAGCTGGAGCTATCCGACGCTAAAACCCTGGTCACCCACGGCCGCACTGAGGCAGCACGGTTCCTCGGCTACGAGGTCGTCGTTCAGGGGAGCAAAGACAGGCTCGACGCCAGTGGCCGCCGATCGGTCAATGGTATCATCGGGCTGCGCGTTCCCCAAGACGTCGTACGCGCCAAGAGCGCCGCCTACATGCGTAACGGCAAACCAATCCACCTTGGAATACGAATTCATGACTCGCTTTACAGCATCGTGGAACAGTACCAGGCGGAGTACCGGGGTGTCGTCAACTACTACCGGCGTGCAACCAACCTGGGCGCACTAAGCCATCTCCGTTGGGTCATGGAAATGTCACTTGCCAAGACACTCGCGGCAAAGCTGAAGATCAGCGTGCCACAGGTGTTCAAGCGGTACAAAACTACGATTCAGACTGACAAAGGGCCTCGCAAGGTCCTGATGGTGAAAGTGGCCGAGCCGGGCGAAAAGACGCTGGTGACGTACTGGGGCGGGGTTTCGCTTGCGCGGGACAACGCGGCAACCCTGGTCGATAAACACCCCCCGATACTCAATAGTCGGACGGAACTCGAACAGCGCCTGCGGGCCAACGTCTGCGAGCTTTGCGGCTCAACGGTGAAGGTCCAGGTGCACCACGTACGAGCGCTGAAAGACTTGCGAAAGAAGGGACGGGCCAAGCCGCCCGTTTGGGTGGAGGTCATGGCAGCACGGCGTCGCAAGACGCTCGTGGCCTGTGCGTCATGCCACGCGGACATCCACGCCGGACGCCCGCTGAAGCAGAACGAACAGGCAGCCTGAGTACCAACCGTTGCAACAGATAGGTAGTGTTCCAACCGTGAAACGCCCAAACACCTTCCGTTCCCAACGGGGCCGGTGGTAGACTGGGACACGGCAGACCTTCCCTCGAAACAGCACTGGAGGTTCCGGAGCGTGGATACAAAACTCGTCTTCGTGATCCCGACCTTGGTCGGACTCCTCCTTGCATTCAGCTTGGCTTGCAGTGATGCAAAACAAGACCCTGTGCTTGCTCGGGAGCAGGTTGAACTGGACAGGCATCGTGACATGTGGGAGCAAACCCGCGCCCATGACTACACGTATGAGTACAGCGTACTCTGCGAGTGCCCGGATCACGCCAGCAAGACCGTCAAGGTCACTGTACTGGACGGGGACATAGAGTCAGTCGAAAGCGTAGGGTTCGTCGAGTCCGCCATCTATACAAAATCTGGTGGGCCAATGACAGAACTACCCCGCTACCACACCATCGACCGCTTTTTCGACGTGATCCAAGAAGCCATTACCGGTGAGGCCGACCAACTTACCGTCAGCTACGACAGTGAGTTCGGGTACCCAACGAAAGTCGAGATTGACTACACCGTCAATGCGATAGACGACGAGTATACCCTCAAGGTCAAAGCTTACTCGCCTCACTGAACAGGCTCACACGAGCCTGGCCCCTACGATGCGGACGGTGCCACCGGCACCTCACCACAGACGCTACCTCCTGTAACGACACCGGAGAGCCGGATGACGCGAAAGTGTCACGTCCGGTTCGGAGGGGGGCCGACGGAAAAGTGCTCCATTAGCGCGGAGTAACTCGCCGGCGGCCTACCCGACACCCTGAAGCGGGCCAAGCGCAACAGCAAGCGGCGGGGACAGCGCAACTACGAGGCATGGCGGCGGTTCTCCCCTGACGGGAATACCTGCCGCTACTGCCCGCACGACAACACCGCGCACCTCATGAGTTCGGGGCAACCCCACTTCTTCAGGCCGGCGACGGAGGCGGAGCGGCGCGACCTCTCGGTCACGCTCTACCGGCACACGCTGCCGGACGGCGGCTCGGTGCTGGTGCGGCGCATCACCGTCGCCAACCGCGCCGAGCTCATCACCGCCTACTGCGTGGCGTGCGCCGAGAGCATCGGGACTCACCAGGTCCTGTGCTACCAGCGCAACCTTGCCGTCGGAGAGGTGGTCGGTCTGGCAAAGAACGGCCACAAGGACATCGGAATCGCCGCCTGAGAGCGGCAACGGAACAGAAAGGAGAAGAGACATGAGACTTGCAGCCTTGGCAAAGGGCGGCTACTACCCCACGCCCGAGAGGGTGGTGGACCTGATAGCCGACCTGATTCACACCCCCACCGGCTACTACTACAGGGACCGGGAGACCCTGCGCATCCTCGATCCCTGCTGCGGGGCCGGGGACGCCCTCCAGAGGCTGGCCGAACGCCTCGACCGGCCCAACGCCATCCCCATCGAGACCTACGGCGTCGAACTGCACCGCGACCGGGCGGAGGAGGCCGAGAAGCGGCTCCACCATACCCTGGCCTCGGACATGTTCGCCACGTCCATCGCCAATGGGGCCTTCGGCCTGCTGATCTTGAACCCGCCGTATGACTGGGATTCGGAAGACAAGCGCGTCGAACATAGCTTCCTCACCCATTGCACGCGCTACCTGGCCGAGAGCGGCCTGCTGGTGTTCATCGTGCCAAGGCAGCATCTCTCCTACTCGGCCCGCTACCTGTCCACCCATTACGGGCGGATGAGGTGCTGGTCGTTCCCGGTCCCTGAGCGGGAGATGTTCGACCAGGTCGTATTGTTCGGGTACCGCAAGGCGGACCCCGTTCCCGACGCGGCCGCCGAGAGCATGGTGACGGAGTGGGCTCTTGGGGAGCCGGAATCCCTGCGCTCCCGTCACGACCCCTACTCCTACGGGGAGTACACCCCGGCCGCGTCGCCCAGCGGCGACATCCTCTTCACCACCCGCACCGTCGACCCCGTGGCGGCCGCTGCCGAGGCAAGACGGTCGGGGCTGTGGGCGAGCACGGAGACCACAGACTCGTTGTGGCCCGCGAAGGACAACCGCACCCGCCCGCTCATGCCCCTGCGTCGCGGCCACATGGCGATGCTGGTGGCGGCGGGCTTCCTCGACAATCTCGTCCTCGAATCCGAAGGCAGGCGCATCCTGGTCAAGGGCAAGACCTCAAAGGAGATGGTCATGGTCGAGGATACGCCGGAGAAGGAGGTCTACCGCGAACGGCTGGTGACCACCGTCGTCTCCCTGGACCTGGGCGACGGCGAGATCGTCGAGATCGCGGCGTAGACGGCTCACCACAAACGCAACCACGAGGCCCCGCTTCCTCCCGGAAACGGACGGGCGGGGCCTCGCCTCGTTTCGGGCGCAACACACCCATACATATAAGGAAAGGAAGGTGAACGATGCAGACAACCATGACGATGGAATCCTGCTGCCGCTGCGGGCAGCCCATCCTCCCCGGCGAACCGGCCATGCAGACCGCCTCGGTGGACATCGACGACCACGGAAGGGTGGTCTCGTCCCCTGTGAAGGCATACCACCTGCGGGGCCGGTGCTACGAGGAGCACAGGCGGTGGGAGCGCCTCCCGCAGACCGCTTAGACGGCTCGCCATCAAGCCGCACCCAACGAGGCTCCAACGCCTCGCACCATCTGGACGGAACACATCCCATGAAGGAAGGAGAAAGACATGAATCTCGGAGAGTTCATCGACACCTATCGAGACGCCATCGCCCAGAGGGTGGTGGAGTCCTACCCGCCGCTCTACCGGCCCTCGGAGAACGGCGGCGCACTGCCTCGCCTGCTCCGCTCCCCCCTGGGGGCGCAGGCCGACGCCATCAGGGGCGCGGCCCTCTCCCTAGAGGCCCACCAGGGCACCAACGTGGTGGGCGAAATGGGAACAGGGAAAACGTTCATTGGCGCAGCCGCCGCGTACATGGCGGGCTTCGAGCGGGTGTTGATCTTGTGCCCTCCCCATCTCGTGCCCAAGTGGAAACGGGAGGTGGAGCAGACGGTGCCCCTCGCCCGCGCCGCCATCGTCGAGTCCATCACCGACCTGGAGCGGCTGCGTCTCTCCATCGGCTCCGGCCCGCTGTTCGCGGTGATGTCGAGAGAAAAGGCGAAACTGTCCTACCGCTGGCAGGCCGCCGTCACAATGCGGTGGGCAACCTCCAGGGGCAGGCTGGTGCGGGACGAGGAGACGGGGGAGCCCTTCAGGGTTCCCTGCTGCCCCGACTGCACGGCGCAGATAACCGACAAGGACGGGGTGCCCCTGACCGACGCCGACCTGAACCGCAGGCGGCACGTCTGCCCGGACTGCGGCTCTCCCCTGTGGCAGGCGGACAAGTCCGGCCCCAAGAGGTATCCCTTGTCCGACTACGTGAAGAATCACATGAGGGGCTTCTTCGACCTGCTTATCGGGGA
>CBDBON010000003.1:0-1582499 GCA_965208395.1 Dehalococcoidia bacterium
TTGCGCCCACGGCCGCTGGTGTGCTTCCATCGTTCAGCGCCGTGGGGAGTCTTTCCCTTGGCCTCAGTCGCGGGAGCTTCGTCTCCTTTCAGCTCTCCCAAGCCTCTGCGATACTCGCTCACCTTCCCATGGCCCTCCGATTCGCCGTGGGCGATCTGCTGGGCCGATAGGGTGTATTCGGATGTCGCGGCGCGAACGCGGGCGGCGACGGCGGAGTCTCCCTCCTCGGGCTTGCGCACCTCCATCGAGAAGGCGGGCATCCGCTCGGTGCCCACGGTGGCGCGGACGTAGCAGTTATGGACGGGCAGCGACACGATGTCCTCCTCGGTCACCCGGTCCTTGCCCAGCTCCCAGACGAGGTGGCGGGCGTCGGAGCCCGCCACCTGGAAGACGGCCAGGCACCCTACGTTGGCAAGCAGCGTGTCCCGCATGGTGCGGGAGAGGTCGTCCAGCTTGGCCAGGCTCTGTGTCGCCAGGATGAAGGAGGCTCCGAACTTCCCTAGCTCCGACAGCATCGACTCGTAGTCCACGCCGGGCATCGACTGCATCTCGTCCACGACGACCAGCGCGCCGCGACGCTCTCTGAGAGACAGGCTGCCCTGCTCCCGTATTACGGCGTCCACCAGGTTGAGCAGGGACGCCCCGACAAGGGCGGCCACGTCGCGGCCCACGACCCCCTGGGCGGTGGACACCAGCAGGATGCCGCCGTCGAGGATGGTCTTGCGAAGGTCGATGGTGGAGCGGCGCTGTCCCAGGATGGCCCTTGCCCTCTTTGAGGATGCGTAGTAGGAGAGACGGGTCTGGACGGGGGCCAGGGCCTCGGCGCGGTACTGGCGGTGCCAGCTGCCGAAGTCCCGCACCCACCATTCGAGTAGGAAGGGGTCGCTCACCTTGGCCAGGACGGAGTTGCGGTAGGCGTCGTTGGACAACAGCCGCAATCCGTCCAGGATGGTGTGCTGCTCGTCGGCGTCGGTGGCGGGGTGCTCGTTGGCCTCGTGCAGCGTCTTGACGGTCTGCTCGAGGATGGACTGCATCCTCGGCCCCCACTGTTCCCAGAGGCCCCTGGCGACCCGGACCACAGAGTCAGCGGTGCGGTCCCGGTCGGTGAAGACGCGGGTGTCCAGCAGGTTGACGCCGGGGGAGCGGGAGGCGTCGGACAGGTCGAGAAGGCGCACCCGGTTGACGAGGGACTCTGGGACCTGTTCGAGGATGCCCGCCACCAGGTCGGTGTGGGGGTCGATGACGACGATGGCGTCGGAGTCCCTGCCTGCCGCCTTCTCCTTCATCTTGTGAGCGACGATGTGGTGCATGAGCGTTGACTTGCCCATGCGGGTGCGGGCCACGTAAAGGTGGTGCCGCCTGAGCAGGTCGTCGGGGAAGTGGACGGGCATTGGTTTGCCCGCCGTGGTGTCGCCCACCAGCGCCCCGGCTCTGATGCCTCTCGCCGATGGGATGAGACCCTTCGCTCCCGACCGCTCCACCAATGGCGTCTCGTCGCCCGCTCCGGGCGGGTGCCACAGGCAGGCTGCCTCTCGGACTCCCAGCACGCTGCGCCTCCCCAACAGGCCGGTGCCTGAGGGGTGAAGCACGTTGGAGTCAAGAACCACCCGCTTGACCTTCCCCACCTTGAGCCTGGCTCCGGCGGGGTTGTCGAAGTGGCGGTAGGCGGCGGCCACCGGCTCAAGCAGCTCGGCCGCGCGTTGATGTCCCGTGCCGGAGGGCATGATCGCCGTCACCTGTATCTCTGCGTCGAAGGCGATGCGGGAGACCTTCTCCTTGATGAGCAGGGGGTCTTCAACCCGGTTCCTCGCCTTCTTGAAGCGGTGCCATGCCCAGCCACCGATGCCAAGCCCCAGGGCCGTTCCGATGCCAAGCAGCACCGTCTTCCACGTCTCGCCGCCCTGCACCCACAGGTAGCCCTGGAGGGCTGCGAGAGCGCCGATGCCGAGGACGGCCATCGTCACCCCGTCCATCTGGAGGGGTTTGGTCTGGTAGGTATACGACGGCTCCCGCTGCTCCTGGCCGGGCCGCTTGTGGGCCTTCTCCATGTGGTGCTGGGACCAGTCGGGGCCGAGGGAGTTCAGCTTGAGTTGAGCCACCACGCGCTCCCCCTCGTGGAGGGACGACAGCGCGCCCATGAGGGCGATGAGGGGGTCGGAGCCGGGGTCGAGGAGGTCGTCGTCGCGGAAGGTGCGCAGGGGGACATACTCGGGGCCGTCGGCCCTGAGCGTCATCGACCATGCCTGCTCCCCCTCCCTTAGCCACAGCGGGTCTTCCCAGGGATGCACCTCCTGTATGCGGGCCTGGGGATAGTGGGCGGCGATCTGGCCCCGCACCACCCGGTCGTCCAGGCACCGCGCCATCAGCGTCACCCCGTCCATGTCCCCGGCAAGCTCCAAAGAGAAGGGCTCGGGCACCGCGATGGACTGGAGGAGGTTCTCCACGCCCAGCAACGTCCGCTCGCCCGTCCTCGGCGGCGTCACCGCAAGCAGCGCCGGGGTCTTGTCGTCGCTTCCAAATAGTTTGCGTATCGGGTTCTGTTTCATTTCTGTTACTCCTCCCTATGTATGGGTCTCTTCTGCGTTTTCGCCGTCCTATCGCTGTCCGCCCGGCCTCCACTCGATCACTGCCGTCTCCTCCGGGGTGGCCTCGATGCGGACGGGGAATCGCTGTCCCCTGGCCAGAAGCAGGCCGTCGCCGCGCGGGCAGGAGAGCAGCCACCTTTGAAGGTCTTCGGGCAGGTCGAAGGCGTCACCCACGGTGCCTATGGCCGCCGCGTCCTGCTGCAAGAGCAGCTTGAAGGCGGCGTTCTGGAGAAGCGCCCTCCCCGAATGGCCGGTGATGGTGCGGGACGAGTCCTCGCTAAGGAGGTCCTGAACGTCCTGGGTGATGAACTGCAAGCCCAGCCGGTGCTTCCTTGCGCGCTTGGCCATGCTCACCATGAAGGCCGCGCCCTCGGGGTGCTGCATGATGCTCCATACCTCGTCCACCACCAGCAGCCTCGGCTTGGGGTTCTGGGCGGCCGCCGCCCACACCGTCTCGGTGCAGACCATCGCCGCTGCGGGCCTCAGCTCTGGTTCGAGGAGGCGAAGATCGAAGACGGTGACCAACGCCTCGTTGCCGAGCAGGTCGTCCCCCTCGTCGGAGAGCAGGTTGCGGAGGCTGCCGGTGGCGAAGGGCCTCAGCAGGTGGGCTATGTCCGGGGCCTGCCCTTCCAGGTATGTGTAGAAATCGCGGAAGCCTGTGCGCTCGCGGTGTTGGGCGTAGTAGCCCGCCAGGGCGTGGTCCAGGGAGGCCCTGCGCTCCGCTCCGAGGCTCTCTCCCACCATGACTTCAATGAGCCGCCTGAGGCTGCCGATGCGCTGTAACAGCTCCTCGTCGTCTCCCCGGTCGATGACGAAGGGGTTCATGCCCTGGCCCTCAACTCCGGGGGACAGCACACGGCCTCCGGCGGCGCGAGCCATGTCCGCGTACTCCCCTTCAGGGTCGATGACGTAGGCGGTGACGCCGCGCGTCAATCCCCTGAGCACGCCCAGCTTGGTTGCGAAAGACTTGCCGCTGCCCGACCGTGCGAGGACTGCGGTGTTGGCGTTGAGGTGGGTGCCGTCCCAGGGGTCGTAGACCACCGGGGAGCAGGCCCGCATGTCGATGCCGTAGAGGGTGCCGCTTCTTGTGTCCAGGTCCGGCGGCGAGAAGGGAAAGAGGCGAGCAAGAGACGATGTGTCCAGCGTCCTCCACTCGGCCACGGCGTTGAGGGCCAGGGGCAAGGTCGATAGCAGCCCCTCCCGCTGCCTGAACGCCAGGTTGTCGAGCTTGCCGAGAGTGGCGGCAAAATGGGCCTTGGCCCTCTGGGTCATCTCCTTCAGCGACGCCTCGTCCTTGGCGTGGAGGGTCACGGATAATGAAGAGTGAAATAGGCGCTCCCTGCCCCTCTGTACCTCGTTCCTGAGCCTGGTCACGTCCTCCAGGGCGATCTCGGCCTCCGGCGACATGGTTCGCCCCCGCTTGAAGGAGAGTGATTGCGCCGACTCGAATCTGACCTTCTGCCATTCGAGGGTGCGGGCCGCCTGCTCGGCGGGGATCGGCCCCAGATGAATGGACAGGTCCATGGGCGCTCCCGCCGCCATGAGTCCTTGCAGGAACCCCGGGGCCAGCGATCTCGGCCACTTGCCCAGGTGAAGGGAGCGGATGAGATGCGTGCCAATGCGCATGTCGCGCCGGTTGACCTGCACCTCGATCTCTTCGTTCTCGTCCACGTCGATAGGAGACCCACCCAGGGTGGCTGACACAAGGAACATCCGAAGCTGCCTGCCTCTTAGCGGATGCACGGACAGCCCTGACCTCGCCAGCAGGCCCCGCAGCTCGTCGACGCGGACGTGCTCGCAGACGGCGTAGAAGCGCCGATCCAGGATGCCGTCCCGGGCCTCCAGGTCGGTCAGCAGCCGGTTCAGCGAGTCGGCGGCGGCTCTCGTCGGCGGCGGCAGGTCGTCGGGTTGGGCCGCTTGCAGCTTCTCCCTCAGACCGCCAAGGCGCGGCGGGTGCTGGCGCATGAGCAGCTGCACCGGGAAGTCGAGGGCGTTGAGCGCCCCGGCGAAGGCCCCCAGCTTCGGCTCGTCGATCTCAAGCCCCATCACCTCGCACACTCCCATCTTCACCCCGTCCAGCCGCACGGGGCCGTCCTCCTCCAGGTGCGACAGCATGAAGAAGAAGGGCAGACCGGGCGGCGGCTTCGGAACCGGAGCGGTCCCTTCGGGCGGCGCGGCGTCCGCCGTCCGCTCCGTGTTTCGTCTCTTGATTCGTTCGAGCAGCTCTTTCAACTCGGTTGACTCCTTCGTGCTAGGGGGTGGGGAACGGGACGATGCCGCTGCGCAGCAGTGCGGCGACGGCCTTGGCCAGCAGCACCAGCACAAGGCCCACGACTGCCATGACCACTGCGGTCTTGGCCCTGCCGCCGCCACGCTCCTCCGCGCCCTCGGCCATCAGGACGAAGCCCGCCCAGACGACGGCGAAGACGGCGAGTCCGGCGGCGGCGTAGGCCATTGCGGTCAGCACCGCGTCGAAGGCGGCCAGCATCGCCCGTTCCTCGGCCGGAGCTGCGCCGACGGTCGCCAGCGCAGCCCCGGTCAGAAGGATTGCCGTCCATGCCCGTCTCACCAGGGCCACTCCCATCCCAACCGGCGGAACCAGTCGGTCAGGTCGCCGCCGGGCGTCTGCTCGGCGGGCGGGTCCTCGGGCTCGGGTTCCGGCAGAGTCAGCGCCGCAAAGGCGTCGTCGGACCCGATTTCGGAGGCCAGGGATAGGGACTCTTCCCTTGTCCTGGCGAGGGGTTCCCGGTCGGTCGTCTCAGCCTTGACGTGCTCGGGATGGACGATGGTGAGGGTCACGTCCCTCTGCACCGTCTCGCCGGGCACCGACAGGGTGGCGGAGACGGTGTGCTCCGTGGTTGTTCCGTCATCGCTGGTGACGGTGACCGTCTCGCTGACGGTTTGGGTCGTCCCCGGCCGGTAAAGGCTCACCGTCTCGGTGCGCTTCTCCGTCCGCTCCGGGTGGTGGGTGAGCGTCGTCAGCGAAGGGATGGGGATGCGTAGGCTCGCCTCAAGGCTCACGTCCACGCTCACGGCGTGAATCGCCTCGCCTGTCGGAACGGCGAGCCGGAAGCTCGTCTCCCCGTCGGGGACGAATGCGACGTTCGCGGTCGATGCTCCCGTCGTGGCAACGATCGTTCCCGTGATGGCCGTCACCCCGGCGTCCATGAGCGCCGTCTCGGTGACGCTCTCATGTCCGACCACCGTCTGAAGCTCGACCGGGTGCTCGACGGCGTCAACGCAGTCGGACTCGACGACGCCGGTGACGGACCCCGGCGTCCAGCCCAGGGATGTAATGCGCAGATCGCATAGCTCGCCTTCAACGACTGGCAAGGGATAGGGAATCTGCTCGCTCTCGACGGTGAGCGCTCCCGCCTGTCCCAGCACGTCCTCCCACGAGACGGTGAAGGATGGCATAGGGCCGTGCAGGGGCAGGGAGTAGTCGATGCGCTCACCCTCTGCGAGAATCGCCGAGCCCCAGAAGCGCAGGGACGTGCCCTGGCTGCCGCCGAAGGCTCTCACCCGGATGTCCAGGTCGGTGGCGGCTCTGAGCGTCACCGCGGCCCGGTCGCCGGAGACGGCGAGGGCCTCTACGAACACCCTCCGCCCGTCCACCGGCTCGGAGACCTCGAAGTCGATCTCGTCCCGCCACGGCTCGTGGCCGTCTGCAAAAACCGATTGGGGGACGGTGGCGGCGGCCGCCACTGCGACGACCGCCATGACCGCTATCCAACCCTTTGGTCCGTGGCCCTGGCTGTCGCGGCCCGCCTTGCGGGAACGGCGCTTGCCGAACCAGCAGTGGGGTCGGAAGGGCTTTCTCTCCCCGTTGCGCTTCTGCTTCCTGCGGCGGCGCAGCCTCTTGAGGGCCTTTCCGGCCCGCCTCGCCATCAGCCGCAGGGGGCCGGGGCCGCTCTTCACCGGCTGCAACGGGGCGGGCGGCTCAGGACGCACCAACCCGGACACCGGGCCTGCATAGACCCGCGCCCCAAGCCGGTACTTGAGGAGGTCGGCGGCCACCAGCGGCAGCCGCCGGCCTCCTATCTTTCCCACGACGACGGCGATCCCAGTCAGCCCGAACAGGACGGCGATTCCCATCCGCACCTCGTTCGGCCCCACCGGGGCGTAGCGGTATGCGCCGTAGGACAGGGCGCACACCGCTACCACCGCAACGATCTGCGGGAAGGTGAACCACAGCAGCACCCTGTCCTCGGCCTGCACGTGGGTCGGAACCTCGTGTTCTCTCATTGTTTTTTCTCCCTTGCTCACCTTCGATTAACTGGTTGGCGTGGGCGTGGCCGGGTTGGGCACGTCGATCTCCACCGGGTTGCCCACCACCGCGTTCATCACCAGTTCCACGACTCCATAGGCCACCATCGCCAGTACGATGCCCGCCAGAGCGGTCATCATGGCGCTCTTGCCGCGCTCCATCTGGTGGGGCGCTCCCGATGCCGTCAGGTACAGGTAGGCCCCGTAGATGAAGAAGCCCACGCCCACGACTCCCACGATTCCCAGCAGGATGCCCACCAGGTTCGATATGGTCTGTGTCAGGTTTTCCATCTGTTTTTCTCCCTTCGTTCTTCGAGCCTTCCGCTCGTCTCTATCGGTTGGTGTCTGTCAGCTCCGTCACATGCACATCGCTCCGCCTCCGTCGTGGTATCGGTCGGCGCTTGTCTCGTCCGCGCCTGTGGATTTGCTAGTCGTTACTCGTTCGCGCTCCTGGGGGCTTCGCCGCCCATGCCTCCGCCGCCCGACGGGGTCGCCATGGAAGCCGCCGAGCTGAGGCCGCCCGCAGCAGCCGACAGGCCCGCGCTGGCAGCAACCGCTCCGACCGCAACGCCTCCAGGCCCGCCTGCCGCTCCCCCGGCCATCAGCCCGATGGTCCGGGCCGACCGCACCATCGACGCGGGCAGGTTCATCCCGAAGTAGAGCATCGAAAGCCAGGAGTCGAAGGTCCCGGCGTTGCCCAAGAGGGACGGCACCCGGGTTGCCATGTAGACGAAGGCCAGACTCATCAAGAGCTTCCAGACCAGGTCCTGCACCGGCTCGAAGGCCGCTATCTGCGCCACCTCGTTCAGGAACCCGAACCCCAACGCCAACGCGATGAGCTGGATCGCCTGCTGGAAGGTGGTCGTCATGAAGAGCCTGAGCCAGTGGCGGCCCCAGCCCGCCGTGTGCGGCAGAATCCACAGCCCCAAGGCGATGGGGGCCAGGGCCAGGAGGATGTCGATCAACGCAAGGCGCAGGATCATCTGCACGATGACGTAGAGCACGAAGAAGCCGTAGACCAGGTAGAGAAGGGCCAGCAGCAACGCCATGCCCACGCTCCCCGCCTGAACTGCGGTGAGCAGAGTCTTGAGGGTTGACCGCAGCATGTCCCCGGCGGTGACGTTCAGTGATACCGCGACGAAGCCGGACACGGCGTCGGCAACGTCGATGACCAGGGCGCACCACCACAGGGAGGACGCGGCGGCCACAAGCCCCAGCACCAGACGGGGGACCATCTCCCGCCATCCGGCCTGACGGCTGCCAAGGTGCTCGCTGACGATGAACGTGAGGCCCATCCAGCCCAGGATCACGATTAGGGCGCCGGACGTGACGGCCCAGACGACCATCCACGCCTGCTGGACAAGGTCGTGGGCGTAGGTGAGGTCGGGAGGAGTCCCGGTGAGGATGTCGCTCATGAGCTAACTCCCCTCACAGTTGTCGGCGTCCTCCCCCGAGGCCCGCTCAACGACACCGCACAGCGTCCCGTGGACTCCCTCGATCACCCAGCCGGCTGCGGCCCTGGCCCAACGGGAGGGGTTGAGGGCGCTCAGAATCTTGTCCCAGATGCGTCCCGGCTGGTGGATGGGGACGACGGCGTAGAAGTCGCCACGGTTGCCGTCCTCGGCCACGGCCAGCATGACCAGCAGGTAGGCGCGGTCCGGGTCGAGGTCGGGCTGCTCGTCCAGCCTGGGATACTCCCAGGAGTACTCCCAGCCGTCTGAGCGCTTCTTCTCGCCGCCCCGGACCCGGTACATGGCGGATATCCAGTCGCCGGTGTCGGCGTCTCTGACGGCGTAGAAGAGGTCTTGGAGCTTGCGGTCGAAGAGGGGCCGTGCGACGAACTCGCCGCCCTTCTTGCGCTCGACGAATTCTCTGCCCTCGTTTACGAGGACGATCTCACTTGCGGGTGGGGATTGGGCCAGGGCGAGGTTGCTGGTGGGGACGGCGACCAGCGCCGCCAGCAGCAACGCAATCGCCAGCGGAATGAGCCGCCTGAATGACCGGAGCTTCGATTTCTGCGCCAAGACGTTCACCTCTCTGCGGTTTCCTGCAATTCACCGAACTACATGGGTTGCAAAGAGTGTGAACAACAGATATGCGATTCGGAACCTCCCATGTGCAGGTGCGGAAATGCACCTGTCTGTATTGTTAGTGCTAACTCTAAACTGACCCAGTAGCGCTAATTTGGAATTGACCCACCCCGATAGCGGACGCATCTTCGTCGGGAAACCGATTAGGAGGTGCAGCAAGTCAAATGATAGGAGGTGGGTTAGTGAGAGAGTTATACGAGTTGAAGGGCGATGGAAGCTCGATCCGAGGGATATCGAGGGAGTTGGGGATTTCCCGGAACACCGTGCGCAAGTACGTGCGCTCCGACGAGGTGCCCAAGGCCAAGCGGCGAGAGAAGCAGGGGTCGAAGCTGGACCCATACAAGGGTCACATAGATGGTCGGCTGTCGGCGGGAGTGGACAACTGCGTGGTGCTGCTGCGGGAGATCCGGGAGTTGGGCTACGACGGCAGCTATCCGACGCTGACCAACTACGTGCGGCCTCGGCGTCGGCCGCGTCAGCCCCGTGCGACGGTGCGGTTCGAGACGGCGCCAGGCGAGCAGGCACAGGTGGACTGGGGCAGCTTCGCCTATGTCGGAGAGGACGGGCGCAAGCACCGGGTCTGGGCCTTCGTGATGGTGCTGAGCTGGTCTCGGACCATCTACGTGGAGTTCGTCCGGCGCGCCGACGTGGCGACCTTCATCAGGTGCCATCTGAACGCCTTCGAGTACTTCGGTGGTGTTCCCCGCCGCTGCCTGTACGACAACGCCAAGGTGGTGGTCCTGGGGCGTGACAGGGAGGGCAGGCCGGAGTGGAACAGCCGGATGCTGGACTTCTCACTGCGAATGGGCTTCGACCTCCGTCTGTGCCGACCCTACCGAGCGCAGACGAAGGGCAAGGTGGAGAGCGGCGTGAAGTACGTCCGGGGCAACCTGTGGCCCGGTGTCCGCTTCACCGACGACGCAGACATGAACCGCCAGGCCCTGGAGTGGTGCGATGCGGTGGCCAATCGGCGAGTCCATGGGACGACGCACCGGGTCCCCCGAGAGATGCTGGCTGAGGAGCTCGCCCACCTGGGCAGCCTGCCGCCGCGTTCGGGCCTTGCGCCCTACATGCGGGAGGAGCGGAAGGTGGCCAGGGACGGCTACGTCCACTGGGAGAGGTCTCGCTACGGCGTGCCCTGGAGCTGGGCGGGTTCGACGGTCCAGGTGGGTGTGCGGGCCGGTACGGTGGAGGTCTGGTCGGGCGACGTGCGGCTGGCGGTGCATCCCCAAGCCCAGCGGACCGGTCAGCGCCTCACACTGCCGGGCCAGTGGGACGGACTGCCCGGCGGCGATGATCGTCCTCGTAAGGAAGCCGTGGCGGTGCAGATCCCTGTGGGCCAAGTGGAGCGCCGCTCCCTGGAGGTGTACGAGTTGGCAGCGGTGGGAGGTGGGCGATGATCGCGCTGGAACAGGCTCGCCAGCACCTGGAGACGCTGGGCCTCAAGCAGGCCGTCGAAGCCCTGGACAACTCCCTGGACGCTGCGGCCACCAAGAAACTGACCTACCCCGAGATGCTGGCAGAGCTACTCGGCGTGGAAGTGGCCGCCCGGAAGGAGCGGTACATGTCCACCAGGACGAAGCTGGCTCACCTCCCCTTCCACCGGACCTTGGAGCAGTTCGACTTCTCGTTCCAGCCCTCCATCGACGAGCGACAGGTGCGGGAACTGGCCGGCCTGTCCTTCGTCGCTGAAGCCACCAACCTGCTGCTCCTGGGACCGCCAGGTGTGGGCAAGACCCATCTGGCGGTGGCCCTAGCGCTCAAGGCCATCGAGAAGAGCCAGGGGGCCTACTTCGTCCGAGCCTACGACCTGATGGAGGACCTGAGGAAGGCCAGGGTGGAGAACAACCTCCAACGGCGCATGCGGGTCTACCTGTCGCCCAAGCTACTCATCGTGGACGAGTTCGGCATCTGGCCTTACGACCGGGACGCCTCCACCGCCTTCTTCACCCTGGTGTCGGCTCGCTATGAGCGGGGCAGCATCATCCTCACCTCCAACAAGGGCTTCGCCGAGTGGGGTGAGCTTCTGGGCGATACCGTCATCGCCTCGGCCATCCTGGACCGGCTGCTGCACCACAGCCACGTCCTCAACATCCGAGGCGAGAGCTACCGGCTTAAAGGCAAGAGGCAGGCCGGACTCTTCGCCTCCCATCAACTGCTATCGACATCGCCTGAAGCCGCTAGCTCCGGCGACGTCTAAATCCAACAGGCACTCTTGCTTGCCAGAAAGGAGGCGACTTAACGACAAGGTGGGTCAGTTCTAACTTAGCGGAAAAGGGTCAAATCTAACTTAGCATTGACACGAGCGGCGGGCGAGCGCCGCGCTCCAGGAGCACGGCCACCGTGGCGTGCTCCAGCGCGTGGTTCCTGCGGATCTCCTTCAGCAGCGTTCTCATGGAGCGACCACCTTCCAGGCCGGAGGTCTCACAGGCACGACGGCGTGGAACCTCCAGGAAACGATACCATATCATCCTAGCTCCATGTGCTGCGCCGCGATAGGATCGGGCGAGAGAATCGATTTCAGCCGAACGGAAATGCTTAGAATAGTCTTGGAAAAGGGTTGAAAACAGATTGACAGGAACGCTCGATGCTGAGAGAATCGTTCCACAGCAGGATGGTCGGGTCTTGGGAAGAGCATCAGCAGGAGGCACACATGATTGCTGTGAGGAAGACCAAGAAGATGACCGCGGTCGAGGACCGGTTCCACCAGCCGCTGGAGAAGATGCTCCCGACGATGGTGACCGACTATGGACTGACCGGCACCGCTGACCAGTTGGGCGTGAGCAAGGCGACGCTAGGGTACTGGCTGCTCAAGCTTGGCATCAACGTGAGGAGAGTCGCCCTGGCGCCCGGCGAGACTCTCGAGGTGAAGCGGGTAGGGTAGGATCTGTCGCTTTCGAGTGGTCCGCCGGTTGTCCGGCGTCCAAGAAGAGTCTTGTCCGCATCGGACCGGCCTTAGCGCCGGCCGATCGCTGCCCGGGCCTCTCGGTCCCTCTCCCTGTCGATGATCGCACGACGCTTGTCGTAACGTCTCCGCCCCCTGGCAAGCCCCAACTCCAATTTGGCGATGTGCCGGCGGATGTAGAGACGCAGTGGAACCAACGTCAGGCCACTCTCGGCCACCGCCGCCGTAAGCCCCCTGATCTGATCCTTGTGGAGCAGGAGCTTACGCGGCCGGGTGGGATCTTCTCCAGAGGCGGCTCCCGCCGTGTAGTCGGCGATGTGGGCGCCTATCAGCCACAGCTCTCCCCCGGAGGGGCGGCCGTACGCCTCTCTGAGGCTGACCCGCCCCGCCCGAATGGCCTTGATCTCGGAGCCGGTGAGCACGAGGCCAGCTTCGACCGTGTCGAGGATCTCGTAGTCGAAACGAGCCCTCCTGTTGACCGCGATCGTCTTCACATCGACCACTCAGGATGAGCCCGACCCCTGTCCCGAGGCCATCCCCAGCTCCTCCTCCAGGATCTCTATAGCCCTTTCGAGCTGCATCGTATCGGCGGTCTGGGGGTCGGTGTGCGCCACCTCCACGTCGGGCGGCAGTCCCTCTCCTTCGATCAGCCGCCCGTCCGGGGAGAAGAACCTGGATATGGTTATCGAGATCGCTCCCTCGTTGCTGAGTCTTCTCAGGATGTTGACGCTGCCTTTACCAAAGGTCTTGGTGCCAACGACAGTCCCGCGGCCGTGGTCCTGTATGGCTCCGGACAGTATCTCGCTGGCGCTGGCGGTGAACTCGTTGGTAAGGACCACGAGCGGCATATCGGTGGTCTTGGGGCCGCCCCGCACCTTCCAGTTCGTCCGATTCCCGTCACCGTCGAGCTCGTAGAGCACTAACCCGTCATCCAGGAACTGGCTGGTCACGTCTATTGCCGAGCTCAGCAGGCCGCCCGGATTGTTGCGTACATCGATGATGAGGGCCTCCGCCCCCGATTGCCGGGCCTCACGGATCGCTTCCTGCAGCCGCTCTGCGGTGTCCGCGTAGAAGTCGGTGAGCCTGATATGAGCGATCCTGTCTCCCGGCTCGCTTCTGAGTAGCACGCTCACGAGCGGTATCACGCCGCGGGTGACCACAATCTCCACCGGGTCGAGCTCGCCAAGATGCTTCACCAGGAGCGTCACCTGCGAGCCGCGCGGTCCCCTGATCTTACCCACGGCCTCCAGCAGGCTCAGGCCATCGAGGCTCTCTCCATCCACCTCCAGGATGAGATCACCGGCCTTGATGCCGGCGGCCATAGCCGGGCTGCCCTCCAGAGGCGCCACGATGATCAGCGTCCCGTCAAGTCGCATCTGCACGTGAGCGCCTATGCCCTCGAAGTTGCCCTGAAGGTCTTCCGATTCCATGCGGAACACTTCCGGACCGACGTAGTAGGTCCCGCGATCTTCGAGCGTCCGCAGCATCCCGACGATCGCCGCTTCAGTGAGGGCTGCGGGGTCGAGGTCGGACCGATCGACATGCTCATTCCTCAGGAATTCCCACGCCTCCCATATGGCCTTCAGCTCCTCCGGGACCTCCTCCGGCGCCTCCAACGGCGTCTCCGGCGGGACGATCTCGGGCGCTGGGTTGACGTCAGACGCCGCCACCTCGGACGCCGGGCGCTGGGTCAGCGCGAGGGTAGGGGAGGAGACGAGAGTAGGTGATGAGACCTCGCCCCCATCATCTCCGCAGGCCGAGATGAGTAAGAGACCGGTTAGAACAGCTATCGGCAGCACGGGCCGGACCCAGGAGTAGGAGAACAAGATGCTTCACCTGCTTCGCGAAGGGGATGACGTCTACAAGCCATTCTACCACGGCCAGGACGGCGCTCCGGCGAGGGTCTACTCCACAGGAGCGGCTCGTATCGCCGCATTGGCAATCCGTTGATGCTAACGTGGAGTCAATTCATGCTGAATAGATGATTCAGTCATTTCAGGCTTAGGTCTGTATACTTGGAAAAGCAGGCTACGGAGTGGTGAAAAGAACTGAAAAGCACTTTGACACCAGCGTCCGCATGAGTTATATTCCGGCTGTAAGCCCCGATCCGGTTGAGAGGAGACAGGTCTCGTTGGTGGATGAGCGTTCGCGAGCGAAAAAGCGGACCAGGATAGTCCGTCCATACCCTAGCTGCACACTCGAGGATGCGGTGGCCGTAGCCACGGCGATCCAGGAGGCCAACTCGGGCCTGCCGTTCGACCGCGTTCTCCTGGCAATGGAGCTTGGCACGACGCCGAGCAGCAGCGGCTTTACGATCAAGCTGAACGCTGCTGCCCGGTACGGTCTGACGCAGGGCGCCTATAACGACGATAGCATCGCCCTGACGCCCAGGGGCCAGTCGGTCGTCGCCCCGACGACGCGGGAGGAGCGCCGCCTGGCCCTGATCGAGGCGGCGCTGGCTCCGGAGCCCTTCGGTCGTTTCTACCGGCTGCTGAACAGGCGACGCATGCCTCCCGACGACACCCACGCCGAGAATTTGCTGCAGAGAGAGGTTGGGATATCCCCTGAGCTGACCACCGAATGTCTTGGGATAGTCAGGGCCAACGGACTCTATACCGGGATACTCGAAGGCGACGTCATAACATTACCGTCGCCGTCCGGCCCAGACTCAGATCCCGTTGACCAGCCCAGACCGGAGCCGACGGCTGTGGACGAAGCCCAGCCACAGCCGCGCAGGGTCTTCGTCGGTCACGCGGGCGAAGGAGAGCCGATCGAACTTGTCAAGGACCTGCTCGATCAGTTCGACGTACCGCACCGCGTAGTGGACATACACAGTGCGTCTGACGACACAGGACCAGTCTCGCGAGACGCGGCCGATGAGATGCGCAGATGCTCGGCGGCGATCATGGTCCTACCGGATGACGCGACCGAGGCGAGGACGATAGGCAGCATGCTCTGCTACGTCGGGGCGGCGTCGGTTCTCTACGGCGACCATCTGGTGCTGCTGGGCGGACCGGACGGCCGGGACGTCGATGAGCCTCTCCAAAGACTGATCCGGGTAGAGTTCGACGCAGGGAATCCCGCCAAGGCTGGGCTGGGACTGCTGCAGGCTCTTTCGCAGAGCGGTGTTCTGAAGATCAGCGTATAGGCTTTCCCGCGGAGTCCGTCGCCAGCTATCACTTCGTTATGTCAAGTTGCCCATAGTTGAAGTTGACATAACATCTAAAGTGCGAACATTGCTTGATGGAGAGAACTACAGCCCCAGGCGGGTCTGATGAGTCAGGGACGCAGGGCTGTTACGGTCTCACGCACTCCCCTGTCATCGAGTGCAGCATGCAGAAAGAGTTGAGCAAGCCCCGCCTAGCGCTCCCGGCGCCGATCCAGGAGCTCTTCGATCCTTACGGTGAGGTTCTCTATGCCGTGCCCGGTGAGCGCCGAGACTATGACGGATACGGAGGGCAGATTCGCGGTCCCGGAGAGATCGTCGGGCGTAACCTCGTCATCGGCCACCGGGAGCCTGTCGATCTTGTTGAGGACCATGGCCTGCGGTTTGGAGGCCAGCCCCAGCTGGTCGAGGATCTGGTAGACCGAATCCACCTGTTCGGGCGCGTTGCGATGGGTGATGTCGACGACGTGGAGCAGCGCGTCCGCCTCCTGGACCTCTTCGAGGGTTGCGCGGAAGGCTGCTACCACCGTCGGCGGGAGCTTCTGGATGAATCCGACCGTATCGGTCAGCAGCGCCTCCCGTCCTGAAGGCAACGTGATCTTGCGAGTCACCGGGTCCAGAGTGGAGAAGAGCTGCTCCCGAGCCGCGACGCCGGCTCCGGTGAGCCTGTTCAGCAGAGTGCTCTTGCCTGCGTTGGTGTATCCGACCAGGGATACGACAGGCATCTGCGCCGTCCTGCGCCTGTCCCGGTAGAGGCCGCGATGCCTGCGGACTCCGTCCAGGCTCTTCTTCAGCCTTTGGATCCGCTCTCGGACGAGTCTGCGGTCGGTCTCTATCTGGGTCTCACCGGGGCCCCTGGTACCGATTCCGCCTCCCAGCCGCTCCAGGTGAGACCATTGGCCGGCCAGACGCGGCAGGAGATACTCGTGCTGGGCGAGCTCGACCTGCAGACGGCCCTCCCTGGTCTGGGCCCTGCGGCCGAAGACGTCCAGTATCAGCCCGGTCCTGTCGATGACCTTCAGCCCGTCCAGCGCATTCTCCAGATTGCGCTGCTGGGTGGGTGTGAGCTCGTCGTCGCAGACGATCGTATGGGCCCCCACGTCAGACGCTCGTCGCCTCAGCTCGTCGAGCTTGCCCTTTCCCAGATAGGTGTGGGTTGGCCGATCGATTCTCTGGCTGACCGAACCGACGACCTCGGCGCCCGCGCTTCGAGCGAGCTGCGCAAGCTCGTCCATCGAATCTTTGGGAGCCCATCCGGAGACGCGCCCCTTGAGGCGGGCACCCGCCAGGAGCACACGCTCCACGCCGCGCCGGGTCGCGACCATCGTCTTGGGTATGGCTGGATCCTCCTACGTCCTGAGGGGGACGGTCAGCGACTCGATACGCCGCAGGCCCTCCTCAAGCTCCTCGTCCGATATGGTCAATGACAGGCGGATGTAGCCTTCGCCGTGCGGTCCGTATCCCGGCCCCGGCGACACGACCACACCCCTCTCCTCAAGCAGCATCTCGGTGAACTCCGCCGACGTGTATCCGACGGGCACCCGGGCCCAGACATACAGACTCGCCCTCGGAGTCTCCATACTGAGTCCCAGCCCCCGCAGGGATGCCACAACGCGGTCCCGGCGACGCTGGTATACGGCATTGCGGTCGTCCGTGAACATCTGGTCCAGCTTGAAGGCCTCGATACCCATCTGCTGGATGGCTTGGGGCACACCCGAATCAAGGTTCGACTTGACGACCATGAGCGCCTGGATCAGCTCGGCGTTCCCGGCCGCCATGCCGAGACGCCAGCCGGTCATGTTGTAACTCTTCGACAGCGAGTGGAACTCGACTCCGATCTCCATGGCGCCGGGAGTCTGCAGGAAGCTGACCGGCCTATAGCCGTCGTAGGCGACCTCCGAATAGCAGGCGTCGTGGGCAACCACAATCTCATTCGCCCTGGCGAATTCGACTACCTTCTCGAAGTAGTCCAGTCCGGCGACCGCCCCGGTCGGATTGTTGGGATAGTTGAGCCACATCACCCTGGCTCTACGGGCCACATCCGTCGGGATGGCGTCCAGGTCCGGCAGCCAGCCGTTCTCCTCCAGGAGCGGCATCCAGTGGCACTCGCCGCCCGCAAACCAGGTGCCGACCGAGTAGACCGGATATCCCGGGTCCGGGACCAGCGCCACGTCTCCCGGATCGAGAAAGCACAGGGCGGCGTGGCCTATCCCCTCCTTCGCACCTATGAGAGACAGCACCTCGGAGTCGGGGTCTAGACCTATCCCGAACCGACCTTCGTACCACTCGGCCGCTGCGTGCCGGAACTCGGGCAGGCCGTCGGTCTCGGGATAGCGGTGGTTTGTTCCATCCAGGGCCGTCTCCCGAAGTCTGTCGAGCACGCTGTCCGGCGTACGGAGATCGGGGTCGCCGATCCCGAAGCTGATCACCTCGATGCCTTGGGCCTTCTTCTCTGCGATCTTACGGCTGATCTCTACGAACAGGTACGGAGGCACCCTGTCCAGACGTTCGGCTAATCTCATGGTTCCTCTTCTCGTTGGTGGTGTCGCGGCTCGGCGGCCGCAAGGTCCATGTTAAAGGGCAAGCCACGGGCTGCGCAAACCCTAGATGCCGACCGGTCCCGAGAATCTACCGACGGTTAGCCAAACGCTCTTCCACCGCCCTCAGCGCTTCCAGTAGAGGACGTTCCAAGTAGGCGATGTGGTCCGATTCACCGTGGTGATGCGTTATATGGGTGTGGTCATGCTGACCCGACATCTCGCGGACATATGTCAGATCGCCCTCAATCATCGTCTGCATGTACCGGGCGACCCTCTCGTCAAACATCCACCAGTCTCCTCCGCAGGCGACGTATATGGGTGAGGTATGGGCGAAGACACCTCTCGACCAGACGTCGTGATGCTGAAGACTGTCGTAGTATTCCGGACCGCCGGATCGGGCGGCTAGCCACGTGTGGCCGTCGATCCTGATCTTCTCCCGGATATCGAGTCGCCGCGCTCCCTCCCTGCTCTCGCTGGAGGCCACTACCCTTCCGCCCTGTACGATCTCCAGCCTATGCACCGGAAAGATACTCTCGGCCCACGCCTCGACCTCCACCATTCCCGGCCCGGACATCGCGACCGTGTCTCCGATCTCGTGCCCATCCACGCTGAAGTGGAGGATCGGCCCGCCGCTCAGGAAGGTCCTGCCTCTGGCGACGTTCCTGCACCAGTTGTCGTAGGTGAACTCCTCGTCATGTCGCATCTTCACGTAGGTGCGGTAGCTTCCTACGGGGACGGCGCCGTCCATCTTGTCAGTGCCGCCTACCAGCGGGACGCGGTACCCGCAGTCGAGATACTGGTAGTAGTGGCTGTGGTTGATGCAGGTCTGGCGCAACATCTCAACGCCGTCGAGCCGTCCTGTGGCGATCAGCGCGGCGGGCTCTCCGTTCGGCATGGGGAAGTGCGGACTGATGGCGTACGCGCCCTGGGCATGCGCCTCGTCGGCCCAGTGGCTCAGTATCGTCTCCATCGAGCCGCCCAGCTCGCCCTCCGACGGACCGTCCGAGCACCATGGCATCACCGGCCGTTTGAGGCCCCACAGGATCATGTGCCCCATGAAGTGCTGTCGGTTCTCCTGTGACACGTAGACTATGTTGTTTCCCCTCCGAGACAGGCTAGGCTCGCCGGTGAAGTCCTCCTTGTTGGTGAACAGGCTTCCCCACTGCGACTGGAGCAGGTTGACGACGTTGAGATCCTCAGCCTGAGACTCGGTGTGGCTGCCCTGTGTGGACAAGAAGTGGACGTGAGAGTCGCCGCTGAACCAGCCACGTCCGTTCATGTCGATCCATCGCTTGATCCGCAGCTCGAGCTCCCTCTGCCCAGGTTCGATCCTGACGACGGTTCGGATAGGGTCGTACTCGAACCCTCTCGCCACGTCGACGATCACGTCGCCGCGAGGCAGCCAGCCCTGGCAGGTTCCGTCGGTCACTGCGTAAGTGATCTGTCCGAGTCTGACATCGCCTCCCACGTCGATGTGCCAGGTGTCCATGTTCGTGTTCAGATGGTCGTGGTGTCCGTGGGGCTGGTAAGGCACGCCGTCCGGAGAGCGGAAGTGCACCCGGCATGGGACAGGCCTCCCCGTCTCGTCGTCAACGATCCTGACGTTGACCCAGTTCCTCCCGGGGTCCAGCAGCGTCAGACGCACGCCTGGCGTCGTCACCACGCCGTTCGATTCCAGGTCACCCCACCCGGCCTTGCCAACCTCCTTGCCGCCCTGGCGGACCGAGAGAGTCGCCGATGATACGGCGGACACCTGGACATACGCCGGGCTGGCGCTAACGTTCTGGGTCTCCCCCCATCCCTTTAGGGGGTCGTCGAGGAACCGGTTGGTCGCCGCAGTCGGCAGCGGCTGTGGGTAGGTAGCCACTCCACGATCGATATCGACCTCGAGGTCAAACTCCTGCTCCGCGTAGGATCTGTCGGTCAGGTCTATTCGGACTGGTCTCCTGCCCTGCCGCGCGAACGGCTGCTCGTCTACGTAGCTCAGCGTCACGCCGCAGATCACAAAGGGCTGGCCAGTCGGCACGATCTCGATTGCCTCTATGGATGTGCCGGGCTCGGGATTGGACCAGCACCAGAGATAGCTCCACTTCGCCTGCCCCATGACCGATTCTGTCTGACGCCGTCCCGTCTCCGACCATATGCCGCGGTACCTGTCCATCAGGGAGTCTTTCTGGTCGGTGACCGCCCTGAATGGCAGAGCCGGGAGGCCGGACGAGCCTCGCTTACTCGTGGCGTCGGCGCCGGGCAGCGACGCGATCTCGAATCTGCCCCTGATCGGCACCCTGATTGTGAGCCCGCTCGCCATGTGGAACAGATAGTCAGCCACCGCCTGACCTACTGGCTCCACTTCAGTGAGCTCCGCCGCTCCCAGGCTGTGGGCGAAGACCACCCTCGTGGCCCGCTGGCTAACCGGGATCTTCACATTCTGGCACGACTCGTCGAGCGCAATGACGCCGTTCCCCATCAAGAAAGGGAGGCCGTGGAAACTGACGAGACCCTTCGGGACCGGATCGACCTCTCCCAGCGCGTCGAACCCCGCATTGAACGAGGAGGATATGTCTAGAGGTTCGTAGTCCGACATTTTTTCCCCTCCCTATTGGGCTTCCGGTTACGTGACTGGTCTGGATGGATAGGCTAACATAAACCCAAAGTAGACTTGGAGGCCGCGTTACGCCAGCCTCGCGGACGCCCTGCCTTGCTCTGGGTCAAGCGTCCGGCCACATCTGTGTGACGCGGCGCAGCGTGGCCTGGCTCTACACCGTCCGGTCGGGCCACTCTCCCTCGAAGATCTCTTCGACCGGCCCCTCCAGCACGGCGTCTCCGTGGCCGGGCCATCGCACCTGAAGCTCGCCGCCGGGCAGCGCGACCGTCACGTCGCCGTTCACGTACTCGTGTCGATGTGCGGCGGCCACGACGGCACAGGCACCGGTGCCGCACGCCATCGTCAGGCCGGAGCCCCGCTCCCACACTCGGGCCTTGATGCGGTGGGAGTCTACGACGTTGGCGATCTCGAAGTTGACTCGCTGCGGAAAGAGCGGATGATGTTCTACGAGCGGACCGATCTCGTGCAGCGGTACGTCGTCGACCTCCTCATCCAGGAAGGCTACCGCGTGGGGATTCCCCATCGAGACACAGTTTATCTTGAAAGTGCGGCCGTCGACTGTGATCGGATAGCCTAGGACCGCGCTCCCGCCGCGGACGTCGACCGGTATATCCTCAGGCCTGAACCGCGGCTCCCCCATGCGCACGCTCGCCCTCACGAGCCTGCCTCGGTCCATTACAGGAACTACGTCCAACACGCCCGACGCCGTTTCGACCGTGATCGTAGCGGCGTCGGTGGGGACGACGCCCCGCCCTTGAGCGTATCTGACGAGACAGCGTATGCCGTTTCCGCACATCTCCCCTTCCGACCCGTCGGCGTTGAACATCGTCATGCCAATATGCGCTGTGTCAGACCCTCTGAGGAGGATGATTCCGTCGGCGCCGACGCCGGTGTGCCTGTCGCTCATGGCGATCGACAGAGCGGGCCAGTCCGCGTCGCGGTCCCTGGCGTCTATGTAGACGTAGTCGTTACCCGCGCCGTGCATCTTGGTGAATCGCAACGCTGCCTCCAATCGCGCCCTTGCGTGGACACATGCCGATTCTACCACGGCCCGCTATTTGGCGGCGCTATGGATGTAGCCACTCACGGGCCGTATCCATAGGTCCGGCATAGCCTTCTGCCGTGTCGAACCACCGAATCACCGGGTCATTGAGACGGAACCATGCGTACTGGTTTCGTGCGAAGCGGTGCGTCCGGTACTTGGTCCGCCGGACCGCATCTTCGAGTGGTAATACTCCAGTCAGATACATGGCTAGCTCGCCGTAGCCCACACCGGACATGGACGGTAGGTCCTGCGAGTAGCCCATGTCGAGGAGTCCCCGCACCTCGTCTATCCATCCCGACGCCATCATACGGTCTACCCTGCCGTCGATGCGCTGGTACAAGGCTTCCCGTGATTGTGTGAGTCCGAGGGTCATAGTACAGTAGCGGGGGGCGGTCTTCCGTGGATCAGATGAGGTTTCGCCCCTGAGGAGGCTCACTTCGAGCGCACGGATGACCCTCCTCACATTCCTGGGATCGACTCTCACCGCAGCGGCGGGATCTGTCCGTGCGAGCTCGCTATGGAGAGCGCGGGTTCCTTCGGATCGCGCCCGATCCTCCAGTCGGCGGCGCAGGGCGGGGTCGGGCGGGACCGACGGCACCTGCCAGCCCTCCATCAGGGCGCGGACGTACTGTCCGGTGCCACCGGCCAGTACTGGGAGCCTACCTCGGCTGTGAACCTGGTCGATGGCGCTCGCCGCCTGCTCCAGGAAGAGCGCCAGGCTGTACGGCTCGTTCGGCTCCACCACGTCGATCAGGTGATGCGGCGTCGCCGACAGGTCTTCAGTCGACGGCTTGGCCGTGCCGATGTCCATCTTGCGGTAGACCTTGCGGCTATCGGCACTGACGATCTCGCCATCGAAGCGGTCGGCAAGCATCAGCGCCAGGGCGCTCTTGCCGACCGCTGTGGGGCCGACTATGGCCAGGAGCCGTTTTTGCACGAGCGGAGTTGTGGTCTTCAGTTTCCAGCGGCGGAGGCTGAGCGGACGATCCCGACGAAGGAGTCGGCGTCGAGACTGGCTCCGCCGACCAGCGCGCCGTCTATATCCGGCTGACGGACGAAATCAGATATGTTGTCCGGGGTCACGCTGCCACCGTACAACAGGGGCGTCGTACGCGCCGTTTCCGAACCCCACATATCGGACAACTCATGTCGGATTAGTGACATGATGCCCTGCGCGAGATGTGAAGTAGCCGCCCTACCCGTCCCGATGGCCCATACCGGCTCGTATGCCACGACGATCCCGGAGGGATCCACCCCGGACAAGGCGCCCCGTATCTGGGACGAGACGAACCGCTCGGCGCCCCCCTCCTCACGCTCCTCCAGTTTCTCGCCTACACAGACGATGGGAGTGAGACCGGCTTTCAACGCCGCCCTCGTCTTCAGGTTGACATCACCGTCAGTCTCGCGGAAGTGGAGGCGGCGCTCCGAGTGGCCGACGATCACGTACCGGCAGGTCTCCATTAGCATGGCTGCCGACACCTCGCCCGTGTATGCCCCTTCGGTCTCAGGGTGCATGTTCTGCGCACCCACGCGAACGGTCGAGTCCCGCAGGATCTCAGCCACCACCTGCAGCGAGGGGAAGCCGGGGCAGATGATCACTTCGACGTTCGAGACCGCTTCAAGGTGGTCCTTCATCGCGCGGACCATCTCGACGCCCTCCACAACCGTCTTGTTCATCTTCCAGTTGGCGGCTACTGTGGCTATTGGCATATTCCTATTTTGTCATGTCAGTGCGGTTTCATTGCCGTGCGTGTCGTGGAGTGGGGAACAAAGAAATTTAATATGTGCACTCCCGTTACGGGCCGAACTTCGCGAGTTTCCCGGCGTGCGCCATCGCGATCATCATGACGCTGGTCGCCGGCAGGCAGCCAAGCTGACCGTGCCCGCATGCACTCTCGGTCAGCCCATCGACCCCCTGCCCTTTCGTTGACGAAGAGGATACGAGGAGTGGCACCGGATGCCAGCTGTGTCCCGCCATCAGCGCCGGGGTCGAGTGATCTCCTGCAACTACCAGTGTGTCTGCGCCGATCTCCAGCAGTCGCGGTATGAAGGCGTCCAGGTCCTCTAGCACCCTGACCTTGGCGTCGAAGTCGCCGTCCTCTCCGGCAGCGTCGGCTGGCTTGTAGTGCAGGAAGAAGAAGTCGTGGTTATCGAAGTTCTCCTCGACCGCGCTCAATTCGTCCGCGAAGCTCTGTCCCGTGGGCAACACCTCCATACCGACGAGGCTGGCCAGTCCCCTGTACATCGGGTAGGCGGCCACGGCGGCTGGAGAGAGGTGGTACGCGTCGCCAAAGGCGGGCAGATGGGGCAGCTTTGAGAAGCCTCTCAACAGCACCATATTGGCTCTTTCCAGACCTCCGATCGTCCGGCTCGCCGCTTCTGTGAAGGCGTTGACTGCGTCGGCGGTCTTTGAGGCTTCGGGAGCCAGTACCTCGGCCTCCAGCGGTGGTCTCCCAGTCTCCTGAGGGTCGGTCTCCCCCACCCGGTCCGAGAGACCGTCGCCTCTCAACCTCAGGACAAACCTATAGTCCTGCACAGGGAAGACCTCAACCTCCACACCTGGGATCTCGATACGGTTCAGGAGCTCGATGACGGAGATGCTCTCACGGGTCGGAATGCGTCCGGCGCGCCGGTCAGTCAGGCGTCCGGCCGAGTCTACGGTACACAGGTTCCCCCTGGCTGCCACGTCACCCTCTCTCATCTCGACGTCGATACCGAGCGCCTCGAGCACTCCCCTGCCGATCAGGTATTTGACTGGATCGTAGCCGAACAGAGCCATGTGGCCTGGGCCGCTGCCGGGGGTGATGCCGGGCGCGACGGGAATGGTGAGGCCGCAGGCGCTGCGGCGGGCCAGCGCGTCGAGATTGGGGAGGTCCGCAGTCTCCAGCTCGGACTTCCCGGTGTCGGGCCGCGGCAGACCGCCGAAGCCGTCGACCACCAGCATGACGATCCTGGTGGATGTGGTTCTACAGATGTCATTCAGGTATGGCAGGTCTATCAAATCACTCGCCTGTCTTGTCCGGCAGTGCGGCGTAGCCCGGCAGTACCTTGCCCTCCAGGAACTCCAACGACGCGCCCCCGCCCGTCGATACGTGCGTCATCTTCTCGCTCATCCCCAGACGGCCCACCACCTCGGCCGTCGATCCTCCCCCGACTATGGTAGAGGCGTTCGTCAGACCTGAGACCGTGTCGGCGACTCCTGCCGTCCCGGCGGCGAACGGCGCCCATTCTGACACGCCCATCGGCCCGTTCCACAGCACCGTCTTCGATCCGGCCAACCCCTGCCGGAAGTCTGCGACGCTGCGCGGACCGATGTCCATGATCCGCCATCCCTCTGGAATCTCCGACACATCAACCGTAAAGTGGTTGGCCGTCTCCGCAAAGGAGTCTGCAACGATCACGTCGGTCGGCAGCAGCAGACGGAAAGGTCCTCCGACTGCCCTCTCCGCGAAACTGCGAGCGAACTTCACTCGGTCATCCTCCACCATCGAGTCTCCGACCGGCAGGCCGCGAGCCTTCAGGAAGGTCGCGGCCATCCCTCCTCCTACAATAAGAGTGTCGACGGTGTGCGATAGGTTTTGGAGGACGGCCATCTTGTCGGAGACTTTGGCGCCGCCAATGACGGCTGTGAAGGGCCGTTTCGGAGCCTCGAGAGCGCGGCCCAGCATCTCGATCTCCCGCTCCATCAGGAGGCCGGCTGCGGAAGCCAGGAGCCGCGCCACGCCCTCCGTGGACGCGTGGGCCCGGTGCGCGACCCCGAAGGCGTCGTTCACGTAGATGTCCGCAAGCTCCGCCAGCCTTACGGCGAACTCCGGATCGTTTTTTTCCTCTCCGGGGTGGAATCTGAGGTTCTCCAGCAGCAGTGCGTGTCCGGGCTCCAGCCTGCGGACGGCGCACTCGGCTTCGTGCCCGATACAGTCGCGCGTGTGCGACACACGAGAGCCGAGCATCTCAGCCAGACGGCGCGCGACGGGAGTGAGTCGCAGGTTCCCCACCACCTTCCCCCCGGGGCGGCCGAGATGAGAGCAGAGCACCACTCTGCTTCCCTGTTGGAGTAGATAGCTCACGGTGTGTAGAGAGGCACGGATACGGCTGTCATCCGATATCCGAGTCGTGCCGGGGAGGAACGGAACGTTGTAGTCGGTCCGCACCAACACCCTCTTGCCCTCGACATCCAGGTCGCGGACGGTGATCTTACGAGTTGGGAGGGTCATGCCAACATCGTCTCCGCGAACTCTGCGATCCGCACCTTGCCGCCTTCGGGGAGGAGGCCGTCGTGAGCGAGTGCGCCCAGGGCACTCGCCCGGCACTCTTTCAACAGCCTGTGGCATTCGTCCCTGATCCCGATCTCCTCGAGAATTTCCCTGAGCCTGACTACGTCGTTCGGGTCGAGCACCCGCTTGAAGTAGATGTCTCCCAGCCTCCTCTTTTCGGGGATGGATGAGCTCTCGAGGGCCAGCACGACGGGGAGCAGTTTTTTCTTGTTCATGACATCGGGGCTGGACGAGTCGGTCTCCGTCTCCCACAGCTCTCTGATGTCATCTCGCATCTGCAGCGAGACTCCCAGATAGTTGCCGCAGGTCGCGAGGGCTTCCAGCGTCTGCTCGCCGGCGCCGGCGAGCAGGCCGCCAAGCTTCATCGCGCAGGCCATCAGCGCGCCGGTCTTTGCCGAGGCCATTTTCAGGTAGCCGTCCAGGCTCAGGTCTATGCGCTCCTGCGCTTCGAGGTCCAGAAAACGGCCTTCGCAGGTCTTGAGGCTCGCCTCGTCGAGGAACTGTACCGCTCTGAATGTGGTGGGGGCGTCGACGCCCCGGTCCATCAGCTGAAAGAGCGCCAGACGCGCGAGCGCGTGCATACCGTCACCGGCGTTGATCGCCTGAGCGGGCCCCCACACCCACCATACGGCGTCCCGGCCGTTGCGCTTTGGCTGACCTCCCTGGACATCGTCATGGATCAGGGTGAAGTTGTGGACTAGCTCCACTGCGGCGGCGGCCGGCAGCGCCCTGTCCAGTCCTCCGCCTGACACTTCGCACGAGAGCAGGCACAAAACGCCTCTGCGGAGGTGGGCCGTCGCGGTATGAGCGCCTGGCTCCCTGTCCTCCCAGCCCATGTGGTGGGACATCATGCGGTAGAGCTCCATATCACGGGAGCGTACGACCCGCTCCAGTGCGGTATCTACCAGCGCGGCTATCTCATCGATGGTCTGATGCTCTTCCATCTGCTTCCGTACTCCGCGAGAACCGGACCGCGGCTGCTCGAAGACCGCACGTCTCCTCGATCTGTCTCAGAGTTACCCCGCCCTCTCGAAGAATTCGCGGACTGCCGGATGACATGTCGAGCAGAGTCGACGCCAGCCCTCGCGTCGGCTGCGGGCCGACATCCAGCACCATATCCACAAGGCTGCCGAACTCCTCGCGCACACCTTCTGCGGTCGTCGTCTCAACTCCTCCGCTGAGGTTGGCGCTGGTGCCGGTCACAGGCCCCCCAAGCCGTCTGACGATCTCTCGCGGCACCGGATGGTCGGGTACCCTGAGTGCGACCGTGTCGAGGCCGCCCGTCACCGCGTCGGGAACCACGCCCGAACGGCGCAGTACGAGCGTCAACGGGCCCGGCCAGAAGCGCTCGGCCAGCGGCCACACGGCTTCGGGTATCTCGGCCGCATATGCGGGCAGATCTTCCGCGTCGGCCATGAGGAGAGGCAGCGCGGCGCTCTTGGAACGGCCCTTGAGATCGAAGACTCGCCTGACCGCCTCTCCGTCCTCCGCCCACGCGGCCAGTCCGTATAGTGTGTCGGTCGGGAGGGCGACGACGCCATGATTCTTGAGGATGTGAACGGCGGTCTCTATCTGTTCCTGCAGAGTGACACCTAGGGTCGAACGCGCCGCTGCGTCGGGGCCGTAGCTTGAATTATTATAACATGGGATGCTAGCCTGAATTCGGCTCACGATGCTCCAGGAACCGTCCTCCAAGACCGGCAGCCGCAGAGTCGCAACCAGCGACGACCTAGAGGTGTCGGCCTATCTCGAAATCGCCCGCGAGAAGAGAGGACAGGAGTCTACTCCTGTCCCTGACGCCAGGAGCCATCGTGAGACGGTGTTGGTCGTCGACTTCGGCTCCCAGTACAGCCGTCTCATCGCGCGGCGGGTCAGAGAGAGCCGGGTCTACTGCGAGATAGTCCCCCACGATGTGGCCTGGGAGTCGGTCGAGCCTCTCAATCCCAGGGGGATTATTCTGTCCGGGGGTCCGGCCAGCGTGTACGAGCCGGGTACGGCGCTTCCTCCCGCCTGGGTGTATGGCAGCGGCCTTCCGGTCCTAGGAATCTGCTACGGAATGCAGGCGATGGTCCACCAGCTCGGTGGAAAGGTCGCCTCCGGCGCAAGGAGGGAGTACGGCCACGCCGTTCTCCACAGCAACGCTGCGGACGCACCTATCTTCGATGGGCTCCCCCAGTCGATGCCTGTCTGGATGAGTCACGGTGACCAGATCGCCAAGGCACCTCCAGGCTTCTCATCCCTGGCCTACACGGACAACTCTCCCATCGCGGTAATCGGAAACGGCGGTGGCATGTTCGGGATTCAGTTTCATCCCGAGGTCGCGCACACTCCCCAGGGTAAGAGGCTGATCGAGAACTTCCTGTACACCGTCTGCGGCTGCGAGCCTCTCTGGACTGCCGGCAGCTTCGTAGACGAGGCGATAGACCGCATCAGAGCCCAGGTTGGGTCCGGTAAGGTGATATGCGCCCTCTCGGGTGGAGTGGACTCCGCCGTGGCCGCGACCCTCGTGCACAGGGCGGTGGGCGACCAGTTGACCTGTATCTTCGTGGACACCGGTCTGATGCGGCGCGAGGAGCCGGAGCGGGTCCGCGACACCTTCGCACGGCATCTCAACGTGAACCTAGTCTATGCTAAGGCGACCGAGGGCTTCATGGCAGCCCTCAAGGGCGTCGTCGATCCCGAGGAGAAGCGACGGGTCATAGGCGAGGAGTTTATACGGGTTTTTGAAGCGGAGGCTCAACGGCTTGGCCGGGTCGACTTTCTAGCCCAGGGGACCCTCTATCCAGACGTGATCGAGAGCAAGACGCACGACAGCGGCGTCTCGGCCAAGATCAAGACGCACCACAACGTCGGCGGGCTGCCGGCGCACATGAAGCTCAGCCTCGTCGAGCCGCTCCGATATCTGTTCAAGGACGAGGTGCGTGAGGTCGGCCTGGAGCTGGGCCTCCCGGATGAGATGGTTCATCGCCAGCCGTTCCCCGGGCCGGGCCTGGCGATACGCATGATCGGCGAGGTGACTTGGGAGAAGCTGGAAATACTCAGAGCCGCAGACTGGGTCGTGATGGACGAGATCAAGGCCAACGATCTGTACCGCGAGCTGTGGCAGAGTTTTGCAGTGCTTACCGACACTCATACCGTGGGAGTGATGGGAGACGACCGAACATATCGGTACGCCGTGGCGGTCAGGGCAGTGACGAGTGACGACGCGATGACTGCGGACTGGGCTCGCCTGCCCTACGAGGTCCTGGCGCGAATCTCCAACCGGATCGCCAACGAGGTCGATGGCGTGAACAGGGTCGTCTATGACATCACGAGCAAGCCCCCGGGCACGATCGAATGGGAGTAGACTTTTCCGGTATGGAGGGATCGCACGTCGATGAGCTGTGGGACGAGGTCACCATCGACGCGGAGGTGCGGCGGGCGCTCGACGAGGAGCTTCTGGGTTGGAAAGGGGTGAGCTCCTCTGGGATGTTCGGAGGCGTCGCATACGAGGTGGACGGGACTCCATTCGCCATCTTGTTGGAAGGTGTCGTCGCCTGTGGACTCCCCAGTGGCCTGAGGGTCCGCGCTCTGGGCCTTGCCGGCGTATCGCCGTTTACCGCTCCTTCCAGCGGTGGTGCGTTCGACGACTGGGTGCAGCTTCTGCTGCTTCTGCCCGAGGACCTTCCCGCCCTGCGTCCCTGGCTGGAGGCTGGGTATTCGCGCGCGGCGTCCCGGACGACGGCCGGGACGGGGGGTAATCGATCGTGAGATTCCTGGTGGTGGGTGGTGGATCGAGGGAGCACGCCATAGCGTGGCGGCTCAACGCCAGTACTCTCGTGACCGAACTGCTCATAGCCCCGGGAAACGCCGGGACTGCCCGGCTTGGGCGCAACGTCCCCATAGGGGCCGAGGACATCGAGTCGCTCCTCGATTTCGCACGCGAGAACTCCGTCGACGTCACCGTGGTGGGACCAGAAACGCCGTTGGCGGCCGGGATCGCCGACCGTTTCGACGAGGTCGGTATGACGCTGTTCGGCCCCACCAGAGCAGCAGCGAGGATCGAAAGCAGTAAGAGCTTCGCCAAGGATCTGATGGTCCGCTGCGGCGTCCCGACAGGCCGGGCCGGGCGCTTCAACGAGTACGAGATGGCAGCAACCCACGTTGCTGGAGTAAGCACGCCGATTGTCATCAAGGCTGACGGCCTCGCCGCGGGAAAGGGTGTCGTCATCGCGCAGTCGCGCGACGAGGCTATGCAGGCTCTCCGTCGGATTATGATTGAGAGGGAGTTCGGCGCCGCTGGAGAGACGGTACTGATTGAGGAGTACCTGGAGGGACGAGAGGTGAGCGTGTTCGCCATCGTAGATGGCGACTTCGTCTCGGCCTTGACGGCAGCGTGCGACTACAAGCGCGTGGGCGACGGCGACATAGGTCCGAATACCGGCGGCATGGGCAGCTTCAGCCCGCCTCCGTTCTGGACCTCCGAGTTGGAGAGCCGTGTCCGGCGGGAGATCATGGAGCCGATCGCGCAAGGGCTACACGAGATGGGGAGCCCCTTCCGGGGCATGCTGTATGCCGGACTCATGTTGACGGACGATGGGCCAATGGTCGTGGAGTTCAACTGCCGACTCGGTGATCCGGAGGCTCAGGCCGTCCTGCCAAGGCTCAGGACCGATCTCGGCGAGCTACTTGCCGCTGCGGTTGCGGGCGGTCTCGAAGCAACCCACCTGGAGTGGTCGACGGAGGCTTGCGTCTCTGTCGTAGTCGCCTCAGGAGGATACCCAGGGGCCTATAGCACGGGATGTCGTATCGAGGGACTGGAGTCGCTCGACGATGACGTGTTGGTGTTCCACGCCGGCACAAGGGCGGCTCAGAACGGCGAAGAGGCGATCATGACCAACGGCGGACGTGTGCTGACTGTGTCGGCGCTTGGGGAGACCATGGACGAGGCTCGGCGGAAGGCTTACGCAAACGTCGAGCGGGTGCGGTTCGACGGGTCGTTCTATCGGAGTGATATCGCGGCGGCGTCCGACGAACGGGCCGCCTCAGTGACAGGCTAGGAGGGAAAGATGCCGCTTGTAGGGGTCGTTATGGGCAGCCAGTCGGACGAGGCGATCGTCCGGGAGACGTCATCGGTTCTGGACGACATGGGTGTCGACCACGAGGTGGTCGTCATGTCGGCTCACCGTACGCCGGAGAGGGTGATGGAGTACACGCAGTGCGCCCGCGAGCGGGGCATAGAGGTGCTGATCGCTGCGGCCGGAGGCTCGGCGGGCCTTCCGGGCGTGATGGCATCCTGGACAACGCTACCTGTGATAGGCATTCCCATCCCCTCCAGCGACCTGAAGGGTGTGGACGCGCTGTACGCCATCGCGCAGATGCCCCCGGGGATCCCGGTCGCATGCGTGGCCGTCGGCTCGTGGGGGGCGCGGAACGCGGCCTTTCTGGCCGCCCAGATCTTGGGCATCAAGCACGAGGAAATCCGAGAGGCCTACGACGAGTACCGCCGAGGTCTGAAGAGCCGGTGAGGAGGCCCGGTTGATCGATCGATATGCCAGGCCGCGCATGAAGGGGGTCTGGTCGGACGAGAATAAATACGATAAGTGGCTGCTGATCGAGCTCGCCGTCTGCGAAGCGTGGGCTGAGGACGGAGTCATCCCGCGGGAGGAGATGGAGAGGCTCAGAAGCGCCAGGTACGATCCTGAGCTTCTGAACCGGATACTGGCGCGGACGCGCCACGATATGCCGGCATTCCTGGAGTCGGTGACGGCCGGACTCGGACCGGAGGGGAGATGGCTCCATCTGGGACTGACCACCAGCGACGTGTGGGATACCGCCACGAGCCTGCAGCTAGTCGACGCAGCCGATCTGTTGGACGAGGAGATCGAGAGGCTGCTCGACGCCCTCAGAGCCAGAGCAGTCGAGCACAAGGATACTCTGATGATGGGTCGCACCCACGGCGTCCACGCAGAGCCGATCACTTTCGGGCTCAAGGTGGCCGTCTGGTGGGACGAGATGCGCCGCAATCGACGGCGGCTGGCAGATGCACGTGAGGCCGTCTCCGTCGGCAAGATCTCGGGCCCTGTGGGGACCCACGCGACGGTGAGTCCGCGCATAGAGGAGAGGGTATGTCGGCGGCTGGGTCTCTCCCCTGCACCGGTATCCAACCAGATTGTCCAGCGAGACCGCCACGCGCAATTCGTAACGACTCTGGCGGTCATCGCGGCCTCTCTCGAGAAGTTCGCCACCGAGGTCCGTGGCCTCCAACGCACGGAGATACGCGAGGTGCAGGAGGGATTCCCTAAGGGTCAGGCAGGCTCCTCCTCTATGCCACACAAGCGCAATCCGGAACTTTCGGAGCGGGTCTGCGGACTCGCCCGGCTGATTCGAGGTCACGCCGTCACGGCGCTGGAGAACGTCGCTCTGTGGGGTGAGAGAGATATCAGTCACTCGTCCGCGGAGCGGATCATACTCCCGGACGCGTGTCTTGCGCTCGACTATATCCTCGATCTGTTCGCAGGCGTCGTTCGAGATCTCCGGGTGTTCCCGGACAGGATGGTGCATAACATAGAGTCAACCAGAGGCGTGCTGTTCTCGCAGCGGGTGCTGCTGGCACTGGTGGAGAGGGGCCTTCCCAGAGAGGAGGCCTATGGCATCGTCCATGCCCTGGCGATGGAGAGTTGGGAGCGAGGCGACGACTTCCGTGATCTGCTCCGCGCCAGCGACCAAGTCACGGACCACCTCCCCGTCCCGGAGATGGACAGCCTGTTCGACTACTCATACTACGTGAGGCACGTGGACCACCTGTTCCGACGGGTCGGCCTGTCGTAACGTCGCCGACCGTTCGCTATTGGCATAGTCAGAAGGGAGTTGACAAGTGACGACAATCCGACAGACCGAACTGCCCGACCTGCTCTACCGAGGTAAGGTCCGTGATACTTACGACTGGGGAGAGGGCCGTCTGCTCATGGTGGCCACCGACCGCATCTCCGCCTTCGACGTGGTGCTTCCGACGGGAATCCCTGAGAAGGGAGCGGTCCTGTGCCAGATGTCGGCATTCTGGTTCGACCGCACCAGTTCCATCATTCCCAACCACATGGTCTCCCTAGCGAACGATGAGAAGGAGCTGCCGCGTGAGGTCGCTCGAAGGGCGATGATAGTCCGCAAAGCCGAGAGGATAGACATCGAATGCGTCGTACGCGGATACATCACCGGCTCCGCTTGGTCCGAGTACCGAAGGGAGGGGACGGTCGGTGGCGAGCCGATGCCGACCGGCCTGCGCGAGGGAGACCGCTTCCCGGAGCCGCTCTTTACGCCCACGACCAAGGCCGAGGTGGGCCATGACGAGCCGATCACTATCTCCCAGATGGAGGATATGGTCGGAACTGAACTCACCAGGGAACTGGCTGACTGCTCGGTCAGGATCTACGAGTTCGCCAGAGATCTGGCGCTGGAGAGAGGCATACTTATCGCCGACACGAAGATGGAGTTCGGGATGATAGGCGGCGTCCTGACTCTCATCGACGAACTCCTCACTCCCGATTCGAGCCGCTTCTGGGACGCCGAAGGCTACGCTCCGGGAAGCTCTCAACCGAACTACGACAAGCAGTTCGTCCGAGACTGGCTCGATGCTCAGGGGTGGGATCATGAGCCGCCCGCTCCCGAGCTGCCGGTGAACGTAGTTGAACGGACTCACAGCCGCTATCTAGAGGCCTACAATAAGTTGACACGCGGGAAGCTGGCCTAGCACAATGGGGCGTTGGGAGGATACTCTGACCATATAATGGCTGCCAGTCCGACACGCCGAAGAGACCGGTTGAGTCCATCACAGGCCCGGGCCGCCCGGAGAGCGCGAAGACAGCGCCGCAGGCGGTTCGTTCGATTTGCCGGTTTCGGTGTGGTTGTCATAATCGCCGTCGTCTTCATAGCCGCCTTGATCCTCCCGAGCCTTCCAATCGGCCTCGGGTCGCGCAGCGCGCCGGACGGGCCAGGCGTGAGAGTGGCTTCCCAAGGAAGGGCCCATATAGTTCGGGGCCAGGACCACCCCTCCTACAACTCGATCCCCGCGACCTCCGGCTGGCACTACAACCTGCCGCTGGCCCCGGTCAGGTGGTACGTCCATGATGAGGTGGTCGCCGACGAGTACCTGCTTCACAACCTTGAGCACGGCGGCATCGGGATCCACTACGACTGTCCCGACGGCTGCCCCGACCTGGTCGAGCAGTTGACCGAGGTCGTGGACCGCGCGGAGACGGAGGGACTCAAGGTACTACTGTCACCCTACCCCGGAATGGACACTCCTATCGCGCTGACCGCATGGACCTTCATCGACAAGCTGGACGGGTTCGACGCTGACCGCATCAGGTCGTTCATCAACTCCCACGAAAGCTCACCCAACGCTCCAGAGCCCAACGCCAGGTAGCTGGCATGTTCGAGGCCAGTGTCGTCGTCCGGCTCAAACCCGGCGTCAACGATCCGCAGGGCCAGGCGATACAGGGCGGCCTGCACCAGCTCGGCTTCTCCGGCGTGGACGATGTGCGCGTTGGCAAACACATAGTTCTAAGGCTGGACGAGACGGACAGACAGACCGCCGAGCGCAGAGTCGCGGAGATGTGCGGCAGACTGCTCGCTAACCCGATCATCGAGGAGTACGAGTTCGAGCTCGAACAGGTCGAATCGCGGTCAGCCTAGCCTATCTTTCCCTTTGTGCTTGGTATGTCGCCGCCGCGCCTCGCGTCGTGCGTGAGCGCCGTCCTCGTCGCCCGTGCGAGCGCCTTGAAGACCGCCTCCGCGATGTGGTGGTTGTTGACACCGCACAACACCCGGACGTGCAGATTGAAGCTGCCCTCGTGCGCCATGCTCTCCAGAAAGTGCCTGACCGAGTCGCCGGGCAGGCCGCCCAGATCGCTGTCGCCAACCTCGCCTTCGATCACGGCGTAGCCGCGTCCGCTGAAATCTACTACGACGAGGGCGAGCGCTTCGTCCAACGGCACGTAGGCGTGGCCCATGCGGAAGATCCCCCTGGCCTCCCCGACCGCCTCCTTGAGGGTTCTTCCGAGCAGGATCCCCACGTCCTCGACGAGGTGGTGCCATCCCAAGTGGACGTCCCCCTTCGCCGCGATATCGAGATCCATAAGCCCGTGCCGCGACAGCTGGGCCAGGAGGTGGTCGAGCATGCCGTTTCCAGTGTCGATCTCGTACCGGCCCGTGCCATCTACGTTCAGGCGGACGGAGACCGACGTCTCCGAGGTCTCACGGGTCAGGCTGCTTGCTCTCTCGGTCAAGGTACTGCTCCACTAGACAGGGTCGGCGCCGGACGGCGACCGGTCTAAACTATCTCCTTCAGGGCTGCCGTCACCGCGTTCGTCTGGTCCGGCGTGCCCACGGCGATGCGGAAGCAATCCCGCAACCGCTCGGATCTGAAGTTTCGGACCAGGATACCCCGTGCGGCCAATTCGTCGTATATGGGGACCGCTCGTCCGGGCGCGAACTGGCACAGCATATAGTTGCCGAACGAGGGCCAGGGGGTCAGTCCCGGTATCTCCTGCAGAAGGGCGTACATACGGCCGCGCTCCTCGACGATCAGATCGACCTTCTCCAGCAGGCCCGGCGCATCTTCGATGGAGGCCACGAGCGCCGCCTCTGCCGCCACGTTGACGTTGTAAGGCGACTTGATGTCGATGATATGTCTCACTATGCCGGGGCTCATTATACCGTACCCGATCCTCAGCCCCGCCAAGCCAGCCCACTTGCTCATCGTCCTGAGCACGACGAGATTCTCGTGGTCGGGCACCAGACAGGCCGACGTCTGGCGGCTGAACTCGTAATACGCCTCGTCGACGACCACGATCAGGCCGGTCTCGAGCAGCGCGCCGATCTGGTCCGCGGACGCAAGATTACCGGTGGGGTTGTTCGGGGAGCTGACGAAGATGATCTTGGTATTGGGTGTGATAGCCGCCCGCGTCGCTACCAGATCGATCTCGAACAGCTCATCTCGGGGCACCATCTGGATCTCGCCCCCCGCCACCCGCGCACAGAAGCCGTACATGGCAAAGGTGGGATCGAAGTCGAGTATCCTGTCGCCGGGTGATATGAACAGCCGAAAAAGGAGATCGATGAGTTCGTCGCTGCCAGCGCCGGCGACGATGTACTCCTCGTCCATCCCGGTATATTGTGCCAGGGCCGCTCTGATCCTACGCTGCATTGGGTCGGGGTAGACGTGCAGCGGCGTGTTGGCTACCGCTTCAACGGCCCTCTTGGAGCCTCCATAGGGGTTCTCGTTCCCATTGAGTTTGATGATCCTATCCGGGGGGATCCCGGCCCGCTGGGCCATCACCTCCGGAGGGTCCATTGAGCTGTACGTCTCGATGTCGGCCAGATGAGGCCTGATCAGGGCTTCGATATCGACCTTGCTCATTGTGTTATCCCTGCCTGTGGATGCAGCTGTCTCGGTTCGATTATAGAAGCTCGGCCCTGATCTCCGCCGCCTCCGCGTGTCCGGTGAGTCCTTCCGAGCGGGCCAACTCGGCGGCGGCGGCGCCTAGGCTGGTCGCCGTGGACTCGGACAGCGCCACGATCGGCGTCACCTTGACGAAGGAGTGCACTCCCAGGCCCGAGCTGAAGCGCGCCGTGCCTCCTGTCGGCATGACGTGACTCGGCCCCGCGACGTAGTCGCCCAGAACCTCGTGCGAGAACTCGCCCGCAAAGACAGCGCCGGCGTTCCGCACCTTGCCCACCCACTTCAGCGGCTCCGCGACCATCAGGGACAGGTGCTCGGGGGCAAACCGGTTTGCCAGGAGGATGGCCTCGTCCGTATCGTCCACAATTGCGATGCAACCACGCTCCTCCACGGCGGCACGGGCTATATCCCTCCTGTCGAGTCGCTGGAGGCGAAACTCCATTTCGCTCCGAACCGACTTCGCCAGGGAGCGCGATGTGGTAACCAGCACCGGTGTTGCGAGCGGATCGTGCTCCGCTTGCGCCAGGAGGTCTGCAGCGCAGAGGGTCGGATTGGCCGTTTCGTCTGCGATCACGGCCGTCTCGGTAGGACCGTATAGGCCATCTATCCCAACCTGTCCGAATAGGCTGCGTTTGGCGAGCGTGACGAAGATGTTGCCTGGCCCGCAGATCATGTCGACTGCCGGTATTGTCTCAGTGCCGTAAGCCATGGCCGCGACCGCCTGCGCGCCGCCTATCTGAAAGACCCTGTCTGCCCCCGCGATCCGTGATGCGGCGAGCACTGCGGGCACTGGAGAGCCGTCGGACCCTGGAGGCGTGCATATAATCACCTTCTCGACTCCGGCCGCTCTAGCCGGTATGACCGTCATTAGCACGGTCGACGGATAGCGTGCGGTGCCTCCAGGCACGTACACTCCTACGCGCTCCATTGCGTTTACGGTCTGACCGTACCCCTCCTCTTCATCCATCCAGTCGACGGGTACCGTCGCCTCGTGGAAGCGGCGGATGCGCTTGGCCGCGGTCTCCAAGGCCTCGACCAGCGATTCAGGTGCCTCGGCGTAAGCCTTGGCGATGGTGTCCTGCGACACCTCGAACTCTCCTGGATCGTGTCCGTCCAGTTTCCGGGTGAGCTCGCGTACCGCGTCGTCGCCTCGGGCGCGTACCTCCTCCAGTATCAGCTCGACCGTTGCAGCGGGAGTGAGCCGCTGCCCTAGGGCACGCTCGGTCCTGTCCAGCACGTGAGGAGGGACCTGATCGAGTCCCAGTCCCCTGCCCTTGCAGAGAAGCTCTGAGGATCGTTCGAGCCCTATGATCTCTCTCATGCCAGGTACTCGCCCACCATCCGAGTCAGCGTATCAATGGCGCAGCTCTTGAAGTTGTTCAGGTCGTTCCGCGAGACCACGCTGTGCAGCCCGTCCAGACTCTCAGGCATCTTTCTCAAGAAGTCGTCGGCGAGCCGGTTCGCACGGTGCGTCTCGTCACCCGCGGCGATGCGCCGTGCCATGAATCTCAGCCGCTCCCAGGAGAAGCCCCCTCTCAGGTGGCCGGCGACCCACTCCCTCCACTCGTCGAGCGTCTCTTGCGGGATGAAGCCTACCCCAACCCGGCCGGTGGCCGACGCCAGCAGCGTGAGGGTGCTGTCTACAGTCTCCCACGACTGGCGGTCCAGCTCAAGCTGGAGTACCCGATCCATCACGTGGCCCTCCGTCTCATCGTCGAAGACTGATCGGTCGCCGAAGTAGGGCCTGAACATCCGAGTGATCCAGGTCTCGTCGACTGTCAGGTGGGTGATGTAGCCTGCGATAAACGCCTGAGTCGGCCAGTCGTGATCGGACGCGACACGCAGCTGCGGCTGTGCCTCGAACATCCCGGCGACTCCTGTACCGAGCCTGTCGAAGTCGAGACGCGCGAAGTGGTACTCCTCTCTCCTCCGGCGGGTGATTACCCTGATGTCGGGCGACGTGGAGCCTAACAGGTAGTAGCCCATGTGAGAGTCGAGACGTGGGTCTCCCAGGCATTGGGCCGCCTGTCGAGCTAGGTGTATGTGTGCGGCTAAGTTGGGCAAACGACCCCCTCGAAGCCGTCTCTAGGTGAGCCTCGAGTGAGCCCCACACTCGGACCTGAACACGTAGTTGGGTTGAGACACGGTCACGCTGCTGCCGCCCACTTCACGCAGCTGCTCTATTGCCGGGAGCAGCCGTTCCTTTTCGACGATTACCGTTACGGAGAAGGTGGGCTCTCCTCCCCAGGTGTACACACGAGAGACGGTGGGCCCCTTCAAGCCTGAGATGTCACTGTGCTCCAGTATGCATGAGGCGACCTCCTCAGCAGTCTCCCCCCTCATGTTCGCAGTGACGCTATAGAAGTCGCGGGACTGGAGGTGGGCCTCCATCAGCTCCACCAGCGTGCCGGCGACGCGGAGCTTGTCGCCGTCCTCTCTGAGCCGACGCCTGTTGGCTATGAGGCACGCCTGTGACGCGAGGATCGCGCCGCCACTCAATGGCTTCAGCCGGTTCTCTCTCATCGTGGTCCCGCTCGACGATATGTCCGCGATCACATCCGCGAAGCCCATCGCCGGAGCGACCTCCAGAGTGCCGCTCGACTGGACCAGGGAGAAGTGGTTGACTCCACCGTTGAGGAGGTATCGGCTGACCATCCGCGGGTATTTGGTCGCGATCCTGAGGTCCCTGCCCTCTTCCCTAAACTCCATGGCGAGATCGGCCAAGTCGGCCACCGATACGACGTCGACCCAGGAGTCGGGCACCCCGACGATTAGCTCGCAGTGACCGAAGCCCAGGTTCTCGATCACGATCCCCGTGTCCCCGTCCTCGCTCCTCATCTCCATGAAACGGTCCAAGCCGACGATGCCGATCTCCGCGCTGCCCTCCTCCACCTTCTGGGTTATGTCCGACGTTCGCTGGAATAGTACGCTGGTCTCAGGTAGCGACGGAATGGCCGCCGTATACCTGCGCATATTGGTCCTCAGAACGCCTATTCCGCAGGAGCGTAGGAACGTTAGGGAAGGGTCGTGCAACGCTCCGTCACTGGGGACGGCAAGGTTGAGCAGAGGGGTGTTGGGCATCAAGAGGCCGCCGACATACGGACGACCGGTGAGACGGCGTCCAGGCAGGCGACCACCTGCTCCAGCGTACAGGCGAAACCGGCCGCAGGGACGCTCTCTCCGCCTCCCAGGACGCGAACCAGTCCATCGTACCGGCCTCCTCCACCCAGCAGCCTCTCTCCCTCTCCGGCCTCGGCGTGGGACAGGTCGAAGACTACTCCGGTGTAGTACGCGATGCCCCGTGCGTGTCCCAGATCGAGGGTCACTCCACGTTCGTCGATCTCGCCCATCAACTGCTCCAGCTCGTCGAACTGTCCGCCTCCAACACCGTGCGAGGAGGCCACCCGGCGCACTTTGTCCACGACGGTGCCGGGTGGTCCGTCGAGTGATACCAGACTGCGTATGACCTCCAGTGCCGCCGCGAAGACATCGGGATCGTCCGCGTCGCCCACTCGGCGCAGGAGCCGGGCGATGATCTGCTCCGTAGTGCGCCGCCCGATGGGCGCCGAGAGCGACTCACGAAGAACGTCCTTCACGAATTCGCCTGTCCGGTCGTCGGTCATCTCGGAAAGCGCGGTCTTGGAGAGACCGTCAACTCCTCCTCGCAGGATGCCGAGGCCTGAGGCACGGTCGATCAGCATTGCAGCGTCTGTACTCCCATCCTTGATGCTGTGGACATTGCTTAGAATGAAAAGCCTGGCCGACTCGGACAGCCCGAATTGCTCCAACACTCCTTGGAGGACTCCAAGGTGGCCGATCCGCAGTCTCGGCTCTCCAAGCCCGACGCTTCTGAGCGCCTCTACGCACAGGCGAATCACCTCTGCGTCCGCCGGCACTCCACCCACTCCGACCAGCTCCGCTCCGAGCTGGGTGAACTGCCGACAGTTCCCGCTCTGGGTCTGTTCGTAGCGGAAGACGGGCCCCGCGTATCTCAAGCGGCAGGGAGACGATAGCGTCTTCTCCTCCTGGAGAAGGTGTCTGATGACCGATGGTGTGAACTCCGGGCGCAGGCTTACGCGTCTCCCTCCCGGGTCCAGAAATGAGTAGAGACGGCTGGTCATCTCGCCGCCCGACTTGCGAACGAAGAGCTCCGTCTCCTCCAACATCGGTGTGTCGACCAGCTCATAGAGATGGTCTTGAAGAAGGGAGCCCATGGACTCAGCTGCCCGTTGGAGACGTTCGGTCTCCTCTCCGGTCAGGTCTCGCATTCCAGGCAGTCGTGAGATAGGCTGGCTCATAGCTCGTCCACCGCTGTATACCGCGGTCATTCTACAATACGGCCTCGCGCGCCTTCAATGAAGGGGTGAGTGTCACCGGTCAGTGGACTGCAGCCGGGGCATCCCGCAGCGGGGTTGACTGCATATGGGGGTTAAGACACAATTGTGGATGGTACGGCCTGTAGCTGTGGGGGGTGACGCTCGAATTGTATCGACGTGAGTTGCTCAAGGGCAGCACGGAAACTCTGCTGTTGGCGCTCTTGGCCGACGAGACCATGTATGGCTACCAGCTGGTCAAGGAGATGGCCAGGCGTAGCAGCGGTTACTTCCGCTTCAAAGAGGGTACCCTCTATCCCGCGCTCCACAGGCTCGAACGGGACGGCGTGGTCAAAGGCAGGTGGGAGACTTCGCCGAGCGGCCAGGACCGTCGCTACTACCATATCACACCAAAGGGCCGGACCCGTCTGGTGGCGATGTTGGAGGAGTGGAGTTCCTTTAGCAGGGCGGTCAATCTGGTAGCGCAGACGGACGGCTGACCGCAGACCCGATGTCCGCATCCCAGAGAGAGTTCTTCGCCGAGCTTGACAGCAACCTCCACCTCGCTCGGGACGAACAGGCCGAGATCCTGCACGAGCTCCGCGATCATGTGGAGGACGAGGTCAGGGAGCTTCAGGAGGCCGGCGTCTCCCGCCGCGATGCCTACTCCCACGTCCTGAAGGCTCTGGGCTCCTCCCAGGAGATCGCCAGCTACTTCTACGAGGTGCATACCCGCGGCTCGTGGCACCACACCGCGCTCGCAGTCCTTCCCCACCTGTTGCTCGCTCTCCTCTTCCTACTCCACATCTGGACCAACCTCTTCTGGCTGGCTTCCATGCTGGTCGTCGCTATCGCGATCAGCGTCCTGGGCTGGCGCATGGGGCGTCCGAGATGGACATATCCGTGGCTGGGCTACTGCCTGGTGGTCCCGATCGTCTCTTGGGGTCTTGCCATGAGCGCGGTCGGCTATGGCGCCTGGTCTGTCGTGTCACGAGGCGAGCTTCCGCTGGGCCTTCCGATATACGTCGCATCGTTCCTGTACGTCGGAATATCCCTCTGGGTGGTGATACGCTTCGTGTCCAGGGTGGCCAGACCCGACTGGGTGATGGCCTCCCTAGCCGTGCTTCCGATCCCGTTTCTGGCCTACTGGTTCTTCTATTTCTACAACGGCGACCTGGGTCGTCAGCCCCTCCGGGACGTTGACAGCAGCGCCACCATAGTCTTCCTGATTCTTGCCGCCACCACCGCCGTGTTCTTCCGGATAGGCCGCCGCCTGGTTCGGCTGGCGTTGCTGGTCATCGCCGCCCCCTCCATGGTGATTCTTGGATGGCTCAGCTATCAGGGAGGAACGGGATACATGGCCCTCTTCCTCTTCTCCGCGGTGTCCCTGGCCCTTCTCCTCAGTCCCGCCCTCTTCGACCTCAGACGTCGGCGGATGGAGCGGGCACTTCGCGATCTCGACTGGCGTCAGGAGATACTCGGCTAGCTCTCCACCCCCGATGCGGTCTCCGGATCATGACGGCGCGCGGTCGCGGGTTGCACAACTGATGCGCCTCTCTGGTACAGTTGCCATCGGCAACATCGAAATCCGAGGTACGCACATATGGCCTTCTTCGCACCCGGATCGAAGACCGGGTTAGCACGATGACAGGCGGTGAACCGACGACCTCGGCTGTCCGTCCGAGCCGGGTCGCTATCGTGGTGGACAGCGCATCTTCCCTTCCCGCCAACGCCTCCGAGCTTCCGGGTCTCTATGTCGTTCCTATGACGGTCACGATCGGTGGGAGGAGCTTTCTCGATGGACGCGACCTCACGCCGACTAGCTTCTACCGGATGCTCCGCGAGACGGATGGCCCTCCAGCTACCTCCGCTCCCTCCCCTGCGCGGTTCCTGGAGGCGTTCGTCTCAGCGAGCTCGGATGCTGAGGCCGCGCTATGTCTCACGGTGGCATCCCGCTTCAGCACCTCTCTGGACTCGGCCCGGCTCGCCGTTGAAGAGGCAAGGCGGACAGTCCCGGGCTTCGAGATTGCCCTTCTCGACTCCGAGAGCGCGGTCGGCGGCCAGGGCCTGATAGCCCTGGAGGCGTTACGCGCGGCGGAGAGCGGCGGAGCAGGGCTCGACGACGTGGTCTCGGCGGCCCGTCAAGTGATAGGCAGGGTCCGGGTGGTCGCCTTTCTAGACACGCTCTACTATCTCTGGAAGGGTGGACGTGTGCCGATGATCGCCCATGCGGGGACTGCGCTCCTCAGGATCAAGCCCGTGTTCGAGATGATGCGCGGGGAGGTGAGGACCGTCGCTCGTCCCAGAACAGGCCGCCGCGCGGCGGCCCGGCTGCTCGATCTGATGAGAGAGGGCGCTGGGGACCGGTCTGTCCACGCGACCGTGATGCATGCCGACGCGCCCGATGCGGCCGAAGAGCTGAAGTGCCGGGTCGCGGCGGCACTGCCTTGCGGGGAGCTGTACGTGAGTGAGCTCACCCCGGTCATGGGCGCTCACATAGGTCCCGGACTTCTGGGTGTGGCCTACTGGACTGATTGAGGCGAAGTCTATAGAACTCCTCCGGGAGAGAAAAGAGGGTTGTGGGATGGACAACGTTATATCCGGCGCCGGGCAGTCGCCCGAGTATGGGATCGTAGTAGCTCAGGACGTGATGATGCCGATGCGGGACGGGCTCCGTCTCGCGACGGACATATACCGGCCTGCGCTCGACGGGGAGCCCGTCTCCGGCCCGCTACCCACCATCCTGGGACGCACATCGTACGACAAGACCGATCCGGTCGCCTGGATCGACCACGTCGCTAATTTTTTCACGCCTAGGGGTTACGTGGTGGTGCTCCAGGATATCCGAGGCCGCCACCGCTCCGACGGGACGGGAGAGTATATGCACTCCTCCAATCCCAAGGAGGGAGAGGACGGCTACGACACGGTCGAGTGGATCGCCTCACAGCCGTGGTCCAACGGCAGGGTCGGTACGGTGGGCACCTCCCATGGCGGAATCGTACAGACCGCCATGGCGCTCTATCGGCCTCCCCACCTGACGGCGATGTGGGCAGATATGAGTCCGATCACGACCTATAACTATGCGCGGGAGGGCGGCGCCATGACGCTTTTCATGTTCGGCGCGCTGCTCCTGCACGCACACGACGCTCAGGAGCTACGGGCCAACCCGGCAGGCCGCCGCGCCATCATCGAGGCGATGGAGAACCTCCGGGAGGTGATCCTGAAGATGCCATTCAAGCCCGGCCACACGCCGCTCGCGGCAGTACCGAACCTGGAGAACATGCTCTTCGACTACTACTACCGTGGGGAGTACGACGACTTCTGGTCCCAGGAGGCCCACGACTTCGCGCGGATCCTCGACAGACATGCGGACATCCCTCTGACGATCAGCAGCGGCTGGTTCGACGCGATATTGAATGAGTGCCACAACTACTATACGGCCATCTCGAATCAGAACAGCGCCTGCACGAGACTAGTGATCGGCCCGTGGAGCCACTACACGATGAGAGGACAGGGAGGGCGGGGCACCAGCGTCACCGGCGACGCCGACTTCGGTCCTGCCGGCAAGTGGGGAGACAGAGTCTACAATGCCGAGAGGTTGAGGTGGTTCGACCGGTGGCTGAAGGACATCCCCACCGGCGTAGACGATGAGCCACCTGTGCGCATATTCGTAATGGGAGGTGGAGATGGCCGGCGCACCTCGAACGGCCACCTGAACCACGGGGGACGTTGGCGGTACGAGAGGGAGTGGCCGCTGTCTCGCGCCCGCGCCACCGCCTACTACCTGAGGAGCGGCGGCGGAATGACTAGCGAGCTGCCGGGCGAAGAGGATGCGCCGGCCGGTTTCGCGTTCGATCCGGAACATCCCGTCCCCACTGTCGCAGGCAACGTCGCCGGATATTACGAACTCATACCCCCGGGCGACCTCGATCCCAGCTACGTCCGTCCGAGAGCCAGGATGCGAAACATCGTCCAGATCGGCGCCGTTCACCAGAAGGAAGAGCCCAGCATCGTCGGCGCCCGTCCTCCCTATCCCCTGATATCGGAGCGGCCCGACGTGCTGGTGTTTCAGACGCCGCCTCTAGAGCAGGCCGTCGAGGTAACAGGGCCGGTCAGCGTACGGCTCTGGGTATCGTCGACGGCGGTGGATACCGATTTCACGGCAAAGCTACTCGACGTGCACCCGCCCAGCGAGGAGTACCCGGCCGGCTACCACATGAACCTGACCGACTCGATCATACGCGCCCGTTATAGGGAGAGCAGAGAGCGAGAGGTCCTGATGGATCCCGGCCGCGTCTACGAGGTACGGATCGATCTGTTCCCGACGAGCAACCTGTTCGAGGCCGGACACCGCATTCGCGTGGACGTGTCCAGCTCCAACTTTCCCCGATTCGACGTGAACCCGAACACGGGGGAGCCGATGGGGCGCCATACACACACGGTCGTAGCACATAACCGTGTATACGTCGATCGGGACCGGCCGTCCCACATCGTGCTGCCGGTGGTGCCGTAAGACCGGAGCGGTCTGCTCGCCCCTACTTCCAGCCGAGACCGCCGTCCCGGTTGGGAGTCAGCGAGACCCGGTGCCCCTCCGTGCACTTGTACCGCTCTTCGCGCGCCTCCCGGCGCTTGCCGGAGAGGGAGGTCTGCACCATCGACCGGCTGCAGAACGGGCAGCTCACGCCGTAGACGATGCGGTTGCGCAGCCGTCGGAGTTGGATGTGCGCCAGGACGTTTCCCAACGCTGGAAAGTCTCCGACGTATCGCAGCACATACCTGGTGCCCGAGTTGACGACGCTCTTTCTGGCCCCGTTGGGCGACCGGTAGCTATAGTCAACGTAGCCGCACTGCAGGCATTGAGGCTCGAAGTAGTTGATCCTCAGCTGCGCCTCGCAGCGGGGACATATGCCTCGGTCGGCAGTCACTGTCCCGTTCGCGGAGTGACGGGTGTCGGGAGTTTCGATGCCGGGGGGCGATGTGATCAGGGGTTTTGCTATTGTGACCAACCTTGACCTTCCTTTCTGGGCTGTCCGACAGACCGCCCAGTTCCGGCAAAATGAGGCTCAAGTCTGCCTGCCCGGAGTAGTATCGTCAAAATCTAAGATAAGTCAAAAACTGATGTCAAGCCCTTATGAAGCGAAATTTAGTAGATTTGCATACGCGACCAGGGCATGAAGCCGCCGACCGATGGAGCCACAACAAGCTGATCTATTCTTGTATAAGTACAAAACTTATAGTTTAAAGGCTCCCAGGCTCCTAACCAAAACCCTAAATGCGCCGTGCCTATACGGGCATTTGACATGAGAGGCCCAATTGTGTTGGAATCTCTGCCGGTTGTACCCAGGACTCTACGATCTCGTCGTGAGATCTTGGAGACCAAGCCAAAAGATGGCGCGGTGCGCGACATCAGACATAGATTTAGGAGGTTGTGATGAGACGGTTCAGAGTCGTAGCCCTGCTTGGGCTTATTGCCGTGATGGCAGTATCGCTTGCCATCGCGTGTGGCACCGAGGAGCCAGAGCCTACGCCCGCCCCCGCCCAGCCGGCGATTGACCCTGCGGAGCTGGCCAAGACGGTCTCGGATGCGGTGCAGCAGGCGGTCGCACAGGCCGTCCCTCAGCAGGAGGACCAGATATCTGCCGAGGAGATCCAGGCGATGATCCAGTCCGCCATGGCAGCCGCCGCAGCCGCCATCCCCGCGACTGCCACGCCTGAAGAGATAAGCAAGATGGTCCAGGCAGCGCTGGCCGCCACCGCTCAGCCGGGCGTCACCAGGGAGGAGATGGAGAGTCTGGTCGCCAAGGCCGTGGCCGACTCCACCGCCGCAATGCAGCCCGGAATAACCGCTGAAGAGGTGCAGAAGCTCGTATCGGACGCGCTGATGGCCGTCCCCACGCCCCAGGTGATGGTGGTGCCCGCGCCTCTGCCCTCTCCCATTGCCACGCCGGAGCAGGCAATGTCGATGCCCAAGCAGGGAGGCACCATCAACTGGGCCGGAATCGCGTCGACTCCCAGCGTGGACCTCACCTGCCACACGACCTTCAGTGGTGGCGTCAGGCGTCACGTCTACGAGGGCTTCTTCGGCTGGAGCGCGAGCCGTTCCGCCGCGCTCCCGCAGATGGTCGGCGAGTGGTCGCTGGCCGACGACGCCAGAAGCTACGAATTCAGCCTCAGAGAGGGCCTCATCTTCCACGACGGCACGCCGGTCACGGCCGCCGACGCCATCGCCTCGACGATAAGATGGGGCGGAAGCACCCATGCGATCGCAAAGCAGACGTGGGACATCGTCAACCCCGTTCACTCCGAGGTGGACGAGGACACCTGGCGGATGGAGATGAGCCAGGTCTTCGGCCTGTGGCCCATCTACCAGGCCTTCAACGGCACCTATGTACAGCCCGCGAGCATCGCCGGCACGGTCCCGCCGGACGAGTGCATAAATCCCGAGACCCAGTCCATCGGCTCCGGTCCCTACAGGTTCGTCGAGTGGATACCGGGCGACCGCGTGGTGATGGATCGCTTCTTCCGCTACGTCCCGCGCGCCGACGAGAGGGACGGCGCCGGCGGCGCCCAGATCGCATACTTCGACCAGATACGCCAGCTGGTCGTCCCGGACGACTCCACTCGGGCCGCCGGCCTACAGTCGGGGCAGCTCCACATAACCGACCACGTGCCCGGCGACTTCCGGGACCAGCTCGATGCGCACATGGACGTCGAGGTCCGGGTGGTCGGCCCCGCCAGCCCGCCGAACCTGATCTTCAACAAGACCGCGCCTCCCATGAACAACAAGAAGGCCCGCCAGGCGGTCCTGCTGGCCGCCGACATGGAGGCCTGGATGATCGCCTCGCTAGGCGACGGCGGCGACTGGGTGCTCTGCGGCTCCGTATTCATGTGCGACGGGCCCTGGGCCACCGAGGCCGGCACCGAGAAGTACTTCGCCCCGCCCAACCTCGAAGAGGCCAGAAGGCTGTGGAACGAGGCACTCGAAGAGGAAGGCATGTCGCAGTCCGACCAGATCGTGCTGCTGGCTGCTAACAACATCGGATACATGGACGGAGGAGGCTCATACACCAAGCAGATCCTCGAGTCCCTCCACGAGAACGTCTGGCGCCCCAACGTCGACTGGGCGACCGTGATCCAGTGGAAGAACGCGGGCTGCGACAAGCCCATAGACGTGGACTCCAACACCCCCGGCGGCGGCTGGCACATGTACCACACCCGCACCGGCCCGTTCGACCCGCTCTCGCTGGAGCCCTTCAGCAAGACGTGGTCCTGCGGCTGGCTCAACCCCAATGTCGACCGGCTGGTGGATGCGTGGCTGACGGCCCCCACGCTCGAGGAGCAGAAGGCCCTCATCGACGAGATGCAACTGTTGATCTACGAAGAGGTGCCCTACATACACCTCGGCGACGGCCTCAGATTGCTGGCGTTCCGCTCGGAGGTGGAGTACATTCCCACCGACGCCGGGTTCATGCTCACCGGAGCATGGTTCAAGTAGGACCGCGGGGCGGATAGCCCCTAAACACGGAGACGTGTGTGAGGCGAGGCCGGCGCGTTGATACGCCGGCCTCGCCTGCGGTAAGGAAGCGGTTGCGGGGCGATGGCTCGAGTTGAGCCTCGATCTGGGCATCCACTAGGGCCGGTCGAGTGAAGGAATATATAGTTCAACGCATACTGGCTATCTTCCCCGTCCTGGGGATCGTCGCCATCATCACCTTCTCCCTCATCCACATCGTCCCCGGAGATCCGGCCGTCATCCTCGCCGGAGACCAGGCCACCGAGGAGGACGTCGAGCGCATCCGAGAGAGGATGGGTCTCGACAAGCCCGTCTACGTCCAGTTCGGCATCTGGTTCGCAGACCTGCTCCAGGGCGACTTGGGCATATCGCCCGCCTCCAAGTATCCCGTGGGCAAGCAGATACGCCAGCGGATCGCCCCTACCCTATCGATCGGAATCTATGCCCTCACCGTGCAGGTCCTGGTCGCCCTCCCCCTCGGAATCATTTCGGCATGGAAGGCAAACAGCTGGATCGACAGGTCCAGCATGATCTTCGCCGTTCTCGCCTTCTCGATCCCCGTCTTCTGGCTCGAGTACAACATGATCTACACCTTCGCCGTGAAGCTTCCGTGGTTCCCCGCCCTAGGCTATACGCCGATCTCGGAAGGCGTCGGACCGTGGCTCAGATCGATTACGATGCCGGGCATCGCCGTGGGCCTCATATCGGCGGGGCTGGTGGCGCGCGTCACCCGCTCGGCGATGCTGGAGATCCTGAGGGAGGACTACATCCGGACGGCGAGGTCCAAAGGCCTCGCGGAGCGGGTGGTGCTGACGCGGCACGCCCTCAGGAATGCCTCGGTACCAATCATGACCATCGTGGGCCTCAGCCTGGCGGGCATGATCGGGGGGCTGGTGATCAGCGAGCAGGTGTTCGCCATTCCGGGCATGGGGCGGCTCGTCGTCGACGCCGTCTCCAACCGTGACTTTCCGGTCATCCAGGGCGTCCTGCTGATGGTCGCCCTTTCATACGTCGTCGTAAACCTGATCATAGACCTGACCTACGTATACATAGACCCGAGGATCCGATACTGATGGCTGAGCGGCAGGCAATAATCACGCGCCCGACGCCGCGGACCAGGCTACGGAGGTCCGCAGCGGAGGCCCTCAGGGCGCTACGGAAGAACCCGAACATGGCCTTCGGGTTCGTTGTCATCGTGGTGATGCTCTTCATCGCCATATTCGCCCCGCTCATGGGAACGGTCGATCCCACCTTCCTAGTGCCGCGCGACCGGCTCATCTCACCGGGGTCCGACCACTTCTTCGGGACCGATCACTTGGGACGGGACGTCTACTCCCGGGTCCTCTACGGAAGCCGCGTCTCCCTGCAGGTCGGCGCCGGCGTGGCCATGAGCGTCATGGTCTTCGGGCTCATATTCGGTCTCACGTCGGGCTACAGTAGAACGCTCGACAAGATAATAATGCGCATCGCGGACGGACTGATGGCCATCCCATCCTTCCTGCTCGCCATCGCGCTGATGGCCCTGCTGGGCCCAAGCCTCCGGAACGTGATAATAGCCCTGACAATCTCCTCCGTCCCGGGTACGACCCGGCTGGTAAGGTCTCTCGTGCTCAGTCTGAGAGAGCAGGAGTTCGTGATGGCGGCTCGCGCGATCGGAAGCGGCCCCCTCCGCATAGTCGCACGACACGTCTTCCCAAACACCGTTCCCCCGGTGCTCGTCCTGGGTAGCTTCGTCACGGCGGGAGCGATAATCGAGGAGGCCGGTCTCAGCTTCCTCGGCGCGGGCATACCCGCCGACGTCCCCAGCTGGGGTAACATCATGGGGCAGGCGCGCCAGTACAATCAGATCGCGATATGGATACTCTTCTTCCCGGGTCTGTTCCTGTCCCTGACCGTGCTGGGCGCCAACCTCGTCGGAGATGGGCTGCGAGACACGCTGGATCCCAGGTTGAGGCGGCTCGCGTGACTGTAGCTGCTATGACTGAATCGGCGAAGAGAGCACTGGTTGGGACTCTAGTTTTCGCGGGCTTGGCTATCGTCGCGGCTTGCGGCGGCGGGGATGACACTGAGCCGGAGCCGACCGTGGCGGCTGCCGTACAGACGGCTCCGGCGACAACGGAGCCTGCTGCCCCGGCCGAGGAGGTCGTCACAGGCGGCGCCAGCAAACTGATCCAGCCGCGTGAGCTTCATACTGCCACCCTGCTCCAGGACGGCCGGGTGCTGGTCACGGGCGGCGTCGCTCTGGGCGAGTTGCTAACGTCGGCCGAGATATACGACCCGGCAACGGGCGCCTGGACGGCCACCGGAAGCATGAGCGCGCCGAGGGCCGAGCACACGGCCGTGCTCCTGAACGACGGCCGGGTGCTGGTCGCAGGTGGAGGGACGGCTCGCGCCCCCATCGCGTCGGCAGAGCTGTTCGATCCCTCCACAGGTGCCTGGTCGGCGGCCGGCGACATGTCTCAGCCGCGCTACGTTCATGCCATGGTGCTGCTGGACGACGGCCGGGCGCTGGTCGCCGGGGGGCGCTCGGTCGACCGCGAGGACGTCGCCACCGCCGATATCTACGATCCTTCGACCGGGGCATGGTACGCGGCCGCCGACATGTCGATCGCCCGGTGGGCGCACACCGCGACCCTGTTGGGCGATGGAAGGGTACTCGTGGCCGGCGGCGGCGCCCGGTTCGACATCCACGCCACCGCCGAGACGTACGACCCGGCAACCGACTCCTGGTCGCCCGCCGGCGAGATGGAGGGGCCGCGTATAGAGCACAGGGCGGTACGTTTGGAAGACGGCTCCGTGCTCGTCGTGGCCGGCTTCGGGGAATCCTCCCTGCTTCATACCGGCGAGGTGTACGATCCGGGGGCCAACACGTGGACCGAGACGGAGAGGATGCCGCTGGATCTCCACAGGCACGCCGTGGTCGCCCTCCAGGGCGGCAAGGCGCTCGTGGCGGGAGGATTCACCCAGTCGAGTCCAAGCCGCGTCGTCATAGAGGTAGCTGTCTATGATCCGGATACCAACTCTTGGATAGAGGCCGGGAACATGGCGGGAGAGCGTCGCAACCACACGGCCACCGTCCTGAAAGACGGGTCGGTGCTGGTGGTGAGCGGGATGGGCAACATCGGCCTCCTGTCGGAGGTGTCGGAAGTCTACGTTCCCGGTCAATAGGGCGGAGCGTCGGCCTGCCGGAAGCCCGCCCCAGGACTGAATGGAGGCACAGAGGATGCGACTCTCCCTGATCCAGATGAGCAGCGGCGCCAGCGACAGCGCGGCGAACGTGGCCAAGGCGTGCGACTTCATCGATCTGGCAGCCAAGGATCGTCCCGATCTGATCGTCACCCCCGAGTACTTCAACACCGGCTACTTTCCCATGTACCGGGACGTGCGCAACTACGCCCGTGCGGAGCGTGACGATGGGCCGTCGATGAGGGCCGTCAAGGACAAGGCCCGGCAGCACAAGACCCATATCGCAGCGACGCTGATCGAGGAGGAGGCGCTGGGTCTCTTCTTCAACACGACGATGCTGGTCGACCCGGATGGCGAGATCGTAGGCAAGTACCGGAAGATGCACCCTCCGGCTCAGCACAGCCTGGAGAAGATATACTACCGATACGGGGCCAACTTCCGCGTGTTCCCCGTAGCCGGCTTCAACGTATCCTTCCTCATCTGCTTCGACTTCGGATTCCCCGAGACCTCGCGGTGCGCGATGCTCAACGGCGCGGAGCTGATCGTTGCCCCCTACTGCGAGGTTGCATACTACACCTCTCCCCTGGCGACCAACCGCCCCGCGGAGGTGGAGGACGGCTCGCTGAGACGCGGGTTCGAGTCCGGCCAGCGCCGACTCCTCTGGAACGCTCAGGCGATGGTCCGCGCCTCCGAAAACGCCTGCTACGTCGCGCCGTGTAACCACGGCGGCGAGGAGTTCGATTCCTACATGAGCGGCGGATCTCTCATATGCGATCCGACCGGGCGGATCATCGTGCAGGCTGAGGAGGATGAGACGGTCATTCACGCAGATCTCGACCGTGAGGTGCTGCTCAAGGCTCGGGTCAACTCAGGCCTCAAGGACAGGCGTCCCGACCTATACGGGACGGTCTTAACGCCGATGGAGGATCTGCATCTCCCTTGAGTCCGAACCGCCGTTCAAGCCTGGGGACCGACGACCGTTTGACACCGTTTCCTGAGTGTCAGTACCATCGCGCCATACCGGTTTACTAAGGTTCTGGGAGGGCAATTTGAACGGGGTTGAAGCGATTGCCAGAGTACTCAAGATGGAGGGCGTGGAGTGGGTCGCATGCTTCCCCTCCAACTCGTTGATCGAGGCGGTTGCCAGAGAGGGAATCCGCCTCGTCATGTTCAGGCAGGAGCGCGGCGCCGTCATGGCCGCCGACGGCTTCAGCCGCGTCGGCGGCCGGCAGAGATTCGGAGTCGTGGTCACGCAGGGCGGGCCCGGGGCCGAGAACTCGATGGGAGGCATCGCGCAGGCTTTCGCCGACAATACGCCGATCTTACTGCTGCCAGCAGGCCCCTCCCTGGGAGAGTGGAGCGTTCGGCCCAATTTCGCGCCGTCCAGGGCATACTCCCCTATCGTCAAGCAGGCGGAGGCCATCCTGGACCCGGCCCACGTCGGCAATGTGATGCGCCGAGCGTTTCACGCGCTTCGGAATGGCAGGGCCGGCCCGGTGGTCGTGGAGGCTCCCGACGATGTCGGCTCCGCCGAGGTCTCCGGAGACGTCCTAGCGAAGTACCACTCTCCCGACAGGGCTATCATCTGCCCGTCCCGCTCGGACGTGAAGGACGCAGTCCGGCTGCTCCTTGGCGCAAAAACCCCGGTCATCTGGGCCGGGGGCGGAGTGCTGCTAGGCGGAGCGACCGGCGAGCTCAGAGAGCTGGCAGAGCTTACGCAGACGCCCGTCTATACGACGATGCAGGGGAAGAGCGCTTTCCCGGAAGACCATCCGCTGTCGCTGGGCGCGGGAAGCGGATCCACCACCCTGCCCGCCTTCACCTGGCTGAGGGACTCGGACGTGCTCTTCGCGCTCGGAACCAGCCTGTCGCACACCTCTTACGGCCAACCCATACCTCCCGGCAAGGTGATCATCCACAACACCGACAACATCGAGGACATCAACAAGCAGGAGTCGGTCGACGTTGCCCTTCCCGGCGATGTGAAGGCGACGCTTCAGATGGTCCTGGACGAGGTGAAGGCAGCGGTGGGTGAAGACGGACGCCAGACCAGCGCCGCGGCGGATATAGCCGAGGTGCGTCGCCGGTGGATGTCAGAGTGGGACGGTCTGCTCAGCTCGGACGCCGAGCCAGTCAGCACCTACCGGGTCATCGGAGAGATCGAGCGCAACCTGGACAAGAGCAGAAGCGTCGTCACTCACGACGCCGGCGCCCCCCGCGATTCGATAGTGCCCTTCTACACGGCGACCACGCCCCACGGGTACATAGGCTGGGGCAAGACGACTCATCTCGGCTTCGGCATCCCTCTGATGATCGGCGCCAAGATCGCATTCCCGGATAGGTTTTGCCTGAACCTCATGGGAGACGGCGCGTTCGGAATGTCGGGACTGGACATCGAGACGGCGGTGCGCGCCGACGCTCCGATAACCACGGTCGTCCTCAACAACGGCGGGATGGCCACCTATCCGGGAGGCTACCCCACGGCGCGCGAGCTGTACGGCGTCACCGAGATGGGCGGGGACTATGCCCGGATCGCCGAGGGCATGGGCGCAGTCGGCATCACGGTCACCCGTCCCGGCGAGATGGGCCCCGCGCTCCACGACGCGCAGCGCCACAACGCGGAGGGCCGGACCGTGCTGATAGACGTCCACTCGGACTTCGAGCCGAGGAAGTCCAAATTCGCCTAGGGCGTGCCCGGAGATTCAGTGGGGCGCATGGCCAACAGCCGGACGGACCTGACTCCTGAGGATCTCGTGGAGATGTACCGGCTCATGCTGATGGGCCGGCGATTCACCGAGCGGGCCCTCTCGCTGTACGAGGAGGGCCGCCTCCCCACCGCCCTGCACCCGAGCGTCGGCCAGGAGGCGGTCGGCGTAGGCGCCTGCTACGGGTTGCGCCCCGGCGACTGGGTGCTGCCCGCTCTCAGGACCACGGAGGCCTTCTGGACCCGCGGCGTCACCATGGAGCAGATGCTGGACGCCATGCTGGGCAACTCCGGCAGCGTCTCGGGAGGGAAGGAGTCGTTTCACCACTGTGGCTATCCCCGGCTGGGAATTCTCGCCGGATCGGCAATCGTCGGCGCCCAGTTTCCGGTGGCCGTGGGAGCGGCCCTCGGTCTCCAGATGGGAGGCGGCGACAATGTGATGGTCTGCTTCTTCGGCGACGGGGCGGCGGCGCGCGGCGACTTCCATGAGGGGCTGAACCTCGCGGCGCTGCGCAGGGCGCCGGTCGTGTTCGTATGCGAGAACAACCTCTACTTTCAGACCGCGCCCGGCTCCGCCGGCCTGCCCATCGAAGACGTGGCTGACCGCGCATCGAGTTACGGGATGCCCGGCCTCGTCGTCGATGGACAGGACGTGCTCGCCGTCTACGACGCGGCGCGGGAGGCCATTGCAAGGGCTCGCAGGGGTGAGGGCCCCACCCTTCTGGAGTGCAAGACGTACCGCTTCCTGCGGCACTACCCCACGCTCCGCGACACGCGTCCGGCGGACGAGGTGGCCCGGTGGCGCAGGAGAGACCCGATAACGATACTGGCTGAGCGTATGAGAGCCGAAGGCTACCTCGACGGCGACTCCGTAGTGGAGACGGAGCGTCGGATAGCCAGTGAGATCGCCCACGCCATTAACGCCTCCTACGCGAAGCCTCCCCCGGAGGGAGACGGCGCGGCCGCGCACGTCTATTCCGAGCCGGTGGAAAGGATGGGGATATGAGGACGCTCAAGCTGAGCGAGGCCCTCCGCGAGGCGTTGGCCCAGGAGATGGAGGCGGACGCCAACGTCTTCGTCATCGGCGAGGACGTGGCCGACTACGGCGGCCTCGCCGGCGTGACCGAGGGCCTCCTGGAACGATTCGGGCCGCGGCGCGTCTGGGATACGCCGATCTCTGAGTCGGGCTTCAGCGGCCTCGGGGTGGGCGCGGCGCTAATGGGCATGCGTCCGGTCGTGGAGCTGCAGTTTACGGGGCTGATCACCGTCGCCATGGACCAGATCGTCAACAGCGCGGCGAAGGCGCGATACGTGCACGATGGCGAGCTGTCGGCCCCTGTAGTGTTCCGCACCACGCACATGAGCGCAGGCAATGTGTACATGGGCCAGGACCTCGAGTCGTGGTTCACCCACGTGCCCGGCCTGAAGGTTGTTACCCCCTCCACTCCATACGACGCCAAGGGGCTGCTCATCTCGTCCATCAGAGACCCGGACCCTGTGGTCTTCATAGAACACAGCGCTCTATACGAGACCGCCGGGCCGGTGCCTGAGGCGCCCTATACGGTCCCACTGGGCGAGGCGTCCGTCCTGCGCGAGGGAGAGGATGTCACCGTCGTGACCTGGCTCAACATGGCGCCGGTGGTGATGGAGGCCGCCGACGAGCTGTCGGCGGAGGGCGTTGGCATAGAGGTGATAGATCTCCGCACGCTGGTCCCGTTCGACCGGGAGGCGGTGGTACGGTCGGTTGCAAAGACCGGCAGGCTCGTGGTGGTGCATGAGGCGGTGCGGCGGAGCGGCTTCGGCGCTGAGGTGGCTGCGACCGTAGCCGCCAGCGAGGCCTTCGCCGGCCTCACGGCCCCGATATTGCGCGTGGGCAATCCCGGACTTCCCGTCCCCCACAGCGACCATCTCAATAGACATGTGCTGCCGGACAGGGACGATGTGATCGCCACAGTCCGGCGGGCGATGGATGGGACGTGAGCGTGGCTTCGGGACTCCTCTCCGGAGTGAAGGTCCTCGAGCTTGGAGGCCGGGTATCCGCGCCGTACTGCGGCAAGGTCCTCGCCAATCTGGGAACTGACGTTCTTAAGATCGAACCCCTTGGCGGAGACCCGTCGAGGCGCGAGGGGCCGTTCCCTGAAGACACTCCCAACATGGAGAAGAGCGGTCTGTTCCTGGCGCTCAACGTCAACAAGCGCGGGATAACGCTTGACCTGGACGCTCCCGCCGATAGGAGCCGTCTTCTTTCGTTGGCCGGGGACGCCGACATCATTGTCGAGAACCTGCCCGCCGGTGCTCTGGATAGTTGGGACTTGGGCTACGAGACACTGGCTCGGACGAATCCCGGGATCGTTCTGGTGTCAATCACGCCCTTTGGCCGCTGCGGGACGTATGCAGGCTATGAGGCCACCGATTTGGTTCTCTTCCATATGGGCGGGGTGGCGCACGGTCTGCTTGGACCGGTGGGAGACCCGGATGCCGAGCCGCCGGTGCGCGCCGGAGGCCACCAGGCAGACCTCGTGGCCGGAATGGCGGCGGCGACCGCCGGCATGATAGCCCTCTACCGCCGGCGCACGACCGGAGCGGGCTGCCATATCACCGTATCCTCCTTCCACGCGATGGCCACGCAGGTTATCGCCGGGCTCGCCAACTCGGCCTGGGACCGGCCAGCCCCGTCGAGGGACGCGAGCGAGCAGCGAGAGGCCGCGATAGGGGGAATGGTGAGCGCCATCGGCGGCGTCCTTCCCTGCAATGACGGCTACGTTGCCATCTCCCCCAGAGAGGATGCGCAGTGGGAGAGGTGGTTGGAGCTGATGGGCAATCCCGACTGGCGAGGCGACGAACGATTTGTCACCAGGGAGGCGAGACAGCGCAACTTCCACGATCTGTGGGAGCTCGTCGGAGAGTGGACGCGCCTCCGCTCCAAGTTCGACATCGCCAGGGAGGGACAGGCGAGGCGGATACCGTGCTTCCCGGTCAACACCGTCGGAGACCTGCTGCGGGACGCGCATCTGTCACACCGCAGGTTCTTCGTGACGATAGACCACCCCGAGGCGGGCCCACTCGACTATCCCGGAGTCCCCTACCGGCTGTCGAATACCGCGTTGCCGCTCGACACCAGGCCGGCTCCCCTGCTCGGTCAGCACAACGAGACCGTCCTGGACACAGGCGCGGCCAATGGATAGGCTGCCTCTGGACGGGATACGGATAGTCGACTTCAGCTGGATCATCGCGGGCCCCACGGCGACCCGGCATCTCGCCATGATGGGGGCGGAAGTCGTCAAGATCGGAAGCGCACGCAGGCCCGATCCCTCGATCTACGGCCCGCCGTTTCAGGCCTATAATCAGTCCAAGGTATACGCCGCGCTGAACCTCTCGAAGCCCGAGGGCACCCGGCTAGCCAGGGACCTGATCGGCATATCCGACGTCGTCATCGAGAACTTCGCATTCGGCGTGTTCGAGCGGCGAGGCCTGGGATACGACGTCATATCGGCGGACCGGCCGGATCTCATAATGGTCTCGTCCTCCGGGACCGGCCACACCGGTCCCGACAGGGAGTATGTCGCGTACGGCAGTCTGCTCCAGCACTACACCGGCTGGAACTCCGTGTCCGGCTATCCCGGAAGAGAGCCGATCAAGGGGGGGCTGTGGGCCGACCCGTGGGTCGGGCTGGAGCTGGCCATGCTGACGATGGCCGCGCTCAACCATCGTCTGCTGACGGGCCAAGGGCAGTACATCGACTATTCGATGGCCGAGGCGCTCACCTCGGGAATCCCGGAGGCCGTGCTCGACTACCAGATGAACGGCCGTATGCCTGAGCCCATGGGCAACGACGACAGGAGCGCCTCGCCTCACGGACTCTTTCACTGCAAGGGAAAAGACAGGTGGATCGCCATTGCCGTAACCGGTCTCGACGAGTGGCTCGCACTCTGCCGGCTGCTCGGACGAGAAGACCTGACGGATGACCCGGCGCTGACGACGGTCGAGGGGCGGAAATCGCGCCGGGCCGAGATCGACGCGGCGATCACCGCCTGGACCGAGCGCCTGGAAGACTACGAGGCGATGCGGCTGCTCCAAGAGGCGGGAGTGCCCTCCGGACCGTCCCTGGACGTGAGCCGCGTCTTCGACGATCCACACCTTCGGGAGACCGGATTCTTCACCACTCGCCGCGCTTCCGACGGCGAGCTGAGGGAACTCCCCGGACTGCCGTGGCGCTCCGACGAGTGGCCGGAGCCCAGGGTTGCCGCCGCGCCGGAGCTGGGACAGGACAACGACTACGTATACCGGGAGCTCCTTGGCCTGTCCGTTGATGAGATGGACAGGCTCGTCCGAGAGCAGGTCATCTACTGATCGATAGGAGGCGCATATGGGAGTGCTTTTCGAGAAGAGAGACGGCATCGCCTACGTCACGATAGACAATCCCGAGAAGGCCAACATACTCGACCGTGAGACGTCCAACCGGATCGCCGAAATCTGGAAGGAGATATGGGACGACTGGGACGTGCGGGTAGCCATTCTGACGGGTTCCGGGCGGCGCCACTTCTGTGCCGGCCACAACCTAGCCCTTCCGCCCGGCGTCACCGAGGAGGAGCGTGAGCGCATACGGGCGGAGGGCGTCTTCTGGCCGCTCTCCGGCACCGTAAACGGCGCCAAGATAGGCGCGGACGGACGGCTCGGCGACCACTATCCCCAGGTCTGGAAGCCGGTTATCGGAGCCATCAACGGCTGGGCCGCCGGCGCCGGATTCTACCTGATGCTGACCTCCACAGACATCAGGCTGGCCAGCCGGGAGCACGCCAGATTCAAGTTCGCCCTGCTGAGCCAGGGCTGGGTCGGCGGAGGGCCCGGCGCCACATACCTCACCCGCCAGGTGTCGCACGCGGACGCGATGAGGATACTGCTGACCGACGAGCCCTTCGACGCCGCGGAGGCGCTGCGAATCAACCTCATCAACGAGGTCGTGCCCCACGAGTCACTGATGGAGCGGGCGGAGGAGATTGCCACCCACATCGCCGGACTGCCCCCCCTCGCCGTGCGGATGATGAAGGAGTTCGTGATACGGTTCAGGGACATTCCGGTCACGGAGGCGTGGCGGGTGCAGACGCTGATGAACTCGCTCCTCACCCAGCTGAGCGGCGACGGCGCGGAGGGCCGCGCGGCCTTCCTGGAGAAGCGGAAGCCGCACTACACCGGCTCTGTCCTCCAGAAGGGCGAGTCCTACCCCGGCCTCACTCCCGAGGAGAGGGAGCACCTCGACCGCATACGCCGCCAAGAGCTAGGCTGACCCTCCCCCTTTTCCTCGAAATGTGTCTCATTCTGTAACACTTTGTCTCGTTTCGTAGCTGTGCCGGCGACGGAGCGGGACACCAGTGGTACAGCGATTGGACAGTAATGAGACGGTAGTGTGACGGAAATGGGACAGTTTGGGACAGGCCGAAGAGGGAAGCGCCATGCTCGGCGCAGAGAGGGGAGTGTGTGGTCGAGTGGTCTTCATGGCCCCACAATAGCACAGACGTTCGCGTGCTGTCTATCGTCTTGTCGCCTCCCCACACCCTCCCTACTGGGTGTCCAGAGACGGTGAGCGCTGCTCTTCCATGATCTCGTGCGGCTCGAGCCGGTAGGCCTCCTTCCGGTAGATCTGGATCCGGTGGCCGCCGTGGTCCACTATGTACAGTCTTCCGCTGTCGTCGATCTTGACAGACGGCGCCCGTCGCAGGCGTTTCGTCGGCTCCAGCGAGGTCATCTCCCGCTGTCTCAGTATCTTTAGATTGCCCCTGATGTACCGCAACCCGACCCTGCTGAGCGTGGCGTCTCCGACGAACTGGTCCAGGTAGCGGCCGTTCTCGTCGAACTGGACGACGCGGTTGTTGCCCCAGTCGGCGACGTAGACGTCACCGTCCGCGTCGACGTCGACCCCGGACGGTCTGCGCAGGGCGCCCCGCGGGTTGCCGTTGGACGATTCACCGAAGCTCATCAAGTAGCGGCCGTCCCGGTCGAATTTCTGGACCCTGTCGTTTCCCCAGTCTGCGACGTACACGTCCCCCATCTCGTCAACGGCGATGCCCCACGGGAGATCGAGCTCCCCGGGACCGGAGCCGCGCCGTCCCCAACCGGATAGAAAGCGGCCGTCGACAGTGAACCGCTGGATGCGGTGATTCAGCGAGTCGGCGACCAGCACGTCGCCGTCGTAGAGGGCGATGCCGGTGGGCCGGTCCAGCGCCCCTGGCGCGTCGCCCCGCTCGCCCCACCTGGCCGAGAGATTCCCGCCTTCGTCGAAGATGGAGACGCGGTGAAGCGCCTCGTCCGTGACCATCAAGCTGCCGTCCCGGCACCTGACGATCCCGACCGCCCAGGTGAGCTCACCGCCTCCGATGGAGCCGAGGTCCTCGTCGTCAAAGTGCCACACCTTGATCTCACTGGCTGAGTCCCCCCTCAACAGCATGTACAGCCTACCCTCATCCCCGACCGCCAGATCGACCGGGAAATTGGTCATCCGCCTCATGCCGATCGTCTTGAGATATGGGAAGCCCGCTCGAAGCAGGGCGTAGGGACGGGTCACTCTCTTCTCTCCCAGGTCATCTACTCTACGCCATCTGGTATTCGCGCGACGAGACTATGAGCTGGAGCATTCGTCCGATGCTCCTTGCTGCCTGTTCGCGTCCTTCATCGGTCTCGAAGCTCAGGTCGCCCTGCGACTCCGCGAGCCTCATCAGGCCGCGGCGGGTCTCCTCGCTCGGCTCGATCTGTCCTGCGAGATCGAGGCACCGACCCACCAGGTCGGCGGGCGCTATGGTCGGACCGGTCTCCTCCAGCCTTCGCACGATCTCCCTGATGCCCGGCTTGTCCATGTCGGCAAGCTGGTTCGCCGCGAAGTTGACGCGCTCGTTGAGGGCGCCGCCGTCTATCCACTCCCTGCCGGTGTGCCACCCCTCGACGGTCGGCGGATTCATCAGCCTCTGGCCCATGGCGTCGGCGGCCTCGTCTAGATTCATGATCCCCGGCTCCGGGAACCGGTGCGTTCCGACCAGCCGGATCGTACCGGCCACCAGCTCCGCCGGACTCTTGACTCTCTGGAAGCGGGCCGTCTTGAAGAAGTCGGAGTTGAAGAGCACCCGGAGGACGGAGCGGATGTTCCCGTCCGTATCGGCGAACACCGCGGCGAGCGTATCTATCGCCTCCGGGTCTCCGGGCGGGACGGTCTCCCACGCCGGCACCTGAGGCTCGTCGGCGACGAAGAAGTTGTAGAGATGCCGGGAGATGAAGCGGGCCGTCGCCTCCTGCCCGACGATTATGTCGATGATGTCCTCGCCGTTGAACCTTCCGGTATGACCGAGGAAGCTCTTCTCGCCGTCGTCGTGGTCGTCAGCCCGATAATCGAACTGGGAGTCGTACTGCCCGGAGGGGTACAGCGGGATCGGCTGGGTGAAGGTCCAGCCCGTGAAGGCGCGCGCCGCGCTCTTGATGTCCTGCTCGGTGTAGTTGCCTACGCCCATGGAGAAGAGCTCCAGGAGCTCGCGGCCGTAGTTCTCGTTGGGCGCGTCCCTGTGGTTCTCGTTGTTGTCCAGCCAGAAGATCATGGCGGGGTCTTTGGAGAGCTCCACGAGGATGGTTCGCATGTCTGCCAGGCAGATGCGGCGGAAGGTATCGATCTGCGCGATGGAGGACGGCGGATGCTCGCTCTTGCCTTCCGCGGTGGCGAAGAGGTGGTGCCAGAAGAGGCTCATCTTCTCTTCCAGCGGCCGGGGAGTGTTGATCATGCGCCACAGCCAGCGGCCCCGGGCCATGTCGATGGAGGCGCGGGAGTGCATGTAGTAGCGCATGAAGAGCTCCTCGTCGAGCGGCGGCGTCAGCTCGGGATGGAGCAGGTCCTCGACGACCTCCTCGTAGCCTCTGACCATGAGCCGCTCCAGCTCGGACCTCGTGGCGCCGAAGCCGGCCCGGCGCATCAGGTGGGCGAAGAGCGCGGTGTCGTTGGCTGGCATCTGCCTTCTCCTCCGATGTGCGGTAGGCCCATATCTTACTCAAGCGGCGGCAGGGCGTCCAAGGGGGTCATCCAAGGAGTAACAGCACTAATCGAACGGACGGCGCGGGCCGGACGGCGGCAGCTCCTGCAGGGTGGGACGACCGGTGACCTCGTCCAGGCCCACTCCGGCGACGTCGAGTATCCAGCTCTCCGCGTAGATCGGCGCTCCGCTCCGGACCGCCAGCGCAATCGCGTCGCTCGGCCGGGAGTCGATGCTCAGCACGCTCCCGTTCCGCCGGACCACCATGATGGCATAGAAGGTGCCGTCCCTGAGATCGGAGACGATGACGTGGTCGAGCGTCGCACCTAACTCCTGTATGACGCTCTCCATCAGGTCGTGCGTCTGCGGCCTGCCGGCGGCGATGTCGTAGATCTCCACCGCGATGGCGCTAGCCTCGAACGGACCTATCCAGATGGGAAGGTACCGGTCGTCCCTGCTCTTCAGTATGACGACTGTCTGAGGCGGCTGGTCTCTCGCTCCGACCGATTCGACGACGAGCTCGACCTGAGTTGGAGATGGGCCGGTCGGCGTCGGAGAGGCGGCCGCCTCCGGCTGAGGCGTGGGTGCAGGCTCCAAGCTGCCACAGCCCATCGCGACCGCCACGGCGACAAGTATGAGCAGAAGCAGGATGCTCCACCGCGCCCGGGCCAGTCGCGAGCTCACGGCGTGGCCCCCATCTCAATCTTCCCTCGTCCGCGGGGGAAGAGGTACACTCTCCCCCTTCCGAGGGAGAGGCCTCGTCTGCTATAGCTTAACGTCGCCGCCCAACTCCGTCGGGTCCACCGGGATCTCCACGATGGCGGGCTTGCCGCATGCCAGCGCCTCCTTCAGCGCGTCCGCGATCTGGTCGGGATGCTCCGCGTAGAAGCCGCAGGCGCCGAACACCTCCGCGTACTTGTCGTAGCGCGGGTTGCTGATGTCGGCTCCGACGAGCCGCCCGTCGAACAGCGCGTCCTGGATGTTCTTCTCGCCTCCCCAGGAGTCGTTGTTCATGATGACGGCCACGACGTTGATGCCGTACTCGATCGCCGTCTGGAGCTCCTGGGAGTTGAACAGGAACCCGCCGTCTCCGTTGATGGACACGACCGCCTTGTCAGGCCGCGCGACCTTCGCTCCCATCGCGACAGGCAGGCCGACGCCGAGGGAGCCGATGTACAGCGGGCTGAAGAAGGTCTTGGGCTCGGTGAAGTGGAGCCTGTCGTACCCCATCGCCGATACGGCCCCGGCGTCGAGCGTGTACACAGTGTCCGGCGGCATGGCCTTTCGGAGCTCTCCGTAGACTCTCTGGGGCTTGACCGGCATCGAGTCGTTCTGCGCCTCGCGCTCGAGGCGGGCACTCCGCCGGGCCTTCCGCTCGATCGTGGCGGTCTGCCACTCCTCGTTGCGGGCCGCGCCGTCGAGCTGCGGCTTCAGCACGCCCACCAGACGAGAGGCGACTGCGCGGGCGTCGCCGAGTATGCCGACGTCAATCGGGTAGTTACGCCCGATCTCGTTGCCCTCGATCTCCACCTGTATGATGCGCGTGTCGGGGTTGATGTAGCGGTTGTCGAAGAAGCCGGTCATGTGGGCCAGCCTCGTGCCGAGGGCCAGGAGCACGTCGGCCTCCCGGACAGCCTCCACGGCCTCCGGCGCCCCTGCCCTGCCCAGCGCGCCGAGGAAACGGGGATGGTCGTTGTGTATAGCATCGTTGCGCGCGTAGGAGGTGACCAGCACGGCTCCGATGAGGTCGGCGAGATCCGTCGCCGCGTCCGATCCCTCGCCCCAGACGACGCCGCCGCCGGCCAGCAGGACGGGACGCCTGGCCTCCCTGAGAGCGGCCGCGGCCGCCTCTATCGACGCGGTGTCCCCCTCGGGCCTGGGGTCGATGAGCCGGTATCTGCTGGGCGGGATGTCTTCGATCTCCGCCGTGTACCCGGCGGCCGTCTTGTCCTCGGGCAACTCCAGGAAGACGGGGCCCTTCCTGCCGCTGGTAGCCACGCGGAAGATGTGTCTCATCATCTCAGGGACCCGCTCGGGGATGGTCAGGCGTCCGGCGAACTTGGTGACCGGCTTGAGCAGGCTGACGAGATCGAACTCCTGGAATGCGTCTCTGAAGGCGTACTCTTCGGGCGTGCCGCCGCCCACGATCACCAGCGGGGACTGGGCGACCTGCGCGGCCGCCGCCGCGGTGATTATGTTAGTGGTGCCCGGGCCGCAGGTGGATATGAAGACTCCGGGAAGGCCGCTCGCTCGCGCATAGCCGTCTCCCATGAGCGCGCCGCCCTGCTCGTGCCTGACGCCGATATATCTGACATCGTCGCGTCCGTAGAATCCGTCGATGATCGCGAGGTTCGCGTGTCCCAGGAGCGAGAATATGTCGGTAACTCCCTCAGCCACCGCGGCCTCGATCACTGCATGTCCTGCCGGCACCTTCGGCATTATTGGTCATCCTCCCTGTTGCTTGGTGTTGTCCGCCTTGAAGATTATACTCCAAACCGGGGGGTGCGCGTCGGCGCCGGGGCGCCCCATACCCAACGCCTTCGATTGTGGCGCAGGTGTCTGAATCAAGACTCGCCGGATTCGAGGACACCCAGGACTTGTAAGGCTCCCACACATATAGTCGAAAGGCCATGTATCACACCTCTCCCTCCTGGATACCGGCTTCCGCCGGTATGACGGAGGTGGCAGAGCGGGCCTGTTGACTGCCCTTCGAACCGTCGGCTAGTCTACCGGGGGAGAACAGCCTGCCGAGGTGAGGTGGATATGGGGTTCGAGACGAACGGAGAGGGCCAGCTGCCGCCGGCACAGCGGCCGGAGGCCCGCTTCGACTGGTTCATACCGATCGACGGAGACGGCAGCCGCATAGGGACCCTTCGCGCCGAGCGGCCGCCGTCGTTCGAGTACCTCCGCAACGTGGTGGAGACGGCGCAGCGGCAAGGATACTACTCGCTGCTGATACCGACCCGATTCGCCAATGGACTCTTCGATGAGAGCGCTCCCCTGGCAGAGACCTGGACGATGGTGACGGCGCTTGCAGCGGTGAGCAGCCGGATCCGATTCCTCGTAGCCGTCCGTCCGGGGTTCGTGTCGACGGGCCTCTTCGCCCAGATGGCGGCGACGCTCGACCAGATCAGTGGCGGGCGGCTCGACATCAACGTCGTGCCCGGGGGAATCCAGGGCGACTTCGAGCGCCTGGGAGAGTCCAGCGGCCACGACAGCCGCTACGAGCGGGCGACTGAGTTCATCGGCGCGTGCCGCAGGCTGTGGGAGGCGCCGGAGCCGGTGGTCTACGATGGCCAGCACGTGAGGCTGAACGGCGCTCTCTGCTCGCCCGGCCCGGTCGACGGCGGCCCGGCCTTCTACACGGGAGGGGCCTCGGAGCGAGCCCTCGACCTCGCGGGACGGGAGGCGGATGTATACCTGGCGTGGATCGAGCCTCTCGAAAGGACGGCCCGGCACCTGGCGAAGGCCAGGGCCAGCTTCGCGGCCTGGGGCCGCACCCCGTCGTTCGGGCTCCGGACGCATCTGATCGTGCGAGAGACGGAGCCGGAGGCGTGGCGGGCGGCCGATGAGCTTCTGTCCATTGCACACAGCGCCGTGCGAGACCAGAGAAGGTCGGTCTACGCCGGCACCCCGATGGTCGGCCAGAGGGCCCAGGCGGCAAGCGCGCGGGACAACCGGCTGGGCCGTCACCTGTGGAACGGCATCTCGCAGGTGAGGGTGAACTGCGGCACAGCCATCGTCGGGGACGCGCGGCAGGTCGCCTCCGAGCTGCTCCGATATTGGGAGATCGGGATCGACGAGTTCATACTGTCGGGCTTCCCCCACGTGGAGGAGTGCGGCCGCGTCGCGTCGGAGGTCCTGCCCCTGCTGCGGGAGATGATCGAGGAGCAGCGGGCGAGGTGAGCCCCTTCAGTGGCAGTGGCCGGCGCCGTTCGGCCCGGACAGGCCTCTCAGCGCGCTGTCTATCTCCTCCGACCACTCCTCCCGCTTGCCGGCCCACGCCCTGACGAGGCCGAAGGAGCCGGCCAGCATCATGTCGCCGTGCGGGGTCGCGAAGTAGGGATTCAGCCTCGATCCCTCCAGCATGTGACGCATCGGCCCCGTCACGGATAGGAGCGGGAAGCCCCGCCCCTCCTCCATGATGAGTGCTCCGTGTCCCTGGTCGCTCCACACCTCGTCGTCGTCAAGATCCCCGTCGACGAGCCTTTCCAAGTACGACTCCAGCCTGTCCACCGTGAGGACGTGGGTATGGTGCTCGAAGAGTCCCCGCACGGCCGTTCCGCGGAGATGGAATGCCAGCGTGTGCTCGTTGCCGAGATTGACGACGAGCTTCGACTCCTCAGATGATACGGCGGGATCCTCGAGCGCGCCCAGAACCGCGGCCTCCGCCGTGTCCATCATCAGCAGCGGGGCGTCCTCCTCGACGCCGCCCGCCACGGCGAGCATACGGGTCATGTAGTCCGGTATCTCGTCGCGGAGGTAGGACATGGCGTCGGGCGTCAACCGCCCCTCGCGGGCCTGTGTGCGCAGGTGGTCGAAGCGGAACTTACGGTCGGAGTAGCCGGGTGGGGCGTTTCCGTGGTCGAAGACAGCCACGGCAAGGGCGTCCCAACCGGACGCGACCGCGAATGCGTCGAGAGCGGCCCTCACCATGTCCAGGTCGAGGTCCTTGAGCTCGACGCGGCCCGCGCCGTCGATCGACGCAAGCTCGTCCTCGCCGACGAGCTTGACTCCCATCGCTCTCACCATCTCCATGTCATCGTCGAAGGTGGTGGCCGCTTCTACGGTGGCGTATACGGGCAGTCCGGCTTCGAGGTGCTGTTGGGCCGCCCCGGTGACCGGCCCGCCGCCCATGTTGACTCCCGTGAGCGCGAGAGGCGCGGCGGCGGCGGTCACCTCCCTTATGCGCTGGGCCGCGATGACGGTGGGCGCGGGCATGACCATCTTTATGCAGTTTTCGATGCGGCGGTCCGAGTCGAACAGAAGGATGTCCTGCGTGCCGGTGCCCACGTCCAGTGCGAGTATTCTCATTTTTTCTCTCCCTGGGGGATCGACCGATTGGCGGAGCTTTGTTGAATTATAGTGCGCCGGGCTGTGGAGTGTGGCGCCCATGCTGAATTATACTGCGCCCGTCACACGGAGAGTAACTCCCCTACCTGGAGGTTGTCCGAGATGAAGATCGTTGGCTATTCGGATCGTTGGAGCGTACAGCCCGGTGAGAAGGTCCGGTTCATGGTGAGCACGGAACTGTCCGGCTACAGAGCCGACATCGTCCGGCTGATTCACGGCGACGATACTCCGGGCGGCCCCGGATTCAAGGACGAGCCGCTCGAGACGTCCGTTTCGGGAGAGTACCCCGGACGGCAGCAGCCCATCCGAAAGGGGTCGTACGTGACTGTCCCGGACTTGCCCACCCTGCATCTCGCCGACAGCTTCACGCTGCAGGCCTGGATATATCCGACGACCCCCGGAAAGGGCGTGCAGGGCGTCCTGACCAAGTGGGACCCGGACGGAGGCGGATACGGCCTGTTCATCGACGAGACAGGAGGAGCGGCCCTCTGGCTCTCCGACGACGCCGGGGATGTCCGGCGCGTCGGGACGGGTGTGCCGCTCAACTCGCTGCGATGGCACTTCGTGGCCGCGACCTACGACTCGGAGAGCGGCAGCGTGTCGGTCCGCCAAGAGCCGGTAGAGATGTGGCCGAGAGACGAGTCGAGGTCCACGGCATCGGGCTCGACCGCCGGGCTGAGGCCGGGATCCAACACGCTGCCCCTTCTCATGGCCGGCCATTGGGGACGGGAGGAGTCGGGCGAGCATGTCGTGGCCGGACACTTCAACGGGAAGATAGGCAATCCGAGCATTTTCCGCAGGGCGCTGGGCGACGGCGAGCTGGAGGCGCTGCGGAGGGGCACCCCGCACCGGGCGGCGGACGACTCTCTCGCGGCGGCGTGGGATTTCGGCAGGGACTTTTCGACCGACCGGGTCACGGATGCCTCTTCAAACGGACTGGACGGTCGGGCCGTCAACATGCCGGCGCGCGGGATGACGGGCCACAACTGGCGGGGCTCGGAGACCGACTTCAGGCAGGTCCCGGACGAGTATGCCGCGATCTACTTTCACGACGACGACCTGGACGACGCCGGATGGGACGTCGACTTCGAGCTCACCGTCCCGGACGGTCTCCGGTCCGGCGTCTACGCTGCACACGTCCGCTCCGGCGACGACGAGGACTACATTCCGTTCTTCGTGAGACCGAAGCGGGGAACGTCGTCTGCGCCGATCCTGTTCCTGGCGCCGACGGCCAGCTACCTTGCCTACGCCAACGCCCATGCCCGCAGCCACTGGAAGAACCAGGAGATGTTCCAGCGCCTGTACGGCGACAAGGGGGCGCCGATAGTCCTTCCGTCCTCGCCGCAGGACATCTACGCCAGGGACCAGAACCTCCTGAGCCTCTACGACCGGCACACGGATGGAAGCGGGGTCTGCTACTCCTCCAGGCTGCGTCCGGTGGTGAGCATGCGACCCAAGCACGTGATGGAATCTTTGGGTTTAGGAAAGGGAGGCGCGCACCAGTTCAATGCCGATCTGCACCTGCTGGACTGGATGGAGACCAAGGGTTACAACTTCGACATCGTCACCGACGAGGACCTGCACGCCGAGGGACAGTCTCTGCTGGCACCGTACCTGTGCGTCGTCACCGGCAGCCACCCGGAGTACTGGTCGTCCCAGATGCTGGACGCTCTCGAGGGCTATCTGTCCGAGGGGGGGCGCCTGATGTACCTCGGCGGCAACGGCTTCTACTGGGTCACCTCGTTCGACCCGGAGAGGCCGCACATGATCGAGATCCGGCGGTGGCGCGGCACGGAGCTCTGGGAGGCCGATCCGGGCGAGTACCACCACAGTACAACCGGCGAGGTGGGCGGTCTGTGGCGATTCAGGGGCAGGCCGCCGCAGAAGCTCACCGGCGTTGGATTCAGCGCCCAGGGGACGGACTACGGCATCCCGTACGAGCGGAACGCCGACAGCCGCGACCCCAGGGCCGCCTTTATATTCGAGGGCATCGGAGAGGACGAGGTGATCGGCGACTTCGGGCTGGTGATGGGGGGAGCGGCCGGCTTCGAGGTAGACCGGGCCGACTACGAGCTGGGGACACCTCCGCACGCGCTCGTGATGGCGACGGCGACCGGCTTCTCCGACGTCTACCAGCACGTCGTCGAGGAGGTGCTGCTGAGCGACTCGCGCCAGGGCGGCACCGTCAACCCGATGGTCAAGGGCGACATGGTCTACTTCGAGGGGCCCAAGGGCGGCGGCGTCTTCTCCGTCGGCTCGATCACCTGGTGCGGCTCCCTGTCGCACAACGACTACGACAACAACGTGTCGCGCATCACCGACAACGTGCTGAGGCGTTTCTCGTCGGAAGACCCGATCGAGTGAGGAGCTTGTAAGTCCCTTCTTCCCTTTGTGGGAGAAGGATAGGATTAGGGGGGCATCAGCCGGGACTCTAAGCCCCCCTCCCCTTGCGCCAGGAGTCGCGGAGGGTGACGGTGCGGTTGAAGACGAGGGCGTCCGGCGACGAGTCCGGGTCCAGGCGGAAGTAGCCCAGCCGCTCGAACTGATAGGGCGTCCCCGTCTCGGCGTCGGCGAGGCCCGGCTCCAGCCGGCAGCCGGTCAGCATCTCCAGCGAGCCCTGGTTGATGATGCTGTCGTAGTCCCCGGCCTCGTCCGGTCTTTCGACGGTGAACAGGAGGTCGTAGAGGCGCACCTCGGCCGTCGTTGCATGGGGCGCGCTCACCCAGTGGATGGTGCCCCGAACCCTGCGCCCGTCCGGGGCGTGTCCGCCGCGGGTCTCCGGGTCGTAGGTGCAGCGCAGCTCGACTACGCTCCCCTGCCCGTCCTTGACGACGTCGACGCACCTGATGAAGTATCCGTACCGGAGCCTCACCTCCCGGCCCGGCGCGAGCCGGAAGAATTTTCTCGGCGGGTCCTCCAGGAAGTCGTCGCGCTCTATGTAGATCTCCCGCGAGAAAGGGACCCGGCGTGTTCCCATCGACGGGTCCTCCGGGTTGTTCACTGCCTCCAACTCCTCCACCTCGCCCTCCGGGTAGTTTTCGATCACCACCTTCAGGGGCCGCAGGACGGCCATCCTCCTGTGGGCCTTCGCGTTCAGGTCCTCCCTGACGAAGTGCTCGAGCATGGCGAACTCGATCGTCTTGGTCCTCTTGCCCACGCCGACGCTCTCTACGAACCGCCTTATCGCCCCGGGGGTATACCCCCTTCGCCTCATCGCGGCGATGGTCGGCATGCGCGGATCGTCCCAGCCGGAGACGCGGCCCTGCTCGACCAGCGCTCGCAGTCTGCGCTTGCTGACCGTCACATGGCTGACGTTGAGCCGCGCGAACTCGATCTGCTGGGGGTGGTAGACGCCGAGCGACTCCAGAAGCCAGTCGTACAACGGCCTGTGGTCTTCGAACTCGGCGGTGCAGATCGAATGGGTGACGCCCTCGATCGAGTCGGACTGGCCGTGTCCGAAGTCGTAGGTGGGGTAGATGGACCAGCTGTCGCCGGTGCGGTGGTGCGGGGCGTTCACTATCCGGTAGAGGACGGGGTCGCGCATGTTCAGATTGCCAGAGGCCATGTCTATCCTGGCGCGGAGCACGCGCGAGCCCTCTTCGAACTCGCCCGACCTCATGAGGGTCAGGAGGTCGAGGTTGACCTCGACCGGCCTGTCACGGTACGGGCTGTCCCTACCGGGCTCGGTCAGGGTGCCCCTGTAGGCCCTGATCTCCTCCGGGCTCAGGTCGCACACGTAGGCCTTTCCGGCCTCGACGAGCTGTACGGCGAACTCGTACAGCCTCTCGAAGTAGTCGGATGTGAAGTAGAGGTGGTCTCCCCAGTCGTACCCCAGCCACCTGATGTCCCGCTTGAAGGTCTCGACGTACTCTGAGTCCTCTCTGGCGGGATTGGTGTCGTCGAACCGCAGATGGCAGACCCCTCCGTTCTCCTCGGCAAGTCCGAAGTTGATGGAGACCGACTTGGCGTGACCGATGTGCATGTAGCCGTTGGGCTCGGGGGGAAAACGGGTAACCACCCTTCCCCCGAACTTTCCGGTCGCAGCGTCCTGCGCGATGATCGAGCGGAGGAAGTCGGACGGATCCTCGGGCTGGCGCGGCAAGAGGGCTCCCATCTTAATCTTCCTCCGCGGAGCCGGGGGAAGAGGCCGGCGACTTCTTCGTGGCGGCGATGGCCCTCGCTAGCTGGACTCGACTGACCTCGCCCGGTCGGCAAGGGTCCGGGGCAGACGGCCCGAGCGCCGCGGCGATCCATGCCGCGCGCTGACTCGGCCGGACGGCCTCCTCCGGGTCGAACATCAGAGAGCCGGCGGTGGGGCCGTACCCTCCGGCCTGGACCAGAAGCTGCACGGCCGCGAAGTCCGGGCTCCAGACGGGCACGTCGATCAGCCAGCTGAGAGGGACGCCGTCCGATACCGCTGTCCGCTGGAAGGAGCGGCGCAGCTCCTCGTCGCCGTGCACGCTCTTTGGGGAACGGCGGCGGGCCATGCAGAAGGAGGCCAGGAGTCCGGCCGCCTCACCGATGTTCCACTCGACGGGGTGGAGCCTGTAGCAGCCGTTGGTGATGTGGGTGGCGCCTATGTTCTTGTTGGCCGCGATGAGGTTCTCGATCCCGACTGGGATGAGCGCGCCGAGCGGTATCTGGAAGGGCTTCGTCCTCGTGCTGGTCCCGACGTCTCCCTCCCCCGCCTGGTGGATGTCTATTGGGTACCAGCCCACGCCGACCGAGTCGTCGAAGCGGGCGGCCCGGGGACCGGGCTGGTGGGCGACGGCGACATCCTGCTCCACGATAGTCGTCAGGGCCTTGATGCGCCTGCCCTCCCGGATGTACGGGAACTTGGACAGGCCGTCCGGCGACCCCATCAGGTCGGGGCGCAGGAGCAGGTTGCGCGCGCCTGCGCCTTCGGTCTGGAGCCAGCGAGCGAATCCCAGGCTGACTCTCTTGGCGTCCTGCAGCGCGCGGGCCAGGCTTTCAGGGTCCTGGTCGACGAGCGGCATGTCCCGGTAGTCGTTGCCTGGCCAGTTGAACATGGTGATGTCGTGGTCGTACCTGCCGGGAAACTGCCGCGCTTCCACGAGCCTCCGGTACGTCCAGAGGGGGCCTTTGGTGCCCGGCGTTCTATCGAAGAGGTCGTACTCCAGCCATCCCGACTCCTCCCCGTATATCTCGCCCCCGTGGACGTGGATGCGGAGGCTGTACGGCTGCCGGTCGCGGTAGTGTGCGTATCTTTCCGGCTCCGGGATGGTGTTGTCTTCGCCCTGTGGACAGCGCTCCATGGTGAAGGTGTAGGTGCAGCTCTGGACGCAGTGGGCCTTCGGTGCCCCAGGCTGGGCGTGCGGCTCGCCCGTCTCATGGACGCTCTCCGCCCCGACCGCGTATGAGGCGCCGGTCAGCGGCAGGAGGTCGCCAAGCTCGGTGGCGTCCAGCACGTAGTCGAAGCTGAAGCGGACGGCGCTTCCGTCGTCGAGATTCATGGCCTTAAGCGAGACGACCCGGCCCTGGTCGACCAGCGTCTCGACGGCCCTGGTGCGCATGAATACGCGTAGCCTGCCAGACTCGATCTCAGGCGCCAGAAGCGCGTCCAGCGCGCGGAGCGCCACCGGGGGCTCGAAGGCGAGCCGCGTGACCCAGCAGCTGCCCGGATTCAGGGGCTCATGCCTATCAGCCTCGGGGATGAGCCGTCGGTACTGGTCCCGGATGGTCTCGCGCAGCTGGTAGTAGGTCCGCGTGCCGCCGAACCGCTCGATATGCTCATGCTCGTCAAGCGCGGAGACGCCCTGAGAGGTGGCCTGTCCGCCGAGCCAGTCGGTCTCCTCCAGCAGGCACACGCTCCGCCCGTGGCGTGCGGCGGCCCACGCGGCGGCCACTCCGCCGAGACCGCCGCCAACGACGAGGACGTCGCACTTGACGTCGACAACCCGAACCGTGTGATCGACGCCGACCACGGCGGCGAGCGGATCGCCGTAGGGCGTGACTTTCATCACGTCCAACAGAGAGTTGATTCTGTGAGTGCGAAGTCCGGCTTGGCTCATATCCGGGGTCTAGTCTACCGACCGGCGACGCTCACAGTCCAGCGGCGGTTGGCAGCACCTGCCTCCGATTGAAAATGCCCTTGATGGTGACTTGTTCCCACACCGGGACAATCGCTAATCCCCCACGCGCCGCTGGACTGGGGCCAAAGCGGCTTTCGCCGGGTTGCTGAAAGAACACTGCCGCGTCTATCCTTGCCGGAGGAGGCAGGACATGGTCAAGTTGAGTGGTGGGGAAGCTCTTGCTAAATCGCTTGTAAGGGAAGGCGTCGAGGTCGTATTCGGAATACCTGGCATACAGATTTACGGTATTGTCGCCGGGATCCGGGATGAGCCTGGCATTCGTATGATCACCACACGGCACGAACAGGCTACGACATACATGGCCGACGGCTATGCCCGTGCGTCGGGCAAGCCAGGGGTTGCGCTGGTGGTCCCAGGTGTTGGCATCTACAACGCGGCGGCCGGCCTGACCAACGCATACTCGCGCTCCACGCCCGTGCTCCTCATCGCGGGCCAGATCCCGCGCGCCGCCATCGGCAAGAACAACGGGGCCCCGCACGAAATCGCCGACCAGTCCGGCACGGTGCGCTCCGTGACCAAGTGGCAGCGACGGGCGTCCAGGCCTCGCGAAGTTCCGGACGCCGTGTTCGAGGCGTTCCGGCAGATGCGCTCCGGCCGTCCCCGTCCGGCGCTGATCGAGATGCCGCCCGACGCGGGCGTGGAGCGAGAGGATGTGGAGCTGCGGAGTCCCGCACGTATCTCGAGGATCGTACCCAGTCCCCAGGATCTTAGGGAGGCGGCCCAGGTCATATCGAGGTCCGTCACGCCCCTTATTTACGCGGGAGGCGGCGTGGCGCGGTCCGATGCGGAACAGGCCCTGGTCAGGCTGGCCGAAGCGACGAACATACCTGTGGTTACGTCCAGCGGCGGCAAGGGAGTCATCCCTGACAGCCATCCGCTGTCCTACGGCTCCTGCTTCAGCCCCCGGGGCGAGAGACAGGAGATGAACCAGCTCTACGAGGTGATGCAGTCCGCCGACGTGGTGATAGGAATCGGCGCACGCTTCGCACTGGGCAATCCGGCGGGCGAGGCGTCCACGCTGGTGAACATCAATATAGACGACGAGGAGCTCACGAAGCACCAGGCCAACACGATCCCTCTGCACGGCGACGCCAGGGCGACGATCGAGGCATTGTTTCCTCACCTCATCGAGGCCGGGGCGGGGGAGCGTCCGTCGCCCGTCGAGGCCGTCAGCGCGGCCCGCAAGCTGATAGCCTACTACGACATCCGGCTCAAGGAGCCGCAGTATGCGGTCCTAGAGGCTATGCAGAAGGGCATACCGGAAGATGCCTTCGTCGTCTGGGATGTTACACAGTTAGGCTGGTACGCCCGCACCCACTACCAGGTCAACCACCCGAAGACGTACATCGACTCCGGCTACTCGTTCAACCTCGGCTACGCCTTCCCGACCGCGCTGGGCGTGAAGGTAGCTAGGCCCGACCGCCCAGTGGTCTGCGTGGCCGGAGACGGCGGTTTCATGTTCACCTCGTCCGAGCTCTCCACTGCTCTGAAGTACGGCATCGACGTCGTGACCGTGGTCTTCAGGAACGACTCCTACGGCAACATTGCCAGCGACCTCGACGATGCATTTGGCGGAGCCTATGAGACCGACCTGCACAACCCAGACTTGGTCAGATTCGCGGAGTCGTTCGGCGCAATCGGCATGAGAGCGGACGACCCGATGGAGTTGGAGAGGCTGATTCCACTCGCGTTGGAGCAGCGGAGTCCGGTGATTATCGACGTGCCCTTGGGAGATATGCCTGTACCGCGAGCGCCACAGTTAGCACCGTTTTACAGCCTGCCCTGGACCATGCCCCAGGAGGGCCTGATACAGTCCTGATGCGTTGCCGGAGACTGATGGAAATCTCGCCTTACTCCTAACGGGGCACATCCTCCGGTCGATCACGGGGCGGACATGGCGCTCCGGCTGTATTAGAATGCGGTCGCACCGACATACACCCGGACAGGAGGCTCCAATGGCTACGACGTTTCAAAAGGCCGACGCCGACAGGGTCAGATCCGTGACGACCCGGCTTGTGGAGGAGCACCACCTTCCAGGCGTATCGGTCGGCGTCGTGATCGGCGACGACCTAGTCTTCGCCGAGGGCTTCGGCTATGCCGACATAGAGAGCGGGCGACGCCAGGACCCGGCCCTCAGACAGCGGATCGGCTCGATAACCAAGACTATGGTCGGCATGTGCACGATGGCGCTCGTGGACGAGGGACGCCTTTCGCTGGACGACCGTGTCGTCGACCTGCTGCCCGACATCACGCTCCATGGCCCGGCCGAGACCCTCGCCGTCCGGCACCTCGTCACTCACACGGGCGGGATAGGCGAGGCGCCGACCATGGCGAGCATCATCGATCCGTACGAGGCGCTATGGTCAGACACGCCCGACGTGCCGCCGATCTCCGAGTCCTACCCCGACGGCATCCTCATCGAGGCTACTCCCGGGACGAAGTGGTGCTACGCTAACCACGGCTTCGGGCTGCTCGGCGAGATCATCGCCAGGATCGAGGACAGCCCGATAGAGAGGGTGCTGGAGCAGCGGCTCTTCGAGCCCCTGGGCATGGCCGACTCGGACTGCTACGACCGTCCCCATCCGGACCTGACGACGGGCTACCACCGCGCGCCGGGCATCGAGGAGCTCGACAGGCTGGAGCTGATCGGCCAAGACCCCGAAGTGGAGGAGACGGTCGACGGCTACAACATAAGAGGCAGGCACATCTACGTCAGGCCGAGGGCCGCCGGGGCGGTCGAATCGACGGTACCGGACATGGCCCGGTACGCCTCCGCGTTGCTGAGGCGCGGAGGCGGCGTAGTGAAGCCGGAGACGTTCGACCTGATGGTCTCTCCCCAGTGGTGCCCGGACGAGCGGCTGTGCAGCCTTGGGATCACCTTTCAGCGGCAGGCGAGATTCGGACGACGGACCTTCTTCCACGGGGGCGGAGTCGCGGGGGGGTGGAACACCTACATGATGGTCGTCCCGGCGGAGAGCATGGCGTTGCTGGTCCACATGAACCTCTCTTCGGACCTGCTGGAGCCGGTCGTGTCGGGGATCACACAGGCGGCGCTGGACGCTCCGGGGTATGCATACTCCTCCGATCCCCCCGCGCCCGAGATCGCGGCCAGCGCTCCGGGCGTCTACGAGGTGCTGCCGGGCCATCTGACCAACCACCGCCCTGTGACCAGCATGGGGAGAGTGCAGATAACGGCCGACGAGGATGGGCTAATCTTCAGGTCGCGCAGAGGACCGGCGAGAGAGGGCGTGCGGATGCGTCCCGCCGACACGGACGATCCCGCCCTCTTCGCGCTGGATACCGGGGCCGCGGAGCCAACCCGAGTCGTCCTCGTGCGAGACGATGACGGGAGCATCAGAGGTCTCAGACTGGACCGGCTGGTCTACATGGAGCGCAACGGAGGGCTCCAGCCCTGGGCATGACCAGTCCCCTTCCCGCCCTACTGGCTGACTTCAAAGAGGGCGTGATCGACCTCGGGTGGGGACATCCCTCACCAAGACTGCTACCGGTCGACGCCATGAGACAGGCGGCCGACCGGATCTTTTCGCGGGGGACGACCGAGCCGTTCCAGTATGGCGCGGCGCAGGGCTACGGCCCCTTCCTAGAGGCGCTCGCGGGGTTCCTGTCCGGCCAGCCCTCCTACGGGATGAGGGTCGACCCCCGGAGGCTATTCCTGGTAGCCGGCGCGTCGCAGGGCCTAGACCTCGCCTGCACGCTGTTCGCGCGGGACGGCGACACCGTCCTGGTCGAGGAGCCGACCTATTTCGTCGTCGAGGGCATACTCAGGGCGCACCGTCTCGACGTCAGGGGTGTTCCCACCGATGAGGACGGCCTGGACGTGGATGCGCTGGAGGAGATGCTCGAGTCGGACCTGGTCCGTCCGAGGCTCGTCTACACGATACCCTCCTACCACAATCCGACCGGCTCGGTGCTTCCCGAAGAGCGGCGGAGACGGTTGGTCGAGCTGGCCCACCGGTACGAGTTCCTCGTGCTGGCCGACGAGGTGTACCAGCTGCTGCATTTCGGCGATGCCCCCACCCGCCCCGTCATCGCATTCGACGACGAGGAGGGCGGCAGGACGATCTCCTTCGGCTCCTTCTCGAAGATACTGTCGCCGGGGCTGCGAGTCGGGTGGATACAGGCGGCTCCCGGCCTGATCGAGCGGTTCGCCGACGCGGCACTGTCGTTCAGCGGCGGCGGCCTCAACCACTTTGCTTCCGCGCTGGCCAGAGAGGTGATAGAGCTGGGCCTGCTGGAGAGGAACGTCGTCGAGCTCAGGGAGGTGTATGCCGACCGGGCGGCTGCGATGTCCTACGCGATTCGCGAACACCTGGGCGGGTTGGCGACCTACGGCGAGCCGTCCGGAGGCTACTACTTCTGGCTGCGTTTTCCCGATAGTCTCGATGCGGCCGGGCTGCTGCCGGCCGCGGAGGAGGCCGGCGTCTGGTACAGGCCCGGCAACGCCTTTTCGGAGTCGGGACGATTCGCCAGCTATCTCCGGCTCACCTACACCTTCTACGAGAAGGAGAGGCTGGTCGAGGGAGTGAAACGGCTAGCCGACGCCGTCGCGTCGGAGCGGACCGGATGAGCTAGAGGAGGACCGAAATGGCCAGCACATACCAGGAACCACGACAAGACTCCATGTCGGAGCTGGGCGACCGGTTGAACCGGCTCTGCGAGGATCAGCCGTTCCGTACGCAGTGGTACCTGAAGGACCTCGTCACGGGAGAGTCGGCGCACCGCCGGGGCGACGAGGTGACCACCTCAGCCAGCACGCGAAAGATCGCCATCCTGGCGGCGGCCCTCAAGGCCGTCAACGAAGGGCGGCTGGCCATAGACCAGCCCGTCGTCATCCAGGCCAAGTACCAGGACAACACCTCCGGCTGCTTCCAGCACCTGCGCCCCGGCTTCACCATCCGGCTCCGCGACGCCCTCGTGATGATGATCATCGTGAGCGACAACACCTGTACGGGAACGGTGGTCGATCTCGTAGGACTGGACGAGGTCAACGCGCTAAGCCGCGCAATCGGCATGCGAGGCACCACGCACAGACACGGCATACCACCCGTTCTTCCCCGAAGCCATGCGACCGACGCGACTAACACGACGACAGCCGCCGACGTGGGGCTGCTGCTGGAGCTGATCCTGAGGGGAGCGTCCGACGCGGACGCGGCGTCGCGGCTGGGGATGACGCCGGAGCTTTGCCGGCTCGCCTTGGACATCCTGAGCTGGCAGAAGCTGAGGGGGCGGCTGCCGTCTATGCTGCCGGAGGGTACGAAGGTGGCGCACAAGACGGGCACGGGGGCCAGATGCTGCAACGACGCGGGTATCGTCTACCGGGATGGCGAGGCTCTGTTCATCCTGAGCGTGTACACGGACAGCGACACGCCTGAGCTGGACGACGGCACTCCGTACCAGTACGCCGCGTCGACACTGATAGGGCGCCTTGCGAGGACCTGCTACGACGTGCTCGGATAGGAATCGGAGCACGCTATATGACGGGCCGGATCGGCGGGGTCTCGTAGGAGCGGTAGGACACGCCCAGGTGGGGCGTTTCGATATGGACGTGGCCCCTGTGCCGCGACTCCATGAGGGCGTCGAGGGCTCCGCTGACCAGCAGGGTGCGCTCGACCGGGTACTGGGGCCGTCCTGTGACGAACATCTCCTGGACATTCAACCCCTGGTAGCTGAAGGGGCCGTCGAGTCCGGCGATCAGATTGAAGGCGGTGGCCTCGATCCGGCCGTCGACCCGCGCGGCGTAGCCAAAGCCCTCCAGATGGCCCGGCAGCATGAGGGTGGCAGCGCGCAGCCCGTCGGCGTACTCGAGCAGAAAGATGACGGGGTTGATGCAGTTGTCCTCCATGGCGCCGGTCTTTTTCTCTGAAACATAGGTCTCGGCAGCCTCCGCCAGGTCCCTAGACCAGCGCCCATCACCTGCGGCCTGCCAGACGGCGTCACCCTCCAGGCACTGGACGGCCGCGATGCCGGTCTCGCCACGCGTCCGCCGCTCTACCATACATTGGAGAGCCTCCAGACCGTGGAAGCCGTAGGAGTCCAGCCCGAAGAGGAAGGGGTGGATGAAGCCGACGGAGATAGCCTCCTCGATCGGCGTGTCGAGGTCGTGCTCCAGCTCCGGCTTGCGGTATCCCACCGGCAGAGAGGAGCCTGCCATGAAGGGCACGTCCAGCTCCCGCGCCCGCCGGTACATCCACAGGGCGTCATCCCACCGGTAGGCCAGATGCTTGTCGTTGAATACGGGAACGGAGCGCCCGGACATGGCGAAGACGCCGCACACCTGCTCGAAAAAGCAACGTCTTGGATAGAGGTGTCTCCCCTGCTCGTTTCCCGCGTAGTCGCCGTGCTCAGCGACGATCAGGACGCCGTCGACCGCCAGGTCGCCGGGCCGCTCGTCGTCCTCGGGCGTCCAGTGTCCAGGCCTGCCCTGCGGCGTCAGGGTCAGGGCGGCACGTATCGTCGGGTAGATGACGATGCCGTGCTCATCGGCCAGCCGCTCGGCCATGTCGGTCCAGTGGGGCTGGTCCACGTACATCGACACGAGGTCGACTTTGGGCGCCTGAGTGCCTGCTTCCGTAGGGAAGCCTTTGGCGAACTTCGAGACGATCAGGTCGCCGTGGGAGCCTAATGACGAGGGAAACATGGCGGTGACGACTACGGCGATTTTTTTCTGTTGAGACATGAGGGAACCTCCTATCGCGTCGCGCCTAGGCATGGCCTTGCGACATGTTAGAGGCTGGAGGCCGTCCGGGGCGAGTCCCAGGATTCTTGCACGCACCCCGTCCAACCCTTAGAATCGGGCCGTACCGCATACTCGAAAGGGCCCTATGATCACCAAGTTCGACAGCATGTTCGCCGGCCACGTCGACATGACAGAAGTGGGCTACGACGGCGAGGCGGTGATGAACCGCTCCTTCCCTGACGAGCATCTGGCGACTGCCATGGACAAGACCGTGGCGATAGCCAAGCTGATGGACCGGAAGGGCTACGATACGCTGTGGATGGCCGAGCACCACTTTCAGCCGGAGGGGTACGAGTGCATCCCCAACACCCTGATGATGGGTCTCCACCTAGCCCACGTTACGGAGAGGCTCAAGTTCGGCTCCGGGTTCAACATCCTGCCGATGTGGCACCCTCTCCGACTCGCCGAAGACTTTGCGATGGTCGACTATCTTACCGGCGGTCGGATGGTGTTCGGCATCGGACGGGGCTACCACACCCGCGAGGTGGAGACGTTCGGCGCTCCCATGCTCGACCAGGATGCCAACAGGGAGCTGTTCGAGGAGCAGGCGGAGATTATCTTCAAGGCATTCAACGAACGCTCCTTCTCTCATCACGGCGAATACTACGACTTACCCCCGGAGGTGCCCTACCGCGACAGGCCGCTCACCGAGATCACTCTGGTGCCACGCCCCCTGAAGCGGCCGGTAGAGTGCTGGCAGCCGATTCAGAGCGGCAGCCGCAGGTCTCTCGACTTCATGGCGAGGCACGGCATACGGGGGCACATCGGCGGCGGCGTGGCGGAGGGAGGAGCTATGGCCCGCGTGGTGGAGGCATATAGTGACGCTCTCACGCGAGCAGGGCGCACCGATCACGAGCTAGGATCGGACCTCGTGATCGGCTACCACTTCCACATGGGAGACACGGTAGAGGAGGCTGGCCGGGAGGCGGCGAAGTACTTCGAGGAGAACCTGAAGATGTTCGGTCCGCTGAGGCTTGTCCGAGCGCTCACCGACGAGCAGGTCGAGGCCATGTCGGACCCCGTACGGGCTCCCCATGCGGACCTGCCGAAGGTCTCCGGCGCCATCGAGGCGGGCGGATATCTGTGCGGGCCTGCTGAGATGATGATAGAGCGGATCATGGAGCTGGAGGAGCGGTATCCGGGACTGGAGCGAATCAACGTCAGCCACCCGATGGGCGTGCCCGAGTCGATGATCCTGGAGCACATGCAGCAGTTCGCCGAAGAGGTGATGCCTGCGTTCACGGGCCGCGCCAGCGCGCCGTCTCCCGTCGTTGCCGGCTAGGTTCCCGCCGCAGTGGGACGTGGTGGTCGATAGAGACAGGAGAGAGGCGCCGTGATACTGGTCACCGGTGCGGCGGGGAGGCTGGGAAGGCTGGTTGCAGACCGTCTGACGGACAGGGAGTACGAGGTGCGCACCACAGATCGCGTCACTCCGCGCCGGGACCGGCGGGGATACGTCCAGGCCGATCTATGTGAGATGCAAGAGGTGAAGCGACTGTTCGAGGGCGTTGACGCGGTGGTTCACATGGGGGCGATTCCAGGCCCGAGGAGCGCTGATCCCGGTGAGATATTCGACAATAACGTCCGAAGTACGTTCAACGTGATGACGGTCGCCGAGGAGCGGGGAGTCGGAAGAGTCGTCTTCTCGTCGAGCGCCTTCGGCATGGGCTGGGCTCACGATCCCCGGGCGTTCACGCCGCTGTACCTGCCGCTGGACGAGGAGCATCCGATGATGCCGTTCGAGCCCTACGGCCTATCCAAGCTCGTCGGAGAGAGCATCGGCTCGATGGTCGCGCGGCGCTCGAAGACGACGGTGGCCAGCCTCCGGTTCACCAACGTCGCCCGGCCCGAAGTCCTCGCCGGCTTTCCGTGGCCGGCGCCTACGCCCGAAGAGCCCCTGACCCTGGTCATGTGGGCGTACGCCGACGCGGATGACGTCGCAGATGCCCACGTACTGGCGCTGGAGGCGTGCTTCGAGGGGCACGAGACGTTCATGCTTGCCCAGCCGACGACCCGGTTTGCCGAGCCTACAAAGGAACTAATCGCCCTCAACTTCGGACCGCACGTGGAGATCCGGCGCGACATCGAAGGGAACGCCAGTGTCATCAGTGCCGAAAAGGCCGAGAGGGTCTTGGGCTGGAAGCCGAAGCCCGGCTGGAATCAAGGAGGATAGGCCATGCCTGGAGGGTTGTCGAAGGAAGAGTTGGACAGGCTCGAGGAGTTCCTGGGAGGGCCTTGGATCGCCGTCATGGCAACGATAGGGCGGGACGGCGTACCCCTCCTGGCCCCTGTCTGGTACAGCTACTCCGACGGCCGCATCGCCATCAGCAGCAGGAAGGAGACGATAAAGTCTCGTAATCTCGCAAGAGACAATCGGATCGCGATTACCGTGTGCTCCGAACCGCAGGCTAGGGAATATGTGACCGTCTGGGGAGACGCGGACGTCATGGATGACGATTCGATCTGGCCCGCGACCCGGGAGATCCTGGAGCGTTACATGAAGCCGGACAGGGTGGAGCCTTATCTGGCTCAGCTGATGACCGAGAACAGGACGATCATAAGCGTACGTCCGGAGCGCGTCCGCTTCCGAACATGAGCCCTGTAGGAAGGGACTAGGCCGATGGTGTCTGGAGTCGACACACAGAGCCGGTTCGTGACGGCCGCGCGCGAGTTGGCGCCCCTCGTGGCCGAGGCGGCGGACCGGAACGACCGCGACCGACGTGTCACACCGAAGATCGCGGCTGCCATTGCCGACCGGGGCCTCTTCCGGCTGCTAGTACCCCGCTCCCTGGGCGGCGGCGAGATCGACTGGATCGAGTATCTCTCCATCGTTCAAACTTTCGCCGAGGCAGACGGCAGCACTGGATGGTGCATAAACCAGAACAACGTCTACGCCACGGTATCCGCCTCGATGCCGGTGGAGACGGCGCGGGAGATATGGGGCAACCCGCGTGCCGTGGTCACGAACGGTCCTCCCACCTTCGCGGAGGCAGTGCCGGAGGACAACGGCTACCGTCTGACGGGACGCTGGAATTTCAGCAGCGGCTTCCGTCACGCGACGTGGCTCGCCGCTGCGACGCCGGTCCGCCGGCCGGAACACGACGGCGGCGACAGAGAGGTCCGGACGATGCTGCTGCCCAAGCACGACGCGATTCCGGTGGACGTGTGGGAGGTGGGCGGACTACGAGGCACAGGCAGCTTCAGCTTTCGCGTAGAGGACCTGTTCGTTCCGGCTATCAGGACGTTCGTTCCCGAGACTCCTCATGAAGAGGGGCCGATCTACGTGATACCGATGTCGCTCCTCTTCGCGGCCGGGTTCGCGACGGTCGCACTGGGCGTCGCCCGGTCGGGCCTCGATGCGGCTATCGAGCTCGCGACGGTCAAGAGGACAGATCTGGGCCTGCTCGCCGACAGCCCGATCACTCAGAGAGAGATAGGACGGGCGGAGGCGGTCCACAGATCGGCGAGGGCTTTCCTGCTGGAAGCTGTGTCGACGATATGGGAGAGCGCTTGCAACACCCGTTCTCTGAGCGTCGAGGACCGTGTGCTGCTGAGGTTGGCCGCCACACATGCGATCCACATGGCGGCCAGCGTAGTCGATATCGCCTATACCCTCTGCGGTTCCGACGCCATATTCGCTGCCAACCCCATCCAGCGACGCTTCCAAGACGTGCACGCGATCACCCAGCAGAGTCAGGGCCGCCTGGTGCACTACGACTCAGCCGGACAGTTCTTCCTGGGATCGGAACCCAAGGGGGCTTTCTGAGCGGACCGCCCAAACACGGGCGTGGATGACTGGCGCGCCCGGCAGGATTCGAACCCGCGACCCTCGGTTCCGAAGACCGACGCTCTGTCCGCTGAGCTACGGGCGCCCGCCCGCCGATACGTCTGGGGACCGATGTCCACATTCATGCGTGGGGTGAGCGAAGGGATTCGAACCCTCGATCTCCAGGGCCACAACCTGGCGCCTTAACCACTTGGCCACGCTCACCACGGCGCCGGAAAATTCTAGCATCGGCCCGACAGGCGGTCAATTCCGAAGCGTGCAGTAGGAGTAAGCGGCTACCCGTCCGTTTTGCCGACGGGGGAGGTTGAGTCGGTGGCGTGGAGCGCGTCCAAGAGGTCTTCCACCGCGATGTCCTGCTTGGTGTGGTGACGGAGCGGCTGGCTCGCATCGACGCGGTATACGTTGCGACGCCCGTTCTTCCTGCGATCGACGTAACCGGCTGCTTCCAGATCCGAGATTATCTTGTGGGTGGTGCGCTCGGTTACCCCGATATGGTTCGCGATCTCGCGCGCAGTACTCCTAGGGTTGTGGAAGATGTAGCTGAGGACGAGTCCGTGGTTGGTGATGAAGGTCCACCGCGCAGTGGTCACGTCAGGGCCCCCCATGTAAGGTATCCGAATCGTACCATAAGCCGCCATTCGAATCAAACGAGGTACGGCGCGCCGAATGGGAACGGCAAGCGGGCGGGCGGTCCAGCTCAAGCGTCCTGGGCTGTCCGGCGGGCCAGCGCGATCAGTGTCCGCACGGGAACTCCGGTAGCCCCTTTGACGTTGTGACCCTTGGTATAGTCGGACATCGAGGTGGCGGCGATGTCTAGGTGCACCCACGCGGCGTCTCCCACGAACTCGCCTATGATCATCGCTCCAGTGATAGAGCCGGCCGGACTGCCTCCGGTGTTCTTAATGTCGGCGACGTCGCTCTTATACTGCTCCCTGTAGTCGTCGTAGGTCGGCATCTGCCAGATTCGCTCACCCACACTCTCCCCTGCCGCCACAACGCTATCTGTAAACTCCTGATTGTTGCCAAAGGCGCCGGTGCATACGCCGCCCAGCGCGACCCTCACGGCTCCCGTCAGGGTAGCCACGTCCACGATGTGGGTCACCCCGATAGAGCTCGCGTAGGCCGCGGCGTCGGCCAGAACAAGTCGCCCCTCAGCGTCTGTGTTGTCGATCTCGATGGTCTTTCCGCTAAAGGTGCGCACAACATCGCCGGGACGTTGGGCGCGCCCTGAGGGCATGTTCTCTGTCGCCGGCACGATCGCCGTGACGTTTATCGGCGGCCGGAATCTGCCGATCGCCTTCATCGCGGCGATGACAGACGCCCCACCGGCCATGTCACCCTTCATGGCGCCCATGTTGCTCGCAGGCTTGAGACTTATGCCGCCGCTGTCAAAGGTTATCCCCTTGCCGAGAAGTCCGAGGATGCGTCTGTCGTCGGGGTTCCCCAGATAGCGCATGACGATCAGCTTCGGCGGTTCGACGCTTCCCTGCGCCACGCCGATGAGGGCACCCATCCCGCGCTCCCGAATGTCATCCCTTTCCAGCACCTCCAACTCGATACTCGTCTCTCGTGCGACCTCCAGGGCCGCTTCAGCCATACGGGCAGGGGTCAAGAAGTTAGCGGGCTCGTTGACCATATCGCGGCATAGGTTCACTGAGTCGGCAACGATGCCGCCGTCGGAGACGCCCTGCTCGATCTCTTTCGTCTTCGACTCATCGAACTCCACAATCGTCAGCTGTTCTATCTTCCCGCCGTCCTCCTCGGAGGACTTGTACTTATCAAAGCGGTAGAGGCCGAGGATGGCGCCCTCTGCGATCGCCTGTCCCGTGGAGCGTGCGTCCAGGCCGCCGACGCCTGCGCCGTGAGCGATCGTCGCCAACCGTTTGACTCCGATCCCACAGAGCCGTCGGCAGCTCTCGGCCGTCACCCCTCGGACGACGTCGAGACTGAAGTCGTCTCGGTCGCCCAACCCGGCCACCATCACCCTCGCGGGCGGAATCCGCCCTAAGGTGTGTATGAGAGTGATCTCCCCCGACTTACCGGTAATCTCGCCGTCCTCGATCAGCTGTGAGATAGCTCCACCGAGAGCACGGTCGACGGCGCCTGTAGCGCCGCCGGGCGAGAGTACGCCCTTGAACAGGTTTACCACGACCGCTCCGACATCCTGCCTGGCGATGTCTCCGGCTGCGACTCTGATATCCACGATTCCTCCTACGCCGTAACCATCTTGTCACGCGGCCCATTATAGGGTAGCGGCATCGCCTTTCGCCACGATTCATAGCTCTGCTATAATCGCCTCGCTAACCCGTCACCACAGATATAGACAGACGTTCGCGGAGGGGTCGATTTGACTACCAGAAGACGGAGCAACGAAGAGCGCGCGCTAATAGAAAGAGCTCGCCGGGTCATGCCGGGCGGAAGCCTTGGCAATCTGACTATAGACCTCGTCATCAAAGAGGGCAGTGGCTCCAGAGTGCGGGACGTCAGCGGCAACGAGTATATCGACTACCTGCTCGGCTCCGGTCCGATGTTGGTTGGACACGCGCATCCCCGGGTCGTGGCTGCGGTCCAAGAGCAGGCGGAGCGTGGCTCGACCTTCTTTGCGGACAACGAGGGTGCCATCCTGCTAGCGGAGGAGATAGCAAGGGCGGTGCCATGCGCGGACAGCGTTCGATTCTGCTCCAGCGGGACGGAGGCTACGCTCTATGCGATGCGCGCGGCCCGCGCGTTCCGCGGCCGGGACAAGATACTGAAGTTCGAGGGCGGATTCCACGGGATGAACGACTATGCGCTGATGAGCATGGGGCCGTCCAATCCTCCGGACTTCCCTGCGGCTGTGCCCGATTCGGCTGGCATCCCCGCCTCGGTGGCTGGCGAGATGCTGATCGCACCGTTCAACGACATCGAAACGACCTCGGCAATCGTCGAGCGGTATCATGACGAGATCGCGGGCGTGATAGTCGAACCCTTCCAGCGCCTTCTTACTCCTCTGCCCGGGTTCTTGGAGAGCCTGAGGGAGCTGACCAGCCAGTACGAAATCCCGCTGATATTCGACGAGGTCGTGACCGGATTCCGGTTTAGCTACGGCGGAGCGCAGGAGTATTATGGCGTGACTCCAGACCTGTGTGCGCTCGGAAAGGCGGTCGGCGGAGGCTTCCCCCTGACGGCAGTCGCCGGACGTGAGGAGGTCATGTCGGGCTTCGACGCCTCAACAGCCGGGGATGGATTCGTCCTGCAGATAGGAACGTTGAGTGGGAACCCGGTGGCTTCCGCGGCCGGGCTCGCTACACTGGAAATACTTAGAGAGCCGGGAACATACGAGAAGCTCTTTGCCACGGGACAACAGCTGAAGGACGCGCTCCAGCGGCTGCTGAACGAGGCCGAGATTCCGGCGGTAGTCGCGGGCGAAGCACCCTTGTTCGAGGTCTTCTTCACGGACGGCGAGATCCGGGACCACCGCTCTACCCTGCTGGCCGACAAGGAGATGCTGCGCCGCTTCAACAGCCTGCTGGTGGAGAGAGGTGTCTTCAAGGGCGACTCAAAGTTCTATCTGTCGACTGTACACACTCAACGGGACGTCGAGGAGACAATCGAGGCTTTCGAGTCGGCCATTGGCGAGCTGAGGGGCTAGCGGACGCCGCTCCGACCCTCAATGGCCGTTCGCGGCGAGTCCGTCGGCAGGCTCTAGGCAGGCCTGCCGGACGCTGATCTGGCCGGAACGCTTTCGTCGAATTCTAACGTTCGGGTTTGATGATTCCTGCATTCCTTAAGCGTGGGCGCTCTTGGAGTCGTTCCAGCCGTTCCTACGTCAATACTGATTCTGCCTAACAATACGCCTGTTCTGATAACTTTAGTTCATAAACTGCGCTTCATGTTGCATCATTCGTCTGATTTGGTCGGAATAGGTGGGCAAAACACCTTGACAAAGCGGGCGTTTCAGCATAAGGTTTTAGAGTAGGTTTGGGGCGGGAGGGATCCCCCGAACGACCCCGAGAGAACGGTTCTCGTGAGCCCCCCGATTAACGACTTGCTAAGGCGCACGGCCTTGGCAGCCTATCGGCGAAGCGATGCGGCCCTCCTCCGGGTCACCTTGTTCATCCTGCGGAGTACTCCACGGACTGGATGTGGCGTCCAGCGGGCGGTTCGAGCCTGACGCCGTCTCTCTTCCGGGAAACGATACTCTCTCGTAAGGAGTCTTATCTTGGATCTGGGCACGTCTTCAATCCACGTGGTGAGTGACGGCACGTATCTTCTCGACGGCGGCAGCGTGTTCGGGCAGATTCCGAAGTCTCGGTGGGAGCAGTACGTCAAACCGGACAGGAGGAATCGTGTACGCCTCGGTCTGAACTGCCTCGTGATCAAGACCGCTTCGGCCAACATTCTGGTGGATACCGGCGCCGGGGCGAAGCGTCCCGATCGCTTCAAGGAGCTGTACAGCCTCAATGGCAACAAGCTCTTGAAGGGGCTGCGCGGGCTTGGCCTCACGGCGAGGGACATCGATACCGTCGTGCTCACCAACCTCCGTTTCAACCACTGTGGCGGCGCTACAAAGCTCGACAGGACCGGGAACGCCGTTCCCACCTTCCCGAAGGCCACCTATCTCGTCCAGCGCGAGTGCTGGGAGGAGGCCAATGCTCCCAACGAGCGCTACGCGGACGTCTTCTACAGCGATGACTTCGTGCCCCTCATGGAGAAGGGGCTGATGAATCTCGTAGAGGGGGACAGCGAGATCATGCCGGGGGTCAGGCTAAAGGTGGCCGATGGGCCGGCGAAGGGTCATCAGATGGTCCTAGTCGAGCGCGGCAGTGAGAAGATCGCATATGCGGGCGATCTGATACCGACCGCCTACCACCTTCCCTTACCCTACATCTCGGCTATCGATGAGAGTCCCAACGACACGCTCTCCCAGAAGAGGGATGTCCTGGGAATGGCCATCGAAGGAGGCTGGCTGCTGGTCTTTGGTCACGGCTTCGAGCATCAGGCGGGGTACGTCCAGGGACGTAACGGCGCCACGCAGCTGCGACCAGTCGTAGTCTAGCTCAGGCCGGCAAAACCTGGGCGATCACCGCGCCTCCGTCGAACGACAGTAGACGCGCCGGCCGTATTGAGTTGGCGAGAGACTCCGAACTCAGTGCCTGAACACGGATGTAGTTGTCCGTGAGACCGGTCCATCTGCTCGACGCCCCTGACGGGCGCGCCTCCTCCCACAGCACGGGACGGGTCTGACCCACGAACCGCTTCCTGAACCGTCCTTCATGGGCCTTTGCCAGCTGTGTCAGCGCACGCACACGACCCGACTTAGCCTCCGGGGCAATCTGTTCGGCGAAATGCGCCGCGCTGGTTCCCGGCCTGGACGAGTAGGGGAAGACATGTATGCCCGCGAACTCCATTCGCTCGCACAGGGCGTAGGTATACTCGAAGTCGGATGGACTCTCGCCAGGGAATCCCACCAGCACGTCCGCCGTGATGGACACGTCGGAGACCGTTGCCCGGATCCTCCGCACGGTGGCGGCGTAGAGACCGGAATCGTAACGCCGTCTCATCCTCTTCAATATCCGGTCGCTGCCGCTCTGGAGAGGCATGTGCAGATGAGGACACATCCGCGGGTCTTCCCACAGGGACAGCAGCCCTGCGTCGATGTCCTGCGGCTGTAGGGATGAGACCCTGATCCTGGCGAGCCGCGTCTCCGAGAGGACTCGTTGCAGCAGTCGCGCCAAGCTCATCCCGGGAATGTCGAACCCGTAGGAGCCGAGCTGCGTGCCCGTCAGGACCGCCTCCCGGTATCCCAGCTTCGCATAGCCGTCGATCTCGGCCAAGATCTCGTCGGGGGGAACGCTCCGCTCGCGGCCACGTACCTTCGGCACTATGCAGTAGGCGCAGATCTGGTCGCAGCCCCTCTGGATTCTCACCATCACCCGGGTCCGGGCGATTCGCGGGACCGGCGGTAGCGGGTCCTCACCTACCGCACACGTCGCGGGGATCTCGTCCCGGTAGGCCATCACCTGGGGGACGATCTCCTCCTTCTTCGAGTTCCCTATGACAAGGTCGACCTCCTCCATACGGTGAAGCTCCTCTGGCGAGCGTTCCGCGTAGCATCCCGTCGCAACCACCGTCGCGTCCGGATGTCTCCGGCGGAGCGACCTGATGGCCTGGCGGGCCTTCGAGTCGGCAACGTGCGTCACCGTACAGGAGTTGAGGACGTAAATATCGACAGGTCCGGCGTCGGATGCGGGGCGGTATCCGGCTGCCTGGAACTGGCGGAGAAGACGCATCGAGTCCGCCTGGTTTAGCTTGCATCCGTGAGTGTCGATCGTCACGGTAGGCCATCCGTCTGGCGAGGTGCTGACTGGGAGTAGCGGGACAGTTGGCTTGGCGGCGGACATCGGATGGGCGAAGAGCGGAGTGATGGCTGTTGTGAGGTCTGTTAGCGGTATTGTAGGCGCGCAGCTTCGACGCGGTCAAATTGGACAGTCCGGGTCGCTGCGGCCCCATCCGCACTATAATCCCTCAACCCCCACTTGATATAATGCATCAACTTCACGCGGCCAGCGCCTTCAGGGAGCACCACAGCACATGCAAAGCCGTGTCGTGATAACTGGCATAGGCATGGTCAGTCCGGTCGGACTCGACAGGGTCTCCACCTGGGAGAACCTTCAGGCTGGCCGGTCGGGCATTGACCGTATACAGTCCTTCGACGCTGAGGGTTTCCAGACCACCATCGCCGCCGAGGCGACCGGTTTCGAGCCCGAATCGTATGTCGGGCGCAAGGATGCGCGGCGTATGGACAGGTTCGTCCAGATGGCCGCCGCGGCCACGCTGGAGGCGATGCAGCACGCGGAGCTCCAGGTTGACGCAGAGAGTGCCGAGCGCACCTCGGTGATGATCGCCTCCGGCATCGGCGGCATAATCACCCTCTCCAAGCAACAGGAGGTGCTCCTCAACCGGGGACCCTCCCGCGTAAGCCCTTTCCTCGTTCCCATGATGCTTCCCGACATGGCGTCGGGCCAGGTGTCGATGCTGGTCGGGGCCAAGGGCCCCAACTACTCGACCGTCTCGGCGTGCTCCAGCGCGGCCGACAGCATCGGACAGGCGTTTGAAGCCATCCGCAGAGACGAGGTCGACGTCGTCCTCGCCGGAGGCGCCGAGGCGGCTATATGCCCTATCGGCGTGGCCGGGTTCAACGCATGCCAGGCGCTATCGAAGCGCAACGACGATCCCCAGCGTGCCTCGCGCCCGTTCGACGCAGAGAGAGACGGGTTCGTCCTCGGAGAGGGTTCCGCCGTGTTGATCATGGAGAGCCTGGAGAGCGCCGAGCGCAGGGGGGTCGAGCCCATCGCCGAGATGTCCGGGTACGGCTCTACGGCCGACGCCCACCACATCACCCAGCCCGCTCCTCATGGCGCGGGCGGCGCCCGTGCCATGAGGAGGGCCCTCAAACAGGCATCCCTCCAACCCCATGAGATCACCTACATCAACGCTCACGGCACCTCCACTCCCCTCAACGACAGATTCGAGACGATGGCCATCAAGTCTGTCTTCGGCGAGGAGGCCTACACGATCCCCATCAGCTCCACCAAGTCGATGACCGGCCACCTTCTGGGCGCTAGCGGCGCAGTCGAAGCCGCCGTATGCGCGCTGTCCATAGCGGACTCCGTTATTACACCGACTATCAATCTCGAGTACCCGGACCCCGATTGCGACCTCGACTACACGCCCAACGAGTTGAGGCGCGGCCCTGTCAAGACCGCGTTGAGCAACTCCTTCGGCTTCGGCGGACACAACGCCTCGCTCGTCTTCCAGGCCTTCGAGTAGCACCGTACCCGTCGAGACTCTCTCCTTCCTCTCCAGCCGCAGGAGAGGACCGAGATGGAGGGTGAAGCTCCGTCCTATGGCTACAGAGTGGCGCCCACTGCCCTCCCCTCCGGCGGGATTCGCCGGAAGGGTCGGCCTGCCTTCGCTCCAGGCGCATCTGCTCTTCAACCGGGGACTTCGCTCACGCCCGGAGATCGACGCCTTCCTCGCCGTCGACGACCGTCTCAGACACGACCCGATGCTCCTACCCGACATGGAGCGCGGCGTCGACAGGCTTCAATCCGCAGCTCGCTCGGGCGAACGCGTGGGCATATTCGGCGACTTCGACGCCGACGGCGTCTCCGGCACGGCCCTCCTCTCCATCGGACTCCAGGAGCTCGGACTCTCCGTCGTCTCCTATCTTCCCGACCGCGTTGAAGAGGGGCACGGGGTCAACAGTAAGGGAGTCGACTACCTGAAGGAGCGCGGGGCCTCACTAATCGTGACGGTAGACTGCGGCGGCGGCTCCGCTGACGAGATACGGGGTGCGGCCCGGATGGGCATCGACACCATCGTCACCGATCACCACGTCCTTGACGACGACCTACCGCCGGCATGCGCGTTGATAAGCCATACGCGGCGCGACTCCGCCTACCCCTACCCTCACCTCACGGGGGCCGGCACAGCCTTCAAGCTGACGGAGGCGCTGTTCGAGCGAATGGGCCGCCCGCGCCCCGACCACCTGATGGGACTGGCAGCTCTTGGCACTGTAGCCGACATCGGTCCCCTGACCGGAGAGAATCGATTTCTCGTCAAGCACGGCCTGGACCGGCTGAACCAGGCCCCGGGCGTGGGCCTGAGTGCGTTGATGGCAAGCGCCCGGGTCAGCCCGGGAGCCGTGGACACCGAGACGCTCGGCTTCAAGCTGATACCGCGGCTGAACGCCGCCGGCAGGCTCGATCACGCCGGCCTCAGCCTCGATCTGCTGACCGCAGCCGATCCCGGCTCCGCGGCGCGGCTGGCTGCGGAACTCGACGCGATGAACAGGGAGCGCCGCGCGCTGACCGGCCGGTGCCTGGACGAGGCACTGGGGCAGGTCGACGCTCTCTCCCGTTCCGGCGACCTTCCGCCCCTGCTGTTCGTCGGCAGCCAGACTTGGCCGCCGGGCGTGCTGGGACTGATCGCCGGGAGGCTAGCCGACCGTCTCCAACGCCCGGCCGTCGCCCTCTGCTTTGGCACGGAGACGAGCAGGGCCAGCGCGAGGAGCGTCGACGGCTTCGACATGGTGGGTTCGCTTCGACAGGCCGACGATCTCTTGCTCCGGTTCGGTGGACACCGCCAGGCTGCCGGCTTTACGGTCAGGACCGCCGACCTCTACAGCCTACGGCGCCGCCTGCAGTCTATCGCCGAGGAGCGCCTCGCCCTCCCCGACTCCGCCCCGCCAGTGGATGTGGACGCAGAGGCGTCCCCGGGCGTCGTCCTGGAGCACCCAAACTTCCAGTTCGTCCAGGCGCTGGCCCCCTTCGGGAAGGACAATCCCGCACCTCTCTTCCTGGGCCGCGGCGTCCGCGTCGCCGATTCCAGGACGGTCGGCCGCCGAAGGGGGCATCTCAAGCTCCGAGTCGCGAGCGGGGACCGAATCTGGGACGCGATAGCGTTTGGCAAGGGAGACATGGCCGGGACGATCCCCGAACGCGTGGACATGCTCTACCGCGCCAGCATCGACGACTGGGGAGGGATTCCCAGGGCTCAACTCACGGTCGTCGACCTGCGCCCCGGCTAGCGGTTCGTCGGTGTAACGGCCGAAAGCGCCCGGCGTTTAGTCACCCGGCCACATGCCTTTGGAGACGGCCATTCAAGACCGCATTGCCTGGTCAGCGGCCCAGGCCACGGCGCCTCCGCTCGGCTCGGGTTCCCGTCTGACGCGGCGCGGACGCCGGCTCCGCGGCAATCTCTCCGGTCCCAGTCCACCTGCCCTTCACCACCAGCAGCGGCACGGTGATCAGCAGGACAATGATGGCTATGTACTGCGCCTCCTGCAGGCCCAGCGACCACACCCTGTCCTCGCGCGCGAAGGTGATGGCGAATCTGCCGACGGAATAGAGGGCTAGGTAGAGCGCGAACAGCATTCCGTCCGGCCTCAGCCTTCCCCTCAGCCTCCAAATCACGACCAGAGACAGAAGGTTCCATATCATCTCGTAGGCGATCACCGGATGGACCGACACCCCGACGCCGTTGTCGCACGAGCGGGCAGCGCTGTCTGGATTGGTCCAGACGAAGCCGAAGAACATGTCGAGGGCCTTGGCGCAGTGCTCCCCGTTTACTATGTCGCCCAGGCGACCTATCGTCTGCACGAACAGCATCGCAGGCGCCGTCAGGTCGGCTATGGCTCCGATAGGCAGGTGCCGGCTCCTCCCTATCTCCTCCTCCAACTCCGCCCGCTCCCCATCGTCCCTCGCCTGCCTGAGCCGCCGCTCCAGCCGCGCCCGCCGGCCCGCCCTGAGCCGGTTCATTATGACCGTGGCGACGACCCCGCCGATGAATCCGCCCAGTATGCCGCCCCAGAGGCCGATGCCTCCCTCCCAGACGGCAATGATCTGCACCGGATTGTCCTGGTAGAATCTGCCCCAGTGGTCGACCACGTGTACGAGCCGCGCGCCCAGGACACCGCCGACTATCGCCCACATCGCGATGGTGTATATGTCGTCCGCGAGCACTCCCCTGAACCTGGCCCAGCGGCCAACCAGGAACACCGCCGTCGCTACCGCGACGAAGCTGAAGAAGCCGTGCCAGCTGAGCACAAAGGACCCGCTGGAGAACATGTAGGGGCCGATATCTATCTCGATCATCTGAACTCCCGGTGAATAGGGTTCTCTGTTCTGTGAAGCCGTGCTCCCGCACACTGGTAACTCTACGAACGCGGAGCCGCCGCAGTCAAGCATCGGGCGCGAATCGCGCCCGCCCGCGCCTTGAACCGGTCGCCCCACCGGACGCACTCTTGCGTGAACGAATGATGAGACAGGCCGTCGACAGCTTCATCGACTACATGAACGTGGAGCGCAACGCCTCTCCCAACACGCTCGCCGCCTACCGGAACGACCTGTACCAGCTGGCCGACTACCTCGCCGAGGAGCGCGGCCTCGGGGATGGAGACTGGAGATCGGTCGACGGAGAGACGCTCAGGGCGTACCTGCTGCGCCTGCACGAGCTTGGCTACTCGGACGCCACCCGCGCCAGGAAGATCGCTTCCGCCCGCTCGCTGTTCGGTTTCCTGCTCGAAGAGGGGTACATCCCGCAGGATCCGGCCGAGTACGTCGCCTCGTCGCGGCTCGGCAGGAGTCTGCCGGACGCCCTAAGCGTGGAGGATATCGAGCGTCTGCTGGCGGCTGCCTCGTCCGGGGAGTCGCCCGAGGAGATACGGGACCGGACGATGCTGGAGCTTCTCTACGCCACCGGGATGCGGGTGAGCGAGCTGGTCGCGCTCGACGTCGAGTCGGTGGACCTGGAGCAGGGATCGGTCAGGTGCTTCGGCAAGGGGTCGAAGGAGAGAGTCGTCCCCATCCACGCCCAGGCCATCCGGCACCTCCGGTCGTACCTTGAAGAGGCCAGACCACGGATGGTCGGCAATGCCTCCGACGGGAGCCTCTTCCTCAACCGGAGGGGCGGCCGTCTCTCCCGCCAGGGCCTCTGGCTGATCCTGAAGAGGTACGTGGGTCTCGCCAACATCACGCGGAAGCTGACTCCGCACACGCTGCGCCACAGCTTCGCGACCCACCTCCTGCAGGGCGGAGCTCCGCTTCGCCACGTCCAAGAGCTCCTGGGACACGCCTCCATCACCACCACCCAGGTCTATACGCACCTCACGAGCGAGCACGTCAGGAGCGAGTACGACGGCGCCCACCCCAGAGCCGGCTAAACCCGTTCTCTTCCGACGCCGAAGGGGAAAACTGCTCTCTGGTGTCGTATTCTCATGCCTTCTGCCGTTTTCGTATCTGGCCAGGGTCGGGACCGTCGTAAGGATGCCGCTTAAATCCGGCAGGTCTGTCTGCCGGAAACCTCAGTCGTAGGGCACCCGAGCGCCGCGATCCGGGACTTCATTCGAAGGGAAGGGACTTCCTCTCGCCCTCGAAGGCGATGGCCCGGTCGAGTCTCTCGAGGCTCTGCTCGATGTTCTTGTACTCCTCGCCTTTGAGGAACGCGTAGACGGCGGTCCTGGCGGCGTCGGTGCGGGCTCTGTCGTTGGGGCTGTCCATGACGTCACTGAGGGTGGCCATGGCCTTCACGACGAGTCCGCCCATCTGGGAGCGGGCGAGCTCGGCGGCCTCGCGGCGGGCGTCTTCGAGAGCGTCGCGGAAGTCGGGGTCGGACATCCAGCGTTGGAGAGTCTTGCGGCTGACGTCAGCGAGCTCAGCGGCCTCGGTGGTGGACCTCGACGTGATCAGGTGGGGGATCGCCGCGGCCTGCCTGGGGCTAAGCTCCATATATTTATGTGCGTCATTCTGGGACATTTTGGGACATTCTCCTTGAGATGGGAAGTTCGAACGACCCGTCGACTCCGCATAATGATAGCACGAATGTTCGCCATGTCAAGAGGTCGCATGACCTCATAATTTTGGTTACCCAACTGGAGAATGCACCTCAAAATTGCGGTTACCCAGCATGGGGAGGTAACCGTGAACAGAGCGAGCATTCGCGAGTACATCGATCGGCAGCGACACAGGTACCGCAGGGCCTCCAGGGCCGACAAGGGAAGGATCCTGGACGAGGTCATCGCGGTCACCGGGTACCATCGCAATGCGGCGTTGCGTTCGCTGTACGGCCGCGTATTGAACCATCAACGGCGCTTCTGCCCTTCGACAGGCGCAGGGCGAGCGGGTCTCTTTTGGACACGCCCTCTTGGGAGGATTAGGCGGCGTTGGCCTTCTCCATCTCCAGGGCGGCGGCCTCGACGGTCGCCACGCCCTCCGCCAGCACCGCCGGGTTCAGTCCTGCGGCGTGGTCTCGGTAGCCGGCGCGCTCAAGCATGGGGACGAGCTTGCCGCCCTTGAAGAGATCGAGGGCCCAGCGAAGCGGATCGGGAACGGTCGTCTTGTCCAGGTACAGCCGTTGATTCTTGGCCCGCGGCCCGTAGTGGTAGTGCGGAGCCTTTTCGAAGCAGTCGAAGGTGAGGAGCTCGACCTCCTCGTCGCCGATGTCTCCGAGCACGTGAATGGCGACGCCCCTGTCACCGCCGAGCTCGCGGAACTCGAGTCCGAACCTGACGGGCCCGGCCTCTACGATAAGGTCTCCGCGGTCGTGTACGACGGTGCTCCGGCCCTCGCGCGCGAGGCGCCGCGTGCCCTCGTCCAACTGGTCGAGCGTTTCGGTCAGGTCCGACTTCTCTATCTCATCGGCCAGACCGTCGTACCCTGCCCGCCTCACCATGTCCGGCAGCCTCTCCCTGAGCTGACGGAGCGCCCAGTCCAGCGAATCGCCCTCAGTCGTTTTGTCCAGCATCAGCCGCTCGTCGCGATTCTCGGGCCCATAGTGATAGTGGGGCTCGTGGTCGAAGCAGTCGAAGCGCAGCACCTCGACCTGCTCCCCCTCTATCTCCGCCCACGCGTTTATGCCCACGCCCTGGTCGGACAGCTGGTCTCGGTAGGCATAGCTAAAGCTGATAGGACCATTCCCCACCTTCACTCCATCCTGCTCTGCCATGGCGAACACCTCCCTACTCTCTCTCAAGCCGGACGCGGCGCCATTATATCGGCCCGGCACCCGACCGTAAACTTGACGCTCTACACGCGCGCTCCTACAATCGGCCCATCGGACGACTACGAAAACCAGCGACGGAGGAGCACCGGGATGGGCGATCACATCGCATATTTCAACGGAGAGTGGGTCCCCAACAGCGAGGTGCGGATCGACCCGTTCGACCGCGGGTTCACCATGGGCGATGCGGTATTCGACGTGGAGCGGACGTTCGACGGCCACATCTTCCGGCTGCGAGAGCACCTGGACCGGCTATACCGCTCGCTCCAGTACCTGCGCATGGACTGCGGCGTGCCCATAGACGAGATGACGAGCATTACCGAGGAGCTGGTCCGCCGCAACGAGCCAATGCGAGGGCCCGGTGGCGACTACATGGTGCGGCAGGTGGTGACCCGGGGGACGCCCAAGAGCGGAACGCAGGGCGGCGTATGGGAGCCGATGACACCGACGGTGATCAACATGGTATCGCCCGTCGACCTGGGAGGATACGCCCGGGCCTATGAGCGCGGCGCATCGGTCGTCTTTCCATCGGTGCGCGGCTACTCCAGCTCGTCCCTGGACCCCAAAGTCAAGCACTACAGCCGGGGCAACTTCGTCCTGGCCCAGCTCCAGGCCGCCGACGTAGAGCCCGAGGCGCACCCGGTCCTCCTGGACCAGGACGGCAACATCGCGGAGAACATCGGAGCGAACTTCTTCGTCGTCACGGACGGCGTGATCCGCACGCCCGGCGACAGCAGCATCCTGCAGGGCATATCGAGGATGGTGGTCTTCGAGCTCGCGAACCAGCTGGGCATCCCGATAGTGGAGGAGCCACTGCAGCCGTACGACGCCTACACGGCCGACGAGACCTTCCTGGCAAACACCATCTATCAGCTTCTACCAGTCGGTACGGTGGACAACCGGAGCATAGGCGCCCAGACCCCCGGACCGATCAGCACGCAGCTCCTCGCCGCCTGGAGCGAGATGGTGGGAGTCGATATCGTCGGACAGGCCTTGCGCCAGGCGGGACGGTAGCGTCCACATAGCCACAGGGAGTCGGCACGGAGGAGATATGCGTCCCATATCCGAGATCGCCGAATCGATGGGTCTGGATCGGCAGACGATCATCCCCTACGGTAACTACAAGGCCAAGATACCGCTCGAAGCGATTCGAGACGACGGGCGCCGCGGCAAGCTGGTGCTGGTGACGGCGATGACGCCAACCCGGGCCGGCGAGGGTAAGACGACGACCACCATCGGGCTCACCCAGGGCCTGGGCCGCCTGGGCCATAACGCCGCCGCAACGATTCGCGAACCCTCCCTCGGCCCGATCTTCGGAATCAAGGGAGGAGGCACGGGCGGGGACAAGTCCCGGGTGGAGCCGGAGGACGAGGTCAACATCCATCTGACCGGAGACGCCCACGCAGTAGGCTCGGCCCACAACCTGCTCGCGGCCCTGACCGACAACGCCGCCCAGAGGGGACAGGTGCCGGGACTCGACCCAAGCGGAATCACCTGGCGCAGGGTCACCGACGTGGAAGACCGGGCCCTCAGATCGATCGTGACCGGCATTGGAGGTTCGCCGAACCGGCCCGTCCGGGAGACGGGGTTCGACATTGTGACCGCGTCCGAGATAATGGCGGTGCTTGCCCTCTCCACGGACCTCGAAGACCTGCGAAAGCGGCTGAGCCGAATGGTGGTGGGACTCACCGACGACGGCTCCCCGGTCACCGCCGACGACGTGGAGGCCGTCGGCTCGATGATGTCCCTGCTGAGGTACGCCATCCAGCCAAACCTGGTGCAGACTACGGAGGGCCAGCCCGCGATGGTCCACACCGGCCCCTTCGGCAACATTGCCCACGGGTGCTCGTCGGTCGTAGCAGATCGCCTGGCGCTCGGCTATGCGGACTACGTGGTCACAGAGGCCGGCTTCGGGGCGGATCTGGGCTTCGAGAAGTTCATGCACATCAAGGCCCGATTCAACGGTCTCGAGCCCGACGCTGTCGTGATGGTCGCCACCGTGAAGGCGCTCAAGTCCCACGGCGGGGTGCGGCTCCGCGACCTCGACGCCCCCAACGAGGACGCGCTGCGAAGCGGCATGGCCAACCTCCAACACCTGATCTCGGTCGTGCTCTCCTTCGGACTGCCGGTCGTCGTGGCGATCAACCGGTTCCCGACCGACACCGCACGGGAGATCGCCGTCGTGAAGGAGATGTCGGAGAGCTCCGGGGCCCTCGCGGCCGTGGAGAGCCGAGTCTTTGCGGAGGGTGGCGCAGGAGGCGAGGAGCTCGCCGAAGCGGTCGTGGACGCTGCGAACGGTGACGGCGGTGAGGTCTCGTATCTGTACGACGATGGAGCGACCACTCTCCAGAAGGTGGATGCGCTCGCCGAAAAGGTCTATGGAGCCGACGGCGTAAGCTGGAGCCCTGCCGCGCGCCGGCTCCTGAGACGGTACGACGAGCTGGGATGGGTCAACCTTCCGGTATGCATGGCCAAGACCCACCTGTCCCTGTCTCACAACCCGCGGCTGCGGGGCCGCCCGTCCGGCTACACGTTCGAGGTGTCCGACGTACGCGCCTCCGTGGGAGCAGGCTTCATCTACCCGATCGCGGGCAACATGATGACGCTGCCCGGTCTGCCGGGTTCGCCGCGCGCGCTGGATGTGGACGAGAAGGGCAACATCCTAGGACTATGATCCGTCAGGCGTAAGGCCGCGCCTATGCCCGAGTTCTTCGACGTCGTTGCTCCCCAAGACGCGCTCGATATGATGCGGCGTCATCTCGATACGAGGGTCGAGAGCGAGTGCATCCCCACCACGCAGTCGCTCGGACGCATCACCTTCAGAGGGATTACCTCCCCGGAGAACCTCCCGGCCTTCCCGAGATCGGCGATGGACGGATTCTCGGTGCGCGCCAGGGATACCTTTGGAGCCACCGAGGGGATGCCAGCCTACATGGAGATCGTGGGCGAAGTTCCTATGGGTGCAGCCCCCGACCGGAGCGTCGGCCCCGGAGAGGCAGTCCGCGCCTACACGGGAGGGATGCTGGCGCAAGGCGCCGACGCCGTGGTGATGATCGAGCACACCCAACGAGTGGAAGGCGCAGCCATAGAGGTGGTCAGGCCGGTCGCCCCCGGCGAGAACGTAGTGCAGACCGCCGAGGACGTGTACGCCGGCGACATGATCCTGCCCGCAGGACACGTGGTCCGGGCCCAGGACATCGGGGGCCTCCTAGGCGTCGGCATCATCGAGATAGAGGCGGCCCGCAGGCCTCGGCTCTCCATCGTCTCGACAGGAGACGAGCTTACAGTCCCACAGGCGGCGCCAGGGCCCGGACAGGTCCGGGATATCAACAGCTACACCATCTCGACGATGGCCTACCAGGCCGGAGCTATTCCAATCGCGCAGCCGTTGGCGCCGGACGACTACGATGTCCAGCGTGAATCGGCATCGAAGGGCCTGGAGCAGGCTGACGCACTGGTCTTCTCAGCGGGCAGCTCAGTCAGCGAACACGACAAGACGGCCGCTGTGATCAACAGTCTCGGCAGCCCTGGCGTCCTCGTCCACGGCATACCGGTGAAGCCGGGAAAGCCGACCATAGTCGGAGTCGTACAGGGCAAGCCGGTCTTCGGACTACCCGGTAATCCGGTCTCGGCGATGGTGGTATTCGATCTGCTTGTCAGGCCTACGCTCTTCATGCTGGCCGGATGCGGGAAGCCTCCGGAGCCTCCCACAGTCGAGGCGACCCTGCTCAGAGACATCCCGTCGGTTGCGGGCCGGGAGGACTACGTCCAGGTCAGGCTCTCGCGAAAAGACGGCATCCTGTACGCCGATCCGGTCTTCGGCAAGTCCAACCTGATCTACACGCTGATAAGGGCCGACGGCACGGTGAGCGTCCCGCTCGACTCGGGAGGGATCTACGCCGGGCAAAGAGTGGGGGTCAGGACCTACTGATGAGCGCCAGCGACACCTTCATCGCATGACACCTCCTCCTGGGAAGAAAGGGCGGCGCTACTATCTCAGCGACGTTCCACTGGAACGCGCGGTCCGGGACTTCGAGTCCGCGCTCCGAGAGGCAGGCGGGCTCACGCCAACCCGGTCCGAGATGCTTCCTCTAGAGCAGGCGTTGGGACGGATCACCTCCGAGCCTGTCTGGGCGCGCATCTCATCACCCCACTATGACAGCGCGGCGATGGACGGGGTGGCCGTACGCGCCACGGACACCGTGGGCGCCACCGAGACCTCCCCGGTCCGCCTGAAGATCGGACCCGAGGCGTCCTGGGTAGATACGGGAGACCCGATCCCTCACGGCTTCGACGCGGTCATCATGGTGGAGGTGATTCACGAGGTCGACGACGAGACGATAGAAATCCGCGATCCTGTTCCTCCATACCACCACGTCAGGCCGCTGGGAGAGGATATCGTCGCGACCGAGCTCCTGCTTCCATCGGGGCACAGGATCGGCCCCGCCGACCTCGGAGCCTGCGCTTCCGCGGGCCTCTCGGAGATCGACGTCCGCCAGAGCCCGCGGGTTGCCGTCCTCCCGACCGGTAACGAGCTCGTTTCCGCAGGGAGCGAGTTGAAGCCCGGCGAGATCATCGAATCGAACGGCCTGATGCTGGCGGCCATGGTAAGAGAGTGGGGAGGCGAAGCGGCACTCCTTCCCCCCGTGCCGGACGATCCCGAGGCGCTCGGGGGCGCGATCCGCCGGGCAGCGCGCGAGGCCGACGTGATCGTCATCAACGCCGGATCCTCCGCGGGAGACGAGGACTACACGGCGGAGGTGGTGTCGAAGCTGGGCCGTCTGGTGGTGCACGGAGTCGCGGTACGACCCGGCCACCCCGTGGTGCTCGGCGTCGTAGACGGGAAGCCGGTACTGGGAATCCCCGGTTATCCGGTGTCCGCAGCCGTGACCAGCGAGCTGTTCGTCAAACCGCTGATCGAGCAGATGCTGGGGGCTGCACCGTCCCGGCGGGACAGCGTCTCCGCCACTGTGACGCGGAAAGTGCTGTCGCCAATGGGCGAGGACGAGTTTCTCAGGGTGAGCCTTGGCAGGGTCGGCGGCAGACTGGTCGCGACGCCCCTCCAGCGAGGCGCCGGAGTAATAATGTCCCTCGTGAGAGCCGACGGCTTCGCGCTGATCCCGCGTTTCTCTGAGGGAATAGACGAGGGAGCCGAAGTAGAGGTTGAGCTGCTGCGCCCGCTGAAGCAGATCGAGGGCACTATCGTAGCTATCGGAAGCCACGACCTCACCCTGGACCTGCTGGCCGACCGGCTGCGCCGATCTTATCCGGCGTCCTCGCTCTCCTCCTCGAACGTCGGAAGCCTGGGCGGTCTTATGGCCTTGCGCCGCGGCGAGTCCCACCTAGCGGGATCCCACCTTCTGGACGAGGAGTCCGGAGAGTACAATCTGGCCTTCGTGCGCCGGTACCTCCATGGACGTGACATAGTCGTCGTCAACCTGGTCAGACGCGTGCAGGGACTCATCGTGGCCCCCGGTAATCCACTGTCCCTCACCAACCTCGGAGACCTGCGCCGACCCAACGTGGCATTCGTCAACCGCCAACGGGGATCAGGCACCAGGGTGCTTCTGGACTACAGACTCGCAGAGCTTGAAATCGACCCAAGTGAGATCAGAGGGTACGACCGGGAGGAGTACACCCATCTTGCCGTGGCCGCGTCCGTAGCTGCAGGAGGCGCGGACACGGGACTTGGCATCCTTTCTGCGGCCAGGGCGTTGGACGTCGACTTCGTGCCCCTCATGTCGGAGCAGTATGACCTTGTAGTACCACGTGAATTCTACGACAGTGACCTGCTGCGCCCCCTCTTCGAGCTGATCCGCTCCGATGCGTTCAGAGGAGCGGTGGACGCGCTCGGCGGCTACGACACCTCCAGCACCGGCCGTGTCGTGGCGGAGTTGGATAGCACGTAATATTGAAGTGTGCTACGCTCGTCTCAAGGGGACGGCATGGGATGGAGACCACCGGCGTCATCTTGGCTGGCGGAATGAGCAGGCGTCTGGGCCGCAACAAGGTGCTGGTCCCGGTGGGAGGCGAGCCGCTCATCAATCGCGTAAGCAGCCGCCTGTCGCAGGTCGTCGATCGCATGATGGTCGTCGTGAACGACCCTCAACGAGCCTCCGAGATCGATCTGCCGGACGACATCAGGATCGTCATGGACATGCACCCCGGACGGGCCACGCTCGGAGGCATCTTTACCGGCCTATCGGAGGCCGACACCAACTGGAGCATTGTCGTCGCCTGCGACATGCCGTTCCTGAACCCGAGGCTCCTGACGAGTCTGCTTGAGCACAGGGGAGGATACGACGCCGTGGTCCCGATGTCGGACGGCTACCCGGAGCCGACCCACGCGGTCTATTCGAAGAGCTGCCTGCCGGCGATCGAGCGCCGACTGCTCGCCAACGATCTCAAGATAGCCCGCTTCTTCGATGAGGTCCAGGTACACTATCCGTCTGACGAGCTGGTAGCCGGCATCGACCCGGAGGGGCTCAGCTTCTTCAACATCAACACCCAACAGGACCTGGAACGCGCCAACCTTTTGATAGAACAGGGTAGGTAGCACGGAACGGAGACCAGAGTCGTTCTCATGGGCGCCGCGACAGATGCCAAGACCGAGCGAGTAGAGGTCCGCGTCGAGTTGTTCGGACTCGCCCGTATCGCGGCCGGGCGCCGGGAGTTGGATATCCGCGTACCTTCGGCGTCACGCGTGCCCGACATCGCCCAGGCGCTCGCGGATGCCTGCCCTCCCCTTCTCGGGACCGTGCTGATCGAAGATGGCTCAAGCCTGCTGGACAGCTACACGCTCAATCTCAACGGCGCCTCATTCATAGCAGACGGCGCCGTGAGGCTCGCTCATGGAGACTCGATCCTGGTCTTCTCGAGCCAGGCCGGAGGATAAGGTCGCGGGATGTTCGGCTACCACGGAAGAGCGTTGGTCGTGGACCTTACGAGCCGCCGGTCGCGCTGGGACCCGCTCGACGAGGATGTGCTCAGGCGCTTCATAGGCGGCATAGGCCTGGGGAGCTACCTTCTGTACAGCTACTGCCCGCCCGGCGCCGATCCGCTGGGCCCGGCCAATCCCCTGATATTCGCGTGCAGCCCGCTGGTCGGGAGCAGGCTCACCACATCGAGCAAGTTCGCCGTCGTTACCAAGTCGCCACTGACCGGTCTCATCGGCGACTCCCTGTCGTCGAGCTTCCTCGCCACCGAGATCAAGAGGATGGGCTGTGACGCGCTGATCGTCACCGGGCAGAGCTCTTCTGCCACACTCTTACATATCGAGAACGGCGAAGTCGCGTTTCTGGACGCCCGTAGGCTAAAGGGAATGAGCACTGCTGAGACGGAGGCGGCGGTCAAGGAGCTTCTCGGCCGCCGCACGCGAGTGGCGGCCATAGGCCCCGCGGGAGAGCGCCTGGTGCGCTTCGCCAGCATCGCGAACGACGGAGGCCGCCAGGCCGGGCGCACCGGACCCGGCGCCGTGATGGGCTCCAAGAACCTCAAGGCTATCGCGGTTAGGGGAACGGGCCCGGCGCCGGTGTACGATCCCGAGATGGTGGACCGAATAGGCCGGGACCTCAGCCGCCGCAGCCTGGGCCGCGCCACGGAGAAGTACCGCACTCTCGGTACCGTGGCGAACGTGTCCGTGTTCAACCGCCTGGGCACGCTCCCAACCCGTAACTTCCAGCAGTCGACCTTCGAAGAGGCGGACGCGGTCAGTGGCGAGGAGCTTCACGCGACACATTTCGTCAAGAACGCTCACTGCGCCAACTGCACCATCGGCTGCGAGAAGATCGTCGCGACCACCGACGGCGGCCCGGAGGCAAAGGGACGGATGGAGTACGAGAGCGCATTCGCGCTTGGCCCGCTGGTAGGTCTTGGCAACTCCAACACCGTCATACGAGCCTCGCGCTTCTGCGACGATGCCGGCATCGACACGATCAGCGCCGGGGCCACCGTCGCCTGGGCGATGGAGTGCTTCGAACGAGGCCTCATCACCGTCGAGGACACAGGGGGTGTCGATCTCAGATTCGGCAGCGAAGAGTCGCTGATGGCGGGGTTGGAGATGATCGTCGAACGTCGCGGCTTGGGAGACCTCCTGGCGGAGGGCAGTCTGAAGGCCGCGGAGACGATAGGCGGCTCGTCGGTCGACTGGGCGATGCAGGTGAAGGGTCTCGAGATGCCGGGATACGAGCCTCGAAGCCTCAAGACGATGGCGCTCGGACTCGCCGTGAGCACGCGGGGCGCCTGCCACAACCGGTCGTCCGCGTACGAGGCCGACTTTTCCTCCCGGGTCGACAGGCTCGGTACAGACGGCGACAGGGGGCGCATCACGATGGAGGGAGAGGACTTCTCCTCCGTGCTGGACTCCCTGACATGGTGCAAGTTCCTCCGGAAGGCATTCGACGACTTCTACGGCGAATCTGCCGCGATATACGGGCACGTCACCGGCTGGAGCATGACGCCGGAAGAGCTCGAACGGGCGGGAGAGCGGATCAGCAACCTCAAGAAGCTGTTCAACATCCGTGAGGGGTGGCGGCGCTCCGACGATACCCTTCCCCCGCGGGTGCTCGAAGAGAAGCTGCCGACCGGGGTCGTCAAGGGCGTCGGCCTGACCAGAGACGAGTTGAACGAGATGATCGCCGGCTACTACCGCGCCCGGGGCTGGACGGCAGAGGGAGATATATCCGAGAGCAAGCTCCGGGGGTTAGGACTGCTGGATCTCGTACGGGAGCACGCTCCTCTCGCCAAAGTCGGACAGAGCAACCATGCACTCCAGGCCGGTTCGAGGTGAGCCGGGTATTGTACAGATGTCGGACGGAAGCGGACGTAACCAAGAGGGGTTTGAGTGGATAGCGCCGGATGTGGAGTGCTCCGCATGACCACATAGCAGCACAGGTGTTCGTTCTTGTCTATCGCAAGGGGTTGCTGTAATCTCCCAGTGGCCAAACCCGAGCTCGGAGGGCCTAATGAGGACAGACCGGGACAGACGGAACGCGCTCCGCGCAGAGCTGCGTTCCCTGTTCCCCAGAGACCGCGGCCAGTTGCTGCCCGCCCTCCACCACCTGCAGCACGAGCACGGCTACCTGTCGGACTGGGCGATGGAGGTCGTCGGCTGGCATCTTGGCATCCCCGCCAGCGAGGTCTATGGCGCCGCCACCAGTTACACCGAGCTGCGCCTGGGGAAACCAGGCTCTCACGTCGTGCGCGTCTGCACCGGGCTCTCCTGTCTGGTCAAAGGAGCGCGTGACGTTCTAGCGGCGGCAGAGCGGGAGCTGGAGCTCTCGCCGGGGCAGACAGCCGACGACGGACTGTTTACACTGGAGGAGACTGCCTGCGGCTTCCTGTGCGCCGCGGCGCCCGCCGTGGCGGTAGACAGCTCCTGGCATGGAAGGGTCGACCCGAGCTCGATCGCGCCACTCGTCCGGGATCTGGTCGCGAGAGGCGCTGACAAGGAACAGTCGAAGAATGGCCGAAAGCAGCCGTCTAGCTGAGCTTAGAGACTCCGCCGCGAAACGGCTGGACGCACGACGCCGGGGCAAGACTCGCGTAGCCGTCCAGTTGGGGCACTGCTCCCAGTCTGTCGGGGCCGCGGCCGTGGCGGCATCGATCGAGTCGATTCTGCCGGACGACGCCTGTCTGATCACGACCGGGTGTGACGGGGCCTGCTTTCAGGCGCCAAAGGTCACGATCACCGCCGCCTACGGCTACCGGTCCGTCCTCACCAACGTGTCCCCGGAGCCGGCACGGTCGATCTTCGAGTGGACGGAGGGGGCGCCGACACGCGACGACTTTCTGGATGGTCAGCAGAGGATCGCGCTGGACGGCTGCGGAGAGATGGACCCGACCGACGCCAGCGACTACATCGCGCGAGGAGGATATGGTGGTCTCGCCCGGGCACTATCGCTCAGCCCTACAGAGGTGATCGAAGAGGTGAAGGCCTCAGGGCTGAGGGGACGGGGCGGAGCCTACTTCCCCGCCGCCGTGAAGTGGGAGGGCGCCCGTTCGACTCCGAAAGAGCCGCGCTATCTCGTGGTCAACTGCGAAGAGGGGGAGCCCGGCATATTCAAAGATCGCCACCTCATGGAGGGGGTGCCTCACCGCATTCTGGAGGGCGCGGCCATAGCCGCCTACGCAGCGGGAGTCGGGCGGGCGTACCTGTACGTCAATGCCGAGGCGGACCTGTCCGCGAACAGGATGAGTCAGGCGGTCGAAAGCGCATACGCGCTCGGACTTCTCGGACAAGACATCCTGTGCAGCGGATTCGACCTGGAGATGGAGATACGTCGCGGAGCCGGCGGATACGTATGCGGCGAGGAGACCACGCTTCTGAACACGATGGAGGGCGACCGCAGGGAGCCCAGGCTCAAACCCCCCTTCCCCACTCAAGCCGGACTTCGCGCCAGCCCCACGGTGATAAACAACGCCGAGACGCTGTGCAGCGTTCCGTTTATCATGACGAACGGAGCCGGCGCCTTCGCCGCTGTCGGAACACCCGACTATCCTGGAACTAAAATTGTCAGCCTGAGCGGATCGGTGCGGCGGCCCGGCATAGCCGAGGCGCCGATGGGTACTTCGCTCCGCGAGATCGTCTACGGCCTGGGAGGCGGCCCTCCGAAGGGGCGGACGCTCACGGCGCTCGCCGTCGGGGGGCCGTCGAGCGGACTTCTGCCCTGCTCGATGCTGGATACGCCGATCCGCGGGGGGCTCCTACACGAGTCCGGGGTGATGCTCGGCGCCGGGGGCGTCGTCGCCATCGACGGCAGCGTCACCATAGTCGAGGCTCTACGCAGTCTCGTCGCTTACAACGCGGACGAGTCATGCGGCAAATGCACCCCATGCCGCGAAGGCACGCCTCGCATGGTCGACGCCGTAGATCGCATTGCCTCCGGCTCCTCCAAAGACATCGAGGAGCTAAGCTACCTTTCCAAGATCGTCAACGCCGCCTCGCTCTGCGGGCTCGGTCAGGCGGCAGGAAATCCCGCGATCAGTGTGCTGAGCCTCTTCGGAGCCGAGATCAAGAAGGCTGCGGCAGGAGTCGACGGCAGCCCGCAGTCGAATGACGAGTAGCTAGTCCGCTCTTAGACACCCAGACATGACAGCCGACACGATAACGCTCACAATTGACGGGCGCCGGATCGAGGTCCCTCGGGGCGCCTCGGTGCTCGACGCTATCAACGTGTCGGGTATCTACGTGCCGCAGCTGTGCAAAGACCCCGATATGAAGCCCATCGGCGCCTGCCGGACCTGTCTGGTGGAGATCGACGGGACCCGCGGCTTCCCCGCCTCATGTTCGGTCCCCGCCGCGCAGGGGGCGGGCGTGTGGACCGACACGCCGGAGGTGCGCGCTGTCAGGAGCGGCGTCATCGAGCTCACGATGGCGATGCTGCCAGCCGACAGCGGCTCCGGCGAGCCCGCTAAAGAGTACAGGGAGCTGACGACAGCCGCCGTTCACCACCAGCTCTCCTCCTCCAGGTGGAGCGGACGCGAGCGGGAACCCGCCGACACGAGCAGCCCGGTATTCAACATCGCAATGGACGCCTGCATCCTGTGCGGCCGGTGCGCCAAGGCCTGCCAGGACGGAGCCCAGTTCATCGGCGCGATAGACGTCCTGGGAGTCGGGACGAACGGTCGAATCGGCACCTTCATGGACAGGCCGCTGATCGACTCCGTATGCACCACCTGCGGTCAGTGCCTCTCCGTCTGCCCCACCGGGGCGATCGAAGCCAAGAAGCCCGCCGCGAATGTCGTCAAGAGCGTCACGACCACCTGCCCCTACTGCGGCGTCGGCTGCGGCGTCAAGGCCCAGGTCGACGATACGGACCGGATCATACAGATGCTCGATGATCCCGCCAACAGGTCCAGCGTCGGTATGCTCTGCGTCAAAGGACGCTTCGGCTACAACTTCGTACACCACGAGGACCGGCTCACCAGTCCCCTCGTGCGGAAAGACGGGGAGCTGGCGCCCGTCTCCTGGGACGAAGCACTCGACTACGTCGTCGAGAGGCTGGTGGAGTATCACGGCGACTCCTTCGCCACGCTCTGTTCGGCCAAGGCCACGAACGAGGACGGATACATCCAACAGAAGTTCGCCAGACTTCTGATGCAGAGCAACCACATCGACCACTGCACGCGGCTGTGCCACGCGCCGTCGGTGGAGGCGATGTTGACGGCGCTCGGCAGCGGGGCCACGAGCAACTCGTATGTCGACTACGAGGAGGCCGGCTGCCTGCTGATCATAGGCTCGGACGCTAACTCCAACCATCCGGTCGCTGCGTCCCGCATGCGACGGGCGGTGGTGGAGCGAGGCGCCAGGCTCATTGTCATCAACCCGCGCCGTATAGACATGTGCGACTTCGCAGATGTGTGGCTGCGTCCCCGCCCCGGTACGGACGTCGCCCTTCTGAACGCCTTCGCCAAGGTGATCCTCGACGAGGCGCTGTTGGACGAGAAGTTCGTCGAAGCGCGTACGGAAGGATTCGACGAGTGGCGGCAGGTCGTGGACAGGTACGATCCTGCCTACGCGGAGAAGATAACGGGCGTCCCGGCGGAGGATATCGCCCGCGCCGCACGAATGTACGCGCGGCCGCCGTTCAGCGGCTCCTGCCTGATCTGGGGCATGGGCATCACGCAGCACACCAACGGCACTCCCAACGCCCACAGCCTGCTTAACCTCGCGCTGGTCACCGGCCAGCTTGGCAGACCCGGATCGGGCATCTCGCCGTTACGGGGACAGAACAACGTTCAGGGCTGCGGCGACGCCGGATGCCTTCCCGACGCCTTTACGGGGTATCAGACCATCAGCACCGATACCGTGTCCAAGTTCTCCAAGGCGTGGAGCAACGCGCCTCTCCCGTCCGAGAAGGGCCTTGTCGTTACCGACATGATGGAGGAGATAGTCAACGGGCGCCTGAAGGCCATGTATGTCACGGGCGAGAACCCGCTGCTGAGCGAACCCGATCTGCACCGTGCGGAGGAGGCCTTCCGGAGGCTCGAATTCCTGGTCGTGCAGGACATCTTCATGCACGAGACCGCTGAGGTCGCGGATGTGGTGCTGCCTGCAACCAGCTTCGCCGAGAAGGATGGGACGTTCACCAACAGCGAGCGGCGGGTCCAGAGGGTCCGCAAGGCTGTGGGGCCCATCGGCCAGAGCAGGCCCGACTGGGAGATCATCGCCGACCTGGGACGTCGGATGAGCCGCCGCCTTGGGCTGAACCTAGAACACGAGTTCAGCTATGCCCATCCCTCGGAGATATGGGGTGAGATGGCAGCACTCACGCCCGTGCTAGCCGGTATCACCTACGACAGACTCGATGGAGAGGGGGGCATACAGTGGCCGTGCCCCTCTCCGGACCATCCGGGAACCAGATACCTCTACGAGCGCGATTTCCCGAGAGGGCCGAAGGCAAAGTTCGTGCCGTTCGACCAGGGCCCGCGGGCGGAGGAGCTTCCCTCGAAGCGGTTCCCGTTGATTCTGAACACGGGGCGGATACTCTACCACTGGCACGGAGGCACCATTACTCGCCGGTCCGCCGATCTGCTGGCGCGCTCGCCGGAGGTAGAGATCGGCATCAGCCGCGAGGACGGTGAGCGTTACGGCGTCGAGGACGGCGAGTGGGTCAGGCTCGTCTCCCGCCGGGGAGAGTTGGAAGGGCGCGCCGCATACACCGACAAGATGCGTGCCGGGGAGGTGTTTGTGCCCTTCGTGAAGCTCAAGGAGCATGCCGCCAACTTCCTGACCAACTCGGCCTTCGACCCCGACTCGAAGATCCCGGAGTACAAGGTCTGCGCCGCGCGCCTCGAAAAGATAGAGATACAGGAGGACGGATGACTACGCCGCTCAGCCAGATGCCCAAGCCAGGCGCAGAGCAGTATGCCGGAAAGCGCAAGCTGTTTCTGGTGCCCGGCTTCCTAGTCGGACCGGACGCGCCGGAAGAGATGCAGCAGCTCCTGGACAGCTACTGGTCAGAGGTGAGAGACCACGTTGCCAATCTGGAGCGTTCCCTGGGTACGGTTGCTCACGCCTACCACGAGATGGTCTTTGCCGGAGGCGACGACGGCATAGCCATGCTACAGATGCTCAATCCGAAGGGCCGCGGATTCATCCAAGCCCTGTGCGGATCGGGGGCCTCTCTTGAAGCGACCGAGGACCGCGCGTTGGTAGAGGAGAACACCGACTGGCAACGGTGTATCTCGATAGGGATCGCCAGCGAAAAGGTGCTCAATACCGCCATGGACGGATATCAGGAGTCGACCCGGCTCCGCTGGGAGCATATCGCGGCGCGCATCAATGAGACCCTGGAACAGGGCCAGGTCGGCGTCCTGTTCATACGGGAGGACCACCGAGTGCAGTTCCCGTCCGACGTTCAGATCTTCTACGTCGCGCCTCCCTCGCTAGACTCGATCAAGCGTTGGCTGGACGCCCGGCTCCGCCCGGCTCCAGCCCCCAGCGAGGAGGCCGACGGAGATGGGCCCGACGGCGACGCGACCGCCGGGGAGGGTACGCCGCCGGGCGAGCGGACGTAACCCGAGCAGTCACCGGCGACGACCCAGGACAGCCCTGATTCACTCTCTCCGCATAGGGAGCAGCCGCCTCACTGACGGATCTGTACCTTGATCGATCCGGTCGACTTGTCGTAGGCGGTCTCGAACGCCTTCTGGATGTTCTCCAGAGGGAATCTGTGGGTCACCATCTGCCCGAGCTTGGCGCGGCCTGAAGCCATCAGGTCGATAGCGATCTCGTAATCGTGCCTTCCGTCGAGCACGCTATAGCATGAGGAGAAGAGTATCGACTGCTCCTTCAACAGTGGTTCGAGCCAGTCGGTCGTCAGAGGCGTTCGGAACCCTCCGAGGATGACGATGCGCCCCTGCATCCGGGTCAGGTCGACAGCCTGCTTCACCGTCTCTCCGCTCAGGCCTCCCACCGTCTCGACGGTCAGATCCACACCCCGTCCCTCGGTGAGGTCGGAGACCGCCTCCTTCAGCTCGGGAGCGTCGGGAGGCAGCGCGACGTCGGCCCCAAGCCGCTTCGCCATCGAAATCTGCTGCTCGTGCCGGCCGGTGGCGACTATGGCGCCCGCTCCCATCGACCTTGCCGCTGCGACCGCCGTCAGGCCGATGTTGCCTGCGCCCAGAACGGCGACCGTCTCGCCCCCACTTAGTCCTCCTCTGCGCAGGCCGTGGACCGAGACCGCCAGCGGCTCGACCAAGCCTCCCTCCTCCCAAGAGAGGCTGTCAGGCAGCCTGTAGCAACCCATCGCGCGCCGCTTGATCAGTCTGGCGAATCCGCCGCCCTCGTTGGGAGCCTTGTCCAGACATTGTCTGTACTGGCCCATCCGACAGTACCAGCACGCAGCACACGCCAGGCCCTGGCCGATCGTCTCGACCGCCACGCGCTCCCCCACCCTCGACGGGTCCACCTGGGAGCCGGCCTCCACAACCTCACCAGCCACCTCGTGTCCGGCCGGTACCGTGTCCGGCTCCGTCTTCTCCGCGTTCATCAGCAGATCGGAGCCGCATATGCCCGCGGCGCGGACTCGCACCACGACATCGGCCGGGCCTGCGACAGGCTTCTCGATCTCGGCGGTCCTCATCGTAGACGAGCCGTCGTGCAAAGCGGCCGACATCCTGGTCACAGCTTCTCCTCCCGGCGTCCAGTCTCCGGCCGGCCGCAACATCGTCTGAACCTTACAGTGTCGGCGGCAGAACGCGCCTGATCCACTCTCTGAGGTCCTGCACGACCTCTTGATCGATCTCGTGACCGATTGCGTACTCTCGATACTCAGGCGTGTATCCCTCTTCCTTCAGAAAGCGCAGCGACCGTCTCGCCTCCTCCACGGGGATCACCCCGTCTTCCGTGCCGTGAGAGATGAAGATCGGCTGATCCCGGTGGACTGGCAGCCTGTCCCTGAGCTCGTCCTGGCCGTTCACACCTCCGCTGAGCACCACGAGACCGGCGAATAGCTCCGGGTTCGGCATGCCGTAACGGTACGTCATCATCCCCCCCTGCGAGAAGCCGCCGAGCACCATACGTCCCTCGCCCACACCGTAACGCTGTCCCACCTCTTCGATCAGCGCTTCCAGCATCGCCTCCGCTCTCGCCGCCTCGTCTGGCGATGAACCCGGGCCTATCGTCGTCCAGGCGTAGCCCCTCATCCCATAGCCTGTCGTCATCTCGATGGGGGCGTTGGGAAATATGTAGAGATATCCGCTCCGGTCTATCGAAGGGCTCAGCCCTACGAGATCCCTCATGCTTGCTCCGAAGCCGTGAAGGAGCACAACCAGCGGATACGGCCTCTCCGGATCGAAGTCATCCGGCTCTACCACGATATATCTGAGAACGGTACCTTGATATTCTCTCGCTTCCATGCCGCAGCCTATCGGGCCAAGCTCCCTACATGCCCCGGGGAAGCCGTTCTATCAGGAAGGCCGGCAAACCCTGCCGTCTCATCTTGTCCTGTGTGAACGGAATGTCGTATTCCACGCGACGGTGAATGATGGAGGATGACTCCGAGTCGTACATCGCGTAGCTCGCCCTGGAGTCCCCGTCGCGCGGCTGGCCCACGCCGCCCGGGTTGATGATCATCCGGTCGGGGCGGAGCGAGATAGGCGTGTCGAGGGGGAATTCGAAAAAGACGGCGCCATCCTCTACGGGCCGGCATAGGAAGGGTATGTGGGAGTGTCCGACCAGGCACCAGTACGTATAGAAGTGCATGAAGCTGGCTACGGCTGCGCCGACCGACACGACGTACTCCCAGATAGGGTCCCTGGGACTGCCGTGGACGACCGTAAATCCCTCCGTCTCCAGTCTCAACGGCAGCGATGCCAGATACTCCACATGCTCCTCGCCGAGCTGAGCTGCAGTCCACCGGTTGGCAGCGGCGGCGTGCGGGTTGAAGGCCTCGACGCTCAGCCTCCCTATCGACGCAAGATCGTGGTTGCCAGCGACTCCTCTATGCTGATAGCTTCGGAGCAGGTCGAGACAGGCCGCAGGGTCGGGTCCGTACCCGACAAGGTCCCCCAGCGACCATATCTCGTCGAAGCCGCCGTTCGACTCCGCATCTCCGATCACGCTCTGAAACGCCTCGAGATTGCTGTGGACGTCGGAGACTACCAAGGATCTCATTGGGCCTCTTCCTTGAGGTCGTATCTGCCGCGCCCCTATAATACAGCCACATTGCGATCTGTACTATCCACATGACACCGTGAGCATCTCCCCGACGCCAATAACCGGCAGCCCCGTCTGCGATGATGTCCGCGTCGAGCTTGTGTCCTCCGGTCCGTCACGCACGCGGGCCATCGGAGAGGCCATCGGATCTGTTGCCTCGACCGGATACGTGGTACTGCTGAACGGCCCGCTGGGGACCGGCAAGACATGCCTGACACAGGGAATCCTCCGCGGCCTGGGCTCCGCCGACCGCGCGCGCAGCCCCACCTTTGTGCTGATAGCCGAGTATGAGGCGCGCCTCACGCTCTACCATGTCGACCTCTACCGGACGGACGGCGCATCCGACCTGGAGGAGCTTGGAATTGAAGAGTATCTCTGGGGTGACGGCATCTGCGTGATAGAGTGGGCCGAAAAGGCGCGGAGCCTCTATCCGCCGGAGCACCTGCTGGTAGAGCTCCACCATCTGGACGAAACGAGTCGCCGCATCGTCATCACCGCTCAGGGTCTCCGCTATCGGGAAGCCTTGAGCGTGGTTCGGACGGCAGTCGCGCACGATTCTTAATGGAACTGTCGATAGACACATCGACCCGCTATGCGGGCATCGGGTTGTCGGAGCGCGGCCGGTCGCTGTCGGAGCTCTCATGGCGCTCCGACAGGAACCACTCGGTCGAGCTGGCTCCGGCCATCAGGGAGCTCCTGAGACGGAGCCGTGTCGATATCTCCGGCCTGTGCGCGATATTCGTGGCCGCCGGTCCGGGCGGGTTCAGCGCTCTGAGAGTCGGGATGAGCACGGCCAAGTCTCTGGCTACTGCCCTGAGGACGCCGCTCGTGGCGGTGAACACCCTAGATGTCGAGGCATTCCCATATCTGGGGCTGGGCGGGCCGGTCATAGCACTGATCGGGGCAGGCCGACGACGGCTATACGCCGGAAGCTACGGCCTGGCAGCCCAGCCCGAATACACCGTTGTGGATCGAGATGATCTGTCGTGGAAGATTCAGGGCAGTCCGATAATCTGCGGAGAGGCCGCGCTGGACACAGTTCCGTCGCTCCGGGAGCGGATCGGCGGAGGGGCTCGACTGGTGCCCTCACCACCCCCGACACGCCGCGCCGGCGTCCTGGCGGAGATCGCCTACCGGCGATGGCAGTCGGGCCACGTCGACGACCCGGGGTCGCTACAGCCGACCTACCTCCGCAGCTCGCAGATCGAGGTCGCCGACAGGGCTCGCGCCCGGAAGACGCCGTCATAGGGTCCCCATAACAAACCTTCCCCCAGGCTCCGCGGGAAAGGTAGAAGAGGGCGGTCTTCGCCCGCGAGTCTGAACAGTCACTCGTAGGAGGAGAGAAAAATGCAGCGGACGTTGGTTCTAGTCAAGCCGGATGCGGTGCAGCGAGGACTGATTGGTGAGGTCCTATCGCGTCTGGAGCGTAGAGGGTTGCGATTCGCGGCGATCAAGCTGATGGTCGTCAGCGAGGCGCTTGCCGGCCGCCAGTATGCCGAGCACCGTGGCAAGCCGTTCTACGAGGGGCTTGTGCGGTTCATCACCTCGTCGCCTATCGTCGCCGCGGTTATAGAGGGCGAAGACGCGGTGCAGATCGTAAGATCCACGATGGGCGCCACCGACCCGGCGCGTGCCGACGCAGGGACCGTACGAGGAGACCTTGCCCTATCCATCGGCCAGAACATCGTTCACGGCTCCGACTCGCCCGAGTCGGCCGCAAGGGAGATCGAACTCTTCTTCTCACCCGACGAGATAGTCGACTACGCCAGGGACGTGGACCGGTGGATCACTGAAGCCTGACGACCTCCACGGCGTCCGGCCAGGCTTCCTCGAGGCGGTAGTACTCGCGTGTGTCGGGAGCGAACATGTGGACAACAAGGTCGCCGAAGTCGAGCAGTACCCAGCCCCCCGTAGGAGTCCCCTCGCGGTGATGCAGCACCGCCCCTGACGACTCCAGATCCTTTTCCAGGCTCTCCCGCAAGGCTTCCATCTGGCGTCTGGACTCCGCGGTGAGGATGACGAAGTAGTCGGCGAATGCGCTGATTCCCGTCACGTCCAGCATCGTCACGTCAGAAGCCAGACCCTCGGACGCGACGTCCATGGCGGTGCGAGCATGATCGATAGTGTCTACAACAACGCTCTCCACAGCAGCCGCATTATAGGTCTGCCGGGGAGGCCGGTCAACGCGTTCGGCATCTTGTCCGCGCCCCCCAACGGCCTTCCTCCGGTCGTTGAAGGTAGCCGAACCGCTGTGCTACTCTTGCCCCCATGACCGGAGGGCGAGTGATAGTGGCGATGAGCGGAGGAGTCGACTCCTCCGTTGCCGCCCTGCTTCTGAAGAAGCAGGGATACGACGTTGTCGGAGTCACCATGCGCCTTTGGTCCGTCGACCGGGAGGGTGGTCCGCCGCTGAGCAAGCGGTGCTGCTCTGTCGAAGACGTGGACGATGCGAGGCGCGTCTGCCAGATGCTGGACGTACCTCACTACGTTCTTAACTTCGAAAGAGAGTTCCAGCGCCACGTGATAGACCACTTCGTTGAGGAGTATGACCGCGGCCGCACTCCTCATCCCTGCCTAGCGTGCAACGACAAGATCAAGTTCGACTTCTTACTCCGTCGGGCCACGCTGCTCGATTCCGACCACATCGCCACGGGACACTACGCGCGCATCCGCTCGGATGAAACGAGGATCCGGCTGCTCAAGGGCATCGACGAGCGCAAAGACCAGTCGTACGTTCTGTTCACCCTGAAACAGGCCGGGCTCCGCCGGCTGCTGCTGCCCGTGGGCGAGTTCACCAAGGACCGGATTAGGGGTCTCGCCGCGGACGCCGGACTCCCCGTCGCGGACAAGCCAGACAGCCAAGAGATATGCTTCATACCCGATGACAACTACCGCAGGTTCGTCGGCGAGCGAACTAAACCCCGCCCCGGGGAGATCGTCGATGTAGACGGCATGGTTCTCGGCTCGCATCCGGGAATCCAGTTCTTCACCGTTGGGCAACGACGAGGTCTCGGACTCGATGGCGGCGCGGAGATGCCCAGATACGTCATCCGGATCGACTCCTCGGACAACAGGGTGGTCGTCGGCGACGAATCTCACCTATACCGCCGCTCCGTATGGGCCTCCAGAGTCAGCTTCTGCTCCGATCCGCAACCGGGAGTGTCGCTGAACGTTGAAGCAAAGATCCGGTACAAGGCCGAGCCTTCGACTGCCTTAGTCATCCCCAGGGACGGCTGGGCGGAGGTGCGTTTCGAAAAGCCCCAGCGGGCGGTAACGCCCGGACAGGCGATCGTCTTCTATCAGGAAGAAGAGCTTGTGGGAGGCGGCATCATCGAGACCACGGAGCCTCCGAACTCGCCCGGTGGAGCCCGAGCGGCGGCTGACGGCCCCTCGGTCGCCTGCGTTCGCGGGTGCTGATAACGGGAGAGTCCCGCAGCGAGAGGCCAAGCCGATTGGAGAAGGCGCATGGACTTCAGGCAGATAGTTCGGATGGCTCTGGAAGAGTACTACGAGGATCTGACCAGGGCGTTGGACGGCCTCTCGCCGGAGGAACGCCGCTTTCAGCCCGGGCCGGAATCCCACCACATCGACTTTGCGGTCTGGCACATGTCCAGGGTCGAGGACAGCTGGATACACCGTTTCGCCAAGGGCGTTGAGCAGATCTGGACTCGCGACGGATGGTCAGACAAGCTGGGAATCCCGCCGACCGACGGAGGATACGGGTACACTGCCGACCAGATCCGCAGCCTGCCTCGCTTCGATCTGTCCGACGTAATCGACTACTACGAGTCCGTCCGGAAGGATACCTTCACCTATCTCGATTCCCTGACCGAAGACGATCTGGATCATGCTCCGGGGCGTGGCTACCGGCCCGAATATACGATCGGCAGGATGTTCAGCCACATAATCGTGGAGCAGGCGCAGCACACCGGCCAGGTAGCCTACCTGAGAGGCCTGCAGCGCGGTCTCGATAAGTAGACTCTCAGCCCGACCGGACTCCTAGCCATGACGGAGGCACGACGGCGCAAACGGCGGCGCCAACCGAGCTACAAGGAGGAGCAGTCCCTGCTGGACCGGGGCTTCTCGATCGTGGCCGGTCTGGACGAGGTGGGTAGAGGACCGGTCGCGGGTCCGGTGCTCGCCGCGGCCGCAATACTCAGACCGAAACCCCGCGGCAGGTGGGTCCGAATGGTCCGCGACAGTAAGATGCTCACGGCCAGACAACGCGAACAGGTCATGCCCTACCTGAGAGACGCGGCACTGGCCCTGGAGACAGGGTCCTGCTCCGCCGGAGAGGTCGACAGCCTCGGCATCGTATCGGCCACCCGGCTCGCCATGCAGCGGGCCGTCGACGCCCTTCCGCTCCATCCGACCTTTCTCCTGCTCGACGCACTCACTCTTCCCGATCTGCCCATACCCCAGAAGGCCATAGTGAAGGGCGACTCGCTCTGCATGTCCATCGCTGCAGCATCCATCGTCGCGAAGGTGAGCCGCGACCGCATCATGAGAGAGTTCGACGACCTCTATCCGGGCTACGGCTTCGCCGACCATAAGGGATACGCCACCAGCCGGCACCTGGCTAATCTGAGGCGGCTGGGCCCCTCCCCTATTCACCGGTACTCTTTCGCTCCCGTGAGAGAGTGTGCGAGGTCGTCCGGATGACGCACAGGCAAAGCCTTGGCAGACGGGGAGAGACGCTGGCCCGCCGCCACCTGGAATCCCGGGGCTATGTCGTCCTCGAGACCAACTACCGCACAAGGGGTGGGGAGATAGACCTCGTCACTGAGCATGGAGGCAAGCTCGTCTTCGTCGAGGTACGCACCACCTCGACCCGTAAGTTCGGATCACCAGAAGAGTCGATCACCCGTAAGAAGCGGGAACACCTGATTGATGCCGCTCGCCACTATCTCAATACCCTAGACAGGGCCGACCGCGACTGGCGAGTGGATGTCGTCGCCGTCGAGCTTGGGCCTGGCGGCGAGGTGGACAGGCTGGACATAGTGGAAAACGCCCTTGAGACGTAGTCGGCCCCAGCGCGCAGGCGTGCTACAATCTTGCCGACTCTGGCCCAACAGGAGCGCAGCGTGAGCGAGCCCGTCCCGTTCGTAGCCAGTCACGTCGTGGCGGTTCTGGAAGGAGTCCGTCTTCTGGAGTCGCTGGTGACGGCGCCGCTCGGCCTGCACTCGGACATCAAGATGATGCGGCAGTCCATGCCTCTCGCCGACGCCGCCGACCTGGGACGGGACGAGGAACGAGAGCGCCGGATCTCCTATGGACGCCTGACGGACGCCCCGCTTGAGCTGGCCCTACACACCATCTCGTCCATCAGCGTCTCGCTGGACGCGTTGGAGACCGCGGCCGGGGGCGGCTCACCTTTTGGACAGACGTGGGTCTCACAGGCCCGAAGCGTGCTCTCCCGCGCCGATGCCCGTGTGTCCGGCAATCTGAGAACGGCGCGGTCAGCAGCCGTGAACGGCCTCTACGTGATCGTCGACCCTGAAGCGACGAAAGGCCGGCCGGTGATCGAGGTCGCCGAGGCGGTGCTCAAGGGCGGGGCCAGCCTTCTACAGCTCCGTGACAAGACCGGAGCCAAGGGGGACGTGCTGCGCGCGGCGCTTGAGCTCAGGGCGATATGCACCAAGTATGACGCCCTCTTCGTCATCAACGACGACGCCGATGTGGCCAGGGCCTCGGACGCGCACGGACTGCACGTTGGGCAGGACGACCTGCCGGTCCGGGACGCGCGCCGGGTCCTCTCGCCGCTACAGATCGTCGGCCGCTCCAACAACACGTTGGACGAGGCGATGGAGTCCCAGGTTCAGGAGGTGGACTACATAGCCGTCGGCGCCGTCTACCCGACAACCACGATGGGCAAGCGGGCCAGATATGCCGTCGGACCCGAGCTAGTCCGGGAGGTGAAGGAGCGCGTCGGACAGCCGGTGGTCGCTATAGGCGGCATCGCCGGCAGTAATGTGGAGCAGGTCATCAGGGCGGGAGCCGACTGCATATGCGCCGTGAGCGCCGTGACGATGGCCGACGACCCTCAGGAGGCCGCCGCAAATCTCGTCGACGCCATCCAGCGGGCGTCGGCGCAGCCGGCCTGAGACTGGTTCAAAGATGTCCGGCGCTTCCCACGGGCACAGAAGCAGACTCCAGGCGGTCGCTGCGGAGGCGCAGGCCGACTTCTCTGGCAGACATGAGGCCAGGGAGCGGGCGTACCGCCTCTCTCGAGACGTGATCAGGAACTCGGCAAACTCGATCCGTGCGACACACCGGTCCGAGCTCGATAGGGCCGCGGAGCTACTGACGAACACGCGCCGGATTGTAGGGGACATAGAGCGGACTCTCCAAGATTATCCCTCTGTCTACTATGCCGGCTTCGTCGAGGACGGCCAGAAGGAGTATGTCGAAGCGTCGGCCATGCTCGCGTTCGCGCAGGGCACTCCCCTGCCCACCCCTCGAGAGTTGAATGTCGGACACGCACCATATTTGAACGGACTCGCCGAGTCGGTCGGCGAGCTGAGAAGATTCATTCTCGACTCTCTACGGCGGGACGACTTCTCCCGATGCGAGGAGCTTATGGAGGTTATGGACGAGGTCTACTCCGTCCTCGTGTCGATGGACTTCCCGGAGGGCGTGACCCGGGGGCTGCGCCGCTCGACCGACATGGCCCGGGGCGTACTCGAACGAACGCGGGGCGACCTCACCCTGGCGCTCCGGCAGCGCCGCCTGGAGCGAACGCTCTCTGCCCTGGAACGAGTGCGCCACGATCGTCCCGACTCTTCCGGGCCTTGACGCCCCCATGGGGCTGTGCTAGCTTTTGGCCTGCACGCCAAAGCCATACGTAGAAACGGGTCTTCCTCAACGGGGGGCCTTTTTTGTGGGAGGCTCTAGTGACGACCGTCTATCTTGCCATAGCAGCCGGCGCGGCCGCCCTCGGCTTCGCTCTAGTCCTCACCCTGAGAATCCTCCGAGAGGAGCAGGGTAACGAGACCGTCCGGTTCATCGGGAGGGCGATTCAGGAGGGTGCGATGGCCTTCCTGACCAGGGAATACCGCATGCTGGCCATCTTCGTGCTCCTGGTATTCGCGATACTCGCGGTCTTCATCGACTACGACGTGCTGGACAGGATCACGGACGAACCCAACTTCCCGTCGACTGCCATCGCATACCTTGCAGGCGCGGTCGGGTCCGCGCTGGCGGGCTTCATAGGCATGAGCATTGCCGTCCGAGCCAACACGCGCACCACCGTCAAGGCGATGGAGGGGCTCAACGGCGCCCTGCGCGTGGCCTTCAACAGCGGCACCGTCATGGGCGTCTCCGTCGTGGGCATCGGACTGATCGGCATCACCGTCGTCTACTGGATATTCAAGGACATCAACATCGTCGCCGGCTTCGGATTCGGCGCATCCTCCATCGCACTGTTCGCCAGGGTGGGCGGCGGGATTTACACCAAGGCGGCGGACGTGGGCGCCGATCTCGTCGGCAAGGTCGAGCAGGGAATCCCCGAAGACGACCCGCGTAATCCGGCCACCGTCGCGGACAACGTCGGCGACAACGTCGGCGACGTCGCCGGCATGGGAGCCGACCTGTTCGAGTCCTACGTCGGGTCGATCATCGCCACGATAGCGCTGGCCGCCGTCGGCGCCACGGCGCTCGGCATGGCGGCCCCGGGCGAGTTCGACTCCGATCTCTTCGTCCTCCCGCTGCTGGTGGGCGCGACCGGCATCTTCGCATCGATTCTCGGCACCTTCCTTGTCAGGACGCCTGAGGGCGCCAACATGGGCAGGCTGCTCTGGGCCCTGCGCACCGGCATCTTTGCGTCAGGCGGACTCGTTCTCGTCGGCACGGCACTCGCAATCTCGTTCCTGGACCTGGACTTCAGCCTATTCTGGGTCGTCCTGGTCGGTCTGGTTGCCGGACAGATCATCGGCACCTCGTCCGAATACTTCACCTCGTACGAGTTCGGGTTCACGAAGGGACTCGCCAAGCAGGCCGAGACGGGACCGGCGACGGTCATAATCGGCGGCCTCGGTCTCGGTATGCTCAGCACGGTGGTGCCCGGCGTAGTGGTGATCGTCGCGATCTGGCTGGCCAACTACCTCGCCGGCACATACGGCGTCGCCCTGGCAGCCGTGGGGATGCTATCCACCCTGGGCATCACGCTCGCCACTGACGCATACGGCCCGGTGGCCGACAACGCGGGGGGAATAGCCGAGCAGGCGGGACTGGAGCCCAGCGTCCGCGAGAGGACCGACGCTCTAGACTCGCTGGGCAACACGACCGCAGCCACCGGAAAGGGATTCGCCATCGGGTCCGCGGTGCTGACCGCCCTTGCGCTCATGGCAGCCTACTCCCAGGTCACCGACATAGACGTGTTCGACCTGAGGGACTCGAACGTGCTGATGGGACTGATTGTCGGAAGCCTCATGCCCTTCCTCTTCGCCGCGCTGACCATGCAGGCCGTCGGACGGGCGGCCTTCGCTATGGTGACCGAGGTCCGCCGCCAGTTCCGGGAGATCGCGGGCCTGATGGAGGGGACGGCGGACGCCGACTACGCGCGCGCCGTCGACATCAGCACCCGGGGGGCGATGCGCGAGATGATCGCGCCCGGCCTGATCGCCGTGATAGCTCCGATCGCCGTCGGCGTCATCCTGGGCCCGGAGGCGCTGGGCGGACTGCTGATCGGCGCCATAGCCACCGGCTTCCTGCTCGCCATAATGATGGCCAACGCGGGAGGGGCCTGGGACAATGCGAAGAAGTACATCGAGGCAGGACACATGGGCGGCAAGGGATCGGAGCCTCACGCCGCGGCCGTCGTGGGCGATACCGTCGGAGACCCCTTCAAGGACACCTCCGGCCCTTCGCTGAACATCCTGATCAAGCTCATGTCGATCGTGGCCCTCGTATTCGCGCCCCTCTTCTTATAGACACAGCCGCCCTGTCACGGGTTACTTTGTAGGTCTGCTGGCCCAGGTGGCGGAACGGTAGACGCGGCGGACTTAAAATCCGCTTCCCGCAAGGGAGTGGGGGTTCGAATCCCTTCCTGGGCACCGTTTACTGCTTCCGAGACTTCCTTCAAGGTCCCGGAGAACCATGAAGTACATCCGTTTCAAGTTGCTGAATAGCTCGGCCCTATGGCCTGCACCCCGAAACTGATACACTGCCGAACCACCAGATCAGTTTAGGGCCGTGTGTCTAACCGCTCTCATGACGCAATTGGACCTGGGATGACCATGAAGGAGGGGTGCGGCTCTGGAACCTGGACTTGGCCAAGCATCCTGAGTTTTGTTGGATCGCGTCGTTCAAGTTTACCGGCTAGGTGCGAACGCTCATAGCGCAGTTGGCCTGTGGTCACCTCAATCGCTGGCACCGGCGCTGCCGAGGCCTCGATATTGCTCTCGTTGAAGCCGCATCCCCTCAGGCGCGCCTCAGCCAGCACCACGTCCAAGTAGAAGGCGATTGCCCTTGCAGGCTCCTCATGACTAAGAAAGCGCTCAAGCTGAGGGTGGTTACGGTAGCCCCTGGTGTGGCCGCCAATCACTCTTTGGGCCAGGAGACCTTCACGCCAGAGAGCTACCAGCCCCTTGGTGTCCAGGTATCTTGGATGTAGAGACCACAGTCGCATCACACGTACTTCACGCGCCGCGCCGATCGTCTCGCGCCGGGCTTGAATCCCGACAATCGCTCCCAGAGGTCAGGCGCCGATGCGGGAAGGCCACCAGTTCCATCGGCCCATCAGGGAGACCACCGCCGGTACAATCAGCGTGCGCGTGATGAAGGTGTCGATCAGCACTCCCGCCGCAACCGCAAATCCGAGCTGCAGCAGGTCCTGAAGCGGCAGAGTCATCAGAGCTGAGAAAGTGCCGGCGAGGATGACACCTGCGGAGGTGATGACAGGACCGGTGCGCGCGAGGGCATAGCGGGTCGCCTCCTTGAGCGGAGTCCTTCTCGCCTCCTCGCGGATGCGTGACATCAGGTAGATGTTGTAATCAACGCTCAGCGCGTTCAGGAACACGAAGAGGTAGAATGGGACTGCCGCCCCAACACCGGCGTGACCCACTACGACGACAAACACTACGACCGCGAAGCCGAGGGTCGCAAAGTATGTGAAGGCGATCGTGGCCATCAGATAGAGGGGCGCGATCAACGAGCGCAACAGCAGCGCCAACACAACCCCGATCGCCAGCAGGATTAGAGGAAGCACCACGAGCGAGTCTCGATCGCCGGCGGTTCGTGTGTCGTAAGATTCGGCCGTGTCTCCGCCAATGAGTACGCTTCCTCCAGGGAAACCCAGTTCCTCTCCCGTCGCTCGGGCGAGGGTGCGCAGCTCGGGCACGGCATCGAGCCCCTCCTGGGAGAAGGGATTGTCCTTCAGCACGACGTCGATACGCGCCGCACCTCCATCTGCTGAGACGAACCTTCGCGCGACCGACTCCGGCAACAGGGAGACCGGGGGGCCGTCGGCGCCGAGTGGCCTGCTGGGACCGTAGGCGCCGGCGACGGCTGGGTGGCTGACCAGTTCGAGTGTAAGGACATCCAGCTGCTCGAGTGCGGCCGGATCGAGCGCGTTCGCGCCCGGGGGCAAAGAGACATAGAGTCGTGTGGGTGAGAGCTCTCCGGCTGGAAAGCCGCCGCGCAGAAGCTCGAAACTGCGAACGGACTCCGCATTGCCCGGCAGGCTCTCAAGCTGATCGTAGTTGGTGCGGTATGGGATCAGGCCAGCCACCAGGACTGAGAGGCCCACCATCGTAACGGCAAGAGTGAGGCCCGGCCAACGCAGAACGACAGCTCCGACCCTGCCGTACACGCTGCGCCTCCAGTCGACCGGGGTCGCCGTTGCGGTCTCCAATCGGGGCTGTAAGGGCCAGAAGGCGCGCCTTCCAAGGATCGTCAACACCGCCGGGATAAGGGTGAGCGCTGCCAACATCATCAACGCCACGGCAAGGGCTATGACGGGACCGAGCGCCTGGTAGGAACGCAGCGTCGCGAGCCCGAGCGCTGCGCAGGCGACCAGGATCGTGGCTCCCGCCGAGGCTACGGCACCGCCGACGCCGCGCATAGTCTGTCTCATCGCCTCGTGGCGGTCGGCATGCCGCGTCAGCTCCTCACGGAAGCGCGCCGAGACGAAGAGCACGTAGTCGGTCCCTGTTCCGAAGAGAACCACGGTCATGATCCCGGTCGTCTGTCCGGAAACTGGCAGCCCGAAGCTGAGGGCGTACCATGCAGCTATGGCTCCAGCGAGTTGAAAGACGAGGCCAACTCCCAGCAGTGGGACCGAAGCCATGACAGGAGAGCGGTAGATGATGACCAGCAGCACCAGCACGAGAAGGACGGTTACCAGCAGGAGCAGCGTGTCGATCTGCGAGAACACCCCTACCAAGTCGACGATCAACCCGCCGGGACCGCCCACGGCGATCTCGACGCCTGGCAGATCGAAGGACGCCGAGCGATCTCGGATGGCCTCCACCGTGTCGAGGAACGGCTGTTCAGCAGGCTCGCCAACTACTTCAGCGAAGACGTACATGGTCGTGCCGTCATCAGACACCAGGCCGGACTGCTGACCTGTGGCTGCGTCCGGACTGAGCACCTGGGTCACATTGTCCGGCGCTTCGGGGCCTGACAACCATGTCGAGATCTCGGCCGCAGCCCCGTACGCGCCAGACCCCAGCCCGGTATGTTCACGAAACACGATCAAGACCGGCGTACCCCCGGTTGGAAAGCGCTCCCGTGCGAACTCATAGGCCCGTGTCGCCTCAGCGTCCCTGGGTAGGAAAAGCGCCTGCTCATTTTCGCTGGCTTCGTCCAGCCTCGGGAGCAGCGAGATCAGTAGCCCGGCGACGAACAGCCAGACGACGAGCGTTATCCATTTGCCACGAGGGCTGGACACGAAGTCGGTCAGGTTGCTCAGCACTACCCGCACCCGTTCCCGTACGGCATGATGTACTGTCTCTCCGATCTTGCGTCACGATGGAAGCGCCAGCAGTCGTCCATAGGCATCTCAAGAGCCTGGGAGATCTTCAGCAGCGCACCGACAGTCAGGTTCTGCCTCCCGTGTTCGACTGCGCTTATGTAGGTTCGGTCCAGACCGGAAGCCTTCCCCAATTCTTGCTGAGTCATCCCGAGGCGCGTCCGGATCGCCTTGATTCGCCGGCCCAACAACGTCAGGTGCTCTTCCAGCGTCAGCCTCTTGTCAGCCACGCCAACGAGGCGGCGCGCCTCTCGGACGGCCTCCAGGGCATTTCCGGCTATGGCGTCGCACCCCAATGCGGTCGGATCCACTCCATTCCCGCTTAGTGCTCTTCCACCCAAGAGTATTTTCGGAGTCGGCTCGCCCGGGGCTCGGATCGCGTCAGCGGCTGCCCTGACATGCGGGAGGAACTCAGGCAGTGTTGAAGAGAGCGCCACGAGATCGACGCCGCGTTGTCGAACGAACTCTCCAAGGTCTCTGGCCGGGGTGTCGTTACCAAGGAAATCGATCTCCCAGCCATCCATCTCGAGGAAGTCCGCTACGAATCTCGCGCCGATGGTGTGCCTATCTCCTTCTACAGGTGTTACGACAGCCCTGAAACCGAGGTCAGGCTGCAGCGACACGCCGCGTCTCAGAAAGTCCATGATCCCCATCGTGATTGTCGTCGCCAGGTGCTCTTCAGCGATACCGATGGCGCCTTTGCGCCATCGTTCGCCGATCCTGGCCTGGGCGGGTGACAGCACCTGCAGGTATATCTCCGCGCGACTGGCCCCTCGATTGAGCGCCTGGTCGATCACCGAGTGCGCCACGGCAGACTGACCCAAGGCCAATGCGTCGTCATATCTACTCCTCGCTTCGGCCAGTCGATCGGCTACACCCATCTGAGTCCCGCTCCAAGACATGGTTGTTATAGACTATAATAGACATAGTGGCAAAAAAATGATAGTCTTATACAACATACAATTCTCCAATGGAGGTGACGGAATGGAAGTGGTCCAGATCATAGCGATAGTTCTTGCGGCGGTCGGTGCACTGAACTGGGGCCTCGTGGGTCTGTTCAATTTCGACCTAGTGGCCTTCGTGGCAGGAGGGTCGAAGTTCGGCGAGGTCAACCTCCTGTCGAGGATCGTCTATATACTGGTCGCCATCGCGGGGATAGTCGCTCTGACGGCGATCGCGGAGCTAGCCTAGCCTCGATCCCCGATAGGGCTTCTTCGCTGTTGATCAGCTCAGTCTGAACCCGCTGTGGTTTCTGCAGCTAAGGAGAATGGTGGCTCGTCTCCAAACCATACTGGTCTGCGGCGCCACAGGATACATCGGGGGAAGGTTAGTCCCCCGCCTGGTCGAGGAAGGGTTCGATGTTCGCGTCCTGGTACGCAGCCGTACCAGGACGCTCTCTCGTTCCTGGTTTGACAAGGTCGAGGTGGTCGTCGGCGACGCCTTAGATCCCGAAGTCCTCTTCAAAGCACTCGAGGGCGTGGATGCCGCATACTATCTGATTCACAGTATGTCCAGCGGCTCAGGATTCCACGAGCTGGACATCGAAACCGCCCGCTCCTTCGGCCGAACTGCAAGGAGGGCAGACGTTCGGAACATCATCTACTTGGGCGGGCTGGGAGATCCTGAGGCCGACCTTTCACGGCACCTGCGCTCCCGACAGGAGACCGGACGAACGCTCCGCGAAAGCGGTGTTCCGGTCACTGAGTTTCGGGCCGCCGTGATTATTGGAGCGGGCAGCATCTCTTTGGAGATGATCCGCTACCTGGTGGAGCGTCTGCCGGTCATGGTCTGTCCCCGGTGGATATACTCCCGCATTCAGCCAGTTGCCATCGGGGACCTCCTCGAATACCTGGTCTCCTCCCTGAAAACCTCGGAAAGCTGGGGACGTGTCATTGAGATCGGAGGGAAGGATGTGACCACCTACCGGGGGTTGATGCTCGGCTATGCCAGGGCCAGAGGGCTCCGGCGTCTGTTGCTCCCCGTCCCGGTCCTGACTCCCCGCCTCTCTTCTTACTGGGTGCACTGGATGACCCCGATCCCCGCCAGGATCGCTGTACCTCTTGTGGAGGGACTCCGCAACGACGTCGTTGTCACCAACGATCTCGCGCGCGAACTGTTCCCACACATCCAGCCTCAGGACTACGCCTCAGCCATCGGCAAGGTGATTGATGACCTGGACGAGGGACGGATAGATACCTCCTGGAGCGATGCGGTGGGCAAGTGCGTAGACTCGCCGGAACCGGTCAGTTTGGAGTCCCGCCAGGGGATGATCATCGAACGCCGTTACAGAGAAGTCGACGGCTCGGCCCGGGATGTGTACGAGGTGGTCACCGGCATTGGAGCTGCACGAGGCTGGTACTTTGCAAACTGGCTGTGGCGATTGCGCGGCGGGATTGACCGGCTATTGGGCGGCGTCGGCCTCCGCAGAGGACGTCGCCATCCCGATGAGCTGCGTATCGGCGACGCTCTGGACTTCTGGCGGGTAGAAGCGCTGGAAGCAGACCGCATGGTTCGTCTGAGGGCCGAGATGAAGCTTCCGGGACGTGCCTGGCTCCAGTACGAAGTCCAGGGAACTCAGGAGGGCAAGACTCGTCTGGAGCAGACTGTTGTGTTCATCCCGAGAGGCTTGGCGGGGCTCATCTACTGGTATGCTCTATACCCCATCCATGCCTGGATATTTCGAGGTCTCATCAAGGCGACCGCCCTGCGCGCAGAACGCCTAAAGGCCCATCACGGTGACCAACCTAGTTCCTGAAGGCTTGAACAGATGACCGTGCAACGTTAACGCCTTAGGAGTCAACAGCCGCGGTTGCACTGCCCGCGGTCTTGATTGAGCAGACCCGGGTACCAATCACAAACGATCCATTATGCGGTATTCACCGGCTGTCCGGGGCCCGGTCCCACTCCTTGGACAGCAGGAGGCCGGTCAATATCAGGCTCGCCGGCGCCGCGCAGGTGATCATCAGGCCGACGCGCAGGCTCCCTGTCCACTCCTGGATCGCCCCCGTCAGGATAGGCCCGGCGAACGCCCCTACCCCTACTACCGTGTAGATCGACGACGTGACGATAGCCACCTCGCGAGGCTTTATCCCGCGCAGCTCGAACGGAATCGTCATCAGCACGGGGAAGAAGCTCCACCCCACGCTCTGGATCATGAAGACCATGAACAGCACAGGATACGAGCCCACCCATAGAAGAGTCGAGGCCGTCTTCTTATAGACACAGCCATCCTCTCACGGGTTACTGTGCAGGTCTGCTCGCCCCAGGTGGCGGAACGGTAGACGCGGCGGACCTAAGATCCGCTCCCCGTAAGGGCGTGGGGGTTGGCTTTACCCACCGGTGCCTGGATCAGTCAGTATCTCTGGACCATATCCTGTGCTTCAAACATCCACGTAGGGTCTCCAGGGACAACACCGTCAAGTACAAACGGCGCACCCTCCAACTGTTGCCTGGCGAAGCTCGTCCGACTTATGCTGAGGTGCAGGAGGATCCGGACGGTCGCCCCTTGGTGCAATATCAAGGACAGACTATCCCTTTGTCAATGCTAAGTTAGATTTGACCCTTTTCCGCTAAGTTAGAACTGACCCACCTTGTCGTTAAGTCGCCTCCTTTCTGGCAAGCAAGAGTGCCTGTTGGATTTAGACGTCGCCGGAGCTAGCGGCTTCAGGCGATGTCGATAGCAGTTGATGGGAGGCGAAGAGTCCGGCCTGCCTCTTGCCTTTAAGCCGGTAGCTCTCGCCTCGGATGTTGAGGACGTGGCTGTGGTGCAGCAGCCGGTCCAGGATGGCCGAGGCGATGACGGTATCGCCCAGAAGCTCACCCCACTCGGCGAAGCCCTTGTTGGAGGTGAGGATGATGCTGCCCCGCTCATAGCGAGCCGACACCAGGGTGAAGAAGGCGGTGGAGGCGTCCCGGTCGTAAGGCCAGATGCCGAACTCGTCCACGATGAGTAGCTTGGGCGACAGGTAGACCCGCATGCGCCGTTGGAGGTTGTTCTCCACCCTGGCCTTCCTCAGGTCCTCCATCAGGTCGTAGGCTCGGACGAAGTAGGCCCCCTGGCTCTTCTCGATGGCCTTGAGCGCTAGGGCCACCGCCAGATGGGTCTTGCCCACACCTGGCGGTCCCAGGAGCAGCAGGTTGGTGGCTTCAGCGACGAAGGACAGGCCGGCCAGTTCCCGCACCTGTCGCTCGTCGATGGAGGGCTGGAACGAGAAGTCGAACTGCTCCAAGGTCCGGTGGAAGGGGAGGTGAGCCAGCTTCGTCCTGGTGGACATGTACCGCTCCTTCCGGGCGGCCACTTCCACGCCGAGTAGCTCTGCCAGCATCTCGGGGTAGGTCAGTTTCTTGGTGGCCGCAGCGTCCAGGGAGTTGTCCAGGGCTTCGACGGCCTGCTTGAGGCCCAGCGTCTCCAGGTGCTGGCGAGCCTGTTCCAGCGCGATCATCGCCCACCTCCCACCGCTGCCAACTCGTACACCTCCAGGGAGCGGCGCTCCACTTGGCCCACAGGGATCTGCACCGCCACGGCTTCCTTACGAGGACGATCATCGCCGCCGGGCAGTCCGTCCCACTGGCCCGGCAGTGTGAGGCGCTGACCGGTCCGCTGGGCTTGGGGATGCACCGCCAGCCGCACGTCGCCCGACCAGACCTCCACCGTACCGGCCCGCACACCCACCTGGACCGTCGAACCCGCCCAGCTCCAGGGCACGCCGTAGCGAGACCTCTCCCAGTGGACGTAGCCGTCCCTGGCCACCTTCCGCTCCTCCCGCATGTAGGGCGCAAGGCCCGAACGCGGCGGCAGGCTGCCCAGGTGGGCGAGCTCCTCAGCCAGCATCTCTCGGGGGACCCGGTGCGTCGTCCCATGGACTCGCCGATTGGCCACCGCATCGCACCACTCCAGGGCCTGGCGGTTCATGTCTGCGTCGTCGGTGAAGCGGACACCGGGCCACAGGTTGCCCCGGACGTACTTCACGCCGCTCTCCACCTTGCCCTTCGTCTGCGCTCGGTAGGGTCGGCACAGACGGAGGTCGAAGCCCATTCGCAGTGAGAAGTCCAGCATCCGGCTGTTCCACTCCGGCCTGCCCTCCCTGTCACGCCCCAGGACCACCACCTTGGCGTTGTCGTACAGGCAGCGGCGGGGAACACCACCGAAGTACTCGAAGGCGTTCAGATGGCACCTGATGAAGGTCGCCACGTCGGCGCGCCGGACGAACTCCACGTAGATGGTCCGAGACCAGCTCAGCACCATCACGAAGGCCCAGACCCGGTGCTTGCGCCCGTCCTCTCCGACATAGGCGAAGCTGCCCCAGTCCACCTGTGCCTGCTCGCCTGGCGCCGTCTCGAACCGCACCGTCGCACGGGGCTGACGCGGCCGACGCCGAGGCCGCACGTAGTTGGTCAGCGTCGGATAGCTGCCGTCGTAGCCCAACTCCCGGATCTCCCGCAGCAGCACCACGCAGTTGTCCACTCCCGCCGACAGCCGACCATCTATGTGACCCTTGTATGGGTCCAGCTTCGACCCCTGCTTCTCTCGCCGCTTGGCCTTGGGCACCTCGTCGGAGCGCACGTACTTGCGCACGGTGTTCCGGGAAATCCCCAACTCCCTCGATATCCCTCGGATCGAGCTTCCATCGCCCTTCAACTCGTATAACTCTCTCACTAACCCACCTCCTATCATTTGACTTGCTGCACCTCCTAATCGGTTTCCCGACGAAGATGCGTCCGCTATCGGGGTGGGTCAATTCCAAATTAGCGCTACTGGGTCAGTTTAGAGTTAGCACTAACACCTTCACAGGAGGCGGCGCCACGCCCGGTCCAGCTGAGGAAGAGTGCGGCGGCTCTCCCGGAGAGCTCTGGACAGGCCCGCGACGTCAATGGCACCGGACACGGCTGGGCCCCGGGACTTGAGGCCCCGAAAGTCCAAGGCAAAGCAACATCTAATGCCCACAGCTCGACAGAGGGAACTCTGGGAGAAAGCGCAGCAGGCTAAGCGCCGAGGCCCATCACTCGGGGCTATGGCCCGCGAACTCGGAGTCCGCTGAACACCGTTCGCAGGTACGCCTTGGCCGACAACCTTCCACTCAGGAAGAAAAAAGGTACAATCGGTATGCAGCAGCCTCAGAAAGTAACCCCTATCTGAATGGGACTTTCTCGCTGACCCACTAAGCGGCCATTTTCGCTGGACAGCAACGGTAGGCCAAGAGTGAGTGCAACGCTTCATGTGTTATGTTCAATCTTATTGCGAACTGAGCAAGTCGAGAGCGTTGCATGAAGCACGTCTTGGGCAGCTTTCTGGTCGCAGTCGGTCTTCTGACAACCGCAATTGGCTATGCTATCCACGTCAACGCCGAGGAGCCGCTTGAGTGCACGATTTACTATGAAGACGATGATGGCAATACCAACAGTGCTCCTACCCGTTGCGATAGCGATGGTCTGCCTGTACCTCCCCCCAATCCACCTGGAACCGTAACAACGTGTGCCGTCAGTCGCGGCGGATCCGAATGCCAGTTTCCGTGTGGATCCGACCCCCGCTCATGGTGCGACCTCACCAACGGTGGCCCCGTCAACCCTCCACCGCCTAACACGTCTACCCCTACCCCCAGACCATTACCTACAGCAACTCCACTTCCTACGTCCACGCCGACCGCCACTCCCAGACCACTGCCTACAGCTAGCCTACTTCCTGCGTTCACCTCCACACCCGTACCTATCCCCACCGCGACACCAACCGCCACTCCAACTCCGACTCCTACACCTACTCCCACCGCGACACCGACCGCCACTCCAACTCTGACTCCCACACCCACTCCCACCGCGACACCAACCGCCACTCCAACTCCGACTCCCACACCCACTCCCACCGCGACACCGACTGCCACTCCAACTCTGACTCCCACACCCACCGCGACACCAACTGCCGCTCCAACTCTGACTCCCACACCCGTCCCGACTCCCGTTCCTGTCCCCACCACGACTCCAGCGCCCACTGCTGTCCCCACTGTTGCACCCATAGGAGTTGGAACGTCTCAATCTGAGCTGGAGGAATTGGAGCAGCCTGCGGTTCCAGTCTTCGGAGACGCCATCCCAAGGATTCGCAACACCCTTGCCAGCCTCGCCTCCACTCCGCGCAGACGTACCACCCTCATCTTGATTCAGGTAGCTACCGGCGTTTTCGCCGTCGGCGTCTTCTCCTACCTGATATTCCGGAGACGCTAGGGATGGGACAGTGGTCTGCTCCCCGACCTTCCCACCCAACTGGTTCAAGTTGAATTGGGCTTGGCCACAGAAAGGGGCATGGCCAGGAGAAGACACACGCCGGAGCAGACCAGTGAGTTCGGCTCTGGACAAAGACACGCCAGGCGTCTCAGTGGATTATATGAAGTGAGAGCGCAGCTGCACTCGCTTACAGTGACCGTGGACTACGGTCAACCAAATGCAACGCTGGGCAGTTTCCTGCTGTGCTATCCTGACGCAACGGATACATTCCGACGCTTTTTCTGAGATGTCCGGACTCTTTCAGAACCTATTTCTGTCATGCGTTTCCTTTTAGATAGATGGCGAGGCATCGGCACCAGGTTGTACTTAGCCCTGGGCTTTGCCGTGGCCCTGACCCTGATCTCAGGCGGAGTAGCCGTGTACTACTTCGAACAGAGCGGGGATCATAACTACGATCTTCAATCCGAGGCCGTGCCTGTCCTAGAGTCGTCATGGATTGCCGCTCGTGAGGCAGAGCGCCTACGAGTGCTGGGACTCGGGGTGGTAGCAGACGCTGAGTCCGGGTTCCAACGCCAGGGGACTGATGCCGTGACTGACTCTCTGGAACAGTTGGAAACAGCTCTGGATAGGGTGAGCAGCGTACCGGCCCTAGAGGAGGATGCCCAAGCCGTCAATGATGCAGGCCTCAATCTAGCCGGCGTGATCGACAATCTTGCCGTTACCCGAGATGCCCTGTTGAGCGCCAACGGAGTCGCGACGGACTTCCGATCACGGTTGGCTACCACATCGTCCGAGATCGGAGAGTCAGAGGCGGCCCTGTCAGTGCTGCGGGAGGCGCTGACAGCACAAGACGAGGACACACTTCAAGGAATGTGGGACGAGTTCTCAAGCATCCATGCGACCGGTATAGACCCTGTGGTCTCTTCCTTGGCTGAGGGAGAGGGTGTCTTCTACATCCGCGGCCAGCAACTGGCGCTCGAGGCCAACATCAGGGATATGGCTGTGTCTTTCGATGCAGCGAGTGCGGCCTTGGAAAGTTCCGTAACCGGTTTGCTTACAGCTTCTGGCGCCGAATCTTCGGAAGCACTGGGGTTGGCTGTAAGCAGTTTCGACGAGGGACGAATTCTCCTGGCGGCAATCAGCGTGATAAGTGTGATCGTGGCGACTCTGGCGGCCTGGCTATGGGTGGGTAACGGCATGGTCCGGCGCCTTTCCCGCATGTCGGAGCGCATGAGGTCTATGGCTGACGGAGACCTGGAAACTCCGGTGCCGGAAGTAGGTCGCGACGAGATCGGAGAGCTGGCCAGCGCCCTGGAAATCTTCCGGCAGCAAGCCCTGGAGGTCCAGCGACTGAATCTTGTCGAGAAGCTATACGAAGAGCTACGGGTGACCAACGAGGAGTTGAAGCGAGTCCAGGCCCGGCTGGTCGCTCAGGAGAAGCTGGCTGCTCTGGGCGAACTTGTGTCAGGGGTGGCGCATGAGATTAGCAATCCATTGAACTTCGTCAATAATTTCTCAGAGGGCTCTCTCGATCTGTACAACGAGCTGAATGAGATGCTGGACAACTATAGGGACAGGATGTCAGCGGATGATAGCGCGTTGCTGGACGACATCACCCAGGAGATAACTACAAGCCTCAATCGCGTCCTCTCCAACGGGGGACGCGCACTGGCCATCGTGGAGCGGATGCGCGGATTAGGCGTCTCGGGTGGAGACCCGATCGTAGTCGACCTGAACGAGGTGCTGCGTGAGGCCGTGCATACCGGGTGGAGGACATTCGGCGCTCAGTGGGAAGACTTCTCAGTAGAGGCCGTCTACGACCTGGACACATCGGTGGGAGAGACGACACTGGTGGAGAAGGACTTCAATGAAGCGGTACTCAACCTGGTTTCAAATGCTTTCTACGCGATGCATGAGAAACGGAATACCAAGGTGGACTATGAACCGTTGTTGACAGCCTCCACTCGGCGAGTGAATGACATAGTGGAGATACGTGTTCGAGACAACGGCACTGGAATATCCGATGACGTCGTTGGGCATATCTTCAACCCCTTCTTCTCCAGCAGAGACGGCGCCGAGGGGGCGGGGTTGGGTTTGTCCATCGCTGCTGACGTGGCCCGGAGGTTCGGGGGCGATCTATCGGTGGATACGGTATATGGAGAGTACACAGAGTTCGTTATGACCCTACCAATTGTCGTAGACAATTCCACTGAAGGCATCAAGCCCAGGAAAGCTGGAGTAGAAGAGCCCGTCTAGTAGGTCGTTGCTCGTGCCCTTCCCATCATTGGCAAGCTCGCTTGAGCAGTTCAACGATGCCCTTTCCAGGGCTGTTTCCTCTTCCGGTGTTGGCAACCGCAAAGTGGATACTATGAGAGGCGAGAGAGCATGGGATCGGATGCAGATCTTCCGCGACATCGGCTTTGGATGTCAGGCGCTCCTCGTATATGGTCATCGCTCACCCGATTCTCTATGGCGTTCGAGCGGACGGAGCCGCACAAGCCTGCTTCACCCGGAGCGCCCTGCCCTGTCCGGGGCCCGGTCCCACTGCTTGGGCAGCAGGAGACCGGTCAGTATCAGGCTCGCCGGCGCAGCGCAGGTGATCATCAGGCCGACGCGCAGGCTCCCTGTCCACTCCTGGATCGCCCCCGTCAGGATCGGCCCGACGAACGCCCCTACCCAGACTATCGTATAGATCGACGACGTGACGATCGCCACCTCGCGAGGCTTTATCCCGCGCAGCTCGAACGGAATCGTCATCAGCACGGGGAAGAAGCTCCACCCCACGCTCTGGATCATGAAGACCACGAACAGCACGGGATACGAGCCAACCCATAGGAGAGGCGCGGCCGTTCCGGCCAGTATTGCCCCGGCGAGCATCAGCACCTGTCTCTTGCGCCCGATCCTGGACACCAGGACCCCGACAGCCAGCCCGGAAACCGAGGAGAATCCGCCGCCCACGGCCATCACGACAGCGGACGCCTTCAGAGACATGCCGTACTCGTCGAGCCGCAGGCTGGGCCAGAAGGTGGAGAACGACGAGAAGTTGACTCCCACTCCAACCATGCCCAGAGCCAGGAGCCATATCTCCTTATGCTCCAGGACGATGCGAAGCGAGCTCAGCTTCTGACGGCCATGCTGCGCCTCGAAGTCCTGGGTCATCCGCTCCCTGCCGAAGACATGCCACGCAACCGCCATTGCCAGGGAGAGCAGGCCGAAGACGTGGAGAGTGTTGCGCCAACTGTCGTCCAGCAGCTCCAGCACCACCGGCACGGCAATGAACCCCATTCCCACGATTCCCCACAGGAGATTGGCCAGCGAGTTCGCTATGACGACCTCGTTGGGCGGAATCCACTGCCGGATCAGGAGCACGCGGGCCGGCTCGCGCGCCGTGGCAGTCGCACCGTAGAGGACACGGCCCAACAGTATCAGAAGAAAGTAGGGCGCCCAGCCCTGGAAGAAGACGAGAGCAGCCGCTCCGAAGAAGGTGATCGAGCCCAAGAGCTTGGGCCTGTACCGCGTAAGAAACCACGCGAACGGGATGGCGAGCAGGATGTTCGCCACCTGCGGCGCCGAGCCGAGGAACCCCTCCTGGATCGGGCTCAATCCCAGCTCTGCCCTCATGCTCGGCAGCAGAAACCCCAGGCTGCCAAGCACGACGTAGGTCCAGATGTGGCCGGTCATCCACAACGCAATGACCACCCACCTGTAACGCGGGAAATCCGTCATCACCTCTGCGTCGACTCGCGTGCTCATCGCTGGTTGGAGATTTTACAGCACATCCCGCCTCCTTGGAGCCACTCACTCGATCGGGCTGTATCCTTGACGGTGCTCCTCTCCGCCTTGTAATGTGGCGCCAGCCCTTTCAACGACATGTCGGACACACGGAGGCTTACCTATGGACGATGCCGTACATCACGCAAAGACGCTGCAGGCGCAGGCGCCGCTGATAGACGGCCACAACGACATCGCCTTCCAGTACACACTCCAGGCCAGCGGCGAGTTGTGGAGAATGGACATCTCGCAGCCTCAGCCAGGGATGCACACCGACATTCCACGGCTCCGGGAGGGTGGAGTCGGGGGACAGTTCTGGTCGGCCTACGTCCCGCCCTCCGACCGTGGCGAGATCGACATGCAGTCGACCATATGGCAGATCGACCTGATCCACAACATGATCGACCGGTACCCCGACGCCTTCAAGATGGCGCTCACCGCCGACGACGTCGAGGATGCGCACGAGGGAGGCAGGATCGGTTCCCTGATCGGCGTCGAGGGAGGACATATGATCAATAACTCCCTGGCGACGCTCCGCATCTTCTACGATCTGGGCGCCCGGTACATGACTCTCGCCCACTTCAAGAACACCGACTGGGCCGACTCCGCGACCGACACCCCCAAGGCGAACGGGCTTACCAATTTCGGCCGGGAGGTAGTCCGCGAGATGAACCGGCTGGGTATGCTCGTCGATCTCTCGCACGTATCCCCAGACACGATGAACGATGCCCTAGACGTCGCCGAGGCACCTGTGCTCTTCAGCCACTCTTCCGCCCGCGCGATCACCAACGTCCCGCGCAACGTGCCCGACGAGGTCCTCAACCGGCTGCCGGGCAACGGCGGCGTCGTCATGGTCGCCTTCGTCCCCTTCTTCGTCACCAAGGAGGAGCCGAATTTCGTTGCTCCGCCCGTGCGGGGAGATCATATGAGCCAGCAGGCTATGGCCGCGGTGCTCGAAAAGTGGCTCAGGGAGAACCCGCCCCCGCCGACCAGCCTCGCCGACGTCGCCGACCACATAGACCACATTAGAGACGTGGCGGGCATCGACCACGTCGGTCTGGGATCCGACTTTGACGGCATGCCCAGTCACCACACCGTCCCGGCTGGACTGGAAGACGTCTCCAAGTATCCCGGTCTGACCGCTGAGCTGGTGCGCCGCGGCTACAGCGATACTGACGTCAAGAAGGTGATGGGCGGCAACGTCCTGCGCGTCATGAGGGAGGCCGAGACCGCCGCAAGCCGGATCAGGGTAGAGCGCCGGCCGTCCGAGGCGCGCATCGAAGACCTCGATTCGGAGTAGACTCCGACACCTGCGCCACGTACCACATGACATGAAAGGACTCAGCCAATGATCGAGGCGACCGATGTGTTCGAGCTCTTCCGGAAGCATCGCGGAGACGCGATCGTGATGGCCGGAGGGTTGAGCGGCTACAGGCACTGGCACGAGTACAGCTCGACGCCGGGCAGAGACGCAGGAGGCTTCGTCCACACGATGGGCGCGCTCTCGCCCACCGCCCTGGGCGTCGCCCTCGCCCAGCCCGACGAAAAGGTCGTGCTGTTCGACTCCGAGGGCGCGCTGCTGATGAACCTCGGGTCCCTGGCGACCATCGCGGACCAGGGACCGGCCAACCTGTACCACTTCCTCCTGGACAACGAGGGCTATGCCACGACTGGAGGCCAACCCGTTCCAAGCGCCCAGGACATCGACTACGCGGGCATGGCCAGGGACGCCGGATACCCCGCCGCCTACTCCTTCGACAACCTGGAAGATCTCGCCACGAGCCTGACGGAGATACTGGCGACGCCCGGGCCGGTCTTCATCGCCATCAAGGTCATACCAGAGATCGAGAACACCCCCATCGGCCTTCGCGACCCTCTGCCGATGCGCCCCTTCGGGCAGATCATCCAGGAGCTTCAGGAGGAGCTCGGAGTGCGTGGCCGATCATCCTGATCCCGTCGCGCGGCTCGTCATGGCCGCCTGCGCCTGAGGAGGAAATCGAATGCGTCTGGAAGGCAAGGTCGCAATGTTGTCCGGCATCGGTCAGGGCATGGGCCGTGCCACCGCCCTCATCTTCGCCCAGGAAGGAGCACAGGTCGCCGTCGTCGCGCGGAGGCCCGGCCACCTCGAAGAGACTGCGCAGCGTATCCGGTCCGTCGGAGGGAGCGCGCTGGTCGTCGCCGCCGACCTGTCTGACAAGGCGGAGGCCGAGCGCGCGGTCAGCGAGGTCGTCGACCACTACGGCCGTCTCGACATCCTCTACTCCGCGGCCGGGGGTAACTTCGATCCGGGCCGGGACTTCGACGACGTGGATGAGAGCTTCTGGAACGTCACTCTCAGCAACACACTGAACAGCCTCTACAACTTGGCGCAGGCCGTCCGGCCGATAATGGACCGGCAGGGCGGCGGGGCTATCGTTACACTGGCAGCGAGCTTCAGCGTCCGGCAGGAGGGCAATCCCGCGTATGGAGCGGCCAAGGCAGGAGTCATAGGACTCTCCCAGAACCTCGCCCGTGAGTTCTTCGAGAACAATATAAGGGTCAACTGCATAGCAGCCGGCCTGTTCCGAGGCCGGCTGGAAGACGGCCGTGTCGGTCCGGCTGCGGCGAGGCTCTCCCGCACCGGCTATCCGCAGGACATCGGCTACGCCGCTCTCTACCTAGCCTCCGACGAGGCCGGATGGGTCACCGGTCAGACACTGGCCGTAGACGGCGGGGTCGATGTGGGCACGCGCCTCCTCTGGCAACATGAGAGATAGCGCTCCGTCGCCACCCTCCTGACAGATCGCATGCCTCTCCAACTCGTAGAATGAACAGGCTCACCGCCTCCGTCCTGGTCTTCGCCGTGCTCATTGCGGCCATAGTAGTCGCGCCGGCCCTGAACGATGTCGTCACGACACGGACACCGGAGCTCCCGCCCTCGCTGGCGACGCCCTCCGCATCCCCAGCCGAGGCGTCCGCACAGCCGAGTGAGCAGACCGACCTACCGGCCCCGTCCGACGATGTTTCCCCCGGCCTGCCCGATTCCGATCTGATCGTCTACAACTCCCTGGACGGTCAGATAGCCCTCATCGAACCGGACGGAGCCCATAGCTGGAATATCACCGACGGCGAGCGATTCTACGCCTGGCCCACCTGGTCGCCCGACGGTCGCGCCATCGCATTCTCCGGGCCGGGACGGCGTGCCGACGGTGCCGAGGCGCTGGCCCTATTCGTCCACTCGCTGATCGACCGAGAGACCAGGGTCGTCTACGTCAACGAGCGTGGGATGGGGCCCATTCTGCCGGAGATGCCGCACTATCCTTACTTCTCTCCGGACGGCTCCCGGCTGGCCTTCATGGCCAGCGTCCCGTCGGGGCTGACTCTCTTCGTCACCGATCCGAGCTCCGATAGGGAGCCCACCGCGCTGGTCAGAAACGCCCCCCTCTACGCTTCTTGGTCGCCGGACTCTGACCGGCTCCTGGTCCACGGAGGCGCGGACCACTACCTGATCACGATCCGGGACGGGTCGGGGTCCGTGGCAAGACTGGGCGCGAGAGCCGTCAACTACCGCGTGCCTGACTGGTCGTCCTCCAGCGGCAGCATGGCCATCGTCTCACAGGAACCCAGTGGAAAGGGAGGGATATACACCACGGACGTCGGAGGCCTTGACAGGCGATTCATCGCCGAGACGCCCGGGCACGCCGCCTTCCTGTGGTCTCCTGACGGCGAGTTGCTGGCGGTTGCACACTCACGTCCCTCCGGCGGGGCGGCGTATGACGGCGTCAGGCTCTTCTCGAGAATAGGCGTCCCTCAGCCAGTCGGGATAGACGACCCCGTCGCCGCATTCTTCTGGTCGCCGGACGGGTCCAAGCTCGCCTACGTTTCGGAGGGAACCGAGGGGGGCTACCTTCAATGGAATATGCTCGATACCGAGACAGGCGACAGTTGGCCGGTGGCGGAGTTCCTCCCGTCGCTGCCCCAGACCACCATATTCCGCTTCTTCGATCAGTTCGCCCACTCTCACTCACCATGGTCCCCCGACAGCCGCTCGCTGGTCTTTTCCGGCATCCTGCGGGCCGAGGGGTTATCGGTCTCCGCGGGGAGACAGCAGACTCCCCAGATCATCGTAGCCGACACGGACCGGAATCCCGCGATCGACCAGATCGCCGATGGATTCATGGCCTTCTGGTCGCCGCGTTAGGACTCTGACCGCCAGCAGCATCGCCGTAGAGCAAGACCCCGGCGATGGATACGATCGACGCGCCGGCTTCGTCCGCCGGACACTGAGCATATCCCACCACCTCTCCGCTCGCCCGCTCCAGATATCGGAGCGCCATATATATCGGAGGTAGTCCGCACAGGCGCCTGGCATCCAGCTCTCGTTGGGCCGCGCTCATCATCGACGCGGCGTCGGTGTTGCAGATCGCCGATATCGTTTCCTCGTCTCTCGAAGCAACGTCCGCCATCTGGACGGCGTCGAGCGGTCTGGAATCACCGAACGCTGGCCCCACGTGCGCGAGGTCGCCTGCCGCAATGACCAGCGTCCTTCTTCCTGCCGACGCCCGCTTCAGCGCCTCAACCGCCGCTCTGATCCGGTCGTCATCCCCAGGGTCCGTCTCGCCGGATACGAATCTGTGGAACGACCCGCACAGGATAGGCACTACGTCGACCGGCCGCCCGTCCATGAAATGGTGCATCCAGACGAGCGCCAGCTCGATGGAGTGCTCGTTTGCGTGATGAAGCTCCTCATCCAACGCCGCCTCGCCACCGAGAGCATCCACCACGTCGTCAACCGCCTCGACGTCCGTCTGCAATACGCCGAGAGGCGTCGCGTAGCTCTGGCGCGTCGGCGTTATCGTTCCAGGTCCTCCTCTATGATCCGTCCCGAAGACGATGACGAGCTCCGTCCCATCCAGGGACAGCCGTGCCCGTTGCCAGAGGTCGGCATACGTCGCATGCCCTCTCGCATAGTCGATGTGTGGACACACGAGGCCGACCAGATTCGTCCGCGTGGACGGCTCGGCAGGATGCCTCTGGCAGTAGCCATTGAGGGTCTCCTTCAGCCTCTCGGGATCCCCGGGATACACCTTGTCGGCGTAGAAAGGGTCTCGATACTCGGACGACCGGAATGCCTTTAGCTCGCGCGTCTTCGCGGTTCGATAGCCGTCGCCGTCCAGCAGGAGTGCCCGGTCGAGCCGGTCCAGCAGTTCGGCGACCACCGCCGGCGTGACCTGAACGCCGGTCCTCAGAGCCATGGCCGTACGCAGCCCGGCGGCATCCCGGGTCCCGTCGCACAGCCCGAGCAGCGGCACCAACGCCTCCGGAACCAGCACTGTCTCATCGCCCAGTTCCAACGGATCCTTCAGACAGAGGTAGCGGCGACCGTTGTACTGTACCCACTGAGGCTCTATCGGTCTGAGTCTCGGCCACTCCGACGCCGTCTCCACCATCTCGAAACCTCAACTGCATCAGGGATTGGTCAGCCGGTGGAGATTATAATGGCCTGAAGGCCGCGACTGGTATCCGCCATAACCGTTCGAACCCGCGAACGACGCCAGCTCCTAACGCTGTCCCCGACTCCGTGGGGGAAGACCGGGATGGAAGCAATCGGACCGTGCTGCCATGACGGAATGTCGCCGACGCCGTGTGCTATAATTCGGAACTGCCCCTTCCCAGGGCCTTGTCTACCCGTCCGTAGACGCCTATACACTCAATCGGAGGTGCACCCGTAGACATGCCTCTGTTCGAAGGTCTCAAGGTCTTCACGGGAAACGCGCACCCCGCCCTTGCCGGGAGCATATGCGCCTATCTGGGAATCGGTCTGGGGGACTGCGAGATATCGAAGTTCAGCAACGACAACACCTTTGTACGGTACCGGGAGAATATCCGGGAACGCGACGTGTTCATAGTGCAGCCCATCTCCGCGCCCGTGAACGACCATCTAATGGAGCTGCTCATCCTGATCGACGCCGCCAAGAGGGCCTCGGCTGGACGGATCACGGCCGTCATACCCTATTACGCCTACGGACGGAGCGATAAGAAGGACCAGCCCCGCGTTCCGATCACCGCGCGCCTCGTCGCCAACCTCATCACCGTCGCTGGAGCCGACAGGGTCCTGACGATCGATCTCCACGCCGGCCAGATACAGGGATTCTTCAACGTCCCGGTCGACGAGCTCACCGCCGTCCCCATGCTAGCCCGTCACTGCGCGGAGCGCGGACTGGACAATTTGGTCGTCGCGGCTCCCGATGTGGGAGCGGCCAAGAGGGCGAGAGAGACCGCCGACCTGTTGAGGGTGCCCATCGCGATTGTCGAGAAGCAGCGCATTGGCAACGACGATAAGGTGGAGGCGACCAACCTCATAGGAGACGTAGAAGGCAAGACCGCCCTGATAGTCGACGACGAGGTGGTCACGGGAGGCACCGTCGTCGCCGCGGCGGAGGTCCTGCTCGGCCAGGGTGCGACCGCCGTCTACTGCTACGCGACCCACCCCCTCCTCTCTGGGAACGCCCACCACATCCTAGAGGACAGCTCCGTCGTCGAAACGGTCGTCACCGACACGCTGCCGATCACCGAGGATAAGCTCAGCCCCAGGATCAAGACCGTCTCCGTCGCCTCGTTGCTGGGCGAGGCGATACACCGTATTCACAGCGGCCTGTCCATCGGCGCCATGTTCGAGCCCTAGAGATGCTCAAGACCCTAGCAAAGCTGATCGGCGACTCGAACGAGAGAGTCATCAAGGGCATGAAGTCCGACGTCCAGGCGATCAACGACCTGGAGCCCGCTCTTGAGCTGCTGTCCGATCAGGGTCTCAGGGACAAGACCGCCGAGTTGAAGGAGCGCATCACCGCCGGTGAGCAGCTTGACGACCTGCTGATCGAAGCCTTCGCCGTGGTGCGCGAGGCCGCCAAGCGCACGTTGGGACAGCGCCACTTCGACGTCCAGCTCATCGGCGGCATCGTCCTGCACGGCGGCAAGATCGCCGAGATGAAGACCGGTGAAGGCAAGACCCTCGTAGCAACCCTGCCTGCCTACCTCAACGCCCTCACCGGGGACGGCGTTCACGTCGTCACAGTCAATGACTACCTCGCCCGCCGCGACGCCCAGTGGATGGGCGCGATCTACGACCTCTTGGGGGTCTCGGTCGGAGCTCTCCAGCATGAGTCCGCATTTCTCTACGATCCGGACCTGCGGAACGACGATCCGGCGACCGACAGACTCCGACCCGTCTCCCGCGCCCAGGCCTATAGAGCGGATATCACATACGGCACCAACAACGAGTTCGGCTTCGACTATCTGCGCGACAACATGGTCATAGAGGCCGGACAGCGTGTGCAGCGGAGGCTCAACTACGCCATCGTGGACGAGGTTGACAACATCCTCATCGACGAGGCCAGGACGCCGCTCATCATAAGCGGGCCGGCAGAGCAGTCCCCCAAAGAGTACTACCGCTTCGCAAAGGTGGTTCCCGGCCTCAGGGCCGGGGAAGACTATACGGTGGACGAAAAGCACAGAGCCGTATCTCTGACCGTCGACGGCATAGCGAAACTGGAGAGGATGCTTAGCGTAAGGAACCTGTACGGCCCCGACAACTTCGCCCTCGTCCACTTCGTCGAAAACGCCCTGAAGGCCCAGGTGATCTTCCAGAGAGACCGGGAGTACGTCGTCAAGGACGGTCAGGTCGTCATCGTAGACGAGTTCACCGGACGCCTGATGGAGGGCCGCCGCTACTCGGACGGTCTCCACCAAGCTATCGAGGCGAAGGAGGGCGTCAGCGTTCAGAGAGAGACCGTAACCTACGCCACCATTACTCTCCAGAACTACTTCCGCATATACGCGAAGCTCGCCGGGATGACCGGCACCGCCGTTACCGAGGCGGAAGAGCTCTGGAAGATATACAAGCTCGACGTGGTGGAGGTTCCGACGAACAGGCCGATGGTCAGGGCCGACCAGACCGACCTCATCTTCCGGGACCAGAAGGCCAAGTACGGCGCCGTCGTCGACGAGATCGGAATGAGACACGAGAGCGGCCAGCCTGTCCTTGTGGGCACCACCGACATCGACAAGTCCGAGCTCCTCAGTGACCTGCTCAAACGCAGGGGCATCCCCCACGAGGTACTCAACGCAAAGCAGCACGAGAGGGAGGCGGCGATAGTCGCCGACGCGGGACGCCCAGGCGCCGTCACCGTCTCCACCAGCATGGCCGGGCGAGGCACCGACATCGTGCTGGGAGGCAGGCCCGACGAAACGACTACCGAAGAGGAGTGGCAGCGGCTCCACGACCAGGTGCTGGGCATGGGAGGTCTCCACATCATCGGGACTGAGAGACACGAGGCGCGGCGGATCGACAACCAGCTTCGCGGCAGGGCCGGACGCCAAGGCGACCCGGGCAGCTCCAGCTTCTACGTCGCCTTGGACGACGATCTGATGCGTCGCTTCGGCGGCGACCGGATCAAGAGCATCATGGACTTCGCAGGGCTCGACGATGATATCCCTCTGGAGCACAAGATGCTGAGCAAGTCCATCGAGGGCGCCCAGGTCAAGGTGGAGGCATACCACTTCGACATCCGCAAGCATCTAGTCGAGTATGACGACGTCATCAACACCCACCGGGACGTGATCTACGGCGAGCGCGACAAGATCCTCGGCGGAGCGGATCTCAGAGCCAACGTCCTCTCGATGGTGGAGCGCGGCCTCAGGGAAATCGTAGACGGCTACCTCGACGATACTGCCCCCGAAAACTGGGATACCGAGTCGATGGTAAAAGAGCTGGCCGCCGTTATCCCCCTCCCGGCCGAGCTGTCCAACCCCAACCGTATCGCCGAGATGGACCCGGAGGAGATTGACGACAGCCTGATCTCCCACGCGCGCGGCGTCTACGACCTCATGGAGGAGCGGCTCACCCCAGAGACGATGCGCGCCATCGAGCGTCACCTGATGCTCAGGACCCTGGACGTCAACTGGGTCCAGCACCTGACCGCCATGGAGAACCTGAGACAAGGCATCGGGCTCCAGGCTTACGGCCAGCGTGACCCCCTCGTCATGTACAAGAGGGAGGGCCACGAGACCTTCCAGAGCCTGCAGGACCGGATCCAGCACGATATCGTCCACAGCATCTACCATGTCGGTGTGGCGCAGGGCGGAATGCGACAGGCGGCAAAGAGCCCGGCCAACTCGAAGAACGCCGGACCGATGGGGCGCATCCAACCTCCCTCAAACAGGACGCGGGCGCCCTCCGGCAACCGGAAGATCGGACGCAACGAGCCCTGCTACTGTGGAAACGGCAAGAAGTACAAGCGATGCCACGGCGCATAGACGGCCCCCTTGGACAACGCACAGATAGCCCAGATCTTCGACGACATCGCTGGCCTGCTGCAGATCAGGGGAGAGTCGACCTTCACCAGCCGCGCCTACCGGCAGGGCGCCGCCACCCTGCGCGAGCTGCCCGAGCCCGTCGCTGGGATGGTGCGGAACGGCTTCGACCTCCAGGCCCTCCCCGGAGTGGGCAAGGCCATCTCCGACAAGACCAGGGAGCTGGTCGAGACCGGACGGCTGGGCTACTACGAGCGTCTCAGGTCTGAGTTCCCCGACGGCATCGTCGGCCTTCTCCGAGTACACGGCCTCGGCCCGGCCACTGTGAGGCGGCTCTGGAAAGAGCTTGGAGTGACCACGACCGCCGAGCTGGAGGAAGCTGCCTCCGACGGAAGACTCGCCTCCCTTTCCAGATTCAGCACAAGGTCGGCCGACCGCCTTCGCCAGCAGCTCAGTCACCTGCGTTCGAGTGATGCCAAGTGACCAATGGCGTCAGAGACCCGGACGAGGTGATCGACCACCTCCGCCAGTCCCTTCAAGACGGAGCCGACTGGTTCACCGCTCTTCTCGACGCTATGGCCGCGTGGACGCTCCCGGAGGAGACAGACGGCGGCCGGCTGTACCGCTACTTCATCGCGGGCGAAGCGTTCGACTGGCTGCTGCTCGCCGAGAGGCTGTACGGAGATGTCCAAGGTCTCATCACGGAGAATCAGGTGCAGGCCCTGCTCGTGCACGGCATCCTTCCCGCAGATGCCTCTCAGGACCTCTTGAGAGAAAGGCTGGGCATGGACAAGCATCGGGGCTACCTGAACTACTTCTACGGCGTCACCGTGGAAGAGGCGCTACAGCTTGCCAACGAGCGCGACGTGCAGAAGCGCCACATGAGCAACGGCAATCGCTACCAGGAGGACTTTTCCGAGGAGGCGTTCGAGCGCACCTACCGGATGCCGCGCAAAGCTCTGCTGGCACAGTTCAGAGACGATATGGCATACCCGGTCGCCGACTCCATGACGCTAACCGAGCACAAGGAGTTCACCTACTGGCTCTTCAAGTGGAGGCTGCGCCAGTCCGACGGAGCGAAGGCGGCCAGCGACACGCGGAAGGGCCTTAGGGAATATCAACGGATGGCTTCGGCGGCCGCACGAAGAGGCCGCACTACTGCCGGAACCCAATCGGACCGGCCCTAGCCCCCGAGCCTAGAAAGTATCTCCAGCACCCGCTCTCGGCGCTCCTCCGTCCGCGTCAGCCTCTCCCGCTCGCGCTCCACCACGTCCTCGGGCGCCTTCGACACGAACGCTTCGTTAGCCAGACGCGCCGACAGCCTCGCCCGCCGGGCCTCAAGCTCCTCGAGTTCGTCGCCCAGCCGGCTACGCTCTCGGCCCAGGTCCACGAGCCCGCCGAGCGGGACCGTCACCGTCCCGATGGGCAGGACGACCGACACCCGGTCGCCTGACCCGGCCCCGTCCGTCTCGCTGAGCGAGAGCTGCGATAACCGGGCCAGCGCCGAGATCGTAGAGGTCTCGGCCTCCAAAACCGGAGCCAGCCCCGGCGCGTCGACCGTCGCAGGAATACTCTCCCCTGACGGCAATCTGAACTCGGCCCGGAGGTTCCTAACCGCGCGGACCACGTCGATAACCGCCTCAACCTCCGCCTCAGCATCGTCATCAATCAGCGACGGGTCCGCCTGAGGATACGGCGCCACGATCAGGGCCTCGGGCCGACCGGCGCGGTGAGGCAACGTATCCGTGAGTGTCGACCATATCTCCTCAGTCACGAACGGCATGAAGGGATGCAGCAGCCGAAGCACTCCCTCCAAGACATATGCCAGCGCCGGACACGGCGAATGGGCGGTCCCCCCGTCCGACCGCATCCGTATCTTCGACATCTCGATGTACCAGTCGCAGTACTCGTTCCACAGGAAGTCGTAGATGACCCGCTGCGCCTCCCCGAACTGGTACTCCTCCATACGGATCTCGACCGTCCGCGCCACACGGTTGAACCGGCTGACGATCCACCGGTCGTGCCTGTGAGTCGGTGCGGGATTCTCCCATCCATCCAGTCCCTGCGCCTCTTCGAGATTGGAGATCACGAATCGCGCGGCGTTCCACAGCTTGTTGGCGAAGTTGCGGCTCCCCTCCAGCCTCTGGTCGCTGAGACGCATGTCGTTGCCGGGTGAGTTTCCCGTCGTCAGCGCGAACCTGAGCGCGTCCGAGCCGTACTTCTCTACCAGCTCCAGGGGGTCGAGTACGTTTCCCTTCGACTTGCTCATCTTCGCCCCGTGCCGGTCGGTGATGAGGCCGTGCAGGTACACCGTGTGGAACGGCGCCTCGCCCATGTTCTCGATACCCAGCATGATCATCCGCGCCACCCAGAAGAAGAGGATGTCGTGCCCCGTCTCCATGACGCTGGTCGGGTAGAAGTAGTCCAAGTCCTCAGTCTCGTCCGGCCAACCGAGGGTCGAGTGCGTCCACAGTCCGGACGAGAACCAGGTGTCCAGCACGTCCGGGTCCTGCTCCAGCGCCGTCGACGGGCACTTCGGACAGGCCGACGGGTCCTCCGTCTCGACGATCGTCTCTCGGCAATCTCCGCAGTACCAGACCGGAATCCGGTGGCCCCACCAGAGCTGGCGGCTCACGCACCAGTCCCGGATGCCGTCCATCCAGTTGAAGTAGACCTTGGCGAAACGCTCCGGGACGATCCGTATCCGCCCGTCCCTCACTGCCTCGCGCGCCGGCTTCGCTAGCGGCTCCATACGCACGTACCACTGGGAGCTGACTATCGGCTCCACCACCTCGTCGCACCGGTCGCAGTGGCCCACCGCGTGGGGGTTCGGCTCCACCCGGATCAGCAGACCGTCCCGTTCGAGCTGCTCCACGATCTTCACGCGGCACTCGAACCTGTCCATCCCCTGATAGGGGCCCGCCGCCTCGTTCATAGTGCCGTCGAGGTTCATCACGTTGACTATCGGCAGCCCGTGCCGCTGGCCGATATCGAAGTCCGCAGGATCGTGTCCCGGCGTCACCTTCAGCGCGCCTGTCCCGAACTCAGGGTCGACTGCCCCGTCGGCTACCACCGGTATCGCCTGGCCCAGCACCGGCAGCACGACGCTGCTTCCGACCAACCCCGTGTACCGTCCGTCCTCGGGGTTGATCGCAACGCCGGTGTCGCCGAGCAGCGTCTCAGGTCTGGTGGTGGCAACAACTACGCCCTCCCCGCCGTCCTCGGCCCGGTAACGCACGTAGTAGAGGCGCCCCTCCTCCACCTGGTGGTCGACCTCAAGGTCGGACAGCGCCGTCGAGCACCTGGTACACCAGTTGGTTATGCGTTCCCCACGGTATATGAGGCCCTTCTTATACAGGTTGACGAAGGTGGTCCTGACCGCCCTGCTGGGGCCCTCGTCCAGCGTAAAGCTGCTCCTCGTCCAGTCGCAGGACACTCCGAGGCGCTTGTACTGCTGATTGATCCGGTCGCCGTAGCGGTCGACCCACTCCCACACACGCTCCACGAACCGGTCGCGTCCCAGATCATGACGGCTTATTCCGTCGGCGGCCAGCATCCGCTCCACGACAACCTGCGTCGCTATGCCCGCGTGGTCTGTGCCAGGAAGAAAGAGCGTCGGCTCGCCCTTCATCCTGTGCCACCGGACCATCAGGTCCTCTAGGGCGGCTGTCAGCGCGTGGCCCATGTGAAGCTCGCCCGTCACGTTGGGAGGCGGCATTATGACCACGAATGGAGAGCGTGACCGGTCCACCTCAGGCGTGAAGTATCCACCCTCCATCCAGCGCCCGTAGACGTGCGACTCCACGGACGCCGGATCATACGCTGCGGCCATCCGGGTCTTCTGCCTTGCCTGTGTCATCGGTCCTGATCCTCCATAGGGCGACAACATTCTAGATGGCCCCGCGAGCGGGCGTCAAAGGTGACGCCGAGGATCAAACTCTAGTATAGTGTGACGCGGTTCCGCGGAAGGCCGTGGGCGAATCGGGCCGCTCCGTGACAGATACATCCCGCGTACTTGCGCCCCGGCGGTTGGGCTCGACCGCACGGCAGATACAGGAGACACGTCTATGGTTGAGGTCGCGACCGATAGGGTCAGATATGCGCCGGTTGAGGGCGCCGACGAGCTCTTCACTCCGGAGTTCATCGGATACCTCACCTTTCTGCACGATCGCTTCTCTCCTGAGATCAACCGCCTGATGGCGAAGCGATCCCAGATGCTGGAGCGCGCGCACCGAGGGGAGCAGCCGAAGCCGCTCCCGGCGAGCGAGGCGACCATCGGCGACTGGACAGTCCCAGCCGTGCCGGACGACCTCGGCCAGCCGGGAATCGAGATATCGGGGCCAGCCGCTCAGACGTCGATGTTCATCAACGCGCTGAATCCCGGCCCGGATGGGCGGCGCGCCGAGGGCGACCTCGACGACGACGAGGACTCCGCCGGCCATACGCTGTCCGACACCATAGCGGCGGCGCGCAACCGTCTCGGCGCCGTCGAGAGGACCCTGACCTTCTACAACCCCGCCAGAGACCGCCACTACAAGCTCGTCGACGGCGATATCCCGTTCTTCATGCACCGCGAGCGGGGTCTCCATCTGCAAGAGCCGGAGGTAACCATAGACGGTGCCCCAGTGTCGGCGGCCATTCTGGGCGCCGCGCTCACTCTGGCCTATGCGGGCAGGGCGCAGATCGAGCGCGGACAGGGCGTCTACTTCTATCTGCCAAAGCTGGAGACCGCCGAAGAGGCCGCCCTCTGGCGGGACTTCTTCGACGCCAGCCGCGACTACCTCGATCTGCCAGGCGACGCAGTGATACGCGCCATCGTCCTCGTGGAGTCGCTGCCCATCGTCTACGAGATGGAGGAGACGCTTTACGCGTTGGGGCCCTACGCCGCCGGCCTGAACGCGGCACGTTGGGATCTCAAGGCAAGCATCCTGGAGTACGTAATGGCCGACCCGGTCTCCGTCTGGCCCGACCGGTTCGGGGTCGACATCAAGACGACCGGCTTCATAGCCGACATCTTCCGCCGCCTCGTGGCCGTCTGCCTCAAGCGGGGCGCCGTCCCCATCGGCGGCATGGCCACCGCGCTGCCCAGCCGCGAGGACGAGGTGAACCGCGCCGCGAGCGCCTCCATCACGGCGGACAAGGAGTGGGAGGCACAGCAGGGCTTCCTGAGGGGATGGGTCGCGCACATCTACCATATGAAGACGGCCGCGGATCCCTTCAAGGAGTGGCGGGGAACCGGCTGGCAGCCTACTCCGGAGATGCGAGACCCGAACAACTATCCGGTCAGGGTCGAGGTGCCCGAGGGGCCCGTCACCGTGGAGGGCACCAGGCGAAACACGCGAACCCTCATCGAGTACATCGAGGGCTGGCTGAACGGCCGCGGCGCGAAGGGCATCGACAGCCTGGAGGGCAGGCCGGGCGTCCATCCTGCTCTCATGGAGGACCTCGCAACTGCCAGAATCTCAGTCGCCCAGACGGCTCAGCGCATCCTCCACGCCTCGAAGGACACTGGGACAGGCCAGGTCCATGACACCGCTCTCGTAAAGAGACTGCTGCGCGAGGATCTGGAGGACATTCTGTCCAGGCGCCGTGCGGCCCTCGACGAGAGCGCCTTTCCAGCAGTCGAGGAGCGCTACCGGAAGGCCGTCAAGATCGCCATGCAGTGGACGCAGAACTACATCGATCTCGACTTCCGAAGCCTCGGCTCATACACCCGGGCTGACCTCGACGCCATAGCCGCCGCCCCTGACGCGTTCTAGGCGCCTTTTCCGCGAGAGAAAGGCTGAAAAGGGGCAGTCAAGACCGAGTGCGTAGTAGCTCAACCGACGCATGGGAGAAAGTACCGCCTGCCATCGGGGCCTTGGGCTTCCTGACGGTCACGCGGACCGATGCCACCTCGAACTTCTTCAGCACGCGGCCGGCAATCGTCTCCGCCACGCTCTCCAAGAGCCTTCGAGGCCGTCCCTCGACTACCTCCCTCACTACATCGTAGACGTCGGAGTAGCTGGTCGTATCCTCCAGATCGTCGGAGAGGCCGGCCGTCCTGAGATCCCGCTCCACCTCCAGATCGACGACGAAGCGCTGTCCGAGCCTTCGTTCCTCAGGATGCACACCGTGATAGCCGTAAAACACCATGCCTTCGAGGGCGATCCTGTCCATCACTCCGCGCCTGCGCCTCCTCGCATCGCCTCAGCCAGCGCCAGCAGACCGCGCGCCCTTCGGACGACCGGTACGTCGATGACCATGCCGTCCAGGGACGTGGCACCCCTCCCCTCGCGCTCCGCCTCATCGAACGCGGCGAGGACGCGTCTGGCGTGCTCGACCTCGGCGTCCGAAGGTGAGAATCCCTCGTTGATCGTCTGGATCTGCGCGGGGTGGATCGCGAACTTCCCCGAGAATCCGTAGCGCCTAGCGGCCTGGACGCTCCGCCGCAACCCCTCCGCATCCCGGAACCCGAAGTAAGGCGTGTCGAGCGCGGCCACCTCTGCCGCCCGCGCGGCCACGCACACCGCCCTCCGCGCGTAGTCCACCTCCGAGTCGTCCTCCAATCGAGGTATACCCATGTCATTCGTGAAGTCCTCCGCGCCGAAGCCTACGGCGACGATACGCGGCGAGGCGGAGCATATCTCGTATGCGTTCACCACTCCCTTCGCCGTCTCTATCCACGGCACAATCGCGACGCGCCCCGTCTCCAACCCGGCTCGCCTCTCCAGGGACTCCAGTACCGACGAGACCTCAGAAATGTCGGTGGCAGACCCTATCTTTCCCACCGATACGCCGAACACGCCAGGCCCCACGACCGCCGCGAGGTCCTCCGCCAGGAGACCGGTGTCCAGGCTGTTCACCCGAGGAATGACGGGCCTCCCTGTGGCGGCGAGCCGGTCGACGAAGGAGACCGTGACGCTTCGGGCGTTTGTCTTCTCGTCCCACGGCACCGAGTCCTCCATGTCGGGCACATAGGCGTCCGGGGCCAGTCCGAGCGCCTTCTCCAACATGTCGGCCCGGTTGCCGGGCACGAAGAGCGGGCTTCTAAGAATTTTCATGTAGATCGCCTCCGCAGGACCTGTCCCGGCGTCCTTCCGGTATGCTCCCCTCCTTCGAAGACGACCACCCCGTTTACCGCGACCATGTCTATCCCCGTCGGGTAGGCCTGCGGCTCGTCGTCCGTGGACATGTCGGCCAGGCTGTCGAAGTCCATCACCACGACGTCGGCGGCCATGCCCTCGGTAAGTCTTCCCCGATCCGCCAGCCCGATCTGGCCGGCGGGAAGAGAGGTCATCTTCCTGATGGCTTCTTCGGGGCTGAACAGTCCGCGGTCGATCGCGTACTCGCTGATCGTCCGGGGCGCGTATCCGAAGCTGGAGCGGTTCATCTTAAGCTCCCCGAGCAGGCCGTCGGTCGAGGCGACCGCGCCGTCGCTGCCGACGCTGCACACCGGGTCGCTCAGGAGCTTCTCCAGGTCTTCCACCGTGGAGAAGATATGCCGGATCAGCACGCTCCCGAAGTCCTTCCCGTCGTCCGCAGCGAGCTTGAGGATGGTCGAAACGATGTCCATGCCCCACTCACGTGAGACGGCGTCGAGCGAGAGGCTCGTCAGCTCCGGATGCGCGCCCGAGTAGGTGAGGAAGAACTTGTCGAAGCCGCCGAGCCGCAGCAGGAAGTTACCCTGGTTGAGGATGTATCCACGGCACCTCTCCGCCGTCCGCGGGTCCTCCAGCCTCTCCAGCACGTCGTCGTCCGACCCCTCGTAGACCCAGGGCGGCACGAGGTCGAGCAGATGGGCCGGTCCCCACGGATCCGGGAAGGTGTCGACTCCCACCTCCAGCCCGTCGCCGCGGGCGTCGTGCACCATACCGAGCACCCGGTCCAGCACGCCAGGGGGCGCATACGGCCTCGGAGCGAGATGGGACAACTGAACGGCGGTCCCTCCCCCCCGTCCGATGTCGAGGGCCTCCCTGACGGCCTGCTCGAAGTTGTCTCCTCTTTCGCGGATATGGGAGGCGTAGACGCCGCCACACCGGCCCACGATCTCGCTGAGCGATGTCAGCTCGGCCTCGTCGGCGTGACGGCCCGGAGAGTATTCCAGCCCGGAGGACATGCCGAGCGCACCCGCCGACATCGCCTCGTCCACCAGCGACCGCATCGTCTCCATCTCCCGGCCTGTGGGCGGCCTCGCCTCGTAGCCCATGGCCGCGACTCGCACCGTCCCATGCGGCACGAGCGGAGCGACGTTCATAGACTGGCTCTTGGCGAGGAGGGCGTCCAGATACTCTCCGAACGTCGTCCAGTCGAAGTCGATCCCCCAGTCATCGTTGATGCCGATGGTCACCTGCTTGGCCAGCTCCCTGTCCGGCGCGGGCGCGGGACCGTGGCCGCAGTTCCCGATTACCGAGGTCGTGAGCCCCTGCCGGACGCCGCTCTGAGCGAGACCGTCCACGTAGAGAGGGAAGTCGGAGTGGCTATGTATGTCGATGAATCCGGGCGAGACGATTCTGCCTGAGGCGTCCCAAGTCGGGACGCCTTCGAGCCCGGAAGCGTCACCCACCAGGACGATCCGGCCCCGGTCCACAACCACGTCCGCCGGGTAGCGCGGACAGCCGGTCCCGTCGATGACCGTCCCGCCCGATATGATCAGATCGGCCATCCATCAACGATACGCATATGTCCACCGGCGTTTCAAGTAACGTTCCTGTCGTTGACACTCGGAATGCCTCATGCTATAACCGCGCCCACCATGCGCCTCTCACCCCCGGACGGTGTACCGGGCAACGTCCCGTCCATTCAGATCATCGGAGTCACCGGTGTCCCCGAGATCCGGCCGGGCGACCGTCTCGGAGAGATCATCTCGACCGCGGCCCGGACGCAGGGCACTCCCCTTCAGACCAGCGACATACTCGTCGTGACACAAAAGGTTGTCTCGAAGGCGGAGGGGAGGACCGTCGACCTGGCGACCGTGAAGCCCTCTCCCCGCGCGCGCCAGCTTGCCGCGCCCTCGGGCCGCGACCCCCGCGTCGTTGAGCTCGTACTGAGGGAGAGCCGCTCCATTGTCCGCGCCGACCTCGGCAGGGGGATCCTGATAACCGAGACCTGTCACGGCTTCGTCTGCGCGAACGCGGGCATCGACGCCTCCAACGTACCGGGCGCCGACACCGTCGCCCTGCTCCCGGAGGACCCGGACAGGTCCGCGCGGGCCATAGCGGCCGAGATAGCCGCCTCGGGCGGGCCGACCGTCGCCGTCATCGTCTCGGACACCTTCGGCAGGGCTTGGCGCGAAGGTCACGTCGACCTCGCCATCGGAGTGGCGGGCATCGATCCGTTTAGGGACTACCGCGGCACCCCGGACACGCAGGGCATGGTACTGAAGGTGACCAGCATCGCGGCGGCTGACGAGCTCGCGGCTGCCGCAGAGATGGTCACAGGAAAGGTCGCCCAGGTCCCGGCGGCGATCGTGCGCGGCTATCCCTACAGTCCGGGCCCTGGCAGTGTGAGCGGCCTGATCAGACCAGCCGAGACCGACCTGTTCAGGTAGTCTTCCCTCATTCCGACGCGCGCGGTCGTGGCGCTCGCGTCACGACTATCCTGGCGCCGGACGGGACCGCCTTCAACACGGTCGGGTCGCCCTCGATCCGGCCGATCACGCTCACCGCGCTCGCCGGGCGTATCTCGTCTCCCCGGCTGGCGGGCGTGGGGCCGAAGAAGAGGCACAGCGCCTGTCCCGGAGGCCAGTAGCCCACGTCTCCCAGATCGACCACCTCCCGACCTTCCTCCAGAGGCGCCTCGATCTCGGTCCTGAAGTAGATCTCGTCACCCCAGGTGCTGCACGAGGCCGTGACGGGCAGCGCCTCCCACACCAGACCGGCCGTCCTGCTCGCGTCCAGTATGGCCGTCACCTCTACCTCGCCGGCCGTGAAACTGATGCGTCTCTCGTCCATGGTCACCTCCAAGAGTCGGCCCGTAAAATGCTCAGAGTCGAGGGGAGTCTGGTCCCGGATAAGGGGGCAGACCGTTTTTCCTAAAAAAGTGTCGTATTTTGTCAATGCTAAGTTAGATTTGACCCTTTTCCGCTAAGTTAGAACTGACCCACCTTGTCGTTAAGTCGCCTCCTTTCTGGCAAGCAAGAGTGCCTGTTGGATTTAGACGTCGCCGGAGCTAGCGGCTTCAGGCGATGTCGATAGCAGTTGATGGGAGGCGAAGAGTCCGGCCTGCCTCTTGCCTTTAAGCCGGTAGCTCTCGCCTCGGATGTTGAGGACGTGGCTGTGGTGCAGCAGCCGGTCCAGGATGGCCGAGGCGATGACGGTATCGCCCAGAAGCTCACCCCACTCGGCGAAGCCCTTGTTGGAGGTGAGGATGATGCTGCCCCGCTCATAGCGAGCCGACACCAGGGTGAAGAAGGCGGTGGAGGCGTCCCGGTCGTAAGGCCAGATGCCGAACTCGTCCACGATGAGTAGCTTGGGCGACAGGTAGACCCGCATGCGCCGTTGGAGGTTGTTCTCCACCCTGGCCTTCCTCAGGTCCTCCATCAGGTCGTAGGCTCGGACGAAGTAGGCCCCCTGGCTCTTCTCGATGGCCTTGAGCGCTAGGGCCACCGCCAGATGGGTCTTGCCCACACCTGGCGGTCCCAGGAGCAGCAGGTTGGTGGCTTCAGCGACGAAGGACAGGCCGGCCAGTTCCCGCACCTGTCGCTCGTCGATGGAGGGCTGGAACGAGAAGTCGAACTGCTCCAAGGTCCGGTGGAAGGGGAGGTGAGCCAGCTTCGTCCTGGTGGACATGTACCGCTCCTTCCGGGCGGCCACTTCCACGCCGAGTAGCTCTGCCAGCATCTCGGGGTAGGTCAGTTTCTTGGTGGCCGCAGCGTCCAGGGAGTTGTCCAGGGCTTCGACGGCCTGCTTGAGGCCCAGCGTCTCCAGGTGCTGGCGAGCCTGTTCCAGCGCGATCATCGCCCACCTCCCACCGCTGCCAACTCGTACACCTCCAGGGAGCGGCGCTCCACTTGGCCCACAGGGATCTGCACCGCCACGGCTTCCTTACGAGGACGATCATCGCCGCCGGGCAGTCCGTCCCACTGGCCCGGCAGTGTGAGGCGCTGACCGGTCCGCTGGGCTTGGGGATGCACCGCCAGCCGCACGTCGCCCGACCAGACCTCCACCGTACCGGCCCGCACACCCACCTGGACCGTCGAACCCGCCCAGCTCCAGGGCACGCCGTAGCGAGACCTCTCCCAGTGGACGTAGCCGTCCCTGGCCACCTTCCGCTCCTCCCGCATGTAGGGCGCAAGGCCCGAACGCGGCGGCAGGCTGCCCAGGTGGGCGAGCTCCTCAGCCAGCATCTCTCGGGGGACCCGGTGCGTCGTCCCATGGACTCGCCGATTGGCCACCGCATCGCACCACTCCAGGGCCTGGCGGTTCATGTCTGCGTCGTCGGTGAAGCGGACACCGGGCCACAGGTTGCCCCGGACGTACTTCACGCCGCTCTCCACCTTGCCCTTCGTCTGCGCTCGGTAGGGTCGGCACAGACGGAGGTCGAAGCCCATTCGCAGTGAGAAGTCCAGCATCCGGCTGTTCCACTCCGGCCTGCCCTCCCTGTCACGCCCCAGGACCACCACCTTGGCGTTGTCGTACAGGCAGCGGCGGGGAACACCACCGAAGTACTCGAAGGCGTTCAGATGGCACCTGATGAAGGTCGCCACGTCGGCGCGCCGGACGAACTCCACGTAGATGGTCCGAGACCAGCTCAGCACCATCACGAAGGCCCAGACCCGGTGCTTGCGCCCGTCCTCTCCGACATAGGCGAAGCTGCCCCAGTCCACCTGTGCCTGCTCGCCTGGCGCCGTCTCGAACCGCACCGTCGCACGGGGCTGACGCGGCCGACGCCGAGGCCGCACGTAGTTGGTCAGCGTCGGATAGCTGCCGTCGTAGCCCAACTCCCGGATCTCCCGCAGCAGCACCACGCAGTTGTCCACTCCCGCCGACAGCCGACCATCTATGTGACCCTTGTATGGGTCCAGCTTCGACCCCTGCTTCTCTCGCCGCTTGGCCTTGGGCACCTCGTCGGAGCGCACGTACTTGCGCACGGTGTTCCGGGAAATCCCCAACTCCCTCGATATCCCTCGGATCGAGCTTCCATCGCCCTTCAACTCGTATAACTCTCTCACTAACCCACCTCCTATCATTTGACTTGCTGCACCTCCTAATCGGTTTCCCGACGAAGATGCGTCCGCTATCGGGGTGGGTCAATTCCAAATTAGCGCTACTGGGTCAGTTTAGAGTTAGCACTAACAACTTTCATGCATCTGTCGTTTTTCGTAGCTGGCCTGGGTAGGGGTTGTCGTAAGGATGCCTCTCAATCCGGCTGGTTTTGCCTGCTGATAACGGTGGCCTGCGGCATATGGATCGCATGGGGGCGGAGCTGATATAGGCCTTCCTGTCGAGTGGTGTGTGGTGGATGAGAGAAGGATAGCACTTATGTTCGGGGCCTGTCAATGAGCGAATCCACCAGACTCCGTAAGATGCTCTGGCGAGTCTGGCCAGCTGCCTACCCCTCTGGCCGGTAGACCGGACGGGGGAGGTTGATATATCCTAAGAAAGGGTATTCATCTAAGCTCCAAGACCTGACCATACAGGGAGAGACAAGATGCCCAGCAAGTCCCGGCGGGCAGCCTCACGACAGGCCCAACTCAAGCGCAGGCGCAGGGGCAGACAGAGGGTACAGGAGTTCGACGCCGGTCCGACGGAGCCTAGGAGTCCGTCCGACGACGATGCAGACGAGGCCGTCGCCGTAATGCCCGCCGCTCCGGTGAGCCAGGCGCCCGCCCGCTCCCACCGCACGCGGCGGCAGACCGCAATCGAGGCTCCCCTCCGATACGACTACCTCGGAACGGAGATCAGGCAGATAGGCGTCATCACCGTGATGATCGCCGCCGTCCTGGTGCTGCTGACATTCCTCCTGGGCGGCTGACGCCCCCCCGCTCCCCGGCGGCCTGAGGCGATAGCCATGCCGCAGCCAGACTTCACCCAGCTCTTGAAGGCCGCCCCGACCGGCCCCGGTGTCTACCTGATGCGGGACGCGTCGGGCGGCGTGCTCTACGTCGGCAAGGCGGCCAGCCTCCGCAATCGGTTGAGCTCCTACTTCGCCCGGAGGGCCGGTCTCGAGCCCAAGATACGGAGGATGGTGTCGAGGGTGGCCGACTTCGACTTCATCGTCACCGAGTCGGACTCGGAGGCGCTCATCCTGGAATGCAACCTGATCAAGCAGCACAAGCCTCCGTACAACGCCCGGCTGAAGGACGACAAGAGCTACCCGTTCATCAAGATCGACCTGTCGGAGGAGTTCCCCCAGGTGTACATCACCCGCAACGTCAGCGGCGACGGCGCGCGCTACTTCGGGCCATTCGCAAGCGCCGTCAGCGTCCGGCGCACGCTGGCGTTGCTGAAGAAGCTGTTCCCATACCGGTCGTGCACCAAGACGATCACCGGGACGGATCTCCGTCCCTGTCTCGACTACCACATCAACCGGTGCGTGGGCCCATGCATCGGCGCGGCGGACAGGGAGCAGTACGCCGAGATCATCGAGCAGGTGACGTTGTTCCTAGAAGGGAAGATAGGCCGGGTGGCGAAGGGGATCAGGCGCCGCATGCTCCAGGCGTCAGACGCCCTGGAGTTCGAGAGGGCGGCCGTGCTCCGGGATCAGCTGAGCGCCATAGAGAAGGTCCACGAGGGGCAGAAGGTGCTCCACCTCACCTCCGAGAACATGGACGTGATAGCCGCCGCGCCCAGCGCGCGTGAGGCCTGGGTGGAGGTATTCTTCATCCGGCAGGGTAAGCTGATCGGACGGGACAACTTCCTCATGGACGGGACGGAGGGAGATCGTCCAGAGTTGATCCTGAGCGCCTTCGTCAAGCAGTTCTACGACGCCACGCCGTACGTTCCCCCGCGCATCCTGCTCCAGCATCCGCTGGACGACTCGGAGGCGGTGGAGGAGTGGCTGATGGGGAAGCGGGAGGCCCGGGTGAGGCTGCATGTGCCGCAGCGCGGCGAGAAGCGGAGGCTGGTGGAGATGGTCGCGGCCAACGCAAAGCAGGGACTCGAGCAGCTGAAGGTGCGCCTGCTCGCCGACCGGGAGAGCCTCGACACGGCCCTGACGGAGCTGCAGGAGGGACTGAACCTGCCCCAGCCGCCGAGGCGGGTCGAGTGCTACGACATATCCAACATCCAGGGCGCCAGCCCGGTCGGCAGCATGGTCGTCTTCGAGGACGGCAAGCCCAGGCCGTCGCACTACCGCCGCTTCAAGATCAAGAGTGTGGAGGGAGTCGACGACTACTCGATGATGAGGGAGGTGCTGTCGCGGCGCTTCAAGCGGCTTGGCAAGCCGGCGCGGAACGGCGCCGGAACATCTGCCGCTCCCCTCCCCGACACATCGCCCTCCCTGCCGCACACGCCATCGCCGCGGAAGCGGGAGTCCGGCTCCGACGGGGCGTGGGAGACCTCCCCGGACCTCGTCCTCATCGACGGAGGCAAGGGGCACCTGGGGGCCGCTCTGCAGGTCTTCCTGGAGCTAGGGATAGACTCGATCGCCCTGGCGAGCATCGCAAAGGAGAATGAGGAGATTTTCGTGCCGCAGATGCAGGAGCCGATCCTGCTGCCAAGAAACTCTCAGGGGCTCTTCCTGGTGCAGCGTGTGCGCGACGAGGCGCACCGCTTTGCCGTGACCTATCACCGGAAGCGACGTTCGAAGAGAAGCACCGCCTCCGCGATCGATCTGGTTCCGGGCATCGGCCCGAAGCGCCGTCGCCTGCTGCTGCGCCGCTTCGGCTCCGTCAAAGCCCTCGGGGAGGCTCCTCTCGATGAGGTCGCCGCCGTGCCGGGGATGACTCTCCGTCTCGCCCGCCTTGTAAAGGAGTATCTGTAGGTCAGGAGGGCCTTCGGCAATCTCAGGGCCGACCGGGACAGACGACCCTGTTGCAACAATGAGATGGCTTCGCAGATGAGAAGGGATCGCGCGGCCCGATCGTAGACTCCGGGTCGAGAGGGCTGACCGTCACTCCGGGTACAAGAACTCCTCCACCTCGCCGGGCAACTCCAGCTCCACGCCGATCTCAATTCTGTGGACTATCTCCTCGTAGGTGGTGCAGTACCCGGGCCTGGGCCTCCACTTCAGTCTCCACTCGTAGGAGAGGATCTCGTAGGCCTCGGCATCGAACGTCAAGACAAACTCCAAGCGCTGGATTTCTTCGTGGCGCAGGTGCTCTCTGTACGACTCGTACAACAGGATCCGCATCCTGATCTCGTCGTCCGAAGCCGTGATGTTGACATTCTCATCGTCCCACTCGCTTATGAGCGAGTGGAGCGTTCCCGGGAATTTGTTGGGCCATTCGTACCAGAGCAGGTCGGTTTGCAAGCGCTCGAGCGGCACCTGTTCGAGGGGTGAGCCCTCTCCGCCGATCCAGTAGCGTCTCTGCCGACCCGTATCGGTCTGGTTGTAGGCTATCCAGTAGTCACGGTGCTGGGTCTGGTATCGGGCTCCCCTGGCGCCGGTAAGGAGGAACCGGGGAAAGTCGTAGAGCTCGAGGATATGGGGCTGTGAGGCAGTCGCGAACGGTTGGTCGCAGTTCCCGATCCAGCCTCCGGACAGGTGGAACCGCGTGGTGTCCGCAGTCACCAGGCTGATGGCCGCTTCCCACACCATATCGAGCGGCTCCGGCTCCTCGATATTCTCGCGCAGGTCGATCAGCGCCCGGACATCTTCCATGGTCATGCCGGGCCGGATTGTCGGATGGGAGTTGAGCTGCAGCAGTTTGATATCCATCGGGCTCAGTCTTGGGAGCTCTGATCCCGGGCGTCCCATTATGCTATCGGGCCTTGAGGACGGCGGATGGTGCAACCCGGTCACCGCATGTAGCAGCTCGTGCATCACCACGTGCTTGGCAATCGCACGAGAGTCCTGCTCATCCAGCCAGACGACCACGTAGCCTGAGGTGATCTCGCCTTGGACGCCGTCTGAGAGTCTCGCGAGGGCGTATCCCGCGGCCTTCAGTTCCCTCTCGGTGGCGGGTGGACCGCAGTCCTCGCCCAGTCGATCTTTCGTCACCCCGATGCAGGCCAGGAGGTTCGCCTCATCCTTTTGGTCCGTCATACGGAAGTCCAGCATGAGGATCGGCGAGAGTTCGGTAATGGCCTCTTCGAGCAGATCGAGGTAGAGCTCTGCGCCGGTCGCCCACACGATCACTGGGTTGTCGTTGTCCCACTTGTACACAATCTCCTCGGGCCCCCATCCTCCACAACCGTAGACCGCGTCCGCAGCATCGGTCACGTCCCGGTCGAGATAGCAGTCCCAGACCTCGGGCTCGACCGGGATCAGATCGGTTGTGTCGGTCGGAGGCGCAGGGGTGGGCGATGGTGTTGGGCTGGGGCTTGGGGACGGAGTCGGGCTTGGGCCTGAGGTCTCCACGGACTCGCCGGAAAAGTAGAGGGCAATGAGCGCGATGGCGTCCTCGCGTGCGAGCTCACCGGCGAAGTAGTCGCTAACCGCGGCCAGTACCTCGTCATGGGAGATGACGCCATCGCCGTCCTGGTCGTAGCGCTCTACCAGGCCGTTCGCGTGCAGCACCGCCGTGGTGAACGGGATGACGATGCACAAGGCCGCGATCGCGGCCATCAACCTCTTCATCCGACCATCTCTCGGCCAGGCTGCACTTGCCGCTCAGCCAGGGACGCGTCTCGGCATCGACGCGGTCGGCTACTCTTTCGGGGCGTCGCCTCCGCCGCCCGCCATCCCCATGAAGGGCTTGAGCAGGCTCGTGAACTCCATCGGGAAGATGAACTTGGTCGACTCGCTGCTTCCCAGCTCCTTCAGCGTATCGAAGTACTGGAGGCTGAGCGTGTTGGCGTCGACGTTGCGGGCCACGCCATATATCCTGTCGAGCGCCGTGCTGAAGCCGTCGGCGCGGAGGATCGCCGCCTGCTGGTCGCCCTCCGCCTCCAGGATTTCGGCCTGGCGGCTTCCTTCCGCCTTCAGGATGGCCGACTGCTTCTCACCCTCGGCGACCGTGATCGCCGCCTGCCGGGTGCCCTCCGCCTCGGTCACCGCCGCTCGGCGGACCCTCTCCGCCGACATCTGGCGGTTCATCGCCTCCTGGATGTCGCGGTTGGGCTCCACCTCGCGGATCTCTACCTGAGTTACCTTGATGCCCCACCGTTCCGTCACCTCGTCCAGCTTGACACGAAGGGCCTCGTTTATCCTCTCGCGCTGGGAGAGGACGTCGTCGAGGTTCATCTCGCCGATGACGGCCCTCAGGTTGGTCGTGGCGATGCCGACCACCGCGCTGCGGTAGTCGACCACCTCGAGCACCGATCTCTCGGCGTCGCTCTCCTGCACCCTCAGATAGACCAGGAAGTCGATGTCTATCGGCGCGTTGTCCAACGTGATGTTCGTCTGCCGCGGGATGTCTATCACGTCCTCTCGCAGGTCGATCTTTCGCGACGTCTGGAAAGGCCACACCAGCAGGTTGAGCCCGGGCTGTCTCATCCCAGCGTACTTGCCCAGGGTGAATACGGCCATGCGCTCATACTGCCTGACTATCGCAATATACGGGATCATCTGTTTGGCTCCTTTCGATAGGGCCTACCGGTCGGCTTCCGATGCCTCGAACACTTTCAACGTCAGTCCATCCACGTCCGATATTATCACCTCGGCGCCCTCCCCTATCGGCTTGCCCGAGTCGGAGACGGCGCTCCATAGCTCTCCGTCCACCTTGACGCTCCCTCTTGGCTCCATCGCCGTCGCAGTATACCCCGTCTGCCCCACCACCGTCTCGGCTCGAGAACGGTAACGACCGAACCGGGTGATCCTGTAGCGTACGATCGCTCTGGCCGTCGTGAACAGGGACACGGCGACAAGGGCACCGACACCCACTCTCACGTCGCCGGACAGGAGGAACACTCCGGCGACGATGCATACGCCGGCGGCGATCCCTGCGACGTCCAGCCCGGGGATGCCCACGTCCAGGTCGACATCCAGATCCGCGAAGTAGAGCCCCAGACCGATCACCAGGAGGGCCATTCCCGCCCACTGCAGTGGTTCCACGGCTTCGCTCCCTGCCTTCCCGCCCGGCCCTACCCGCCGGGCTCGGTCACCTTCACGGTGAGTCCATCCATCTCCACGACGACGATCTCGGCACCCTCTGCGATCGACTCTCCCGTGGCCGACACCGCGCTCCAGGTCTCCCCGGCCACACGAACCGAGCCCTCCGGTCCGAGATGGGTGACCGTCGTGCCGGACTGGCCCACCAGGTTTCCTGACGGCGACTCGTAGACCGTCCTCCTGGAGCCGGCCAACGCCCGGAAGAGCATTAACAGGCCAGCGAACAGCATCCCGCTGACTCCACCGATCATCCAGATGCTCACACGGAAGCTGGGAGAGGGTATCGGGGGTGGATCGAATCCTCCGAACAGCAAGAATGCGCCGACGACGAAGCTCAGCGCGCCGCCGATTCCGAAGATGCCCACTCCGGGCGCCTGCATCTCCATGAAGAAGAGCGCCATCGCCATGAGGATGAGGCCGACGCCTATCCAGTTCACCGGCAGGTTGCCGAGGGCCACGAAGGCCAACGCGAGCGCGATAACTCCCAGGATGCCAGGTCCGAGAAGTCCGGGGCTGAGCAGCTCGATCATGATTCCCAATCCGCCCAGGCTCAGCAGCAGGAATGCGATGTCGGGATGGGCGATCAGTCCCAGGAAGCGCTCCAGCGCTGTCCGTCCGGTCTCCCTGATCTCCAGGTCCGCCGTCTCCAAGACGGCCTCGCGTCCGCCGACCTCCACGCTAATTCCGTCCAGGCTGCCGAGGAGCTCCCCGACATCCTCCGCCAGGAGGTCCACGATTCCAGCCTCCAGCGCCTCTGAAGCCGAATAGGAGCGGGCCTTGAGAACAGTCTCCGCGAGCGCCTCCGGGTTGCGGCCTGTCCGCTCGCCGATGCTCCTGATGAAGGCTGCGGCGTCCTGCGTCGCCTTCGACTCCAGCGTCTCCGGCAGGTCCTCGCCTCCGCTGCCGACCGGCGCGGCCGCTCCTATGTTGGTGGCCGAGGCCATCGCCGCGACGTGCGCCGCCGCCGTTATGAAGGTGCCCGCCGAGGCGGCCTGCGCTCCTGACGGGGCCACGTGGACGATCACCGGTATCTCAGCCGACAGTATCTCCTCCACGATCTCGCGCGTGGACGACAGCATGCCCCCAGGGGTGTCGAGCCGTACGATCAGCACCTCGGCGCCGTCCTCCACGGCGTCGTCGATGGCGCGTGACAGGAAGCGGGCCGTGACCGGCTGGATCACGCCGTCCACCTCGACGAGAGCGGCGTGCCGCCCAGACCCCTCCTGGACGGCAAAGGCCTGGGACACGGCGAAGCCGCCGAACCCCACTGCAATCAGGACGGCGGCGGCGAGATGCCTCACCATGGAGACACTCTCAAAGCTCCACTATCTCACAGTCGAACTGGCTGAAGGAGTCGGCGGACCGGGTGCAGATCGGCTCTTCCCGCTCCTTCGCCGTGGCCGCGACGAGTGCGCGTGACACGAGCGCGCCTCCGCCAGCCTGGGGACCGAGAGACGCCAGCCATACTCCGGCCGTCTTGGCAGCCGGAACGCTCAGGGGGGCCTCCTCCAGGAAGCTGAGGATGGCTGCATAGCGTATCTCAGACTTCCGGTCGAGATCGGGCGCCCCCCATAGCTCCACCACCGTGACGGGGGAAATCGACGCGGTGATCGCCCCGTCCGCTATCCGGCGGAAGACGTTTAGGGCCCTCTCGTCGCCCTCGACGCAGCCCCGCAGCACCGTCCCATCCAGCAGCATGTCAGCCATACCCGGTCTTCTCCCGGTGTACCCTAGTAACAGTTCCAGACGTTCAGTGCTGATCTCTCATGTCTGGGTGGGCGAGTTGATGTCGTCCAACGCTACCCGCGCCGCCTCCTCTCTGGTCAACTCCACTGGGGAGCCTATGGGCTGCCGGGCCTGCATGCTTATATACTCATCATCCCATATGGAGGGTCGGGGCCGACCGGCGGACCGGTCTGGAGGCGGCGCCTCGACAGCCTCCGCCTCGTCGTCCGTTAGCAGGTGAGCCAGGGCCATCTCTATCAGCTGCCTCAGCGGCACCCTGAGTTCGGCGGCGCGCGCCTTGGCGGCGAGATAGATATCCTCCCGCACCGAGGCGTATATCTGCCGTGTCTCGCCTTCGACTGCTCTTCTGGGCATACCCAAGTCAAACATACGGATATATCCGCATATTTGTCAATTGCGTCTTTCCCGCCGGTTGCCGAGTCCAGGCTTGATATATAATGTCCGCCGCCATGAAGGTAGTCATCGCCCCACAGGCATTCAAGGGGAGCATCTCGGCGCTCGACGCTGCCGCGGCCATGAGCGAGGGGGTGCGAAGGGTCTTCCCTGACGCGGAGAGGGTCGCCGTCCCGGTCGCCGACGGTGGCGACGGCACGCTGGAGACCCTGGTCGAAGGGTCCGGAGGCGAAATACGCTCCGCTAAGGTCACCGGCCCACTGGGCGAAAGGGTGACCGCGCCCTGGGGCGCCCTGGGAGACGGGACGACGGCGGTTATCGAGATGGCCCGCACCTCCGGTCTGGCCCTGGTCCGGCCCGAGGAGCGCGATCCGCTGAACGCGACCACCTACGGACTGGGCGAGGCCGTACGCGAGGCGCTGGGCCTGGGCTTCCGCCGCTTCATACTGGGCATCGGAGGCAGCGCGACCAACGACGCGGGCGCGGGCATGGCGCAGGCGCTCGGAGTCCGGCTCCTCGACGCCAGCGGCCAGGAGCTTCCTCCAGGCGGGGCCGCCCTGGCGCGGCTGGAGCGGATAGACATGTCCGGGCTCGATCCGAGGGTCGGTGAGTCGCACTTCGACGTGGCCTGCGACGTCAACAACCCCCTGACGGGGCCCGAGGGAGCGTCGGCGGTCTACGGCCCCCAGAAGGGCGCGACGCCGGAGATGGTGGAACGACTGGACGCCGCCCTCCTCCGCTTCGAGCACGTCGCCAGGCGCGATCTGGGCGCGGATGTGGGCGAGACACCCGGCTCCGGAGCGGCAGGCGGGCTGGGAGCAGGCATCATGGCCTTCCTGGGCGGCAGCCTCCGTCCCGGGGTGGACATAGTCCTTGACACGGTGGGGCTAGACAGCTATCTCGAAGGGGCCGACCTAGTGATCACCGGCGAGGGCTGCATGGACTTCCAGACCGTCTACAACAAGGCGCCCATCGGCGTCGCGAGGCTCGCCGGCAGGCGCGGCGTTCCGGTCATAGGCGTCTCGGGCTCGCTGGGCGATCGCTTTACCGACGTGCACGAGGAGGGGATCGCCGCGGCCGTCGCCATCACGCGGGCGCCGATGACGCTCGACGAGGCCTCCGATCAGGCCGCCGATCTTATCTCGACCGCCACCGAGCAGGCCATGCGCCTGATAAGAGTGGGCACCCTGCCCTGCTCGTCCGGTTCCTGAGTCCTCACGTCGCCAACGGCGGCCCGTCGGCGATCCGGCGCAGGCGGCCGCTCATCGGCTCGATCACTCTTCAGACCTCTCCCCTGTCAGGACCCGTACGTCCGTCCCGTCTCTCCGCATCGTGAATATCATCTCACCCGAGCGGACTGCGATCATCGATCCGTCGGATGACCACACGGCAGCGTCGGCATGGATGCCGGGCTGGGTGGCCCCCAGCTGGCGAAGACCGGCGCCGTCCGGCTGGACGATAGAGAGCACCTCCCCGGCGAGCAGGATCTCCGAACCGTCGGGGGACCACGACACTTCTACAGCGAAGTCTGCCACCCTCAGCGGCTCGGCGCCGTCGTACCGGACCACGTAGACGCCGGCTCCGTCCTCGTCATCTCTGGTAAAGACGAGACGCTCGCCGTCAGGCGACCAGCTGGGCAGACTCGCAGTCTCGCCGATCCTGTGCAGCTCCGACCCGTTCGATCCCTCGGACCGTATCGTGTACAGGACGTTCTTGAACGGACTGCCTGTCTCTCCGTCCCTTTCGTTGACGATGAACGCCAGCCGCTGACCGTCCGGCGACCACACGGGTGGATAGAGGCTAACGGCCATGGCTTTTGCATCCAGCGTAACGTCGATCCTCCTCAAATCCGATCCATCCGCAGCCATGATCGTCAGCTCGGCGAACAACGGCTCGTAGTGCCCCGGAACGGTCTCTTGACCATGGGGAGAGGTAACGAAGGCGATGAGGGTCCCGTCCGGCGACCACGCCGGATAGTTTTCGAAATCCGTGTTGTAGGTCAGCCGCCGCTTTCCAGTGCCGTCGGCGTCCACCGTGGCTATCTCATAGCCCCCGCTTTGCAGAATAGGGGCATAGTCGGCCGGATAGTCGATGAGGTACTCGCAGGTGGCGTAGACGATCCGGGAGCTGGCCGGAGAGGCGTCGGCATGATAGCCGTACAGGAAACTACGGTCTGTCGGATTCGCGTTCACCACCTCCATCGCTTCGGCGGTCTCGACATTCACAGACCATATGGTGTGGGCACGGTCGAACACCAGGTGAGAATCGCCCTCAGACCAATCGAGGAAACCTTCATGGAAGTCCACACTCGAGGAGCCAAGCGAAGCACCGCATGGGTTATGCGCTTCGAGTATGACTTGTCTCCGTATGAACGGTGCGGGAATGACCGGCGTCGGAATGGGTGTCGACGCGACCGGCTCCGCGGTGGGGGGCGGTATCGACTCCTGCCCGCAGGCCGTCATACCCGCGGCCGCGAAAAGAATCACGGCCCACAGGATCGATCCTCGTAGCCTTCGATTCATCGAGCTAGTACGAACAGGGTGGCGGTTGGAGACTGGCCGATGTCCGTAGTTAGCCCCAGGTCCGCTAGCCCACCAGCACCATGTGGGCCTCGCCGGGACCGTGGACGCCTGTCACGATGGTGTATTCGATGTCCGCTGATCTGCTGGGCCCTGTCACGAGGCTCATGTAGCTTCCCAACTCGCCTGCCTGTGAGGAGCGCCTTATGAGGGCCATGAGAGAGTCGAGGTCGGGGACGACCTGTCCCATTGACACGACGGCTACGTAGACCGGAGGCAGGAGAGAGACGAGACGGCTCACCCCCCGCCTGGGTAGCAGCACACCCGTCCCCGTGTCGGCGATGACGTAGTCTACGCCCGTCACGCCGATGTCCGCCTCTGTCCCGCGCTGTCTGAACCGGAGCCTCTGCTCCGCCGCGGGCGCCGGATCGTCCTCGTCGACCGCCATCAGTGACATGCCTACGCCCAGGCCCGAGAGCGCCGTTTCAAGGCCGAGCCGGGGGACGATGGGATGGGCGGAGTGGACCAGAGACCGGGCTTCCTGTTCGATAGCCAGGAAGCGGACGTACTCCCCCGCCTCGGCAGGCGTGGCGACGTCGATCACCTTCCATCCGGCCGTCTGACCGGACTCGCGGAGCGCCTCCATCAGAGGCCCGGCGTTCTGTCGAGCCCGGCGCTCCACATCCGCCGCTCTAGAGGCGATCGTCTCCGGGCTGTCGAAGAAGGCGGTGCCCTGCCCGCCCGGGGCTTCGGGCGCTCCGCTCCCCCTTCCCAGGGCGTTGCGGACCCTGTCCAGGAACTTCTCGCGGTCACTCATCGTATTCCGCTATCGTCACGAAGCGCCGCTCCCGCGACGAGCGGTAGACGGCGTCGAGCACGCGGACGGTGTGCAGGCCCTCCCGGCCAGACACGGCGTAGGGAGCCTCACTCTCTACCGCCTCGGAGAAGAGCCTGAACTGGGTCTCGTACATGTTGACCCGTGTGACGTCGATCTCCACCGGCAGGGCCTCGGCGTAAGGGTCGTCGCGGCCGTCAAAGTGGAGGAGACGGTCCTCGGTCGTCTGCGGGCCGAGCGACTCGTAGGCGAGCAGGGAGCCCTCCGCCCCGTATATCCTCAGGCTCCTGCGTCCCTCGAACTTGGCGGCGCTCGAATAGCACTCGATCGTGGCCTGCGCCCCGTTCTCGAACTTGAGCAGCACCGACGCGGTGTCCTCGACGTCCAGCCGGCTGGTCAGCGTGTCGCAGAGGCTTGCGACCTCCCGGACGCGGCCCATGATGAAGACCATCGTGTCGATAACGTGGATGCCGAGGTCGGCCATCGGCCCGCCTCCGCCGAGCGATCTGCGCTGACGCCAGGTGATGGCGCGCTCGTCGCCGAGGGTCCACACTTCCTCCGCAGGCTGCGACAGGCCCTCGAGGTCCGTCGGCCATAGGTCTGAGTAGAGCGCGTGCATCGCTACGGGCTGCCCGATTGTTCCGTCCGCCACCATCCTCCTCATCGAGGCGTGGCAGGCGTTGTAGCGCATCATCGTGCCGTGGCCGAGCGTGACGTCCTCCTCCTCGCAGACACGCACCATCTCCGCGGCCTCCTCCGCGTTCAGGCCCAGCGGCTTCTCGCAGAGAACGTGCTTCCCGCGACGGGCCGCCGCGATGGTCAGCTCGGAATGGGATACGGTGGGGGTGGCTACGTAGACGGCGTCTATCAGCGGGTCGGCGAGCAGATCGTCCGCGTCAGCGTAGGTCTTGACCTCGAAGCGCTGCGCCGTCTCCCGCGCTCGTGCGGCGACCACGTCGGCGACTCCCGCGAGCTGTGCGTTCCGCGCCTCCATGAGTCCGAGCGGGATCGTGAAGGTGTTGGGGAGGCGACCGCATCCGATCACGCCCCAGCGGACCGTCATCGGTTTTTCTCCCTCAGCCTCTTCCATCGCTTCCTGAAGGGCGTCGCGGCCAGAGCCGGGAAGGTGCGGTGACGGGTCCAGCCGGAGAGCGGCGGAGGCACCCACCTCAGCCGTCCACCTCTCGACAGGGGCCACTGCGCCAGCCGGACAGCCAGGCGGGCCAGTCCAAGCGCCGCCGTGCTGGACAGCGTCAGTCTCCACCCCCTCATCGCAGACCGCTCGATCCAAGAGACATCCCCGGCCTCCTCGGCGATCCGCCTACGCAGGTGCAGCAGCATGCGTGGCAGGTCGATCCTGACGGGGCATGCCTCACGGCAGGCGCCGCACAGGCTGGACGCGTACGGAAGGTCCTTCGCCTCCTTCAGGTCGGTAAGCACGGGGGATATTACCGCGCCTATGGGGCCGGAGTACACCCAGCCGTATGCGTGGCCTCCGACCTTCCGGTAGACCGGGCAGGCGTTGAGACAGGCGGCGCAGCGGATGCAGTAGAGGGACTCCCTGAGATCAGGGTCGGCCAGTAGGCGCGACCGCCCGTTGTCGACTATGACCAGATGGAACTCCTCCGGGCCGTCCTCGTCATCATCCGCCCGAGGGCCGTTCACGAAGGTGACGTAGCTCGATATCCGCTGGCCTGTGGCGGACCGGATGAGCAGAGGCAGCATAACGGAGAGGTCCTGCATCGACGGCACCACCTTCTCCATCCCCATGATCGCGACGTGGATCCTAGGCATGGATGTGCACATCCGGCCGTTGCCCTCGTTGGTGACCAGCACCAGCGTGCCCGTCTCCGCGACGAGGAAGTTCGCTCCGGTGATGCCCATGTCGGCGCGGATGAACTTCTCGCGAAGCTGACGTCTCGCCTCCTGGGTCAGATCGGTCGGCTCGTCGTACCAGGGAGCGCCGAGCTTCTCCTGGAACAGGCGCGATACCTCCCCCTTGGTCTTGTGTATGGCCGGCGCGATGATGTGGAACGGGGTCTCCTCAGCAAGCTGAATGATGTACTCGCCCAGGTCGGTCTCCACAGGCTCTATGCCTTCGTCTACCAGCTTCTGGTTGAGGCCCATCTCCTCGGACAGCATCGACTTGCCCTTGGTGACGAGCTTCACTCCCTTGGACCGGGCCAGGTCGAGGACGTACCTGGAGGCGGCGTCGGCGTCGCGGGCGAAGAAGACCTTGCCGCCCGTCTTGGTCACGTTGCGCTCCGCCATCTCAAGGTAGTGGTCGAGGTTCGCGATCGTATGGGCCTTGATCGCACGCCCCCGGTCTCGCATAGCCTCCCAGTTGGGGGTTGCCTCGCCAGCCGTGATGCGGGCCTGGTGCAGGCCGTCGTAGAGGCCCGAGAGGCTGGACTGTATCGACTCGGCGCTGAGGGCCTCGGCGGCCGCTCTCTTGAACTCCTTCGTTGCCGGCTTCATCGGAGGCTCCGTCCGTCCGTGGCTCCGTCGAGCAGCTCCGCGAGATGCATCGAGCGGACGGCGGCGCCCCGTCTCTCCAGGCCGCCGCGGATCTGCATCAGGCAGCTGCTGTCGCAGGCCACGACCGCGTCGGCTCCGGTGTCGATGGTGTTATTGACCTTGTCGTCGAGCATCGCGCCGGAGATGTCCGGGTACTTTACCGAGAAGGTGCCTCCGAAGCCGCAGCAGACCTCCGGCTGACGCATCTCGACCAGCTCGACTCCGGGACAGGAGGCGATGAGCGTGCGAGGCTGCGTCTGTACGCCCAGCTCTCTTCGAAGATGGCACGCCTCGTGATAGGTCGCCCTGAGGGGGCCAGTGTCCGACGCTTCGGACGCGACTGACGAGACGTCGGTGACGCCCAACACGTCCACGATGTACTCCGAGAGCTCGTATACGCGCCGTCCCACTCGTCTCGTCCGTTCCAGAAGTTCGGGGTCGCCGTGCAGCAGCTCTTCATAGAAGACGCGGACCATACTCGCGCAGGAGCCGGACGGCACGACTATGTCCCGGTCGCTATCGAACTGTTCGAGCCAGCGCCTCGCGAGGGGCCGCGCCTCCGCCCAGTAGCCGGAGTTGAACGCCGGCTGTCCGCAGCAGGTCTGGGCCTCGGGGAACTCCAGGTCTACTCCCAGCCTCCTCAGCAGCCGGACGGTGCTCTCCCCCACCTCCGGATAGAGCTGGTCGACGATGCACGTGACGAACAGCAGGGCGCTCATGGTCGCGGCCTATATCTCCGCTCCGTCGAATCGGGCGACCTCCACGAAGCCGGTCTCTTCGTCCGCCCATTCGAAGAGGGCGGCGCCGATGACCCGGCGCTCGTCGAGTCCGATGACGAGCTGCTGTACGGGATAGGCCGGCCCGTCTCCCCAGGGGCTGGTCGCGACGCTCCGGTCGGTATGCGACAGGTAGACCCCTCCGTTGGGGTGGGAGTGGTAGATCACCTTCGCGGGCGTCGCGCTGTCGAAGCTGCAGTTGAGAGCGATCAGATCCTCCCCGCCGATCACGTAGGCGGTCTCCGCGCTGCGCTCCGGGGTCGAAGGGTGACTGCCCTCGGCTTGGCGGTTGACACAGGCCCGGAGAACCGAGACCTCGTTTCCCTCGGGCTCTCCCGCCAACCAGCCGCAGCACTCAGCCGGAAACTCGTCACGGGCCTTCTGGTATACCCGTTCGAGGAGGTCCCGGCCGATGCGGATCGCGGCTCGCCGCACGCTCAAAAGATGAGGCCGTGTATGATGAATCCGATCAGCCATCCTACGAGCAGAGCAGGGCCGCCGGCGAACAGCCTCGTCTCCGTTTCCGCCTCGGCCCGGCCGTGAAGCCACAGGTAGATGAGGAAGGCTCCGAGGCCGGCTGCGACAAGCCAGACCGAGGCGTCGTTGACCCCCAGGCCCAGTCCAACGGCCAGCCCTCCGAGTGCCCATGTAGCGGGCGTATCCAACCATCTGAGTCTAGACATGGCGAGATTCCATCAGGAAGGATACACTTGACCCCTGATCTTTGTAAACTCGTCGGCGCATGGAAAGGAGGACGCCCATGGTCACGGGATTCAACCACTCCGGGTTCGTCGTCCAGGACATCGACGTGATGGTGGCGTTCTACAGGGATGCTCTCGGGCTGACGGTCGCCCGCGAGGCGGACAGCATCGCTCCGGAAGGCGGAGACCACACGGGCTTCCCCGGCGCCCGGAGGAGACTCGTCTTCGTCGGCAAACCGGAGGGAGAGCATCTGCTCGAGCTGGTCCACTACAGGCATCCGCCGAGTCCGGAGGGGCACCTGCGCCGGAACCAGCTCGGCGCCGCCCACGTCTGCTTCAACGTGGACGACATTTCAAGATTCTATGACGACCTCCGCTCCAAAGGGGTCGAGTTCGTAACGCCTCCCAAGTTCAGGGACTCGGACGACGGAGCTCGCACGGGCGTCTGCTACGCCCAGGACCCCGAGGGCAACTGGCTCGAATTCATCGGCCCTGAAGGCGGGAGATAGGTAGTGTCGGCGGCTGAGCGGTGGAGGCGGCAGGTCGAGACGCATCACGAGCAGTCGCTCAGGGCGCAGGAAGGCATGGACCTGCCGGAAGACTTCTGGCAGCCGTATACCTCGGCATTCCGTGCGGACCCGCACAGGAGGGACGACCCCCTGGTCGAGCGTCTGTCACGCGAGGTAGCGCCCGACGGCACGGTGCTCGACGTGGGAGGCGGAGCCGGAAGGCTGGCATTGCCGCTCGCGCTGCGCTGCCGGTGGGTGACTGTGGTGGAGCCTTCTCCGAGCATGGTCGCCGAGCTCCGGGACGCGGCCGGCGAGGCCGGCATCGGGAACGTCACGGCAGTCGAAGAGAACTGGGAGAGTGCGGAGGTCGTCCCTGCGGAAGTGTCGGTCTGCTCCCATGTCGTGTACGGCGTCGCTGAGATCGTGCCGTTCGTGCGCAAGCTGTGCGACAAGACGGTCGGACGGGTGATGATACTCCTCTACACCGAATCGCCGATGGCCCAGCTTTCGCCCTTCTGGCAGGCCGCGCACAGGGAGGAGCGGGTCGAGCTTCCGGCGATGACTGAGCTGTTGCCGGTGCTGTGGGAGATGGGGATCTACCCTGACGTCGAGATGCTGGAGCCGACCGGGGTGCACGTCTTCGAGAGCCGGGAGGATGCGGTGGATACGCTGCGCCAGCGCATCTACGTCGCACCCGGCTCCGAAGAGGACGGGAGGCTTGCCGCCGCCGCCTTTGAGCTGCTCAAAGAGTCCGCCGACGGGGTGGTCATCGTCGGCGGAAAGCCGCGCAGACAGGCGCTTCTTTCCTGGCGGCCGGAGCCCCCATCCCCGGATCGAGTCCGGGGCAGGCTCTGACCTTCCCCCGCAGCGCCGAAGTCTGAACAGTAACGGCGGGACTATAGTCCCTCGGCGTAGGCGGAGTGGAAGGTGTCGACTCCGGCCCGGAGCCCGTCGTCTCCGCTGACTATGGCGGCGGGGCTGGCGAAACTGGCGAACCCGGTCTGCAGGAATCCCTCGCCCATGACGAGCAGTCGGTGGCCCCTCGACTCCAGGTCGGCCATGACCCGGCGTTCCAGCCGCGGGTCCACGCTGGTGGCCGGAGTGCTGCAGTCGATGCGGGGCGAGTCGATCGCCGCCTGCGGGCCCATCCCATAGTCGAGCGCCTTCACGATCAGCTGCGTCACGCAGTTGGTGATGCGCCTGCCTCCCGACGCGCCTACGGCCATCCTAACCCCGTCCTGACCCAGCACCAGCGCGGGCGTCATGTTGTTCAGCGGGTACTTGCCGGGCCCGACCGAGTTGACACGGCCCGGTACGGGGTCGAACCACATCATGCCGTTGTTCATCGCCACCCCCGTGCCCCTGGGGACTACGCCGGAGCCGAACCCGGACATGAGCGTGTTGGTGAGCGATACGGCGTTGCCCTCGCCGTCCATGGTGCAGAGGTGAGTCGTGCCGTCGTCCAGAGCCGGTCGACTGGCCGGCAGGATGGAGGCGGGCCGTCTCCCCTCCTCTGTCCAGGGATCGCCCGGCCCCCAGGCGTTGGGGTGCAGATCGGTGATTGCCGACCGCCTCCGCCCGGTGTAGGCGTCGGAGAGGAGCCCGTCCCAAGGCACCTCCACGAATGCGGGGTCCGCCATGTACTGGAAGCGGTCGGCGTAGGCGAGCCTCGCGCTGCCGATATAGGCGTGGAGCATGCCGGCGGAGTTGTGCTCCATGGAGGAGAGGTCGAAGCCTTCCAACAGCTTGAGCGTCATCGCGCTCGTCGTACCCGCGCAGGCGTACGAAGGCACTCGCACGGTGTGGCCGCGGTATTCGATTTCGAGGCCGGACTCCCAGACGAAGGGGGTGTACTCTGCGAGGTCGCGCTCCGACAGGATGCCTCCGTTACTCTGTATGTCGGCGACGATGGCGCGGGCGACGTCGCCCCTGTAGAAGGCGCCCGGACCCTCGCGTGCGATCGCCTCGAGCACGTCGGCAAGCTCGGGCTGGCGGAAGAGGGCCGGGCTGGTCAGGTCGCCGCTGGGCATCTCCCCGTCAGGCATGAATGTCCTTCTGAGCTCGGCGTACCTGAACAGCTTGCCCGCCATCAGCCCGTTCGAGTAGAGGTTGAACCAGTTAGGGGCGAATCCGTCGCGGGCCAGGCGGATCGCCGGGCCCATGACGTCCGCCAGGGGGATGCGTCCCAGGAGAGTGTGGGCCTTGCAGAGACCCGCGACCGCGCCGGGCGCGGCGATGGAGCGGAAGCCCTCGATATTCTCGTCGCCCTCCACTCCGGGCCAGCCGAAGCTGCCGACCGCAGGCTCGCCGGTCAGGGCGTACATGTCGGGCCGGGCGGCGAGGGGGCCGCGCATAGGGAAGCCGACGACTCCGCCCCTCTCCCCGACCTGATAGACGAGGTATCCGCCGCCGCCGATTCCGCTGGAGGCGGGCTCGACGACACCGATGGCGAAGCAGGCCGCCACGGCAGCGTCCACCGCGTTTCCACCGGCGCGCAGGACCTCGAGACCCGCACGCGTGGCGTGCGGGTCCTTGGTCGCGACCATCGAGGTGGGCGCCCAGGCTTCGTCCTTCGAGAGCGTGGTCTGCGTCGGGCGGATCTCTATCAATTTTTTTTTCCTCCGCTTGGTGCGAGGTATCCCTGCACCCTTACTTTATATTATGTGTGTCAAAGTGTGCCAAATGTGTCGCATTCCGGATGTGACGATCCCCAACACGGGTTGCTGAACAGCATTATACGCACGACTGTTCGGTTGTGTCAAGGCAACCGGTTGCTGCATGGCGCCTACCTCACCGACACCGTGATAAGATGGCGGCTGTCAACTAGAGGAGGACCCGATGGCCACAACGTCTCTCAGCTCGAAGCGGCTGGAGTTCGAAGACGACGTCGAGGCGATGGAGCGGTATGCCGACCTGGGCTGGACGGACGGTCTCCCGATCGTCCCGCCGACGGTCGAGGCGGTACGGCGTTCGCTCGACATGGCGGGACGCTCTCCATCGGAGATTCTGGGTGCCGACCCTGTCAAGGGCAGGGTTGTCACCGCCGAGAAGGCGGCGATCAACGCGGTTATGGCGGGCTGCCGCCCCGAGTACCTGCCGGTGGTGCTGGCGGCCGTGGAGGCGATCTGCGAGCCGGAGTTCAATCTGCACGCCGTGAGCGCCAGCACGATGGGGTCTGCCGTCATGCTCGTAGTGGGAGGCCCGGCGGCGGAACGTCTCGGAATCAATTCGGGAGTCAACGCATTCGGACCGGGCCACAGGCCCAATGCCACGATCGGCAGGGCGGTGCGCCTGGTGATGATGAACGCGGTGGGCGCTGTGCCCGGCGAGCTGGACAAGGCGACCCTGGGTCATCCGGGCAAGTACTCATGGTGCTTCGCCGAGACGGAGCAGGCGCGGACGTGGGATGAGCTGCACGTACAGCGCGGCTTCGATCCGGAGCAGAGCGCTGTGACGGCCTTCGCAGGTCTGCCGCCTGTACAGGTATCGAACCACGAGGCCCGTTCACCCGAGGGCATTTTCGCGAGCTTCGTCGACGCGATGTTCACGGCGGGCCCCGGACAGGAGGAGATCGTGGTGGTGCTGTGCCCCGAGCATATGGGGTACGTGAGGGCTGCCGGCTGGTCGCGCCGCGACGTCCAGGAGCATCTCTTCAGGGGTGCGCGGCGAACTGCGTCGGCCTGGTCTCGTATGGGCTTCGCCGTCGGAGGGGGCGATCCCGACGCGATGGTGGGAGTCGCGCGCACTCCCGAGAGCGTCACGCCCATCGTGGCGGGGGGCGCCGCGGGCGCCTTCTCGTCCGTGGTCGCGCTGTGGGGAGGAGGCGGCAACTCGCGTTCCGTAACGAAGGAGGTGAGGACGTCCTGACGGGAGCCCCCTATCTCAATCTTCCTCCGCGGACATGGGACGAGGCAGAAGGCATGGGCGCGGTTGAAGAGGCCGTCCGGTTGACGTATAGTCGCCAGCGTTAGCAGAGGAGGAACTCCATGAATACGGCGAAGCTGAGCGTGCTGGACCCGACCGTTGCGCCGATCCCGGTAGACGCCGTGATGGCGCAGCGGCCAGATACTCTGGAAGGCAAGGTGGTCGGTCTGCTGGCTAACGGAAAGCACAACGCGCCTGAGCTGCTGGAGATGGTGCATGAGGTGCTGGCCGACCGGTACGAGTTCGGCGCCGTCGTCTCCGAGGACAAGGGCAACGCCTCCCGCCCCTGCCCTCCCGAGATCATGGACGCCCTGGTCGACGCGTGCGACGTGGTGATCACCGCGTCGGGGGACTGAGGGTCCTGCTCGTCGTGCAGTGTGCACGACGCGATCGAGCTGGAGAAGAGGGGCATTCCCGCGGCGGTGATCTGCACCGAGCCGTTCAGGTCCAGCGCGGAGGCGATGACTGCAATCGGGGGGATCCCAGGCTATCCTTTTGTCGAGGTGCCCCATCCGCTGGGCAGCCTGGGCGAGGAGGCGCTTCGCGAGCGCGCGATGCTGGCGGCGCCGGAGGTGCTCAGGATACTGCTGGCGAAGCCGGGCTAGCCTCCTAGGGAACACCCCATCCCAGCCTTCCCCTCTGGATCCCGCTTTCGCGGGAATGACGGAGGTTCAGGCTCCGCCCGACTAGGCGGCCTCACCACGGTCGAGCGCCGCGACGATGGCGTCGACGAGCTGCCGGGCGGAATCGGGCGTGAGCTCCACAGCGACCCTGGCCGACAGCCCCTGCGATTCGTTCACGAAGTCGATGTTCAGGGCGTGGTCGAGGGCCGAGTGGAAGGGGTGGTCGTACGAGACGTTTGCGCCGCTCAGCTGGAACCACCCCTGCGGTCCCTTGGCGCTCCCCTCCACCTGGGCCTTCTCCACTATCATCGTGCACATAACTGCTACTCCTCAGTCCTGGGCGGCCATGAGAGACTGATCTAAGGTGTGACGGGCGGGCTGATCAGCCGCCGAGGTGCTCCCCGAAGAATCTCCAGACCTTCTCCCAGCCGTCCGCTGCCTGCTCGGCGCGGTACGCCGGCTTGTCGTAGTAGAAGAAGCCGTGGCCGGCGTCGGCGTACATGTGGAACTCGTAGGACTTGCCGTGTCGCTTGAGCTCCTCCTCGTGGACCGCCACCTGATCTGGCGAGGGGCTGGCGTCCTCCTCTCCGAACAGGCCCAGCAGAGGGCATGAGAGGTCCTTCGTGTAGTCGATCGGGGCCACGGGCATCTTGTCCGTCAGCTCGTCGCTCGACATGACCACTCGTCCTCCCCAGCAGTCGACAGCGGCGTCGAATCCCTGGATGCGGCAGGCTGCCAGGAAGGTGTGGCGCCCACCGGAGCAGGTGCCGATGACTCCTGCCCTGTCGGTCGTGTAGGGCAGCGATCGGACGTATCTCAGGGCGCCCTCCACGTCTCCCATGACCTGGTCGTCCGGGACGCCCCCGTCGGCGCGCACCTTGGCCGCGACGTCATCCGGCGCGCCGTGCCCCTCCCGGAAGTAGAGGTTCGGACTGATCGCGGCGTAGCCGTGGTGCGCGAACCTGCGCGTAGTCTCGCGGTAGAACTCGTCCCAGCCTGGAAGGTGGTGGATCACGACGATGCTCGGAAACGGCCCGTCGCCCAGGGGCCGGGCGTAGTAGGCGTTGATCCAGTCGCCGCCGTGGCCCTGGAGGGTGATCGTCTCCGCGAGCATTCCTTCGTACATGTCGGTGGTGTACATTCTTTTTTCCTCCTGGGCCTACCTGGGATGTGGGTTCCCACGTGTGCGGGAATGACGATGTGGAGCGGGTCTCATGTCTGCAACGATAGCACAGATACCTATCAGCCGGCACCGAGGATCGACGGCAGCCTGTTGACGAAGGCTCCCTTCGGAAGGGTCTCGTCACAGCCCAACTCCCGCGCCTCCGTCATAAGGTCCACATCGGTATGAGGGCCGTAGGCGGTCACCCTCGGGCGGTGGCCGGGGCTCTCCCCGATCGTGGCAAGCACGCTCCGCCACGTGCCGGGGTCGCCCTCGAGGTCAATGAACACGAAGGTTGCGCCGCCTCGCGCGAACGCCTCGTCGAAAGCCTCCCTCGTGGGCGTCTGCTGCATCTCCAGGCGCGAGGCGGATGCGGCCGCCTGGATCCTCGGAAGGAAGAAGAGATTCGCCGTGACGACGAGGACGGTGCCGTATGAACTCATGTCAGAAGGTAAGAGTGGACAGCGCCCTGGTCCGACACTCCTGTGTAGGAACGCCCCAGGGCTCGATAGTCCGACTACCGCGCGTCGGGGCGTCGCGCTATCCCCGCCAGCATGCCTCCGTCGATCGACAGGTAGGCTCCGGTCGTGAAAGAGGATTCGTCTGAAGCCAGATACAACACCCCGTATGCGATCTCTATCGGGTCGGCCATTCGACCCAAGGGCCTCATGAACACTTCGGCGTCACCCAGGGCAGCGCTACTCTCGGCCAGCATACTGGTGTTGGTCGCGCCTGGATGGATTGTGTTGGCCCTGATGCCGTCCTGGGCGTACTGAATTGCAGTACACCTGGCCAGCATGTGGACGGCGGCCTTGGAGGCGTTGTACGCGGTGGACCCCCAGTTTCCCACCAGTCCGGCGCCGGACGATATGTTAACAATCGACCCGCCGCCGGCCCGCCTCATAGCAGGGATAACGGCCTTCGTGCCCAGGAAGGCGCCCTTCGCGTTGACCTCCATCACCCGGTCCCACTCGTCGCCAGTCGTCTCCTCCACCGTCCCGACATGGTTCATGGCCGCGTTGTTGATCAAGATGTCGAGCTTTCCAAACCGGGAGACGACTTCGTCCACCACTCTGGCCCAGTCGTCCTCGCTGGTGATGTCGAGCCTGCTAAAGAAGGCGTCACCGCCCGCCCCGGTGATGTCGGCCGCCACCCGCCGACCCTGTTCTTCCAGCACATCGCTAATGCAGACCTTGGCGCCCTCCTCGGTGAAGAGCCTCGCCTCGACGGCTCCCATTCCGCGCGCGGCGCCGGTTATCAGGGCCACCTTGCCTTCAAGCCTCATAGTCGGCACCTGTCCTTCCTGCTCATGCTGGCTCCCGCAGCGTCCATGAGAGTAGTCCATCGGCCTCGGACGGTCAATGGGTTTGGAAGATTGAGCTGAGCAGTGGCGGGAGCGAGAGGGAGTCGAACCCACCGCCCCGACCGAAGGGCCGGGGCCAACGGATTTGAAGTCCGCGAAGCCCACCAGGACCCATTCGCTCCCGCGACGGCGCGCTGAGTTGTACGCGCCTCACCAACGGCCGACGGGTGCGGCCGGGGCCTAGGCTATCGCCTCGTCGATGCGTTTCTTCAGCGCCGACTTGGGCACTGCGCCTACGATCTGACCGACAGGCTTCCCGTCGTCGAAGATCAGGAGGGTCGGGATACCCCTGATCCCGTAGGTCATGGGCGTCTTTGGGTTGGCGTCGACGTCGAGCTTGGCGAAGCGGACACTGCCGTCGTACTCGTCCGCCAGCTGCTCGACGATCGGCGCGATCATCTTGCACGGCGCACACCAGTCTGCCCAGAAGTCCACCAGGACCGGAGTACCGGCCTTGATGACCTCGTCTTCGAAGGTGTCGTCTGTAACGGTGATGGGGCCTGCCATTCTTCCTCCCTCCTCCCAGGCTCTTCGTTCCCTGTTATGTAGATAGGATGCAGCGTCGCAGCCGGGCGATTCCAGGGCGACTTAGGCGGGATAGTCGAGGATTATGTAGTCGACCTCGTCCCACCAGAACGTACCGAGTCTAAGTCCCACCGGCACCTCGAAGACCATCCATCCCTCGACCTGGCTCCCTATGGAGAGCTCGATCTCTCCCCACAGGAATGGAAGGAAGCCCTCCGCCGCGGACGGGTCCGGCGCGTCCAACGGCTTGTAGTCGATCAGGGGATTGAGGGAAGCGATTCTCTGGCCGCGCCTGTCGCCGATCTGCGCGACGTCGCCGTCCACTATCAGGAGCACCACGGTGCTCGTCCTGTTGACGACCGTCACCTTGACCATGGCAAGCTGCCGGTTCGACGCTCCCGCCTGGATGACCCTGTCTTCCGGTCCGGCCTTGTAGGTCATCTTCTGGGCGACCACCGGGTCGCTCAGGTGTATCTCAAGGCTCCGCCCCACTCTCGCGGTGCCGGTGGGCTCATCGCCGCAGCCGGTGGCCAGGGCCACGAGAGATATCAGGGACAGCGTTCCCAGCACGGAGAGGACCGCGGTGCGGGCCTGTGTGCGCCTGGACGAGAATCGAGCGGACGGCGAAGACGCTTGGGTTGGGGCTGACATGGGAGTGTGAGTCTTTTCCTGTAGTAGAGTCTTGAGGATCAGCCGATGGTCGAGAGGGACGGCATCTGCCGCAGCCTGCCGACGAGACCGGGTAGCACCGAAAGGAGATAGTCGACGTCCTCGTCCGTGTTGTCCCGCCCCAGGCTCAGGCGCAGGCTTCCCTGCGCCAGGGCGGCAGACCGGCCTATCGCAGTGAGTACGTGTGAGGGTTCGAGAGACGCCGAGGAGCAGGCGCTGCCGCTGGAGGCGGCTATACCTGCGAAGTCGAGGCCGAGAAGAATCGGCTCCCCCTCGACCCCTTCGAAGCAGATGTTGGCGTTGTTGGGAAGCCTTAGCGTGGGGTGCCCGTTGAGGCGGGCGTTGTCCACGGCGTCCGTGAGGCCTCCGACGATTCGGTCCCGGAGCCGGAGGCAGTGCCGATAGACCGATTCGCGCTCCTCGGCAGCAAGGCGGAGCGCCTCTCCCATCGCCACGATGCCCGGGACATTCTCCGTGCCAGAGCGCCGCTCCCTCTCCTGGCCGCCCCCCATGATCTGAGGCTCGAACGGCGTGTTTCTCTTGATGTACAGGACTCCCGTTCCCTTGAAGCCGTGGATCTTGTGGGCGGAGAGGCTCATCAGATCCACGCCCAGCGACTTGACGTCCAGGTCCAGAAAGCCGGCTCCCTGGACGGCATCGGTGTGCATTATGATCGTCTGGTTGCGGAGTATTGCCTGCTGCCTGACCAGGCTCGATATCTCGGGGATTGGCTCGATAGTGCCGATCTCGTTGTTCGCCAGCATCACGCTGACCATGATGGTCCTGTCCCCGATGGCGCGGGCTACCTCGTCGGGATCGACGAGCCCGTACTCGTCGACAGGCAGATAGGTAACCTCGAACCCGAACTGCTCCAGTTGGTGACAGGTGTGCAGCACGGCGTGGTGCTCGATCGTGGTGGTGATGATGTGATTTCCAAGGTGACGTAGAGCGAAGGCGGCGCCCTTCAGCGCCGCGTTATCGGACTCCGTGCCTCCGCTGGTGAAGACGATTTCGCTGGTCCGCGCTCCCAGTATGCGCGCCACGCTTTCACGGGCCTCGTCGGTCGCCTTCCTCGCCTCCTGGGCGAGCGTATATATGCTGGACGGGTTGCCGTAGCTGCTCGTGAAGAACGGGAGGGCGGCTTCGAGAACCTCCGACCGCACCGGCGTGGTGGCCGCGTGGTCCAGGTATATCATCTTGTGATCAGCGGTCATGTCGGTGCTTGCTTAGTCCGTGTTGGGAGAGCTTTCCCCGGCACTATCTTACCACGGTCGCGGTTGAACGGTGTCGGGCCGCTGGTATAATATCTTCGACGCTCATGGCATGGGCGCCGAACCGGAAAACCTAACAGGCTGCTCGACCGTAGTAGTGTAAAACGACGGATGCGGCGGTGCATCGCTGGATGATAGAGCTACAGAACGTCACAAAGTACTTCGGCGACTTTCCGGCTATCACGGACATCTCCTTCACCGTCGAGCGAGGAGAGAGGGTCGGATTCCTAGGGCCCAACGGCGCCGGGAAGTCGACGACCATGAAGATCGTCACCGGATTCATGCCGCCCTCCGAGGGCAAAGTCACGGTGGCGGGCTATGACATAGTCTCCCAGTCGCTGGAGGCGCGCCGCCGGATTGGCTACCTACCGGAGACGGTGCCTCTGTACACGGACATGTTCGTGGACGAGTATCTCCGGTTCATGGGAACCATCCGAGGGATGGCGCGGAACAGGATCTCGCGGCGAATCGACGACGTGGTCTCGATCTGCGGCCTCGAGGAATACCGGTCTACGATCATCGGCAAGCTGTCGAAGGGGTTTCGGCAGCGGCTGGGGATAGCGCAGGCGATTCTCCACGAGCCGGAGGTGCTCGTCCTGGACGAGCCGACTATCGGGATCGATCCGATCCAGGTCGTGGAGACGAGGGAGCTGATAAGGGGCCTTGGAGGGGACCACACCCTGATCGTCAGCACGCATATCCTCCCTGAGGTCAGCACAATCTGCGAGAGGGTCATCATCATCCACGAGGGTGAGATAGTCGCGGTCGACACCCCTGGAGAGCTGGGCACGCGGCTACGTGGCGGCGAGCGAATAGAGATTGATGTCAAAGGACCACGCCGAGAGGTGACCCAGGCGCTGAGGCGCGTGGAGGGCGTGCGCAGCGTCGCGAGGATTGCCGGCGGGGAGTCGGGCATCTCCTCCTACGCGGCGGACGTAGATCCCGAGGCCGACGTGGCTCCCAGGATCGCCTCGTCGGTAATCAGAGCCGGTTGGGAGCTCCGCCGGCTCGATTCGGTCACGATGTCGTTGGAGGAGATATTCCTGCGTCTGACGACCGACGAGGAGGCAAGCGCCGAGTGAAGAACACGGCCGCCATCGCGTGGCGGGAGACGAAGGCATACTTCCTGACGCCGACCGCATACGTGGTCGGTTCGATGTTTCTGGTGCTCACCGGCATCTTCTTCGTCTTCGAAGTCACGAGCACCTTCCCTGAGGCAACCGTGCGCGGGCTGGTCGAGTGGGCGAGCTTCTTCATGGTCTTCCTCTCTCCCCTGCTCACCATGAGACTCCTCGCCGAGGAGCAGAAGCTGGGCACACTGGAGCTGCTGTTGACCGCGCCCGTGCGGGACTGGGAGGTGGTTGTAGGCAAGTACCTGGCCGCCCTGCTCACGATGATCGTCACCGTGCTCATGACCCTCTACTACGTGCTGCTGCTCTACTGGTTCGGCGACCCCGACACCGGACCGGTGCTGAGCGCCTATCTTGGCCTGGTGCTCTACGGAGCAGCCGCGCTGTCGGTCGGGCTGCTTTCGTCGTCTCTGTCAAGCAACCAGATCGTGTCGGCCGTCGTCGGCACGGCCGTCCTCCTGACGCTCTCGTTCCTGGACGCGGTCGCCCAGCTGGTCAGCGGCATCGCCCGGGAGGTGCTCAACGGCCTTTCGATGGACGCGCACCTGGTCGACTTCAACCGCGGAGTGGTCGACACAAGCAACATCGTCTACTACCTGAGCATCGCGGCGGTCTTCCTGTTCGTGACCGTGAGGCTGGTAGAGACACGCAGGTGGAGTTAGTTGGAAGAGATGACTGACGGCGGCGAAGAGACGTTCGCGGAGTTCCTACTCTCTTCGGCACGATCGACCGGGTTCTGGAGCTTCGTGGCTGCGGCCGTTGGGGTGGTCACCATCCTGGCCGGGGCCATCTTCTTCCTTGCGGTCGACGAGCTGGATACCTTTGGTCGATGGCTCCTGATCGCCGGTTTCGCACTGCTGGCGATCAGCGTTGCCGTGTCTCCCAGGGCGGTTGCGCTGTTCCTGATAGGCAGGCGGGGCAGATACGGCACGAACGTACTCGTCATGACTGCGGCCTTCTCGGTCATCGTCATCCTCGCAAACTTCTTTCTCTACCACAGCACCTGGGGCAGGTGGGACGTGACGGCGACCCGCGTCTTCACCCTGGCGCCCCAGACGGTGAGAGTGCTCGACAACCTCGACCGTCCCGTCCGGGCCAACGTCTTCATGGTGCCGAGCCCGTCGCAGATCGACCTGGTGAGACAGCAGACCGAGGATCTCCTCAACGAGTTCGCGAGGAGGGGAGGCAAGTTCACCTATCGGTTCATAGACCCTGAGCTCGACCGCAAGACTGCGCTGGACTACGAGGTTACCGATTACCCGTCGGTTGTGTTCGAGGACGTAGACCTTGGAACACTTCAGACGGTCGCTTGCTCAGGGATCCCAGGCCTTCCGGGGTGCCTCAACTTCAACGAGCAGGAGTTCGTCACGGGCATCCTGATAGCCAGTGGCCGGGAGCAGAAGAGGGTCTACCACCTGACCGGACACAAGGAGAGATCGGTAACACGCGATCTGCAGACCGGTGAGGTGGACGATGAGGGTCTGGACCTAGCGTTCCGCGGTCTTAGACGCGACAACTACCTTGTGGCGCCTCTGAACTTGAAGCAGGACCCCGAAGTTCCGGAGGACGCCGCCGCGCTCATCATCCCGGGGCCGCAGCAGGACCTGGATGAGGAGGAGGCCAGGATACTGTCCGACTATGTGAAGCGGGGCGGCAGGATCCTGGCGTTGTTCGATCCCGGCTCTCCCCGTTCCTACGGAGAGCTGTTCGCGACCTGGGGACTTAATATCGGCACGGAAGACCTTGCCGACTCGGTGAGCAACGTCTCGGGGAATCTGCTGACGCCGCTGGTGCAGAGGACGAACGGCCAGTTCGTGGATGACCCGGGGGCGGAGATCACCAAGCATCTCAACGTGACCTTCTTCCCGGGTGCCACATATATATCATCCACCATGCCCGGAGCCGACGTTCCGCCTCATCTGGCGATCCTGCCCCTGGCCCTGACCACTCCGGCGAGCTGGGTCGAGCGAGACGTCGAGGACGTGAAGTTCGACCCCGACGCGGACGTCCTCGGCCCTCACCCATTGGGCGTTGCGGTGGCAGCCTCCGGCACCGCCGACGAGACGGAGCTCCATCCGACGGCCAAGTTCGTCATCATCGGGGACTCGGATTTCGCCAAGAACTTCTTCTTCGAGAATGACGACAACGGGGACTTGTTCCTGAACTCGGTCGCATGGCTCACGGAGGACTACGACCTGATCGAGATCAGGCCGAAGGTCTCCCAGACTCGCCGTCTGGTCGTAAACACTCGTGAGGCGGACTTCATCAAGTGGTCCAGCTGGTTCCTGCCGCCCTCCGTGATGCTTGTACTGGGCACCTTCGTGTGGTGGCGGAGAAGGTAGGAACACAGCCCGGAAGAGGGCGGTCGACGGAGTGAAGACTACGACATGAGTCTGAAGATAACCATCGGCCTCGTTATCGTCGCTGTAGCCTCCGCGGCCGCGATATTCTACTTCGAGCCGTTCAAGAGCGAGGAGGAGCAGGTCGACAAGAGCCCCTGGTTCTACCAGGTGGCCCAGGAGGACATCAGGGGTATAGAGGTCGCACATCTGGACAAGCACGTCAAGTTCGTGAAGACGGGCAAGACGTGGACGTTCGTCGAGCCGGAGTCGTTTGCCGGTCTGCCTCCTGCGTGGGAGATCTTTCAGGGCACAGAGCTGATTCTCAGCGGGCCGCGCACCCAGAGAGACCTCACGATCGCTGCGGCCACGATAGATGATCCCACGCAGTACGGGCTGGATGATCCCAGGACCGTCGTCGACGTCGAGCTTACGGCGAACAGGAATCTAAGGTTCAAGCTCGGAGACCCGACGACCAGCGGCGACTACTACTACGGCGAGGTGGTCGGGTTCCCTCAGCTCTATCTGGTCGTCAAGATATGGGGAGACGTGGTGGCCCGGTTGGCGAACGAGCCTCCCCTGCCCGCCTGGTACGTGAAGCGTGACATAGATGAGATCGTATCGGTGAGCATCTTCCGAGAGGACCTGGAGCCTGAGGAGGGTAACGCGATACTGGAGTTCCTCCGGGAGGACGACGGCTGGGTCGCCAGGGACTGGCGGACCTCCGAGACGGTCCCGGAGCGCCAGCCGGTGGACCCGGAGAAGTGGGACCCGATCGTCCCGTTGCTGAGCGGTTCTCCGAACGTGAGAATCGAGAATGTCCGGGTGGAGGACGAGGACTACTCCCGCTGGGGCATAGACGAGGAGACCTGCCCCGAGGGCAGCCGGCAGCGCCGGTGCTGGAGCGGAGCTGTTGGCGCCATCGAGCTGCGTATACCGGCCGTCAGCGATGGAGGCAGCGCCTATCTGGAGCACATATCTACGGTGATCGGCGACAAGACGCCGGACGGTACAGGCTACTATGCGCTCTGGGAGACGGACCAGTTCTTCAGTCCGACCATCATCCTGGACGCGGAGTGGGTGGAGACGTTCATGGACCTCCTCGATGATCCGCCCTATTGACCAGTCGTGAGGCGGCGGTGCATGCCGAAATAGTCTCGATCGGCACCGAGATTCTGATGGGGGAGATCGTCGACACGAACTCCGCCATGCTCGCGGCCGAGCTTCCCAAGATCGGAGTCGACCTCCGATGGGTCACCAAGGTGGGTGACGATCAGGAGCGTCTATTCGACACCATCGACCGGGCCCGGCGCCGGTCGGACCTTACGCTCACCACGGGCGGCCTGGGCCCCACTTCGGACGATCTCACACGGGAGACGATCGCCCGGGTCATGGGCGAGGAGATGTCGGTCCGGGAAGACCTGCTGGAGCAGCTGAAGGCCTACTTCGCAGGGCGCGGCATGCCGATGCCGGAGACGAACGTGAAGCAGGCTACGGTGATCCCCTCCGCCGAGGTGCTGCCCAACCCCATGGGCACCGCGCCCGGCTGGTGGGTCGAGAGGGACGGCCGGATCGTCGTTGCAATGCCCGGCCCCCCGAGGGAGCTCGACCGGATGTGGAGCCGAGAGGTCGCACCCCGGCTCAGGGACCGCAATCCCGGCGTCGCGATAGCGACGCGCACGTGGAAGACCTATGGCATCTCCGAAGGCGGACTCAACGAGATGGTGGCCCCGCTGTTCGAAAGCCTCAATCCATCTCTGGGCATATACTCGAAGGCGGACGGCATCCATCTGCGCGCCATCGCGACTGCGGCGACTGAGAAGGAGGCGCTGGCGCTGATCGGACCGGTTGAGTCGGCGATCCGGGAGGCGGTTGGTGATTCGATCTGGGGCGAGGGAGACGACACGCCGGAGGCGCAGGCGGGAGCGCTTCTCAAGGGCCGCGGTCAGACTCTGGCAGTCGCCGAGTCGTTCACCGGGGGGCTGTTGACCAGCACGCTATCGAGCGTCCCGGACAGCGGCGACTTCCTGACTGGCGGCGTCCTAGCGACCGACGGCGGTCTGCTGGAGAGTTGCGACGCTTTCAGGAAGGCCGTCCGGACACATGGCTCCGCGAGCGCAGCCGCGGCAGAGGAGATGGCGGTCGCCGCCAGTGAGCTGTTTGGATCGGACGCCGCAGTGGGAGTGGGCGGTATGGCGGAAGAGGGGGAGGCGGCCTCCAGCCCGCCCGGGACGGTCTACATCGGATATGCCGTGGACGGGCGGAAGAGCTCCGTTTCCGGACGGTACCCGCCCGGACGGCTTCGGATGCGCAGCCGAGCGGTAACCCACGCGCTCCTCGGGCTCATCGATCTGCTCGGCGAGTAGGGCGGCAGCCTACATGGTCAGGCTCTTGTAGAGGTACAGGAGACGTTCCGGGAGCGCGTTGACGTCGTCCAGTACCTCGTACGAGATGTCCTGGCACATCGTCTTGAGGTAGTCGTGCCCCGCCTTGTCCACCGTCAGGCAGAATGACTTGATGTCCCTGCGCCGGGCCTCATCGAGCGCCATCCTGGTGTCGTGGACTGCGTACTCCTTCTCCACGCCCTCCCTGCTGTATCCCCTGTCCTGTGGGCGGCCGTCGCTGATCAGGAAGAGGAGCTTGGTGCGCGCCTCGGCGGTGTCCAGCTTGGAGGTGGCGTGCCTTATGGCAGGACCCATCCTGGTGGCGTGGAGGGGCGCGATACGGTCGATTCGCTGCTTGACCTTGTCTGAGAAGGTCTCGTCCAAGTCCTTGATGGTGAAGAACTCGACGTTCTCCCGTCCGTAGCCTGAGAATCCGTATATCCCGTAGATGTCGCCGATGGCCTCCAGCGCGTTGATCAGGAGGACGACGGCCTCCTTCTCGACGTCGATGATGCGCTTGTAGGAGCGGCGCATCGCCTCGCCCCTGCGCGTACGCAGCCACACCATGTACTCGACTGGGTCGTCGGGGGCGTCCCAGTCCTCCGGTGCCCGCTTGCCCTCGTCGATGGCCTCAGCTGTAGAGGCGCTGGTGTCCAGGAGGAATGCGACGGCTACCTCCCGCTGGACCTTGTTGCGCCTCCAGTAGAACTTGTCCGAGGGGCTGGCGCCGGTGCGGATGTCAATCAGGGCCTCGATCACGTCGTCGATGTCGATCTCCTCCCCGTCTTCGAGCTTGCGGACCTTCCTGAAGGTCTCGGGCACCATCAGCTCGAACTGGCGTCTCACCTGTCCTACTAGAGACCGGTAGTTGTGCAGGGTGGTCCCGTAGAAGGCGGCGTCGCCCTCGGCCATCATCTTCTGCCGGACGATGCACCATCGGGGTTTGTAGTCGTCGGCGCGGAAGTCCCACTCGTCGTAGACGAACGTCTCGGGTTCGGTCACGTCGAGGGAGCCGCCCTCCTCCTCTACGTGCACAAGCGGCCCCTGCCCCGCCTCCGGGTTCTGGGGGAGATTGACCCCTGCCTCCTTGAGAATGTTGTTGGCGAACAGCCCGCTGGTGTTCTGGAGGTCGGCCTGCACCGCCTGCATTTCGAGCTCAGCGCTGTTCTTCAGCATCTCCTCCAGCATCTCCTGGGTCATCGGCTCGGCGGACGACTCTCCTCCCTCCTGCTGCTGCATCCTGAGCTGGGTCATGAGCTGGGCGAGCTCGGGCTTGAAGTCTCCACGGTACTCGACGTTTTCGGTGGAGTCGTACTCCTGCTCCTCCTCCGGGCGGAGCTCCATCTCCATCCCCTGGGCGATCCTCTGGAGGATCTCCTCCATTTCGTCGGAGTCGGCGAACTGCTCATCGCCGTCGTCGAGATCCAGGTCCTCCCAGTCTTCGGGCGCTACCTCCTCGTTGGGGATGGCGGAAATGATCCCGTATATGCGGAGCGTGGCCTCCGAGACGTCTTCGACAGTGGCGTCCGACGTCATGACCCTGCCGGCGATGGTGGCTATCCTGCGGGCCTCCTCACGGTACTGGGTCGGGGCAGGGATCGGCTCCTCATGCTGGAGGCTCAGCCTCACCAGGAGCTCGACCAGGGCCTCGCGCGCGGGAAGCTCCCGGATGTTCGAACGATCCTTTACGGAGTCGGTCTGCACGCGGTCGTAGGACCTGCGGATGCCGGGGTATTCCTGCTTTATCGTGGCGTCGAGGCGGCCGTCCTCCACGACCGTGAAGATGTCCAGAGCGAGCTTGCGGTCTTCGAACAGGTCGAAGAAGCGCTGCATGTCGGTGATCCAGGCCTGCTCCAGGCCTCCGCCCTCGACCGGCGCGTCCTCCCGGACGGCGGCAACTCTATCAGACCTCTGTTTCTCGACCTCGGCCCGCATGTTCTTCTCGAACAGGGTAGACGGGAAGTCGAACTCGAAACGGAAGCTGCCAAACTCCAGGTGGGCGACCTGGTGTGTCGAGACGACCTTGAACCACGAGAAGTTGTCGTCCTTGACCGGATACCTGTCCACCACGGACGGGACATAGACCGTCGAGCCGTCGGTGGAGGCCGACGCGCTGGACACCCACCCGATGCTCTTGCTGACCAGCTCCTGCGAGGCCGCGAGCTTTATCTCGGCGCCGGCGAGGGCGCAGCAGTACATCTCCATCACGCCCTTGATGCGGTCGAACTCCACTCCCGACGAGAGGGTCTCTAGCATCTGTTCGGAGTAGGACGACTCTATCTTGAAGTAGGCCATGCCGCCTTCGGGATTCTGCCTGAGCAGAGTTAGGCCATGCTCGAACCAGCGGTCGACCTGGCCGATGGTGATCCTCTCCATGGCCGTCGGGCACGCCTTGATGAACTCCGGGACCGCTCCCGGCAGGACCTCGATCAACGACTCGGAGAGCTCCAGGATCCGGCCGTGGTTCTCTCTTTCCACGTCGGCGAGCGACTGCGACATCTCCAGCATCGAAGTGGGAATGTTCGTCCCGCCGCTCTTTACGAGGCACTCCGCCAGCTTCAGGAAACGCAGGCGTTCGGCGCCGTCGATCCTGGGAAGGGCCCGTGCGCTCGCCTCGAAGAAGCTCTTGACCTCGCGCCATCCCGTATCGACGAGAGCCGAGGCCAGGGAGATGAATGCAGCCTTGTCTTTGCCTATCAGCGGGAAGAGCTTCTCTCCCAGCGTCAGACACTCGGACGCGAGGTCGTACGACCTGTGTGACAGCGCGTTCAGAAAGGCGGCGAACTGCTCCAGCTCGGTGAAGGTGAGCGTCCTGACGAGCGAAGGGGTGGTGGAGAAGAACTTGGACGCCACGGTCGAGGACTTCCAGGTCCCTCTGTAGAGGCCGCTCCCCAGCGCAGCCCAGCTCTCGATGTGACGCGACCTGAGCTTGCTCAGCGTGCCCGGACTCGCCTCGAAGTAGGCCGTCGCCAGTGTCGGGGACTCGGTGCATAGCGCTGTGCCGCATCGGGTCCACTTGACGAAGTAGTTGAACGGCATGTAGCCGACTACCTCGTCGCTGACCCTGTAGTACTGTGCCGCAGCCTCCCAGCTACGTACTGTCTGCCCAGCGATCTCTACTCCCGCGCTCGCCCACGTGGCGAGTTGCGTGTCCGTAAGATGGTCAGGCATACGCACCAGGACTCGATCGAACTCCTCGAGCACTAGAGACGGGAACTTCGCCAGCTCCCTGCGCGTATCCGCTATGGTAGAGGCGGACTGCTCTTCCACGGAGCCTCCTTATCCGACGTCGATTCTAACAGCTCCAGAAATCTGGCCAGTACCCGCGCCGTGGCCCCGTATACGACGTGGCCGTTGTGGACGTAGGTGGGAGAGTGTTCGAGGCGTCCGTAGAAGATCTTGGCCTCGTCCCGGCTATTGGCCGGGTCCATGAGCGATGCTATCGGTACCTCCAGCACCTCGGCGACCTCAACTGCGCTCGGCTTGAAATCGTAAGGCGACGGTATGGTCCCTACGTATGGACTCATCAGGAACCGGGTGCTCGTCGGCATGTCGTCCAGCTCGCCCAGCACCTCCACGTCCTGCGTGAGGACGCCCATCTCCTCCTCCGTCTCACGCAACGCGGTCTGGAGCAGGGTCTTGTCTTCGCTGTCCTGGCTGCCTCCTGGAAAGGAGATCTCGCCCTTGTGGTGCTCGACCGTGTCGGTACGCCTGTTCAGAAGTACGCAGTACTCACCGTCCTTCGGATATACGAGGACCATGACGCCGGCCGGCATGAGGCCTGGGTCGTCGATCGACCTCTTCGGGTTTCGCGAGAGGACCTGGCGGATGAGGTCGGCGAACGGTCGTTTCCGGGACATCTACTCGAAGATGGACGACACCAACTCTTCGATGCTCCGATGCACCGATCTGTCGTCCGTCACGGCCCAGTTCACCGCGACCTGGCAGGCGCGTCTCGGCGCGATGCCCTGCGAGATCAGCTTGCCCGCGTAGATCAACAGCCGGGTGCTCGCGCCCTCCTGCAGCCCGTGCTCCTTGAGGTTTCTCACCTTCTCGCCCAGCTTCGCGAGCTGTATAGAGGTCGCCTTGTCCACACCGGACTCGTGCCGGACGATCTCGGCCTCCATCTCCCGCGGCGGATAGTCGAACTCGATGGCTACGAAGCGCTGGCGCGTGCTGTGTTTCAGGTCCTTCAGGGCGCTCTGATAGCCCGGGTTGTAGGACAAGACGAGGAGAAAGCCGGGGGCGGCCTCCAGCAGCTCGCCTCTCTTCTCAACCGGTAGGATCCGCCTGTGGTCGGTCAACGGGTGGATGATGACCGTGGTATCCTTACGCGCCTCGACGATCTCATCCAGGTAGCATATTCCGCCTGCCTTCACGGCCCTGCTCAGAGGTCCGTCTATCCACACCGTCTTCTCCCCCTCCAGCAGGTAGCGCCCCACGAGGTCGCTCGCCGTCAGGTCCTCGTGGCAGGCGATCGTCACGAGGGGAAGATTCGCGCCGTTCGCGCTGGGCTGGCCTGCGCTCGCGCCCTTCGCGCCGCTGGCGATCTTTGTCAACGGTCGCCCGAGCCGGTATGACATGTACTCGACGAACCTGGTCTTCCCGCAGCCGGTGGGTCCCTTGAATATGACGGGGATCCTCTGCTCGTAAGCGGCTTCGAAAAGCTCGATCTCGTCGCCGACAGGAAGGTAGTACGGCTCCTGCGTGAGGTGGTACTCCTCGATGATATAGCTGCGATACAGTGTCTGTGTAGGCGTTGTCATCTACTGAGCCTGCTTTCCTTTCCGTCTGTGACCCGTTCGTACCAGAGCCGCTTCACGCGTTCTCTCAGTGTGTCCAGGCTGCCCTCGTTTTCGATTATCACGTCGGCGTGCTTCAGCCGCTCCTGTTGCGGCATCTGGGAGTCGATTCGCGCTCGGATAGCGTTCTCGTCCAGGCCGGTCCTCGCCCTAAGCCGCTCGATGACCGTCTCTTCCGGTGCGGAGGTGACCCACATCTCGTCTGCCAGCGGTGTCCAGCCTGCTTCTATGAAGAGGGCTGCCTCCACGACCACCGCTCCGAGGCCCTTGGCTCCCAGTTTGTCGAGCCGATCGACGATCATCTGGCGGATACGAGGATGCACTATGGCGTTCAGCCTTCTCAGCGCCCTCTCGTCCGCGAAGACGATCGGCCCCAGCTTCCGTCTGTCGACCTCCCCGGTCTCGGAGAGAATATCCTCCCCGAATGCCTCGACCACCTGTCGCCACGTCTCGGTCTGGGGCTCGTATGCCTGGTGACCGAGGATGTCGGCGTTGATTATCTCGGCGCCAAGGTCGGCCAGTATACGAGAAACCTCGGTCTTACCGGTGCCTATGCCTCCGGTGAGCCCGATAACCAGCATATTTCCCCTGTCGTCGGCCAAATTCACGACATTCTATCAACTGCTATTTCACAGGGTCAATATGTGCCCCGTCGCGCCGCGGCTACGGAGGCGACGGTCTCACGTGACGCACGCCACGACCGCGCCGACAGGCCTGTCGGCGCCCCTGCGGTATATAATGGCGATGCCCTCGGACTCGAGGTTGGAGAGGCTTATGACCAAGCTGTTCAGGTCACTTCCCAGTGTCGACCAGGTGCTGTCCGACGGTCGAATCCAGGAGATGGTCGACCTCTTCTCCCAGCCCCGGGTCGCCGGTCTCGTGAGAGATGAGCTCGAATCGGCCCGTCGGACTATCGCCAACGGCGGGGACGGCACCACTCTGGAGCGGGTGGTGCGCGGCGTCCAGCACGAAGCCTCCGCGAGATGGCGGTCATGGCCTCGACCCGTTGTGAACGCAACCGGGGTTGTGCTCCACACAAACCTCGGACGATCTCCACTGAGCGCGGATGCCGTCGAGGCGGTGCGCGCGGCCGCCGCAGGATACGGCGACCTGGAGCTCGATCTGTCGTCCGGCAGGCGCGGCTCACGACAGTCGCGAGTGTCACGCATACTGAGCGACCTGACGGGCGCTGAGGCCGGACTGGTCGTCAACAACAACGCGTCGGCGGTAATGCTGGGACTCGCCGTCGCTGCGTCCGGTCGGCAGGTGATCGTCTCGCGCGGCGAGGCGGTCGAGATCGGCGGAGGATTCCGCGTCCCCGACGTGCTGCGCCAGAGCGGCGTGAAGCTCGTCGAAGTCGGCACCACGAACAGGACGTACGTCCAGGACTACGAGGATGTCATCACCGACGATACGGGCGCGATCCTCTGCGTCCACGCCAGTAACTTCCGCGTGACTGGATTCACCCACTCGCCTGCCCTACACGATCTGGTGGCGCTGGGAGATCGGCGCGGCGTTCCCGTGCTCCACGACCTGGGGAGCGGCTGTCTGCTCGACACCACCCTGTTCGGACTGGGCCACGAACCGATGCCGCAGGAGAGCCTGGAGGCTGGAGCGCCACTCGTCTTCTTCTCGGGAGACAAGCTGCTGGGCGGGCCGCAGGCCGGGATCATCGTAGGTACGTCCGAGATGATCGAGGCCGTATCCAGACATCCGCTGGCGAGGGCGCTGCGGATCGACAAGCTGAGCCTCTCGGGACTCGTCGCCACGCTGCTCCACTACGTCAGAGGAGAGGCGGAGACGGAGATACCGGTCTGGCGAATGATTGGGCTGTCCCTCAGAGATATCGAGTCGAGGGCCCGCGCCTGGATGCTGGGCCTGGAGGATCACGCCGACGTTGTGGAAGGACTCTCCACCATAGGAGGGGGCAGCCTGCCGGGAGAGACGCTGCCCACGCGGCTGCTCAGCCTCGACGGACGGGCCGCAGGGGAGAGCGTAGACGAGCTGGCGCGCCGCCTCAGATCGGCAGCTACTCCGGTCCTGGGCCGGATCGAGGACGACCGCCTTCTCCTCGATCCTCGCACGGTGCTGCCTGAGGAGGATGCGACGGTGTCCGAAGCTCTCAGCCTGGCCGTCGGGGGGTAGGCAGCCGTGACCCTGTTCGAACATCGAGGCCGATCGGAGCTGGAGCGCGCGGCTCCGCTGGCGGCCAGGATGCGCCCCCGCAGCTTCGACGACTTCGTCGGCCAGGAGCACATCATAGGCCCGGGGACGGTGCTGCGGAGAGCCATCGAATCCGACAGGCTGCCTTCGGTGATCCTGTGGGGACCTCCCGGCACGGGCAAGACCACCCTGGCGCACCTGATCGCGGCCTCGACCAGGAGCCACTTCACTGCGGTCAGCGCCGTCGCGTCGGGAGTCGCGGACCTAAGAAGGGCGGCCGCCGAGGCCCAGGAGCGGCTGGGGATGCACGGTCAGCGCACCGTTTTGTTCGTCGACGAGATCCACCGTTTCAACAAGGCGCAGCAGGACGTGATACTGCCGCACGTGGAGAACGGCACCCTCGTCCTGATCGGCGCGACGACCGAGAATCCGTCCTTCGAGGTGGTCTCTCCCCTGCTCTCCCGCAGCCGGGTGTTCGCTCTCAAGTCGCTCACCGAGAAGCAGGTCGAGAGCATCCTCGTAAAGGCCCTCGGTGACGGCGAGCGAGGACTGGCCGGCCGGCGGGTCGAGGTGAGCGAGGATGCGATGGCGGCACTCGTCATGCTCTCCGGAGGGGACGCCAGGATCGCGCTGAACGCGCTCGACCTCTCGTCGTCAGGCGTGGACGCCGACTCCGAAGGGGTCCGGAGGGTGTCGGTGTCCGACGTGGAGGACGCGATGCAACAGCGCGCGCTGCTCTACGACAAGGCGGGAGACCAGCACTACGATACCATATCGGCCTTCATAAAGTCGGTGCGCGGCTCCGACCCGGACGCGGCGGTCTACTGGCTCGCACGCATGGTCGAGGCCGGAGAGGACCCGTTGTTCATCGCCCGCAGACTGATCATCCTGGCTGCCGAGGACGTGGGCCTGGCCAACCCGCAGGCGTTGGTGGTGGCGACCGCTGCTCAGCAGGCCGTCCACTTTGTCGGAATGCCGGAGGGGAGGATTCCTCTGGCCGAGGCGACTCTCTACCTCGCCGCGTCCCCGAAAAGCAACTCCGCCTACAAGGCGATCGACGCGGCGCTGGACGATGTCCGCGCGAGGGGCAGCGAGCCGGTCCCCCTGCACCTCCGCAATGCGGTGACCGGCCTGATGCGCGAATCGGGCTATGGCAAGGGCTACCGGTACGCGCACGACTACGAGGGCCACTTCGCGCCGATGGAAAACCTCCCGCCCGGGCTCAAGTCCCGCCGCTACTACACTCCGACCGAGCAGGGCGACGAGCTCGCGGCCTCCGAGCGGTTGAGGCGCTGGTGGGGGGACCGGCGGCGCTAGTCCGGGTCGGCCGCGTCTCCGAGGCGCGACGAGCCGGGCAGGAGCCGGAGGCCGTTCAGCAGGACGATGCCGCCTCCGGCGGCGATTGCTATCGGAGCGCCGATCGCGTTGGCGACCGCCCCAATGTGGAAACCTGATGCCCAGCTGATCCCCCACAGGAAGGCCTGGAAGCTCAGCACCCTGCCTCTCATCCGGTCCGGCACCGAGGTCTGCAACAGGGTCACGACGTTCGCCTCGAAGACCACGCCCAGCGCGTAGGCCGTCCCCAGGAGGGCCAGCGAGGCCGGGAACGAGGACGAGACCGCGAACAGCACCTGGAACAGCCCCAGGCCGCCCAGGCCGACGACCATCATCCGTCCCTTGCTCCACCGGTCTCCGAGGGTCGAGACGACGAGTGTCCCGACCAGCGCCCCGGCGGCCCCTATCGACAGCAGGTATCCGAGTCCGTTTGCGCCGACTCCAAGCACGTCCCTCGCCATCACGGGGAGCATCGATTCGTGGGCCCAGCCGAAGAGCTCCGCCACGAGCACCATCATCAGCAGCGTCCGCACTACCGGCGTGGAGACTGCGTACCTGAGCCCCGAGGTGAACTCACGGAGATGAGAGGCGCGTCCGTCGACCGACGTGGCCTGGACTCCCCTCAGCGGAAGAAGCACGATCATGGCGGCCAGGCTGGAGCCGGCCCAGATCGCGTAGGCCCAGCCGATGTGGAACATCTCGACCACTACGCCCCCGATCAGGGGCGCGGCCATGCCCAGGAGGGTCATCGCCGCAAAATTCGCTGCGGTCGCCTTTAGAAGATGAGGCCGGCCCACGATGTCGAGAGTCAGCGCCTCCCGCGCCGGTATCTTCAGCGCGGCCACTCCGCCGTCCACGAAGGCCACCGTCAGGACATGCCACAGCTCGATACTGTCGGAGAGGATCAGCACCGCCAGCAGCGACGCGTAGCCCGTCTGCGCGAGCTGACACGCGATGATCAGGCTGCGCCTGTCCACACGGTCGGCCAGCACGCCGCCGGCGAAGCTGAAGGTCATCATGCCGACGCCGACCATCCCCATCGCCGCGCCCACCCAGAAAGGAGAGTCGGTCAGCGTCAGGACGAGCCACCCCTGCACCATGAAGTACAGGAAGACTCCCATATCGTTGAAGGCGATGCTGGTCCACAGCAGCCGGAATCTTGGATTGCTCAGTAGCAGTTGCATGGGCTGTCAAAGCAGGAGCGGGCCGATCAGCCGGCCCGCTCCGAGGTCGTCGCCGATGTCCGCCGGGGCGTCAGGCGGCCGAGCGTTCGTCGAAGTACTCCTTGAAGGTCGACTCGATGATGTCGAGGGCGTAGTCGACGTCGGCGGTGGTGATGCCGTTACGGGTAACGAAGCGCCACCTTCGTTTCGGCCCCCCTCCGAGGATGCCGTACCTCTCGAGACGCCTTGCGAGCTCGCCGGGCTCGCCGTCCGGTATATCGAAGAAGACGAGATTGGTCGGCAGGCTCTCCGGATCTATGCGGATGCCCGGAACGGTGCTGAGTCCGTGTGCGAGTCTGCGCGCGTTGGAGTGGTCCTCCGCCAACCGAGTCACCATCGTCTCCAGGGCGACTATTCCGGCCGCGGCGACGATGCCCACCTGGCGCATTCCCCCGCCCACCATCTTCCTCCAGAAGCGCGCACGGTCGATGAACTCGCTGCTCCCGCAGATCAGCGAGCCGACGGGGCATCCCAGCCCCTTGGACAGGCAGAAGCTCACCGTGTCGGCGTCCTTTACGAGCTCCGAGACAGGGGTCTCCAGGTAGACGGAGGCGTTGAATATGCGCGCGCCGTCGATATGGAGTGGAAGGTCGTGGGCGTGGGCGACGTCGGCGATTGACTTCGTGTCCTCAGGCGTTAGAGGAACCCCGCCGCAGGCGTTGTGAGTGTTCTCGAGCGCGACCATCGCCGTGTGCGGATAGTGGACGTCCACCGGTTTGACCGCGCCGGCCACGGCGTCCGGGTCGAGCATGCCTCTCTCGTCGGTCCGCAGCGTATGGTACGAAATCCCTCCGAGAGCCGACGCGCCTCCCGCCTCCCCGCGGAAGATGTGGGAGTTGTCCGGGACGATGATCTCGTCGCCTCTCTGGCAGTGAGCGAGGATAGATACCAGGTTGCCCTGCGTCCCGCTGGACACGAAGAGCGCGGCCTCCTTGCCCATCCTCTCGGCGGCCATCGCCTCGAGGCGGTTGACCGTGGGGTCCTGCTGGCTGACGTCGTCGCCCACCTCCGCCTCGGCCATCGCCTTGCGCATCTCGTCCGTCGGGAGTGTCCGGGTATCGCTGTGGAAGTCGATTACTCGCATGTGGAGCCCTCCTGGGAGTGGCTGTTGGCTGCACCGCAATTCTAGCAACACTCCTTGTCAAAAGCTACGGCGTCACCTACCATGAGCGTGCCTCGAGCGCCGGGCCACCGGCGCTTGGGCGCACCGGTTATGCGCCAGACTGCAATCGCATTCAGGAGCGGAAAGCTCACGCTGGAAGGCGTGCTGACCACCCCTCAGGAGCTGGCGGGGCCCTTTCCCGCGTTGCTGGTGTGTCATCCCCTCCCTACCCTCGGCGGTGATATGGAAAACTCCGTCGTGACCGCGATATGCCGTCGGGCCGACCGGGAGGCTCTGGCCACCCTCCGGTTCAACTTCAGGGGCGTGGGCGACAGCGAGGGAGAGTACAGCGGAGGCGAGGAGGAGCAGAAGGACGTCAGGGCCGCTCTCGACGTGCTTCGGCGCTGGCCCGGCCTCGACAGGAAGAGGCTCGGCGTAGCCGGCTACTCCTTCGGGGCGTCGGTGATCGCTAGGGGCTTCAGGCGGTACGGTCGCGCGAGATGCTTCGCATTCATCGCTCCGCCGGTCGCCTCGATCGAGAGGTCGCCCTCGTCCCGAGACTCCCGGCCCAGGCTGTTCGTAGCCGGGCAGAACGACCGCTTATCCGTTCCGATCGCGCTCCAGAGGGTGCTGGACGGGTTCAAGGCGCCGGTGCAGTTTGCCGAGATCGCCGGTGCGGACCACAGCCTGCGCGGCAGGGAGGCCGAGGTGGCGGACCGCGTGGTCGAGTTTGCCGTCGCCGCTCTCAAGTGAGGTATCTTCTGCGCTGGCGGGAGAAGGCTAGATGAGGAGTACCCAGAAAATGACTGACGATCCTGCGACGCGAATCGAACGTGACACGATGGGCGAGTTCGAGGTGCCTGCGGACGCCTACTACGGCGCGCAGACGATGAGGGCCGTCGTCAACTTCCCGATAAGCGACCTGAGATTCTCCAGGTCGTTCATCAGGGGGCTGGGAAGGATCAAGCGCGCCGCAGCGGAGGTCAACCAGGAGCTTGGACTCCTGGACAGCCGCTTGGCCGAAGCAGTCATACAGGCGTCCCAGGAGGTGATCGACGGCAAACTGGACGACCAGTTCGTGGTCGACATCTTCCAGACCGGCTCCGGCACTTCGACGAACATGAACGCCAACGAGGTGATCTCCAACAGGGCCATCGAGATTCTCGGCGGGAAGATCGGCTCGCGCCACCCGGTGCACCCGAACGATCACGTCAACATCGGGCAGTCGTCCAACGACGTGATCCCGACGGCCATTCACATCTCCGCGCTCGCCGCCATCCACGACGGGCTGATTCCGGCGCTGACTCACCTGCAGAAGGAGCTGGAGGGGAAGGCGGCCGAGTTCATGCCGGTCATCAAGACCGGAAGGACGCACCTTCAGGACGCGACTCCAATGTGGCTGGGCCAGGAGTTCGAGGGATATGCCGGACAGGTGGAGCGCGGCGTCCGCCGCCTGCGCCACGCTGAGGATGAGCTCTCCGAGGTTGCGCTCGGCGGCACAGCTATCGGCACCGGAATCAACACGCACCCGGAGTTCGCCGCGAGGGTCTGCTCCAGGTTGAGCGACGAGATGGGAGTGCCCGTCAGCGAGACGGGCAACCACTTCCAGGCGCAGAGCAGCCTGGACGGTCTGGTCGAGGCGAGCGGCGCGCTGAAGACCGTTGCCGTCAGCCTGATTAAGATCGCCAACGACATCCGATGGCTGGGGTCCGGCCCCCGCGCCGGCCTGGGGGAGATCGAGCTTCCCGAGGTGCAGCCCGGCAGCTCCATCATGCCCGGCAAGGTAAATCCGGTCATCCCGGAGTCGGTATGCCAGGTCGCGGCCATGGTGATAGGCAACGATGCGACCATCGCCGTTGCGGGCCAGTCGGGGAACTTCGAGATCAACGTTATGATGCCGGTGTCCGGCTACTGCCTGCTCCAGTCGATAGAGCTGCTGACGACGGCGTCGCGCAATCTCGCCGAACAGTGCGTCGGCGGTCTCAGGGCCACGACCGCGGGCCCGGAGATGGTCGACAGGGGCCTGGCTATCGTGACGTCGCTCGTGCCGCACGTGGGATACGACGCGGCGGCGGCAATCGCCAAGGAGGCCCAGGCAACCGGCAGGACCGTCAAGGAGGTCGCCGGCGACCGGACCGACTTCTCCGACGCGGAGCTGGACGAGATACTCGACCCCGCCGCGATGACCGAGCCGGGCCTGTCGTCAGGCGTCTCCGTGGGCTGAGCCGGCCCCGCTGCGGGCGGCCTTTGCCCCGATAGGGCTTCAACCCCGGCAAGATAATTCTGACGAGGCTCAGGCGCGTCGGGAGTCGGAATTGTATGAGCCCGTGCCCGAGCCTCTGGGATGTATGTCTACCGCCCGTATGGAACGGCAAACTCGGACTTCACCAGGAGAGGGACATGAGCAACTTCGAGAGATTGCAGTGCCGCCTGGCAGCGGGGGAGACGATCTTGATGGACGGGGGTATGGGCTCGGAGATCTGGAAGCGGGGACTGGCAAGCCCCACCACGTGGTCGGGCGGTCCAATGCTCACCCATCCCGGGTTGGTGAGGGATATTCATCAGGAGTACATGGAAGCGGGCGCCGAGATCATCATCACGAACACCTTCAGCACAGGGCGTGACGCGCTGGAGTTGGGCGGCCTCGAGCGCAAGGTAGCCGAGGCCAACAGGCTGGGAATCGAAGCGGCGGTGGAGGCAAGGAGAAGAGCCGGGAAAGAGGACTCGGTGGTCATTGCGGCCTCCGTATCTACGATGGTGCCCAAGTCGAATGCGGAAGTTCCGGTGCCCTATGAGAGAGCTCTGGAGACCTACCGGGAGCAGCTGGGAGAGCTGGCCAGAGGCGGCCCCGACGTGGTGGTGGGCGAGATGTTGGTCCGTATATCGGACACGCTGGCGGTGGTAGAAGCGGCAGCGGAGTTGGGTCTCCCGGTGTGGGTTGGGCTCTCCGTGGTCCGGGATGGAGACGGGCTCTACCTGGGCATCGAGGACAGGCACGGAGGCGAGACTCTTCAAGACGCCTTGGACGCCATCGAGGACAAGGACATCGCATCGGTATTCATAATGCACACGCCGTCCGAAGACACGGGGCCTGGACTGGACATAGTCAAGGAGAGCTGGTCGGGAACATTCGGCGCCTACGCCCATGTCCCCCGCTATGCTCTGGACCCACGGCAGTACCTGGAATACGCTAGGGCGTGGAGAGAGCAGGGGGCGCGGATAGTTGGAGGGTGCTGCGGCACGAGCCCCGACCACATCCGGGCGCTCAGGGAGTGGCTGTCCGGCTCCTAGCCCCGGAGTCCCCAAGCTTCCGCATGACGATCATGGGCAACCCTCACTCCTCTGCAGTGGGAGATCGATCGTCTCCGGTCCCGCGTGCCCGCCTGACGAGCCGGATATCGTCCTCTCGCGTCTCCGCCAGACCCTCCAGCCTTGCGGCTAGGAGCATCTCCAGCAGCTTGCCGATCTCCGGCCCCTCCGGGACGCCCAGCCTCTTCAGGTCCTCGCCGTCGAGGGCCGGCCTGCGGTGCCGGAGATCGGAGTGGAACAGTTCGAGCCTCTCGGAGACTATGGGACTGTCGACGGCGAGCATCGTGCCGAGAAGCGCGGGCTCCCCGAAGTCCCGCAGGAAGCGGTGGAGAACGCTCCGTGGGACGGCCTTTCCTCCCAGCCATCGGACTTCGTCCCGTATCTTCCCTGTCTCCTCCACTACGCGGGCGCTCGTTCCGTCCAGCTTGAGACGTTCCGCCAGGCCGCTCTCTGTACCCGGCGGGAGGTGGAACGCGAGGAAGGCCAGGAGCGCCGCCGCCCTCTCCCCTTCGGGGACGGCCTCTGCCGCCGCTGACATCTCCCCGAGGTCGTCGGGGACCCCGAGAGGCGGATAGAGCGCCGCGAGCGCGCCGAGGCCCTGCGCCGCCGCCAGCATCTCGACGGCCTTCGGTTCGGCCAGGAGCCTTTCGAGCTCGTTTCCTATCCTGGCGCCTCCGATCCTGTCCAGGTATGCGAGGTCCCGGCGCAGCATCGCCTCCGTCTCCGCCTCGATGGCGAAGCCGAGCCGCACGGCGTACCTGACGGCGCGGAGGATGCGGGTGGCGTCGTCGACGAAGCTCGCCGGATGGAGCACCCTCACGAGACGGTCGCCGATGTCTCCAAGCCCCCCGTGCGGGTCCTCCAGCTCGCCCCATGTGGTCTCGCCCAGCGAAACGGCCATCGCGTTGATTGAAAAATCCCTCCGCGCGAGGTCGTCGCGAAGGGCGCCCCGGCTGACCGTGGGCAGAGCTCCGGGGCTCTCGTACGTCTCCCTGCGGGCCAGCGCCAGGTCGATCGCGCCTCCGGGCGCCTCGATCCTGGCCGTGCCGAACTGCGAGCGGGAGATCGTCTCGCCCCCCAGGGCGTCCGCGACGGCATTGAACAGCTCCTCGTCACCGCCCACTACGGACAGGTCGATATCGACGGGACTCCGCTTCATCAGTATGTCCCGCACCGAGCCGCCCACAAGAAACAGAGAAAGACCGCGCGCCTCGCATGCGGCCGCTGCCGCCTTCAGCTGGTCGAGGCGATGCGGAGAGAGTGACCGTCTGAGCGCGTCTGCTATGTTGGGCATAGTCGGGACCGGTCCGCCCGCGCGGTGCCGCCCTGCTGATGTGTCAGGCAAAAACGGCTAGCCGGATGCGGCCGCCGCGACCCTGTCGAGATAGCTGCGCGCGCCGGCCTCCAGCCAGGGCATCCACGTGCTGAGCAGGAATCGCGCCCCCGCTGCCATCCGAGCCTCGACGTTGCCGTCCGACACCATCGCCCCCGCCGTGCGCCCGGCCGCTACGATTCGCTGTATGGCCGACTCCACGACCGCGACGACCTCCGGGTGATCCGCCTGCCCCAGGTAGCCCATCGTCTGCGCCAGGTCCCCCGGCGCGACGAAGAAGACATCGATGTGGTCCACGCTGAGGATCTCGTCGAGGTTGTCGATGGCGATCACGTCCTCGATCAGGACTATCACCAGCGTCTCGTCGTTGGCCTTGGAAGCGTAGTCGGCCACGCCGTACCCCTGGCGGCTCGTGAAGTTCCCCCGGTTGCCCAGGGGGTGGAACTTGGCCCCGTCGACGACCGCCCTCGCCTCCGCCGCCGTGTTCACGTGCGGCACCACTATCCCCTGCGCCCCGACGTCCAGCGTCCGGTAGATCACCCCCGGAAGGTTCAGGTTCACCCTCACGATCGAGCTCTTGCCCCACAGGTCGCACGCCCTCGTCACGTCCGGGATCTCGGCGAAGTCGACCGGCCCGTGCTCCCCCTCTATCCAGAAGGCGTCGAATCCAAGCGGCCCCATCGAGTCGATCATGTCCGCCGTGTTGAAGCCGGACACGGCGGTCACCGTCTCCCCACGCTGGAGCTTGTGCTTCGCCCTGTTCTCCCTGATCTCCGTCATCGTCCCCTCCCCGTCTCGATATGAGGCCTGAGCCCGGCAGATAGCGGGGCCGATTATAGAGCCACGCCGCGCGCCTTGTCCATGGCATGTAGTAACATTCGATGTCGAAGGGAGAAGGCATCTTGAAAGTCTCTTCCCCCGTCCGAGGTGGAAGCTCTTACCTCTTCCCACGGCTCCGCGGGGGAAGATTGAGATGGGGGTCCCACAAGCAGGCGAGCTCGGCAACAATGCCATAGGCTCCGCGCACCAGAACATTGGCGAGAGGCAGCTGAATCCACAAGTGTCATCATGCCAGCAATTGGACTTAGATTTGATATTTGACTCCGTAGTTGAAGGGTTGTTCGAACGGATTTCGGAAACCTAAACGAATCCCGCTCTATGGCCGCCCACCGGGATGCGTTGCTGCTGAGGCTGGTGTCGGGGAAGATGAATGTGGGGAAGGTACGAAATGGAGATTAACGTAAGTGTGCGGGCTATCGAGAAACTTGTCGACTATACAGCGAGTGGCATAGGTAGCACGGCGAGTTTCTTCTTCTCTCGCATGATGGCGAGACGCGACGCTGAGGTAATGAGCATAACTGCTGAAGGGGAAGCGGAGGCACAGCGAGTCCTGACTGAGGGTCGAGCAACGTCCATGCAGATCATTGCCGCAGCGCAAGTAGAGGCGCGATCAAAGTTGATCTCTCCCCAAGCAGCACTCCAAGGAGAAGTAACGATAGGAGAGATCATAGAGCAAAGAGTGCAGTTTCAGGAGGAGAAGCGTCAGGCCAACATCGGATCTGTGGTCGCACAGGCAGCGCAAGAACTTGGAGATAGAGAAGTCCAAGACCACGAAGTTGATCACGACTGGACGGCTCGATTCTTCAACGATGTGCAAGACGTGTCCTCAGAAGAGATGCAACAGCTTTGGTCCAAGGTTCTTGCAGGTGAAGTGGAAAGACCGGGAAGCACATCTATCAAGACTCTCGGAATTTTGAAGAACCTAGATAAAACCACTGCCAGTCTCTTTCGGAAGTTTTGCTCCATTTGTGTTTCAGTTCGACCCGACGGAATTAACTTCGATGATGCTAGAGTTCTTTTTCTAGGTGATTACTCAGAAGGTAACGTCCTCCGCGGTTATGGGTTTGAATTTGGTAAGCTGAACGTGCTTAGTGAACATGGGCTCATAAATCCAGATTACAATACTTGGAAGGACTATAGCGCTTCTACTGGATTCAACATGCCGCAAACCCAGACGCGAGTATATATGCCATTTTGTTTCCAAGGAAAATACTGGATACTTGTACCTATGGCAGCGAGTACCCAAGGAAAAGAGTTTAGACTTTTTGGTGTCGCGTTAACACGATCAGGGCAAGAGATATCACAGGTCGTCGACCTAATGCCTGCTCAACAATACACTCTGGATTTGATTGAGTATTTCAAGAAGAATAACCTACAAATAACTGAGGTCCCAAATGGGAAACTCCGTATCGTCTAGCTAGTTCCGCTATGATCACCCTCGCCGAACCCGCAGCCCTCGACCGGCGAACGACCCGGCACGGGCTACTCCCCTTGACGCCGCGAACATTCGTGCTACAATAGGCCAGAGGGAGTTGCCCTCCCGGCCCCACCGGCTCGGACCCGGGCGTCAGTCGCGCGTGGCGCGCCCCGGATGTCCGAAGCAGCCGTCCCAGCTACGAAATGTCCCACTTTGACCCAAAATGACGCACATAATATATATGGGACACGATCTGGACCTGCCCGACCGCCGCTCCCAGGCCCGTTCGTGGTGAGCTCCCCATAAGATCGTTCATGGTGAGCCCTTCGGCAAGCTCAGGAGAGTCCTGTCGAACCACAACAGTGACGGACGGCCCACGTCCCCGAAATCGCCCAGGTTTTCGATTGGACGCATCATGACTCTGCGTTTGGCCGCTGACCCATGCCGCGAATGGACGCAAAGGGGTACTGGAGATACCAGTTACACACACCGGTGGACTGGCTCCACCGTCTCCCGGACCGTTTATCTGGGGACCCTGCATCCACAGATTGCGATTGGCCGTATATGAACCTTGCGATTAGCCGCAGTCGAAGCTTACAATGGGACGATGAATAGTCACGGCCTCTATCCCCGCTATGTGCTGCCCCGGCTGCGCGAGGCGCTGGCTGACTCGCCCGTCGTCCTCATCCACGGCCCGCGCCAGTGCGGCAAGTCGACACTGGCCCAGACCCTTGGCTATCCGGCTCATCCGGAGCGGCGCCCCTCCAACATAATCGCAGTCAGCAATCCGATCACGATTGGCAGTCCGATTGTCCCTCCCCCTGCGCCGCCGCCGACCTACGGCGCCGTGCCTCACGGGAGCGAGTCGATCGGTGGGTATGTCTATCGCTCGTTCGACGATGATGTGCTTCGAGAAGCAGCGCGGGCGGATCCGGTGGGATTCGTGTCCGACCTGCCTGAGAGGGTGATTCTCGACGAGGTGCAGCGAGTGCCCGAGCTGTTCACCTCTATCAAGCTGGAGGTGGACCGAAACAGAACGCCCGGTAGATTTGTCCTGACAGGTTCGACCAACCTGCTCCTGCTCCCACAGCTTTCCGAGTCGCTCGCAGGGCGGCTTCGAATAGTACGACTCCATCCCCTGGCGCAGCGGGAGCTTGTGAGTGGAGGCGCTCCCACGGACCTGTGGTCGGATGCCAGGCCTGGATTCCTGGATGAGCTGTTCGGCGGCGGCTTCAGGTCCGGACAGACGACACGGCTGCGAGATGAGCTTGTGGAGCGGATCACGGCTGGCGGATACGCGCCTGCAATGGTGCTCCCGTCGGGCAGGCGCAGAGCGAGCTGGTACCGCGACTACGTCGAGACCCATGTGCTGAAAGATGTACGCGACATGTCCCGCATCCGACGCCTGGACGAGCTGCCGAGGCTTCTGGAGGCCGCCTCTGCGCAGACGGCAAGCCTGTTCAACCAGGACTCGCTCTCCAGAGCTCTGCGCATCACTCGCCCGACAATCGCGGACTACGTGGCGCTGTTGGAGAGGGCATTCCTGTTGGAGCGATTGCCGGCCTGGTTCACCAACAGGTCGAGCAGGTTGGTCAAGACCCCAAAGCTCCACATCGGCGACACTGGCGTCGGTTGCGCCCTGCTAGGCATCGATGCCTGGGCGCTGGCCGCGGACAGACGTATGGTTGGCCAGTTCGTTGAGACGTTTGTGTACCAGGAGCTTCGAAAGCAGGCCGGCTGGTACGAGTCCCACGTGTCGTTCCACTACTACCGGGACAAGGACGGGGTGGAGGTGGATATAGTCATCGAGAGGGACGGGTCTGCCATTGCCGGGATCGAGGTGAAGGCCGGTGCAACCGTGACTTCATCTGACTTTAGCGGACTCCGCAAACTTGCGAGGATCTGCGGCGACCGGTTCAGGATCGGGGTGGTTCTATATGACGGCGAGACCACCGCCAGGTTTGGGGAAGGCCTGTATGCCGTGCCCATTAGGCGGTTGTGGGAGCGGCCATGACCACCATCACCGAGGCCGATGTCGAAGAGGCCGCCCTCGCCTGGCTGCGCGGCCTGGGATGGCAGGTTGCGCACGGCCCCGACACGCCCAACGCCGAGCGTGACGACTACGTACAGGTCGTACTGGAGCGGCGGCTGCGGGACGCCTTGGCCGACCTCAACCCCGGCCTGCCCATGGATGCGCTCGACGACGCCTTCCACAAGCTGACGCGCCCCCAGGGCTCGACCATAGAAGCCCGCAACCGGGCCTTCCACCGTATGCTGGTCGATGGCGTGGAGATCGAGTACCGCGACTCCGACGGACGGGTGCGGGGAGACCAGGTCCGCATCATCGACTTCGATGAGCCCGCCAACAACGACCGGCTGGCCGTCAACCAGTTCACAGTCACCGAAGACCGGAACACGCGAAGGCCCGACGTCGTGCTGTTCCTCAACGGCCTGCCCCTGGGCGTCATCGAGCTGAAGAACCCCGCCGCCGCCGACGCCACGATCTGGAGGGCGTGGCGGCAGCTCCAGACCTACAGGGCCGAGCTGCCTGCCCTCCTCTCCATGAACGAGGCTCTGATGGTCTCCGACGGGAACGAGGCCCGCGTCGGAACCCTGACCGCTGGACGGGAGTGGTTCAAGCCCTGGCGCACCGTCACCGGGGAGGCGCTGGCCGACCCGCGCATGACCGAGCTACAGGTGATGCTGGAAGGCGTCTTTGAGCCGGGCCGGTTTCTTGCGCTGGTGCGTGACTTCATCGTCTTCGAGGACGACGGCGGCGCGCTGGTCAAGAAGATGGCGGGCTACCACCAGTTCCACGCAGTCAGGGTAGCTGTGGATGAGACGCTGCGTGCGGGGAAGCTGCAACGCGATGAGGCCCGGATCGCCGAGGAGGAGGGACGCTACGAGGCGGGGCGCAGGCCGGGCGGAGAGCCCGGCGACCGCCGCATCGGAGTCGTCTGGCACACCCAGGGCTCCGGCAAGAGCCTGACGATGGCCTTCTACGACGCGCTGGAGACCAACGACAGCGCCGTCCGGGTGCTGGGCGACGAGACGCTGCGGGACATCGCCCGCCAGCTCGTCGAGACCGTCCGCAAAAACGTCACCATCGACTGGACGCTGCGCGAGAACGTCCGCGCCAACCTCCGCCGCCTGGTCCGCCGCATCCTTCGCAGGCACGGCTACCCGCCCGACAAGCGGGAGAAGGCGACGCAGACGGTGCTGGAGCAGGCGGAGGTCCTCTCCGAGTGGTGGGTCGCGGCGTGAGTCTGTCGGAAGAGCCGAGGTTCTGCGAGCTCTGCGGCGGACCTCTCGAAGTGAGGAGCGTCGGCGGTGTCGACAGGCCGTACTGCTCCTCCTGCCGCCGCGCCGTCTTTCTCGACCCTAAGGTCGCCGCCGTCGTCCTGGTTCGGTCCGGCGGAAGGCTCGTCATGGTGCGCCGCGCCATAGACCCGGCTCTCGGCCGGTGGAGCTTTCCGTCCGGGTACGTCGACCGCGGCGAGGCGGTGGAGGAGGCCGCGGTCCGAGAGGTGAAGGAGGAGACGGGGCTGGAGATAGAGCTGGACGGCCTGATCGGACTCTACTCCGGCGGCGGCAGGGTCGTCATCCTCGCCGCCTACTCGGCCACCATCGCGGGGGGAGAGCTCACCCCGGGCGAGGAGGTGACGGAGACGGCCCTCTTCTCTCCTGACAGCCTGCCTCCCCTGCCCTTCCCCCACGACGACACGATCCTGCGGGACTGGCGCCGGTTCGTCTCAACCTCCGGAAGAGGAGGCGGGCTCGGGCCTGAACGAGCGGACCCGTAGCAGCACCGGTATGGCCGCGACCGATATCATTCCTATCGACGAGAAGCCGATCACCCACGACTCAGAGGTGGCGTCCAGCACCGCGCCGACTACGACAGGGCCGACCACCCCGCCGGAGAAGCCCAGGAAGGCCTGCACCGCCATCGTCGAACCGAGCTGAGCGCTCTTGGCCGCCTCCGCGATGGCCGTCGTGTAGATGGCCGAGTCGGCAGAGATCGCCCAGCCGTAGATAACCGCGACCACCACGATCACGGCCCACGGGAAGCCGCCCATCCAGCCTATCGCCCAGGACAGCGCGCCGCTCAATCCGAAGATGGCCATCGCCGATACTGCCCGTCCCAGCCGGTCAGAGATCATTCCGCCGGCCACCGGCCCGAGTGCGCCGGCGGTCAACGCGATGCCGCCCACCGTTGCCGCCCGCACCACAGCCTGGTCTCCGTCGACGCCCCGCGCCACCAGGACCGACACCAGGAAGACGGGAAGCCAGACCCGCACCGCGTACAGCTCCCAGGCATGGAGGGAGTAGCCCACGATGAAGTGGCGGACGGGCCTGTTCCTGAGCACCGAGAGGTCGAGTCTGCCCGACGAGCCTCCAGACGGGCGGTCGCGATGGCCTCTTAGCAGCAGGTATGCGAGGAGCACTCCCGCGGACGACGCCAGGGCTGTGACGAGGTAGGCCTCCCGCCATTCCAGGGCCGACATGAGAGCCCCCGTGCTCGCCAGCGAGATGCTGTTTGCCGCATAGTATGCGGTCACGTAGAGCCCCATCGCCAGCCCCCGTCCGCCAGAGTGGAAGCGCTCGGAGATGATCCTCAGCCCCGGCATGTAGATGCCGACGAGCCCGAATCCGGCCAGCGCCATGAGCAGCATCCCGGACACCATGCCATCTGCAGCCAGGCTGAACAGCGTGTGCGCGGCTACCGAAATCGGCGCCGCCGCCAGGAAGACGCGCTTTGGCCCCAGGCGGTCGGTGAGCGGTATCACCACCAGGGCCGACACCGAGTAGCCCGCCAGGTATGCCGAGTAGACGGCGCCGGCCCTTGCGTGGCTCAGTCCCCACTCTTCGGTGATTACCGGCAACGCGGCCACGTAGCTGGCGAAGGGCAGCAGCAGCATCGTCAGCATGACGCACATCGACGCCACCCATGTCATCTCTCCGCCGCCTGTCGCTGCGAATAGCTGACGTGCCGACTGGACCGTCTGACGGATGTCCAACTGAGAGACGGCTTGTTACGCTACCGGGCCATCGAGAGCATCTGCTTGGCCACGGTCACCAAGTCGTCGTCCTCGCTGAGCGTGATTGCGTACTCCAGGTCGGGGACGGCCAGCTCCGGCTCTTCCATAACCAGGTGCACCTGGCCCCTAAGCAGGTAGTATCGGGCCGTCTTCGGCGCCAGCTCGATCGCGGTAGACAGGTCGGCTATGACGCTTTCGAACTCTTCGAGTCCGAAGTACAGTCTGGCCCTCTGGTAGTATGCGTCGGTGTACTCGGGGTCCAGCTGCACCGCCCTGGTGAGAGCCAGGATCGCGTCGTCGCTCAGCTCCTGGGCGGCCATGATGAGTCCCCGGTGGTAGTAGGCAGAGGCAATTTCGGGGTCCAGCTCCAGGGCTCTGGAGAGGTCTTCCAGCGCCGACTCCAACCGGTTGTAGCGGTAGTAGACGTAGGCTCGGTCTGAGTAGGCCTCGGCCAGCCCGGGGTTCAGATCCAGAGCGTGTGAGTAGGCTTCGTAGGCGCCCTGGAGGTTCCCCTGCTCCTGCCGCTGCAGTCCGAGCCTGTGGGCGTCGGCCGCCTCCTCTTCTGGAGTCGTCTCTGCGCCGCACGCGGCCAGCAGCAGCACGGCGGCCGCCAGGCTCACGGCACCAACGAAGATCCGGACTATCCGACGGGCCACTAGACGAGCCCCTCAAGAGGGGCGAGGGCCGGTTGCGTGCAGTACTCCCAGTCAGCCCGCGGCACCAGGTAGCGGGCGTTCAGGAAGTTGGGTCCCCAGTCGCTCATGTTCCATCCGACGTGACTGGGGTGGATGTGTGTCGTCACCACTAGGTTGCCCGTACCGCCGTTGCCCTGACCGTCCGTCACCGAAACGAGCTCGACGTTGCCGACACTCACCTTATGGGTAGCCACGGTTCCCCTCCCCTGTCGAACATGATGACCACGAGCCTCATTCTACGTTCTGGCTGTCTTCCGCGCTACTGCGGCGAGCAATCTCCTGTATCCTAAAGAGAGAGTGTTGCTGCGATAGTGCGAAGGAGAAGAGATGGAAACGAGGCCGTTGGGCAGAGACGGGCCGCAGGTGCCAGTGATGTGCTTCGGCGCCTGGGGCATCAGCGGGACAATGGGGTCGATGACCGACGAACGGGCCGTAGCCGTGACGGAGGCCGCCTTGGACGCCGGTCTGACATTCATAGACACGGCAGAGGGGTACTCCGCCAGCGAGTCAGTCATCGGCAGGATCATCCGGGGAAGGCGGGACCGCCTCTTCCTGGCTACGAAGCTCTCCGGCGACCACTCGCTCGATCACATGCAGTCCGCCGTCGAGAACAGTCTCGCTGCTCTGGGCACCGACTACATCGATCTGTACCAGCTCCACCGTCCCGACCCGGAGCGTCCCATCGATGAGACGATGGGAGAGTTGATGAGGCTCAGGGATCAGGGAAAGATCAGGTACGTAGGGGTGTCGAACTTCTCCGTGGAGCAGATCGAGGAGGCTCTGCCGTATGGTCCCATCGCGTCCGCGCAGCCGCTCTACAACGTGCTGCAGCGCGCCAACGGAGAGAGACTCATCCCCTGGTGCCACGAGCAGGGCATCGGCGTCCTGTGCTACTCGCCTCTCGGCAAGGGCCTGCTGACCGGACGGTACCGTCCGGGACACCGATTCGAATCCGGAGATATCCGCAGCGAGGACCGGATCAGCGTCTGGCAGGGGGAGAACTTCGAGAGGATCTACGCCGTGACGGAGCGTCTCAGGGAGTGGGCTGAAGACCACGGCCGCGACATCGTGCAGCTGGCTATAGCCTGGACCTTATCGGTCCCGTCGGTCACGTCTACTCTCGTGGGCGCGCGCAGTCCCGAACAGGTATACCATAACGTCCAAGCTGCCGACTGGCGTTTGACCGATGCCGAGCTGGCTGAAATCGACCAGGTTCAGGGGGACTTTAGACTCCCCCACGAGAGCTGGTAGCGTCGGCTCAGGAGAGGACGCTGCCCTCGTATAGCTCGAACCGCTGGCGGATCATGTCGCACGCGCCCTGGACGCCCTCCAACACCTGCTCCGGCGTCAGACCCTCGGCGAACGTGCCGGTGATGCCCTCGACGTCCCAGGAGGCCGTCACCCTGGCCCTGTAGAGCCACCGCGTGTAGCCTCGGATCCAGTCGTGAACATACTCAGACGCCTCGCGTGTAATGGGCACGACCTTCCCCCACGAGTCGGTGACGCGAAGGCGAAACGCGGGCGCCTGCCCGTTTGGACCGGACGCCTCGATGACGAAGACGACGCCGGCCTTGGGAAATGCCAGGTTGATGCTGATGTCAGTCGCGGATCCGGATGCCATCGATGGTAACCTCCGTGAATCTCTCTGTCTTGTCCCTTCCCTGGCTCCGCGGGGGAAGGTCAGGTTGGGGACTCCCCTTCTCCGAGTCGTCTAGGAGCCGCCCCCCGACTTCTCCTTTCGCGTCGCGTGCAGGAACGGCATGTTCTTCGCGGGATCTATGGGTCTCCGTTCCAGGAAGGCAAGACGACGCTCCTCCGCCTCCTCCGACTCCTCGTAGTCCGGGAAGTAGCGCTTCGTGGGAGCAGCAATCTCCTCCATGTACTGCGTCACCTCGTTGAAGGTGATCTTCTGTAGCTCCAGGATGATGGGGCTGTTGTTCTTTAGCAGGTTGCAATAGCGGATCACCTCGTCCCTCAGCTGCTCGGGCGGCACCACGGAGTTGGCGAGCCCCATGTCGAGGGCCTGCTGGGCCGAGTACTGCTGAGTGACCATCCAGATCTCGCGCGCTTTCTTTTGGCCGACGATCTGGGCGAGATAGCCCACCCCCCAGCCGGATGCCGGGCTCCCGACCCTGGGACCCGTCTGGCCGAACGTTGAGCGTGTCGACGCGATCGTGAAGTCGCACATGTAGGCGAGGATGTGTCCCGCGCCTATCGCGAAGCCGTCGACCATGGCGATGACCGGCTTAGGCATGTCCCGGATCAGGGACTGGAAGTCCACCTCCGCCGAACCGTGGTACTCCACCGTGCTCCGGTCCTCGCTCTGGTCTCGTCCCGATGAGAAGGCGTTCGGCCCCGATCCTGAGATGACCACGACCCGGACCGCGTCGTCATCGTCGGCGTCCTGGAGGGCGACCGACATCTCGTCGGTGGTCCTGCCCCGCGTCGCGTTGTATACCTCAGGGCGGTTGATCGTCAACCAGGCGATGCCGTCGGACTTCTCGTAGATTATGTCGGTGAACTGCAAGACTGGCCTCCTCGGTTCTGTTGGTCGTTGAGCAGCGGACGTATCATACCCGATGGCGGTCGCGTTTCAAAGTAGACTGTTGGGTATAATGCTCCAATGATCGTCGCTGAAAAGGGCGAGTTCGAGTTGATCGAGACGCTTGCCGCCGTCTGCGCCCGGCGTAACGGGGAGCAGCTGGACAGCCTGGGCGCGCGGGGCTTTCGGCTGCAGCTTTCCATAGGCGACGACGCCGCCGCCTGGGACTCGGCGCCCGGCTCCACCGTCTTCACCACGGATACCCTGGTCGACGGGGTCCACTTCGACCTGAGCCGGGTCCGGTGGAACGACCTCGGGTGGAAGTCGGTGGCCGCCAGCCTCAGCGACGTCGCGGCGATGGGCTGCGCGCCTACCTTCTCGGTGGTGACCCTGGGGCTGCGCCCCGACCTCCCCGTACGCGGACTGGAGGAGATGTACGAGGGCATGCAGGACGCCTGCGCCCGCTACGGCGGCGCAATAGTCGGCGGCGACGTCGTCCGCTCACCCGTCTTTTTCATCACCGTCTCGATGCAAGGCGCCACCGGGTGCTCGACCGTGCTGACTCGTAGCGGCGCCTCGCCTGGGGATAAGGTCGCCGTCACCGCCCACCTCGGCTCCTCGGCGGGAGGTCTGCTCGTCATGCGGGACGCCTGCCGATGTGATTCCCCCGCAGCCCTGTCCCTGGTCGATGCGCATAACCGTCCCCAGCCTCGAGTCGAGATGGGCGCGGTGCTGGTGCGCGCGGGCGCGACGGCGGCCATCGACGTGAGCGACGGACTGGTGGACGACCTAGGCAAGCTGGCGAAGGCCAGCGGAGTCGACGCCGCCATACGCTCAGACCTCGTTCCAATCCACCCGTCCTTACGGGAAGTCTTCCCGGACCGGGGGCTCGACCTGGCGTTGAGTGGAGGCGAGGACTACGAGCTGCTGTTCACGGCCTCATCCGAGACGATGGTCGACATAGTGGCACGGTCGGAAATACTGGTGACGGTGATCGGCGACATCTCCGAAGGTGTAGGCCGCGTCACCGTTAGAGACTCGGACGGCAGAGTGATCGTTCCACGGGACCATGGATGGGACCATTTCGCGTCCCCTGCTCCCTCCTCTCGCTCGACGGGAGAGGACTGAGGTGAGGGTGATGTCACGCCCGAGGCCGTCGCTGGCTCCCTACTCCCGTTTCCCGGTGCAGGAGCTCCTGCGCCGCACCGCGGCGAGGCTCCCGGAGAAGATCGCCGTGATAGACGATGAGCGTCGCTTCACCTTCCGGCAGCTGGAGGAGTACAGCGGCAGGCTCGGCGGGGCGCTCGCCTCGTTCGGCGTCCGCAGAGATGAGCATGTGGCGCTCCTGGCCCCCAACTGCGCCGAGTTCGTAATCGCCTTCTACGGCATACTGAAGGCCGGCGCCATAGTCACGACAATCAACTCCGGCTACCGTGAACGTGAGATCGCACACCAGCTCAACGACAGTGGTGCCGAGGTCGTGATCGTGCACGCCGACCTGAGGCCCGTCCTGGAATCGGCGCGTGAAGAGGCCCCCGGGCTGCGCCGTGTGGTGCCGATAGAGCCAGCCGCACTCCCCGGCTCCTTCTGGGACGCCATCGATCGCGCTTCAGCCACTGCCCGGCTCCCCGTCGCAAGGACGGACGAAGACGTCGCCGCGCTGCCTTACTCCAGCGGTACGACGGGCCTGTCCAAGGGGGTGATGCTTACCCACGCGAATCTTGTCTCCAACGTGGAGCAGATGGTGGGCCGGGAGGGAGAGGAGTCGGTCCCGCGGGAAGACGACGTGATACTGGTGCATCTCCCGCTGTTCCACATCTATGGGATGAACGTGCTCATGAACCCGGCCGTCACTGTCGGAGCCACCCAGGTCATGATGGGCCGCTTCGATATGGACCGGTTCCTTAGCCTAATCTCGCGCCGCAGGGTGACTCAACTCTTCACCGTTCCGCCCGTCGGTCTGGGCGTGGCGCAGTACCCAGGCGTGTCGGACCACGACCTCACCTCGCTCAGAGTGGGGTTCTTTGGCGCCGCTCCGATGTCGGCGGAACTCCAGCTCCGCGTGGAAGAAGCGCTGGGATGCACGATAATCCAGGGCTATGGCATGACCGAAACCTCGCCTCTGGCGAACTCGGACTTTCTCGAGCCGGAGCGGATCAGACGGGGCTCCGTCGGGCCGGCGGCTCCGGACACGGAGGAGAGGGTAGTCGACGTAGAGACCGGCACAAGGGTGCTCCCCGTCGGTGAAGTCGGGGAGTTGATGATACGCGGTCCCCAAGTGATGAGGGGATACTACGACAACGCTGGGGCTACCGCAGAGACCTTGACCGACGACGGCTGGCTGCACACGGGTGACATCGCCCGCATGGACGCTGACGGGTACGTCTGGATTCTCGACCGGAAAAAGGAGCTGATCAAGTACAAGGGCTTCCAGGTACCCCCGGCGGAGCTGGAAGGCCTGATGCTGGAGCATCCAGCCGTGACGGACGTGGCGGTCATAGGGAGGCCCGACGTCGAGGCGGGTGAGATCCCCAAAGCCTTCGTCGTTCCCAGGACAGGCGTCGAGGTGGACGAGGACGCGCTGGTACGGTTCGTGGCCGGCAAAGTCGCCACCTTCAAGCAGGTGAGGGAGGTGGAGTTCGTCGGCACCATCCCCAAGAGCCCGTCGGGCAAGATACTCCGGCGTCTCCTCAAGGAACGGGAGGAGATATAGCTGTTCAGACTCCGTGAGAGATTACCAGGATGCATGGAGGTGCGCAGTTGGGAAGATACTACGACGAGACGGTAATGCCCGACGAGCTGAGACGGTCGTACGACGTATATGACCGCATTGATTCTCTCGGCATCGACCTAGGCAGCTTCGAGGAGGATGTCGTCTCCCTAGCCAAGCCGCATCCGGTCAAGGCCTTCGTGCCCTACGCCGGCGCCGTGCTCCACGAGAGCGGTCTCGTCTATCTCTCCGGACAGGGTGGCGGGCAGAGGCCAATGGACGACGCGAGCGACCCTGCCGTCGACGCCGGTCGGCTCGGCGCACAGAAGGCGGCCGACGATCTGATACGGCGGCTGCATTGGACGCTGAGCTGTGGAGGGGAAGGCGACCTGAACGACGTCCTCTATACGGTCAGCGCGCTCGCCCTGGTAGTGTCACCGGGAGGCGGGGCCTTCGGAAAGGCTCCGCAGGTGGTCAACGGCTTCTCTTACCGATGGCAGTCGGTCTTCGGGGGCGTCTTCAGCGACTATGCCGTCGACGGCGTAGACCCGGGCGGCCTCTCCGGCATGCACGCGCGCATGGCGATGGGAGGCGCGGACGGGGCAAGCTCCATCGGTGCGGACATGGTCGTCGCGGTCCCGCCTCCGCTCGCCGTGGAGATCATCCGCCGGCGCGGCTGGTACTTCCCCCTCCCGCCCGGCATCCTGCATAAGGTCAGGGCGGAGCGCGGCTCGGATGCCCCCTGAACCTCCCCCGCACTCAGGAGGCCCCGACATCTCCCAGTCAAGAAAAACTCTCTTCGCAGACCTGTACCAGCTTACGATGGCGCAGGCCTACTGGAGCAGCGGCCGCACGGCGGACGCAGTCTTCAGCCTCTTCTTCCGCACCCTGCCGCCCGACCGCGGCTACCTGGTGCTGGCCGGGCTCGAAGATGTACTGGAGCAGTTGTCGACCTTTCGCATAGGCACGGACCAACTCTCCTACCTGTCGTCTCTTCGACTCTTCGACGAGAGGTTCCTTTCGCACCTCGCCGGCCTGCGCTTCACCGGCGCTGTGAGGGCCATGCCGGAGGGCTCGATCTTCTTCGCGGAAGAGCCGGTCGTCGAGGTAACGGCGCCGGTGATAGAGGCCCAGATCGTCGAGACCCTGCTTCTCAACCAGGTGCACTACCAGACTCTGCTGGCGACCAAGGCATCGAGGGTCGTACACGCCGCGCAGGGCAGGACGGTGGTCGATTTCGGCGCGAGGAGGACCCACGGTACGGAGGCTGCTGACGCCTTCGCTCGCGTCAGCTACATGGCCGGATTCGCCGGAACGAGCAATCTGCGTGCCGGAGAGCGGTACGGCATTCCGGTGTTCGGGACGATGGCGCACTCCTTTGTCGCCACCTTCGAGCGGGAGGCCGACGCCTTCCGCTCGTATGCGGAAGCATTTCCCGACACGAGCACCTTCCTAGTGGACACCTACGACACCCTCGGAGGCGTGGAGAGCGCGATAGAGGTGGCGCGGGAGATGGATACTCACGGCCGGGCGCTGCTCGCGGTCCGCCTCGACAGTGGAGATCTCCTGGAGCTGTCGCTCAGGGCGCGGACCATGCTGGACGGGGCAGGATTGAGCCATGTCCAGATATTCGCCAGCGGTGGACTCGACGAGCTCCGAATGAGCGAGCTGGTCGATGCGGGCGCTCCGATCGACGGCTTCGGAGTCGGGACGAGGGTCGGCGTCTCGGCAGATGCGCCGGCGGCTGACGCCGTCTACAAGCTGGTGGAGTACGACGGTAACCCGATCACGAAGCTGAGCCCGGGAAAGGAGACGCTCCCCGGCCCCAAGCAGGTGTTCCGCTTCACGGACGCGGACGGCCGGTACGAGCGGGACGTCATTGCGACAGCCGGCCACACTGAGCCGGGCGGATCGCCCCTGCTCGTCGAGACGATGAGAGGAGGCGAGCGGACAGCCTCCGTGCGGCCGCTCGATGAGCTGCGGCGGCATTTCACACGTGACATCGCGAGGCTCCCCACAGCCCACCGAGCATTGAGGGCGCCGGAGCCCTACCGGGTGGAGAACAGCGCCCGGCTGGAGGAGCTCCGCGCGTCCGTCTATCGCCGGCTTTCCTAATCCTGCAACTGTTGAGACTTGCGGGGCTTATTTCCATTGGCTGGGCCTTCTTACCGACCAGGGGGCCATGGCGGTAATGATCGCACCTTCGCTGGGCCGGGTACCGTCGCCCAGGTGGCTCTTGAGAAGGGCGTAGACGCGGGTGAGGGTCGGCACGCCTACGGTCCAGTCCCAGTTGTCGCGGATGATGTCCTGGGCGACGTCCTGAGGATTGCCGGGCTGTTCGACGATGCGGTGCCATCGGGCGGAGACCCTCTCGGCGAAGTCGCGGACGGCGAGGGTGGCCCGCTCCCTGGTGTATTTTCGTTCGAGCGCACGGAGCCGCGCTACCATGGTGACTCCTCCTCAAGGAGGCGGATGACGTCTTCGAGCCGGTGGAGGCGTCGGTCGACCTCACGGTCGCGGACGGCCTTCCCCGCGAGGTTCAGGGCGGCGATGGCCGCGCGGGACCTGTCGCGCTGGCTTTCGTCGTGAAGAGAGTCCTCGATTACATCCAGCGCCTTGAGCATGAGATGTTGGAGCTTGGTCCTGGCCAGCTCGGCGGCCTCCTTGCTGAGAGATTCGAGCTCATGGCGGAAGTCGGGATCGGCGAGCCACCTGTAGAAGGTGGTTCGTGAGATACCGGCCCGGCGCGCGCCATCGGCGACGGAGCCGCCGAGGAGGATGTGAGGGATGGCGTCGAGCTGCCTCGGGGAGAGGTTTTTCTCGAAATCTGTCTCATTCTGTAACATTGTGTCTCCTTTCGTAGCTAGACGGCCGACGGTCCGGGACATCCACGGGACAGGTATTGAACAGAGTTGGGACAGAAGAGTGACAGGAAAGTGACAGATTGTGACAGGTGGACGGGCGGATAGCGAGCATGGATATGAAGGCTGCTGCCCGGGTGCGGTGGGTCTTGACGACGGAACGCATGATCTGATATTAGCACAGGCGTTCGGCGTTGTCCATCGTCAATCGACGCTGGTTGCGGTTCGACAGGCTCACCATGAACGGGCTGGTTACCCTCAGTTCTGAACAAGTACCCAATCCTCGCGGGCTGGACTGCGGCGGCCAGCGAGGTGACAATAGGCGTACGATACGCCTGAGGGAGGACGCCCATGAACGTGCCATACTCCACCCTGTTTCCAACGACCGTCGTCGGCAGCATGCCCCGTCCGACCTTCGTACGGGAGCTCCTCGAGCCGGGCGCTAGGGAGGAGCTGGGGGAGGAGGCGTGGGACGCGAGGATGGACGCCGCCGTCGCCTACATGCTGGCGATGATGGAGAGCACCGGCGTTGACATCATCACCGATGGCGAGTGGCGCAGGAGGGGCTACACCGACGTGATGGCGCAGATGGTCGAGGGCTTCGGGCCCGCCAGGCCGCAAGGGCTGGGCCCCGAACCGAGGCCGCGATACAACGTCGTCATCGAGCCGATGCGCAACCATCGCCACCTGATCGCCGACGAGGCGAGGTTCATGAAGGAGCGGACTGACCGCCAGATCAAGGTCTGTCTTCCCTCCCCGTTCATCCTGGGGCAGCGCATGTGGGACCCCGAGATGTCCGCCAGCGTCTATCCCACCCGCCGCAGCTTCGTCGAGGCCACCATACCGTTCCTGAGAGCGGAGCTGGAGGCCGTCCGCGATGTCGGGGTCGAGGTGGCCCAGATCGACGAGCCTCATATCAGCGGCTTCCTCGACCCCGACGCCAGGAGGCTGTTCGACGACCCGGAGACCGACATGGACTTCCTCGTCGACTGCCTCAACCAGATGGTGCAGGGAGTCGAAGGCGTCCGGACCGCCCTGCACGTCTGCCGCTTCAACCGCGCCCGAGAGGGATGGCGCAACGAGGGTGGCTACGAGCCGGTGCTCCCAGCACTCAAGGCTATCGACGTGCACGAGTACACGCTGGAGTACAGCATTCCCGTATCGGGAGACTACGCCGTGCTCGCCGAGCTGCCGGAAGACCGGGGGATCGCCCTCGGCTGCGTCGACTGCCGAGGGGCCCACATCGACACCCCTGAGGAGATCGCGGGGAGGGTCGAGCGCGCCATGAGATACGTGGACAAGGAGCGTATCTCGCTTACACCCGACTGCGGGTTCGCCCCCGGGATGGGCAGTCCGATCCCACTGGACGAGCCCTATCTGAAGCTAAAGAACGAGGTCAGGGCCGCGGAGATGCTCCGGGAGCGCTACGGGTAGCGGTGGCACTTGGACGCAGTAGTAAGGCATGGGAAGGCGACGAGCCACGAGAGGGAGGCGTATGAAGAAGGACATTACTGAGCTGCCGACGGACGTACAGGAGCAGATACGGGCGTTAGAGGCTCTGCCGAAGGACCAGATTGACACGACCGACGCCCCGGAGATTCTCGACTGGTCCGACGCCAGGCGGGGGGTCTTCTATCGGCATGTGAAGCAGCAGGTTACGATGCACGGTCGTGAAGGAACGAGTCAACGTCATGGTTCCTAGATCATGAGGTCGCCGCCGTTGATGTCCAGCGACGCCCCTGTGATGTAAGAGGCCCGGTCCGATGCCAGGAAGGCGACGAGCTCCGCCACCTCCTCCGGTTCGCCCAGCCGGCTGATTGGGAAGCTGGCCGCGTATGCCCTGGCGCGGTCGTCGTCGATGGTCGACCGGACCATCTCCGTGTCGATCAGCCCTGGACAGACCGAGTTGACTGTGATCCCGTAGCCCGCCTCCTCCTTGGCGAGGTGGCGGGTGAAGCCCAGGATGCCGGCCTTGGCAGCCGTGTAGTGCGCGCCGCCCACCGTGCTGACGTTCTTCCCCGCCGTCGACGAGAAGTTGACGATGCGCCCCCAGCCGGCCTCCCGCATCGCCGGAAGCGCCGCCCTGGAGCACAGGTACGTCCCCTTGAGGTTGACGTTGACAACCAGGTCCCACTCGTCCTCTTCGATGTCGATGACGGCGGTGGGACGAAGTACCCCGGCGTTGTTCACCAGCACGTGAAGCCCACCGAACCGGTCCGTCGCCGCGTCGACGATGCGGCGGACGTCTGTCCGCGACGTGACGTCGCCGGGGGCGGCCACGGCCTCCCCTCCCCGCTCCGCTATCAGCGCGCAGGTCGACTCGGCCGCCGCGGAGTTGACGTCGTTGACGACGAGGCTGGCGCCTCCGTCGGAGAGGCGCAGCGCGACGGCCCGGCCCATCCCCTGACCCGCGCCCGTAACTATCGCCACCTTTCCGTCAAGCTCGCCGTTGGCCGTCATCCGGTCTACTCCTGACAGTTCCTCGCTATAGTCGTCCGTCTACTTGACTCAGATCGCGCCGACCGCCCTGCCCGCCTCTTCGAACACGGACAGCGCCGTATCGAGCTGCTCCCTCGTGTGGCCCGCCGAAAGCTGCACGCGGATCCGCGCCTCTCCCCTGGGCACGACGGGGAAGCTGAAGGCGACGACGAAGACGCCCCGGTCGTTGACCGCCTTGGCCAGCTCGACCGTCTTCAGCTCGTCTCTGAGCATGATCGGCACGATCGGATGAGTCCCCGGCAGGATCTCGAAGCCCAGGTCGACCATGCTGCCGCGGAAGTGGATGGTGTTCTCCCACAGAGTCTCGCGCAGATGGGGCTGCGACTCGATCATGTCGAGCGCCTTGAGCGCGCCGATGACGATAGGCGGCGCCAGCGTGTTCGAGAAGAGGTAGGGCCTGGAGCGCTGTCTCAGGTACTCGACGATCTCCCTGCGGCCCGCCGTGAAGCCTCCGGATGCGCCGCCCAGCGCCTTGCCCATGGTGCTGGTCACGATGTCGACGCGGTCGGACACTCCCAGCTCTTCCGGGGTGCCCCGACCGTTGGGGCCGAGGAACCCGGTGGCGTGAGAGTCGTCCACCATCACCAGGGCGTCGTAACGGTCAGCCAGCTCGCATATCCTGTCCAGGGGGGCGAGGTCTCCCTGCATGCTGAAGACGCCGTCGGTGGCGATCATGCGGAAGCGAGCGTCGGCCGTCTCCTGCAGCCTCGCCTCCAGGTCGGCCATATCGGCGTGCTTGTATATCTTCCGCTGCGCCCTGCAGAGGCGCACCCCGTCTATGATGCTCGCATGGTTCAGCGAGTCGCTGATTATGGCGTCCTCCGCCCCGAGCAGCGTCTCGAACAGGCCCGTGTTCGCGTCGAAGCAGGAGGTGTACAGGATCGTATCCTCAGTCCCGAGGAACCGGCTGATACGCTCCTCCAAGGTCTTGTGGATATCCTGCGTTCCGCATATGAACCGCACCGACGCCATGCCGAAGCCATGGGTGCGCATCCCCTCCGACACCGCCTCCATTATGTCCGGGTGGTCGGCGAGTCCGAGGTAGTTGTTGGCGCAGAGGTTGATGTTGATGCCGTCGCGAGTGTCCACCCGCGAGCTCTGGGCGGTAGTGATGATCTTCTCGCCCTTGTAGAGGCCGCTCTCCTCTATGACGTTAAGCTCGTCCGCGAGCCAGGACCTGATGGCTGTGTAGCTCATTCTGCCGACCTCCGGTAGGGATGACGGACTCTGCGTCCGCCTCTGGCATTCGAGGTTATTACGACTTCGGTATAACCGGCAAGAGGATGTGGGAGGGATGGGCCTCGTCGTGGAGGATAGTCTGGTTGGCCACCCGGAGCTCCGCGTCCTGGCCGAAGGGGTTGCCGGTGTTCGGGTTCCTGTCGAACCTCGGGAAGTTGCTGCTGGACACGTCCACCCTGATCCGGTGGCCCTTCAGGAACACGTTGCTCGTCATCCACAGGTCTATCGTGAACTCGTACACCCTGCCCGGCTCGAGGAGCGTCTGGTACTCTCTCGACTCGTGGTAGCGGGCCCGCACTATGTTGTCGCACAGGTTGACGGCGTAGCCGTCGGGATGTACGTCGACGAGCTTCGCGGTGAAGTCGGTGTCGCGGCCGTCGGTGCTGGCGTACAGCTTCACCGATATTGGACCCGTCACCTCGAGGTCCTCCTCCAGAGGCTCTGACGTGTAGACGAGCATGTCGTTGCGGTACTCGAGCGGACGCTGGTCGTAGACGCCCCACGGGACGAGCTCCGGGTTGCAGCAGGTGTTACCGCCTCGGGTCGGGACCGGGAAGGCAGGGTTGTACACGAAGCCGTCGGACGGCTCGTCCGCGGGCGGAGTGGTCGACAGGCTGCCGTCTCCCTCCAGGGAGTTGGCTGCGCCTCCGCTGTGGAAGTAGTATGGCGTGAACTGCGTCCTGGCAAGAGGCCACTCGTTCTCGTCGCGCCACTCGTTCGAGCCCATCACGAACAACCGAAGCGGAGCGTCCCGCTCTGCTCCGTTGTCCTTGCCCTTGAGCCAGTGGTCGAACCATCTCAGCTCCACCTCCTGCAGGTCGAGCATCGAGATGGCCCCGAAGTCCAGCTCGCCAGCGAAGGTCGTCGAGCAGGCCGAATGTATCCACGGCCCCACGACAGCCCTCTGGTTCTGCCGCGCCAGCTCGGACCCGCCGTGCTTCCTCATCTCGGTGAAGTGGTGGAAGGTGCCTCTCACGAGGACGTCGTACCATCCTCCGATCTGCAGCACCGGCACCTTGATGTTCGGGTAGCGCTCCTCTATCGACTGTGCCCGCCAGTAATCGTCGTAGTCGGGGTGCGCGATCCAGTCGCGGAAGAAGTGCACGTCCTTCCCCGCCTCTCTGTCGAGCTCGGCGAGGGGCAGCTTCTTGAAGAGCTGCTCCCAGTTGTAGTCGAAGATGTCCTGACGGGTGCGGCCGTCGTACCGCATGGCCCACATGGCGGCAGTGCCGAGATGGAAGGCGCCGCCCTGGTACCAGCCGGTCTCGTACATGTTGGCGCCGATGACCCTGGGGACGATCGCCTTCAGGTAGCTGCTCCCCATGGAGGCTGCCTGCCACTGGACGTATCCGACGTATGAGGCGCCCACCATTCCGACGTTGCCGTCGCACCACGGCTGGGCGCCGATCCACTCGACGGTGTCGTGCCCGTCGTTGAAGTCGTTGAGGTAGGGATAGAAGTCGCCGTCCGAGTCGTTCCTTCCGCGCACGTCCTGCGCCACGAGCACATAGCCGTGCTGTGGGTAGAAGCGGCCGGCTTCGAGGCTCTCCTCCGTCATATTGTCATACGGGGTCCGGGTGAGGACCACCGGGAAAGGCCCCTGCTCACCGCGCGGAAAGTAGATGTCCGCCGACAGGTTTACGCCGTCCCTCATCGGCACCTTGACGTCATACCTAGCCTCTACGCTTGCATTCTGGAACACGCTTCCTGCCATATGCAGCCCTCCATGTTATTTCCGTCGGCGCGCATTATACTGTGGTGGACATGGCTCTGCTACCGTTCTCCGCGGTGACATTGCCGTGAGAGTCCGCAGAAACAAGGAGGTCGGAGATGGTCCGAGACGCGCGCGCCGAGGTCCCAGGATCGCTCAGGGGCGACGACAGCAGATACACAGGATACCGGAGGGTGGGCGTACGGTTGATGGAGGAGTTCGACAGAACCCTCGTCGACAGCCGCAAGGCGATTGACAGCGAGAACGACTTCACCCGCGGACTCCAGTGGTTCGATAAGGCGCACACAGTGATGCTCGTCGAGGAGGGAATCATCCCGCGCGACGGAGCCCGCGCCTGTCTGGCCGCGCTGCGCGCCCTCCAGTCGGGAGACCTGGATGACACCCGCGAGTCGGTTGGCGGCGGCGTTCATGCCGGCGAAGCCTATCTCGTCCAGCAGCTTGGCATGGAGATCGGCGGACTCATCCACGCGGGGCGCAGCTCGTGGGACCTCGGCCTCGTCAGCCATAGAGTAGCCCTGCGCGACTCGCTCATCGGCGTGATGACGGCCGTCAACGCCTACCGACAGGCGCTGCTGAACCGGTCCGACGAGATGGTGAACGACGTCATGCCCTACTACACGCACGGCCAGCAGGCACAGCCGACCACGCTGGCACACCATCTCCACGCCTTCGTCTGCGCCGCGGAACGCGACTGGCAGCGGCTAGAGGGGGCCTATCGGCGTCTGAACATCAGCGCGGCGGGCTCGGCGGCCGGTACGGCCAGCCGGTTCGCGACCAACCGGCCAAGGGTGGCGGAGCTGATGGGATGCGAGACCGTTTCGACGAACACGCGCGACTCCAGCTACAACTCCGACCACCTCTGGGAAATGGGGGCGGCGCTATCGATGCTCTTGAGTAGCCTGGACTTCCTGTGCGAGGAGCTGATCCTGTGGATGGGCAACGAGTTCGGTCTGATCCGGCTCGCGGACCGCTATTGCAGCACCAGCAGCATCATGACCCAGAAGCGCAACCCGACCGCGGCGGAGCACGTCCAGAAGATCAGCCGCCGCATCGCCGGACGGACGCCGGCAAGCTTCATCGCGCCGGACCTGGTGCGGGGGGCGCGTGAGACGGTCGAGGCGCTGACGCTGTGCGCCGGGATGATCGAGACGCTCGAGGTCGATAAGGACAGAATGCTGCAGCGCGCGGTCGACTCCTGGGCGCAGGCGGCGGACCTTGCGGCCGTCCTCGTGCAGGAGCGTGGACTGTCGTGGCGCATGGCCCACCAGACGGTCGGCGTCATGGTGCGGCTGGCGGAGCAGGAGGGCGTCCCGGCCGGGCATCCGACGCCGGAGCTCTTGGACCGGGCCGCGATGCTGTTCCTGAGAAGGGATCTCTCGGTGGACGACGATCTTCTCTCCCGTGCCCTCGACCCCGAGGTCTGTCTGGGGACACGGACGGCGACGGGCAGCCCGGGTCCTGCGGAGATGAAGCGTCAGATCGAGAGCTCGCGCGCCCTGCTGCAACGCGACGAGGGGAGCGTGAGCGCCCACCTCAAGAGGCTCACGGACGCCGAGGAGACATTGGAAGCGGCCATCGACCAGATACTGGCCTGAGACCCGGCTCTTCCGACTGTTACAGAATCCTCAAACCCAGTCTGAAACAGTCTGAACAGGTAGAATCACCGTATCCCCTCGACGGCCAGGGCCGATGGGGTGGTCGGGTAGCTAGCTCGGCCTCTCCCCCTTGATTGCCGCCCCACGGCCTTATTTTCCCGCCTCCTCTGAGTCGTCCCCATGGCTTTAGCGCCCTCACGGCGCACGCTGCGCTGCGCATCCCAGGAGTCTCTGTGTTGTGCACACGCAGTTGGGGTTGACATGCAGTCGCGCCGCCACTATTATCATCCTCAGCAGTTAACTAAGTATATAGATAGTGCATGTCATCGTATTGACTCCTAGTTATGGATAATACGAGCAAAGTTCTAGGCGTAGAGCCATCGATGCCGGGTGCCAAGAGCACTCTTGGCTCAGCCTTCCGACACCCTCGACAGTCGTTGCCGCGGTTGGTCCTGGGCCTGCTCCTGGCGGTCATCGGCGCAGTGGTCCTGGCGTTTCTGGTCGATCTACGCGGTCTCGTCTCCGCCGCACAGGTCCTCGTAGGTCGTCCTCTCCTGCTCGCGACGTTGCTTGCGACGTACACGGGCGCCTTCTGGCTGAGGGCGGTCGCATGGCGACGGCTGGCGGCCTCTCCGGTCAGCACCTATTCCCTGTTCACGGTGCTGCAGGCCGCGCTGCTGATCAACCATCTTCTCCCATTCAAGCTGGGGGAGGTGGCTCGTCCTATCCTGGCCGCGCGCCGAGGCATGCCCTTTGCTGAGGCGGTGGCGACCACCGGAGTTGCCCGCATTCTCGACCTGTCGGCCCTGATAGTCATAGCCGCAGTCCTGGGCTCCCTTTTGCCCTTGGACGCGCCCGGCGAAGGGTGGGTGCGACTCCTCGTCGCGCCGGCGGCGCTTGCAACCGCCCTGGCCGCCGGTCTGATAGCGGTACGCTCACGATCCATCCAGATCCCGCCAATGGACCCTCTACGATCCCGGATCGACGCCCTGCGGACACAACTCCGGCTGATGTCCGCCCGGCGGCTGATCGGGGCCGCGGCGTTGACCGCGCCTAGCTGGGTCCTCGAGGCCGGCGTACTGATCGTGGCCGCCAACGTGCTTGGCGCCGAGCTGTCGGTCATGGCTGCGATCGCGATCACAGCCTTCACCATCGTGTTTCAGGTCTTTCACGTGACTCCTGGAGGCATCGGAGTCTACGAGGCGAGCATGACTGGAGCTCTCCTCGCCGTTGGCATGTCGTTCGACGATGCTCTAGCCCTCGCTGTATTCACTCACGGCCTGAAGTTCGCATACTCCTACAGCGTTGGGCTCCTATTCGCCGCTGTTGCGGCCAAAGGGGCACTCTCCACCAGGTGGACCCTTGCCATGCGGGGCTCCAGTGATGGGACGAGGTCCGCATCCAGGACCGAGATCCTCGCCGCGCGCGCCTGGAACGTGCTTAACGAGGGCAAGCCGTTCACGCCGGTCTTCACTGTCGGTGTAATCGCCCTGCTGAGTCTGCCTCATATCATGGAGCCTGGCTACTGGCTGCGCTCGGGAGCCGGGATGCTCGCACTGATCCCTCTGTTCGTCGTCTTCTACCGGTTCGATTTTCCTCTCAAACTGCGGGCGGCGCTGTGGGCATATGTCGCCCTCTTCCTGGTCGGCTTTCGCTTTATCGACATTGCGGCGCTGTCTCTGATGGTCGGGCTGTACCTCACCTTCACTGTGGTGCTGTGGGGAACAGTCTACTACCGCCTCCGCATCGGGACTCCATGGACGAACTTCACACGTTTCTGGCGTCTCGTGCTGGAGAATTCCGACCCGACCAGCGGCAACTTCCTCGAGCAGGTCCCGAAGGTGGCACTGCTCGTGCTGGCGTTTCAGATGTTGGTGCAGGGCCCGGGATTTGGCGTGGTCCTATCGTTCGAGATATTCGTTCTCGGGATCGGCGTCACCGCGCTGCTCCTGCACCAGTGGTTCTTCAACTGGCCGCCCGCTCCCGCACTGGTCCCCACGCGCCTTAGAGCCTCGCCCGGCGAACGCCGGTCACGCAGGTTTATCGCGATCGTTATAGACGGATGCAGAGTCGACCGGCTTGCCGAAGCGACAACGCCGTTCATCGACCGTCTTCGGAGGGAGGGCGCCGACTACACCAATACGGCAACCGTGTACCCCGCCCGGACCGTTACCGGATTCAGCTCGATGCTGACAGGCGCGCCTCCCAAGATTCACGGGATGCGCAGCAACTTCGTTCCCAGTCTGGGTGTGAAGTGCGAGTCGGTGTTCGACTCTCTAAGGTCTTCGGGACGAAAGGGAAAGCTCGTCGGCATCGCTCATCTCGTCGACGCCTTTGGCGAGCGTGACGTCGAGACGGTAACGGCGGTGACAGACAACGACGAGATAGACGAAGCGCTGGTCTCCCGCGCCCGACACGTGATGGACAGCGACGACCCGGACCTTCTGGTGTTGCAGCTCCTGAGCGTCGACCAGACGGGCCACGCCAGGGGCAGCTACAACGACGAGTATCTCGCCAAGATCGAAGAGAGCGACCGCATCATCGAGGAGTTCCTCGGCTGGTGCGGGCGGCGCGGATACCTGCAGGACGCCACGGTGCTGATCACGTCCGACCACGGTCAGGGCATCGGCATCGGCGGCCACGGCCACATGAGCCGTTCCGAGACGTACGTGCCGTGCATCCTGTGGGGCAGGGGTGTTGAGCTTTCGGGTCCGATCGACGAGCCGCGGTCGGTCATGGATGTGGCCCCAACGATTGCCTACTATCTCGGCGTTCAGCCCCCTGGAGGATCGGTTGGACAGGTGCTCGGAGTGGCGGAAAGAGGGACGATGTCGAGACCCGTGGCGGTTGTGGTTCCGGCCCACAATGAGGCCGAGAATCTGTCTTCCACGCTGGCGGAGATACCCCGGAGTCGCGTACCGGACCTGAGGGTCGTCGTCGTGGACGACGGCTCCACGGACGGCTCCGCGGAGGTCGCGAGGCGATGCGGCGCGGACGTGGTATTGCGCCATGAATGCAACCGCGGCCTGGGCGCCGCCCTGCGTACAGGTCTAGCCGCCGCGCGTGAAATGGACGCACGGGCTGCGGTCTACGTGGACGCCGACGGCGAGTATCCGCCGGCCCAGATTCCCGATCTGCTGGCCCCCATCGAGGCCGGCGAGGCCGACTATGTTCTCGGCTCGCGCTATCTCGGCTCGCGCGACGGTCAGACCCTGCCACGATTCATCGCCAACAAGCTGTTCACGGCGATGCTGTGCGTCGCCTCCGGCCGCCTGATCAGCGACGGTCAGACCGGCTTCCGGGCATTCTCGCGGCGCGCTCTCGAATGCGCCGAGATTATCCACGACTACAACTATGCGCAGGTTCTGACCCTCGACCTGCTCAAGAAGGGGATGAGACTGCGCGAGGTGCCGATCCACTACAGGCGTCGCACGAACGGGAGCTCTTTCATAGGTCCTCACTACCTGTGGCGCGTGCCTCTCGCGATGGTTAAGGAGATGCTGAGCACGTGACTAACGGGATGAATCGAAATCGGACCGGACGAATGTTAAACGGAGGTATGTAGCAGTGCGAATCGCTACTGGTGAATGGAAGATACGGGGACTGGTCCTGCTTACCCTTGCCGGCCTGGCGGTACTACTCCTGCTGTCGATGGGATGCGGAGACGATGACGGAGAGGACCGCCCAACGGTCCAGGTTATTGGAAGCGGGGGTACAGGTACCGGCACCGGCACTGGAACAGGCACGGGCACGGGTACCGGCACAGGTACAGGTACGGGCACCGGCACAGGTACAGGTACAGGTACGGGCACCGGCACAGGTACAGGTACAGGTACAGGTACGGGCACCGGCACAGGTACAGGTACAGGTACAGGCACGGGCACTGGCACAGGCACGGGCACCGGCACTGGCACAGGCACGGGTACGGGTACCGGCACAGGTATGGCAGCGGTATCGGCCGGCGGCGAGCATTACACGCCCGTGAGCGACGTTGCTCCCCACGCCAATCTTGCCCTAGATATGCGCGACATCGCTGCGCTACTCAACGCCGCCAAGAGCGGCGATACCGTGGACTATTCGGCCATCACCGACATCTACGAGAACGGCAGATATGCCGACGGCCGTACGCTGGAAGGTTATGCCACCAGCGACTCGGTGCTAGCGGAGTTCCCGGCCGACATCGACCTGGATGCCAACGTGCGGGCCGGGCTGACCGGCAGCTGGGCCGGTCGGCAGGTGGACGACCTGGTGCGCCGGCAGATCATCAACAAGAGCCTCCAGGCCATCATCTTCGGCAAGGTCCAGCAGGAACTGTCGTCGGCTCGGGCGCAGATGGAGGCAGGCAACCTGGACGATGCCTCCGGCGCACCCCATAAAGTGGACGAGGGCTGGGCCTTCTACGTCGGCGCTGCCGACGATGAAGGCAACCGGACGTACTCCATTGCCAATACGGCCCGCAGCCGGGCTGGAAACTTCGACCTGCATGGCACGGTGGATCCGCCGATACGGCGGGCGATGTCGGACGCTCTGGAGGCCTCCCGCGGCGGAGACCTGGAAGCCTTTGACACCGCCGCCGCCGAAGTCCGCGGCGGGCTCAACACTATCTTCCACCTGGCCACGGTGCGGTACACCAGGGTGTCCACGCGGGACACGAACGAGAGCAACCGGGCGCAGCATCTGGCGGAGGCTTGGGCGTTCTACCAGTCGATCTCGCCCATCGTCCGGACCGTTGACCCCGGCGCAGATCAGATGGCGCTGAATCTCTTCACCCAGGACCCAGCCAACCCGGTGTCCCCGGCGTCGGCCAACGCACTGTTGACCGCACTGAACGCGCCTGCAGTGCGTGCCGCGTTGGGCCTGCCGGCCCGGATCGATTTCTACCTTCCGGTGAGCGATGTGGAGCCCCACGCCGCCCTCGCGCTGGATATGCGCGACATCGCCGGGCTGCTCAACGCCGCCCGCAGCGGTGATACCGTGGACTACGCGACCATCACCGACATCTACGAGAATGGCAGACATGCCGGTGGCCGTACGCTGGAAGGTTATGCCACCAGCGACTCGGTGCTGGCAGAATTCCCGGCCGGCATCGACCTGGACGCTAACGTGCGGGCCGGTCTGACCGGGAACTGGGCTGGTCGACAGGTGGACGACCTAGTGCGCCGACAGATCATCAACAAGAGCCTCCAGGCCATCATCTACGGCAAGGTGCTGCAGGAGCTGTCCTCGGCTCGGGCGCAGATGGAGGCCGGCAACCTGGACGATGCCTCCGGCGCGCCGCACAAAGTAGACGAAGCTTGGGCCTTTTATGTCGGCACGGCGAACCCGCAAGGGGACCGCAGTTACTCCATAGCTGCCACCGCCCGCAGCAGGGAAGGCAACTTCAAGCTGACGCCCAATGTCTCTCTCCCCCTGGAGCGGGCGCTGTCCGACGCTCTGGAAGCGTCCCGCGCGGGAGACATGGCAGCCTTTGACGCGGCGGCGTCCGAGGCGAAGGCGCGCCTCAACACGATCTTCTACCTAGCGACCCTGCGCTACGCTTACGTGTCTTCCACTGATGAGGACGAAAGCAATCGGGCGCAGCACCTGGCGGAAGCCTGGGCCTTCTTCCAGCCAATCGCTCCCACCGTCTCTTCGGCTTCCCAGTCGATTGCTGACGCTATCAACGACATCTTCACCCAGGACCCGTCACAAGCCGTGTCCGACTCCGACGTGGATGCGGTGTACACGGGACTCAACACGGCGGAAGTGATCTCGGCGCTTGGCATCCCGGCCGACGTTCGGGTGACGTCGCCGGCCCAACTGCGTTAGAGGAAGGGCCTCGGACGGGAGAGAACGGAAATGAATCGATCCGGACACTGGAAGACGAATACGACTATCCTGGCCGCCGTCGCCCTGCTGGCGCTGGCGGCGGCGGGGCTGACCGCCTGCGGCGGCGGTGACGACACGCTCACCGTCTACTCCGGGCGCACCCAGAGTCTCGTCCATCCCCTGCTCGAGGCCTTCTCAGAGGAGACGGGCATAGACGTGCGGGTCAAGTATGCCAGCAGCGCCGCGATCGCGGCGACCATCCTGGAGGAGGGCGACAACACGCCGGCCGACGTCGTCTTCCTCCAGGACCCAGGATCGCTCGGCGCCCTTTCCGCGAACGGAGCGCTCGCGGAGCTTCCGAGCGAGCTGCTGTCCGAGGTGGACCCGCGGTTCCGGTCGCCCAAGGGCGAGTGGGTGGGCACTTCCGGCCGGGCCCGCACAATCATCTACAACACCTCGGCGATCGACCCGGCGACGGATCTTCCAGACTCCATCCTCGACTTCACCGACCTGGCATGGAAGGGCCGCGTGGGCTGGGCGCCGCCGAACGGCTCTTTCCAGGCGTTCGTCACGGCGCTGCGCGTTCACTTGGGAAATGACGTGGCGCGCAGATGGCTCGAAGGGATGAAGGCCAACGACGCCCAAGCCTACTCGAGTAACATTACCACCGTCCTGGCGGCCGCGCGGGGCGAGATCGACGTCGGCTTCGTCAATCACTACTATCTCGCCCGCTTCCTCGAGGAGCATGGGTCCGGTTTCGGCGCGCGGAATCACTTCCTTGGCAACGGCGATGTCGGGGCGCTGGTGCTCGTCGCCGGCGCCGGAATACTCAAGGCGACGGACAACGATGACACGGCTGAGCAGTTCATCCAGTTCCTGCTGTCGGCACCGTCGCAGCGCTACTTCGCAAGCGAGACGAAGGAGTTCCCGCTGGCCGCCGGGGTCGAGCCGGAAGGCGATGTGCCGAGTCTCGAATCGCTCGATCCGCCCGACGTGGACCTCGGGAGCCTCAGCGACCTGCAGGGCACGCTGTCTCTGCTGCGCGACACCGGCATCCTGCCGTGACCGCCCGGTTTGAAGCGGCTGCCAGAGAGCGGGGACTCCTGCTCGCGTCGGTCGCGCTCGTCCTGCTGTTGACGGCGGCCTACGCATTTTCGGCCGGCATACGGGCCTCGCGCGGCGCGGCGATCACCGGCGACGAGCCGTTCTATCTCCTGACGACCCAGAGCATCCTTCAGGACCGGGACCTCGATCTGCGCAACCAGTACGAGGCGAGGTCGTACGAACGGTTCTTCGACCATCCCGACGGTCTCTGGAGGCAGTCGGCGCCCACTGACGGCGGCAGGCTCCTGAGCCCGCACAATCCGGGGTTGTCCGTACTCGTCATACCGGGCTACGTCTTTGGTGGTCTCGCGGGCGTGCACGCTCAGCTCATGGTGATAGCGGCGGCGACGATGACCCTCGCGTTCGTCCTGGCAGACCGGCTCACGGGGCGCCGCGCTATAAGCTGGATTGCGACGCTCGGAGTGGGCCTCACGGCCGTCCCGTTCATATACTCAACGGAGATCTACCCCGAGTTCCCGGCAGCGGCTGCGCTCCTCGTCTCCCTGATAGTGGTCGCGCGGCACGGGCGGTTGACTTCGATGGACGCCCTCTGGACCGCGTGCGCCCTGTCGGCGCTCTGCTGGCTCGGGGTGAAGTATGCGCCACTGGCCCTCCTGGTGTCGACCTACTTCCTGCTCCGGTCCGGTGTCCGAGGCCGACTCACCCTCCTCGGCCTCGGCATCGGCTCGGCAGCTGTGTACGCCTGGTTCCACATGACCACCTTCGACGGGCTGACGCCGTACGGCGTCGGAGTCGTCCACGCGGGCTTCTCGACCCCGGAGCTCATCGGCAGCCACCTGGAGGTCGGCGACCGCTTCTACAGACTGTGGGGGCTGTTCGTGGACCGCAGGTTCGGCGTCGGACGTTGGGCCCCCGTGCTGATCCCGGCCCTGCCGGGGCTGGTTCTCATGGCAAGGGACCGGGGACCGTGCGGGCTCGTCCTCGGGCTGATAGCGACCCAACTGATGATAGCGGCCTTCGCGGCCATGACGATGATGGGCTGGTGGTTCCCAGGGCGGACGCTGATGGTGGTGCTGCCGCTGTTCGCGCTGCCCTTAGCTCTGCTGGCGGTGCAGCTCCCACCATGGTCCAGAGCCGCGATGGCTACGCTTGGCCTGTACAGCGCGGCAGTCACTGCGGGTCTGGCCCATGCGGGCCGCGCCGGAGAGGTGACCATCGCCGTCGACCCGTTCGACATGGACTTCCCGCTGTTTCAATGGATGGCCTGGCTCTTCCCTGACTACACCTCCTGGACGCTGGAGACGTGGGCGCTGACCGTCTTCTGGCTCGCCCTCGCAGGCGCGTCGGTCCTTGCGGTCATGCGCCCCGGAGAGATCAGGGTCGTGCCGTCCAATCCGGTGATCGGGCGAGAAGTCCCTGGCTAGCAACAGGAATTTACGGGAGGAGTTGTAAGATGGAACGAGCTTCAGTAAAGCGTCTGTACAGGGACAGGTCGTCCCATGAGACGATCATGCTCATGGAGACAGTGACGAGCGGGCAGAAGATCAGGGTGACCGTCCCGTTGGCCAACGCGGGCGTCCTGGCCCTCGAGGCGCATGGCGTGAACGACCGTTGCCCGCTCTACGGCTTCTTCTCGGAGTGCGTAAGGGAGCTGGGAGGCGCCTTCCGATCCGTCGTCGTCACCGGTGACGAGTCGCAGGACGTCAGATGCGCCATATCTCTGTGCGCCGGCGGACGCACGACCTGGATAAGCGCGGACGTCGTGGAGCTGGTGGCGTTCGCCCTCCACGTGCGGATTCCCATATATGTCGACAGGACGGGGACCTTCGGAAGCGGGTGCGCCGGCTCTGACCGCCGGGAGCCTGAGATCCCCACCGTGTTCGTGGACGCTATATCGGACATCCTCTCGTCCGAAGCGCGGGTCGACCCACCCTCCGGAGGCAGGGAAGACCGGACGGACGAGACCCGATGAGCGGGCCGGCGGCGGACTCGCGCGTGGGGCCCGAGCGGGACCGGTCCGCTCGCACGGCCGGGGCGCTTCTCATACTCACGGCGGCGGCAACCGTGGCGGCAGTGGTTGGACGCGTGGCCGCCGACGCCGACCAGCCCACCCTCTCCGAGTCTATGGTGGAGATCGCGCTCGACAGGTGGCTCTACCTCGCGGGCGGCGCCGCTCGTCTCGTCTCGGGCATCACACTGATCGCGGCAGCGTGGCTCCTCCTGAGGACATGGATCATCCGGGAGAGGCTGGATACGCCGCTGGTCCCGGCGCTCTTCGCGGCGTCCGGTCTCTTTACGGCGGTCTCCGGCCTGTGCGCGGTCGGGCTGGCCGCGTCGGTCCCCGACGCCGAAGCGACCGCTGCGATCCTGGACTACAGCAGGGCCGACTCGGTCATGGTCGTGGCAGACCTCCGGTGGCTCACCGGCAAGATCGGCTTCGCGGCGGCGGGGCTGGCCCTGATCGTAGCGGCGCGTTACCAGTGGAGGGCGGGCGAGACCCTGAGGCGCATCGCACCCGTGACGGCGGTGCTGGGTGTCGCCATGCAGTTCATCTGGATCGACGCTGCCACCTTCGCGCACCGGATCATCGGTCCCGCCTTCTTCGTATGGCTCGTGCTCATCGGCGCCATGCTGCTGTCAGGCCGGGTGGAGCGGCACTTCGTACGGCTGCGCGACTCGTAGGGGCAGCCCCTCATTCGGCGAAGGCTGTGAACGGCCTCGCCGCCTGCGGGATGAGCGTGACGCGCGTCCCCGGCGCCAGCTTCGAGTAGGAACGTTGGCGGCACCGCACAATCGCGCCCGACGGAGTGGAGACGTCCAGCACCGTCTCGTCTCCCCGGAACTCGCGCGCCCGCACCGTCGACGGGCCGCTCTCGTGCTGCACCACCTGAAAGTCGTCCGGACGCACGAGCAGCATCACCCGGTCTCCGTCGCTCAGCTTGCCGTTGCCGTTCACGAAGGGGAACCTGCCGATCTCCGTGACGGCGAAGCCACGCTCTATCTCCCCCCTGATGAAGTCACTCGTCCCGGCTGTCTCCGCGACGAAGGGCGTCGCCGGAGAGTGGTAGATGACGTCCGGCGCGTCGATCTGCTCCAGCCGTCCGCCTCTCATCACCCCCACCCGATCGGCCGTCGCGAACGCCTCCTCGCGGTCGTGGGTGACGAATATCGCCGCGATCCCGTTCTCCCGCAGGATCCCCTGCACCTCGCGCCGCATCGACTGACGCATCCCCGCGTCCAGGTTGCTGAACGGCTCGTCCAGCAGCACCGAGACCGGCCTCGGCGCGATCGTCCGCGCCAGCGCGACCCGCTGCTGCTGCCCGCCCGACAACTCGTGAGGATACCGCTCTTCCAGGCCGGAGAGTCTGACCAGCTCCATCACCTCCCTGGTACGCAGGTCGCGCTCGTGTGATGTGAGCCGGTTCAGGCCGAAGGAGACGTTCTCCGCCACCGTCTTGTGAGGGAAGAGGGCATACTCCTGGAACACCATCCCCACGCTGCGCCGGTCCGGCTGCACGTGTGTGTCGGGGCCCGATACCACCTCGCCGCAGATGCTGATCTCCCCCGCGTCGGGCAGCTCGAAGCCGGCGATGAGCCTGAGAGTGGTCGTCTTCCCGCATCCGCTCGGCCCCAGTATGGAGATCGTCTCTCCGGGTTGCAGCGCGAGGTCAACTCTCTCCACGGCGCGCACGTCGCCGTACCGCTTGGTAACTCCCCTGCACTCCACCACCGGCCCGTTCACGTCACGCCTCTCCCGTGAGCCTGGAGAGACGCCGCTCACGCAGGATCAGGTAGGCCATCGGAATGGACGAGACCAGGATGAGCGTCAGCGCCGGCGCGGCCGCGCGGGCGAAGAATGCCTCGGACGATGCCGACCAGACCGCCGTCGCCAGCGTATCGAATCCCAGCGGGCTGAGTATCAGTGTCGCGGGCAGCTCCTTCATCGCCACCAGGAACACCAGGGCCGCACCCATCATCAGTCCGGGGCGGACGAGTGGGGCGGTGACGGTCCGGATCGCCTGGCCCGGCGTGCGTCCGAGGCCGCGCGCCGCCTCTTCCAGCCGCGGGCTCACCTGGTGGAGCGATGCCCGCGTCGCCCCGAGCGCCGCCGGGAAGAGCAGCACCACGTAGGCGAAGACGAGCAGCCACGTCGTCTGGTACAGCGGCTGGGCGAAGTTTGCCCCGAAGAAGGCCAGCGCCAGCGCGACCACGATTCCCGGAAGCGAGTATCCGATGAAGCTGATCCGCTCGAGGAGCCGGCTCAGAGGGCTCGGATACCTGACGATCAGAGCGGCCATCGGAACCGACAGCCCCGCCGCAGCCACGGCGGCCAGTCCCGACGCGACCACCGAGTTCCTCGCGGCGCTCCACAGCAGCAGCATGGGCTCGCCCGACAGCACGCCGCGCACCAGCCAGTGGAGCAGCAACCCCGTCGGCAGGGCCAACGAGAGGCCGACGATGAGGCCGCACAGCGCGAAGGCCGGCCATCTCCATCGCCCCAGTTCCACCACCTTCGGCGAGCGGTCGGAGCCCGGTCCCGTCCTGTGGTAGGAGCTTCGACCTCGGCTCCACCCCTCCAGCACCAGCACCAGCAGCGCCAGCCCCACCAGCGTCAGCGCCAGCACCGCCGCGATCGAGCGGTCGAAGGACGACTCGTACTGCTGGAATATGACCCAGGTGAACGTCGGGTATCTCATCAGAGACACCGCCCCGAAGTCGCTCAGCGTGTACAGCGCCACCAGCAGGGCGCCCGCGGCGATCGCCGGGCGCAGCTGGGGCAGGGTCACCCGGAGCATCGTGCTCCAGGGGCCGTGTCCCAGGCTCCGCGCCGACTCTTCGGTCGACGTGTCCAGGCTGCTCCACGCCCCTCTGACGGTGAGCAGCAGGTACGGGTAGCTGAGCAGGCTCAGCGTCAGCGTCGCGCCCGCCAGGCCGTAAATCTCAGGCAGGCGTCCGATACCCAGCGGGCCTTCCAGCATCTGCTGCAGCAGCCCCCTGGGCCCGAGCGCGGAGATGAACAGGAAGGCGCCCACGAAGCTCGGGATGACCAGCGGCAGGACGGTGACCACCGACCAGACGCGCCGCAGGGGCAGGTCTGTCCTCACAGTGAGCCATGCCAGCGGAAGCGCGATCGCCAGGCAGCTGGCGGTCACCGTTATCATCAGCACCACCGTCCGAGCCACCGTCTGGGCGGTGTGCGACCGGAGCAGCAGCTCCCACGCCTCCGTCGATGCGCCCGCGCTGCGGAGCACCAGGTACGCCAGGGGCAGGAGCATCGCCAGCGCCACCAGGACGGCCGGCGCCTGGAGGATGAGCGGCGCGCCCGACCGGGACCGTCTCGGCCTAGCGTCCGGTATCGTCAGGGGGCGGCTCGCAGCTTCCATACGGCGATGCTATCCCTGCGAGAGTTGTCGTAGATACATGTGCGCTCTTAGCTTACAGAGAGCTTGAAACCGTGCACTGAAATCAGCCCTGTTAGTATGTACGTAGCTCCGTATCAAGTCAAGTCTTAACGACGTATCTGTTCAGACTCCGTTCTCAACGGATCGGAGCACCGTTCCCACAAGCATCAGCGGGAGTTGCCGCATTGTCAGAGGCGGCGCAACGAGTGGATACGTCGGAGGCGGGGGTTAGAGGAGTTCGTAGCTGGGGCCTGTTCCGTCAGACGGTGGCGGGGCGGTTCTGTCGCGTAGGAGCCGGCTGCTGAGGGCGAGCTATACCTGATAGTCGAACGTCATGTCGTGCTCTTCGGCGTGTCCGGCGGAGAAGCCGCCGTCGCCCGAAAGGCCGGCCAGCTCGCCGGTGCCGGACCCTGGAACCACCTCGTGCTCCGCCGTGGCCTTTCCACCATCGTAAGTCCCGGTGTGTCGCAGCACGAAGCTGCCTGTCCGCCCGCCCAGGCTGCCCACAACCTTCTCGAAACCGATGAAGGAGGCCCCGGCGTCGAGGTGCGTCATCAGGTACATGAGGTTGCCCGTCCCGGACAGGTGACCGTGGAAGGATCTCCGCACGTGCGCCCGGGTCAGCTTCGGCCCGTTCTCCGGCTCGTCGAATGGCTCCTCGTCCCAGCTTGTGATCTTGAACGTGGATTTCGCGGGCATTTTTCTGCCTCCGGTTACGGCTACTAAGATGGGGAGGTAATCGCGGTCCTAGTGGTTCAGCACCTCAGCGGTGGCGGTTCTACTCCCCACCCCCCGAAGAGTAGCTGTGGGGGACACCCCCACACCCCCGTTCAACATTGAGCTAGTGTTGGCGGGTTTACTTCCCCACCCCCGAAGAGTAGCTTTGGGGGACACCCCCACACCCCCGTTCAACATTGAACTCTAGTGTTGGCGGGTTTACTCCCCACCCCCGAAGAGTAGGTGTGGGGGACACCCCCACAACCCCCGTTCAACATTGAACTCTAGTGTTGGCGGGTTTACTCCCCCACCCCCGAAGAGTAAGTTGTGGGGGACACCCCCACACCCCCTTGAGCTCTAGCGTTGGCGGGTTTACTTCCCCACCCCGAAGAGTAGTTGTGGGGGACACCCCCACAACCCCGGTCCACATTGAGTTCTCCTGACTGCCCTTCACTTCAGGGATGTCCGACCACCAGACCCTACCGGTCGACGGTGAGGATGCTGAGGAATGCCTCCTGGGGTATTTCGACGCTGCCTACTCGCTTCATGCGGCGCTTGCCCTCGGCCTGCTGCTCGAGGAGCTTGCGCTTGCGGGTGACGTCGCCGCCGTAGCACTTGGCGAGGACGTTCTTGCGCAGAGCCTTGACCGTCTCCCGCGCGATGACGTTTTTTCCTATAGATGCTTGTATTGCAACTTCGAAGAGCTGTCTTGGGATGAGCGTCCTGAGCCGCGAGGCCAGCTCCCTGCCGCTGTGGTAGGCGTTCTCGCGGTGGACGATGGTCGATAGGGCGTCGACCGGCTCCCCGTTGACCAAGATGTCCAGCCGCACGAGGTTGCCGGAGCGGAATCCGCTGACGGTGTAGTCCATGGAGGCGTAGCCCTGGGACCTCGCCTTGAGCTGGTCGTAGAAGTCGACCAGCACCTCGGACAGTGGCACCGCGTACTCGAGCAGCACCCGCGGGGTGACGTCGACCGCCCTCCCGTTGTCCTGCGAGTCGTGCTGGAGGTACTCCATGCGCCTGTACTCGCCCCGACGACTGGTGACGAGGTCCATTATGCCCCCGATGAAGCCGGACGGGGTGACGATGCTGAGATCGAGCCACGGCTCGCGTATCTCGGCGATCTGGTCGGCCGGCGGCATCCGGGCGGGGTTGTCGACCTCCCTGACCGATTCGTCGGCGAGCAGCACCTCGTAGGCGACGCTGGGCGAGGTGGCGAGGAGGTTGAGGCCGTACTCCCGCTCGAGCCTCTCCTGTACGACGTCCATGTGCAGCAGGCCGAGGAAGCCGCACCGGTAGCCTGAGCCGAGCGCGGCGGATGTCTCGGCCTGGAAGCTGAGCGCGGCGTCGTTGAGGCCGAGTTTCTCCAAGGCTGCACGCAGCGCCAGATAGTCCTCTCCGTCGGCGGGGTAGAGGCCGGCGAAGACCATCGGCTTGAGGGGCCGGTGTGGCGCTAGGGCCGTCCCGGCGGGGGCGCGCGCCAGAGTCACCGTGTCTCCGACGGGGGCGTCGCCGACGCGCTTGAGGCCGGTGGCTATGTATCCGACCTCTCCCGCGCCAAGCAGAGCCGCCCTCTCGGGGTGGGGCCTGAATACGCCGACCTCGATGACGTCGCTGTCGACTCCGGTGGACATCATGCGTATGCGACCGGAGGCGGGCACCGCGCCCTCGAAGACGCGGACGTATGCGACGACGCCCTTGTAGGGGTCGTACTTGGAGTCGAATACGAGGGCGCGTAGGGGTTTTTCTCCTGCGCCCTGCGGAGGGGGGATGCGACTGACAATCGCTTCGAGCACCTCGTCGACGCCGGTCCCGTCCTTCGCCGATACGAAGACCATCTCATCGCGGCGGAAGCCGAATGCCTGCTCGACCTCGCCGGCGACCCTCTCCGGCTCGGCGACATCCAGGTCGATCTTGTTGATGACCGGGACCACCTCCAGGTCGTGGTCGAGCGCGAGGTAGACGTTGGCGAGCGTCTGGGCCTGTATCCCCTGGCTGGCGTCGACGACCAGCAGCGCGCCCTCGCAGGCCGCCAGGCTGCGTGATACCTCGTAGCTGAAGTCGACGTGTCCGGGGGTGTCGATCAGGTTGAGCTGGTAGTCGGCGCCGTCGCGGGCGGCGTAGCTCATCCTGACGGCCTGGGCCTTGATGGTGATGCCTCGCTCTCGCTCCAGGTCCATCGTGTCGAGGACCTGGTCGGTCATCTGCCGGTCGTCGAGGGCGCCGGTGGCCTGCAGGAGCCTGTCGGCGAGCGTCGACTTGCCGTGGTCGATGTGAGCGATGATGCAGAAGTTGCGGATCGATCGCGATGCCATGGGGAAAGGGTAGCACAGGCGGCGTGTCGGAAGGGGGACCCCCATCTCAGTCTTCCCCCGGCTCCGCATGGGCAGAGGCAGGAGACGGAGTGAAGGAAGAGGGCGCTCTTATGCGGCGGGGCGTGAGTCCCTAGGGCGGCGAAGCGGCTGCCCGCTTCGATACGTGGCGACTCGCCAGAACCACTCCGCAGGTCCGAAGAGGAAGCGGCTCAGCCACGCCTGGGACCACCAGATCTGCAGCGCCCACACTGCGAGCACAAACACCAGTACGACGCCTCGGTTGACGTAGTCGAAGTCGCCCAGGAGGACCGTCAAGACAAGAACGCCCAGCACGGTCTGCGCCAGGTAGTTGGTCAGCGCCATCCTCCCAACCGCGCGCAGACGCTGCTTGAGCCAGCTGTCCGCGCGGTCGTTCCAGAGAATGATGAGGCTCATGTATCCCAGCGAGAAGGGAATCGTGCCAATGGTGTTGGGAATCTGTCCGATGAAGGCGACCTCACGAGAGTAGTCGTTCGTCGCGGTAATGACGACGCCGGCGGCGGCGAGCGGCAGACCGATCGCAACCCCGATCATTGCAGTCAGCCGATACGTCCTCGCGGGCAGGCCGCCGTTAATGAAGCCGGTGCGGTACAGGCCTGCGCCGACGAGGATCAGTCCCAGAGCGCGCAGGAAGAAGCCCAGCAGGACGAGAAGCCCGATAGTCTCCTGATCCGAGATCGTGCCCGACGTCCCGTCCGATATATCACCCGGCGTCCAGAGACCCGACAGCGACGCGCCGGTCGCGTCGGCGATTGCCTGCGCGAGCAGCGCGCAGGCAACGGATAGGGCGAACACGGTCACTCCAACGGAGATGAGCGTCCGGTCCGGCAGCTTTCGCATGGCGATCAGGAAGACCGACGATATTGCATAGGCCATCAGAACGTCGCCGTCCCACAGCAGAAAGTGGAGCAGGCCGATCAGCAGCAGCAGTGCGTTTCTCCACAGGTTCAGCGCGACGGCGCGCCTTCCTCTCGCGGCGGCGCGGTCGATGAAAAGAATCATCCCCGCGCCGAACAGCAGCGAGAAGAGCCCCATGAACTTCTGGTCGACGAATATCTCGCCGAAGATGCCGACGGCCCAGTCGAGCCATGTCTCCGAGCCGCCCGCGCTTAGGTTGAAGTAGGGCCCAGCGTCGAACCTGAAGGAGACGGCGTTCATCAACAGGATGCCGAGCACCGCAACCCCGCGTATCAGGTCGAGGCTGGTTATGCGGCCGGACTCGCGAACGGGACCGGAATCGGCGGTCTGGGAGTGCGCTGCCAACAGGTGGGGGCTCCTCAGAGCGGCGGGCGGGAGTTGGACAGGTGTCAGCGGTCTGCTGGGACGGCTGCGGGTTGGAGATCGAGCGGTCCCCGGCGTGCCGTCATGTCCGCGCGCAGCCTCGCCGTCGCATCCTCGTCCACGCCCGGAGGGCCGTCGAGGATGACGACGCCGTACGCCTCCCTGGCATGGGCCGCCGTGAATTTTTCCTGTATCACGTCGTCGAGCACGGCCCTGGCGTCGCGCTCGAGGGGGTCACCATAGCCGCCGGCGCCTGAGCCGGTCTGCCTGAAGACGTCTCCCTTCCTCAGGGTCCTGAGGAACTTGGAAGGAAGCTTCTCGTTCTCCCCGTCCGGGTTGAGGATGTTGGAGTTGCGCGAGCCCGGGCTCCCGCCCTGCGCTCCCCAGGGCAGGTACTTTCCCCGGTCCGATCTGACCTGGAGCGTCGCCTCTTCGGCCGTAAGCTCGAACTCGCGAACGATGCCCATGCCTCCCCGGTATTTGCCCGCGCCCTCGCTGTCGGGCACGAAGCCGTATCGCCTGACGCGGAGCGGGTGGTTGGCCTCGATGCTCTCGATGGGGGTGTTCGCCTGGTTGGTGACGGGCGCCGCCGCGCCGTCGACGCCGTCGGCGTATGGACCGCCTCCCCTGGGGCCGTCGTTGTTGAACTCGACGAAGACGAAGGCCTTACCGTCCGGGTGGTAGCCGCCGAAGCTGATCGCCACCTCTCCCCCACCCCACGCGCCCGGCACGCGGTCGGGCAACGCCTTGGCCATGGCGCCGAAGACGGTCTGGGCGACGCGGAAGCCTCCCAGCCCCCTGGCAGCCACGGGAGCCGGATGCTGGGCGTTTACGTAGCAGCCCGGCGGGGCGACGACCTCGATCGGCCTAAAGAAGCCGGTGTTTGCGGTGATATCGGGATTGGTGAGGTTCTTGAAGACGGCGTAGACGGAGGACTTGGTGAACGGCAGATTGGGGTTGATGGAGCCCCTCGCCTGAGGGGAGGTGCCGGTGAAGTCGACCAGCATCTCGTCACCCTCGATGGTGACGCGAACCTTGATCTTGATCGGCTGCGGCTCGATTCCATCGTCGTCGATGTAGTCGGTGAAGTCCCACGATCCGTCAGGGAGGGCGGCGATCTCGGCCCTCGTCAGGCGCTCGGTGTAGTCGATGATGTCGGTCATGTAGTTGCGGACGTCCTCGACGCCGTACTCGTCGATAAGCTGGAGGATGTCCCGCTCGCCCTGGTGGAGCGCCGAAATCTGAGCCAGCACGTCTCCCTGCACCATGTCGGGCACGCGGACGTTCTTGTTCAGGATGCGCCATACGGCGTGGTTCATCACGCCTTCCTCGACCAGCTTGATTGGCGGGATCCTGAGCCCCTCCTGGTATATCTCGGTGTTGTCGCAGGCGTTGCCGCCGGCGACCCTGCCTCCGATGTCGGTGTGATGTGCGATGACGCAGGTCCAGCCGGCGAGCGCGTCGTTGTAGAAGACGGGCTTGAAGAGGAAGATGTCAGGGAGGTGGCTTCCGCCCTCGTACGGGTCGTTGTTGGCGAAGATGTCGCCCGGCTTGACGTCGTCTCCGTAGTAGTCCCGGATGGCGTCCAGCGCGGGCTGCATGGCGCCCATGTGGAAAGGCAGGGTCAACCCCTGGGCCACCTGCTGCCCCTCCGCGTTGAAGATGCCGGTGGAGAAGTCCATGCCGTCCTTGACGACCGCGGACCGCGCCGTTCGCACGACCGTAACGGCCATCGTATCGGCGGCGCTGGAGAGGTAGTTCCTGACGATCTCCCGAGTGACCGGATCGAGTCCGCTGTCTTCCTGCATCATCTTCCTCCGCCTGTGAGGACGATATTCTTTAGCGAGTCGAGCGAGGCCCTCCAGCGGGGAGGGACGACGACGGTCGAGTCGTACTCCTCGACGACGAGGGGCCCGTCGGAGGGGGCGTCGTCGAGGTCCAGCCTGTCTATGACGGGCGTATCCACCCAACCGGTCCTCGGACCGAAGTAGAGCATCCGTCGACCGCTCCCCTGGTCTGCGGGCCGTCGGCTCACGGCGATCCGCCCAGGCACCCGATCCGCATCCGAGAGGCCGCGGGCGACGACGCGGACGCTGACGAGCTGCATAGGCTCGTCGACCCGGTAGCCGTAGGTCTTCTCATGCTCCGCTGCGTACGCCTCGGCCAGCCGGTCGAGGCTGTCCGGGGAGAATGAGTCGTCGTCCATGCGCACGGTCAGCTCCGACGTCTGGCCGACGTACTTCATGTCGACCTGCGTCTCGGTCTGCTGGCGTGACGGGTCGAACCCCTCCTCCGAGAGGAGGGACGCTCCCTGCTCCTTCAGTCCCCGGAGTATGGCGTTGGCCTCGTCCAGGTCGAGACTGGAGAACTGCCTGAAGTGCGTCTGGACGAAGTGGTGCTCCACGTCGGCGAAGAGGAGCCCGAAGGCGCTGAATGCGCCGGGGGACGGCGGGACCACGACCCGGCCTATCCCCAGCATCTCGGCGAGCCCGGCCGCATGCAGCGGCCCGCCGCCGCCGAAGGCGACCATCGTGAAGCGGCGGGGATCACGGCCCCGCTCGCTGGAGACGGCGCGCAGGGCCCGCCCCATGTTGGAGTTGACCAGCAGATGGATGCCGTGAGCCGCGTCGGTCCCGGATAGGTTGAGCGGGACGGCGACGCGGTCGGCGATGGCCCGGCGTGCGGCGTCGGCATCGATTGGGAACGCGCCGCCCAGCAGGTAGTCCGGGTTCAGGTATCCGAGGGCCACGTTGGCGTCGGTGACCGTAGGCTCCTGGCCGCCGTTCGCGTAGCACACGGGGCCGGGGGCCGCCCCCGCGCTCTGAGGGCCGCACTGGAGCGCCCCCGCCTTGTCGACCCAGGCTATGCTGCCCCCACCGGCGCTCACCTCCGCGAGGTCTATGGCGGGCACCCGCAGCACGTATCCGCCGCCCGTCAGGAGGCGGTGTCCGACGCTCATGCCGCCGCCGACCTCGTACTCGGGCGCGCGCAGCATCTCGCCGCCCTCTATGATCGACGCCTTGGCCGTCGTTCCTCCCATGTCGAAGCTGATGATGTCGGGAGCGTCGATCCTTCCGCCGAGGTGATACGCCCCGACGACCCCGGCCGCCGGGCCAGACTCGATGCAGAATATGGGCCTGTCCACCGTGACATCCACCGGCGCCAGTCCGCCGTTCGACTGCATGATGGTCAACGGTATCGTCAGACCGCGCGCCCGGAGGCGCCGGTCGAGGTCGTTGAGATAGCGCGCGACTACGGGTCTGACATAGGCGTTGATGACGGTGGTGCTGGTACGCTCGTACTCCCGCATCTCGGGCAGGACCTGGCTGGACAGGGAGAGGTCGAGGCCGGGCAGCCGCTCCATCAGCAGCTCCGCGATCCGGGCCTCATGGTCGGGGTTAGCGTAGGAGTGGAGCAGCGAGACCGCCACCGACCGGACGCCCTTCTCCGCCAGCCGGTCCGCCACAGCTTCCACGTCGGCGATATCGAGAGGCTGCAGCACCTCTCCCTCGTAGCTGACCCGCTCGCGCACCTCGAAGCGGAGTCGCCGCTCCACGAGGGGCGGAGGCTTGCGATAATAAAGGTCGTACAGGCGGGGAGTGCGTATACGGCCGAGCTCCAAGACGTCCCTGAAGCCGGCGGTGGTGACCAGCGCGGTCTTCTCGCCCTTTCCCTCCAGGATCGCATTCGTGGCGACGGTGAAGCCGTGTCCGATCTCGGTCACGTCGACCGGCTCGATCCCCAGCGTCCGGATGCACTCGTCCAGCCCTGCGAGGACGCCGCGTCCGTAGTCGTCGGGAGTGCTGGCGACCTTTTTGACCAGGACGCGGCCGTCGTCACCCAGGAAGACGACGTCGGTGAAGGTGCCGCCTATGTCCACCGCCGCTCTGAATCCGGCCATGTCGGAGAGATCGGCTCCGCCCGGCGTCGGGGCCGGGCTCCCGCTGTATGCTGCCGGTCGCAGCGCAGGTGATTGTAGATGGGATGGGCTTGGAAAGCTAGACCGCCCGACAGGCGGCGTCGATCCGTTTGACATCACTGCCTGTCTAGACTACGTTGTAGACTCTCGGTCAACAGCCTCGGCGAACGGAAACGGACATCCATGCGAAGGGTAGGACGCCTCATACTCGCATGCTCGACCCTCATGCTCTCGGTGATTGCCCTCGCGTGCGGCGGGAGTGGAGATAGCAGCGGCGGCAACGAGAGCGAGGCGAGGGCCGCTGAGGCGGCGCTGGAGGCTGTCCCGACCAACATGACGCTGACAAGCATGGTGTTCGGCGACGGCGGGGATATCCCCGGCGGCCACACCTGCTACGTACTAGACAGGTCGCCTCCCCTAGCGTGGAGCGGCGTCCCGGAAGGCACGGCGAGTCTAGTCCTCATAGTACGAGATGCCAACGCCGAGGGTGTGAACGACGGGGTACACTGGGTGGTCTACGATCTGCCTGCCAACGTCGATCAGCTGCCGGGGAGCGTATCGATCACCCAGGAGACGGTATCGGGAGGCACGCAGGGCAGGAACTCGGAGAAGCGGCGAGGCTGGGTCGGCCCGTGTCCCGAGAAGGGCGGCGACCACGCGGGGACATACGTCTTCAACATCTACGCTCTCGATGCGAGTCTGGGGCTGACAGTGGAGGGCGGCGCCAGCAGAAGCGATGTGCTTGCCGCCATGGCGGGTCGCGTTATCGGCCGCGGCCAGCTCACAGGCACATACTGCCATACCGACGCGCCGTGGTCTCCGACGGCAAGCAGGGGCAGCTGCCCTCCAGTCGATCACAAGCTGGGAGCCGAGTCTCCGTAGGCATCCTCGCGACTCCTCCCAAAAGGCGTGGACTAACTCTACCGTCGTTGGTTGGCCGGCACCTTACACCCTGAAATCTTGTGCCGGTTGTCGGCGATCAGCCTGTAGACGGGAACGCCAATAAGCCATGCCCCGGGCAGCCACATCAGCGCGCCCAGCGGAGAGAGCGCGGACAGCACCGTCAGCAGCTTACGGAAAGCGAAAAAGCCCTCATGGATGTCTCCCGGAGCGCACACCAGATAGGCCGACCGTTCCAGATCACTCCATGTGACGCCTGGAGGCGGACTCTCTATAGCCTGCGTCGCCGTCCACGCAATCCGGCTCCTCCGGTCGAATTGGCTCAGCCACCTGACCACGGCGGAGCACATTCCGCAGTCGCCGTCGTAGTAGAAGGTCCAGATGGCCTCTTTGGACTTCAGCCTCGGGAGCTTGGATCGCAGTGACAAGTTGCGGCTCGCGCTCTATTCCTGGTTCTCCGCAGACAGCCGGGATTCATTCCGATCCAGATCAGTCGAGGCCAAGGGTCGCTACGCTGAAGACGACGGAGAAGGGCTTGCAGTAGATGACCACGCTGTTGATGACCGACACGTCCACACCGTCAGGGATCGGGTAGTTCTGATTCCCACGGTTACCCTTCAGCGGCCCCAGGTCGACGTATCCCGCCAGCTTCACCTCGCTCGACCGCGTCGGGTCCTCGTGGGGCGACAGGACCACGTGGAGGGCCGGTCCGTTGGTCACGTCGAGATTCTCTAGCCTGAGCAGGTGAAGTCCGTCAGGGGTCGTGAAGATGGTCGCCTGACCGCTTCCCCGGTGGAAGGCATCGGCGTCCTTGAACTCCCCCTGCTTTACCTTCTGGACCTCGGCCTGCCGGTCGGCGTTCGCCATGATGACCGGCTCCATCATGCTGGTGGCCTGCTCAACCATGTCCTTGTCGGTCCCGTCACCGATCATCTGGAACCCTTTTTCCAGAGTGTCGTAGTCACTGTCGCTCATCGCCGTGACCGGCTTGCCGGCCGCGAGCATGGCGCCGGCGTTGATGTCCGAGGTCGCGGGCATCTCCTCGTCCATCATCTGGTCGTCCACCATCGCCATTCCGGCCATCACCCCCTCGATATCAGCCCGCTCCATACCCTCCGGAACGACGGCGTTGAAGGCGAATGGGAACTCCTCCTCAACGGTGACGTTGGTGAACAGCGGCGATCCGAGTGACCATCCTAGCCACAACGTGATCGCCAGCAGCGGGACGGAAGCTATGCCGAAGGGCACTCGGTGGCGCCAGACGATCTGGTGCCAGCCCCGCCAGTAGGCGAAGCTGAGGGATGCAGCGATGAGCACCAGGGTCGCCGCGCCGATGAACCACCGATACTCGTAGAGGCTCGCAAAGGCGCGTTCTAAATCACCGAAGGTAGACACGATAACCTCCTATGGTGGATTCTGCTACGCCTCTTCACGTCGTACCCTTCGAGTCAGGTTAGCCCGTATCTTTTGAAGATCGTACGTTTCCCGACATCGCGCTGCGAGGGGCTCGAAGGGGGACAGGGAGAGTGAAGGATGTTTCTTGCGGGGTCGCTATTCGGCGTTATTCCGCCGCCGCCGGCCTCGTCGGCGAGGCGCGGGGCCATCGGCCTCTTCCCAGAAGAAGACGACGTTCCCCTGTCGGGTCGTGACGATGTTCTTGCCCAGCAGTCGAGCCGCCGTGCCGAGACGGCGTCGAAGGGCTGCCGTAGTCTCGCCTTCGTCCGGGGTGAGCTTGCCTGCCCGTCCGGTTTCGAGCTGGTTGATATAGTCCACATACTGGCGCACTATTGCACCCCGTTTTCCGGATAGGGACAGCTCAAGCTGTGCCTGTTGGAGCGAAACTACTTCAAGTGTTGGCAACTTTAGAGTCCTCCCGTGTTCTGATTTAATAATCATAAACCGAATCACTATGTTTCTGCAAAATCGATGTGAAGCAGACGACAAAAACTGGAAGTGGAGCTATGAATATGTGAGTTCTGTCGGGCCGCAAACGGCATCTACATACAGGTCACGCCGTAGATGTGGCCGCGCTGGAACCTTGATTGGAGAGTATCCTACTGTGTTTATAAGAGATGTCCCTTAAAAATCCACTGTTAAAGCCTCTTCGGTAATCTTAATGTCTTCTGCGTCGAACGGAGTCGTCAGGCCGTCGAACGTCGACAGAGAGCACTAGTGTGGCCAAGATGCTCGCGTCACTCCGAGAGTCGAGATCGGCCGACAGCCTTGGAGTAGCCGGGTGGCGTTTGGGACCGTACTGGTTGCGCTCGGATGGATCCTGGAGGAGGGGCCTGTCGACGTAGGCGCGGCAACGAGGACACTGGGCGGAACATTACCTGAACGTCAGGTCCTGAGGGAAGATTGACTTTACTGAAGGGTTGTGGGACTGTTCGACTTGGAAGTTCCGTATCGCCCCATCCGACTGAGCTTGCCCTATCATCTCATTGTCCATGTTCTCAATGTGGTGGGACGGTCTCGTCCTCGATGCCCTAGCCCTCCTGTTGGCTGTAGGGCTGGACCGTCTTTTGCCAGAGCCTCCGGCCAAAGTCCATCCAGTGGTCTGGATGGGAAGCGCCGTCGCCGCTGTGGAGGGCGCCGCTCCGCAAAGGCCGGTACCAGCGTTCCTATTCGGCAGCGCCATCGTCGTCATTCTCACAGGGGTATCGACTGTGTTGGCCTGGCTTGCGATGTCTGCTCTTGCGTCCGTGCATCCGCTGGCCTACGTGGCGGGTGGTGCGATAATACTCAGGACCACCTTTACGGTCAGAGGACTCTCATCGGCGGCCAGGCTGACGCAACGGACCCTCGGCGAAGGCCGACTGGACGCAGCGCGGGCGAGTCTGAGGAGCCTGGTTAGTCGCGACACCACCGCCCTGACCCCGCCCCTAGTGGCCGCCTCGGCGATAGAGTCTGTTGCCGAGAACACGACGGATAGCTATATTGGACCATGGCTGGCGTTCGCAGTGTTCAGCGTGCCGGGCGCGGTGGCCTACAGGGCTATAAACACGCTGGACAGCATGCTGGGATATCGAGGCTGCTACGAATACCTCGGCAAGACGGCAGCTCGTATGGATGACGCTGTAAACCTGATGCCGGCACGGTTGAGTGCACTGCTTCTGTTGGTGAGCGGGGCGTTGGCCCGTCTGTCTGTTCGCCGTGCCTGGTCCATCATGTTGAGAGACCGCAGACACACGGCGAGTCCCAATGCAGGACTGACCATGAGCGCAATGGCGGGGCTTATAGGAGCACGCTTGGAGAAGCCGGGACATTACTGTCTCGGCGAAGGTATGCGAGAGCCGAAGGCTGAAGACATCGGCACTGCAATCCGTGTCGCTGAGCAAACTGCGATACTCGGGGTGGTCGCGACCGTCGGCTTGCTGGCGATGCGACACGCTATCACAGGCTAATACATAGCATTGACGACGATGCATGGAGGGTTGGACGCGGCGGAGATGCGCTCTCTTGGGCTCCGGCCTGAGCGGGTGCTGGACTTCAGCGCCAACATCAACCCGTTGGGCCCGTCGCGGCGGGTGGAGCAGGCAGCAGCCGAGGCCGATATATCGACCTACCCAGACCGGCATAGCCTGATTCTGCGCGAGGAGCTGGCAGAGCGGCTTGATGTTGGTATCGACAGCCTGCTGGTGGGCAACGGCTCCACGGAACTCATACACCTGCTGGCGCGTGCCTGCCTCCGACCTCTGGAGAGGTGTCTGATATTCGCGCCGACCTTCGGTGAGTACGAGGCGGCGGCGACCATAGCGGGAGCGGAGGTCCGTCTCTTTCGGGCTGGTGAGGCTCAGGCGTTCCGGTGGTCAGTCGATATGGCAGTCGAGACGATCGGACAGACGAGACCCGGCATGATCTTCCTCTGCAACCCTAACAACCCTACGGGGGTCTACCTGCATCGCGGCGATGTCGAGAGAATCCGCAAAGCCGCTGGCGGGAACGCACTGCTGGTGCTGGACGACGCCTACGTCTCACTGGCCGATTGGCAGTGGGACTCCATTCCGATGCTGCGAAGAGACAACATTGCCATCCTTCGTTCCATGACAAAGGACCACGCGCTCGCAGGAGTGCGACTAGGGTACATGGCGGCTCATCCAGACGTCGTCTCGGCCGTGCGACGGCTTCAGCCAGCCTGGAGCGTGAACGCCGTAGCGCAGGCTGCCGGGATCGCCGCTTTGGGGGATGAGGCGCACGTTGCTGAGGCGAAGAAGGTAATCTCGAAGGCGAAGGAGTACCTCTATGGTGAGCTGGCGATTCTGGGCGTCCCGGTGACCGTCTCCGCCGCCAACTTCGTCCTGGCTCGGGTGGGGGATGCGCCAGGAGTCCGTGGCGCCCTCCTGCGCCGAGGCATCGCGGTGCGCGACTGCACGTCCTTCGGTCTACCGGAGTACATCCGCATCGCCGCCCGGAGGGCCGAGGATTGCGCACGGTTGATAGGAGCCCTGCGAGAAGTGTTGGGGCATGAGTAGTCACGTGCCTGCCAGAGTCATCATGGTACAGGGGACCTCGTCCCATGCCGGCAAGTCCATCCTGGCCACCGCTCTCTGCCGCATCTTCGCCCAAGACGGGTTCGAAGTCGCTCCCTTCAAGGCCCAGAACATGTCCCTGAACTCCTACGCCACTCCTGATGGCGGCGAGATCGGTCGTTCTCAGGCAGTCCAGGCGGCTGCGGCAATGACAACCCCGCAGGTGGAGATGAACCCCGTGCTGCTCAAGCCGGAGGGTGAAAGGCGCTCCCAGGTCGTGGTGATGGGTCAACCCATTGCCGCTGCCTCGGTCCGGGAGTACTACAAGCTGAAACCTGCAATCTGGGAGACGGTGACTTCGGCGCTGGACCGTCTGCGGGCCGATTGCGACGTGATTGTCATAGAGGGGGCTGGCAGTCCCGCGGAGGTCAACCTCAAACAGCACGACATCGTCAACATGCGAGTGGCCCTCCACGCCGATGCCCCTGTCCTGCTGGTAGGAGACATCGACCGCGGCGGCGTCTTCGCGCAACTGGTCGGCACCATGGTCTTGCTAGAGCCTGAGGAGAGGGCCTTGGTGAAGGGTCACGTGATCAACAAGTTTCGCGGCGACCCGTCCCTTCTCACGCCTGGACTCGGTTTCCTGGAGGAACGTACCGGAGCGCCGGTCGCGGGCGTCATACCGTACTTCTCCGATATACACATTCCGGAGGAGGACTCGCTGGGCCTCGCTGCCGACCCGATAGGCGACGACGAAACAGTGGTAGACGTTGCAGTCATGCGCTTGCCACATATCTCCAACTTCGACGACTTCGATCCGCTGCGGCACGAGCAGGGCGTCCGTGTACGGTATGTGGGGCGGTCCCAAGAGTTCGGCACCCCCGACCTCGTGGTCATACCCGGTAGCAAGACGACGGTGGCGGACCTAGACTGGCTGCGCACGCAAGGCCTTGCCGAGCGTATCCTGGCCGCGCGGCGAAGTGGGACGCCGGTCATAGGTGTCTGCGCAGGCTATCAGATGTTGGGTAGGGCGCTGCTGGACCCGGACGGAGTGGAATCATCCAGAGCCGAGTCTCACGGTCTGGGGCTCTTGCAGGCATCCACCACTTTCGCAAGACGCAAGTCCACACACCAGGTCAATGGACATGTGACTGCGAGTCGGGGCCTCCTGAGCGGCTGCCATGGTGCAGAAGTCACTGCCTACGAAATCCACATGGGCGTCACCACGTCTGGTGAGGAGCTCTTTCGGCCATTCATCAAGGAGAGCAGATCGGGGCGCAGCGTAGACTTGACTGACGGTGGCATCGATGATGAGGGACTGACCTTAGGTACGTACCTGCACGGGCTTTTTCACAACCGCGCAGTTAGACGCTCGATATTGGAGTATGTGGCAATGAGAAAGGGCGTGACCCTACCGGACGCTGCCGAGGATGTCGACCCAAGCGCTGAGTATGACAAGCTGGCGACTCTGGTCCGCAACCATATCGACATGAAGCTGGTCTATCGCGTGACTGGACTGAAATAGTGGGCGTTCACAAGGAGGATGACCTCGCCGCATGCGTCGTGGCACGAGGCGTGGCTTCGGCTCCCGGCACCTGCGGTGAGCTGGCGCAGGGAGTCCTGGACGGGACACCGGTCATGGCAACCTGTCCCATCGACCTCTTCTCGACTGCCACAGTGGAGTTGTCGGAAGGCACGGGTCGAGTGCGCGGTCCCGTGAACTTGCCCAAAGCATGCCGCGCTGTGAAACTGACCCTCACGCTCATGGACCGCAGCGACGTGGACGCTCGACTGAGCATCGAAAGCCCGGTGCCGCGCAGAAAAGGGATGGCAAGCAGCACCGCGGATATAGTTGCGGCCATCGGAGCGACCGCTGCGGCGCTTGATGAGGAGATATCGGTCTTCCAGCAGGCGGAGTTGGCGCTTGCCATCGAACCGAGCGACGGCGTGATGCTGCCGGGAATCGCGCTCTTCGATCACAGGGATGGGCGGATCGCTCGGTCTCTGGGCGACCCACCCGCTATGAGGGTCTTGGTGTTGGAGTTCGCGGATGTCATCGACACCGAGTCGTTCAATGCGGTGGACCGAGGCGCAGAGCTCCAGCGGCAGTCGGCGCGCTTCCGAGACGCGCTCGAGCTCATCACCAGGGGAATAGAGAGTGCTGACGGCGAGCTGGTCGGCCGCGGCGCTACGCAGAGTGCCCTAGCATACCAGGCTGTGCTCCGGAACCGCAGCTGCCTACAGTGCTCGCCTTGGGTCAGACCGCCGGGGCAGTTGGCGTGAACGTTGCCCATAGCGGCACCGTTATGGGACTACTGTTTGCTGGGGACACGGACCGTTCGGCGGCCGAAGATGAGGCCTGGAAGCGGCTTCCGGATCTGACAGCAGTACACCATCGCAGGCTTATAGGAGGCGGTCTACTGCCAATGCCGCTCTCTCGTCTCCGACAGGGGAAGTAGAGCCGCTCCACCGTTCCGGACCCCTGGCATAGCTGTGGAGATAACGCGGCGTTTCTTGCCTCAGCCTGTTCCAGGACACAGCCCAGCGCCAGAGGCTGCGCAACGCCGTCCCTCAGTAGTGGCGAATCTCCGCCGGAGACAGCGATGCGCTACTAGTCTTCCGAAGTAAGGTCGCTCTGGCCCCGGTACATCCCCAGCCCGATGATGACGAAGCAGAGGGAACCGAAGGCGAGCATGCCGTTGTCGTTCCTGAGGAGCACTGCGGGATCGATGTCGGGGACGTGCTGAAGGACCAGGAAGTTGATGCCCGCCAGCACTCCCATGACGACGAGGCCGTAGGAAGCCAGTTTGAATATGCTCATCGATCCGAAACGGGAGGCAAGGCCGATGCCGACCAGCATGGATGCGACGGGATAGACGGTCACCAGCGCTATGATGATCCCGGCCATCGGCGCATAGACGCTGAGTGCGAGGCCTTCGAAGAACGCCTGGTCGGCGCCGGACTGCATGCTGCGCTGCATCAGGTGGACACTAAAGTGTCTCATGCCCATCGCAATGGCGTAGAGAGCCCACCCGAACAGACTCACGAACACGCCCAGCCGCAGGAGCGAACCGCCGAGCCCCGTCTGTCGGGGCAGGCGGAGCCAGGTGAGCGCGCAGTATGCGTAAAGGAACATCCCGATGATCGACAGCATGGACGCCAGGTGTGCAAGGCTGGCATTGTCAGCCATCGTCTCGAGGGCTAACGGGAAGTCGGTCTGGTCCACCGGGTCCAGCAGTACGCCGCCGGGAAAGAGCAGCGATGCTAGGACCAGAAGTATGACTCCAACGATCAGGGCCAGCCCCCCGAGCCTCGTGGCAGGTTGTGTGGCGATTGACTTAGCCATGACATCTCCTCCTCGGGTGTGCGATACGCGCCTGAGATTGTACACTCTGACCCGGCATTTGCACAGATGCAAACGGCAAGCTGGACATCGCAGAGCTGGAGAAGGCGGTTTGCGGTGAGTAGGCTGGCTGAGACAAGCAAGGCGGCACGACGAGGGAAGGAAGGGAAGCAATGGTGAATGTGCTGGCGACGCTGGCGGCCCTTGCCGCCATCGGGCTGCTGTTCGCTCTGGATCCCGGCGGGGCCATCGCCGAGAGCGGTTTCCCCGACTTCATGGGCATGGACTGGAAGCAGCTGACCGCCTGGGGCTTCCGGCTGGCGGGAGTCGGCGTCGCGCTGCTGCTCGTGGTTGCGCTGTGGATCAGGTACCGTGCGCCCTCGCAGGGGATCGAGGCGTTTCGCGACTCACGGTACACGGCGATGCCGCAGCCCGGTTCGATGCCCGCTGCAGCGGTGTCGGTGCTGGAGTACCGGGAGGTCACCTCCCGGACGCTGCTGGCGTCGGTCATCGAGATGTGTCAGCGCGGAGACATGCGGATCGAAGCCGCCAGAACGAGGAGCGGCTACGGATACCGGCTGTCGCAGCAGGGTCCCCCGAAGTTCGAGTGGGAGCGGTCGATATGCGACAGCCTGCCGACGCGCCCCGCAACGGTCCGGGGGCTGCGCGACCGGATGAACGCCCATAGCGACGATATAGGCGACCGGTTGGGGGAGTACCTGCAGGGCCGAGGCCTCTTCTATGACAACCCGGTACGGATCAGGAGCGAGCAGTTCAGCGACGGGATAGGGTTGGCGTCTCTGGCAGCAGTTCTGATGGGCGTTGGCAGCGGGCTTTGGGCGGCCCTGTGGCTGGACCAGTGGTGGGCGAACGCCCTCATCGGCGCGTTCATAGGCTTCACGTATTGGCTGATCGCGACGCCGATGAACACAGGCATGCTGCCGCCGTCCCGTTCGGGCGCACACACGATAGCCCAGTGGCTTGGTCTGAAAGAGTCCCTGGCAGGGTCCGACCCGGCGTACGGACGGGACGAGTCCGATCCCATGCTTGCCTATGCCGTCGCCCTTGATGCGGCCCAGCCGTGGCTCGACGCCGAGGCCTCGGCCCCACCATGGTTCGGCTCCGGCAAGGCAGCCTCTCTGCGGGGGCCAGACCTGGACGCGGCCTATAGAGGCTTCCTGCACGAATCGGCCTGGGGACTGGCAGGACGGTCCGAAGACGCGGCGGAAACTGACGACGAGATGGCAGAGCTGCTCGAACTGGAGTGGCTACGACACGAGGAGGCTCAGCGAACCGCACACCGGGAGACTGCCGCCGAACATGGCCATCAGCGATACAGGGTAGAGAGACCGGTCGAAGAGACGGTCGAGGAGGCTCAGCGGACCGCACACCGGGAGACTGCCGCCGAACATGGCTATCAGCGATACAGGGTAGAGAGACCGGTCGAGGAGACGGTCGAGGAGACGAAGGGCGGCGGATGCCTCAGCGGGTGCTTCGCACGGTTGTTAACCTGGGCAGTCATAGGGGTGGTGGTCATGGTCGTCCTGTTCAGCCTCGATGTGGTCTCGCCGCGTGCCAAGCCCTGTCCACTGGACTCTCCCCCGATCCCGACGCCCGCGCAGATTGCGTCGGTCGGCGACCTGTTCCACAACGAGTGTGTGAGGGTCAGCGGGACGCTGACAGACAAGGACGTCGACACGCTGCTGCTGGAGATCGATCGGGGGGACTATGCGCAGCAGGTGGTCGTACGCGTACCGACAGGACTCTTCGAAGCAGTCTCCCTGGGCAAGCAGGTGGCGTTGGGCGGATGGCTCAAGGTGGGGGATGACGGGACATACGAGGTTGAGTTCGTGCCGGCGAGCGAATCGGAGCGGGGGTGGTGGCAAAACCTGCGGGAGAACCTCGAAGGGCTGTTACAGGCCGCTGTGGATGCGATCTAGTCCCATTTGGGCCCACCTGAAAGCGTGGAGATCGAATCGTTGCGAGACGCAGGAGTAGTCTGATGGATAAAGAAGAGATCATTTCCCGCGTAAAGACCGAGCGCATTCGCTGGAGCGACATCGTGGCCCAGATGGACGACGATATGATGCTGAAATCCGGAGTCGAGGGACACTGGTCCGTCAAGGATATCCTCGCCCACGTGGTCTGGTATGAGCGAGAGATAGTCGGAGTGCTCAAGGCACGCGCCTTGGTCGGCTCCGACCTGTGGGCGCTGCCGCTAGACGAGCGCAACGCCGCGGTCTATGAGGAGACCAAGAGCATGACACTGGAGGAAGTTCGCGCCGAGTCCGCGAGAGTGTTCCCCCAGCTCCTAGAACAGCTCGAAGCTCTCCCCGAAGACGCCTTCGGCGACGCCTCCTGCTTCCCGGGGATGCCCGCTGAATGGGAGCCGTGGCTCGTAATCGCCGGCAGTACCTTCAACCACTACCTCGACCACACCCAGTCCCTCACGCAGTTGGTAGAGTAGCTGGGGCTTGGATGCGTCACCACCCCCTTGTCCTGGCGCCCCTAAACCTCAGATAGGGTCGTCAGCGACATTTCGAGACAAGCTGATGAACGGAAGTAGGCAGTTTGTAGACAGATGGTGGACTGAAGTTGACTGAGGGCAGAACTCTCTTCGAGTTACGGGTGGGCTTGTGAGACAGGCTCGACAGGAAACCGTGCCTAGTTCGTGCTAGACGCCAATGAGTCTGCGAGCTCGATGGCGGCGCTTTCGCCGCTGGAGAGGGCGCCGTTGACCGCCGGCACGCGTGTGTAGTCCCCTGCCAAGAACAGGTTGTCGATTTTCCCTGCGAGCTGTCCCTGAACGTTCGCCATAGCGGCGAGCATCCCTGGCGTCCCCATGCACAGCGCCTCTTCCCAGCGGTACACTCGGTAAAACAGACCATCGGCATCCCCGGGGAGGTCGGATCCCGGAGGCGCCTTCCTGCGTGCGGCCCCAAGCATCTGGCGTTTTATCTCATCGTCGTCGAGCGGGATGAGCTCCTTGGCACGTTCGCGCCCGATGAGCAAGTCGAGAATGCTCTTGCCCGGAGGCGCGCAAGCAGGCAGGAATACGGACCGGTCAAGAAGGAGTGGGGTGTCGTCGTCCTCCGGGTAGAGCGCACCGTGCCAGCCAGGAGGAAGCGGGGGATGGTCCAGGCCTATCACCACCCGGCAGCCGGTTGAGTAGCTGACGGTGCTGAGCGCACGGCGGGTCTCTTCCGGCAGATCGGGGATGAGGTCCGAGACCTTCGTGCCGGGGACGGCGCAGATTACCGCGTCAGCCTCTATAGTCTCGCCGTCCACGACAACGCCGGTCGCCGTCCCGCCTGCGACGACGATTCTGCTGACGGGGGTCGATACGCAAATCGCATCTGAGCAGGCAGCGGCAAGCGCTTCGCTCAGGGAACCGATGCCCCGCTCGGGCATGTAGACCCTGCCGGAGTGCAACATAGTTTCGCCAATGTACGCCCGCATCAGCGCCTGGCCTGCGGGCATTGGATCGCCCAATATCATGTCGAGGGGACCTCTGAGCGTCACCTGCAGGTCTTCGGGCACGCGGAGCCGCTCCAGATACTGGCCAAAGGACTCGTCGTCGTCGATCTCGGCGAGGGGGCTGTCTCCGGCGAAGCTCATGTATGGCGACTGGCGATGTATCTCCCGCATCACCTTGAAACCGGACCGCATGCCTGCGGGCGAGAGGAAGCCCATAGTGACGGCCGCACGAAAGTGCCGGATGAAATTCCAGAGCGATTGGTCCGGCGTCGTCGTAACCCACCGTCCCTTGCGGTAGTGGCCGAATTTCATTGTCGAAGGCACCAGCGGCAGCCCCAGCTCCTCGCACAGGCGGAAGGCGGTGTCGTATGTGGAGGTGAAGACGAATGCGCCCATGTCGAGGGAGAACCCGTCCACCTTCTCGCCCTTGCCGCGTCCTCCCGCACGTTCCTGTGCCTCGAGCAGGAGGGGGGTGATGCCCCGCTTCATCAGCGTGTAGGCGGCGCTAAGGCCGGCGAAGCCCCCTCCAACGATGACGACCCGCTGGGCGCTCATATGCCCGGCTCCCTTCTCACCACCCTCCATCCATTGCGTGGGGGGTCTTGCGTGGGGACAAACCTAAATCATGCTCGTCTACCAGTTCCGACACTTCCCCGTCACCGGTCAGGTACAGTCTAAGACGGCGCTGTTGGCCGGTCAACGATCCGGGGAACCCTCGATTGACCGCAGATTCGATCCCACCTACAATCCGGTTGTCACTGCGGTCCGAGGCAGCAGAGGAGGCTCCGCGTGCGGTTCGGATTCGGTCTACCAACAACCACCGACGGGGAGGCCCTGTGCGCATTCGCACAGGCTGCCGACAACCTGGGCGTAGAATCGATTTGGACAGGCGACCACATCGTGATGCCGTCGGACGGCACGGACCAGTACCCGTACACGAAGGACGGCTCCTTCACCGCCCCCGCCGACACGCCGATCATGGAGACTATGACCGTCCTCAGCTACGTTGCCGCGCGCACCCGCCGGGTCAGGATCGGCAGCACAGTCGTAATACTCGCACACCGCAATCCGCTCGTGCAGGCCAAGATGTTCGCCACGCTAGACGTCCTCACCGGGGGAAGGGTCACATGCGGAGTCGGAGTGGGGTGGCTGGAGAAGGAGTTCGAGGTCTTGGGCGTGCCGTACGCCGAACGCGGCGCGTTGAGCGACGAGTATCTGGAGATATTCAAGTGCCTATGGACGGAGGACTATCCCGAACATCACGGCCGCTTCTTCAGCTTCGACGGCATCAGGTTCTATCCAAAGCCCGTGCAAGAGCCTCACATCCCCATCTGGGTCGGAGGACACAGCCGCGCCGCGATCCGCAGGACGGCGAAGTACGGCGACGCCTGGCACCCGACGAGGCAGACTCCTGAGTACGTGGCCGGACTACTGCCCTACCTGCGACGGCGCGCGGAGGAGTGCGGACGCGACCCCGGATCGATCGAGGTCTCGCTCAAGAGGAGTCTGCACTTCACCGATCTGGGCATGAGGGAGCCCGCCAAGGGGCTGACGGGCGGCGCCGTTGTCTCGGCCACCAGGGAGGTGATCGACGACGTCATCCACTGCGCCAGCGTCGGAATAGACCAGTTGACGTACGACTTCAGGACCGCCGACGTGGGGGACTGCATACGCAGCATGGAGCACTTCATGCGCGAGGTGGCGCCCGCTGCCGACGGGCGCTAGCGGCTTTTTCAGGTTTCCCTGCCCGCCGCTAGCCGATCTCGTACCTGGCGACGAATTCCTGGTCGATGTCGATGCCTAGGCCGGGGCCTTCAGGCGGACTGATCAGCCCGTTCCTGGGGTTCGGATGGCTCACGAACATCTCGTACCACACGGGGTCGCGCACCGGGTCGGGAAACATCTCCGCGCAGTAGCTGTGCGGGACGGCGCACAGCAGGCTTATCGACACCTGGGGCTCCTCGTGGTGGACCATCCCTACGCCGAAATACTGCGCCGTGGCGGCAGTACGCTTCCACTCAGTGATGCCGCCCGCGATGGTGGCGTCCACATTCAGCAGGTCGACCGCACCCGCCTTCATCAGCTCGAAGCATCCGTGGCCGCTCAGCTCGCTCTGGCCGGCGGTGACTGGGATCGAGGTGTTGCGCCGGACCTCGGCCATCCCGTCCCTCTCGTTGTGCCACCTGATCGGCTCCTCGAACCATGCGACGCCCTGGTCTTCGACGCCGTTCGCGAAGGCGATCGCCTGTCGCGGCGTCCACGCCCTGTTGGCGTCGCAGGCCAGAATGAACTCGTCGCCCACGGCCTCCCTGATCGCCTTCACGCGATCTATCTCGTACTCGACCGGCGCCGCGCCGACCTTGAGCTTCGTGCCCGCGAAACCGGCCGCGCCCTGCTCGGCGACCATTCCTGCGATCACCTCCGGGGTCTCGTCGTCGGCGTAGTATGCGTACCCGATGATCGGTATCTCGCTCCTAGAGCCGCCCAGGAGCTTGTAGAGCGGCAGGTCGACGGTCTTGCCGATCACGTCCCAGAGCGCGAGGTCGACGGCTGCGATAGCCCGCATCGCCGCGTTCGCGTTGCCGAGCACGGGGGTCTTATCGAACATCGACTCCCACAGCCGCTCGACGGCGAACGGGTCCTCCCCTATGAGCATGTCCCGGAACGGCCCGACGATGAGGTCCCTGATCTCCAGGTAGTCCTTTTTCTCGTCGCCGGAATAGATCTCTCCGGTGACTCCCTCGTCGGTCTCGACGGTAACGATGACCGTGCATCGCTCCTCGATCTGGTAGGTGCCGCCCTTGAACACCCGCGCCAGCGGAACGGAGACGAGGCGCACCTTCACGTCACGAATCTTCATGCTTCCTCCGTTTGCCCTCAGGCTGGGACCGCCTCCGCGACCGGCTGGTTGGTAGCCGGGTCGACCTCGAAGGAGCTGTAGAGCTCCAGCTCCTTGCCGATCTCCCGGACCGCCGGGATCACCTCCTCGCCGAAGAGTCTCAGGCTCCGCATCTGGTCTTCGTGGGTCATCGCCCCGTCTCCGTCCCAGAAGATGATGCTGCCAGGACGCAGCGTCTCGAGCACGTGCCGTATCTTGGGCAGGACTGTATCCGGCGTGCCTGTGATGATGCTGTAGTTCTCGACCTGCTTCTCGAAGCTCCGATTGGCGGGCTTTCCCCCTCGGGCGGCGGTGACTACGTTGGCGGTCGGCAGGACACGCCTGCGGTTGGAGAGACCGGGAAGCTGTAACAGGGCGGGATTGGCCAGGCCCTCGTTGCCGGCGAGGAAGACGTTGCTTGGACCCTGCACGTACTTCCGGCCAACCTCGTCTGCCAACTCCTCCGTCTCGTCGACGTGCACCCTAAACAGGTAGCCTATGTTCTGAGTGCCCGACTCGTACCCGAACTCGGCGGCCGTGTCGTGGTATACCTGGTACGCTTGCCTGGTCGGCTCCAACTCCGTGCAGAGCATCACGTAGGGGATGCGGTTCTTCGCCGCCCAGCGGATTGAGTCCTTGCTGACCATGCCGGGAAGCCAGACCTGCGGATGAGGTTTCTGATAGGGCTTGGCCCACGGGTTGACGTACCTGTAGTGGTAGTGCTTGCCCTCCCACCGGAAAGGGCCGTCGTCCGTCCACGCCTTCATTATGAAGTCGTGCGCCTCCTGGAACCGCTCCCAGTTGAAGAAGGGGGGCGCGTTATGGGACACGCTCTCCCGTCCGCTGCCGCGAACCCAACCCGACACGAGCCGCCCGTGCGAGATCATGTCTATGATCGAGAGCTGCTCGACGAGCCAGAGGGGGTCGTCCCAGATCGGCAAGATGTTGCCCAGCAGCACGATCTTTGCCTTACTGGTGACGCGGGCGAGGATCGCCGCCTCTATGTTCATGGCGCCGCCCATGCAGAACGGCGTGCTGTGGTGCTCGTTGAGCATCAGGCCGTCGAACCCCATCTCTTCGGCGTATATCTTTTCGTCGATATACCTGTTGTAGAGTGCGGCGCCGACCTCGGAGTCGTATATGTCGTTGCTGACGGTGAGGTCCTTTATCGGTTTGCCGGTCATGCCGAAGTAGCCGGACTTGGGATCCTGGTACGGGCGCTCTGTGAAGTGTCCTATGAACATCGCACGACTCCTTTCTCAACTACCGCAAACCCGTCTACTACCGTAGGCCGGTACTCACCGCCGGAGCCCTGCCGAGAGGTTACGACAGGAACTCGCGGACGAGGGAGACGAACCGGTCCGTCCGCTCCAACTCCGGGCGGTGTCCGCAGCCGTCGAACAGCTCGAGGCGCGACCCCGGGATCGAGTCGTTATAGACCTGCGCCGCGCTCACCGGAACGATTCTGTCCTCCATACCCCATATCAGCAGCGTGGGCAGATCCTTGAGCCTTCGTAGCAGATGAGGAAGGCCGGGATAGAACATGTACGGCCTCCAGCTCAAACGGCAGGCCTGCTCCCTGTTGACCTCCCACTGCCCCGCCAGCTCTGGACTGGGCCGCTCGGGGCAGTAGTCGCCGAACTCGGGAGTCCCCTCGGGATCCAGCACCGAGTCGATCATGAAGTCCCTGGCCGTCACCAGGAACATGTCGTATATCTCCCCCGCCGGTGGCCTGACGCCGGGGGGGCTCACCAGCACGAGCCTCCTAAACGCCTGCGGAGACATGGTGGCCATCTCGGCGGCCAGCCATCCTCCCAGCGAGAGACCGATGGTGTCGACCGGACCGATGCCCATGTCGTCCAGCGCCTGGAGGTACCATCCCGCCATATCCCTCATGTTGACGATCCAGTCTAGCCTTGGAGAGGAGCCGAATCCGGGATGGGACGGCATGTAGAGCGTCCGGTCTTTGGCCAGCTCCCTATGGTATCGGAGCCAGCCGGGATGTCCCATCTCACCGTGGAGCAGCAGCAGAGGCTTGCCGGAGCCGCCTTTCAGGAGCTGGACGTCGGTCTCGGCGAGGTGGACTCTCTGCTCGGTCCAATCGGCTGTCGACGTTGTCATCGCCTGATCTCCTCAGCCTGCACCGGTCACGACGGGACGATCTCCAGCAGACAGCGCTCCGAACGCTCGGTCCACATCTGCGCGAGGTGGTCGACCGAGTCCCACGGCCCATCGGGGTATCGTCCCGCGTGGATCGGGGCGATAGTCTGGATAAGCGCCTCCTCGGCTACTACCCTGGCCTCACCTTGCACGGCGGGCCCGGTCCGGTGGCCGAAGGCGAGCCTCACGGCAGGATTTCGGGCGATCTTGCGCACCTTCAGAGAGTCCGGATACGTCGAGATGTAGAACCGGCCCGCGTGGTGGTCGAACCAGACCGGCACGGTGCCGGGCCTGCCACCGCTGTCGAAGGTCGTGATGTAGACTTCCCTCGACTCGTCAATCGCTCTGCTGAGCTCCGGGTCCATGGCGATCTGCCCCTAACGCGCGGCCTTGAGCGACGCCTCGAAGACGTCGACCGTTTCATCTATCTCCTCTTCCGTGTGAGCCGTAGAGATGTAGAAGCCGGCGCCGGAGATGCTGAAAATCCCGCGCCTGATCATCTCGGGTCCGATTCGTTCGTGCAGCTCCCGGTTCAGATACTGCTCAGACCTGTAGTCCGGTATCTCATCCCGGTCCGTGAACTTGATGTCGACTATCGATCCGGCGCTCGTGACGAGCGCCGGCACCTCGAATCTCTGGCATACGCCGCTCAGGCCGTCTCGCAGCCGGGCGCCCATCTCGGCCAGGCGGTCGTAGGTACCGGGCTTCTCAAGCTGCTCGAGTGCGGCCATTCCCGCCGTCGCGGCCAGAGGATTGCCGGTGAATGTTCCGCTTCCCTGGGCGTACTGACCCTGGGCCTTGAGCGCGGGATCCAACCTGCTCATGATCTCGTCGGGCCCAACGATGCACCCCACACCGACTCCCCCTCCGAGCGCTTTGCCGAGAGTGGTGAGATCGGGGTCTATGCCGTAGAACTGCTGCGCGCCGCCCCAGGCCAGGCGAAACCCGGTGATAACCTCGTCAAGTATGAAAATAACGCCGCACTCTCTGGTGCACTCTCTCACCGCATCCAGGAACTCCGGTCTCGGCGGGATGTGACGCGTCTGAGGATCGAGGATGACAGCAGCAAGATCGTCCTTGTGCTCCCTGATGATCTCGCAGGTCTGGTCCGCGTCGTTGTATGGAGCGATGAGTACGGTGTCGACCACCCCCTGTGGGATTCCGCCCGTGTCCGGCTCGGGCGTGGGAAAAGGCAGCATCTGGGTGGGGTTCGTGCTGAACGAGATGTAATCGTTCGTTCCGTGGAAGGCGCCCTCGAATTTGAGTATCTTAGTCTTGCCGGTGTATACCCTGGAGAGCCTGAGCGCGACGAAGACCGCCTCGCTGCCGGTACCGGTGTACTTGATCTTCTCGGCGCCAGGTATGGCGCTCATCACCTTTCGGGCGTGGCGCAGCATCACGTCGGTGGGCTGCATGAACTGCGTGCCCCGCTCGACCCGGTCCTGCAGCGCGCGGGTCACTGCAGGATGGGCGTGACCGAGGATCATGGGGCCCGAGCCCAGGATGTAGTCGATATACTCGTTGCCGTCGACGTCCCAGATGCGGCTCCCCTTCCCGTGGGAGAAGACGGTGCGCACCTCCTCCGGCAGCTTGCTGCGGTAGAGCACTCCGCCGGGGATGTACTCCTCCACCTCCTGCACGAGCTGCTCGCCTGTCCTGCCCCTGACGACGTCTCTGACCATGGACTCCTCCTCCGCCAGGCCGATAGTAGGCGTGAGTGTAGCACAACCGGCGGTAACGTGGAACGAACCGAAACGGGCATCCAACAGTTCAGAATTGAGGAGGGCAGCCCGTTCGTGGTGAGCCCTTCAGCAAGCTCAAGGAGAGCCTGTCAAACCATGACGGGCGGCCCTTCGACAGGCTCAGGGCGAACGGACTTAGATCCTATGGAATCTGAACGGATATACAACATGTGCGGGATTCGCCGATGGGCTATAATCGCCGCCGTCTGAATCCATGCCGGGAGAGGACGGGATGGGCCCGATCAACCTGTTCGAGTACGAGTCGTTGGCGAGAGCGCGGATGCCGCGCGACCTGTACGACTACATCCGAGGCGGCGCGGTCGACGAGATTACTCTCGCTAGAAACCGGAGAGCCCTGGATGAGACGCTGCTGAGTCCACGAGTCCTCGTCGACGTTACGGACCGTGACCTCTCCACCACGGTATTGGGACATCGTCTGGAGTTTCCGGTAATGGTCGGGCCCGCCGGTCCCCAGCGTCAGGCGCATCCCGAAGGAGAGCAGGCTACAGCGAGAGCCGCGGCGGCGGCCGGAACGATCATGTCGGTGCCCACGGCGTCAGGCTACTCTCTGGAGGAGATAGCGGAGGCGGCCCCGGGGCCACTGTGGCTCCAGCTCTATCACTTTTCGGACGAGCTCACGGAGCTGCTCGTGAAAAGAGCGGAGGCAGCCGGCTATTCGGCGGTCGTGCTGACCGTCGACGCGCCCGTCCGGCCGCTGCGTGAGCACGACCTGCGCAACCGCTTCGTTCCCGAGAGGGAGATGGTAACCGGCAGCCTCCACGGCTACGGTGAGCTGCTCAACGCGGCGCTGCTCGAGGTGCGGGAGCGGGAGCTCAACTTCAATGGACTCGTCTGGTCAAGGCTCGCCTGGCTGCGCCGGCTGACCGGTCTGCCGCTGGTCGTCAAGGGCATCATGAGGGCTGACGACGCGGTCCTGTGCACGGACCACGGCGTGGACGCCATCGTCGTGTCGAACCACGGCGGACGAACTCTGGACGGTGTCCCAGCGTCGATCGAGGTCCTGCCGGAGATTGCCGATGCGGTGGACGGCCGTCTGGAGGTGTACATGGACTCGGGCATACGACGCGGCACGGACGTGCTCAAGGCGCTGGCGCTCGGCGCCCGAGCCGTGCTTATCGGACGTCCGCTTTTCTGGGGGCTCACCATGGGCGGTGAAGCGGGAGTGCTCGATGTGCTGCGGATCCTCAGAGAGGAGTTCGACCGCGCCATGGCCTACTGCGGCTTTACCGATGTGGCGTCGATAGGACGCTCGGCGATCGTGCCTCCTCGTTAGGACGCGCGATAGAGTGTATAATCATTGCCGTTGATCAACTCAGACATTGAGAGAGGAGACCGATGAAGCTGGGCCTTTTCAGTATGCCGTTGCACGATCCGGAACGCCCCCACGCGGAGACCTATGACGAGGACCTCGAGACGCTGGCTCGCGGCGACAGGCTGGGGTTCTGCGAGGCCTGGATCGGCGAGCACTTTACGCTCCCGTGGGAGAACATCCCAGCTCCCGACATATTCATTGCGAGAGCGCTGGGCGTGACGGAGCAGATGGACCTCGGCACCGGAGTGGTGCTGCTCCACTACCACAATCCGGTGATGGTTGCCCACCGCATCGCCATGCTGGACCATCTCGCGAAGGGCCGGTTCTTCTTCGGAATCGGGGCCGGCGGGTCGCCGGAGGAGTCGGGAGTCTTCGGCATCGCTCCGGGAACGGGCAGCCCGCGCGACCGTATGAACGAGTCGATCGACCTGATCACGAGGCTCTGGACCGAGGAGGAGCCGTTCGAGTACGACGGCAAGTACTTCAACTCCACGGTGTACGATCCGATGCCCGACAGGAGACTCTGGTTCCATATGAGGCCCTACCAGAAGCCTCACCCTCCGATAGCCGTGGCGGGTACGAGTCCGCGCTCGGAGACGCTGTCGGTCGCCGGCGAGAAGGGCTGGTGGCCCATGAGCTCCGCCTTCGTCCACAGGAGCAAGCTCTCGACCCACTGGGAGGTGGTCGAGGAGGGCGCGGCCAAGACGGGCCGGACGCCGTCGCGGCGCGACTGGCGCATCGCCAGGGAGGTGTACGTCGCCGACACGACGGAGCAGGCGCGGCAAGAGGCTCTCGAAGGACCGCTCGGAGAGGCGTTCGACCGGTACTGGATGTACCTCATCGGCAACGGTCCCCGCGGGAAGGGTGCCTTCAAGGTGGACCCCGACATGCCGGACGAGGCGCTGACGCCCGAGTATATGCTGAACAACTACTGGATCGTCGGGGACCCCGACGAGTGCACCCGGCAGATCAGGGATCTGTACGACACGGTCGGCGGCTTCGGCGTCCTCCTACCGCAGACCCACGACTGGGGTCGCGACAGCGCGAAGTGGAAGCGCTCGATGGAGCTGATGTCGTCTGAGGTAATGCCAGCCATCGCCGACCTACAGCCGTAGCTCGGCGGAGCCCTCGTCGACGTAGGCCGTATCCCCGACACGGGAGACGACTATCGTCTGACGGTACGTTCCACCGTCAACCGGGCGCGTGGCCTCGTGCGTCTCCGTCTCCCAGTCGACGTCTGAAGGATCGGGTGTCACGGCGAACGCTTCGCGCAGTGGTCTGCCCTGCATGAGGGGTGGTGGCGCTATTCTCATCATCTCCAGGACAGTGGGGGCAAGGTCGACGTTTCCCGTGGGCTCTCGGAGCGTGATGCCGCTCCTGAAGGCGGGGCCCCGCGCGATGAGAACGTTCCGGATCTCCTGGCGGCTCATCGATCCGTGGACCCCCTGCCCTGCCCACGCGCCGGTGCAGTAGGAGAAGCCGGGCGTCCAGGCAAATGAGGCGATCAGGTCCGGCGCGCGCTCGCCGTCCGCTCCGGGGAGGCCCGCGGGCAGAGTTCCTTCAATCGGGCCGATGGCGCTCGACGCCAGCACGGGGCCGCACCAGGGCTGCGCGATGAGGTTCGCCACCAGGCGGTCGGCGACGGAACGGTCCCGCTCTCGGACGTAGAACAGGACGGAGCCGCCATTTTCTGCAGAGACCACGCTGTCATCTCCGACAGTCTCCCCTATCCATGGCCTTATGTCGACGGTGCCTACTACCGTGGAGTGGCCGTGATCTGAGACGACTAGGACATCGGTATACGCTGCACGCCCGGTCTCTTCGAGCCACTCCATCAGGCCTCCGAACTGCCTGTCGGCCTCGAGCAGCGCGGCGATCGACTCGGGGCTGCCGGCGGCGTGCGCGTGCTGGGTCTTGTCGGGCTCGGAGAGCCACACGAGGGATACGGCTGCCCGCCTGTCCTCTATCGCGTAGCGCGTCAGTATCTCCACCGCCCTGGCCATCCTGCCCGTGTTGGGCTTCGTCTCCCCGGGCCACAGTCCGAACCGCTCGACGATCTCGTGGTGGAGAGGCCTGGGCAGGGAGAAGTCGGGATGGATGGTCGCCCCGCCGACCCGCTCGGCGTCCGGGTTGTGGACGTAGGCGTTGCCGGACGTGCCGCTCACGACGGCCACGTACTCCCGACCATGCTCGGCCAGGATGTCGGCAAGCGTGGGGACGAGCAGCACTCGGCCCAGAGCGGCATGTACCTGGGAGAGGATGGGTTCAAGGGCCGAAAATGCCCGGTCCGGGTCGAAGTCCCTGAAGATTACCGTGTTGGCCGCGAGGCCGTGCGTTCCGGGGTAGCATCCGGTCGCCATAGACGCGGCGTTCGCGCGCGTGACCGTTGGGAAGACGGCGTGGTGGTTGGCGAAGGTCACCCCCTCCGCGGCGAAGGAGGCCAGGTTAGGCATGAGCTGCGGAGTCACCTGAGAGGGCTGCAGCCCGTCGAAGACCACGATGAGAATCGAACGCACCGACATTTTCCGAAGGGGGTTAGGAGCCGTGCAGATTCTAGCACATGTTCCGCCCCTTCCTTCCGGCCTTTCCTTAAGGGGAAGGAGGAGGCTCAAGGGCGCGGACATCCAAGCGGTGTTATACTGCGCCCACTGGATTGTCGGATGGCCTTCTTCTTCGTACAGCTTGCGGACCCGCAGTTCGGGATGTACGCCGCTCTGAGCGGCCTGGATGAGGAGCGCCTGAGAGACTACCGCCGGCGCGGCATGAAGATCGAGGCGTCTCCCAAGATCACGGGCCTAGACAGGGAGACGGAGCTGTACGGGAGGGCGATCGCGGCGGTCAACAGGCTGTCGCCCGACTTCGTCGTCACCTGCGGGGACATGGTCAACGACGCTGACCAGCCAGCCCAGTATGAGGAGCTCATGCGGATGACCGCGGGCCTCGACGACGGCATCCCGATGCACTGGGTGGCCGGCAACCACGACATGGGTAACATCTTTACGACCGAATCGCTGGCGCGGTACAGGGAGCTCTTCGGTAAGGATGACTACTACTTCGACCACGGCGGCAGCCGGTTCGTCGTTCTCAACACGAACATAGCCGTCGACCCTACGCAGATGCCGAACGAGTGGAACAGACAACGGGCGTTTGCCGAGCACGCGATCGGAGAGGCGAGAGCGCAGTCGGCGAACCACATCATCGTGTTCACGCACTATCCGCTCTTTCTCAGAGACGCCGAGGAGGGGGATGGGTCGATAGTGGTGCCGCGCGAGCGGCGCCTGGTGCTGCTCGAGATCTTCCGCAGGCACAGGGTGACCGCGGTGTTCTCCGGACACTGGCACCGGAACTGCTACGCACGCGACGGTGATCTTGAGATGGTGACCTCCGGCTCAGTGGGTTGTCCGCTGGGAGACGATCCGTCCGGGCTCCGGATCGTCAAGGTGTTCGAGGACCGGGTGGAGCATGAGTACTTTGCGCTGGACGCCGTCCCGGACCGGGTCGTGCTCCCGTAGCCGAGGAGCCTGGCGTAAGAACGGCACAAGGTCTGCTCCCACGGACGGAAAAGGAGGCTCGATGACATCCAGTATTGCGGATCGTGAGATGCGGACTTACGTCGAACGCTCCCCGAAGTCCAGGGAGATGTTCGAGGAGGCGAGACAGTACCTGCCGGACGGGGTGACGCGCGGGACGGGCTGGAAACCCTACCCTCTCTACTGGCAGCGGGGCGAGGGCGTCCGCGTCTGGGATGTCGACGGGGTGGAGCGTATCGACTTCTTCGGAAACAACAGCGCGCTGCCGCTCGGTCACGCGAACCCGGAGGTGGTCCGCGCGCTTCAGGAAAGAGTTGCCAACGGCGTCTCCTTCAACGCGCCTCACGAGGCGCACGTAAAGCTGGCGAAGATACTGTGCGAGCGGATCGAATCGGTCGAGAGGGTCCGCTTTACGAACTCTGGCACCGAGGCGACGATGAACTGCATACACGCCGCCCGGGCGTTCACAGGCAGGTCGAGGATCGCCAAAGTGGACGGAGCCTACCACGGTCTCTACGACACCGTGGCTGCGAACGGAGTGGGCGATCTGCGCTACCCGACGACGGTGTCGAATCTTCCCGGCGCGCCAAAAGCCGCTACAGAACAGATCGTCATGCTTCCCTTCAACGATCCGGATGCAGCGAGGGAGATCATCCTGCGGCACAGAGACGAGCTGGGCGCGGTGGTGGTCGAGCCGATGATGGGAGGCGCCGGATTCATTCCGGCGACGCGGGAATACCTGGAGGCTATCAGGGAGGTGACGAGCCGGGAGGGTATCGTCCTGATCTTCGACGAGGTGTGCAGCCTCCGGGCCGGATACGGTGCGGGACAGGGTATGTTCGGCGTCTACCCGGACATGTCGGCCTTCGGCAAGTCGGTCGGAGGCGGCACCGCAATAGGGGCCTTCGGTGGGCGTAGAGACGTCATGGCCGTCTATGAGGAGAACTCGGGAGAGAACCATGTCGGGCATTCCGGATCGTTCAACGGCAATCCGCTGAGCCTGACCTCCGGCGTCGCAACCTTCGAACAGATGACTCCAGAGGTGTACGAGCACCTGGACGGACTGGCGGAGCGCCTCAGGGAGGGCATTCGCGCGGTCTGCGGGGAGTTCGGAGTGCCTGTCCAGGTGACGGGGCTGGGGTCGCTCTTCTGCGTACACTTCAACGACCGCCCCATCCTGAACAGGAGAGACACGCTGACGAACGACCGAGAGCGGGAGTGGCAGGTGTTCTACGGACTGCTGAATGAGGGTGTCTGGCCGTCGGTCGGACTGCTGGGGGCGGTATCGGCGCCGATGACGGACGGCGACGTGGACGCATATGCCGACGGACTCCGAGATGTCCTCGCGCGGAACCGGTGAGGCCGCTCTCACGGCATGAAGCTGCATCTGATAGACGGCACTTACGAGCTGTTCAGGGCCCACTATGGGGCGCCTCCCACGTATGGATCGGACGGCCGTCCCGTCGGGGCGGTGCGCGGACTCACCCAGACGCTGCTGCTCCTTCTGCGCCAGCCCGGAGTCACTCATGTCGCCTGCGCCTTCGACACCGTAATCGAGTCGTTCCGGAACCGTATGTTCGGAGGGTACAAGACGGGCGACGGAGTGCCCCCGGAGCTTATGGACCAGTTCCCTGTCGCCGAGCGCGCGGCGTCCTCTCTGGGGCTGACCGTGTGGCCTATGGTGGAGTTCGAGGCCGACGACGCCATCGCGACCGCGGCGAGAAGATGGAGGGACGAGGAGGGGTTGAGCCAGGTGGTGATCTGCTCGCCCGACAAGGACTTCTTTCAGCTTGTCAGCGGCGCCCGTGTGGTATGCCTGGACAGACGTCGGGAGACCACAGTGGACGAGACCGGAGTTCATGAGAGATTCGGGGTGGGGCCCGAGTCGATACCGGACTACCTAGCGCTGGTGGGCGACACTGCCGACGGCATTCCGGGCGTGCCTCGTTGGGGAGCGAAGTCTACCTCCCAGGTGCTGTCCCGATACCGGCATCTGGAGGCTATTCCAGATAATGCGGCCGAGTGGACGGTCAAGCCGCGCGGCGCTAAGGCGCTTGCCGCTTCCCTTGCCGGTCACAGGGAGGATGCGGCGCTGTACAAGAGGCTCGCCACGCTGCGCACCGACGTACCGATCGGAGAAGAGCTGAGGGACCTGGCCTGGCGGGGCGTATCCCGCCGCGAGTTCACGGCGCTGTGTGAAGAGATCGGATTGAACGGCCTTTCGAGCCTTCCACATCGGTGGGCGGACTAGGTAGGCTATGGTTGGCGTGTCGAAACTTTCGGGCGAGCACAAGACCTGCCCCTACATGCGGACGGCATATTGATAGCAGTGTCTCCAGAGAGGGGGAAAAATGTTTGAGGGCATGGAACTGGTCCGCAACATCGACATTCCCGACAGCTGTGACACCATGGTGGCGCTCGGCAGCTCCACCGCCTTCGGCAACACGCTGTTTGCGAAGAACAGCGACCGATTGCCGAATGAGTGCCAGCCGCTGACGCAGGTCAAGCGGGCCAAGCACAAGGCCGACACGGTCGTCAACTGCCAGTTCATCGACGTGCCCCAGGTGGCGGTGACCTATTCCCACGTCGGGTCCAGACCCTACTGGTGTTGGGGCTACGAGCACGGCTTCAACGAGCACCAGGTGGTCATAGGCAACGAGGCGGTCAAATCGAAGCTGGAGGAGGCAAAGGAGCCGAAGCTCACCGGCATGGACCTGATCCGGCTGGGCTTGGAGCGCGGGCGGACGGCGGCGGAGGCTGTGCGCGTCATCACGACGATGGTTACGGCGTTTGGCCAAGGGAGATTCGAAGGCAATCACACGGCGAGCAACTACGACAACGGTCTGATCGTCGCGGATCCGAGGGAGGCGTACGTCATCGAGACGGCGGGGCACGAGTGGGCCGTCAAAAGGGTCGAGTCGACCCTTGGCATCAGCAACGTCCATTCCATCGGAACCGATTGGGGAAACCTCTCTCCTTCGGCGAAGCGGAACGCGGCAGAGAGTGGATGGTGGAAGGACGACGGCGGGCGGTTCGACTTCGCCGGGTCGTACGCCGATTTCGACGGAGCCAGTGCAGGACGGGGCGCTCAGAGACGGGCGAGGTCGTGCACAGTGCTGTCACGTAACAGCGGCGCGATCGATCTGCTCACCATGATGGCGACAATATGCGACCATTCGGACGGCGAGCAGCCGGACGAGCCGTTCAGGACGGATATGCCCTCGACGAGAGCCATCTGCATGCACCACGGTCCTGATTCCGTCAGCAACACGGCGGGCACCGTCGTGGCGGATCTCTGCTCGAACGGATCGAGGCTGCCCGTCTACTGGTGCAGTCTCTACTCCCCCTGCCTGGGCGTCTTCATGCCGATGTTCACCGATGGAGAGGTTCCGGCGATCCTGGCCGTGGGGGGTGAAGAGTACAGTGAGAAGAGCCCGTGGTGGCTGTTCTGGGAGTTGGCGAGAGGTACCCGTGTCGGCGCCGGGTTTGACGAGGGGGCCGTGACGGCTCTCCGATCGGAGTGGACTGGTCTACAGCAAGAGATGCTCGACAGCGCCTACGATCGGGCGGTGGAGGGACGAGAGCTGATCGCGCGCGGGAAGCAGAAGCAGGCCTCTAAGATGCTGACCAAGTATATGAGGGACAACGCGGAACGCGTGGTCAGGAAGGCCAGAGAGCTCGTGTCGCTCGTGCCGGCGATGGCGGCTCACTGAAATGGCGAAGCGCTCTCAATCTTCCCCCCGCAGAGCCGGGGAAGATTGAAGATAGGGGCTCTGCGTCAGACCGCTGTGGCGACCGGCGAGAGGTCTGCGATCCGGGGCGCGACCTCCGTGGCCAGCAACTCGACCGACCGCTTCATAAGGGAGTGGTCATCCGGATCGTAGGTGACGCTGAGCACGTAGCCGAACCCGCCGACCAGCTCGTATAGCGCGCGTATCTTCTCGGCGCACTCGTCCGGGTCGCCGACGATCCAGACGTTCTCCATCATCGAATCGAGCGTCCGCAGACTGCCCGCCTTGGCCTCGTCTCCGCCTCTCGACTCCTCGTCGGTCGCCGGAGCCTTCCCCTTCGACTTGGCCGCGACCGCCTCCGCGCGAAACTGCTCGAGATGGTAGAAAGCCTTGCCGAAGCTCTCCATTGCGCCGTGGACGGCGCTCTCGTGGGTGTCTCCCACGAATACGTGGCGGGCTATGCGCCACTCTCCCCTATCTGCGGTACGTCCGGCGGATGCGGCTCCCTCCTCTATGACCGGCCACTGGCGCGCAATGTCGGCGGGGAGCATGATCGAGCCGCTCATCGGCAGCCATCCCCGCTCGCCTGCGATGCGAAGGGTATCGGAGCCGGGGCTGTTGCTGGCCACGCCGATGGGCGGATGGGGCTTATGGAAAGGCTGCATCCAGAGCTTCGCGCCCTGGCTCCTGTAGGCCTCAGGGCTGTGGACTTCGTAGTACTCGCCCTCGAAGTCGAACCTCTCGCCGTTCGCGGCCCAGATGCCGAGCACCGCCTCCAGGCATTCCCTGCCTCGGTCTCGAACACGGTTCATGTCGGGGTGGTTCACGCCGTAGACCTCAAGGTCGGAGGCCATCGCCCGGACGCCGATGCCCCAGTAGAACCGGCCCTGGGCCATCTGGTCGATCATGGCGATGCGGTTCGCGAGCTCGACGGGATGCTGCAGCGGCAGCTGGGTGACACCGGTGCCGAAGGCGATGTTGTCGGTCATCCGCAGCGCCTGGGCGATGATGAGCTCCGGCACAGGGACGTTCTCCCACGGCAGCGTCGTGTGCTCTCCGATCCAAGCCTCCTTGTATCCGAGTCGGTCGGCCAGCACGATAAGCTCCAGATCACGCTCCCAAGACTCGTATAGCCCCCTGTGGGGAAGATGGAACGGCATCTGGAAAAGGCCCAGTTTCATTTTGGGGTAACCTCCTGCCGGAGTACGCTAGCAAAGCGACTCCCGCGGCGTCAAGGCGCACCGCGGCGGCGGAGGTGCAGCTCAGCAGTAGTGATCCATCTTCTGGGGTTGCGTGTCTACGGGGAGGAACAGCGGCTAGATCTCTCGGTAGAAGCCCTGGTCCTCCATGAGCCGTGGAGTGCTTTGTTCACGAATGCAGAACTGACGGAAGCTCGTGGACGTCTGGTAGAACTGGGTTACGATCTCATAAAGGCGCTGTCTAGCTACATCATCCTCGCCCTGAGCCTGTCGAAGGGCACGCATTCAAGCTTGGTTGAGTAGGTTGAGCATCCCGTGCCAATTGCGGAATTTCATAAGGCCTGAGCTCTGACGGCTTCACACGTTGACACCAAACATCGGCGGAGTATAGGCTGCGGCCTAGCACGGGTCATAGCAACGAACAGAGGTGTACGAAGTTGGCTACTTCACTTGACAATCTGGTGTACGAAGAGTTGGGAGTCAGGGTCGTCATCAACGCCCAGGGGAACCGGACGGTGCTGGGTGGGTCGAGTCCATGGGGAGAGGTCCGCACGGCGATGGACACGGCCAATCGACACTACGTGGAGATGGAGGAGCTTCTCGAGAAGTCGGGCCGGTACATCGCGCGTTACCTGGGTACGGAGGGCGCCTACGTCACGTCGGGAGCCGGGGCGGCCCTTGCGCTCAGCGCGGCCGCCTGCATGGCGGGGGACGACCAGGAGCGCATCGCGCAGCTGCCGGAGACGACCGGCATGAGGTCGGAGATCCTGATTCAGAGGACGCACCGGTACAGCTACGACCGGTGCCTCACGTCGACGGGAGCCAGCCTGATGGAGGTGGGCACGGACGACGGGTGTACCGGCGAGGATCTGGAGGCGGCCATCGGGGATGACACCGCCGCGGTGGCCTTCCTCATCAAGCCGGACCAACATGAGAGGTCGCTCCCCATCGAGGAGGTCGTGAGGATAGCCCACGACCGGGGTGTGCCGGTCATCGCCGACGCGGCGGCGCAGAACTACCCGGCGGAGGTGTTTAGGCGGAACGCGCAGTCGGCGGACCTGGTCTGCTTCGGCGCGAAGTACCTGGGCGCGCCCCATTCGACGGGACTCGTATGTGGCAAGAGGGACCTGGTCGACGCGGTCGTAGCGCAGGGATTCATCGCGTTTCAGACGGAGGGAGGCAACGCGATCGGCAGGCCGATGAAAGTCGACAAGGACGGCGTCATCGCCGTGGTCACCGCCGTCAGGAACTGGCTCACGATGAACCACGAGGACCGTCTCATGGGCATCGAGGCCAAGCTGTCGACGATCCAGAAGGGGCTGCAGGGAGTGCCGAGGGTCAGGACCGAGATCAAGCCGATTGCCCAGTACTGGGGATTCAGCCTGATCGTGGATATGGAAGAGGAGGCGGGGGGCAAGAGCGCGACGGCGGTCGCGGACGAGCTGGCGGAGGGCGACCCGCGCATCTTCGTGACGGCGGACGACGATTCGACCATCACCGTCAACGCCCACGTCTTGAACGACGGCGAGGAAGATATAGTGGCGGAGCGCCTCAGGAGCGCGCTGCTGACCTAAGAGCCGTGTGCTCGGACAGGCTCAGGACGACCGTCCTCGTCCTGAGATCCGCTCGTGCTGAGCTGTAGAAGAAGCCGCTCCCTCTAACGCGAGGCAAGCGCGGCTTCGGAGGAGTCGAGCGGCTCGTAGCCCAGTGCGTCGCGGGCGTGCTCCAGGTCGTAGTAGGTCCACATGTTGTTCGAGACGGCCATGAAGATGTCGTACACCAGGCTTTCGGGGGCCTCGATGCACTTGACGAGCATCTGCAGCAGGTCACGATGGCTCAGGTAGTAGGAGACGCGGTGCGGATTGTCGGGGGCGTCCACAATCTTCACGGAGCCTATGCGCACGCACAGGACGGATAGTCCATAGGCGTCGGAGTAGTGGCGCCCCAGCGCCTCGCCGAAGACCTTGGCGGCCCCGTAGATGCCAAGCGGCCTGACTTGGTCGTGCCGTATCCTCGTCCACTCGTCAGGGACATCCTCGTACCGCCCTTCGGCAATGGCGTCGTAGGGAGGGATGAGTGAGAATCCGCCGATGGCTGCGCCGCTGCTTCCAAAGACCACTCGCTTCACGCCGGCCAGCCGTGCGGCCTCGTAGACGTTGCGCACTCCGATGATGTTGGCGGACAGGTTGCCTTCCCAGTCGGCAAAGCCGGTGACGGCGGACATGTGTACGACGGTGTCGATTCCGTCGAAGGCCGGTCGGATCGCGTCCAGGTCGGCGACGTCGGCCTGAAGACAGGGGAAGTCCTCGACGGGCCGCCGGTTGAGAGCGGTGATCTCGTACCCGCCGATCTCCCTGAGATGTCTGGCCAGCAGGCCGCCTATGAGGCCGCTCACGCCGGTTATGAGAACTCGTTTCATGGCTGCCTCAGGCGGTCGAGCATGGTCAGAGGGGTGGTGACCGTCACGCCGGCGTCTACCGGCAGCGCCACGCCCGTCACCCAGCGGGACTCGTCGCTCGCGAGGAAGAGCGCAGCGTAGGCGACATCCCAGGCGGTACCTTCGGTGCCGAGCGGGGAGGTGCGCCGTCGAAGCTCACGTGCCTCCTCCGTGAGCCCGCCCGCCACCATCGGCGTGTAGAGGAATCCCGGCAGTATGGCGTTGACCCGGATGTTGTCGGGGCCGTAGTCGGAGGCCATCGAGATCGTCAGAGATACGATGCCGCCCTTCGATACGACGTATGGCACGCTGTCGAAGCCGCCTCCCGAGCGTACCGCAACCACGGAGGAGAGGTTGACTATCGATCCGCCGCCTCCACGCTGCATCTCGGGCACCGCGTACTTGCCGGTCAGCATCATGCTCTTGAGGTTCACGTCCAGGACGCGATCCCAGACCTCTTCGGCGACGTCCACAACCTTGCCTGGCAGCGTGATACCCACGTTGTTGACCAGCACGTCGAGCCGTCCATACCTGTCGACCACCTCGCGGACCATCCTGGCGCAGTCGCTGGCGTCGGTAACATCGACCTCGACCGTGGAGGCCGCGCCGCCCTCCTGCTCGATCGCGGCCAACGTCTCCTCTGCCCTGGAGGCCTCGCGGTCCGCGAGAAGCACGCTCGCGCCTTCGCGGGCGAAGAGCGTGGCGATAGCTCTTCCCGTCCCGACGCCGGGCCCGCTCGAGCCGGCTCCGGTGACTATGGCAACCTTCCCCTCCATACGGGGCCGTCTTTCGACCATGTGAAAAGCCTCCAATGTCCGCGGCAAGTTACCGGGGTTCTGTGAACGTGAACGCGCGGGCGGGATTCCGGACGAGGATTCTGTCGATGTCCTCTTCAGTAAATCCTCTGCTCCTCATCCGGGGAACGATCTGAGAGGGCAGGTAGCAAAGGCCGTGGCCGCCGTGCCGCATCAGGCGCGATCTGTTGGCGAGGTCCTGCGCTATGAGGATACGGTCCCCGTAGCCCTCGGCGATCAGCCACGCCATCTGGTCCATCTTGGCCGCGTCGTTCGGCATCGACTTCACCTTGTAAGAGCCATAGTAGGAACTCTCCGTTCCGACGAGGTCCCAGTTGATGTAGCAGCCGCGCTCGGCGACCTCTTTGAGGGTCGCGTCGAGAAAGAGGGTCCGTTCGATATGCCCCATGACGGTGTGGCCCATGTCCGTGCCGACGTCGTCCAGCTCGTCCAGTATCTCCGCCGGGGCGCTCTCGTCGCGTCCCGGATGAATCAACAGCGGCGCTCCCGTCGCTCTATGCGCCCGACCCGACGCGCGAACGGCCTTGCGTTCATTGTCCGACAGGGGCCAGCCGCAGCCCACCTCGCCTATCACCCCCGTCTTGACCCGGGTGTCGTCGGCGCCCTCCGTGATGTCGGAGACGATCCGGGCGACGAGGTCGTCCTCCGTTAGGTCATCCATCTCGGGCGGGTGGACGAGCTTCTGGTAGTATGAGCCGCCCATGACGATGTTGACGCCGGTGGCTCTGGATATCCTGGCGAGTCCGACCGGATCCCTGCCCACTCCCATGCTGGTGACGTCGATCAGCGAGTCGCCGCCGAGCTGCTTGTAGAGCGATACCTCCTCGATGGCGGTATCGATGTCCCAGACCTGCCCGTTGGCTGCGCTACCGAAGTAGTGGTGGCGGATGTAGCCGATATTCTCCATCGAGACAGGCTGGCTGTGGATGTGCCTCGCGCCGGCCTGCGGCGGCGCGAGCGTGAATGGGGACTGGTCCACCAGCACGTGCTCGTGCGTCAGGGTGAAGCCCAACTCGCCGGGGTCGATGGGTCCGGTGACGGTCTGGACTTTGCCTGCAAGGTTGAAGTCGGTCATCCAGCGCCTCTGTACGCCCGGGCATCAGTATAGAGGACGTTCCACGGCCAGTCCATACGGGCATTGGAGAGGGCTCCTTGACTGCGCGAACTGTCGAATCTACAATCCGCCCGCACCGCAAGACGATCTTAAGGGATAGGAGGCAGGAGACGTTGGGTAACAGGCTCGCAGGCAAGACGGCGATCGTGACGGGCGCGGGACGCGGAATCGCCCGGGGCGTCGCTCTTCTGATGGCGCGGGAAGGCGCCAAAGTGGTGGTGAACGACCTGGGAGGCGCAGTAGATGGAGGCGGTAGTGACGAGGGGCCGGCCCGCGACGTTGCGGACGAGATAAACGCTTTCGGTGGAGAGGCGGTTCCCCATTTCGGGGACGTCGCCGATTGGAACGACGCCGAGGACATGGTTCGTACGGCGATTGAACGATGGGACAAACTGGACATTCTGGTCAACGTCGCGGGCATAGTCCGGGAACGGATGGTGTTCAACATGACCGAGGATGAGTGGGACGACGTGATCAGGGTGCATCTGAAGGGCACCTTCTGCACCACGCACTTCGCGTCGATCCATTGGCGTCAGCGGCGCGAGTACGGTCGGCTGATTAACTTCACGTCCGGCGCGGGCATCGAAGGGAGCGCGGGACAGCCCAACTACGCCGCTGCGAAGGCGGGGATCATCGGCTTCACTCTCAGCTGCGCCAACGCCCTGGTCCGCTACGGCGTGACGGCCAACTGCATCGCGCCCAACGCGGCCACGCGGATGGCGGACCGGGGGATCAACGTCGGAGCGCCAGACGGGTTTCCATCGTCCGAGCAGGCCGCGGGCGCGGAGTTCGATCCCGCGAACGTGGCCCCTGCGGTGATATACCTGGCGAGCGAGGCTGCGGGCAACATTTCGGGGCAGGTGGTCGTATCGGAGGGGTATCACATAGGGCTCTACTCGAGGTCGGAGCAGGTGAGGCACATATACAGCGATGGGCCGTGGGACCTCGATGACGTCTTCCGGCTGTTCCCTGAGACTATCGGGAAGGGTCTTACTCTGCCGGAGCCGCGCAGGGGCTGACGGGACTCTGAGCATTTGCTGGAGCAACTCGCGTCGTTGACATGGTCAGCGGCTGAGACTACACTCGTTTGAATGGGACGCCGCCGTCTGGCGTCCGTTGTCGTGTAAGTTGCATCAGGCTTGCGCTCCGTGTCCGGGAACGCGCTATTAGGAGGAAACTCGGAGATGTACTCTGGCCGTCTCAGGTTGTCGATGCTGGCCGCGCTAATGGTCCTGGCACTGGCCGCCGCAGTCTCGTGCGGTGGAGAGGAGGAGGGCGCTGCCGCGACCGTTTCGATTCTTCTCAGTCCCAACCCGAACTCCAACCATGCCGGGGTGTACGTCGCCCAGCAGAAGGGCTACTTCAACGAGGAGAACCTGACGGTCAACGTGGAGGTCGCGCCTGACCGCGAGGCGGCAATGCGCAGCGTCGGCGCCGGCACGAAGGACTTTGTCATAGGCAACATGCTGCTGATGTTGCAGCTGCGGGACGAAGAAGTACCTGTCATGGGCATCGCGGCGGTCTCACAGCATGCGCTGCACGGGATCGTCGCACCGGAGTCGGCGGGCATCGAGAATCCGCTCGACCTGGAGGGGATGAGGGTCGGGTACACCGGCGTCGTGTTCAGTGAGAAGTTCTTGAACACGATGCTTGTGAACGACGGTCTGAACGGAGTCGAAGATGTGGACCTTGTAAGCTATCCGACGGGGCTGACCGAGGCGTTGCTCGACGGAGAGGTGGACGCCATTCTCTCCGACGACTGGCCGCGCTCACAGGCGGTCGCCGAAAACCGGGGGGAGTCAGTCACGATCCTGAAGTTCGAGGGATGGTCACTTCCTGAACACTACGAGTATCTGCTGATCACCAACGACACGAACTTCAAGGACCGTGGGGATATGGTCGGGCGGTTCACCCGAGCAGTCAGGCGTGGATATGAGGACGCGCTTGCCAATCCCCAGTCGGCCATTGACGCCCTCCAGGCCGGTACGACCGAGACTGTGGACGAGACTTTGGAACGCGCCAGGATAGACATTCTGGCCCCGTTGTGGGAGCCCTTCCGCCCTGTGCGCGGCTCTCGGGACCCCATAGTCGGCGAACAGGATGCTCAGATATACCAGACGCTGATAAGGTGGATGCGTAAGAACCAGCTCGTGGGCAGTGTCGTCCACTACTCGACCGCTTTCCACAACAAGTTCAGCCTGGCGGAAGAGTAGAACAGGCGACGGGCTCTCAAAGAGAGTCTACCGCCGTCTACGGGCCTGGACGGAGGGAAACGATGCAGCCCAACCACGGCGTCGAGATGCGGCTAAACGTCAAGGTGCCGATGAGGGACGGCGTCAACCTGTCGGCCGATATCTATCTGCCGAAGACCCGGGGTCCCTTCCCCACCCTCCTGATCCGCACGCCGTACAGCAACAACACCGACGACATGATCGAGAAGGGCCGTGCTTACGCCAACCGCGGATACGCCTGCGTGATACAGGACTGCCGCGGGCGCTGGGACTCGGACGGCGACTTCTATCCGTTCCACCCTGATGTCGAAGATGGGTTTGACACCCAGGAGTGGGTGGGCGCTCAGGAGTGGAGCACCGGCAAGATCGGAATGGCCGGAAGCTCATATCTTGGCCTCGTCCAGTGGGTCAGTGCTCCGTTGCGCAGTCAGTATCTGACGGCGATTGCGCCCAGGGTGATATGCGGGGACTTCTATTCCGGGCTGGTGCATCCCGGCGGGACAGTGATGCTCAACGTCGCCATAACGTGGGGGATGAGGACGAACGGCCGCACCGGCCAGAGCATCGATTACCACCAGTGGAGCGAGGAGTTCCACACCCTGCCCCTCATCGAAATGGACCGTGGCGCGGGCAGAGACCTCGACTTCTGGAAGGACTGGATGCGCCACTCGGCGTACGACGACTACTGGGCGAAGGTCAACGTGGAGGACAAGTGGGGCGAGATCGCCGTGCCAGCCTTCAATATGGGCGGCTGGTACGATCTGTACGCCTCGCAGACGTTTACGAACTTCAACGGCCTGAGGCTCGGCGGACGGACACCCGAGTCCCGTAGGAGCAAGCTGATCATGGGGCCGTGGGTGCATGCCCTCAGCGTCTCCAGGCGCACCGGGGAGGTCGACTTCGGAGTCGATTCGATGGTCGACCTGGACTCGTTGGAGCTGCGATGGTACGACTACTGGCTCAAGGGGATCGACAACGGGGTAGTTGACGAGCCTCCTATACGACTGTTCATCATGGGGTCGAACAAGTGGCGGGACGAGCATGAGTGGCCGCTGGCGAGGACTTCCTGGCAGAAGTGGTACCTGCACTCGGATGGCAACGCCAACACTGGAATGGGTAACGGAGCCATTAGTACGGATCAGCCCGGAGACGAGCCGGCTGACCATTTCACGTACGATCCCCGCTTTCCGGTACCCACTGCCGGAGGGGCTAACTGCTGCTCGCCGCACATAGTGCCCTGGGGGCCGCAGGACCAACGCCCCACAGAGGGACGGCATGACGTGCTCTGCTACACGAGCGCGCCGATGGAGGAGGACCTAGAGGTGACGGGGCCGATCAAGGTGGTCCTATACTCGGCGACCGATGGTCTGGATACTGACTGGACCGCGAAGCTGATGGATGTGTCCCCTACGGGATATGCAATGCTGCTGTGCGACGGAATCATAAGAGCGCGCTTCCGTGATAGTCTCAGCGACCCCACGCTTCTGGAGCCGAACCGCGTGTACGAGTATGAGATCGACGCCGGGGTGACGGGCAACGTCTTCCGCCGCGGCCACCGGGTACGCATCGACATCTCATCCTCCAACTTCCCACGCTTCGACCGAAACCTGAACACCGGGCACGAGCTTGGCTCCGATGCTGAGATGCGTGCGGCAACCCAGACGGTGCACCACTCGCGCCAGTACCCTTCTCACGTCCTGCTTCCAGTCATCCCCGCTGGGTAGAGACAGACTGGATGGGTCCCGGCCTGAGTGACGCGGACTGCGAATTCCTGATATCCGCAGCGGCACACGACGCGCAGGACAAGGACAGCATACGTCGGGCCCTGCGCGAGGACGCGGGGCTAAGGGCGGCGATGACCGGTGACGGCCGTGTCTTCGCTCGCGTGATGGCCGACGACGAGCTGTTTCTGAAGGTGTCGCCGACGCTCTACTTCGAGGTACTGGTCCGAAGGGCGATCAGAGACATCCATGAAACCGGTTACACGCTGGAGCGAACGGGTAGCCAGAGCATCCCGGTATTCGACACATCGGAGGTGGTCGAGGTCTTACGAGGCCCGGGCGTCGCAGAGTACCTGGCGACGATGCTGGCGTCGTTCACACGCATCCGCAGCTACACGGCTCCGGTGCGGATCCGTCGAGGGATCAGGCGTCGGCTGAGGTACAACGACATGGACGTAGACAGCCTGATCAGACTCTGCTCCACCACAGAGGACAGTCAGAGGTTCGGCCTTTACAAGAGGATAGCCGACGTGTGCCTGTTCGTAACAGGCATATTTCCGGGACACGTCTTCCGATCGCACCGCAGGCCGCGCGATACCTCTCGACCGCAGTCGCTCCTGAGGAGCCGCAGAACGGTGGAGGAGTACGAGGTGGAAGGGAGACGCTTCTACAGGCTGGCGGCGGAGCATCCCGTATCTCGCACGCTGGAGATGACGGACATCTTCAGGCTGTTGCGGGAGCACTTCGAAGCCGTCCGCAAGCCCCTGGTGCTACTGTCGACGCGATATCTGCATTCCAGGAGAGACCAGCTCTTCGGCATGGCCGGCTGAAGCGCGATTCCAGCGGCAGCTGCCCACAGCGGGTCGTCACTCTATCGCGACTATGACACCGCTCTCCGAGGTGAGGTATACGACGCCCCCCGCCGTCACGGGCGTAGAGGTGATGGCCGCGCCCGTGTCGACCTGCCACAGTTTCTCGCCGGTTGCGACGTCGAGAGCATGCAGCCGCCCGGCGACGTCTCCGACGAGGAGAGCCTCTCCAATGGCGGAGGGCGAGGCGTCGACGACCTCGCCGGTCTCGAAGCGCCAGAGCGGCGTGCCGCTCTGGCTGTCGAAAGCCAGGACAGTTCCGGATCGGTCTGCCACGAACACACGTCCGTGCGCAACGACTGGTGCGCCAACGAATGTCACCTCCCGGTCGACAGACCCCCACAGGAATCCCTTCTGCGCGGGCGGCGAGCCGAATGCTCCCCATGCCCATAGCTGAGTCCTGAACCATCGCGCCGCCTTCTCGAATGGAAGGAGGCGCTGACGCGAATCTACCGCTCTAAGCGCACCCGCCGTGTCTGACACGTAGAGCCGTTCTTCGACCAAGGTAGGCGGCCCTGCGGTCCTGCTAGTTAGGTAGTCGAGCCGGGACTTGCCGGTCTTCACGTCGATGAGATAGGTCCGGCCGCTGCTGGAGTTGACGACGACAACAGCGTCGTTTACGGCGGGCCCCGTGGAGACGCGGCCCCCGACGTTGTAGCGCCATCTCTGGGCGCCTGATGCGGCGTCGAGAGCGTAGACGTTGGCCTCTTCGTCGCCGATGTAGACGATCCCTCTGTAGACGGCGGGAGAGGAGAGAATCACGCCGGCAGCGTCGAATCGCCAGAGAACCTCTCCCCTCGCCGCTTCGAGTGCGATCACCTGCCTGTCTGCCGTCCCGAAGAAGAGCAGGCCTCCAGCGACCGCAGGCGACGAGAGAATCGCGCTGTCCACGCGATGCTCCCATAGCATTCGGCCGGAAGCGGAGTCTATGGCCAGGAGTCGTCCGTCGCCGGTCCCGATATAGATCCGGGCATCGACGACAGCCGGCGTTCCGAACAGAGGCGCGCCGAGGTCGATACTCCACCTGATCGCAGGATCGTGCCCGATCTCTCCGTCAGAGGCGCCTGAATGGCCGGGATCACGATACGCCATGGCCCAGTCGTCCCGTCCCGACAGGGCGCTGATGTCCGTCTCCGGCGGCGGTAGGAAGCGTGCGGTGCCGAGACTCCTCCAGGCAATCCATGCGACTGCGAGCAGGGCCAGAAGAGGCAGGCCGATGCGCCAGTACCTAGCTTCGAGCAATGCAGGGCTTCGTTTCGTCTGCCAGAGGGCTTATCCGGGCGCACATAGATTCAATGTTAGTCGAGATGGACAGGAGTTCACAGGGGAGTTCGCTGTTGAAGCAGTTTCTTTCTGGTGGTAGGATGAGCGGCCTGTAGATAGCGGCGCAGTTCTAGGAGGATACACGTGAAGTTAGAGCTCGAAGGCAAGATCGCTGTCGTGACTGGCGGAAGCGAAGGGATAGGAAAGGTCAGCGCCGAGACATTCGCCCGTGAGGGAGCGAACGTAGTCATATGCGCGCGCCGGTCCGACGTGCTGGAGCATGCGGCGTCTGAGATCCGGGAAGAGACTGGTGGAGAAGTGGTAGCCGTTCCGACGGATGTGACCGTTTCCGATCAGATCGATCACCTGTTCACGGTCGTCGAGGAACGGTATGGAGCTCTCGACATCCTGCTCAACAATGCGGGCCGTCACATGTCCGGCCACTTCATGGATATGACCGACGAGCAGTGGTACGGAGACCTCGACCTCAAGCTGATGGCGGCGGTGAGATGCTCTCGCCTGGCAGTACCGTTGATGAGGCGACAGGGCGGAGGCCGGATCATCAACATCACCACGCCCTTGGGCAAGGCCCCTTCACCGGGCTCCGTGCCGACGTCGGTTAGCCGGGCGGCCGGGATCGCCCTGACGAAGGCGATGGCCTTTGACCTGGCGGCCGACAACATCCTCGTCAACACAGTTTGCATCGGCCACGTCAAGAGCGCGCAGATGCAGCGTGTGCCGGAGGAGAAGGGCACGTCGCTGGAGGCGCTGTTCAACGTGCTGGAGAGGAGCGTACCTCTCGGTCGCGTCGGCGAGACTCAGGAGGCGGCGGACCTGATCGCTTACCTGGCGTCGGAGAGGGCCAGCTACGTCACCGGTTGCGCGATCAACCTCGACGGCGGCTTCTCGGCGGTCGTCTAGGATCGCGGCATATCCATCCGGCCCCGCAGCCTGGGGTCGAGATGGTCGCGGAGCGCGTCGCCGAGCAGGTTGAAGGCGAGGACGGCGCCGAATATCGCGAAGCCTGGGAAGATAGGTATCCACCATGCCGCGCGGACGTATGTGCGTCCCCCGGCGACGAGGGCGCCCCACTCCGGTATGGGCGGCTGGGCCCCGACTCCGATGAAGCTGAGTCCGGCGGCGATCAGAATGGCCAATCCGAAGTCGAGAGTGGCCTGCGTTAGCACGGGCGCATAGCTGTTGGGCAGTATATGCCGGAAGACCAGCCTGAGTGGATGGACTCCCAGCGCCCTGCCCGCCTCGACGTAGTCCTTCCCCTTCTCGGCGATGAGGCCGCTGCGCATGACGCGGGCGTAGCCGGTCCATCGGACGAGACAGATGCCTACTATGGCCGCCTCGATGTTGTTGCCGAGGGCCGCCGCAACGACGATCGCCATGATCAGGTCGGGGAAGGAGAGGAATATGTCGGTAATGCGCATCACTATCTCATCGAGCCAGCCGCCGATGAATCCGCTGGCCATGCCGATGAGAGAACCGCCGATCCCCGCGATCAGGACGACCAGGAAGCCGACCCGCAGGCTTATGCGTCCGCCGTGGAGGATGCGGGAGAAGACGTCGCGTCCGAACTCGTCGGTCCCCAAGAGGTAGTCGGTTGACGGCGGTTGCAGTCTGTCCTTGGTGTGGAACTCGTCAAAGGGGTAGGGAGCAACGGACGGGCCCGCGATGCCGACGAACAGGAAGAGGAGCAGCAGGGCAAGACCTACGATCGCCGGAGGGTTGTGGCGGAGAGCGCGCAGGAAGAGCCTGGACCGGGACTGTCTGGGTCTCAGCGCGTCGAGCTGCTGGAGGTTGTCCTGTCCGCTAGTCATAGGTCACCCGGGGGTCGATCAGCGCGATGGCGACGTCGACGACGAGGTTCGCCATAGAGTAGATGATGGCGACGGTCAGGGTGACGCCAACCACGGCGGCCCTGTCCAGTGACAGTATCGACTGGACCAGGAACCTCCCCATGCCGGGCCAGGCAAAGATCGTCTCCGTGAGTACCGCGCCGGAGAGGAGGGCGCCGACGGCGAGGCCGAGAATGGTAATGGTCGGGATGAGCGCGTTCTTCAGAGCGTGTCGATAAAGAACCACGTTATTCGACAGACCCTTTGCCCGCGCCGTTCTTATGTACTCCTGGCCGAGCACCTCCAACATGCTCGTTCTGGTTATCCGGGCAAGCAGCCCAACGATTGAGAAGGCCAGCACGAAGGCCGGCAGGATCAGGTGGTGCAGGCCGGAGAAGAAGCCGCTCCAGTCGCCCACGATCAGCGTGTCTATCGTAATGAAGCCGGTGTACTGCTCAGGGAGCTCACGGTCGAGAGCTATCCTCTGGGCCGACGGCAGCCAGTCGAGGTGGTAGAAGAATATGAGCAGCAGGATTATCGCCAGCCAGAATATGGGCATTGATACGCCGAACAGCGAAAACACCCTGATGAACTGGTCGCGAATCCCGTTCCTGTTGACGGCGGCGGCGATCCCTGCAGGTATCGATATGATCACCGCCATCAGGAAGGCTGTGACGGAGAGCTCGGCGGTGGCGGGCAGGAACTTGCCGAGTTGTTCGCTGACCGGAACCTTGGTGACCAGGGAGATGCCGAGGTTGCCTCTGAGCAGATTGCCCATGTACCTGAGGTACTGCTGCCAGGGGGGCTTGTCGAACCCCCATCGGCGGCGGAAGTCTTCGATCACCTCGGGCTCGAATCCCCCGGTCTCAGCCAGTAGGACGGCTGGATCGCCGGGCACTACGAACATGAGGAAGAATGTGAGCAGGGTTACGCCAAAAAGCACGAAGACCTGCAGGAAGGATCTTCGGAGAATGAATCTGGCGAGACTGATGCCCATTTGTGGAACGTACGTTGGTTATTCGGATCGGTGCGGCCGGTCGATCGGTTATGGGGAGACGACCGTACCCCTCACCGGGGTTGCCTGAGGGAGAATCAAGGCCAGTCGGCCCGCAGGAATCTGCGGGCCGACTGGCCTCATCTCTGCCGTCAGTCTATCGCCTACTGGGGAGGCGTCAGGTAGCGGACGTCGATGGTGAATGCGTGTGGAGCCGCCGTGAGCCCGCCGATGCCGACCTTGTACGGCGTGAAGTCGCTTACCTGAAGTATGGTCATCAGGCCGCACTTGTCTACCATGATGTCGGACATCTCGCGGTAGAGCTCATGGCGCTTGGCCTCGTCCGTCTCCGACCGGCCCATAACCTCGATCTCGCTGAGCCTCTCCCCGGCTGCCGGATCGACGTCGTCGAGTCCGAGCATGAAGCATTCTCCGGTGGCCCTGACCGATGCGACGTTGTCGCCGTCGAGGATGGTCGCGCCGAGACCGGATATGCCCATGCCGCGGAAAGTCTCCTCGACAATGGCACCCCAGAACTTGGCGCTGGTCGACTGGACGATGGTGGCGTTGATGCCCACCTGGGAGAGATTGTTCTGGAAGAACTCGAGCGCCTTCTGATACGGCACGGAGCCGCAGGAGCCGGTCCGCAGGTGGATCTCAATGTCGAAGCCGTCCGGGTAGCCTGCTGAGGCGAGCAACTCCATGGCCTTCTCAGGGTTGTGCTCGTACCTCAAGGAGATGGCGGGGTCGTGGCCCTGCATACCTGGAAGTATCAGGCTCTGGTGAACTTTTCCGAGCCCGCCGGCGACGACTTCCTTAACGCCCTCATAGTCGACGGCGTAGCGAATGGCCTTGAAGACGTCGTCGTTATCAAGGGGCGTCGTGCGCCGGTCCATGAGGAAGTTGCATGTGATCAGTGATGGGTACTGGAATATATTGACGTTGGGGTTCGCCTCGAACTCCGGAACCGACGCGGGATCAAGCTGGAAGCCCAGGTCTACCTCTCCAGCGCCCACCTGAAGTGCGGCGGTGGCATTCTCCGGGATATGGGAGATGATGATCCGTCCGTAGGAGGGCTGCACGTCGTCATGGCCGCCCCAGTAGTCGGGGTTGGCCTTGATGATCAGGCGCTGCTCAGCCTCCCATGACTCGATCATGTAGGGGCCCGTGCAGGCGGAGTTGGTGCGGCCCCAGTTGATACCCCGGTCGTCGTTGCCCTCTTCGTCCGGCTCCTGGTTGGCGAGCAGCTCCTCGGTGTCGACGATGAAGAGCGACTTGGACGCCATGTTGCCGAGCAGTGGGGCATAGGGACCGTTGAGCCGGATGATCAGAGTGTCATCGCTTGGGGCCTCGATGGCGTCTATCGCCGAGGTCCAGCCGAACCTTCCGAGCAGGCCCTCGTGTTCAAGTGCGAACATGGCGTACTCGATCGAGCTCTTGACCGCGCCGGCGGTCAGAGGCCGTCCGGTCGTGAACTGGATGCCATCACGTATCTTGAAGGTGTATTCCGTGCCGTCGGCCGAGATGTCCCACTCGGTCGCCAGATTGGGAACCGGTGGGGGGAACTCTCCGCGCGTGATGGCGGGAGTGTCCAGCGCAGTCAGTCCCTCGCACAGAGCGTATGTCCAGCGGTGCTCGAAGAAGGAACCCCCGAGAGGAGGCGTGAAGCCGTTGGAGGTGAAGAAGACATCCCTGATCAGCAGGTCCGGCTTCTCCTCCATCATCATCGCCGCTTCCGTGGGTGTGGGAGCGGGCGCGGTTGTGGGTGCAGGCGCCGTCGTAGCAGCAGGCGCCGCAGGGGCTGTCGTGGGCGCAGCCATTGCCCCGTCGTCATCCTCCTCATCGTCGCCGCACGCCACTGCGAATACCAGCGCCATTACTACGAACAGCGCCATCAAAGAAGACCAGCATCTCAACACATCACCCTCCTTAGCTGTTTCGGTAGGGAGCGGCTGTATGTCAGTCCGCGCCCATCCAATCTGAACCATGGGTCTGATAGACCCCGCGAAAACCTGGCGTAATATACAAGAGACGGCGTTCCCGTGTCAACACCGGATGGCTTTGCAAGAGGCGGCGTCGGACGCCCTCCTATGCGGTGTGCTTTAGCCTGGGATCGAGGAGGTCCCGCAGGCCGTCCCCCGCAACGTTGATAGCCAGTACGGTGAGGGTTAGGAAGATACCGGGGAAAATGACGACCCACATAGCACGCGAGAGGAATGAGCGCCCATTCGCCATTATGCCGCCCCAGGTCGGGATGTCGTTGGGAGTCCCGGCGCCGAAGAAGCTCAGCGCCGCTTCCACCAGCACTGACTCGGCGCACACGTAGGTAGCCAGGACGATCAGCGGGGCAAAGGTGTTGGGAAGGATGTGCCGAACGAGGATCCGGGGAGTCTTGGCCCCGATGGCCCTGGCCGCGTCGACGAACATCTGCTCACGCAGGCTCAGCACCGACGACCTCACGATCCGGACTGTCGACGGAGTATAGACCACCGAAAGCGCTATGATGACATTCTGGACGCTTCCCCCCATAAAGGCCATGAGCGCCATCGCCAAAAGGATGGCGGGAATGGCCATCAGCCCGTCCATGAACCTCATGACGACTGCGTCCACCTTGCGGAAGTATCCGGTAAGGAGACCCAGTACGACCGCCGTCACTATGCCGATGGAGGCGACCGTGAAGCCCACCAGAAGAGAGATCCTGGCCCCGTAGATGGTACGGGTGTAGATATCGCGCCCGATATTGTCAGTGCCGAACCAGTGGTCTCTGGAGGGGCCCTCGAGACGGTCCTTGACGATTGGCTCGTTGGGGTCTCCGGTGAATAGTACCGGGGCCAGAAGCGCGATCATCAGCATCAGGACGACAACCCCGGAACCCACGGTCACGTTCAAGTGCCTGAAGGCGAACCGGCGCGCCTGGTACAGGAGGCCGTCATCCCTGCGGGCGAGTGCGGGCAGTACGTCCGCCGTCGTTCCGGCTCCCTGACGCTCCATCAGTACCTGATCCTCGGATCGAAGTAGGCGTAGGTGACGTCCACAACGAGGTTAACGAGCACGTAGAACAGCGATACGGTGAGGATCGCCCCCTGAATCACCGTATAGTCCCTGCTTAGCATCGCGTTTACGACCAGCCGGCCCAGGCCCGGGATGGCAAAGACCGACTCGGTTATCACTATCCCGGTGATCAGCCCGGCCGCTCCAAGTCCAATGACGGTAACGATGGGAAGCGCTGCGTTCTTGAGTGCGTGACGGATGAGCACTGCATTTTCGGAGAGCCCCTTGGCCCTGGCCGTCCTGATGTAGTCCTCCTGCAGGATCTCCCGCATATTCGCCCTGGTCATCCTGGCGATGAAGGCCAGCAGGACGATCCCCGTGACAAGGGCCGGCATGACCAGGCGGTACAGGAAGGCGCCAAAGCCCTCTGTCGGCGACACGTACCCGGCTACCGGAAACCATTCGAGCCTGACCCCGAATAGGATGATGAAGAGAAAGCCCAGGAAGAAGACCGGCACGGAGAATCCGAGCGTGCAGATGAACATGACGGTCTTGTCTATCCAGGTGTTGGCTTTCCACGCGGCCAATATGCCCATCGGGACGCCGACGGACACGGCGAAGATTTCGGTCAGTATGGCGAGCGAGAAGGTGGGGACGAACCGTTCGCTGATCAAACTGGTGACGGGATAGCCGGAGATGACCGACTCGCCCAGGTCTCCCCTGAAGAGGTCCCGGAAGAAGTAGGCCAGCTGGATGTGCATGGGACGGTCAAGTCCGAGGGCGCGGCGTATACCGGCGATATGCTCCTCGTCCGCTTCAATCCCCGCGATCATGGTGGCCGGGTCTCCCGGCGTGAGACGAAGCAGCAGGAAGGTGAAGATCGCCACGACGAGGACGACGGGAATCGTAGCGAGGAGGCGCCTGGCTATGTAACCTTGCAAGCCTTGCTCCTCAGGGAGGCTCCGGCACTACGACAGTGAGGGCAGGTCTCGACGCATATCGACTTTCCGATCCGGCCCCATCTTCTTGTCCGGCTCAGCGCAACTGTTGGCGGAGGGAGGATGCACCGCGCGGTGCATCCTCCCTCGCCCGTTGCCTAGTTCTTGTCGATCCAGACGTTGGAGTAGATCGGCCTGGGGCCGGGACGGAGGTTCTTGACGTATGTCTGGAACGGTGTGATGGGGAACCACTGGCCCAGGATCGTGTACGGCTGCTCGTCGTAGAACAGGTCTCCGATCTGGTCTATGATAGCCCGCTGCTCCTCCTGGGTCCCGGCCAGGGCGTATGCCTTGGCCAGCTCGTTAAGATTGGGCCACGCGCCCAGGAAGTTCCCCGGGGTCAACCAGAAGTTGCTCAGAACGCCTCCGCAGGCCGACTGACCGCAGTAGTTGACCATAATGTGCCAGTCCGGCGTGGTCAGCCGCGCCAGAACGCCGGCCCAGTCCAGGGTCGGCATAGAGACGTTGAAGCCGGCCTTTTCCAGGGCAGGCTTCAGCACGGGGCCTAGGGGCGTCAGCTGGGCGTAGTCGGTCGGACTCAGGATCACCAGCTCTTCGCCGTCGTATCCTGCCTCCTCCATAAGCCTCTTGACATTCTCTAGGTCCTGAACGTTGTAGCGGTCGGTTCCGGCGTCCGATTCCAGCGGAGTGCCGCAGTAGAACACCGCTCCGCAGAGCTGCCACAGCGCCGGGGGCCCCAGCGAGCCCATCATGTCCTCCGCGTTGATGGCGGCGGCGATGGCCTGGCGCATCAGCTTGTTCGCCATCGGGTTCTCTTCCCCGGTATCCGGATTCGGCTTGGTCATGTAGATCAGCGACGACTGGAACCCCGGGACGCCTATCATGACGTCGAGATCGGGGTGGTCCACCACGCGCTGATAGAAGTCTAATCCGGCGTTGTCCACGACGTCCCACTCGCCGGTCTCGAGGCCGGCGAGCTTCGTCTCCTCATCCGGGATCTCCAGCCATTCGATCTTGTCCAAGTAGGCGTTCATCTGGCCGGACATGAAGCTGCCCGGTTCGGAACGCGGCTTATAGTCGCCGAAACGGCTGAGGACCAATTTGTGGCCCTGGCGCCACTCCTGGAACTGGTACGGGCCGGTCCCGATGTTCGTGTCCACAGGCTCGTTATGCGGGGTGGCTGCGTCCTCCTCCGTGTGCATGATAATCCCGCCGCCGAAGCGAGCCAGCAGGGGCACTACGCAGCAGTAAGGATCTGTCAGCGTCAGCTTAAAGGTGTCGTCGCTGACTTTGGTGATCCAGTCCTCTTCGGGCAGATATGGGACCAGGATCTTGAGCTTCGGATGTGAGTCGCCGTCTGGAACGATCACCCTCTTGAAGGAGGCTACCGCGTCATCGGCTGTGAAGTCGTCGCCGTTGTGGAACTTCTGACCACTCCTCAAGGTGAAGGTGTAGCCCAGTCCATCGGGCTCGACCGACCAGCTTCGCAACATCTGCGGCTGAGGATTCAACCCCTCGTCCAGTCCGAACAGAGTCTCGTAGAGGTGAGAACTAATGGCCGCGCCGACGCCTGAGTTGATGTACGTGAGGTCGAGCGTGCCTATGCTGCTCGCAGAGGTGACTCTGAGCGTGCCGCCGTATATGGGGTCGCTCGTGGGCGGCGGCGGCACCGGAGTGGCTATTATCACCCTCTCTATGACCTGGGTCACGGGAGTAGGCACCGCCTGGAGGGCGTCGGCGACGAGCTTCTGCACCTCTTCGGCGGAGACGCCCGGCTGGATCTGTGCGACTGACTGAGAGACGGCCGAGGTCACCAGGCTCTCGATCTCCTCCTTGGTCGCGCCGGGCTGCTGGGCGAACGCCGCGGCGGCGGCCTGGACCATCTGTTGTATCTCTTCAGCTGTCGCGGTCTCAGGAGCGGCGGCTGCAATCGCAGTTTCCACCATCTGCTGTATCTCTTCAGCCGATACCTGCTGGGGCACGGCCTGCTGAACGGCCGCCGGCACGGCCTGTTTGACCGCTGCCTCTACAGCCTTCGATAGAGCCTCGGTATCGATCGAGGGCGCGGGAGCAGGCTGTGCCTCGGGCTCCTCGGCTCCGCCGCACGCAATCGTGGCGGTCACCAGTGCTACCGTAAGAAGTCCTGCTACTAGAAGTCCAATCGATCTCATGTCCAACCTCCTGTGCGCTGGTCGACCGTAGAAGCAAGGGTCTTCGCTGCCTAAACGCCGCGAAAACTGACGAAGGTTTGCGTGAGACGAATCCCGTCAGTGGGCGTACGAGTATCACACTTTAGTCAATGCGTCAATGCCCACTTGTTTGAACAGGACATATGCAACAGTTGCTCCACGCCGAAATTCGTTGCTTCCACCCGCCACGAGTCAAACAGCTGAGTTGGCCCCGCGTCCACGGGAATGTCTGTGTGCCGATTTGAGAGTGGGGCACACGGAGGTTTTCACATTCTCCGCAAAGGACGGGGCGCATGAACTCGTTCAGATAGATGTGAGACAGATGGAGTTGTAAGGGAAGAGAGAAAGGGACGGTCTGGGTGTTGCCCAAGTGCCGGTTACACACCGGTTACACAATGGGAGCCCCGCAAGTTTGAACAGTTGCTGTCCTGGATCGATACGACAGACTGCGGGGGTGGTCTAGCCACCAATCTCAGTTTGGATCGGAGCTAAGCACGGTTGAAGATTACGCTGGACACATCATCCGCACGAGTTCGTCGAGATCGTGCACAATCAGATCGGGCACGGCGTCGGTGCGGCGTGTTCCGCCTCCCCGACCCGCGCGGTTCACCCACACACTCGCAATGCCAAGCCGGTTGGCCGGCCCGATATCATGGTAGAGGCTCTCCCCGACATGCAGCCAGCAGTCCCTCGCGGCCGTCATTCGAGCGGCGGCGGCGTTGAAGTTGCGCAGGTTGGGCTTGTAGCTTCGGACCTGCTCCGACGTGACCACCACATCAAAGTCGATTCCGAGCATCCCGGCCGTCCCGGCGAACAGGTCGTCGTCCACGTTGGAGATCACGGCGAGCCTGTAGCTTGTCTTCAACGCGTTCAGAGCGGCCACGGTGTCCGGGAAGACCGGCCAGCCGGGCAGAGTGTCCGCCAGGCAGTCCAGGTCGGACTCCGTGCACTGTAAGCCGAGCTCACTTCCGATCATCGCCATTACCCCGCGTAGGACACAGCGGTACTCCAGGTATTCCGGTGAGTCCTGAACCCTCGGCTCCACGTCTGCGAAGAGTGCCAGGATTTCAGCCCTGGACTTGCGTATTCCGTGGCGTTTCAGGACCTCGGCGACCGCTGTGCAAATGCCTGTCTCCCAGTCGACCAGGGTTCCGTAGCAGTCGAAGCTGACCCATTCGAAGCGGTTGAAATCGAGCCTGGAGCTCAATGGCGCGGCTTCTCGCCGATCCGATTGCCGGCTGCCTTCCTTGCTGTCCCCGGCTGACTGCTTAGACGTCTTGCCTGCCATTGCGTTCACTCCAATCCTGAGCTTCGCGTGGATGAAATGGTCGGGATATCAAAATTCAGATTCTGCAGCGGTCACACTAACGCTGGCCTTCCACCTGTACTGTAACTATGTCTACGCCATGATACTTCTGGTGTCGCACAGACGACGAGTAGTGGCGTAGCAGGCGGAACGATATTTCCCGGTCGTCCGCTATGTCCGGCGCTTCTCCCAGGTACGCCAACCGGTCCTCAAGGTTCTCACCCTCGGCCCCTGACACGAACTCCAGCTCCGCCCTTCCAGCTCCTGCCTGGGCGCTGACCACCAGGCGTCGGGGCTTGTCGCTGTCGGACTCGGCGCCTTCTCCCGAAAGCAGGCTCGTCAGTGTCTCCTCACCGACCAGCCTCAGCCGCTCTGTCGATGGCGAGTCCCATCGCGCTTCGGACGCGAACTCTCTCAGGAACTCGGTCAGCCGGGGCAGGGCTTCGATGTCCAGGACAATCCGAAGGCGCTTGCGTCGGGGCCTCGTCATCTCAAAGAACAGCATCGATATGACCGCAACCAATGCGCCGGAGGTCATGCCGTTGCCCAGCAGTATGTTCAGGAATCCATCCCCCAGCAGTTCCGGGAATATCCACTGGTTCTGGAAGCCGGTGCCTATCCAGAACGACACTCCCGCTACGACAGCCTTACTGTGGTCCACCCCATCCTGGATGACTATCCTCATGCCCTGGACGAAGAGCATCCCCAATAGGACCGTTAGGTATGCAGCAGCCACGGGCGCGGGGATGGCGATTATCGCGGCCGTCAGCTTAGGGAAGAACGCAATGGCCAGGAATATGACTCCTATGGTGATCCCCACACGCCGGGCCCCTATCCCCGTGACCTCTGCCAGGGATATGCTGGAAGAGTAGGTCGTGTTGGGCAGCGTCGCCCCGATGCCCGACAGGAGATTGCCCATTCCGTCCGCATTCAAGGCCCCCTGGACCACCCGGAAGTCCGTGGCCCTAGGCCTGCGACGGGACACCCGTTGGATGGCAACTCCGTCGCCAATCGTCTCTATCGCACCCACCAGGGTTACCACCGCGAAGGCCGGCAGGAGTGCCCAGAACTCGGCTCCCGGCGTGACGTCGATCCCCGGCCACGAATCTACGGGAGTCCCCACCCATGACGCGTCCAATACTTGTCGCACGTCGTACAACCCGAAAGGCGCCCCTATTGCCGATCCCACAGCTATCCCAATGATTGGCGACCACAGCCGCCACGCCGGCGGCGCCCGCAGCACGAGTCCCGCCACGACGAGAATGGTTGCTCCTGCCGATGCCGGGGCGGCTACCCTGGACACGCCTTCCGGGACCTGGTGCAGGGTATCGAATATCACTGGCATTACCGTGGCGGCTATCAGCATGATCACCGTGCCGGACACGACAGGCGTGAATATCCGGCGCAGGAGCGAGAGTCGAGCCGCCAGAAGGAATTGGAACAGGGATGACACGATGATGAGGCTCGCCATCGTGGACGGGCCGGCCTCCGTCAGCGCCGCAACGCACACGGCGATGAACGCCCCCGAGGTGCCCATGATCAGCACATGCCCCGCTCCTACCCTCCCCACCCGCACGGCTTGGAGGATCGTCGTGATGCCGCTTACCAGCAGCGCTGCGAAGACACCCCACGAAATGTAGCTGTCGGGCTGCTCAGCGATGCGAGCCACTATGACGACGGTCAGGACCACCGGTGCCACGATGATCATCGCCGCCTGCACTCCAGCCCCTATGGCTATTGGAGGAGGAGGATTCTCGTCCGGTTCGTAACGTACGTTTTCGTTGTCGCGTGCCAACGCTGGGGACTATGCCTTGCTCGGGTTGCTGGGCTTCAGCCGCACACCACGTCTGAAGTTCGAGTCGCCTCAGGCCACAGGCGCAATCTGGTGGGGAAGCCGGGACTCGAACCCGGACGCCTTGCGGCACATGATCCTAAATCATGCTCGTCTACCAGTTCCGACACTTCCCCGTAACTCAGTTCCGACACCGCCCCGTGACTGTTTAGTGTAGACGGGGATCAGCCCGTTCGTGGTGAGCTTGTCGAACCATGAACGGACCTTTGACAGACTCAGAGCCTGTCCCGCGCTTGATACAGAGTCGAGCGGACACGCATCAAGTCTGCAGAGTTCACACTTACTCTCTCTCCGGCAGGTATAGTCTACGGTGGCAGCCAAGGCCAGTCAACGACTCTGGAAGCAACCTGTTCAATCCTTGATGGATGTCTGCTGCTCGGCTGTCTGAACCGGGTTGGCTACGTTGACTGGCCGCACCTCCCGTGAGAAAATCCGGCGGCCAATCGTGCGGACAGCCGGACTTGGCAGGAGCAGCGTATGACCGTGCAAAGCAGACCGGGTGTCGCATCCCTTGATTTCGGTGTGCCCGGCGCGGTGGAGTGGCGGTGCATCGGCCCATTCAGAGGCGGACGGGCGGTAGCTGTCGTCGGCCACCCCACGGAGAGACAGGTCTTCTACATGGGCTGCGCTGGAGGCGTATGGAAGACCGAGGACGGAGGCGTCTATTGGGAGAACATCTCCGACGGCTTCTTTCAGACGTCCGCAGTCGGCGCGCTGGCCATATCGGAGTCCGATCCCAACGTCCTCTATGCCGGCATGGGAGAGTCGGGCGTCGCGGTCCCGAGGCTCCACTGGACATCTCAGGCCGACGGCGTCTACCGCTCCACAGACGGCGGCAGGACGTGGGTGAACGTCGGCCTGCGCGACTCGCAGCACACCTCACGGATTCGTGTCCATCCAGACAACCCATCCCTGGTCTACGCGGCGGTGGTGGGCCATCTGGAGGGCCCTTCACAGGAGAAGGGGGTGTACCGATCTGAGGACGGTGGAGAGACGTGGGAGCATGTGCTGTACCGTGACGATGACGTTGGGTGCAACGATCTGTCGATGGATCCTGCGAATCCGCGGATACTGTACGCCGGGATGTGGCAGGTTCGCCGTAGCTACTGGAACACCTACAGCGGCGGGCCTGGGACGAGCCTCTATCGCAGCACTGACGGCGGCGACACTTGGACTGACATCACCGCCAACCCCGGCATGACGGCCGGAGTGAAGGGACGGTTCGGGGTGTCTGCGTCGGGCGCGCGGCCCGGACGCGTCTGGGCGCTCTGCGACGGGGCGGATACTCCCGGGGTCACCGGGCTGGCGGAAGGAGTCACAGATCTGGTGCCCGGCACAGTCACCAGGGCGGACGCGGAGCGCGGCGGCGGCCTGTTCCGCTCCGACGACTACGGCTCGACATGGGAGCGGGTCAGCGATTACTCGGAGCTTACGGTCCGTCCCTACTACTACAACCACGTATTCGCGCATCCGCAGGACCCGGATACGGTCTATGTGCTCAACCAGCCGTTCTGGAAGTCTGTCGACGGCGGCAGAAGCTTCAAGCACATTGGAGTACCTCACCCCGACACGCATGACCTGTGGATAGACCCTAACGATCCGGATCGCATGGCTCATGCGAATGACGGAGGCGCGTGCGTATCCTTCAACGGAGGCAAGACCTGGTCCTCGGTCAACAACCAGCCTACGACCGAGCTGTACCATGTGGTGACGGATAGCGCGGTGCCCTACAGAGTGTACGGCACGATCCAGGACGGACCCGCGATATGCGTTCCTAGCCGGTCGAACGCAGAGGCGATAAGGTGGCAGGACTGCTACGAGGTGGGTACCGCCGAGAGTGGACACATCGCGGTCTATCCCGAGGACTCGAATATCGTCTTTGCCGGCGCCCTCGGAAGCTCGGCGGGCCTGGGAGCGCTGATGCTTCGCTACGACCACAGGACGGGGCAGCAGCGCCTAGTGACGGTCTGGCCCGATCTCATCGGCTTGACGGCCCCGCATCGCAAGTACAGGTTCGAATGGGACAGCCCGATAGTCTTCTCTCCACACGACCCGAACGTCCTGTACACGGCAGGCAACGTTGTCTTCCGTTCGACCGACGAGGGGGAGAGCTGGGAGGTGATCAGCCCGGACCTCACACGCAACGATCTGGAGGAGAGGGAGGCGATAGACCCGGTCACGAACATCGCCCCGTTCGAGCGGTGCGCCATCTTCAGGCTGGCTGAGTCGAGTGTGCGGCGCGGAGTCATCTGGGTGGGCACCAACGACGGTCTGGTGCGGATCACGCGCGATGGAGGCGAGAGCTGGGAGAATGCCACGCCCCCCGGCCTCCCGGAGTGGACGCCGGTAAGCTCTATCGATCCGTCACCTCACGATCCGGCGACGGCTTATGTGTCGGCGACCGCTTATCAGCATGGAGACTACCGCCCCTACCTCTATAAGACCAACGACTACGGTATGACGTGGCAAGCCATTGTCGATGGGATTCGGGAAATGGACTTCACCCGCGTAATCAGGGTGGACGCCGAGTGTCCAGGTCTCCTCTACACGGGAACCGAGGGAGGCGCCTATGTGTCCTTCGACGACGGCGCGGTCTGGCAGCCGCTCCAACTGAACCTGCCAAAGGTCCCAATCCACGACATGGTGGTCAAGGGAGACGACCTCGTCGCTGCCACGCACGGTCGCGGCTTTTGGATACTGGATAACCTGTCTCCGTTACGCCAGCTCACCGCTGAGGCTGTGGCCGGGGACGTCCACCTGTTCAATCCGGCGCCTGCATACCGCTACTACAGCCTGCCCTTCAGAGACAGACCGACTCCTTACATAGCACCGCGTGATGGCAGACATAAGAGGCACGCCTTCCATTCGACCTACTGGCTGGAGGAAGACGCCAACGGGCGAGTGTCCGGACGCTTCCTCGATGCGGGCCAAAATCCCCCCGACGGAGTAGCGATCGACTATCACCTCGCGGACGCCCCGAAAGAGGAGATCAGCATCTCGTTTCTGGACTTAACCGGCCACGTTCTGCACCAGTTCTCCAACCGTTGGCAAGATGCGCCGGGCTCAGTTCGTCCTCCACAGCGAGTGCCGGCCGCACGCGGGCTCAACAGGTTCATCTGGGATCTCCGTGTAGACACCGGGATCACGGCAGACATGGATGGCTCTCCACTGAGCGCGCCTATGGTGCCGCCAGGACGATACACCGTCGTCCTGGATGTGGACGGACAGACCTGTTCAAGGCCCTTCGACGTCAAGAAGGACACTCGCTCGACAGTATCCGACGCGGATCTGATCGCCCAGTACAACCTTCTGATGCTCATCAACGGCACGATACGTGCGGGCAACCGGGCGATTCGCCGTGTCAGGGAGATCCGAGCACAGGTCGACGCGTGGGAGAGCCGTTCTCGGAGCTATGCGGGCCGCGACAGGGTACGGAGCGCGGCGCAGGCGCTGAGAGAGAGATTGGACGAGGTCGAGACTCCCCTGCTCCTGGCGCCCGGAGGCGAGTTGGGCGTCCAGACGCCCAGCCGGGGAGCCTTTACGATCTTCGCCGGAGGACTGCTCCCTCGGCTCGGCCCCCTCGCCGATACCGTCGGCATCGCAGACGGGGCACCTACAAGGCAGTCGCGAGAGGTCTTCGCGGAGATATCGGAGGCTGTCGACAGACAGCTCGATCTACTCGAACAGGTGATAGACAACAACGTGCCAGCCTTCATGGACGTCGTCCACGAGTTGGGAACGCCCGCGGTCTCCGCTTGAAGCAGACGCTTCTTGGCCTCTGTCCGGACTGACGACGCGGGCCTGGGTAATCAGGCTAAGTCGCTTGAGGAGGACCTGTGACTGTTAGAGACATCACAAAGAAGGAAAAAGACGATCTGGATGTTGGCGGCGCACTGGAGTGGCGGTGCATCGGCCCATTCAGAGGCGGACGAGCGGTAGCTGTCGTCGGCCACCCCACGGAGAGACAGGTCTTCTACATGGGCTGCGCTGGAGGCGTATGGAAGACCGAGGACGGAGGCGTCTATTGGGAGAACATCTCCGACGGCTTCTTTCAGACGTCCGCAGTCGGCGCGCTGGCCATATCGGAGTCCGATCCCAACGTCCTCTATGCCGGCATGGGAGAGTCGGGCGTCGCGGTCCCGAGGCTCCACTGGACATCTCAGGCCGATGGCGTATACCGCTCCACAGACGGCGGCAGGACGTGGGTGAACGTCGGCCTGCGCGACTCGCAGCACATCTCACGGATCCGTGTCCATCCAGACAACCCATCCCTGGTATACGCGGCGGTGGTGGGCCATCTGGAGGGCCCTTCACAGGAGAAGGGGGTGTACCGATCTGAGGACGGTGGAGAGACGTGGGAGCATGTGCTGTACCGTGACGATGACGTTGGATGCAACGATCTGTCGATGGATCCTGCGAATCCGCGGATACTGTACGCCGGGATGTGGCAGGTTCGCCGTAGCTACTGGAACACCTACAGCGGCGGGCCTGGGACGAGCCTCTATCGCAGCACTGACGGCGGCGACACTTGGACTGACATCACCGCCAACCCCGGGATGACCGCCGGAGTGAAGGGACGGTTCGGGGTGTCTGCATCGGGCGCGCGGCCCGGACGCGTCTGGGCGCTCTGCGACGGCGGCGACGCACCAGGCGTGAGCAGACTGAAGGCCCTTGACCGGGGCGGCGGCCTGTTCCGCTCCGACGACTACGGCTCGACGTGGGAGCGGGTCAGCAACGATCCGGAGCTTACGGTCCGTCCCTACTACTACAACCACGTATTCGCGCATCCGCAGGACCCGGATACAGTCTACGTGCTCAACCAGCCGTTCTGGAAGTCTGTCGACGGCGGCAGAAGCTTCAAGCATGTCGAGATCCCCCACTACGACAACCACGATCTGTGGATAGACCCGAACGACCCGGATCGCATGGCTCATGCGAACGATGGAGGCGTGTGCGTATCCTTCAACGGAGGCAAGACCTGGTCCTCGGTATACAACCAGCCCACTGCCGAGCTCTACCACATAACGGTCGACACACAGACCCCATACCGCGTCTATGCGACTCAACAGGACAACACAGCCATCAGCGTCCCAAGCAGATCAAACGCCGGCGCGATCAGGTGGAGCGACTGCTACCCCACCGGCAGCTCGGAGAGCGGCCACATAGTGGTACGCCCCGACAACCCGAACATCGTGACCTCGGGCGCGCTGGGAAGCTCGCCGGGGTCGGGGCCGATCATGCTCCGCTACGACCATACGACCGGACAGTCACGCTCCGTGACCGTCTGGCCTGACCGCGTGAGTCTCACGATGGAGGGGAGAAAGTACCGGTTCGAGTGGGACAACCCCATCGTCCTCTCGCCGCATGACCCCGACGTCATGTACTCGGCTGCCAACGTCGTGTTCAAGACGACCGACGAGGGCGCCAGCTGGCATGTGATCAGCCCTGACCTGACGCGCAACGAGTTGGCCGAGCGAGAGGAGATAGACCCGGTCACGAACATAGCTCCCTTCGAACGATGCACCATTACCCGAATCGCGGAGTCGCCTCTCGAACGAGGTGTTATCTGGGCAGGCACGAGCGACGGCCTTGTGCACCTATCACGTGACGAGGGGGGGAGCTGGACGGACGTCACGCCGCCCGGTCTCCCGGAGTGGACCCCTGTAGACTGCATCGAGGCGTCCCCGCACGAGCCTGGGACCGCATACGTTGCCGCGAACGGCTATGCCCACGGCGACTACGCCCCGCACCTGTACAAGACCGTCGACTACGGGAGCACCTGGCGAACGGTCGTCAACGGTATTCGCGAGATCGACTTCATTCGGGTGGTGCGAGAGGACCCTGAAAGGGTCGGGCTCCTCTACGCCGGCACCGAGGGCGGCCCTTACGTCTCGTTCGACGCGTGTGATAGTTGGGAGCCCCTGCAGCTGAACCTGCCGAAGGTGCCCATACACGACATGGTCGTGAAGGACGCCGATCTCGTGGCGGCCACCCATGGCCGGTCTATCTGGATACTGGACGACGTGACTCCCCTGCGTCAGATCGATAGCCGGACGGCGCTCTCCGCCCCCCACCTGTTCGATCCAAAACCGGCAGCCAGGTACCTCTACACCCCTTACACCTACAGCCCGACCCCTCCGGTCGCGCCGCGGGACGGCAAGCACAAGGCGTACCAGCTCAGACTCGGGTCTCCAGCTACATACTGGCTCAACGAGCTTCCCGACGGGCGGATCGTGCCCAGGTTCCTGGACGCCGGGCCGAATCCGCCTGACGGCGCCCTGATCGACTACTATCTCTCCAGTGAGGCGGAGATGGTGGAGATCGCCGTCGCCGACTCGCGCGGGGGGATCGTCGACGCCTTCTCCAGCGTACCGGACCCCAATCGGCCCGGCCCCCGTCCATCGACCAGGCCGGGCCTGAACCGCTTCATCTGGGATCTGAGGGCGCCGGGACCGGACCCTATCGAAGGAGACCCGCCGCCCGGCCGCAGGCTTCTCGACCCGATAGTCCCGCCCGGCGTCTACGAGGTGCGACTCACAGTAGACGGCCGAACGATGACGACGTCCCTAGAGGTCTCGAGCGATCCGAGGTCGGAGGTTACCCGGGAGGCACTCGAAGCGCAGTATGAGCTGATGATCCGCATTCGCGACAAGACCTCGGAAGCCAACAGGGCGGTAAGCGAGATAAGGCGGGTACGACGGCAGATAGAGTCCTGGACGGCGCGGGCTGAAAACCATCCTGGCGAGGAGCGGCTGCGGCAGGCGGCCGATCTCCTGGCCGAAAAGCTGGACAGAGTGGAGGGTGAGCTGACGATCGGTCCCGGTACGGCAGTCCGCGAACAGAAGCCGTCACGCGGCAGCTTCTACTCCCAGGGCCTGATATACAGGCTGGGACCTCTGGCCGACACGGTGGCACTGGGAGACGGCGGGGCCACCACCCAGTCGATGGAGGTCTTCGGCATACTAACGGCAATGGTAGACGAGCAGATGGAACTCCTGCAGACGATTCAAGACGAAGATCTCGACGCCTTCACGTCCGTCGTTCACGAGCTGGGGGTTCCGCCCATCGCGACGTGAGCCGGACTGGGCCGTATACCGCTATAGACCTCTAGCCGCGTAGTGCCTTGCCTGGTCCACTATGTCCAGTCCCACGCGCTCGCTGTAGGCCGCTATGATCTGCCGGGTGACCGGGCCCGGGGACCCGTCGCCGATGTTTCTGTTGTCGACCCTGCTGCACGGGACGATGCACGGCGTCGTTCGCGTAAAGAAGACCTCGTCCGCGGTGTAGACGTCGTACGGCTGGATGTCCTCTTCGACCAGAGGAATCCCCAGGTCCCTGGCGAGGCCCATGGCGACGTGGCGGGAGACTCCCTGGAGGATCGCCTTGTCGGTCGATGTTCTGATCACACCGTCCTTGACCACCATGACGTTGAACCCGGCGCCCTCTGAGATGTTGCCGTCCAGATCGAGCATGATCGGGAGGCCCTCGGGATCGACGTCCCGGCTCTCCTGCTGCGCGAGCACCATGTTGAGCCGGCTGTGGTGTTTGATCTTAGGGTCCAACGACTGTGCCGTGTAGCTGCGGCTCTTGACGATCACGCCGTGAGCCCCGTCGTCGTACCAGGGTACGAACTGGCCCCATGGTATCTGCTTGACACGCACGAAGATGTTCGCCGGTCCGTCAACCGAAGTGCCTCTCGTGATGAACGGGATGATGTTCCAGTCGCCCACGTCATCCCGCCACTGCTCGTTGCGCTCGATGACCTCGTAGTGTATCTGGATCATCTCGTCTTCGGTCATGCCGCGCGCGTCGTTGCGGACGTATTTCAGCGACCGCCACAGCCGGTCTACATGCTCCTCCCAGGTATAGGGCTTGCCGTTGAAGGATCTCGCGTACTCGAAGACGACGTCGCCAAGCTGGAACCCGATGTCGTCGGGCTCTATCCTCACCTCGCTCCACGGGATCCATTCTCCGTTCACGTAGGTGATCGTGTCGTACCTATCGTTTGCCAACTAATGCCTCCTGAATTCTAAGCCTCGGTCGAAACCGTCACGAAATCCTAGCATCGGCCGGATAGGCCGTCAACGAGTCGTTCCGTCGAAACTCCGTGAGATGTTCTGGCGAATCTGGTGGATGGAGACGGGAGGAAGATTGAGTGGAGCTTCCCGCTCCCTGAACAAGCTACGTTCGTCTAGTCGGGGACGATGGGCAGGACGACATGGGATGGTCTGCCGGCGTCATGGTAGACCGTGTTATCGGCCGTCGCGATACGGGTGTGACGGCTAACCGGCTCGCCGGTGTTAGGGTTCACGTCGAAACGAGGAAAGTTGGAGCTGGATATGTCCAACCTGATCCGGTGACCGGCGGCGAAGACATTGGACGTCGGCTCCAGGACTATGTCCACGCGATAGGTCTTGCCCGGATCCAGCAGTTCCGCCTTGCCGGAGAAGCTCCGGTACCGCGCTCTCACTATGCCGTCGGAGATGTTCAGATGGTATCCGTCCGGGTAGTCGGCAGACGGGGGGTATATGTCCAGCAGCTTGGCTGTAAAGTCGGTATCCGGCGCCGTGGACGAGACCCACAGCCTTACAGTGATGGGGCCCGTCAGCTCCATGTCCCGGTCCAGGGGGGCGGTCTCGAACGCCAATACGTCCCCCCGATCCGAGAGAGGGCCGTAGGGAGGCGCGCATCCAAAGCCTCCAGGTGATGTCGCCTGGTGCGTCGCGCCCGGAGGGATTATCGGTCGTCTGACGTATGAGGTCTGGTCTCCGTCACCAACGAGGACCAGCTCGGAGAGGCCCGACAGGTTTCCTCCCAGCGTCGGCACGGGACTCTGAGGATCGAACCGGTAGCAGCTGGCGCCGCCGTCCGGGCCCGGAGGCTCAGGGAGGAGCCTGTTGTCGGGGTGCAGGAAGTAGGGAGTGTACAGCGTCCGGGACAGCGGCCACGCCATCTCGTCCCGCCACCTTCCGCCGTGGTCGAGGCGCCCGTCCGCGTTCTTGCGGCCGCTTCCTCCGCCCATGACGAACAGCCTGATCGGCAGCTCGTGGTCTATGCCGTTGTCGACTCCCTTCAGCGTGTGGTCAAATCGGCGCAGAAGCCAGTCGTTGAAGTCGGCAGCAAGGTTTCCGTCGACGCTGGCCGTCTGGCCAAAATCGGCGTCTCCCGCGTACGTGAGCGAATGCCCACCGTGCGTCCACGGTCCCATTAGCAGCCTGATCGGCCCCCTCTTCCGGCGGGAGAGCTCCGTGAACTGGGTCACGGTGGCCCGCGACCAGGAGTCGTACCAGCCGCCGACGAGGAAGACCGGCACGTCCGCGTGCTGGTCCATGTGAGCCTCGACATCGAAGCTGGGATTGGCCCAGTACTCGTCGTAGTCGCCGCGCGTCATGAAGTCCAGCACCCAACGTTCATAGTCGGGGAGGAGGGACAGGGGCGACTTTCCCTTTTCTATCGGCAGCCTGCACAGCCATTCCCGTATCGACGCGGACTTGAGTTTCTCGCCTATCGTCGGGTCCAGGCGCGACTCCTTACTGTCGGCGCCGAGCCAGAATCCGACCGTGAAGAACTTGAGCTGGAACGCGCCGTCGTGTCTCAGGCCATACGAGTAGACGTTGGACGGACCGTACATTGGCACCATGGCCGAGAGGTGGGGCGGCGCCTGCGTAGCCATCGCGCTCTGCACCTGGGAGAGGTACGATCCTCCCCACGTTCCTATCCTGCCGTTGCTCCAGCTCTGAGACGCCAGCCACTCGACGGTGTCGAAGCCGTCCTCCGCCTCGTCCGCCATGTGGTAGTAGTCGCCCTCAGAGTTGAACCTGCCGCGGCAGTCCTGGATCGCCGCGACATATCCCCGCCTGCAGAAGAACTCGGCGGGGCGCTTCTGCGACTCGTCCGACTTGTCGTAGATGGTGCGGACGAGTATGACCGGGAACCGGCCGCTGCGCAGGCCGATCCCGAACGTGGGCCGGTAGATGTCCGTGGCGAGAAGCGTACCGTCGCGCATCGGCACCATGACGTCCCTGTCCACGACCATGCGATAGTTACCTTCGGATCGACTCACGACCTCTCTCCGACTAGCTCGCGACCCGCGATCCCCGGTGGGAGGGGCGAAGCTCCTCCGCGGAGGGTGCGTAACCTGCCCTCACACATCTCAATCCTGCCCGTCCTGTGTATCCATGTCACTTGCCTCTCAGCCTGGCGGTCTCCTCCTCGTCGACCGTGAGTGTTGCGGGGTCGACGGCTACGCCGTACACATCACGGGCCCTTTCGGCGGACACGAGTCCGGCAGCCGTATCCGCTAGAACGGCTGCGGCGTCTCTGCGCATCGGATCGCCCCAGCCTCCTCCTCCAGGCGTCTGAGTCTCGATGAGATGGTCACCGCCCACATATGTGGTCACCTTCGACTTAAGAGCCTGTCGGACTCCCTCCGGGTCCGTGATGGTGCATCTCATCCCGGAGGCCGCCCGGCCGCCGAACAGGCCCCAGGGCGTGACCTCACTCCTGTCGGAGCTCTGAGTGAGAATCACCTCTGCGCTGAGCACCCGCAGCGACCGCCTCATGCCCATTCCGCCGCGGTACTGGCCCGCGCCCTCGGTGTCCGGCACCACCCCGTAGGCTTCGACACGCAGCGGATAGGCGGCTTCGATGGCTTCGACCGGCGCGTTCCGGGTGTTGGTCATGTGGTTCTGTACCGCGTCCATACCGTCCTGTCCGCGCATCGCCCCCTGCCCGCCCGCGTAGGTCTCTATGTATTGGAAGTACGATCTGTTGCGCGGGTCGATCCCTCCAACGTTGAGCAGGTTCATCGTGCCCGAGGATGCGGCCAGGACGCGCTCCGGTATCGCCTCGGCCAGCGCCCCTATGATCGTGTCCACGATACGCTGCGTCGTTATGATGTTGGCGTTGCACACCGCCTGGGGATAGGTGGCGGAGAGCATGCTGCCCTCCCGCGTGACTATCTCGATCGGACGGTACGCCCCGGCATTTGCCGGCAGGTCGGGGTCGAGCACGGCCTTGAGCACGTAGTAGACGCAGGCGGCCACCGAAGGGGGGCGGCAGTTGAGCGGCCCCCGCACCGCGTCGTCGGTATCTGTAAAATCCAGCCGGATCGAGTCACCCTTCGCGTCGATGGACACGCGTATAGAGTGAAGATCGTCTCCGATGCCGTCGCCCTCCATCACGTCTTCGAACCGGTAGCTGCCCACCGGAATGGCGCTGAGTGCGGCGCGCATGCGACGCTCCGAATAGTCGAGCATCTCCTGAAGGTAGCTCTGCACGGTGTCGACGCCGTATTTATCTGCGAGCTTGGCAAGCTCCAGCGCGCCCACCGCATTGCCGGCGTACTGCGCCTCGAGGTCGCCTCTCACTTCGAAGCCGGTCCTCACATTCTGTTCCATCACAGCCCACAGGTCGCGGTCCAGCCTGCCCTTCCTGAACATCTTGACCGGGGGGATCTGCAGACCTTCCTGATATATCTCGGTGACGCCGAAGGGCATCGATCCGGGGGCGTATCCGCCCATGTCGACGTGATGAGCCTGGTTCGCCGCAATAGCGATGATCCTGCCTTCGTAAAATATGGGCGAGATGATGCTCATGTCATTGAGATGCCCCGGACCGGCCGGATAGGGAAGGTTGAAGATGATGGCGTCGCCGGGCTCCATCTCGTCGAGAGGATAGGCTTGAGTGGCCGTCCGTACGGCCCCGTGCATAGTGCCGAGATGTACGGGCGTTCCGCTGTCACTCTGGGCGACCACGTCACCGCTCGTTGTGTATATGGCGCACGAGCAGTCACGCCGGTCCTTGATGTTGGTGGAGTAGCTGGACCTGACGAGTGACGCGTTCATCTCCTCGGCGATTGACGCGAAGGCGTTGCGCATCACCTCGAGAGTGATCGGATCTATCGCGGGGCTGGTCATTGGCGCGTACCTCTATGCAGGCGTGAAGGCTGCGAGCAGCCGGACCGCCTTACTCTCTCAGTGCTCGGAACCCGCCTAACGTTATCACAACCGCGGGACAGGATCGTGCAGGACGATCACATTTCAGTTCGGAGTACCCTCGTCAATGACGCTCCGCTCCACCAGCTGCGTGGGATCGGTACTATATATTATGTGCGCCAAAGTGTGCCAAAAGTGTGTCATTTGATGACCGGAGCAGCAGATTCATAGCTCCAGGTTGAACCGCCTACGACGGGTCAAGAGCAGTATAGCACACCTGTTCTGTGCGTCAAGTGCTCGCCGTTTGACTGGGCTGCCGACGCCGGAATACACTCTCAGCAGTGTAAGCCTCACCTAGTCGCGTCCGCCTATCTCGCTGGCACCACGCTCTTGGCGAGATGGACGGCGACCTCGTCAAGTGTCGACGATGTCGTCCATGGGGAATTCCAATTGCAGTGTGCTCCGAGACTGTCACGCCTTCCAAGATAGCTCGAGGAGAGTGGTGACCTGCCTATGTGGTGGCCAGAGAAAGTCTCACTCGCATTGTTCGAGATGAAAGGACGTATACGAGCCGACCAGGGTCCAAGATGAGCCACATCGAGTTGATAAGTGTGGAGTCACACCTAGTAGACGTCGTAGGTCGTATATCGAGGATGCCCCGAGTCGCAGTCGACATCGAGTCGAACGGATTCTTCAGATATAACGAGCGCGTATGCCTCGTGCAACTCGCATCAACCGAGTCCGCCTTTCTTATTGATCCTCTCGCGTTAGACGACGTTGGCCCGCTTGGCGACCTCCTCGGCGACCGATCGGTGGAGAAGGTGTTCCATGCCGCCGACTACGATCTCCGTAGCTTCGACAGGGACTGGGGATTCCGGGTACGCAATATATTCGATACCAGTATTGCCGCCGCCTTCGTTGGCTCTAAGCAACTGAGCTTGCAGCACGCGGTGAAGGAGTATGCGGGAGTGGAGTTGGCCAAGTCCCGGAAACTCCAGCTGTCAGACTGGACCAAGCGGCCCCTACGCCATGAAGCGCTGAGCTACGCCGCAAACGATGTTCTACACCTTCTAGATGTCCGCGAAGCACAGTCTGCCCGGCTGAAGAAGCTATCGCGGCTCCAATGGGTGAAGGAGGAGTTCACTCGCCTGGAGAACGTGAGGCATACTCCTCCCGACTACGAGTCCGCCTTCCTTTCAACCAAAGGCAGCCACGAACTGGACGGGAGAGGTTTAGCCGTCTTGCGCTCTCTGTTTCAATTTCGTAAACAAGAGGCCAGGCGTCTCGACCGCCCGTTCTTCAAGGTGATTCAGGATTCAGCGCTAGTCAGACTGTCGTCGGATCCCACAGCTAACCTCTCGACCGTGAAAGGGCTGGGCCGGTTCGGTCGCCCACCCGCCGACAGAGGCCTGAAACACGCAATCGAAGAAGGGCTTAGGTCTCGTCCCGTGACCAGGCCGAAGCCGACGCGGAGTAGAGACGAGATATGGTGTCCGGAGGAGCGACAAAAGGCCAGGACTCGCTTTCGGAGTCTCAAGGCTTGGCGCAGCCACTTAGGTGAGGAGCTAGAACTGGATCCCAGCCTGCTATGGCCAACCGTGAGTCTGGACCGTCTAGCTAGACGTCCCTGTAGCCTCCACTCAGAACTCGTTAGCCCCGAGGTCCGAAGTTGGCAGAAACAGGAGTTCGGGAACGCTCTGAGGATAGTTCTTGAAAGCTTGCGTTGAACCGGCCCGGCCAGGCGACAATTTGGACCTCAATTGTCAAAACGCAAAGAGCTATGTACCAGCCGAAGCCCTGACCGATGCCTTGTCAGTGTGGAACAGCGAATGGCACAATGCTTGGGCACTCTCGGTTCGGGTAACCACCATCACGAATAGGAGCTCTCATCTTGAAGATTCGAGACATATCGGTAACGCTCGTCGAGATACCTCTTACCAAGGCCTTCGTCGGGAGCACCTATCGAATTGAGACACGCGCCACGGTCATCGTAAGGGTGGAGACTGACGAGGGAGTAACCGGCGAGATTTACTGTGGAGACGAGCGGACCTACTTCCGCCGCATGCGAGACCTGATACTGGGGCCGTTCAGAGACGTGCTGATCGGCGAGGACCTGTTCGCCGTCGAACGGATATGGGCCAAACTCTTTGCGATGACTCCCGTGCTCGGAGACAAGAAGGTGGCCATGGAGGCCATCTCGGCCGTGGACGTGGCCCTGTGGGACACCATAGGCAAGGCGCTCGATACTCCGGTATACAGACTCCTGGGGGGCAGCAAGACGGAGATCCCGGTAATCGGCATCGGCTACTTCGAGGACGGTCTCGACCCGGTCGGCGTGGGATACGCGATGCTGGAGCAGAAGGAGATGGGCTACGCCGGAACGAAGCTCAAGGCCGGCTACGGACCGGTCAGCGATGACGTCGCCCGTGCGGTGGCGACCAGAGAAGTGACAGGGGACGACTTCATACTCGCGGTCGACCCCAACCTCGCCTGGACGGTCGAGGAGGCCGTTGAGTTCGGGCGAGGCGTCTCGGGCATAGGCCTGGCCTGGCTCGAAGAACCCGTGCGCTGGCACAGGCAGTTCGAGGGTATGGCGCGAGTGCGCCAGGCGACGTCGGTGCCGGTGGCCGCGGGCCAGAGCGAGTTGAGCGGGTTCGGCTGCTTCGAGATGATGAGAGCGGGCGCGGTAGACTTCCTCAATGTCGACGTTTCTATCGCCGGCGGCATAACTGAGTGGAGGCGTATCGCCGCAGCGGCCCAGTATTTCGGTGTACGCATGATTCACCACGAGGAGCCGCACATTGCGCTGCACCTGCTCTGCGCAGTCCCGCACAGCTACTGCGGCGAGGTGTTCCAGGACCCTGTGAGAGAGCCGGTGTGGCACTACATGTACCCCGGGCATCCGGAGGTCAGGGACGGCAAGATGGGCCCCCTGGATGAGCCGGGCCTGGGTCTACATATCGACGAAGAGTTCGTGAGGCGTTACGAGGTCACGTAGAGGAGTCGCCCCCATGGCGCTCAGGCACCTGTCGATGCTCGTCCTCTCCGCCGCGGTTGCCGCGACAACACTGACGCTGCTGCTCGGAGCGTGCGGCGGAGACGTAGAAGAGTCGGAGTTTCGGCAGGCGAGGCTGGTTCCCACGCAGCTCAAGGGCTCCGGAGACGAGGCGAACGAATCGGCCGCCGTCATGACGATGGTTGACGGCGTCAAGCAGTGGGATGGTCCCCCGGTGGGCCTCACGGGTGGTCTGCTGATAGCCTACAAAGACGAGTATCGAGCTACGGTGCGGATGGAGACGCTCGGCGGGCAGCCCGCTGGCGACAGGCAGATCGTCATAGACTTCTGGTTCTCCGACTTCATTCGCTATCAGAAAGGCAATGTGACGCGGACGGTCAACAACTTCGTGTTCCTGGCGCGGGAGGGCTTCTACGACGGCCAAGCCTTCAAGGTCGAACCGGACAGAATGGTTCTGACAGGCGATCCTCCGGGCCCGCTTACCGGCGCGGGATACCACTTTGATAACGAGCCCACCCTGCAGATCACGCACGACCGACCGGGCATCGTATCCATGTGGAACGATGGCGAGCATCCCGATGGGACGGGCACCAACAGCAGCCAGTGGTTCATCGCCCTGGCGCCGATACCCGAGTTCGACTTCTACGACGAGGAGATCAGGCTGCGCGACTGCAGTGAGCAGGGCGTCTCCTGCCACACGCCGTTTGGGGTTGTGATCGAAGGCATGGACGTCGTGCGAGACATCGTGGACGGAGACCGGATAGAGACGGTGCTGATCGAGAAGCTGCCCGGCGGGACGAGCACCGCCTTCCAGGGCTCTGCGATATTCCCCAAAGATCCCCCCGCGAAGTCCACGACCCCATAGGTTTGACATCGCACCCACGCTCCGATAGTTTATCCCCATCGCGAAGATGAACCCTGGGATAGGAGCGACTACTATGTCCGGTCGGCTACCCTTCTTGAGCCTCTCCCTTCTAGTGCTGGGCGTCCTCGCGATAGCCGCCTGCGGAGGAGACGGGGGTGCGGGCGACGAGCCAGCGGAGGCCGACGTCGACCTTGAGGCGCTGGAAGAGGGCGTGCCCGCCAACATTGTCGTGACGAGCTCATTCACCGACGGAGAGGCGATTCCCGGCAAGCACTCCTGCTATGGACTGGACCTGTCGCCGCCCGTATCCTGGACGGGCGTGCCGGAGGGCACGAAGAGCATCGCGGTGGTGTCGGTCGAGCCCGACGCACCGGACGCAAAGAACTGGATTCACTGGCTCATGTATGACATACCGCCCGCCACCAACGAGATACCGGAGGCCATACGTAGCACCGAGGCAGCCCGCGTGGGAGCGAAGCACGGCAAGAACGACTTCAGACGGCTGGGGTGGGGAGGGCCGTGTCCTCCGAGAGGCACAGACCACTTCTACTTCCTCAAGGTCTACGCGCTCGACACGGAGATCGACCTCGAGGAGGGCGCCACGAAGGGTGAGGTCGTATCCGCGATGACCGGACATCTCATAGGGATGGGCCAGCTCATGGGGACCTACTTGCAGCGGGATGGGCAGGGCGACTGGTAGCCTCATCCTGCCCGGGTGTGGGTGTCCCCACACATAAACCTGAACAGTTACCAGCATGTTAGTCCACTAGTCTGAACCGTTGCTTCGAATTCACAATGGAGGGATGCCCAATGGGTGACCGTGTCAAGGACAGGGTCGCGATCGTAACCGGAGCCGGATCGGTTGGAGAGGGGATCGGCAACGGGAAGGCCGCTGCGATTCTCTACGCGAGAGAGGGAGCCCGGCTCCTTCTGGTGGACTACAACCTGGCGGCTGCGGAGGAGACCAAGAGACTGATCGACGAGGAGGGTGGAGAGTGCATCACGTCGCAGGCAGACGTGAGCAAGGCTGACGACTGCAGACGCATCGTCGAAGAGTGCGTCTCCGCGTACGGACGGATCGACATCCTTCACAACAACGTCGGGATAGAGATCCCCGGGGGCATCCAGGAGATCAGCGAAGAGGACTGGGACAGGACGCTGGACGTGAACCTCAAGAGCGTATTCCTGACCTGCAAGTATGCGCTTCCTCACATGGAGACACAGGGCAGCGGGGCGATTGTGAACATCTCATCGATCAACGCGATCAGGACGCTCCCCGCTCTGTCGGGTCCGTACGGAGCGTCGAAGGCCGCGATGATCGCACTGACCAGAGAGATAGCCGTCGAGTACGCAGGAAAGGGGATCAGGGCCAACGCCGTCCTCCCGGGTATGATGAAGACCCCATTCGTGGTGGCGGCTCTCACGGAGGCCTGGGGCGGCGACGTGGGTGACATGATCAGAATGCGTGACGCCATGTGCCCGACGGGCAGCCAGGGCGAGTCGTGGGATGTGGCCTCGGCGTCGCTGTTTCTGGCATCGGACGACGCCAAGTACATCACAGGTGCGGCCCTGGTCGTCGACGGCGCGCTCACAAGTGGTATCAAGACCGCGTAGCGGACCCATCTGACGCTCCTGGTAGCCCAGGCTGACAGAGCGACATACCCTGTTACAGCAGCCCTGTACGACCGACATGACTCGGACTCGTTGGCTAACGCTGCATCGTTCCGCAGGCGTCCCTAGACTCCCCAGCCGGCCCACGGCCTAGCAGCACACCTTGGCGCCAGAGAGCTCTTCCCCGGAAGTTACCGGGCCCGCCTCCGTGCAGGATCTCCGGGACGCGTCCGACGAGACCGGGCAGCCGGCCTCGCCACGGACCGGGCGCTGGCGCGCCACCTTCTCATCCCTGGCTCACCGTGACTTCCGCTATCTGTGGCTGGGGATGATGGCCATGATGGGGGGAGTCCAGATGGAGATGGTCGCCATCGGATATCTCGTCTACGACATCACCGGCTCCCCCTTCCTGCTCGGTGTCGTAGAGGCCGGATTTGCGATACCCACCCTGCTGTTGGCGCCGCTTGGAGGCGCCCTCGCTGACCGGCTCAACCGCAAGCGGGTGATCCAGGCGTCCCAGCTGGTCGCGGTGATCGTGGCCATCTTTCTGGCGGTCTCGATACTCACGGAAGCTGTGACGTGGGTCCATCTGATGATCGCTGCGCTGGTGGAGGGCAGTCTGTTCGCATTCATGATGCCCGCCCGCCAGTCCATCGTGCCTCTCATGGTCAGACGAGAACAGTTCACCAACGCCATGGCTCTGAACTCCGCCGCCTTCTCGTCGATGACGCTCGCAGCCCCGGGAGTGGCCGGGGGGCTCTATGTCCTTATCGGGCCAGGCGGTCTCTACGTCGTCATCGCCTCGCTTTACGCCGCCGCCTTCCTCATGACCACACTCATTCGCCCCACGCCGGCGCGGTCGACGGAGATGCCGTCGATTCTCTCGGACATCGGAGATGGCCTCAGATACATCGCCGGAACGCGGATGATCATGCAAATCCTGGCCATCGCAATGGTCGGCAGCCTGCTGAGCTGGCCGTTCAGGATACTTCTGCCGATATTCGTGGTCGACGTCTACCACCTCGAAGCCGACGCGATGGGGCTGATGATTAGTGTCCTGGGCGTCGGCTCCCTGGCGGGCTCCCTCGCCATAGCCTCTCTGGGCCGGTGGAAACGCGGTCTGCTGCTCATGGTTGGGGGACTGCTCTCCGCGCTGGGACTCGGTCTGGTCTCCGCCATACCGGTCTACTTCGTCGCGGTCGGCCTGATGGTCCTGCTGGGCCTGGGAGACGCCGCCAGGTGGACCCTTAGCCTGACGCTGATAATGGAGAGGGCCGAGGAGCGCTACAGAGGCAGAGTCTCCAGCATCTTCATGATGAACTTCGGCCTGATGCCGCTAAGCGTATTGCCGGCCGGAGCGGTCGCCGAGCACCTAGGCGGAGAAGCTACGGTGGCCATCATGGCCGCCGCACTGGCCGTTGCGACGGTGCTATTCCTGGTCACACTGAAGAGTATCAGGCAATTGGACTAGCCGCACCCGGGGCGCCTGATGTGGAGACGATCAGGTCCCGCGCCTCCACGATGGCTTTCAGCTTCGCCTCTGCCGTGACGGCAGAGGCGACGGGATTGTCCGCGAATGTCGCAAATCCGCAGTCGGGCGTGAGCAGGACCCGCTCCCTGCCGAACAGGTCCACCGCCTGGGCAACGCGTCTTTCGATCTCCTCGACAGGCTCTATCAAGGAGATCTTCTGATTGACAACGCCCACGCCGATTCGCTTCTCATCCGGGAGTCGGCCAAGCACGTCCACTGCTCCGGCGCGTTCTGTACAGAGCTCCAGGAACAGCACGCCTACATCGACTTGTCCCAGTGCGTCCGTTAGGGGCCGGTAGTCTCCGTCTAGAGCGGTCGACTCATCCCGCGACCAGTTGCCGCGGCAGACGTGCAGCGCCAGCCGCTCCGCCGGAAGACCGCTCACGACCCTGTTCAACAGCTGGACGGCGAAATCGAGCTCCGATGCGGCCCCCAGTCTGTCGCTGAGGGCGCCGCACATAAAGGTACGTCCTCCGCCGTCGCCGCCGTAGACCACCTCAGTCAGGACCGGTTCGTCGAGCTGCACCATGGCGGCGCCGGCGGCCAGCAGGAAATGGACCTCTTCACGAAGAACACGGACTACATCTTCGGCCAGCTCGTCGCGAGTATGGTAGGGACGTTCGGTGAGGCAGTCGAGCCACATAGTGCGGGTAAGCAGGTAGGGGCCCGGCAGCGCCACCTTCACAGGCCGGCCCGCGTGCGCGCGGGCGAAGTCGAGTTCGTGAACGGCCAGGGGCCGGCTCCGTCCCAGCTTGCCATAGACCACGGGGTGACGGACCTCTGCGGCGGGCACGTCGAGTGCGCGCAGCTCCCTCTCGAAATCGACCGGATCGTCGACCATCGCCACAAGATCGGTGAGTGGGATCAACTGACAGTTATCGAGTATCCCGCCTACGAAGCTGGCGTAGCTGTCCCGGCGCTGCTCTCCGTCTGTCAGAACATCGACGCCCGCGCGCACCTGGGCGTCGATGCAGAGTCGTACTGCGTCATCCGCGGTGGCTTGAAACTCGGCATCGACGAGCCGGCCTTCGAGATGATCGTGCGTCGCCCTAAGCATCCAGCGAGGCCGTGGCCAGCTGCCGATACCCATGACGGACAACGGTGCGATGACCGGCGCAGCCGAAGGGCGAGGCAGTGAACGCGGGATGGTGACGTCGACCCGGAGCCGATCACCTATCTGCGCCGCGCCCGAAGGCGGCGCAGACTTCCGCTCCGAGAGTGGACCCTTGCAGATTAGGTAGCTTCGCTGTCCGTTAACCTTTGTCCACGAGACCATCTCGTTCCTGGTCATCCGACACCACGCTGGCAACTCCAATTCCACCGTCGGCTCCGTGGACAGGATTTCCAGTAGCGCACCGCGCTCCAGCGGATCGATGTGTCTGCGAATCAGGAGAAGCAGCCCCCCGCCGCAGTCCAGGTCGCCTCCGTCGAAGCTGGCTTCGGGCTCGTAGGGGTGTCGTTCGACCGGGTCCATCGGCAGTGCGGTCCGGGCGCTGAGACTAGTAGGTTATGCAGGGGCTTCCATCGGAGAGGAACTCAACAAGTTTCGCGCCTCCGACGATCACGGCGCCGTCGACCAGGTTGTTCTCATCGAGTCCGCGCTTCTTGAAGCACGGAGCGCACACGTAGATCGTCCCGCCAACGGCGGCGAAGCTGTCCATCAGCTCCTTCAGGGCCATGAACCCCTCCTCGTGCACGTCGTCGGCGTAGCCCTTCTGAGAGAGCCGGACGCCTTCCGTGCTCAGGAAGACCATCGTCTCCTTTTCCGATCCCAGTGCGGCGTTCGCTACGACAAAGGCAACTGTCGCCTTGTCGGTATCATTCTTCGCGCAGGTCAGATTGACACAGAACTTACCGGCCATATCGCTTCAACAACCTCCTGGTGCTTACGAGCCCAGCGTCTGTTCGATCCAGTAGTCGGGATGGGCGGCCCGGACCAGTTTGCGGCCCGTCATCCGGCACCAAGCCGGCAGATCTTCGGGGGCGCCCAGATCGCGGACGGTCAGCTTCAACACCTCACCGGCCTTCAGGCCCTGCATCCGCATCCTGAGCAGGATGATGACCTCGCCGCAGCCCATGTCGCCCGCGTCCCATTCCGCTGCGGCATCGATCTCTTCCTCCCAGCCTACTGGACCGTCGTGCTTCTGTTGCTCCACCCTGCCTTACGGACCTTTACCTTAGTCGTCCCTACCGCCACATGATGTCCATCGCAGACCCCACTCGGCGATACCTTTGACTTTTGGAGTTGAACCATGGCGAACGGGCTTATGATCAGGGAGGCCGAACCACGATTTCGCCCTACATTCTATGGGATTCACGCCTCAGAGGTCTAGGCATGAAGGTCAGCCCTAATAGGTCTCAGACCTTTCTCATCGACTACTGGACGAGGAGACAGCGCCGGGCAATCATCGGGCAACCGTTCGAGATATCCCTGGACCGAGCTCTGGAGGGCTGAGAATACTTCGCGCGCGACGGAGCGTTTGAGGCAGCGTATAGTCTCGCTCTAACGGCTGTCTCAAGTATCCTGAGCTGCAAGTAGCCGTGCTGCCGTCTCTCTTGCCTCGTTCCAGCTACCAACGATCTGGTTCGGAGGGACACTCTTCAGGACGTTGAGCGCCTGAAGGTTGCGGGCAGGTATACCAGATAGCCCCAACACGATACAGTCGGTATCCTGGATGGTGGCGGTCTCAACAAGCTGCTCGACCACCAGAGCTGCGCTGTCGTCTATGTAGACCGTGTCCGAGAAGTCTAGTATCACTACTTCGTGGTCTCGGATGTCTGCGCCGATGGTGTCGATCAATTTGCTTGAGGATGCAACTGTGAAGGTACCCTTGAGGGCCACCAAGCCGACTCTGGCTGAAAAGCGGTCTTCCTCATCCTCCTCATCATCATCGGTACCGAAGAACTCTCGGTCCAAGAATGGTAGCGAGATGATGCTGTCCATCTCGAGGCGTTCGAACTGTCGCGCACTGGTTACCGCCGCGGCAATCATGCCCACAGCTACGGCCGTAACCAAGTCCTGAAACACCGTCAGTCCAAGAGTGAGCAGCATGACGACCATGTGCTCACGTTGCACTCTGTGGATTCGGGTGACGAATCGCCAGTCTATGGTGTCCAGCGCCACTTTCACCAGTATCCCGGCTAGGACGGCATTGGGTATCGATGCGACGTAGTTGCTCAGGCTCATCACCATGAAGAGCAGAATGGCTACGGAAAACACTCCTGAAGCCAGGGTGCTCCCGCCTGCCCGAATGTTCGCCACGGTACTCGGGGTGGCTCCGGACCCGGGTAAGCCCTGAATGAACCCGGTGAATACGTTGCCTATGCCTTGGGCCAGCAGTTCCTTGTTGGGGTCGTGACGCGTTCTTGTCATTGAGTCCCCTACAAGCGCAGTAAGCAGCGTGTCCGCCGATCCTACGAGCGCGATGACCAGGGCCGGCTCAGCGGCGCGCACTATCACACCGGGGGAAATCTCAGGCAACTTGAAAGACGGCAAGTCCGTGGGCACTACCCCTATGGACGGCGCGTCAGTGAGCCACAGGACGCCGATGAGTGTCCCGATCAACAACGCTACCAGGGTCGAGGGCAGATATTTGTCGTATCGTCTGGGCCAGAGCAGAGCTACGGCAAGGGTGATGGCGCCTATGACCAGGGCGCCGCCCTCGAAGTGGTCGAACACCTCCGAGAAGTTGCGGATCGTTCCGACTGGCCCGCCCGCAGCGACGGGAACTCCCAGGAACGGTAGCGTCTGCACCAGTATGATGATGACCCCTACCCCGGTCATGAACCCCGATATGACCGAGTAGGGTGTATAGGTAACGTAACGTCCGATTCTCAGCAGGCCGAACAGCATCTGTATGAGGCCTGCCATGATGACAATCGTAAAGGCTTCCGCGATATTGTCCGCATGGCTGGCAACGATTACCGCCATGGCCACAGTCATTGAACCCGTAGGACCCGATATAAGGGATCGGGTCCCGCCGAACACGGCGGCAAAGAACCCCACTGAGATCGCGCCGTATATTCCAGCGGCAGGACTCAGACCTGCTGCTAGGCCGAAAGCCAACGCAACCGGCAGACTCACGACCGCCGCAGTGACACCGCCAAGGACGTCACCGCGGAGGGTCACCAGGTCGTATTGCAGCTTGGGCAGAGAAATTCGGTTCAGCATCAAAAGGTCCAGCGGTCACACTGGCTGGCAGCGACGTTGCCCACAGCATAGCCGCCCGGCGCACCCTCCGACACTAAGAGAGCGTACGACGCCGGCGAGGACGCCAGGACGCACGCCCCGAACGGTGCGGACTCACCAGTGCAGAGCGTACCAGTCTCAGCCACCACCCCAGCAGGTGCATTCACCGTCACGTCCAACGGATAGGGATGCGCCCAGCGGTCGCACAGCCGGTAGAAGGCCCACTCATCGTTGACCTGTCCCTTGGGAAGCGACCTCGTCAGTTGCAGGCGGCGCTCGAACTGTGAGGTGTCGTCCGTCCCGTCGGCGTCCTCGTCGTAAGGCGCTGCCGTCCTCAGCCGCACCTCGAACAGAACGACGTCACCGCCCTCGACCCAGAACCCGCCTTGGTCATCTCCTCTTACGGTGCCGCCGTGACCTGAAAAGACCCACCTCCCCGGCGCCTGCCCCGCTTCATTGACCCTGGCGCTGTTGACTCGGGGATCAAACGCCCCTGGTGTTGATTATTCGTTGACTCTACGTTTTCGGCGGCTACTGTTATGTGGTGACCCGCCTCGGAATCGAACCGAGAACCTGCTGATTAAGAGTCAGCTGCTCTGCCAGTTGAGCTAGCGGGCCAAGCGTTCCCTGGAGCAACCCGGTGGCCCCCGGCAAGACACCCGGAGATACGACCGTACCGCTGGGAAGAGTTTGGACAGTGTAGCCACGGTCAATATCGCAGTCAAGTCATGTAGGAACCGCCTACCTCAGAGTACTGTCAGACTTGATGTGTATCCGTTCGCCGTATCAATACGGCAGGCTCTGAGCCTTCACCACGAGCGGGGCTGGCAGTTACGCCTCAGACCGTTCATTGACGGTCGGTAGGCCGTGTGATACTCTCACGCTACTCCCCATTCGTGAAAAGATGCACATACACGGCCGGGTGAAGTTGAGACCACCTCCGTAGACGACTTGATCCATCGGCCGCAGGGAGAACGGGAGCGAGAAAAGGGTTGCACCCCCGGCGTGTACTGACACGGCGCATGGAGCGCCTGTTCCGTTCGGTCGCCGTCGCCTCCGTCCTGGCAGGTATCGCCCAGGTCGCGCTAGGCGGCGTCGTCAGGGTCACAGGCTCAGGACTCGGATGTCCAGACTGGCCCTTATGTCACGGCCAGATCATTCCACCGTTCGATACGGCGACCCTCATCGAGTACTCGCACAGGCTGTCGGCGTCGATGCTGATGATCCTCGTACTCACGACCACAACGCTGGCCTGGACGTACTACCGATCGGACGTGCGCATCGTGGCGTCGGCCTTCCTAGGGCTGGGCCTGGTTCTGGTAGCTGCGGTCCTCGGTGGCGTGACGGTGCTCACGGAGCTGGTATGGTGGGTGGTGCTGCTGCATCTGGGAATAGCAGAATGTGCGGTTGCGTGCATGGTGGTGGTCGCCTTTCTTGGATGCCGACCGTCCACCGACAGGGAGCGTCAGGCTGCAAGCGGCCCCTCGACCCGTCGGCTTAACACCTTGGTGATCACCTCCGTCGCGGCCGTGTTTGTGCTGCTGCTCTCCGGGTCCTACATGGTTGGATACGGAGCCGGTTCCTCATGCGGCACATGGCCGCTGTGCCGCGGCTCGCTGCTCCCCGAGGGTACCGCCTACGCCGTACACATGGGGCATAGGTTCCTGACAGTCATGGCTGGCGTCCTGATCCTCGCGACCGCGGCGGCTGCTTGGTCTAGGCGCGCCCTCCGGCCCGACCTGGGCTGGACCAGCGTGACATTGTGCCTGCTCTTCGGCGCCCAGGTGCTGGCCGGAGCCTTCGTCGTATGGTCGGGCTTCACCGCGGAGATGAAAGCGGCCCACCTCACGCTTGCCACCCTCGTCTGGGCGTCGCTGGTCCTGCTGGGTGCGGCGGTCTACGCGCCGCAGCGATTCGACGCGCCGGCGCTTTCGTCCATTCCGAGCGGCGCCCCGGTTGCCAAGGGATCCGCGCATTGATAGTCCAGCACGCGACAGCATCTCGCGGGCTGCTGAGGGACTATATCGCTCTCTCGAAGCCGCGCATCGTCCTGCTGCTCCTCTTCACCGCACTGGCGGGAATGTTCTTGGCGGCCCGAGGGGTACCGGACGGAGCGCTCCTGTTCTGGGTGCTCGGCGCCGGTGCGCTGGCCGCCGCCGGAGCGAACGCGCTCAACCACAGCCTCGACCAGGACATCGACAGCATAATGGCCCGGACGCATAACCGTCCTGTCGCTTCCGGGAGAGTGGGACCTCGTCACGCCTTCCTCTTTGGCGTCGTCCTGAACGTCGCCGCCTTCGGTGTGATGACCTCGTACGTAAACCTCCTCTGTGCAGCGCTGACCCTGAGCGCCACCCTATTCTATGTTCTTGTGTACACAAGGGGCCTGAAGCGGACGACCCCACACAACATAGTGATTGGAGGTGCGGCTGGCGCGATCCCCCCGATGGTGGGGTGGGCCGCCGTAACGGGGGCAGTCGGGCTGCCCGCTCTTTACATGTTCGCCATCGTCTTCTTCTGGACTCCTCCGCACTTCTGGGCGCTGGCGCTGATACTGAAAGACGACTACGCCAGAGCAGGGGTCCCGATGCTGCCGGTGGTGTCAGGAGTCCGTGAGACGAAACGGGCGATCTTTGCCTACTCGCTTCTCGTCCTCGCGCTCACGCTCATGTTCGTAGCCACCGGCGCCGTCGGATGGATATACCTGAGCGCAGCCATACCCCTTGGGTGTCTCTTCGTGGTGCTTGCGTGGCGTCTTATGAGAGGGAGCGGTGTCGCCGGAGCTCGTGCGGTTTTCGTCTATTCGATGGTGTACCTGACGCTGCTATTCTCCACTATTGCTGTGGATGGCTTGGTCACGACCTGATGGAGCATCCGGGCCAAGGGGGACATATACCGTTGACGAAGAGAGTCGCCTGCATCTGTTCAGACTATGCGAGAGATGTGGGGAAGATTGAGAAGGGGCTGCTTGACTGGCCTCCTGCAGCTTTGCTAGATTCAGGTCTACTCGATTGTTACCGAGTGCACAATCGCTCGGCGGGGGAAGATTGCATACATTGACTCAGCTGCGCCGACGCCTCGTGTTAACGCTGGGCCTCGGGCTTCCGGCTCTCCTTGTTGGCCTCCAGGCCGCCTGCACTCCGTCACACCCACAGTCGACTTTCGATACCCTGGGCCCCGTCGCCAAGTCGCAGGTAGACCTGTTCTACATCATCTTCTGGGTCGGCATGGTCGTCCTGGTCCTCGTTACGGGCGTGCTGCTGTACACGGCGATCCGCTTCAGACGAAGGCCCGGCGACGGCGACCCCGAGCAGATTCACGGACACACCAAGCTCGAGATCGCTTGGACGATAATCCCCTCTCTGATCCTAGTCGTCGTGGCGGTGCCGAGCGTCATCACCATATTCGACAATGCCAACTCCCCTCTCCCACCGGAAGAGGGGGGCCTGACGATCGAGGCGAAGGGATACCAGTGGTGGTTCGAGTTCACGTACCTCGATCATGGCATCGTAACAGCCAATGAGTTGCATATACCGGTGGGTGAGCCGGTGAACGTCCTGCTCCAGTCGGACGACGTGATCCACAGCTTCTGGATACCGAAGGTGGCCGGTAAGGTCGACATGGTCCCGAACAACGATAATTGGATGTGGATTCAGGCGGACGAGCCCGGAGCCTACTACGGTCAGTGCGCGGAGTTCTGCGGAGAGTCGCACGCGAACATGAGGTTCAAGGTGATAGCCCAGCCCAGGGCGGAGTTCGACGCATGGCTGCAGGCGCAGGCGCAGGACGCCCTCATTCCCAGCGACGACCTTGCCAGAGAGGGCGAGGCTCTTTTCATGTCGCGTGAAGGAGGATGCTTCGCATGCCACACCATCGAGGGCTCGGCCAGGGCCAGGGGAACGACAGGGCCCAATCTGACACACTTTGCGAGTCGCGGCGACTTTGCGGGCAGCATCATGGAGAATACCCAGGAGAACCTCAGGAAATGGCTCCAGGACCCTCAAACGATGAAGCCGGGTAACGTGATGGCCAGGGACGGCGGCGTGTACAACGGGAGTCTCGCTGCCTTGACCGAGCCCCAGGTATCGGCACTGGTCGCCTATCTAAGAAGTCTGAAGTAGCACCCCTCGTGGAGCCTATGACGTATAATCTGATGCAGACGCTTCTTCAGACAACCAGGCTGGGAGGCCGGCCATGACCACTCTCTCCTTCTCCATCCCCCGTCCGACTCACCCGACCGGCGTGTGGGCTTGGATCACCACCATCGATCACAAGCGCATAGGCATCCTCTACGGCGTCACCGCCTTTATCATGTTCATAATCGGTGGCATCGAGGCGCTGCTGATGCGCACGCAGCTGACCACGTCCGGTCTCGACATAGTCAGCCCCGAGATTTTCAATCAGCTGTTCACCATGCACGGCACCACGATGATCTTCCTGGCGATCATGCCGATGGGCGCCGCGTTCTTCAACTTCGTCATACCACTGCAGATCGGCGCGCGCGACGTGGCATTCCCGCGGCTGAACGCCTTCAGCTACTGGACCTTCCTTGCCGGGGCGATAGTGCTCAACCTGAGTTGGTTCATGGGGGGCGCGCCGAACGCCGGCTGGTTCGGATACTCTCCGATTACGGGAGAGACCTATAACCCGGGGCACGGAATCGATTTCTGGATCGTCAGCCTGCAGATACTTGGCATAGCCTCGCTGGCGGCCGCTTTCAATTTCATCGTGACCATAATAAACATGCGGGCGCCCGGAATGACCCTCGACCGCATGCCCCTGTTCACCTGGATGACCTTCGTAACCTCTTTCCTGTTGATACTGGCATTCCCCGTGATCACGGTGGCCCTCATCGAGCTGATGTTCGACCGTTTCTACGGCACGAACTTCTTCTTCCCCGCCGCCGGCGGCAATCCCGTACTGTGGCAGCACCTGTTCTGGGTATTCGGCCATCCCGAGGTCTATATCCTGATACTGCCCGCCATGGGCATCATCTCGGAGATCCTGCCAACCTTCTCGCGCAAGCCGCTGTTCGGCTACCCTGTGGTCGTGCTGTCCGGCATCATCATCGGATTCATGGGGTGGATGGTGTGGAGCCATCACATGTTCACGGTCGGACTCGGGCCCATCGCCAACTCCGTCTTCACGATCACGACGATGGCCATCGCGGTCCCTACGGGAGTCAAGATATTCAACTGGCTGGGCACGATGTGGAAGGGGTCGATAAGCTTCCCCACTCCCATGCTGTTCGCGCTCGGGTTCATCGTGACCTTCACGATAGGCGGCATCAGCGGCGTCATGCACTCGCAGGCGGCCTCCGACGCACAGCAGCAGGACACCTACTTCATCATCGCGCACATACACTACGTGCTCTTCGGAGGAAGCATCTTTGCGCTCCTGGCCGGAGTCTACTACTGGTTCCCCAAGATCACGGGCAGGATGTACGACGAGGCGCTCGGCAAGCTCAGCTTCTGGCTGACTTTCATAGCCTTCAACATCACCTTCTTCCCGATGCACTTCACCGGGCTCGACGGAATGCCTCGCCGCATATACAGCTACGATGCCGTGTTCGGATGGGACTTCTGGAACATGATCTCCACCGGCGGCTCCTTTATGCTCGCGGGCGGGATCCTGATCTTCACCATCAACATCGTTAGAGGCTGGACCAGCGGACGGAAGGCCTCGGGCGACCCGTGGGACGCCCGGACCCTGGAATGGTCCATTGCCTCACCACCGCCCGAGTACAACTTCGAAGAGATCCCGACCGTACACGACCGTGACGACTGGTGGGCGCGCAAGAGAAAGCGGGTCGCCGAACCGGTGCCGGTTGGAGGAGGATCGGATGAGGCGGAGCACTCCATACATCTGCCTCAGCCTTCATACTGGCCCATAGTCGTCTCTATCGGCCTGCTGATAGGCGGCTACGGTCTGATCTACAGCATCGCGGTGGCGGCGATAGGCGGGGCAATCTCCCTGTTCGCCATCTATGCATGGTCGTTCGAGCCGGTAAACGACCCCGAGGAAGACTCGGGACACTAGAGGAGAACAGCTCTTTGGCTGAAGTCTCGGCTGCAGCGCACGGACCGGAACACGAGCCTACCACAACCGGTCTGAACCACCGTAAGATGCTGATGTGGGCCTTCCTTGGCTCCGACTGCATGTTCTTTGGCTCCCTCATCGCGACCTACCTCGTCTACAAGGGGAAGAGCCTGAGAGGGCCGGAGCCCCTCGACGTATTCTCCATCCCCATCACGTCTGTCAGCACCTTCGTGCTCCTCATGAGCAGCATGAGCATGGTGCTCGCCTACGCCGCGCTGACCAGGGGAAGCCTGAACGGCTTCCGCATCTGGATAGCCTCTACCGCCATCATGGGAATGACCTTCATCGGCTTCCAGGTGTTCGAGTTCAGAGACTTCGCCATCCACGAAGCCAAGATCGAATGCGCCGACCAGGCAGCCATAGACGAGATCTCCCCGAGACTATCGTCGACCCAGCTCAACGATCTCACCGACCAGTGCGCGTCCGGAGTCGCCGAGGCGGAGATCGACTTCGGCGTCACGCCGAGGACCAACCTCTTCGGCACCACCTTCTTCACCCTCACGGGGTTCCACGGCGCCCACGTCACTCTCGGCGTCGTCTGGCTTCTCTCGCTCTTCTTCTTCTCATTCAAGCGGGGCGGGGTAACTCCGGAGCGCAACCTCGACGTCGATCTTGCCGCGCTGTACTGGCACTTCGTCGACGTCGTCTGGATCATCATCTTCACGGTCGTCTATCTTTTCGGAGTCTTCGAAGGGTTCTGATCGATGGCTACTGACGAGCTTCACGCAACGGACGCGACCGGCGCGGAGGAGACGGTGCATACCGGCCACCCGACCCCGCTGACCTACTTCAAGGTCGCAATGACCCTGTCCGTCATCACGGCCATAGAGGTGGGGATCTTCTACCTCGAATGGCTGGGACACGGCATCATTCCGATCCTGGTCATACTGTCGGGCGCGAAGTTCGCCCTGGTGGTCATGTACTACATGCACCTCAAGTACGACCACCGCCTCTTCTCCTGGATGTTCGTGGGCGGGCTGCTGCTCGCCGTCGCCGTCGTGTTCGCTCTGATGGGGCTGTTCCGCTTCTTCATCTAGAATCGGTCTTACCTCTTCCCCTGTCCGCGGGGGAAGATTGAGATGGGAGCTCCCTGACGTTGCCTGACGTCGCAGGCTCGATCTGGACCCACTGGCACGCGCATCCGGAGGCGTTGCTCGGACTGACCCTCCTGGAGGGCGCCTACCTGTTCGCGGCCGGACCTCTCAGGGAACGTTACGACTTGGCCGACGAGATCGATCCTCGACGCGTTGCGACCTTCACCGCCGGAGTGCTGGTCATCTTCATGGCGCTCCTCTCCCCCATCCACGAGCTGAGCGACAACTATCTCTTCAGTGCCCATATGGTCCAGCACGTCCTGCTGACCCTAGTCGCTCCTCCCCTGCTGATCCTCGGGTGTCCCGACTGGATGATAAGGCCGTTGCTGCGGCCCAACATCGCATTTCGGGCCGCCCGGATCTTGACCCACCCGATCGTCGCCTTCGGCGCCTTCAACGTCATGTTCTCCATGTGGCACATCCCCTCCCTCTACAATCTGTCGGTGAACAGCCACTGGGTCCACGTGCTGGAGCATCTGATGTTTATGGGAGCGGCGGTGCTGATGTGGTGGCCCATCGCCAGTATGATGCCTGAGCTTCCCAGGCTCGCCTACCCATTGCAGATGACGTATCTGTTCCTGCTGTCCGTGGCGCAGTTGATAGTCTTCGCTCCCGTGACCTTCTCGAGCGAACCCCTGTACAGGTCTTATGTCGAGGCGCCCCGAATATGGGAGATATCCGCCCTGACCGATCAGCAGATGGGCGGGATAATCATGAAGATGGGCGGCGCTGTGCTATTCTTAACCCTGATAATCGTGCTCTTCTTCCGATGGTTCGGAGAACAGGAGAGGAGAAGAGAGGCCGAAGAGGCTGAGCGCGGCCTGGAAGAACACCGGCCCTTTGACGGCCGGGAACCGGAGGAGACCCTGCTATGAACTCTCAGATTCGTCTGGCGCTGCTGATTCCCATTCTATCTGTCATTACCATTGTCGTCATAGCCGGCGGCATTGGAATCGCTCTGATGGTCATGGACGAGCTCTACCACGAGTGGGGAGTGATCGGACTGGGCATGGTCTTGACCGTCGGAGTACCTGCCCTCGCCGCCCTGCTGCAGAGACGGGCCGAAAGAGGATAGCCGAGGCGCCGCGTGGTTTCCGTCTCCTCCCTTGCCCGCCGTGGTTTCTACCTCTTCCCCCGTACGTGACGCGCTCCCACCTCTTCCCCCCGCGGACGGGGAAGATTGAGATGGGGGCCTCCCCTCTTCCCACCCTCCGCTCCATGACTCGATGGATGCTCCTGCCCCTGTGCCTGGCGGTCATCACCGCCGTCGCCTGCTCCGAGAACGTTCGATTTCGGGGCACCGAGCTTACTGCGGGGGAGCCCGCGACCGAATTCGACCTCGTCGACGAGCGCGGCCGGGCCGCTGCTCTCGCCGACTACCACGGAAGAGTGCTCCTCATCACCTTCCTCTATACAAACTGCCCGGATGTCTGCCCGGCGATCACGGCCGACCTGCGCGAGACGCACGAGCTTCTTGGCGATGACGCCGGTGATGTGTCGATCGTCGCCATAAGCGTCGACCCCGCGCGTGACACCGTCGAGAGCGCCCGGCAATACTCCGACCGCTGGGATATGACCGATAGGTGGGACTTCCTGTTAGGAGACGAAGAGGAGCTGTCGAGACTCTGGGCCGCCTACTACATCTCAGCCAGGGTGGATGATGAGCCGGGTGGAGGTGAAGAGAGCGATGAGAACCGTGGCTCATCGGGTGGAGCGCTCGATAGTCTGGCTCAGGACAGCTACCTCGTCACGCACTCCGCGCCTGTCTACGTCATCGACGCCGACGGCATACGGCGAGTGCTGTACACCCCTCCCTTCGACCCTGAGGACCTCGCCCACGACGTCCGGCTCCTGTTGCAATAGAGCCGCCCGCCCGACAGCCATCCTCAGGCTGTCCGTATCTGTTCAGAATCAGCCCGTTCGTGGTGAGCCTGTCGAGCCACACGGGCGTCGGCATCTGGCGAATCTGGAGGACGGAGAGGAGGCCCTTAACTCTCACCCGGCCTCCGCGGGGGAAGATTGAGATGGGCGGCCCCTCAGGCCTGAACAGTTACCAGCAGAGCACTCGACGGAAGAGGTCGAAGAGCTTGCCCTTATGGGCGAAGGCGGCTCTTCCGACGGGGATCCGAGGCAGTCGCTTAGGCCGCCGACGGCCGGAGCTGCTCCTTGGCCAGGCCGGCGATCTGGGCAAACGCGGCGGGGTCGGTGACTGCCAACTCGGACAACACCTTGCGGTTGATCTCCACTCCCGCAAGCCTGAGTCCGTGCATAAGACGGCTGTACGACAGGCCGTTCGCACGCGCGCCAGCGCCGATGCGAAGGTTCCACAGGCGCCGCATGTCACCCTTCCTCTCTCTCCTGTGAGCGTAGCTGTACTGGAGAGCGTGGATCAGCGACTCGTGGGCCCTCCTGTACAGGGTGTGACGCACACCCTGATGGCCCTTCGTCATCTTGAGTATCTTCTTGTGTCTGCGCCGCTTGGTGACGCTGCGTTTTACCCTGGTCATTTCTTCTCCGGAGGCCCTCTAGTGCGAGATCAGCCGCCGTATCCTCGGCTCGTCGGCCGGACTGACTGCCAGCTTGTCCGAGTATTCCCTGCGGACCCGGGCCGGTTTCTTGCGTCGCAGGTGGTTCCGGTGCCCCTTCATCCTGAGCAGCTTGCCGCCTCCGGTCACGCGGAATCGGGCCGCGGCGCCCTTATGTGTTTTAAGCTTTGGCACGTTGTGGCTCTCTATCAGCTTGCGCTTCGCCTGCACTCCGTGTGTTTGGAGACAGGGTCATCGTCAGAAATCTGCCCTCGAAGTGAGGCGTCACCTCGAGCAGCGCGTCGTCGGCAAGGTCTTCCGCTACCGTCCGCAGCAGTCTCATCCCGAGGTCTGCGTGTTCGATCTCCCGTCCCCTGAACATCACCGATACCTTCACCTTTGAGCCCTGATTCAGCAGGCGTTTCGCCAGCCTCGTCTTCGCCTGACGGTCATGGTCCCCGATGCGCGTCCTGAAGCGGACCTCCCGAACGACGTTTGTGACTTTCGTCTTCTGCGCCTTGCGCGCCTCCCGTTCCTTGCGGGTCGCCTCGTACCGGAACCGACCGTAGTCCATCAGCCTGCAGACCGGCGGTACTGCGGAGGGGGCCACCTCGACAAGATCGAGGCCCCGCGTTTCGGCCAATTCAAGCGCCTGTCTGGTCGGCATCACCCCTAGCTGGTTCCCGCTCTCGTCTACGAGCCGGACCTGGGGAACTCGTATGCGCCGATTAGCCCGATAATCTCTTGGGATCCTTACACCTCGCGAACCTATGGATTCGAGCCAAACGAATATAGCACACGGTCATTGACAAGGCAATCACACCTATGGAGATGCGTGCAGTATTTCTGTTCGGGTGATCGGGGGGTTATCCCGCATCGCATGAACACGCGCAGCGCAGACCGTCTATCGAAGAAGGCCGGTGCATATTAGGTTTCGAACACAGCCGGGTCGCACTGAGGATCGATCTCACGACTATGCTATCCACCGCCGATTCCACGTCGAGGAACAACCCAAACAATCGCCCGAATGTTAGGTCAGGCAGGCTGGGTAGGTGTATGCGCTACCCCCGTGAGAACAGTCAGTAGGCCGCCGAGCGAGGTCTTCAGCGCCCAATCAAGCGCGTCAAGAGCCCTGTCGGGCACTGGCCACATCCCGGATTCGTCCAGTCCTCCCAACACCACCCAAGCAACCAGACTGAGAATACATAACCCGGCTAGGCAAAAAGCAGACCTGCCTTGACTCATGTCTTGAACATGTCAAGCGCCGCCAAGACCATCAAAGCCAAGGCCACGACCGCCATGACCCCCCCCACGATGGCCAGAAGCAGAGGATTGTCTGAGCTCGCGATAAGCGTTAGGGCAGATAGCAGGATTATTGCCGTCACTATTAGTAAGAGGACGGCTCTGCTTTCGAGCCTTCCCCAAGCGGTTTTGAAAGCAACGAGCAGTGTCGCGGCTATCAACGCCCCGAATACCAGGGCTGTGTCGAACATTGTCGGCATATCCTAGTGCGTAGGAGTTCGCTAAAGGTGGGTCAGAGGGAATATATCATAGTCGCCCAGACTACTGATACTGAGACTGCCGATGGAGAATTCGTGCAAAACGCTGGGCTCTAACGCTACTGAGTCGGCCAGAAGATCGTGTACTCGGAGACGATGACATCATCGCCGTCGAGCACCGCCCAGACCACGATCTCATAGACGCCGGGTCCGTACTCGTCCAGCACGACGTTGAAGTCTGCGCGCACGTCGAACGAGTCGATGCTGACATCCCACCGTTCGGCGGTGATCCGATGCCGGGTGCTTTCGACGACGACCGTCGGTGCTTCTCTTGCTGCTTCCTTGAACGCGCGACGCTCAGCCCTGTCTTCTGCCGGTGGCATGTCGGCAGGGATGTCGTAGGGCGAGCCGACAAACTCATTCTCGACGACGCCCGTCTCTCCCACATACGCACGGCCCTCTGGCAACGGTCGACGGAGATTCGCAACATAGACACCGTTCCTGACACTGTGAGATCGCTGCAACTGCCCTAACGTCAGCGCCGATGGTGTCGAGGAGAAAAAGCTCTGCACGCCCAAGTCTCTGGAGTCTGGAAGAGTCGCGCCGCTCCTGAGCGTTCCGGCCAGAGACAGATAGCCGTCGTCGTCGATGGTCGGCAGCGTCGAGAAGCTCACGTAGTCGCCCTCGAATTGCTGCACTGCGTTGAATGTCCAGCCGGGTCCAAACAGCGTGTCGTTCTTCCATGCGAGCCCGACGTTCAGCTTCTTATGAGTCGGGCGCACGATCTCCTTACGATGCCCCGAACTGCCCATCCACGACAAGACTGCGCCTCTGACCTCTTCTTCAAGAGTGCCCGGATCGCAGCCACCGTAACACGCGGCGCGATAGACGTTCTCCTGATTGTGCTGATAGCCCCCGGCGAGCGAATAGCGCATTCTGGGCGTGAGTCCGTTCATATCCCAGTGGCTGACGAAGTTGCCCGCGAGCGACGCCTCTGCGTGCATCTGTGCGGCGGGATTGGAGCCGAGAGTCAACGGCTCAAGACCGTGGTCTGCGCGAATCGCGTTCACCAGATCGAGCATGTAGACGTAAAGCTCCGCGAGCGACAACTGCGGCTCTGGCGTCGCGGTCGGCGGCGGTAGCGGCGTCGCAGTGGCCGTCGGTGTGGGAGTGGGAGTAGAGGTCGGTGTCGCCGGCGGCGTAGGGGATGCTGTTGCCGTAGGTGTCGGCGTAGGCGTAGAGGTCGCAGTCGCTGTGGGTATCGGCGTGAACGTAGCGGTCGGGGCGACTGTATGCACAGGCGTCGGAGTGGCGGTGGGCGGATAGGAGACAGGTGTGTATGTCGGCGGCGGTGTAGCAGTGTGATACAGATTCCGTTCAGTAGTCGGCGTCGGCGTCGCTCTTCTTGGAGCGCGAGTATATGTTGGCGACGGAGTATGTGTCGATGGCGGCGCGACGACGAGCGGAGTCGCGGGCGATGATGCTGGAGAAGTGGGTTCTCCACAAGCAGACAACGCGAGAAGCACGATCAGGATGAGTAGTAAGCGCATGACAGAGCCCCCTTGTGGACAGGTGCGGATTTTGCCAAATGCCGTTACCTGAACCCATGCGGGCCACAAAGGGGGCGCGAGGCTCCGCACCACTTCTTCTAGCTTCAGTCATGACGACTGAAGATCGTGCACCGCATAAGCAGCGGCAACAGCATTTGGCGACGCCATGCTATCACGTTCGTCAAGAACTTCGCCGGGTCTCGGCGGGTATCTCTACGGAACGGGCTCGACCATCCAGCGCAGCAGATCGGGTCTACCGCTACGTATCGTGCTCAGAGCCGTCATCTGAAACGCTAGCACGCTGAGCGCGCAGTGAAGAGCTATGCGCGCGAGCCCGCGCTGACAGTGCGAGTTCAGCCGTCGAGACTGCTTCAGCGTTTTGAAGAAGCGTTCGACGCTCTGTCGCAGGTTGTAGAGACTCTTCCACTGCTCGCTTGAGCGCGGAATCGCCGGATACTGACGAGACACGATCGGCTTGTCCCAGACTTCATCGTCGCAGTAGCGAACGCCCTTGCGAGTCTTGAGTCTGCATTCTTCGGCGCGACAGCGATAGAGCCAGCCCTTCCGCTCGTCATAGTCGACGCGCGTCATCGGAACGTCGCCGATGCACTTCAGCACGCCATCCGCCGTGTGCAGGTCGCCGGCAATCTCGGTCTTCGACCTCTTTGCACGCATCGGAATAATCGGATGCGCGCCTCTGGCGATGATCGCGTCGTGATTGGACTGAGAGTCGTAGCCCTTGTCCGCGATCACGGCCTGGGGGCTGCACTCGCTCGCGACCTCGTCGACCAGTCTCGGCATCGTGAGCGTATCGCTGACGTTCGCAGCTGTCGTGAAGCTGGTGATCGGAATGCCGTAGACAGCATCAATAGCGCAGTGCAGCTTGTATCCGAAGTGCCAGTCGCGCTTGTCGGTCTTGTCGGGGCGTGCGTTCGAGATTGTCTTCGCCGTCCAGCCCGCTTCAGCATCGGGCGCGCGATCTGGATTCGAGTGGACATAGACGTTCGTCGAGTCGACTGCGATCTTCTCGCCGAATCTCGGAAGCTCCGCCTTGAACACGCGTGTCAGCGCACGCGTCTCGCCCTCGACGATGTTCAAACAGCGCGTGAGCTTCGCGTTGAAGCGACTGAAGGTCGTTCTGTGCGGAATTTCATCTCCGAAGCCGCAGATGGCTCGAAGCTCCGGGTCCTTTCGCAGTTCGCGAATCAGGTTCGTCGTGTGGGGTAGGTTCAGATAGTAAGCGGCGATATGAGCGCGCCAGAGCGCCGTCTGAGAGTGTCCGCGAGGGCCGCGACGCGGTGCGTCGAGAGTCTTGAGCAGAGCGTCAGTCGAGACGGAGTCGAGTATCTTGCGAAGGTCGCGAGGGGGAGGGGCGAAGCTCTTGGCACATGGTGTATGCTTGTAAGCGGTCACGAGAATAGCTCCTGTAGCTGGGAACGTCGAGTGGCCATTGACGCTCGGAGAACTGATTCTTCTCCGAGCGTCGTCGTTTAAGTGACTCTCACGACGGCGGTGCTCTCGATGTCTTCAAAAGTAGTATCGCATCCTTGTCCATAGTTTCATCTGAGTCGATGACTGCGTCGCAGCATAGACGGGTGGAAAGCTCATGCCAAGGCGCAAAAAGAAGAGCCCGCCGTACACGGCGGGCTCATTCGTTCATGCTCTCTTATGTTGTGAGATCGTCAGTGTCTGTCTCTGATCAACTCCTTCACGTTGACCGGACCCCGTTCGCTGCCAAAGGAACAGTAGTGTCCCTGAAAATCCAGGATGGCGTCCAACAGACGTACCAAGTCGCCCACCACTTCGGGCGTCTCCCACGTCTTTTGAGAGATTTGAGCAATCCAATCCAGCGCAGCGGCGGACGTGTCTATATGCTCCAACTCAATCTCGTAGTTCATCGCCTCGTCCCGGTAACGGACGATAAGCTGCTCAGAGTCATACTCCCAGCAGTTGTCGTGTAGTGCTTCCTCGTAGGGCGCACTGACATTCTGCTCCGCAATCAGGTCGGCGAAAGACACGGATGCCATTTCCCCGTCGCCCTCTCCGTCCTCGCTCTCGATCATCTGGGGAGTGCGACGCCGCGACGGGATCGAGTGGGTTATGATCGGCGGAGGTGTTTGCGCGTCGAGAGGAGGCGTCGTCGATAGTGCAACGAGCAGCACGAACAGTCCGCCGCCTATGAACGCGAGAGCGTGACGACTGATCGTCTTGCGAACTTCACGACCGCGCTTCGTCGGGACTCTTGCGATCAGAAGGAAGAACAGTCCAACCGTGACGACGGATCCACCGCCAATCGCAAGAGCAGTCATCCAAACAGGATCAATGGGAACCACGACAAGACCTCCTTCGACTCGTCGTGGCCGCCGCCGCAGTCCGAGTTGACAAAGGTCAAATCGAGAGCTACGCTGAGCAAGCTTTTTGGGCTTTCGGGGCCTTGGCCACGAACTGAAGCGTCTCGCGTCCAGGCGAGACGTTTTCAGTTATGAGTCACATCTTCTTGATTCCGGCCCTCTCCTTCAGGAAATTCGCTTCAAGTATACCCTCAGACGAGGGTCCGCGTCCAATTCTCCCAAACATCGAGATGTGAGCGAGATGTCGACACTCCGTTGGTCGGCCAGCGTCTATAGACCGACGCAGAGCGAACTGAATCTGTTCCAGTTTGGAAACGCCCATATCTGGGGCGAGGCGAACTTACTTGAAGATTCGCCATTCTCGACGACGTAAGAGCTCTTCCTCGGCGTGAGCTATGTCGTCCGCCAGAGCGTCGGCCCGGTCGTCTGAGTCCACGGCCCTGTAAAACGCCGGCGGATCGGCAAGCCAGCATCTCGGTCCATACGACTCCCTCCAGCCGGTCGGCCCTAATGTGGAGACGTTCGCGGCAACGGAGTCCGTACACGTTGGAGCCGGAGCAGACGTAGTAGCGGTACCGTCCACCACTTCGGGTCAGTCCGCTCATGCCCGTACCGCACTCTGAGCACCTGAGCCCCGTTCCCTCCAGCCGGTCGGCCCTAATGTGGAGACGTTCGCGGCAACGGAGTCCGTACACGTTGGAGCCGGAGCAGACGTAGTAGCGGTACCGTCCACCACTTCGGGTCAGTCCGCTCATGCCCGTACCGCACTCTGAGCACCTGAGCCCCGTCCCGCTCAGCAGATAGAAATGGCGAGGTGCCCCTCAGGAGGGCCGGGTCGCGGTGCTGGACGGGCTGATAACATTAAGGTAGGTGTAGCAGTCGCGGAGCAAAAACACAGGTCTGGGCAGTCGAACTATGACCACTACGGATCACAGGACGATCAGTTCCACGTTCCTTAGACAGGCTGAGGAAGAATACGATGCCGGCGATCTGCTTCAAGCCTCAGAGAAGGCATGGGGAGCAGTGGTCCACTACGTGAGAGCTATGACCGACGACCGAGGTTGGCCCAGCGTGTCAAACGCCAGGAGCTATGTACCAGTAGAAGGAGAGATCGCCAGGACCTTTAGACCACTTCGCCAGGAGGATGACCACCCTGGGCGCCGGATTGGCGACCATTGCTGGAGCCTTGATGCAAGGAGCAGCGATGGCGTACAGGGAGGTGTCGAGAGTGGAGATAGCAGAAGTGGTCCGACGCTGGCAGTCGGGTAACAGCCAGCGGCAGATAGCGACCGGTACAGGTTTGTCGCGGGCGACAGTCCGCCGGTACATCGCGGCGGCGCTGGGAGCGGGTCTGACGCGCGACGGTCCGGCTGCGAGCGAAGATCAACTGAGTCGTCTGTCTGGGCTGAACGTGAGCAGTCCTCGGAAGGTCGAGGCACCGACCGAGGAGATACTCGCCCCATGGGCCGCCCAGGTCTACGAGTGGCTGACCGCCGATAGGTTGCAACTGACCCGCATCCACGAGTTGCTTGCGGACCGGAACTGCCGGGTCTCCTACACATCGTTGAGGAGGTTCATCCAGCGACGGGGCTGGCAGAGGCGAAGTCCAACGACGGTCCGGATGGGAGAGAGAGCGCCGGGCGAAGTGGCGGAGATGGACTTCGGTCGCCTGGGCCTGATGGAAGACGCTGAGACCGGCCGCCGCCGCGTGGTCTGGGCCCTGATCGTCGTCCTGACGTACTCGCGGCACAGCTTCGTCTGGCCGACCTTCAGCCAGAAGCTCGTCGACGTGATCGACGGGTTGGAGGCTGCCTGGGCCTTCTTCGAGGGTGTGCCCAAGTACCTGGTGATCGACAACTTCCCTGCGGCCGTGGCCGGCCCCGACCGGCTCCATCCCCGCCTGACGCGCGGCTTCCTGGAGTACTCCCAGCACCGGGGCTTCATCGCAGACCCCGCAAGGGTGCGCCATCCTCGCGACAAGCCGCGTGTGGAGCGCGGAGTGCCCTACGTCCGCGAGAGGTTCTTCAAGGGAGGGACCTTCACCGACCTTGCGGACATGAGGTCTGAGGCCAGGCGGTGGTGCGTGGAGGTGGCCGGCCAGAGGGTGCACGGCACCACCCGCAGGCAGCCCCTGACCGTCTTCCGGCAGGAGGAGCGCAGTGCGTTGGGGGAGTGGAACGGAGAGCCCTACGAGATGACCGACTGGCGCACTGCCAAGGTCCATCCCGACCACCACGTGGCCTGCCAGTACGCCCTCTACTCGGTGCCGTCTGAGATATGTCCGCCCGGCCAGAAGGTGGAGGTGCGGCTCGGCAGCAAGCTGGTGCGCATCTACTACCGGGGCAGGCTGATCAAGGTCCACCCACGGAAGGGCCGCGGCGGCAGGTCCACCGACCCTGAAGACTACCCGTCGGAGCTGAGCGCCTACACCCTCAGGGCTCCTGATCGGATCAAGCTCAGCGCAGCTTCGCACGGACCGGCCGTGGCGGCCTATGCCGAGCGCCTCTTCGACGGCCCACTGCCCTGGGCCAGGATCCGGCAGGGGCACAAGCTCATACGGTTGGGAGAACGCTACTCCCCTGAACGTCTCGACGCTGCCTGCCGCAGGGCTCTGTCAGTAGACCTGATCGACGTGGCACGTCTCGAGCGCATCCTCGTAGAGGCCCTGGAGCAGGAGACAGCGGAGACAGAGCCTCCACCGATGCCTCCGGGTCGGTTCGCCAGGTCCGGGTCCGTCTTCGCTCATGCCAACGGCATCGCCACTCAACCAGCACAAGGAGAATGCCCATGACCACCGCCACCGAACTGACGCCGCTGCTCAAGCGCCTCAAGCTCGGAGCCATGCTCAACACACTGCCCGAGAGGATCGCCCTCGCACGCAGAGAGGAGCTCGACTACGCATCCTTCCTGCAGGTGATCCTCACCGACGAGGTCAACCGCAGGGACCACAGGCGACTGGAGCTCCGACTCCAGCAAGCCGGCTTCGATCAGGTCTGCCGCCTCGAAGACTTCGACTGGTCCGCATCCATCACGCTCGACCGCCGGCTCCTCGACGCCGCCTTCTCACTCCAGTTCCTACCGCGCAACGAGCACGTCCTGCTCGTCGGCCCGGTCGGCGTGGGCAAGAGCTTCCTCGCACAGGCTCTAGGATATGCAGCCGTCCGGGCGGGACACTCCGTCCGCTTCATACGCGCAGACGACTTCTTCAGGGCCATGGCCCAGGCCAGGGTGGACCACTCCACCGACAAGACCTTCCGGTCCTTCCTCTCCCCAGACCTGCTCATCCTCGACGACCTCGGTCTCCACAGGCTGGCTCAGCAGCAGTCGATAGACCTCTACGAGCTGGTCATCGCTAGGCACCGCACTTCCAGCTTCGTCGTCACATCCAACAGGGCCGTCGACGAGTGGCTCGGACTCTTCGACGATCCCATCCTGGGCAACAGCGCCCTCGACCGGCTCGCCAACGCCAGCTACCAGATCGTTATCGAGGGCGACAGCTACCGGCAACGTCTGTCACCACACAGGGCGCTGCTCGACAGAAAGGAGGTGGTTGACCCTCAAACGCCGCAGTGATAATAGTCCGCATACCGGTTCTCAGGGTGGCTCAATGATCCTGGCGACGACTGGTACATAGGTCTTGGCGAACGACACCAGCGGTAAGCACCAACGTGTACTAAACAACGCTCAACGACTACTTGAGCATTCACCTCCCCACTTGCGCCTACTGGCATCCATTGAGAGGCTACACGCCAATTTCTACGAGAGCTTCTGTACCGAAACGGTGGTACGCCTCGGTATCGAAGATGCAAAGGAACTGGTCGGCTTCCTCAAGGAGCTGGACTTGGAGACTCAGAGGGAAACAGCTCGTAGACAAGATGCCGAACACGAGGCTGCTACTCTCGACGAGTGGATGGAAGACGAGATGTCCAGGTCGGAGCCATCCGCACATTGATTCTGTCCACGGCTATCCTGTCGGATAGAACTCAGGAGGTGGAAGGTGTAGGTCAGATTCATCCCCAGAACATCCTCGTGACAACCGGACTCGCGGCCGCTATTGCCGCGATTACCAGGGGAAACCAGTTCCGTTCTGCCCACACACGCCGGGGACATTTTAGCTCCCGGTAGCGCCGCCTTCCCTTAAAGGTGATGCCCCTTACAGGAACGGCTGTCATACGACGCGTCCCGTCGCTGTTGTAATACGGGCGCAGACATCCCTGATCCACCAAGTCGTCAATGGCGACTGTGAGTTCATCGCTGCTGTCGCTGTCACCGTACTCCGCAACGAGCTTTGCCGTTCCAGGTGATCTGGGTGTCAAGGGGCCGTCAAGTGCTGCCTGCAAGATGTCAAGCTCCATGTTGTTCACAGATGTATACCTCCAACAGTCTCCGGGAAATCTAGACGAGTAGGACTCTGAAGCAGGATAATTCGCGTCACCAAAATCTGGAGGTGGCCCGTGGCGGATATTCTGGAGTACTTGGATCGATACTCACGTGTGCTGGAGTCGGCTCACAAAGTGATTACCGGCCCTGAACAGATGGAACCTACAGTAGCCCGGAACGGTAGGGAGTTACTATTGGCGTTGGCTCAGAACCAAGAGCACATCAACAGCCTGATTCTCGACAAGATTGAGAAGTTAGAACAGACCACTACGCAGCCAAGGCCGCCGTCCGCGTGAACCTAAATCTTCGGTCTCGGCTAGCATATACTAGTACGGACTTCGGGAAGATAAGCTGCGTCGACTGCGGGATGTTCGCTCTGCATAGAGGAACGAACTACTACGATGAGTCACATCTCAAACATCGGCAGTCTCATTATCAGTAGTCGCAAAGTGGTGTAAACGGAACTGATCCGTCAAGAATCACACCGGAATCATAACCCGTAACTACGTAGCGTAATGAAAAGGCCCGGTGCAGCACCGGGCCGAGCGAACGGAAGCCCCGCGTGTCTCTCAGTCTTTCTTTGGCGGAGGCGGTGGTGGCGGCGGAGGAGGTGTCGCTGGTCTGGGAGCACCACCCTCACGTATCTCTATCTCACGGACATCAGGCTGTGGTCTCCTCTCTAACGACACTAAAATGCCTCCTCTGCACATATCTTTCTTCGGCTTGTACTCGTTCAGTCCTTCTTGGGCGGTGGGGGCGGAGGTGGCGGTGGAGTAGCAGGACGCGAAGGTCCTGACGGCCTCGGCGCTCCGCTCTTGGTGGACCTTTCACTAAGCTGTGGCGAACTCATCTTGTACAACTTGGTAGGCCTCCTTCGCACACTCTTCGTTCAGCTTCTCGTCCAACGCCAGGTCCCCGTAACCAGCCGTGACCCGTTCTTGCCTATCCTTCAGTCTCCACACCTCGATCCACACGACACTATCTTCCTCGCTCATGTACCACAGTCGGCGCCACTCAGAAGCGATGAAGGCAAACTGGTCACAGAAGATATAGGCAGCGGTCGCCTTACCCGAGTAGTTAGCGTACGAAAGCCAGATCGTGACTCCGGCAACTACAGCCAGAACGGCTGCAATCGGCCAGTCAGCCTCCCACGGGAGAGTAGCGAATAGAGCAGAGGCAGCAGCCGAAGCAGCAATGGTGACGAACACGGTCAGTCGGAAATGAAAACGACGAAACCGATCGGAGAGTTGCTGGTAGTAGCGGTACTGACGTTCAGCGTCGAGTATGCCAAGCCAGATTTGGTCTCTCATAGCGACCTCTCCGTTTCAATACCCAGAGAAGCCCAAGCCCCTACTGTACCGTAATCCTACCAGAGGCTACGGGGCCTGTCCAAAGGCATGTCAAGGACTATGATGGACAGCTCCCGCTGCGCTCGCCTTACGCTTCCCACCTTACGGTCGGAGCCTGATATGCACCTCTCTCGATAGACGGTATGCGCTGCGCGCGTCTATCATGCGATGCGGGATAACCCCCCGATCACCCGAACAGAAATACTGCACGCATCTCCACCTATGGCGCCACCACGCCCTCTTTCCAGACCTCGCGGAGCCGGGGAGGTCAGAGCCTGCCCCGGACTCGGTCCGAGGCTGCGGGCTTTTCACACGCAATCCGGTCCACCAGATCACTCACTGGCACCGTGCCCAAATTCTCACCTGTCCGCATTCGGACGGCAACGCCTCCGGCGTCTATCTCACGGTCGCCCACGACTAGCATGTACGGCACCTTCTGCAGCTGCGCGTCCCGAATCTTCGCGTTCATGCGCTCGTTGCGCCCATCGGTCTGCGCCCGGACTCCCGCCTCGGCAAGCTGTGCCTCGACCCCCGCGGCGTAGTCGAGATGACGGTCGGCAATGGGTATTATGGTCGCCTGCACGGGAGCGAGCCACGTCGGAAACGCGCCCCCGTAATGCTCGATCAGCACACCCATGAACCGCTCCATGGCGCCCAGCAGGGCCCTGTGGATCATGTATGGCTGATGCTCCGAGCCGTCCTCGCCCACATACTTCAGCCCGAACCTTTCCGGCAGATTGAAGTCGAACTGCACGGTGGTGATTTGCCACAGCCGGCCGATGGCGTCGCGTATGTGTATGTCTATCTTGGGACCGTAGAAGGCGCCACCAGCCTCATCGACATCGTAAGGCTGTCCCCGGGCTTGCAGCGTCCGGCTCAACGAGTCTGTTGCAAACTCCCAGCGCTCGGTACCGCCAACCGCCTTTTCGGGCCGGGTTGCGAGCATCACCTCGAACTGCTCGAAGCCGAAGCTGCGCAGCAGAAAGAAGGTCAGATCGAGCACACCGTTCACCTCTTCCTCCACCTGGTCGGGCCGGCAGAAGATGTGCGCGTCGTCCTGGGTCAGCCCCCTGACTCTGAGCAGACCGTGCAGAACGCCCCCTCGCTCGTACCTGTACACCGTACCCAGCTCGCCGATCCGCATCGGCAGGTCGCGGTAGCTACGCAAAGCGTTCCTGTAGTACAGGATATGGAAGGGGCAGTTCATAGGCTTCAGGTAGTACTCCTGCCCGTCCATCTCCATCGCGGCGTACATATTTTCCTTGTAGAAGTCGAGATGGCCGCTCGTCGCCCACAGCGAGGACCTCCCGATGTGCGGGGTGTGCACCAGGTCGTAGCCGGCTCTCCGGTGCTCCCCCCTCCAGAACTTCTCGATGATCTCCCTGACGCGGGAACCCTTCGGATGCCAGATGATCAGGCCGGGGCCGGTCTCCTCGTGGATGGAGAAGAGGTCCAGGTCGCGGCCCAGCACCCGGTGATCGCGCTTTCTCGCCTCTTCCAACCGCTCCAGGTGCTCGTCGAGAGCCTCCTGGGACTCGAAAGCCGTACCGTAGAGGCGTTGAAGCATCGGCCGTCTCTCGTCGCCGCGCCAGTACGCGCCCGCGACGTTGAGCAGCTTGAATGCTGGTATCTTTCCGGTGGACTCGACATGGGGGCCGGCGCACAGGTCTTCGAACCGGCCGTGACGATAGGTCGTTATCGGCTCGCCCTCCGGAATCTCCTCGATCACCTCGAGCTTCAAGGGCTCGTCCTGGTTCATCTCGATGGCCTTGTCGCGAGGATATTCGGCGTACTCGAACCGCAGGTCCTCGGCGATCACCTCTCTCATGCGACGCTCGATCTCCTCGAGGTCCTCGGTGCTGAACGGCTCCGTCGCCAGAAAATCATAGTAGAAGCCGTCCTCGGTGGGCGGCCCGATCGCGAGCTTCGTCTCCGGGAACATGCGCGTAACAACGTCCGCCATTACATGGGCTGTTGAGTGACGAATCCGCGTCCTTAGCTCGGCAAGCTCTGGATCTATTCTTGTAAGCATTTCCGGGTTCATCTCCTGAGTTATGCCTTGGTTTCGGTCAATCGTAGGTGGCACAAAACAAGCCTTCCGCACGCGAAATCGCGCAAATGCGGAAGGCTAGGTAGTCGATTGACCCGGTGCTGGAGGCCTGATCAGATGGTCCCCAAGCGGACACCTCGAATCGCAAGCTGGAGCCATTCTAGTCTGGTTCAGGCAAGAGGGTCAAGACGACTGTGCAGCCCCGTAATACGCGTGGAATCGGCATCCGCAGAGATGGAGGGCGTTCCACTCAAGGGACCGAGCAGTTACAATCCGGGAAACTCTGATCCTCGCCCGGGGTGAGGGGTGTCCCCCACACTCTGTTCGGAAAGACACATGAAGAGACCACCGAGAGGCGGATGGGGCGGTGCGGCCCAGGCGAAGCGTGCCGCCGAGTACCAGATCAGCTACGGCCATGGACTCGTGCGGAAGCACTCCTCCGGTTGGCCTGACTACGTCGCCGTGACAACCCCGTCGGCGTACCTCTCGGCGGAAAGGTATCTTGCGAAGCCGCCCGCAGGCGTTGGTTACGTAGACCTGCTGGACTTCGACCAGCTCCAGGCAATCACCGATTCACTCCCGGATGACGCGGATCTGGTGGTCGGCATAGGCGCCGGGCGTGCGCTTGACGCGTCCAAGTACGTGGCGTTGAAGTTGGAGTTGCCCCTCCTGATAGTGCCAACCGTCGTGTCTACCGGCGCCATCATCCACGGCTTCCTGGCCCGATGGGAGGGTCGCAGACTGCTGGGAAATGCCGCCGACTGGCCTTGGATCGACTTCGAGGAAATCCTCGTCGACTACGATCTGACGCTCGAGGCGCCGACCTACCTGAACACTGCCGGACTTGGCGACGTGCTCTGCGGATATGCGGGACTGGCCGAGTGGCGGCGCAACTCGAGGCTCGGTGTCGGACCTCCATGGGACGCTGGGGCGGCGACGCCCGCCCTACAGCACCACGACCAGATCGTCCGTGAGTTTCCCAGAACGCTCGACTCCGAAGGCGGGTTGACCGCCGACAGCATCCGCTTCATCATGACCGCCGTACAGGAGCGCGACGAGAGGAGTCTAGTCCATCCGGCCGCACCGTCGGGCGATCACGCCTTTCCGATCATCATCGAGCTCGTGAATGACAAGGGGTGGGTCCATGGCGAGCTGGTCGCCCTGGCTGCCCTCATCATCGCCTGGCAGTGTGAGGAGAGCCCCGATCTGCTTATCTCGCGGCTCGACCGGTGCCTGGTCCGCAGACGTCCGAGCGAGATGGACATGACCTACGACGAGCTCCGCAGAGGACTCGAGGCGGCTCCCGGGCACATGGCCCGACAAGGACTGGACTCCATCATGGGCCGGGAGCCGGTCACCGGACGCAGGTTAGACCTGCTCTGGGAGTTCCTGGAGACGGCTTAGCCGGCGAGCCCGCTCACCAGTTGGTGTAAGAGCCGTCGCGCCTGTGCAGATGCGGCGCCTCCCAGAACTCGAACGGCTTCCCCGCCATCTCCTCGTTGAACTCGACCCCCAGCCCGGGACCGGTCGGCACCCGGTAGCGGTTCCCCTCCAGCTTAGGCTGTACCGGGAACATCTCGTCGTCGAAGTGGAACTCGCTGGACCGATCCTCGAGCCAGGCGTAGTTCGGAACGGCCGCGGCCAGATGGAGGTTGGCGGCTGTGCTGATCGGTCCGAGCGGATTGTGCGGCATCAGGTCGATGTAGTGTGCCTCGCACCATCCTGCGACCTTCATCGACTCGGTGAATCCCCCCACGTTGCAGACGTCGATTCGGCAATAGTTGGTGAGCCCCGACTCCACGTACGGCAGGAATGCCCATTTGCTCGAAAATTCTTCCCCGATCGCGAAGGGGACGTCCGTCATGGAGCGCAGTGACTCGTAGGCGCCGGGAGTCTCGTCACGGATCGGCTCCTCCAGGAAGTCCAGCGTGTGCGCCGGCATCATCTGGCAGAATGAGGCAGCCTCCGCCACGCTCAGGCGGTGGTGGTAGTCGATACCCAGTACCGGCGCCCTCCCGACCGTCTCTCTGGTCTTCGTAAGCCATTCTGCGGTGAGCGCTATCGACTCGCGGGGCTCGAACAGCGCATCGTCCCCGCCCGTGTCGGGATGAGCCGGACCGCACCGGACTACGCTCCAACCCTCCGCGATCAGACGCCGGACATCGTCGACAAATCCGGGCCCGGCGGGAGGCGTCTGAGTCGTAACGAAGCACGGAACGAAGTCGCGCTGCGCTCCGCCCAGGAGCTGATGGACCGGCACTCCCAGGCTCTTCGCTACTATGTCATGGAGTGCGATGTCGATAGCCGACATGGCGCCCGTCAGAATCCGCCCTCCCTCGAAGTACTGGCCGCGGTACATCTCCTGCCAGAGGGCTCCTATCCTCAGCGGGTCCCTCCCGATCAGGAACTCCCGGAAGTGAGCGACGGCGCCCTCCACTGCCATCTCTCGCCCAGACACGCCTGACTCACCCCAACCGTGGACGCCCTCGTCGGTCTCGACCTTGAGCACGAACAGGTTTCGATGGCCGGCCCAGACCGGCATGGACCTGATATCGGTGATCTTCATCTGTTTTCTCCTGGATGCCTGCCTACTGGTCGACGACCGATCCGTCGACGTTGAGGCGGGTAGACACCTCGCGCGGTACTGGAGGGCGTCTCTCCTGAGCGTTTTCCCTCAGCTCGACGCCGATTCCGGGGGTATCGGGGACGATCAGGAATCCATCTTCGACCTCCACCGCCGATTTCACAATGTCGCTCTTCGGGGGCTCGTGCTCCCCTGTGGGCAGCTCCTGTATCGCGAAGTTGGGGATACAGGCCGCCAGTTGCAGACAGGCTGCGGTGCTAACCGGGCTCAGCGGGTTGTGGGGCACCACGCCTACGTAGTGGGCCTCTGCCACCGCCGCAATCTTCTTCGAGTGGGTGAGACCGCCCGCCATGCAGACGTCCGGTCTCACGTACTGGACCGCCCCGCGTGTCAGGAGCATCTCGAATTCGTGGATCGAATGGAGACGCTCACCTGTTGCGATAGGTATCGATATGTTCTGGGCCACTAGACCCATCGCGTCGAAGTTCTCGGGAAGTATCGGGTCCTCGTAGAAGAATGGGTGGAACTGCTCTATTCCGCGCGCCAGGACGACCGCCTCCGCCGGGGTCAGCCTCCGGTGAATTTCGATGCACAAGTCCACGTCGTCGCCGACAGCCTCGCGGTAGGCGCCGACCGTCTCGATGGCGTCCCGCATCTTGTCGACGTGAGTCTTGAAGAAGGGAACATCCCTCTCCTCGTCCAGGAAAGGAGTCAGATGCCCAACCGCTGTGAAGCCCTGCTCCTTGGCGTCCTTCACCCCCTGTATGAGCGCCTCCTTGGTATCGCCGAAGACATGGTAGTAGACTCTCGCCTTGTCACGTGTCCTGCCGCCCATGAGCTGATGGACAGGGACGTTGAAGTGCTTGCCTGCGATGTCCCACATGGCGATGTCCAACGCGCTGATCGCGCCCATGATCGCCGCCCCTCGGAAATGGCTGAAACGGTACATGTACTGCCAGTGGTGCTCGATACGCAACGGGTCTTGACCTACGAGATAGCGGCCGAACTTGTTGATGGCAGCCTCGGAAGCTTCTAGGTAGCCCCAGGCGCCCGACTCTCCGAGGCCCGATATGCCCTCATCGGTATCTATCCTCGCGAAGAGGTAGCGGTCCACCGGGACCGCCTTGACGGACGTTATCTTCATATGCTCACCTCACCAGCTCCAAGTGTGGGCGGTATTGTAGGTACTGGCAGCCGACTCCGGCAAGCGCGGGAGTATGTTGCGAGCCTAGATGAGCGCGAAGGCCTCTCGCGCTAGGACCATCACGCTGGTGACCATGATGAATCCCACAATCGCGTGGCGGAAGAGGCTTTCATTCATCCTGCGCACCACCAGCGCCGCAATGCCGAAGCCGGCGAGTACCGGTGCGATGACGATCAGAATGAGGATGACGCGTTCCGCGGTGAAGAGGCCAGCCACCCCGTATCCGACTACGGCCGCACCCTCGACTACCAGAAAATAGAGGGCGAGTCCTCCCCTGATGGCGTCCCGCCTCCACTCCCGCGCCAGCAGAAACAGCACCATCAGCGGGCCGCCTATTCCCAGCGACGTGAGGAGCAGTGATACGACGAAGCCGAGCGACAGACCGACGAGTCCGGGTCTCGGCAACCTGATGCGCCGGTTGAACAGCGTGAGTGCGGCAAGGACTAGTATCAGCACCGCGATGCTTATGCGGAGCGTTGTGGAGGTCGCGGAGCTGAGGACGAAGACTCCGACGGGCACCGCGAGAAGTCCTGCGGCGCTGATCCCGGTCATCTCGCGGAACGGCAGGACGGTCCTCGTCTGACGGATTATCAGCACCAACAGCAGTATGGTGACCGTGTTGACCATCACCACGACTGTCTGGGGCTCGAGGACCAGCAGCAGGAAGGGTGTGGTCGTCATCCCGATGCCGAAGCCCATCGTGCTGAAGACGGTGGAGCCCACCAGCATCGTGACGGCCGTGACCGCCATCTCAGGGACCGAGACGGCGTCTAGCATGTGATGGGAGAGGTTATGGGACGGCCTGCCCGGCCATCATTCCGGTGCATCGCTCCTTGTCCACAGCCACCTGTCCGTTGACTAGGACGTACGGGATGCCTGTGGGGAACTGGCAGGGATCGTCGTAGGTGGCGTTATCGATGATCCGGTCAGGGTCGAAGACAACGATGTCGGCGTAGTATCCCTTTTCGATGCGGCCTCGGTGCGTCAACCCAAAGGTGCGGGCCGGATTGTCCGACATGCGCTGCACTACCTGTTCGAGCGTCATGTTCCCCACCTGGCGGCGCAGCCGCCCGACGAAGCGAGGGAAGGTCCCGTACGCCCTGGGATGAGGTAGACTGCCCACCGGGATGGAGTCGCTCCCCACCATGTAGTCGGGCCTGGACAGCAACTCCATCGCGTCACGGTTGACCTGACGCCAGAGAGCGACGCTGTGGGGAGGCCCGCCCCGGTATCCGATCTGCCCCTCCTCCTCCTCGAGAAGCGCTATCAGGGTCTCGCCAATGGTGGCTCCTCTGTCCGCCGCTATGTCCGGTAGGCTCATGCCTTCCAAATGCATGTTCTTGCGGCCCATGTAGGTGACGACCGCGTCGTCGAGCGATCTCCAGTACTCGTCGTCGATAAAGGCGACCAGCCTGGCGCGTTCCTCCGGATCGGAGAAGCGCCGCATGATAGCGTCCAGGCCGCCCTCGTGGGCTGGGCTGGGCAGGAAGCTGAGAGGGAAGGTGCTGCCCGTCGGGTAGGGATACAGCTCAAGCGTTACCGTGACTCCCTCCGACTTGGCTTCGTCTATCTCGGCCATGATCTCGTCGACCTTGCCCGCGTTGTCGGCGCTGGTACGGTGATGTGAGAAGTGGACGCCTACGCCCGATCGGCGCCCTATCTCCAGAGCCTCCGTCACGCCGCCTCCGCCAAAGGCCCGGTCGGTATTCACGTTGCGCAGATGGGTGAGATATCGTCCCCCGGCCTCGTGGGTCGCCCTGCACAGCTCGATCATCTCGGTGGTGTCGCTCCAGGACTGCGGGTGGTAGGACATTCCCGTGGCGAAGCCAATGGCGCCCTGCTCGATACCCTCCCTGATGAGGCGTTTGGCCTTCTCGAGAGCGTCTCCGACCAGTGGGACGTCCCGAAAGCCGACGGCCTCCAATCGAAGAGCTCCGTGAGCGACCGTGTAAGCTGTATTGATGGCGACCTTCTTGTGGTAGTTGGCCCGGAAGGCCGCGACGCTGCTCATGTCCAGGTCTTCTGGCGCCTCCCCAAGGATCCCGGCGAGGTAGCGTCGATAGACCGGGTACTTCTCGGCGGAGAGCGGTGCGTACGAGAGACCGTCCGGGCCGAGGATCTCGGTGGTTATGCCCTGTCGCAGTCCGTTCGCGTGCTGCGGGTCGGTCAACAGCGCCGCGTCGGAATGGGCGTGGGTGTCGATAAACCCCGGGGAGACCACGTGGCCGGTGGCGTCAACGACGCGTCTGGCGTCTACCTTCGACAGGTCGCCTATCGCCTCGATCTTCTCGCCGCTGATGCCTAGGTCGGCTCTATATGCCGGCGCCTCTGTTCCATCTACGACGTCTCCTCCGACGATGACAACATCAAACATCACCCCTCCTGAGATCTTCGGCGGTGGAAGCGTGCGGAGTATACCACAGGCATAGTCGGCCGCTTGATAGCGAACTCCGGTGCTGCACTGACTACCGTCACGGCCTAATATCGCCTGGGAGGCTCGCTGACGTATTGACAACCACCTTTCCAGCCCGTAGCTTTCCCACACCCACTATCTCAATCGCGCGAGGTGAAACATGCCGATCGTAGACCATAGCGCACTCCCGGAGACGCCCTGGAGACCGAACTACCGCAAATGGGACATCACCCGGCCCGGAGACGGCACGACCAGCAGCGACGTTTCGTACAGCGAGGTGGGTGTTGGAGCCGGGACTCCTCTCCACAAGCACGAGGCGGATGAGGTGATCGTGGTCTTGGAAGGGAGCGTTGAGGCCCGCCTCGGAGATGAGGTGGCCACCGTCGGGGCGGACCACACTCTGGTGGTTCCACCGGACACTCCTCACAGCTTCACAAGCGTGGGATCCGGCCCCGCGAAGCTGCTTACCTTCTTCCCTATCAACGATCCATTCGACCACACTACCTACCTGGAGGGAGAACCTCCGGCAGCGCATCGATAGCGACGAAGCGCGGCATACTACCGGCCTTCGTCCAGAACGCGGAACATGTTCCGGCGGCCGAAAGGGGGAGCGTGCCTCACTTCTCTATCCTTACGTCTCCCGCCTTCTCGGTCTTGGCGACTCCGTCTTCGTACAGTCGATGGATCTGTTCCGCCGAATAGCCTATCTCTTTCAGGGCCTGTCTTCCGTGCTCCCCGAGGAGAGGTGTGGGTCTGGTCTCCACCTGCAACGTGTTCGCGAGCCTGACGAGATTGTGTGAAAGCTTCACCCAACCAATGACGGGATGCTGTTGGTCGCATATCAGGTTCTCTTCGGCATAGTGGGGCTCGTCGAAGAACCACTCCCCGCCCTCGTTCGCGGGAGAACATGCAATCCCTGCGCCGCATAGTCGTTCGATCCAATACGCCGAGCGTCTGGTCATGAAGAGGCGGGACAGCTCGTCGGCAAGCTCAGCATCGTTACGGCGCCTCGCGTGGACGGTCTCGAACCGTCCGTCGGTGCTCACCCGCTGATCGCCAAGAGCATCGCAGAGGCCGCTCCAATCGTCTTCTGCCTGCGCAGTTAGGTATATCCATCCGTCCCGTGCCTCGTAAAGTCGGTGAAGGGCGTTCATCCCATAGAGCCTGTCGTCGGCAAGCGGACGAGGCAGCTTGGAGTCGTATCTACAGAAGTACTCGGAGCTAAGAACGATGCCCCCATCGAGAAGGTTGGTGTTGACGGTCTGCGGCCTTCCGGTGCGCCGCCGGACGAACAGCGCGATGATCGCGCCGAGAGCTCCCATCGCCCCTGCGGCGAAGTCGGAGACGGCAAGCTGGCCGAGGAATACCGGCCTGTTGCTCGCACCGCCCTGGGCCATCTGAAGCCCCATCCAGGCGGTCGCAACCGGATCCATGCCGGGTCGATGGGCATACGGCCCACTCCAGCCGTACCCGGTGACATGGGCTTCTATCGCGTTAGGATTGAGGGTGACCAGCGCATCGGCCCCTATGCCCATGCGGTCGGTCGCTCCTGGACGCAGGTTGGCAAGCAGGATGTCGGAGTCGGCGGCAATCCGCTGCACGACCTCCCTACCCTCGGAAGTGCGGGTGTTGAAGCACACGGAGCGCTTATTGTTATTGAGGTAGACGAAGTAGGAGCGGCCGAGACCGCGGGAGATGTCGCCCTGGGGAGGTTCGAGCTTGGTCACCTCGGCGCCGAGGTCCGCCAGGAGCTTTCCGGCCGTAGGCCCGGCGATCAGGTTGGTCATTTCCAGCACTCTGATGCCGTTGAGCGGAGGCTCCATCGGACCGTCATCACCGAGCTCGTATGAGATTGTCTGCGGCTCCACTGCCACCAGACTGGAAGTAATCTCCTCGGTGTCTTGTCCGGGTGTCGGCCTTGGAGCATTGATCGCACCGGGGGTCTCGGACAGCTGGATCGGCACACCCATCTGAGACACACGACCCAAATAGGGATCGTCGATATCCATCAGCATCTCGTTGAAATGCACCTGGGGGTCGTCCAAGGCCTCGTCGATAGTCCGTCCGAGTGCGTAGGGCACATCGGCCTCTTCGAACAGCCGGGCCCAATCATCCGCCGGTCTTCTCTTGATCGCGTCGACCACGATGCCGTAGAGCTCCTCGTGCGCCTCCTCGTCGGCCATGGTGCGGATACCATCTCCGTATCTCGGCTCTCTCATCACTGATGAGATGCCCAACACCGAAGCAGCAGCGTCCACGAATCCCTTTCGGACGCACCCCAACTGTATCCAGCGGCCGTCCGCGCACTCGAATATGCTGTAGAAGGGAGCGTCGCCTCCTGGCTTGACCTGTTTTGGGGTCTCGGTAAACACTTCGCCAATGACCTTGGGGTAGAACATCAGGGCGCCAGCCATGAGCGAGGTCTCGACCTTTCGGCCCCGCCCGTCCGCCTCGCGGGCGAAGAGCGACGCGACGACGCCCTGAGCAGCCAGCAGCGCGGCTCCAACACTCGGTACTGGGTGAATGACGTGTGAAGGCCCCGGACGAAGGCCCGGTTGGTTGGCCAGGATGCCGGTACGGGCCATCACGAGGTCATCATCCGGCGGCTCATCTTTCAGAGGGCCGGTGCTCCCGTACGCGGTGATAGAACAGTGGACGAGCCTGGGATTGATGGGGGACAGGGCCCTGTATGAGACCACGGACTGAAGAGCCGAAGAGGGTGGCAGCGACTCCACAACCACGTCGGCGGAGGCCACGAGCTTTCGGAAGGTAGCGATATCGTCGGATTCGGGCCCGGCCGAGAGGTCAAGGATGATGCTCAGCTTCCCACGGTCCCAGACCGCGTAAGCGTCAGCGCTACGATCGGCGCTTGCGGGGCCGTCCACTCGGATGACTCTCGCGCCGTTGTCGCACAGAAACATGGTGGCCATCGGGCCAGCCATGCCGTCCGTCAGGTCCAGAACGGTGATTCCGTCCAGCGCCCGAGCCATCGTTTCCTTTGCCGGTTGGGAGCCGCGCCTAGTTTGCGCCGACAATTGTTATCCGGCGCAAATCAGAGTGTCAAGGCAAACGAAGCCGACGCCACATTCGGAATATGCGGCCTACCTCACCCTACGCGTCCTGCGTCTCCTCTGCCGCGGTCCTCGTCTTCACCACGCCTGCCCTATGTAGACTGGCGATCACCGACGGCGAGTACCCCATCTCGTCCAGCACCTCGCGCGTGTGCTCGCCGAGCAGTGGGGTCGGACGCGCGGGAGCCTGGAAGGTTCGTCCAAAGCTGACGAGGTTGCGCATGCAGCGCGTCTCTCCCATCACCGAGTGGTCCCATGAGTCGATCATGTCGTTGTCTTTGGCCTGGGCGTCGTCGAAGAAACTGACGTTGTACTGCTCTATCACCGGTGCGCTTGGAATACCGGCGCTGCCCAGCCGCCCGATCCACCCAGCCAACGGGGCCTTCCGGAAGGCATCGGCCAGAGCCCCGGCCAGAGCTTCATCATTCGTGTGCCGTCCGGCGTCAGAGTTGAAGCGGTGGTCGCCCTCAAGGTCTTCTCTATCAAGCGCCCGGCACAGTGCCGGCCAGTGACGCGGGTCATCGGCGGCGAGATACAGCCAGCCATCCGAGGTCTCGTAGAGCCTGTGCAGCGCGTCCAGGCCGTACTGCCCTTTGTCTGCCAGGCGGCGCGCGGGCTTGCCGTCGTATTGCACGAATGCGTCGGAGCTCAGCAGGATGCCAGCGTCGATGAGATTGGAGTTTGCCCGTTGTCCCCTGCCCATCCGCTCTCTTGCAAAGAGGGCCAGCACACCACCGAGGGCTCCGAGCGCACCGCCTGTGTAGTCGGTCGGAGCCAGTCCTCCGAGAAACACCGGCGGGTTGTGCGGTCCTCCCTGAGCGCGGAGCATGCCAGTCCAGGCCTGGGCCAGCGGGTCGACGCCCGCGCGGTGAGCGTAGGGGCCGTCCCAGCCGAACGCCGTGACGTGGGTCTCGATAATGTCCGGGTTCAGAGTCTTCAGGGCCTCCGTTCCTACACCCACTCTCTCGGCGGCCCCCGGCCGCATGTTCGCCAGGAGAATGTCCGCCTGCGCGGCCAGCCTCTGGGTGATCTCCCTGCCCGCAGGGGTCTTTGCATCGACCGAGATGGACCGCTTGTTGGAGTTCAGATAGGCGAATCCCAGATTCATTCCAGGACGGGAGATGTCGCCGCGCGGCGGTTCGAGCTTGATGACGTCAGCGCCCATGTCCGACCAGAGCTTGCCGACTGTCGGCCCTGCCAGCACGTTGGTGAGCTCCAGCACCTTTATGCCCTGCAGCGGCGGCGACAGGAGAGCGTCCTGTATAACCGAGTTGTCGGTGTTCTCATCGGCAGGGGCCGCTTGCAGCCGGGTCAGCAGGTCAGATGCGCTCTGCCCCGGTGACGGCCTGGGCCCCGCGACCATGCCCGGCGTGTCGGAGAGATGGACAGGCACGCCCATCTGGATCATCGCGCCGACCACGGGGTCGTCCAGCTCGCAGATCATCCCGTTGGCGAGCACTTGGGGGTTGTCGAAAGCCTCCTCAATGTCACAGGCTAACGCGTAGGGCACGTCGGCCTTCTCGAACACTTCCGCCCACTCTTCATACGGTCTCTGCCTGATCACATCCGCCACTATGTCGTGCAGCTCCTGGCGGTCCTCTTCGGTCTCGGGGTTCCTGCCTCTTCCGTACCGGGGCTCCTCGATCGTCTGGGACAGGCCCATCACGTCGGCGGCTATGTCTATGAATCTCTGGTGGACACAGCCGATCTGGATCCAGCGACCGTCGGCACACTCCATGACGCTATAGAAAGGGCCACCGCCGGTGGGCTGGCCCACGTAACGGGTGTGAGTCTTCTTTTCCGAGTTCATCTTCGGCGCGTAGAGCAGGGCTCCGGCCATCAGGGAGGTATCGACCTTCCTGCCCGCACTGTTGCGCTGCCTGGCGAAGAGGGCGGCGACCGTGCCAATCGACGCCAGCAGCGCGGCGCCGACACTCGCGACGGGGTGGATCAGATGCGGGGGGCCGGGCCGAAAGGTAGGCGTCGTGGCCAGAATCCCTACCCGGGCGACTACGAGGTCGTCTATCGCGGGCTCGTCTTTGAGAGGTCCGTCTCTACCGTAGGCGGTGATCGACGTATGAACCAGCCCGGGGTTGATCTGCGAGAGGGTCTCGTAGCCAACGACGGCCTGTAGGGGCGATGAGGGCGGACAGCTTTCGATGAACACATCCGCTGATCGGACGAGGCTGTAGAAGCTGCTCAGGTCCGATGAGATGTCCAGGAAGACGCTCTTCTTTCCCCTGTCCCACACGGCATACGCGGGCTCCTGACGCCTGTCGACCGCCCCCGGAGAATCGACGCGGATGACCTCTGCGCCGTGATCGGCCAGGAGCATCGTCGCAATCGCCCCGGCCATCCCTTCCGTGAGATCGACTACGGATACGCCGTCAAGTGCTCGCGCCATCGTGTGTCAACACCGGATAAGCGAGAGCCCCGGAGTCGTCCCGGGGCTCTCGGCGACACTCTGCGTAACAGAGTCTGCTAGTCGTCTGCGGCGGCGGCCACAGCGGACAGCCGCTCTCTGACGATTGCCTTCAGCTCTTTGACCCTATTCAGGTGAGGTGTCTCCCCGCCCTCCTGGGATTTGTCGTATATCGTCTCGCCGTCGACGGTGACCGTGAGGACTCCGGCTACGCCGGGTGTCACGGTGATCGATATGTCCCCACCACCCACGGAATAGAACTCGGTGGCCATCCAGGCCGCCACAGCGTGGTAGCCTCAGGGTACGCAGTACGTTATCTCCAGATCCAGCTTTCCTTCACCTGCCATACGTCTCCTCCTCGACGGCGGCCGACGATCCGGCCAACGCCTCGTTATTGGATGGCGCAAAGCTAGCATAGCGGAAAAGAGGTGTCAACGGCCTCGGGATGTCCATATTCCCCCCTCCGTCATTCCCGCGAACGCGGGAATCCATCCCCGATCAGGTACATCTTCATGTCCCAGAAACCCGTCTGACGTTAGAACCGTATCGTTTCTCGTTCTATGTCGATGACCTCCAGCTCTTCACCGCGGTCCTCCACGTGGGCCAGTACCTTTTCGAGCATCTCGTCCACATGTCTGGAACTGTTGCTCACGCAGCAAATTCCGATTGTGGCGAGCTGCCAAAGCTCGTTATCCCCAACCTCGGCGACCGAGACGTTGAATCGCTGTCTGAGACGCGATGAGAGGGAGTTGACCAGCCTGCGCTTCCCCTTGAGGCTGCTGTTCTCGGGCAGACGGAGGGTGACTCTAAAGACTCCCAGATGCATCGTCGTCTCCACCAGGACCTACATAGTCGCCCTGCTGACCAGCGCCTGAAACAGTCGCTCCGGCAGGAGCCTGGCTCCCAGCATCCCCAGCCTGGCGTCGAGGCCGACCGGGTAACGGAAGGCCGGCCGACGCGAACGGACCACTCTATGGACCACCTTGGCAACGCGCACCGGATCGGACGCGAAGCGCTCGAATCTCCTGTGCTTCGTACGGTAGCGCGCCAGGTGTGGAGCGAACCGCTCACTCCCCGCTCCCTCGTCCACCTCCCGTCCGATGACCTGGTTCTGTTGGAAATCGGTCCGGAACAGTCCCGGTTCGACGACCGCAACGAAGACGCCAAACGGTCTCATCTCCGCGCGAAGCGCCTCGCTCATGCCTTCCATCGCAAACTTCGACGAGGCGTATGCGCCGTTGTAGGGAGTCGCCAGCCTGCCCTCGACGGAGCTCATATTGATGATCTTGCCATAGCCGCGCTCCATCATGCCGGGCGCCACCGCCCTCGTCATCCGCAGCATGGCGAAGAGGTTGGTCTCGAACTGTTGCTTGACCTCGTCAAGAGTCAGCCGCTCGATGGGGCCCCAGAGGCCGTAGCCGGCATTGTTCACAAGCACGTCGATTCTTCCATGTTCGGAGAGGACCGCTCCCACGCCATTGGATACCGACTCGTCACAGTTGATGTCGATCTCGACGCCTGTTATCGGCAGCCCGAGGGCAGCGGCGCCGGCGATTTCACCCAGACGATCCTTTGATCGGCTGGTGCCTATGACTCGGTATCCCTTCTCCGCCAGATAGAGCGCGGTGGCCTTGCCTATGCCCGACGAGGCCCCGGTTATTAGAATAGTCTCGCGCAAGCGCATTCACCTCGGACGTGGTCCGTTAACATTACCACGGCAGCTTATCAGTTGAGAGGATCGGCGCTGTACCGAACTAACCAACCTGATACCCTCTGGCTGTCGTCGTCCTCGATGAACAATGACTGAGCAGGGTTGTCTCGATGCTATAATCCGGCCCGAACGGGTGCGTTTATGGCTGCTCAGTTGGACTCGATCGATCGCGTAGAGATATGACGGTAACCGTAATCAACAACATCACTGCGAGAGAGATACTGGACTCCCGCGGCGCTCCGACTGTTGAAGTCGACGTGTCGTTGTCGGACGGGACAGTTGGCCGCGCCGCAGTTCCGTCCGGCGCCAGCACTGGAGCTACCGAGGCGTTCGAGTTGAGAGACTGCGACTCGAACAGATTTCAGGGGCGCGGCGTCATGACGGCGGTCCGTAACGTGCGTGACAGGATCGCGCCGGAGATCGTAGGACGTTCCGCTCTCGACCAGAGTGGGATCGACTCGACATTGAAAGAGCTTGACTCTACGCCCGACAAACGAGCTCTGGGGGCGAACGCTGTGCTGGGCGTGTCGATGGCAGTCGCCCGCGCCGCCGCCCAAAGCTCGCGGCTGCCGCTCTACCGATATCTGAAGCAGACGGACGTCGATTCTCTGATGCCCGTGCCGATGCTCAACATAGTCAACGGAGGTAAACACGCACAGGATTCGGTGGATTTCCAAGAGTTCATGGTCATCCCCGCCGGATTCGACAGCTTTAGGTCCGCTCTCAGGGCAGGAGCCGAGGTATACGCCTCCTTAAAGCAGCTGATCGTTTCACGAGGCCTCAGCGCCAACGTCGGAGACGAAGGAGGCTTCGCTCCATCGCTGCCATCCAATCGCGACGCTGTAGAACTCATGGTGACAGCGATAGAGATGGCTGGATACAGGCCGGGTGTACACTGTTTCATAGGACTGGACGTCGCCGCCACGGAACTGTACAACTCGGACGGTCACTACAGCCTCTTAATGGAAGACGCCGTTGCGACGGCCCAGGACATGATCGAGACCTACGAGCAGTGGGCATCCGAGTACCCGCTGGTGAGCATCGAGGACGGTCTGGCCGAAGAGGATTGGGCCAACTGGACTCTGGCAACGGAGCGGTTGGGCGGCCGGCTCCAGCTTGTTGGCGATGATCTCTACACCACGAATCCTGGCCGCATCCGTAAGGGCATAGAGCTACGGGCGAGCAACGCCGTACTGATCAAGCCCAATCAGATCGGCACCGTCTCAGAAACCATGGAGGCGATAGCAACGGCGCGACAGGCAGGATGGGGAATAGTGATCAGCCACCGGTCGGGCGAGACGGAGGACACAACGATCGCCGACCTCGCAGTCGCGACCGGGGCGGGACAGATCAAGTCCGGCGCCCCGGCCCGCGGTGAGCGCACCTCCAAGTACAACAGGCTCCTGCGGATCGAGGAGGAGTATGCCGGGTCGGTCCGCTTTGCTGGCCGTGAGGCGTACGCCGGTCTGTCCGCGTGAACAGCCGTCTGACTGCGGGACGACCCGCATCTGTTCCAATTGCCCGGCTCTTGACATAGCGAACATACGTGCTATGATAGTGGCACGGAGTCAACTCATACAGTCCGCAAACAGCCGTCTTCAGCTACGAAATGACACACTTTTGGCACACTTTGACACGCAACGATTCGCGCGCGTGCGCGCGAATCGTTCATGTCCGGACCGTCGTTGCCGGTGATCTGCGCATGCCTCTTGTGACCGGCTCCTGAGCGCGTATAATGGCTTGACGATCACCGGCACCAGCCTGTGAGGGCATCAGTCGAGGAGGGAGTGAATGGCGACTCGCATCGGCATCAACGGCTTCGGTCGTATCGGAAGGCAGGTAGTTCGGGCTGCTATCGAGCGTCATCCGACCGATTTGGAGGTTGTCGCTGTAAACGATCTCGGAGATACGGCCACCAACGCCCACCTGTTCAAGTACGACACCAACTACGGGGTCTATCCGGGAACCGTTGAGGCGAGAGAGCAGAGCATCGTTATAGACGCTCACGAGATCAGGGTACTGTCGGACCGCACTCCCGCTAACCTGCCGTGGGGTCAGCTCGACGTCGACGTGGTAGTCGAGTCGACCGGGTTCTTCACCGAGGCAGGGGCTGCAGCCGGCCACATCGAGGCGGGAGCGAAGAAGGTCATCATCTCGGCGCCGGCGAAGGGGGAGGACGTCACGCTGGTGCTCGGAGTCAACGAAGAGGAGTACGATCCCGAGCGCCACCATGTTCTATCGAACGCGTCGTGCACGACGAACTGCATTGCGACGATGGTGAAGGTGCTGAACGACAACTTCGGTGTGGAGCGCGGGCTGATGAGCACGATCCACTCTTACACGAACGATCAGAAGATTCTCGACCAGGTGCATGAGGACCTGCGTCGCGCCCGCGCCGCCGCGATGAACATCATACCGACCACGACCGGTGCAGCCAGAGCCGTGGGCCTGGTCCTTCCCGAACTAAACGGGAAGATTCATGGGATGGCCTTCCGCGTGCCGACTTCCACCGTGTCGGTTACCGACTTCGTCGCGACGATCAAGACGGGAGCGTCGGCTGAAGGTATCAACGCCGCCTACAGACAGGCCGCGGACGAGAGCATGAACGGCATCCTGGACTACAGCGACGAGCCTCTGGTCAGCGCGGACTACAACCAGAACTCGCACAGCTGCATCATAGACGGACTCTCCACAATGTCGCTGGGAGACAACCTGGTGAAGGTGGTCGGCTGGTACGACAACGAGTGGGGCTACAGCTGCCGGACGGCCGACTTGGCCGCGTTCGTTGCGGCCAAGGGTCTCTAGTGTGGATAACCGGCGGTCCCGTTTCCTTGGGTGTATCGCCCTCCTATCGCCATAGGACTTTCAAGCGACCTACTCCGCAAGAAACGGAACCTAACCTAACCGGCTGTGTGATTGCCAAGCTTGATGCAGCAAGAGTATAATTGGCGCGAATGACCGGATTGAGCTTCAGACGCGACGGAGGCGTGTAGATGGCTGTTGACATGACCACTGAGACGGGGACATGGCGAGTAAAGGCTGGCCTTGCCCAGATGCTCAAGGGCGGCGTCATTATGGACGTCGTCACCGCCGAGCAGGCCAAGATCGCCGAGGATGCCGGCGCGTGCGCCGTGATGGCGCTTGAGCGAGTCCCTTCGGATATACGGGCCGCGGGCGGCGTCGCGCGTATGGCGGACCCAACCAAGATCGAAGAGATAATGAACGCGGTCACCATTCCAGTAATGGCCAAGTCGAGGATCGGCCACTTCGTCGAGGCACAGATACTGGAGGCTCTCGGAGTCGACTACATCGACGAGTCGGAAGTGCTGACCCCTGCCGACGAATCCAACCATGTGTACAAGCACGACTTCAAGGTACCGTTCGTATGCGGATGCCGTGACCTTGGAGAGGCGCTGCGGCGTATAGGAGAGGGCGCAGCGATGATGCGCACCAAGGGCGAGGCAGGCACCGGGAATGTCGTCGAGGCTGTCCGGCATGCAAGAGCCGTCATGGGCGATATCCGCCGCATCCAAGGGATGACTGAGGATGAGTTGATGGCGACGGCCCGGGATCTGAAGGCTCCCTTCGAGCTGGTCAAAGAGGTACACGAGACGGGCAAGCTCCCAGTGGTCAACTTCGCGGCAGGTGGAATCGCCTCCCCGGCAGACGCAGCCCTGATGATGCAACTCGGAGTAGACGGCGTATTCGTCGGTTCGGGAATATTCAAATCTCAGAATCCTGATCTGATGGCTCAGGCCATAGTCAAGGCTACAACACATTTCAGAGACCCTTCGATACTGGCCGATGTCTCGAGGGGCCTCGGCGAGTCGATGCCAGGACTTGACGTTCGGACCATGCCTGTCGAGGAGCAGTTGGCTCAGCGGGGATGGTGATTTGGTGACTTTAGGGGTCCTTGCCATTCAGGGGGACTTCCTGGAGCACATCCAGACTCTCGATAGGCTTGGCGTTCCGTCGCGCGAGATACGCTTGCCGGGTCAGCTTGATGAGGTCGACGGCCTGATCATACCCGGAGGTGAAAGCACGACGATCGTCCAGCTCATCGACATCTACGGCTTCAGAACCAAGCTGAACGAGAAGGTCGAGTCCGGACTGCCGGTGTGGGGTACCTGCGCCGGGATGATCGTCATCGCAGACGAGCTTACCAATCACCGTCCTGAGCCGCTCCATTTGATGGACATCAACGTGAGCCGGAACGCCTTCGGACGCCAAGTAGACAGCTTCGAGGCCGACCTGCAGATCGGCGGCATAGAGGGCCCGCCCTTCCGATGCGTGTTCATCCGGGCTCCTGTAGTAAACTCGATTGGCGCAGAAGTCAGGGTGTTGGCCCGCCTGCCGGATGATCGCCCCATCGCAGTCAGACAGGGGAACCTGCTGGGGACCTCCTTCCATCCCGAGCTCACTGACGACACTCGAGTCCACGAGCTTTTCGTAAAGATTGTCGAAGACGCCACCCAGAGATAACCAGGACACAGTTAGGCGCTTGGGTCCGCCCGATGCTGTCGGCTTGCAGTGCATCGATGACGATATAGAGTCACTGGTGCGTCGGCTCCCACGTCGTATCAGTGACGGCCTGCACGGTGGCGACATGGAGAGGCTCTTGGAGATCGTGCTGGATCTCGGCCGGCCTCCGGAGGCCCGTTTCCTTCAAGAGACTGTGGTGTTGCACCCGGTGGATGTCGTACGCGACGATCTGCAGTACGTTATCGACCGGCTCGGCGATTTCGGTAAGGATAACCGAGCCGGGATAGAACGCACGTTACACCGGGTCTCCGCTATACGTAATCGATCAGGCAAGATCGTTGGGCTGACCCTGCGCGTAGGCCGGGCGGTGTACGGCACGACGCGCATTATCCAAGACCTCCTCGCCACAGGGAAGAGCATCCTGCTGGTCGGTAAGCCCGGTGTCGGCAAGACCACGATGCTCCGGGAGTCGGCAAGGGTGCTTGCCGACGACGCCGATAAGCGGGTGGTCGTGGTCGACACATCGAATGAGATAGCCGGAGACGGAGATATTCCTCACTCAGGTATCGGTCGCGCGCGCCGGATGCAGGTGCCAGAACCGGCACTTCAGCATTCGGTCATGATCGAGGCCGTCGAAAACCACATGCCCGAAGTGATCATCGTAGACGAGATCGGCACGGAGCCCGACGCCAACGCGGCGCGTACAATCGCCGAACGTGGTGTACAGCTGGTGGCTACCGCACACGGAAACACGCTCGACAATCTGCTGGCCAATCCCACGCTGTCAGACCTGGTTGGCGGAGTCCATACGGTCACTCTGGGGGACGAGGAGGCGCGGCGGCGACGGACTCAAAAGACCGTGCAGGAGAGACGTGGTCCACCAACCTTCGATATTCTGGTGGAGATCCAAGGATGGGACCGCGTCACCATCCATCCCGACGTCAGCGAAGTCGTCGACCGTATTCTCAGAGGATTTCCCATAACCCCACTGGTCCGCACAATCGACGACGATGGCAATACACACAGTGTCGAGACACAGCCGGTCGCCGTACTCGCTCCAGTCGACCACGGGGCGGCTGAACCGGACAACACATCAGACGGCACGCAGGTGGATGCACAGCCAGCTCAGAGGATCCTCCCATACGGAGTCAATAAAGGGAAGATCCAACATGTGATCCAGAGTACAAACGCCCATGTTGAGCTGGTGGCCGACATGAAGGACGCGGACATCCTTCTGACTACCAAGAGTTACTACCGTCGACGTACCCAGGCGCTCAGATCCGCCGAGGATCAGGGTAAGCCGGTCTACGTGCTGAGACGCAACACGACGACTCAGATCGAGCAGTTCATTCGTGCCATGGGGCGTCGGCGAAATCACCACAAGTCACGCCAGAATATCGACAGGGGCGTGCAGGAGGCCGAAGCGGCGGCGACGCGCGTCGACCGCGGCGAACGTCAGATCGCGTTGACGCCGCAGAGTGCCTACGTGCGACATCTCCAGCATGAGATCGCCAAGAAGTATGGTCTGGCCTCCTCCAGCACGGGCAGAGACGGCGGACGTCACGTCGTGATCTTCCAGAGATGACTTGTGTACTCTCGCGTGAGAACCCAGCCGGAGGTATGGCCGGTTGTCTCTGTTCATGACATTTGAAGGTGGCGAAGGCAGCGGGAAGACAACGCAGGTGGAGATGCTCGTGAAGCGTCTGAAAGAGGCCGGCGTCGACCACACAGCGGTCAGAGAACCGGGCTCGACCGAGTTCGGGTGGCACGTCCGGGAATGGCTCAAGCGCGGAGGGTTGACGAACGAAGCGGAGCTGTTCCTGTTTGCTGCGGCGCGCGCGGAGCTGGTAGCGAAGGTGATCAGGCCTGTCCTTTCCGAATCCCATGGCATCGTGATCGCTGATCGGTACACCGACTCCACATACGCCTATCAGGGTCACGGCAGAGGCATGCCCATGGACCTGATAGACCGGGTCGACAGAGCGGCAACCCAGGGGTTGCGTCCCGACCTGACCTTCCTCTTGGACTGCGAGCCCGAGACCGGCCTCGAAAGAGTGGGGGCCATCCAGCTCAATCTACCTCTGGATCGTTGGTCGACGCACTATCAGGGACGCCGTGAAGATGAGGGCGCACAGTTTGAGCAAGAGGCCCTGACCTTCCATCGTAATGTACGCGACGGATACCGCAGTCTCGCTGAGGCTGACCCTGCCAGGTGGGTGGTGATCGACGCGACGAGGGCCGCAGAGGAGATCGGAAAGACGGTGTGGGAGCGTGTTCGATCGCTCCTCCCAGGTACCGTATAGGTCCTCGCATAACCGTCCGCACCAGGTTCCTCCCTCTGTTAGAATCAACCTGCACAGGCCTACACCGAGTGCCGCTGGGCGTCAAACTGGAGGAGCATCATACCGTTGGGAGTGGCGATCAGAGGATTCAGCTGGCAGGATCTCGACTCGTTAACGAACCTTCATAACGAAGTTTCCGGCGTTTCGGGGTCCGACAGAGCACTAAGTAGTGTGGAGATGCGGGAACTGCTGTCGCAGCCTTCCTGCGATCCCGAAAAAGACTGTATCGTAGCGGTGAGTGAGGATGCGCCAGTCGGCTTCGCCATCGTCGCGCGCGAGCTTCGGATCGGACGTACCGTCGCCAACGGGGGCGTGCTAAAGGATAGACGGAGAGAAGGGATAGGCAGAAGCCTGCTCACGCAGGTCACGGCTTACGCCTCGAGACTCGATGCCAAGGTGCTGCACATCGAAGCGCCGGATGAAAGCGTCGGCGCGAAACATCTGCTCGAATCCGTCGGATTCCGACCGGTGAGACGGTACTGCAAGATGAGATGGGACGGAGAGAGCGTGCCAGCTGTCGATGTCCCGGAGGGCTTCTCGTTACGCGCCTTCAGATACCGGTCGGACGAGCAAGCGCTTACCGAACTGCAGAACGCGACCTTCAACGGCAGTTGGGGGTTCTGTCCCAACACGGTGGAGGAGATCAGTGCACGAGCCAGGTTCACTCGATGTCATCCAGATGGGATTATCCTCGTCACTGGAGAAGGAAGACTGGCAGGTTACAACTGGACCACTAGGACTCGCTCAGGGGACGGGGCCACGGGATGGATAGCCATGACTGGTGTCCACCCTGACTTCAGAAGCAGGGGGTTAGGCAGGACAGTCGTCATCGCCGGAATGGCACACCTGAAGGAGAACGGTGTCGACTCCATAGAGCTCGAGGTCGATTCGCAGAACGCGCCGGCGACTACTCTCTACCGTCGGCTCGGATTCCATACGGTCGGCCAGGGGATCTGGTACGAGAAGAGTCTGAACACAGACTCTTAGAACCGAGCTGTCCCCAGATGCCTCGCGGGCAAGCCGACGCTCCGGGGCGAGCCTCCGGCTGCCGACTCAGGTGCGCCTGGTGAACGCGCTGGGGAGAACTATCCCGCCCGAGAAGACCAGCTTCATAGCCTCCTCCACAGTCATATTGCTCTCTATCACGTCCTTCTCAGGTACGAATGCGAGATTGCCCGAGGTTGGATTCGGAACCGTTGGGATGTATATGACCAGGAACATCTCCTCCTCCACAGCCGCGTGGGAGTGTCCGGTCACAAACCCGAGTGCCCGGCAGCCCGGCCGCGGCCATTCAACGAAGACGACCCTGCTGAAGTGTTGATCCGACGGGGATGAGAGCGTCTCGGTGATCTGCCGGACCACGCCGTAGATAGACTTGATGACCGGTATACGTGTCAGAACTGCGCCCTCCACGGCAATAACCATGCTCCCCACACGTCCGGAGACCAGCAGCCCAACCAGGTATAGTACCGGTACGAGGAATACGATCCCCACCGCTGGAAAGTCCAGCGGCGTATCTTTGATCAAGCGGGTGAAGAAGCCGTCTTCGCCCCGAAACACCTCATCTACCGAGACGATTATAAACCTGATGATTAGTACAGTGACGATGAGCGGGATCAGGATGAGTAGACCGGAGCCTATTCTCCTGACCACGTGGCCCTCAATCCGTTTGAGTACCCCGCGTGCACGTCCCGGTGTAGTGTGCACTCCATCCTGACTGTCAGGTGAGCCGTTCACGGGCCTCAGTCCCCCGCTGCGCTCTCCAACGATTGAGCTGCAATCGACTCGTACACGTTCAACGTCCGGTCGGCGGACCGGGTCCAAGTCATATCCATAGCTCTGGACCTGGCCGCCCGCCCCATTGTGTTACGCAAGATCGGATTCGACAGGAGCGTCTCGATGCGGCGGGCGAACGGCTCCGGACAGCGCCATGGGATCAGATAGCCGGTCAACCCGTCGCTGATGAAACTGGTGAGACCACCTACCCTGGATGCCACAACCGGTGTCCCACAGGCCATCGCCTCGAGGGCCACGAGACCGAAGCTCTCGTGGTGTGACGGGAGTACGAAGACATCAGCAGCGTTGTAGTACTGCGGTAGCTTCGCGTGGCTCACCGCTCCGGTGAAGGTTACCCGGTCCGCGATTCCGAGTTCATGGCTGAGAGCCTTCAGCCTTCCCATCTCGCTGTCTACGCCCGGAGACCCGCCGACGACGACCAGACTGATGTCCGAGATGTCCTCGATACAGGCCACCGCGCCTATCAATATGTCGAGCCCCTTGAGCGGCTCAATACGTCCGACGTAGAGGATCATGTTCTGTCCTGTCAACCCGAGAGCTCTTCGAGCCTCGTATCGGTCGGTTGGACAAAACACCTCGATGTCAACGCCCGCCGGTACCACCGACACGTTGTGCCCGGATGTACCGTATAGCCGAGCGAGATCCTGGACCTCCTGATTGGTGGAAACTACGATAGCGTCAGCCTCCTCCATGATAGTCTCCTCGATACGGACGCGCAGGTCGGACTCCGACTCGCCCGCTCTCGCGTTCAGCTTCGCCTTGGCAAGAGTGTGGAAGGTGGTGACGTGCGGGACATTCCACTGGGACCGGAGGGCCATTCCAACTCGGCCGGACAGCCAGTAGTGGCTGTGGATAAGGTCATAGCTAATCCCTTCCGCCTGTATGAATCTCTGCAGGTTGCCAACGAACTCAGGGATGTACTGATACAGCGTGGCCTTCGTCCCGTCGTAGGGGCCAGCCTCAAGATGGATCACCCGCGAGCCGTAGCCTAGGTCGACCACTTGAGGGTCGCACGGATCGTGACAGCGCGTGTACACATCTACAGGATGTCCCTGGCGGGCTAGCTCTCTCGCAACCTGGAGCACGTATACATTCATCCCGCCTGAGTCCCGCTCGCCCAGACGAGCCACGGGACAGCCGTGAAAACTTACGAAAGCCAGTCTATCCATGAACTATCCGATTCGAGAGTTGCCCATGTTCCGGCACACATCTGGACTGCGTTACGTGTCAGGGCGCTGAGTCCCGCCTAGCTACCATCCGGTATACAACCCGGTCCACGGCTCCTAGGTTGTACTTGTAGCGTTCGGAGCCTCGGAGGAATTCGAAACGCCTCCTGCCCCGCTCTATAGCTTCCTGGATGCACAGAGCTTTATTCAGGAGACCGACGCTGAGAGAGGCGTGTTGAGGATCGTAACCGCTATTGTACAGCAAGTAAGCTCCGCCATAGTCGAAGCAGATGCAGGATGCGACACGGCGTCCGCCAATCTCTAGGAAGTACAACCTAAGGTGCCCACGAGAGGCCAGTTCAGACGCGACGTCCAGAAAGAACCGCTCTCGCGCTCCGGTAAGAAATGTCGCCTTGTCAGGGCCGCTGGATCTCAACAGTCGAAAGAAGTCGGCCATGGAGTCGGTCAGCACTTCAATACTATTGCACGTATACTGCTGAGCCCTGTCCGCCCTCTCCAAGCGGCGTAACTTACGCCGGAGCTCGTGTCTATCGTGTCTTCTAAGGCCTGCGAGATACTCCTCCCATGACGATGGCAGTTCCGCTACAGGCGCCTTGTCCTCGTCCGAGACGATTACCGACAGGCCATTCCTGTCACTCATCCTCATCATGTGCCGCAGGGTCGGAGACCCTTCGGGCAGCGATCCAAGATGCATCGTGTGCCAGTCCGAACCCGCTAGATGGTCGCACAGAGCCTCGTAAAACGTCTCCTCCGAGTCACGCACCACGACGAAGTCATGATAGTCGAACAGATCGGTATCACCCAGGAAGGACAGCACGCCTTCCCGTAGTCTCATGGGAGCAATTCCCAGCAACCTGTCACCGTTCCTTACGGCAAAAATTCGCAGCTGCGAGTCTGTCCCGAAGTGCTCCCACCATATCCTCTGCCACCATGGAGTGACGAACACGGTGTTGGTGATGGAGGCCGGAAGCAGATCTTCCCACTGCTTCTCAATCTGATCGAAGTCGGTCGTCTCTACGGTCGCAGGCATGTCTAGTCCGACACCATCGCCAGAAAAGCGTTCATGGCGCCAACCTGAGTCTTCAGAGTTCCACGGCTTGATGAGGTCACGATGCTGCTACCGGCCTTCTTCACGCCCCTTAGTGACATGCACATATGCTCAGCCTTCAGTATGGCCGCGACACCATCTGGATGAATCGCTTCGTATATTGCGTCTACCAGTTGGTCGGTCAGACGTTCCTGCATCTGGGGCCTTTTCGCGAGAATATCCAACGTCCTGGCCAACTTGCTCACCCCGACCACTCGTCCATTTGGAACATAGCCGATGTGGGCGACACCGAAAAAGGGAAGGAGGTGGTGCTCGCACATGGAGGAGAACGAAACGTCCTTCAAGACAACGAGGTCGCGGTGTTCCTCGTCAAAAGCGGTGGTTAGCACCTCCTTAGGATCCGCATCCAGACCGGAAAAGAGGTACGCATACATATCGGCGACCCGTCGCGGGGTCTCCTCAATACGCGTCCTTACGAGATCATCTCCGATGGCTGCGACAACCTCGTGCATCGCCCTCTCTATCCTGTCTCGATCAATCAACTCGCATCGCCCTCACCTCTTCTAATGAACACTTAGGGCGCTCTCCAGAGCAGACAACTCCGCCGGGTGCTCATCGACCGACATCGGTTCCAGCATCGCTGCGGCATCTGGGTCCTTGAGTCCGGTGCCGGTGATGACGCAGACCACCCTCTTATCACTGAGATCCAACGATTCTCTGGACAGCCTCAGCAGACCGGCTACGCAGGCGGCGGAAGCGGGCTCGCAGAATATCCCTTCAGCCTCAGCCATCAGCCGATACGCCGACAGTATCTCATCGTCAGAGACGCTCTCGATCACGCCCCCGGACTCGTCCCGCGCGGAGACAGCACTTCTCCACCTCGCCGGATTCCCTACCCTCAGAGCGGATGCTACAGACTCAGGGTGTTCGATCGGTTCCCCTCTCACAATGGGAGCTGCTCCATCGGCCTGGAAGCCCAGTATCTTGGGTTTGGCACCAGCCCATTTCAGACTCTCCGCCTCCTGGAAGCCGAGCCAGTACGCAGTGATGTTGCCCGCGTTGCCGACCGGGATGCACAGATAGTCGGGAGCGTCGCCCAGCTCGCGTACTATCTCGAACGCAGCCGTCTTCTGTCCCTGTATCCTGTGTGGGTTGAGCGAATTCACGAGAACAGCCGAGTGGCGTTTGGATATCTCGCGGACGAGAGCTAACGTCTCATCGAAGCTGCCGTCAACGATCACGATCCGGGCGCCATAAGCCATAGCCTGGGCGAGCTTTCCTCTGGCTACCCCGCCCTTGGGCACGAGAACCGTCGTGGCCAGGCCACAGTATGCGCCGTACGCGGCCGCCGAGGCGCTCGTGTTGCCGGTAGAAGCGCAAAGAATATCGGTGCTGCCTGCCTCCACTGCTTTGGCAACGGCGACAACCATTCCGCGGTCTTTGAAAGAACCGGTGGGATTGCATCCTTCGAGCTTGAAATACAACTCGACGCATCCCACCTTAGACACGATACTCCTCGATCTCACCAGCGGCGTGTCTCCCTCACCCAGGCTGAACAGAGGCGTGTCTTCGGTAACCGGCAGGTGGTCTCTGTATGTGGTGAGAAGGCCTGAGTTCATTGGAGAGTGGTGATGTCTATGGTATCAGCACATCCAACGCAGTCCAAGCGGTGCGGCAGGCTTCGATCCTAGCGGTGGCGCACGATAGGCGATTTGCCTCATCCGTCCTTACTTGAAGCGGAACGTCGTCAGCCCCTAGAATGAGTTTACAGGCCGAGTGTAGACCAAGGATCGTAGGAGGTCTGGGGAGGAGACTGATTGGACACGAGGATATACACCAAGGGAATAGGGCTGAACGCTCAGGCCGAGAGCTACATTCAAAGGAAGCTAAACCGACTCGGTCGTCATCTCCGTTCCATCTCAGACGCCAGACTGGACATCTCCCGGACTTCGTCACGGTCTCAGGACGAGCGAATCGTGGTACAGATGACCCTCGATACAGCTGGGCGCACACTTAGAGGTCAAGGAAAGGGTATCAACTTGTTTGCAGCGATCGACGCTGTGGTGGACGCGATGGACCGGCAGGTTGAGACCTATAAGGGCAAGTACTACCGAAGTTCTCAAAGCAAGAGAGCCGCCAGGGTCAATATCGACGCACTGTCGGGAACGATTGGCGAGGGTGGAGAGAAGTCGGACGAGCCTTGAAGAACTTCTACCCATTACTCGATTCAGCAGACCACTGGAGCCCAGCATGAATATGTTAGTGGAGAGCGATCCTGAGCTGTGGGCAGCTCTCCGCAGTGAGACAGAGCGGCAACAGCGTAACATCAACCTGATCGCCTCTGAGAATTTTGTCAGCGCTGCCGTGCTCGAGGCTCAAGGCTCGATCATGACCAACAAGTACGCCGAGGGCTACCCGGGCCGACGCTACTACGGTGGGTGCGAGTTCGTAGACGTTGCGGAGAGCTTGGCGATAGACAGGGCGAAGGATCTCTTCGGCGCCGAGCACGCCAACGTTCAGCCACACAGCGGCGCCCAGGCCAACATGGCGGCATACTTCGCGATGCTGAAACCGGGCGATACGGTCATGGGCATGAGCCTGGACCATGGAGGCCACCTTACTCATGGAAGTCACGTGAACTTCTCCTCGAAGTTGTACAGGTTTGTCCCGTACGGCGTCGACCGAGAGCTAGAGCTGATTGACTTCGATGAACTGGAGCATCTTGCCAAAGAGCACCGACCCAGGCTGATCGTCGCTGGCGCCACGGCCTATACCAGGACGATAGACTTCAGGCGCTTCCATCAGATAGCCGACGAGGTGGACGCTAAACTGATGGTGGACATGGCCCACATTGCCGGCCTCATCGCTGGAGGTGCACACCCATCATGCGTTCCACATGCGGACGTCGTGACTTCGACCACGCACAAGACTCTCAGGGGGCCCAGAGGAGGATTTATCCTATCCAAGTCAGAGATCGGCCGAGCGGTCGACAGGGCCGTCTTTCCTAACGCGCAGGGCGGTCCACTGATGCACACGATCGCGGCGAAGGCGGTTGCTTTCGGCGAGGCGGCGCGAACCGAGTTCGCATCCTACCAGAGGGATGTCGTCGCCAATGCGCGTGCACTGGCGGATACGCTCGCCCATGGGGGCCTCCGGCTAGTATCCGGAGGCACCGACAACCACATGGTGCTGGTCGATCTCACATCACTGGGGCTCACAGGCCGCCAGTCGGAGGAGGCACTGGGTGGAGTCGACATCGTCGTGAATCGTAATGCAATCCCATACGACCCGAAGCCTCCTCGGGTCGCCAGCGGTCTCAGGCTGGGCAGTCCGTCGGTCACGAGCCGCGGATTCGGAGCCGAGGAGATGAGGCAGGTCGGTCGCCTGATCCTGAGAACCCTATTGAACATCGGAGACTCGGGCGTCGAGCGTGAAGTACGCGACGAGGTACACACCCTAACCGAGAGGTTCCCCGCTCCAGGCTTGGGATAATCTCAAACCGGACCAGCCTGTCGACGAATCCCAGGTACTTATTGGGCTGCTTGACCCTGAGCGAGTGTCATCCTCATAATGTAGCCGAACCGGCAGATGAGCCGCCCCAAGGCCGTGGACCGGCCCCAGAACAGCGAGAGGTAATCTCCATGCAGATAGCTACCGCACCGACAACCCCGGAAGAAGTCAGGAGTCTCATACGTGGAGGCAGATTCGTCCGACCCACTGGAGGCGTCGCGCCCGGCCACGTTCAGGCTAACCTTGCGGTTCTGCCGCGAGACGCCGCTTTCGATTTCCTGCTCTTCTGCCAACGCAATCCAAAACCGTGCCCGCTGTTGGAGGTCGTGGAGGCTGGCTCTACGGAGCCGAAGTCAATGGCGCCGGGTTCCGATCTGAGAACCGACTTGGGACTGTACAGGGTCTACGAGTACGGTGAGATGGTGGCAGAGGTAGAGGACGTCTCGGAGTTCTGGCGCGACGACATGGTCTCCTTCCTCCTTGGATGTAGCTTCTCGTTCGAAGCTGCACTCATCGAGGCTGGAATCTCTCTACCCCATATCGAACGCTGCTCGAACGTATCCATGTTCATCACCAACATAGAGACCACTCCGGCAGGCATCTTCTCAGGGCCGATGGTAGTCTCGATGAGGGCGGTCCCAAGAGACAAGCTCGTCAGAGCCGTCCAGGTCACATCGCGCTTCCCGTCGGTGCACGGAGCCCCCGTACACATCGGGGACCCCGAAGCGATCGGAATACGAGATGTGACTACGCCGGACCTGGGTGACCCGACCGACTTCAATGACGACGATGTCCCGGTCTTCTGGGCATGCGGGGTGACGCCTCAGGCCGTCGCGATGAGCTCCAAGCCGCCAATTATGATCACCCACTCGCCGGGCCATATGTTCATCACCGACAGACGAGATGCCGATGTCGCCGTCCTCTAGCCGGTCTGACTAGCCAATGCCCACGAACCAGTCGATCGAAGACATCATCCTTGATCGGGATCGGAGAGGACTCTCCAAGCTTAGGGAACATCTGCCGGCCGACTTTTGCGATCAGGCCGCGTCTCTGGTGCTGCGGCGTCCGGGAACAGTGCTCATAGTAACCGGCTTCTACATTCTCGCAGGGGGAGGTGCTGAGACGGACGGTCCTCCCGGCGCGATAGCGATCGGCAATGCATTACGGTCCCTGGGTTACAACGTCGTATACGTTACCGACAGATACACCGTGCCGTTTCTGGAGGGACATGACGCACCTGTAGTCGACTTCCCCATCACGGATGACGAGTCCAGTAGGCGATTCGCCGCGGAGCTCTTGGGCCGACTCGCCCCCTCCCTACTCATCGCCATAGAGCGGTGCGGTCCTACACACGAGTCGCTGTATAGGAATATGCACGGGCAGGACATCTCTCAGTACAACGCCCGGATCGATCATCTCTTCAACGACTTCCCGTACAGTGTAGGCATCGGTGACGGTGGCAATGAGATCGGCATGGGCATTCTGAAGGACGAGATACCTGAGATCCCAACTCTCGTGAAGCTGCCTTGTGTCACATTCACGACACAGTTGATAGTGACCAGCGTATCCAACTGGGGAGGTTACGGACTCGTCGCCGCGATCTCCAGACGGACCGGAAGGAACCTTCTGCCGACGGTCGAGAGAGAAGAGCAACTCATCAAGTCCATGGTGGACATGGGGGCAGTAGACGGGTTCACCAACAAGCCCGAGTACAAGGTAGATGGCTTTCCGTTGGAGGAGAACAGCATAACTCTCGCGAGGCTGCGCGAACTGCTAGCTACCGATGGGATAGCCGGAGGCTGAATAGCCGGACACATCGGGAGGTGGACCATAGAGGGAAGGAACAGACAGCCTTCCCTCTATCTCTGTAGAAGGTTCCAGAGTCAGCCTGGTAGTCTATGCAGGCACTCCCGCGCCGTTCTTCTCCGTAGCCCCGTTACGGACCTCTCCTCTGAACTCCTCGCCTGCTCGGAGCGCGTCAATTCCCTTGCGGATCTGAGCCAACGACTCCGCAAGCTGCTCTTCGAGGTTGGAGAGGACTTCACGGGCGTATGCGTCGGCTCCGTTGCGTCGGTTCCCAGCCAGCGACTCTGACTCCGACTGAATTTCGTAAGCCCGCCGCTGCGTGTCCTGGAGAATGAGCGCACTCTCCATCATCGCCTCGTCCTTGATCTGCTGCGCCTTTGCCTCCGCGGCCCTGACGATCTCCGTGTCGTCGACCTTCAGATGGTGCTCCTCTTGAGCAACCGTTCGTATCTCATGTACCTCTCGCGCAGCGTCGTCACGAATGCGCTGAGCTTCGAGATATGCTTGATTGACGATGCTCTCCTTCTGACGGAGAATTTCCTGTGCCTCCTGGATATTGGCCGGCACCGCTCTGCGCAGCTCGTCGCCCAGCATGACCAACTGATCAATGTCGACCAACACCTTCTTCCTGAACCCGGGGACTCTTACCCCTGTCTGGACCAGAGACTCTAGCTCCTCCGTTACCTGCAGGATATCCATGACACCTCCTTGTCGTGCCGGATTAGACTGCCGACCTTCTTACCTATCTGTCTGCCTTACGCCTCAGCGCCGAGGCCACGGACGGGGGCACGAGGCTGCTAACCTCTCCTCCGAGTATGAAGACCTCTTTGATTCGACTTGAGTAGACGAACTGGTACTCCAAGGCACTCATCATGCAAACGACGTCAATGTCCGGGGCCTGATTCCGCCACATCAACGCCATCTCAAACTCCTGTTCGAAGTCGAATCCAGCTCTAAGGCCCCTCACGATGAACTCGGCGCCTGCCTTCCGAGCAAACGACGGAGCTAGGCCGATGAACGGTACTACCCTGATATTCGATGTGCCGGCTACCGACTCCGAGAAGAGTTCTACCCGCTCATCTGTCGTGAACATCAGCCTCTTCGGCGGGACGTCGTACACAGCCACGATCAACTCGTCGAACACCTTCGAAGCCCTTTTCGCGACATCTACATGGCCGTTGTGCACCGGATCGAAGCTCCCCGGGTAGATAGCTTTAGCCATTGCTACCTACCTGGTAGACCGTAATCGAAGTATCGCCATATCTCCGGTTGTCTGCCTTCATCAGTATGTTGTACTGTGGAGAAAGTTCAGTGACGTGGCTGTGCTCGGCAATCACGATCCCGTCAGAGTTAACGACCCCCTGCCTGTTCAGGCTATTCATCAGACTATCCCACTCCTGTAGCTGATACGGCGGATCCGCAAACACCAAGTCATAGCCTCCCGGGAGGCTGGCTATGACCTTCATAACTCTCCCGGTGAATACCTTCGTCTGGCCCTCTAGATCCATGCTCCTCAGGTTCTCGCGTATCTCGCTAGACCGTCTCGGTTCAACCTCAACCAGATCAGCGTATCGCGCACCTCTGCTGATCGCTTCCATGGCCATAACCCCGGTGCCGGCATATAGGTCCAGCACCCTCGCTCCTTCCAGAGCATCCAAACCGATAATCGAAAATATGGCGTTTCGAACTCGTTCGGCCGTCGGCCTCAGATCACCGCCTCGCCGCGAACGTATCTGCCGGCCTCGATACCGTCCACCCGATATCCGCACACGCATATGAAAGCCATACGCCTTCCCATGTCCTCTACAACCAGACGCCGTCCGCGAAGCCTAAGACTGCCGATGAATGCTAGCACGATAGATTTGGACGTGAAAGCAGAAAATAGTGCTTTTTCTAAGAAAAAGACCGGAATAGTATAAGACTTCATACCGTTGGCGACTCTGACAGCTTCTGATATATTACCGGCACCCGATTGGTAGCCTGTCTGACTTACAGCAAGCCCCGAAGGAGTGTACGCCATGGCCCGAGTCCAGATTGATATCTACGCCGACTACGCCTGACCGTTCGTCTACAATGCAGCCGTGTGGCTGGATAGAGTGGAGAAGAGCGGACAGTACGACCTCGACATCAGATGGAAGAACTTCCAGCTTCAGCAGGCTAACAGCAAGGGCTCCGAGCGGAAGGTCTGGGACTTGCCTGACCGGAGCGAAACTCGCTCGATGGTGGCGGCAGTCGCTGGAGAGGCCGCATTGCGCCAGGGCAGGGTGGCACACTCCAAGTTTCACCTAGCCCTTCTAACCGCACGACACGGGCCGGGAGCGCGAGCCGCATTGAACGACGAAGAGGTAGTTGCCGGCATCGCAGCAGATGTCGGCCTAGACGAGACCAAGTTCAGAGAAGACATGAAGAACGAAACTCTGACACGTAACATTGAGCTCGACCATACCGAGGCGGTGGAACGGCACGGAATCTTCGGAACCCCGACTTTCGTATTCGACAACGGTCATTCCGTATACCTCAAGAGCTTCGTCCCTCCAGAAGAGGAGTCCGTGGCCTTTTTCGGGCACTTCCTGGGAATGATGCGCGACATGCCTTTCGTCGGCGAACTCAAGCGACCCCAGCCGCCGTGGCCAAAGGGCGCCGTTGGCTAGGCATTCGGCGGACAGCCCGGCGCCCGCAGTGGAAGATCTGTACGAATCGTTTGGGGATCAGTCCCTGCTACGACTGGCGTTCACCCATGGCTCATACTCCAATGAACACCCGGACACCTCACCCGAGTCGAACGAACGACTCGAATTTTTGGGTGACGCTCTGGTTGGACTGGTGCTCGCGGAGGAGATATACAGGCGCTGTCCCCGTCTGCAGGAGGGACAACTAACCGCGATCAGGTCCAGCCTCGCCCGCGGCGACACCCTGGCCCACGCAGCCGACAATCTCGGCTTGGGTGAGCGTCTGTTGATGGGAAAGGGCGAGGCAGCGAGTGGAGGACGCCACCGCCTATCTAACCTAGCCGCTGCGTTCGAGGCTCTTGTCGGTGCTCTGTTCCTTGATCAGGGATATCTTGCTGCGCGTGCGTTTGTCGTGGAGATACTCACGGACGAGCTATCTGGCGCCGTAGAACGCCCGGTGTTCAAGGACGCCAAGTCGCTCCTGCAAGAGCTGGCCCAGGGCAGAGGACAAGGCCTCCCCGTCTACCGTGTGAACCAAACGTCCGGAGAGCACGACCCTGAGCGGTTCGAGGCTGAGGCGGTGGTGTCCGGGCAGGTGGCGGGCCGTGGTGTCGGCAGACGGAAGGCTCTGGCTGAGCAGGCGGCGGCCGATGACGCTCTGGAACGACTCATCGGAAGTTGAGTCCATCCTGGACCGGTCAGTCAGGTCTCGGCAGAGTCGCGTGCCGATGCCTGAAGCTCATAGAGCTTATTGATGGCCTGAAGTGGAGTCATGGCCGAGACGTCCAGGCTGAGTATCTCCTGGAACAAGTCCGGCGCGGCGCCTATGAGTCGCATTTGTCCCTGAAGCGGGGCTTTGGAACGTCTCTGTCGACGAGCTGAGCCCGGCGCCGACCCATTCTCCAGATCCTGTAAGACCTCCCACGCACGGTTGATGACACTCCCGGGAAGCCCAGCCAACTGCGCCACATGTATACCGTAGCTCCGATCGGCGCCTCCCGGAACGATCTGGTGCAAGAATACGACGACACCCCGGTCCTCCGAGACCGACACCGTGAAGTTCCTCGCTCTGGGGAGAGTATTGGCTAGGTGGGTCAACTCATGGTAGTGGGTAGCGAACAGCGTCTTGCAGCCCAATCTGGGATGGTTATGGACGTGCTCTGCCACAGCCCGCGCAATCGACAGACCATCGTAGGTACTGGTGCCTCGGCCGATCTCGTCCAAGACGATGAGTGAGCGGGGTGTGGCATGGTTCAGTATCGATGCCGTCTCCAACATCTCAACCATGAAAGTCGACTGGCCCACGGCAGCATCGTCCTGCAGGCCGACGCGGGTGAATATGCGATCGACAATCCCGATGGTCGCGGTCTCGGCCGGCACGAAGCTTCCGATCTGCGCCATCAGCGTGATAATCGCGACCTGCCGGATGTAGGTGGATTTTCCCGCCATGTTAGGGCCTGTCAGGATGACTAGCTGGTCGTCACCGTTTGACAGGCGGGTGTCGTTGGGGACGAAGCTGCCGGGAGGGAGGGCTTTCTCGACCACGGGATGACGCCCCTTACGTATTTCAAGGATATCACCATCGTTCAGACCGGGACGTATATACCCTTCAGAGAGAGCCACCTCCCCAAGCGAAGCGAACACGTCTACGTGCGCTATCGAGTCCGCGGCAGCGAGGATAGGCACCGCGACGTCCGCCACCTGACGACAGACTTGGCGAAACAGAGCGGACTCGATCTCCGCTATCCGGTCCTGGGCGCTGAGTATCCTGGACTCATACTCCTTCATCCCAGGAGTGATAAACCGCTCTCCCCCCACCAGCGTCTGACGTCTGATGTAATCGTCGGGTACGCGCGTCAAATTGGGCTTACTGACTTCGATGTAGTAGCCGAATACCTTGTTGTATCCGACCTTCAGAGATCTAATACCCGTCCGCTCCCGCTCCTGACGCTCCAGATTCGCCATATAGAGCTGCGCGTCGCGAGCCTCATCCCGCACCGAGTCCAGCTCCGATGAGAACCCTGGTCTGATAACTGTACCGTCCCCGACCGACGCGGAAGAGTTTTCGTCTATCGCTCCACGGATGAGTGTCACAACCTCGGAATGGTCCCCCAGACCTTTCATCAGCCATTCGACCTTACCGCGGTCGTCGTCCTCTTGGAATATGGTTCGGATGCGCGGGGCCGCCTCCAGACTGCGGGCGATCCCGAGCAGATCCCGCGGCGCGGCGCCATACCCTCGGATCCTTCCCATCAGACGCTCCATGTCAGATACTGCACCGAGGTGCGCCGTCACGCGTTCACGGCGGAGCGCGCTACGATGAAACCAGGCCACCGACTCCTGACGCCGCTTCAATTCCTTCAAGTCTAGGAGAGGCTGACCGAGCCAGCGACGGAGCAGCCGGCCTCCCATGGACGTCCTCGTTCGGTCCAACACGGAGAACAACGACAGGTCCGGATCATTCCAACGGCCACCCGCGAAGAGCTCCAGATTGCGTCGAGTCTGGATGTCTAGCATCATGTAGGTGGAAGTCGAGTAGGTGAAGAGTGAGGTGATCTGGGTCAGGGATTGGCGCTGGTTCCTGCCAAGGTAGTCGATGATGGCGCCCGCGGCAGCAACAGCAAGCGGCAGCCGGTCACAGCCGAACGCCTCCAAAGATGCCACGCCAAAGTGATCAAGGAGCGTGTGACTCGCCCACTCCTCTTGGAAATTCTCGTCCCCCATCACCGTGACCGTCGCACGCCCCTCTACGGAGATCGGCTCCTGGCCCTCCGGCACAAGTAGCTCGGAGGGATCTATTCTATTGAGCTCCACAGGCAGATGCGCCAGTTCGAACTGGCTGGTGGCGAACTCAGCCGTGGTGATGTCTACGTAGGCCAGTCCGATCTCTTCACCACCTACAACTGCGGCGGCAAGATAGTTGTTGGTCTTCTGTTCGAGAAGAGAGTCTTCAACGACTGTCCCCGGGCTCACCACGCGGACGACCTCTCTGTCCACGATGCCCTTAGATGTTGCCGGATCGCTCACCTGCTCGCATATAGCGACGCGGAAGCCCTTGCGAATCAGCCGCGCGAGATAGGGCTCCAGCGCATGGTACGGAATCCCGGCCAACGGAACACGCTGCCCTTTTCCCATCTCACGCGAGGTCAGAGCGATCTCGAGCTCCTTGGCTACGATGCGAGCGTCGTCATCGAACGTCTCGTAGAAGTCGCCCATCCGAAACAGCAGCACCTCGTCGGGATGCTCCTTCTTGATGCGGAGATACTGTCGTCGCGCGGGAGTCGTCATGTCGGGTTAAACGACAGAGAAGGTATCATGGCGCATTCTACATAAGGCCCGGGATGGAAAAAAGACAGAACAGAACGGCCCACTCCAGATGGGCCGTCCTGTTCGTCGTCGTATTGCGGGCAACGGATACTCAGTCTTCCTTCCAGTAGCGCTCCTCCTCCACCTCGAAACCCATGGGGCCCATCCTCTCTTTGACGTCCTCTATCATGGCAGGATGGCCACACGCGTAGACCAGCGTATCCTCAGGAGCGAGTGCGAACGCTTCAGCGTAACGCTCGACAATCAGGTTCACCCGCCCCTTCTCGCCGGTCCATCCTTGATTGGCAGACTCATCCGGCCTGCTCACCGTCGGTATATACGTAATCAGACCCGGATGATCGCTGGCTAGCCTGTGCATCTCGTCGTCATAGACGAACTCATCCGTGTAACTAGCGCCCTGCAGGACATAGAAGCGGTGGCCTCCTCTGCCGTGATAGACATAGTCACGGAGATAGCTGATATATGGCACTATTCCCGTGACCGTGGCGACGAGAAGATGGTTGGGCTTGGCAGGCTTGAAGGTGAAGAGTCCTTTGGCCCTCGGCCGTATCGTGACCCTATCACCAGGATACAGCTGATGAAGTATCGGTGTGAGAACTCCGTCCGGAGGCGGCACCAGCTCCACGAACAGTTCGAGCGTCGTCTCGTGTGGGGCGGAGACGATCGAATATGCGCGCTCGATCCCGTCCGACCCGATTGTGCAGTACTGACCTGGTTTGAAGCTGTAGCCCTCGGGTTTCTCTACCCATACCTTCCAAAGCTCCGGCGTGTGGTCTTCTCTCTTGAGAACATCCACCTCTGCAAGCTTACTACTCCGTCTCTGTCTAACTGTAGCCAATCCGTCTCCTATACCTTTCAGTCTGCGGCTGCAACATCCGTCAGTCTCTCGATCCTGGCGACCGTAAGAGGCAGACGCGGGACCTTGAGCATCGGATCCAGTGCGTCGCTGGATTCCAAATCAGTGATCAGCTCCGCAAACAGAGTCGTCGTCGACACGAGTCCCCTCTGTGGTCCCGACAGGGAGGCCCGTCCTGCGATGCGTGACTCATCCGATATCACCTCAACCCAGTCCCCTTCCTGCACACCCAGTCCACGAGCATCCTCATGATGCATCTCGACTGTCTCGTCACGGGTGACAGAGTTACGACCGTTCTGGTTTACGATCTCTGGATGCCGCTCCGGCTGATGCAGCACACGTCCATGGGCGAGCAGCAAAGGCGTGTCTGGCGCGGCGTGTCCTACCACTGCGGGAAGGGAGATGATGCCGGCTTTTGGCTTGCGTTCCTTGAGCGCGGTTCCATACAGGGACGGATCGACAGGCGGATGATCCATCGTGAGCGGCCACTGCACTCCACCAGCCTGCAGCCGATCATAGGTGACTCCGCCATAAACGCCGACGACCCTCACGATCTCTTCGAACACCGTCCCAGGACTGTCGTAGTCGAAGCCTGATGCGCCCATGCGCTGCGCAATCCGCGACAGTATCCTCCAGTCAACTTCCTCCTCGCCTTTTGACCCAAGCGCGGGCCGGAGGAACTGTATCCGCCTCTCCAGATTCGTATAGGTGCCCTCGGCTTCGGCGAAGGTCGCCGATGGAAGCACGACGTCAGCCCGCTCCGTTATCTCGCTCTGAAAACAGTCCTGCACCACCAGCAGCTCTAGTCCGTCCAGCGCGCCGAGAAAATCGCCGAGGCTCCCGTCCGTGAAGGCTTGATTGTCTCCTAAGATGTGTAGTGCCTTGATCTGCCCGCTTCGGACGGCATCCACTATTCCGAATAAGCCCAATCCGACCTCGCGGGGAAGATCGGCTCCCCAAACATTCCCGATACGTTCTAGCTGTGCGATGGAATATCCTTCATGCCCCGGGAGACTGTTCGGAGCACATCCGACGTCTTTCGACCCCTGTTCGTTAGCTCCGTAGAATAGTGGGAAGAGACCGGTCGACCGCCTTCCGAGGTTGCCAGTGCACACCGCCAGGCCCACAAGTCCCCGAACACAGTCGGCTCTGGCATCGGACGGCAACGTGTCCAACCCGTAGAGGATCGCCCCCGGCTTCGTGGACGCGAATAGGCGGGCGGCCTTGCGGATCTCGTCCTGGGATATCCCAGTGGTGAGCTCTACCTTGAGTAGGTCGAACTGCCAAAGCGAGTTGCGGAACTCGGCCAGATTCTCGCAGTAGTCCGCAAGAAAGTCGTGGTCATCCAGGGACTCGTCGAGGATGGCTCGCGCCATGCCTGCGACCAGTGCAGCTTCGGTTCCCGGGCGGGGTCTCATCCAAATGGAGGCGTGCCGGGCGAGCTCTGTCTCCCTCTGATCGACCACAATAAGAGAAGCTCCGCGCTGCAATGCCATCTTGATGGGCACCGCGACCACGTTCTGTTCCTCGGTCATGTTGCTGGAGACGACTAAGAAGCAGGCGGATTCGGCGAGCTCCCAGATTCCGTTGGTAGCCGCAGGGTAACCCAGCAGTTCCGCAAGCGGCTCGACGAGCTCAGGACGGAGATTTGATGAAACGTCCACGTTGTTGCTGCGCATCGCCACTCGGGCAAATTTCTGAGCCACGTAGTTGTCTTCGTTCGTACCTCTAGGGGAGGCGATCAGCGCGTATTCAGCACCCTTGTACTGGGCGAGGCGTTCGGCTAGGAGGTCGAGCGCGTCGTGCCATGATGCCTCCGTCAACTCGGAAGATCCATCGCGTCGCAGCCAGGGAGTCCTCAGACGCTCACGGCGATTCACGAAGTCCATACCGAACTTGCCCTTAAAGCAGCCCTGTCCGCGATTGGCTGGACCGTGCCTGTCGGGAATCGTCCTTATCAGCCGGTTCCTCTTGTTTACTTCGAGCGTCACTTGGCACCCGACGGGACAGTGAGGGCAGACGCTGGCCACAGTCTTGGCCGCTTTGTCCCACTTGTAGTCGCGCTCGACCAAGGCCCCTGTGGGACAGACGTCAATGCAAGCTCCGCAGAATTCGCAGCCCGATTCGAGAAGAGAGGTCCCGTTCGCCGTACCGATCAGCGTACGTCCCGATCTCTCGAGCAGCGTGATGGCGCTGTCTCCCCGGATCTCGTCGCACATCCTTACGCACCGCACGCAGGCGATGCAGAGGTTCATATCCATCTCCCAGTACGGGTCTTCGGTCTGAAGAGGCAGGTGCCGGTTGTTGTAGGTCAGCGGCGTGTCCATGTCCATCTCGAGATACCGGACGGTATCTTTCAGCTCACAACGCTCGTTCTTGGGACATGTGACACATCGGTCGTTGACGGACACGTGCCTGAGGCAGATATCAGTAGGGCCGCAGAGATCGACTCTGTGGCAGGTGAGGCAACCGTGGGGATGCTCGGACAGTAGCAACTCCATAATTCCCCGCCTGACATCCAGAAGTTCACTGGATGCGGTCTGGACCCTCATCCCCTCCGAAACCGGGGTGGTACAGGAGGCGGGTGTCCCTGGTATAGGCCTGTACTGACCGTCCGGAGTCCTCGTCTGGGCGGAGACGACACACATGCGGCAAGCGCCGAACGACTTCATTCCAGGGTAGTAACATAAGTACGGCACATAGATGCCGGCATCCATCGCCGCCTCCAGCACCATCGCGCCGGGGCGTGTCGTGACCTGCTTACCGTCGATCGTCAGTGTGACTTCGTCTGACACATCAGACCCCTGTCCAATCAAAACGGGCCGCTTGGGCCGCACCCGGGGTGTACCACGCCTCTTCTAGACTCCTGCCGGTTGAAAGTCGGCTGCATAGGGCCGCGTACTCTTCGGCGACAGCATGGGTGCGAGGCAGCTGCCCGTCGGACACCTCTTGTCCTCCAGGTGACTCCTGAAGTCGGCCCCGAAGTGTTCAAGCGCCGAACGAATCGGTCCGAACCCAAGCTGGCCGTGCCCGCAAAGGGAAGTTCCCTCCATGGTCGTCCCGATGCTTTGCATGAGCTTCATGTCATCGGGACGAGCCTCGCATCTGGCGATCCGCTCGGTAATCTCCAGGAGATGCTCCATTCCCAGACGGCACGGAAAGCACTTCCCGCAAGATTCGTACTGGCAGAACGCGACGAGAACACGCGTCAGATCCACGGCGCAAGTGTCTTCGTCTGCTACGATGATACCGCCCGATCCCAGTATCGCGCCCGCATCACGCATCTCATCGAAGTCTAGGTGGATGCTCATGCTGTCGGCGCCCAGAACTCCGCCAAGCGGACCTCCGGTCTGAAGAAGCTTCAGCCGTTTGCCGCTCGGGACCCCTCCTCCTATCCCATCCACCACATCCCCAAGCGTAAGGCCCATGGGCACTTCGTAGAGCCCCGGATAGGTGATCCGGCCGCTCAAACAGATTATGGCCGTACCCGTGCTCCGGTTAACTCCGATCGACGAGAACCAATCACTGCCTCTCGCAATGATCTCCGGCGCGTAGGCTAGCGTCTTGACGTTGTTAATGTTGCTGGGTTTACCCCAGACTCCGAACTGTGCAGGGAACGGAGGTCGGAAGCGCGGTTGGGCACGCTTCCCTTCGATAGACTCCATCAGAGCCGACTCTTCACCGGCAACGTACGACTCGCCCGTCAGAGAGACCTCTATGTCGAAGCTAAATCCTGACCCCAGTATGTTTCTGCCAAGAAGGCCGATCTCGTAAGCCTGGCGTATGGCCGTCTCCGTTCTATCTATCGGGCCGTCGTGGCCATGCCTGATGAAGACGATCCCGTTGGTCGAGCCCGTGGCGTACCCGGCCAGAGTCAGGCCTTCAAGGAGGGTATGCGGATCACTCTCCAGGATACCCTTGTCGTTATAGGCCCCGGGATCGCCCTCCTCACAGTTACACAGGATATATTTCGGAGGGCCGGGGGAGCGTACGAGGAAGCTCCACTTGACGCCCGTGGGAAAGGCTGCGCCTCCCCGCCCCCTCAGTCCCGCGTCGGTGATCTCCTGAATCACCTGAGAGGGCTCCATCTCGAACAACGCCTTGTTAAGAGCGAAGTATCCGCCGTTCGCTATGTATTGATATATGTCGCCCGGCGCGATGTGCCCTCCGTTACGCAGCGCGACCCTGCTCTGGTAAGACATGCCCGGCAGCTTATTGAGGTCAGGGACGCCGTCGATGGGCCTCTCTCCCAGATACCCCAGCACCTTGTCCATCGGTGGATCGTCCGCTCCTACACACAGGTCTACGATGCCAGAGACATCCTCTTCCGTCATGTTCCTGAAGAACATCCTGGAGGAGTTGAAGGTCAGCACGTCGACCAAGGGCTCCGCGAAGCAGAGGCCAAGGCATCCTACCTCGCTGACCACGGCATCCACTCCGCGTGCGGAGAGCTCCGCACGGAGTGCGTCGACTACCTCGAGAGCGCCCGCCGCCTGCCCGCACATAGCAGTGCCGATCCGTATCCACGGCCGCTCAGCCGCCGTGAACTCTGACCAGCGGGCATCAGCCTCCGCTCTGATCTCTTGATAAGTGGCCACGCTCGTTATGTCCCCACACTCACGCTGTTGACCAAGGAGCGCGCCCTCTCCAGTGTGATCCGGCCCATCAGCCGGTGGTCGATGCTGATCACCGGGGCCTGGGCGCACGCACCTAGGCAGGTGTTATATTTGAGCGTGATCCTCCCGTCTGCGGACTCACCTTCCCCCTCGATTCCAAGATCCTCCTGCAGCGCCCTCATCAGATGCGGTGCGCCCGCCAGATGGCAGGTAGGTCCCCAGCACACTTCGACGCCGTGCTCCCCAGGCGGGGTAAACCGAAAGTTCGTGTAGAATGTGGCGACGCCCCAGACATCGTTTATCGTGGTCTCGGTGAGTGTGGCCACCTCTTCAATGGCCTCATCTGGGAGATATCCCAAATCATCCTGGACCGCTAGGAGCGAGGAGAGAGTGGTGACAGTGGGCCGAGACTGTGACGAGATGGCCCGGCGTATTCGCTCCCTGACCTTAGCCGTCTCGGCCGCCAATAGCGGAGCCCCCCAGCTTTGCAAAAGTCGTCACAATCATATCATAACGTCCGGAGGCCAACAACGGATTTTACAGAGCGCGGAGCCTCCCACCTAGCTCGGCAATGAGCCGGTCCGCGCTGGGTCCGCGTCCTCCATCACCATCCGGGCAACGCGTCTCCCCATTCGAACGCTGTAGTTCGTCCCCCTGTCTTCGGGGTATACCTGGCTCGTATTGACCAGATAGACGCCCCGGTGCGGTGTACGGTGGTCCGGTATCAGTTCTGAATAACTGGTGCCCACTATCGGCTGGGCCCCGTCGACCCGATGGTGGTAACTCTCTTTGATCCAGGACGGTTCGAACGCCGGGTTGATCTTTCGCAGGTGAGGGACGTACTCCGCGAGCAGATCCTCGTGACTCATCCGGTACATGGGATGATCCTTCGTCAGATAGTTTGAGAGATAGACGATGTGATTGCCGCCGTAGTGCTCCGGCCCGATCAGGTTGGTGTGTTCAATCACCGCCACGAACGGCATCGAGCGGTCCGCCACGTTCATCCAGTATATATGTGAGAGTGGACGGTCCATGACGAGCACAATCAGCACCGCCGACATGTACCGAGCCCGTTCGAGCTTGGACAGATACTCGTCTGGCAACGGCGGGACGAGCCGGGGGAAGACGTTGGACGGTGTCGTAGCGATGACAGCGTCGAACTCTTCCACCGTTCTGGGCCCACCCTCGGTAGACACCTCGACACCTCGTGCCCAGCCGCTGTCCATGACAATCCGCGACACCGGCGACGAGATGTGGACGGCGCCTCCCTGCTGCTCGATGTGCTCCGCGAGCACGTCGAATATCTCCCCAAAGCTCCCGATCGGATAGCCGAGCTTCTCCTTGGCCAGGCCTCGTCCCCGCGACGCAAACCTCGTCTGCATCTTGCCCCAGAGCCATGCCATTCCTATCTGATCGTGGTACTCGTCTCCGAACTTGCCTCGCAGCATCGGCTCCCAGAAGACATCGTACACACGTCCGCCGGCGTATCGACGAAGCCATTCGGAGGCAGTGATCGCTTCGTAACGTCTCCAGTCCTTCTGCCGTTGTAGATAGAGGGTGGTCAGACCCAATCTGATGCGGTCTATTAGACCCAGAGGCGCAAACCGCAGAAGATCAATGGGCGTCACGAAGTCGTATATGCGCCCTTCGTAGAGCGTACCTACCTTCGAATCTATCCAACGCACCTGATGGCCGAGTCCGGTCTCTCTCATAAGCTCGACGATATCCGTATCGCTGGTAAACCAGTGGTGATAGCCCCTCTCCAGCCGACTACCTCCGACGTCGAACGTGGAGGCGTGTCCCCCCAGGAAAGGAGCCCGTTCGTACACGACGGCCCTGTGCCCGTGCGTTCCCAGCTCATAGGCTGCCGCCATACCGGCAGCCCCACCGCCGATGATCCCGACCCTCATCCGGCTCCCTCACCATCTGATGGCGATGCGGTAGAGAGGGCTGTCTCCTCGGCAGCTTTCGTCAATCGCGTGCCGGAGACATGCGAGAACATCAGGATGATCTGGCCCAGTACGATCATGGGCAGGAGAAGCGCCGCATGTACTACGGCAGCGTAGGCGCCAGCCACAGGCCGCGCTACTTCTGCCATGGGCATCAGTACCAGCGTCTCGCGAGCTATGAGCTCGAACAGTCCGATTCCTCCGGGAGCAGCCGGCACGGAGCTTCCGATGTTCGAGAACGATGTGACCACCACCGACACCACGGCCAGATCTCCCAGGCTGTCATACACCCGGTCAAGGTCGAACGCAAGCCCCACAAAGACGAACAGCCCGGATTCTAGGAGCCAGACAGGCAGTGACAGCAGGAAAAGAAGGCCCAATGTCCCGGGATTTCGGAGAGGCGTAATACCCTCCATGCACCGGTCCAGCAGCAGCCGAACCCGCCGTTCGAACCGGTCGGGCAACAGGTTTAAGGGAACGGACATCACCGACCACAGGATGGCTGGCCGGTACGCGAACAGTACCAGCCCACATGTAGTCAACACGAACGGCGCGCTGAATAGGGCCACGAGTACAGGCCACGGAATATGGAGCCGCTCGGCGAAGCTCTCCGCCAGGCCGGCGAGGGGAACGAATAGGGCCACCAAAGCGATGAAAAAGAGCAGCGTAAGTGCATCGAATATCCGCTCGATGAAGATCGTCACCAGGGCGGACGTCTTGCTGATTCCCTCTCTCTCCCCCAGGTAGTAGCTCCGCACCAGCTCGCCCACGCGCATGGGCAACAGATTGTTCGCCATGTACCCGACAACCACCACCGGATATAGCCGTCTCACGCTCACTGGGCGCAGATGTCGCAACAGAACCTGCCAGCGCACGGTCCGAAAGAGGATGGAAATAAAGTAAAGAGCGACGCCCGGCAGGACGAACAGGTATTGCGCTCCGGACAGCGCATCCAGCATCCGGCGCAAATCGACTGTGAGGAAGAAAATCGCCAGCAGCGCAACACTTATGCCGATGCCCAGCCAGGCTCTGCCAAGCCTCATGAGCCACCCTCCGGTCGAATACCTTAGCACGGCCCTACCCGGAGTTCTATTCGATCTCATCCGCACAGACGGTCCGCGCTTCTGCTAAGAATCACGAACGGGCTGTCCTTTGGATGTGAGATATCGAGGCGGTTTACGGCTGATCACGAGGGAAGGTTCGTGAGTAGTAGACGTACGAGTCTTCGCTGCCGATCATAGGCTCGACTCCGTCACGGTGGAGGAAGTATTCCAAAGCGCCGCTCCAAGCGCTTGGCGACATCATGCCTCGGACGAACCGTTCCAGTGTAAGCTCCCGGTACGTCTGTTCAGGAAACCACCACCGGTGCCGGATCTTCCTGCCTCGCGTGTACCCATCACTGATGAGGGCGTCCGCATCTTTGAGATTGTCGGAGTGGATCACCATCACCTCGGTGTCTGGCTCGAGCCGCAACGAGCCCTGGACCTGGGCCTCGTAGTAGACATTGTTGTAGTCGCGTAGATACCACACCCACGGCCAGCTGAATCCGCTCGTCTCATCTATGGTTACAGGGAAGGCGCTTCGCTCACCCGTCTCTTCGGCCGCATCCCGTATCTCGTCGAGGAGCCGTGTGATATCCGGGGAGGTCTGGGTGTAGACGATCATCTCTACCGGCACGTGACCGTTTTCGAAGCTGGCCCTAAACCCAGTTCGGATCGTAAGCGCCAGCAGCACGAGCGTGACCGGAATCAGGACGAGGATCGCCATGCTCTCCAAGCGAACTCCTCCGCTCCATAGGCGGCGCCATTCGACACGCTCAAACATATCCCCGAGAAACTTACCCGATAGCACTATGAGGGGCAGAGCCAGTCCGACCAACAACCACGGCATCTTCTCGCTGGCGATCGTCATGGCTCCGAACAGCGCGACCGCCCAGAACACGAGGAAGAAGCCGAAGGCATCGTCCCATCGGAGATAGAAGAAGCAGACGACCACACCGAGAACCGGAACCAGGACCAGGGGAGCAAGACCGCCTTGCATGGCGCCGACCACGACGAACGACCCAACTCCAACCAGGATCAAGAACTGCCACAGGACGTTAGCCCTTCTCAGGTAGTAGATCGACGCGATTGCGCCCAGGATCAGCGGAAGGAACTCGTACAGAGGCGTAATGACGAAGTAGTAGTACCACGGCTGATTGCCGCGGCCCACCTCCTGCTGAACCAGCCAGTAGGCCAGCGACCGCCAGCCCCCTGACTCTATGCCTCCCCAGAAGTTTGTTAGGAACGTTGTGAAGAGCAGGATCCACACAGCGTGGAAGATCACCGCCGCTCGCCACCAGACCGACCAGTTCCACCTCGACCCCCAGTAGGCCGAGAGACCCAGAAGCGCTAGCCCGACCAGCACCATGACGACGATTCCGCCTCCCGTCGCCGAGCCTGTATGGAACCCGGACTTCTGCGCCAGCACGATCCCTGAACCACTAAGCACCGGAGAGTCCTGGAGGGCACTGACCGTCGCCGCCCACAACGGCAGCGTCAGCGTTACGAGGAGTATCAGAAAAGATGCGGCACGCGATGAGCGTGACAGGGGAACGCCCCAGCATATCGCCGACCATATCTCCTTCATGACCTGGCCGGCTGCGGACGGGATCGACAGCCCGTAGAGGTGAAGACGCGGCCTGATATGGCCGCTTGCGTCGACGAAGACCAGAAGCGCCAGGAAGGCCCCCAGGATCACCGTGATGATGTAGGCGGTCTCCTTGGTGGCAAACGCCAGCGCCAGCAGTACGGACGCCATGTACAGGTAACGGTTCTTCCCCTCGTCCAGATACCTCCACATGGTGATGACTAGACCCAGCGTCCACACCGCCATTAGGATGTCGTTACGGGCGAAGCGGCTGAAGTAGAGCATCGCCGGAGAGAAGACTAGGAGACCGGACACGATCAGAGCCCCCAACCTTCCAAGCCTGGACCGGAGGAAGAACGGCATCCCGACCAGTACGGTACCCACCAGCGCGTACAGAAGCCTCCCGGTAAAGTCTGAGTCACCGAGAACGTAGAAGATGGCTGCGCTGGCCTCGAACTGGAACGGGCCGTGCGTCATGGGGAGATGCTCGTAGCCCTCTCCCTCGGCCAGCCGCCACGAGTAGTAGGCGTGAAGACTCTCGTCGTGGTGCATCGCGCGGGTCCCGAGGTCCCACAGCCGCATGGCCGCTGCCGTCGCCATGAGCGCCACGTAGCATGCCAACTCCCACCAAGACGTAGGAACGGACTGCCCTGCAGTCTCCTCCTCAGCGCGCTCGCCCCCCCCCGAGGACGGTTGGAAAGGCCTCCCTCCAGCCACCAATCTTTTCGCGCGCGTCAGTAACATCTAGTCAACTGATCCTACCGTACCCTGTATATCACTACATCACCATCTGAGAACACGGTTGCCATGAATTCATCGAACTTAGTCAACCCGTCCTCACCGTACTGCGCCCTCTCGCGCGGCCCCACGTACACGTAATCTACGTCGTAGAGCGCGAGTAGGTTTCTGGCCTCTTCAACGTCACTCGTCTGATATATCCGGGCGACGTCCAACTCTCTGCATGCTAGATAAGTGGAGGCTTTCTCGGGACCCAGTTCGTCACACGCGTCTGCGGGTGCCTGTCCGGTCCGCTCCAGCTCGACCGTCACGCCCCTCCACTGCTTCTGGTGGTGCGGCCAGTTTATGATCGTCGGTACACCGGTGCTCCGGGATATCAGGCCCGCGTCGAACCACTCGCCGACCGCTTCGACCATGACGGTATTCGCGTCCGCGCGCTCCTTCAGATACGCTATTGCCCGATACTCGGGGGGACGACTACTCCTGACGAAGTTCAGGCCGTCGAGCGTGGGCGTCTTTCCTTCAGGGTCCCCCTTGCTGACGAGGGCTGCCGCCGAGTAGTAGATAGAGCCGATCAATAGGGCCGCATACGTGAAAACCCAGACTCTCCGGAGGACCTGCCTCCACGCGCCTCCGGTACTCCAGTTCGCGACCCACCCGTATACGACATAGCCGGACACCACCGAAAGAAGTATCCACGCCTGATAGTACAGCTTGAAGACGGTGTTCAACCGCGACCCGAACGAGTCTCCGATGAACAGCAACTCGGGACCCAGAATCAGCATCATGCCCAGGACTGCAAGCGACATCGCAAACAGCTTCGCGCGCTCCCCACCGGAGGCCGCGAGCCAAAACACGTTATGAACTCCCATGCTGACCAGCGCTGCGAGGGGCACGATCTGGACGAACCTGACCGGTAGTTCGCGAGCAGGACCATCGTCCCAGATGAAAAGAAGCGACCAGACCGCAAATGGCACCGCCCAAACAAGCGTCGCGGCCAGAGTCGTGCCTTTCCAATCCTCCCTGACTGTCGTTCTTAGGAAGGTTGTGACCACGAAGGGGACCACCATAACGATGAACAACCCCCACACTATGAAGGCGTGGACTGGTCTGGTGGTGGCGTCTACGACCGGCCCGACTCCCGATATCGAGCTCGTGAAGGAGAGGTAGTAGGGCATATACGCGAGGAAGGCAACTGCCAGTATCGCGACGCTGATGGGTAAGACCTTGCGGGCCACGTCGTGAAAGCCTCGCCCTCCGCTGCTGTATGCCTTGACGACCGCGACACCTATCAGCAGAGCGGCGAATGTCGGACCGTCCCACATGTTGGTGAACGCCAGACCGCCTAGGATGACACCCATAACTAGCACGGTCACAACGCCTCGAAGGTTGGCTATGGGCCGGGCGTCCGTGCTCTGATCAGTGTCTACGGGTGCCAGCCATCGGTTGATCGGGGAAATCAGCCAGTTCCACGCCAGGGCAGTCAAGAGCAGCCCGAACGGAATCGCCATGACGTGAGGATGCATATCACCCAGCATAAAGCTGAAGAGCGGGAACTCCTGGATCGTATAGTCGACGCTGCTATCCCCGACAAACGTGTTGATGACACGGGTTGCGCGGAACCACCACCAGGACTCTTGCGGCGCCCAGCCCGCAGATGATCCCAGAACGGGACCATCCAGGCCGTCGATACGGACCCAGTCATAGAAGTCTTGAGAGCCTAGTCCGTTCAGCCGCATGAATTCCAGGATGCCCTCTAAGTTGGCCGCAACACCGAGGATCATCACGCCCCCGGCGGCGGCGATAATGCCGTATGCCCACCTCGCGCCGCCGCCGACCATGTTCACCAGGAGACCGAATATCCCGGCCGCCGCGAGGGCCGGGATCAGGGCCATGGCTAGGTTGTAGGCCCGGTTTGAGGCTATGCCCGTCATCTCAGACAACGTTCCGAAGATCCAGTACCCGAAGTAGTAGTAGCTTATCGACTCCCCGCTCATCCACGCGTCCTCAGGCTGTCCGACCTCCGACACCATCGCCGCATTGAGCATTGCAAAGTCCATCGGCTGCTCGGTGTGATCGATAGCGGGATCGAATGAACGGAAGACCGTCCAGCCCACGAAGAAAATCAGGAAGACCGCCTCGATCGCGACGAGAGTTCGCCTCTCCCTCACGACGAACGCCTTGAGCTCAGTCCTGCGCGTCCACACGAAACGCACCGAGAGCGCCGCCATCACCGCGAGCATCACCCATAGGGTCGGCATGATCGCGGGCACGACGTGCAGAACGGACAGAAGCCACGAGGCGAATCCGACGATCAGCAGGCCAAGCGGCTTGCAGACGCTGTAGCCCCGGTCGCTGAGCTGCGGGAGCAGATAGTAGGCCAGTGGCCACGCCGCCAGTCCAACGAGTTCGGCTGCCGCCAGCCACCACAGAGCGTCGAGCATAAGGCTATCGTATGCGGCCGTGGAGACGCCCTAAGGAGCGCATGTCATTTCAGATCAGACTTCCAGGGGCTCGAACAGGGCCTCGACGAAGTCGCGCGCATCAAAAGGAGTAATGTCGCTCGGCCCCTCCCCTGTACCGATGTAAAGCACAGGAAGGCACAGGTCCGCGGCAATCGCGAAGACTATCCCCCCTTTGGCGGTGCCGTCGAGCTTGGCCAAGAATACGCCGTCGCATTCCAGGGCTTCGGTAAAGGCTCGTGCCTGAATGAGGCCGTTCTGACCGGTCGTCGCGTCCAGGGTCAGTACGGCTCTCTGCGTGTGACAACCCTGTCTGGAGAGGACCCTCTGGATCTTCCGTATCTCCTCCATGAGATTTCGCTTGTTGTGCAGGCGTCCTGCCGTGTCGATTATGACCACATCGGCTCCGCGTGACTTCGCAGCCTGAAGCGTATCGAAAGCCACAGCGCCGGGATCACCGCCCGGCTGGTGTGATACCACCTCGATGTCCAGACGCTGTCCCCATATCTCCAGCTGGTCGATGGCGGCCGCCCTGAAGGTATCTGCCGCACCGAGCACGACACGCCTCCCCTCGTCCCGGAATAGGCGCGCCAGCTTGGCGATACTCGTCGTCTTCCCTACCCCATTCACCCCTGCCATCAGGAGCACTAGCGGAGGCGTTTCGATTGCAAGAGGGGACTTGTCACCCTGTGACGACAGAAGCAGCCCAGACATCTCTTCTTTGAGTGCCGACACGACGTCTGCAGGCGAAGTCAGGTTGTCCGCTCTCTGTCTCGACCGGGCCGCGTCGATAAGGCGCTCCGCAGTGGCCAAGCCCACGTCCGCTGTAACGAGCAACTCCTCCAGGTCGTCCCAGACCGAGTCGTCCAGCCTGGGACTCTGGAGCAGGGTCGTGACGCGGCTAATCCATCCCTGGCGCGTCTTCTTGACGGCCTGTTCGGTCTGACGTCGGTCCGAACGTCCGAGGAGCCTTAACACGTCTAGTTCCTGATTCCGACCAGCTTGGCCGTCACTAGCAGCCGATAGTCATACAGAAGCCTTGGAACACACGTCACCAGCGTGACCGTCGGCTGATCGCTGTCATAGAGTCGCAGATCATCTTGGTGGACGACCTCCGTCTCCGAGACCAGGTACAGGTAATCGCCGTTCTCCGTCTCCAGGACGATGTATACCGGTTCGCCGTTCTCAAGATGGGTCGGTATCTCAGGCAGATGGAAGAAGACGTTTCCCTCGTCTCTTACGGGACTCTCCAGATGTCCGAAGAACCAGCCGTTCCCTAGTTGGCCCGGGTTCGCCGTCTGCGGAATGTGACCTACTGCATGCTTGGGAGTCTCGTAAGCACGGCTATCACCAAGATCGACTATCCCAAGCTCGGTGACTGTCGTGTCCACGTTGATGATGGGTATCCTCATCCGAGTAGCGACGGCGGCCGCCCCGTTCGTCGGTACGACATCCGGGGGTATGGCAAGGTATCCGGGGGGAAGTTCGTTGGCTGGACGGAGGTCAGCACCAGCCCACAGCGGCTCCGCCCAGTATTTGGGGTGGATCCGCAACCCGGGAAACGCTATCTCGTAGACTGCGGATATCGTCCGCGACGGAGCAGGCGTCGGATCGGTCGGCGCCTCTGACAGGGATGAAGTCGCACGATCGAGCGTCTGGTCCTGGAAGTTGATGCTCCTTCCGCTCGGCACGGGTGTGAACTCCGCGAAATCGGCCTCGGCGGGAATGGACTCCGGCGCGTGTCCGACGACATTCAGTTCATCCAGACGCGAATGCGCCCAGAACCCGTACGCATAGTAGAGAACAGAGCCGACGACCAGTATCAGACCGACGGCGACCAGTGACACGCCTAGAGCTCTACTCAACGGAACACTCCGATGCGCCCGTGTCTCGTCTTATCGCACACGTTGCGGCAGGCGGCTATCTCATTCGTGGAGCGTGCGCTACGCCGCTGCCGATGGGCTCGTTCTGATAGACGTCACCATTGCGGATCTTGATGTTGAATCCGCATCCAGGGTTACTGCAGACCCACGCCTTGTAGTGAATCGCCGCACCCTGGCTTCCAAAGTCGGACAAGGGTAACAGATCTCCTTCCAGACACTTGCGACACTGCGGCCAAGTGCACTGCTCCACGTGTCCCTCCTCTTGTCCCTCATCCGCCTGGGACGGCACTGGGCCAGAGTATATCACCCCAATTTTAGGCCCTACAAGGTTGCCAGCTACACGCAACCGTCCAGACTAGATGAGGTGATGAGCGGTGTCTTTAGCGGCTTGGGCCGGTGGCAAGGCTGCCTACCAGCAGTCTGGTTGCAGGCGTAGATCGAAGGACGCCAGTCGCTGATACTGTGCGCCTTCAGGGCGGAGGATGCTGCGCATGACGCTGACCGAACCTACCGGGACCGGTACGTCTCTGATTGGCATCCTCATCCAGACATCACAGGCTGTTTTCCGATCGGCAGGGAGTGCCCTCTGCCTGATCCTCGCGACCGTCAGGTGAGGCTTGAAACGTCGCCTCTCCTTCTCGAATCCCAGGCGCGCGAGGGAATGGTCGATCTCTTCATGAAGCCGGAGCAGAGGCCTTGCGTCTCCCCCAAGACCAACCCACAGTACCTTAGGCCAAGCGTGACTCGGAAAAACGCTAGGCTCTCCCAGGTAGAGTGTTGAGCCGCTATGGCGTTCCGCCACCTGAGACAGGGCTTCCCTGACAGCCACGGTCTGTTCGCTATCCACTTCGCCCAGGAATTTCAGAGTCAAATGTACATTTCCGGCAGGCACAACCCGCACTCCGCGCAGCCGGAGGTCAGAGAGCCTCCCCGCAACCTCACCCAGAACCGCGGCCGCCTGGCCTAATATCTCTACGGCCAGAAATACCCGCATCATTCCATCCATTCGCCCCATCCGCCCTCCGTCACGCCGGCATGCCGTACACAATAAGCCATGCTCAGCCGGGACAGTCAGTCAATCTGCTAAAATCCGGGAACACAGGCTGAACGAAGAAATCGAGGCTGCGTCATGAGATGGAGCTCCACGGTATCGGAGAGGCACAGCCTTGTCGAGGCCGTCGAAGAGTGCGTCGACAAGGCTGTGGGAGAGCTCGGCGGAGTCGTCCCCAACGTGGCGATAGCCTTCGCGTCCGAGCACCATTCGGAACATTTCGACCAGGTCCCCGGCCTGGTCCTACGGGGGGTCGGTGACTGCATTCTCATAGGCTGCTCCGGAGGCGGCGTGATCGGAGCCGGCTCGGAGGTGGAGCACCGCCCCGGTTTCGCCTTGGCGGCAGCATCGCTACCGAACGTCGACATCTCACCGTTTCACGTCTCGGACACCGAACTCCCGGATGGAGACGCGGGGCCTGAGATATGGGAGCGTCTGATGGGAGTCGGGGCTTCGGACAAGCCCGACTTCATCCTCATGGCCGATCCGTTCAGCATTCGGGGCGAGCATCTGCTCATGGGGCTGGACTACGCCTTCCCTAACAGTGTGAAGATCGGCGGCCTGGCCAGCGGAGCGACTAGGCCGAACGGCAACGCGCTGTTTCTGGGCGATCAGGTCCACCGGGAGGGCGCCGTCGGCATCGCAGTGCGTGGAGACATAACCATAGAGACGATTGTCTCCCAGGGTTGTCGGCCCATCGGGGAACCGATGCATGTGGCGAGATGCGACCGAAACCTGCTGGTGGAGTTGAGCAGCGGGCCGCCTCTGGATGTACTCAACAGACTCTTTCGCGATCTGAGTGACCATGATCGGCAGCTCGCGCGACACTCTCTCTTCTTGGGCATCGCCATGAACGAGCTAAATGAGCAGCCCGCGCTCGGCGACTTCCTGATACGCAACATCGTTGGCATCGATCCCCGCACTGGAACTCTGGCGCTAGGAGAAATGCTGGAGGAGGGACAGACAGTCCAGTTCCACCTGCGCGACTCAGCAACCTCAGCCCAGGACCTCGATGCTATGCTCACCAGCTATACCGCCGCACACCCGCTATACGAGGAGGCCGGAGCGCTCCTCTTTCAGTGTCTCGGCCGGGGCTCGTATCTGTACGGCAGACCCGATCACGACACCGACATGTTCAGAGACAAGGTCGGCAACCTGCCGCTCACGGGATTCTTCTGCAATGGAGAGATAGGAGCGGTAGGCGGATCCACCTTCCTGCACGGATACACGAGCGCCTTTGGCGTCATCAGGCCTGGCCTTGCAGGGTCCCCTTCGAGCTAGACCCCCAACAGCCTCCTGCCGTTTGCGCCGGTGATCGCGGCCTTTGCCTCGACCGGCAAACCGGACCGCTCCACCTCGCCAAGCAGACGTCCCGCATGCATCAGAGGAAAATCGCTCCCCAGTAACACTCTCCCATGCCCCACCAGCTCAGTCACGACGTCGAAGACACCTGTGGCGTACAGGAACGGTAAGGCCGCAGTATCGAAATAGACGTTCCCGAGGCGCTCCCTCACCTCGGGCATCAGCGAGTAGAACGGCAGGCCTCCTCCCAGGTGGGCGCACACGATAGTTACGTCAGGGTAGTTCTGTATGAACCGCCAGAGCACATCCGGGCGGGTGCAGCCCTTGCCGGGATACAGGTGGCCGACCGGCTCGGAGGAGTGTGTCGTGACGATCAGTCCATGCCGCCGGACGATGTCCATGAGCGGCTCGAGCGTCACGTAGTCGCCTATATCAAAGCCCTGCGTGTCCGGATGAAGCTCGCCGACGCCCACAAGACCCTCTGCGACGCACCGCTCAAGTTCCTCGACGGCCTGCTCGCCCCAGGCTGGATTGACAGACGCGAAGCCCACCAGCCTACCGGAGAAACGACGCACCGAATCGATGATGTAGTCATTCGACTCCCGTGCCAGTCCGATGTCGCTCCAACCGGCGCCCATCACCACGGACAGGTCCACTCCATGCTCGTCCATGGAGTCGATCAGATCCTCGGCGCCTGCTAGTCTGGTTTTGGCGTCCGCGTACAGCTCGCGAAAGGTCGCATCGCGGTCCAGATAGCGGGAACGGCAGTCCCGTAGCTCGGGAGGATGGATATGCGTGTGAAAGTCTATGATCATCCGCTGATGCGGACCGGCCAAGAATCCCTGTCGGACAGCCTATTGTGAGGTCATACCGCCGTCGACGACGACCTCCGAGCCGGTCACGAAGGACGACTCGTCCGAAGCCAAGTAGAGGATCGCCTGGGCGATCTCTTCTGGCTGGCCGTAGCGTCCCATCGGTACCTTCGCTTCCATCTTCGCCCTCCGCACCGGGTCGTGATAGCTCGCGGCCGTCATGGGGGTCTGGCAGTATCCTGGATGTACCGAGTTTACCCTGATCCCTTCCTTGGCGTACTGTACCGCCGCCGATTTGGTGAAGATGCGCACCGCTCCTTTCGCAGCATGGTAAGCCGCCGCTCCCGAGCTGCCCACGATGCCGTATATCGACGATATGTTGATGATCGAGCCTCCGCCGGCCCGGCGCATCTCCGGCACGACGGCCTTGGTGCCGAGATATGCACCCTTGGCGTGAACGTCCATCTGGCCGTCCCAATCCTTCTCCGTAGTCTCCTCGACACCGCCGAGAGCGCCGGTGCCGGCGTTATTCACGAGCACATCCAGCTTCCCGAATGAATCCACCGCGGTCCTGATGGCGCTCTCCCAGTCCCTCTGGATCGTAACGTCGAGACGAACGAAGACGGCCTGGCCTCCCTCCTCGCGAAGCTCGGACGCCGTCTTCTCACCGGCTTCGACGTCGATGTCGCCGAGCACCACCTTTGCGCCTTCGCCAACGAACAGCCACGCCGCCGCTCCACCGAAGCCCATCATCTCGCCCTTGACGCCGTGGGCCCCTCCCGTAATCAACGCGACCTTCCCATCCAGTCTCATCTCATCCCCTCCGACGCGGCATCTCAGACCGCGATTATATCAGGCGGACAGTCCGGACAACCGCGCTGTTGTATGATAACCGCGATCGCCGCAACAGTGCCCATATGACCAACGCCCGCAGATCCATCGTAGGAGGCGCCTCGCTGGCGCTCGTTCTCATGGCTCTGCTCGGACTCGCAGCGAGGCAGACCGATTTGCTCGACCGCTACTTCGTCTTCTTCCCGGACAGACAGATCCATCGAACGCCCGAAGATCTTGGACTCCAATACGAGGATGTCTTCTTTACGACCTCCGACGGCGTTCGCCTGCACGGCTGGTTCATCCCGTCGGACGGCGACACTACGGTCGTCTGGCTTCACGGCAACGCCGGCAATATCAGCCACAGGGTCGACAACCTGCTGATGATGAACCACATGTTGGGAGTGAATGTCTTCATAATCGACTACCGCGGCTACGGTCGGAGCGGGGGAGCGCCGTCCGAAAAGGGACTCTATCGTGACGCCGAGGCTGCGCTTGCCTACCTGAGCTCGCGGCCTCAGACCGGCGACGACCGCCTGATCTTCTTCGGCCGGTCGCTGGGCGCCGCCGTCGCCGTCGAGCTTGCGACAAGAGCGGCGCCCCACGCCCTCATCCTCGAGTCGCCATTCACCTCAGTACGAGAGATGGCCAAGCTCTCTTATCCCTTCATGCCCGCGCCCTTCCTGACCCTCCCGATACGCTCCAGATTCGACTCTCTCGCCAAGATCACCAACGTACACGCGCCGGTGATGGTCCTCCACGGGGACATGGACGACATCGTGCCCTTCGAGATCGCCCGCAGGCTTTACGACGCGGCAAACGAGCCGAAGCGCTTCTACACGATAGAGGGAGCGGGCCACAACGACACCTATGCCGTAGGAGGCGCGGCATACTTCGACGCTCTGAAGGCGTTCATCGACGACCCGCGAGGCGGCTATTGACAACCCGACAACCCCGGTCTTAGTGTGAGCACCGTTTCGAAGTGAGTTGAGGTGCAGCGCCAGGCATGAAGGCCGTATACATAACCGAGCACGGCGGCCCGGAGGTTCTCACGTACGGGGATGTCCCCGACCCCTCCGTCGGCGTCCTCGACGTCCTGATACGGATCAGGGCCTGTGCGATCAACAGGCTGGACATCTTCTCCCGCCAGGGCGTCCGCGGCACCCGCAGGAAGTTCGACGGCCCACACGTATTGGGAGAAGACGTGGCCGGCGACGTGGTGGAGGTGGGCGCCGAGGTCACAGCCGTAAGGCCGGGAGACCGCGTGGTGGTCAACCCAATCGTCACGTGCGGCCAGTGCAGGTTCTGCGCGGCCGCAGAGACCGAGTTCTGCCCCAGGCCGAGGGTGATCGGTACGGCCTCGAACGGCGGATACGCCGAGTACGTCGCCGTCCCCGCGCAGAACGTGATACCCCTCCCGGAATCGGTCACGTACGAACAGGCTGCTTCACTGCCCACGGTGTTCATGCCAAGCTGGTCGATCATCATCCGCAAGGGTCAGCTCAAGCCTTGGGAGACCGCGCTCATACTCTCCGCGTCCAGCGGGGTGGGTACGGCTGCCATACAGGTGGCGAAGAACGTCGTCGGCGCCAGGGTGATCACCACCACCAGCACCGATGAGAAGGCTGCCAAGGCCAGAGACCTGGGCGCGGACGAGGTGATCAACTACAGCGAGGAGGACATAGCCCAGAGGGTAAAGGAGCTTACCGGGGGGCATGGCGCCGACCTCGTGCTCGACCACGTAGGCGCCGACTTCTGGCCGGCCGCCGTCGCATCTCTGGCGCGGGGAGGCCGCCATGGCATCTGCGGCGTCACGTCAGGCTACAAGGTCGAGCTCCAGATGGGGCTGATGTTCCTCAAGCACCAGACCGTCTTCGGGGTCTTCATGGGACGCACCGAGGACCTCCGTCAGATCGTCCAGCTCGCCGGCAGAGGCACGATTCGAGGCATCATCCATCAGACCTTCCCTCTCGAGGAGACCGCCCGGGCTCACGAGGCGATGGAGTCCCGCAACTTCTTCGGCAAGCTCATCCTGACTGTGCCGTAGCGCTGCCGCGTCGACTATCCTCCCGACGCGGGCCGTCGCGGCGCGATCCTGGCCCTCACCTGGGGATTGGCGAGAGACATCGGCCAGCTTCCCTTGAGCACCCTCGCAGCCTCCTGCCCTATCTGGACGGGCGCCCTGCGCCTGGACTCAATCGACGTACCCGCCGAATGGGGGGTCACGATCACGTTGTCCACTGCCAGCAGCGGATTGTCCTTCGTCGCCGGCTCCGTCTCGAAGACGTCCAGGCCGGCTCCCGCCAGCTCGCCGTTTCGCAGGGCCGCTACCAGCGCCTGCTCGTCGACCGTCCCGCCGCGGCAGGTGTTGATGATGAACGCCGTCGGCTTCATTGCCCTGAAGAAGCCATCTCCGACCAGTCCACGGGTCTCGGGATTCAGCGGAACGTGGACCGATACGTAGTCGGAGCGTCGGGCAAGCTCCTCCATGCTGGAAACGAGCTCGACGCGGTACTCCCGGGCAATCCACGGCTCGACGTACGGGTCGTGCGCGATTACCTCCAGGCCGAAGACCCTGGCCTTCCTCGCCGTCGCCCGGGCGATGTTGCCGAGGCCTATCAGCCCCAAGGTCTGGCCGTCGATCGGCCCCATCGTCCCGATCTCGTTTCTCGTGTCGCCGGTCCAGCCGCCGCGCTTCACCACGTCGTTCAGGATCGTCAACTTCTTGGCGCAGGCCAGCAGCAGCATTATCGCGTGGTTCGACACCTCTTCGCTGCAGAAGCCCGCCGTGTTGACCACCATCACGCTCTTCTCGGTCGCCGCCTCGTCATCGATACGGTCGAATCCGTGTCCGAAGCTGACGATGGCCTGCGCCCTGTCCAGCTCCTCGATTACCGCTCTCGGCATCGGCACCCCCTGGTTGATCACCAGGTCAGCGCCCTTTACAGCCTCGATAGTCTCGCCGTCGCTCTTGCAGACGTGGACCTCCATCTCGTGGTCGATGCCGGCAAGCTGCTCCTCGACGAGGGTGACGTCCGGCTGAGACCGGGATACGAAAGATATCTTCTGAGTGGCCAACGGCATGCCTCCGTGAAGCTAAGGGTTGGATAATTGAACACCCTCGGCAAGGGCGCGTACGCATTATACCGGACGGCCGCGGATGGACGCGCGAGGGTCTCGCAGGTGTTCAGGGTTGGAGGAAGAGGCGGGAGACGGTCGGACGCCTCCAAGTCGGGCCCTATATATACATATATGTGCGTCATTTTGAGACATTTTGGGACATTTCGTAGCTGGGAACTGTTCCGTCAGACCGTGGCAGGGCGGTTCCTATCGGGTCGGGGGTTCTCTGTGCTGTATTGGGAACAATAGCACTGTTGTTCGGGATATGTCAAATGACAATACAGCCCACGGAGTCTGGGCAGTAACAGTTGCCGAGAAGCTTCCGGGATATTGCTTATCCGTGAAATCTCTGTTACATGGTGAGTCGAGCCCATGAGGAGACCAGCAATGCCAAAGACCCGCACCGAGCAGATCGCCTTCGGAGACGAGACCTTGACGGTCCAAGTTCCCGAACGGACGAGGACCATCACGGCAAAAAGACCGCTGCCCGCCGTAGCCGACATAGGGCAGGCAGTCAGAGAGGCGATAGCAGATCCGATAGCGCACCAGCCGCTCTCCAAGCTGATCGGACCCAAGGCCAGAGTGACGATCGCCTTCGACGACGCCTCGGGCTCCTATTTCAGGACCCGGCGGACCGACTTCCGCCAGACCGCCATCGAGATCATCGTCGAGGAGCTGCGCCGCGCCGGCGTCGACCTCGGGGACATCACCCTCCTCTGCGCGCAGGGGCTGCATCGCAAGCTCAGCCGCACCGAGATGGAGACCTTCCTGGGACGCCGGCTCGTCCTCCAGTTCGGATACAACCAGCTCTACTGCCACGACGCTGAAGATCCCGATCAGCTCATACACCTCGGACACACGCGGCGAGGCTTCGACGTCGAAGTCAACAGGGCCGTCGTCGACTCGGATCTCTTCATCTACCTCAACACCATGTGGGCTCCATTCAACGGAGGATGGAAGTCGACCGCCGTCGGCCTCGGCACGTTCCGCAGCATCCGGCACCACCACCGTGCCTGGCCCGCGGCGACCGGCCACTCCGTGGACGACCCCAAGAGCTCGGCATTCAAGAAGCTGGTCTGGGAGCAGGGCGCCGTCATCCAGGAGGCGTTGGAGGCCAGGGGGCGACGGCTATTCACCATAGAGACCGTATACGACAACGGCGAGCCGGAGAAGGACCTCATCGCCGTCAACGCGGGACATCCGACGGAGGTCCATCCACGCACTCTGGAAGCGATCGAAGAGCAGCTCGTCGTCGATGTCGAAGGCCAGTCCGACATCCTGATAGCCGGAGTTGCGAACGGGGCCGAGTGCTACTCCAAGTTCTCCGTAATCAACCCGATCCTGGTCGCCAACCAGGCGATGGCGAACACCGTCATGCAGTTCCAGCAGATGCCCGTAGTTAGAGAGGGCGGAATCGCCATCATTGCCCACCCGCTCTATGGCCGCTTCGACCGGCGGAGGTTCGCGCCCTACGTCGAGTTCTTCGACGAGCTGCTGGCGCAGGAGACCGACCCCTACTGGCTCTGGGAGAACTACGTGGAGGACTTCGCCCACCGTCCGGAGTACGTCTACGGCTACCGGTACGCGCACGCCTACCACGGCTCTCACCCCTTCTTCATGTGGAACAGCACCGGAGTGCCCAGGCGTCACCTGAGCAAGATATACTTCGCCGGGGTGAGGGAACGGTCCGTGGCGCGGCGGTGCAACTTCGAGGCCTTCCCGACGGTCGAGGACGCCATCGAGGCTGCCGAGGCGGAGCTCGGGAGCGACGCCTCGATCACGCTGATGCAGCGCCCGCCTCAGTTCATCCCGAGAGTCTCCCCCGGCTAGCGGACGTTTCTCCCTATCCCGTAGACCCGGCCGAGGCCTCCAGCGTCTCGATCTCCCTCTCCACCTGGCCCAGCTTGACGAACTCCTGCTGCGCCAGGTGGAAGCAACGCTGAAGGCACAGGTCGGCGATCCGGCCGGCGAGAGCGCCGCCCGACTTAGTGAACGCGACGAGGCGGGGAATCTCGAACTCCGCCGGCAGGTGCCTGGCAAGCACCTCGATATCCGCCTCGGCCTCCCTGGCGAGGCCGGCCTCTCCTCCCTCCGCCGCAAAGCGGAGGCGACCCACCAGCTTCGTAAGCTCGCTCAGCTTGTCGGTCTCGCTCATCAGCTCGTACAGCACCTCGCTCACACCAAGCGCCGCGTCCTCCGTCTCCTCCTCGACGAGCGTCTCATAACCCTCCGACGTCGCAGAGTAGCACTCGGCATACTGCTGCACCGACTCGTTGACGAGCATCATCGCCGAAGGCACGTCCGTGGGATCGATGCGCCCGCCGAACAGGACATCGTCGCCCCTGCTGTCAGCCAGGCGGGTCAGATACTCCCTGCCGTCCACCCTCTCCGGGGCAGGGGGAAAGGCGAACGCGGACAGGTCCTGCGCGCCCAGATCCCCCACCTGGTTCATCAGGAACGGCGGAACGTACTTGGAGACGTCGACGGAGATCGGCAGGATGACCAGATAGGTCGCCCAGACCTCCTTCGGATCGGAGGCGCTCTCGAAATAGAGCACCGCGTGCCCTTTCGGACCCTCTCGATCGCCCTTCTCGAACTCGATAGCCATCGCTCCTCCATCCATCCCACGATCCGGAACAAGGCGCCGCAACGCGCGCCGGTACAATTATACGTCAGGTTCCATGTGGATTGCCCTGTTAGAATGGCCACCGACACCAGTTTCATTAAGGATAGACAGTCTGTTGCCGCTGAGTCCCCGAGCCTACCGCCTCCTGCTCAGACCGCTCCTGTTCAGGCTTCCGCCCGAGACCGCCCAGTCGCTCGCCGATCTGGCGCTGCAGCAGCGCTGGCTGTGGCGAATGGCCGCCCCGCCGACTGACCCCAGGCTGAAGACCACGCTGGCCGGGCTTGATCTCCCCAACCCCATCGGCCTAGCTGCTGGATACGACAAGGACTGCCGACTCCTGTCGCCGCTGGCGGACCTCGGCTTCGGCTACGTCACCGGCGGGACGATCACCGCGAACCCGCGAGCAGGCAATCCACGGCCCCGCGTCCTCAGGGACGTGAGGAGAGAGGCGCTGATCAACTCCCTGGGCTTTCCTGGCAAGGGACTCGACCACGTCTGCCGAAGGCTCGAAGAGAGCCGAGGCTCGACGATGGCCCCAACCGTCGTCAGCGTCTCGGGAACGACGGTCGAGGATATCCTGCTGTGTCACCGGCGCGTAGAGCCGCTCGCCGACGCCGTCGAGATCAACATCAGCTCGCCCAACACTGCGGGGCTAAGGGTCTTCCAGGAGGCAGACGCACTCGCGGAGCTCCTTGGGCGGGTGAACGAGCACCGCGAAAAGCCTCTCTTCGTCAAGATGCCCCCGTATGGACGACCCTTGCATAGCCATAAATCCGTCGTCGACCGGGTTCCTGAGACCGGACACGATGCCAGCTCGCCACCGCCGGAGATAGAAAAAATCGTGCGGACGTGCGTGTCGGCGGGGGTCGACGCTCTCACCGTCGCAAACACCCATCCCGTCGAAGACGCGCGCCTGGCGGTAGGATCCGGCGGACTGAGCGGCAAGCCTGTTTTCCAGGAGACGCTCAGGATGGTCAGGGAGCTCAGGGGAGAGGCCGGGCATGACATTGCCATCAACGCCTGCGGCGGCATATTCACCGGTGCCGACGCCTGGGAGGCCCTCCGCGCCGGCGCAACGACAGTCCAGCTCCTGACCGGGCTGATATATCAGGGCCCCGGTGCCGTCAGAAGCATCCTGCGAGAGCTCCTGACCCAGATGGATGCTCCTCCTCTTCCTCCGCGGACGGGGGAAGATTGAGATAGTTTCCCTCTGGAGTCTGGCCTGCGATCACCTGGACTTGCCACCTTCCCTGCTCCAATGTAGAGTCGTACCCTGCCGCGCGAAGCTCGCAACAGGAGGCGGTCGATGGCACGCTACATACTGTTGATGACCCTGACGCCCGAGGGCCGTGAGAGGATGGTCGGCGACCCGGAACGCGTCCTACGGGCCGAGAGCGAGGTCAGGACGCCGGGCACCCAGATGCTCGGCCTCTACGCGGTGCTCGGCAACTACGACTTCGTCGCCATCGTTGAGTCGGCCGATAACGCCGGAATCGCCCGGTTCTCGCTCGGCATGGGCGTCGCCGCCGGGGTCCACATCACCACTCTGCCCGCAATCCCCATCGCCCGGTTCGAGACCACGGACCGCAGCGACGAGCTAGACTTCGAGGCGTTCCTCAGCTCCCCGTCAGAGGGCGAAACGATCGAGACAACAGACTAGAGCGGCGCGGCACAGGACAATGTGCCATCTCTGAAGTGCGTCCAGGTCGACGGGGACAGCTATCGACACTCACTCGTCATTCCGGTGTAGGCCGGAACCCAGTTCCCCACGTCCGGGTTTCTGTCAGAGCCCCTACCCACCTCCAACCCTCACCAGCTTCTGCATCGAACGCAGCTCCCGGGGCGGCTCCATCTTGCTGCCGTAGTCGCTCCAGGATACCTCTGCGACGTAGATGTCGCCGCGCGAGTCGACGGCGATGCCGTGGGGCGAGTAGAACCTGCCGCTCTGACCGCCGTAGCTCTCCCGTCCGACCCTCGCCAGCACGCTCCCCTTCGTGTCCATGATCGTCACCCGCGGGCCCAGATCGGTCCCTATGTCGTTCGTGGCGATCCCTCCGAAGTACTCGCCGATGTAGACGAGGTCCCGGCCCGAGCGTCCGTCTATATAGATCGCCGCGGCGCGGGACAGGTTGACCCACTGCGTCTCGAACCTGCCCTCCGGACTGAATATCTGAATCCTGTGGTTCTCGCGGTCCGCGACGTAGACCCACCCCTCGCTGTCCGTGGTGATGTTGTGGACGATGTTGAACTCGCCCTCGCCAGTGCCGGACTCCCCCCATGAGAACAGGAGGCTCCCGTCCGGCGCGTACTTGTGAACGCGAGCGTTCGAGTACCCGTCCGCGACGTAGAACTCGCCGGTGCGTCCGTCGATGGCGACGTGCGCCGGCTTGCTGAACGGCCTGCCGCTCATCCGGGGAGCCGGCTCGTGGGCGACGCCGAGAGTCATCAGCAGCCTTCCGTCGGCGGTGAACTTGCGTACGGTGCTGTCCCCGTTGTCCACGCAGAAGACGGTGTCGTCCGGGGCGATCGTGATCCCGTGCGGATTGGCGAAGACGCCCTCGCCCCACGTGTCTACGATGTTGCCCTCGGTGTCGAAGACGATCATCGGACAGGTGCCGCGATTAAACACGTACACCCGGTCCCTGGAGTTCACGTCGACTGCGGTAGCCTCCTTGTAGACCCAGCCATCCGGCAGGTTGCCCCAGTTGACGCCGGACACTTCGAATCTGAAGTCGCCCTCGCCGATCACCGCCGGCCCTGCGGCGCCCTCCTCGTGTCCTTCCAAGCGTGTCCCGTACTCCCAGTCCTCATCACCTCTGATACTCATCGGCTCCTCCATCCACTAGCCGCTCTACCTCGTCCCTGTGGGGCATGGCCTCCTGGGCGCCGGCGCGGGTGACCGCCAGCGCGCCGGCCGCCGCGCCGAATCTGACCGAGTCCTCCAGTCCCCGTCCCTCGGCGAGACCCACAGCCAGCGCCGCGCAGAAGGCGTCTCCCGCCGCGATGGTGTCCACGGCGTCGACCTCGTAGGCGTCGACGTGGCCGCTGTCTGCGGCCGACGAGTACGACACTCCCCTCTCGCCAAGCTTCACCACCGCAGTCGAAGCTCCCTTCTCCCGAAGGGCCTGCGCCGCCTCTTGCGCCGTGCGCGGGTCGACCACGTCCACGCCCGTGAGCATAGCCGCCTCCACCTGGTTGGGGGTCACTATATCCGTCGCACGGTACACCTCGGGACCCAGCTCGCGGGCCGGAGCCGGGTCCCACACCACCGGGATTCCCTTGGACTTGGCGTACCGGGCGGCCGCCAGCGATACGTCGAGCGGGATCTCCAGCTGAATAAGCAGCGCGTCGGTGCCATCCAACGCCTCTTTGACCGCTTCCACCTGGTCGCCGTCGCACGCGAGGTTGGCCCCGTACGCGGCCACTATATAGTTCTGTCTCCGGGAGTCCAGCAGTATGATCGCTACCCCGGAGGGGTTGTCGGGGTCCTGTGCCACTCCCGTCGTGTCGACCCCGTTCGAGTCCAGCGAGCGCAGCTGCTCGGCGCCGAAGGAGTCCATCCCGACGCGGCCGACCAGCCTGACGTCGGCTCCGAGCCTCGCCGCGGCGACCGCCTGGTTCGCTCCCTTGCCGCCCGGAGCCGTGTAGAATCGCTCCCCCGGCAGCGTCTCTCCCGGACGGGGCAGCCTCGGCGTGACGCCGATCAGGTCCATGTTGATCCCGCCGAGGACGACGATCGTCGGTCTTTTCCTCCCACTATTCACTCGCAACCGTCCACTATCCTCTACCCGATCAGTCCCTGGTCCAGGAGCTCCTCCAGCATTTGGGCCACGCCGTCGGCCTCCACGGGAGGCGCCGTCCTGTCGGCCACACTGATCACCTCGGGGACTGCCCCGTCCACGGCCACGCCCAGCCCGGCCCACTCGATCATCTGGACGTCGTTGTATCCGTTGCCGAAGGCGACCGTGTCCCGCGGGTCTACTCCGAGGTAGCCGCACAACCAGTCGAGCGCCTTGTCCTTGCCACCCTCAGGGTTCAGTATCTCGCAGAAGTACGGGAGCGACCTCGTCACGTACAGCGCAGAGTCGAATCGGGACTGCAGGTGTGCCTCGAGACGCTCGATCTCATCATCCTCCCCGACCACGACGAGTCTCGTCAGACCCTTGGCCGCCACGCCGGACAGGTCGCCGACCGGGTCGACCACCACGTTGTTCCTCTCGCCGTAGGACTCCAGGCGGGGAGTCATCTCCCGGATGTAGACCTTGTCGGAGTAGTAGGCCATCACGTCCATCCCCCACGGAGCGACCGCGTCCAAGGCCTCCCTCGCCATAGCCGCTGTGAGCGGCTTGTGCCAAAGCACCGCGCCCGTGGAGGGGTCGGCGACGTGGGCGCCCTGGAACGAGGCTATGGGCGACCGCAAATCCAGGCCACGGGTCGACTCGACCGCGCCCCTGAATATCCTGCCCGTGGCCAGGGTCACGTACGCCCCCGCCTCCTCCACCCTCGCCAGCACCTCTTTCGTCCTGTCCGACAGTGGATGAGAAGGGGTCCTGATCGTTCCGTCGATGTCGAGAGCCACGAGCCGATAGCCCATCGCTACGCGCTCTCAAAGCCGGACACTGGTAGAATGCGGTGGAAACCCTCGAAAGAGGAGTGGGACATCACTGGCATGAAGCTGACGCCTCGCAAGGTGCTGTGGATGGTGCTCATCCCCATCGTCCTGTACCTGCTGATCGTCGCCCTGACCAACGGCTGATCACGCAGAAGCCGGATGGCCGGCGGCAGAGACTGCTTTATCCCGTCCTGCGAAGCTTCTTCAGGCTCTTTAGCTCCCGCGGCGGGTCCATGTGGCTGCCGCGTATCGTGAAAGCGACCTCTCCCACATAGATGTCCCCGTGAGAGTCGACGGCGATTCCGTGCGGGGCGATGAACTTCCCGGGCGCCTCGCCCTCCTCCGGGTCGCCGATCCGCTCCAGCAGCTCCCCGTCCGGGCTCAGGATGCTCACCCTGTGCCCAAGGCCCGGGGCGTCGTCCACGCCGGGGATGCCGTTCAGCTCCCCGATGTATATGTTGCCGTCCGGCCCGATCACCATCCCGTCCGGTCGGTGTATGTTGTTCCACATCGTGAGGAAGCCGCCCTGCGCGTCGAATACCTGGACACGGTGGCACTCGCGGTCCGCGACCAGCACCCTGTCATCCTTGTCCACCGCAATGTTGTGCGGCCTTATAAACTGGCCCGCGTCGATCCCCGGCTCGCCCCACGACAGGAGCAGCCTGCCGTCCGGCGTGTACTTGTGAATGCGTGAGTTCCCGTAACCGTCGCTAACGTAGATCTCACCTGTGTTAGGAGAGACTGCCGCGTGCGTAGGCCGGTTGAACGGCTCCCCCTTCCACTTCTCCGACGGCGCGTACCGCTCCCCAAGCGTCATCAGCAGCTCGCCGCCGGTCGTGAACTTGGTGATCGTATGAGTGCCGTCGTCCGCAGCGTACACCGACTCGTCAGGACCTATGAAGAGACCGTGGGTCCGCCCGCTGAAGACCCCCTGCCCGAACGAGGTCAGCCAGATCCCCTCCCGGTCGAACACCTGCACCGGATGGTCCGGATTTCGGGTAAGCACGTAGACCCGGTCCCGGGAGTCGACCGCGACGCCCGGACACTCCACCAGGCTGACACCGTCCGGGAGCTGCTCCCAGCCGTCCAGGGCCTCGTACGTGAACTCCCCGCTCCCGACGGTCATGCTCATGGACATCTCTCCCTAACATCGCTCAATCAACCTGGAATTCCAGGGGATGGAAAAGCCCGAGGGTCGCGCCGCATCCTATCCCCGCGCCGCGCGCCCTGTCAAACAGCCAGCGCGGCGGTCTCCGCCGACTCAAAACCCGCCTGCTCGCTGTGTTAGAATACCGGCATCCGGGGCTGCGACTCGCGGCCTAATCATCCCCCAGGAAGAGTAAACATATGGCGACTGAGACGAAGCCGGAGCGCAGGCAGTACAAGGTGGTAGGTTCGAGGCCGGTCCGTCACGACGGCGTGGACAAGGTGACCGGCAAGGCGCTCTACGGAGCCGACATCAGCATCACAGGAATGCTCCACGGCAAGGTGCTCCGCAGCCCCCACGCGCACGCGCGCATCGTGAGCATCGACACCAGTCGGGCCGAGGCGCACCCAGACGTCTGGGCCGTCGCCACAGCCGCAGACATCTCACCTCCACCGCCTGTCCCCCACAAGATCATCCTGGGCCAGACACCCGCCGACAACGTGCTGGCGCGAGACAAGGTCCTCTACAGAGGCCACGCGGTAGCCGCCGTCGCCGCCTCCAGCCCCCACACCGCCGAGGAGGCGCTGTCGCTGATCGACGTGGTGTACGACCCTCTGCCTTCGGTCACGGACGTCGAGAGCGCCATGGCGCCGGATGCCCCCATACTCCATGAGCACTGGACCACGGAGGAGCATCCCGGTGGCACCAACCTGAGCGACCGGGAGTTCCATAGCCATGGAGATCTCGAAGCCGGATTCGCTGCCGCGGATATCGTCGTCGAGCGTGAGTACAGGACCAAATCCGTCCACCAGGGATACATCGAACCGCAGAACGCGACCGCCTGGTGGAACGAGGAGGGTCATCTGACGATCTGGTGCAGCAGTCAGGGCCACTTCGCTATACGTGACAACGCGGGCCGCATCCTGGGCGTCCCTATCTCGAACATCAAGGTCATCCCGATGGAGATAGGCGGCGGTTTTGGCGGAAAGCTGCCGGTCTACCTCGAGCCCGTGGCCGCGATACTGTCGAGGAGGAGCGGCAGGCCGGTCAAGCTGACGATGAGCCGGACGGAGGTGCTGGAGGCCACCGGGCCCACGTCGGGCAGCTACGTCAGGGTGAAGATCGGCGTCACCAACGACGGACGCATCACAGCAGCCGACGGCTACTTCGCCTTTGAGGCCGGCGCCTTCCCGGGCGGACCGCTGGGCGGCGCAAGCGCCGCCATGTTCGCTCCGTACCACATCGAGAACGTTCGCATCGACGCAAACGACGTCGTTGACAACAAGCCCAAGACGCAGGCCTACAGGGCCCCGGGAGCGCCGATAGTAGCCTACGCGGTGGAGTCGACGATCGACGAGATCGCATGCACCCTCGACATCGACCCCATCGACCTGCGGCTCATGAACGCAGCCGTCGAGGGCACGCGGAGAGCCGACGGGGTGATGAACCTCCGCATCGGCGCCAAGGAGACGATGGAGGCGGTCCAGGAGCATCCCCACTACAAGGCCCCTCTGGAGGGCAGGAACCAGGGAAGAGGCGTCGGGATGGGCTTCTGCCGCAACAACACCGGCATGTCCTGCGCCGTCGCGAACGTGCTCGACGACGGCACGGTGAGCCTGGTCGAGGGCTCGGTCGATATCGGCGGCACGCGCACCGCCGTCGCCCAGCAGTTCGCGGAGGTCCTCGGCATCCCCGTGGAAGACGTCAACCCGCAGATCGCAGACACCGACACCATAGGATACACATCGACCACGGGCGGCAGCGGCGTGGCCTTCAAGACAGGATGGGCCGCCTACGAAGCCGCCCACGACGTGATCCGGCAGCTGGTCCAGAGGGCCGCTCTCATCTGGGAGACCGAGGAGGGTCAGGTGGAGTACGCAGACGGCGTGCTCAGCCATCGGGCCGATACCGAGCTCAGGATCACCTTCAAGCAGATCGCCGCCATGCTGCCGTCCACTGGCGGTCCGGTGGTCGGCAGGGCCAACATGAACCCCGGCGGCTCAGGCGGCTCCTACGCCGCTAACATCGTGGACGTCGAGGTCGACACCGAAACGGGCAAGGTCGAGATACTCCGCTACACCGCCTTCCAGGACGCCGGCACAGCCATCCACCCCAGCTACGTCGAGGGACAGATTCAGGGAGGAACGAGCCAGGGCGTAGGCTGGGCGCTCAACGAGGAGTACTTCATGAGCGAAGATGGGCGCATGCTCAACTCCAGCTTCCTCGACTACAGGATGCCCACCAGTCTCGACCTTCCGATGATCGAGGCCGTGGTCGTCGAGGTCCCGAACCCGGGGCACCCGTTCGGAGTCCGCGGAGTGGGCGAAGCCAACATTTGCCCTCCCCTAGGGGCGCTGGCCAACGCCATCTACGACGCCGTGGGCGTCCGCATGAGACAGCTTCCCATGACTCCGGCGTCCGTGGCGAAGGCCATTCACGAGAGTCGGAGCTAGGTCGGCCGGAAGAGCACACTATAGCGCGAGGTTGTATTCATGCCAAAGCAGTTCCAGAACGCGACCGACGCACGCATCCAGCTGATGGAGGGTATCGACATCTTGTCGAGAGCCGTCGGAGTCACCCTCGGGCCTACCGGCAGGAACGTCGTCCTCGACCAGGACTTCGGACTGCCCCAGGTCTGCAGCGACGGGGTGACGATCGCCAAGGAGATCGAGCTCGAAGACCCGTTCCAGAACATGGGCGCTCAGCTCGTGAAGGTCGCCGCGAGCAAGACGAACGACGCCGTGGGCGACGGTACGACGACCTCCACAGTCCTGGCCCAGAACATCTTGAAGCAGGGCTTCAAGACGGTCGCCGCCGGCGCCGATCCGATGGCCTTGAAGAAGGGGATCGAAACGGCGGTCGACGCTCTCAGAAAAGAGTTGGAGTCGATGGCGCGGCCCGTCGAAGGCGAGGAGGAGATCGCCCGGGTCGCCGCGCTCGCCGGCCATGAGCGGGAGATGGGCGAGCTTATCTCGGGCGTGCTCACCAAGGTCGGCAGCGAAGGAATCGTCACGGTCGAGGAGTCGAAGGGCCTCGGCTACGAGGTCGACTACGTCGAGGGGATGCAGATCGACAGGGGCTACATCTCCCCCTACCTGGTCACCAACCAGGAGCGGATGGTGGCGGAGATCGAAAACCCCTACATCCTCATCACCTCGGAGAAGCTGTCTGCGCTGAACGACTTCCTGCCTATAGTCGAGAAGCTCAGCTCCGTCAGCCGCAATCTCGTCATCATCGCCGAGGATATCGAAGGCGAAGTGCTCTCGACCCTCGTCGTCAACAAGCTCAAGGGTACTCTCAACTGCATCGGCGTAAAGGCCCCCGCCTTCGGAGACCGGAGAAAGGCCATCCTCGAAGATATGGCTATCCTGTTTGGGGGCAGCGTGATAAGCGCCGACGTCGGGCGCAGGCTGGACGCAACGCAGATATCGGACCTGGGCCGTTGCCGTCGCGTCGTCGCCAGCAAGGACGACACTACCTTCGTGGACGGAGCCGGAGACCCCTCGGCCATCGAGGGACGGATCTCCCAGATCAGGGCGCAGACGGAGGAGACCACCTCCACCTACGATCGGGAGAAGCTCGAAGAGCGGGCCGCCAAGCTGTCGGGAGGCGTGTCGGTCGTCAAGGTGGGTGCGCCCACGGAGATCGAGCTCCGCGAGAAGAAGCAGCGTCTCGAAGACTCCCTCGCGGCCACGAGGGCCGCAATGGAGCAGGGCATCGTCGCCGGAGGCGGAACGGCCCTGGTCAGAGCGGCCCAGGCAGCCTCTGGCAAGCTCAACGCCTCAGGTGACGAGCGGATCGGCGTCGATATCGTACTCGACGCCGTGAACGCGCCGGTCAGGCTCATAGCCGACAATGCCGGCAGATCAGGAGTCGTCGTCCTGGACCAGGTCAGGAAGGGCGAGGAGGACTGGGGATACGACGCCGAAGCGAACGACTACGGAAAGATGTTCCAGATGGGAATCGTCGACCCGGCCAAGGTCACCATCGCCGCGCTGGAGAACGCAGCCAGCGTCGCGGGCATGGTGCTCACAACCGAGTCCCTCATCACCGAGCTCAACCCCGCCAAGCTGCCCGCTCCGTACGACGACTAGAGGCGCGGCCTCACCGGGCCCACTGCCCGGAATGCATCCGCGGAGACGTACACGACCGTATCCATTATCGGGAACAGTCACAATATGGCAGACACAGCAGCACCACAGTCGGACCAGACCGGCGAGCAGTTGACGATCCAGCTGAGGGGCGTCAGCAAGAGCTTCGGCGCTAACAGGGCCGTGCAGGGTCTCACCTTCGACGTGCGCCAGGGCGAGGTGGTCGGCTTTCTGGGGCCCAACGGGTCGGGCAAGACTACCACCATGAGACTCCTCACCTCCTTCTACACGCCTGACAGCGGCTCCATCCTCATAAACGGCCTGGACGCCGAAGAGCACGACCTGGAGACTCGAAGTAATATCGGATACTTGCCGGAGAACAATCCGCTGTACGAAGACCTCCTGGTCAAGGAATACCTCGAGTTCGTCGCAGATCTCAGGGGCATGGCATCCCATGACAAGAGACGCAATCTGGACAGAACCGTCGTCGAGACCGGTCTGTCGGACGTCTACTACCGGCCGATCAGCGAGCTGTCGAAGGGGTACCACCAGCGCGTCGGACTCGCGCAGGCGATCCTGCACCGTCCCTCCATTCTCATACTGGACGAGCCCACCGAGGGTCTCGACCCCAATCAGAGAATCGGATATAGGGAGCTGGTCAGGACCCTCGGCGAGGACCGCACTGTGCTGTTGAGCACCCACGTCATGCAGGAGGTGGAGACCACCTGCGAACGCGTTCTGCTGATCAACAAGGGACGCCTGCTCGCCGACAGCCCGGTGCCGGAGCTCCTGAGGCGCGCCCGGGGAATCCGGAGCGTGGTCGTCGAGGTCCAGGGCAACGAGGTCGAGACGGGGCTCAAGCGGTTGCCGGACGTCGAATCGGTCGAGCGTCTCGAGCCAGTCGACGGACGGAAGCGCTACTCCATCTCCTCCTCTGGAGACGAGGACCTGCGGCCGCATGTCTTCCGGCTCGCCAAGCAACGGGACTGGGTCCTCTGGGAACTGCGCGAAGAGACTGCGCGCCTGGAGGACGTGTTCCATTCCCTCACCACTGAGCAGGACACCGGGACTTAGTACGAACAGATGCGCTCGCTGATTCCACTGGTCAAGAAGGACCTGCGCGGCTACTTCGACCAGCCCACCGGATACATACTCCTAGTCATATTCGTCGGAGTCATATCCTATCTCTTCTTCTTCGTCTCCGACTTCAACAGGACGTCCGAGGCTTCCGTAAGAGACCTCTTCACCCTGCTCCCGTGGCTCCTGGCCCTTTTCATTCCGGCCTCGACAATGAGGCTCATAGCGGAGGAGCAGAGAGACGGCACGCTGGAGATACTTCTGACCCAGCCGATCCGAGCATGGATCGTACTGGCCGCAAAGTTCCTCTCCGGGATGATCTTCGTGTCGGTCGCGATCATCGCCACGCTCGGCATTCCCATAGCCCTCGAGACCGTGGGCAACGTCGAGGGAGAGCGGTGGAACCTCGACGAAGGCGCCGTCATAGCCCAGTACGTCGGCAGCCTGCTCCTCGCCGCCTCTTTCGTCGCCGTGGGACTGTTCACCTCCAGCCTCACCCAGAACCAGATCGTCAGCTTCATCCTGGGCCTCTTCCTCATCGCCATACTGATGCTGATCGGGCTCGACGTCGTTTCCGATCCCCTGCCGGAGCGCTTCTCCAGCCTGCTCCAGAACCTCAGCCCGGTGACGCACTTCGACAGCATGGCCCGGGGAGTGATCGACCTCCGGGACGTCCTCTACTTCGCCGCGCTCGTCTCGACCTTCCTCAGCGCAACCTTCCTGGCCATTCGCAGCAAGAGCCTCAGCCGGGAGTCCACGCAGTACCGAAACCTCCGGCTGGGCGTCGCCGGTCTGATCGTGCTGAGCCTGCTCGTCGGCTGGTTCGGCAGCTCGATCGGCGGCAGGCTCGACCTGACTGAAGATAAGCTGTACACCCTGAGCGGGGGGACCGGGGAGATACTGGACGGACTCGACGACATTCTCACCATCAAGCTGTTTACCTCGAAAGACCCACCCACCGACATCCTTACGGCCACGAGGGACGTCAACGACTTCCTCGACGATCTTGCGGCCAGCTCCGACCAGGTCAAGGTCGTGAGACGCTACCCCGATCCGAACCCCGATCCCGAAGCCGACCTGCAGGACGACCCGGGCCTCCGAGCCCTCCGGGAGTCACAGCTGGCCGGTGTCCCGCCGCAGCAGTTCAACGTCGTCAGCCAGGGCGAGATCCAGATCAAGGTCGGCTATCTCGGCCTCTCGATGACCTACGCCGACCGTCGCGAGGTGATTCCTACCATCAACAGCATCGATGGCTTCGAGTACAGGTTCGCCAGCCTCGCCCACAGGATGACGCAGACAGAGAGAAAGACGGTTGGATTCCTATCGGGCAACGGCGAGCGCAGCATCGAAGCCGAGCTGCGTACCCTGGCGGCTATTCTAGGTCAGCAGTACGACATCAGACAGATAACCCCGGACGAGGATCAGCGGATAGACCTCGGTGGTGTCGACGTCCTGATAATCCCCGGACCGACCCGGGAGGCGCCGCAGTCTGTCATCGACGCCGTGTCACGGTTCTTGGAGGCGGGCGGCAAGGCGATGGTGATGGTCGACCGCTTTACAGTCGACCAGGCGCAGCTCATGGCGCGTCCGAACCGCCACAGCTTCGCAGACTTCGTGAACCTCTACGGGGTCATCGTCGACGACAACGTGCTCTTCGACGTCGGGTCCAATCAGCAGATACCCTTCTCCACTCCCAGCGGAGTAGTCACCATCGACTACCCCTACTGGATGAGAGTCACGAGCGTCGATGCCAAGGTAGCCGGAGACGTTCCGAGCGTCGTCATGCCCTGGTCCAGCTCGGTCGCGTTCGACAACGACTTCGTCGGGCGCGTGGAGATGCTGCCCCTCCTGCAGACCAGCGAGATGGCGGCCGTCGACTACAACTACCGGGAGAGCCCCGACGTCAGTCCGCGCTCCGAAGCCGTGACCAGCGTGACCCAGGCCGACCTGGTCCCCAACTTCGTGGGCGTCGCAGTAACGGGAGGCGCCGACGACGGCGGCGAGTTCCGCCTCGTCGTGACCGGCGACTCCGACTGGCTGAGCGACGACGTCCTACAGCTCGCTCAGGAGAACCTGGCCGTCGCGCTCAACCTTGTCGACTGGCTGGCCCAGGAGGACACCCTGTCCGCCGTACGCGCCAAGATCATAACCAGTAGAGAGCTGCTCTTCCCTCCCTCCACGCACCGGAACCTCGTCCAATACGGGAACATCGCGGGAGTCCCCCTACTCTTCGTACTGATCGGCCTCTTCCGCTTTCTGAGGCGGCGCGGCGTCGGGCTCAGGAGGTACGCCGGTGAAGAGTAGGCAGGTCGGCTACGTCCTCATGGCGATGATCGCCCTGGGTATCGCCGCCCTGATAGGCAGGGTGGTCACATCCAGCCCGGACGAGCTGGTGCTGTCCGGCCTGTTGCCTATCACCACGGACGTGGTCGACGGGGTCATCATCGAGTCGGCGGACGGACGGGACCGGGCCAAGCTCGTCAGGCCGGGCGAAAGTCAGCTCTGGACCATCAACAACCAGCCCGCCTATGAGGCCAAGGTCAATCTCTTCTGGTCGGTTGTCGCGGGCTTCGACGGCGCTCAGCTCGTCGCCGCCAACCCGGCTACCCACGAGCGCATGGGCGTCTCCGACGGTCAGGGGACGGTGCTCACTTTCCTGGTCGGAGAGTTCGAGCAGGAGAAGTTCTACATCGGCGAGTGGAGCCAGAACGCCAGACTCTGCTACCTCCGCCGCCCTGGTAAGACGGACGTGCACGCGATCGAATGCCCGGGCCCCGCCTCGGACGTGTTCGATGCCGATCCCGACGGCTGGCGCAACCCTATAATCGCCGCCATACCGAGGTCGGAGGTGTCGTCCATCACCTTCACATACTCGGATGAAGAGTTCGTCATCACTCCCGAGGATGGAGAGCTGATCGTCATCAGCGGAGACCAGCGCGACTTCGCGGACCTCTTCCAGGTGCAGCGGGTGATGCAGGCCCTGGAGGGTCTCGTGGCTAGCGGTTTTGCTGACGAGGAGACCGCCGAAACGCTCTCCTTCGACTCACCCGACGTCGTCGTCCGAATCGTCACCACTGAGGAGGCGCAGACGCCGACGACGAGGCTCCGTCTCCTCGAAGGAGAAGATGGCTCATACTACGTGCGTGCCGGGGGCAGCCCGACTGTGTACATTCTGAGCGAGCCCGTCGCCTCCCAGCTTCTCGTCACCAGGGAGGAGCTGATCGAAGACGGCGGATGAACTCCAAGATCAAACCTCTTTCCCCGCCCACGGAGGAAGATTGAGATGGAGTGGCGCCGAGTTTCGAACAGCAACAACGACGCGAGCCACTTGTTACCGACACGTCGAACAGCTATCCTATCTCCACGCATAGCGGTGACTTCAGGGGTGATTTATGGTAACCGCATACGTACTGGTCGAGATGGTCGCGGGACACTCGCGGAGTCTGGTTAAGACCCTCGAGGGAAGAGCGCCCGTCCAGGTCGTGGACAGAGTGACCGGGCCCTACGACGTGATCGTCACTCTGCAGGCCCTGGACATCAGCGGGATCAGCAATCTCGTGGCGGAGGAGATCCACTCGCGCCCGGGTGTCGTCCGGACCACTACCTGCATCTCGCTCGACTAGCTCCCCGCTCGCGACGCTCTTCCAATCCCTCCCTCGCTTCCCCTTCCCCCGCTGAACCGGGAGAAGATTAGAACCTGTCCCGGGCTCGATCCCGGGAATGAGTTTCTCACAACGCGCCCGAGCGCTGATTTGCCCAACATATAGTGTTCCGCCTGGCTTCAAAACCGCATCTGTGGTATAAAAGATGCCTCCAGAACGTGTGTGCGTAGGAAAACGCCTCCAAATATGATAAAATCGATATACGGAACACCTTGCACCATCCCCCGTAATAGCTTTCAACTTACCGTAGGCGTATCTGCTCACCCTCAGCGGAGACGCTGCCCGACCGACGGAAGCCGCGCCGGGGCGTAATACCACGGCCGCTCCGAACGAGGAGAACGCTATGGCGACCAAACAGCGTGAGGCCGACACCGCCATGTATACCGCCGGTGACATCCAGGTGCTTGGCGGCATGGAGGCCGTGCGCAAGCGGCCCGGCATGTACATCGGCAGCACCGACCAGCGCGGGCTGCACCACCTCATGTTCGAGATCGTGGACAACTCGGTCGACGAGTTCATGGCCGGCCACTGCGCCGGCGTCGATATCCACATACTTGAAGACGGCTCCGTCAGGATCGAGGACGACGGTCGCGGCATCCCCGTCGACATCCACCCGGTCACAGGCATCTCCGCCGTCGAAACGGTTATGACCACGCTCCACGCCGGAGGCAAATTCGGCGGCAAGGCATACAGCGTATCGGGCGGCCTCCACGGCGTCGGCGCCTCGGTGGTCAACGCCCTCTCCACCCGCTTCAAGGTAGAGGTCTTTCGGGACGGCAACGTATACCGCCAGGAGTTCACCAGGGGAGACCCGCTGGGCGAGCTCACCTCCGAGGCGCAGCCGAAGGACGCAGAGGAAAAGAGAGGCACTGCCATCGAGTTCCTGCCGGACACCGAGATCTTCGGCGAACTCGACTACGACTTTGGAAGCCTCTCCCAGCGGTTCAAGGAGATGGCATATCTCAACAAGGGCATGGAGATCCAGTTCAGGAGCGACTGGCACTTCGACCTCTGGCCCGCCAATCAGGTCACCTTCTATTTCGAAGGCGGCATCTCCAGCTTCGTACGAAACCTGAACCAGACCCGCGAGGTGGTCCACAGCGACCCGATCTATGTCGAGAAGCGGGTGAACGGCACCATCGTAGAGGCGGCGCTACAGTACAACGACAGCTTCAACGAGTTCGTCCACTCCTTCGCCAACTGCGTCAACACCGAGGACGGCGGGACCCACGTAACCGGCTTCCGCTCCGCTCTCACCCGCGTCATCAACGACTACGGCCGCAAGCAGAAGCTCATCAAGGACGGTGAGCCCAACCTCGCGGGAGAGGATACCCGCGAGGGACTGACGGCGGTCATCAGCGTCAAGCTTCCCGATCCCCAGTTCGAAGGACAGACCAAGCGCAAGCTCGGCAATCCCGAGGTGCGCAACCAGGTCGAGTCCGTCCTCGCCGAGGCTGTCCAGTACCACCTGGAGGACCACCCTCAAGAGGCGCGCAAGATCATAGAAAAGTGCATGACCGCCCAGAGGGCCCGCGAAGCGGCCCGCAAGGCGCGCGACCTCATCATCCGCAAGAACGCGATGGACGGAGGCAGCCTGCCCGGCAAGCTCGCGGACTGCTCGGAGAAGAACCCCGAGATCTGCGAGCTGTACCTCGTCGAGGGAGACTCGGCCGGCGGCACCGCAAAGATGGGGCGTGACCGCCGCACCCAGGCGATCCTCCCCCTGAGAGGCAAGATACTCAACGTCGAGAAGGCGCGCGCCGATAAGATGCTCGGCCACGAAGAGATACGCGCCATGATCACCGCCATCGGCGCAGGACTGGACGAGGATATCAACCTCGAAAAGCTCCGCTACCACCGCGTCATCATCATGACCGACGCCGACGTCGACGGCTCCCACATCCGGACCCTGCTCCTCACCTTCTTCTTCCGGCACATGAGAAGCCTGATCGAAAACGGGCATCTCTACATCGCTCAGCCGCCGCTCTACAAGATCACCACCGGCAGGAAGGAGTACTACGCCTACACGGAGGCCCAGCGCGAGGATGTCATGGCCGGGCTGAACGGCAAGCGCAACATCAACCTGCAGCGCTACAAGGGACTCGGAGAGATGAACGCCACTCAGCTATGGGAGACGACCCTGGACCCAGAGCGGCGGACGCTGCTCGAGGTCTCCCTGGGCGCCTACGCCGACGACGACGAGATATTCTCCGTCCTCATGGGAGATACTGTCGAGCCGCGTAGAAACTTCATCCAAGCCCACGCCCTGGAGGTCCAAAACCTCGACGTCTAAGAGGGTGACCCGATAAGCCGGATGAAAACGTTCGTGGTGAGCCTGTCGAACCATGAACGGTCCCTCGGCAGGCCCAGGGAACGGTCGCGTCTCTCCCTTCCCCCGGCTCCGCGGGGGAAGGTTAGGATGGGGGTCCCCAAGCGCCCGCTCACTCCCACAACCGCGTGCTGAAGTACCGCTCCCCGATATCGTTGAGTATCGTCACGACGGTGCCCTCGCGGACCTCCCTGGCCACCTCGTAGGCGCCCCTCACGTAGGCGCCCGACGACTGGCCCGCGAATATCCCCTTCGACGCCAGCAGCTTCGACATCTCGTACCCGTCGTCCACGTCGATCGGCACCGTCCGGTCCACCACCGACTCGTCGAACGTCTCCGGCACCATGTGGCCCTCGCCCAGCGGCTTCAGACCCTCCACGCCAGGCCACTCGTCGAACGTGATGCAGCACACCTGGATGTCGGGATTCGTCTCCTTCAGGCGCCTGCCCACTCCCGAGATCGTGCCTCCCGTGCCCACCCCCGCCACGAAGTGGGTCAGGTCCGGCGCTTGCCGCAGGATCTCCTCCGCCGTCGTCTCATAGTGGGCCATCGGGTTGTTCCGGTTGCTGTACTGGTCGCAGTAGAAGTACCGCTCCGGGTCCTCTTCGTACAGCCTCCGCACCTCCCGTATCGTCTCGTCGTACCCCAGCATCGGATCGGTGAAGTGTATCTCCGCGCCGTGCGCCAGTAGGCGCCTCTTCCGCTCCTCGCTGGCGTTCTCCGGCATCACCAGCTTGACCCTGTAGCCGAGCGCCGCGCCGATCATCGCATACGCTATCCCCGCGTTGCCCGACGTCGCGTCCAGGATCACCCGCTCCTTCGTCAGCTCCCCCGACAGCACGGCGTTCACCAGCATCCTGAGGACCGGCCTGTCCTTTATCGACCCGCCCGGATTCAGATGCTCGTATTTCGCGTACACCGCCGCCTCTCCGGTGTCCAGGGGCAGGTCGAGCCTGACCATAGGCGTGTTGCCGATGGCCGAGAGAGACGGATACCCGGCGATGAACTCCTGGTACTCCCGCGACTGATTCAAGGACACCTCGACCTTCTTACCTCTTCCCCGTCCGCGGGGGAAGATTGACATGGGGGCTTCGTGAAGGGCCCTCTGAGTATAGCCAGCCCCCGTGAACGCAGTCCAGTATAACCGATGCCGCCACGTCGCCCCATCGCTTATACTCTCATGCAGGAGAGCCCGATATGACCGACCCGGACACAGCCCGCCGCGCAGAGACCCTCCGGGAAGAAATAAACCGGCACAACTATCTCTACCACGTCCTCGACCGGCCCGAGATCGGCGACGGTCAGTTCGACGCCCTCTTCCGGGAGCTTCTGGAGATCGAGCAAAGCCACCCGGAGCTAGCCGCGCCCGACTCCCCGACCCGGCGCGTCGGCGCGGAGCCCTCCGCCGGCTTCTCCAGCGTCACGCATCCGACGCCCATGCTGAGCCTTGCGAACGCCTTCGACGACGATGAGCTCTTCGCATGGCACCGCAGAGCCTGCGAACGTCTCGACGTCGAAGCCTTCGACATGGTGTGCGAGCTCAAGTACGACGGAGTCGCCGTCGCGCTGACCTACGAGGACGGTCTCCTCGTCCGCGGGGCCACGAGGGGCAACGGCCTCGTAGGCGAGGATGTGACCTTGAACCTGCGGACGGTCCGCAGCATCCCCCTCAGGGTGCTCGGACACGGCGCGCCGACGCGCTTCGAGGCGCGCGGCGAGGTTTTTTTTCCGAGAACCGAGTTCGCCAAATTCAACGAGCGCCGGCAGGAACAGGGCCTCGATACCTACGCCAACCCCCGCAACACCGCCGCAGGATCGCTGCGGCAGCTCGACCCGCGCATGACCGCCGAACGGCCGCTCGACATCTTCATCTACGGCCTCGGATACGCGGAGGGCGACGTGCCAGACAACCACTGGGAGACGCTGGCCTTCCTGGAAGGACTCGGCTTCAAGATCAACCCCAACAACAGGCTCCTCCGAACGCCGGCGGAGGTCGCCGGCCTCTACCGGGACTGGCTTGAGCGCGCCGAAGAGCTCGACTACGCCTGCGACGGCGCCGTCATCAAGGTCAACCGGTTCGACCTGCAGCGCGACTTGGGCGTCGTCGGCCGCGAGCCCAGATGGGCGGTCGCCTACAAGTTCCCGGCGACCCAGGCCGTCACCCGCCTCCTCGACATAAGGGTGAACGTCGGCAGGACCGGCAGCCTCAACCCATACGCCATGCTGGAGCCCGTGGACATCGCCGGAGCCACCGTCAAGCAGGCCACCCTGCACAACGAGGACTACATCAGGTCGAAGGACCTGATGATCGACGACTGGGTGGTGGTGGAGCGCGCGGGCGAGGTCATACCCCAGATCGTCAGTGTCGTCACCGACCGGCGCACAGGGGAGGAGAAACCCTTCAAGATGCCGGACAGCTGCCCCAGCTGCGACCAGACCGTCGGCCGGCCCGAGGGCGAGGCGATGTCATACTGCGTCAACGCGGTATGCCCCGCCCAGCTCGTCAGGCTGCTGGAGCACTTCGTCAGCAGGGGCGCAATGGACATCGAGGGAATGGGCGGCAAGACCGGCATATCCCTCATCGAGCAGGGCCTCGTCTCCGACGTCGCAGACGTCTACTACCTCGACGCCGAACGCCTCGTCGCCATCGACCGCATGGGCGAGAAGAGCGTCTCCAACCTCCTCGCCGCCATCGACGCCAGCAAGCGCCGTCCCCTCGCCCGGCTGCTCGTCGCCCTCGGCATCGACCACGTCGGCTCCGAGGTCGCAGACCTCCTCGCGCGCCGTTTCTACTCGATCGACGCCCTGTCTGACGCCACCGAGGACGACCTCACCGCGATACCCTCCATCGGACCCAGGATCGCCGACAGCGTCGTCGCCTACTTTGCCAACGAGTCCAACCGCGCCGTCCTCAGAAAATTACGCCGCGCCGGCGTCCGCATGGAGGACGAACGCCGGGAGGCGCCGGCATCCCAGACCCTCGAAGGCAAGCGCTTCGTCGTGACGGGCAGGCTCCAGCGCTTTAGCCGCGCCCAGATCGAGGCCCGCATCAAGGACCTGGGCGGCGCAGTCGGCTCAAGCGTCAGCAAGAACACCAGCTACCTCATCGCGGGCGAAGACGCCGGCTCCAAGCTCGTCCAGGCCGAAACCCTCGAAGTCCCCGTCATTACCGAAGACGACTTTCTCTCCCTCGCAGATCCTCTCTCCTCTTCCCCCGGCTCCGCGGGGGAAGATTGAGATGGGGGTCCCCCTCCCCATAGAAGCCCCGAGCAGCCCCCCACAGGAAAAAAGAAATCTACCTGACCCGCCTTAATCTCCTCAACTTCCGCAACTACCGGAGCCTCAGCCTCGAGCTCGGCCCCGGCCTCATCCTCGTTGAGGGAGACAACGGCCGCGGGAAAAGCAACCTGCTCGAGGCCGTCTACCTCCTCGCCATCGCCAAGTCCCCGAGAGCCGCGTCCGAGAAAGACCTGATCCACAGGTCCTTGCCCGGACAATCATCCCCCGCGCTTCAGGGAGCCACGTCCGAGAAGGAGCAGACCTACTGGGGAAAAGATACGCAGGTCTCCGCGACCGTCAGAAGGAGCGATGACGACGTCACCCTCCGCGTCGACTACCAGGCCGCCGAGGGGGACGATGAGACCCCTGGGGCCCTGCGGAAGAGCGTCAGGGTCAACGACGCGCCCCGCAGGGCGACCGACCTTGTCGGCCAGATGACCGCCGTCATGTTCGCCGCGGTCGACCTAGAGCTCGTCTACGGCCCGCCGTCGGCGAGGCGCCGCTACCTCGACATCCTCATCTCGCAGCTCGACCGCGAATATCTCAGGACCGCCCAGCGGTACCAGCGCGTCGCATACCAGCGCAACCACCTCCTCAGGGCCATTAGGGACCGCCGGGCCGATCCCGCAGAGCTCGCCTTCTGGGACGACCGGATCGTACACGAGGGCGCCTACCTCGTGGCTGCGCGCTCCCGCGTCGTAAGCGACCTCTCCGGCCTGACCGGCGCCGTCCACGAGGAGCTGACCGACACCTCCGAGCGCCTCGCCATCGACTACCTCCCCAGCTTCGACCTCCCTGGCGACTGCGACCGAGCCGCCGCGGCCGCCGCATTCCGACACTCCCTCGACGCCGCCAGAGATCGTGAGCTGGCGCGCGGAGCCACCCTATCCGGTCCCCACCGCGACGACCTGCGGATCGAGATCGACGGCATGCCCGCCGGCCCCTTCGCATCCAGGGGACAGGCCCGCACCGCCGTCCTATCCATGAGACTCGCCGAGGCCAAGCTCCTCGAACAGCGCCGCGGCGACGGCCCCGTCATCCTCCTCGACGACGTCCTCTCCGAGCTGGACGAGGCCAGGCGAGAAAAGATCCTCCGCCGCGCCCGCGAATACGACCAGTGCATCATCACCACACCCGAAATCCACCCCTCCGACGAACCTCTGCTCGCCGGCGCAGCCCGCTTCACCCTCGAAGACAACGCCATAACCCCAGCCTGAGAACACCCGCCGTCACTACGACGAGCAACCCTCACCGTCACTCCGGCGAAAGCCGGAGTCCAGTCCCCTCCCCTACACCCGATGAGACGACACACTGCGAGACAAACTGAATTTCGACCGATACGATGTTGGCGATGATCAAATTAGCGGAAAGTTAGGTGCTTGCGATGAACCCATTGTTTCCCCCGCCGCCGGAGCGAGAAGCAAAGGCCCATGCGGAAATGGCCCGAAGGAAGGATGATATGCTCAACCCCGCGTTGAAAGCAGCACGTAGGGGAAAGCTGCCAAAGGAACGCATGACGTGGAAGCGGTGGGTGGACTGGGGCCTTAGAGCTGTACTCCTACTTATCGCGCTAGCTATCCTGTCCTTGTTTACAGGATGGGCCGAACGCTCTCTCTAGGCGCGACAAGCGCTTCTCGCCTACGTCACCGCGCTCGACCTGCCCGGCGGAATGCTCGTCTACGCGAAGGGCGAGGAGGACCCCGTGGTCCACAATGTCCGAAACTCCGGCAAGCGGCTGGAGGTCGCGGCCCTCGACCTCTGCGGCGCCCTGGACGATGTCCTCCGCCGCGTAGCCGACCTCGCGCAAAGCGTCAGACGCCTCCCCAATGAAGCCCTCCAGCTCCGCCAGGCCGCCTGACCCTACTCTGCCCACCCATGTTCGTTGTGCCTCTTGACAAGACGAACATGCGTGCTATCATTATGCAGAGTCGACAGGTCGTCCTCAACTTCCCATCTCAAGGAGAATGTCCCAAAATGTCCCAAAATGACGCACATAAATATATGGAGCTTAGCCCCAGGCAGGCCGCAGCCATCCCTCACATCATCACGTCAAGGTCCACCACCGAGGCCTCTGAGCTCGCCGACGTCAGCCGCAAGACTCTCCAACGCTGGATGCGCGACCCCGACTTCCGAGATGCCCTCGAAGACGTCCGCCGCGAGGCCGCTGAGCTCGCCCGCAACCAGATGGGCGGACTCCTCGTGAAGGCCATGGCCACCCTGAGCGACGTCATGGACAGCTCCAACGACAGAGCCCGAACCGACGCCGCCAGGACTGCCGTCTACGCGTTTCTCAAGAGCGAGGAGTATAAGAACATCGAGCAGAGCCTCCAGAGACTTGACCGGGCCATCGCCTTCGAGGGCGAGAGGGAGTCCATTCCCTTCGAATGAAGTCCCGGATCGCGGCGCTCGAGCGCCGGTACATCAGGCAGATCACCGAGCTCGCCCTCAGGCCCGTCCTATACGACATATACGACCGATGGGACCAGTGGGTCGCGGACGAAGTCCCGCGGACCGAGCTCACCTTCAGATCGGCTAGACTCCTGATCGACGCCGGGATATCCCCCTCCTTTCACCAGCGCTTCTTCAACTTCCTGGTCGCCAGGTTCAGGGAGGGCAGTAAGCCATCCATCCGGCAGATGTACGACAACTTCATGCTCAAGTAGCGCTGCCTCCGGGCCGGCGCCGAAACCGAAAAGAAAGAGGAGACCGCATTGACCCATCCGTCAGACCCCGCTACAGGACCGGCTGCCGGCGACGCCATCACCACGACCGCGCTCGTACGGGACTTCGGGTCCGTCCGCGCCGTCGACGGCGTCGACCTCAACGTCCGGGAGGGAGAGATGTTCGGCTTCCTGGGCCCCAACGGCGCGGGAAAGACCACCGTCATACGAATGCTGATAACCCTGCTCGCGCCCACCGCCGGGACGATCACGGTCGCGGGATTCGACGGGGTGAGGGAGTCTAACCAGGTCAGGAGCCGGATAGGCGCCGCCCTGCAGGAGGCGGCCCTCGACGACAAGCAGACCGGCCGGGAGACCCTGAGACTTCAGGGAAGGCTCTACGGCCTCAGGACGCGCCAGATCCGGCAGCGGATAGCCGACCTGTCCGACCTGGTCGACATCGGAGAGGCTATGGACAGGCTCGTAGGCACATACTCGGGAGGCATGAAACGCCGTCTCGACCTTGCCGCCGCGCTCATACACCGGCCGGAGATCCTCTTCCTGGACGAGCCCACGACCGGGCTCGACCCGATAAGCAGGGCCCGCATCTGGGAGGAGGTCCGCCGGATAAACGGCGACATGGGAGTCACCGTCTTCCTGACCACCCAGTACATGGAGGAGGCCGACGCCCTGGCCGAGCGGGTCGGCATCATCGACCGGGGTCGGCTGGTGGCCCAGGGAACGCCGGCGGACCTGAAGAGGGCGAGAGGAGACGACCTGATCTTGGCGCGCATCGACGGCGACGTCGATGCGGCGGCCCGGGCCGTGGAGACGATCCCGACGGTGTCGAACGTGGAGGCCCGCGGCAGCGAGCTCACGATCAGCGTCGCCAACGGTGCGGCTCTGGTCAGCGCCGTCGCCCTCAGGCTGAGCGAGAGCGGGATTGACGTGGAGGAGCTGATCCTGCGCACCCCCACGCTCGACGACGTGTTCCTACAGGTGACCGGCGCTCGATTCCAGGACGAGGAGAGAGGGGAATGACCACAGGCACATCTGAAATCAAAGGCCGCAAGGCCGGCTTCCACTGGGACGTCCTGTCCGTCGGAGAGAGAGCGGTGCGACTCGTCATGAGAGACACCGAGACGACCATCCCCGCGCTCATGATCCCCGTCTTCATGTACGCCGTCACCGTCGGCGCGCTCCAGGACTTCGCGGAGAGCATCCCCGGCATGGACTACCGCGCCTTCCAGTTGCCCGTGGCCCTCCTGTTCGCCGTCACCGGAATCTCACGCGCCATAACGGTCGTCACTGACATCCAGACCGGCTACTTCGACCGTCTGGTCATCACTCCGGTCAACCGCCTGGCGCTCCTGATCGGACTGATGGCCGCCGACTTCGCCCTGATCGTCGTCCTCACGGCGCCGGTGGTGATCATGGGCCACGTAGTGGGTGTCAGCTTCGAGACCGGCGTGCCCGGCATCCTCGTCTTTATGCTCCTCGCCGGACTATGGGGGCTGATCTTCGCCGGCTTCCCCTACGCCATCGCTCTCAAGACGGGCAATCCCGCCGCCGTCAACCTCAGCTTCCTGCTCTTCTTCCCCTTCCTGTTCACCACCACGCTCTTCCTGCCGCAGGAGGCGATGACCGGCTGGCTGGCCACAATCGCCGATTACAACCCGATCACCTACCTCCTGGCAGCGCTCCGCTCCCTCGTATCGGAGGGCTGGGAGCCGGTCGTTCTGCTCAGAGGCGTCGCCGCGATCTTCGGCGTGGGAGTAGTCAGCACAGGGCTCGCCTTCGCCGCCCTCAAGGGCCGCGCCACCAGGAAGTGACTACCTGTCCTTGGCGGCCAGGTGGACGGAGCGGAGTCTCTTGCCTTCTTCCCCCGGCTCCGCGGGGGGAAGATTGAGATGAGGGTCTCCCCGGCTCCGCAAGGGCGCTGCTACGCCGTGCCCTCCTCGGACGTGAAGTCTCGTAGGTAGGTCGGCCTGATTATGAGCTCCGGGACGGTCGTCCGGTCCGAGAGACCGGCGATCATGGCTATCGCCTCCGCCACGTCGTCGACCGTCGCCATCGTCTCGCGGGCCTCGCTGTCCGGGACCACCGGCCGGGCGTCCAGGGTGGGCGTGTCCACCTCTCCGGGTATCACGACGCTCGCCCGGATGCCGGTGTTCTTGAACTCGTAGTTCAGGAACCCGGTGAAGTTGATCAGCCCGGCCTTCGCCGCGCTGTACACCATGCCGCCTATCAGCCCGGGGCTGACCCCGGCCATCGAGGAGACGTTGATGATGGTGCCCCTGCCCGCCTCGAGCATCGACGGGACCACAGCCTGCGCGCAGAAGATGGCGCCGAGGAGATTGGTGCCGAGCACGCTCTGCATCTCCTCGGGAGTCGTGGTCAGCAGCTTGCGGTGGGGAGAGCTGTGTCCGGCATTATTGACCAGCACGTCGATGCGGCCAAACCGGTCGACGACGTCCTTCGCCATGGCGTTGACGGCAGCGTGGTCCTGCACGTCGAGATCGTACGCCTCCGCGCTTCCGCCGCTCCCGCATATCCGCTCCTGTACCTCGTCGAGCTTCGACCGCGTTCTTCCGACGAGCACCATGCGGGCTCCGGCGTCGGCCATCAACAGGGCCGCCGCTCTGCCGATACCGCTCCCCGCTCCGGTCATGATGCAAACCTGGTCATTCAGGGACATGGTAAATCCTCGATGGACGTGTTCCGGTGCCTTCCAATCTCTTTCAAGTCGATCAGCCGGGACTGGACGTCAGGAGCTCAGACAGGTCTTCTATGGGTATCGCGTGACGCACGTTGCCGTCCCTGCCGATCATCGTCTCGGCGCGCAGCAGCGAGTTGATTATCGCCTCCTCGGTCGCCTCCACGGCGCCCCTGAAGAACGGGTCCAGGTGGGCATCATCGACGTCGGGCCGCTCCACGGAGTTGGAGAAGGCTATCACGAAGTCGCCGCTGGCGTGACTTGCGATGGCGCCCATGCGGCCCAGACCGAAGGTTGCCCGCCGGGCGATGCGTCCGAGCTGGCGCGCCGTAACCCGCGCGTCAGTCGCCACCACGATGATTATCGACCCTCCTACCTCCTCCTGCACGCCGAGAGGCACGATATGCGCTCCCACCTCCCGGCCGGCGATCCGAAGCTCCTTGGGATTGCCGGTGTTTGTCAGCGTCATGACCCCTATCGTGTTCTCCCCATAGGGTCCCTCGCAGATCCTCGAAGAGGTGCCGATGCCTCCCTTCCACCCGAAGCCGGTCATGCCGGTGCCCGCACCGACGTTCCCCTCCTCCGTGTTCGGGGAGGTAGCCGATTCGAGTGCCTCGAACACATGCTCGTGGCGGACGTGCCGACTGAGTATGTCGTTGAGAAAGCTGTCGTTACACTCCCCGACAACCGGGTTGAAGGAGTATATGCCCGGATTATCGGTCGCGAGGTAGTCTACGAGAGCGTCCGCGACCACCCAGGTGTTGAGCGTGTTGGTCAGCCCGATGGGACTCTCGATGACGCCGAGCTCCGCGATCTGGGCCAGCCCCACGGCCTTGCCGAAACCGTTGATCACGTGGACCGCTCCGGTGACCTTCTGGCGGAAGATGTTGCCCCCGTGCGGGCGGATGATGGTGACCCCGGTCCGTATCGGCCCTCGGCCCAGCTCGAGAGCGCCGTCGCCCTGGACCAGAGTCACATGCCCCACGCTCACGCCCGGCACGTCCGTGATCGTATTCCGGGGGCCGGGGCTCAACAGCCCTATTCCAAGGCCCAGGTCGGTCGCGCGCGGCCGCGTGCTTCCCGGCAGCCTACCAACCATGAAGTGATCCTCTCAGCACGTTTGCGGAAGTCATCAAGCAGACAGGCCCAGCTTCGTCCTGATCGCCTTGATCCTGTCCATATTTTCCTTGTCCGGACCCTTCTTGTCGAACCCGGGCACCTCGAGGATGAACGGGACGTCCCCGAAGGCCCCGTGGCCCATTATCACTTCGAATCCGGTAGCTCCTATGTACCCTTCGCCGATGTTCTCGTGTCGGTCTATCCCCGAGCCGTACTCCACCTTGGCGTCGTTTGCGTGCACGCATACGAGCTTGGAGAGGCCGATCTCCCGGTCGAACTCATCCATCACCTCGTCGATAGAGTCCGGGTCCGCCAGATTGTATCCGGCTGCGAAGCAGTGCTCCGTATCCAGACACGTCTCGAACTGCGGGTGGTCTACCGCCTCGATCAGCTGGCCTATCTCGTTGAAGGAAGAGCCAACGTGGTGTCCCATGCCGGCGCTGTTCTCGACGAGCAGCCGAACGCCCTCGGGGCTCCGGTCCAGCACCTCCTTAAGGGCGTCGGCAGCCTGTCCCAGGACGGCGTCGAAGCCCGCTCCCTTGTGACTGCCGCCGTGAAAGATCACTCCGGCGGCGCCAATCCGACCGGCGGCCACCATGTGCTCGACGAGCGACTCTATCGATTTCCGCACCAGCTCAGCCGTGCCGCCCACGTTCACGAGGTAGCTGGCGTGCAGGAAGGTAGGGCCTATGCCCGTCTCCTCCTCCTTGGCCTTGAATCCCTCGATCTCCTTGTCGGTGGGCTGACGGAACCTCCATGCCCTTGGCGACGAGGCGAAAATCTGGATCGTCTCCGCGCCGATCCCAAGCGCGCGGTCGATCGCTTTTGGGAGCCCTCCGGATGCCGAAACGTGGGCGCCTAGCTTCATGTGAGCCACTCCTTGTATCTAGAGATCACGGCTGCCGTCCCTGTTACCATCCGGGCAGCGCGGGGGATATATGGCCTACTCTTCCGTGTTGCCCAACAATACCGGCTAACCTATAATCGCCGCAAGGTCTCCATTTGAAAGCTCTGGTCATCGACAGACCCGGCGACCCGCCCTCAATGGCCGTCAGAGAGGTCGAGACGCCCTCGCCGGGGCCCGGCGAGGCACTGGTCGAAGTGGCGGCCTGCGGCCTGTGCCACCACGACGTTTCCGTGATGAGCGGGATCCTCCGCAGGGGCATCGAGCCGAACGTCATCCTAGGACACGAGATAAGCGGCCGGGTCGTGGACATCGGAAGCTCGGTCACGACACTCTCGGTCGGCGATCGGGTGGTATCCACGCTCACGACCTTCTGCTCCCGCTGTGGCCGCTGTAGCGCCGGATACGACTACCGATGTGTCGATAGCCGTGGGGTGGGACACTCGGTTGACGGCGGGTTCGCACAGTTCGTCTGCCTCCCGGCAGCCTCGCTGGCGCCGGTCCCGGACAGTATCGAGCCAGAAGCCGCCGCCCTGCTCGCCTGTCCGACCGGGGTAGCCCTGCGCGGGCTACGAGACGTTGCGGCCGTTCGGCCCGGTGAGACGGTCGCGGTAGTAGGGGCAGGAGGTGGGCTGGGAGCTCATTGCCTGCTCGTGGCGGCCCATCTGCAAGCGAGGGTGATCGCGGTGACGACCTCGCCCTTCAAGGCCGATCGTCTGGAGGCGCTCGGCGTCGGCGACGTCATGGTCGCCGACGGAATAGACGTCTCGGACCTGGTTCTCGCTCTCACCCAGGACAGAGGCGCAGACGTGGTGGTCAACCCCGTGGGTTCGGCCCTGTTCGACTCCTGCGTGAGAAGCCTGGCTCAATTCGGCCGGATGTTGCTGCTCGGTGAGGTCGGGCCGACCACCAGCGACGTCAGGCTGCCTGAGCTCCTGTTCAGAGACGCCAGCGTACTAAGCTCGACCGGCGCAGGACGCCGTCATGTCGTGGCAGCAACCGAGATGGTGCAAGCGGGACATGTGAGGCCGGTGGCGTCGATGCGGATGGACCTGGAAGATGCCGCCGAGGCGTACCGACTCGTGCGCAGCCGGGAGAGCTTCGGACGGATCGTCCTCATACCCCCGCCGCCCTGATCGCTTCGCTCTCTACGCAGCGCTCCGGAAGGTCATGCGCCGCCACACGCGGCCGAAGTCTCCGGACTCCCAGGCGACCAGCACCTGACTGGCGATTCCGATCGAGCTGTACGTTCCGGCGACCACGCCGACGACCAGGACGAGCAGGAACGTCCGGATCGTCGAACCACCGAACAGCAGAAGCGCAAGAAGCGTGAACAGGAGAGTCAGGCTGGTGTTCAGCGACCTACCCATCGTCTCCGATATGCTCAGATTGACCACCTCGTTGAAGTCTCTATTCGGATAGAGGAGGACATTCTCGCGTACCTTGTCGAACACCACGATGGTGTCGTTCACGCTATAGCCGATAACGGTAACGATAGCGAAGAGGAAGAAGGTGTTCACCTCTATGTCTAGCAGCTCGCCCAAAATGGCGAACACTCCGATCACGATGACCGTGTCGTGTACGAGCGCCGCTATGGCCGCCGTACCATATCTGAACGGGCTGGGCACGTTCCTGAAGGCCCACCATATGTATATGAAGATTAGCACCGCTGCGGCGAGCACTGCCCAGAGCGCGTTGGTGACGGTCTCGCTTGCGACGACCGGCGACACGAGATCAGCGGACAGCACCTCCACGCCGTCGGGAGACAGGTTGGCCTGCAGGATGTCGATGAGCTCTTGCCTTTCTGGGTCGCTCAGCTCGGGCGTCCGAATGAAGAAGGAGTCGTCTCCAAGCTGTTGAATCGTGGCGTCGGTATACCCGATCTCTTCCACCTGTAGCCTGAGCGCCTCCTGCTCCACCCTCTGAGCGAACTGGAGGTTGAGGGTCGTGCCTCCGGTGAAGTCGATGCCCGTCTTCAGCCCCGGAGCCAGGACAAAAAAGACAACTCCAGGCACTATTGCGACCAGCGATACCAGGAAGAACCATCCCCTCTTTCGAGCGAAGTCCACGGTCTACCCCCTTCCGCCCTCAGCTCTTGGCTCGCGGGACGCCCGGACCTCGCCGACCGGCAGGAACAGCCCCAGGCGCCGGGAAGCTCCGGTGCTAGCCATCACGCGGAGCAGTGTCCTGCTTACCGTTATGGCGGAGAACATGCTCCACGCGACCCCTATGGCCAGCGTGACCGCAAAGCCCTGCAGCACCGTCTCTCCAAGCTGTTCGGAGAACCAGAACAACACTCCACAGGTGATGAGCGTCGACACGTTGCCGTCTCGGATCGCAGGCCACGCCCTGTTGAAACCGATGTTTATCGCCGACAGCAGCGTTCTGCCGCCGCGCAGCTCATCTTTCATACGCTCGAAGATCAGAATATTGGCGTCGACCGCCATGCCGATCGACAGTATCAATGCGGCCACGCCTGAGAGGTTGAGCGTCGTGAAGCTGCCTGGGAGAATCTTCAGGGTTGCCAACACCAATGCAGCATAGATGAACAGCGCTGTCGCCGCGATAGTGCCGGGCAGCCTGTAGTACAACACCATGAACGTGAGCACCAACGCCAGCCCCACGATGCCGGCGATCAAGCTCTTCCGTAGAGAGTCGGCCCCCAGGATCGCGTCAACGTTCCTCTCCCTGATCAACTCGATAGGAAGCGGTAGGCGCCCCGACTCCAGAAGTAGGGCCAGGTCTCTAACACGCTCGATGGTGAAATCGCCCTCGATGGTCGCCGTGCCAGCGGTTATCACGCCGGTCACCCTGGGTGAGATGAGCTGCTCATCATCCAGGAAGATCGCTATCTCATCGCTATCGCTCCCAGCGATCTGCCCGGTGAGCTCTCCGAATATCCGCGTGCCTCGGTCTTTGAATACGACCGTCACGATTGGCTGTTGAGAGACTGAGTGGGTCCCTGGGTAGGCCACGGCGAGGTCGTCTCCCGTCAGTCCGATGTCCTCGTCGACAAAGCCCTGCAACTCGACGAACTCGATCTGCGGATCGTCTCCCAGCATCTCGGCGGCCTGCTGCACAGTGGGGGGCTCGCCGGTTCCAGGATTGAACGGGAAGGCGAAGCGTGTGGTTGTCCCAATTCGCTGGATCTGTATTCCAAGCAGTGCCGTCCGGTAATTCGTCTCGCCCGTAATAGACACCTCCAGGGTGCTGGGAGGAGGCGGCCTGCTCGAGCCGACCTCCTGGGTGATCGACAGACTTGCGACCAACCGGTCAACGATCTCAGCAAACGTCTCCGCAGCGGACTCTGTGAACTCGACCATGATCACAGGAGGACCGTCGGCTTCTTCGGTCGCACCGGTCTCCTCCTCCGATCCGGTACTCTCCTCGGTACCGGCAGTGGGCGTCGCTTCCTCCTCCGGCTCCGTCACCTCTTCGGCTTCGTCCTCGGTAGGGAACGGTCCAGCCGTTACCCTGACGATGTCATCGTCTCCTATCTCATCTAGATCCCTCGGGACACCGAGACGCCTGTGCTTGAACTCGAGCTGCGCGGTTTCGCCAATGATGCTCTTTGCTCTCTCCGGGTCTTCGACACCGGGCATCTGGATGAGAAGCCTGTTTTCGCCGAGAATCTGGATGATCGGCTCACCGAGTCCGGCGGCCGCCACCCTCCGTTCGATCGAGCGCTTCAGAGCATCCATCTCCTTGCCGTCGCCAGCAGGCTGAAAGGGCTCTTTCGTCACTGGATCGAGAGCCTGGTAGACAAGATGACTGCCCCCCTGCAGCTCGAGTCCGAGACTCAAGCCCAGAATCGTGTCCCCCCCTCTTTGAAAGTTGCCGATCTCTATCTTCTGTACTCCCAGTGTTGCCACGGAGACTAGGACAAGGATGGCAATAGTGATCAGTGTCCTGGCATGCCTACGCAAGGGGTCCTCCCGACTCCAGTCTCGATCTCACCAACTCTACCGCCTCCTCGTGCGTGTCGATGTCCCCATTCGCTTGCGCCTCTTGGACAACGTTCAGGAGGATACCGATTCTTGGGCCGGGACTCAAGGAGAAGGCATTCATCAGATCGTGTCCGTTCAACAGTCTGGGCATAGCGTCGGGCGCGCTGCGCTCACGTCCCTCTCCGAGAATGTGCGATACGACGCGGCACTGTTGGTCCCACTCATCCATCTCGATACCAGGGCCTCTGGCGGCCAGGTGGTCGGCGAGACTGAGGTAGAGGGTGTCGACCGCCGCGTCCCCCAAGTCGCGATAGTAGCGAAAGACCGCCCGTCCGGACGGGAGCTCTCCCGCTGGAGCCATCTGAGCGGGCCGCAGATGATGTCTTACCATCTTCCGTACTAGCTCGATGGGCTGACCGCCAAGACGGAGCCGCCTCAACACCCCTACGGCGATATCCGATCCCTCTTCCGAGTGTCCCAGGAAGCGTATCCTACCAGACGGCTCCACACTCTTCGTCACCGGTTTCGCAACGTCGTGGAGCAGCGCAGCCAGCTTCAAGATCGTCTTCCGGGTCTGGCCGTCGCCGACGGGCTGCGTGAAGTAGGACTCCATCCCCTCGAAACGGGGCGTCAACTCCCCGACGAACGTCGGCGTCTGGCAGTGGTCGTGTCCCAGTACTGCATCCACCCGACCAGCCGCCTCAATGAGATGATCAAACACATCCCAGTGATGCTCCTTCGGCTGCACGACTCCTCTCGCAGCCTCCAACTCTGGAATCACACGGCATAGCAGATCTAGTCTATCCAACACGCGCAGCGAGCGGCTCGTCCGGTCTTCGGCGAGTATGTCAAGCAGCTCATCCCTTACACGCTCTGACGCGACTCCTCCTATCAGGTGCGAGTCGGTGTTGATTCGGGCTTCGGTCTCGCGGTCGATCTCGAAGTCAAGCTGAGCCGCCAATCTAGGCGCGCGCATCAGCCTTGCAGGGTCGTCCCGGAATGTAGACGTGGATGCCTGCCTTATAGTGCGAGCTTCCAGATCGGCAAGTCCGCCCAGCGGGTCGATGAGATATCCACGAGGGTTAGCCACAGCGTCGCGTGAGATCGGCAGAGCCATGGCATCCACCGTGAAGTCCCGCATCGCAAGGTCCTGGCCGATTGTCCCTCTCATGCGGTTGACGTCGACGTGGGAGATTCCCCATGCGGACGGAAACATCAAGCGCACGATCTCCCGGTCCTGATCCATCCAGACGGCATGGCCACCCATCGCCCGTTCCAAGTCCTGACAGGCTTCCAGGGAGTCGGTCGCAATGTCCACGTCATCGGTCCGGGTCACCGGAGCGGAGCTCGAAAGCAAGTCCCTCACCACGCCACCGACGAGATAAGCCTCCGTGTCACGGGAGGCAAAGATGTCACATATCTGTTCCACAACCGTCTGTACCGGCATGATGGTGGAGGACGAAATGAGTGAGGCTGGGCCCGTGGAACTGGACACTATTGAGAAGGACTGGCCGCGAGTGTGACAGGACTCCGAACGGTTGCCACCCAAGTGGGTATGGGGATCAACTGACCGTCAGCGAGGCCGGAGCCTCTTCTCTGTCCCTGGCAACCACAGATGCTTCTTCGGCTTGATTGCGGTCATCCGATGTGCCATCTTCGGAATCGGGCTCCGTAGGCACCTGTATCAGCTGCTGGTGGTCTTTGAGGTGATCGCTGTAAAGAATCCCGTTGAGATGATCCACCTCGTGTTCCAGAACCTGGGCCAGCAGCTCTTCGGCGCGCAGCTTGACCGTCTGCGAGGTGTGGTCCATCGCCCGAAAGCGGATCCAGACCGACCTCATAATCAGCCCCTTGTATCCCGGGATGCTTAGACATCCCTCTTCTACCTCTCGCTCCCCCTCTCTTCGCACGATCTCCGGATTAATGTAGATTCTGGCCTCCTCTTCATCAGGAAGCTGTACCACTATCATCCTCTTCAGGACTCCGACCTGATTCGCTGCCAGACCAACGCCGCGAGCCTCTCGCATCGTATCGACCATGTCGTAGGCAAGGCGTAGAGTCGAGGAGTCGATGGTACGGACCCTCTTGGCCCGTTGCCGGAGGACAGGATTCGGTATCTCGAGTATGGGGAGAACGGGCACGCTAGCCTCTTGGACGCGGACCGGCCTATACTGTAGTCAACCCGGTCGACTGTAATTATAGCGTTCGACCAGACATCCTGTATAGGTAACTCGGCTTTGCGACTGCTCGTAACCGGCTCCACCGGCCTCATAGGCGCCAGTCTGGTCAGAGCTCTAGAGACCCGAGGCGACGTAGCGGTGCGCCTCGTCAGACGGCCTCCAGCGGCTTCCAGTGAGCACCGATGGGACCCCGAGCGAGGAGAGCTGGACCCGGCATCACTGGACGGGGTACAGGCCATCGTACACCTGGCAGGCGAAAGCGTGGCACAGGGAAGGTGGACCAGCCGCAAGAAGGCCCGTATCCTTGGCAGCCGCGTGAGCGGTACGCGTATTCTGGCGGAGGCTGTGGCCGACATGGGCCGCGACACCCCTGCACTGGTATGCGCCTCGGCTACAGGTTACTACGGCGACCGGGGAAACGATCTTCTTTCAGAAGAGGAACCGCCGGGAAACGACTTCCTTGCCGACGCCACTCGCCGGTGGGAGGCATCCTGCCAGCCGGCCGTGAACGCCGGCGCCCGCGTCGTCAACCTTCGACTGGGAGTCGTCCTCAGCCGCACCGGAGGCGCACTTCCCAGAATGCTCCTGCCGTTTCGCCTGGGGCTCGGTGGCCGTCTTGGAAGCGGGCGTCAGTATATCTCCTGGATAACTCTGGATGACACTATCCGGGCGATAGTCCACTCCATCGATACCACCGTTATCGAGGGTCCGCTCAACGTCGCGGCGCCCGGCTCGGTTACCAACGGGGAGCTCACCGCCGCGCTCGGTCGTGCGCTGTCCCGTCCGGCACTACTACCGGTGCCCGCATTCGCGCTGAGGACTGTACTGGGAGAGATGGCCGATACACTCCTGGCCAGCACCCGACTGGACGTATCGAAGCTCAGAAGATCGGGATTCGAGTTCAGGCACCCCACTATCGACAAGGCGCTTTCAGCCGTACTCTCCTGAGCCTGTCCAAGCCGTTCGACAGGCTCAGCGGCCTACCGTTCCGTCCCTTTACAGTGTCTTAACACAACTCTAATCGTCGGTTAACTCCGCTTACCCTCCAGCCTGGGCTACCGTGGTCTGAACTGGAAAATCTCAAGAGTCCAGGAGGGTACGAATATCAGATGAAAACGGTTGAACAAGGCAAGCGGATTCGTCGCCTCGCCACATTGGTGGTGGTCGCAGCGTCAGTGCTCGGAGCGCTGCCGATCGCGGCATGTGGAGAAGACAAAAAAGAGGCAAGCACAACGACCACCCAACCGGCAGCCACGACGGCGCCGGAGCTTTCAGGCACATTTGAGATCGACGGCTCCAGCACCGTCTTCCCCGTCACCGAAGCAGTCGCAGAGGAGTTCAACAAGGTCCATTCCAATGTCCGGGTCAATGTCGGCGTCTCCGGCACCGGCGGTGGTTTCAAGAGGTTTACCGTCGGCGACACCGTCATCAGCAACGCCTCTCGACCCATCAAGGACTCGGAAGCACAAGCTGCAGCTGACAACGGCATCGAGTATCTCGAACTGCGCGTCGCCGCCGACGGCCTCTCCGTCATAGTCAACCCCAACAACGACTTCGTCGACTGCCTCACCGTCGAGGCTCTCGGCAACATCTGGAAGCCCGACAGCACCGTCAAGACTTGGCAAGACGTCAATCCCGCATGGCCCGACGACGATATCAGGCTCTACGGTCCCGGCACCGACTCGGGCACCTTCGACTATTTCACAGAGGAGATCGTCGGCGAGGCACGGGCCAGCCGCTCCGACTATCTCGCAAGCGAGGACGACAACTTCCTCGTCCAGGGCATCTACGGTGATCGCAACTCTCTCGGCTACTTTGGCTACGCCTACTACTCCGAGAACTCCGACAAGCTCAAGCTCGTCGCCATCGACGACGGCGCCGGATGCATCGCACCGACTCCTGAGACGATCGAGGACGGAAACTACACCCCGCTATCCCGACCTGTGTTCATCTACGTCAACAAGGCCGCCCTCGACAGGCCGGAGGTCAAGGCTTTCGTGGAGTTCTACATGGAGAACGCCGCGGAGCTGGCGACCGAGGTAGGATACGTCAAGCTGAGCGAGTCCGAGTACGCAGCCAACCTCGGGATGGTCAGGTAGTCTTAGCCTGACTCCCCCCCACACATCTGAGGCGCCTTAGTTGACGCGGACGGCCCGGCTGGGATCACCCTCCCGCAGCCGGGCCCGTCCGCGGTGCCGAGGTTCTCAGGGTCCTCCTTCTTGTAAGGACAAGCGCAATCCCAAGCGACCCTCCCGATGTATAATCGACGTGATCACAACAGCGTGGAGTCCAGTGTGACCCAAGAGACGATCCTAGTCGTGGAGGACGAGGAGAACATTCTCAAGCCTCTCCGATACAACCTCCAGCGTGAAGGATACAAGGTCGTGGAGGCTGAAGACGGTCAGACAGCTCTGTCCGTCGCCGAGAACACCTCCCCCGACCTCGTTGTCCTAGATATCATGCTCCCCAAACTGGACGGATTGGAGGTCTGCCGCATCCTGAGGCAAAGAACCGAAGTGCCAATACTGATGCTGACGGCCAAGGGGGAGGAGGTCGACCGTGTCGTCGGCTTGGAGCTAGGCTCGGACGACTATGTGACGAAGCCGTTCAGCATGAGAGAGCTCATGGCGCGTATAAAGGCAGTGCTCAGACGATCCAGGTCTCAGGGGGCACTCGGACCCGCAGGTGGAGAGAAGGAGCTCAACTCCGGCGACCTGTTCATCGACGTGGCCCGTCATGTAGTGACAAAAGACGGCGTGGCGCTCGGACTCGCACCGAGGGAGTTCGACCTGCTCTCGCTCCTGATGGCGAGCAAGGGACGTGTACTGAGCCGCGAGGAGATTCTACGTCGTGTTTGGGGGTACGGCTATATTGGCGACAGCAGGACAGTCGATGTCCACATCCGGTGGCTCAGGGCGAAGATAGAGGCCGATCCCAGCTCACCCCAGCGGATCATCACCGTCAGAGGCGTTGGTTACCGGTTCGAGGCTTGAAGCACTTTCGTACCCTCCATTGGCGCATTTTGCTCGCCTATACGGCTCTCATCGTCGTATCGATCGCAGTCGTTACCGTCAGCACTATCGCGTGGGTCGCAGTTATTGCCGGACTGGCGATTGCGGTTCTGTCGATCGGGCTGGGCTACGCGCTCGCAATGCGCGCATCCCGCTCAGTACGCTCCATAACCGAGGCCGCCCGGCGAATCGGCGCCGGAGACCTCGACTACCGCGCAAAACTCGACGTTGATGACGAGAACGCCGAGCTGGCGGCCGCCTTCAACCGTATGGCCGAGACGCTGCGACAAACCATACGAGACCTGTCCAGCGAACGGGCCAAGCTCGCCACCGTCGTCAACACGATGGCCGACGGCGTGGTCGTAACGGATGCTCAGGGAGACGTCGTTTTAACGAATCAGGCAGCCGAGACAATGCTCCGGCCAAGACCCTTTGGTAGGCATCAGACGAGGTTGATGGACCTGCTGAGAGACTACGAGCTACAGGGCCTGGTGGAGTCGTCCAGAGAGTCGGCCTCCATACGTCACTCGGAGGTCGAGATGGTCGGTCCGTACCGATTGATCTCCGCTATAGCAACGCCACTCCCTATCAACGGAGCGCGCGGCACACTCCTTACACTCCACGATCTCACAAGCACAAGACAGCTTGATACGACCCGACGTGAATTCGTAACCAACGTCTCCCACGAGTTGAGGAGCCCTATCGCATCGCTGCTCGCCCTCATCGAGACCCTCGAGAACGGCGCCCTCGACGACAGGGACACTGCTGTAGACTTCATAGGTCGAATCCATGACGAGGCGAACCGCATGGGCGCAATCGTCGAAGAGTTGTTGGAGCTCTCACGATTGGAGAGCGGCCAAGCCCCTCTCCGACTTGCCCCGCTCAGTCTGAGCGTGATGGTAACCGACATCACCGGACAGTTCAGACTCCGAGCGGAGAGGAGTGGGATCGACCTCGACACCTCGCTTCCGGACAGCCTTCCCCATGCTCTGGCCGATGAGACCACCTTCAGGCGTGCGCTAGTCAATCTGGTCGACAACGCCCTCAAGTTCACCCCGGCGGGTGGACAGGTCCATATGTCGGTCACGGAGGAGGAAGATACAATCAAGGTGGAGGTTAGGGACACCGGCGAGGGAATTCCCCGAGAGCATCTACCGCATATCTTCGAGCGATTCTACAAGGTGGACAGGTCCCGGCGAGACAAGGGCACGGGACTGGGACTGGCCATCGTCAAGCACACCGTCGAGGCCCACGGAGGTCGCGTCGATGCCGAGAGTGAGGAGGGGGAGGGAAGCGTCTTCTCGGTATCGGTGCCGCGGGCGACCTAGCCCTCAAACCCCGACCTTAGACGACTAGAGAAGATGCCAGTGCCTGAAACCACAAACATGAGCAGCGTACAGCAAGAGGTGGTAGTCTCCGGGAGCGCGACCAAGCGACGTGCGAACCGTCGGCGAGACCTCGAAGGGAAGATCGTCCGGTGGATATTCTTCCTCTGCGCCGTGGCTTCGATCCTCACGACCGTTGGGATCGTATTCAGTCTGGCCTCCCAGGCCGTTGGCTTCTTCCTGGAGGTTCCGCCCTGGGAATTCCTTACGGGCACTCGGTGGGCGCCGATCCTCGTGCCCCAGTCGTTCGGCGTGCTTCCCCTGGTAGCCGGGACACTACTCGTCTCGGTGCTAGCCGGCCTGGTAGCGATCCCGATCGGGCTAGCTACGGCGATATTCCTGGCAGAGTACGCTCCGGACAAGATCCGCCGTATCATCAAACCCACTCTTGAGGTACTCGCCGGAATCCCCACAGTCGTCTACGGATACTTTGCACTGACCTTCGTCACGCCCCAGCTACAGAAACTGATACCCGATCTGCTCATCTTCAATGCACTGAGCGCAGGGATCGTCATGGGCATCATGATTATCCCGATGGTGTCGTCGTTGAGCGAGGACGCGATGGTGGCGGTTCCACGATCGCTAAGAGAGGCGGCCTACGGCCTCGGAGCGACGCGGCTGGAGGTGACGCTTCGCGTGGTCGTGCCCGCCGCGCTGTCGGGCATAGTCGCCGCCTTCATTCTAGGCCTGTCAAGGGCCATCGGAGAGACGATGCTCGTGACAATTGCCGCAGGGGCCACTCCGAATCTGACGGCAAATCCGTTGGAGAGCATTCAGACGATGACAGCCTACATCGTCCAGCTCAGCCTCGGTGAGGCTCCACACGGCTCGATAGAGTACAACACCATATTCGCAGTCGGGCTGCTGCTGTTCTGCATCACCCTTGGCATGAACGTCATCGGCCACTGGATCGTGCGTCGGTGGAGGGAGCAGTACTAATGGCGGCACGTGGGGAAATGTTCCAACGGAGAGCACAGCTTCGTCGCGGCGTGGGAGGGGTGTTCTATGTCATCTTCCTGATGGCCGTATGCGTGGGCATCATCGGCCTAGTCATCCTGCTCGCCAGGATACTGGTCGAGGGCATTCCCTGGCTTAGCCTGCATCTGTTTACGGACTACCCGTCAAGGCATCCGGAGCAGGCTGGACTGAAGTCGGCAATGATGGGCACGGTTTGGATCATGGGACTGACCGCGCTCTTTACCGTGCCGATCGGCGTCAGTTCTGCAATCTATCTCGAGGAGTACGCGCCCAAGAACTGGCTGACACGTCTGATTGAGGTGAACATCTCCAATCTGGCAGGCGTCCCTTCGATCGTCTACGGTCTTCTCGGGCTCGCCCTGTTCGTCCAGTTCATGGCGATGGGAAGGAGCTTACTCGCCGGCGCACTCACTCTTTCGCTACTCGTGCTCCCAATCGTAATCCTCGCATCGAGAGAGGCGATACGAGCAGTGCCCGACACCTACCGTCAGGCGGGCTATGCACTGGGGGCGGACCAGTGGCAGGTCATCAAAGGGATCGTCCTGCCGTCGGCCTTGCCCGGCATTCTGACCGGCACCATACTGGCCCTCTCGCGGGCGATCGGCGAGGCGGCTCCTGTCATTGCCATCAGCGCTCTGGTCTACATCACATTCGTCCCCACCGACCCGTTGGACAGATTCACTGTCCTCCCTATACAGATATACAACTGGGTATCGAGGCCTCAGGACGACTTCCGAGGCCTCGCAGCCGCCGGGATAATCGTCCTCCTCGTGATACTGCTGTCGATGAACGCATTGGCCATATTCCTACGAAACAGATACCAGGTCAGGTCCGAGGAGTAGGATGTCACAGGAATCGAAAGTGTTGGATGCTACCGGGCTCAACGTCTGGTATGGAGACTTCCGCGCCCTGAGGGATGTCGACATCGCCGTCAATGAGCACCGTGTGACTGCTCTAATTGGTCCTTCAGGGTGCGGCAAGAGCACGCTGCTGCGGTGCTTCAACCGCATGAACGACCTAGTTCCCACGAGCAGAGTCACCGGTCGGGTCCTGTTTCAGGGTGAAGACCTGTATGGTTCGGAGGTCGACCCGACCGATATACGATCACGGATAGGTATGGTGTTCCAGAAGCCAAACCCCTTCCCCAAGTCGATCTTCGATAACGTCGCATTCGGCCTCAGGATCAACGGTTTCATGGGCGATGTCTCTGAAGCAGTGGAGCGCTCGCTCCGCCAGGCAGCCCTCTGGGACGAGGTGCGCGACCGGCTGGGCAACAGCGCCTTGACCCTGTCCGGAGGACAGCAGCAGCGCCTCTGTCTGGCAAGGGCACTGGCCGTGGAGCCTGAGATCATCCTTATGGACGAACCAGCTTCGGCGTTGGATCCGATCGCCACGCTGGCAATCGAAGAGCTTATCCGGGAACTCAGCTCCGACTATACGATAGTCATCGTCACGCACAATATGCAGCAGGCGGCGCGCGTATCCGACGAGACCGCTTTTCTTATGGTTGACGAAGACCGAGCTGGATATCTCGTCGAGTTCGACTCCACCCATCGAATCTTTACCAACCCAACCGACGAAAGAACCGAGGCCTACATCACAGGACGGTTCAGCTAATCCGGAAGGCGGTGCCATGCCCAGAACAGATTTCGACAAAGACCTGCGAGCCGTCCAAGATGATCTTCTCGTGCTTGGGAGCATGGTGGAAAAGGCGATAGCCAACGCCCTGGACGCGCTCAAACGACAGGACCTCGACGAGGCCAGGCGTGTCGTGCAGCAGGACGATCTGATCGATCATCACCGCTTCCAGCTGGAAGAGCGCTGCATCGACCTGATCGCCACTCAGCAGCCGTTGGCCGGGGACCTCCGGGTCCTCATAGCTGGACTGCATATCGCGGTAGAGCTCGAACGAATGGGTGACTATGCGGAGGGGATCGCCAAGATCTGCATAATGATGGGTAACGAGCCGCCGCTTAAACCCCTAATAGACATCCCGAAGATGGCGGACAAGTCGATCCAGATGCTGCGCCGCAGTCTGGATGCGCTTGTCAACCGGGACGTCGTCACGGCCATGTCCGTGTGCGATGCCGACGACGAGGTCGACAAGCTTTACGACGATGTATACACAGAGCTGATCGGTATGATGATCGAGGATCCCGATACGGTCAGGCGCGCCACCTACCTGCTCTGGGTCGCCCACGATCTCGAGCGCGTCGCGGACAGGACCACGAACATCGCAGAGCGCGCCATATACCTCGTCACGGGCGATATGACCGACATCGACGTCTCGGTCTACTAAGCGGGCCGCAGGCCGTGGCTCGGGAAGATCAGCCGGTGCACGGCTGACACGCTGCCCTCGGCGAAGGTCCGCGTGTCGTTGCGGATCGAGTCGCGAACGGACGGCTCGCTCTGATCGCTCAGCGTCGACACCCCGTAACGCTCCCGATACGACTCGGGAATGGTCTCCGAAAAGCTCTGCTCCGACATCACACCGTATGCCAACGTCCATGCCCTGGCGACGGCTTGGAGATCGTAGCCGCCACCTCCCAGCGCCAACCATCGGCCCGGCGACACCGCGGCAAGTTCCCTAACCGCCTCAGCGAACCCCTGAACGGTCAGCGCGATATGCGTTATGGGGTCCCGGTAGTGCGAGTCTATACCCAACTGGGTGACAAGCACGTCAGGTTGGAAGGCTCGTATGAGCGGCGGCACCACCTCCCTAAAGGCCCACAGATACACCTCATCCGACGTATATGGATATAGCGGAAGGTTCACGGAGTAGCCTCTACCACGCCCCGCGCCGCTCTCCTGAACGAACCCGGTGCCCGGGAACAGAAACGCGCCCGACTCGTGAACCGATATTGTCAGGACCGAGTCAGTGTCGTAGAAAGCGTGCTGCACTCCGTCGCCGTGATGGCAGTCAATGTCCACGTATGCAACCCGCATGCCCTGTGCTACGAGCTGGTTTATTGCGATGACGGGGTCGTTGAAGACACAGAATCCGTAGGCATAGCCCGGCATCGCATGATGGAGCCCGCCGGCAATGTTATAGGCAGCCTCTACCTCGTCAGCCACCAGAAGCTCCGCCGCCCGCAGAGACGCGCCCGTAGACCACACTGCGGCGTCGTAAACCCCATCGTAGACCGGATTGTCTCCCGGGCCGAAGTTGAACGCCGCCGCGTTAAGATCGCCCTCACCAAGGTCCAGACGCCTCACCGCGGCGACATACTCGCGGGTGTGAAACGAGGCTATCTCCTCTTCGGTCGCCTCCCTAGGCTCAGCGACCCTGGCGTTGCTGGGACCGAACGCTCCATAAGACTCCAACAACTCGTAGGTATACCTGAGACGAGCAGGCTTCATAGGGTGAGTCTCGCTCAGGACATGGCGAGACAGGCGGTCGGAGTAGACAAAGGCGGTCTCTCTTAACACTCCCGCCTCTTAAGTGTGTGACCCATGCGCAGCAAGCTGAGGGCTGCTACTCCTTGTGTCTGTGCTCTGTCCCGAGGTCTTCGACGTCGAGGGTTTCGACGAAGTCCTTGAAGGCGGAGAGGCTCTTAAGCTCCTCTTCCCTGAGCGGCCTCGGCTCCTCACCACCCTCTCCTGGGACGACCGGAGTCCCCGTCTCCGCATCCATCTTGACGCCCGCTCGCTGCACAACGTCGGCGTCCGCATAGATCGGCGCCTGCGCCCGCACGGCGAGGGCGATCGCGTCGCTCGGACGGCAGTCCACCTCAGTCATCGCACCGTTTCTCTGCAGCACGATCTTGGCGAAAAAGGTGTCATCGCTCAGGTCGGAGACAACGATATGGTCGATTGTCGCTCCCAGGCTCGTTATAACCATCCCCAACAGATCGTGGGTCATCGGACGCGGTACCGACACATCCTGAAGCTTCAAGGCTATAGAATCGGCCTCCGGAGCACCAATCCAGATAGGCAGATACTGGTCCGAGTCCTTCACACGCAGTATCACGACCCTCTGATAGTTCATCAGACTGACGCGTATGCTGTCTATGCTCATCTCCAGCATCGAGACGCTCCTTTCGATGCAACTGTGGGCGCCTGCCCCAGCGCCCAGAACTCATTCTAAGTACAGGCTATAGCAGTGTCAACGGAGCGCCGGGTGTCCAATCGGACACAACGCACCGTCAGACATCTCTAGGCAACACCTCCTTCACTCTCTTCTCCAATGTAGACCTCGGCATCACCACTCTACGCCGGCAGCCGAAGCATCGTATTCCGATGTCGGCCCCGAGCCGAACGACCTCCCACTCGAACCCGCCGCAAGGATGCCGCTTCTTGAGCCTTACCGTATCACCCATATGAAACGCTACGACCACCCCCTGCCCTCCAGCGATAGGACACGATCTATCCGCTCCTTCAGGCGTAGCGCGGCCTCCCTGGCTGCATCTCCAAAGTCCTGGGGCCTCCGCGACGCATAAGTGATCCCGCGCGACGAGCTGATCAGCAGGTTCTGATGGTCACTGTCCAGCCCGCTCCTTACCGAAGCCTCTAACTGTCCACTCTGCGCGCCCACTCCAGGCACCAGTATGGGCACCCCCGGAGCCAGCTCTCGCACCCGTGCCAACTCCTGAGGATAGGTCGCGCCCACCACCAATCCCAGGTTCCCTGCCGTGTCCCGCTGGACGGCGCGCAATGCCACCTGCTCATATAGGGTACGCCCGCCGCTCGCGTCATCCAGAGCGAGGTCCTGAAACTCACCCGCCCCATCGTTCGAGGAGCGGCACAAAACGAACACACCCCTGTCCCGATACTCGAAGAACGGCTCAAGCGACTCTCCACCAGCGTAGGCGTTGACCGTTGCGCCGTCGAACCCCCACACGTCGAACAACGCGGCGGCGTACTTGCGATTCGAGGACGTTATATCCCCACGCTTGGCGTCACCGATGATCAGCACCTGCGGGGCCTCGGCGCGTATGTGCCCGATGGTCCTCTCCAGTGCGCGGAAGCCGTCAATTCCCAGCGCTTCATAGAAGGACAGGTTCGGCTTGTACGCGCATACCAAGTCCTTCGTAGCGTCGACGATCGCGGCGTTGAACACGGTCACATCGGGCAGGGCCATCAGATCGGGGTCGGGGTCGAGGCCCACGCACAACAGGCTCCGGTTCGCCTCGGTCGCCTCTCGAAATCTCGCGTGAAAACTCGTCATCTCTTTCGTCCCTTGGAATAACTGAACTGTAATCAATCTCCTAGGTGGATGCTATCATGTCGCACCACCCCGCTACTATGACGGAACAACGCACATCCACAGACCGAAAGATGCTGCTCGGCATCTACGGAGACCTACTCCAGCGATACGGCCCGCAACACTGGTGGCCCGCGGACACGCCCTTCGAGGTGATGGTGGGCGCAATACTGACCCAGGCCACCTCATGGACCGGTGCCGCGAAGGCGATCGCACGGTTGAAGACGGCCGGAGCGCTATCACCGTCGGCGATACGTGCTATGAATACAGATACTCTTGCAGGGCTAATCCGCGCCAGCGTATACCACAACTCCAAGGCGCGTCGGCTCAAGGAGCTGGCGGCTTACCTGGACAGGCGGTTCGGCAACGATCTGGACACCATGTCGCACCAGGCGACTGACACCCTCAGGGAGGAGCTCCTGAGCGTATATGGCATAGGCGAGGAGACGGCCGACGCGATCCTTCTCTACGCCGTGGGGAAACCGGCTTTCGTCATCGACGCATACACCATGAGGCTCTTCTCGAGGCTGGGATTGGCCCCGGAACGGCACTCCTACTCAAGATACCGCGAGATGTTCACTGCGGCTTTGCCGGAGGATCAGCCCCTCTTCGCCGAATACCATGCGCTGATCGTCCGCCACGCGGTCGAGGTGTGCCGGAGACGTCCCGAATGCAGCCGATGCTGCCTGCTCCGTATATGCCCGACCGGCGAAGAGGTCGTAGCACGTTGAGAATAGTCGTTCATCCGCCACCCACCCGAGCGTCCAGCACCATGATGCTGCTGGCCTTGAGCACTAAATAGACCTCTCGCCCTCTGTTTAGTCCCAGCTCCCTCGACGACCCATAGGTGATCTCCACCACCAGGCGGACCCCCACATCAACGTACAAGATCACTCCTGACGCAACCTCGTGGACCTCCTCGACCACGGCCCGCACGACGTTCCGTGCACTCAGTCTCGGCGGGGCCTCCAACGCGACTATGATCTCGCTGGCACGAACCGATATCATCACCGAGCTTCCAGGCTCCCGGCAGGTGCGCGGTCCGAAGAGTACAACCTCGCCTAGAGCCAACTGAGACATCCCGGCCTGTCCGCCGGCGGCGATGACCCGTGCCTCCAGGATATTTTCCAGCACGGCGTATTCGGCCATCTTCGCTACGTCAGGATGAACCAGAACATCGGCCGTCTTCCCATAGGCGACCCCGCGCCCATCCGACAGTACCAACACGTCATCCGCAATGGCCAGGACCTCTGATAGAGAGTGCGACACATAGACCATCGGCGTACTCAACTCCCGCCAACACCTCAACAGGAACTCCAGGATTGTCCCTCGCATTACTGAATCCAGAGCAGCCGTGGGCTCGTCAAGAAGAAGGAGGTCAGGCGAAGTCGCAAGCGCCCTCGCAAGTGCCACCCTCTGTGCCTCGCCTTTCGACAGGTTCGCAACCGAACGATCCATCAACGACCCTATCCGAAACAGCTCGACCAGCTCATCAGGATGTATCCTTCTTCGTTCCGGCGGCGTCAATCTGTAACCATATAAGATGTTTTCTCGGACGCTCATGTGAGGAAAGAGAGCCGCCTCTTGGAGCATGTAGCCGAGGCGCCGGCTCTCGGGCCGAAGATTGGTCCGCGCCTTGGATGAGAAGACGACCCTGTCCAAGATCTCCACACTGCCCTCGTGCGGAGTAATCACTCCCGCGATGCAGTTCAGAAGAGTCGATTTCCCGCTGCCTGACGGTCCGAACACGGCAGTCACGCCGGAGACGAAGGTGGCCGCGCACTCCAGATCAAAATCCTCAAACCTACGGACGATCTCGAACCTCAGCGGTACAGGGGCTATGGTGGAGCTTCTGGACAAGTGATCCCCTACCCCGACCTATGCCCGCCTCGTACGGTCACGGGCCAGAAGCCAGTTATGGACAACCAACGTCACGAAGGCCAGCGCTACCGTTACACCGACCAACCTGAGCGCCTGCTCGTCCTTCCCGGTCTGGACACTCGTAAAGATGGCCAGAGGCAACGTCTGGGTTCTCCCCGGTATGTTACCGGCTACGATAATAGTCGCACCGAACTCACTGACGGCACGTACAAAGCCGAGTAGAAGCCCGGCGAGGATGCCTCGATATGCCAACGGCACCGTGATGGTCAGGGTGACCCGTAAGATACCCGCGCCCAGGGTTCGCGCCGCCACTTCCAGTCGTTCATCCACCCCGCCCATCGCCACCATGATCGCCCGGACCATCAGAGGAAACGAGACCACGGCGGCAGCCAAGGCCGCGGCTACCCACGTGAACACCAGGTCGAGCCCGAAGACGGAGTGCGCCGCGGCTCCGAGCGGTCCGTCTCGTCCGAGCAGGAGCAGTAGGAGATAGCCAATCACCACGGGAGGCACGGCGAGGGGCAACGACACGAGCACGTCTATCAGCAGTCGCCCGCGTATCCGTCTCCTGACCAGCAGCCAGCTAAGGACCAGAGCCACGGGAAGGTTCAAGGCGGTCGCAACCCCCGCCACCTGAAGGCTGAGCCCCAGCAACGCCCAATCCAACTCCTGCTGTTCCTCTCTCTACCCCGCCTAGGGTCTCGTGAAACCGAACCGTTCGAATATCGCCCCAGCCTCACCGCCACGCAGCATCTCGACGAACTCGATCGCACGAGCCGCCTTATCGGATGCGCCGACGACGACCGCCGGATAGACGACCGGAGTATAGCTGTCAGCCGGTACGACGTCATATACGACGACACCCCGCGCGCCAGCCGCGTCCGACTCGTACACTATTGCAGCGTCCACATTACCGGTCTGTACATAGGCGAGCGTAGCCCGGACGTCCGATCCAAGGATCAGCTTGTCTTCGACCCTCTCCCACAGGCCGAGGCGAACGAGTGCCTCTCTGGCATATTCTCCGGCGGGAGCCATGTCGGGGTCTGCGATCGCCACCCGTCCGACGCCGGGAGCAGTCAACTCATCCATCGCCGATATGTCAGCTCCGCCCTTGATCGTCACCACGACGAGCCTGTTCGTCACCACATCCACCGGGTCTCCATCGACCAAGCCTTCATCGACCAACGTTTGGGTGGGCTGAGCGCCCGCCGAAATAAAGACGTCCGCCGGCGCCCCGGCCGACAGCTGGCGGGCCAGCATGTGCGACCCCCCATAGCTCACCGCTATCCCGACCTCGCTGTCGACCTCCTCCTCGATGGCCTCGAGCGCATCCTGCAGGCTCGCCGCAGCAAACACCAGCAGGTCCTCTTCATCCTCCGTCCAGCCACCGCACGCAGCCAGTAGCAGGCAGCAAAGAGTCATGCAGGCGAGCGATCGTACGGGCGAGGCGATCCGTCGTACGTCTGGCATGTGGAATCCCTTCAGCATCCGTCCTCCATATTATCAGCTACCCAACCGTCCTGATGTCGTCACCCTAACCATTTGAGAGGGACTCGTGCGCCTTGTATGGCACGGGCCGCCGTGGTATACTTCGCTAGGTATTCTGTGACCGTGTTCTTTGTTGAAAGTGGGGCGGCCCACTTTCTTTGTTAAAGGGGATTGATCGGTCCGCAAATAGCTGGGAGGAGCGCATGAAGAGCGACTTCCTGATCGCTTTGACGCAGCTTGCAGCCGAACGGAATCTCCCAAGAGAGACCGTCCTCTCGGCCATCGAGGCAGCGCTCGTCTCAGCCTTCCGCAAGGACAGCATCACGGAAGGACAGAACCTCTCCGTCAAACTCGATCCGGGTACCGGAGAGATCAGCGTAAGCATCCTGAAGACGGTCGTCGAAGACGACGAAGCGATCACCGACCCCTCCACCCAGATATCGTTGAGCGCGGGCAGGCGGCTCCGCCCGAACGTGGAGATAGGCGAGACCCTGGCTACGTCCAGCATGCCGCACTTCGCGGGCCGGATCGCCGCTCAGACCGCAAAACAGGTAGTCATGCAGAGGCTCCGGGAGGCTGAGCGTGAGCTGGTCTACAAGGAGTACGAGGACAGGGCGGGAGAGGTCTTCTCGGTCACCATTCAACGCATGGAGCCGAGACAGATCATCGTGGACCTCGGCCGTGCAGAGGCAATACTTCCCTTCAGCGAACAGGCCCCTACCGACAGGTACAGGCCAGGGCTGAACCTCAAGGTACTGCTCAAGTCGGTCGAACTCACCGTCAAGGGACCGGAGCTAATCGTCTCCCGAACGGACGGCCTGCTCCTGAGGCGCCTGTTCGAGATGGAGGTGCCGGAGATATACCACGGCGCCGTCGAGATCGTCGCCATAGCGCGGGAACCGGGGTTCAGAAGCAAGGTCGCAGTCAGGGCAAGACAGGACGGCGTCGATCCCGTCGGCTCATGCGTGGGACTTCGCGGCGTCAGGATCCAGAACATCGTCAACGAGCTCCAGGGCGAGAAGATCGACGTCGTCGAGTGGAACAAGGACCCGACGAGATTCATCGCGAACGCTCTCAACCCCTCCCAAGTCATGCGGGTAGACCTCGACGCCGACACGAACGTCGCGGTGGCCGTGGTGCCCGACCGGCAGCTATCGCTGGCGATCGGCAAGGAGGGCCAGAACGCCCGGCTCGCCGCAAAGCTGACGGGATGGAGCGTTGACATTCGCAGCAGTGTGGACGCGGGCCGCGTCTCTAAGGAGACCCCGGTCATCGTCGCCGAGTCGGAGCTAGAGATGCTCGGACTCTCCACCCGCACCCTTAATGTCCTGAAGAACGGCGGCGTGACCACGGTAGGTCATATCCTGAAGATGACGCGTTCCGACCTCTTGGCGATAAAGAGTTTCGGAGAGAAGTCCTATGGAGAGCTCCAGGACCGGCTGAAGGCGCTGCGGCTGCCCCCCACGATCGTCGGGGAGCCCGATCCCGTGGAGGAGGAGCCGGAGCAGGCAGCCGAAGAGGCGCCGGCCGAGCCGGTGTCCGAGGCCGTGCCGGAGAGTGTGGAGGTCGAGGACACACCTGTCGCCGAAGAGCCGGTCGCCATCGAGGAGACGGTGGATGCGGGGCAGCCCGAGGAGGTGGTAGCCGAGGCCTCACGTGAACAGACGCCGGAGCCGGAACCCGTGGCAGAGACGGCTCCGATCGAAGAGCCTCTGCCAGCGTTGCCGCCGGAGATAATCGAGCCGCTGATCGAGCCCGAACCCGAACCGGAGCCCGTGGGAGCCGGCCAGGAGAGATTCGCCTCGATGCACGACCTCCCGGAGAACACCTGGTCCATCAGGCGCGCAGCGGCGCCGGAGCCTGGCCGTATACGCTTCGCCGAAGAGATCGCAGGACTCCGTGGCGGAGTGATGGCCAGACGCGGACGAACAGCCGACGGCGGCAAGGGTCGCAAGCGCAAGCCAAAGGCGGGCCGCAGAAGGCGGTGACGCGCAGGCGGCATATGCCGACGCGTACCTGCGCCGTGTGCGGCACAAAGGCGCCCAAGAGAGACCTAGACCGTATCGTAGCCTCTTCGAACGGTGTCGTCTCGGTAGACCCAGCCGGGAAGACGCCAGGCCGGGGAGCCTACATGTGCCGAGACGAATCCTGTGATCGGCTCACTCTCAGCCGTAGCAGACTCGGGTACGCACTGCGGACCCAGATATCGGACGAAGACTGGACTCAGCTGATCGCCTCCATCGACGACTCGGCAACTATCGTGAAAGTTAGGTGAACCGATGACAACCCGATCACCAGCCACGAGCCAACAGGGTCTGCGGCCTCTCGAGATCCCTGCCGCTCTCACCGTCAGCGACCTCGCCGATCTCATGGGCGTCGGTCCCGTCGAGGTCATCAAGGAGTTCATGAGAAACGGCTACATGCTCACGATCAACGAGGTGGTGGAACACAGCATTGCGGGTATGGTCGCCCCGGCGTTCGGCTTCGGAGTCCTCCCCCTCTCCAAGGCCAAGGAGACCACCATAGCCAAAGCGGACGAAGATGCCGAAGATCCCGACCTCCTGGAGACCCGCCCCCCGGTCATCACCATCCTCGGACACGTCGACCACGGCAAGACGACCCTCTTGGACTCCATCCGCCAGACGAACATCGTCGATACCGAGGCCGGCAACATCACCCAGCACATAGGCGCCTACCAGGTCGAGTTCAGCAGCAGCCCCATCACATTCGTCGATACTCCAGGCCATGAGGCATTCACCGCGATGAGGGCCAGGGGAGCGCAAGTTACCGACATCGCCGTGCTGGTCGTGGCGGCGGACGACGGCATCATGCCCCAGACCGTCGAGGCGATCTCGCACGCCAAGGCGGCCGAGGTGCCTATCGTAGTCGCCATCAACAAGGTCGACAAGCCGGACTCCGACCAGGAGCGTGTCAAGAGGCAGCTATCCGAACAGGACCTGCTCATCGAAGAGTGGGGAGGAGACGTCATCAGCGTTCCTGTCTCCGCCCTAAGGGGTGACGGCGTCAGCGATCTGCTCGACAACCTGCTGGCAGTGGCGGAGATTTCCGAGTTGAAGGCCAACCCGAATCGTCCCGGCCGAGGCGCCGTGGTCGAGGCGCGCACCGACAAGCGCAGGGGAGTCGTCGCCACGGTGTTGGTACAGTCAGGCACGCTGAGAGTGGGTGACATCATCGTCGTCGGCGACCTCAGAGGCCGGGTCAGAGCGATGTTCGATGACAGGGGCAACGCGGTGGAGAGTGCCGGACCCTCATGCCCGGTCGAGGTACTTGGCATAGACGGCCTGCCCAATGCGGGAGACGTCTTCGTCGTCGCCGAAGACGAGAAGGCAGCCCGCCAGATGACGGTGAACAACCAGAGGGAGAGGGCGTCGAGAGGCCACGGACCAACCCTAGAAGACGTACACTCACGTATCGAGTCGGGGGAGACCAAGGCCCTAAACCTGATCGTCAAGACGGACGTTCAGGGGACTATCGAGGCTGTGCGCGGCTCGTTGGAGCGCCTCAACTCCAGTGAGACCCGCGTTACGATCATACACGCCTCCAGCGGCGGCGTAACCGAAAGTGACATTCTGCTCGCCGCGGCGTCACAGGCCATCATCGTCGCCTTCAACAGCAGCCCTGAGCCGGGTGCGACAGCCTTGGCCAAGCAACAGGGCGTCGATATCAGATCATACGACGTCATATACCATTTGGTCGAAGATGTAGAGAATGCGCTGGAAGGACTCTTGGAGCCGGTCTACGAAGACGTCGTGGAGGGCCACGCCACGGTCCGTGCGGTCTTCTCCATAAGCCGGCGCGGACGGGTCGCAGGCATCCACGTCAACGACGGAGTTGTGGCCAGAGACGCCACAATACACGTGGTGCGAGGCAGGGATAGCGTGTTCACAGGCACCATCTCCAGCCTCAGACATTTCAAGGACGATGTCAGAGAGTTGACCGCGGGCTTCGAGGGCGGTCTTGGACTCGACGGGTTCGACAGCTTCCGGGAGGGTGACGTACTGGAAGCTCACCGCTCCCACCGCGTACGCTGATTGAGGCCACACCGCCTACGCCTCTGAGGTTTCCATGACCCGTCGCATCGATCGCGTCAACGGCCTCCTGCGTCAGGAGATAGGCCGTGTCCTCACCAGCAGACTCAAGGACCCGCGGCTCTCATCGGTCATGAGCGTCACGCGCGTTGATGCCTCCGCAGACCTGAGGCATGCGCGCGTCTTCGTAAGCGTTCTTGGAGATGAAACGGCCAAGCAGCTCACCCTGCGCGCTCTTCGCTCTGCCGCAGGATTTATCCACAGGGACGTCCGCCGACACTTGACGATGAAGGCTGTGCCGACGCTCACATTTCAGATCGACGAGTCGATCGAGCAGGGCGCCGAGATGCTCCGCAAGATCAGGTCTCTCGCGCCCGGGGACGCCGAAGAGGCATAGCCGTGCCGGACGCTCAGAGAGCCATCGCCGGGATACTCAACGTCGATAAGCCGTACGGCATCACGTCGATGGACGTCGTTCGCCGTGTCAAGAGAGGCACCGGCATACGGAAGGTGGGACACGGTGGGACCCTCGACCCGGTTGCCACGGGCGTCATACCAATCTGCCTCGGACGCGCCACCAGGATGATGGAATACCTGATCTCCGGAACCAAGGAGTACCGGGCAGTCGTCGAGCTCGGGGTCTCGACCGACACCTACGACGCCTTAGGCACAGTCACCGCACGCGCAGAGCCCGCAGGCCTTACCGACGGCGAGATCGACCGTCGGCTCGAACCCTTCCGCGGCGTAACACAGCAGGTCCCTCCCATGTACAGCGCGCTCAAACAGAAGGGCAAGCGCCTGTACGATCTGGCGCGGGCTGGTATCCACGTCGAGCGAGAGCCGCGCAGCGTGGAGACCTACCGCGTCGATCTCGTCAACTGGTCCCCTCCCCTCGCGACGATCGAGGTAGGCTGCGGCCGGGGCTTCTATATGAGGTCACTCGCGCACGACCTCGGACAGTCCATCGGGTGCGGCGGCCACCTGAAGCAGCTCATCCGGCTCAGGAGTGGCCCCTTCCATCTGTCGGGGACGACGTCGTTGGAGGCACTCGAAAAGACGTTCGAGGAGGACACCTGGACCGATCTGGTCTACGCCCCCGACCTCGCCGTGCAGCGGCTCTCGTCCGTCATCCTGAACAGACGGACAGAGGAGATGATCGGTCACGGGCGGCATATCCCTCCCGGAGTGGGCCTGCCTCCGCCGCCCAACGGGGAGCCGTGCCGTGCCTACACGGTCGACGGAAGGTTCATCGGGTTGCTGGCCTTCGACGACGAGAATCGCCTCTGGCGTGCACAGAGGCTCTTCTCAACATGAGGCTCCACGCAACCTGCTTGCGCGACTTGTCGGCACTCACGGGTAGAATCTATGAGGTTCTAGCCTAATCTGGAACGCTGGAAAGTCTTCTATGGAAGCATACTGTTTCAAGTGCAAGACCAAGCGCGAGATCAGCAACCCGCACGCCGTCATGCTCAAGAGCGGCCGTCCCGCGACTCAGGGCGTCTGTCTAGAGTGCGGCACCAAAGTCTTCCGCACAGGAAGTGCCTAGCAGTCCAGGATATGAGACCGGACGCGTCCGCGCTTGCATCTCCGTCTTCCATCCGCGACGTGCCTCATCCGGCGTATGACGCTACGTCTCTCTGCGTGATGCGCCTTGACGCTCCAACTCGTGCAACCCTACAATAGTAGACGGACAATCCGACATGGTTGAATACGCAGTCGTACAGACAGGCGGAAAACAGTACCGGGTACAGCCTGGTGATACCGTGCGCGTCGAGTCGCTGCGAGGCGATCAGGGCGACACTGTAGAGCTCGACCAGGTGCTCCTGGTCTCCGAAGGCGGCAACATTGTCATCGGAAACCCCAACGTGCCTGGAGCCAAGGTGACGGCCGAGGTCGTCGCGCAGGGCAGAGACGACAAGGTCATCGTCTTCAAATACAAGGCCAAGACGCGGTATCGGCGGAAGAATGGGCACCGTCAGCCCTTTACGGATCTGAAGGTGACCGAGATTTCTGTCGACGGACGCACGGATCCAGGAGAGGAGTAGCGGTGGCACATAAGAAGGGTGGCGGCAGTACCAGGAACGGACGAGACAGCAAGTCAAAGCGGCTGGGCATCAAGCGCTACGACAGCCAGCAGGTCGTGGCAGGCACGATCATCGTCCGCCAGCGAGGCACGAAGATACGGCCGGGCCTGAACGTCGGCGTCGGGAAGGACCACACGCTCTTCGCCCTCGTCGAAGGCCAGGTGAAGTTCGAACACGCTGCTGGTGCACGGAAGCGCGCCAGCGTCTACCCATCCGCGTAAGAGCACGAGTCAGATGAAGACAGGCATCCATCCCAAGTACCACGCCGAGGCGGTCGTTACCTGCTCCTGCGGAGACTCGTACACCACCGGCTCCACCAAACCGAAGCTGCACGTCGAGATATGCAGCCAGTGCCATCCCTTCTTCACGGGAGAGCAGCGCATCGTAGACACCGAAGGAAGGGTGGAAAGGCTCAAGCGACGTTTCAGACTCGAATAGCTCAGGCCGTCGGCACATCCTTCGTCGAAGGGGGTGAGACTCAGGGTCGTCACCCCTTTCTTTTGGAGCCCGCTGTGATGCAGTCCCCTCCCTCCTTACACAACCGCGCCGGTCGTTGGTAACGATGTCCCAGCAACACACCTACGGCGGCCAAGCTGTGATCGAAGGGGTGATGATACGCGGCCGGCGCCACATGTCTGTGGCGGTTCGGCGCCCGGACAGGACTATCGCCCACCTGTGCAGACCGCTCAATCCGGTATATACCGGACGGCTGAGGAAGCTCTTCCTCGTCAGGGGCGTCATAGCCCTCGCGGAAACTCTGACACTCGGTATGCGGGCGCTCACCTACTCCGCGAACGTCGCCGCGGAGGCGGAGGGTGAAGATCTGGGACGGGGCGCCATCGCCGGGATGGTCGCCATCTCCCTGACCATCGCCATCGCAGTCTTTTTCATCGGGCCGGTCCTGGCCAGCAGAAGCCTCGAGCAGGCGGTAGGATCCGACCTCGCCGCGAATGCGATCGAGGGGGCCATCCGGCTCGCAGCGTTTATAGGGTACCTCGCGCTCATCGGCCGGATGTCCGACATACGGCGCGTCTTCATGTACCACGGCGCCGAGCACATGACCGTCCACGCCAGCGAGAGGGGCGACCCTCTGGAGGTTGGTGCCGTGCGCCGGTACTCGCCCGAACACCCACGCTGCGGCACCGCTTTCCTCCTCGTAGTCGTCGTAGTCTCCGTCGTTGCCTTCGTCTTCGTGGGAAGGGAGCCGCTCTGGTGGCTCATCGCCTCGCGGGTGGTGCTCGTTCCATTCATCGCAGCCGCCAGCTACGAGCTGATACGGCTGAGTGGCCGACACCAGAATAACCCGCTCGTCCGGATCGTGACCGGGCCCAGCCTGGCTCTTCAGAAGCTGACCACCCGCCAGCCCGACGACGACCAGATCGAGGTCGCCATAGAGGCAATGACCCTGGCGATCCAAGCGGACGAGGAAGAGGAGTCGGCGACAGTTCCCGCCTAGAGCCTCCTAGCCCCGCCGGTCACGCAGCTCTTCCCACACTTCCTTGGGGGTCGCGCCGGAGGCAGACAGGAGCATCAGGGTGTGGAATATCAGATCAGCTGCCTCCTTCACCACCTGCTCACGGTCGCCCTTGACCCCGGCGATCGCTGCCTCACCCGCCTCCTCCACCACCTTCTGGCTGATCCTGTCGACGCCCTCATCGAAGAGCTCCGCCGTGTACGACCCGGCCGGACGCTCCCGCTTCCGGTCCTGTATGACGGAGAACAACTCCTCCAGCACTCCCGGCCCCTGATCGTGAGGCAGGAATTCGGGCATGCCATCCAGAGGCGTGAAAAAGCAGGTCGATTTCCCCGTGTGGCAGATCGGACCATCCGGAACCACGCTCAACAGGATCGTATCTCCGTCGCAGTCCGCCACAGCGGACCTCACTCTCATGTAGTTACCGGAGACCTCACCCTTGTGCCACAGATCGGACCGCGAACGGCTGTAGAACCAGACCTCGCCTCCCTCCAACGTGCGCTTCAGAGAGCCTGGGCTCATGTAGCCCAGCATCAGCACCTCTCCGGTATCGACGTTCTGGGCGACCGCGGGCACCAGACCCCTCTCGTCCAGCTGTACCTCAACCATGTCAGGCTCCTGTTGTATAGCTCCGCGACTGTGGGCCGGTCGTACTATCCCTCCACCGGACGCACCGGCACGCCCCGCTCGGCTAGATAGGCCTTGGCTTCGCGTATCCTGTACTTCCCGAAGTGGAATATGCTCGCAGCCAGCACCGCGTCGACGTATGCGGCGTCGAGCACGTCATAGAGGTGATTCAGCCCGCCGGCGCCTCCGCTTGCTATCACCGGGATGGACACCTCGTCGGTTATCGAGCGAAGCATCTCCAGATCGTACCCCGTCTGCTGTCCGTCCGTATCCATGCTCGTGACCAGCAGCTCACCTGCTCCAAGCTCCGCCGCGCGGGCAGCCCACCTTACGGCGTCGATGCCCTTGGGCGTGCGTCCGCCGTGTGTGTAGACCTCCCAACGGGAGTCCGAACCGAGTGAGATCCCCGGCTCGACCCCATCAGCCGCGCCGCTAGGAGATACTACCCTCTTCGCATCGATTGCGACCACGATGCACTGGGACCCGAAGAGGGCCGCTGCTTCCGCAATGAGGTCCTGCCTGTCGACCGCCGCAGTATTCAGCGACACCTTGTCCGCTCCCGCCTCCAGCATCCGCCGCACGTCACTCACCCGGCCGAGTCCGCCGCCAACGGTGAGAGGAATGAACACCTGCTCCGACACCGCCTTGACCACATCGATCATGATGTCCCGGCGGTCCGAGCTGGCGGTGATGTCCAGAAAAACGAGCTCGTCCGCCCCCTCCTGATCGTAGAATGCGGCCATCTCGGCAGGGTCGCCCGCGTCGCGAAGATCGAGAAAGCTGACGCCCTTCACGACGCGGCCGCGGTCGATATCCAGGCATGGGATTATGCGCTTGGTCAGCAACACCTCTTCTCCGATAGTGTGCGAAGCGCAGCGCCCACGTCCACGTCGCCGGTGTACGCCGCTCGTCCCACAATTGCCCCCTCCACGCCCATCTCATCGAGCGTCAGGAGATGCGACAGAGACGAGACCCCGCCTGCCGCAAGCAGCGCCACGTGGGCCTCGCGCATCAGCGCCCTGATCGCCCCGAAGTTGGGTTCGGTCAAGGTGCCGTCCCGGTCGATGTCGGTATACATCACTCTCTCCACACCGCCGTCCGCCATCCGACGCACCAGGTCGGAAACCGACACTCCGGCGCCCTCCGTCCATCCCCTCACCGCGACGTGTCCATCCCTCGCGTCCACACTCACCACCACGGAGGAGGCTCCCTCCGTTCGGCAGACCGCTTCCACGATCTCCGGCGCCTCGATAGCCACGGTCCCGAATATGACCCTGTCCACCCCCATCGCGAGCGCTTCGCGTGCAACGTCGGCAGTCCGCATCCCGCCGCCTAGCTGCACCGGGATTGGCACGGCGTCCACGATCTGCCGTACCACGTCCAGATTGGCCGGCGCTCCTGCTCTCGCCCCGTCCAGGTCGACGACGTGCAGTCGCTTGACGCCCAGAGACGCCCACCGTGCCGCAGCCTCCGCGGGATCGTCCGAGTAGACCGTCTCACGAGCATAGTCGCCCTGGTAGAGGCGCACACACCGTCCGTCCAGCACGTCGACGGCTGGGATCAGCTCCATCATGCCGCCGACCCGGCAGTGTTGACCATGTCGATGAAGGAGGCATACAGCCTGAGCCCGGTCTCTCCGCTCTTCTCCGGATGGAACTGGACTGCCACCAGGTTGTCACGCGCCACCGCGCTCGTGAACCGGAGACCGTACGTCGACGTCCCGGCCACAACCGTACTATCCTCCGGGTCGGCGTAGTAGCTGTGCACAAAGTAGAAGTATGAGCCGTCGGGCACCCCGCTGAATATCGGATGCGGGCTCAGGAGCTCCACGCTGTTCCACCCCATTTGAGGTATCTTCACTGTGCTGGGAAGACGCCGCACCCTTCCCGGGAGCACGCCGAGACACGCCTCGTCATGCTCGTCCGACCCCTCCAGCAAGAGCTGAAGCCCAAGGCACACCCCGAGAAACGGTCGGCCATCCCCGATGTATCTCTTGATCGGCTCCGCCAACTCTCTCGCCTCGAGATTCCTCATCGCCGGTCCGGCGGCCCCCTGTCCCGGGAAGACGACGCCGTCCGCCTCCTCAATATCCTTCGGATCGGAGCTAATCACCGGACGGACGCCGAACCTCTCCAACGCCTTCTGCACGCTTCGCAGGTTTCCCGCCTGATAGTCGACTATCGTGATCCTAGCGTCGCTCACCGCACTCTACTCCGCCGTCGCCGGTCAGCACCTCGAACGGCAGCTTCCTGTCCTCGAACCTGGCCAGCATGAACAGCAGGTCGGAGAGACGGTTGATATACCGAAGCACCTCGGCGTTCACCAGCATCCCCTCCTGCTGGAGCTCCACCACCCTGCGCTCTCCTGTCCTCAGCAGGCTGCGCGCCAGGTCCAACGCAGCCGACGCAGCCGACGCCCCCGGAACGATGAAGGCGGGCGGCAGCTCCACCTGGGCGGCGAGCTCGTCTATGAACCCCTCCAGCCGATCGACCATCTCCGCCGTCACCACGTCGAAGTTCGCGATCAGATGCTCGTACCTCTCCACCGCGGTGGCAAGCTCGGCGCCCACGGTGAACATCTCCCTCTGGACCTGAAGCAGGATCTGGCGCACACGCTCGTCCTGCGACATCGCACGGGCCAGCCCCATCGCGGAGACGGCCTGATCGGTCGCGCCGTACGCCTCACATCTCGGGTCCGCCTTCGACACGCGTCCCCCAAACAGTAGTCCCGTCTCGCCGGTATCGCCCGATCTCGTGTAGACGCGCATGAATGGTAACCTCCGGCGCGAATTGATTATACCAACTGCCGGCGCCTGCCCACACGACGGCGAGTCTCAGCATAAAAGCGGCCCGGCGAAATCGCCGGGCCGCTGGGAAGACCGGAGGCGAGCGAAGCGGCTAGGCCGCCTTGACCTCGAGGCGCTTGGGCCTCTTCGACTCCAGCTTCGGGAAGCTGATCGTTACCACGCCGTTCTCGTACTTCGGCTCGGCCTTTTCCGCGTCGACGTAATCCGGCAGCCTCAGTCGCCGGCCGAATCTGCCGCTCCGTCGCTCTCGGAGCAGATAGCGGGTGTCATTCTCCTCGCTATCCGAGGACGCTTCGCCGCTGATCGACAGAACGCCGTCCTCCACCGTCACCTCTATGTCCTCGGGTGCTACGCCGGGCAGAGAGGCCTTCACCACCACTTCGTTACCCTCACGCACGACGTCTATCGGCGCAGACCAGTGCTGTGAGCCGCCCTGAATGGCTGGAAGACTCCACAGCCTATTGAACAGCCGGTCCCTCCGGCGCGTCGCCACGAACGGATCCCATCGGTGCACTAGCATATCGACAACCTCCTTACAGTCTGCTATTACGTCCTGTGTGAGCATCTTCGCTGCTCACGAAACGATTATATAGTTGCATGTATTCCAATGCAAGTCTCTTATACTATTTACTATATATCTCTTGCCTCAACCATTGACGGCTGATAAGATTGGTTATGGGTGCGCGACGAATCACGCAATGGTCTGATTCCGATGAGCTACTACGATACCCTGGGAGTGTCCAGGGACGCCGACGAGACGGCAGTGCGCCAGGCATTTCGGCGCATGGCGCGGAAGTACCACCCCGACCTGAACCCGGGAGACGGGGACGCCGAGCGCCGCTTCAAGGAGATCAACGAGGCGTACGAGGTCCTGTCCGACCCCGAAAAGCGCGGCAAGTACGACCGCTTCGGAGACAACTGGAAGCATGCTGATGACATGGGGGCCGGCTTCGGCAGCGGCGGCCCCTTCGAGTGGACGGTCACCCGTACCGGCGGTGAGAGCCCCTTCGGCAACGCGGACGACCTGCTGGGCCAATTCTTCGGCGGAGGCCGCCGAAGAGGGTCGGCCCGCGTCGAGACCACAGTCGAGATAAGCCTCGAGGAGGCCTTCCACGGCGCCAAACGGCTGGTCACCTACACGGCCCATGGCAGATCACGCCGTCTCGAAGTGTCTATACCGCCCGGCGTGGACAACGGCTCGACGGTCCGGATCTCGCCTGATCCCGGCCAGCAGATCCTGATCAAGATCGTTCTCACACGTCATCCCCAGCTCGAGCGCAAGGGTAACGACCTCTATCTCGAGCTGCCGATACCGGTCGAAGACGCCATCCTCGGCGCTGAGATCGACGTCCCTACACTGACCGGCAAAGTGCGCCTGACCGTACCGGCAGAGAGCCAGAACGGCCAGCGTGTGCGGCTGACCGGACAGGGTATGCCGAGCAGACGCTCGCCAAGTACGCGCGGCGATCTCTACGTCGTACTGCGCCCGACGATGCCGAAGGACCTCACCGAGGAGGAGAGGAAGCTTGTGCAGCGGCTCAGAGAGCTTAGGCGGACCGAGTAGGACCGTATGGCGGCACACGAGATCTTCGGCCACGACGAGCCCGTCTTCATCATCAGCGTCGCCGCGCGGATGCTGGGTGTGCGCACTCAGACTCTGAGGTACTATGAACGGCTCGGGCTGATAGAGCCGGCCCGCTCCGGCGGCAACCAGCGCGTCTACTCCCGGCGGGACATCGAGAAGGTCCAGCGGATCCGGCGCCTGATGGACGACCTCGGCGTCAACCTCGCCGGCGTCGAGGTGCTCCTGCGTCTCCTCGATCGTCTCCAGGCCGCAGAGGCTGAGATAGAGCGTCTCGCCACAGAGAACCGCCGGCTCCGCAGGCGGCCGAAAGTCTGACCGCTACGTGCCGCCGGCATGTTGCGGCTGTATACGGCCCGGTATTAAGATACGCCCGGGACTGTTCTCACCATCACACTGTCCAAATTGACCAATCAAGACCGCTTCACACTGATCAGGGCTGGCCGGCTGCTGGACTGCACCGGCGGGCCTGCCATCATGAACGGCGCCGTCCTCATAGAGGGGTCCAGAATACGCGCCGTTGGACGTCAGACCGACATCGCCGCGCCGGAGGGCGCTCCGGTCCGCATCTACGACTACCCGGACAAGACCGTCATGCCCGGGATGGTCGACTGTCACACTCACCACAACGGCTTCGGCGACGGCCGTCTCGGCGACGAGCTTGCCACCCTGCCGGACGAGATCCTCACGCTCCAGTCGGCGCGGAACGCCCGTACAAGCCTCTTTACAGGCGTCACCACCATCCGCGAGAACGGGCCCAAGAACTCCACGATGTTCCGGCTCCGGGACGCGGTCGACGAGGGTATCCTGCCGGGGCCCCGTATGGTGCTCTGCGGACGGCCCGTCTCCATCATAGGCGGGCACATGGGATACTTCGGCTCCGAAGTCACGGGCCCGACGGAGGCTCGCGCCACCACCCGGCAGCTCATAAAGGAGGGCGCCGACTATATCAAGATAACCGCCACCGGCGGCAGCACGACAACCTCATTCCCGCTTCGACCATCCTTCAACGTCGACGAGCTCTGCGCCATAACCGAAGAGGCTCGGAAGTTCGGGAAGCTGACAGCCACGCACTGCGTCTCCACCCAGGGTATTGTCAACTCGCTCGACGCCGGCGTCGACATGATTATCCACTGCATCTACAAGGACAGCGATGGCGGCAGCGAGTTCAGACCGGACGTCGCCGAGCGCATCGGAGAGCAGGGAGCTTTCGTCAACCCTACCCTGCACGTCACGCGCTCGGGCCTCTGGACGCTCCTCTCGCAGCGCGAGCGCGAGGGGCCGAGCTGGGCCCTCGACGCGGCTATCGACGAAGACCGGCGTGAGCTGGACACACGGCTCGACCACTGCAGGCGCATGATCGAGATGGGCCTGAAGGTCATCACCGGCTCCGACTCATCGTGGAGCAACTATAAGCTGGGCAACACCGTCTACGAGGCCGAATGTCTCGTAGTCTCAGGATACACCCCGGCCGAGGGCGTGCTCTCCGTCACCCGGGACGCCGCCAAGGCGCTGGACGTCGACGACCGCGTCGGCACACTCGAACCCGGAAAAGAGGCCGACATCATCGTCGTGGACGGCGACCCCACGGAACGGATAGAGGCGCTCTGGGAGGTCCGGGATGTCTTCTTCGCCGGCCTCCCGATAGACCGCGGGTCCAAAGCCTCTCTGGCCGCCACCCGGCAGCCGAGGCCGAGCCCGTAGACACAGGAGATCGACGTGAGACGAGACGAGCCTGACTTCAAGCTGATTAGAGCGGCCCGCCTGATCGACGGAACGGGAGCGCCGACCGTGGAGAGGGGCGCGGTCCTGGTCGAAGGTGATCGGATCAGCGCGGCGGGGCCGGAGGAGAGCGTCGTGCCGCCGGAGGGCGCGGACGTAACCGAGATCAGCTACGACGACAAGACCGTGCTGCCGGGACTGGTCGACTGCCACGTCCACCTGATCGGCATCGGCGACGGCCGTGCCGGGGACGAGCTCGTTACCCTCCCCGACGAGATACTCACCCTTCAGGCTGCTCGCAACGCGCGCGAGCACCTCTACTCGGGCGTCACCACCGTACGGGATCTGGGCGCCAAGAACCGTACGACGCTCCTCCTGCGCCAGGCGGTCGACATGGGCGTCACACCCTCGCCTCGCCTGGTGCTGGCCGGCAGGCCCATAGCCATCATAGGCGGCCACCTCAGCTACTTCGGCATCGAGGCGACCGGGACAACCGAGTGCCGCGCCGCTGTGCGTCAGCTCGTCAAAGAGGGCGTCGACATGATAAAGATCACCGCATCGGGCGGCAGCACACGCACCTCGATCGGTCCGAGGCCGTCCTTCAACGTCGACGAGCTGACCGCCATCTGCGACGAGGCCCACAAGTTCGGCAAGCACGTCGCAGCACACTGCGTCAACTCTCTCGCGATGGAGTACTCCCTGGAGGCCGGAGTCGATACTCTCATCCACGCCGTCCACAACGATCCCGACGGCACGCCCAACTACCGTCCGGACATCACGGACAGGATCGCCCGGCAGGACGTCTTCGTCAATCCCACCCTGCACCAGGCGCGCGAGCATCTCTGGCAGCTGGAGGAAAGGCTGAACGCCGAGGGCCTCACCCCGCAGGAGCAGCAGCAGCTCGACGAGGGACGCCGGAGCCAGGAGGGGCGCTGGGAGCACGTGGCGCGCATGCGGGAGGAGGGCGTCACTCTCGTCTGCGGCTCCGACGCCGCGTGGGCCAATTACAAGGTGGGCCGCTTCCAGGGCGAGGTAGATGCCCACGTCGGCGTGGGCATGTCCCCCATGGAGGCGATCGTCTCGGCGACCCTCGACTCCGCCAAGTCCTGCTGGAATGACGACGCGGTCGGCTCACTCGAATCGGGCAAGCAGGCCGACATTCTCGTCGTCGACGGCGACCCGTCCCAGGACGTCAACGCGCTCTGGAACGTCACCGACGTCTACCTGGGCGGCGAGCTCGTCGACCGCCGAAATCTCGTCTAGGACCTCGAACCCCAGTCTCTATAACCTCTTCGCCCGTGGACGGGGGAAGAGTGCGATGAGGGAAGACGAGGGCCGCTACCTCTCGATTGGGGCGCCGACGATGCTGCCGTACTCCGTCCAGGAGCCGTCGTAGTTCCGCACCTTCGTGTGGCCCAGAATCTGCGTCAGCACGAACCAGGTGTGGGACGACCGTTCGCCTATCCGGCAGTAGGTGATCGTCTCCGAGTCCCCGCTGATCCCCTTGCCGCCGTAGATCTCGCGGAGATCCTCGACCGACTTGAAGGTGCCGTCTGCCTCGTTGACAGCGCTGGCCCAGGGCACGTTGGCGGCGCCTGGGATGTGGCCGCCCCGCTGCGACCCCTCCTGGGGCAGGTTGGCCGGCGCAAGCAGCTCTCCGCTGTATTCCGCCGGAGCACGGACATCCACCAAGCCCGTATTGTTCTGCGTCGAAGCGACCTCCAGCACGTAGTCGCGGGTGGCCCGGAGGCTGGTGTCAGGGTCGCTGGCCGTGTAGACGCAGGCGGGATGAGTCGGGACATCCGTCGTGGTCGGACGTCCTTCGGCGATCCACTTCTGCCTGCCTCCGTCCATCATCTTGAGCGCGTAGTGGCCATACATCCTCATCTGCCAGAAGGCGTAGGTGGCAAACCAGTTGTTGTTGTCGCCGTACAGCACGACAGTCGTCTCACGTCCGATCCCTGACTCTCCCAGCAGCTTCTCCATCTGCTGCTTATTCAGCAGGTCTCGTGTCAGCGTATCGTTGAGTTGCGTCGTCCAATTCCACCCGACCGCCCCGGCTATATGCCCCTGATCATAGGCCGTCGTGTCAACGTCCACCTCGACCAGGCGAACCCCATCGTCGTCCAGATGCTCCGCGACCCAGTCCGTGCTGACGATCGACTCGGGATGTGCTGGCTGCTCGGACATTCTCTTCCTCCTTATCTTCTTTATCTCTCTTTGTTCCTGATCCTGGTCCTGTTATCACTCGGGGTCATAGCTCCGTCAACCGACCGCTCCTGGGAACCCGCAGAAAGCGTCATAATCGATAAGCTGGTCTATTTCGGGGCTGTCGCCGCACAGCCGGCAACTCTCCAGCCGCCGCATCTTCACCTCCCGGAACTCCATGTCGAGCGCGTCAACGAGAAGCAGCCGGCTGGTGAGCGATCTGCCCACACCCAGTATGAGCTTCACCGTCTCGGTCGCCTGGATGGTCCCGACCAGTCCGGGCAGCATACCCAGAACACCGGCCTCCGCGCAGCTCGGCACCTCGCCCGGCGCCGGCGGCTCGGGAAACAGGCAGCGGTAGCACCCCTCTCCTGGGACGAACACCGTCGCCTGACCGTCGAACAGCAGGATGCTGCCGTCCACCAGGGGCTTTCCGTTTAGATAGGCGGCGTCGTTAACGAGATACCGCGCGGGAAAGTTGTCTGCCCCGTTGACGATGATATCGTAGCCGGAGATGATCTCCATCGCGTTGGCGGACGTCAGAGGCTCCTCGTGGGCGATCACGTTCACGTCCGGGTTGTATGCGCGGAGCGTCGACATCGCGGACTCGACCTTCGGCCGTCCTATATCGTCGTTGTGATGGAGTATCTGGCGCTGCAGGTTCGAGAGGTCGACCGTATCGAAGTCAACGATGCCGATCGTGCCGACTCCGGCGAGCGTCAGGTATATCGAGATCGGCGAGCCCAGGCCGCCCGCCCCTACCATCAGTACCTTGGCGTCCAGCAGCTTGCGCTGCCCCTGGCTGCCCACCTGGGGCATTATTATGTGTCGGCTGTACCGAGTCACCTGGTAGGGGGTCAGTACCCTCGTCGTAGTTGCCATCGCGTCCTCCAGCGATTCAAGGCCGGTTCAGGAGAGACAAAAAAAAGCCCTACTGCCAAACGCAAGTTTGTCACAGCAGGGCAACCGCCGCGCACGGCATGAACCGCCCGCAGCCTCTCATCTATGACGCGGCTTACGCTTGCTCTCGTCGCAATCCGCGCATACAGGTCTGTGAAGCGTAGACCATCGCCTCTCCATCCAGTGATCTGACCTTTCGAGTATAGCACGCTCCCCACCGCCTGACAAAATCGCGCGGCGGCGGTCTTACTCCAAGCTACCGACCCGTCAACAGATGACGTCCCGAAGACAGGTTGATGACTATGTAAAGCACGTCAACGAGAGGAAAGTAGACTAGGTGCGAGGTCACAGCGTCGCCCGTCTCGCTGTCGGGGTTCAGCGTCCAGAACCACTCCCAGAAGAAGAGCACCGTCAGCGCGATCGTCCCGTACCAGACTAAGTTCGTCCGAAGATAGTCGACGGTGATGTCCCCACCCCCGGTCAGATGAGGCCACCTCCGCTTGAAGCTCACGGCCAGCGAGATGATCACCCCGACTGCCATGAACCAGTTGAGTATCTTCCAGGCGGGATAATCCGCCGAGCCGTCGTGGAACACCGGCGTCAGCATGAGGAGGAGTCCCACCGCAATCGCTGACAGCATCAGGAACGCCGCTACGGTCCTCTTCGCTATCTCCATGACTTCCTCCGCACACCTAGTGCGCCTACTCCGGTCGTCAATACGTCCTGCTAAGAGTTGAAGCGGGCTGAATCCCGGAGACGAGGCTGCGTCTTTCGCCGGCTATCCTGCGGAAATCGCATTCGACCTGGAGCCCATGCCAGAACTCGTCCGACTGGCCGAAGAAGGCTCCAAACCGGATAGACATCGCCGGGGTGATCGAACGCTTGCCGTGGACGATCTCGTTGACGGCGCGCGGAGCGACCCCTATCGCCCGAGCCATCGCGTTCTGAGAGATCCCCATCGGCTTCAGATACTCCTCTAGGAGAATCTCGCCGGGCGTAATAGAACTGTCCATCATGGCTATATCGTATAACGTTACAGGGATATGTTCAATGGTAGTCCATAATGGCGACCCCTTCAGGTCCGGAATCAGTCCACCGGAATACGATACGCCACTGGTCGTTGATCCGTATGGAGTGGAGACCAGAGAGACTTCCACCGAGTCTTTCGAGACGGTTCCCCGGCGGAACGGCCAAATCGCCGAGGACACGAGCTTGATTCATCTGGATTAGCTTCCTCAGCGCAACCCGCTCGATGGCCGTAAATCGACGGCTGCTCTCCGAGCGGAACAGTTCTTCAGTGTCCTTGTCCCCGAAGGATTGGATCATGAAGACTGCCTTGACCTACCATATCCTCTTTCGGCGAACTCCTTCGCCTTCCTGACGATGTAGTCAATCGCACTAGCGACCTCTTGTCGGCGTGCGAATAGTGTGGTGCCGTCTGGACTCACCAGACCAGCATCTACCAGCAAGCCGTGTCCACTTCCATGACTTATCGATGCTTTGCGGATAAATTCAGCCAGAGGCTCCCAGGAGGCATATTCCCCCACCCATAGGCGGTAACAGCCAGCTAGCACTCGAATGAACGCGATGTTGTAGGCGAACGTAGTGATACGCATTAGCCGTATCTCAGAATTGTCTATGTTGCCGGACACGAGATCGCTGTATTCCTCTCTCGCGGCTAGCATGAATTCGTCTGACCAGATGCGGCAGCGCTCGTACAGCCCATCGAGATCATGCATGTAGGCATCATTGAGGTCTCGGCTGACACGTCTGCCATAACCAACGTCTAGGCTCTTTAAGATCGCTGCCAGTTGGTTGACAGCTAAGAGATAGTGGCTGGACGAAGCGGTCGAGGAACGCTCCATCTCCACTCTCCCCTTGAACAGACGACTGTGATTAGCGATCCGGACTGCCGTCAAGTTGAAAGCGTCGCGCTGATCGAATCTCGTAACGGTGTGTCCTTCGATGCGCTTGTTCTTCGACGCGTCCACGAACATCTGTCGCAGCGTCTTGATGTCGTCCTCTGCGTAGAGGACGATGGTCATGGAAGCTTTCCGCAATGAGTCGAGTTTGTCGGCACGCCCACCGGCGCTTGCATTCGACAACTCGTCAAGGATCTCCTGTATGGCGCGGCGTCGGTGTTGACCATCGAATATCCTCATAGTGTTAGCGCGATTCGCGCGGATGCGCAGCTCACCTAAGGCTGGGCTTACAGGTTCATCCTGTCCATTACGGTAGGGATCAAAGTCCACTGCGTCTGGCGCGATGCCGAGCATCAGTGCTCCCAGCAGCCAGTCTTCATTTTCGTCTAAGTACCTTTGAATATTCTTCGCATGACTCCGAGTGAGACGCCGGTTGGCATCTCGAACCACGTTGTCCTCGACACGTTGGGGCAGCAGTCCGTCAAGTGTCTCAAGGTCGAGCGCGAAGTAGTAAACGTCCCGACCGCCCTGACGAAACCGATGAGCCGGGACACGCAAGCTGTACTGATTGCTTATTACGGGTATGTTCAGTGCCATTCTCAGCCTCCAATAGTACGTATGCTCCTCAGCATGGCGGCAGCAAGCTACCATCGCCGTCTCGACATCTCTTCTACTTCTCTTTCGCCCGTCGTACTATGTAGGCGATCGCCTCTGTCAACTGCGACAGTTGTCCAGATGGTGAGATACCACCAGGAGCCACCACGCCCGCATCCACCAGTAAGGCACCAGCGTAACTTCTCGGCCGGAGCGAGGCAGCCCGAAGAAATTCGGCGAGGCTTTCCCAGTCGCCGCCATCCTTTGTCCATTCGTAGTAACAGCCGGCGAGGAGCCGAATGACTGTGGCATTGTACGCCATAGTTCTGGCGCGCTCCTGCGGGACATCGGCGTTGTCGGTCTCGCCAGATATGAGGCTGTTGTACTCATCCCGGGCGGCAGGCATGAAATCATCCGACCATGTCAAACATCGCTCACACAGCGCATCCAGGTCCAGCATGTATTCGTCATTCCGATTCTTGCTGACACGACCTCTATAGCCAACTTCCAGGGTTTTCAGTGTCATAGCCAACTGGTTAATGGCAATTATGTTATGGCTGCTTCTGGGAACGGAAGGTCGCTCCATCTCAACCCGTCCGGCAAACAGGTCGCTCTCCTTTCCAATCCACTCCGCCGCCAGATTGAAGGCGTCTGTCCGGTCGAACCGAGCTACTGTATTCCGCTCGATGGTTCTGGTCTTTGCCGCGTCTGCGAACATTTGACGCAGTGCTTCGATGCTGTCCTCAGCGTACAACATGACCGGCAGCGAGGCGTCTTTCAGAGACGAGAGCTTCCTGGAATACTTCGCATTATGAGAAAGATCCTTGAGCACGTCCTTGATGGCACGGCGACGGTGCTGTCCATCGAACATCTTCAAGCTGTCGATCCCGTCGGTGCGAATAGTGAGTTCACCCACCAAGGTTTCAGAGTCGGAGTCAGGCATGTATGACTGAAAGTCCACCGTGCTGGGGGATATCCCCAGAAGCAGTGTCCCCAGCAGCCAGTCGTCCCGGTCCTCCAGGTATTTCTGGATACTCCTCGCATGGCTTGGTGTCAGAGGGCGATTGGCGTCCCTAACCACTCTGTCATCCAGACGATCGGGCAGCAGGCTGTCGAGCATCTCGAGTTCTAGTGTGAAGGCATATACGTCTCGGACGCCCTGCCGAAACTTATGAGCTGGTGTGGTGAATGGCATCAGGTTATCTCTCATGGCCTCCACTGCTTCGCTCTGCTCAGGTTCGTTGATCTCAGTGAGTACGCTGGCAATGTCGTTCAGTAGATTCACGGTGTAGTCCAGATCAACATCCTGACTGCCGGGATGCGACACCCTATTGCGCGCTTCAGCAATCGTGTACAGGATGCTCCCAACCAAGCTACCCGGCTTGAAGGCATCGCGGAACGCATCCCGTCGGTAGAATCTCACAAGTCTGGGGAAGTCATTGACGTCTATCGCATCCTCAACGCTTCGACCCTCATTTATGTTCTGCTCGAACTGGTTGTACTGATCATCTCTGAGTGCAGTCCGTATACAGCCTTCGATCCTCTGGCCGGGTACACGCTTCAGGTGCCGGACGATGAACGGTCTCATCGCATCGCGGTATATGTCCAGCGCGTCAACCAACGCCTTCTTGTTAGGACGCCTAGGCATCATCAACCCTCCAGTGACCTCTCGACAGCCAAGGCTTGATATAACATCTTGGATAACCTATTAAATAGCTTCTTAACATATGCGCACACTAATTAATTATTTACACGTTGTCAAGGCCCTCCAGCCAAGATCCAGGACACTTTCAAAGTCAATGCTTGAAGGTTCCCTGTATAATGACCCCATTCCACCCGGCGGCGCGACCAGCATGGAATTTGGATCCTTCATGGAGTTCCACACCAGGGACGGGCTCGGCCAGGCCGACGCCTTCCAGGAGTCCTTCGCGCACGTCGACGCCGTCGAACGACTCGGTCTCGATGCAGTCTGGATGGCCGAGTCGCACTTCAGTCCCGCCCGGTCGGTGCTCTCCGCCCCGCTCGTCGTCGCGGCCGCCATAGCCGCCCGGACAGGGCGGATCAAGATCGGTACCGCCGTGCACGTTCTGCCACTGGGCAACCCCCTCAGAATCGCGGAGGAGGTCGCGACCCTCGACCACATCTGCCAGGGAAGGTTCGAGTTCGGCGTGGGACGCAGCGGACTGCCCGGGTCGTACGAGGGTTACAACATTCCCTACTCCGAGAGTAGAGAGCGCTTCATCGAGTGCCTCGAGATCATCCGTCACGCCTGGACCAACGATCGCTTCTCATACGCCGGAAAGTTCTTCAGCTTCGAAGACGTCTGCCTCACGCCCAAGCCCCTTCAGTTGCCGCATCCCCCCATCAGGATTGCCGCCAACTCCCTCGACACCTTCAGGACGACGGCCGCGATAGGTATGCCGATCTTCATCGGACTGCGCGGCCAAGGGCTGGCTCAGGTCGCGGAACAGGTGGCCGTATATCTGAACGCCTGGGAGATCGCAGGTCACGAGAAGCCTCCGGACATCTCTCTGCGGGTGCCGGTGTACGTCTCCGAGACCCGGAGCGATGCTCTCTCCGTACCTGAGGAGAGCTTCATGCGTCAGTTCCGCAGGCTGGGCGGACAGCTCGCAGGCTCAGCGGTCAAGCCCGGAACCGAAGACACCGAAGACCGCGCCGCCCGCGCGGCGGAGCTCGCCTCCCTCACCTGGGAAGAGGTGCGCCGCGAGAAGGTCGCCGTGGGCACGCCAGAGATGGTGGCCGAGCGCATCCACGAGCTCCGCGAGCAGCTGGGCATCAGCGGTATCGCCGCTGAGTTCAATGCTGGTGAGCTGATTCCCGCTGACGCCGTCTCCAGCTCCGTCAGGCTCTTCTGCGAAAAGGTGGCGCCCGTCTTCAAGTAGCCCGGGGCGGGTACACTCGCTGGAGTTTCAGGGTGGAGTGACTGTCCGCAAGATGCAGGATGAGTAGGAATGGCGAGATCGAGTGGAAGGGAGAGATGTCTACCTGAGCGGGACACAGTCCCCGGATTAGGTGTTGCCCAGGTGTCTAGCTGAACAAGGGGGAGGAGAAACCAGTGGTCTCTGCAAACATCGACGTAAGGGTCCCGATGAGGGACGGAGTGGGCTTGTCGACCGACATCTACCGGCCGTCCGGCGGCGGGCCGTTCCCGACGCTGCTGCTAAGGACGATCTACGACAACCAGGAGCCCGTCTACATCGAGTGGACACGACGCTTCGTGGAGGCCGGCTACGCCGTCGTGATGCAGGACTGCCGCGGCCGGTTCGACTCGGAGGGGCCGTGGGAGCCGTACATCCACGAGGCCGAGGACGGGTATGACACCCAGCAATGGATCGGCGCGCAGTCTTGGTGCGACGGCAACATCGGGATGTTCGGCGTCTCCTACCTGGGCTTCACCCAGACTCAGCCCGCCCCACTGCGCAGCCCCTACGTCAAGGGCCTCGTGCCCATAGCGTCTCAGCAGGACAACTTCGGCCACATCTACAAGAACGGCGCTCTCGGCCTTCACGCCTCCCTCTTCTTTGGCATCATCGCCGGCAGGACGGTGCACAGGTCGGGCTTCGGCCTGCTGGACTGGGACGCGCTCTACAGGAGACTGCCCCTCATCTCGGCGCTCGACGACATCGTCGACGTGCCCTTCTACAGGGAGATCATCCGGCACTCCAGCTACGACGACTTCTGGAGCTCCTACAGCCTCCGGGACCGGTACGACGAGGTGGACACGCCCGCCTACTTCATGACCGGCTGGTACGACGTGCTGTGCCACGACGGCTTCAAGCAGTTCCTCGGATGGAGCGGAAAGGCGCGTAGCGAGGAGACGCGGCGCCGGACGCGGATCATCGTCGGCCCGTGGACGCACTACGCCTTCTCATCCGGCGACCTGTACGGGGACATAGACCACCGGGGCGCGGGAACGATCGACTTCGTTGCCGAGCACCTGCGCTGGTTCGATCAGCGTCTGAAGGGCATCGACACGGGGATCGACGCCGAGCCCCCGGTGCGCATATTCGTCATGGGCGATGACGTGTGGCGCGGCGAGAATGAGTGGCCCCTCGCGCGAACCGTCTACACGCCCATGTACGTCGGCAGCCGGGCCGGGGCCAACTCTCTCTTCGGCGACGGGACGCTGACCGCGGAGGCGCCCGCCGACGCCGGCGTCGACCGGTACGAGTATGATCCGGAGCGGCCCGTGCCGACCCTGGGCGGACCCATCATGCACCGCGAGTTCTCCGGCCCGCGCGACCGACGTCCGGTGGAGCGGCGAGACGACGTGCTGGTGTACACGTCTGAGGTGCTGGAGAGAGACCTGGAGGTGACGGGGCCGGTGGAGATGACTCTGTACGCGTCGTCGAGCGCCCCCGACACCGACTTCGCCGCGACGCTTGTGGACGTCTACCCCGACGGGCGCGCGATCAATGTCTGCGAGGGTCTCCAGCGCGCGCGGTTCCGGGAGTCTGTCGAGGAGTCGACGCTGATCGAGCCGGGGCGAGTCTATCGCTACACGATCGACATGTGGGAGACGAGCATCGTCTTCAAGGCGGGACACCGCATCCGGGTCGACGTAACGAGCAGCAACTTTCCACGGATGGACCGGAACCCCAACACAGGCAACCGCCCGGGGATGGACGCAGAGACGCAGACCGCCAGTCAGACTGTGCACCACGGCGGCGAGCGGGCGTCGCACATAACCCTACCGGTGATCCCGCGGTAGCAGCCCACACTCGGCCGGACGGCCGCCCCAGGAGAGTTAAGATGTTCATCCAGCTTGACGTCAAGACACCAATGCGGGACGGAGTGAAGCTATCGTCCGGCGTCTACCGCCCCGCGAAGGAGGGGCGGTATCCGACGCTCCTGATACGCACCATATACAACAACAAGCAGGACAGGTACGTGGCGTGGACGCGCCGGTTCGTCGAGGCGGGATACGCCGTCGTGATGCAGGACTGCCGCGGACGGTATGACTCTGAGGGGCCGTGGGAGCCGTACATCCACGAGGCGGAGGACGGGTACGACACGCAGCAGTGGATCGGCGCCCAGCCATGGTGCGACGGCACCATCGGCACCTTTGGCATCTCGTACGTCGGGTTTACGCAGACGCTCCCCGCGCCGCTCGGCAGCCCGTACGTCAAGGGGCTCGTGCCCATCGCGTCGCAGCAGGACAACTTTGGCCACCAGTACGCCGACGGCCCGCTCCACCTGCACGTCATCATCAACTTCCACATATGGGTCGGCAGGGGGCTTCAGACCGAGTCACGCGACTTGCTCGACTACATGGAGGTCAACCGCAGGCTGCCGCTGATCTCCGCCCTGGACGAGATCGCCGACATCCCCTGGTACCGCGATGTGATCAGCCACTACACCTACGACGACTTCTGGAAGCAGTACGGGCTCAGGGACAAGTACGACCAAGTGGACACGCCCGCCTATTTCATCACCGGCTGGTACGACGCTCTGGTCCACGAGGGCTTCCGTCAGTACGCCGGCTGGAAGAGCAAGGCCGTCTCGGAGTATACGAGGCGGACGACTCGGATCATGGTCGGACCATGGAGCCACGGCGGGATCGGCACGGCGGAGCGGTTCGGCGACGTCGATTTCGGACAGGGTGGAGCTGTGGACATCGTCGACGAGCAGCTGCGCTGGTTCGACCGCCGGCTGCGCGGCATCGACAACGGCATCGACGACGAGCCTCCCGTGCGCATCTTCGTCATGGGCGATAACCGCTGGCGCAGCGAGAACGAGTGGCCGCTGGAGAGGACTCGCTACACCGACTACTACATCTCCAGCGGCGCGGCGGCCAACTCTCTACACGGCGACGGGAGGCTGAGCGCGGAGCGGCCGGACGTCGGCGGGGAGGACCGCTACACGTACCATCCGGAGAACCCGGTACCGACTGTGGGCGGGCCGATGATGCATGCCGACTACGTAGGCCCCGTAGACCGCCGCCAGGTGGAGCGCCGCGACGACGTGCTCGTCTACACCTCGGAGCCGCTGGAGGATGACCTGGAGGTTACCGGGCAGGTGACGATGACGCTGTACGCCTCCTCGTCGTCACGCGACACCGACTTCGCCGCCACGCTCGTGGACGTTCACCCGGATGGCCGCGCGATCAACATCTGCGAGGGGCTGATGCGCGCGCGCTTCCGGGAGTCGATCGAGGAGCCGACCCTGATCGCGCCGGGGCGGATCTACGCCTACACCATCGACATGTGGGAGACGAGCAACCTGTTCCGTGCGGGGCACAGGCTGCGCGTGGAGGTGACGAGCAGTAACTTTCCGAGGTTCGACCGGAACCTGAACACGGGAAACCGTCCGGGAATGGACGCGGAGATGGAGGCTGCTCACCAGACCGTCCACCACGGCGGGAAATACGCCTCGCACATCACCCTCCCGGTGATTCCGAGTTAGGAGGGAGCGCCCTCACCCTGGCTCTTCCGTCGAGGGAGAGGGAGTTAGGAGGGTGATCGGCGGAAAATATGACTGCGGCGGGCGCGCGTCTCACAGATCTCGCGGATGTGGGCCATGTGGCGGGCGACCGCGCGCTCGAAGAGGGGGCGCGTGTAGACCATCGCTCCGATCCAGCCGATGATCGGCAGCCGGCTCCAGATGAACTCTCCCTCGTAGCGCAGCTCGGTGTCGCCGTCCACGTCAGTGAGCGTGAACTCCTCGAACGCGTAGTGGAGGGGACCGTCGAGGTGCCGAAACGTGACGCGGTCAGGAGAATGGAGCGTAATCTCCTCCAGCGTCGTGTAGGTGAACGGCCCGGCCCTCGTCTTGAACTCGACTGTCAGCCGGTCTCCCTCCCTGGAGACGAGCTTGGACGAGTCGCCGCCGGTGTCCCTTCTGTGTCTGCGGCCGAACGAGGTGATCGTCTGGAAGACGAGCTCGCGGGGCGCCTTCACCAGCATGCGGCGGCGTGACAGCTCTGTGGGTCGGGCCATCGGCGTCAGTCGGCGGCGCGGACCCGGGCCGCGAACACTGCGATCTTCTCCACGTCCTTGACGCCTCCGGTCTCGACTCCGCTGGAGACGTCGACCCCCCACGGGCTTACCTTTTCTATCGCCTCTCTCACGTTGTCAGGATCAAGGCCGCCGGCCAACAGGAAGTCGTGATGCTTCGCCACCTCGCGGGCGATGGACCAGTCGAAGGTATGCCCCGTTCCGCCGAGCGCGCCGGGCTGATCACTGTCTAGCTGCACGATGTGGCCCCGCTCCACCACCTCGGCTACCCGGGCCATCACCTGCGCTGTGTCACGCTCGCGACAGCCGCTGTCCGGCACCTTGATCTGCCTGATGATCGGGCGGCTCATCCGCTCCCAGTATTCGGGCGTCTCGTCGCCGCACAGCTGCACCATGTCCAGCCTGCAGATCTCGGCCAGGCGGTTCACCTCCTCCGCGAGCTGATTGGCAAAGAGGCCGACGATTCGGGGGGGCTCCACACCACTATCCTCCCGGAAGCTCTCGATGACGCGGCGCCCCTCTGTCTCGGTAAGCTGCCTGCGCACGCCGGGTACGAAGACGAAGCCGAGGAGGGAGGCCCCCGCGTCGGCAGCCGCCCTGGCATGCGCGGCGTCGCGCAGTCCGCAGATCTTGAACAAGGTCATAGCAGCTCCCTCAGCTTAGCTACCGGGTCTCCGGCCGTGACGAGCGACTCACCGACGAGCACGGCGTGCGCTCCCGCGGCGGCGACGCGAACCACGTCTTCACGAGCGCCGATCCCACTCTCGCTGACGACCGTTCTACCGTCCGGCACCTGGGGTGCGAGCCTCTCGGTGGTCTCCAGATCGGTCTTGAAGGTGCGCAGGTCCCTGTTGTTGATCCCGACGATCCGCGCTCCGGCATCGAGGGCGGCGGACAGCTCGGTCTCGACGTGTACTTCCACCAGAGACTCCATCTCCAGGTCGGCCGCGAGACATAGCAGCTCACGCAGGCGGTCAGCGTCTAGCATGGCGACTATGAGCAGTATGGCGTCGGCTCCGTGGGCCCTCGCCTCATGCACCTGGTACGGGTCGAAGATGAACTCTTTGCGCAGCACCGGGAGACCACGCGGGCGGCAGACGCGCTGGACGGCTTGCAGGTCGTCGATCGTTCCCTGGAAGTGATCGAAGTTGGTCAGGACCGACACCGCGGCCGCGCCGCCATCGACGTAGGAGGCGGCTAGGCTGGTCGGATCGAAGTTCTCCCTCAGCCTCCCCTTGACCGGCGACGCCTTCTTGACCTCCGCGATGACGCTGACCCCCGGCGCCCCCAGCGCGGCCGACAGACTGAGCGCGGGCGGCTGTGCGGCCGTTCGTTCTTTCAAGGCGGCGATCGGCACATCGCGCTTGAGGCGCTCGACCTCCTTGCGCTTGACAGCGACGATCTCCTTCAGGATATCGGGCGCATCCCTATTCATTAGGAGCTGCCCTCCTACTTCAACTCTTGGCTCAGGGTAATCAGGGAATCGAGCGCGGCGTTGGCGCGTCCGGTGTCGATAGCGTTGGCGGCGAGCTCCACTCCCTCCCTCAGGGTGGAGGCGCGGTCGGCCGCGATCAGAGCGGATGCGGCGTTGGCGAGCACCACGCTCCGGGCCGGGCCGGGTGAGCCGGCCAACACCTCTCGCAGGGTCGCCGCGCTCTCCGCGACGCCTGAAACCCTCAGCGAGTCGTTGTCGACGCTGTCGAGACCGAAGTCGTCCGGAGTAACGGTGTATGAGGAGACTTCCCCCTCCTTCAGCTCCCAGACGTCGGTGGGAGCGGCGAGGCTGACCTCGTCAAGGCCGTCCTGGCCATGGACGATGAGAGCGTGCTTCGCTCCAAGGCCATTCAGGACCTGGGGCACTTTGGGCGCCAGGCCGGGATCGCCGACGCCCATGAGGTACGCCCCGGCGCCTGCGGGGTTGGTCAGCGGTCCCAGGAAGTTGAACACGGTCCTGATGCCTATCTCGCGGCGGGGCCCGGCGACGAATCTCATGGCCGGGTGGAAGGTCTGCGCGAACATGAAGCCGAAGCCGGTCTCCTCGATGCAGCGTTTGACGCCCTCCGGGCCCAGGTCGATCTTGACGCCGAGCTCTTCGAGGACGTCGGCGCTGCCGGTGGTCCCGGAGGCCGCACGGTTGCCGTGCTTGGCAACCTTCAACCCGGCTCCTGCAAGAACAAGCCCGACCGTCGTCGATATGTTGAAGCTGCCGGAGGAGTCGCCGCCGGTACCGCAGGTGTCGACGACCTGCCCTTCGACTTCGACTCGCAGCGACCTCTCACGCATGGCGCGCGCCATGCCGACGATCTCGTCGGGAGTCTCGCCCTTGACGCGCAGTGCCGTGAGGAAAGCGCCGATCTGCGCGGGCGTCGTATCGCCCTCCATGATCTCACTCATCGCCTGCGCGGCCCCGTTCGAGGTGAGGTCACGGCCCTCGACGAGCGCAGCTATCGCCTCTCGTATCATCCTTTCCTCCCTCGTGTGCGGTAAGACCGAGCCATTAAGGATACCACTCCATTCCCGTCACATCGTGAGAAAATTGCGGAGCAGGTCGTGGCCCACCTTCGTCATGATCGACTCGGGGTGGAACTGGACGCCCTCGACCGGGTGCTCGCGGTGCCTGACGCCCATGACGACGCCCTTGTCGGTCCAGGCGGTAACCTCCAGCTCTTCTGGAAGGCTGTCCGGATACAGCGCGAGCGAGTGGTATCGGATCGCCTCGAATGGATCGGGCAGGCCGGCAAAGACGCCCTTGCCGTCGTGGTGGACCATCGACATCTTGCCGTGCTTGATCTCGCCGGCGCCTCCGACCACACCGCCGTAGGCGTAGCCGACGCACTGGTGTCCGAGGCAGACGCCCAGAGTAGGGGTGGTCGAGCCGAAGCGCCGCACCACTTCGTTCGAGATGCCGGCCCTCTCCGGCCTGGACGGCCCGGGAGATACGACGATCTTCTGGGGTGCGAGCCGCTCGATGTCCTCTATGGTTGCCTCGTCGTTACGCACCACTTCGACCTCCGCCCCGAGCTCGCAGAGATACTGGTACAGGTTGTAGGTGAAGCTGTCGTAGTTGTCTATGAGCAGTATCATTTTTCTTGTCCTGTGTGCAGTCTATTCGGCGGTCACATCACGCTTGTGGGAGGCCTGCAGTCTCGGCATCGTCGATGGCGCGCATCAGCGCAGAGGCCTTGTGCAGTGTCTCCCGGTACTCGAAGTCGGGCGTGCTGTCGTGGACTATGCCGCCGCCCGCCTGGGCGAAGGCGACGCCGTCCTTCACGACCAGCGTGCGTATGTCGATCGCGGTGTCCATATTGCCCGTCAGATCAAAGTATCCGACCGCTCCCGCGTAAGGGCCTCGCCTGTCGGGCTCCAGCTCAGCGATGATCTCCATCGCCCTGATCTTGGGCGCGCCGGCCACCGTCCCTGCCGGGAAGCAGGCTCTCAGGGCGTCGAAGTTGGTGTAGTCGTCGCGCAGAGTGCCGGTCACGTGGGACACGAGGTGCATCACGTGAGAGTAGCGCTCCACGTCCAACAGCTGAGTCACCTTCACGGTGCCCGGGACGCTGACACGCCCTATGTCGTTGCGCCCGAGATCGACCAGCATGATGTGCTCGGCCCTCTCCTTCTCGTCAGTGCGCAGCTCTTCCTCCAGTGCGTCGTCCTCCTCGCTGTTGGCGCCGCGCGGGCGTGTGCCGGCGATCGGGTGGGTGGCTACGGTGCCGTCCTCGACCTGGACCAGCATCTCGGGGGAGGCGCCGACGAGCTGGAAGCCGTCGAGATCGAGATAGTACATGTAAGGCGATGGGTTGATAGCTCTCAGAGAGCGGTATATCTGGAAGGGGGACGCCGTCGTCGGCCGCGATATTCGCTGGGAGACGACGGTCTGGATCACCTCCCCCTCGACGATGTAGCGCTTGACCCGCTCGACCATCTCCTTGAACTGGTCCGGGGTCACGTTGGAGCCGGTGGCGAGTCTTTGTGTAGTGCTGCCGTCTCTGGCGGCGGGCAGGTTGAGGGGCCTCTGCAGACGGGCCACGATCTCGTCGATCCGGTCGACCGCCTCCGCGTATCCTGTCTCGACGCCGCGGTCGATATGGGCGTGGCTGACCACCTCGATCTTGTGTTCCAGGTGGTCAAAGACCAGGAAGGTCGACGTGATCATGAAGACTGCTTCGGGGAGATTGAGGACCTCCTTCTCAGGCGAGGGCAGTCTCTCGAAGTAGTTGACAGCCTCGTAGGAGAGGTATCCGACGGCGCCGCCGTTGAACCTCCTGCGATTGGACGTCTCGACCGGCGTGTAGCGGGAAAGCTCTCGTTCGACCGGGATGAGCGGGTCGACGGCGCCGTGCTCCTGTCCCGGGCCCGTCTTGATCACGGTCCGGGGCTCAGTTCCGATCATGCTGTAGCGCGCGATGCGGTCGCCGCCTTCCACGCTCTCCAGCAGAAAAGAGTAGGGGGGACGGGCGATCTTGAGGTATGCGGAGACGGGCGTTTCGAGGTCGGCGCCTATCTCCCGAGATACTGGGACCAGATCACCGTGGGCGGCGAGCCGCCTCACCTCTTCGAGTGTTGGCGTGTACATTGTCTTTCTCCTGTGCGCGGTGACAGTGTCTTGAATTGAGTTCTCTTGTCACCCTGACCCTCTCTCTTCGTACAGGCGGGAGAGGCGGTGACGACGGCCTCTTCAGGGAGTCATGAAGAAGGTCGCCAGACGGCCGGGTTTGTTAGCCCGATACGGCTCCTGACGAGGTCCATCTTCGGCTCTGACACCGCTCGCGCCTGCTCCGCGCCCTGGGAGAGCAGCCGGTCGAGCTCGGCGATGTCGTCCATAAGGGCGTGGTACCGTTCGCGGATGGGCGTGAGCTCCGAGATGACTGCCTCGGCGACCGCTGCCTTGAGGTCTCCGTAGCCGCGTGCCGATGCGAAATCGGCCTCGGTCTCGGCCTCTGTCCTGTCGGTGATTACCTTGTATATGCCGAGCAGGTTGTTGACGCCTGCCCTCTCAGGATCGCTGGAGAAGCGTATCTCGTTGCCGGAGTCGGTCACCGATCTCTTTATCGAGCGCTCTATCTCCTTCGGCTCGTCGAGCATGCGCACGGCGTGCCCCCGGATGTGGGAGAAGCTCTTGGACATCTTGACGGAGGGGTCGTTCAGGCCCATGACTCGCGCGCCGATCTCCGGAATGACCGCCTCCGGGACGACGAAGGTCTCCCCGAACTGGTGGTTGAAGCGCTGCGCGATGTCGCGCGCCAGCTCGACGTGCTGGCGTTGGTCGTCTCCGACGGGCACCTCGTGCGCGTCGTACAGCAGGATGTCTCCGGCCATGAGCACCGGGTAGTCCAGCAGCCCCGTGGACACGCTCTCCTGTGCTCCCGCCTTGTCCTTGTACTGGGTCATCCGTTCCAGCCAGCCGACGGGAGTGACGCAGTTCAGCACCCAGCATGCCTCGGCATGAGCCGTGACATGGCTCTGGATGAAGACGGAGCATTCGTTTGGATCGAGGCCGGCGGCGAAGAGCATCGCGGCGAGCGAGCGGGTCTGATGGCGCAGCTCCTCGGGGTCCTGAGGCGTCGTCAGAGCGTGCAGGTCGACGATGCAGAAGAAGTTCTCCTTCTCGGCCTGTCGCTGCACCCATCCCTTGATCGCGCCCAGGTAGTTGCCGAGCTGCACGTCTCCCGAAGGCTGGATCCCGCTGAAGACCCGGCGCTTCGTTGTGACTGCCTGTTCGTTCATCTCTACCTCTCCTTGTGTCAACAAAAAAAGACCCGTCCGTGAAGGGACGGGCCTTGCCGTGGTGCCACCCTATCTTGCCGGGGTCGGTTCTCTTCGTCCTCGGCGTCTCCGTAGGGCACGGAGGATGGGTCCTCGATGCCCTGGGCTCTGCTAACGGTGCCCTCTCCGTCCAAGCCTACTTGCCGGTGCGGTTTCGGTTGGAGGCTCCCAGGTCCATTCGGTCTCTGCGCAGGCGCCGGCTTCCACCTGCCCCGGCTCTCTGGGCCCCGCCCTGAGACCTACTAATCCTGTTCGCTGCCTTTGGCTTTCAATTGTTGGCCAAGCTAAGTATAGGCGTCGTCGCGCCGGTGTGTCAAACGTCTGTACTCATCGCAACCGCCGGACTTGATGTGTTGTCCGGTCGCCCCCGTATCAAGAACGGGACAGGCTTCGAGCCACAGTTACTGCTCCATCAACGCTCAGTCGGCTCTGCCAGGAAGACCGGGATCAGGCGGTCGGTCTTCTCCTGGTAGTCCCGGTAGGGAGAGAATGCGGCTACCGCGGTCTCCCAGAGCCGTTCTCTCTCAGCCCCTGGCTCCACCTCTCTGACGCGCATCGAGTAGGTCTCTGTCGCGTCGCGTACCTCAACGTCCGGGTCCGCCTTCAGGTTGTGGTACCAGACCGGGTGTGTAGGGGCCCCTCCCCTGGACGCGACGAGCACGTAGTTGTCTCCGTCGACGACTCTCATCAGCGGGGTCTTGCGGACCGCGCCCGTCTTCCGGCCTCGGTGAGTCACGATTATGACCGGGAGGCCGTTCAGGGTCGTACCATCCGTGCCGCCACTCCGCTCATATAGCTCGACCTGGTCCGCGACCCACTGGGAGGGACTGGGTATATACTCGCTCATTTTCTTCTCCTCCGGCTGTATTGCCTAGACCACCGTCCACGGTTTGCTCTCTACCCTCCGTGCCGCTTGGGCAGCATCGGCGCAGCGCGATCGAGGAGGTGGTGCGCGACCTCGTACTTCGTCATCAGGGGGAGCTCCTCGACGACGCCCTCCCTGTCTAGAAGAGTGACCCTGTTGGTGTCGACGGCGAAGCCGCTGTCGGGGTCGGTGATGTCGTTGGCCGCGATCAGGTGCAGCCCTTTCTCCAGAAGCTTGTCCCGCGCGTTCGCCAGGAGGTCTTCGCTCTCGGCCGCGAAGCCGATCTTGACCAGCCGTTCGCCCTGTACTCCAGCCAGGATGTCGGGATTCTTGGTGAGCTCGATGCTCCATGAGTCGGATGGACCCTTCTTGAGCTTCCGGCTCGCGACGGACGCCGGGCGCCAGTCGCCCACCGCGGCGGCCATCACGAGGATGTCCGCGTCCGCGCACTCCTCGATGACGGCGTTTCCCATCTGCTCGGCGGTGTCCACACGTTCGACCCTCACGCCGACGGGATCGTGAATCGACTCGGCGGCGGAGACGAGGACGGCGTTCGCCCCGCGGTCTCGCGCCGCCTCGGCAACGGCGTGGCCCATCTTGCCGGACGACCTGTTGGTGACCAGCCGCACCGGGTCCACCGGCTCCCGGGTGCCTCCGGCGCTGACGACGACCTTGAGGCCGGCTAGGTCGCCGTTGCGCCCTAGGATCTCCTTGGCGTGGCCCAGGAGCTCCCGCGTCTCCAGCATACGGCCCTTGCCTGTCAGGCCGGACGCGAGCCGGCCCTCGGCCGGTCCCGCTACCCGGTAACCCCAGGAACGGAGCTGCTCGACGTTGCGCCGCGTGGCGGGGTGGTCGAACATGTTCGCATCCATCGCGGGAGCGATTATGACGGGTGCTTGAGTGGCGAGGAGAGTCGTCGTGAGGGCGTCGTCCGACAGTCCCCAGGCGATCTTGGCGAGTGTGTGCGCGGTTGCGGGTGCGACGATGACGAGGTCGGCCCGGTGCGCGACGGCGACGTGGTCCATCCCCAGCTCAGACTGCGGCTCGAACATGTCGCGGACTACGGGCCGGTGGGTGATGGCGGTGAAGGCAAGAGGAGCGACGAACTGTGTCGCCGACTGCGTCATGATGACGTCGACCGCTGCGCCGGCCTGGACCAGCTTGCTGGCGAGATCCACCGCCTTGTAACAGGCGATGCTACCGGTTACACCCAGCGCGATGCTTTTCCTGTTTAGAGGGTCGGTCATGTCGACTCGCCATTGAGGTCGTGGATGATTCGCAGTCCGGTCAGCGTGAGATCGGTATTGACCACGTCGAAGACCTTGGTCTCTCTCTCGACCACCTGTGCCAGGCCTCCGGTGGCTATGACCTTGGCGCCTCCGCCCAGCTCTTCGTCGAACCGGGCTACCATCCCCCTGATCAGGTCCGCGTACCCCAACACCAGTCCGGCCTGTATGGCGTGGACGGTGTTCTTGCCGATCGCGGCAGGCGGAGCGTTCAGCTCTACGCGCCGCAGCATCGAGGTGCGCTTGAAAAGGGTGTCGGCGGCCAGGGCTATGCCGGGCGCGATGGCGCCGCCCAGATACTCTCCATGCCGTGTGATGGCGTTCAGGACGATGGCCGTCCCCACGTCGACCACGATGGCGGGTCCGCCATACAGCTTCAGCACTGCGGCCGCGTCGGCGATCCGGTCTGCGCCCACGTCCCGGGGAGTGTCGTAGAGTATCCGGATTCCGGTCTTCGTCCCGGACCCCACCACGAGCGGAGACACCTTGAAGTAGTCCTCACAGACGTCGACGAAGGTTCGGGTCAACGGCGGCACGACGCTGCACATCGCGGCGGCGTCGATATCTGACAGAGACACACCCCTCACAGGGAGGAGCTGGCTTATCATCAACCCGTATTCGTCGGACATACGAGAGGCGTCCGTGGCGATACGCGCGGTGGCCTCCAACGAGTCACCGTCGAACACTCCAATGGTGATGTTGGTGTTGCCGATGTCTAGCGCCAACAGCATGCGCCATCTCCGTCAAGGAGGTCGTCGATGATGGTCCCTATCGGCTGATGATGGCGTTGCCCTCCCGCTCCCACCGGTCGGACAGGAGGGGGCTGGCTGCGAGCAGCTTGTCGAGCGATGGGAACTGGGACGCGCTGAGGCTTCCGGTGCCCAGCGCTCTGGCCGCGTCGGACCCTGCCGCCTGGCCCGATATCTTCTTGCTCCTGCGGCTGGCCCAGGCGGCGTCAACCTCGATGTCCCAGTCGGGAGGAAGCTGCGGCGCGCTCGCGCCGTTGTCGGCCCTCTTCCTTCTGCGGTGGCTCAGGCGCACCACGACGTCGCCCCGCTCGTTCGTGGGGCGTTCGACGCTCACCTCGCTGGACGCCTCGAGATATAGCGTGAAGGTGCGGTATCCGAGCGCCTTGAAGCTGAAGCTGGGATCGATGCGCTGCATCGCCTGGTGGAGCCTGGAGCCGACCACCTCGCCCTGTCCGTCCATCGAGGCCTCGACGGCGCGTCTCAGAAGCGACTGCTCCGGGGACTTCTTCGACCTGTCGGCCGCCTGCTTCTTCGCGGACGCCCGCTCTTCGAGGTAGATGTACCGGTCGCACGACTTGACCAGGGTGGGCGAGGCCGCGCCGGGTCGGCCCGAGCCGATCACGGTCTTCCCGGCGGAGCGCAGCTTGCTCACCAGTGGGACGAAGTCGCTGTCGGACGAGACTATGACGAAGACATCGACGGGCGCGCCGTGGAGCAGGTCGACGGCGTCGATCGCCAACACGATGTCGCTGGAGTTCTTGCCGGACCGGTTGGATCGGAAATGGTGCACCGCTTCGATGCCCAGCTCCAGCACCTGGTCGCGCTTCTCACGCTGCACCGACCAGTCGGAGTAGGCCCGTTTGATGGTGACGCGGCCAACGTCCGCCAACTGGTCCAGCAGATACTGGATCGAGTCCAAACCTACGTTTTCGTAATCGATGAGAAGAGCTACGTTCGATTCAGCCAATTATAGAGCCTTCCGGTATATGTTCCATATAGTGGACTGGGAGCCGTCGGCCCTATTATAGCCAAAACTCCGTATACTTGACACCTGGAAGGGGTGCAAGGTAGCCGTTCGGGCTCCGTGAGATACTCTGGCGAATCTGCTGGACGGAGAGCAGTCTCTTACTTCATTCCCCCGCCTGCAATCTCCCCATGCGCGGGAGAAGACGGAAGAGTCACCCGCCTGGTCACGGAGGTCGAGGAGACCTTCGGCCCCCAGCTGGGCAGGACGGCGCAGGTCGTGTTCTCCTCGCCACCGGCGAAGACCACCAGGATGTCCTCCGGCTCCGGGACCAACGATACGAACGTACTCTCATCGTCCTGTCCGATCGCGCCGGAGACGTAGCCCGCCCTCTTCAGGTCGGCGAGCGAGCGCCTGATCCTCGGATGGAGGGCCTTCTTGAGGTCTGCCTTAGTCCACCCGTCCCAGACGCTGCTCTGTCCCGCGACGACGACCGCGATCTCCCCCTGCCTGACGATGGTGGAGGTGTCGCCCGTGGAGCCGGTCGTCGACATGGAGGTACCTAGCGAGGAGGCCGTGTCAGCGACCGCGGTGATGACGTTCTCCAGCGTGCCCGCCGTCCGCACCTGGCGAGGCCCCTCGCATGCGAAGACGGTCACCGCGCTCTCGTCGGCGTGGAATCCTCGCTCCATGTGGAGCGGCGTCCAGTGGGTATCGTGCTCCGCCTCCGCGATGCAGTAGGTGTACTTGCCGGGATGGCCGAGGATCGACCGGTCGAACAGTCCTGGAATGGCACCGCAGGCGTTCATCAGCGTAAGGCGTATGGCCCTGCCGATGGTGGCGTTGGCGCGGTTACCCGGCCCGAAGAGATTGTTGCGCGAGTTGATGCCCAGCCGCTTCACCACCGGGCCGTTGACGATGACCAGGATCCCTGAGCCGCCCAGGCTGGACGAAGGGCCTACTAGGTTGAACAGTGGGTCCAGCATCGCCTCGGCTGCGGCGAGCACAACCGGGAAGTAGCTGGGAAGACAACCGGCCATTACCGCGTTGGCTGCCAGCTTCTCCACGGTGACCACTCTTCGCCGTTCGGGTATCGAGCCCACCACCTGGTCAGCCGGGCAGTCCGCGGCGTCGATGGTCCGCTGCACGAGTTCGACGGTCGGAGGCACGACCGGAAGGCCGTCGTCCCATCCAAGCCGGTAGCACGCCTCTATTGCCTCGACCGGGTCATCCCAGTCTACGGCATACTCTTCCCTTTCGGTGGCCAGCGGGCTTGCCTCCCCTACCTGCGGACAGCGGCCACTAAGCTAGCACAGGCCCTATCGACGGTCAACGGCTGGCGCGTCATATGCCCATCCCAAGCCGGAAGCCACGCTCAGGAGTCGTCTATCCCTGGTCCAAAGAAGGGCTGATCCAGCGAGCGACGCGGCAGCCAGAAGATGGACGTCGACGTAGCCGACGCAGCTGCCCATCAGCCGATGCCGCTCGATGAAGAGCAGCGCCTCGGCGTCAGTCGCTATCGGCGCCCCGGGCAGCTTGGCGAGGAGTCCCAACACCTCGTCCCGCTCCGGTAGATTGCCGCATGCCAACTCGCCAATCACCATAGGATGCGCCAACACCTGGCCTCCGTTCAGCAACAACACGAGATGCTCGTCTGCGACGCGCAGATGATCGATCCAGACCGACGTGTCGACCAAGATCATGAAGACTCGCCGCGCCGGCGAGGGATGGAGTGTAGATCGGGCGCGCTTCCGCCGAGACGGGCCAATCTGCGGGCGCTCTCCCGTTCAATCAGTGCGCGGAGTCCCTCCCGCACGAGCGCGGTCCTGCCGTCGATGCCGGTCAGTCGTCGCGCCTCGTCCAGTAAGTCTCGGTCTATGTTCATCGTGGTCCTCACGGCATTCCTCCCGGATGGCTGGCTTGGAGACATCATATTATAGCATCCTTCGATCCCATTTTTGATGCATGAGCCTGGTGAGGAGCTGGCATATTCTCATTTGACGAACCCGAACATCAGTGCTATTCTCAGATCATGCGTTCAGTCATCCAAACCCGCCGCACCCGGACAGCAGCCTTCATATCCATGCCCGCTATCCAACCCTCCACCTGTCACATTCTGTCACTTTGCTGTCACTTTTGTGTCCCAACTCTGTTCAACTCCTGTCCCATGGATGTCCCGAACCGCCAACCGTCTAGCTACGAAAAGAGACACAATGTTACAGAATGAGACAGATTTTGAAGAAACTCTCCCTCGATACAGCCCTCAGCCCTTCCGACACCGTCGGTCAACCCGTTTCTTGACAGCCCGCAGGGCATGGAATAGCCTTCGAGCCAATCACAACATCGGCGAGCGACGCGAAGGGGAGGAGCATGGCATACGAGTTCAACCACGTCCACATCAAGTCGCCGGACCCTGAGAAGACGGCCAACTGGTACGTCAAGGCCTTCGGATTCAAGATACTGAGCGATACGACCCGGGTGTACGGCGACCGGTTCATCCGGTGCGAGACCTCGGACGGCGTGGCGGTCAATATATCGAGCGAACGCACGGGAGAGCATATGGGCGGCGGTGACGCCACCGTTCATTGGGGCATCGAGCACTTTGGCATCAATGTAGACGACATCGACGCCGAGATCGAAAGGCTTGCGGGCCTCGGCGCAGTGCTGATGGAGGGGCCGATAGATGTCCCGGACGGTCCGCGAATCGCATTCATCCAGGCCCCCCACGATGTCCGCGTCGAGATCATGCAGCTGTCCTAGACGCTCCGAGGGGAGTAAATGGACGAGGAGTGCATCTTCTGCAGGATCGGCGGCGGCGAGATACCCGCCGATCTTCTCTACCGCGACGAGCGCTGCTTCGTGATCAGGGATATCGCGCCCAAGGCGCCGGTCCATCTGCTGATCATCCCGAGCGATCACTTCACCTACCTCACGGGCGTGACGGAGGCGTTCGGGCCCGTCCTCGGCGGCATGTTCGTAGCCGCCCGCGAGATGGCGCAGCGCGAAGGCGTGACCCGCGACGGCTACCGGCTCGTCATCAATCAGGGACGGGACAGCGGCCAGCAGGTGCCCCACCTCCACATGCATCTGCTCGGCGGCCGTCCCCTCGGAGAGATGGGCTAGACGCCCGACCGAGATAGGAGAGCCGATATGAAGGCTGGAATCTTCATGATGCCCTCGGGTCCGCCTGAGCGGGAGACGAACGAGGCGCACAGGTGGGACCTGGACGTCTAGGAGTTGGCCAATCTGAGCGGCGACTAGCGGGCTGGCTCGATGGTCCGGATCTCCCCGTACATCTCGCCCTCGTCGATGGTCAGCACCGCCATCGTCGCGGGCACCATGAACGAGGCATAGGCCTGCCCCGGGTTCAGGAAGAGGATGCCGCCGCGGGTCTCGTTGACCGGCTCGTGCAGGTGGCCGAACAGGATGGCGTCGGCTCCGTCGGGAAAGTCGGGCAACAGCTCCTCCAGCTCGAACTCCGGCCCGCCCCAGGCGGGGTGAGTCACGCCGATCCGCCTTCCGTCAATCTCCAGCGTCTCGACGTACGGAATGGCGCGCCGCAGCTCGGGAGGGTCGGAGTTGCCATGCACGACCACGGCGCCCTCGATCTCCTCTCTCATTCCGCTCACGACCGACGGATGGGTGAAGTCTCCGCAGTGTACGGCGACATCGGCCGCGGAGAGGACGCGTCTTATCTCCGGGTGTACCTCGTCCCAGCGTCGGCAGTGGGTATCGGAGACTACGGCGATGGTGGTCATGGTAGTGGTTAGTGGATAGCGGAGCCGGTTGGTAGAATACGGGGACAGCATACCCTACCGGAATATCCGATGCCCAGGCTCTATCTGGTTGCGACTCCCATAGGCAATCTCGAGGACATCACGCTCAGGGCGCTGCGCGTGCTGAGGGAGGTGGGACTGATAGCGGCGGAGGACACGAGAACGACCCGTCGCCTTCTGCAGCGATACGAGATCGACACTCCGATCACCAGCTATCACGAGCACAACAGGCGGGCCATGCTGCCTCGCTTGCTGGAGGCGCTCGCCGAGAAGGACGTCGCCCTCGTCTCCGACGCGGGCACGCCCGGCATCAGCGATCCAGGATGCGATCTCGTGGGGGCATGCTCGGACGCCGGAATCCAGGTCGTGCCGGTGCCCGGCCCTTCGGCGGTGACGGCGGCCCTGGCGACCGCTGGCGTGAACGCCGACCGGTTCCTGTTCACTGGATTCCCGCCCCGCAAGAGAGGGGCGCGCAGAGCGCTGCTGGAGTCGCTGGCAGCGGAGAGACGCCCGCTCGTGATGTTCGAGGCGCCGCACAGACTTCTGGACACCCTGACCGACATTAGCGAGATCTTCGGCGACAGGCGCATCGTCGTCTGCCGCGAGCTGACTAAGCTCCACGAGGAGGTGTTCAGGGGCACGGCGTCTGAGGCGCTCGACCACTTCCAGGAGCGGAGGGGAGAGTTCACACTGGTGATCGAGGGCGCCGCCGCCACCGAGTCGATTAGCCGCAATGAGGCCGTGCGGCTCGCATCCAGGCTACGCGCCGGAGGTGAGAGCTCGAAGGAGTCGGTCGTCCGGCTCGTGGAGGAGACCGGCGTGAGCCGACGTGAGGCCTACCGCATCTGGCTCGAGTCGGACGAGAAGATCTAAGGGCATCTCCATTCCCGTCACTTCGCTCAACTCGCTGTAGTCGAGCGTCACCTCCGACGAGGCTGCGCGACTACCTGTCAGTTCTGTACAGGTAGCGGATGTCCCAGAGAGCGTACAGGGTCGGCGTCGTGTTGCCGAAGACGTTGCGGACCGCGGCCAGCCGCTCGGAAAGCGTGGTGTAGATGACGGGTACGTTCTCGGCGGCGATCTCCTGGGCGCGATGGTAGTATTCGACCCTCTTGACCCGGTCCAGCTCGCGGCTGCCCTCGATGTACAGCTCGTCGATTTCCGCCTCCCACTCCGTCGCCGGCTCGGGCTGGTTGGGATACCAGAGATGGAGGGCCTCACCACTGTGCCAGAAGTTGATTCCGCTATACGGATCCGGCCCGCCGGTGAAGCCTATGACGATGGCCTCCCAATCGTAGGACTGGGTCAGTTGGGAGACGAGGTCGCCGAACTCGATGAGCTCGTAGTCCACGCCGATGCCAATCTCCTCCATCCCCTGCTGGAGCAGCGTCCCTACCCTTCCGCGCACGCTGTTGCCGGTATTGGTCGCGAGTGAGATCTGGATGGGGTTGCCCGCGCCGTCCTCCCGTATCCCGTCCCCGTCCGTATCCTTCCAACCGATGACGTCCAGCATCTCGTTAGCCTTGTCGAGATCATATTCGTACTTTCGGACGTTTGGGTTGTGAAAGTCGCCGGCCGCAGGGCTTATGGACGACCACTGCGGATAGCCGACGCCGTGATACACGTCGTTGATGATCGTATCCTTGTCTATGCTGTGGGCTACGGCCTGGCGGAACTGCCTGTTCTGGAACCACTCCAGCTTCTCGGGCGCTACGTAGGGTTCGCCCGTCTCAGGACTGCTGCCCGGGTTCATGTTGAATACGAGAAACGTGGTGCCGAACGCAGGGCCCCGCCTGTGGATGGTGAAGTTCCCCTCCTCTTGGAGCGGTTCGAGCCCCGCAAGCTCTTCGCCAAGCACGCCGTGGACGTCCGACCCGCCGGCGAGGAAGATGGACAGCTCGGTTTCGAGGTCCGGTACGATGACGTGCACGATCTCGTCCAGGTACGGCAGGTCGTTGTCTGCGTCGTCCTTTAGCCAGTAGTCCGGGTTGCGCCGCATCACCACGCGCTCTCCGGGAACATAGAGCTCGATGGAGAATGGGCCGGTTCCAACGATCTCGGACGGATCAGTATTGATGTCCCACGTAGCGGCGAAGCTGCCATCGTCCACATGACTCTCCAGGATGTGTTTCGGGTATATCGCCGTCCCCATGGAGCGGAGGAACGGGGCGAACGGCCCGGGGAGTACGCATCGGACGGTGTAGTCGTCCAGCGCCGTGACGGTCATGGGCGCCTCCTTCCACTCGCCGCTCTCCTCGTCAAGAAAGCGGAAGTGGAACGCCGGGCGGCTGCTGGCAGGAATGTCGTAGTTGTAGATGATGCGGTTGAAGGTGAAGTCGACGTCGTGTGCGGTGAAGGGCTGGCCGTCGTGCCAGGCAACATCCCTGCGCAGGCGGAAGGTCCAGGTGAGGCCGTCGTCCGAGCGTTCCCATGACTCGGCCAGCAACGGCTCCACCTCGTCGGTCAGCCAGGAGGTCTCTGTCAGGCCCTCGAATAGATAGCTCAGTACACCCGACGACGATGCGTCGGTCGCGATGGCAAGGTTGAAGGTGAGCGGCTCGGAGATGGTGGCGACGGTCAGGGCGCCGCCCTGTTTCCCAATTGCGTACTCGAAGCTGTCGGCATTCTCCCTGAGCTGGTCGACGACGCCGGTCCGAACGGCGGGCGACGTCTCCGCGGTGGAAGTAGGAGCGGGAACGGCCGTTGAAGTCGGGGCCGGAACCGAGGTCCCCACCGCGGTGGGGGCAGGCCCCGTCGTTTCGGACGGCTGTCGAGTCGTCGAGGAGTCGTCACCGCATGCGGCGAGTACCAGGATGAAAGAGACCAGGAGAGGGGCCAGCATTCCAAGCGGCCTGATGTGCTCTGGTACACGCCGCTTCGCGGATATGCCGTAGGAGTCGTGAATAGTTGCCGATCCGAGGGTTCGATGCAGACGCATGCTGTCGTACTCCCTATTTTGCTCTCCGTGATAGTCCGCAGATTAGCATACGCACATCCTCTGGGAGGAGAGAGCCACGCCCCTGAGCCGGCCACAAACGTGTATCCCGTTGGCTTCGCTGAAGGCAGTGGGTCGCCGAAGAGAGACGCTCGGCATAAGCAGCCACGCCTAGTCCTGTCACGCTACCTCAACAGTAAGGAAACTGATACGCACGGTGTTGGGAGAGCTACGTTCCTGTCTGGCGCCGCTCAGCCCATATCGATCGAACCTAGGAATCCCAACATAGCCTCGGCGCACTCCTTCGGCCTCTCCATCTGGAGAAAATGGGTCGTTTCGGGCAGGAAGTCGTAGTTCACGTTCAGGATGTCGGTCATATCCAGGGTGGGGAGATAGGAATAGGGCAGAGTGGGGTCCGCGCCGATGACCTTCACCGGACACTTCAGCGTGTCAAAGTCCACCGCGACTCCGAAGACACTCGCGTAGTCTATGATCTGCGCCTCGTACTCGGGAGGGCAGCGCAGCTGATAACCGGGCTCGTCCCTGCGTTCGCGAAGGGTCGTTCTCGCCATCAGATCGAAGGCGCCGGGCACGAAATGTTGGAAGGGCGGCAGGAACGGGAGGATATTTGAAAGCTCCTCCCGGCTCCGGAACAACTCCGTCCGGCTGCGAGCCATACCGGCGGTGCGCATGGCCGCAGCCTCGAACTCCTTGTGGCTGCGGCCTGGCTTGCAGAGAGGCGGATCGAAGAGGACGAGTGCGGAAAAACGGCCGCCACGGACGGGCGACAGGAGCGACACCAGCGCCGATACGGAGTGGAAAACGCCCACCTGCGGCTTTTCACCGTACTCCTCGTCGATAGCTTTGAGGATGGCATCGTGGTCGGAGACCAGAGAGGGAACGTTGTGGTTCTCCAGAGCGCTCAGTTCGTTCCAACCGTGGTTTCTGAGGTCGTATACGATCAGGTCGAATTCATCGGCAAGCAACGACCAGAATGGGTAGTAAAGGTCTATGGCTAGGCCGTTGCCGTGGCTCATGACCAGCCGGAGGCCGTCTGGATTGCCGTGTCGGCGCAGGAATATCCGCGTGTCGGCATCCACCTCGATTTCGTGAACTGAGATGGGGTCAGGAAGCTCCCAGACCGTTTCCAGATCATCGCCCATCTTCAGGCATCCTGGCATTTGCTGTGCGGGGCAGCTCGTAAGCGAGGGCGGCGGCGAACCTCTCTCCGCTGATATCCTCCAGACCCCAGGCGACGGATGGCAGGTGTGGAAATCTGAACGCGCCCACAGCGTCGCCCCAGCGCATCGCGGCAGGAACCTGGAACCGGGAGATGTCAGTGGAGAATCCAGTGCCCAGGGCCTTGATCAACGCCTCCTTGAATGTCCAGAGACGGTAGAACAGGTGCAGCCTGTCTGCACCTTGCAAGGCGGCAAGCTCCGCCTGCTCCTCCGGCCCCATGACCGCCTCTATCAGTTCGTCCAGGCTGCGTTTGGGGACCCTCTCTTCAATGTCTATGCCGAGCCGTCCCGTCGCCCCTAGGGCGATCAGGCCGTGGTCTCCCGCGTGGCTGACGTTGAAGCTTGCATGAGCCCGCACTCCCCCCACGACGGCAAAGGGCTTTCCATAGCCGGAGATGCCGAAGGACAACTGCTCGTTCGGGCAGTCGAGCCAGCGGCAGAGGATGGCGCGAAGCGCGGCGCGACAGAGGGAGAACCTGCGTCGGGGGCCTGGCAGGTACTTCCGCCAAGAGGATCTTTCCGACCGGTCCAACCGGGCGTAGGCTTGGGCTTCACGGACTGGGTCGGGTCTCAAGTCGACATGCATAATCGCAACGCCGACCGTGGTCGTGAAAGGACTCCACCAAACGTCGGCGGAGGACGTCACTATCTCAAGAGAGTCCCGGCCGGCCGTCACCAATGCTCCGACTCCTAGGAGCCGCCTGCCTGTCTCCGAGACCCGGGAGATTAACCGGACGGGGCGTCCAGGAACTCTATCAGCTCTCCCAGAGTCTTGTACTTGGCACAGTCTTCAAGGGTGAAGGTGACGTTGAACTCCTGCGCGACCACTTTGGCAAAGGCGACGAAGTCCACTGAAGAGACACCCGCATCCCTTAGACTGGAGTTCAAGTCCAAGGGTCGGCCTATAGGCCGACCGTCGACCTCCAGGTTATCGTCCACCAGTTTTCTGATACGTTCCTCGGTAGTTGCCAACGGAAATCCTCCTAATGGACTACAGTCATTCCTAAACTAAGGCTCCGCCATCCTACCCAATACGGGTAGTGATAGTCAACAATATTGAACTCGTTCAGCACATGTCGTGACTGGGACAGGCCCTACCCCTCGCTGATCAAGCACCAGGAACGGGGCCCTCTTGTGATAACATCTACAATCGACTCCCTTGCCGGTCGGCGCGGTAGGTGCTCGTATGTCAGAACACATCCTGGTTTCGGTCGCGTGGCCGTACGCCAATGGCTCGATTCACATCGGCCAGGTGGCGGGCGCGCTTCTGCCCGCCGACATCTTCGCCCGCTATCACCGGATGAGAGGCAACGAGGTGCTGATGGTTTCCGGGAGCGACGCCCATGGCACGCCGGTAACGCTGACGGCGGAGGCGCGGGGAACGACTCCCAAACAGGTGTACGAAGAGTACCAGACCGAGTTCCTAGACAACTGGCGCCGTCTCGGAATCAGCTTCGATCTCTTCACCTCGACGCACACGGACAACCACACGGAGGTCGCTCAGGATATCTTCCTGCGCCTGCTCGAACGGGGCGACATCTACGAGGACTCGATGCGCCAGCCCTACTGCGAAAGCGATGGGCGCTTCCTCGCGGACAGGTACGTGGAGGGTACTTGCCCTCACTGCGGTGACGAGGGGGCGCGCGGAGACCAGTGCGACGCCTGTGGACGAACACTAGATCCGCAGGATCTGATCGACATGAGATGCAAGCTGTGCACCGGATCACCCGTGATCCGCGAGACCGAGCACTTCTTCCTGCGGCTCAGCGGGTTCGAGGAGAGGCTGCTGGAGTGGGTGCGTGTGCAGAAACACTGGAGACCCAACGTTCTCAACTTCACTACGGCATTCTTGGAGGGGGGGCTCCACGACAGGGCGATCACACGGGACATCAGCTGGGGGGTGCCGGTCCCTCTCGAAGGGTACGAAGGCAAGAGGATATACGTCTGGTTCGAGGCGGTGATCGGGTACCTGTCCGCCTCGAAGGAGTGGGCGCAGAGATCCGGACGGCCAGACGCGTGGAGGGAGTTCTGGGAGGGTGAGAGTCGGTCCTACTATTTCATGGGCAAGGACAACATCCCGTTCCACACGGTCATCTGGCCGGCGATGCTGATCGGATACGAGGGACTGAACCTCCCGTACGACGTGCCGGCGAACGAGTTCCTGAACCTAGAGGGACTCAAACTATCGACCAGCCGGAACTGGGCGGTATGGCTGCCCGAGTATTTGGACCGGTACGAGCCCGACCCGATGCGCTACGTGATCGCGGCCGGGATGCCGGAGACGGGAGACTCAGACTTCTCCTGGGACGAGTTCGTCCGTCGGAACAACGACGAGCTGGTCGCCACGTACGGGAACCTCGTTCAGCGCGTGCTCAGCCTCGTCGCTCGCAACCTGGACGGGAAGGTACCCTCCCCGGGCAAGCTGGACAGAGCCGACGAGGATCTGCTCGCCCACTGCCGCAGCAGTCTGGAGGAGACTGGCGCCAACATCGAAGCGTGCCGCTTTCGGGCCGCGCTGCAGGCGGCGATGGGCCTCGCGCAGGCGGCCAACCGGTACCTAGAGCGGAAGGCGCCGTGGCGGGCGGTCAGGGAGAACCCCGGGGCCGCCGCGACCACCCTCTGGACGGCACTGGCAACGATCAACTGCCTGAAGACGGCTCTTTGTCCGTTCCTGCCCTTCAGCTCCGAAAGGCTCCACCGGATGCTCGGTCTAGACGGAGAGGCGCAGATGGACGGCTGGACGTGGCGGCCGGACGGGATCGAGCCGGGGCGGTCGCTCGGAAGGCCCGAGCACCTCTTCGCGAAGCTGGATGAGACTCTGGCTGAGCGGGAGGCGCAGAGGCTGGGAACCTGAACGGCGGGAGCGGAGTGCAGGCAACCTCTATATACGCCCCGGTCCACGACGGGCTCGACCGCGTGGAGACGAGGCTCAGGACGCTCCACGATCTGGACAATCCCTTCCTGGGTCAGTTGATGGGGCACGTATTCGACTCGTCCGGAAAGAGGGTGCGCCCAGCGATCACTCTCCTGGCGGCGGGCTTCCATCCCGGGGAGCCGCGGACCATCGAGACGATGGCGGCGGCCGTCGAGATGCTCCACATAGCAACGCTGATCCACGACGACACGGTCGACGATTCGACCGTCCGCCGCGGACGGGCGACGGTGGGGAGCCTGTGGGGGCGGAAGGCCGCCGTCCTGGTCGGCGACTACATATTCGCCGCGTCTGCGACCCTGGTGTGCGACACCGGGAACGTCAGGGTGATCCGGCGCTTCTCGGAGACCATCATGGAGCTCTCAAGCGGAGAGCTTCAGGAGATGTTCGAGTCGTACAGGCCGGACCAGACCAGGGAGCAGTACCTCACCCGCATATACAACAAGACGGCCTCACTGTTCACGACGGCCGGAGAGTCGGGCGCGATCCTGAGCGGCGCGCCCGAGAGCATGGTCGCAGCCCTCAGGGAGTACGCACGCAACCTGGGGATGGCGTTCCAGATAGTCGACGACATCCTCGATTTCGACGGGTCGCAGGAAGAGTTCGGCAAGCCGGTCGGCAACGATCTGTCACAGGGAATACTGACACTGCCGTCCATCGTGGCTCTGGAGCGCTGTCCGAACGACAATCCGATCCGCGACTTTTTCCTGTGCCCGCAGGAGCGTGGTCACCTTGAGCGGGCGATCGAGCTCGTGCAGAGCTCATGCGCTGTCGAGGAGTCTTACACGGTCGCGGAGAGATACTGCGACCAGGCGCTCTCGGCTCTCGGAGCCCTACCTCCGGGGCCGAGCTGCTCATCCCTCGAGGATCTGGCCCGGTACATAGTGGAGAGACGGTCGTAGACGCGGATCTGCTACAAGCCTGAACAGGGGCGGAGATCATATCGATGGCCGACAGCATCTACCACCATGTCCGCGCATCCGGGGCGCCTTAAACCTGCCAGACGACTCTGCCGTCTAGGATGGTCGTCGTTACCCGCACTTCGAGAAGCTCCTCCGGCGGGACGGCAAGCGGGTCTCGGTCCAGCAGGACGAGATCCGCGAGCTTCCCCACCTCGATGGAGCCTCTATCGCGCTCGTGTCCTCCCGCCCGGGCGGCGTTGACAGTGCACATCCTCAGGGCGTCGTAGACCGATATCCGCTCCAAGACGTTGACCGCGGCGCCCGTCGCGGACCTGCGAGTGACGGCCGCGTAGACGGCCTCGAAGGGGCGGGGACGGATGACCGGGGCGTCTGACCCGGCCGCGGGGTCGAGCCCGGCGCCGAACAGGCTCCCCGCCCTGTGCAGCCAGGGGAGGACGGCCGGGGTCGTCTCGGACAGATAGACGTCGCCGCGCCGATACACCAGTCCGGGCTGGACGACGGGAACGATCCCGGACGCGGACAATCGTCGGAGCGTCTCCGGGGAACACTCGAAGCAGTGCTCCAGCCTGTCGGGAGGAGCGGCTGGGCGCGTCTCTCCACTCCCTTCCGTCAGCGCGGCTGTTGCGGCCTCCACGGCATCCGATTCGACTGCGTGGACGGCGACCGGAAATCCTCTGCGGCGCGCCTCGGCAACCTGACCGGCAAGCGTATCTCGGTCCGGATAGAGGGCTCCCGTGGTCCCGGTCAGCATCAGCTTCACGTGGCCAAGGCTCAGCTGGTCTCCGCCGGAGCCGTGTCCGATGCCCGCACCGCGGAAGCCGTCGAGATGGGCAAGTCCCGGCATCATGGTGACGCGAGGCGCGAACAGACCGTTCCTCTTCATCTCCTCGATCGTCGTCCACCGCTCCATCGAGTTGAGATGCGTCGCCTCGTGCACCGAGGTGATCCCCTGCGACAGGAGGTCGCGACCCGCCTCGGACACTGCCCAGCGGAGCTGCTCGTGTGTCAGGGATGGGACGCGCCCATCCAGGTACCCGGACATCTCGAACAGGAGTCCCGTCGGCTCCCCGTCGTCGTCCCGGTCGATAACTCCGTCAATGGGGTCAGGGGTACCCGCGTCTATACCAACGCGGCTCAGTGCGAGGCTGTTGAGGACGGAAGCGTGTCCGGAGCGGTGGTTGAGACGCACCGGATGGGCGGGCGTAGCGCCGTCGAGATCACGTCGGGTCGGATGACGGCGCTCCAGAAGGGAGAGATCATCATAACCGTAGCCGCGAATCCACTCCCCCGCCGGAGTCCCCTGGGCGCGTCGGCCGAGGGCCTGTCCGATCTGCCCGATGGAGCCGACGGAGGGGGGTGAGCAGTCGACGGCGACCAGGCTGGAGGCGTAGGCCAGCAGATGCAAGTGCGCGTCGATCAGCCCGGGAAGAAGCGTCTGGCCGCTGCAGTCGATGAGACGGGTGCGAGGACCGACCAGCCGATCCACCTCGGCGGACGATCCCATCCACACGATCCGGGGGCCCCGGACCGCGACGGCGCCGGGGGCGTCCCTCTGCCCGGCCATCGTGACGACGCGGGCGTTGGCGAGGACCAGATCGGCAGTCACGCGTGGGTGTCCAAGGGATCTGCGTCCCCGTGTGCTGAGACGCTATCGGATGACGGACTTCGGGGTAGGCTCCAGGACGGTGATCCTGGTGCGGTCGCGATCAAGCATGTCGGGAATGGGCGGTCCTATCTCGTTCTTCCAGACGGCGCTCTCGTAGACGGCCTCGTAGAGACTGTCTCTCTCCTCCTCGCTTTCGAAGCGCCGCGTCCAGAAGTAGGTGTGGTCGTCCTCCCGTCCGACGAAACTGCCGGCGATCACCATCCCCTTCGAGATCTGAAACGGGATGATGACCTCCTCCATGTATCTGACCCAGCGGTCACGCTGACCCGGCTTGGTATGGTACTCCCTCAACTCGATGAACATTTATTTCCTCCCGTGTCCAGAAGTGCCTCCTCTCCCTGCCAGAGAAGGTTAGTGATGAGGGTATGATCCAGTGGATATGCGGTTGGCCGCTATGAGCAGGCAGCAACCCGCCAACACAACTACGGCTGTGGTAGCACGTCAGACAGTCGTTCCCTCTCTCTCCTGGTTGACGACCAGCAGATCCGTCCGGCCGGCCCACTTGCCGAGAAATCTACCGTAGTTCTTCCGGCTCATCGTGTCCCGCTCACCCTCCGGAAGAGCGCTCCACACCCTGTGCTCGTGACGCACCACCGGAAGGGTCGGGTCGGCGACGACACGGTATCCCCTGTCCTTGAAGTGGAAGCTGTAGTCGAGATCGAGATTCCTGTAGAAGCGGAAGCTTTCGCGCATCAGGCCCACGTCTTCGAGGCGCCGTCTCCTGAAGGCAAAGCAGTAGGACTGCATCGCGTCCATGTCCCCTGCTTCGCCCTCACCCTCATGGAAGTGGAGGAGATCGGGAGTGCGCAGCCCGAACGGGCCGAAGACACCGATCGAGTCGTCCGAGAGCGCGAGATCGATGGGACCGAAGATATCTCCCATGACCTCCACGCTCGTGTCGAGGAGCACTACCGTGGAGCCACGGCTCTGCTTCAGCGCGATGCTCTTCGCTGCACCCTCACCGAGCACGTGGTCCGCGTGGACGACCCTGACCCTCGCATCAGTGCGGGCAAGCTGCTCGCACCATTCGGCCGTTCCGTCGGTCGAGCCGTTATCGACGATGACGACCTCGGCCGAGCGGTCGCGGAGCCACCTTAGGGAACTCTCCACGCATCTGCGTACATCGCGGAGATAGTTGCAGGCGACTATCGCTACGGTGAAGTCGACGTCGTCGTCTTCACCGACGAAGGACGGCACCTCGGATGAGGAGGATAGCGAGGGCCATCTCTCCTGGCGCTCCTCCCAGGCCGTCTTGCGACGCACGAGGCTCCCCGAAGCCGCGTCCCTGACGAGATAGCCCGCCGCGTCGAGCTCGTCGCGTATGGCGTCCGCCTCCTCGTACCTCCCCTGCATGCGCAGTCCGGTACGTCTCTCGTTCAGGCGCCGAACCTTCTCGGGCGCTTGGAACCCTGTCGGCACGTCACCGAGGCCGAGGCCCAGCACGGCGTCGTACTCCGATAGAAGTCGTAGCTTGAGCTTGACTGGAAGCTGCGAGCGTACCATCCGCCACGTGACGGCGAGTGCCGCCGGCAGATCCAGATCGGAGTTGATATGCTCCAGGAACCGGGCCTTCCACTCACCGGCGGCCGTCTCATCCTGCTCTTCCGGCACCCCTTCGGATATGTTGGTCCACTCCCATATACGGTCGTAGAGGCGTAGCAGCCCCCGTTGGGCAGCTTTGAGCGCCGCGAAGGTAAAGTTGACTCGGTTGCTGTATCTGGCCGTCAGACACAGGTACCGGAAGGCCAGTGGATCGATGTCCTGACTCTCGATGTCCGACAGCACGAAGGAGTTGCCCGCAGATTTGGCCATCTTCACACCGTCCGCCAGCAGGTGCTGACCGTGGACCCAGTGGTTGACGACATAATCGCCGGTGAAACCCTCGCTCTGCGCCATCTCTCCCTCGTGGTGAGGGAAGACGTTGTCGACGCCTCCGGTGTGTATGTCGAAGCGCCTCCCGAGATACTTTATCGACATCGCGGAGCACTCGATATGCCACCCGGGAAATCCCGGGCCCCAGGGACTGCTCCAGCGCAGCTCCCTGCCCGGCTCCGCAGCCTTCCATAGAGTGAAGTCGCGGGGATCGTGCTTGAGCGGGTCGACCTCGACTCTGACGGCCTCCGCCAACTCTTCCTCGTGGATGTTGCCCGACAGCCTTCCGTAGCCGGCGAAGGCGGAGACGGAGAAATAGACGTTACCTTCTTCCTCGTAGGCATAGCCGATCTCGACGAGGCGTTCGACGATCTCTATCATCTCCCGGATATGGTCGGTGGCCCTGGGAAAGCAGGCGGCGGGCAGGATGTTCAGCCTCTCTTCGTCTGCGAAGAAGCGTTGTGAATAGAAGTCGGCTATCTCGGCCGGGGTCTTGCCCTCGGCTATCGCTGCGGCTACGACCTTGTCGTCACCCCTCTCCAACATCTCCTGGCGCATGTGGCCGACGTCGGTGATGTTCTTCACGTGGTTGACTCGCACGCCCTGCGCCTCGAGCGCGCGGCGGATCCAGTCGGCCATCAAGTACGATCTCAGGTTGCCGATATGAGCGTCCCGATAGACGGTCGGGCCGCATGTGTACATCTTGAGCAGCCCAACCTCCAGTGGGCGCACCTGTTCCACCCGCCTAGTGAGCGTGTTGTAGAGCCTCAGCACGCTACGAAACCCCATCGCCGACGTTCATGACTCGGAGCAGGTTGGTGCCGCCCGGCACGCCTATGGGGACACCGGCCACCAGCACGATCAGGTCACCCGGTTCGACGCCGGCCACGTCGTGGGCGTACTGCTCGCCGAGGATGAAGAAGTCGTCGACTGCCCCAACATAGTCCACCGTCAGGGGAGTGACTCCCCACCTGAGCGTCAAGCGGCGTTGCGTCCGGGCGTCGGGAGTCAGCGCAAGCACGGGGGGCTTCGGGCGGTACTTCGCGACCCGTCCCGCCGTCGACCCCGACTCGGTAAAAGCGACGATCAGACTCGCCTTCAGTTGGAAGGCAGTCCGGCAGGCATCGTAGCTTATGGCGTCGTCCGTCTGCTCTTCAAGCTGGCGCGCCTTCTCCCGGATTATCCTCTCGTATGGCAGAGACTCCTCGGCTACGACGGCCACCTGCGTCATTACCCGCACGGCCTGCACGGGATGCTCTCCGACGGAGGTTTCGCCGGAGAGCATGACGGCGTCGCTGCCGTCGAAGATCGCGTTGGCGACGTCGGTCACCTCTGCCCGCGTGGGTATCTGAGACCTGACCATCGACTCCAGCATCTGGGTTGCCGTGATTACGGGCTTCCCCGTCTGATTGCAGCGAGAGATTAGATCCTTCTGGATCACCGGCACCTGCGCGAGCGGGACCTCGACGCCCATGTCCCCTCTTGCGACCATGATCCCGTCGCTTGCGTCCAGTATCTCGTCGAAGCGGTCTATAGCCTCCAAGCGCTCCACCTTGGAAATGATAAGGGGATCGAGGCCCTCTTCGTGAAGTATCCTCCTGGCCTCGTGAATATCATGGTCGCCTGTGACCGTCGACAGCGCGACGAAGTCCGCCTCCTGTCGAGCCGCAAACTGAAGGGCTTCGACGGCAGCTCGATCAGGGAAGGGATACGAGGGAGCTCGGCCCGGCGTGGTGACTCCGCGCCGTTCAGTAAGCCGGCCGCCGACGACCACCTCGCCGTGAACTCGGTCACCTTCGATCCGCGTAACGCCTACCTCGATGAGGCCATCATCCAGCAGTATCCGCCCCCCCGCCTCCGCGTCCCTGTGTATGCCGGGCGGGGTGATGGAGATCATCCGCCGGTCGCCGACGATCTCCTCGCTCGTGAGAGTCAGCCAGTCGCCAGGGCCGAGCTCTATGGCGTCGACCAGAGGCCCTACGCGGTACTTGGCGCCGGGTACGTCGACCATAATGCCCACAGGCACGTCCAGCTCGGAAGACGAACGTCTGACACGAGCGATGGCCTGGCTATGAGAGTGAAAAGTTCCGTGAGAGAGGTTGAGACGCGCTACGCTCATCCCTGCTTCGACCAACTGCCGCACCGTGGCCTGATCGTCCGTGGACGGGCCCAGTGTGCAGACTATCTTGGTCTTCGGACGGCGGTACTGTTCCTGGGCAACGGCCATTCGGGACTGGCTCCGAACGGGTGGACGGGAGCGGCTGGGCCCACGGGTCGTTCTCATCTTACACGATTGCGGCGCGTCGCTACTAGAGCCTGAGTCTGGGACACACCTGCACAGGCCACGCGCCTTCGTTTACAATTGCGATTACCCACATGTTAGTCATCAGAAGACTCTACGACCTCCAGCAGCTTGATCTCGAGACGGACTCCGCAGAGCGTTCGCTTGAAGACACACGACGCCGTTTGACGGATGAGTCTGCCCTGGTGGCGGCCAGGCGGCGGATCGAGGAGCTGGAAGGTAGGCTCGCGGTCCTGGAGGAGGTCCGCAGAAGTCAGGAGAGGAAGGTTGAGGAGACACGGCAGGGCCTCGAAAGGATAGAGATTCGGCTCTACGGGGGAGTGATTACAAGCCCGCGGGAGTTGGAGGCGGCCGATCTTGAGAGGAGCCACTTCCGGGACCAGCAGACCGCACAGGAGGACAACCTCCTAGTGACGATGGTGGAGATCGAGGAGACCCAGAGCGACCTCGAAACCAGATCCGCGGAGCTGGCGCGTGTTGAGAGTGCGCGGGAGACGGAGCGTCCGGCCCTGGAGGCAGAGGAGTCTCTCTTGGCGGAGAGACTGGAGGAGTTGCGCCGCGACCGCACCGATGCCCTCCCTCAATTCGATGCGCATCTGCTGGCAGTCTACGAGCGGCTGCGAGGAGACCGGAACGGCTATGCGGTGGCCAGGGTCGAGCGCGGCATGTGCCAGGGATGCCGGATAGCGCTGCCGTCGGCGGAGGTACAGCGGGTAAGGTCATCCCAGGATCTGATCCAGTGCAGCAGCTGCCAGCGTATCCTCTTCACGGCTTGAGGGTCGGATGCGCGCGCTAGGATACTTCCGCACGCCGGAGGGGGCGCCCGAGCACGGCCCGTTCGAGCGGGCGTTCCGCGACTACTGCAGGTCTCACTTTCACCAGCCGATCGAGACGTTCGGCGACATCGCCGAGAACGAGGAGACGCCCGGCTACGACCGGATGGTCGACTACATGCGGTCGGCGGGCGGTGGCTACCTGATCGTGGTGCCGGACGCAGCACACCTCGGCCAGGACGTCGAGTCGGTGGTCAGGAGGCTGGTGGAGCTGGAGGGGCTGGGCGCGAAGGTGAGCTGCTCAGACGACGACCTGCCCGATCCGCTGCAGGGAGCGCTCGTCAACCTAGGGGTGAAGGGAGTCTCACGGGAGCGAAGCGAGCGCGCCCGGGAGTCCATGATTGGGCAGGCACTTGCGGGGCAAAGCCTTGGAAGGACTCCTTACGGCTATCGCATCGGAGAGGATAGGAGTCTGGTCGTCGTCCCGGAGGAGGCAGAGGTGGTGCGATCGATCTTTCGCCTGTACACCGAGGAGCGCCTGGGGCTGCGCCTGATTGCGCAGCGCCTCAACGAGGCGGGAACTCGGACTCGGCGCAGAGGTCGCTGGAGCATCATAGCGATCAGGGACATCCTGCGAAACCCGGTCTACATGGGCACCTACACCCGGTACGGGATGCGACTGCCGAAGAGCCACGAGGCGATAATGGCGCCCGAGGCTTTCCGCACCGCGCAGCGAGAGACGAGTGAGCGCCGACCGCCGGTCAGGCCGACGGTTCGGGAACCGTTCCTGCTCTCCGGTCTGGCCTACTGCGCCTACTGCGGGAACAGGATGATGGGGGTGACGAGGCGGCAGACCTGGAAGCGGAAGGACGGGCGGCGCCAAAGGGCGGTGTATCGGTACTACCAGTGCCAGTCGAAGAAGAGCATGAGCGTCTGCGGCTACCACACATGGCGTGCGTCCAAGCTCGATGAGACGGTGTTGGACGAGCTGAGACGCATTGTGAAGAGCGGGAGACGGACCACACCTTCCGTTGAGAAGCTGAAGGAGGTCGAGTCGACGATAGCCGCGGAGAGGCGCAACGCCGAACGCCGTCTAATCAGAGCCGCACGCAGAGCCGCACGTGGAGAGATTGGAACCGAGACGCTGGCCGAATACGTGGAGAGTCTGGACGCGGCGAGGGGCCGCACGGCAAACGATTTGCTGTTCAATCCCGAGGAGGCGCTGACAGGCTGGGACTCTCTGGGCATGGAGGCTCGGAGGCGGGTGGTCGCCGGCTGCGTCAGCCGAGTGGTGGTGAGTGACGACGCTGTGGAGTTTGTGGAATGAGGGATAGTCTACCGATCACCGTATAGGGCCCGGACATTGGTGTCTGGGCTGCGGCCGCTGTGCTAGAATCGGACATGCCCAAGGCCGCCGGGCGGCCGCCGCTCCGACTCGTCGGGGGGGAGGAAAGTCCGAGCTCCACCGGGCAGGATGCCCGCTAACGGCGGGGCGGGGTGACCCGACGGAAAGTGCCGCAGAAAAGACACCGTCCCGACTCGTCGGGATAAGGGTGAAATGGCGAGGTAAGAGCTCACCGCCCCGGTAGCAATACCGGGGGCATGGCAAACCCCATCCGGAGCGAGGCTAAATAGGGGGATAGAGGTAGCCCGGCCCATCCCCGGGTTGGCTGCTCGACCTCGACGGCAACGTCGGGGCTAGATAGATGGCCGCCGCCAGGCCGGAGGACCGGGAGGAGGTCCCGATTCGTCGGGATGTAAACCGGACTCCGGCAGGGTACAGAACTCGGCTTACAGGCTGCCTTGGGCCTTTGACTCAGCTTGCGACAGGAGACGCAGATGTTGAACAAAACGGCAGACGCGGTAGTGATCGGAGGCGGAATCTTAGGAGCCAGCACGGCCCACTTCCTCGTGAAGAGGGGCTTCGGTAGGGTCGTTCTGTTGGAGAAGGATGCGCTTGCTTCGGGGAGTACCGGCCACTCCGCGGCCAATGTCCGGACCTACTACTCGAATCCGGTGACGGCCCAGCTTGCCTGGAGAGCCGTACAGATGTTCGAGCAGGATGAGGAAGAGCTGGGGGGAGATTCCGGTTTCGAGCAGGTGGGGTTCCTGCTGCTCCTGGACAGAGAGACGGAGAGCGCGGGGGACCACATACTCAGGACTGAGATCGAGAACGGCGTGGAGGTGCAGGATCTCTCGCTCGAGGACGTAAGCGAGCTCGCGCCCCAGCTGAATCTGGACGGCATCGTCAGGGCCATATACGAACCTCGGTCGGGCTACGCCGACCCGACCAAGACGACGCGAAGTCTCGTCGATGGGGCCCGGCATCTGGGCCTCACAGCGTACGAGGGGACTGGAGCGACCGGCATACGCATCGACGGCGACGCGGTAGCCGCAGTGGAGACCGCGGATGGCGAGATCGAGACGCCGGTCATAGTGAACGCAGCTGGTCCCTGGGGTCGTCGGATAGGGCGCTGGGTGGGCGTGAACGACTCGATTCGCTGGAGCAGGGAGACCGACCTCGTGCTCGCGCTGCCTCCGGGATTCGGCCCGATACCGGTAGTCTCCGACCCTGCCATGCGCTTCTACTTCCGGCCACAGGGCAGCGACAGCATCCTGGCGGGGTTGGGCTTTCCCAAGGAGATCGAGCCGGTGGACGTAGACAGCTACGACGAGGACCTGGACCCGGAGAGCCGGCGGCGCATCATGGAGCCGCTGCTGGAACGCCTCCCGTCCCTCGGTCAGGCCGAATTCGTCAACGGCTGGGCCTCAGTCTACACGATCACGGACGACTGGCACCCGCTGGTCGGAGCGGAACCCGGCATCGACGGCTACTACTCCTGCTACGGAGGCAGCGGGCATTCGTTCAAACTGGGTCCGGCAATCGGGGAGGCGCTGGCGGACGTGATCGCCGGAGAGGACCCGGCGATAGACATCTCGCCTCTGCGCCCTACCCGATTCGTGGAGGGCGAGCCGATATCGTCCGCCTGGGGCAGCGGCAACCGCGGCTGATTTTCCCGGGTGGGTCGATCGCTCGTTGTGGACCGGACAACCCCTCCGGCCGCCCTAACGGGCGGGAACCTCGACGGCTATCGTATGGATGCCATTGTTGGCGTAGCCTCTGAAGTTCCAATCGATGCCAACCGGCTGCGTATTACCGGCCGAGTCTGTGGCTCTAGCCATCAGGATATGGTGGCCGGCTCCTGAGACCTTCCAGGGAAACTCCCACTGTCGCCAGGCACCGTGCGCCGACGGCCCGACCGGCTCAGCCGCCAGCCAGTCGCGTCCGCCGTTAGTGCTGACCTCCACGGTGACTATCTCTCCTTCACCGGACCATGCCTTGCCCTGAATGGTGTATACGCCGGAATGTACGATCTCGCCGTGCCTGGGACGGTTGATGATCGATTTGACTCTCAGCCGAGTAACAGGCCGCGGAGACTGTTGGCCTGTCTCACCCTCGTTGATGAATATGTACCGTCGCCTCTGGAAAAAACCTTCGAACGGCTCGGTTAGCACCGTGATGTGGGTCAGCCACTTGACTGACGCCATGGCGTACCATCCGGGCACGATCAGCCTGACCGGGTAGCCGTGGTCAGGCGTGAGGGGAGCGCCGTTCATCTCATAAGCAAGAATCGTATCGGCGCGCAACGCCGTCTCCAGGGGCAGACTGCGGGCGAAGCGCACCTCTAGGGTCTCGCCCTCCTCCTCTTCCTCACCGACGTCGGCCCCTTGGAAGAGCACCTCTGTCGCCCCGGAGACGACCACATCCGGGGTCAGGATGTCGCGGAGGGATATACCGCTCCAACGGGCGTTCCCGACGGCGCCGTGGCCGAAGCGGATGCCCTCGGCCGACGGCGTCACGTACGATCTGCTGTTGCCGGCGCACTCGAGTGTCGCGACCACCTCCTTCACAGGACGGGCGCGCAGATCGTCTAGACCCAGGCTGAAAGGGGCTTCGACGGCGCCCTCCACACTCAGACGGTAGCTCGAAGGGCCCAGGTCGGGCGTCTCTGAGAAGTGGCTGCGTGTATAGAAGGTCTGAACAGGGGTGATCCACTCGTCCAGGGCGGGCAGCGCGCTCTCGAAACAGAGCGGGGCCTCCGACGTGACGAGGAGGTCTTGTGATCTAGGCTCGGCCGGCCTATCGGCTGCCATCCCAAGCCTCCTTTCGTAGTGGTCCGGGCACTACTGGAAACGCATCGGGCTGAATGGAGCCGGGTCGACGATGGGCTCTTTCGACACCGCGATCTGGGCGACCAGCTTTCCAGTGACTGCCCCCAGTGTCACACCGGTCATCGAGTGGCCGGTGGCGACGATCAGGTTCGAGGGCTGATCAACGGCCCCGATGATCGGGAGTGTATCGGGAGTCAACGGCCTCATCCCACACCAGACCGTCTCTGAGGATCGGCTCAGGTCGGTGTTCAGACACCGGGTTCCGGCCTGGCGGAGGGCCCCCACACGGCGGGCGTCGATCCTGGTGTTGAGTCCAGAGAGCTCCAGTGTACCGGCAAAGCGGAGCAGAGGCCCCATGGGCGTCACTCCGACCCGGCTCTCAGCCAGCATGATAGGTCTCGACGGGGGAGCAGCCGGCCGCTCGAATGTGATGCTGTAGCCCTTGGCAGGCTGGACTGGGAGATCGAGTTCCAGACCCCTTACGGATTCGCCGGACCAGGCGCCTGTTGCCAGAACCACCTGTCCGGGGGAGTAGACGCCTCGGCTGGTGCGCACGGAGGAGACCGCGCCTGCGGCAAGCTCGAATCCTTGAACTTCGGTATCGGTCTCGATCGTCCCGCCCTGGGACTCGAAGCGCGCCGCGAGGCCCCGGACGAGACTATCCGGCTTGAGATGGGCGTCGCCGCCGTACAGCACACCTCCGGCGAGACCGGCCCTGAGCGCGGGCTCGACGCTGGATAGTTGCTGCGGGTCGAGCACAGTCCCGGCCACTCCGTGCTCGGCAAGCATCGCGGCCTCCTCCAAACCCTCCTCGAACCCCTTCTCAGTCTCGAAGGCGGTGATGAGACCGTTCCGCGCGTAGTGGCAGTCGATCTCCTCCCTGGAGATCAGCTCGTCGTAAAGATCGAGGCTGACCCGGCTGAGCAGACAGGCGGCCTGCAGGGACTCCTTGACCGCAACAGCGTTGGCCGCGGCGTGAAATCGCCAAAGCCATCTGACCAGCTCGATGCTGGGCCTCGGCTTGACGTAGAAGGGACTAACGGGGCTGAGCATCCAACGGAGAGCCTCCAATATAGCTCCCGGACGGGGCAGCGGCATGCTGTGGCTGGGTACCAGCCAGCCGGCGTTGCCGTAGGAGCTGCCGCTGGCTATCTCGCTCTTGTCGAGGATAACAACACGCCTGCCCTCCTGTTGAAGGTAGTATGCGGCGCAGACTCCGATCACTCCTCCGCCGACTACGAGCACATCGGGCCGTTGGATCATGGCCGGCTCATCTACCAGCTATCGAGGCACCAGGGTTGCCGGGCGGTGGCGAACATGGCGTCGGCGCGCGCCAGCGCTCCCAGCGTGTGCTCCTCGACGCGCCCCGCGTGCTGGAGGGTGCGGAGCCTCACCCCACCGAGATAGGCTGCCCCAAGATCCGCTGCCGATAGTGTCAGATCAGGCTCCAGGCCGGTTGCCGTGCAGACGGCTCCCTCCTCGCCTCCGTCGAGGCGTAGTCTGCCGTCGTTCCACTCGCAGAACGGGTCACGCACCTGCAGGACCAGGCACCCCTCAGATGCGTATGCCCTTCCGGCGAGCGCGCCGGATACGTCTACGAGACGGAGCCATGAGGCGTCTGTGGATGTCTGGCGCAGTCGGCGCGGGTCCGCCAACATCCACAGCAGGGGCTCATCGGCGGCACGGCGAGGCGCGCGTACGTTCACCGCCAGGTCCATGTCGAGACAGAAGCGCCAGAGAGAGGCGTAGGCATCGTCGGTCGCGGCCATCAACTCCATGACGTCCATCGTGTCGCCGTCGACCCGGTAGCGCAGGTATCCGTCGACCCGTCCATCGACCTCGTACTTGACGAACCAGCTGAGGGGATTCCCGCCGGCGGCCGTCAGGCCGGGCTGCGCGAACCGGAAGGCCCACCATGAGGGAGGCCTGTTCACCATGCCGTTCCTGCCCAGTCTGGCGCGCTCGTACACGTCTGGGAATATCTCTTCGGCCTCGGTCTGATCGATGTAGCGCAGTCTGCCCAGCGGCGAGTGCGGATTAGCGTAGGCGCCGTGAGCGCGATCGATCTCGAGGGTGTGCTCGAAGGAGGACATCCCGTAGCCGTATCGGCCGTAGATGATGCTCTCGGACGCCTGAAGCACGGCGATCGGATCGCCCCGTTCGCGCATGTCAGTGAGCTGCCGGCGCATCAGCTGCGTGTTGATGCCTCGGCGCCGATGCGTGGCCTGTACCGACACCTGGGCCACCGCGCCGATCGGTATCTTCCCACCTGGTACGGTCATGTCCAGCGTGTAGCTCGTCGTGCAGCCTACGATCTGCCCGTCCTCGAAGGCAGCGAGACTCCGGTCAGGCTCGAATAGGAGCCGGAAGGTCTCGACGTCGGAGTCGGAATAGAAGTTGTTCTGAGCGCGAGCGTTCGCGATCTTCAGCCCCGGGAACTCCTCCCAGGTGTTGGGCCTTATCTCAAGCTCCATCAGGTCATCTCCCATCCGATCGGCAGCTCTGCCGGGCTTTTCACCGGGTGATTGTACAACGTCAGCCTGTTGATTCTGAAGGGAAGTTCCCATACCATCGCGCCAATCCGTCGATGGAGGGAGGCGGGCCGAATGTCTACTAGCAGACGCAGGCCATCGATGACGCCCGGAGAGGCGCTGGAGTTTCACAAGGATACGCTGGTAGTCGACACGAAGCTGCCGGTCAACCACGGTGTCATATACACCGACAGGATGCGCGAGGCGATGTCCGAGTGGGTGGCGGAGGGTCGGCTTTCCCGGTCACAGATATCGACGCGCCTCTACGCCATGACAGTGAAGGAGCTTCAGGAGTCGCCGGAGACGCGGCGCCAGTACCTCGACTTCTGGGAGGAGGCGGGGGTGACGGTCGGCAGCGCCACGTACGCTGGGCCTCATCCTCCGGACGGGGCGTTCGAGACGGCGGTCCGGTCGCTAAGCCAGGGACGCGCCACGGTCGACGCGATGGGTGAAGATGTCCGCCTCGTGTTGACGGCGGACGACCTGGAGCAGGTATACAAGAACCGCGCAAAAGGGATCATCTTCGACTTCCAGGACACGACGTCGATCGGAGGCGACCTCGACCGGCTCGACCTGTTCCACGACATGGGTCTCAGGATCGTGCAGCTCACCTATAACCTGCGAAACCTGGTTGGCGACGGCTGCACGGAGAGGTATAAGACGGGGCTGACCTACTTCGGCATCGAGGTCGTCGAGCGGCTGAACGAGCTGAAGATGATGGTGGATGTCAGCCACTGCAGCCAGCAGGTCGGCTGGGACGCGATCAAGTTCTCCAGGTCGCCCGTGATCATCACCCACTCGGCGAGCAATGCCGTCTGCTACCACGACCGGGGCAAGGACGACGACCTCGCAAAGGCCATCGCAGACAACGGGGGTTTCTTCGGCGTCGCCGCGATCGCCGGCTTCATCCGGGACGATACGAACGCGACTCTGGACGACTTCGCCGACCATGTCGAGCACCTCGTCGACGTCATGGGAATCGATCACGTCGGAATCGGCAGCGACAAGTGCGGGCCGGGGCCCGGGACGGAGACGATGTTCGAGTTTCCGCCGGAGCTGGGCCCCTTCTCGACCTCGTTCCTGTTCGACGCCGACGCCGACGTTCGCGCCAGGCCAAGCGGCTTCGACTGGCTGGGATTCCGTCCTGAGCACAGGCTGAGCGACCAGCACAGGATGCCCGACTTCGACCAGCCCACCGACTGGCCGAACATCACGGCCAAGCTGGCAGAGCGCGGCTTCAACGAGGACGAGCTGCGCAAGCTGCTCGGCCTGAACTTCCTACGGGTATTCAGGGACGTAGTCGGTTAGTCGACAGGTCGTCTCTACAGGGACGGTGACACCTAAGCTCTCCCCATATGGCCGTGCTTCCCGTCCTGGTCACGTGGTACAGGCCTGTTGATCCTGAAGAGAAGTTCCCATACCATCGCGCCAATCTGTGGATGGAGGGAGGCGGGCCGAATGTCTACTAGCGGACGCAGGCCGTCGATGACGCCCGGAGAGGCGCTGGAGTTTCACAAGGACACGCTGGTGGTCGACACGAAGCTGTCGGTCAATCAGGGCATCATATACACCGACAGGATGCGCGAGGCGATGTCCGAGTGGGTTGCGGAGGGCCGGCTTTCCAGGTCACAGATATGGGCGCAGCTCTGCGCAATGAGCGTGAAGGAGCTTCAAGAGTCGCCGGATGCGCGGCGCCAGTACCTCGACTTCTGGGAGGAGGCAGGGGTGACGGTCGGAAGCTCGACATACGTGGGGCCTCATCCCCCGGACGGGGCGTTCGAGACGGCGGCCGGGGCGCTAGCCCAAGGACGCGCCACAGTCGACGCGATGGGCCAAGACGTCCGCCTCGTGCTGACGGCGGACGACCTGGAGCAGGTCTACAAGGACCGTGTACGGGGGATCATCTTCGACTTCCAAGACACGACGCCGATCGGGGGCGACCTCGATCGGCTCGACCTGTTCCACGACATGGGTCTCAGGATCGTGCAGCTCACCTACAACCTGCGGAACCTGGTGGGCGACGGCTGCACGGAGAGGTACAAGACGGGGCTGACCTACTTCGGCATCGAGGTCGTCGAGCGGCTCAACGAGCTGAAGATGATGGTGGACGTCAGCCACTGCAGCCAGCAGGTCGGTTGGGACGCGATCGAGTTCTCCGAGTCGCCGGTGATCGTCACGCACTCGTCGAGCAACGCAGTCTGCTATCACGATCGGGGCAAGGACGACGACCTCGCGAAGGCCATCGCAGACAACGGGGGCTTCTTCGGCGTCGCCGCGATCGCCGGCTTCATCCGGGACGATACGAACGCGACTCTGGACGACTTCGCCGACCACGTCGAGCACCTCGTCGACGTCATGGGAATCGATCACGTCGGAATCGGCAGCGACAAGTGCGGGCCGGGGCCCGGGACGGAGACGATGTTCGAGTTTCCGCCTGAGCTGGGCCCCTTCTCGACCTCATACCTGTACGACGCCGACGCCGACGTCCGCATCAAGCCGGGCGGCTTCGACTGGATCGGCTTCCGTCCGGAGCACAGGCTGAGCGACCAGCACAGGATGCCCGACTTCGACCAGCCGACAGACTGGCCGAACATCACCGTCAAGCTGGCAGAGCGCGGCTTCAACGAGGATGAGCTGCGCAAGCTGCTCGGCCTAAACTTCCTGCGGGTATTCAGGGACGTAGTCGGCTAGCCGGGAGGCAAAGGCTAGAGCACGTGGTATAGGATCAGGTGCTCGCGAAGCACGTCGTTGGCGAAGTCGTTGACGACGTCACGCCACACGGAATGGATGTGGTTGGCGCCGTTCTGCTGGTTATCGAACTCTACGACGAAGTTGCCGCCGTGCAGCCGGTAGTAGTGGGGAGCGCTACGGTCGAGGGCCCCGCCCCACGCGAGATGGATGCCGTCGATCCCGTTCTCGCGGATAGCGGCCAGACGCTCGCCTGAGAAGTCTTCGGGAGCTCGGGTTACGTACTCGGTGATCAGGGCGGTCAGAATCTCACGCTGCGTCGCCGACATCTGCGAGGCGGCCAGTCCCTGCTCCTCCGGCATCGAGGCCCGGACGGCGCTGAAGGTCAGGATGTCGTTCGGCGCCTCGTCGTAGAGCAGCGCCTTGGCACGCTGCCCGGCATCGAGACTAGCGGCCAACTCGAGAGCTATGTCCTCGCAGTCCGCCAGTATCCTCACCCCCGCCTGGGACCGGCCGGCGGGGACCTCTGCGGGATTGGCGCCGAAGAAGAAGGGGGTCCCTGAGATAACGCGATCGCCCCAGATGCTGTAGTTGAGGGAGAGATGGTGGCCCTCCGCGCGCCATCCCCAGGGACGGTCGGAGCCCGGCTCGCCAAACACGGTGAAGTAGTAGAGGTCGGGATCCCGCACGAAGGTGATCCGGTCCTCCTCCACCTCCAGCGGCCCTAGTATCGACTCGTGATCGATGATCTTGGTCGCCTGCCCATAAGACTTATCAGTCAGGCCGCTGGCAAGCACGCGGTAGGCGAGTCGGCGCTGCTCGGAGTTCATGTCGCGCAGGGGCAGGCCGTGCCTGTTGAGCGGCGCGTAGTACCAGAAGACGCGCTCTCCGTCCTCGTAGGCGTAGATGGTCCTGGCGCGCTGCGCGGAGTCGAGGCTCTCCAGGAAGTCAGAGCAGGCTTGGGCCATACGCGAGGTGGTGGTTGGATGTGCCAGCTGCGTCGCCATGTTCGACTCCTCCCCAATATGTTAAGTGTATCAGAGTGCGCCAGAAGGCTCTCACAGGTTCATGGCCGGCGGGTTCTCGTCGCTGTCGCGCGCGCGTGCGCGCGGTTTTTATTATCTGGGACATTCTGGGACATTTCGGGACATTTCGTAGCTGGGGGCCTGTTTCGGCAGACCGTGGCACGGTGGTTCTGTCAGGTAGGGCGATCTGTGCATGAGAGAATGCTAGCACTGATGTTCGTGCTATGTCAAACGGTCGCACGACAAGTCGGCACAGTGGCCTAGTGGGTCCGGCACTCGCCTCAGCGGCAGCGAGCGAGTTGACCGGCCCATCTGGACGGGGCTAGAATCGAGGTGCAGGAGCGTAGCTCAGCTGGTAGAGCAGCGGTCTCCAAAACCGCAGGTCGCGGGTTCGAATCCTGCCGCTCCTGCCAGTCTGTAGACGGGGTCACGAGCCGCCCGTGGTTCTAACTCATGGCATCGCTGCAGCGCCTATCCGGGCGTCGAGGATAGATACCCGTATCTCGGTATTCGGCCGCAGATCGAAGAACAGCACCAAGTGGTGCTCCCCATCGGTATTCCTTGCCAGAACGAACTCCTTCGCGTCGGTATCGATCATGGATGGATCGAGCCTGGACTTTGCGGGCAGACCCCACAAAGCGATGGCAAAGTCTTTGAACTCGTCCCCGAATTCCTCTTTGAGGGTCATCTTAGGGCGTGCCCGGAAGGCAGAACTACTGTCGGTCAGCATCTTCAAGTCCATAGTGAGCCAATCGCCCTGACGTCGCCAGCCGGACCTGACAACCACGACGTACGGGGTCTCGATGTGGGTTATTGAGCTCCCTTCAGATTCGCGCTGCTGGTTAGTGTAGTCGAACCACCAGATCGGGTTGGAGCTCTCCCTTTCGAACCGGATGGAGCGCTTTTGGTCTTCCACGAGGATGTACTCGTAAGACAAGGGGTCCTTCCAGTACCTCCTCGTTCGCCTAAGGTCCATTATGGTAGAGGTAGCGGCGTCCCAAGGAAGGCGCTCTCGTGTCACCGGTAGACGCTCAGTGGCCATGCCGAAGGTCCACCACTTATCGTACTGTACGTGGTCGGTCCTGCTGACGAGAACAGTGCGCGGCGTTGCTTTGAAGTGTCTCCGGTAGTAGTCCGCGATATCGATGCACCTTGCGTAGGCTAACCTGTACTTCTTGGTAGCCTCGAACGCCATAAACCGCTGGTAGCGCTCGACGAACTGGAACATTGGCTCGTCGTCAAAGCCATGTGTGAATTCGTATTCAGGATAGCCAGTATAGGACGTGACGCCATCGTACAGAGGTATGAAGAATGCGGGGTGGCCACTCAGCTCAGCCAGGTTCTCCGCTTCTCTCAAGCCGCTGTCGAGGCAATGCGATGCGTCCTCCCACTGGCCTCTCGAGGCCGGGTAGTGCCAGCTTTGGGGCCCAAGAAAGTGCCAGCTGCCGGTGAAGTCCCACGTATGGGCCACCAGATCGCCGCCTTCGCCCTGATTTGCCTTCCGAATGTCCATCTCAGACGCAAAATAGGGGAACTCAGGAATGCCGAGCCATGGCTTGTTATTCGATACCTGGGCCCAGTGGAGGTTGAGACCCAACTGTCTAAACGTCGGCGCATACCCGGGATCATAGGGATGACGCATGATCACTCGCGCCGCGCGAGCGTCGCTGGGGTCGGGCAACAGGCTTCGCACATTTGAGAGCCCCTCGCCATACTCTTTGACACGCTCCTCGACACTCAACGTGGGAGTATCAGGGAATTCAGGCACCACACCGTCGCCAAAGTGGCGATGGTAGCCAAGGAGTCTCTGGAACAGAGGGCTGTCGGGGTTGTATTGATCGACAGGCAGCCGGTAATCGAGGGGGATCCCCGTGGCGTGCATGGTCGGCTCGGCCTCCAACTCGTTGAAAGGGCTCAGACGCAGCACGGTCCAGTCATCCTCTATCACCGCGAAGTAACGGTAGAACAACTCATCGCCGGCTCGCCACGTCGCGATGTAGCTCCCGGCCGCCTCGGGCCGGTACGCAATCGAAGCACGCCCGTCGGTGAAGGCGAGGTCAAGATGCTCCGCTTCCAAACTGTCCAGCCACGCGAGATCACCGCCGGCAACAAAGGCCTTCCCCGGGTTGGCTCGCTCGAGATATCGGGGGAAGATAGTGAGACACCCAGGTCTGATTCCTGGTGGCAAGAAGAACCTGAACTCTATGCGTTCCCCAAGCTTTAGCAGCCTCGAACTCGTGGTCCACTGGGGCATTTGCAGAAGGGTCTTGTCCATCATTCCTCTCCTCCGAGACCCATGATCGAGCCGGTTGTCGCCCAGACAGCAGGTCATGGGTTCGCTATTGCGGAGCAACCCAGCCTGACTTGAATGGACCCAAATCGACCCCGCGCGAGTATCTGAGCTTTCCGCTGCTATTGTGTCTGACGAAAGTGCAGCATGACGCTTGGGTTAGACCTGTGTTCGGTCCCAGTTGCGCCGCGCGATTCTGGCTTCCTACCAGTCTACCACCAGGACTAGCTGACACAGTTTCCCTTGATGAAGTCGGCTGCCCGCTCCGCCATGGCAATGACCGTGAGGTTGAGGTTTGCCCGGACCGTGTCGGGCATGATCGAGGCGTCTACTATTCGCAGTCCGTCCACGCCGTAGACCCGTCCGTACTGGTCCACTACGGCCAGAGAGTCACTCGAAGGACCCATCTTACAGGTGCTCGACACGTGATGTGCGGTGACTACCTCCCGCTTCATCCAGGAATCGAGGGCGTCATCGCTGTTTAGCACGTCGTCCGATGGCGCGAACCGCTCCTGGATCACTTGGTCGAACGCCTCGTGGTTGAATAGGTCGGCGCACACCCTGAGACCTTCGCGCAGCCGTGCCGTATCGAAGGGATCGTCCAGAAGATTGAAGTCGAGATATGGCGGTTGTCTGGGATCGTTGGACTCGATTCGCAGCTCGCCCTGGCTCAAGGCCAAATACAGGCATAGGCTCACGCCCACCCCTACCGGATCTGCATGATCCAACCCTCTCATGGGCCTCTCTGCCGAGTAGTTGCCCATGTATATGACGAGGTCGTTCTTGAAGGGCGAGCCGGAGGCCGTGAACCGCAGCGTGACCGTTCCCGTCGTGACCTGGTCGGTGTTTAAAGGCAGACCCTCACGGGTACGCCAGGACATTGGCACGTCCGGATGGTCTCGAAGATTGCGACCAACTCCGGGGAGGTCCTGGACGATCGGTATGTCCAACTGCCGCAGCCGGTCCGCGGGACCGATGCCCGACAGGGCGAGGATGTGCGGTGATCCTATGGCGCCGGCACAGAGTATGATCTCATCGCCGTAGACGGAGTAGTCCTCATCGCTGTCGAATACACGCAGTCCTATCGCCCTGTGCTCATCCCAGATTATCCGGAGCACAAGGGAGTCAGGCCTGATTGTCAGTCCCGGTCGATGTCGAGCAGCGCCGAGGTAGCCTATCGCCGTGCTCACTCGCACGCGGTCGTCGATGTTGAAAGGCAGGGGCCCCACTCCCGTGGAGCCTGGCAGATTGTGGTCCGGGCAGTCGGGGAACCCGGCGTCTCGGCACGCAATGTAGAACGCGTGCTGGTGGGGGCCCCACTCATCAGGCGGGTACCTTCGGCAGCTGATGGGGCCGTCCGAACCATGGAATTCGCCTGTGAAATCCCGGTCCGCTTCCAGCTTTAGCAGGTATGGGAGTATCTTTTCAAACCGCCATTCGGGGTTTCCCCACTCCGCCCATCGGTCGAAGTCCTCCGGCATACCCCGCAGGAACTGAGCGTCGTTGACGGCGCTGGAGCCCCCGGTGACCTTGCCTCGAGGGATGTCTATCTCGGCCTCATCCGTGGCCCTTGCTCTGAAGCGCCACATGTGCACGCTATCCCAGATAGCCGTCCCGGTCCCGTGGGCGTACCTCAAAGATCCAGGCATGCGCTCCGGGGAGGGATAGTCCCCACCTGCTTCGAGGAGCAGGACCGACCGTTGAGGGTCTTCCGATAGACGGGCCGCAAGGACCGCGCCCGCCGAGCCTGCCCCGACGATAATGTGATCGTATCTCTTGCTCATCGCGCCCCGTCTAAAGACGCAGCTCCAATCTGGGTCTCAGCAGGCGGTCTGGCACTTTGGTTTCGCGCATAAACTCGACCAAGAGTCGATGGATATCTTGGGCTACGTCCGTGTGTCTGTAGATCACATTGTCGAGCTGTTGGGGATCGGATGCCAGATTGTACAGCTGAGACACTCCTGGGGAAGGACTGTACAGCAGGCTCCAATGTCCCGCAGTCACGGTCGTGACCGGAGGGTCCTTGAGATCACGGAGGAAGTTGTCCACCGATTGGACCGTGTCGCCCGGATTGGCGAATGGGATGCTGCTGACAACATAGTCACGTCCTGATCGTGTGGCGTCGCCGAGGGCGGACGCAAGTGAGCGGCCCTGGACGAAGTCCGGGATGGCCAGACCCAGAAGATCAAGCACTGTGGGCATCACGTCGATTGCTGAACTCAGCCCACTATACACGCCGGGAGATACCCCAGGGACACAGAACAGAAGGGGCAGATGAACGATCTCTTCGAAGAGAGGAGAGTAGCTCCACTGCGAACCCGCTTCGTCGTATGGCCGGAGGGTTCCGTCAGGGTAACTGTCGGAACTCATCTTGCCGAAGAGGCCTCCATGCTCCCCGAAGTAGAAGCCATGGTCTGTGGTGAAGATGATCGCAGTCTTGTCCAGCAGGCCCATGTTCTCCACGGACTTCAGCAGGAAGCCGATCCACGTGTCGACCATGGTGATCTCGCCGCAGTAGGTGGCGTGCCCTTTGCGAAGCTGCGCCTCTGTGTAGCCTGGCACATCATGCCAATTGCCGTAGAGTGGAAGCACCAGCTCGCCGTCGTACTCAGGCAGGTACATCTCAGTGTAGTAGGACGGGGCATCCCAGGGTTCGTGTGGGTCCCATGTGTCCACATACAGAAAGAAGTCCTCCTTGTAGTGGCGTTCCAGCCAATGGAAGCAGTCATGAATGTCTTGGGCGCATTCCTGTCCGATTCATGGCGCCATCTATCCCTGATATCCAATGCCTCGTTGTGATAGCCGGGCTCCGGTATCAGCGACCACAGTGTGTCTTGCCCGCTGTTCATGAAGAAAGTCTGGAAGCCGCGGTCGTAGTTCATTCCATCCCTGAGGTAGTAGGGCGTGTCGACCGACGCCGCCGTGTGGAGACCATGTTCGGCCAGTATCTCCGCAAGGGTGGTCACGCCCGCGGGTAGAGCCTCCCACCCCATGAAGGACATCGTCCAGCGTCCCGTCTGATGATCCGCCCGAGTCGGCATGGTGGGGAATCCAGCGGAGTAGTGACGGTCGAACCTGACGGACTTGGCGGCCAGAGCATCCAGAGAAGGGGTTCGAATCGTCCTATTGCCGTATGCACCTATATGGTCCCTACGAAAAGTGTCAGATACTACCCAGATGACATTCATCTTCGTCCTCCTCCTGGACCTCCACGAACCCCGGTCCACCGCCACCTTGATGCCCAGATTGCGGCCCGTCACGGTAGTGCGACAACTTGAAGTCGGGTGTTATTGTATGCGGGCCTAGGTGGTGTCAATGCTAAGTTAGATTTGACCCTTTTCCGCTAAGTTAGAACTGACCCACCTTGTCGTTAAGTCGCCTCCTTTCTGGCAAGCAAGAGTGCCTGTTGGATTTAGACGTCGCCGGAGCTAGCGGCTTCAGGCGATGTCGATAGCAGTTGATGGGAGGCGAAGAGTCCGGCCTGCCTCTTGCCTTTAAGCCGGTAGCTCTCGCCTCGGATGTTGAGGACGTGGCTGTGGTGCAGCAGCCGGTCCAGGATGGCCGAGGCGATGACGGTATCGCCCAGAAGCTCACCCCACTCGGCGAAGCCCTTGTTGGAGGTGAGGATGATGCTGCCCCGCTCATAGCGAGCCGACACCAGGGTGAAGAAGGCGGTGGAGGCGTCCCGGTCGTAAGGCCAGATGCCGAACTCGTCCACGATGAGTAGCTTGGGCGACAGGTAGACCCGCATGCGCCGTTGGAGGTTGTTCTCCACCCTGGCCTTCCTCAGGTCCTCCATCAGGTCGTAGGCTCGGACGAAGTAGGCCCCCTGGCTCTTCTCGATGGCCTTGAGCGCTAGGGCCACCGCCAGATGGGTCTTGCCCACACCTGGCGGTCCCAGGAGCAGCAGGTTGGTGGCTTCAGCGACGAAGGACAGGCCGGCCAGTTCCCGCACCTGTCGCTCGTCGATGGAGGGCTGGAACGAGAAGTCGAACTGCTCCAAGGTCCGGTGGAAGGGGAGGTGAGCCAGCTTCGTCCTGGTGGACATGTACCGCTCCTTCCGGGCGGCCACTTCCACGCCGAGTAGCTCTGCCAGCATCTCGGGGTAGGTCAGTTTCTTGGTGGCCGCAGCGTCCAGGGAGTTGTCCAGGGCTTCGACGGCCTGCTTGAGGCCCAGCGTCTCCAGGTGCTGGCGAGCCTGTTCCAGCGCGATCATCGCCCACCTCCCACCGCTGCCAACTCGTACACCTCCAGGGAGCGGCGCTCCACTTGGCCCACAGGGATCTGCACCGCCACGGCTTCCTTACGAGGACGATCATCGCCGCCGGGCAGTCCGTCCCACTGGCCCGGCAGTGTGAGGCGCTGACCGGTCCGCTGGGCTTGGGGATGCACCGCCAGCCGCACGTCGCCCGACCAGACCTCCACCGTACCGGCCCGCACACCCACCTGGACCGTCGAACCCGCCCAGCTCCAGGGCACGCCGTAGCGAGACCTCTCCCAGTGGACGTAGCCGTCCCTGGCCACCTTCCGCTCCTCCCGCATGTAGGGCGCAAGGCCCGAACGCGGCGGCAGGCTGCCCAGGTGGGCGAGCTCCTCAGCCAGCATCTCTCGGGGGACCCGGTGCGTCGTCCCATGGACTCGCCGATTGGCCACCGCATCGCACCACTCCAGGGCCTGGCGGTTCATGTCTGCGTCGTCGGTGAAGCGGACACCGGGCCACAGGTTGCCCCGGACGTACTTCACGCCGCTCTCCACCTTGCCCTTCGTCTGCGCTCGGTAGGGTCGGCACAGACGGAGGTCGAAGCCCATTCGCAGTGAGAAGTCCAGCATCCGGCTGTTCCACTCCGGCCTGCCCTCCCTGTCACGCCCCAGGACCACCACCTTGGCGTTGTCGTACAGGCAGCGGCGGGGAACACCACCGAAGTACTCGAAGGCGTTCAGATGGCACCTGATGAAGGTCGCCACGTCGGCGCGCCGGACGAACTCCACGTAGATGGTCCGAGACCAGCTCAGCACCATCACGAAGGCCCAGACCCGGTGCTTGCGCCCGTCCTCTCCGACATAGGCGAAGCTGCCCCAGTCCACCTGTGCCTGCTCGCCTGGCGCCGTCTCGAACCGCACCGTCGCACGGGGCTGACGCGGCCGACGCCGAGGCCGCACGTAGTTGGTCAGCGTCGGATAGCTGCCGTCGTAGCCCAACTCCCGGATCTCCCGCAGCAGCACCACGCAGTTGTCCACTCCCGCCGACAGCCGACCATCTATGTGACCCTTGTATGGGTCCAGCTTCGACCCCTGCTTCTCTCGCCGCTTGGCCTTGGGCACCTCGTCGGAGCGCACGTACTTGCGCACGGTGTTCCGGGAAATCCCCAACTCCCTCGATATCCCTCGGATCGAGCTTCCATCGCCCTTCAACTCGTATAACTCTCTCACTAACCCACCTCCTATCATTTGACTTGCTGCACCTCCTAATCGGTTTCCCGACGAAGATGCGTCCGCTATCGGGGTGGGTCAATTCCAAATTAGCGCTACTGGGTCAGTTTAGAGTTAGCACTAACAGTGGGAACTGTGATTCTACAATCTAACTCAGCAACAGGCGATGAGGTGGCAGCATGAGCAGCAAGCAGACTGAACGAAGGAAGACTACGATCCTCGACCTTCAAGGAATGAAGCGGCAGGGCCGGAAGATCACCATGTTGAGCATCTCGGACTACCCGATGGCCCTGATCGCCGACCGGGCCGGCCTCGACACTATTCTCGTCGGCGACTCTCTGGCCATGACCGTCCTGGGCTACGAGACAACCGTTTCCGTGACCCTGGAGGAGATGCTACACCACAGCAAGGCCGTGACGCGCGCAACTAAGTACGCCCATGTAGTCGGTGACATGCCGTTCATGTCGAACAACACCTCGGAGCGCGATGCCATCATCAACGCCGGGCGGTTCATGCAGGAAGCCGGCACCGACTCGGTGAAGGTCGAGGGTGGGGTCGACGCGGCACACATCGTCAGGGCGATCGTGAGAGCGGGGATGCCGGTCATGGGCCACGTTGGTCTAACGCCTCAGCACATCTCCCTGCTCGGAGGATACAAGGCCCAGGGTCGAGACGTGCAGACCGCGCGGCAGGTCATCGAAGACGCGCTGGCTGTCGAGGAAGCGGGAGCGTTCGCTGTCATCCTGGAGTGTGTGCCGGACCAGATCGCGAAGATCGTGACTGAACGCCTAGAGGTTCCCACCATCAGCTACGGCGCCGGTATCTACTGTGACGGACAGGGTCTGGTTGCCCACGATATCCTCGGCTTGTTCGATAGGTTCACTCCGAAATTTGTCAAGAAGTACGCGAATTTGAGTGAACAGATCTTGAGCGCCTTCGAGTCCTATGTCGGCGACGTCGCACGGGGAGAGTTTCCTACGGACGAACACTCCTACCACGTCAATCAAGAGGTTCTGGAGAAGGTTAGGGGGTAAGCTGCTACTAGGCGAAGTACGGATAACCCCAAAGGCCAAATCTGCCCTCGCAGACTCTGGGTGTAGTGCCACGCTGTTCCTCTCCCGGCATGAGTCAGGTGACTGGGGAGAGGTTGAAGCCAAAGTGGTGGCGGCGAACGAGTTCGCCATAGAGCACGGCAATACCATGCACCTGATCACGTCGCAGTATCGGCTCAACTCCGGCATCGTCCTGATGCTGAGCACCTCTTCAGACCAAGCTACAACTCTCGTGCATCTCTCATCCGAACAAACAACTCACTACGTCAATGCGGTCGAGGGGTATGCAAGGTGGGCCGAGACCTACGATCTGGTTCTGAATCCTCTGATCGCCGCAGAAGGTCCTCGGGTGCAGGCCATCTTCAATGAGGTGCCGATGCGTACAGCAATAGACGTAGGCGCCGGAACAGGTCGCCACGCGATTGTCCTGGCGCGCCGAGGTGTGGCCGTGACCGCAGTGGACCCGTCACCCGCGATGATGGCCGTCGCACGTGAGAGTGCGATCCGTGCCGGTCTTGAGGTCGACTTCCGTATAGGCAGCCTCGACGATCGGCTGCCCGCGGATGATGACCAGTTCGATTTTCTAGTATGTGCCCTGACCCTGTCTCACATTCCAGACATAGATCATGCCGTTAGGGAGTGCGCCAGGGTCGTGAGGACGGGAGGCTCGATCTTGATTTCAGACATACACCCGGACGTAGCCAACGGCCTGGGTTGGACGGCCAAGCTCAGAAGCCCGGGCGCGACGTACAATCTGCCGTTCGCGGGTCACACCCGCTCAGACTATCTCAGTTCGATAACCGCGGCTGGTTGTTCGATCACGAGCCTTGAGGAAGTTCCTGTTGGAGACGCGCCAATCGGGACTATGATCGAATCGTCTCGGCAGGAGTTCCGCAACAGGAAATACTGCCTCATAGTGGTGGCGAGAAAGACGTAGGTCCTCTGGTCGGACGACAATTTACTCAGATTGGACGCAGGGGATGCTGCCACCGGAGAGTCGGGAACCGCGCGAAGTCTGAGTCAGTCGATACTATCGTACATCCATGCTCCACGGCGACCGCCGCGTGCTGGGCGTCAGCGACCAGCTTACCCGTGGCCCCGGATTCCCGGCATAGACGCTCGAAGATAGCCATGTGGTCAGGTCCCGGCCCGACCACGCGCGCGGTCGGCCGCTCCACCAGCGAAGACACGAAAGCAAACGCATTGTCGAGAGTCGAAGGCGGATCGAAGACTCGGGCGTTGGTCGTGAGACGGACGAAGGCGCCAAGAACAAGGACCGAAAGCGCAAACGGCTCCGCACCGGTTGCCGTACGGGTCATCCAATCTGCGTATCGAGGATGTTCGGGTGTCGAGTCCTCGACGTGCGCGTAGATCAGAACATTGACGTCTGGGAGCAACAAGTCGAGCTAGGGGCCGAACCGAGTCTCGTCGTCCACGGCGTCCAGCGCACGCGGCCGGTCGAGGTCGACGCCTGGACGCGGGCGGACTCCCCGCACGGTCACCAACCGGAACGGCGGCGGTTCCGTTGTCTCCCGCCTTTTCAGCGCGTCGTCCAAAGTTCTGGCGATGAACGCGCTCACGCTGATGTTGCGGGCGGACGCTTCCCGCCGCACCTGCCTGGCAAGCCGATCATCGAGTGAGATCGTCGTCCTCATGATGAAGAGAATAACATAAGTTCATCACTGCATCAATATCGATCCCGGCGCCAGCTGCAGAAATGCCATCCACTCGTCACCTCTAAGTGAGCTGGACACGACCTATCAGGCGACCTCCCGTCGACGTGGCCCGCCCGATCGTCGTTCCGAAGGGCTCCGACAATCGGTCGAGGTTGTCCAGTATGGCGGTGGCTTCGTCATCGTCGGCGAGCACCGGTATTCCACGCTGGTGGGCGGGAAGGTCGAAGCCGAGCTCGACGGGATGGAGCTCAAGTCCGACCAGATCGCGGCCCTCGAACCGGCAGACGGGCAGGACGGTCCTCCAGTACTGGGGATCGGCGGCCATCCCCTTGTAGTTGCCCTCCTCGTCGAGATAGGTCGCTTCGCTGGCGTCGACCGGCGTGGCCGATTCGGGCAGATTCAACGCCTCGTACACCTCGCTGCCATACTTCTGGATCGTCGAGTAGGTGAAGAAGAAGTTGCCCAGCGAGTAGAAGATGGGCTTGCCCTTATATATCTCGATTGCCCGCAGGGTGTGGGGACCGTGCCCGACGAATGCGTCCGCGCCGGCGTCGATCCAGCGTCGGGCCATCGGTATGATGAAGTCGGCCATGTCCTGGGTGTTCACGTCGCCGTTCTGCCCCTCGTGGGCGTGGATGGTGACGACGACTAGGTCGGACTGCCTGCGCGCCTCTCCGATCCACTTCGCGATGTCCTCCAGGTCGTTCTCCTTAGGCTCAGTGCTGACCCGCGGCGTCTCGCCTTCGACGAAGTATCTGTCCAGGAAGCGGTACGCCTCCGGGTTGTCCTCCGGGACCCATTCGCGCATGCGCTCGGCAGCGGCGGCTGTGCCCAGCGCCCTATCGGCGTCACGTATGGCGTCCAGGCGGGCGGAGTCCAAGACGTACTCGGTCTTGAAGCGCATAGGACTGATGCCGGGCCGTCCGCCCATGTCGGTGCGGCTCGCCGCCGCCTGTGCGCTGGCTCCGAAGGTGGAGGCGCAGGCGATTAAGCTGACGCGGCCGGCGCCGCTGTCCAGATATCCGGGACTCCTCGCTTCGCCGAGGGTCAGGCCTGCGCCTGCGTGGGTCAGGCCGCGCTCCGTCAGCGCGTCGATCGTGTCGACCAGCCCCTGGTAGGTAAAGTCGACCGAGTGGTTGTTCGCCGCGCTGTAGAGGTTGAACCCCATCCACTTGAGCTCGTCGAGGATGAAAGGGGGCGACGCGAGATGGATACCTATGAACTCGGAGAACGGGACCCACGGCTCGGCCGGGGTCACGATCTCGAGGTTGGTGAAGGCGCTGTGCGCACCGCGAATCAGGTCTACCAGGTCCAGGAAAGGCCGGTCGGTCCTGTTAGACACACGCCGAGTGATGATCGAGTCACCGGTTGCCACGAAGGTGTGCGCTCCCATGTGGTGGCTCCTCTCTTTCGCTGGCGTCGACGCTTCCCGTCCTGCCTGGCAAACCGATCATCGAGTGAGATCGTCGTCCTCATGAAGAGAATGACACGGGTCAATCACCGCACTAAATCTCGACCCCAGGCCGCCGCGCAGAACGACCATCGACTCATCACTTACGAGAGTTGGACCCGACCCATCAGGCGCTCTCCTGTCGACGTGGCCCTCTCGATCGTCGTGCCGAACGGCTCCGACAGCCGGTCGAGGTCGTCCAGTATGACGGCCGCCTCGTCGTCATCGGCGAGCACCGGTATTCCGCGTTGGTGGTCGGGGAGGTCGAATCCGAGCTCGACCGGATGCAGCTCCACCTCGACCAGCTCGCGCCCTTCGAAGCGGCACATCGGAATGATGGACCTCCAGTACTGGGGGTCTCCCGCCATTCCCTTATAGCTGCCGTCCTCATTCCGCGAGGTGGCCTCGCTCGCGTCGGCGGGCGTCGCCGTCTCCGGGAGCTTGAACATCTCGTAGACCTCGCTGCCGAACCTCTGAAGCGTCGAGGTGGTGAAGAAGAAGTTGCCAAGCGAGTAGAAGATCGGCTTCCCCTTGTAGATCTCGATGGCGCGCAGCGTGTGGGGGCCGTGTCCGACGAATACGTCCGCTCCCGCGTCGATCCAGTGGTGCGCCATCGGCACTATGAAGTCCGCTATGTCCTGGGTGTTCATATCGCCACTCTGTCCCTCGTGAGCGTGGATCGTCACGACGACCAGGTCGGACTGCCGCTTGGCCTCGCCAATCCACTTCGCGATCTCCTCCAGGTCGCGCTCCTTCGGCTCTGTGCTTACCCGCGGCGTCTCGCCTTCGACGAAGTACCTGTCGAGAAAGCGGTACGCGTCCGGGTTCTCCTCAGGCATCCACTCACGCATGCGCGCGGTCACTACATCGGTCCCCAGAGCCTCGTCCATGTGCCGTATGGCTCCGAGGCTCCCGGAGTCTACGACGTACTCGGTCTTGAAGCGCATCGGGCTGATGCCGGGCCTTCCACCCATGTCGGAGCGGCTTGCCGCCGCCTGCGCGCTCACGCTGAAGGTGGAAGCGCAGGCGATCAGGCTCACGCGCCCGGCGGGGCTGTCGAAGTATCCGGGGGCTCGGGCCTCGCCGAGGGTCATGCCGGCGCCCGCGTAGGCCAGCTCCCTCTCCTTCAGCGCGTTGATCGTGTCGACCAGCCCCTGGTAGGTGTAGTCGACCGAGTGGTTGTTCGCCGCGCCGTAGAGGTTGAACCCCATCCACTTGAGCTCGTCGAGGATGAACGGCGGCGAGCCCAGGTGGATGCCCCCGAACTCGGAGAATGGGACCCACGGCTCGCTGGGGGTCACGATCTCCAGGTTGGTGAAGGCGCTGTCGGCGCCGCGGATGAGGTCGACCATGTCCAGGAACGGCCTGTCGGTCCTGTTGGAGACGCGACGGGTGATGATCGAGTCGCCTGTAGCTGCGAAGGTATGCGTGCCCACCGGGTGTTCCTCCTTTCGATGCCGTAGCCGGTCGTCCGGCTGCATCATACATCGGAGAAGCAACGGACACCAGCAGAGCCCTCGCTTGTGGAGACTTGTTCCGCTGACCTCGCGACGGAGCGGGTCTAGGTGTTCTCTCGCACCCAGACATCTTGAGCCGGAGTGACGGGAGGGTCGACCGCCCTGAGCTCGTAGTAGGGCATGTAGGGACGATACGCGGAGTAGACCCGCCGCAGCTCCTCGACCGCCGTCTCGTGCATGTCAACCCTGACGTCTAGAGGCACCAGAGCATCCGGCGTGACGATGATCAGCGCGGAGGAGCGCTCAGCCATATGAATGCCGTCCGAGCCTGCCTGACCGCCGGCGTCTCGGCCGGCTTCCAGCGTCCTCAGCAGCCGCTCGTCGAGTCCGAGAGACGGATCGGAGGCGAACTCTTCCGCCATATGCTCCACGACCGACGTACTGGCAAGGCTGTTCCCCATCGCGACGAATCCCTGTCCGGTGACGTGGGAGGCCTGGCGGCGGGTGTTGTCGCCGGTCCACGCCGCAGCGGCGCCGTCGTGCGAGACGATGCCGATCTGGCGGTAGGAGAAGTGAGGGTCTGCATCCTCGATCAGACTGAGGGCCTCCTCCGGTCCGCGGCCCGAGTTAAGATGGCCCAAGGCGGTCTCCCGGATCGTCGGATCTGCAAAGGCTTGCGAAGAGACGGCACCGAGGCCCGCGCGTATGGTCGGGCAGTAGCCTCCTACCGCGATGGAGAAGGTAGTGATACCTATGCCAAGCTGCCCCGTGCGTGCGCATCGACCGATCACCGTATAAGTCATAGAAACCTCCTGTGGCTATTGTGCCTCCTCATTTTGACCGAGAGCTGCCCTCTTGTCGGCGGGCGAGCAGGCCGCTGGTAACGAGCTCTTGGACGCCCCGGCATTCCTTAGCGTCGACGGCGAACACCATGCGTCTGCTCCCATCCTCCAGCGTGTCGGCGCCCAGGATGGCGCGGGTCTGCTCGACGAACCGGTCATTTCCCTCGAGTCCGCGACGCAGGTTGACGGCTACTATGTGCGCGTGCTCGGTCTGTCCCGACTTCATCAGCGTGACCGCGTCACCAAGCGGCGCGACGACTGCGACGAAGGTGTCGACAAGCCTGTAGATGCCGACGTCTACCTGCCCCGCACCGGCGGTCTCCACGATGACGAGATCGGAGAACGCCGCGCAGGCGCGAATGATGGCGGGGAGCGCGACAGTCAGAGCGTCCGGCGCGCCCCTCGTCGCCAAGCTCCGGATGAAGACGCCCGCATCCCGGTAGGAGTCCCGCATCCTGATGCGATCTCCGAGGAGCGCACCGTGAGACCCGGCGGAGGTCGGGTCGATAGCCAAGACGACGACGCGAAGCTCCTCGCGGCGCAGGATGGGCAGTATCCCTCCGATCAGGGTGCTCTTGCCCGCTCCCGCAACTCCGCTCACTCCGACGGTGTGCGCGTTCGCGGGGTCGATCCGTCTCTCCAAGGCGAGTATCTCCTCCGCCCGCCCGGGTTCGTCGTGCAGCCGGCTGATCAGGCGGGCCAGCCGGCTGCGTTCCGAGGGAGAGAAAACCCCCATGGCTAGGACCACCTCGCCGCACTCCGCTCGGACAGGGCCTCGATCAGCCGGTCCGCCACCTCCTCCAAGGCGGTGTCGGGAGGAAAAAGCGGGCCGACTCCGAGCTCTCGTTCGAGGAAGCGGTGATCGTCCGGCAGCATGATCCCGCCGCCGGATATCAGGATGTCGTCACGGCCGTACTGGGCCAACTCCTCTTTGAGCCGGCTGTAGAAGACGGTCGGCGAGCCGATGTGCGAGCTGAGCCCTATGGCGTCCACATCCTCTTCGACCGCCGCCTTCGCGATCTCCGACATGGAGCAGTGGAGTCCGGCATAGACGACCTCGGCGCCCATCGCCCGCAGCAGATCGACAAGTATCCAGATCCCACGGGTGTGACCGTCCAGTCCTCCCTTCGCCAACAGAAACCGCACTGGGGCGGCGAAGCGTCTCCCGTCCACGACGTCACGCAGCTCGGTGGTCGACAGTCCGGGCGAGGTGACGTCGATCTCGCGGTACTCGCCCCACACCTCCTGGAGCGCGGAGCGGACCTCGCCCACGGTGGCGTAGGTGGAGACCGAGTCGATCAGGCTGGGCATCAGGTTACGTCCGGCGCGCGCGGCACTCTTCACCTCTTCGAGCGATCGCCGCACGTCGTCGTCCGACCGCTCAGCCTTTATGCGTGCGAGCCGCTCGATCTGGCGTTGCTCGAAGCCTCTGCGAGCCTTCAGCTCCTCGATGAACCCGTGGACGTCCTCCGACTCGCCGCTGCCGCCGTCGGTGTGGACGTTGACTCCCACGATACTCCGCCGTCCAGACTCGACGTCCCTCTGGTCTTTCACCGCGCTGGCGTGGATGGTCCGCTGCGGATAGTAGAGCTCTATCGCGGACGCCATGCCGCCCATACGGTCGATGGTCGCGATCTCCTCTCTCGCCGCCCGCTCGATCCTGTCGGTCAGCTCCTCCACGAGCCACGACCCTCCCAGGGGATCGACCCAACGTGTGATCTCCGACTCCTCCTGCAGAATCTGCTGAGTGCGCAGGGCGATCTTAAGCGCGTTTTCGGTAGGAGTGGAGAAGACCTCATCGTAGGAGTTGGTGTGGATGCTCTGGACGCCCCCGAGCATCGCCGCCAGAGCCTGGAGGCTGACTCGGGTGATGTTGTTCATCGGCTCGCTGCGCGTCAGTGTCACGCCGGCGGTCTGGGCGTGTATCCTGCACCACTGCGACCTGGCATCGGTGACCCCGAAGTCGTCGCGCATGATCGTCGCCCAGAGCCGTCTGGCGGCGCGCAGCTTTGCGATCTCTTCGAACAGGTCGTTGTGCACGTCGAAGAAGAAGGAGAGCCGCGGCGCGAACTCTGTGACCTCCACTCCGCGCTCCACCGCCTTGCGCACATACCAGGCTCCGTCGGCCAGCGTATAGGCCAGCTCCTGTACGGCGGAGGCTCCCGCTTCGCGTATGTGGTACCCGCTGATCGAGACGGGGTTCCACTTCGGCGCCTCCTTCGCGCAGAACTCAATCGTATCGACGACCAGGTCCACTCCACGCTCGACCGGGAAAAGCCACTCCTTCTGAGCGATGTACTCCTTGAGGATGTCGTTCTGAGTCGTCCCACCCAGTCGGTGGAGATCGATTCCGCGCCGCCTCGCCATCGCGAAGTACATCGCCAGCACGATCGCCGCCGGGCCGTTGATCGTCATTGAGACGGTGACCTCTTCGATTGGAATATCGTCGAAGAGGTCCTCGACATCGGCCAGGGTGTCGACTGCGGCGCCGTCCCATCCCACCTGCCCCTCGGAGAGCGGGTCGTCGGAGTCTCGACCCATCAGTGTGGGTAGATCGAACGCGGTGGAGAGTCCCGTGCCTCCGAGCTTCAGCACCGTCTTGAAGCGCCTATTCGTATCGGCGGCGAGCCCGTGGCCGGCGAACTGGCGAATCGTCGGCCTCCGTCCGCGGTACATCGTGGCGTGGATGCCGCGCGTAAAGGGAAAAGCGCCAGGATCAGCGACTCGCGACTGATAGTGCTCGCCGATGACCTCGATCACCTCCGACCGCGTCCGTTCGTCCAGTCGGTCGAGGGCAGACGCCAGTGCCTCTTCAGGCCGAAGAAATCCCTCCTCTAGCGGCATCCGAGGTCAGTCCGCGCCCTTGACGACGGGCGCCATCGCCATGATGTGCTCGGGCCCGGCCGCGCAGCAGCCTCCGATTATCCGAGCTCCCATCTGCTTCCACTCATCCGCGAACTCGGCGAGCCGCGAAGGAGAGTAGTTGCCCAACTGGATGATGTCAGGGCCGTCGCTCGGCTTCTGGTTAGTCAGGGTGTCCCGGTCTTCCAGTGGGCCGGTCGGGTTGTAGCCCAGATTGGGGTAGGCGCCGACCGGACCGTCGAAGGAGTCGACGAGCAGGGGCAGGCATGCTGAGATGGCCTCGGGATTGCTGCACATCAGGAGTATGGCGTCGACTGAGAGGCCCTCGAGTGCGTCTACAAGATCGGCAAGGCTCTCACCGTACTGCATATCGCCGTCCAGCCCCATGTGGCGGACTCCTATGAAGACGGGAAGCCCCGCCTCAGCGCAGGCCTCCGCGGCCGCGACCGAGTCTCCGATGCTTCCTATGTACTCGGCCAGTATCAGATCAACGCCGAGTCCGGCAAGCAGACGGGCGTGGTCGGCGTACTCATTGTGGAACGAGGCGGCGCCCATCTGTGCGACCCCGGAGGGCCCGGTCGCGACTGTCGGAGGCGCCATGCCGCCGGCCACGTAGGCTTCAGGATTGCCTGCGTCCCTGGCGCTGATGGCGATCCGTCCGGCGGCGCTCGCGTACTCCTCCCACCGGCCGCGCAGCCCGATGGTCCCCAACCGCGTCGGATTCGTCCAGAAGTTGTTGCTGATGATGACCTCGGCGCCCACTCTCAGGTAGTCTCGGTGGACCTGTTCGACGACATCGGCGAACTCGATATTCGCGGTGGCCGACCAAGCTTTGAGCCGGTCGGTGGCTCCCTTGAGGACGTCGGCGCCGCGCCGCTGCAACTCCGAGCCGGTCCCGCCGTCCATCAGCAGCGTCTCACCGGCGTCCAGTCTCTCCATTATCGTTCTCGACGGCATAGGCACACCTCGCTTCGTTTCACGCTGAACGGCGGTCCAGCCGCAAGTTTAGGGCAAGCAGTCTGCTTCGTCCAGCGAACTATCGCGTATCCCGGCCGATTGACAACTGACGGAGGTGCAACCGCACCAGCCTCAGCTCCTCATAGGTGAACGCTTCCCCAAGCCGATCCAACACCGGCGTCAGACGCACGCTGTTAGCGGCCCGGAGGGCGCGGGCGATCCGCACATAGCGGCGCTCAGGCGGCATCAGGTGGGTGATGTCGAACGACTCACCCTCGTCCGTAAGCCGCTCCAGGTGCGTGAGCACGGTTCGTTGCGAGATACCGCGCTGTCGCGCGACCTCCCCGACGTTGAGGCCCTCGCGCACCAGTTCCAGTGTGCGGGAGTAGGTCTGGCCGAGCGAACGACCAGCGGCAGCCGTGTCATTCCCGGGAATGCTGGAATACACTCCCCGATCCGCAGTCCTGTCGGCTGGGCCCTTCCCCGTATACTCCCGGATGATCGTGATGAACCGCTCTCCGAACTGTCGGAGCTTCGACTCGCCGACGCCTTTGATCCTCAGGAAGGTCTCGTTGTCGTGCGGCATATGGGTCGCCATCTCCCGCAGGGTCGCGTCTCCAAATACAACGAATGCCGGGACGTCCATCTCATCCGCGAGTTTCTTGCGTAGAGCGCGCAGCTTCTCAAAGAGCGCACGGTCGAATTCGCCCTCCGCATCGGCGGGAGGAGGCGCGCGCCTGATCAGCGTCACGGACTCGCCCGTCCTGAGGAGCTCACGGCCCTTATCTGTGACGTACAGGGTGGGGTACTCTCGGTCGATCCGCCGGGCGGCGAGGCCTTTGCCGATGAGCTGATCCACTACCTCCTTTAGATCGTCTGTCGGAACCCCTCGCGCGATGCCATAGACGCTCAGCCTGTCGTGTCCGACCTCGAGGATCCGCCTCGCGCGGCTGCCCCGGAGCACGTCCACAACATGGTTGACGCCAAACCGCTCGCCCGTCCGTATCACCGTCGACAGCACCTTCAGGGCGATCTCCGTGCCGTCGTAGGCGCTTGAGGACTCCGGCTGCTCTGACCCCTCCAAGCACACGTCGCAGGCGCTGCAGCTATCCGCCGTCCACTCCTCGCCGAAGTAGTCGAGGAGAAACTCCCTCCGGCACGACTTGGCGTCGCCGTACTCGACCATCCTTGCCAGCTTCGCCTCGGCATTCCTGCGCTCCGCCTCGTCCTCGATCTGCCGGATGAAATACTCCTGGTTGATCTTGTCGCCGTAGGAATAGAAGAGGACGCACTCGCTGGGCAGACCGTCGCGTCCGGCCCTGCCTGTCTCCTGATAGTAGCCCTCGATCGTCTTGGGCAGGTCGTGGTGGACCACCAGCCGGACGTTGGGCTTGTCCACGCCCATGCCGAAGGCTATAGTCGCCGCGATGATCGGCACCTCGTCCTGGAGGAATCTCTCCTGGGTATCCCGCCTCACGTCGTCTTCCAAGCCGGCGTGATAGGGCAGCGCGCTGAAGCCGTGCTCCGACAGCTTCGACGCGAGCTCCTCGGTGTTCTGCCGCGAGAATCGGTAGATGATGGCCGAGCCGTCTCTGTGCCGGCGCAGCAGGTCGACCAGAGTGTCGAAGCTCCGGCGCTTGGGCATCACCCGATAGATCAGGTTCGGCCTGTTGAAGCTGGCGACGAACTGCGAGGCCCCAGGCATTCGGAGCTGTCCCGCTATATCTCGGCGTACCCTCTCGGTCGCTGTGGCCGTGAGGGCGATCACAGGCACCCCGGGGAATTCGTCCCGCAGCGCCTGCAGATTGCGGTAGTCGGGCCTGAAGTCGTGGCCCCACTCGGAGATGCAGTGGGCCTCGTCTATAGCGATCAGGCCGAGCCTCAGGACGCGGAGGAAGTCACGGAAGCGCGGCATCGCTATACGCTCGGGCGCAGCGTACAGGATGTCGAGCCGGCCGTTGTACGCCTCCATCTGGACGCGCCGCACGTCCGCATAGCTCATAGTGCTGTTGATGAAGTCGGCGGCAATCCCGCGGCTCCTAAGGCCGTCCACCTGGTCCTTCATGAGCGCTATCAGCGGCGAGACGACCAGTGTCACCCCGTCGAGGCAGAGAGCCGGAAGCTGGTAGCAGAGCGACTTGCCGCTGCCCGTCGGCATCAGGACCAGCGAGTCCCGCCCTGCGAGCACGTTGGTGATGACTTCGTCCTGCATCGGCAGAAAGCCGTCATGGCCGAAACGGGACTTGAGAACGTCGGCTATGTTTGCGGATATCGTCGAGGGCGTCATGCTTCCAGCATCTTCGATAGTTCGGCAGGTCGGCATCTATACCTCGGTCACGAGCGCATCCCTTCGTCTGTCCAGGCCTTGGCCACGTCGATGCACCGCATGAATTCGACGTCCGAGTGCGTCCTGGCGTACCTGATGATACGCTCCAGCACCATCATCTTGGCCAGCCTCCCTGTTACGTGGGGGTGCATCGTCAGGATGAACGCGCCTCCGTACTGGTACGCTCCGTCGAACTCCCATTCCCAGGCCTTGTAGACGTCCTCAGGGGTGTTCATCGACCCTGCTCCCCGGGCGAAGGCGTAGTAGTGCGCGTCGTCGAGGGCCCAGTCAACGGGAATCTCGACCAGCCGCCCCTTGGGAGTGTCGATCAGGTAGGGCGTATCGTGGTCCATTAGGCTGGAGTCGTAGACGAACCCGCGCTCCGCCAGGTACGACAGGGAGTGTTCGCTGAGCTCCCACGATGGAGACCGGTAGCCCAGGGGACGCTCCCCGGTGATGGCGGAGAGTATCTCGGTCCCCCTGTCGAGGATGGCCTCCTCTTCGTCGGGTTCGACCGACGCCGGCGGCTCGTGCATGTAGCCGTGGTGGCCGATCTCGTGACCGCGCCTGGCGATCTCCCGCACAGTCTCCTCGTTGCGCTCCGCGATGTAGCCGGGGATGAAGAAGGAGGCCGGGACAGCGTAGCGCTCGAGCAGGTCGAGTATCCTGAAGACTCCGACCTTGGGACCGAAGTCGAACCTGGACATTGCGGAGGGCCGCCGGGCCGCCTCAGGATCTCTGTTGAGCAGCGCCGACACGCCGTCCAGATCAAACGACAGCAGCACGACACACCTGGTTGCTCCCGGCCATACGCCTGACATCTTTCTCTCCTGGGTGAGTTTTCGGCCCCATGCTACACCATAAGGAGACCCGCATAGCGTTGACATCGATCGAAACGCAGCAGTAGGATTGCGCCCATCACGAGCATCTGCGGGAGGCGTTTGCTGCATGACACGGCTCAATGACGAGCAGCTGGAGCATTTCAAAAAAGAGGGCTACGTCGTCGTCGAAGATGTGATCGACCCGGAGGAGGTACTGGACCCTCTGGAGGCCGAGTACGGGACGGTGCTGGACGGCCTCGCGTCACGGCTGCAAGAAGATGGAGCTATCGGATCGACATATGTCGGTATGGGGTTCGGCGAGCGTCTGACCAGAATCTACCAGGAAAGTAGCAAGGTTCACTCTCAATACTTCGACTTCTCGCTTCCCCAGAAGAACATCACCTACGACACTCCGATGTGGCACGGGCCGGCGGTATTCGACGTCCTGACCGCGCCCCCGCTGCTGGACGCAGTCGAGTCGATCATCGGGCCGGAGATATACTCGAACCCGACGCAGCACGTGCGGCTCAAACCTCCCGAAGCCCTCACTCCGGTGAATCCCGAGACGGGCCGGGTCCAACTGGGCGCGACGCCGTGGCACCAGGACAGCGGAGTCGTCACTGAGGAGGCGGACGATACAGAGATACTGACCGTCTGGATCCCTGTCTGGGACGCGGACGAGCGGGCGGGATGCCTCCACCTCGTGCCGCGAAGCCACGATGAGGGACTGTACCAGCACTGCCCCGGGGGTACTGCGACCTCCCCGTCCGGGCTGCACATACCCGACGAGCTGTTCCGGATCGGAGACGCCGTTCCGGTGCCGATGCAGCGCGGGAGCGTCTTGTTCATGCACCGGCTCACCTGCCACGGCTCGCTGCCGAACAGGAGCGGCCGGATCAGGTGGAGTCTGGACCTCCGGTACAACCCGGTCGGCCAGCACACCGGGAGAGATGCCTTTCCTGGATTCGTGGCGCGGAGCAGGACGCGCCCGGAGACGGAGCTGAAGGACGCGGAGGCGTGGGCGCAGGAGTGGCGAGACACGCGCGAGCGGCTCGCCAGGGAGAACGACCCGTCTTACAACCGCTGGTCGTCGGACGACCCCGCCTGCGCCTAGCTTCTTTCTTTCCCGCCAGCCCATCCCCTCCTCATCTCCTCAACGGGAGATGAGGAAGGCGAGGGTGACTCGGATCTTGCTGTTACGACCCGCATCAACCCCTCACCCTAGCGCGACAGGCTGTCAGCCGTTTCTCGGGCGCGGGCCGCGCCCTGTTCCGCAAGCTGAGCCGAGACGCCCACGTACCGCGTCGGATCCAACAGGCTCTCCAGCTGCTCCGAAGTCAGTCCGTCGCGGACGGCCTGCTGCTCGGCAAGGGTCTCCTTGAAGGGACGCCGCTCCACCGCCGAGGCCTGCGCGGCATCGTAGACCACATCGTGCGCCCGCTGTCTGCCGAGGTGATCGGCCAGGTCCAGCATGATCGCCTCGCCCATGATCAGTCCGCCCGATATGTCGAGGTTGCGCCGCATCCGGTCGGGGAAGACTCGTATCCCGGAGAAGAGGGCCACCATGCGGGAGAGGACGTCCCCGACGGCTACGCATGACCCCATAACGGCCCGGTTCATCATCAGAGAGGTAGTCCGGTCGGCCTCGTGCTCGGTCTGCATCGCCTCCAGGGCGAGCGGGACCAGCGCCCTGACCTCTGCCGCGCCTGCGACGATGTCCTGAGAGAAGCGCGGGTTCCGCTTCTGCGGCATGGTGCTGCTGCCGACCGTCCCCTCCGAGACCGGCTCCTCGACCTCGCCGAACTCCTGCTTCATTAGAGTGTAGACCTCCCGGCCGATCTTGCTGCAGGTGGCGGCCAGCATACCCATCAGCACAACGTACTCGGCCATGCGGTCGCCAACGCTGCGGGCAGGCATCGACATCGAGCCGAGGCCCAGTATCTCGCCCATCCTCGCCTGCGTCGGCATGCCGGTCTCTCCCAGCGATCCCAGGGTCCCGGCGGCTCCGCCGAGCATCGCGACGAAGACACGGCTCTCGCACCCGCGCAGCCTCTCGACGTGGCGGCACAGCTCGTCTATCCACACCGCGACCTTAAGTCCGAAGGTGGCCGGAACTGCGTGCTGGCCGTGCGTTCGCCCGGGCAGATAGGCGTCCCTGGTCTGCTCCGCGAGATCGGCGAAGAGCCGCAGCGTCTCGGCGATCTGTCTCAGGATGATCACGTGGGCGCGCTTCAGGAGAAGCAGGTGACCCGTCTGCGTGATGTTCTGCGTGGTCGCCCCCCAGTGGACATACCCCCCCGCGTCGCCGTCGCACACCCGGTCCAGCTCCCAGATCAACGGGACCAGTCCGTGCGCCGTGCGGGCGTGGCCGGCGCGGATGGCCTCCATGTCGAGGTTGGAGAGGCTAGCCTTCCGGCTGATCTCCTCCGCGGCGGACTGCGGGATGACGCCCAGCTCACCCTGCGCCAGGGCGAGCGCGGCCTCTACGTCAAGCCACGACTGATAGCGTGACTCCTCGGAAAAGAGGGCCCTGATGCCGGGGTCCTGTACCCGCATGGAGGTCGGTTCGCTCTGCATCGGCTCGATACTCCTAAGGCTGGTTGGGGTTTGGCGGCGGCTGCAAGATACCTACATCCGGCTCGACGTGTCAATCAATGGCGTTTACAAATCGACGCCGCGGCGGTAGAATAGAGAAGCAGGCTGAGCGAGGCGCTTACAACGGGTAGCGTCCTCCCAGTCTTTTTGCTTATTCGGAGCACCCCAGATGATCCGCAAGGAGACCTATCTGACCCCGGCGGGCCTGAAGAGCCTTCAGGAAGAGCTGGACCACCTGCAGCGCGTCAGACGCTCGGAGGTGGCCGCGCGCATCCACAAGGCCAATGAGACCGGCGGCACCGTCGATAACGCGGAGTACGACGAGGCCAAGAACGAACAGGCCTTCGTAGAGGGCCGCATTCGCGAGTTGGAGAATCTGCTGTCGAATGCGGTGGTCGCGCCGGACGTCGAGAATGCCGGGCAGGGCGTCGGATTCGGCTCGTCTGTCACGGTGGTGACTGACGGTGGACGCAAGCGGAGCTACACGGTGGTCGGCAGCGCGGAGGCCTCGCCTCTGGAGGGCAAGATATCCAACGAGTCTCCCGTTGGTAAGGCGCTCCTGGGTCGCAAGGTGGGCGACGAAGTGAAAGTAGAGACGCCCGCCGGACTGATGAGGCTGACCATCCAGAAGATCCGTTAGGCCGACGCACAGTAGAGCAGCCGGACATGTCTGAAGCTCCTAGCGAGCTGGTCAGGGTGCGTCTCGAGAAGCTGGATCGACTCCGGCGCCGAGGCATCGAACCCTACCCTCACAAGTACACCCGAACGCACACGTCGGCGGAGGCCGTCTCATATCTCGAGACGCTGGAGTCCGAAGGCGCTGAAGCCGACCGCACCGACGCCGTCTCCGTGGCCGGACGCGTGGTCGGCGTGCGGCGTATGGGACGGGCGGCGTTCCTCGATCTCCAGGACGCCGATGGCCGGATCCAGGCGCTGCTGCGCAAAAACGTCGCCCCTGAGGCTTATGAGCTTCTCGCGGACCTCGACATCGGCGACTGGCTCGGCGTCCGGGGTACGATGATTCGCACCCGAACGGGCGAGGCCACCGTAGAGGCCCGCGACTGCACGCTGCTGTCCAAGTCGCTGCGCTCCCTGCCGGAGAAGTGGCACGGTCTCGCCGACGTCGAGACGCGCTACCGTCAGCGCTATCTCGACCTGATATCGAACGAGGAATCACGGCGCATCGCGGTGCTCCGCAGCAAGATGGTCAGCGCCCTCCGCCGCTTCATGGACGGCCGAGGCTACTTCGAGGTGGAGACGCCGGTGCTGGTTCCGGTGGCCGCCGGCGGCACCGCGACTCCCTTCGCCACCCACTACAGGTCGCTCAGCCGCGATCTGTACCTGCGGGTGGCAACCGAGCTCTACCTGAAGCGGCTGGTCGTCGGCGGGCTCGAGAGGGTCTACGAGGTGGGAAAGATATTCCGCAACGAGGGTGTGGACCTGACCCACAATCCTGAGTTCACCATGATGGAGAGCTACGAGGCCCTCGCCGACTACAACGACATCATGTCCATGGTGGAGGAGCTTGTATACACGCTTGCCAAAGAGGTCCTGGGCACGTCGACCGTGGAGCTCGATGGCGCCGAGATCGACCTCTCCCCGCCCTGGCCGCGCCTCGACCTGCGGGAGGAGATAAAGCGGCGCAGCGGCATCGACTTCTTAGAGGCTGGCGACATCGAGTCGCTCAGCTCCGAGATGAAGGCGATAGGGCTGGACGTCGGGAAGCAGATGAGCTGGTCCGGCCTCCTCGACAAGCTGCTCTCCGACACCGTGGAGCCGGCGCTGGTACAGCCGTGCTTCCTGGTCGACTACCCGATAGCGATGTCTCCGCTCGCCAAGAAGAGGCGCGACGATCCTCGCGTGGTCGAGCGCTTCGAGGGTTTCATCGCGGGGATGGAGGTCTGCAACTCCTTCACGGAGCTGAACGATCCGATCGACCAGCGCCAACGCTTCGAGGAGCAGGAGGCGCTCCGGGCCCGCTTTCAGGATGAGGACATGGACCGGCTGGACGAGGACTTCCTCGTGGCCGTCGAGCACGGTATGCCTCCCACTGGCGGACTGGGACTCGGCGTCGACCGCCTCGCAATGCTCCTCTCAGGCCACCGGTCGATTAGAGAGGTCGTCCTCTTCCCGCAGCTCCGGAGCAGCTAGCAGCCCAGGTCTAATACATCCCCCTGCCGACTAGGACCGCGTCCGGCACTGCGGCGGCAGCCGGCTCGAAGGCCGCTGCTACAACCTCCGCTGCCGTCTCGTGAGGCATTCGCGCAACGTTGACCACGAGGTCGTAGCGGGACATGTCCAGTAGGTCACAGCCGAACAGATGGCTCGACACGGCGCAGGCGTGCTCGTCCGCTCGGGCGAGACGCTTCACCGCCTCCTTCCCTTCCACGCCCTCCTCCGCCCCGAATCGCCGGAGACGCCGGCCGTAGGACTCTTCCACGAAGACGCGGAGCGCGTCGACGCTCGGAGGCACGAAAAGATCGCCCGCTCCACCATGCAGGACGACGTTGCCCTCGGACGCCAGCTCGCACACGACGCTCTTTACGCCCTTCCGGTACTGCTCCTTGGTCAGATGCCGGTCCGGAGCCGGGTACGGATCATAGGGCCAGGCGAAGGATGCGTCGATCGCGCCGTACCGCTCCCACGGCGCCATCAGGGCCGTCAGGAGGCGGGCCCACACCGAGGTGATCCCGGCCTCCAGAGACTCCAGCTCTCCGACGGTACGCTCGAGCCGACGGGCGACTCGCTCAGTGAGCTCCTGATCAATGAAACGGGCTCCTATCAGCGCCGCCGCGTCGCGTCCGAGCGCCTCCGAGCCGCTTCCCGGCATACCGGCGATCGTCACAACGGGACTGACCGCTGAGCGGTCCCACGAGCCGCCGCGGGCCTGGAAGTCCGCGGCCTTGATGGCCAGGATGTGCCCGTGGAGCACGCGGGCGTCCGGACCCATGCACAACTGCCGCGTATCGACGTGCTGGAATCCCATCTTCTTGAAGAGGCCGAGGGCCGGTCCGTTATCATCGGGCACGTTCACCCAGGCCGATTCCAGCCTGAAGAAGCCGAAGACCTGGTCGAGCAGCGCGATCACCGTCGACGTCCCGTATCCAAGCCGCCACAGGTCCTTGCGGCCGATCAGGACGGAGAGCTCTGCTCCGGCGCGGTCGTCTACCGAAGCCTGGCACTCGCCGACGTGCTCTCCCAGATCGGTGTAGACCGAGTAGATGAACCGCCGCGAGTCCAGGCGGAAGACGTTGTTCCACTCTGACTCAGACGTGGTGAGCATCTGCATCGGCTCGTACCCGCGGTGGACCGGATCTCCGCAGGCGTAGTGCCCGAACCATCGGGAGGAGACTTCGTCGTCCCGCAGCCACGCCGCGACGCGGCTCACGTCCATCCTCGAAACCGGCTTGAGAATCACCGACCGAAGCATAGCGTCCCTCCTTTCACGACTGGTCTGCATCAGCCCAATCCCGACTATGCTACGATCTTCGCCCTCCGATACGAATTTGTCAACATTGTGTGCTTGTTCACATAGTTTTCGTCGTTATTTCGCGAATATAGATGCAGATCATTCTGTTCCTGAACTCTATTTCTGTACGATTCGGACAGTGGTCACTCTCGTCTCGACACTCCCAGCAGGGCCTGCGCGCCCTCGATATCGTGACTCTGGACGTAGGCGCCCCCGGCAGGAGGGCCGCTCACCAGGTCGTCGGAAAGAGTCTCCCGCCGTATGTAGTCTCCATACGAGGCTACGACCTGGTCCATCTCTCCGCCGGCCTGGCAGGACGTAACGATGTGGTCCGCTATGTCGAATCCGGCGTCCCGCCGCATGTTCTGAATCCGGTGGACCAGCTCGCGGGCCATGCCCTCCAGCCTCAGCTCGGGGCTCACCTCCGGCGTCACCGCAACGGTATACCCACCGTCCGACGCGGGAGAATACCCCTCGACCGGCGTCTGAGTCACCAGCACCTCTTCCGGCAGGAGCGCGTAGTCGGGCAGCGCGATCTCCTTCCCCTGCTCGACGAGTGCCGCTACCTCACCCGGATAGAGCGCGGAGAGCTGGGCCACTATCCTCGGCACCTCGCGGCCGTATTTCGGACCGAGCGCCCTGAAGTCGGGTCTGATCTCATACATGAAGATACCTCCCACCTCGCCCGCGTCCCGGACCGTCTTGACGTTGAGCTCGTCTCTCAACTGCTCCTCGATGTCGGAAAGGTGGAGACGCTCGGACTGGGTCGGGACGCTCACCACCGCCTCGGCCAGCGGCTGGCGCACCTTGATCCCGGCCCTGCTGCGGGCCGATCGCCCCAGGCTGGAGAGACGCATCGCGAGCCGGGTCGCCTCCGTCAGGCGGGTGTCCACGGCCGACCGGTCGGCCACGGGATAGGAGTCGAGATGCACGCTCTCGGCTTGGCCGTTCGCAGGCCGGACGAGGTTCCGGTAGATCGACTCGGTGACGAATGGCATCACGGGCGCAAGGAGCCTCACCAAGGTCGTCAGGCATTCGTAGAGCGTGGAATATGCGGACAGCTTGTCCCTGTCGCCGGAGGGATCCGGGCCGCTGAGCAGCCCGCTCTTCCAGAACCGGCGCCGGCTGCGCCGCACGTACCAGTTGGACAGATAGTCGACGAACCGTTCGGCGCGCAGGGCGGCCCTGTCCGGCGCGAACGCTTCGAAATCCTCGGTGACGCCCGCTACCAGACTGTTTAGCTCAGACACTATCCAACGGTCGAGCTCCGCCCGCTCCGACAGGGGCGGAGGAGCAGTGGACGGATCGTATCGGTCTATGTTGGCGTAGGTGACAAAGAAGGAGTACACGTTCCACAGCGGGATGATGAAGCGTCTTCGCACCTCGTCGGCCGCACCGTATCCGAAGTTGAGGTTCGCTGCCGGGTTCTGGCGCGTGTAGAGCCATCTCATCGTGTCGACGCCCATCCTCTCCGCGCCGTCCTCGAACCAGATGGCGTTCCCCTTGCTCTTGTGCATCTCCTCGCCCTTCTCGTCACGCATGGTCGCGTAGCTGAAGATCGCGCGCGTGGGCTCCGATCCCTCGAGGGCGGTGCTCATCGTCAACAGCGAGTAGAACCAGTTCCTGAACTGGCCCGGGAAGCTCTCCGATATCCAGTCGGCCGGGAACCACTGCCCCCACTCCTCCTTGTCATGTCGGTATCCGAGAGTGGAAAAGGGGACGATCCCGGCGTCCAGCCACGGGTTGCCGACGTCCCCTATGCGGGAGACGGCCTCGCCACAGGCGGAGCAAGAGATCTTGACCGCGTCGATCCAGGGCCTGTGGGGGGAGCGCCCTTCGAACTCGTCCCACCCCTCCACCGCCCGCTCGCGCAGCTCCGACTCGCTGCCAACGACGTCGAAGCTGCCGCAGTCGCACTTGTAGATAGGCAGTGCGAGCCCCCAGTAACGCTTCTTCGAGATCATCCAGTCGTCCATGTTGCGCAGCCAGTCCAACTCGCGCTCCAGGCCGAACTCGGGTATCCAGCGTATCTTCCGGGCCGACTCGGCGATCATTCCCCTTAGCTCGTCCATCGATATGAACCACTCGTCGACCAGCCGGAAGACGAGCTCCGAGCCACACCGCCAGCACGTCGGGTAGCGGTGGGTGTACTCCTCGAGGTGGTAGAGAACGCCCTTCTCCCTCAGGCTGGCGTATATCGGCTCGTTGGACTCGTAGACGCTCTTTCCGGTGAGCCATGCGAAGCTATCCACGAAGTCGCCGAACTCGTCGAGAGGTGCGATCACGGCAAGATCGTGCTCCGCGCCAAGAGCGAAGTCCTCGCGCCCGGCCCCCGGCGCGCTGTGGACGATGCCCGTGCCCTCCGTCTCGCTCACCTCGTCCCACGGAACTACCCTGTGTTCCACGCCAGCCTGCGCCGGAAACTCGTCGAAGGGGCCGCGGTAGCGGAGACCCACCAGCTCACTGCCCTGCATCCTGCCGAGCACCCTGTACTCGCCCCGGAGAACCGACACGCGGGACTCCATCACGTAGACAATCTCCCCGCCCTGCTCGGCCCTGACATAAGTACGCTCCGGGTGGACGGCGGCCGCTACGTTGGACGTGAGGGTCCACGGGGTGGTGGTCCAGACGAGCAGCGACTCCCCATCCATGCCCTCAATGGGGAAGCGCACGTAGAGACCCGGATGGACGATCTCCTGGTATCCCTCGGTGACGATCTCGTGTTCCGACAGACCGGTGCCGCAGCGCGGACACCAGGGCATCACGTCCCTACCCTGGTATATCCAGCCCCGCTCGTGGCACGTCTTCAGGAACGCCCAGATCGTGTAGTTATTCTCGTCGGCCATCGTATGGTAGGAGTCGTCCCAGTCCATCCACTGGGCGAGACGGATCGACTGCTGAGTGATGACGTCCGCGAATCTCTTCACGCGCTGCTTGCACAGGTCCACGAACCTGTCTATCCCGTACGACTCGATATCGCGCTTCGACTGGAATCCGAGCTCCTTCTCGACCTCGACCTCAATCCAGAGCCCCTGGCCGTCGAAGCCGTTCTGGTAGCGCTGCCTGAAGCCCTGCATCGTCTTGAAGCGCAGGAACAGGTCCTTGTACGTCCGGCCCCAAGCGTGGTGGACCCCCATCGGGTTGTTGGCGGTGATTGGCCCGTCGATGAACGAGAACCTCTTCTCCGATGCGTCGTTGCGGGCAAGATATCTCTTGACGATATCCCTCTCCGACCACCACTGGAGAGTGTCCCTCTCCATCTGAACGAAGTCGACCTTGGACGGCACCGGCGTGAACATCTTTTCTTTCTCCTGATCAGACCGTCATTCCCGACCAAATCGTCATCCCCGCGAGAGCGGGAACCATCTCTCCTCTCCAACAAAAAAACCCGTCCCTTCGAAGGGACGGGCTCATCTCACCCGCGATACCACCCTAGCTTCCGCGACTACGTCGCGACACTCATTGGAGTACTATCATACTCCCGCCCGCGCTAACGTTGGGCGAGTCCGGCGGGGCCTACTGGGTCGAAACCGTTCGGTCCGCGGCTCGGGAGGGATGTTCACCGGGCAGGCCTGCGTCTGCTTCCACCGTACCAGACTCGCTCTGCGTCCTGTCCCGGATACTCGTCTCCGTCTTCGCCGTTGGAATTAGGCTAGTCGAGAGCGAAGGCCGGTGTCAAGCGCAGCTCCATCGAGTGGCTGATGCTACCCTCCGTCTGACGGAAACGGGTCCTCCTCGCTGGCCAAGGCTTGCGACTCCCGTATGGACAGTCCCCTCTTGGTCTTGTCTCCCCAGAGGCTCTTGACGTATGTGAGCACTTCGACTATCTCCTGGTGGCTGAGCTGGTCGCCAAACGACGGCATGGCGCTCTTGAAGCTCGGATAGCGAGGATCTTCGAGAATCTGCCCACCCTGGCCCACAATGCGGTACAGGAGGCCGTCCGCGTGGTGCCAGGTGTGTCCGTCGCCATTGAGAGGCGGCGCCGGCAGTGTGCCGTCTCTCTTCCTGACGTGCCAGTCGGTCTGTCCTTCGCCGTCTACTCCATGACATGCAGCGCAGTTCGAGGCGAACAGCTCCCGACCTGCTTCGACGTCCTCCAAGATGGGGGCGCCACTGGGCGGCGCAACGTCTCCACCGGGAGAAGATGAGCATGCTGCTGACAGGACCGTGGCAAGTATCAGCGTGGCAAGAGCGGCAGCGCGGTATGCGGCTCCCACACCTGCGGAGTCGGCGTGTCGAGCTCTTGCCGGGGTACTTCCCCGTGGTCCAGGAACGTCGTTCACCGTAGTGGAGCGCTCTCGAAGTTGACTCGAACCGGCTCAGCAGACGGTTGAGAAGGCATCCCCTTCGAAGATGCCGTCTGCGCGCTGCGCCTCCCGGATGTAGCAGATGATCTCTTCCACCTCATCCGAGGAGACGTCGGCTACGGGAGCCATATCGCCGAAGAGCCAGTGGTGCTGCTTCACTCCCTGACGCACCGCATTGCGAATGCTGAAGTCCGGGTGGTGGCTAGGGTGGTAGATTCTGTCGATCAGAGGAGGGCCCTGGCTGGTCCCTGTAGCACCCACGCCGTGACAGACCGAGCAGTTCGCATTGAACAGCTCCTCGCCTGCGCGCGCGGTCTCTGACAGGGCTGACTCCGTTACCGGAGCCCCTTCTGAGCCCTTGGACTCTGTAGTAGCGCGTTGGGGGGCACTCTCTCCGCCACATGCGACCATCGTGAGCAGAATAGTAATCACCACTATGATGGTGTAGACGAAGAGCCTGCCTGTAGAGCTTCCACCTCTAGTCATAGCCTCCTTTGAGGACGCATGAGTGCAGGTACACATCTCGAAGACGGTTCTGTCTGCAGGTCGGCTGGCCGTCGAAAGAGCTCTCCCCTACCCCTAGCTCTCCAGCGTCGCTTCTACGCTCAGCGCGACGTTGCCCTTCAGCGCTCCGGAGATGGGGCAACCATCTTTTGCACCCTCAGCCGCCTCGCGGAATCCGGCCTCGTCCAGGCCCGGCACCCGGCCCCTTACCGTAAGCGCGCTGGATGACACCTTCCATCCGCCCTCGACCTGCTCGAAGGTCACCGCTGCGCTCACCTCCAGCCTCTCGGGAGGCGTGCCGTTCCCGCCCAGGCCCGCCGACAGCGCCATCGCGAAGCAGCTCGCATGCGCCGACGCCACCAGCTCCTCAGGGCTTGTCTGTCCGTTGGCCGCCTCCGACCGTGTCGCCCAGCTCACCGGAAGGTCGCTGAACGCACCGCTCGTCGATGCGCTGACCGCGCCGCTTCCTGACATCAGGTCCCCGTTCCATACCACCGTCGCCTGCCGTCTGGCCGCCATGCCTGTCCCCCTCTTGAATGGTAGTCCGAGAAGCCTCTCCTCGGATGTGAAGAGGATACGGTCTGGAAAGGCTGATTGCAACGACGGAACCATCCGGGAGATGGGGAGGCCCTCAACTCTGAACAGGACTGCGCGGTTGTACCCCTAGCGACCGATATGCTATCTTCCTGTCGCCATCTTCCGGCCATGGAAGCTTGCGAATGCTAGACCACGACGTGCTTATCATAGGGGCCGGCCTCGCGGGAATGCGGGCTGCCCTCGCCGCACGCGACAGCGGCGTCGACGTGGCCGTTGTCACCAAGGTCCACCCCGTCCGGAGCCACTCCAACGCAGCCCAGGGAGGCATCAACGCCGCTCTCACCGACCGCGGCGACGACTGGCGGGACCACGCCTACGATACGGTGAAGGGCAGCGATTTCCTTGGCGACCAGGACGCCATCGAGATCATGTGCCGGGAGGCCGGCGACGAGGTGATCGCCGCCGAGCACATGGGAGTCATCTTCAACCGGGACGAACAGGGACGGCTGGGAACGCGCGCCTTCGGAGGCCAGAGGCAGGCCCGCACCTTCTTCGTCGCCGACTTCACGGGCCAGGCCCTGCTCCACGTCCTGTACGAGCAGATAATCAAGGCCGGCGTGCGAGTTTACGAGGAGTGGTTCGTCCTCTCTCTCATAGTGGAGGACGGCGAGTGCGGCGGCGCCGTGATGATGGAGATCAGGACAGGCGACATCCACGTCGTGCGGGCGAAGGCGGTCATCATGGCCGCCGGCGGGCTGGGCAGGGTGTTCGAGCCCAGCACCAACGCGCTGATCTGCACGGGTGACGGGATGGCGCTCGGCTACAGGGCAGGCGCTCCGCTCATGGACATGGAGATGGTCCAGTATCATCCCACCACCCTCAAAGGAAGCGGTGTGCTGATCACCGAAGGGGCGAGGGGCGAGGGCGCCCATCTGCTCAACGCCGACGGCGAGCGGTTCATGGAGCGGTACGCGCCCAACATGATGGAGCTCGCGTCCAGGGACGTCGTGTCCCGCGCGGAACAGACCGAGATCGACGAGGGGCGGGGCGTGGATGGCTGCGTGCTGCTCGACTGCCGCCACCTGGGCAAGCAGGTGATCAGGGAGCGGCTGTCCCAGATTCTGGAGATCGCGCGGGACTTCGCCAGCGTCGACATCATGGAGAAGCCGATACCGATCCAGCCCGGTATGCACTACCAGATGGGCGGGGTAAAGACCGATGTCAACGGGCTGACTCCCCTGCCCGGGCTATACGCCGCCGGAGAGGCGGCGTGCGTGAGTGTGCATGGGGGCAACCGGCTCGGCGCTAATTCGCTGCTCGACACCCTCGTGTTCGGACGGCGTTCCGGCGAGCACGCGTCGGACATGGTGCGGAGGACGCCGCACAAGCCGATCACGGACGAAGCGGCCGATGGCGACCGCCAGTTCATACGTGGCCTGCTCGACAACAGCTCCAACGGCGACATGTTCGGTAAGCTGCGCCTCGACCTCGGCCGGACGATGAACCGCCACCTTGCCGTCTTCAGAGACCATGGCGGAATCGAGACGGCGATTGTGGAGATCAGGGCCATCAGGGAACGCTTCCGGGACGTCTCGGTCCCGGACAAGGGAAAGACCTTCAACACCAACCTGCTGTTCACACTGGAGCTTGGGTTCATGATCGACTGCGCGGAGACGATCGCCGTAAGCGCGCTGGAGCGCACCGAGAGCCGGGGAGCGCACACGAGGACGGACATGCCCGACCGCGACGATGAGAGCTGGCTCAGGCACATCCTGGTCACGCAGGGAACGGACGGCCCGCAGTTAGAGCATCTGCCGGTCGTCATCACGCAGTGGAGCCCGGAGGTACGCAGCTACTGATGCGAGCGACTCTGCAGGTAAAGCGCTTCAACCCGGACGAGTCCGGAGCCGACTCCTACTACCAGGACTACACCGTCGAGATGGACGAATCGGCGACGGTGCTGGACTGCCTCATCAAGATACGGGAGGAGGTTGACGGCACGCTTGCCCTGAGATGCTCCTGCCGCAGCGCCATCTGCGGCTCATGCGCCATGAGGGTCAACGGACAAGCTGCCCTCGCCTGCAACACCAGGCTGTCGGACGCGGCGGCCAACGGCGGCACGGCAGTGATCGAGCCTGCCGGCAACCTCGAAGTAATCAAGGACCTCGTAGTCGACTTCAAGCCGTTCTGGGACAAGGTCAGAGCGGTGGAGCCGTGGCTGCAAAACCGCGGCCCGGAGCCGGAGGCCGAATACGTAGCACCCAACGAGGACATGCTGCATCTGGCCGAAGTGATGAGCTGCATCATGTGCGGCGCCTGCGTCTCGGACTGCACGGTCCTAGAGGTTGACGACAACTTCCTCGGCCCGGCCGCGCTGGCCAAGGCATACCGTTTCGTCGCCGACCCCCGCGACGACGAAGACTCGGAGCGGCTGGACGCGCTGAACGAGTATGGAGGCGTCTGGGACTGCACTCGATGCATGCAGTGCGTCGAGGTCTGTCCAAAGGGTGTCGCGCCGATGGACCGGATCATGTCTCTCCGGGACAGCGCCATGGAGGCGGGACACACGAACTCCTATGGAGCCCGGCACGCCGCCGCCTTCGCCGACTCGGTCGGTCACAGCGGATGGCTGGACGAGCTGAGGCTGCCGATCAAGACGTTCGGTATGTTCAACATCAGGGAGATGCTGAAGCTGTTGCCAGTAGGCGTGAGGGCGCAGCTCGCCGGCAAGAGGCCGCCTATCTTCCACAAGAGCATCCCCGGCGTGGAGAATGTCCGGCGTCTCTTCGAAAAGGCGGACAACAGACAATGAGTGACCTGCAAAACCCTTTCCCCCGCCCGAGGGGGAAGATTGAGAGGGGGACCGACTCTAACCGGTAACCATGAAATACGCCTTCTATCCCGGATGCGTCGCGCGCGGTGCCTGCCCTGAGTTGTATGCCGCTACGATTGAGGTGTGCCGCCGGCTCGGCATCGAGCTCGACTCCGACGCGATGAGCGGCGCCTCCTGTACGGGCTCAGGCGTCCTCCAGGAGAAGAACCAGCGTCTCGGCGACACCCTCAACGCGCGTAACTTCGCGCTCGCGGAGGCATCCGGGCTCCCGCTCATGACCATATGCAGCACCTGCCAGGGGGTCATGTCCCAGGCGAAGGCTCGTCTCGATCAGGACGCCGCCTACAGGGCGGAGGTCAACGCCGAGCTCGCTGAGGAGGGACTCGAATACTCCGGCGCGGCCGACCCCAGGCATCTGCTCTGGATCCTGCTTGAGGATGTCGGATTGGACAGGCTCAGGAAGGAAATCGTCCGGCCGCTCACAGGGTTCAGGGTCGCTCCGTTCTACGGGTGCTACATAGTCCGCCCCTCCGCAGCGCTCGGATTCGAGGAGCACCCGGACCGCCAGGACTCGCTGGAGCAGGTGATCGAGGCGGTCGGCGCGGAGGTGGTGGACTTCCCCGGCAAGACCCTGTGCTGCGGCTTTCCCATCCTGACCATCAACCAGACCAACTCGGTGAAGATGGTCGCGAACCACACCCTGGACGCCAAGGGAAAGGGCGCGATGGCGATGGTAACGCCTTGCCCGCTATGTCACCTGAACTTGGACGGATACCAACCCACGGCGGCCGCGGCGGCGAAGACGCCGATAGACCTGCCCATAATCCACCTCCCACAACTGCTCGGCTTGGCTATGGGAGTGGACCCGAAGGCGATGCGCCTCAACCGGCACATCGTGTCGACCCGGCGCCTCGTCTCCGAGCTGGCCCTGGCCTAGCAGATAGGCGTACTGCGGTCACTGGATAGGAAGGGGCGGCTGCCACCAGGCAGGGACCTCGCTCACCTCGATCTCCGTGACCCACTTGACCCACTCGAACCCGCGCCTGCCGGGCGCCGCGAGCCGGAGCGGGAAGCCGTGCCCGTGCGACAGCCGCTCGCCGGTGACGTGTGTCGCCAGCAGGAAACCCTCCGCCGCCTCCATCGAGAAACGTCGATAGTATCCCGTCACAGATCGGACAACGACGCTGCGTGTCGTCTCCGCGGGTCTCGCCCGTGACAGCACGTCGGCCAGCGGAATTCCCTCCCAGCGCTGCGTCGAGTACCACCCCCCGGTGCAGTCGATCGTCGCCGTCACCTCCGATTCGCTGGCAAGCTCCTCGTATCCGACCGTCAGCTCCTCATCGACCGAGCCGAACACCCGCAGCGTCCACCGCTCTGAGTCGATCCGCTCCGGCCGATCGTTGAGCCAGGAGACGCGCGGGAAGTCGTTGCCCGAGAAGCTCCCCGCCTCGTACGACCCGGTAAATCTCCTCGTCGATCCGCCCAAGGCAGACGCCCGTGCTACTCCCTCGGTGAGCTGCCATCCGACCAGCCCGGCGAGAGCTAGCGCGCCGGCGCGAAGCACCAGGCGGCGCTCCGCCCAGAATGCGACCGGGAATCCCTTCAGCATGTACCAGGAGTGCCACAGGAGCAACGGGATCAGCGCCGCACCGGCGTAGATGTGCCAGCTAAGACCACTGAACATCCACCAACCGAACTGCCCTACAACTGACCAGACCAGTCCCAGCGCCAGCGTTGCAACGAGAACAACAGCCAACACCAGAGAGGCCAGCCGGACGGACCTCGGTCTCGGCCACCGAAACGATCTGGCGACGTTGACGACTTTCCACACCAGCACCGCCAGAATCCCGTAGCCGGATATGCGGTGTAGCTGCATGTGGATGGCCCGTTCCTCCGAGCCTGAGATGAGGCCAAAGAAGCCGGAGACCATCTCGAGGGCCAGGAACAGCAGAAGCAGTATGTTCGCCCAGGGGTAGCTCATCAACGCCTCGGTTCGCGGACCGGCCGATGTCGATTATACGACGAAGGGACGGGTCTTGGACCCGTCCCTTCGTCAATGGCTGATCGGACGCTGCGAGCTACCCGCTGTTGTTCGCCATCACCTCCACCAGCTCGCGTACTGCCGCCGCAGAGTTGGAGAGTGAGCTCCGTTCGTCGTCAGTCAGATCGAACTCGATGATCTCTTCGACACCTCCCGCTCCGAGCCTGACAGGCACGCCAACGTAGAGTCCGTCGATACCGTACTCACCTTCGAGATACGCCGTGCACGGGAGAATCTCCTTACGGTCGAATAGGATCGCCTCCACCATCTGCGTAACTGCGGCCGAGGGCGCATAGTAGGCGCTGCCGGTCTTCAGCAGGTTGACGATCTCCGCGCCGCCGTCCTGCGTACGCTTGACTATCCGGTCGATGCGTTCGGCCGGCAGCAGCCGGGAGATCGGCTGGCCGCCAACCGTCGTACTGCCGGTCACGGGAACCATCGTATCGCCGTGTCCGCCAAGCACATACGCATCCACCGAGTTGACCGAGACGCTAAGCTCCTCTGCGAGGAAAGTCCTGAACCGTGCTGTATCGAGGATGCCGGCCATGCCGACGACACGCTCCTTCGGCAGACCGCTAACCTGGTACGCTCGCTGAGCCATGGCATCGAGCGGGTTGGTGACGATCACGAGGACCGTGTCCGGCGACTGCATGACCACCTCCCGAGTCACCGAGGTCACGATCTTCATGTTGGTCAGCAGCAGTTCGTCCCTGCTCATTCCGGGTCGTCGCGCGATCCCTGAAGTGATCACGACGACGTCCGATCCGGCGGTCTCCTGGTAGTCGTTGGTGCCGACGACACGCGCATCCGAGCCGAGAACAGGGCCCGATTCCAGCATATCGAGCGCCTTCCCCTGCGGCAGTCCCTCGACTATGTCCACCAATACGACGTCCGCATACCCCTTGTCGAATATCCGCTGGGCGGTGGTCGCCCCAACATTGCCTGCACCGACGACGGTGACTTTATTACGCATTAGCCTCGTGCTCCTACGTACTCTTCCCATCGGGTTTCGACCTTGGAGTCTTCGACCGTGGCCTTCAGGTAGTCCCCGAACTCCCGGCTGGTGGCCCCATTGTCCCTGCCGGTCATGACGATGCTGCGCTCGTACTGGCCGCAGATATCTATCGCTCTGTGCAGTCTGGCGCTCAGGTCCGTAAATCCGATGTGCTCCAGCATCATCGCCCCGGCCCTGAGCAGAGAGCTGGGATCGGCGTACTGCGCCCTGCCCTCCTTGACCATCCGCGGGGCGCTGCCGTGGATCGCCTCGAACATGCCATAGCGCTTGCCGACGTTGGCGCTGCCTGCCGTGCCGACTCCGCCCTGTATCTGCGCCGCCTCGTCGGTCAGGATGTCGCCGTACAGGTTGGGCAGCACCAGCACCTCGAACTGCTTCTGTCTGGCCGGATTGATCAGCGCGGCTGTCATGATGTCGATGTACCAGCTATCCCACTCTATCTCCGGATAGCGTCCGGACACCTCTCTTGCGATGTCTAGGAACTTTCCGTCGGTGGTCTTCACGATGTTGGCCTTGGTCACCACCGTCACCCTAGTCTTGCCTGTGCGCCGCGCGTGGGCAAAGGCAGCATCGATTATCCTCTGGGATCCCTGGGTCGTGATCACTCTGAAGTCAAGGGCGAGATCATCGGTAACGTTGATGCCCTGACTCCCGACGGCATAGATATCCTCGGTGTTTTCTCGAAAGAATGTCCAGTCGATGCCCTGATCGGGGATGCGAACCGGACGGACGTTGGCGAACAGGTCCAACTCCCTGCGCATAGAGACGTTGGCGCTCTCTATGTTGGGCCAGCCGTCTCCTCGCTCCGGAGTGTGCGTCGGGCCCTTCAACGTCACGTGACACGACTTGATCTCCTCGAGGACATCGTCCGGAATCGCCTTGAGCTTCTCCGCCCGGTTCTCTATGGTCAAGCCTTCGATCATTCTGAACTTGACCTTCCCGGCCGTGACCTGGTCTCTCAGCAGATATTCGAGTACCCGCTGGGTCTCATCGCTTATGGCCGGGCCAATACCGTCGCCGCCAATCATGCCGATGACGATAGGACTGGCCGCGCTGTAATCGGTCCAGTCTCCCTCCTGCTTGAGAACCTCGACCCGCTCGAGCTGCTCGCTCACAACCGTTTCGAAATGGTCCTTGGCGGTCTGAATCACATCTGCGGTGGGCAATCTCTACTCCTTGTCTTTTTCGATTACGAGATGGTATCAGGGCGGCCCGGCTAGATGGCGATGCCTGCCAGCACATCGCCGGTGCTAACAGTAGCCCCTTCCTGTAACGGCAACTCGTTGACGACCCCTTCTACAGGCGACGGGAGGACATTCTCCATCTTCATCGCCTCCAGCACGACCACAGGGTCGCCCTCTGCCACCTTCTGTCCCACTTCCACAACATACCTGAGCACGATCCCAGGCATCGGCGCGGCGATGGATCGTGTCTCCACCGGAGGCTGCGAGGGACGCTCAGGCGCCGCATCTGCCCGCTGGGTCGGCGCCTGCGGAGGGAAGGAGCCCTGCGGAGCAACTACTGCGCCCCCGGGGCGGGCCGGATCGACTTCGACCTGGTAGAAGTCATCTCCGACGAAGACGTTGAACATCCTGGAACGCCCGCTCTTGGGCGGGACGGCCGCGGGGCGGGGATCGGACCCGGCAACCGGAGCCTCGGCAGGGGGCTCCTCCGTGGGCGCCATCTCCTCGGGGACCGGCTCCAGTCCATGCTTGATCCGCAGGAAACGCAGTCCGGTCGTGGGGTAGAGCGCGTAGGTGAGCACGTCGTCGAGGTCAGTGGAGAGCTCCTTCACCGCCTCTCTGGCCTTCTTCATCTCCGGCTCGACCAGCTCGGACGGCGGAGCCGACGTAGGCTCGTCACCCCTGTCGTAGTCCCTGAGCGCCGTCCGTTGCACCTCCGGGTCGACCTCGCCGGGCGGCCGGCCATAGAGGCCATAGAAGTAGTCCCTGATCTGTCCCGACATCATCTTGTAACGGCCGAACAGGACATTGCTCACAGCCTGAGAACCGATCATCTGACTCATCGGGGTTACGAGCGGGGGATAGCCCAGCTCCCTGCGCGTCACGGCGATGTCGCTCAGAACTTCGTCCAGCCGATCAAGCGCGTCGGCTTCTCGAAGCTGAGAGATCATGTTGCTGGCCATCCCGCCGGGAATCTGATGCCTCAGGACCTTGGTGTCTATCACAGCGGCTCTGGGACTCTGCATATGGTGTCGATACTTTGGCAGCACAGACTCGAGGTAGTCCCCCATCTCAATCAGCCGATCTAGATCGAGGCCCGTTGCACGGTCACTCCCTTCTAGAGCAACGACGAGAGGCTCGACCGCGGGCTGCGAGGTGCGAAGAGCCAGAGGCGCCAGGCAAGCGTCCACCACATCCACGCCTGCCTCCGCCGCCTTGATCACGGTCATCGATGCCATGCCGCTGGTGTAGTGAGTATGAAGCTGTAGGGGCACGCTCAGGATCGGCTTGAGCGTGCTGACCAGTTTATGTGCATCGTAGGGCGCCATGAGTCCGCCCATGTCCTTCAGGCATATGCTGTCCGCTCCCATGGCCTCGAAACTCTTCGCCTTGGTGACGAAGTAGTCGAGACTGTAGATAGGCCCGCCCATGCGTCCTTCAGTCACGGAGTAGCATATGGTCATCTGCAGATGCTTCCCGGCAGACCTGACTGCCTTCGCGGCCCGTTCAACGTTCCGTTCGTCGTTGAGGGCGTCGAAGACGCGGAAGATGTCGATCCCGGTCTCGGAAGCGCGGTGAACGAAGGCGTCGACCACATCGTTCGCGTAGTTGCGGTACCCGACCAGGTTCTGTCCCCTCAGCAGCATCATGAGCGGCGTCTTGGGCATGATACGCTTGAAGGTGCGCAGCCGCTCCCACGGGTCCTCCGCAAGGTACCGGGTGGCCGCGTCGAAGGTGGCTCCCCCCCAGACCTCGGCGGAGTGGAGCCCGATCGAGTCCATCATCGCCGCGATCGGCTCCATGTCCGACATTCGAAGCCGCGTCGCCATCAGGCTCTGATGGGCGTCGCGGAAGGTCGTGTCGGTGATCTTCACAGGGTTAGCGGCCACTACGTAAACACCCCTCGCGCCGCCCGTGCTACGGTCAACCGCATTCCCCTAGTCAATGTTCCGCCAACCGAGTCCGCGGCCGAAGGGAGCGGACTCGCCCGGCCCGCGGCCCGCCAATCTCCACGCGCCCACGCAGGCCGCGCGCGGCGCGGCCTGTCCCCTCGATTCGGCGTTGAGGAAGGCCTCTACCGCGGCGATGACCGCGGCAACGAGCTTCGAGTCGCGCGTCACAGCGGAATGCTCCCGTGCTTCTTCGGCGGCAGCGACTCCCTCTTGTTGGCGAGCATCTCAAGTGCGCGGATGATCTTGGGTCTCGTCTCCGTGGGATCGATCACGTCGTCGATCAGCCCACGGCTCGCCGCGACGTACGGGTTCATCAGGCTGTCTTCATATTCGCGCTGCAGCTCCACTCTCAGCTCGTCGGGCCTGTCGGACGACTGTATCCTCTTCCTGTGAAGGATGTTCACGGCTCCTTGCGCTCCCATAACCGCCACCTGACCGGTCGGCCACGCATAGTTGACATCGCCCCTGAGTCCTTTACTGCTCATGACGATGTAGGCACCGCCGTAGGCCTTTCGGGTCAGAACGCTTATCTTCGGAACGGTCGCTTCTGCGTAGGCATAGATCAGCTTCGCACCATGCCTGATGATTCCTCCGTACTCCTGGGAAGTGCCGGGCATAAATCCGGGCACGTCCACGAACGTGACCAGAGGAATGTTGAAGGCGTCGCAGAACCGCACGAACCTTGCGGCCTTCACCGACGCGTCGATATTGAGCACGCCCGCGAGATGCTCCGGCTGCTGCGCCACCACCCCGACGGGTCTGCCGTCCATGCGGGCGAATCCCACGATGATGTTCCGTGCGAAGAGTTCGTGCACCTGCATGAGATCGCCGTCGTCGACGACCAGTCCAATGATGTCTACCATGTCGTACGGCTGGTTGGGATTGTCGGGTACTATCTGGGCCAGGCGTTCGTCCCTGCGGTTGGGATCGTCATAGGAGTCCTGTCTTGGCGGGTCCTCCATGTTGTTGAGGGGCAGGAAGTCCAGTAGTCGGCGGACCTGTCGGAGGCACTCCTCTTCCGATTCGATTGCGAAGTGTGCGACGCCGCTCCTCGAGGCGTGGCTCCTGGCTCCGCCCAGATCCTCGTGAGTCACCTCCTCCCCGGTGACCGCCTTGATCACATCGGGGCCCGTTATGTACATCTGGCCGACACCGCTGACCACAAAGACGAAGTCCGTCAGCGCGGGAGAGTAGGTCGCGCCGCCGGCGGCAGGCCCGAGTATGGCAGATATCTGGGGCACGACTCCCGACGCTCTCGTGTTGCGGAAGAATATCTCGCTGTAGCCTGCCAGACTGGCCACACCCTCTTGAATTCTCGCGCCGCCGGAGTCGATCAGGCCGATTACCGGAGCCCCGCTGTTGGTCGCCAGATCCATCACCTTGCAGATCTTGTCGGCGACGGCCTCAGACAGTGAGCCGCCCAGCACGGTGAAGTCCTGTGAGTAGACGAACACGAGCCTGCCGTCAACCTTGCCGTGACCGGTGACGACGGCGTCCCCGAGAAAGTGCTGGTCGGAGAGGCCGAACTCGGTGGACCGGTGAACTACGAACGGGTCAAGCTCTTCGAAGGAGCCCTCGTCAAGAAGCAGGACAATGCGCTCACGGGCAGTCAGCTTGCCCCGCCGGTGTTGCGCCTCTATCCGGCGCTGCCCTCCGCCGAGCTTTGCCTCCTCCCGCTTCCGCCACAACTCTTCCCGCTTCTGATCGGTTGCGCGACGGACCACCATAATTGAAGCCGTATAGGAGTTCGTGATAGTTTGAACTAACTTACCAGATATGGTCTGAAACCCGCAAGGCGAAGGGCTCCGCAAGTATCCATGTCGCTGCCGTGCGACGTACTCCCGAACCCTCTCTCTGTTCACGATTACCCACCGTGTTGAATAACCGCAATCTTGAAGCACATTCCACGTGAGAACAGTTTGACCCTCTTCGCGGCTAGACTAAGAGCTGAGGAGCGCGAGCTTGAAGATCACCGTAGAGCACACAACCAGGATCGGCTCCGCGTCCTTCGAGTGGGGCCGGCGAACCTACGTGATGGGGGTCGTCAACATGACTCCCGACTCCTTCTCAGGGGACGGTCTGGGTGACGACGTCGACTCCGCGCTCCGGCAGGCGCTGGCCTTCCAAGAGGAAGGAGCGGACATCGTCGACGTCGGTGGCGAGTCGACGCGCCCTCCCGACGTATACTCGGGAGCGGCCGCAACTTCCGAGCAGGAGGAGATGGAGCGTGTGATCCCCACGATCGAGGCCTTGGCGCGGGAGCTCGCGATACCGGTCAGCATCGACACGTATAAGTCGACGGTGGCTCGTGAAGGGCTCAAAGCGGGTGCCTCCCTGATCAACGACGTGTGGGGATTCAGACGAGACCCCGTGATGGCTGGCGTCGCCGCCGAAGCGGGCGTGCCGGTCGTGCTGATGCACAACCAGACCCACTACGAATACAACGACCTCGTACCGGACATCATCGATGCTCTGCGAGAGATGCGCGATTCCGCCGTTGAGGCCGGCGTGGCGCTGGAGAGCGTAGTCCTGGATCCCGGTATGGGCTTCGGCAAGAATCCCGGCCAGAACTTGGAGATCCTGCGGAGGCTGGGGGAGTTCGAAGTGCTGGCATGCCCCCTTTTGGTGGGCATGTCGAGGAAGTCCACCATCGGCCGGGTACTGGGCCTACCCGCCGATGATCGCGTGGAAGGCACCGCGGCGACCGTTGCCCTGTCCATCGCAGGAGGCGCCGACATCGTGCGCGTGCACGACGTGAAGCAGATGGTCAGAGTCGCCAGGATGAGCGACGCCGTCGTGCGCGGCTGGGAGCCGCGCTGATGCTCTTCCAGGCCTGTCTTGGTCTAGGCTCCAATCTTGGCAACCGGGCGGCGAACATCGAACGGGGGCTGGCTGAACTGAAGCGCATATCGGACACGATGATGGCCTCGTCACTGTACGAGACCACCGCAGAGGGCTTTCGCTGCCAGCCTCGATTCCTGAACGCCGCGTGCGCGATATGGACTCCGCTCGACCCCTTCGGGCTGATGACGAGGGTGAGGGAGATCGAAGCTGCCCTCGGTAGACGACGCACCTTCCCAAACGCTCCGCGGGAGCTGGACATCGACATCCTTCTTCACGGACGAACGGCCGTACGCGGGCCCGGTCTGGAGATTCCACATCGGTCGATGGCGGAGCGCCGGTTCGTGCTCGTGCCCCTCGCAGAAATAGCGCCGTGGCTCAGGCACCCGACTCTCGGATCGAGCGTGCGTGAGCTGTTGGCGGCGCTCGACGATGAGAAGTCGAGCGTAAGGAGAGTTGGGCTCGCGCTTCAGTCTCTCAGCTCCGGCGGCAGAAGGTTCGGGATCGTATCCGCAATCGGGTAGACCTCCCCGCAGGAGTCGCAGCCCAGCGTGCCTGACACGATCTCGTCACCGTCCTCTTCGACAACGCTCAGCCTCAGTGAGCCCCTGCATACCGGACAGACGAGTATGTCCATCAGACCGCGCTTCAAGACTCTACCTGACTCACCTGCCTGCTAGCCCTTGAGAGCGATCTCGAAGAGCACTTTGAGCAGATCCGACAGCAGAAAGACGACGATGCCGAGGATTACGATAGTGTTGTAGCCGGAGACGGCTCGCGCGAACCGGCGCCATCCGCCCGCCGCCGCTGGCGCTTGGTGCGGAGGAGGTAGCACCCACCTTCTCCGACGGCCCCTTGCCATGACGAACATCCACAGCGAGAGCGCGATTTTGACTCCGAGCACGGCCACATAGGGTACTCCCACGACCCCAGGCGTCAGGCGGTTGAAGGTCAGTATGATCCCGGTCACCAGGATGACGATTATGCTGGTGTCTACCAGTGCCCTGAACTCGACAGCCGCCGACTCGGTCACTCCCGACGAGTCGCCCGAGCGCCGAAGCGCGGGGCGCAGGACGAGCAGGTAGAAGAGACTGCCCCCCACCCAAGCCGCGGCGGAAACTAGGTGAAGCCACCTCACCACCAGCAGGAATACGTCCCCGGCGCTCATCCAGGCTTCAATCCGGCCGGATCGGGCTCACCCTGAGCCGCGCTCGCCGATCATCTCCTCGATGAGCTCGCCCAGCTTCTCTTCGTTCAGGAGCCCGGCCCAGGTCCGAACGACCTCCTGTTCCGCGTTCACGAACACGGTCGAAGGGAAGTTATTGACGCCGTAGGCCCGCATGATCGTTCCATCGGTGTCAGGACCCACCGGATAGGTGACGCCAACTTCGGCGATGAACTCCTTCGCGTCCTCCGTCGTGTCCAGTTGGAGACTTGTCACTCCCAGGAACAGCACACCATGGTCCCTGTAGCTCTGATAGGAGGCTTCCAGGTCCGGCATCTCGGCCCGGCAGGGCGGGCAGGACGGATACCAGAAGTTCATGACGAGAGGAGTGCCCTCGAGGTCCGACAGGCTGAGCAGCTCTCCCTCCGCGTGATTCTCGTCGCCAAAGAGAGCGAGCTCGAAGTCGGGCGCCTTCCTCTCGGACTCTCCGCAGGCGGCCAGCACCAATACCATCGCCATCAAGCCGGCGACCAGCGACGATGCAGACCACATTCGCTGTCCCATAACGCCACTATACGCCCCAACCATGACAGTCCTCACAGACCACGCTCCAAGTCTGTTCCACCCATAGATTAGATGCGGCCAGGTTGCGGATCGTTCTAGACTCCGCATCATTCGCTTTCGAGCTGGGCAATGAGCAGCTCGGCATGCTTCATTAGGAGATCCGACCGTTCTTTGGTGAATCCACGCTCCTCGAAGTAGGCCTCGAGCGCCCTCTTGGGACTAAGCCCCTCCGCATATGCAGGGCCAAGTCTGCTGCGGTGCCTGTCCGGCACCTCCCTGGCAATCGATGCCACGAAGTGGGCTTCCGACAGGGCGCCTCGTATGTCGGACTCCCGGAGGTAACGATCCTCCTCTGCCTGAACGGTTATGCGCACCCTGACGATGGCGTCGGTAACGTCGCGGGCTGAGATCTCATCTATGACCGTCCGGGTCGGGTCGGCATCGCCGCTTCGTATCTCGACGTCCACGGTGACGAATCGTCTTGCGTCGACACGGCGGAACTCGAAGCTCCTGAGCCGGTCCCCTACTCCTCTCTGCGGATCGAGCTCGAAAACGCAGAACCCTTTGTCGTCTCCCTCCTCACCGAAGTCTACCCGCTCAAGGCTGCCGCTGTAGACTACGTGAGGAGTCTCGTTGAGGACTTGGTGCCTGTGAATATGGCCCAGCGCGACGTAGTCGAGCTGGGGAAGCGCCACGTCGCTCTTCAGCAGCACCGGATCACGGCCGAGCATCATCGACTGCTCCGACGCTACCGTCGCGCCGCTCACCGTGACGTGTCCGGCGAGCAGCGAGGGCACGGCTGGATCGAGCGCGCCCACCTGGGCCCTGATCAGGCGCGACATCATCTCCTGTATAGCCTCGTTCACCTGATCCGGTGTGAGACCGCGTGTGTCTCGGCGTGCCAGCAGCCCGCTGCGTCTCGGCCAGGGCACTGCGACGATCTGGACCTCTCCGCTGGCGGTAGGCACACGGTATGTCGTCAGCCGGTCTCCAACATAGACGTTCGGGACCTCCAGCGTCTGGAAAATCTCCAGCGCGGTGGCTCGCCCGAACACGGCGGGAATATCGTGATTCCCCACGACCAGGAAGGTCGGTATACCGGCGGACGAGAGACGGACCAGCCGATGAGCGAACTCCCGCTGGTGGGTCTGGCTGGGATCGCGGCTCTTGTATGCGTCGCCGCAGCACAGAACGAGGTCCGCGTCCACGGCGATCGCGTAATCGACGGCCTCATCGAAACTCTTAAGGAAGTCGGCCAGCCGAGTCGACAGCCCCGTATCCGGATCCGTCTTCCCGAAGTTCTCGACTCCTATGTGCACGTCCGCGAAGTGAACTATGCGCATCACACCAGTCCCTGCCGCCAGTCTAACACCGCAGAAGGCCGAGACGGAATAGTGGTCCGGAGACACCGAAGGATCGGTCGGCTCAACCGTCTTCGAACGAGATGGCTATCTTATCGGATCTATGACGTCAAGGAAGGGGAAGCGGTGGAAATCGGTGTCCCGTGTGCAGATCCGGCTGACGCCGTGCTCCCGCATGAGCACCGCAGTGTGAAGGTCATGGATCAGGTTGCCGCGGACGTCTGGCAGCTCCGACAAGGTCTGTGTCAGGACTGCTCTGTGTCGATCCGTGGCGCGCAGCATCTCGAAGCCGGGCGACCCCAGCAGCGTGTCCAGGAAGCGCCAAGCGTCTCGTGGATTCCACGGCGAGGAGAAGATGCGCGGGTGCGTGCTGGTTCTCAGAAACTCGTAGCAGATGTTCCAGGTGAGGAAGGTCGGCGAAGGGTCGCGGCGCGATCGGTCGACAAGTTGCAGACACGTATCGTGGAGCTCCGACTCCTCATTGGCCGCGTAGAGCAGGACGTTCGTGTCGAGGACGAGCACTCACTCCTCTTCCAGTGCCCTGTAGAGCTCGGCCCGATTGGATACGTCCACAAGCTCTCTCCCACCCCGCCAGGACGGAAGTGGCGGTAGCTTGTCCTGGTCACCCCGATAGACTGCGGGTTCGTCAAGGACTCGTCTCAGTCCGGCCTCCACTAGAGAGGACATCGTCGTATCCCGACGAGCGGCCTCCTCGCGCAGCCGCCGGATCACGGTGTCGTCTATGTTCAGTGTGGTCTTCATATGGCTAACCATACGAATGATATGGCGATATGTCAATCTACTTCGTCATCGAAGCCGCCGCCTCAGATCATCAATCAACCCCTCGATCGGCACACGGTCCTGTCTCATCGTATCCCGATCTCGTACCGTCACGGCGTCGTCTTCGAGAGAGTCGAAGTCGACAGTAACGCATAAGGGCGTGCCGACCTCGTCCTGTCGGCGGTAACGCCTGCCGATGCTCTGTGTGTCGTCGAACTGCACCACGCCGTCGACTGCACCTGACCCTCGGATGGTGTCGAAGACGCGGCGGGCCAGCGGCGCGAGGCGTTCGTTGCGGCTGAGCGGCAGGATGGCAACCTTGACCGGCGCAAGCTTCGGATGGAGCCTCAGCAGCACCCGCCGCTCGACGCCCCCGGAGGCGGTCGGCGCCTCAGACTCGGTGTACGCGTCCGTCAGGAAGGTCATCACCGCGCGATCGACACCGAAGGCCGGCTCAACCACATACGGGACGATATGCTGCCCGGTGTCGTTGTCGAAGTATGACATCTCCTGACCGCTAGCAGTCGCGTGAGCGCGCAGGTCGTAGTCGGTCCGGTTTGCGATGCCAACCACCTCTCCCCAACCCCACGGGAAGCGGTACTCGATGTCCGAGGTCGCCTTCGAGTAGTGGGACAGCTCACCGACGTCGTGCGCCCGGAGCCGGAGTCTCGATCTGTCGACTCCAAGATCGATATACCAGCTCATGGACTCGTCTATCCAGCGTCGATGCCACTCCTCGTCCTCGCCCGGCCTGACGAAGAACTCCAGCTCCATCATCTCGAACTCGCGCGTCCGGAATATGAAGCCCCCGGTGGTGATCTCGTTCCTGAACGCCTTGCCCATCTGGGCGACGCCAAAGGGCAGCCTCTTGCGTGTTGACGTAAGCACGTTCGGAAAGTTGACGAAGATGCCCTGTGCGGTCTCAGGTCGAAGATAGACCGAGGCGGCCTCCTCTTCAACCGGGCCCATGTTCGTCCTGAACATCAGGTTGAACATCCGGGCCTCTGTGAGATCCCCGCCGCAGTCGGGACAGGCCCGCTCATCGAGCTGGTCCTCCCGCCACCGTTGGTGGCACTCCCGGCACTCGACCAGAGGGTCGGTGAAGCTCTGGACGTGCCCGCTGGCCCTCCAGACGTCCGGGTGCATCAGGACCGCGGCATCAAGCCCAACCACATCGTCCCTGTCCCACACCATCGTCCGCCACCAGGCGTCCTTTACGTTGCGTTTCAATTCGACTCCCAGGGGACCGTAGTCCCAGGTGCTGCCGAGGCCTCCGTATATCTCGCTGCTCTGGAATATCAGCCCTCTGCGTTTGCAGAGGGACATGATTCGCTCCAGGTCCACTATGTCAGTCACAGCCGGTCAGATCTCCTCATCGGGGATAGCGTCACAGGCGCCAATTATAGCAGGCCCTATTCGGGATCCGGCGGTCTTCAGGTACAGACAGAAGGTCGTCTACGGCTTCGGAGGGCCCTTCGCGATCCGCCTGCGGCACTCCTCAGCCGAGTCGTACCACCCGGGGGCGACCCACCAGGTAACGCCGATCTCCCGATAGGCCGCAGCAAGCTCCGATTCGCGGGAAGAGTCGCCCCCTGGCGGCAGGCCGCTCACCACGTAGTCGAAGGGGCCCTCCCCGGTTCGGTGCCGCCCAACGTATGAGATGATCTCGCTCATGGTCTGCGGACTCATCAGGTTCCCGTTGTCCCGGTGGATCGGGAAGGCGCCGTCCCACCTGGCCGCCCGCCTGAGCGGGGCCCTGTTTGGCCAGTTGGCCCCGATCCACACGGGGATACGGGGCGACTGCACCGGCCGAGGCAGAAACGTCCTGTCGGTAACCGTGTAGTGCTCGCCTCGGTAGGTCAACGGCTCCCCTGTCCACAGGCCGGTAAGCACCTCCAGTCCCTCGTCGAGCATCGCTCCGCGGAGCCTCGCATCACCCTCTTCCCCGAACGGAGCGAACTCCTCGGGAACCGGAGAGCCGATCCCCACCCCCAGGACCATCCTTCCGCCCGAAAGATGATCGAGAGTCACCGTCTCGCGAGCCAGTTTCCACGGCCTGCGCCTCGGGATGGGAGTGACCATCGGACCGATGCGGACCCTCTCGGTACGGAGAGCAATGGCGGTCAGGGCTATCCAGGGATCGCATATCGGCTCGCTCAGTCCCAGCGACAGGTGGTCCCATACGAAGAACCCGTCCCAGCCCGCCGCCTCCGCTTCGGCGGCCAGCTCCGCCAGAACGCGCGGGTCGAAGTAGTCCCCCTTGATGGGCACGTCGATACCGAAACGCATTTCCAACTCCTCCGACTTTGCGGGAGTGTATGGTCGCTTCGCAGGCCTGTCAACGAGCCGACGGTCCAGTCTCGCCAGTTGAACGTCTCAGGCGTGCTGCTATAATACGGCACGCGCCGAACGGTGAGAGAGAGGAGGCTAGGAGACAGGAATGGCTGAAGAGCTGACTAGTTACTTCAACGGCAAATTCGTCCCGGACAGTCAGTGCATGGTTCACGTCGCTGACAGGGGGTTCAGATACGGCGACGCCGTCTTCGACATCCAGCGGACCTTCAACGGTCGGCCATTCAGGGTCAGGGAGCACCTGGAGAGGTTCATGCGCTCCCTGAAGTACGCCAGATTGGACCCCGGCATGAGCCTCGACGAGTGGGAAGAGTTGTCGCTGGGCCTGCTCAAACGCAACGAGCACCTGCGTATCCCGGGAGGCGACCTTAACGTAGGCCAGTACGTATCCCGCGGCTCGGGATTCGACGCCGTGGACCCCGTGCCCCTGACCGTCTGCGTCAGGGTATGGCACGTGCTGCCCAGCCTCTGGGTCAAGGGCTTCAGTGAAGGCGTCCACGGAGTGATAGTCAAGACGAAGAGCTACTCTCCCGAAGCGATGGAGTCCAAGGTAAAGCACAACAACAGGCTTAACTTCGCTCTGGCCCATCTGGAGGCCGCTGACGTGGACCCCGAGGCCTATCCCATCCTGACCGACGCCCGCGGATACGTCACCGAGAACATACAGGCGAACCTGTGGATCGTAACCGATGGCGTATTGAGGACCCCAACCGACCGGAACGCCCTGCAGGGCGACGCGAGACGGTTCGTCTTCGAGCTTGCCGACGCGATGGGCATCGAGGCCGGCGACGAGGATCTGCAGCCCTACGACCTATACACGGCGGACGAGGTCTTCTTCTCGAACACGGCCTACTGCATAATGCCGGTCGGCCGGGTCGACAACCGGCCCATAGGCGCCGGTGCGCCGGGGCCTGTCACGAGACAGCTGCAGGCTGCGTGGAGCGAGCGGGTCGGTATGGACATCGTCGACCAGGCATTCAACTACAAGGCGCCCGAGGGTGTCCACGGATGGGGCGCCCCCATACAGACGCGCTAGCCTAAGACCGCATCGCAAACAAGAATACAGGCCACTGTCTCTAAGCTTGGGCGGACACCGCGGCCATGCTGTCGGCCTGATCGACTATATCCAGGCCCACCATTTCGCTCCACGCAGCGAGCAGTCGCCGCGTTACCGGACCGGGCGTCTCCACGCCAATTTGTCGATTGTCGGCGCGGCCCACCGGCAGCAGACAGTACGGAGTGGTGCACAGCATCGCCTCGTCGGAGTTGTACACGTCGTAGGGCTGTATCGGCTCCACGGAGGTAGGTATCTCCAACTGTCCGGCGAGCTCGAGCAGGGTGGCGCGTGACACACCCTGCAGGGTGGCGTCGTCTCCGGGAGTGATCAGAACGCCGTCGGAGACGATGCAGAAGTTAGCGCCTGAGCTCTCACTCACGTTACCGTCCGTATCGAGTAGCAGAGGAAAGGCCTCCGGGTCGACGTCCGTAACCTCCAGCTCAGCGAGCACGAAGTTGAGACGGTTGTAATGCTTGATCTTCGGGTCCACCTGCATTGACGAATAGGCGCGCGTCTTGGGTATCACTACGTGCGCGCCCTCGCGGAATAGCGGCGAGTACCGCCTGAAGTCGATGGGATCAATCCATATGGCCACAGTCGGATCGGCCCGGCCTGAGCCAGGTCGAATCTCACCTCTGGTAGCGATCTGAGTAATCATATAGTCGTCACCGGGCCGGCGAACCGACTCGTTCCGCTCGACGACCTGCTCAGTGAGCGCCGCCATCTCATCTGTCGTCATCCCAGGATCGATCCGAACGTACTTGAGGGACCTGTAAAGACGGTCGATGTGGTCTCTGAGTCGAAATATCCTGCCATTGAAGGTTCTGGAGGTATCGAACACGACGTCTCCCAAACGAAACCCCCGGTCCATCATGCCGATCTTCGCCTCGCTCCTGAGGACGTACTCGCCGTTCAGCCAGATCTGGTATTCCATCACATTCAGTCCTCTTTCGGGGGATGCAGGTGCTGCGACTTAAGAGCGCATGGTAACGACGGTCATCCGGGCTGTCAAACGATTTGTCCTACCGCCCTACGGCCCCCGCCATCGTTCGGCGTGCGCCCGCATCTAAGGTGATGAGGGTCACAGTCATGGGAACTGGTCAGCTTTGCCGCCTTTCGCTCGTATCTAGCGTGACGGCGCTTCTCGCACTTCTGGCTGTCGCATGCGGTCAGCGCGACTCGTTCCGACCGCCCGAGCCCGCACAGGTCCGTCCAGCTGCTGAGACAGTCGCACCGACTCCTTCGCCCCTTGTGCATGTCGCACCTCGAACGAAAGAGGTCGACGACAGCGTACTGCCCACCTACATCTCGAGGTACTGGCCGAACACCGACTTCTCAAAGCACTCCGTCTCCTATAGCGAGATAGTCGCTGGCACAGAACCCAGAGTGGGTATACCGGCTATAGACGATCCAACTTTTCATCCCGTGTCGGAAGCTCCGGACTACATGCTGGAGGACGAGGCCGTGCTGGCCGTCGAGATAGCCGGCGACGCGAGGGCCTATCCGCTGGCTATGCTCATCTTCCACGAGATCGTGAACGACACGGTGGCAGGCGTGCCTGTCGTCGTCACCTACTGCCCACTCTGCAACAGCGCGGTTGTCTTCCGTAGAGAGGTGGACGGCAGGCTGTTCGACTTTGGAGTCAGCGGCAACCTCAGGCTGAGCGACCTGCTGATGTACGATCGTCAGACGGAGTCGTGGTGGCAGCAGATATCGGGAGAGGCTGTCGTAGGAGAGTTGACGGGTACGACACTGGAGTTCCTCCCGGCCCCTCTAGTGTCATGGGGCGAGTTCAAGAGCAGCTACCCGGATGGTCTTCTCCTCTCCAGAGAGACGGGATATGACTTCCCCTACGGCCAGTTCGTCTACTATGGATACGATGCGCCCGAGTCCTGGCCGGTTCTGCTAAAGACACTCCCCGACCTCCGGCTCCCTAGCATGGAACGGGTCGTCGCATTCACCGTAGACGGTCAGGGAATCGCCTATCCTCTCAGCTATGTCGCCAGGACGGGTGTCCTGCACGACTCCATCGGCGGCCTCGACCTGGTGATATTCCATGCGGGCAGACGTCAATCGCCCTACCCTGCCGGCAACGGCGAGGAGCGACGGGTCATCGGATCGACGGGAGTGTTCGAGGCGTCGCTTGACGACAGGATACTGAGCTTCAGCCTGCGGGAGGGAAGAATCATCGATGAAGAGACCGGTTCGACGTGGAACATTCTCGGCCAGGCGGTGGAGGGACCGCTTGCCGGGAGTGAGCTTACGCCCATCGTGCACGGCAATCACTTCTGGTTCGCCTGGGCTGCCCACACGCCTGACACCCTCATCAAAGGCGAGGTGGAAAACTGGCCTCCAGCTCTGCGCAGCCAGTAGGTACGAGACCGACGGTTAGGCAGCCATCCCTGGGCCTCATCCGCCTAGACGCAGGATTCGGGTCTCCAGAAGTTCATAGCCGTCCTCACCCTCGGTGATCTCGATCCTGGCGTCCAGTGGTAGGTCTTCGAACAGCTGCGTCGTTCCCGATGTAGGCCAGAACACCTCAAGTGAAAGGATCTGTTCCGCCTGTCCCAGCCCCATCTCCTGTTCGAGGCTCGATGCGCCGAAGCTGCCTCCGCTGTTCACCCGCGAGTAGACGTCCCTGGTCGAGCCGTCGCTCATCATGAGCTTCAGCCTGATCCGAGCCCCGATTGCGACGCGATTCGTCTCCGTGCCGACCAGCTTCACTGAGAGCCAGCGGTTCCCGTGGCCGGGATTCTCGTAGAGGGCGTTCTCGAAGCCATCCCCGGGGTAGAAGCCGCCCACCTGAGCGAAGATGTCCTGGTCCCCGTCACGGTCGAGGTCGCCGAACGCGATACCGTGCCCCTTGTGAAGATGTCCGAGCCCGGCCGAGAAGGTCACGTCGGTGAAGGAGCGGCCCTCATTGTTTCGGTAGGCGATGTTCGGCCCTAACGCGTCATATGATGGATAGCCCGTCCCCAGATAGAAGTCCAGCCAGCCGTCATTGTCCAGATCGCCGAAGTTGGCGGCCATGGTCAGGTGGACCCGGTACAGTCCCGACTCCCGGGTGACGTCCACGAAGCCGCCGGCGCCATCGTTCCTGTACAGGCGCATCCTCTTACCACTATTGGGGAGCTCCAGATAGTCGGCAGCGACGTCCTCGATGCTATCCCAGTAGCCTGCCACCCAGATATCCAGCCATCCATCGTTGTCGTAGTCCCAGAACCAGGTCGCGAAGCTGGGGAGCGGCTCCTCGACGCCCAGATCGGTCGCAACGTCCGTAAAGGTACCGTCCCCGTTGTTCCGAAACAGGCGGTTCTCCGTGGCGAAATTGGAGAGATAAAGGTCTGGGTCCCCGTCATTGTCATAGTCGCCCCACACACTGCCCTTGCAGTAGCCGTCGTTTCTCACTCCAGCCTTGGTGGCGACGTTTGTGAAGGTACCGTCACCGTTGTTGCGGAAGAGTTGACTAGGGAACTTCATGACCTCTGATTCGAACTCGCTCTCCGGCTGGGACTCGTTGCACGCGAACAGATCGAGGTCACCGTCGTTGTCGTAGTCAGCCCACCCCGAGGTCTGACTTGGATAGGGAGGATGTGCTAGACCTGACGCCCGCGTGACGTCGGAGAAGGTCCCGTCTGAATTATTGCGCAGCAGGGAGACGCGCATAGCTCCATTGGTCCGAAGCCAGCCTCCGCGCATCACGAATATGTCCAGCCATCCGTCGTTGTTGTAGTCAGTCTGGACGATGTTGAGTCCTCCAAGTTGACCGGCGAGACCCGCCCTATCGGTGTAGTCGCTGAAGGTGCCGTCCCCCTCGTTGTGGTAGTAGATGATGGAGCCGCCCGGATCCCACGTCGATGTGACGATATCCAGCAGCCCGTCGTTGTCGAAGTCGTCCATGATGCTGCCGCCGGCGAGGTTTCGGGCCGCCATGCCGACCTTGGAGGCGATCTCTTCGAAACGGCCTATATCGTAGTCTGACGTGAGCAGATCCTCTGATATCCGGAACGGTTCGGGCACGCCTTCCGGGTAGGTGCCCAGCGTCATATGGGACACGTTCAACAGCCACCTGTACCTCACGTCGTCGGGATGCATCTCCAACAGCCTCGTCAGGTAGGAGACCGCGTTGGTGGGCCCGGTGCGATCCTCCAGACCCTGGACGTTTCCCAGCGGCAGGGTGCAGACGAGGCGGGCGCTGGGGTTGGTGCGATTGCTGAGCTCTCCCTGTTTTAGACTTGTGATGGCGAGCTCCTCCAGCACCTCACCCAGATGCCTCGGATCGGAGCCATCCTCTTCTACCCTATCCAGCGCCTCCTTCAGCACTCGGATCGCCTCGTCGACCTCGCCAAAACGCAGGTAGTCGAAGGCTAGGGCGAGCCGTAAGTTCACATAGCCGCTGGATCCCTGAAACGCGGAGTGGTCCAGAAGATCGAGCAGATCGTCCCTTTGCCCTGTGCCAAAGTAGGGATCACGCCCTGAGCTGATCGCGATACGATAGTTCTCCAGATCACTCGCGTCGTTCTCATCCGCCTTTTTGGTGGCAACGGTCGGAGTAGCAGAGGCCAGAGCGGCAGCAGTCGGAATGGTCGCATCGACGGCTCCAGAAGTCTGTTCCGTGGAGTCGTTCGAAGCGCCCCTCATCCCATAGTAGGCCGCGACGGCCGCTCCCATTACGAGTACGGCGGCGACAAGGAGTGACAGGAGTCGTGCGGGATTGCGGCTCAAAGGACGGTTCTCTATGGTGAGATCTCCGTTCCCAACGGTTTCGTTGTGTCTGAATAGCGACGATCTACGGGGATGCGGTGCTGGCAGCGGGGTCTGTGACCGTCACCAATCTGTACGACCGGTCTCGGCAATCTGGATGAACCGCGAAAACGATGGTATTCTAGGACGGTGCCGAGACTGATGTAAAGAACCCTCTCCCGCCCTATGATAAGCTGGCTGCTCCCACTCAACACGGCAATCAGGAAGAAACGGGCGGCCGGGCTGATCGTGCTCGCCGTTCTCCTCGGCCTGTTCCTCGCTTTCAACAGGTTCCCTAAACTGGACATCGTCGAGGAGGACCTCGAAGCGGTCGCCTCGCCCCAGGCACAGTGCTTCCAGGGCTTCTGCATCGAGTCTGAAGACCCTCTCCTCAAGCGATGGTGGGACTTCTCTCTAACCTACCTCCAGCTTGTGACGGCCGGGATGACCTTCGCCTTCCTGGTCGCGGGCGCGACGGAGGCCTTCATTTTCCCCGGCTCCAGGGCGGGTATGGCGTTCGCGGGAGGAGGCCTGAAGGGTGCCGTCAGGGGACTGTTCGTCGGACCTGCGATGACTCTGTGCTCTGCCTGCATCGTCCCCATATCGAACGCATTTCGCCGGAGGGGCGCCAGTGTCGAGGCGGCGGTCTCGATCGTCCAGGGATCGTCGACCCTGAATCTCCCCGCGCTGATCATGGCGGCTATGGTGTTTACCCCAATGCTGTCCGGCTCACGCATAGGAATGAGCGTGGTCGGCGCTCTGCTGATCGGACCGCTGGTAGGCATGGCGGCGGGTCGCCATGCCCGACCGCCGGAAGAGCCGGAGACGGACTGGCCCCTGGAGGAGTATGACTCCACTTGGGGAGAGGCTCTCACGGACGCAGCCGTACAGTGGATACGCGCCAGCGTATCCTATTTCATACGGCTGGCGCCGATCATGGTGCTGGCCGGCTTCGCCAGCGGGCTGGCGATCCAATGGATAAGCCCGGATACCGTCTCACGCTATCTCGGAGACAACGCAACCGGGATCGCCGTGGCCGCCACGATCGGGATTCTCATTAACGTGCCCCTGATGTTCGAGATACCGCTTGTAGCGGCACTGCTCCTCGTCGGAATGGGGACCGCGCCGGCAGCTGTCCTGTTGTTTGCCGCCGCGGCCGGAGGCCCGATCACCTTCTGGGGCCTCGCAAAAGCGCTGCCGATCAGGGCTACGGCGACCTTCGTCGGAGCCACCTGGATGCTGGGTATCCTAGGAGGAGTCGCAATCCTCTTCATCGACCAGTGGACCGATAGCGAGGCCGGCTTGAGGTCTCCCGCCGTAGCCGCGCGTATGAAAGAGACGGAGCCGGTGACGCCGTTCACCGACGTAGCGGCCGTCGCCCTGAATGGCGGCTACGTCCTATGGAACGACCGTCCAGGCGTTGCCATGTTCGACTACGACCGGGACGGCGACCTGGACTTCTATGTGACGTCCCAGGGAGAACAACCCAACCGGCTCTACCGCAACGACGGCAGGGGCATCTTCGACGAGGTCGCAGAGAGCGCGGGCGTCACTGCCGTGGACAGCCACAGCACCGGAGCCGTGGCCTGCGATCTTGACAACGATGGCTATCAGGACCTGTACGTGGGAGCGTGGGGCGATCCCACGGACCTTCTCGACTTCCGGTCTCCAAGCGATGGGCAGGGGAACCGGGACGTGCTCTTCCACAACAACGGTGACGGGACCTTCACCGACGTCACAGACTCGGCCTTCGGGGAGAGTGTCAACGTCAGATCGGCCACGACCATCGCGTGTGGGGACGTCGACCGGGACGGCTGGCTAGACCTGTACGTCGGCAACCTCGCCGCTCACGACTTCCGCACCCTCGCATCCGCCCACCACCCTGGACACTACAACGTCCTGTTCCGCAACAACGGAGATATGACCTTCAGCGAGATCGCAGGCCTTGCAGGAGTCCGGGGTCCCCAGATAGTCATGCGAGACATGCAGGGCGAGCCCATCATCTTCGAGGACCCGGAGACTGGGGAGAGGTATGAGGGCTACGACCCGACAGAGCGGGACAAGCTCGGCAACCTGGTGGGGGAGCCCACCGGCCAGACGCACGGGGTCCTCTTCTTCGACTACGACGACGACCGCGACGTCGACCTTTGGGTCGCCAACGACGGCGACCGGCTGCTCCTCTTCAGGAACGACTCCACCAACGGAACGATCAGGTTTACCCGGGTCGAGGAGGAGATGGGACTGGCAACGGTCGGATCGTGGATGGCATTCTCGGTGGGCGACTACGACGGCGACGCCGACCTCGACGTCTTCGTCACCAACGTGGGCCCCCATGTCCTCCGGTACCCGCTCAAGGACGATCCCGCGCCCGTCTGCGAGTACCACTCCCAGTTCGAGTGGGGGACCTGTTCCCACCTCCTGCTGCGCAACGACGGTACCCGCGACGAGTTCGGCAACGGGACGGGCGCTCGCTTTGTGGACGTGGCGCCCCTCACCAGCGTAGTCCCTAGCCGATGGATGCCCCCCGAGACGCTGGACCCGGACAACGTGGACGACGACCACGACTACCCTACGGGCCTCTCTGCGTACGACTTCGGCTTCGGGGCCACCTTCTTCGACTTCGACAACGACACCGACCAGGACCTGTACTGGCTCGGATCGATAGCCAGGGGAGAGGGGCCCGGAGGGCAGATCTTCCCCAGCGCGGGCCGCATGCTGCGGAGCTACGACGGGGGCTCCTTTGAGGACATCACCGTCCGTGCCCACCTGCTCGACATTTCGAGGGTCAACTACGACAACCTGGACGGACTTGCGACCTTCGCGGAAGACCCCATGGCCTCGAGGCTCCGGCGAATTGACGTCAAGAGCCACGAGGACGGCAAGGGCCTCGCCCACGGCGACCTGAACGGCGATGGATACGTCGATCTGATCGGAACGAACAGCAGTGGAGAGATCTTCGTCGGACCCTACGACGGTATGACGGGCACAGCCCCGTCCGAGGATAAGCCTGGACCCATGTTCGTGTGGATGAACGGCGGCGGCGACAACCACTGGATCACAATCCGCCTCCAGGGCCGCATGGCCATCGACGGCACAGGGACCAACGCGGATGGCATCGGGGCACGAGTGTACGTCGTAACCGGTGACGCAAACGGAGAGCGGACCGTACAGGTGCAGGAGGTGCGCGCAGGTTCGAGCTACCTGTCCATGGACAGCGTCGAGCTCGAGTTCGGACTGGGCGCCGCCACGGTCGTAGACGATATCGTCGTGCTGTGGCCCAGCGGACGTTCCCAGTATCTGGAGAACATCCCTGTGGACCAGGCGCTACTGATAACCGAGCCTGAGTCGTAGGAGACGAGCCGAACGCACGGCCCCGGCGGGCCGCCGCTCCCTTACATCCGCCGCCTGAGCCTGGGGTCGAGGTTGTCTCGCAGTCCATCGCCGACGAGATTCACCCCCAGGACCGTAACCGCAATGAACAGGCCGGGGAAGAAGACCGTCCAGACGGCCACCTGCATGTACAGCCGGTTCTCTCCCATCATGTTGCCCCAGCTCGGGATGTGGGGAGGAACGCCTGTGCCAAGGAAGCTGAGGCCGGCCTCGTTCAGTATGGCTAGGGCGAATATGAAGGTCCCCTGAACGATCAGCGGCCCAACCAGCTGCGGGAATATGTGCCTCGCCAATACCCTGACCGGGTTAGCCCCTATCGCTTTGGCCGCGTCGATGAACTGCTGTTCCCTCAAGCTCAACACCGAGCTGCGGACGATCCGGACGATACCCGGCGTGTCGGCCACTGAGATCGCTATCACGACGTTCTGAATGCTGGGCCCCAGTAGGGCGACGAGAGACAGGGCCAAGAGAAAGCCGGGAATGGCCATGAGACCGTCCATGAACCGCATGATGACGTCGTCCAGCCTCCTGTAGTACCCGGACAGAGTGCCTATGACCGCTCCGGCGATCATCGTGACCGCGGCGACCGAGGCCCCGACAGTCAGAGAGAGGCGGGTGCCGTGAATGGACCGGGAGTATACACTCCTGCCGATCCCGTCCGTACCGAACCAGAACCTGGAGGAAGGGGGCTCCAGTCGGTCTAGGGCTTGGCTCTGGACCGGGCTCCTGCCGCCGATGCCTCCTATCTGAGACGCGAAGATCGCCAGGACGGAGGCAAGTATCAAGATGAACAGGCCCGCCGCCATGTTCGGATTTCTGACGAGGGCGCGCCTTGAAGTTGAGAGCCCGCTTCTGATGCCCGCCAGCCTCTGTGGCGCCGCCAGGACGGGGGTCGCCGGTCGGTCCTGCTGCATTATCTGAACCTAACCCGCGGATCGAAGTAGCCGTACGTCAGGTCCACCAACAGGTTGAGCAACACGTACATGCCGGCCGTGATGAGTATCACCCCCTGGATCACCGGGAAGTCCCTCTTGACCACTCCGTCGACGAGGAGACGCCCGATGCCTGGAATCGCGAACACCTGCTCCGTGATCACCAGGCCCGAAAGCAGCCCCGCGAATCCCAGGCCTATGATCGTCACTATCGGCAGCGCCGCGTTCCGAAGCGCGTGCCGGATCAGTACGACGTTCTCCGCCAGACCCTTAGCCCTCGCCGTCCTGACGTAGTCCTCTCTCAACACTTCCAGCATGCTCGATCGCGTCATCCTGGCGATCAACGCCGCGATGATAGCTCCGATCGTCACGCACGGAAGGACCAGGCTCCTGGCCCACCCCACCAAGTCGCCCTCACCGAAGGGGACGAACCCCACCGCGGGCAGCCACTGAGCCTTGATCGCGAACAGCCAGATCAGGTTGAAGCCCAGCCAGAAAGACGGCAGCGCTAGGCCGAGCACCGCGAACACCATTATCGTCCGGTCCACCAACGTGTTCGACCTCCACGCCGCCAGGACGCCCGCCGGCACGCCTAGCAACACGGCCAGTCCCTCGCCGAGTATTGCGATAGTGATCGTCGGCTCGATACGCTGCTTGACCAGGGTGGTCACGGGGAAGTCGCTGAAGATCGAACGGCGGAGATCGCCTCTTGCTATGTCCCAGAAGAAGAGGCGGTACTGGGTTATCAGGGGCTTGTCGAAACCCATCTTGGCTCGGATCTTCTCTATCTGTTCCGGCTCGGCTAGGTCACCGGCCATGATCGTGGCAGGGTCGCCAGGCGTCAGATGCATGATAAAGAAGACCACCGATCCGACGATGAACATGACCGGAATGGTGGCTAGGACGCGCTGTATGATGTATCGCTTCACGGGCTATCCGTTCATCTGGAAAAGAGAATAGGGGCGCGAGGTGCCACGCCCCTATTCTCTGCCGCTTCAACTATGTTTCACAACCTACCGGTCGAGCCACAGGCCGTCGATCGTGATGATCGAATGGGGCTGCCAGTCCATCACGTAGTTCGCCATAGCCGCCAGCCAGCTGCTGTAGCCGTAGACGATGAGGGACGGGTCCTCCTCGTAGTAGATCCTCTGGATCTCGTCGACGTAGCCCTTGGCTTCCTCGTAGCTGGTGGCCTTCGTCCACTTCTCGGCCAGCGCATAGCCTTCTTCATTGCCCCAGCCGCCGTTCCAGGTCTTCCCGGTCGCGGCGTCTGAGACGGGGTCCCTGGCGCCCTCGTCGCCGGTCTGATAGAAGTGCCAGCCTCTAGACGGGTCTTCCTGGGGATCGACTCCGAGGTTCGCTATCTTGCGGGAGATCAGCGTCGCCCAGTCGGAGACGGCGAACTCAACCTCGGCCCCGATCTTCTCCAGGTCCTCCTTCAGCAGGAGGGCGCGGTTATACAGGTAAGGGATGTCGGTGTTCGCGAGCACGACGATCTTGCCGTCGTAGTTCTCCTCGGCCATCGCCTCTGCCCACAGACGCTTGCCCTTCTCGACATCGACCTCCCAGTACAAATCACCAGCCGAGTCGCTGTCCCACTGAGTCTCGCAGAAGAAGAGCGCAGGACAGAGCAGGTAGAGCTCGGGCTTTCCGAACGCGGCCTCCATGTACTTCTCCACGTCAGTCACGGCCTGAACGGCCAAACGCGACTTCGGATTGTTCAGGGGCTGCACCGTCTTGTTCGTGGCCGCCTGCTGCTTTGCGAAGGGCTTCAGTATCTTGACGGTGATCCTGGGGTCGCTCTCCAGAGTGTCGTAGAAGTCGTGGGGCACTCCGGTAACCAGGTCGGTCTGTCCGGTCTGGAGCGCGGCCACGCGGGTCGCCGAGTCGGGGACCTCGATGTACTCGATCGCGTCCAAGTACGGTACACGGCCTCCGGCTGAGCCGTTCTTGGCCTCGTCCCTCGGGACGTAGGCCTCGTTGGTGACTAGCCTGACCTTGGCGCCTGGGATCCACTCGTCGAACTTGTAGGGGCCGGAGCCGCGGTAGTCGGTGTTTACGTCTTCGAACGCCAGAATGTCCGCTGCTTCGGCGGGCATGATCGGGGTTGCGAAGAATCCCCAGTAGTTTACCCAGAGACCGAAGGGGGTCCCGGGCTTTATCCTGAGCGTCGACGCGCTCACGGCCTCGAGCTCGGGCTCCGCCGTGACGTTGCCGTCCATATCCTTCGCGCTGGACAGGTCCCAGACGCGAGAGGGGCCGCCGACTCCGGTCTTCCACCTCAGAATCGATGAGGCGACATCGTTGGCCTCGACAGGGCTGCCGTCGTGGAAGGCGATGTTCTCGCGCAGGGTGAAGGTGTACTCGGTGGCATCATCCGCCATCGACCATTCCGAGACCATCTGGGGCGCGGACTTGTTGTCATAAGTCCAGCCGAACATATAGTCGTAGAACTGGTGCGTGACGCTGCGTGTCACGAACGCCGTGTTCCTGATCGGGTCCAGGTTGGCGATAGTCGCGCTCGGAGTCCAGTTGAGGACGCCGCCGTGCCTCGCCATCGTATCCTCTTCAGGCTTGGGCGCCATCCGTGTCACTGGCGTGGCGACCGCCGGTACCAGCGGCTGAGCTGTCGCCTGAGCCTGGGCCGGAGCCGCTGCAGCGGCCTGGGCCGGAGCCGCAGGAGCAGCAGCCTGGGCCGGAGCGCCTGCCGCCTGAGGAGCCGGTGCCGCCTGGGCAGGCGCCTGGGGCTCTGGCGCAGGCTCGTCGTCCCCACTGGCGCAGCCGAGGATGGCCAAAAGGGCTACCAGCGAGCCCACCGCCATAAGCTTGTACATGTACTTCATTGTCTCTCCTGATTCCTTTCTCTTCGATCTGGTCGCCGCAAAAACCTAATATGGTATAGCACAGGACTCCACCCCTGTCAACGATCTGTAGGGGGCCGAGGCAGTAGGCCGCCCGTGGGAGCGTCCCTTCAGAGTTTCAGAAGCCTGGGGGACGAACAGCCCATCTAAACTGCTACTGACGTCGGCGGAGCTTGGGGTCCAGAGCATCTCGGAGCCCGTCTCCCACTAGGCTGACTCCCAGCACCGTCAGGCCTATCATGAGGCCCGGGAAGAAGAGAGTCCAGACGGAGATGTTCGCGTAGATCTTGGACTCGCCCATCATGTTGCCCCAGCTGGGCGTGGTCGGCGGAACACCCGTACCGAGGAAGCTCAGGCCCGCCTCGGTCAGAATGGAGCTCGCGAACACGAAGGTCCCCGCCACTATGACAGGGGCGACGACCTGCGGAAATATGTGCATGAACAGCACGCGCCAAGGCTCAGCTCCGATCGACCTCGCGGCCTCCACGTACTGCGACTCTCTCAGACTCAACACCGAGCTCCTGACGACACGCACAATGCCGGGAAGGCCCGTAACTGTCAGTGCGATGACCACATTGTTGAAGCTCGGCCCCAGGATCGCCACTAGCGCTATCGCGAGCAGGAAGGCCGGGAAGGCCATAAGACCGTCCATGAACCGCATGATGATGTTGTCAGCCATCCTGAAGTAGCCGGTCGGTATGCCTACGACGCACCCCAGCACCATGACGAGCGCCGAGACCGTCGCTCCTACCTTGAGAGACAGTCGCGCGCCATGCAGCGACCTCGCGTAGACGTCGCGTCCCATCAGGTCGGTGCCGAACCAGTTTTCGGAACCCGGCGCCTGCAGGCGATCGAGCGGGGCTATCAGACAGCACGAGTGCCTGTCTATCAGAGGCGCCGCCACAGCGACCACTGAGAAGAGCAGGATTATGACCAGCCCCGCGATCATGTTCGGGTTCTGGCGGAGCATGCGCCGCGCCGTCCGCATGCGCCTCTGCATCCGGGTGGAGAAGTTGGGCGTAACCAGAGCCGTCTGGATCATTCCGTCTCCGCCTCTATCACCTGCCTACCTGTATCGGATTCGTGGATCCATGTAGCCGTACGCCAGATCGACGCACAGGTTGATGAACACGTACGAAACGGTGGTCAGCAGCACCACGCCCTGGATTATCGGGAAGTCCCGTCGGGCCACGCCGTTTACCATCAGACGCCCAACTCCAGGGATCGCGAACACCGCCTCCGTGATGACCAGACCGGTCACCAGGCCGGCTATCCCCAATCCAATGATGGTGATCACCGGCAGGCCCGCGTTCTTGAAACCGTGCCGGATCAGGACGACGAACTCGCCGAGGCCCTTGGCTCGGGCCGTCCTGATGTAGTCCTCCCGCAGCACCTCCAGCATGCTCGAGCGGGTCATCCGGGTGATGAGGGCGGCGCTGATCACTCCGATCGTTATCGAAGGCAGGGTGATCGAGCGGAGCCAGGGTCCGATGTTGATCCCGCCTCCCTGGTCCGGGGGCTTGAATATCGACTCGTATCCCACCGCCGGCATGAGCTGCCACTTGACCGCGAATAGCCATATCAGGTTGTACCCCAGCCAGAACGACGGCAGGGCCAGACCCAGCACGGCAAAGATCATCGCGACGCGGTCGATCCAGGTGTTCGCCTTCCACGCCGCCAGGATACCCAGAGGTATGCCGATGACGATCGCCAGAAACTCGGAGAAAATGGCCAGGGAGAGGGTCGGCTCCAGCCGGGAGAATATCAGCTCGCTGACATCATGGCGGGTGAAGACGGATTGGCCCAGGTCTCCCCGTATCGTGTCCAGGAAGAAGGCTATCCCTTGACGCCAGAGCGGCTCATCTAGTCCCAGTTCCGCCCTCAACGCGTCGATCTCTGCGGGGGAGGCCTCGTCTCCCGCCATGATCATCGCCGGGTCGCCGGGTGTGATGTGTATCAGCGAGAAGACGATTAGCCCGACGATCAGGACCACCGGTATCATCGCCAGGAGTCGTTGTACGATATATCTCGCCAAATTCTGATGCCCTGATTCGTCGAGGCTCTGTCCGGCCGATGAGGGTTAGTCCCTCTACGGCATCGTGGTGCGGCGCAGTGGGCAAAGTATATCAGAAGCGACTAGGTTGTCAAGGGTTGCGCAAATCATCACAATCGGCTCCGCTTGACCAAATTTTGGCGAGCCGGTAGACTCACATCAAAGGCTGCGTCTACGCCTTGTTTCGTATGTATCACACCAGTCATGCACTGTCCCAAAGTCCGAATACACAAGGAGATAGCGAGGAGTCATGCTAGTTAAAGGTCGCGGGCTGATCATACTACTCCCCTTGGCCCTGCTACTGCTTGCGGCGGCGTGTGGCGGCGACTCTACCGAAGTCGCCGAAGACGACGAGTTTAGCGAGACCCTGCCATCGGGAGCGGGCAGAGCCCTCGAGGAGAGAGAGGGATCGGGAACAGGCGAGAACCAGACCGCGGCCATGATGACCATGGTCGACGGCGTGAAGCAGTGGGACAGCCCGCCTAAGGGACTCTCAGGCGGACTCCTGATCGTCTACAAGGACGAGTTCAAGGCGACGGTCGAGATGGAGACCGTCGGTGGCGAGCCTGCGGACGGACAGAAGATCGTCTTCTACATGTACCACTCCGACTTCCCCTTCTTCAGGAACGGCGACGTCACCTTCGCAGTCAACAACTTCGTCTTCCTCACAAGGCAGGGGTTCTACGACGGACTCACGTTCCATCGGGTGGTGCCGGGCGAGCTGGTCCAGACCGGCGACCCGCCCGGTCCCCTGGACGGCGCCGGATACACCTTCAACAACGAGTCCACGGTGAAGATCGAACACGACAGGCCCGGCATCGTCTCGCTCGCCAACAATGGCATCGTCGACGGCAAGGGCACCAACAGCAGCCAGTGGTTCATCACTCTGAAGCCGCTGCCCGAGTTCAACACCTACGATGAAGACCTGTACGAGAAGGACTGCACCCCCCCGGGCACACCCTGCCACACCCCGTTCGGCATAGTGTCCGAGGGCATGGAAGTCGTCGAGAGCATCATCGAGGGCGACAAGATCAAGACCGTCACCGTCGAGAAGCTCGAGGCCAAGACCAGCAAGTTCAACGACCTGAACCGCTAACAGCGATTACCCCGTCCTCTCATCTTGTCCCCTCCCCGCTCTCTCCAGTGGGCAGGGGACAGTTTGGCCACCGGGTCCTGACCGGCGAGGGAGCAAATGGAACAGCGCTCCTTCGGACGTACTGGCGAGAAGGTCAGTGTTATCGGCCTTGGCGGCGCAGCTCTGTACAAGCACTCCTACGAGCTTGGGGTAGCCACCGTCAAACATGCGCTTGAGCTGGGCGTCAACTATTTTGATACATCGCCGGCTTACGGCAAACGCAGTCCGGACGGCCGGTGGCTGGCCCGCGGAATCTCGCAGCTGATCATGGGTGAGGGGCTTGGCGGGACCACGAGACCGCATATACTCGCAACGAAGCTGATTAACTACACGACCGAGGTGACGGGCTTCATCTCGCGGTTCCCGGCTGAGACGGCCCCGATTCGCTACCGCACGGTGGACGACTGCCTCGCGCAGTTACAGGACAACCTCCACGCTCTGCGTCGCGATAGGGTCGACGTCCTCCTGGGGCACGACATAGAGAAGGCAAAAGCCTGGATACCCGATGCGCGGGACGATAACCAGCTTCTCGACCTCGATGAGGATTTCGACTACCAGAGCGCAGCCCTCACTCAGGCGCTTCGTGAAGCAAAGGCGCAGGGGCTGTGCCGTTACATTGGACTCAGTTCAAACCAGTCCATGCCCTTGGCCCACGTCCTGAGCCGGGTGGAGTTGGACATGTGCCTGTCGGCCAACGAGTATTCGCTGCTGGCTCGCCGTTCACCGCAGGTGATGCTGCCGGTCATTCGTGAGCAGGGGATTGCTTATGTCGTGGGAGGGATCTTCGCCAAGAAAGGGGATTCGGGCGCCTCAGATGAAGCCTCGCCGTCCCGGCTCACCCCTAGGGATACGCTTGGAGCCGCATTCACGGATGAGCGCCTCATCGAGTTGGCCGAGACGACCGGCATTTCGATCGCGGCAATGACGGTCCGTTTCCTGATAGCCAATCGGGAACTGTCGACCATCCTCGTGGGCGCATCCACGCCAGAGGAGCTGGAGGAGAGCGTCGCGGCTGCGCAGGCAGGTCCGCTCCCTCCTGACATTCATCTGGCCCTTGAAGATCTCCATGCGGAGACGGGCGCAACGATTCCGTAAGTAATGCGGCAATTGCGGGACGTAGAGGAAGCGGGCCACGTCCGTCAGTTCGCCGACTAGGCCGGCAATCCAAGGCTCTTTCCTCTTCTTCCCCCGGCTCCACAGGGCAAGAATTGAGATGGGGGGGGCCCCGCAAGCCTGAACACCAACCCTCGGTCACGCTTGGCCGAAGTATAAAGCCTGCGGGGCACTCGTTTGAGTGCCCCGCAGGCTACTTAAGACCTGAAATTCTGACCCGCTAGAACCTACCGGTCAAGCCACACCGACTCCACCGTGATCCTGCGGAACGGCGTGTAGTCCATCACGTCCTGCTGCATCACGATCAGGAAGCTGAACACACCGTAGTTGATCAGCGACGGGTCCTCCTCGAAGTAGATCCGCTGGACCTCGTTCACTATATCCTCGGCCTCGGCGCGGGACGTAGCCTTCGAGAAGTCTTCGATCAGTTTGTAAGCGCGCTCGTTCCCCCAACCGCCGTTCCAGGTCTTGCCCAAGGATGAGGCGGTCACCGGGTCCATCGGACCGTACCAGGTGTGGTAGAAGTGCCATCCGCCCTGGTCCGGCGGCTTGTCCAGGTTCGCGATCTTCCGAGAGATCACCGTCGCCCAGTCCGTCACCACGAAGTCAACCTCTTCCCCGAGGTCCTCCAGGATCCTCTTCGTGATCAACGCGGCGGCGTAGAAGTCCGGGTAGTCCGGATTGGTCAGAAGGACCATTTTCCCGTCCCAACCGGTCGACTCCACTGCGGCATCCCAGAGCTCCTGCGCCTTCATCTTGTCGACGTTGTGGTAGTTGTCGCTATGGGCCTCGGTCGCCCACGCGGTGCCGCACATGAAGATCGAGCCGCACGTCTGCCACAGGTCGGGGTTGCCGTAGCCCGCTGCCATGTACTCCGCCGGGTCCGTCATCAGGTACAGCGCGACTCTCGAGCGCGGGTCGCTCAGAGGCGGCCACAGCTTGTTCGTCGCCAGCGCGGGCATCGCCCACGCGGGTATCAGCTCCGTCTTGAGGCCGGGATCGGCCGTCACCGTCTCGTAGAAGTCGTTCGGCAGACCTTCGGCGAAGTCCACCTGACCCGTCTGGAGCGCGGCCACCTTCGTCGCGGCGTCAGGCACCTCGAGCACCTCGAACGAGTCCAGGATCGAGAGCCGCGCCCCGAAGTCGCCGTCCTTCGGCTCTGTCCGCGGTTCGTAGGCCTCGTGCCGCTGCAGCAGCACTCTCGCTCCGGGCTCCCAGGAGACGTACTCATAGGGTCCCGACGCCGTGTAGTCGGTAATCGTCTCCTCGTCTCCGGTCGCATCGAGCACGGCCTTCGGGATAATGTTCGTCCGGGCCTGCGCCCAGTAGTCGACCCACAAGCCGAAGGGCTTCTGAGGCTTGATCTTGAAGGTCCTGTCGTCGACCCTCTCCGTCGTCGGGTTAGCCAGGTCCCACATCACAGGCGGCGTTCCCACCGACGTCCGCCACCTCTCGATCGAGGCCAGCACGTCATCTGAGGTCACCGGGGCTGCATCACGGAAGTTGCCGCTGAACACCAGCCCGTCCCTCAGTGTGAAGGTGTAGTCGGTCGCCCCGGGATTCATCGACCAGGTGTCGATCATCTGCTCCGCGGCATTCAGACTCTGGTCCCACACGAACGGCCAGTCGTACCAGTGAGCCACGAGCGTCCAGGTTACGAAGGAGGTGTTCCTCGTCGAGTCCAGGCTGCCGATGCTGGCCTGGTTCACCCACTTGAGGTGACCACCCTTCTTAGGCATCATCATGCCTGTCGGAGCCGCAGGCTGCTCGGGTACGGCAGTCGGCGGCACCGCGGTCGCCGCTGGCATAGCCGTCGCCGCTGGCATAGCCGTCGCCGCTGGACCGGCCGGAGCTGCGGTCGGTGCCGCGGGCACCGCCGTCGCCGGGGCCGGAGCCACACTGGTGTCCGGCTCGTCCTCCTCAGAGGCGCAGCCGAGAACCGCCAACAGGGCCACCACGGCCCCGAAGGCTATCAACTTATACAGATGCTTCATAGCCTCCTCCTTCGCCTGTTTCCTTCTCCTGCTCCTGCCCTATATGGCCTTCGCAGCGTCCAGACCTTCCATGTCACCGTGCAGAATACCAGAATCGCCCCTTATGTCAATACCCAAGACCGTTCAGTCTCGGTAAGACCCGTCCCCAGACCCTTCCTCTCCGGCTCCCGAAAGTAGACGGTGTGGAACGCATGTGCTATCATCAGGTTATGCGTTCAGCCATCCGAGCCCGCCGCACCCGAACGGCAGTCCTCATATCCAATGCTCGCTATCCGTCCCTCCACCTGTCTCTTTCTGTCTCTTCCTGTCACTTTTGTGTCCCAACTCTGTTCAACACCTGTCCTATGGATGTCCCGACGGTCGACCGGTCTAGCTACGAAAAGAGACACAATGTTACAGAATGAGACAGATTTCGGAAAATCCTGTAGCTGTCCGACCTCTCCTCCCCCGTGAGGTCATGCGACAGCCTCGACCTTACGGAGACACTCCCCCGAACATTGACGCACAGGCGTAAGCTGCTATACTCCGGCCCGTCAGACGCCGCACTCGCGGACATGGCAGGAGGTTGCGAACATGACGATCATGACCGTGACCGGCCCGTTGCCGCCCGACCAGCTGGGCGTCACCTCCATCCACGAGCACATCTTCTCCGACCTGAGCCGTGACCGACCCGGCGCTGCCACTCTGCTCAACAACGCGGATCTCGCGCACCGCGAGCTGATGGGTTTCAGGGACGCAGGCGGAGCCACGATCGTGGACCAGACGACCGGAGGCCTGCGAGGCCACGACCACGACATCGTCCCCGTCAAGCACGCCGTCGCCATCCGGCAGATGGCCGAACGGACGGGGTTGAACATCGTACTGGGCGCCGGCTGGTACCGCGAGCTCTACTACGAACAGCACCTCTACCGGATGAAGACTAACGAGATAGCGGACGACCTGGTCCGAGACATAGAGCAGGGTATTGACGGCACCGACGTGCGCGCCGGCATCCTCGGCGAGATCGGCACTCAGTTCACCTGGGTATCACCGGTGGAGGAACGCATGTACCGCGCCGTAGCGCGGGCCCATGAGCATACAGGCGTGACCATCGCCACCCACGCCCTCTTCTGGCCTGTCGGGCTCGACCAGCTCGACCTGCTGGTCGAGGAGGGCGTCGACCCCGGACGGGTGATCATCGGCCACTGCCAATCGTATCCCGATCACGCCTACCACGCCGAGGTAGCCCGCCGCGGCGCCTTTGTCGCCTTCGACCGGATGGGGAGCACCAACGCATATACCCACGAGACCGACCTGGGCCTGGTCAAGCAGATGGTCGACTCAGGACTGACCGGACATGTGCTGCTGGGCCACGACGTCTGTTACCGGGACGACTATGTCGTGAACGGTGGCAGAGGCTACACCTATATACCGGGCTCCATGGAAGACGATCTCCGAGAGATCGGCGTCACCGGAGAGCAGTTCCGGCAGATGACAGTGGACAATCCCCGTCGGGCTCTGAGCGGAGAAGACTAAGATTAGAGCCTCTTCCCCCGCGGAGCCGGGGGAAGATTGAGATGAGGGTCCCCTTTATTCAGTCGGCTGGTTGGGCGTCACCCCTCCGGTCACGGGCTCCCTGAAGGTCAGGGCCTCAGCCGGGTTTTGGACCAGTATACGCTCTATCGCCCGCCGGTCGAGACCCCGCTCCAGCATCCTGGGGACTACCTGCCCTAACAGATAGAGATACCCTTTGCCTCCATAGCCTCGGGTCTCGATCTTGTGGCACACATCGTGAGCCACGAGAATCCTGTCCCCATATCCCTCGGCGACCATCCATGCAATGGTGTCCATCCTGGTAGCGTCGCTGGGCATGTCTATCCTCCTGCCCACGCCGTAGAACGACTGCTCCTGTCCGAACAGGTCCCACTCGATGTAGCACCCGCTATCAGCCAGCCGAACGAAGTCGCGCGGGTCGAAGAGAGACCGCTCTATATGCCCCATGATCACGTGGCTCATGTCCGCTCCGGCCTCTCTCAACACCTCCAGCACCTGAAACGGACCTCGCGGGTTACGCCCGGGATGGATGAGAATCGGGGCGCCGGTCCGCCGCTGCGCGTGCGCCGAGGCCCTGAGCACCTTTCTCTCGTTGTCCGTAACCGGCCAGGAGCAGCCTACCTCGCCGATCACGCCCGTCCTGATCCGCGTGCCGTCGGCTCCAACCGTGATGTCCGACACCATCTCGCGAGTTAGGTCCGCCTCCGTACGGGAATCCATGTCCGGCGGATGCGCGCTCTCCACGTAGTAGGAGCCTCCCATGACGATGTGGACGCCCGTAGCCGCCGACACCCTCGACAGGCCAACCGGGTCCCTGCCTATGCCCAGGCTGGTGGCGTCCACCAGCGCCCCGCCTCCGAACTGCTTGTACAGGAGAACCTCGTCGACCGCCGCCGAGATGTCGGACAGGCGCGCGTTGTCCTCGTTTCTCCACTTGTGATGCCGGACGTAGCCGACGTTTTCGATGGAAAGCGGACGGACGTAGAAGCCCGCGGCGCCCGCCTCCTCCGGTCCGGCGCCGTGAGCGTCGAGCAGATCGATCAGGATGTGCTCGTGGGTGAGGGTGACTCCCAGGTCGGCCGGGTCGATAGGTCCTCGAACGGTCTGGACCTTTCCGGTGGCTGGGTGTTTCTCAAGATCGTTCAACGGAGAGGTTAGATCGAGGGGAGTGGAGGCGACGGGCGGATTCGAACCGCCGAATAGGGGTTTTGCAGACCCCCGCCTTAGTCCACTTGGCTACGTCGCCGTTGCCATACCGAGTCGTGGTGCCGAGGAGGAGACTCGAACTCCTACAGCCTTATGCGGCCACAGCGCCCTCAACGCTGCGTGTCTACCAATTCCACCACCTCGGCCCGCTGGCCTCGCCAAAGGAAAAGCAGAGGCTCTCCGGCACCATCCCAATTATAAAAGCCGGCGTCCTCCGTGTCCATCCCGGCCGTGTAGACCCGTCGCGGCCGATCAGTTCATCCTGATGCCGCCGTCCACGTTGACCGACTGGCCGGTGATCGCCTTCGCCGCGTCTGAGGCGAGGAAGGTCACGACGTTCCCCATGTCCTCGGGAGTCTGCGGGCGGCCCAGCGGAGTGCGCTCCCGCACCGACTTGAGAAACGCCTCCCTGCCCGACATGCCCTGAACCGTTTCAGGCGTCATGGACGACCGGTTGGCTATCCTCGCCCACATTGGGGTCCAGATCAGACCCGGACAGATGGCGTTGACGTTGATGTCGAAGGGTGCCAGCTCCAGGGCGTAGGCCTGGGTGATGCTGATGACGCCCGCCTTGGAGACGTTGTACGGCGGATTGCGCGGGTTCCCCTGGCGCGCGGCGATGGACGCGATGTTGACGATCTTGCCGTATCGCCTCTCCTTCATGTGAGGCGCGACAGCGTCCGTCACCCTCATCACGCCCTTCACGTTGACCTCGTAGATCAGGTCCCAGTCCTCCTCGTTGGTGCGCTCCCTCTGCTCCCAACCCGGGGCGCCGATGATCCCGGCGTTGTTCACGAGGATGTCGACGTGCTCGAACTCGCTGAGCACGCCCGGCATCAGGGCGTCCACAGAGGCCTGGTCGGTCACGTCCAGCGCCGCTGCCAGGGATCTTCTTCCCGCGGCCTCCACCTCCGCAGCCGCGCTGGCGCCGTTCTCTTCGACGATCTCCGCGACCACCACGTCGGCGCCGTTGCGTGCCAGCGCCAGCGCGATGCCGCGGCCGATGCCACGGCCTCCTCCTGTAACGATGGCGGTCTTGCCGGTGACGTCCATCTTTCGCTCCTTCGCGGGCTGCGGTACTGCACGGCGGGCAGAGGTGGGCGACATCGTACCACACGCACACAGGAGCATGGGGGACTGCCTCGGAAGCTGGAGCCAACGGACGGATTCGAACCGTCGACCTGCGGTTTACGAAACCGCTGCTCTACCACTGAGCTACGTTGGCTCACACGCACGCCGCAGATGGATGACTCAGGTAGGAAGAGACCCACACACCCAACGGCGGAGCCTAACCATTGTAGCGTGCCGATGGATGTCCTGCACGACTCTCAGAAATTCCCTGTACCTCTTCAGAGTTGAGCAGGCTCAGCCCGTTCGTGGTGAGCCTGTCGAACCATGAACGCACCATACGGCAACTGTTCAGACTCCAGGAGAATTCTAGCAACCGGGTGGACGGAGAGGAGGCTCTTGCCACTTCCCTTTCCATCGGCTCCGCGGGGGAAGTTGAGATAGCGGTCCCTCCCTCGGATCTGAACAGTTACAACCCATCATTCACATTGACTATCTCGCCCAAAAGAGATAGATTGCGGGTCGACGGACTGCTCGGTTCAACAGTCTCCGTCGCGGTCGAACTTAAGGAGGGAAATCATGCAAGTCTTACCAAGAAAATGGATAGTCCTGTTCGGGCTGCTGGTGGTTCTGTCGCTCGTTGGCATCGCCTGCGGCGAGGAGGACGGGGGAGATGAGCCCTTCAGGATAGGCGTCATGGAATCACTCACCGGGCCCGGTGAGACCTACGGCACGGTGGCCAACCAGGCCAAGCAGATGGCCGTGGCGGAGATCAACGCTGCCGGTGGCATTGATGGGCGCATGCTGGAGCTCGTCGTCGAAGACTCGAAGTGCAACGCTCAGGACTCGATCACCGCATACAACAAGCTGACCGACGTGGATGGCGTCATGATCATCCTCGGGACCTCCTGCAGCGGCGCAATGCTCGGCGCCGCCCCGCTGGCCGAAGAGGACGGAGTCATCCTCTTCTCCGGCCTGGCAACCAATCCGGACATCGCAGAGGCCGGCGACTACATCTTCCGGACCTCCATGAACGACGCGCAGGTGGGAGTCGACACCGGCAACGTGCTCTGGGCCGACGGCGTCAGGACGCTCGCCACGATCACCGAGGCCACCGACTACGCCGAGGGCGTGAGGCGGACCTCCGTCGCACAGTTCGAGAAGCGGGGTGGCGCGATCGTCGGCGAAGAGAGATACGCCTCCGACGTCACCGACTTCAGGAGCCAGCTGACGAAGCTGCTCGGCGCGAACCCGGACGCTCTTCACATCGCCGCACAGTCGGAGTTCACCGGCGGCACCATCGTCAAGCAGGCACGGGAGCTTGGCTACGACGGTCCCATCTACGGCGAGGTCGTTGTCATAGGCACGACCGCCTTGGATATCGCGGGAGACGACGCGACCGGAGTCAAGGCCATCATCGCCGATCTCGACCCAGCCAATGCCAAAGCCAAGGAGGTCCTCGAAAACTTCAGGGAGCGGTACGGCTACGTCACCCTTGCCTGGTACTTGGGCTCCGCCTACGACGATGTCTACATTGCCGCCGAGTGCCTCAAGGAAACCGGCGACGATCAGGATGCCGACGGCTTCAGGGACTGCATGTACGACATCACTTGGAGTGGAGCGATCGGAGAGGACTACAGCTTCGACGAGAAGGGCGAGGTCGAGGGCCTCGCCAACGTCGTCATAGAGGTCCTGCCGACTGCCGAGAGGACCGAGGGGAACTACGGTTACAGGGTCTTAGGCCCGGCTCCGAGCGAATAGACCGGTACCCTAGCAGTCAGGGCTGGGAGTTGCCAGACGCGCATATCCCAGCCCAGACTGACATGAGCGCCGGCAGCCTCATGACGGAACGCTTGCGGGGCACATTTGCGTAGCTATTTCAACGACAATCGCAGACTGTTGGCGGCCGCGCTGACCGTAGCGGCCGCGTGCTACGTCGGCTGGAAGATCAGCCAGTCTCCCGACCAGGCCCTCCAATTCACCTTCAACGGATTGGCCGTAGGCGCCGTGTACGCCCTGCTGGCAATGGGCTTCACTATCGTCTACAGCACCGTCTGGTTCTTCGACCTGTACTACGGAGCGGCTGCGGCAATAGGCGCCTACGCCGTCTTCTATCTGAGAGCCCAACAGTCATCGCCCGGCCTCTACGAGTCGAACGACCTCTACGTCAACATCATCTTTGCAGCGGTAGTCGCCGGAGTAGCCGCCTGGGCTCTCCACGTTGGCCTCTACTCCCGGACCCGTGACCGCATCCATCCGATCGTCCTGCGCGTCCTCTGGGGCCTCCTGGCAGCCGGCGCCGGAGTCTACATGGGGCTCATTCTTGCCTACCCGGACAAGCTCTACCTCATGTTGAGCCCCGCCGTGGGGCTGCTCGCCGCGATGGCGGCGGCATGGGTGCTCCTTCGGGCCTGTCGGCTCATGCTTCCCAATGACAGCCCCCCGTTCTACCCGGTTACCGCCGTCGCTGCCGCGGCCCTTGGCGCATACTGCGGCCTTCTGATAGCCGGCTCGCCGGGATCGAGTCTCTATCTGAGCTGGGCGGTGTCGTGCCTCCTGGCGGGATCGGTCGGTCTTGCCCTGTACAGGGGCCTCTATGTCTACATGCGCGAACGGGCCAGATCGCCCCTCATCATGCTCGTTGCCTCCCTGGGCATCCTGCTGGCCATCACCGCCTTCATCACCATAGTCTTCCAGAGCGCGCCCCGCCCGCTACCCGAGGCCTTCGGGAGCGCTCCGTGGACCATCGGCGGGGCCAACATCAAGGGCTTCAACGTCTTCGCTATCGGGGTCGCCATCGTCGGCTTCATGGGTCTGCTCATCCTCCTGAAGAAGACCTCCTTCGGAAAGGCCGTGCGTGCAATCGGTGACGACGAAGAGGTCGCAAAGGTCGTGGGCATCAACACCACCGTCGTCATCGCGGTCGTCTTCTTTATAGGCGCGGTCTACGCAGCCCTCGCCGGGCTCCTGAGCGGCCACGACACCGCAATTCAACCCAGGATGGGACTCCTGCTCCTTCTGAAAGGCTGGATCGCCTCCGTAGTCGGAGGCATAGGAAACCTCTACGGGGCCATCGTCGGCGGGTTCGCTCTGGGCATGGTCGAGCAGTTCGGCATCTGGGACCTAGCAGGTGAATGGAAGGACGCCATATCCTTCATCCTGCTCATCCTGTTCCTATCCTTCTGGCCCAAGGGCCTGCTGCCAAGGAAGTGACCGGATGCTGTTGAATCCACAGCTCTTCATTGATATCCGGGGACTGGCGCGCGATCCCAAGGGGTTCTGGCGGTCTCACAGAAGCAACGTGGAGCTTTGGGCGAACCTGTTCGTGATCGGTTGGGCGATCGCGTTCATGCTCTGGCAGGGAGTCGGGTTCGCTATATCGATAGGCACCGTATTCGCCATATGGGCCATGCTGGCCGTCAGCCTGAACCTCGTTGTCGGGTTCACCGGACTGCTCTCCGTGGGACACATCGGCTTCTTTGGCATTGGGGCCTACTCGATGGCCATCCTCAGCTCGAACCCGGCCTACGAGCAGCTCCGTACCGAAGCGATCCCAACCTTTGCCTGGCCGTTCTTTGCCGCCCTCCCCGTCAGCGTGGCGCTGGCCGGCCTGGCGGCCATCGTGGTGGGTGTAGTCTTCAACCGCTTCAGGGACGACATCTACGTCCTCGTCTCTTTCGGCTTTGCCATAATCGCCTTTAACGTCTTCCTGAACTGGCGGGGCCTCACTAGGGGCGCGTTCGGCATTCACGAGATCGCGAGGCCCAAGATCGGCGGCTGGCTGTTCGATGGCGAGATGGAGTTCCTGCTCCTGTTGCTCCTGTTCCTGGGAGTCGTCATGCTTATCTCATGGCTGATAGTCACCTCCTCCTTCGGCCGCGTGCTCACCGCCATCCGGGAGGACGAGCAGGCGATCGAGGTCTTCGGCTATCGCGTAACCCACTATAAGCTGGCCGTCTGGGTCATCTCCGCGATGATGGCGGGCCTCGCAGGTGCGCTCTTCGCCAGCTGGACCACCTTTATCGACCCCTTCTCCTTCATCTTGTTGGAGTCGATCCTGCTGGTATCGATCGTCATCCTCGGAGGACTCGCATCGATATGGGGATCGCTTCTCGGCGCGATGGCCTTCGTGCTCCTCGAAGAGGGGATGCGCTTCCTCCCGTTCCTGCCCAATGAGCATATCGGTCAGGCCCGGCAGGTCGTCCTCGGCATCCTCCTGGTCCTGCTAATGCTATTCAGGCCCCAGGGCCTCGTCGGGAGGTATAGGCTATGAGCGACGGCGGTGCTGCGGTACAGAGCTTCGCCCTTGAGACCGACAAGATCTCGAAGCACTTCGGCGCTGTGAAGGCCGTGGATGAGCTCTCTATTTCGATCCCGAGGGAGGGAGTAACCAGCATAGTCGGGCCGAACGGATCGGGTAAGTCGACGCTCGTAAATCTGCTCAGTGGAACACTCCCTCTGGACGGGGGGTTAGTCATCATCGACGAAGTCGGCCTGAAAGTAGTCAACGCCTACGAGACTCCCGACCACGGCATCACGCGCACCTTCCAGGAGGTGCGTCTGTTCGACCAGATCAGCGTATGGGACAACATCATGGTTGTCCTGACCGAACGGCGGCTCTTCCCCGCTCTGATGGAGCGTTCGAAGCGTAGCCATGAGGAGAAGGCCAGGAGCATTCTGGAGACTGTCGGAATGTGGGACAAGCGGGATGCCCTGGCGATGAACCTCTCGTACGGCCAGCGAAAGCTGGTTGAGATCGGCCGGGCGATAGCCATGGACGTCGACATCTACCTGTTCGATGAGCCCTACGCCGGCCTCTTCCCCCAGATGGTGGAGAGGGTCAAAGCCATAATGAAGCAGGTGCGAGACGAAGGACACGCGATCATCTTCATCTCCCACAACATGGAGATAGTCCGGGAGCTATCGGACCAGATAGTCGTCCTTGACAGTGGAACCCTGCTCGCCGATGGGGAGGTCGAGGAGGTGCTGAGCAGGCCGGAGGTGATTGAGGCCTACCTGGGCGCCTGACGAGGTAGAGGATCGATGCTTCTTCAGCTGGTCGACATATCGGTGCACTACGGGGCCGTGGTTGCCCTGGATGAAGTATCTCTGGGCGTCCGGAAGGGCGAGGTCGCCGCGGTCATGGGACCTAACGGCGCTGGCAAGTCCACCGTTCTAAGGGCCATCATGGGACTGGCTCCGGTCGTAGCCGGACAGGTCTACTGGCGCCAGGAGCCGCTCGCCGCCGCCACCCACGAGATAGTGAAGGAGGGCATCGCCTTCGTCCCGCAGGGCAGACGCGTCTTCACACACCTCACCATCGAAGAGAACCTGGAGATGGGCTGCATCTACCTTAACGATAAGGCGGAGAAGGAGCGCAGGCTAGACTCGGTCATGGAGCTCTTCCCTATCCTCCGCCAGAAGCGCCGCGATATGGCCAGCCAGATGTCCGGGGGACAGCAACAGATGCTGGCGCTCGGCAGGGGACTGATGGCCGGACCGGAGGTGCTGCTGCTCGACGAGCCCACGCTGGGCCTGGCCCCAATAGTTGTGAAGGAGGTCTTTCAAAAGGTCTCCGAGATCAACGAGAGGCTCAGCACGACCATCTTCGTCGTCGAGCACAACATCAAGGGCGTCCTCGACATCGTCGACCGGGCCTACGTCCTGGACAAGGGCCGCGTCGTGCACGACGGCACCCCCCAATCGATCCGGGATACCGACATACTTACGCAGGTCTTCCTCGGCTCGGCGTAAGACTCGGCCCCAGAGTCCTCGGATCCAGTTGGAGCTTGACTAGGCGAACATAAGTGCTGTATTCTGCGAATGCGCCCCGAAAGGCGGAAACAGATCCGCGACCATCGTATGACACACTTTTGACACACTTTGACACACACAAATATATAGACTCCAACCTGGACCGCCCGCCACAGAGACATCACGAAGCTCAATAAACGCATGTCAACTTCGCCCGCCCACACGGCCGCCCCCGCCATTGAGGTGCGCGGCCTGCGCAAGACGTACGGTGCCGTCGAGGCCGTGCGTGGCATAGACCTGTACGTGTCCAGAGGAGAGGTCTTCGCGCTTCTCGGCCCGAACGGCGCCGGAAAGACTACGACGGTGGAGATACTTGAGGGGCACCGGGACAGGACGGCAGGAGAAGTGTCTGTCCTGGGACATGATCCCGGCCTCAACGACCGCGCCCTCAAACAGCGGATAGGGATAGTCCTCCAGTCGACGGGCGTGGAGCCGTACCTGACGGTAGAGGAGACGATAGACCTCTTCCGGGGCTACTATCCTCACGCGCTGCCGCTCGATGAGATTCTGGACGTAATCGGCCTGAGGGAGCAGCGCCGGACCCGGGTGAGACGACTTTCCGGCGGTCAGCAACGGCGGCTGGACGTCGCCATCGGCCTGGCGGGAGACCCCGATCTGCTCTTCCTGGACGAGCCGACGACCGGGTTCGATCCCTCAGCTCGTCGCGGAGCGTGGGAGATGATCAAGAGACTCCGGTCGCTCGGCAAGACGGTGGTACTTACGACCCACTACATGGACGAGGCGGAGTACCTGGCCGACCGGGTCGCCATCATCGTACAGGGTGAGATCGTCGCCGAGGGCGCCCCCAGCGAACTCGTGCGCAAAGACGGCTCGACAACCATCCGGTTCAGGGTGCGCCCAGGTCTGGAACGCCCGCCGGAAGACCTCTCCGCACAAGTAGCAGACGACGACGGCCGGTACACGATCACAACCGATACGCCTACCCGCGATCTGCACAGGCTCTCGGGTTGGGCGATTGAACAGGGAGCCGAGCTAGAGGATCTCTCCGTATCGAGTCCGAGCCTGGAGGACCTGTTCGTAGAGCTGGCCGGAGCCTCGGAACAGGACGGCTAAGAAGAGTGAACGACGTCAAGCTGGCATTGAGGCAGATCAGGTACGAGAACACCGCCTTCTGGCGCAATCCCATGGCGGCCTTCTTCGTCTTCATCTTCCCTCTCATGTTTCTCGTGATTTTCAACCTGCTGTTCGGGAACCGCGAGATGGAGCTTCCCGGTGGCACGACGCACGTCTCGACCTTCTACGTCCCGGCCATAGCCGCGCTCTCGGTGATCTACACCTGCTACAGCAACGTCGCAGTCGGCATCTGCTTTTCCAGGGACCAGGGACTGCTCAAGCGTATCCGGGGCACACCGCTGCCCAGATGGTCCTTCCTATTCGGAAGGATCGTGCACAGCATCTTCCTGGCGGTGCTTCTGGTCGTCATCGTGACCGCGGCGGGAGTGATCTTCTACAACGTTGACGTACCTACCAACACCCTGCCGGCATTTCTCGTGACCCTGGCGGTCGGAGCGGCCACCTTCGCCGCCCTCGGACTGGCGACCACCGCGGCGGTCCCCAACGCGGACGCATCGCCCGCAGTGGTCAACGGACTGGTGCTGCCGCTGCTGTTCATATCAGACGTGTTCATCCCGTTGCGGGACGCGCCCGCGTGGCTCACTACCTTCGCGGACATCTTCCCCATAAAGCGCTTCGCCTCGGCAATGCATACGGCGTTCAACCCGTTCGAGACCGGCGCGGGCTTCGAGCCGATCCACCTCCTGGTCATGGTCGGGTGGATGGTCGGCGGACTGCTGGTTGCGATTCGGTTCTTCTCGTGGGAGCCGAAATCATAGCTATGCGGGCCTCGCGCACTACACTACTGCGCGCCCCTCTAGCGCCTGACCTGGCCCAGACAAACCCTGGAATTCCCGATTGACACATTGAGTAACGACGGGGGTCTATGCCCTACGACATGGCTCGCTGATGTTCTAGTGCCTCGTCCTGTTCCCTCCTTTCGCAGACGATCTCCACGAGGCTGTGCTGGGTCCCCACCAGAACGGAGAGCACCTGTCCCGCCTCCTCATCGCCCTTGTCGTATCTGTGGCGGCAGTCCCGTATCAGCCAATCGAGCAGGTTCACGGCGACCCTGGCAGTCTTTCCCTCCCCAGGAGGGGTTCCCTTTTCGACTCCCGTAGTCCAATTCTGTATCGCCGCATATGAGACGCCGAAGACCTTTGCTATCGCTCGGTAGCTCAGCCCGGCCCGCCTTAGCCTGCAGGCCTCCTCTATCTCCCTCAACCGCTCCGTCGATCTCCGTTTACCCATTCCTATACCGTTTCCTTTCCTTCAATCTGCGCCAGGGCCTGATCTACCAAACCCTAGGCGCGTCTATTCACCAGCGCTGTCTCATCCCGCAAAGCGATGCCGGCTCAATGAGATCATGATGGACTTGAGCGAAGTTGAGGCCGCAATGCCCACATGAGCGAGCGCGTCGTCGACGCGTTCCAGGTCCTCGGCGGAATCCCTAGAGAACGGCGACCGGTGAGGGCTGCTTCCCATACTAACCACTTCTCGCACAGTGAACTCAAGTCAGATCTCGGCTCCTGTACGACGACGCGTTGGGGCCGGCCCGCAGCCTGGATTCTGTATCACCGTCGCTGCGCGTATGAGCCCGGCAAGCGATTGCGTTCATACACGTCCTGCAGCATGACGTGTGAGCGGCACATTATTGATATATCTAATCATTTAGGCATTTCGGGGTTGTCAGCGACCAAGCCACTGTATTATACTGCCCGGATGTGCGATTGTCGTGAACACCGTTCCAATACATATGATATCAGATATCATTAACGCTTAATGCAGGACTACCTCAATTCTGGGATTCAAACACCGCGCCCAAACCTCATGGAGGTACTGGAGGACCGTGGCTATAGGACCACTTCTCCTAGGAAGGCGATAGTCAAGCTCTTGGAGCAGAAGCATGAGGGCTTTACAGCGGAGGCGCTAAGTGAAGAGCTGCCTTCGGTGGGCAGGGCAACGGTATATCGGACCATCAAACTCTTCCTCGAGGCTGGAGTGGTCTGCAAGATTCCCATGATGGACGGGGCCCACGTGTACAGCCTCACTCGTGTCGGCCATCGTCACCACCACTCTGTCTGCGTCTTGTGCAGTGCAGTAGGGGAGTTCAAGGCGGCTCCGATTGATCGGTCGCTCAGGACTATTGGCGCCGACATTCCGGGAGAGATCGTCGGCTACCACATTGAGTTGTACGTGACCTGCTACTACTGCAGGGCAGACGAAGGGTAGGGAGTTTGCTCCACCGGCTGATCTCCTGTGTTGCTGGCCACGACTTGATATAGCGTATCGAGGCATGGAGCAAGGCATCGGTACGATCTCCTCTAATTCAACTACCAATCAAGAACTTCCAGTCAGGTAAGGAGGACTTGGAGTGCAAATGATAGGAGATATCATGAAAAGCTTTGGGCGTCTGGCCCAACAGGAGGTAAAGGACAAAATGGGACATAGTTTATTGAAGTGGAGGTCAGTGGCCGTAGTCGCGGTGATCGCGGCGCTGGTCTTCGCCATTGCCTGCGGCGACGAGCCAGAGCCGGCTCCAGCGGTCGACACGGCCAAGCTGGTCCAGGACGCAGTCGCCAGCGCGCAGGGCGCCAGCGCCGCCGAGATGCAGAAGGCGATAGCGGCGGCCATCGCTACGCAGCCCGCGGGGCTGACGCGTGCGGACGTCGAGTCCATCGTGAGCCAGGCCACCGCGGGGCAGCTCTCCGCGGCCGACGTGAAGTCGGTCGTCGACCAGTCCGTCCGGGCACTGCCCGCGCCTGAGATCGACGTGAGCCAGCTCAGCAGCCTCGTCAATTCCGCGGTTGCCGATGCGGTGCCCGAGGGCGTCAGCGCGGACGAGATTAGCAGGATCGTCCAGGCCCAGGTGAGCGCCGGGCTATCCGACACGCTCACGCGCGGCGACATCGAGGACCTGGTTGCGCAAGCCGTCGAGGACGCGGTCGGTGACCAGCTCACCACCGCCCAGGTGACGGACATCGTGAACGCAGCCCTCGTCGCCACCAACCAGGCGATCGAGGCGGCTGTTAGCGGAGCTTCCATGGCCTCCGGGCCGCCAATCCAGGTGGTGGCGACCACCAACTTTGTGGCTGACTGGGCTCGGGTGGTAGGTGGTGACAGGGTGGAGGTCTTCAGCCTTCTGCCACCGGGTGGCGATCCACACACATTCCTGCCAGGAGCCCGTGACGTTGCCAGGGTAGCTGACGCGGATCTGGTGTTGACTGTCGGTCTCGGTCTGGAGGCCGAGTGGCTTGAGGAGCTGCTGCACAACGCCAGTGCGGATGAGTCCAAGATAGTCGCGCTTGGCGACGTCGTCGATCCGATCGAGTTCGCCATGGCCGATGTGCACGACGACCATGACGATATGCACGATGACCATGACGACGACCATGACGACGATCACGACGACGACCATGACGACGATCACGACGACGACCATGACGATGACCACGACGACGATCACGACGATGACCACGACGACGACCACGACGGCCATGGCGAGATGGCCATTGGGCGGTTGGTCGTTGCGGACGCGGTAGAAGCGCACCTCTCCGTCATCGACCTATCGACCGATAACGTCGACAGCGGAATCTTCGAGGTCGCCGCGCCCCGCGCGACCGTGTACCCCAGCCCCACCCACCGCTACGCCATCGTCCTCGCCCGCGGGCCGGAGGACGGCGATGACCGGGTCCACATCTTCGACGGCGGCATTTTCCTTGTCGAACACGATGATCACTACGACCTGGTAACCACACTGGCTTCACGCCATCCGCTGGAGATCGCGGAAGAGAGGCCGATTCACTACGTCAACAGTCACGGCTGGACCGCGATATTCGCCGACGCCCATGGTCACGTCATACTGATCAACGAGGCAGAACTGGCGAGCTCGGGCGGCGCCTATGAGCCGATCGTGTTTGAGGCCGGGCCGCAGCATGGCGCGGCGCTGGTGATCTCGGACGAGCACTTCGTCGTTACTACGAAGAATCTGGAGGACCTCAACGACAGCCTGCCTGTTGGCGTGGAAGTCCGCGACTTCAGCGATCAGGTCGTCTACGACGCCAGCAGTCACTCATGCCCGGGCATGCACGGTGAGGCCCACAATGAGCATGGCGCCGCCTTCGGATGCGTCGGCGGCGTGCTCTTCCTCGAAGTGCACGACGGCGAGTACGAGCACGTGTTCATCGCCAACCCGATGGAGATGCGCGAAGACTCCCGGATCGGGTCGGTCTACGGTCACCACCACGTGGAGCACTTCTTCGGCAGGGCATCCTACCGCGATGATCAGGGCTTCGCCGACGACGGCATTTGGCTGATCGACGTGGACCACGGCGAAATGCGCCAGGTGTTCAGCGAGCCGAGCGTCTCCACGAAGTTCTCCAGCGATGGCGAGCTGCTCTACATACTAGGCGCTGACGGTGTGCTGCACGCGCTGGACGCGCATGACGGTGAGCTGATCGAGACGGCGAAGTTGGTCGAGCCGGGCGAGGCCGGTCGTCCCGCGATGATCGTCATCGGCGAGTGGCTCTACGTCGCCGATCCGAATAGCGGTCACGTGCTCGGGGTCCACCTCGAACATATGGAGATCGAAGAGGAATGGCATGTCGGCGGCGCGCCGTCGAGCCTGGCGTTCGTCGGTGTGACTGATTCAGGCGGTGCGCCCGAGGCGGGTCACGACGACCATGGCCATGAAGGCCACGCCCACGACCACGGTACTCACGATCCTCACTTCTGGTTCGAGCCGGTCCGGGTGAAGATCGCTGTCAATGAGATAGCCGCCCGGCTTTCGGCTGTAGACCCCGCCAACGCGAGCGTCTACTACCAGAACGCCTCAGACTATGGGGAAGAGCTCGACGAGCTACACTCCTGGATCCAGGAGCAGGTCGACCAGATACCGCCGGAGCGCAGGCTGCTGGTTACTTCACACGACAGCTTCGCCTACTTTGCACAGGCCTATGGGTTCGAGGTAGTTGGGCTGGTTATACCGTCGTTGGCGACTCACGTGGAGCCCTCCGCGGAGCACATCGCGGAGCTGGTCGAGGTGATACGGGAACGCAACGTGCCGGCACTGTTTGGCGAGACGACAGTCAGCGAGAGGCTGGCGCAAGCCGTGGCAAGGGAGACTGGTGCGAAGCTGTTCCGGCTCTATTCGGGCTCCCTTGGGCCTGAAGGCAGCGGCGCTGACACCTATCTCGGCATGGTGCGTGCAAACGTGGAAACCATCGTTGAGGCATTGAAGTAGTGAGCACCGATCCGAGCCCACACAGGGCGAGCATGTCGCTTCAAGACGTGACTGTCGAGCTTGATGGGCACATGGCCCTGAGCAACGTCACCTTCGAGGTGGATGCGGGAACCCTAATGGGCGTTGTAGGACCGAATGGAGCCGGCAAGAGCACCCTTTTCAATGCTATTGCCGGGCTCCTTCCGGTCCGCCAGGGGAAGGTGACCCTCCACCGCGTAGACCGTGGAGGTGGGTCGTTGGCGTACGTGCCTCAGCGAGAGAGCGTCAACTGGCGGCTTCCCGTGACCGTGATGGACGTGGTGATGATGGGCCGGTGCTGCAGACTGGGATGGTTCCGGCGGCCGGGAAAGAGAGATCGAGAGCTTGTCAAGGCGTGCCTGGGCCGCGTGGGCCTGTGGGACCATCGCTCTGCTCTGATGACGGAGCTTTCGGGAGGACAGAGGCAGAGGGTGTTCGTCGCCAGGGCTCTGGCCCAGGAGGCGAGTGTTCTTCTCTTGGATGAGGCCTTCAGCGGGGTCGACTTCGGCGCCCAGGAAGGCCTCATCGAGGTCCTCCGAATACTGCGGGATGAAGGTTGTATTGTCCTGTTGGCGACCCACGATCTGACCAACCTGACCGGTCGGTTCGATCAGGTCTTATGTCTGAACCGCCACGTGTGCGCCTGCGGCCCTCCCGACCAGGTGTTTACGTACGAGGTCATGGAGCAGCTGTACGGCGCCCACGGCGTGCGCCTCGCGATGGACGAGGAGCGGTAGCAGGACGGTGTGATCGACTTCTTTGTCGACCCGCTCGAATACGGCTTCATGGTGAGAGCCCTAATCGGCTCGGTGATCGTGGGCGTGACATGTCCGCTGGTCGGCGCGTACGTCGTCACCAGGAACCTTGCCTTCATTGGGGACGCTCTCGCTCACGCCGTGCTGCCGGGAATGGTGCTTGGGTTCATGGTCGGCTTCAACCCGGCCATAGTCGCCGTCCCAACAGGGGTCTCCGTTGCCGTGCTGGTCAGGACTGTGAGCCGGCGTGCGGGCCTCAGTACGGATACCTCCATTGGCATTCTCTTTGCGGCCACTTTTGCCCTGGGACTTGTGATGCTGGGGGCTGCAGCAACGATCAGGGTCGATATGGAGGACCTGCTCCTGGGTCAGATCCTGGCCATATCTCCGACCGGCATCTATGTGTCCCTTGGGATAGCCGTTACGGTCATCCTAGGTCTGTTCGTTCTTCACCATTGGCTGATGTTTGCGACCTTCGATCCCGTGGGGTCGCAGGTTGTCGGTAGGCGTACCAACATCGTCGACTACGCGTTCATGGTCATGCTTGCCCTCGTCATAGTGATAGGGGTTCAGGCGGCGGGCATTGTCTTTGTCATGGCGATGCTGGTAATACCTGCTGCCACGGCCTATCTGTTGGTCAGGCGTTTTGTCTCGATGATGGTGGCGGCGGCGGCCCTGGGGGCTGCGGCCGCCGTGTCGGGTCTCTACATCTCCTACCACTTCAATCTTCCCGCCGGTCCTGCAATGACCCTGGTCGCAAGCGGGATATTCGCACTGATATTCTCATTCAGGCGAAGGGCCCCCGCCTGAGAATCCCTCTTCGCAGCTCCTGCATCACGGTCGGCCGCTGGAGCCTCTACCGGCCGGAATCGTGGTTAGCATCTGCGTTGTTGCCAGACCGGTCGCCAGACATCCCGTGCGGATCCCGATCCGCATGGCCGACACGTGAAACACCCTCGATACGCTACGTCGCGTTCACCCTGTCGAACAAATCCGCTGCCGGCTGCGCTGGAGACCCAGACGATATCTGTCCTCGTGTGGGAGCCCCGGCGCCAACTAACTACCCGATAGCTCCGCCCTATCCGCCCAGCGCGGAGTCCACCTTGTTCAGCGCCCGGGCCATCAGCCGCGCGTGTTCGACGGTCATGTTCATGTTGAAGTCGAAGCGTAAGCATCGACCCAGGATGTCGAGCGTCTGAGGGCACATATCCTTTGAGTACTCGACGTTCCCTTTGTAGTTAGGGTCACCCCACGGATAGCCGGAGGGGTGATGAGAGCGCTTCTCCAGAATCGAGTCCCAGTAGGCATAGATGTGCCTGTCCGGGAAGCCGTCGTTGTACAGAGTGGCGGCGTCGATGCCCTCCGCTTTCAGCGCATGAGCGTACCCCAGAGCCAGCTCCTTGTCACGTACGATGACCGAGGCGGACACCCCCGTGTCCCCGCTCGGGTCGTCCATGTGCTGTATACGGTACCCCTTCGCCTCGTCCAGCCCGTCCAGGAAGGCGCGTTTGAGTGACCTCTGATGCTCCAGGATGTCTTCGAGCTTCGACAACTGCACGCGGCCGACCACGGCCAGCACCTCGCTTGGCCGGTACGTCTGACGCGGGAACGGCTCGTTGCGCCACTCCATATCCTCTCCAGCCATCCACATCGGCAGACCGGGGTCTGACGCGAAGCAAGCACGCTCGTACACGTCGCGATCGTTCGTATATACCATCCCACCCTCGCCAGACGAGATAGTCTTGAAGTAGTTGAGGCTCCATGCGCCCGCGTCGCCGTATGTGCCGACTCTCCGGCCCTTGTACGATCCGCCGACGCACTGGCAGCAGTCCTCGACCACCTTCAGCCCATGGGCGCTAGCTATGGCCAGGATATCGTCCAGCCGGACCGGGACGCCCCGCATGTGCACCGGAACCACAGCCCGCGTATGAGGGGTGATCTTCCGCTCGAAGTCCTGGGGATCGAGTCCAAGCGACTCGTCTATCTCTGCGATGACCGGCACCGCCCCCGTGGCCATCACAGCCGCCGCGGTCGAGATGTAGGTGTACCCGGGGACGATCACCTCGTCACCGGGGCCGACGCCTACCCCCGTCAGCGCGGCGATAAGTGCGCTGGTCCCCGAGTTGACCATCAGCGCATACTCCACGCCCAGGAGCTCCGCCGCCTCGGCCTCGAACTTGGCGGCCTCGCTCGTGGCCTTCGGATAGCGGAACAACTGGCCTCTCCGGAGCACTTCGGCGACGGCCTCGATCTCCTCCTCGTCGATCACGCTCGGACCGGACACTCCGGTCGGCAGCGGGGAGGCTGCTACCGGGGCTCCACCGTCGATTGCAAGCCGGCTCTCGTCCATCTGCGCACCTCCCGACACTACTGCAGGTCGACTATGGCATCTCCATCGAGCACCTGCTCGCCTGCGCGAACATGCACCTTCTTTACTATACCTGTCCAGTCAGCCCTCAGCACCTGCTGCATCTTCATAGCTTCCAGCACGCACACCTCGTCGCCGGTCACCACCTGGTCCCCCTCCGACACCGCGACCGAGACGATCACCCCTGGCATCGGAGATCTGAACGCTTTGATAGCCGAAGGCGCCCGCGCCGGGGCCGGCGCGGACTCTTCCTGTTTCGGCTGCGGCGTCGGCCGCGTTACGGGAGCCGGCTGTGGAGAAGGCGAAGCAGTTGGAGGCGGGAAAGCCGTCTGTCGAGGAGGGGCCGGGCTCGGATCGACCCCGGATGTCCCAGGCGACATTCCGATGAGCTGAGCGTCGACCTCCACCTCGACTCCGTCGACGACGACCGAGATGGGGTTGCCGTCCAGGTCGCCGACCTCGACCTCGTGCCACCGCTCGCCTATCCTGACCCGGACCTTCTGCAACATCGAGCCCCGCTAGATCAGGGAGATGAACAGCCCCGCCACCACCGCGGAGCCTATCACCCCCGCAACGTTCGGGCCCATCGCGTGGGGCAACAGGAAGTTGCCCGGATTCGCTTCCTGGCCCATGTGATGTGAGATTCTAGCCGCCATCGGCACCGCGGATACTCCGGCCGACCCGATGAGAGGGTTGATCTTATCCTTCATGAACAGATTCATCAGCTTGGCGAAGAGCAGTCCGCCTGCGGTGCCACAGGCGAACGCGGCCAGACCAAGGCCCAGTATCACCGCAGTGTCCGGGTCGAATACACGGTCGGCTGAAAGCTGCGTCCCCACTGTGATCATCAAGAATATGGTCGCGACATTCAAGAGTTCGTTGGAAGCGGCGGTCGTCAGCCGCGGCACCACACCGCTCTCCCTGAAGAGGTTCCCGATCATGAACATCGAGATCAGGGGAGCCGATCTAGGCACGATCAGGATTATCAACACCATCGCGATCGACGGAAAAAGCAGCTTCTCCAGGCGCGACACCTCGCGCGGGGGCTTCATCACTATCTCCCGTTCCCTCTTCGTAGTGAGGAGACGCATGAGCGGCATCTGAATGAAGGCAATGCACGCCATGTAGGAGTAGGCGATGACAGCCGTTATACCGAGCAGCTCCGGGGCCAGCCGGGCGGAGAGGAAGATCGTCGTCGGCCCGTCCGCGCCGCCGATGATTCCGATGGCGGCGGCCTCCGGGAGGGAGAACAGCCCGGTGGCCAAGGCTCCCCAGAAAGCGAGGAATATCCCAAGCTGTGCCGCCGCTCCCAGGATCAACGTCCTGGGATTCGAGATGACCGGTCCGAAGTCGGTCATCGCTCCAAGACCCAAGAATATGATCGGAGGCAGTAGATTCCAGAACGACAGGCCATAGTGGAAGATGATCCCGAATATGCCCGACTTCTGGAACTCAGATGAGTCGGGCACGAAGTCCAAGAGGCCGGTGGACGGACCTAGGTTGGCGATTATGATGCCGAGGCCGATCGGCAACAGCTCGTAGGGCTCCATCTCCCTGCTGATCGCCAAGAATATGAAGATGAAGGCGACGGCGAGCATGACGCCGTTGCGCCAGTCCAACGTGTTGAAACCGGTCGAGCGTAGGAAGTCTAGAAACTCTGTCAAGACCAGTCTCGCCGCACGGTGAAGTCGGAAGGAGCGCGGAGAGATCCCACTAGTCGCGGCCGTTCACGGTCGCTCCGGAGCTCGTCCGTGTTGCCATTATGGCCGTGACCGCGGCCACCGCAGCCCGCGCCCTGTCCCGTGACTCGGTCTCCGCGCGGGCGGCCCTGCGCGCCACCCCTTCGAGTATCACGCCCGAGAACAGCCGCACCACGACCACGACCACCATCAGCAGCAGCAGCAGCCCGAAGGCGGTGCCGATCCCGATAACGGTCAGTATGCCCGCCTCTTCTAAGATGACCTGATCGATCATCTTCACCTCGCAAACATCATTTCAGAGCGCTGGTGATTTTACATCAACCTTGCTGCCAACTACCAGCCGCACCGAGTGGCGAGTTCATTGGGCCACCGGTGGCTTCGCCCAACATACTCGGCCACCGCGTCATTGGCCGGAGTGCGGCGGAGCCCTTATAATTGTCCCAGCACCGACGCGACAGGAGGCCGACCGCGATGGGTGAACGAATAGACTTCAATTGCGACATGGGAGAGAGCTTCGGCATGTACAAGATGGGCTTCGACGAAGAGGTTATCAAGTACATCACTTCGGCCAACATCGCATGCGGCTTCCACGCCGGGGATCCGATGTGGATGCGCAAAACCGTTGCGCTCGCGGAGGAGCAGGGCGTAGCTGTCGGCGCTCACCCCAGCTATCCGGACCTGAACGGCTTCGGCCGCAGGAACATGGTCATGGATCCGGACGAGGCCAAGAACGACGTCATCTACCAGATAGGCGCGCTGTCCGCCTTCACCCGCGCCAAGAGGCTGCAGCACGTGAAGCCTCACGGCGCTATGTACAATCAGGCCGTAAACGACAGGTCCCTCGCCGCCGCCGTCTGCGGGGCCGTGCTCGAGGTGGATCCGCAGATGGTCCTCGTCGCTCTGGCCGGGTCGCCGTGGATAGGGGTCGCCGAGGAGATGGGGGTGAGAGTCGCGAGGGAGATATTCGCTGATCGCGCGCTCAGCGCGGACGGCACCCTTGTATCCAGGTCGAGACCCGGCTCTGTGATTCACGACATATCGGAGGTCGTCGAGCGGAGTCTGCGCATGGTCACAGAAGGCAGGGCCACGGCGATCACCGGGGAGGAGCTCGACGTCGAGGCCGACAGTCTCTGCCTCCACGGAGATACCCCAGGCGCCGTGGAGATGGCCAAGGCTGTTAGCGACGGCCTCAAGTCATCTGGAGTGGAGATCGTCCCAGTTGGACAGCTTGTCTAGGGGACGGATCCTACATTCTGGCCGAATGGTGCACGCTGCTACTGCATATGTACGATAGACCTCGGTTCCTCTACGCCGGAGATCGGGCCCTCGTCGTCGAATTGGGCGATGGGATCGACCCGCACCTGAACCGTCGGCTACATAGCCTTCGCGACGCGATATACAAGGCCGAACTTCAGGGCGTATCCGACATTATTGCAACCTATCGATCTCTGCTCGTCTACTACGACCCCATCTCCATCGACGTCGAAAGGCTCAAGGAAGACTTGGCGCGGATCGAGAGCAGGGTCGACGCCTCCGGGCTTAACCGATCGAGAATCATCCACCTGCCGACGTTCTACGGCGGCGAATACGGGCCTGATCTCGACTCCGTGGCGGAGCACACGGGCCTACCGACCGAGCAGGTCGTCGAAACTCACTCGGCGGCCGACTACCTGATATACATGATGGGGTTCAGTCCGGGATTTCCCTACTTGGGCGGGCTTGATGAGCGGCTGCATACACCAAGGCTCTCCACGCCGCGGACCGAGATCCCCGCCGGCTCGGTCGGGATCGCGGACAGCCAGACCGGTGTCTATCCCGTTGCGAGCCCCGGTGGATGGAGGCTAATAGGGCGGACCCCTCTAAGGCTGTTCGACCCGGCAGCCACCCCCCCCAGTCTGCTCGTCGCGGGCGACTACGTCCGCTTCACGCCGCTGGCCTCGGAAGAGGAGTACTTGGAGATCGAAGCCGCCGTAATCAGGGGAGCATACGTCCCCGTGATCGAGGAGACCGGATGAGCGGGACTGAGCTCCACATACGAGAGCCAGGACTGCAGAGCACGGTGCAGGACACCGGGCGTAACGGCTGCCAGATATACGGTGTTCCTGTATCGGGTGCGATGGACGCCTTCGCCCTCCGCGTAGCCAACCTGTTGGTCGGCAACGACGACGACCACGCCGCTCTCGAGATCACCGCCCTCGGCCCCAAGCTCTCTTTCGACTCGCCTACCTGGATATCGGTAACCGGCGCGGACCTCTCCCCTACCATCGACGGCGCTCCGCTCCCGATGTGGGAGAGCGTGAGGGTGGAAGATGGGAGCGTGCTCGCATTCGGACCACCAAGGGACGGCATGAGGGCCTACCTCGCCGTCGCCGGCGGGATAGACGTCCCCATGGTAATGGGCAGCAGGTCCACCTACCTCAAGGGGGGCTTTGGCGGCTACGAAGGACGGGCGCTTCGGATAGGGGATGTCGTCCGCTGTCTCGACCCTGGAGATCGGGAGGTCGTCAAGCGGCGTCTGCCTCCTGGAGTCCCCGTCCCGATCTACAGCCACAACCATGAACTCAGGGTCATCATGGGCCCGCAGGACTCCGCATTTACAGCCGACGCCGTATCCACCTTCCTGTCGTCCACCTACACGATCTCAATGGACTCCGATCGGATGGGCTACAGGATGGAGGGCCCGCCGTTGGAGCACGTAGCAGGCGCCGACATCGTGTCGGACGGCACGACTCTCGGAGCGATCCAGGTCCCTGGAGATCGGACTCCCATCGTCTTGGTCGCCGACCGCGGCGTCACCGGAGGATACGCAAAGATCGCCACGGTCATTACTGCGGACATCGGCAAGCTGGGCCAGGCGATGCCCGGCGACACCGTCGCCTTCCGCAAAGTGACCATCGAGGAGGCGCACGCCGCCTACCGTGAACAGGAGGAGTGGCTGGAGACCATCGCCGGACCCGAATCGGAGGTGCTCGTCGGCGTCACCATCACGGTCGATGGTCAGATGGTGCAGGTAGTGGACGACGACGAGGCTCTTCTACTCGACATCCCGCTCCGCGATCCCGGCGGTGGAGACGCGCATCGCGTCCGCGCCACCGTCTCCGGCCAAGTGTACGAGTTTGACGTAGAGATACAGCGGTCTGGCGATTAGATGCTCACGCCGAACCGGATCGCTGTCATGGGTGCAGGAGCTGTGGGCAGCTACATCGGCGCCTTCCTCTCCAGAGACGGCCACGACGTAACGCTGATCGACATGTGGGGAGCCCACGTGGACGCGATGTGCGCCAACGGGATCAGAGCCTCCGGTACGCAGGGAGACTTCACCGTGCCGGTCAAAGCGATGCACATAGCCGCCTGCAACGAGATCGTCGACCCGTTCGACACCGTGTTCCTCACCGTCAAGTCGTACGACACCGAGTGGGCCACCCACTTCATCAAGCGCTTCCTATCGCCCACAGGAGTGGTGGTGAGTGCTCAGAACTGCATGAACGACCAGCTCATCGCCTCTATCGTAGGCTATCAACGAGAGATCGGCTGCGTAATGTCCGGAATCACCGTGGCATTATGGGAGCCCGCCCACGTCAACAGAGGGGGGGAGCCCGGACGAAGTCGCGGACATGACGTCTTCCGGGTCGGTGAGCTTCATGGCCGCACCACGAATCGCGTCCAGGCCATAGCTGACATGCTCGGCACGATCGACGGTTCCAGAGTGACCGCCAACATCTGGGGGGAGCGCTGGTCTAAGCTGACATCCAACGCCTCGTCTAACCCCGTAACGGCTATGACCGGCCTCGGGTCGAGCGGGGCTGCCTCTCACCCCGGTGCTCGCTGGATACAGGTACACATCGCCAAGGAGGCTGTCCAGGTGGGACAGGCCCTCGGTTACGATATCGAGCCCATCATGGGCATGCCTGCGGCGAAGTGGGTCGACGCTGACCAGGGCGACGTCTTCGAGGAGTTGGACGCCTTCTTCGAGGCGAGGGCCGGAGGACGTGACTGGAAATCCTCGATGGCTCAGGACGTCGCGAAGGGACGCCGCTCCGAGGTCGACGCGATGAATGGTCTGATCGTCGAGCAGGGTCTGGCAGCCGGCGTGCCGACACCGGTCAACTCCGCCATCGTCGACGTGATGAGACGCATCGACGCCGGCAGCCTCCCGCCCAGCGCATCCAACCTCGACCTAGTCCACGCGTGAGCTACCTCTTCCACCACTCCGAGAAGAGGCGAGGCGGGTATCCCTCTTTCCACGCGAAGGTCCTCGCATGACCGACATCCTCTCGGAGCTCACCAGTTGGGTAGAGGGATTCGCCGAAAGCGACTGGTCGTTCCTCGCCCTCTCCCTGCTCTCCTTCTCCGAGGCGATCTTTTTCCCCGTGCCGCCCGACCCGCTTCTGATCGGCATATCTGTCATCAGGCCGGAGGCGGCGCTGTGGCTGGCCGCCATAGCCACGATCTCATCCGTGGGCGGCGCTCTGGTAGGACACTGGCTTGGGGGGAAGCTGGGCGCGCCGCTGCTCCACAAGTTCGTTTCAACCCATCACGTGGAGTCTGCCGAGCGCATGTTCGTCAAGTACGGCTCATGGGCGGTCGCACTGGCCGCCTTCACGCCCATACCCTACAAGGTGTTCGCCGTCACCGCCGGCGCTCTTAGGCACAACCTCCGAAGCTTCATCCTGGCCTCCCTCATCGGCAGGGGGGCGCGTTTCTTTCTCCTGGGCAGTCTCCTGTTCGTCTATGGAGAGTCGATCGAGCAATTCATCGGCGACCACTTCCAGACTCTAACGCTTGCCATCGCGGCGGCGGTAATCGCCGGGGGCGCAGCCGTCCTCATCGTCGTGAAGCTTAGAGAGCGCTCCTCTGGTTGACCGCCTTATGAGCGGTTCCTATAATTGCACCGCTCTCAATCCTCCAAGGAACGGTTTGACATGCCATTCAGCGGACACCCGATGCTTCCGACGACCGTCATAGGCAGCTACGCGTATCCGGGTTGGATGTGGACAGCCCTGGACGAGGTCGAGAAGGGCAACTACGGCCGCACCGACGAGCGAGAGATGTACGACGACGCCGTCAACATGGCCATCCTCGACCAGGAGAGAGCTGGGATAGACGTCATCTCCGATGGTGAGATGCGCCGGTGGTACTTCGTGCAGAGCTTCTACAAGAGGATACAGGGCATCGAGCGAGAGCCGGAGCTGCGCAGGGTAGGTCTCTACGGCTACGACACTCCGCCTCGCTACAAGGCGGTGGAGAAGTTGGTGGTCCCGGATGGTCTGGGCATCATCGACGAGTACCGGTACGCTCGAGCCAACACGGCCAAGCCGATCAAGGTCACCTGTCCCGGTCCCCTTACGCTCACGATCCATATTCGCCCCGGCGAGGTGTACCAGGACCGGGTGGAGATGTCCTGGGAATTCGCAAAGGTGATCAACAGGGAGCTCAAGGCGCTGGTGGAGATGGGAGTAGACTATATCCAGCTCGACGAGCCCTCTTTCGCTGTGATTCCGGGCCAGCTTCAAGACTGGGTCGATCTGTACAACGCCTCCGTAGAGGGGGTGGATGCCAAGCTGGCCCTGCATATCTGCTTCGGAAATCTCACCAGCAGGCCGCGCGGCAAACGCTCGTACGCGTGGATGTTCCCCAAGGTGCAGGAATGCAGGTACGACGAGCTCGTCCTCGAATACGCGAACAGGGAGATGAGCGAGATCCAGCACTGGAAGGAGTGGGCTGGGGACAAGACGCTCGGAGTCGGAGTCATCGACATCAAGTCCTTCTACGTTGAGACGCCGGAAGACGTAGCCGAGCGCATCCGACTCGCCATTCGGCACGGTCCGGCGGAGCAGCTCGTGGTCAACCCTGACTGTGGCTTCTTCCAGCTCCCCAGATGGCTCTCATACATGAAGCTTGATGCGATGGTGAAGGGCGCCAAGATCGTGAGACGCGAGCTCGGAGCCTGAGCTTCCCAACAGCCTCCGTCACCACTATGACAACAGACTGCAACAGCCTCCATTCCGTCACTCCAGCGGAGCTCCGAGGGTCCCCGTCTCAATCTTTCCCCGCGGACTGGGAAAGGGGAGCCCAGTGCGACGAAGGCGCGGAACAACAATGGACATGAGACCCCTTGCCCACATCACGGTGGTCGACCTGACGGTCAACCTGCCAGGGCCGTTCTGCTCCATGACTCTGGCCGATCTCGGAGCGCGCGTCCTCAAGGTCGAGCCGCCCGGAGGCGACCCGCTGCGGCGCAGCAGCCCGGCCATGTGGACCGGGCTCAACCGCGGCAAGGAGAGCATCGTCCTCGATCTCAAGGACGACGCCGACCGGCAGACGCTCGCCGAGCTGGCCGCAGACGGGGACGTCGTCCTTGAGGGCTGGCGTCCCGGCGTTGCCACTCGACTCGGAGCCGACTACGCAACCCTGTCGCAGGAGAACGATCGTCTCGTCTACTGCTCCATCTCTGGATTCGGACAGGACGGCCCCTGGCGAGGGCGATCGGGGCACGACATCAACTATCTGGCGCTTGCCGGGTATCTGGGCCTCCAGAGTGCCATCGAGGGACGCCCATGGCCGCCGCCGATCCTCGTCTCAGATCTGGCGTCCGGCCTCTATGCCGCCATCATGGTGCTCGCCGCGCTGAACGGTAGAGAGGCAACCGGACGCGGGACCTACGTCGACCTCTCCATGACCGAGGCGGCATTGGCCCTGCTGGGCCCGGAGATTGGATCCCTCGCCGGCAATGGTCCGGTCGAGCCGAACGTGACCGGCATCCCCCACTACGGGATATTCAAGTGCGCCGACGGCCTCTGGTTCAGCCTCGGCATCGTCCACGAAGACCACTTCTGGAACAGGTTCTGCGCCGCCGCCGGGCTTGAGGACCTCACCGGCCTCTCCTTCGAACGGCGGATGGACCGGCGCGAGCAGATCGCAGAGCGGCTCCGGGTCGCCTTCACACGGCTACCCTCCACCGAGTGGGAGCGTCGACTCGAAGAGGCTGACGTCCCGGGAGCCCGCATAGTCTCGCCCTCCGAGGTGTTCGACACTCCCCAGTTCGCCTTCAGGCGGCTCTTCTCCGAGATAGGCATGGAAAGATTCGTCGGTCAGCCCGCCCTGCTGTCCGGGGAGCGGCCCGGACCTCTGGGAAGACCCCCGGAGCCGGACGAGCATGGCGCGGCGATACGGTCAGAGCTCGGCGGCGTCCCGATCCGCTGATCATCCAGGAGCGACCCATGGCTCACCAGTACCAGATAGGCGACTACCACGAGACCTACCGCACATTCAAGCTGACCGTGCCGGAGCGCTACAACTGGGCCTACGAGGTATTCGACCTGTGGGCCCGCGACCCCTCGAAGGTCGCAATGCTCTGGGTCGGAGACGACGGTGCCTCCCGGGAGATCACCTTCAGGCAATTCAGCGAGCGCTCTCAGCGAGTGGCCAACGTCCTGACAGGCCTCGGGATGGAGCCCGGAGACCGCGCCATGATCGTCCTCCCGCGCATCGTGGAGTGGTGGGAGCTCATACTCGGATGCATCAGGGCGCAGGTCGTCTCCGTGCCTGGGACCACCTTGCTGACGCCGCAGGACATCTCGTACAGGATAAACTTCTCCGGGACGAGGGTCGCCTTCACCGACCTCGAAAACCTCGACAAGTTCACCTCCGTGGCGAACGACTGCCCGACGCTCGAGCGGATCGTGGTTGTGGGAGAGGCTCCCGGAGCGGACAGCTACGAGGAGCTTCTGAAGTCTGCCTCCCCGATCCTCCCGAACCCGAACAACCTGTCAAGCGACCCTCTGATGGGCTACTTCACCTCTGGCACTACCGGATACCCGAAGATGGTCATCAACACACACGCCTCCTACCCGATAGGCCACATCCCGACCGGCAGGTTCTGGCTCGACCACAGGCCCACGGACCTCCACTGGACGCTGTCCGACACAGGATGGGCGCAGGCCGCCTGGACCTGTTTCTTCGCGCCCTGGAACATGGGAGCGGCGCTCTTCATCTGGGACACGCGAGACAGGTTCGACGCGGAGGCCACGCTCCGCATGTTCGAGACGCACCCGATCACCACCTTCTTTGCCCCGCCGACCGCCTACCGCATGATGGTCCAGCACGATCTCGGACGGTTCGAGCCAAAGGCGCTGCGCCACTGTCTCGGCGCCGGGGAGGCGGTCAACCCCGACCTGATCGACGCCTGGTCCGAAGGCACCGGTCTGCACATATGGGAGGGTTACGGGCAGACGGAGACGACGCTGTGCATAGCCACCTTCCCCGGCATGAGGTCCAAACCGGGTTCTATGGGAGTGGCCGCCCCGGGCTTCGACATGGCCATCGTCGACGACGACGGTAGCGAGCTTCCCAACGGAGAAGAGGGTGAGGTCGCCATCCGAATCCGTCCCGAGAGGCCGGTCGGACTGTTCGACGGATACTGGAACAATCCCGAGGCCAACGCCATCTCCTTCCGGGGCGACTGGTACTACACGGGCGACCGGGCAACGCGGGACGACGACGGCTATTTCTGGTTCGTCGGCCGCGCAGACGACGTGATCATCAGCGCCTCCTACCGGATAGGCCCCTTCGAGGTGGAGTCGGCCCTGGCCGACCATCCCGCGGTCGCCGAGACGGCCGTCGTCGCGAGCCCGGACCCGGTACGCGGCAACATCGTCAAGGCCTTCGTCGTCCTTGCATCGGGCCACCAGCCCTCTGAAGAGCTCGTCAAGGATATGCAGGCGCACGTCCGGCGCGTCACGGCTCCCTACAAGTATCCGCGCAGGATCGAGTTCATCGACGAGTTGCCAAAGACGATCAGCGGCAAGATCAGGCGAAACGTGCTCAGGGGACTCGACGAATAGCAGGATTGAGATGCCCGACCTCATCATCGAGAACGGCCTCATCGTAGACGGAAGCGGCAGCCCCGGCTTCCACGCCGCCGTCGTCGTCGACGGAGACACGCTCACCATCCATAGGGGCGACGTCTCCGGGATCGAGGCCAGCCGGACCATCGACGCAGCCGGTCTCGTTGTCTGCCCCGGCTTCGTCGATCTCCACTCCCACGCCGGTCTGACGATCATGGGAGAGCCACACCACGACCCGAAGGTCCGCCAGGGGGTGACGACGGAGCTCATCGGCATCGACGGCATATCCCACGCCCCCTTCAAGACCGCGGAGGAGCTGCGGCGGTACATCTGGCTCGACTCTGGGCTCAACGGATACCCTCCGAGCCCGGCCGACTGGCTCACCGTCGCCGACATGCTGGGCAGGTATGACAACACCGTAGCCGTCAACATCGCCTACATACTCGGCAACTCCCCAGTACGCATCTGGAGCGTCGGATGGAACGACCGGCCAGCCGCCGCCGCGGAGATCGAGGAGATGCGGTCGGTCGTCAGGGAGGCGATGGAGGAGGGGGCGTGGGGCCTCTCCACCGGCTTGGACTATCCTCCTGGCTCCTACGCGGACACTGCAGAGCTAGCCGCCCTCGCGGAGGTCTCGGCACGGATGGGCGGCTTCTACCACACGCACACGAGGGCCAGCCTCGCCGTCAATGGTCTGCTGGCGCCGTGGGAGGAGGCGCTGGAGATCGGCAGGCGCGCCGAAAGCGCCGTCCACCTCACACACTACCGCCAGGGCGCGCAAGGGGTAGGGAGCCACCACGACTACCTGGGCCTCGTCGAGAGCGCGAGGGACGAGGGGATGGACGTCACTTTCGACTGCTACACCTACCCCTACTCGGGCACCACCGTAACGATCGGTCTTCCCGGCTGGTCGAAGGACGGGGGACCGGAGCGGCTGATGGCGGCGCTGCAGGACGCGGACGACCGCGCCCGCATGAAGCGCGAGGTGCCGGCGGATCGTCTCGAGAACAGCTGGCTGACCAACTTCACGCAGCCTCAGAATCGCGTCTATGACGGCCGCCTGCTCACCGACATCGCAGAGATGCGCGGCCAGGATCCGGCGGACGCGCTCTTCGATCTGCTGGTGGAGGAGCGACTTGGGATCTCGGTGGTCGGACTCGGCACGAACCAACATACGCTTCCCGCCTTCGTCTCGCACCCCTACGGGATGATCGCGAGCGACGCGATACTGTTCGGGGAGTACCCGAGCCCGCGCTCCTACGGGTGCTTTCCGATCGTGCTGGCCGAGTTCGTCCGCGCGGAGAGGCATCTCCGGCTCCCCGAGGCCATCCGCAAGATGACCTCCTTCCCGGCACAGAGGCTCGGCCTTCCAGACCGCGGCCTGCTGAGGGACGGCTTCAAGGCCGACATCGTCGTCTTCGATCCGAAGAGCGTCAAGGCGCCGGCGACCAGAGAGGAGCCCAAGCAGTTCCCGGTCGGGATCGAATACGTGATCGTCAACGGGAGGGTCGTCATAGACCGGGGCGAGAACACCGGCTCGCTTCCCGGCCGCGCCCTCCGCAGGGGCAGGGCTTCCACCTAGCTCCGCCCGCATCCCATCCGCGGCTCAGTCTACGCTGCGCCACTCCCTTCCGACCTCGTCGTAGCGGCGTCGCAGCTCGTCGACGACTGCGCCGTCCAGGGGGAGCCTCTCCTGCACCGTCTTGATGTTGGCCAGCATGTGAGCAGGGTTGCGAGTGCCGACGATCGCCGTGTCGACCTGCTCGTGGGCCAGCACGAACCCCAGGGCCAGCTCTACAGGATCGTCGGGAGCGCCGTCGATCGGGCCGGACTCCCGCATGAGCCTCGCCCGCTCCAGCAGAAGATCGGCGACGCCGTCGGTGCTGTAGTAGCCCTCGATCCGGTCCCTGCCCCAGACCGCGTTGGCGATGGGCCTCTTGACGATGACGCCCATCCCGCGTTCCTTCGCCCGGTCGAGAATTCCGTACCGTGCCCTCTGGTCCACTAGGCTGAAGGCGGTCTGCAGCGTGTCGAACATCTCGCTCTCGATGGCCCACTCCGCCGGTTCGTTCTGCTGGCTGAAGCCGATGAAGCGCGCCTTGCCGGCGTCCCTGGCATCCTCCACGGCCCTAAGCACATCGTCGGGCGGAGACAGTATGTCGTACGCGTGCACCTGCAGTAGGTCGACATAGTCGGTCCTAAGCAACGTCAGACTGTGGTCGATGCTAGCCCTGACCGTCTCGCCCGTCCACGGCGAGCCGCTCATCCCGGGCGGAACGTGGCCCGCCTTCGTCGCCAGTATGAACTCGTCCCGCCGGTGGGATACTGTGAGACCGACGCGCTCCTCGCTCAGGTCGTAGCACTCGGCCGTGTCGAGGAAGTTGATGCCCGCGTCCAGCGCGGAGTTGAGCACGCGGCCGGCCTTCTCCAACGCATCGGGCGCGGCGTCCCGGCCCATCTCGACCAGCCCTATGCCAAGCCGGCTGACCATCAGGCCGGTGTCGCCGAGCGGCACCCTCTGCATCAGCCTTCCGGCTCCGGGCCCGTCACCACAGCCTCATCGAGTCAACGAAGAGGTCCCTCAGTTCCGGAGCCCCGACCGGCCGCGGCGCGAGCTTGACGACCCTGTGCTGTGGCAGCGTTCCAGCGACCAGCTCGTCGACGTCGTCCAGCGAGTAGCCAACCGCTTCCAGACCGTTGGGGATGTCGATCCGGCGTATGAGGTCTACTATCGCGTCGGCCAGCAGGTCTCCCGCGTCCTCCGGGCCGGCGCCCTCGACGTCGGCTCCCATGAGCCGGGCGGCGTACAGGTGCCGCTCCGGGTTCGCCGGGGCGGTGAACCGGAACACTGCCGGAGCGTTGAGGATGACCGACATCCCGTGCGGGACTATCGCGCGGCCCTCGGGATAGCCGTCCGGCACGAACTCACGCACCCTGCCGGATACCGGGTACGACATGCCGTGCGGCAGGTGGCACCCTGCGTTGCCGAACCCGACGCCGGCGAAGGTGGCGGCCAGAAGCATCTGGCTGCGCGCCTCGTAGTCGTCGGCGTCGTGGACCGCCCTGACGATGTTTCTCGACACCATCTCGACCGCGCGGGCGGCCCACACGTCGCTGATCGGATTGGAGCCCTGGTAGGAGGGCCGTGCTCCTGGGCTCTCGGGAGCGGTGCGGGCGCTGAAGGGCAGCGCCGTGTACGACTCCAGCCCGTGGCACAGCACGTCCAGGCCGCTGCAGGCCGTGACCATCTTCGGCAGCGTCCGCGTGTTCTCGGGATCGACCAGCCCCATCGTCGGACGGAGCGCGCGGTGCGAGATCCCCGTCTTCGCCCGCATCTCCAGCAGGTCGAATATGGCCACGCCGGTCGTCTCGCTACCCGTACCGGAGGTCGTGGGCACTGCTATGAGCGGCTTCAGCGGGCCCGGTACCTGTCTCGCCTCTCCTATCGGCGCGTTGACGTAGGTGAGGAGATCGGCAGGATACGTGGCGTAGAGGTTGGCCGCCTTCGCCGTGTCTATCGCGGAGCCTCCGCCGACCGCGACGTACCCGTCGAAGCCGCCGGCGGAGGCGAAGTCGATCGCATCTCTGAACGACACGTCGGTCGGCTCCACCCGCACCCCGTCATAGAGGACTGCGTCGACACCCTCGTCGCGCAGCGAGCCGAGCGTCACATCCACCGGATCGCTCTCCGCCATCCCAGGGTCGGTCAGCACCATCACCCGGCTGACCCCCAGACGGCGCATCTCGTAACCGACCTCGCGGGTCACTCCGGGCCCGTACTTGATGCTCGACGTGTCGATGGTGAATGCCGTCTCCAGCATCTCGGGGCTCATCCTCTCACCTCGGTCTCCACCCTCCGCGCTCCCTTAAGCTCCCGGCGAACGCACCCCAGTGCCCGGGAACGCCCCCACCTGGACCTCGCCGTCTCTCACTACCGGCGTTCCGGCCACCAGCACGTGCGGTACGCCTTCCGGCGCGAGAGTTGGCTGCTGGTAGGTGGACCGGTCGCGGACTCGCTCGGCGTCGAACAGCACCAGGTCCGCATCGGCGCCGACGCAGGCTCGCCCCTTCTTCTTGAAGGCCGGGGCCAGAGACTCGAGACGCTGTGCGGGCATCAGGGACGACTTCCTGATGGCGTCCATCAGCGTGATCGCGCCGGACTCCCTCACGTACTGGCCCAGGATCCTCGTGTAGCATCCCGCCGTCCGCGGATGGCCCTTGCTGTCCTCGAGATAGCCGTCGGAGGCGATGGCCGTGAGCGGGCTCGCCACGGCCCCGTCCACCAGGTCCTGACGCATCGAGTGGATGATCACCATCCCGCCGATCTCGCGGTACTCGGCGAAGCTGCTGGCCGTCAGCCGCTCGCCCGTCTCCGCCCACTCGAGATCGCCGTAGTCCAGGCCGAACCTGTCTCTCCAGCCCTCTGACAGGATGGCCGACTCTATTCCGGTCATCCCGGCTGTGTATGGATAGCACTCAGTTGTCACGTCGACGCCGTTGGAGCGCGACTCCTCGATCATCTGTAGCAGGCTGGGCACCGCATGCTGCCCGCTGCTGTTGATGTGAACTAGGTGGAGAGGCGCGCTGCTGGTCACCGACGCCGCTATGAGCTCCGACAGCCCCTCGATGCTGTTCAGAGGCTCCTTGTGGCCCATGCCCCGCATGTGAACGTGGCAGGAGGCGCCGTAGGCGGCCGCCACGCGGAACATCTCGAGCGCCTCCCAGCGGGAGGCGCTCGGCGTGTAGGCAAGACCGAAGCCCATCGCAAGCGCGCCACGGCGCAGGCCGCGGTGCATCAGGGCCTTCATCTCCTCGATCTCAGCCTCGTTCGCCTCCTTGTAAGCGCCGTCCGCGACCGGGAGCATCTCGCCCGGATCCTTCATCACCTGCATGCGGACGGGTATGTGTCCGATGCTTGCGCCGAAGTTGATCAGCGCCTTTCCCTCACGCTCACCGTACCAACGGTCGATGTCCGCCACGCCGGCCTCCAGCTCGAGGGCGGTCGTCACGCCGTCCCTTGCCTGGACCTCGTAGTTCTCAGAGTCCTGGCCGTGCGAGTGCATGTCTATCGCGCCGGGCGCGACGACGAGACCGCTCGCATCTATCGAGTCGTCTCCCTGCAGTGGCTCCCGCGTGATTGCCTGGATCGAGCCTCCGTATATGCCGACGTTGGCTATCTCGTCACGCCCCGACTCCGGGTCCATCACCCTGCCGCTCGTCAGCACCATGTCGAAAGTGGGCATCTTTTCTCTCCTCTCACGCCGCCGGGGCGCGCGTCCCCCTGCCCGGGAACACTCCCTCTACAACCTCTCCGTCCCTGACGACCGGCACGCCGTTTACGAGCACGTGCGGCATCCCATCGGGCGGAGCGATCGGGTCCTGATAGGTCGCGCGGTCGATGACGCGGGCCGGATCGAACACCATCAGGTCGGCGTCGCAGCCCACCGCTACCCTGCCCTTCTTTCTGAAGAGTGGCGCCAGGGGCTCCAGGCGCTGGGCCGGCATCAGGGAGGCCTTGCGGACGGCGTCCATCAGGGAGAGCACGCCCGTCTCTCTCACGAAGCGGCCCAGTATCTTGGAGTAGGATCCCGACGTCCTCGGGTGGCCGTGGCCGTCCTTCAGGTAGCCGTCCGTCGCGATCGCCGTGAGAGGGCTCGTCACAGCCTCTTCCATCATCGGCTCGGGGATCATGTGCATTATCACCGCCCCGCCGATCTCGCGGTACTCAGCGAATGTGCTGGCCGTCAGCCGCTCTCCCGTCTCCGCCCACTCCAGGCCTTCGTAGTCTATTCCCAGGACATCCTGCCAGCCTTCCGCTAGGAGGGCCGACTCTATCCCGGTCATCGCCGCCGAGTACGGGTAGCACTCGGTGGTGACGTCGAGGTTGTTGCCGCGGGCCTCCTCGATCATCTGAAGCAGTCTCGGTACGGCCCTCATCCCGCTGCTGTTAATGTGGACGAGGTGGAGCGGCGCTCCGCTCGTTGCGGAGGCCGCGATCAGTTCCGACAACCCCTCGATGCTGTTCATCGGCTCCTTGTGGCCCATCCCGCGCATGTGGACATGGCACGACGCTCCATACCGCGCCGCAATCCGGAACATCTCCAGCACCTCCCAGCGCGTCGCCACCGGCGTGTACTGGAGGCCGAAGCCCATCGCGAGCGCGCCTCGCCTCAACCCGAGGTCGAGCAGCCTCTTCATCTCCTCGATCTGCTCCGGAGAGGCGGCACTGTAGGCGCCGTCGGCGATAGGGAGCATCGCCCCGGGGTCGTTCATCACCTTCATGCGGACTGGTATGTGTCCGATGCTTGCGCCAAAGTTGATCAGCGTTTTCCCCTCACGCTCGCCGTACCAGTCGTCGATGTCCAGCACCCCGGCTTCGAGCTCCAGCGCGGTGGTCACACCGTCTCTTGCCTGCACGCGGTAATTCTCTTCGTCCTGGCCGTGCGAGTGCATGTCGATCGCGCCGGGCGCGACAACCAGCCCGCTCGCGTCTATCGAGTCACGGCCCTCCAGGGGCTCGTTGGTGATGGCCTGGATCGTGCCGTCCGAGATTCCGACGTTGGCTATCTCGTCACGTCCCGAATCGGGGTCCAAGACACGCCCGCCTGTCAGCACAATGTCGAACACGCTCACAGTCGCACCTCTCTCGCAGACATGGTAGTTGTCTTTCGCCGACGCGGGACCGGGGTCAACCCACTAGTCTGACTTCGGTTCGGTGAAGGTCAGAATCCTCGCCGGGTTGTCGACCAGTATCTTCTGTATGAACTCTTCGGTGTAGCCCCGGGCTCGCATCCTGGGCACTATGTGGTAGATGATGTAGAAGTAGCCGTGGCCGCCGTACTTGATCAGTCGATCCTTCGAGCAGATGTCGTGGGCGAGGACCACCCTGTCGCCGTACCCCTCTGTCGCCAGGTAGGCGATCTGGTCCATTCGCGTGGCGTCGCTCGGCATGTCGATCTTTGGCTCCGGCGCGTAGTACGACCTCTCGTTTCCGAACAGGTCCCACTCGACGTAGCATCCCGCCTCGGCCACCCGCTTGAAGTCCTCCAGCTTGAAGATGGTGCGCTCGATGTGGCCCATGATCGTCCGCCCGAGGTCTCCTCCCGCCTCGCTAAGAACCTCGATTATCTCGAATGGCGCAGTCTCGTCCCGGCCCGGATGTATCAGGATGGGCGCTCCGGTGACCCTCTGGGCGCGAGCCGCCGCTCGCAGCACCTTCCGTTCGTTGTCGGTCAGCGGCCAGCTGCACCCCACCTCGCCGATGATGCCCGACCTCACGTCCGTACCGTCAGCGCCTTCGGTCACATCCTTGACGATCCTCTCGAATATCTCGTCCTCGGTCCGCTCGTCCATGTCCTCCGGGTGGGCCGGAGCAACGTAATGCGCAGCGCCCATGACGATATTGACGCCGGTATGCCGGGAGATCCTGGCAAGTCCCACCGGGTCGCGGGCGATGCCGATGCTCGTCGCGTCCACCATCGAGCCGCCGCCGAACTGCTTGTAGAGCATCGTCTCATCGATCGCCGTCTCCACCGAGAGAAGCTGGGAGTTGTCCCAGCTCCCCACCCCGTGATGACGTATCCATCCCAGGTTTTCGAAGGAGACCGGCTGATGGTAGAGGTCCCGTAGGCTCGCCTGGCTCGGAGGGCCGCCCAGCGGCGCCAGGTCGATCAGCAGGTGCTCGTGCGTTAGTGTGATGCCCATCTCGGCCGGATCGACCGGGCCCGTGACCGTTTGTACCTTACCGACCTGGTCGTTCTCTTCCATGCCGAGCGGTCCTCCTTCGAGCTTGCCGGTTTGCGTGAGACGCCATTTGTACATCACGTCGGCAGGGGCGTCAAGAACGCCCGAAGGCGAACGCCCCCACCATAACGTGACCCGGCTCCTTGATGAGTGATACCGTGGATACGATACCATTTCGAATTCTTCGCGAGGCCCGGACGTACCTGAGACAGTGGGAGCAGACAGAAGATGATCACACCGGAGATGCGATCTGCCCTCGGCATCGAGTCCCATCCGAACAGCTTCAGAGTACGGGCTGAAGACATCATCCGCTTCGCCGACTCGGTGGAGGACGGCAACCCCCTCTTCAACGACGAGACGAAGGCCCGCGCGACACGCTACGGTGGTCTCATCGCACCGCCCACCTTCCTGAGGTCCTGCTATCCCGGCCCGCCCCGCGTGCGCGTCGAGCTCCCCTACGGAGCCAGCGTAGACGGCGGCAGCGAGTGGGAGTACTTCGAGCCGGTACGTCCCGGCGACACGATCACCGTGACCTCAAAGTTCGTCGACTTCGTCGAGAAGCAGGGCAGACTGGGCAAGATGCTCCTCGCCATACGAGAGCTGAAGTACGTCAACCAGTTCGGCAGCGTCGTCTGCCTCGAGCGCAACACCGCGGTCCTCTACAACCCTCCGGACGGCCCCGCCGGGACGAGGGTCTGGGGCGTGGAGGATGAACAGTGGACGCCTCCAGGTGGCCTGCCCGACCAGATATACTTCGAGGACATCGCTGAGGGCGATCACATACCGGCCCTGCGGAAGAACCCCACGACGCGACAGCTCGTCAAGTACGCCGCCGCCTCAGTCGAGTACCCGGAGATCCACTACGACCTCCGAGCGGCCGAGGCGGCCGGCCTGCCGGACGTCATCGTCCAGGGCTCGCTCAAGCACGCCTTCCTGGCGCAGCTGTTGACCGACTGGATCGGAGAGCGCGGCGCACTGAAGCGGCTGAACGTGCAATACCGCGGCATGGACGTCCCCGGTGGACCCGTCCACTGCAAGGGCGTCGTTACACGCAAGTACGTCGAGGAAGGCGACCTCCTCGTCGAATGCGAGGTCTGGATGGAAAACGCCGAAGGCGTCAGGACAACTCCCGGGGCCGCTCTCGTTTCCCTGCCGTCGAGAGCCCACCCACATCCGCATAGACTCGCCGATGTGGTAACATGATCAGCACCAACCCATGACTACCATGTTCGCCAGCATGCTTAGACTCGACCCGATGGCCGACGGCCATCGGATTCCGCCGTTGAGGAGGACCTCGGAACCGTAGCGCCTGCGCGCAGAGAATGTTCTCGAGGAGCCTCCCCGACGGGAGGCTTTTTTTATAGCTCATGAAGACTCTTTTCAGAACGGTAGCTTACAGCTTTCGGCACAGGTGGCTCTCTCTCAGCGCAGCGTCCTCTGGTGTTGCGGCCGTTTTCGCACATATGCTGATACCCTGGGTCGCTGGCTCCGTCATCGACGAGGTGCTGACCAGCGGCCTCAGAAGCCAGTTGGTCCTTCTTGCAGCCGTCATCCTGATCCTGGGGATCCTCAGGTCCGTACTAAACTACGCCGGCATCTACTTGACCCAGGCGGTCCATCACTGGGTCGGCTACGAGCTCCGGAAGGACCTGTTCTGCAAGATGCAGGGGCTCAGCGCCGGTTTCTACGACCGTATCCAGACCGGAGACCTGATGTCCAGGATCACCGTGGACATCGACGCCATGTCCAACTGCGTGGGACGGGGATTCCTCCACGGGATGAGTGGCGTCGGCGCCTTCGCGTTTGCGGGGATGATGATGATGCTCATCGACTGGCGGCTGGGGCTCGTCACCCTGGCCTTCATCCCGCCAATGCTGTGTGCCAGCACGATAATGGCGCTCCGGATGTCCACTCACTTTGAGAAGGCCCTTCAGGAGATGGGCGACATGAACGCGGTGGTACAGGAGAGCCTGACGGGCATGAGGGTCGTCAAGGCTTTCGGTGCCGGCGATCACGAGGAGGCCAAATTCCAGAATCGGGCCAGTGCCGTGGCCCTCCACATGTACGCATCCGACATGGTCTTCGTGTTGGGCATCGCTTCGATAGTCCTGCTCTTCTCAGGCGCCACGGCGGCGATACTGCTGTTCGGAGGTAGCGAGGTGTTCGCCGGACGCGTGACCCCGGGAGAGCTGACCTCCTTCATCCTGTACCTGGGCTTCCTAGCGACGTCGGTGTTTGTCGTGGGCCAGAGAGTGGAGATGTTCTCCAAAGCCTTCGCGGCGGGACGACGTGTCTTTGAGATTTTGGACACCGAGTCGCCGGTCAGGGATAGGCCCGGAGCCGTACCGTTACAGGGGGCGCGCGGCCACGTCAGGTTCGAGCGCGTCTCTCTCAGCTACGACGCTTCTCGCGAAACGCTTCACGACGTCGACTTCGAGGCGCTGCCCGGCCAGACGGTCGCCGTCCTGGGCGGACCCGGCTCGGGGAAGAGCACGGCAGTCCACCTGCTTCCCCGTTTCTACGAGGCATCGACAGGCCGGGTCCTGATCGACGGCGTGGACGTGCGAGACATCACGCTGGCCTCTCTCCGGCAGAACGTGGGGATCGTTCTCCAGGACGTCTTCGCATTCTCCGCGACGATCAGGGACAACATCGCTTACGGCGTCTCCGAAGCACGGTTGGACGACGTAGTGCGGGCCGCCAAGGTCGCACAGCTGCACGACTTTGTCGACGCTCTCTCCGACGGCTACGACACCTGGGTCGGCGAGCGGGGTATCACCTTATCCGGCGGTCAGCGTCAGAGACTCGCTATCGCCAGGACCGTCCTGATGGACCCTCCCATACTCATTCTCGACGACTCCACCTCCAGCGTGGACGTCGGCACGGAGGCGCTCATCCAGCGGGCCCTCGTCGACGTGATGAGGAACAGGACAACGTTCGTGATCGCCCACCGGCTCTCCACCGTGCGCAACGCCGACCTGATACTGGTGCTCGATCAGGGCGAGATCGTCGAGCGTGGCACTCACGACGAGTTGCTCATGGCCGACGGTCCGTACCGGCGAATATACGATCTCCAGTTGAGGCCCCAGGGAGAGATTCACCTGGTAGGCGACCAGCCCTTCGCGAGAGACGACGGTGCATGAGCACAGACGGAGATGGCAACACTCAGAAGGTTACCGGGGTTACGGACTTGAACGACGCCGGGCAGAGGCGCATTCACTACCGTAGGGTCCTCCTGCGGCTGTTTGGCCGTCTGCTGCCGTACAGGGGTGAGCTGACTGTGGCCATGCTCGCCATCCTGGTATACAGCGGAACGACCGTAGCACTGCCCTGGATCGTAAAGATCGCAATCGACAGGTACATCGCGAACGACTCCGGCGACCTTACCGGCCTGACCAGGATGGTCGCCCTCTTCATGGGCGTGGCCGTGGTGCAGTTCGCCGTCATCTACCTGCACGGGCGCATCCTGGTCTCCGTGGGACAACGGCTGATATACGCCGTACGCGCAGAGATCTTCGGCCGGATACAGAGTCTCTCTATGGCATTCTTCGATCGCAACCGGACCGGCAGCATCATGTCGCGCGTCCACGACGACGTCAGTCAGGTAGACGAGCTCACTTTCATAGTGGTAAGGAGCGTCGCGAACTCGCTGGCGATTGTAGGCATCGCGGCGGCCATGCTGGTCATGAACGCGCCGCTGGCACTTGTGACTCTGGCCCTCGTCGTGGGCCTCGTCCCACTTCTCTCCAGATGGCAGTCACTGGCGCAGGGAGCTCTTCAACGCACCCGGCAGACCATCGCCGAGGTGAGCTCCATAGCGCAGGAGAATATCAGCGGCGTACGCGTCGTCCAAAGCCTCAACCGGCAGGAGAGGAACATCGCCATATTCGAAGAGGCGAACGAGGATCATCTGGCCTCCAGTCTCCAGGTGTCTCGTTACCTGTCGGCTCTCACTCCCACCGTCCAGACCGTGAGCGCCGTGGTCTTCGTTCTGTTGGTGGCGGTCGGCGGGGAGATGGTCGTCCGGGGATCGCTGGAGGTAGGCATCATCGTAGCCTTCGCACTGTACGTCGAGCGACTCTTCGACCCTATCAGAGAGGTCACCGCCAACTTCGAGCAACTCCAGCGCACCGTCGTATCCGCCGACCGCATCTTCGAGCTGATGGACATACCGCCTGCCGTCGCCGACCGGCCCAACGCCGTCTCGCTGTCCCGCGTGAGGGGAGATGTGAGGTTCGAAAACGTCGGCTTCCACTACTCGGCAGGAACGCCCGTCCTGCACGATATCGACCTGAAGGTCCAGGCCGGGTGGACGATCGCCATCGTCGGTCCCACGGGCGCAGGCAAGACCACGCTCATCTCACTCCTGCTTAGATACTACGACGTCGTCCAGGGACGCATCACCGTCGATGGACACGACATACGAGACGTCAAGCTACGCTCCCTCTCTCGACAGGTCGGCGTCGTCCTCCAGGAACCCTCCCTGTTCTCAGGCACCGTCAGAGAGAACATCCGCTACAACCGCGCCGAGGTCTCCGACGAGCAGATCGAGTACGCGGCCAGGGCGGTCAGGGCTCACCAGTTCATCCTCGATCTCGAGAGGGGCTACGACACCCCTCTGTTGGAACGGGGAGCCAACCTGAGCGTCGGACAGCGACAGCTGATCAGCTTCGCACGAGCCCTCGCCGGAGACCCTCGCATACTGATCCTCGACGAGGCCACCGCAAACATAGACACCTACACCGAGGTGCTGATTCAGCAGGCCCTCGCAGAGCTGCTGAAGGACCGTACCGCGCTCGTCATCGCCCACCGGCTGTCGACGGTGCGAAACGCCGACCGTATCGTCGTCATGGACCAGGGCCGGATCGTCGAGCAGGGCACGCACGACCAGCTCGCCGCGGCCGGTGGCCTCTACTCCCGCCTCCAGTCCTACACCATCGATACTGGGTGACTACCGCTTGATCGCCTCAATGAGGAACTTGGCCGCGAAGAACTCCAAGTCCCTGCCCGCTTCCACTCTCTCCTGAAGCGCGAGCAGGTGCCGCAGATGGGTTCTCACCGTGAACCCCTCCCACGGTATGGCCTTCAGGTAGTAGACGATCGCGCCCACGTCGCTGAACACGAGCCCGCCCTCCCACTCCTCGGCGGTCACGACGCTCAGCCCAGCCGCTTCCAGCATCGGCAGGTACTTCGCCAGCGTGACGTCCGGCCACTCAGGCTCTGCGTCGAAGGCGGCATGGAGGTCCCACGCCCACGTTCCGTGCACCTGCTGGGTCAAGAAGGTGCCTCCTACCGAGAGCACGCGAGCTACCTCGCTCGGATTGAACGCAGCGTGTCTGTTGAGCACGAGATCGAACTCGCCGTCCGCGAAGGGCATCGGCGCGGTGTCGGAGACCTCTGCCTTGACGACGCTGACTCCAAGGTGCGAGAGCCGTTCCGTCGCCAGATCGAAGTTCTGGAGATAGTCCTCTGTCGCGACGACTCTTGCAGGCCAATGCTCCCGGAGCATCAGCAGCTTCTCGCCACCTCCGGTGTCCAGGTCGATCACCGAATCGGAGCGCCGGATCAACTCAGCGGCGCGGTCCATGTACGACCATGGTTCTCCGTCCGCGGCCATCCGACCATCGAGGTACGAGAAGTCCCAACCGGTGAAGGGCTGTCGCTCCTCGCGCAGCCAGCTCTCGACCAGTTCAGTCCGGTCCACCGCCGCTCCGGTCACCCCCACGTCTTGGGGCGGTACTGGAGAGCCTCCGCGAGATGCGCGGGCTCAATCGTCCCGGAGCCCGACAGGTCGGCGATCGTCCGGGCCACCTTGAGAATCCTGTGATATCCGCGCGCGGACAGGTGCATCTGACGCATCGCGGCCTGGAGGAGACCCTGAGCAGCCTCGTCGACCTGGCAGTAGTCCCACACCTCTACCGGCCCCATCTCAGAGTTCGCGATAAGCGTCGTACCGTCGAACCTCTCACCCTGCACGAGCCGCGCCCTCTCGATCCTCCCGCGTACGCTCTCGGAAGACTCGGCCTTCACAGGCTCGGACAGGTCCTCGTATTCCACTCTCGGCACGTCGACGAACATGTCTATGCGATCGAGCAAAGGCCCGCTGATCCGGCGCCGATATCTGGAAACGGCGCTAGGGGTGCAGACGCACTCCTTCACAGGATCGGTCGCGAAGCCGCACGCACATGGGTTCATGGCGGCGACCAGCATGAAGTTAGCGGGAAAAGTGATCGATCCCTGTGCGCGGCTGATCGTCACCACCTTGTCTTCGACCGGCTGGCGCAGCACCTCCAGGACGGTGTGCCCGAACTCGGGCAGCTCGTCCAGGAAGAGGACGCCCCGGTGACTCAACGTGATCTCCCCCGGTCTCGGCTGGCGCCCTCCGCCGACGAGCCCCGCGTTCGAGATCGTGTAGTGTGGCGACCGGAACGGCCGCTCCGTGACAAGAGGAGACGAGGGCGGCAGAAGACCGCCAACGCTGTATATCTTCGTCACCTCTATCGACTCGCGGTGGGTCATGTCGGGGAGGATCGACGGTAGTGTCCGGGCCAGCAGCGTCTTGCCGCTTCCCGGAGGACCGTTCATCAGCAGGTTATGGCTGCCGGCCGCGGCCACCTCCAGCGCCCGCTTCGCGTGCTCCTGGCCTCGGATGTCAGCGAGGTCGACGCGGCTTCCCGCCACTCGGGTCCCGCTGTCCTGCCCGCCGCCGTCCCTCTTCCGACCGCCCTCAACCGCCTGCAGAGACGCCTCACCCCTGAAGTGGGCGGCCAGCTGGGCGAGACTCTCCACCGGCACGACTTCGACGTCCTCGACGAGGGCAGCCTCTTCCGCGTCCGCCGACGGCACGAACACCGTCTCCAAACCCTCGTCCCGGGCTACGACCACCATTGGCAGAACGCCGTTCGTATGCCTCAGGGCGCCGTCCAACGAAAGCTCGCCGAGCAGCAGAGCCGAGTCGGGTATCGAGGGAACTTGGCCGGAGCTCAACAGGATCGCGATGGCAATGGGCAGATCGTAGGCCGGCCCCGCCTTCCGCAGGTCCGCCGGCGCCAGGCTGACGGTGATCCGCCGCATGGGAAACTCGTGGCCGGAGTTCCGTATCGCCGCCCTCACCCTCTCCCTCGACTCCTGCACCGCTGTATCGGGAAGCCCGACGATATTGAAGGCAGGCAGACCCGGAGAGATGTCCACCTCGACCTCGACGACGAGGCCGTCGAGGCCCACGACAGCGCATGTCTTGGACTTGGCGTGCATGGGGGGATCTGATAGAGGATACGCCCGCCTATACTAAGAGCCGACCGGCGGAGGCGTCAATCTTAGGACTCGCCGCGCATCGGGAGCGCCCAACTCCGAAGCCTGTACGCTCTATTCATCGAGAAGTATGATTTAATGACTCAGTGAACGGTCAAATCACAAAGCAAAGTTCAGCACGATGATGGAAGATCGCAGGACCAGTGAACCGTCGGGAACCGGTCTGGGTGTGGTCATGGAGACTGCCGCAGTAGTATTGGACGTCGACGACATAGAGCGTGAAGCCGCCTTCTGGGGTGCCGTGCTCGGAGAGGAGCCGGGACCGCTTCGTGGTGAAGGCGGGTGGCTCACGGTCGGTTCGCTCGACTCGACGATGTCGCTCGTGCTGCAAAAGGTGTCCGAGCCGAAGACCGTGAAGAACCGGTGTCACATGTGCTTCACCGTCCCAGACGTAGACGAGGCGGTGCGCCAGATCCTGGCGCTCGGGGGCAACCATGCAAGCGGCCCTCGTCCCGGGGGCGGAGTCACCATGGCCGATCCGGAAGGCAACGAGTTCTGCATCGGCGCATTCCGCAGGACTAAGCACGGAGAGCGGATTCCCCTGGAGTGAGCATGCCTGACCTCAACTGGTATAAAGGGAACATACACACCCACACGACCGAGTCGGACGGCGACGAGACGCCCGAAAAGGTAGTCAGATGGTTCAGGCGCAACGGGTACGACTTCCTCGTCCTGAGCGACCACAACCACCTGACCCTGTTCGAGTACGGGAGAGGCAGGAGGAGGTTCAAGCGGCCGCTAATGATCCCTGGAGAGGAAGTCACCGTCAATCTGCACGGCGGTCGCAAGCCCGTGCACATCAACGCTATCGGCATCTCCAGGCTGATCGAGCCTATCGACGCTACGGATGTGGTGCCGACCATGCAGGCCAACATCAACTCGATCGTGGCAGCCGGAGGCATAGCCTCCATCAACCATCCCAACTACAAGTGGTCGTTCGACCACAGACAGATCGCACAGGTGACAGGCGCGACTCTGCTCGAGGTGTTCAATGGGCATCAGGCAGCGAACGTCTACGGAGCGCCCGGACGGCCCGGCTACGAGGAGATATGGGACGGCGTCCTAAGCGCCGGTCGGCCCATCTTTGGCGTCGCCACCGACGACTCCCACAACTACAAGGAGTTCCGCCCCAACCTGTCCAACCCCGGCCGCGGCTGGCTGATGGTCAGGGCCAGGAAGCTGTCGCAGGATGCCATAGTAGATTCCATCTCGTCGGGAGATTTCTACTCGTCCACCGGTGTCGTGCTCTCCGAGCTGAAGATATCCCGCCAGACCATCTCCCTGAGGATCGAGCCGTACTACGACTCCATCTACACGACACGGTTCATCGGCCGGGAGGGCCGTGTCTACGCGGAGGTCACAGGCTCAGAGGCCGACTACTCGGTCCGGGGGGACGAGGGCTACGTTCGCGCATCCGTCTGGTCGTCCACAGGCGTCCGTGCTTGGACGCAGCCTATATTCGTCAGCTAGGCGCTGTCACCTCGGCCCGCAGGCGTCCCGCGTATATCTGCCGGAGCGTCCGGCGCTGCCAGCTTGCGAACATCACCACGATGAACAGGACTCCCCCGCCGATGAGCAGGTAGGGTGCGTTGATCACGTCGGCGAGCCCACCGTTGACGAGGTTGACGGAGGCCATCATCCCGCCGATATGCATCGAATAGACACCGGCGACGCGGCCCCGGACACCGTCGGGCGTAATCGACTGGATCATCGTATGGGTGATCGTCATGAAGCCGGCCTGGGTAGCGCCCATGCCCACGGCGGCGAGCAGCGCCATCGGCATGCTGTTCGACATTCCGAGCACGATAGGCGCCAGCCCGCTCAGCACGCCAAGGTTCAGCAAGAGCCTCCCCTGTGTCACCTCCTTTCGAACCCCGGCCAACGCGAACACGGAGACGAGCGCTCCCGCACCCACCGACATCATCAGGTAGCTGAAACCGCCGCCCTCCGCGTCCAGCTGCTGCCTGGACAGTACCGGAAGCAGCGACTCGAACGACATCGTGAGGCCGCAGTGGAACAGCGCGATGAGCACGATCGCGAGCAGCGCCGGCGTCCGATAGATGTATCTGGCGCCGTCCATCATATTGCTGACGACCCCGCGGGCGCGATCGATCTGGCCGGTCGAAGAGGTGCCTATCCGCAGCGTCTGCACTAGGCTGATCACATAGAACCCTGTGCACAGGAAGAAGGCCGCCTCGACTCCGAGCCTGTCCAGCATCGGGGCGATCGCGGCGGGGCCAAGCAGGCGCGACCCGTGCATCGCCGCCTGGTTGAGAGCAATAGCGTTCAGCAGCAGAGGTCTGGGCACCAGGTTCGGCACGAGCGCTCCGGCGGCCGGCATCTGGGCAGCGCGCGCCGACCCGTTCACCAGCGAGAGGACGACCAGGTGCCACACCTCGATACTGCCAGTCATCACGAGGATCCCCAGCACGAGGTTGTGGACTACGTTTATCGAGAACATCAGGGCCAGCACGGAGCGTCGGTCGAAGCGGTCGGACAGGTACCCTGAGAACGGGGTCACCACCACGCGGGGGAACATCGCCGTGAAGGTGACGATCCCGACCCAGAGCGAGGAGTCGGATATCTCGTAGACGAGCCAGCCCCGCGCGACGATCAGCGCCCAGGCCGCCGCGCCCGCGAAGAAGCTGGCCGTCCACAACGTGCGAAAGTCCCGGTATCTGAGGGAGGAGAGGTGACCTGCGCTCGGTCGACTGGACGAGTCCACCATCGGGCTACTGTAAACGGGCCGCCCGACGAGCACAAGACGAATGGCCCCTGTCGTCGCTGCTCAGGGCTCCGTGGAGTATATCCCCCATTTGACATGCCACGAACATCAGCGTATAATTCTGCTATACGACGCAATCACCCGACAGGAGACCCGCTTGACCAACTCCGGCCACCCATTCGACTCATACGCTGCGATCTGCCGCTTCCGGCAGGCAAACTGTTGGATTCAGAGGCGTCCCTACGACTATCCCAACACCCGGCCAGACACGAGAACCGGCAGAATGCATGAAAATACGACACTTTTGGGAAAACAGCCCGAGGGACCTCGCTGGTGACGGGGGCTGGAAGATCGGTGAGGCTCTCCCACAGTCTGGCCCTATTCGCAACGAGACTCCCCTCAACTCCAGTCCTTTCGATTGTCTGTGGGAGCCCGCCCAAATCCTGAATATCCTCTAATCCGGCGAATCCTGATTCAGACAGAGGTGAAGGCATGACAACTCCTATTCCCACCGAAGACGAGGTTCTCGGCTACGTCGACTCCCTCAGCAACTGGGGACGCTGGGGAGATGACGATCAGTTGGGCACGCTCAACCTTCTCAGTCCGGAGAAGACGAGACGCGCCGTCGCGCTGGTGGAGGAGGGGGTGACCGTCTCCTGCGCCCGGTCCATCGTCTACGACATGGCGCCCGACGTCACCTATCAGCCGATGCACTTCATGGTCGAGAGCGGCGAGGGATGGGCCACCGGCGACAAGATGTCGTCGCGCGACAGGCAGGTCTCGGTGGACTACATCGGTATGGTCTTCCACGGGCACACCATCACGCACGTTGACAGCCTGGCCCACTTCATGTGGGAGGGCCGCCTCTACAACGGCCGCCCCGCCCACCTCATCTCCACCAGCCTGGGCGCCACCGTCGAGTCGATTGAGCTTGCACGGGACGGCATCGTGACCAGAGGGGTCCTCGTGGACGTGCCGATGCTCCGGGGAGTCGACTGGATCGAGCGCGGAGAGGGCGTGATGCCCGACGACATCCTTAGAGCGGAGGAGCGGTGCGGATTCCGGGTCGAGGAGGGGGACGTGCTCCTCGTGCGCACCGGACAGCATCATCGGCGCGGGGTCGAGGGACCCGTGGACACCGCGGTGGCGGGCAGCACCGCCTGCCAGGCCGCCTGCCTGCCCCTGTTCCGGGAGAGGGGCATTGCTATGATCGGGACGGACACCGGCAACGACGTGAATCCGAGCGGGTACGCGGCGGTGCCGATGCCGATCCATCAGATCGGCATCCCGGCAATGGGTCTGTGGATCCTCGACAACGCCAACCTGGAGGAGCTTGCGCAGGCCTGCAGGGCGCGAGACCGGTGGGAGTTCATGCTCTCGATCGGCCCGTTGAGGATAAGCAACGCGACCGGATCGCCGGTGAATCCGTTGGCGGTCTTCTGACCGCCTCCTACTGAGCGCTCAAGCCTCCGTCGATAACCAGCTCGGCGCCGGTCATGTAGGACGACTCGTCCGAGGCCATGAAGAGGGCGCCGTACGCCACGTCGTCAACGGTGCCTATGCGCCCCATCGGCGCGCGGGACTCCGACTGCGCCCGGCCCTCCGGCGTGTTGATGCGCTCCGCTATCATCTCCGTGTCGATCGGGCCGGGGTGTATTGAGTTGGCTCTTATGCTCTCTGCCGCGTGCTGAATGGCCGCGAACTTGGTGAGCATCCTCACGCCGCCCTTAGATGCGCCGTAGGCGCTCCCACGGTCGCTGCCGACCAGGCCGGCAGTGGAGGAGATGTTGACGATGGAGCCTCCACCCGACTCCCGTATCGCGGGGATCGAGTGCTTCATGCCAAGAACGACGCCCTTCAGGTTGATCTCCATCACCCGGTCCCACTCCTCCACGGTCACATGCTCCACTGGTTCGCTGCTCAACACTGCCGCGTTGTTGACGAGAATGTCGAGACGGCCGAATCTCCTGACCGTCTCCGCGACGGCGCTCTCCCAGTCCGCTTCGCGAGTAACATCGAGCCTGATGAACATCGCCTCGCCGCCCGACTCGTTGATTTCGGCCTCGACTTGAGCGCCCAGGTCCTCCAGTATGTCCCCTAGAACGACCTTCGCCCCCTCCCGGGCGAAAAGGATCGCCTCCCTCGCCCCCTGGCCGCGGGACGCACCGCTGATCAGGGCCACCTTCCCTTCCAGTCGCATCGCCCATACTCCTAAACCCAGGTTCGGCGGCCAGATTGTAGCACCGAGACCGGAGGGCATACCAGCCGGGACGGCCAAGTTCGGGCTAATCTACCGGCCTCAGGCTATTGACACGCTCACATGTTCTGTTCTAAACTGTTCTGGTATCAGGACAGTCTCTCCTGCACGGAGGTAGCGATGAGGACTCTGACGACCGTTCCCAAGACGCATCAGCTCGACATGCCCGGAATGCCGCAGCCGACCAGAATCGGAGGAGCCGTCGGACCGCGCACCGTGGAGGCCGGCCAGCCCGTAATGTACTTGGGAGACCTTCGCGGCGGCCCTCGCAGGGGGGCGCGGGGCACCGTCATGTCCCTGCGGCCCAAGAGCGTCCTGGTCGACATGGGCGCGCACGGCAGGTGGAACGTACCCTACTTCCTGCTGGCGCTACAGGAGGCGGCATGATCGACTACCTGCGTTCCACCCTTAGCGGAGAGAGGAGAGCTTCAATGCCGGAACAGGCAGCGTCCGTACGCATCAAGGTGGTCGGTGTCGGCGGCGCCGGTTGCAACGCCGTCCTCAGGATGTCGAGGCATCGCCCCCCGAACGTCTCATTCCTCGCAATCAACACCGACGTGCAAGCCCTGGAGCAGGTCAGAGGTCTGCCCTCGTTCGCCATAGGCCCCACGACCACACGGGGAATGGGCTCCGGCGGCGACCACATTGTGGGCCGGAGGGCTATGCGGGAGAGCCAGGGACAGGTCTCTCACATGATCGACGGAGCTGACATGGTCTTCGTCACCGCGGGCATGGGAGGCGGCACCGGCTCCGGCGCGGCGCCTCTCGTCGCCGAGATGAGCCGTCGGCTTGGCGCGCTCACCGTCGGCATCGTCACCCTGCCTTTCTCGTTCGAGGGCGATCACCGCAGGGCCGTCGCACTCGCCGCCGTAGAGCGGCTTAGACCCAAGGTCGACACGCTGATCCAGGTCGATAACGATCGGCTGCTTCCGGCCCTCACCGGTAACGTCTCACTCTCCAACGCCTTCAAGCTCGCGGACGAGACCCTCAGACATGGCGTCGAGGGGATTTCGGATGTCGTGACTTCGCCCGGGCTGATAAACGTAGACTTCGCGGACATGCGGGCCATGATGGCCGGCTCCGGTCCGGCCTTCATGGCGGTCGGGAACGGCAGGGGAAAGTCCGCGGCCATGGACGCCGCCGCCGCGGCCATATCCAACCCGCTCTTCGACGCCCCGCTACAGGGCGCCTCCGGCGTGCTGCTGAACGTAAAAGGTGGCAAGAACATCACGCTGGGGCAGGTGCACGAGATCGTCGACACGGTCCGGAAGGCAGCGCGCTCGGATCCCAAGATCGTCTTTGGGGTAGTCCAGGACGGCAGGCTCAGGAATCAGGTCAACGTCACGCTTATCGCCACGGGGATCGCCTCGCCGCGGGAGCCGGCTGAGGGAGAGGAGCTGCCCGAAGCAGGCCTGTTGGAGCTCGTCGCGAGGGCCGACACGAACGGTCACAGCAGCTTCGAACGCGAATCTACACAGACCCTGTTCTAGTGTTTGTGTCCGAAGTCCGTTCCGTCCCTGGGCCTCGGACCTCTATTCGCCGACCTGGGGCCGATCGCTCTGGCTCCTCAGGAACTGTTCCAGCTCCGCGACCATATCATCCGAGCTGGGGATATCTCCAGACGGTTCGGCGGCCTCGTCGTGGCGCTGCTCCAACCGCTCGACGTAGGCGGCTATGTCCGCATCATCCGCGATGATCCTCGTCACCTCCGACTCGAACGCCCCTCCGGCCGCGCGGAGCTCCTCCAGGTCGACGTCGAAGTCCACAAGACTCTGTAGCTTGTCGAGCAGCGCATGGCTGACCGCCGGGTTGGGAGAGGTATTGACGTAGTGCGGGCTGTGGCCCCAGATGCTGGCGTAGGGCAGACCGCTCCTCTCGCACGACTCCACGAAGGGAGTATGTATACCCGTCGGCCCCTGGTAGCCCGAGTTGCGAATCCCCAGCCACTCCGCCTTATGGGTGAGCTCGCTTGAGTTGGCCCGGCCGGTCACCTTGGGCTCGCGCGTATGGGGCACGGCGTCGAGGAGCGCGCCGAGCGACACCACCATCTCCACTCCGCACCGCTCGGCCACGCCGGTGATGAGCCTCGAAAAGCCTCTCCACCTCAGATTGGGCTCCGTTCCGTCGAACAGCAGAAGCCCTCTCGACTCGCACGCAGGGGCGAAGTAGTAGAAGTCGTTGGACGGCCACTGGATCGTTCTCTCGGCCCTGCTGTTAAGCGTCGTCTCGGGCCGCACGACCGTGAAGTCGAAGAACTCCTCGGGATCGATCTCGGCGAACTTGGTAGCGTCCAGCTTGCGGACCATGTACTGTACGGCCCCGGTCGCGGCCTCCGCCGCGTCAGGCCACCCGGCGAAGGCGACGATCATCGTGGGAAGCTTTGCAGGAGGCATCTCGTGGATGATCAGGCTCTCAGAGACCGCGTCGCTGCGCTCCATGGCCAAGAGTCTAACACCCGCCATCTGCTGGTGCCAGCTTGCCCAGGAAGGAAGAGGCCATGAGCACAGCCGCTATCGTCTTGCCGTCTCGTATTTCGCCCGACTCGATCATCTTCAGCACGCGCTCGAGCGGATATCTAACGACCTCGATGTTCTCATCTTCGTCTGGCGACGGCTGGCCGGGCGTCAGCCCTCTGGCGAGGAAGACGTGCATCAGCTCGTCGCAGAATCCGGGGCTCGGCCAGAAGGCGCCGATTCTCTCGATGTCGGCAGCGACATGCCCCGTCTCCTCCTGGAGCTCCCTGCGGGCGCATTCCTCCGGCAGCTCCCCCTCTTCGACCAGACCGGCGGGCGCCTCCATGAGCGCCTCACCAACCGCGTGCCGGTATTGACGGACGAGCAGGACATCACCGTCCCCATCCAGGGGAACGATGACGCATGCCGGCCGGTGCTCCACCACCTCGCGGGTCGCCTCGCCTCCGCCCGGCAGCGCGACTGTATCCACGCGTAGGTTGAGAATACGGCCGTCGAAGATGCGTTCACTCGTCAGCCGCACCTCAGGTTCCATCTCAGTTCTCTCCGGTCACGTGGCCGCCCGGATGGAGTACCAGGCCCAGGCGAGCCGTCAGCGCGGTGTAGAAGGCGACCGGGTCCTGAGCGCGAAGGAATCTGGCGGAATAGGGAGCGCGCCGGATCACCACTCTCTCGTCAGGACCGAGAGGCGCCTCCTGGGAACCGTCAACGCTCAGCGTCGGTATAGACGCTCCCACAGCTCTCAGCTCTATGACCGACCTCTCGGGGAAGATAAGTCCCTCCCTGAGACCGGTGTGGGGAGCTACCGGCTGGATCAGCATGTCTCTGGCTTCAGGGTACAGAATAGGCCCTCCGGCCGAGAAGGCGTAGCCCGTGCTCCCGGTAGCGGTAGAGACGATCACCGCGTCGGCGCGGTAGGTCGTCAGCGCGGTGCCATCCACGGCGGCGGCTATGTCCATGAGGCGCGTCACCCCGCTCTGTCCCAGAACGACGTCGTTCAGCGCATAGAACATCAGGCGCGGTCTCTCTTCCGACGCGGGATGGACCGAGGCCTGGAGCATCAGCCGCTCCTCCACTCTCAGCCCTCCGTCCAGATAGTCTGGAAGACGCGCCAAAGCTTCGGCCACGGTCAGCTCGCTCATGAAGCCCACGCGCCCCATGTTGATCCCGACGATAGGGACAGCAAAGGGTGCGGTCACATGGACCGTCCTCAGGATCGTCCCGTCACCCCCGGCGGTCACGACCATCCTAGTACGGTCCAGGCGGTCGGTGATGCCCTCCAGGTCGTCGACCGAGCGGACCCACGCTCTTCCTCTGAGGTCCAGCGCGGCGACGATGGAGTCGACGACGCCCGCAGCGTCTGGAATGCCGGGGCTGTGTACCAGCCCAACCAGGCCGCTCGTGCTCATTCCGCCGCCTAAGAGACCAACGCCAGAGCGGCCCTTCGAGCGAGGTCCAGTACCGGCAACGGGTATATGCCGAAGACGATCAGACCGGCGAAGGCGCTGAGAAGGGCCAGCCTGATGGGAGTGCCGGACGGGATACGCTCATCGGTGGGTGGGGTCGATAGGTACATCACCTTGACCACCCTCAAATAGTAGTAGGCGGAGATCACGCTGTTCACGACGCCGACCAGCGCGAGCCATTCGAGATTGGCATCCATAGCGGCGCCGAACAGATAGACCTTGGAGACGAACCCCACGGTTGGAGGGATGCCTATGAGGGAGACCATCGCGAAACCGAGAATCGCCGCAAGGTAGGGCGCGCGCCGCACCATACCAGCGAAGTCGTCGATCATGTCGCTTCCGACGCGGTTCGAAATGGCTATCACCGCCGCGAAGGCGGCGAGATTCGTGGCCGCGTAGCCGGCGAGGTAGAACAGCACCGCCGATGGGCCGGTCACGGCCTCCGCCTCGGGGGTCCTGGCCGCGATCGCCGCGACCCCCGCCATCAGGTATCCGGCGTGGGCGACCGTGCTGTACGCGAGAAGCCGTTTGATGTTCTCCTGCCGGATCGCCACGAGGTTGCCGACCGTCATCGACAGCGCAGCAAGCACCGCGAAGATGGCGCTCCACTCGACGCTGAGGGTGGCGTCGCCGAGGGCAATATGGAAGACGCGCAGGATTACCGCGAACCCCGCAGCCTTGCTGGCGACCGATAGGAAGGCTGTCACAGGAGTGGGCGAGCCTTCGTAGACGTCCGGCGCCCACATCTGGAAGGGCACGCTGGCGATCTTGAAGCCGAACCCGGCGACGATCAGCACCGTCCCGAACAGCAGCGCGTGGCTGCCGAACGGCGTGTCACCGCTCAGGTCGATATCGGAGAGCCGGCCTGCGATCTCCTCCAGCATCGTGCTCCCCGTGAAGCCGTACACGATCACCATTCCGTAGAGCAGCACGGCGGAGCTTATGGCGCTCAGTATCAGGAACTTCATGCCCGACTCCGAGGAGCGGGCATCCCGGTTGAAGGCGGCCAGTGCCGCGATCGGCAGGGCCGTGAGCTCCAGCGCGACGTATATTCCGATCAGCTCGAGAGTCGAGGCCAGCAGCATCATCCCTGAAGCAGAGAACAGCATCAGCGCGTAGTACTCGGCCTGGAAACGCCGGAAACGGTCCACGTATCCGGCGGACAGCAGAACGATCACCGCGGCCACTCCGACGAAGAGGAACTTGAAGAAGAGGCTGAATCTGTCGACTACCACCGTCCCGAATATACCGGGGTTGGGTGCCGCGGAGTCGAACCCGCCGAACAGGTCCAGCCCCTCGCCGCTGCTCAGGTCCAGCCACAGGGTGACGGCCAGCGCCATAGACACTGCAAGGCCCGTCAGCGCTATCGCGGGAAGGATGCTCTTGCGCCGCACCACGAGGTCGACGAGCAGGATCAACAACCCGAGCAGCACCACTGCGAGCTCCGGCGACAGCATGTATAGGTCGTGTGTAGTCATCGTCTCTGTCGGATCAGGGTGTCCCGGCCGTCCACTGCAACGACTCCATGACCGACTCTACTCCAGCCGTTGCCAATGGTGCATATCCAATGGACGTAGCCTCCAACGCCGCCACGATTGGCTCTACTCCAGCCGCGAACACGTCCGTGATGAGGGCTGGATAGATCCCCACCACCAGCACCGCAACCACGAGAGCGCCGACGGTCAGCATCTCTCGTGCGTCGGCGTCCCTGACGTCCCGGAAGCGCGCCACAGCCGGCCCGAAGAGAGACCTCTGGATCATCCACATGATGTAGCCCGCCGTCAGGACTATTCCGAATGCGCCCGCCGCCGTCATCCAGCCCCACACGGGGAATGTGCCGACGAATACGAGCACCTCCGAGACGAACCCGCTCGTCCCCGGCAGCCCTAGAGAGGCGAGACCGGCCAGCACCAGCGCAGCCGCCAGGAAGGGCATGCGGGACGCCAGGCCCCCCAGATCCGGGATATACCTGGTGTGCGCCTTCTCGTAGATGATGCCGACGAGCAGGAAGAGCAGGCCGGTGATCGTACCGTGCGTGAACATCTGGAGCGACGCGCCGGTCAGGCCGACCGGCGACACCGACCCGGCGACGCCGACCACCGATCCTATACCGAGCATCACGAAGCCCATGTGGCTGATGCTGCTGAAGGCGACCAAGCGCTTCAGGTCGGTCTGCCGCATCGTTACAACGGCTCCGTACAGGATGTTCGTCACGCCAGCGCCCGCGAAGAGCCAGGCCATGTCCGAGACGACAGAGGGGAACATCTCGGTGCATATGCGTATGAGACCGTACCCACCCATCTTGATCAGCACGCCGGCGAGCATGACGCTGCCCGCCGTGGGAGCGTCCGTATGAGCGTCGGGCAGCCAGGTATGGAGCGGCCAGACCGGCAGCTTGACCGCGAAGGCTAGGAAGAAGAGCGCGAACACCACGCCTATCGGCATCACGACCTTCGCATCCGCCACCGCGGTCGGCAGCACGGTCATGTTGAAGGTGCCCGTGGAGAGGAACAGGGCGAGGACGCCGACGAGCATCAGCGCGCCGCCGAGTATGGTGAAGATCAGGAACTTCATGGCCGAGTACTCTTTGCGCCCACTCCCCCAGACAGCGATGAGGAAGTACATCGGCACCAGCTCCAGCTCCCAGAAGAGGAAGAACATGAACAGGTCCAGAGAGCAGAATACCCCCATCACGGCCGTCATCAGCGTCAGCAGCCAGACGAAGTACTCCTTGACCCGGTGATCGATTCGCCACGACGCGAAGACTGCCACCGCTCCGAGAAGACCCGTCAGCAGCACCAACGGGGCGCTGAGTCCGTCGACCCCGAGGAAGTATTCGACCTTGAGTGCATCGACGGGGATCCACCCCTCCAGACGGTCGATGAGCTGGAACCGGTCCTCGGCGCCGATCCGGTAACGGGCAAAGACGGCTGCCGACAGCACCATCTCGGCCACTACCACGGCCGCCGAGAAGATGCGGATCGTCCTGTCCTTCCTCAGAAGGAGCGCGATGACAATCGCTCCGGCCAGAGGCAGGAAGACCGTCGCGGTCAGCAGTCCCGTGAACCCGGAAGGCTCCAATTCGAACTCCTGCTAGAGAAAGAAGATGTACAACCCGACGATGAAGACGATGCCCACGGAGATAGCGGCCCCGTATCCCTGAAGCTGGCCGCTCTGAGCCTGACGAAGGGCGCTTCCCAGGTTCGCCCCGAGCCAGCCGACGATCCCGGCCGTCCGGTCGACGACCGACTTGTCGAACCAGTCCAGCAGCCGGGCAACTCCCCCATAGAAGTACCGGCCCACTAGGTGAGTCTCGTATGCCTCGTCGAAGTAGTACTTGCGGGAGAGCAGCACATGGGCAGGTCTGAGAAGCCGTCCCGCACGCTCCGACGAGACCCATTTCGACTGGTACATCAGGAATGCCAGGCCGATGCCGGCCACGGCGATGAGGCTCGATACGGCGGCCAGCAGGACGTTGAAGCCCTTGGCCGACTCCTCGGCCGGGCCGTGGCCTACGAAGTCCGTCAGCCAATGGATCGGGATGACGACGAGGTCGGTCGTCGGGTTGGCAAGGAAGCCCCCGAGGAGCGAGGCGACGGCGAGGACCACCAGTGGCGCGACCATCGTCAACGGCGACTCTCCAAGATGCACTTCTCCCGACTCGACCCCGGGATCGGCCTCCGCACCGCCCCTGAACTTCCCGTTGAAGGTCATGAACACGGCGCGGAACATGTAGAAGGCGGTCATGAACACCGCCACGGTCCCGAGCACGAAGACCACGCGGCTCACGGGATCATCCTGGGCCCAGGCAAGCGCGAGTATCTCGTCCTTGCTCCAGAAGCCCGCCAGCGGAAAGATGCCGGCAAGACTCAGCGAGCCGATCAGGAAAGTCGCGTAGGTCCACGGCATGACCCTGCGTAGACCGCCCATGTAGCGCATGTCGAAGGTGCCGGTGGCGTGATTCACACTTCCCGAGCCCAGGAACAGTAGAGCTTTGAAGAAGGCGTGGGTGAACAGATGGAACAGCGCAGCGCTGTACGCTCCCACACCCAACGCGAGCATCATGTATCCCAGTTGGCTCACCGTGGAGTAGGCGAGCACGCGCTTGATGTCGTTCGCCACGAGGCCCATCGACGCGGCGAATATCGCCGTGACCCCGCCTATGACCGCGACGGTGGCCATCGCAGCCGGCGACGCCTCGAACACCGGGAAGAACCGCGCCACGAGGAAGACTCCCGCCGCGACCATCGTGGCGGCGTGTATCAGCGCGCTGACCGGAGTCGGGCCCTCCATCGCGTCCGGCAGCCAGGTGTGAAGCGGGAACTGCGCGGACTTGCCCACCGCGCCGGCGAAGACTCCCAGCGAGACCAGCATCACGGCCTGGTCCGAGAGGACGCCCGTCCGGACCGCCTCGATGATGTCCGGGATCATCAGGGGGTTCAGCCCGGCTGCAGCGAAGGCGTCCCGGCTCATGAACAGGTACAGGATGGCGAGGAGGAAGCCGAAGTCGCCCAACCGGGTCATTATGAAGGCCTTCTTGGCGGCCGCGGCGGCCGCCGGCCGCTCGTACCAGAACCCGATCAGCAGGTATGAACAGAGCCCCACCAGCTCCCAGAAGATGTAGAGCTGGATCACGTTGCTCGCCATCACGAGGCCGACCATCGACGCGGTGAACAGGGACATGAAAGCGTAGTAACGGGCATAGCCCGGATCGCCCTTCATATACCCGACCGAGTAGACCTGGACCATCAGGCTGACGAGCGTCGCCGCCACCAGCATGACGCCCGTCAGGGGATCGAGGATCACGCCGATGCTGAAGACGAAGCTCCCCACCGTCAGCCACTCGATCGGAGCCGTGAGAAGTTCGTTCTCGTTCACCGCCAGGCTCGCAAGCGCGAAGAGTGAGATAAGAGCGGCGCCGCCGACGGCAAATATCGTCAGATACCCGGCCATCGAGCTGTACCGGTTGAAGAAGGGCCGGATCACGAATGCGATCAGAGCGAACGAGGCGAGCGGCAGCAGGAATATCAGCCAGGCATCCCGCTCGCTGATCTCAGCGATCATCTACAGCTTCCTCAGTATCTCGTCAGCGACGTGCTCGCGTCCCTTCGGGACCAGCACCTTGAACGGTCTCCGCTCCCCCCACGTCGTGATGCCGTCCTCAGGGAGGATTCTCGTCGGCAGGCCGTCTCCTTCCAGCACGTCCTGCCACATCTCCGCAACCATCAGGTTGGGCGCTCTTCTATATTCGACCCACACGAAGCCTGTCCCTACCTCTTCATCAGGTTGATGTCGGTGACGAACACCGACTGCCTGGTCCGATAGATCGCTATGACGATGGCCAGCCCCAGCGCCACCTCCGCAGCCGCTACGGTGATGATGAATATGGCGAACACCTGCCCTGTCAACAGAAGCTGGGCGATCCCGTCGGCCGTGGCTCCGGGAGAGTCGACCAGCCCGGCGGGCACGACGTATCTCGAAAACGCCACCGCCGTGATGTTAACAGCATTGAACATCAGCTCGATGCACATCAGTACGGTGATGGCGTTCCGCTTGGACAGCGCGCCGTACAGCCCGATGGAGAAGATGATTGCGGCGACAACCAAAAAACTTTCCAGGCTCACCGGCTACCGCTCCCTGACCAGCGCCAGTGCGCCGACTATTGCGGCCAGCAGCAGCACCGAGGCGACCTCGAAGGCTAGGACGAAGTTGCCGACCAGAAGCCGCGCGATCCACGGGATGGTGTTGGAGAAGACATCCGCCGCCTTGGAGCCCGCCGCCTCCGTCAGCTCCCCGCTACCGATCAGATTCCACTCGGTGCTCACTGCCACGAAGATCGCCACCGCCATGAACGCGGCTGCCAGTATGGCCACCGGAATCCGCAGCCGATGAGAAGGGCTTCCCTCATCGACGTCACGAGTCATCAGGATCGCGAATATGATGAGTACCGATATCGCCCCGACATAGATCACCACCTGCACGGCAGCGAGGAACTCGGCGCGCAGCAGCACGAACATTCCAGCGACGCCGAGGAAGGAGACGATTAGGAACAGCGCCGCCCTAAAGACATTCCTGAGTTGGACGACCGCAACCGCCGCGACGATGCTGGAGACGGCAATCGTCCAGAAGACGATGTCGGTTGCGAGGGAGGCCTCCGTACCCTGGCCCAGCATTACCGCTTCGCCCACTTCTCCTCCTGCTCCTCCAGCGTTGGCCGTTCGTGCCGGCCAACATCGCGCCAGCCGGCGTCATGTCCGTCGAGAGGCCGATACCCTTTGGACTCCAGCTGCGGGCGGAACCAAGTACTCGGACGCTTCGGCGCGGCGCGCAGCCTGTCGACGTCGATGACCAGGTCGTCACGCTCCTCCCGGGCCTCTTCGAATCCGCTGCCCATGTGTATGGCATCGTACGGACAAGCCTCCACGCAGAGACCGCAGAACATGCACCGGCCGATATCGATGTCGAAGACGTCTATCGCGTACTTCTCGCCCTCCTGCATATCACTCCCGCTCGGATGGGTCACGATGCGTATGATCCCCAGCGGGCAGTACTTCGCGCAGCTCGCGCACCCCGTGCACCGCTCCTCGTACCAGGTGAACTCCTCGCCCCTGAATCGGGGGTGCTGCGGCATCCGGTCCTCCACCGTCGCAAGCCCGGCGAGAGCCTTGAACGCCATCCCAGGGTGCCTCAACATGTAGGACAGCACGTTGGCGCCAGACTTCCGGGCGAGTCCGGGCAGCCCGATCCGTCGGTTCGGATACTGGTGGATCGTGAACATCCTGCTAGGCTTCAGCATGTTCTTCATCGTGACCGTCAGTCCCCTGGCTAGGCCCAGTCCGTACATGTCTAGTCAACCTCCGCGGCCATGTTGGCCAGGGGCGAGGGAGTTGGCGCGGGCCTCGAGGCCCTCCTCCCGCCAACGAGACGGACCGAGGCCAGGATGGCCGCGACCGTGATCGCCCAGTTTATCGCCCCCATCATCCACAGGTCGCCCGTGGTGAGTTCGCCCGTATCCGGGTCCTGAAGGAGCATCACCTGCACCGCGACGACGAAGAGGTTCAGCACCGCGAGTGAAAAAAGCCCCTTCCACGCGAAGGCCATGATCTGGTCGATCCGCAGCCTTGGCCACGTGGCCCGGAACCACAGCAGGAGGAAGACCACCGCAAACACCTTCCCGATGAACCAGACCTGTCCCGGTATAGGGTCGAATCCTCTCGTGCCGCCCAGGAACACCGTTGCGACTATTACCGATCCGACTATGGGGGCCATGAATTCCGCCAATTGGAACACCGCGAACTTCGACCCGCTGTACTCTGTGTGGTACCCCGCGCCCAGCTCCGACTCGGCCTCTATCTGGTCGAATGGAGTGCGGCTCATCTCGGCGATGGAGGCGGCCAGGAACACCAGGAAGCCCAGGGGCTGCACCAGCAGAAACGGCACGTCCTGGCTCTCCACGATCCCGGACATAGCCATCGTCCCTGACACCAGCAGCACGCCCGTGATTGCGATCGCCATCGGCACTTCGTAGCTGATGAGCATCGCAACGCCGCGCATCGCACCCAGCATCGCGTACTTGTTCCTCGACGCCCATCCCCCCATGAAGATGGCGACGGTGGTCATCGACGTGATGCCGACGACGAACAGAATGCCTATGTTCAGCCGTCCCATGAAGGAGTCCTCTCCGAACGGGATGACGACGAGGACGAGCAGCGTCGGCAGAAGCAGCGCGATAGGCGCCGCATTGTAGACCGGCCGGTCGGCGTCCGCCGGGATCAAGTCCTCCTTTACGATCAGCTTGAGCACGTCCGCAAAGGGCTGCAGGAGGCCGTAAGGTCCCCAGCGGTTCGGACCGAGCCGCGACTGGAAACGCCCTATCGCCCTCCGCTCGAACCAGGTGTAGAGCGCCGTGGCCATTACGACGCCGTTGATTACGATGAGGGCGACGACCGCCGCTGCCAACGTGAAGGCCGCCCACTCCCATCCCATTGGAAGCGCAGCGGCGAAGAAGCGGTAGACGCTGCAGAAGTCGAGGAGTCCGCCTGTGGGATCGGAGCACATCAGCGGTCCACCTCACCCATGACGATATCAACCGATCCAAGAATCACTATCAGATCGCCCATCTTCCAGCCGACGATCATCTCGCGGAGAAGCGTGAGATTTATGAAGGAGGGGGAGCGTATCTTGCACCGGTAGGGAGCTATCCCTCCGTCGCTGACCAGGTAGAATCCTAGTTCCCCCTTGGGACCCTCCACCGCTGCGTATGCGTCCCCCTTCGGAGGCCGGACGTTGAACGGCATGTCGGCCCTGACGGGTCCTTCGGGGATCTGCTCGACGCACTGCTTGATGATCTTGACGCTCTCGCGCATCTCCTGGATGCGCACAAGATAGCGGTCGAAGGTGTCGCCGGTCGCGCCGATCGGCACGTCGAACTCCACGCGGTCGTATATCTCGTACGGGTCGGCCTTGCGGAGGTCCCATCGCACGGTCGAGGCCCGCAGCATCGGCCCGGTCAGTGAGGCGTCGACCGCCTGCTCATCGGTGATGACGCCGACGCCTCTTGCCCGGGCCAGCACGATCTCGTTGCCGGAGAGCAGCGACTCCAGCTCGTCCACGTAGCCGGGCATGTCGCGCATCAGGATGTCGAGAGCGGGCCAGAAATCTTCCGGCGCGTCCTGGAAGACACCGCCGGGCCGCATGTAGCTAACGGTTACGCGGGCGCCGCAGAGCATCTCGAACAGGTCGAGGATACGCTCGCGCTCCCTGAAGCAGTACATCAGCGGCGTCGCCAGGGCGCCCATGTCGTTCGCAAGAAAGCCGGTGGCCATCAGGTGGCTGGCCAGACGGGCCAGCTCGGCCCCGATCACGCGAAGGTACATCGCACGCTCCGGCACCTCTATCCCGGAGAGCCTCTCCACCGCCCTGACGTAGGCCAGGTTGTTCGACATGCTCGATATCCAGTCGAGCCGATCGGTCAGCGTGACGATCTGGACGTAGGACCTCGACTCTGCGAGCTTCTCTGTGCCCCGGTGCATGTAGCCGAAAACCGGCTCCAGGTCGACGACCACCTCGCCATCGAAGGTGACCCGCAGCCTGAACACCCCGTGAGTGCTCGGGTGCTGAGGCCCCAGGTTGATCGTGACGGGTTCGGTCCGGATAGACATCGATCAGTGCGCCGTACTCTTATCCGACGTAGTCCCGCCGCAAGGGGTGTCCCTCAAACCCCTCCCATAGGAGAATACGCTTCATGTTGGGGTGCCCCAAAAATCGTACCCCGAGCAGGTCCCACACCTCCCGCTCCTGCAGGTCGGCGCCCCTCCAGACCGACACCACCGAAGGCGCCTCCGGGCGCTCCCTGCCGTAGCACTTCATCTTCAACACCACGCTGTGGTTGAACCGCATCGAGAGCAGGTGGTAGATCATCTCGAAGTGGTCGACATAGTCTACGCCCGTCAGCGAGGTGAGCGTGGCGAACGCCAGGTCGTCCGCCTCCTTGAGCAGGGTCGCACACTTAACCAGCCGGTCGGGAGCGACCCACACGTCCGTCTCGTTGTAGTCTGTCGCGGCGCTGGGGTGAACGTCGTTGATGCGTCCCGCGATCACCTCTCCCGACAGCGCGCGTGTCATACGCCGCCAGCCCGTCCACTGCCCTGAATCGAGTACCGCCTGATCTTCTCGTGGAGCTGCATGACCCCGTACAGCAGAGCGTCCGGACGCGGGGGACAGCCGGGGACGTAGACGTCGACCGGCACGATGTGGTTTACGCCGGGCACGACGCTGTACGAGCCGTAGTAGGGCCCGCCGCTGGTCGCGCACACGCCCATCGAGATCACCCACTTGGGCTCAGCCATCTGCTCGTACACACGCTGGATCGCGGTCGCCATGCGCCATGTGACCGTGCCCGCCACTATCATAAGGTCCGCCTGGCGCGGAGATGGACGGAACGCCTCCATCCCGAAGCGTGATATGTCGAACCTTGACATGGCGCTGGCCATCATCTCGAAGGCGCAGCATGCCAGGCCGAAGGTCAACGGCCAGACCGCCGACTTCCTGCCCCAGTTGAGAAGCGCGTCGACCGACGTCACCGCCAGATTGCGCTCAAGCCCCTCCGGGACTTCGATCATGGGACTGGCCATTGGCCGGGTATGGGAGGCCTTCAACTCGTTGATCGCCTGCCCCTCCGCGGCATCGAGCTCCCACGTGGTGCTGTGGAGCGGAATCGTCCCCGCACCCTTCGTATCTCTTTCTATCCCCACTGGAAAGCTCCCTTTCGCCAAGCGTAGAGCCAACCCACTATCAGGATGCCGACGAACACGGCCATCTCGGCGAGCACGAAGATCCCGAACTCTCTGGACAGCAGGCCGAAGCTCGCAGCCCAGGGGAACAGGAAGACGACCTCCACGTCAAACACGACGAATATCAGGGCGAAGGAGTAGTACCTGAAGTTGAACTGGCTCCACCTGCCCGTCAGCGTCTCGAAGCCGCACTCGTAGATGCTCTGCTTGATCGCACTGGGCACGCGGGGCCGGATGTTGATGAGAGAGAGGCCCCACGACATCAGAAGCATGCCCGCCGGAACGGCCACTGCCAGGGCGGCGAAGATCGCTATTATTCCGTAGTGCCGGAAGTAGTCGTCGAGCATTTGTCCGGCCGCCGTCCCAGAATGTCCCGAGAAGACCTGAAACCAGCGCATCGCGCGGACGGGCTGTAGCGCCCCGATCGCCCGATGACACCGGCACCGAAAGCCGGCTGAAATATAGCATGGCGGACAGTTCCGCGCAAGTGAAAATTCGCACGAACGACGCCCCCAACTCTGGTAGCCGAAGGCTCACCACGAGCGGGCTGGCCTCTCTAATATACCGAACAGTTGCGCTTCTGCGCCGTCGGTTGACACCCATATACCCCGATGCTACGATCTACCATCGTAAACCGATGTAGTTGCCGGAGCGTTGCGCAACGGCCATTATTGCGTTGGCGGCGGAGCGGCGGGCGTTGGCAGATCTCTATGACGTGATAACGCTGGCAGCCGGGTCGGCGCTAGCGTATGCGGACGGAGGGTGCTGACTTGCCCGGTGCTTCCCCAACCGGGACCGACCCGGACACGCTCGGTATGCCTGGGGTGTTTGGCAGATACCGACCGGACATAGCCCCCGCCCTTAGAGAGGGACTCCCCGCACGCGGAGTTCAACTCTACGACATGCTCCGATACTACATGGGCTGGGTGGATGCCGCCGGCGCCCCCTGCGCCGCGACCGAAGGGAAGGCCCTGCGGCCCACCCTTTGCCTGCTGGCCTGCGAGGCCACCGGAGGCACCGTGCGGCAATCGTTGCCCGCGGCGGTCGCGCTCGAGTTCATCCACAACTTCTCGCTCATCCACGACGACATACAGGACCGTGATGAGACTCGCCACCACCGGGCAACCCTATGGGCAATATGGGGAGTGCCTAAGGCGGTAGTGGCCGGAAACGCGCTGAGGGTCGTCGCCGACATCTGCCTCGAGCGACTCGTCGACGAAGGGATAGAGGTCGCACAGGCGCTCAGAGTAACCGGCCTGCTGACCAAGGCATACCTCGAAATGATAGAGGGCCAGTACCTCGACATCTCGTACGAGGGTCGGCACGACATCGGAATTGACGACTACCTCGGGATGATCTCCAGGAAGACCGGAGCTCTGATCCGGTGCGCAGTCGACATGGGAGCCGCCCTGGGGACGAACGACGAGCAGACGCTCGCCACGCTCCACAGGTTCGGCGCATCCCTCGGCTACGCCTTCCAGATACGCGACGACTACCTGGGGGTTTGGGGCGAGGAGGAGACCACCGGAAAGCCGGTCGGCGCCGACATACGCCGCAAGAAGAACTCATTTCCCCTCGTCTACGCAATGTCCTCCGCAAGCGGCGAGGATCGGGAGGTCCTGAGGGAGACATATGAAAAGGAGCAGCTTTCGGACGAGGATGTGGAGACGGTGCTGGAGATGATGGACCGTATGAAGGTCGCCGAGGTCGCCAACCGCCTCGCCACCGATCATTGCGAGACGGCGCTGCACGCGTTGAACACCGCCGAAATAGACCCCGACCGGCGGCGGGAGGCCGAAGCCCTCGTCAACTTCTTGGTGGTTAGGCAACACTGATGCGGCGGCAGGACCGCCGAACGTAGGAGATAGTCCCATGGGAAGACCGTTGGAGATGGCCGCCAGACTCGGCTGGTACATACTCAAGAACAAGTTGTCCGGAAGGCAGCGCTTTCCGCTCGTGACGATGCTCGAGCCTCTCGAAAAGTGCAACCTCGCGTGCGAGGGCTGCGGACGCATTCGGGAGTACGAACCCGTCCTCGACCGGGTCGCCTCCGTCGAGCAGTGCCTGACGGCGGTGGAGGACTCCGGCGCTCCCATCGTCTCGATCGCCGGCGGAGAGCCGACTCTGCACCCGCAGATCCACGACATCGTAAACGGCATTACTGAGAAAAAACGGTTCGTCTACATGTGCACCAACGCGCTCCTCATGGAGCGGGTGATGAAGCGCATACCGCCCTCCAAGTACTTCTGCTTCGTCGTCCACCTCGACGGCATGGAAGAGGCGCACGATCGGTCCGTCTATCGCAAGGGCGTGTTCAAGATCGCCGTTCGCAGCATCAGGGCTGCCCTCGAACAGGGCTATCGAGTGACCACCAACACGACCGTCTTCAACGGGTGCGACGAGGATGACCTCATCGAGATGTTCCAGATGGCGACCGAGATGGGCGTCGAGGGATGCATGGTGTCTCCGGGCTACATGTTCGAGTCCGTCCCCAAGCAGGAGTTGTTCCTGTCCAGGCAGAGGGCCCGGAAGATCTTCACCAACGTCCTCGACCCGAAGAGGAATATCCGCTTCTACAACAACCCGCTCTACCTCGACTTCCTGAGAGGTAACCGGGAGTACGACTGCACCGCATGGTCGAATCCGACTTATACGGTGCTGGGCTGGCGCGAGCCCTGCTACCTGCTGGGCGATCGTCACACACAGGACGTCTCAGACCTCTTCGACGAGAAGCTGTGGGAGCGCTACGGAGTCGGCAAGGACCCCAGGTGCGCCAGTTGCATGATGCACTGTGGCTTTGAGTCGGCATCGATCTTCAACGCGATGAAGAGCCCCCGGGACGCCCTCAAGATGATCAAGGAGGGCGCCGTGCAGGACGCGGGCGTCGGGGCCGGGTAGGCGGACGACGTGACCCTCGCGATCATAGCGGCCTTCCATCAGGAGATCGGCGCCTATCTCGACTCGCACCGCTTCGAGTTGACCGATACGAAAGACTGTCTTCGCATATACCGCTCCGACCTCCAGCCGGAGGTCGTCGTAGTAGAGGGCGGCGTCGGAAGGGAGAAGGCGGAGGCTGCCGCCACTCTCGCTATAGAACGATACAGGCCGGTCCACGTCGTCAACGCCGGCTTCGCCGGGGGCGTCCTCCACGGCATCGGCGTCGGCGACCTCTTTCTGTGCGACAGGCTCTACTCGCTTGAGGGACCGGCGGCGCTGTGGCGTGAGGGCTCCGTCTCCGAACGGTCGCTCGACGGACTCGACGCCAGCTCCGTCCTCCTCGGCGAGGGACACGGCATCGACTACACGGTGTGCGGCTGCATGACCGTTCCGGCGCTCGCGTCTGGGGCGAACATGAAGACATGGATAGGGGCCAAATTTCCAGTCAGGATCATAGACATGGAGAGCTACTGGGTGAGCAAGATCGCCGCCTCCTACCGTGTGCCCCACATGATCGTCCGGTCGGTGCTCGACCCCCTTGATCAGAACCTTCCCGATTTCGTGGGAAGAGCCGTCGATAAGGATGACAACCGTAGTTGGCGGGCGGCGTTGGGATACGTCATCTCCAAGCCGGTGCACGCACCGAGGCTTGTGGGCTTGGCGTTGCAAGCCCGGAGAGCAAGGGCCTCGCTCGGTCGGCTCCTGGGAGCCCTCAGGCCCGTATCTTAAGTCTGGAGGAGCGGCCAAGCCTATGGTGGAGACGCCGACTGCAAGACTCGGCGCCGTGCAGACGGCTGCGCTGGACGCGGCCATCGAGAGGACGACGCAGAACCTGCTGCGCTGCCAGTACGAAGAAGGCTACTGGTGGGGTGAGCTCGAGTCCAACTCGACGATGGAGGCGGAGTACCTGCTCCTCTCCCACTTCCTCGGAATCGGCAACGACGAGATTTGGAAAAAGCTGACCAACAACATCCGAAGCAAACAGCGAGATGACGGCACATGGGGACAGTTCTACGGCGCTCCCGGAGACCTTAGCACCTCCGTAGAGTGCTATTTCGCCCTCAAGCTCGCCGGCGTGCCTCCCGACGACCCTCTCATGGCAAAGGCGAGGCGGTTCATCCTGTCCAAGGGTGGAGTAGCGCAGACGCGCGTATTCACCAAGATATGGCTGTCGCTCTTCGGCCAGTGGGAGTGGAAGGGCGTCCCCATCATGCCCGCCGAGATAATGCTGCTACCCAGCTGGTTCCCCATCTCGATCTACGATTTCTCCAGCTGGGCGCGCGCCACCATCGTGCCCATGCTGATTCTCCTTGACCGGCAACCCGTAAAACCGATCCCGGAGTGGGCCTCGATAGACGACCTCTACCTTGTCCCGCCTGACGAGACCGACTACTCGATAATCAAGCCCAAACGCCTGATCGGATGGGAGACCTTCTTCTATGCCGGGGACATGGCGCTGCGCCAGATTGAGCGCCTTCTTCCCTGGAAGCCGACGAGAGGGCAGGCCGTCAAGCGGGCCGAAGAGTGGATCGTCGAACGGCAGGAGGCCGACGGAAGCTGGGGAGGCATCCAGCCGCCATGGGTCTACTCCCTGATGGCGTTGAGCTCCCTGGGATACTCCAACGACCACCCCGTCATGGCCCGTGGAATACGTGGGTTCGAGCGTTTCTCGATCGACGACGGCGACTCGCTCAGGATCCAGGCCTGCGTATCACCTCTGTGGGACACCGCCCTCGCCTCGATAGCCCTGATCGACGCCGGCCTCGAACCGGACCACCCGGCCCTCGTAAGGGCGGGAGAGTGGCTCCTCAAGGAGCAGGTGCTGAACGGCGGCGACTGGCAGATGAAGGCTGGGTCGGTGCCCCCAGGCGGCTGGGCGTTCGAGTTTCACAACGACGTCTATCCCGACCTGGACGACACCGCCGAGATAGTGATGGCGCTTAATGGCATGAGGCTGCCCCGGGAAGCCGACAAGCGGGCGGCGATCGACCGCGCCGTCCGGTGGAGCCTCGGCATGCAGAGCAACAACGGCGGTTGGGCTGCCTTCGACAAGGACAACACCAAGACGATCATCGCGAAGATTCCCTTCGCCGACTTCGGAGAGACGCTCGATCCGCCCAGCGTCGACGTTACCGCCCACATGCTGGAGATGCTGGGTGGGCTAGGCTACCGAGCCCACCACCCCTCTGTGAAGAAGGCGCTGGACTACATCCTGTCCGAACAGGAGTACGACGGCGCCTGGTTCGGCCGATGGGGCGTCAATTACATCTACGGCACGGCGGCGGTCATCCCCGCTCTCGAGGCTCTCGGATTCGACATGACCTCGGAGTGCGTGACTAGGGCCGTCGCCTGGGTCATCGACCATCAGAACCCGGACGGCGGATGGGGAGAGAGCTGCGCCTCCTACGTCGACAAGCGCCACAGAGGCAGAGGTCCCAGCGCCCCGTCGCAGACGGCCTGGGCGCTCCTCACGCTGATGGCCGGCGGAGCAGCCGGACACGATGCGGCGCTCCGGGGAATCGACTACCTCGTGCGGACGCAGGACCAGTACGGCTCCTGGGACGAACCGTACTTCACCGGCACCGGCTTCCCCGGATATGGAATCGGCAAGAGGCTCGAACGACCTCTCACGCCGGACGATCCTGGGTACCAGGGGGAGGAGCTCCCCGCGGGCTTCATGATCAACTACCATATGTACAGGACCTACTGGCCCCTGATGGCGCTCGGACGCTATCGGCGGCTCCGATTGAAGGACTAGCACACCTGTGCTGACCATGCGGCCTGTGACGTCTCCGGGAAGCTCTTCGGAAGGCCGCGAAGGTTGGCCATTCGGGAGATACTCGCTCATTTAATGGTATCCTGACCGACGCGATGGACACCCTGCTGGCGGACTCGGACGTCACGATCGACCTCGATGAGGCATACTCCCTCTGCGAGAGACTCGCCCGCAGCCACTACGAGAACTTCACCGTCGTCTCCTGGTTCCTCCCCAGGAACATCCGCAGACACCTCTACGCCATCTACGCCTTCTGCCGGTTCGTCGACGACCTTGGCGACGAGTTCGCAGGCGACCGGAACGCCGCGCTCGACCTCTGGGAAGAGGAGATCGGGCGCTGTTTCGACGGACTCCCACGCCACCCCTATATGATCGCGCTACAGAACACCATCAGGACCTTCGACATCCCCAGAGAGCCCTTCCTGAAGCTGGTGCGCGCGAACCGGATCGACCAGACTGTCCGCAGACACGCCACCTACGACGATCTCGACTACTACTGCCAACACTCCGCCAACCCGGTCGGACATCTCGTCCTGTACGTATGCGGCTACAGAGACAAGGAGCGCATGCGGTTCGCCGACTACACCTGTACCGCCCTCCAGCTCACCAACTTCTGGCAGGATGTCGCCCGCGACTTCGCCATGGGCAGAGTCTACATCCCGCAGGAGGACATGGAGCGCTTCGGCTACTCCGAAGAGGACCTGGCCGCCGGAGTAGTCAACCGGCCCTTCCGCGAGATGATGGCATTCGAGGTGGAGCGAGCCCGCGAGCTGTTCAGGGAGGGACTGGATCTCGTCCGGACCCTCGACGGGCGGATCAGGATCGACATCGCCCTCTTCAGCCTCGGAGGCATGAAGATTCTGGACGCTATAGAGGCGCGGGACTACGACGTTCTGACCGGAAGGCCCGAGCTGTCAAGGGCGGCCAGGATAGGCCTGATGCTCCGTACCGCCCTGCGGGTCGGCCTGATGGGGAGGCTCTAGTGTCCCATGTCAGAGAAGACCACAGAGATCGACCTCGCATACCGCCACTGCCAGCGCATTGCCAGGACGCACGCCAAGAACTTCTACTACGCCTTTCGAGTCCTGCCTCGGCATAAACGCCGCGCGATCTACGCGACCTACGCCTTCTGCCGCTACTGCGACGACATAGCCGACGAGCCGCGTCCATCTGCCCGGAAGCGCCGTCTGTTTGAGGAGACCAGGACTCGCCTCGACGACGCTCTGGGGGGGCGCAAGACCACCGACCCGGTCTTCATTGCGCTAGCCGACGCCGCGGAGCGCTTCTCCATCCCCGCCGCATACTTCGAAGAGGTGATATCAGGGGTCGAGATGGACCTGACTCACGACCGGTACGAAGGGTTTGAGGACCTCCGGCGGTACTGCTACGGCGTCGCCTCCGTCGTCGGACTGATCTGCCTGGAGATATTCGAGTACACCGACCCTGTGGCTCGTGAACATGCCGTAGACCTGGGGCTGGCCATGCAGCTCACCAACATCATCCGCGACGTCGCCGAGGACGCGCAGCGGGGCCGGATATATCTCCCGCTGGACGAGATCGCCTCATTTGGCTACTCTGAACGGGAGCTCAAGGAGAGCGCCGCGACCCCGGCGTTCAGGGAGTTGATGCGGTTCCAGGCGGCGCGTGCGCGCGCCTACTTCGGAAGCGGGCGCAAGCTCATGCCCCTCATCTCTCCCGATTCGCGGGCCTGTCCCGCCACCCTCCTGAGCGTGTACAGTACAATTCTCGACCGGATCGAGTCTTCAGGGTTCGATGTCTTCGAAAGAAGGATCGGGCTCGGCACGGGAGAAAAGCTGCTCATCGCGGCAAGACTATGGGCCGGCAGCCTGATTCAAACGATACGCCACCCCGGGAGGTAGTTGTCCTGGGCGGGGGACTCGCCGGCCTCGCCGCGGCCCGTTCGCTCCTCGACTTCGACTACCATGTCACCCTCGTTGAGAAGCGTCCCTTTCTGGGCGGGCGCGCCTTCTCCTTCCGCGACCCGCAGGCCGGCGGAGAGGTGGACAACGGACAGCACGTCTTCCTCGGATGCTGCACATACTACAGGGACCTCCTCAGGGCCCTTGGCACGGAGGATCAGGCATTCCTCCAGGAGAGCCTGCGGACGGAGGTCTTCCTCAACGGCAGGAAGGGTATCCTGTACAGCACCCCCCTGCTCGGCCCTCTCCACCTGCTCCCGTCCTTCATAGGCTACCCTCACCTCGGACCGGCGGAAAAGCTGCTGGCCGCCTGGTGCCTCGTGAGGGCCAAGCTGATCGACCGGAAGAAACGGTCCGAGGAACTCGACCGGGAGACCTTCTACGACTGGCTGAAGAGGCATCGCCAGAGTGAGCGGGCCATATCCAACCTGTGGAACCTCATCATCCTCCCCGCTCTAAACGACGACGTGCGCCACGTCAGCGCGGACATGGGCCTGATGGTAGTGCAGGTGGGACTGCTCGGCGACGCCTCCGATGCCGCCATGGGAATGGCCCGCGTCGGCCTCTCCTCCCTGACCGGGGAGCCCGCGCGCCGCTTCATCGAGAGTCGAGGCGGGAAGATGAGGCTGGGCAAGACGGTCAGGTCACTCACCTTCGATAACGGCAGGGTCGCAGCCGCAAACCTGTCCGGCGGCGAGGTCGTCACTGGCGACCTCTTCGTAAGTGCCCTCCCCTACTCCGACATCGCCAGGATGGCCCCCGCCGGAGACGGGGGCCCCTTCTTCTCACGCATCTCCGGTCTCTCCTCCTCTCCAATCATCGGCGTCCACATCTGGTACGACAGGCCCGTGATGGAGCAGGAGTTCGCCGCCTTCCTCGACAGCCCCGTCCAGTGGGTGTTCAACCGGACGCGCATCCAGGGCGAGGACCCGGACGCAGGTCAATATCTCTGCATATCCGTGAGCGGCGCATGGGACTACGTGGACAGGCCCAAGGAGGAGATCCGGGAGCTCTTCGCCGCCGAGTTGGCTAGGCTCTTCCCCAGGGCGGCAGAGGCCCGGATCGAGAAGTCGCTCGTGGTCAAACAGCCCGAAGCCACCTTCCGCCCCCTCCCGGGCGCGGCCGCCCACCGCCCTACTCAGGTCACGCCCATACCGAACCTCTTCCTCGCGGGCGACTTCACCGACACCGGCTGGCCGTCCACTATGGAGGGGGCCGTCCGCAGCGGAGTGCTGGCCGCGCGGGCCCTAGCGTCCCGCCAATGAGCGGAGCGGCTCTAATTCTCGCCCCATTCGCGGAGGCGCATATAGAGCGGCTGCGCCGACGCCTGGCCGTCGAGCACCGCTCTTGGATGGAGACGCGCCGCCTCACCGACCCCGAAGAGCTCGCTGCTACCCTCAACAGCGGCCGTATGTCGCTGCTGGTCGTCGAGTCCGACTTCGTCTTCGAAGAGGTGTTCGAGCAGGCCGACTGCCTCAAATTCGTGGGCGTCTGCAGGAGCGCCACCCACCACGTCGATGTCGAGGCCGCGACCGGCCACGGCGTGCTGGTGGTGAACACCCCGGGCCGCAACGCCCGCGCGGTCGCCGAGCATGCCCTGGGCCTGATGTTCGTTCTGGCCAGGGGGACCGTCTCTGCGCACGCATATGTCGCGGAAGGACGGTGGAGGGACCCGGTCACCCCCTACATCTCCATGCGGGGCGTCGAGCTCGGAGGGCGCACCCTGGGCGTCATCGGGCTCGGAGCGGTGGGCCGGACGCTTGCGCGGATGGCCCGGTCGCTGGGGATGGAGGTGCTCGCCTACGATCCCTACGTGCGTGAAGCCGGGGATGCGGTGCTGACCCCGCTTGAGGGCCTCGTGGCGCGCTCCGATTTCATCAGCCTCCACGTGCCGCTGACTCCCGAGACGGAGGGCCTCCTGAACGCGCCCCTGCTCGACGTGGTCCAGCCCGGCGCCTTCCTCGTCAGCACCTCCGACGCCGCCGTCGTCGAGCAGAGCGCGCTCGCCTCCGCGCTGGAGAGCGGACGCCTCGCAGCGGCCGCGCTGGACGTGTTCGATACGCATCCCATCGCGCCGGACAGCCCCCTGCTGTCGCTCGACAACGTGGTCCTGACTCCCCACATAGGCGGCGCGACGGCCGAGACGATAGAGCGCCACTCGCGGATGATGGCCGACGACATCCTGCGATACCTCGACGGCCGGAGACCCGTCAACCTCGTCAACCCGGAGGCGCTCTCCGTTGACGGCTAGAAGCAGCTACGTCCTCGTCATCGACGCCGGTTCGAGCTGGCTGCGCGGCCTGCTGATCGACGAGGAGGCGCGCGTCGTACGCGCCGAGCGCACTCCTTGGACGTACCTGGACGAGCCGGACGCACCCGACTTCGCCCGCGCCTTCGATCCGGAGGCTCTCTGGCGCTCGCTGCGGGGTGTGATCGCGGCAACGCTGAGGAACGGTGGCGACATCTCCGCCGTCTCGGTGACCAGCCAGAGACAGGGCGTTGTCTTCCTCGACGGATCGGAGCGGGAGGTCTACGCCGGCCCGAATCTGGACCTTCGCGCCGTCTTCGAAGGTGCCGCAATCGACGAGGAGATGGGAGCTCGAGTCTACGAAGTGACGGGGCGCCTTCCTTCCTTCCTCCTCGCGCCAGCCAAGCTCCTATGGTTCCGACACCACCGCCCTGACACCTACGACAGGATAAGGCGCGTCCTCAGCCTCGCCGACTGGGTCGTGTGGAAGCTGACGGGAACAGCCGCCTGCGAGACGACGCTCGCCGCCGAGGCAGGCCTCCTCGACATCGGCTCCCGCACATGGTGCGCCTCCCTGCTGGACAGTCTTTCCCTCTCCCTCGACCAGCCCCCCCTTCTCCAGGCCGGGGAGCGCGTTGGGCGGACGAGGGGGGAGCTGACCAGGGCGGCCGGACTGCCGGAGGGAACGTCCGTGACGGCGGCCGGGGCTGACAGCCAGTGCGGCCTGCTCGGCATGGGCGTCTCGACGTCCCACGACGTGGGGGTCGTCGCCGGATGGAGCGCCCCCGTCCAGATGGTCACGCCCTCCCCCCTCCTCTCCCCGGAACGGAGGACTTGGGCGGGCTGCTTCCTCGACGGGGAGAGCTGGGTGCTGGAGAGCACAGCTGGGGACCTCGGCAACGGCTACCGGTGGCTGGCGGAGACTCTCTTTGGAGAGGCGAACGCGGCCTACGGCGCGATGGACGAGTTGGCCGCCGCCGTCCCCTTGGGAGCGGAGGGGGCCGCCGCCGTCCTCGGCCCGCCCCGGATGAACATGGCGGCGACGGGGATGGGCACGGGCGGGCTCCTCTTCCCCGTGCCGATGACCTACAGCGGAGTGGGGAGGGGGCACGTCGTGCGGTCCGCCATAGAGGCGATGGCCTACACCCTCCGCGCGAACTTGGAGCAGATCGAGGAGATCTCCGGGACCGGCGTCCCATCCGCCGCCGTGGGAGGCGGCATGACGCGCTCGCGCACCTTCCTCAGAACCCTGACCGACGTCCTCAACCGCCCGGTGCGCATCGGACCGGGACCGGAGACGACGGCCGTCGGCGCCTCTCTCTGCGCCCGCACGTCGCTTGGCGCCTTCGCCTCCCTGCAAGAGGCGGCGACGAGCGTGCGTCAGGCGATGACCGTCTCGGAGCCCGACACGCGCAGCGCGGCCGACTACGACGACCTGTACGAACGATGGCTCCACTTGGCGGACCGTATGAAGGAGATCAGCCTGTAGCGCTAGCCTCGATAGTCGCCTCTTTCCACAGTGGGAGAGGGTGAGGGGAGAAGAGTGTGACAAGCCGATGGTCGACAGAGAAGAGGACGGTGGTGGAGGCCGCCAGGGAGATTGCGGCGCGTGGGCTGGTTGCCGGCAGCAGCGGAAACGTGAGCGTTCGGCTGGCATCCGGCGGAGCCTCCCCCCTTCTGGCGATCACGCCCTCCAGAACGCCGTACGACGAGATGACTGAAGAGGACGTGGTCGTTACCGACTTCGACATCGAGCAGGTCGAGGGAGAGGGCGTCCCGTCCTCCGAGACCCTCACCCACGTCGCCATATACCGGGCGCGGCCCGACGTGAACGCGGTCATCCACACTCACCCCCTCTTCGGGAGCGTAGCTGCGGTGGCCGGACGCGACATCCCGCCCATCCTCGATGAGATGACCATCGCGCTGGGCGGCCCGATCAGGGTCTCCGAGTACGCCTTCCCGGGGAGCGAGGAGATGGCGAGGGCGGTGTGCGGGGCGCTCGGAGAGCGCAACGCCGCTCTCATCAGAAGCCACGGCGCCGTCGGCGTCGGGCGCACCCTGCGGGAGGCGCTCGACGTCTGCGTGCTGACCGAGCGCGTCGCCCAGATCTTCCTTTACGCCGGGCTGCTCGGCGACGTCCGTTCGCTCCCTGAGGAGATCGTGGCGGCCGAGACGGCCATCTTCCGCATGATGCGGGACGCCCCATGATGAGCCAGCGCAGTGAAATGGGTTAGAATCGTAGACGAGCCAGAACAGCGACTAGGGGCGACGCAATGGTGACCGTTCCCTCCTTCCTACTGAGGAGGCTCTACGTCAAGGAGAGCCTCAGAAACACAGGCGACGGGTTCGAGTTTCAGCTCGTGAACCGTCTCGGCTCCGGATACGCGCACAGGCTCTGGCCGCTCACCGTGGACGGCGCCGAGCTGCCGATCGAAAGCTCCTTCTTCGAGCTCGACGGAGCTTCCACCCCTTTCAGCGCGGTCTCTACAGAGAAGACCTTCACCCTCGCCATGAACCGCACGATCACGATACGGGCCGAGGGATCGCGCCTCGAGGCCGGGGCCAGAAAGATCGGAATGGGCTTCGACGTGCCCGGCCTGGGAACGCTCCGTTTCGACTTCACCGACGTGGTGGAGGATGGGTGACGACGCCCTGCGAGTCGCCGTCACCGGCGCCTCCGGGTACGTCGGCTCCTCCCTCGTCCGCCGGCTCGAGCGGGAGGAGGGCGTCGTCTCCGTACTGGCCATCGACGTGCGCCCGCCCCAGCCGCGGTTCGGTCCGAAGGTCAGCTTCCTTCAGAGCGACGTGACGGCGCCGTTTGAGGGGTTGCTCGAACGGCATGGAATCGACTCGGTCGTCCACCTGGCCTTCCTGATGATGCCCAGGGGCGGCCCGGGCCGCCGCGTCAACGTGGGCGGCACGGCCGGCGTTCTGGATGCGTGCGGCGCTGCCGGCGTGGACCGCCTGCTCTACCTGAGCAGCACGACCGTGTACGGCGCCCACCCGGACAACCCGGCGGAGCTGACGGAGGAGTCGTCCGTTCGCCCCATCAGGGGCTTCCGGTACGGCGAGCATAAGGCCGAGGTGGAGACGATGATCGAACGATTCGCCGCCCTCCATCACAGGACCGCGGTTACCGTTCTGCGCGCCTGCCCGGTGATGGGACGCAACGCCGACAACTTCATCTCACGAGCCTTCTCGAAGCCGCTCCTGGTGGCGGTGCGCGGCCACGACCCGGAGATGCAGATGCTCCATGAGGATGACCTGGCGGAGGCAATGACCGCCTGCCTTCTGCGGCGGACGAGCGGGACATACAACCTGGCGGGGGCGGGCACGCTCCGTTGGAGCCGGCTCGCCGATCTCTTCGGACGGCGGCTGGTGACCCTGCCCGCCCCGGCGCTGTACGGGATCACGGGCCTCGCGTGGACGCTGCGCCTTCAGAGCGACTCGCCCCCATGCGGCCTCGACTTCATCCGTTACAGGTGGACGGCGACAGCGGATAAGGCGCGGCGAGAGCTTGGCATCGAGCCCAAGCACTCGACCGAGGAGGCGTGGACGGCGTTCGTCGAACGAGGACGGAGATAACTCGCGATGGGTGAGAAGGTCATCATCGACACCGACCCTGGCACGGACGACGCCATCGCCCTGATGATGGCGCTGAACCATCCGGGCGTGGACGTGCTCGCGCTCACGACGGTCGGAGGGAACGGCGCACTGCGCCACACCACAAGGAACGCGCTTGCCATCCTGGAGCAGATAGGGCGCGGCGACATCCCGGTCTTCAAGGGCGCCTCCCGCCCGCTCGTGGGCCGGTTCAGCTACGGCTACGACTTCCACGGCCCCGGCGCGATGACGGCCAGGTTGCCGCCGCCCGCGCGTCCGCCACGGCCCGGGTCCGCCTACGACCACATCTCAGAGACGGTGCGGCAACGTCCAGGCGAGCTGACACTGGTCGCCCTCGGGCCGCTGACCAATATCGCCAGGGTAATCAGGCGGCATCCGTGCGTCGTCGAGCGTCTGAAACGGCTCGTCGTCATGGGCGGAGCGGTGGAGACGCCAGGAAACGTCACGCCGTACGCGGAGTTCAACATCTACAACGACCCGGAGGCTGCGCAGCTCGTCCTCTCGTCCGGGTTGCCCGTCACGCTCGTCGGACTGGACGTCTGCGACCCGGTTTTCGTCGTCGCGGACGACGACCGCTGGGCGCGGGGCGGCTCCCGCGCGGAGCATCTGGCTCGCCGCCTCACCGACGGATGGTTCGCACTGCACGACGAGGGAGCGCGGTACACGCCTTGCGACGCGATGGCCGTTCTCGCGATCACCAACCCTGAGCTGATGAGCTTCCGTCAGGCAGCCGTTCACGTCGAGACAGAGGACCCGGATCGACGAGGACAGACGGTCGCGCAGTACGGACGCGGCAGCGTGCAGGTCGCGGCGGACATCCGCGCCGCCGCGGCCATGGACGCCACAAGGGAGATGCTTGGCGGAGGCCCTTAGCCTCCATGTCAAGATCGCGCTGTTGACCGTCCGGCTTGGCGGGTGCTACCCTGATGCAGGGTATTCTTGACCATATCAATCAACAAGGGCATACACTAGCCGGGAAGGGCTTGAGCTGATGACCACACATCAGGTCATATCGCGTGAGACGGGTCTCGAGGAATCCCAGTACCGCTGGGGGTTCGAGCTCGACATAGACTCGGACGTCGCCCCGAAGGGACTCAGCGAGGATATCGTCAGGCTCATCTCGGCCAAGAAGCAGGAGCCCGACTGGATGCTCGAATGGCGTCTGCGGGCCTACCGGCACTGGACCAAGCAGGGGTCGGAGGCCCCCACTTGGGCCAACATCACGCACGCGCCCATCGACTTCCAGGACATCATCTACTACGCCGCGCCGCGCTCGCAGGGTGACGGCCCTAAGAGCCTGGACGAGGTCGACCCGGAGATCCTGGAGGCCTTCGACAAGCTTGGCATCCCCCTGGAGGAGCAGAAGAAGCTGACGGGCGTGGCCGTTGACGCGGTCCTCGACAGCGTCTCGGTGGCGACGACCTACAAGGACATGCTGGAGAAGGCGGGCGTCATATTCTGCTCGATGAGCGAGGCGATCAGAAACCACCCCGACATCGTCAGAAAGTACCTCGGCTCGGTCGTCCCCTACAGCGACAACTTCTACGCAACCCTCAACTCGGCCGTCTTCAGCGACGGCTCATTCTGCTACGTGCCGCCGGGGGTGCGCTGCCCCATCGAGCTGATGACATACTTCCGCATCAACGAGATGGACTCCGGCCAGTTCGAGCGGACGCTGATTGTCGCCGACAAGGGAAGCTACGTTAGCTACCTGGAGGGGTGCACCGCGCCGATGAGGAAGAGCCACCAGCTGCACGCGGCGGTGGTCGAGCTGGTCGCTCTCGACGACGCCGAGATCAAGTACTCCACCCTCCAGAACTGGTACCCGGGCGACAAGGAGGGCGAGGGCGGCGTCTACAACTTCGTCACCAAGCGAGGCAAGGCGCAGGGGAAGAGGTCCAAGATATCCTGGACGCAGGTGGAGACCGGATCGGCGATCACCTGGAAGTACCCCAGCGTGATCCTGCTGGGCGACGACTCTGTGGGCGAGTTCTACTCGGTCGCGCTGGTGAACAACTACCAGCAGGCCGACACCGGGACCAAGATGACCCACATCGGAAAGAACACCCGGAGCACCATCGTGGCGAAGGGCATCTCGGCGGGACGCGCTGAGAACACCTACCGCGGGCAGGTGAAGATCATGCCCTCCGCGGACAACGCGAGAAACTTCACCCAGTGCGACTCGCTGCTGATCGGCGACCGGTGCGGCGCCCACACCGTCCCCTATATCGAGGTGCGCAACCCGACGGCGCAGATGGGACATGAGGCGACGACGTCGAAGGTCAACGACAATCAGCTCTTCTACCTGCAGCAGCGCGGCATCGACATGGACGAGGCGAACTACATGATCATAAACGGCTTCTGCCGGGGCATCTTCAAGGAGCTGCCCTTCGAGTTCGCGATGGAGGCGTCCCAGCTTCTGCGCGTAAGCCTCGAAGGGACGGTGGGGTAGACCATGGCTGGAGAGGACACGCCGATACTAGAGATACGCAATCTGCACGTCTCCATCCAGGAGACGGAGATACTCAAGGGGGTCGACCTGACGGTCGGCCTCGGCGAGGTCCACGCCATAATGGGCCCCAACGGCTCCGGGAAGAGCACGCTGGCCAACGTGCTCGCGGGAAGGCCCGAGTACGAGATCACGGCCGGCGAGATACTCTACAGGGATGCGGACCTGACGGAGATGCTCCCGGAGGAGCGGGCGCGGGAGGGCGTCTTCCTCGCCTTCCAGTACCCCGTCGAGCTCGCAGGCGTCCGGACCTGGCAGTTCCTCAAGTCGGCGGTCGACGCGCTGCGGGAGTACAGGGGCGAAGATGAGCTGAGCATACGCGCATTCGACAGGCTGGTAGAGGAGAAGCGCCGTCTGGTCGAGATCGACCCCGAGCTGATGAAGAGGTCCGTCAACGAGGGGTTCAGCGGAGGCGAGAAGAAGCGTAACGAGGTCCTGCAGCTGGCGCTGCTCGACCCAACGCTGGCGGTCTTGGACGAGACCGACTCCGGTCTAGACATCGACGCCCTCAAGATTGTCGCCAACGGCGTGAACCGTTTCAGGGGCCCGTCCAAGGCTATACTCCTCGTCACTCACTACCAGCGTATCCTCGACCACATCAACCCTGACTTCGTTCACGTGCTGATTGACGGCTCGATTGCGATGTCGGGAGGGAGCGAGCTCGCCCAGACCCTGGAAGACCGGGGCTACGACTGGGTGAGGTCCCCCGCCGGCGTCGAGGCTTAGGATCGGAACGGCTGACGTGGCAGCGGCGGGCTCGGAGCAGCATAGGTACCTCTCCACATTCCAAGACGTGGAGGAGACTCTCGCGTCCAGTGGGCCCGACTGGCTCCACAGCATGCGGCGCGGCGCTGTAGAGCAGTTCTCCAGACTGGGCTTCCCCACCGCCCGCAGGGGCAACGAAAAGTGGAAGTACACCAACGTCGCGCCCATCGCCCGCGGTAGCTTCGGCATCGATATAGAGGGCCGCGGCAACGGCGTGACGCGCGGCTCGCTCATCCGCTGCGGCCACCTGCAGGAGGACCAGACGACCCTCGTTTTCGTCGACGGACGCTACTCGCGCGAGCTCTCCACCCCGCCAAAGCGTCCCAACGGCGTGAGGATCGCGACAGTCGATGAGGCGGCCCGTTCCCACGAGGCGCTCGTCCGAAGCCACCTCGGGAGCTATGCGGACGCAGAAGACGGCTTCACCGCTCTCAACACGGCCTTCCTGCAGGAGGGAGCCTTCGTCCACATTCCGTCCGGGACGACCCTGGACGAGCCCGTAGGCATCCTCTTCCTGTCGACCGGTGGGGGAGATGCGCGCGCGTCCTTCCCCCGCGTTCTGGTGATTGCGGAGGCGGAGAGCACGGCGACGATCATAGAGAGCTACGTCGGCCTCGGCGAGGGACGCTGCTTCACCAACTCGGTGGCGGAGATAGTGGTTGGCGAGGGGGCCGAGATCGACCACTACCGCGTCCTCGCCGAGAGCGAGAATGCCTTTCACGTCGCCGCCGAGCGCGTCCACCAGGGGGCTGGAAGCACATTCAGGTCCCACGCCTTCGAGAAAGGGCCCGCACTCGGCAGGTACGATCTCGGAGTGCATATCGACGGGCCGGAGGCGCGGTGCGACCTGCAGGGGCTGTACGTCACCACTGGCAGCCAGCACATGGACAACCTGATCAACATTGACCACGCCAAGCCGCACGGGACCAGCCGACTCTACTATAAGGGAATCCTGGATGACAGCTCCAGGGCCGTCTTCGGCGGCACGGTGCTGGTCAGGAGGGACGCGCAGAAGACGGACGCGCAGCAGTCGGACAAGAACCTCGTGCTCTCTCCCGACGCGGAGGCCGATAGCAAGCCGGCGCTGTTCATCTACGCGGACGACGTGAAGTGCGGTCACGGAGCGACCGCCGGCAACATCGACCGGGACACCGTCTTCTACATGAGAAGCCGGGGGCTCGATCCGGAAACCGCCAGCAGGCTCCTCATCTACGGGTTCGCGAGCGAGATCATAGACACTGTCCGGGTGGAGCGGCTAAAGAGACGGCTGCAGAGCCTGTTCCTCGACTCGCTGCCCTCGCACACCTTCGAGCTCTGACATGCTCGACGTAGACGACCTGTACCGCGAGGTGCTGCTCGATCATAGCCGCCGCCCGCGTAACCGTCGCAGAATCGAGACCCCGACCCACACGGCGGAGGGGTTCAACCCTCTGTGCGGGGACCAGATCGAATTCTACCTGTCGGTCGACGGTACGACCGTCGTCGAAGTGGGCTTCGAGAGCAGGGGATGCGCCATCTCCACGGCGTCGGCGTCCATGATGACAGAGAGCATCAAGGGCAGGAGCACCGGAGAGGTGGACACGATCTTCCACGCCTTCCACAGGATGGTGACAGGAGAACCGTCCGAAGAGGGGGACGAGGATGTGCTAGGCGACCTGGACATCCTTGAGGGAGTCTCAGCGTATCCGGTGCGGATCAAGTGCGCGGTGCTTCCGTGGCATACGCTGCGGGCGGCGCTCGCACGGAAGGAGGGCGCGGTCTCCACCGAGTAGGAGAGAGATCGCGGGGAGGGTCCTATGCACATACCGATCAGAGTCGACTACGGCGTGCGGGCTCTCGTTGACCTGGCGGAGCACGGGCGAGGCGGGACGGTGCGGTCCGCCGACGTCGCTCGGCGCAAGACGATCCCTGAGCCCTATCTCGTCCAGCTGCTCCGCACCCTCCGCCAAGGCGGCTTGGTAAGGAGTCAGAGAGGCCCGCAGGGCGGCCACTCGCTGGCAATGGACCCCGCAAACATACGGCTCAGCATGGTGATGGAGTGCCTCGAGGGCGCGGAGTCGGTCGTTCGCTGCCTGGAGGACACGGCGGCGTGCATACAAGTGAGCTGCTGCGCTCAACGCGACGTATGGCGCGCCGTCCAGGAGGCGATCTACAACATCCTGGACTCGACGTCGATAGCGGACCTGGTGAAGAGGACGGCCGAGATCGAGGCCGGGCGCTCGGCGCCGCTTGAAGCGGCCATAGGCCGACAGCCCGGAGGATAGCAGGAGAGAGAAGAACGATGACATTCGAACGGGTATGCAGCGTTAGTGAAATCCCCCCAGGCGCGTCGAAGGTCTACGAGATGGGCGACCGGGCGATCGCCGTCTGCAACGTGGGGGGTCAGTTCTACGCCGTGGACGACGTATGCACTCACGACGAAGCCTCCCTGGAGCAGGGACAAGTGGAAGGCTACGAGATCGAGTGCCCGCGTCACGGCGCGCGATTCGACGTCAGGACCGGCGCGGTGACGGCGTTGCCCGCGGTCGTCCCGATAGAGACGTTCGGCGTACGTGTACAGGGCGAGGACGTAGAGATCGATGTGTAGTCCGGCAGCGGCGTCCGCGAGATGGGGGCGGAGATGGACATAAACAGGATACGACAGGACTTTCCCATCCTGTCTAGGGAGGTCCACGGACTCCCTCTGGTCTACCTGGATAACGCGGCAACCTCTCAGAAGCCGCGAAGCGTGATACAGGCCCTGGCCGACTACTACGAAGGGTACAACTCCAACGTACACAGGGGTGTCCATTCGCTGAGCATGGAGGCCACCGACTGGTACGAGAAGGCTCGCGCCAAGGTGGCGCGCTTCATTGGCGCGGCTGAGCCCGAATCGATAGTCTGGACCAGGAACACGACGGAAGGGATCAACCTGGTCGCTCACACCTGGGCGCGGCAGAATATCAGGCCCGGGGACGAGATTGTCGTCTCGCAGATAGAGCACCACAGCAATCTGGTGCCCTGGCAGCAGGTTGCGGCCGCGCAGGGAGCGGAGCTCCGCTTCCTGCCGATGGCGGATGACGGGTCGATGGACATGGGAGAGGTCGATTCCATCATCACGCCTCGCACGAGACTGCTGGCGGTTGTCCACTCCAGCAACTCGCTGGGGACGATCCATCCGGTCAAGGACCTGGCTGCGATGGCCCGCTCCGTTGGCGCAGCCGTCCTGGTCGACGGCGCGCAGAGCGTCCCGCACATGCCGGTCGATGTCGCAGACCTCGACTGCGACTTCCTCGCCTTCTCGGGGCACAAGATGATGGGCCCAACCGGCATCGGCGCGCTGTATGTGAAACGCGACGTCCTCGAGGAGATGCAGCCCTTCCTGACGGGCGGCGAGATGGTGCTGGAGGTATCCTACGAACGGGCTTCCTGGAACGCCCTCCCGATGCGTTTTGAGGCTGGCACGCCCAACATCGCGGACGCCATCGCCCTGGGGGCCGCTGTCGACTATCTCGACGCCCTTGGCATGGACAACGTGAGGACTCACGAGGTGGAGCTGACCCGGTACGCGCTGGAGCGGTTCCGGGAGCTTGAGGAGATCGACGTCTTCGGCCCCGCGGACCTCGACAGGAGAGGCGGGGTCGTCTCGTTCAACTCGGCCGATGTCCATCCGCACGATCTGGGAACGGTGCTGGACAGACAGGGCATCGCGATACGCACCGGCCACCACTGCACGATGCCCGTCATGCGGAAGCTCGGACTGGCGGCGACAGCGAGGGCCAGCTTCTACGCCTACAACACAGAGGACGAGATCGACCTCCTCGTGGACGGCATCAAGCGGGCGCTCAGATACTTCGGGGATGGCGTTGGAAGGACTGGATAACGTCTACCGCGACGCCATCCTGGAGCACCGTCTACACCCCAGAAACCATCAGGCCCTGGACGAAGCCGACGTCGTCGCGGACAGCATCAACCCGTTCTGCGGCGACGAGATACACCTGCAGATGCTTCTGGACGACGGAGGCAGGGTGTACCGGATAGGCGTGCAGGGAGAGGGCTGCTCCATAAACCGGGCGACCGGCTCCATGCTCGCCGAGGCGGTCGATGGCAAGAGCCTGTCTGAGATAGAGAGGCTGTCCTCGGTATTCAGGGGAATGATGAGAGGCGAGGCCGTGTCTGAAGAGGAGCGGCGGCTCCTGGGGGATCTCGTGGAGCTGGAAGGCGTCCGGGAGTTCCCGGTGCGGATCAAGTGCAGCCTACTCGCCTGGTCTGCCCTGGACGACGCTATGGACGATTTCTCCGGTACGCAGGGAGCGTAAGCCCCCGCCGCTACCAATTCCGTCGCTACCGTTCGATCCACACCCGCGACCAGTGAGCGTACTCGAAGAGCGCGAAGTTGGGATAAAGATTCCTGACCCATGGCCATGAGCCGACGACGAGGCTGTGGGCGGCGGGCATGAAGCGGTACGCCTCTTCCAGGGCGCGTAGCTGTATCTCACGCACCAGCCGCTGCCTCTCTGCCGGGTCCATCTCGTCGGCCTGCGCCTCTATAAGGCCGTCGAGCTCGTCGTCGGCATGTCCCGTGGTGTTCAGGCGGCCCCGGCTGTGCAGCACCCCGAGCAGGTACTGGTTCGGCGTGGTCAGATGAGCCGGAGGGCCGATGAACATCTGGAAGTCGCCGCCGACCCACACCTCGTCGGCGTACGAGACCCGGTCGATCTTCTCCAGCTTGGGCGCGAATCCGGCGGCCGCCATCTCATCGGCGACGAGGTTGGCGTGAGCGAGGTAGGAGTCTCCGAAGCCACCCACCCTGATCGTCACAGGGACGGGGGCGCCTGGGGATATCTCAGCCAGCAGGGCCCGCGCCTCCTGGGGCCGGGCGAATAGGGCCGCTAACTCCGACTCGTCGAGCAGCCAGCCGGAAACGGCGGCGGGGAGGCCGGTGCCGACCGAGGCCGCCCCGTGCCACACCTCGTCGATCGCTCTCCACGGGTCCATCGCAAGGCGGGCCGCCCGGCGCAGCCTGGGGTCGTCGAAAGGAGAGCGGACGGTGCTCATCCCGATCTCGACACCTCCGCCGGACTTGGGGATGAGCGTAAAGTCTATGTCGGGCCTCGTCTCTCTGAGACTCGTCCAGAGCTGCGGCGACAGAAGATGGACGTCCAGCGAACCGGTGGTGAAGGCAGCGTCCAGCGAGACCCGGTCGGGGACTACCTGCACCATCAGACGGTCGACGAACGGCAGCCCGCGCTCGAAGTAGTTCGGGTTACGGTCAAAGGCGTGGGCCGCGCTCTCGCCCGACGAACGGAGAATCCACGGCCCCGTCCCTACGGTCGGCCCCTCCATGAGATCGCCGTTCAGCGCCACGGCTTCGGAGGCGACGATCTTGGAGCGGCCGTCTGCTAGCGCCAGCATGAAGTCGGCATCGGGGAGAGCCAGCGATACGGTGAGGCTCATCGGGCCTGTCGCTGCGACCGAGTCGATCCCATGCAGCAGCGCCGCATTCGGAAAGTCCGGTGTCTGCTGACGCGTGTAGCTGTACACGAAATCTTCGGTGACGATGCCGCGTCCGTTGACGGGGGAGATGTCATGCCACCTCGCCTCGTCGCGGAGGTGAAAGATGAAGGTCCGGTCGTCGGCCATCTCCCATGAGTGGCACAGCTCGCACTCCACGGCCATGCTGGGAAGGTCGACATCCGGCCCGGACTCCAGTCTGAGCAGACGGCTGTAGGCAAGACCAGGTCCCCATGTGGCAAGCGCGGGAGAGGCGTCCTGGTGAACATCGTAGTGGCGGACGCCGTTGGAGGTAGCCAGTCGCAGGGTGCCTCCATACGTTCCGTCTGCGATGGGGGTGGGAACCGAGCGCGTGGGCGCCGGCCTCGCCGTCGGCGGTACGGCCGTGGGCGAGGCGGTCGGAGCGGGAGTGGCCGTCCACGTGGGAATGGGTGGGCGTGAGGCTGGGGACGGCTCGATCGCAGGCGGTTGAGCGGTCTCCGGATCGGAGCAGCCGCTAACGACGACGAGACAACTGATCAGAACGGAGAGGAGCGGAGTGAGGCGCACCGTTCCGCCCGCCTACCCGCCGTCGGGCCGCCCGCCGCGACCGATCAGCCCTAGGAGCCTGCGCATCGAGCCTACTCCCTCCCGCGGTAGAAAGACCGCGGCGATGAGCGTGGGCGGGAGGAAGAAGACGGCGTGCGTCAGAACGGCCGTGCCGAATCCGGCCTCGCGCTCCACGCCGAAGAACTCCAGGACGTAGACGACGGCGAACTCGAAGGTGCCGACCGCGCTCGGCGCGGACGGAATAGCGGTCGCGAAGAAGATGACGCCCATGATGACCAGTGTAGCGGTTGGCAGCGAGATGTCGAGGTCTACGGCCTTGGCGACCGTCCACGCCGTCACTCCGACGAGCGCCCAGTAGACCACCGTCAGGAGCAGCGACGCCGCGAGTCTCTCTCGTCGGCCGACGAGCTCCCGTGCAGCGGCGGCGAAGGCGCTGAGAAAGCGCAGGCGCCGGAGCGGCGCAAGGAACGGCACTCCCCATACGAGCAGAAGCACCAGCAGGACGGCGAGGGCTGAGAAGCCTACCGCGCCCCAGACGTAGGGTTTGAAGGAGGACATCTCAGGCACCAGGAGGAGGGCGATTCCGAGAACCGCGGTGCTGACGAAGATGTCGAGAACCCTCTCCATGCCGAGAGTGGCGAGGGCCTTAGCCCCGTCCACACGGTCCCTGAGCACCAGCACCGCGAGCTGAACGGGCTCGCTCGCTATGCGCACCGGCACGAGGTTGTTCAGTCCGATCCCCTCGTTCTGGACGATGAAGAGCCGGCCAACCGATATCTCCTCGTCAAAGAAGAGGAGCCTCCACCGGCAGGCCCTTAGCCAGCTGGCGAAGATGAAGATGAGCAGCCCGGCAACGACAAGGGGAACGGAGAGGCTCTCGAACTGGCCTCTGACTACGCCCCAGTCCAGTCCGCGAAGCGCCAGCCATCCCAGCCCGGCGCTGGCCGCCAGCCCTAGCCCGATCTGAGCTCCGACGCTCAGGTTGCGGCGCAACTGTCACTCTTGCTCAACCAGGTTGACACGACAGGTCTACTATAGCGGGCCATAGTATAATCCGCACCTGTTCGACCCTGCTGCGTGGGAGCGAGCCCTATGCTCATCGACTGTCACGTCCACCTCGATTCCTTCTCGGACCGGGAGGTGGGGGAGATTCTGGATCGCGCCAACGAGGTCGGCGTCGGCTTCGTCATCTCCGCCGGCACGACCCTCGCGTCGTCCAGGCGGTCCGTCGAGTTATCCGCTAGGTTTCGGGGACTGTTTTCGGGTGTCGGGGTCCACCCGATGGACATCAGGGGACCCTTCGACGACGAGACGCTATCCGGTCTACACGGGCTGGCCGCGTCCACCGAGAAGGTACTGGTGATCAGCGAGATTGGGCTCGACTTCATGGAGGGCGCGCCCGACAGGGCCCTTCAGTATCCGGCCTTCCGTGAGCAGATACGTCTCGCGAGGGAGCTTGGCCTGCCCATCGTGTTTCACAGCCGGGAATCGCACGCGGAGGTTTTCCGCGTGCTGAGGGAGGAGCGTGCGTACGAGGTGGGAGGCGCGATGCACTACTTCCAGGCAGACGAGTCGACCGCTATGAAGGCGATCGATCTGGGATTCTACGTCTCGCTGGCCCGGCCGCTGCTCCGTCTGCCCCATCTCCAGGAGGTGGCAGCGCGTCTGCCGCTCGACAGCGTCGTGCTGGAGACGGACGCGGCGCCTCAGCCCTTCAAGGCAAAGCGCGAGAACTGGACGGAGCCGCGCCACCTCAGGCCGGTCGCCGAGAGACTTGCCCAGCTACAGGGGAAGAGCGTCGAGGAGGTGGAGCAGGTGGTGGCCGGCAATATGGAGAGACTGCTCGGCAGCCGATGGAACGCCGTCGTCTGCAACCTCCCCGATGGGCAGGAGAAGCCAGAAGAGCAGGACTTGTGACACCCACCATCCGGTGAATGCGGCTCCGAACGCCTTGAGCCAGTCATGGCCCTGGACGTGTCTGACCGCCGCTGTTACCGTCGCCAGCATCCAGAGCCTGACCAGCAACTGGACCCATTCTCCGAGCACAGGTGCTGTGATGAGCACTAAGAGTATGCCCGGGCCGTAGGCTGTCCCGATGCCGCGGAGGAGCGCGCGGTAGGCCGCGTCACCGCCGAAGAGCCTGGAGCCGACGAACCAGGCCGTCGCGCTCCACAGTCCCCATCCGACGAGTGTGGTGCTGACGGCCAGCGAGGCGACGAGTCCCGGCGCGGCCTCGCCTCCGAGCGGCTCGTTGCGCACGCCGAGGCCGAAGGCGATGGCCGCCACTCCGACGACCGCCATCGCCCCGATGAGCGGCTGCGGCTCGTCGTGGACTCCCTTGTAGGCGGAGCCGTCCAGGACCGCGGCCTTCAATGCTCTCTTAAGCAACCCGGGACACTCCGTACGCCTCTATAATGTGCCGGGAGAGCATATGCGCATCTACACGGTCAGGGGTGAGAGCATGCTCCCGTCCATCAGCGACGGAGAGAGGCTGCTGGTCAGCACCGGCGTGGTTAAGGGGGGGCAGTCCCGCGGAGAGATCGTGGTGTACAGGCGGCCGGGGGCGAGCCCGGCGCACAGCCTCAAGAGAGTCGTAGGCATGCCGGGAGAAAAGATACGGTTGAGCGACGGGATGCTGTTCATCGACGGGGAGCATCACGCCGAGCCCTATCTCGGCGGCCTGCCTGCGGCGGTCGGCCTCGGCGACCGGTCGTGGAGGTTGGACGCCGAGGAGTACTTCGTCATGGGGGACAACCGGGCTCACAGCACGGACAGCAGACACCACGGCCCCATCGGGGCGGATACCATCGTCGGAAGGGCGTGGCTCCGCATCTGGCCTCCGGACCGCATGGGGTCGCTTCGACGCCGTCCCTAGTGTCCGGAGTTTAGCCAGGCTGCGATCTCCTTGGCGTGATAGCTGAGTATCAGGTCGGCGCCGGCGCGTTTGATGCCTGTCAATATCTCCACAGTGACCTGGAAGCCGTCTATCCACTCGTTCTCGGCGGCTGCCTTGACCATGGCATACTCGCCGCTGACGTTGTAGGCGGCAACCGGACATCCGAAGGTCTCTTTGGCCCTGGCGAGGACGTCCAGGTAGGGGAGCGCCGGCTTGACCATGACGATGTCGGCGCCCTCCCGGATATCCTGCTCGATCTCGCGCATGGCCTGCCGCACGTTGGGCGGGTCGAGCTGGTAGCCCCGGCGGTCGCCGAACTGGGGCGCCGAGTCGGCGGCCACTCTGAAAGGCCCATAGAGGCCGGAGGCGTATTTGACCGAGTAGGACATGATGGGAGTATCGTGAAGGCCGCGGGCGTCCAGAGCCTCCCTGATGGCGCCGACCTGGCCGTCCATCATCGCCGACGGAGCGACGACGTCGGCTCCCGCCTCGGCCTGACATACGGCCGTCTGCGCCAGCAGATCGAGGGTGCGGTCATTGTCCACCCTGCCGCGGACGATCACTCCACAGTGACCGTGGTCGGTATACTCGCAGAGACATGCGTCGGCGATCACCATGAGCTCAGGGACTGTCTGCTTGATTACCCGAATGGCCTCCTGGACGATGCCTCCGGGCGCATACGCCTCTGTCCCCTCCGGGTCCTTTCTCTCTGGAATGCCGAAGAGAAGGACGCCGGGGATGCCGAGATCCACGATCTCCCCCACCTCGGCGATGAGGTGGTCGAGCGAGAGCTGGTATACGCCGGGCATAGGCGGGATCTCTGCCCGCACATCTCTGCCGTGAGTCACAAACATCGGCAGGATGAAATCGCCGACGTTGAGCTGGGTCTCCTGGGTCATGCGGCGAAGCACCGGGTTCTCGCGCAGTCTGCGGAGTCTGACCTGTGGAAAGCTACTCATGGCGTGAGATCCTTTCGGCGTAGTAGTCTTCGAGAGAGGACACTAGGCCGGCGACCGTATGCTCACCAGCTACTATATCAACAGTCAGGCCCGACTCTCTAGCCGCCGCGGCCGTCGCGGGGCCTATGCAGGCGATGACGGCGCGCGACAGCGCCTCTGTGCGGCCCTCCAGCAGTCCGAGGAGGTTCGTGACGGTGGATGAGCTGGTGAAGGCCGCGGCGTCTACTCCCTCGTCGATGAGACTCTTGGCGCGAACCGTCGCTCCCTCGGGCCTAACCGTGTGGTAGGCGACGACCGGATCGACACTGGCGCCCACGGCGGCCAGTCTTCTTTCGAGGACGGCGCCGCCGATGTCGGCGCGCGGAATGAGGACCGCGCGCCCGCCGAACGACTCTCGGTCGAGCTCCCGGAACACCCCCTCCGCCGAATAGACCTCAGGCATGCGGTCGGCGATGATGCCGCATTCCCGGAGGGCGGCGGCGGTCGCCGGACCCACCGCCATTACGCGCACGCCCCAAAAGGCCCTCGCGTCCAACCCGAGGTCGCAGAGCCGGTCGAAGAGCGCGCGGACCGCGTTGGCGCTGGCGAAGACCGTCCAGTCATACGTGGACAGCCTGCGGAGTCTCTCGTCGAGAGGTCCTCTCTCCCTCGCTGGCCTTATCTCGATTGTCGGAAGCTCTATCGCCTCCGCGCCACGCCGTCCGAGTAGGTCGGACATCGCGCCTGCCTGCGAGCGGGTGCGCGTCACGAGGACCTTCCTGCCGAACAGGGGACGGCTGTCGAGCCAGCCGAGGCGGGCGGCGGCGTTGACGACGCTGCCAAAGACGGCGACCACCGGAGGCGTCAGACCGGCGGAGACTCCCCTATCTGCGATGTCGGAGACGGTGCCGAAGACCGTCTCCTGCGCGGGCGCGGCGCCCCACCGCACCAGCGCCGCCGGAGTGTCCTCAGGATAGCCGCCCCGCTTCAGGGCGCGGACGATGGCCTCAAGATTCTCCCATCCCATCAGCACGACTAGGGTGCCGCCGAGCCGCGCGAGCTGGTCCCAGTCGACGGTCGATCCCCCCTTGTCCGGCGCCTCGTTTCCGGTCACGACAGTGAAGGAGGAGGCCGTGCCCCGGTGGGTGACGGGGATGCCGGCGTAGGCGGGAGCGGCGATGGCCGACGTGACTCCGGGAACGACCTCGAAGGGTATCCCCGCCTCCGCAAGAGCCTCCGCTTCCTCGCCCCCTCTGCCGAACACGAAGGGGTCCCCTCCCTTGAGCCGCACCACCGCCCTGCCCTCTCTAGCCTCGGAGACGAGGGCGCGATTGATCTCGTCCTGCCGTCTGCCCCCATCTCCGGGTGTCTTGCCCGCGTCGATCAGACGCGCGGACGGCCCCGCCGCACGGAGAAGCCTCCTGTCGACCAGTCGGTCGTACAGGAGGACGTCTGCCGACTCGATGCACTGGAGTCCTCTGACGGTTATGAGGCCGGGGTCGCCGGGGCCGGCGCCGACCAGGACGACCGTGCCGGGCCTCACCGCGCCGGCGGTCACGGCGCCGCTCCCGGCGTGACGATCCCGGCCGCTCCAGACGCGATCAGCCTCTCCGCGGCGCGGCGGCCGGCAAGCTCGGGATCGGCAGGATCGCATTCGATGTCGATCCTGAAGAGACGACTGCCGTCCGGCAGCGCGGCCATCGTGGAGAGTCGGAGACTTCCTCCCACCAGCCGGGCGTACGCGGCGACGGGGACCTGGCATCCACCCCCTATCCGCGCGAGAAAGGCGCGTTCGGCGGTGACCGCCAGCGTCGTGGGCGGATGGTCGGCGGCGGAGAGGAGCGCCATCACCTCGCCGTCGTCGGAGCGGGCCTCGACGGCGAGGGCGCCCTGTCCCACGTCCGGCGTGCAGGCGGAGGGGGGAAGATATTCGGTAATCTCGTCCTCCATGCCTAGACGGAGCAGACCGGCGGCGGCGAGGACTACGCAGTCATAGTCCGGGCCCTTCGCCTTTGCGACGCGAGTCCCTACGTTCCCCCTGATGGGGACCACCCGAACGTCAGAGCGGAGCGCGGCGATCTGCGCCGTCCTGCGGGGGCTGCTGGTCCCGAGCCGACTGCCGCGGGGCATCCGCGCGAGCGTCTCACCAGACGGAGAGACGATGACGTCCCTGGCGTCCCGCCTCTCCCCGAATGTCGCCAGTGTGAGTCCCTCCGGGAGCCGGGAGGGGATGTCCTTGGCGCTGTGTACGGCGAAGTCGATCTCTCCGTCGAGGAGAGCGGTCTCGATCTCCTTGGCGAAGGCTCCTCTGCCAAGGCTCAGAAGCGGGGCCTCCTTCCGGCGGTCACCCCCGGTCGTAACGGGGACGACGAGGAAGCGCCGGCCGGGATGGGCGGGGCGCAGCCGGTCAAGTATCTCCTCAGTCTGAGCCAGGGAGAGAGGGCTGGCCCTGCAACCGACTCTCAGAGTGCGCATCGCGATAACGCCCGCTCCCATCTCGATCTTCCCCCGTCCGCGGGGGAAGAGGTAAGAACCGCGAGGGGCTTCGTCCCGGTCAGTCCTCCACGTGGGCGCCGACCAGAACGTCCATCAGCATCCGGCGTGCCTCGTCGTATCGACCGGCCTGCACCGTGTCGAGCAGCTGCTCGGTGATAGCCGTCTGCCACTGGTCAGGCGACACTCGCATACCCTTGCCCATCACCTCCGATCGGACGTCCGAGAGGAGGGGAGCGAGATCAGCGTATTCGAGCAGTCGACTATCGGTGAGCCGCTCGCGGAATAGGCGCGCTAGTGCCGGGCTGTGGCCGTTGGTGGAGGTCGCGACGGTCACGGGGCCCCGCTTTGCGATCGAGGGCGCGATGAACGTACAGAGGTGCGTGACGTCCATGACGTTCAGCGGAAGATTCTGGGCGCCGGCCTCCTCGGCGGCGCGGCGGTTGACGTCGTGATCGCTGGTGTCGGCCACTATGGCCAGGACGGCGTCCTCGAGGTCGCCGGGCTCATAGCCTCTCTCGATCCACGTGATCCGGCCCGACGCAGCCAGGTCATGGAGACGGCCGGTCAACTCCGGGCTGATGACGACGACGTCTGCCTCGCAGTCGAGCAGCCGGTTGACTTTTTCCTCGCCGGGGGGGCCGCCGCCGATGACGACGCACCTGCGGCGTTGGACGTTCATGTATATGGGATAGTAGTTAGGCATGTGCATTACTTTGGGGCGCTAGACGAAGTAGCGCACTCTGGTCTTCTTGTACTCCCTGGTGCTGTAGAGGAGCATGTAGTCGTCTATACCGGTCTCTCGTGAAATGCCTCGGGCGACCTCTTCGCACTTCTCCGAATTGGTCGCGTGGATCATCGTGAAGTGGGTGTACTGCCAGTCGGGGAAGGTGGGCCGCTCGTAGCAGTGGCTGACCCAGGGAGAGCCGGCCATCATGCTCCCTACCTCTACGGAGCGCTCGGACGGGACCTTCCAGACCACCATGGCGTTGGACATGAATCCGGCTCGGCGGTGGTGCAGGACGGCGCTGAACCGACGCATGATGGCCCGCTCCTGGAACGAGGCGGCGAGGTCGAATAGCTCCCGCTCGGTGATGCCGAGGCGGGCCGCCATCGGCGCAAAGGGCCTCGGGACGAGCGGCAGGTCCTCCTGAAGCTCCCTGATCGCGGCGATCTCGGCCTCTGTGACGGGCGCGGCCTCGGGGAGAGCCTCGCGTGAACGGCCGTTGTAGCCGTCGGGGCTGTAGTAGTCGGTCGCGGCGCCCTCCTCCCTGATCATGTCGAAGTTGACGCCGATCTTGAAGAAGCGGATGGTCGGCATGAGACGGCAGGCCTCGGCGCCGGTCTTCAGGGCCATCTCGTCGACGGTCTTCTCCAGGCTCTCGTCCGGGGGGACGGCAAGCGTGAACCAGAGATTGAACTGCCCGTTTCGAGCGTAGTTGTGGCTCACGCCGGGATGCTCGTTGATGATGTGCGCACCGGCGTCGAGCCGGTCGGGCGCGAACCGCATCGCAACGAGGACGGTCTTGTAGCCGAGCTTCCGAGTATCGAATATGGCGCTGATCTGGCGCACCACATTCTTCCGCTTCATCCGGGCGACTCGATCGATCACCTCGTCGCGCCCAATACCTAGCTGTTCGCCGATAGAGTCGAAGGGCTCCTCCACCAACGGGAAGGAGGACTGGAGGATATTGAGGAGCTTCCGGTCGATGGCGTCGAGGTTAGAAACGACAGGCCTCCGTTTCGGCTCGCCCGTGCAAGGGCGCCCAGCTTTGAGATAGGTTAGCATGGGCGGTAACACAGGTCAAAATCGCCCCCATCTCGATCTTCCCGTGTGGTACAAATCTGAGGACAGACGGCTTCGAGACGCGAGACGGCGTCTCCTGGACCGGCTCCGCAAGGAGATTGGAGACGGTAGAGTCATCGACGCCATGAGCCGAGTGCCGAGAGAGAGATTCGTCCCCGCGTCAATGGCCGCTTCGGCCTACGACGACGTGCCGCTGCCCATCGGAGAGGGGCAGACGATCTCCCAGCCCTTCATCGTGGCGGTGATGGTCGCCGAGCTGGAGGTGGGACGGACGGACAGAGTGCTGGAGATCGGCACCGGCAGCGGATACCAGGCGGCGGTCCTGTCCGAGATCGCGGCCAGCGTAATCAGCGTCGAGCGCATCCCGTCCCTGGCCGGGGAGGCGAGAGAGAGGCTCGCCGGGCTGGGCTATCGGAACGCGGCCGTCCGCGAGGCGTCGGCAGAGCTCGGGTGGCCTCGGGACGGGCCGTATGACGCCATCGTTGTAGCGGCCGCCGCGCCGCGGCTTCCAATAGAGCTGATAGCCCAGTTGACTCCCCGCGGCAGGCTGGTGGTCCCTGTGGGCTCCAGGGATGCGCAGGAGCTGATGAAGGTCACCCGCTCCGGCGACGGCTTCTCGGTGCGTACGATGACGCCCTGCCGGTTCGTGCCGCTCGTCGGAGAGGGCGCCTGGCCGGACTAGCGTCCCAACGCCGAGTTGGTCGTATCAGGCAGACAGGCATGTTCGTAGCTGCCCCCAGCTGTCCTCAGTGCTCCGCGTCCTTCTTCCACGCTTGTCAAGGGTCTCGGCGCTCTCCTATACTTGGCCCTTGGTGGATTGCCATGGAATACGAGGTAGTCATAGGGCTGGAAGTCCACGCGCAGCTGCTGACCAAGACGAAGATGTTCTGCGGCTGCAGCGCGGGCTACCAGGACGCCTCTCCCAACTCCTTCGTCTGTCCCGTCTGCCTGGGTATGCCCGGGGTCCTGCCGGTGACCAACGAGCAGGCGGTCGAGCTGGTGGTCCGTACCGGACTCGCGCTCAACTGCACGATAGCACGGCAGACGAAGTTCGACCGCAAGAACTACCCGTACCCTGACCTGATGAAGGGATACCAGATATCGCAGTACGACCGTCCCATCGCGTCCGGCGGCAGCCTGGCGGTGGAGACGGACGGGCGGAAGAGCAGCGTGAGAATCACGCGCGTCCATCTCGAAGAGGATGTCGCCAAGCTTCTGCACCGCACGGAGCCGTTTGGCGAGAGGTACAGCCTTCTGGACATAAACAGGGCAGGCGTGCCTCTGATGGAGGTGGTGAGCGAACCCGACATCCGCAGCCCGGAGGAGGCGCGGAGCTATCTGACGAAGCTGCGATCCATCCTACGCTACATACGGGTGAGCACTGCCAACATGGAAGAGGGGAGCTTCCGCTGCGACGCGAACATCAGCATCCGGCCGCAGGGAAGCTGCGACCTGGGGCCCAAGGTCGAAGTGAAGAATATGAACAGCTTCCGCTCGGTGTACGGGGCGCTTCAGTACGAGGCGAAGCGGCAGACGGAACGGGTGGCCAGGGGCGACCGGATTGTCCAGGAGACTCGCGGTTGGGTGGAGGAGAGAGGCGTCACCGTCTCCCAGCGAACCAAGGAGTATGCTTCCGACTACCGTTACTTCCCGGAGCCCGACCTCCCTCCTGTCGTCATAGATCCGTCGCTGGTGGAGGACATAGGGCGGGGGATGCCGGAGCTGCCGGACGAGCGGATCGCGCGGTTCATCTCGGAGTACGGCCTTTCGGAGTACGATGCCGGTCTACTCAGCTCATCGCGGGCCACGGCCGACCTCTTCGAGGCCGCGTTGAGCCGACGCGGGCCGGACGGAGGAGTCACCCCCAGGTTCGCCAAGTCGGTCGCCAACTGGATCCTGGGCGAGCTTTCTCACCTGCTGAGCACTACGCGGACTGACATCGCCGACACGAAGATCAGGCCGGAACATCTGGCCGAGCTCGCGGGACTGGTCGAAGACGGCACCCTGAGCTCCTCGATGGCCAAGAGCGTCTTCGAGGAGATGTTCGAGACGGGCGCCGGGCCGGCTGAGATAGCGGAGAGATCGGGCCTCGTGCAGATCGGCGACGCCGACGTGATAATGTCGGCCATCGAGGAGGCCATCGATACGAACCCGAAACCTGTGGCTGACTATCTGGACGGCAAGACGGGGGCGCTGCGGTACCTGATGGGCCAGGTGATGAGAATCACGAAGGGAAAGGCGAATCCCCAGATCGTGTCTCGGCTTCTGGAGGAGAAGCTGGGGACGATGGGGTAGCTGCATGAGAAACGGGCGCGCAGGCTCAGGAATCGACGACGAGGGGGGAGTTGCGTCCCGGAGTCGTGGACTGCTCAAGCTGCTTCACCCCGGTATGGGAGTCAAGCGCTGGCTCATGCTGGGCGCCGCCGGCATCGGGGTCGGCTCCATCGGAGTCGCCTTCCTGCTCAGGAGGCTCCTGGCGCTGGGCTTCCCGGACTTCCTGCCGTCGTACCTGGAGGGCGTACTGCTTCTGGCAGTCGGCGTAGGCGCCGTCCTCTTCTCCCTGTACCGGCTGTACCGCTCGGTAGGTCCGCTGATCCTGGCCTCGGACTCGATCGACAGGATTGCGAACACAATATACCTGCGCCGGTCGCGTGAAAGCGGTCCTCGGATAGTGGCGATCGGCGGAGGGACCGGGCTCTCCGTGCTGCTGAGGGGCCTGAAGAGCCACACGGACAACCTGACGGCGATAGTCACCGTGGCGGACGACGGCGGAAGCTCCGGGCGTCTTCGCACCGAGATGGGGGTGCTCCCGCCCGGCGACTTCCGGAACTGCCTGGTGGCCATGTCGGAGTCGGAGCCGCTGCTTACGGAATTGTTCCAATACAGGTTCGACAGAGGGAACGGGCTGAAGGGCCACAGCTTCGGCAACCTGTTCATCGTCGCGATGACCGGCGTCACCGACAGCTTCCAGCAGGCGCTGGCGGAGTCGGGACGGGTACTGGCCGTGCGGGGGCGAATCCTTCCTTCCACGCTGGAGAGTGTGCACCTGCGGGCCAGGATGCGGGACGGGCGCTTCCTGCGGGGAGAGTCCAGGGTGGCCGGCCACGGCGGGCCCGTAGAGGCGGTGTCGATTGAGCCGGAGAGTCCCGAGGCCTACCCGCCGGCGGTGGAGGCGATCCGGGAGGCGGACATCGTGATCCTGGGCCCCGGAAGCATCTACACGAGCATCGTGCCCAACCTGCTCGTTCCGGGCATCAAGAGGGCCGTGCGCGAGACGGCCGCGGCGACGGTGTACGTCTGCAACGTGGCCACCGAAGCGGGTGAGACAGACGGATATTCGGTGGAAGACCATGTGAGAGCGCTCCAGTCCCACGCATCCGAGGAGATCGCGGACTACGTGATCGCAAACGGGCGGATACGATCTCTCGGACCGCAGTTCTTAGGAGAGCCGGTCCGCAGCGATGGAACCCCCGTCGCGCATGCTATACTTAGGCTGGCCGATCTGGCCGATGATGGACACACGGTAAGACATGACGCCGGCCGCCTGGCCGATGCGGTGATGGCAGTCTACTCGCTAGGCGGCAAGCCCGGCACGGGGTTGGAGACCCCGGCTCAGCACATGTGGTAGAGGTCCGGCAGGGTGATTCTGAACATCATACAGATCGTCATCTCGGTGATCTTGGTGCTGGTGATCCTGGCGCAGGTACGGGGCCAGGGCACCGGGCTGTTCGGCTCGGCCGAGGGGTCGTTCAGAACGCGCCGGGGCATTGAGAAGACGCTGTTTCAGTTTACGATCGTGCTCGCGGTGGCGTTCATCGTGGTGTCGATACTGATCGCAAGGGGCTTCTAGGGCCGGAGCCGGGCGCCCCATTTCAATCCCCCACTCCCGAGCAGAGTACCGGCAACTAGCTCGAGGTCGACGGGCGTGGTGCGGGCCAAACGTTGCTCTAGCGGCCTTCAGCCCTCCAGACTGTGCCGTCCGGCCTATCCTCTAAGGCGATTCCCCTCTCTTCGAGTCTGCGGCGAATCCTGTCGGCCATCTCGTACTGGCGCACGGCGCGCAGCTCGGAGCGTACCTCGACCAGGATGTCGACGAAGGGGACGACGCTGTCCGCGGCTCGAAGTCCGCTCGCGGTGAGGCCGAGCCCGAGGACGCCGGCCAGCTCCCTGAGAGTGTCCTGGGCCTGCCCAACGCTGCGGCCCGCCTCCCGGTCGCGGTTGATGTCCCGCGCGAGGTCGAAGAGAGCGGCCAGCGCCCGGGGCGTGTTGATGTCGTCGTCCATCGCTTCGACGAACCGGTCCCGGTATCCATCCGGGGCCAGCCCGGGACCGGAGCCGTCTCCCGGCCGCAGGGCGTTGCGGAGCCGCTCCACAGCGCGGTCCTGAGCCTGCACGTTCTCGTCGCGGTACTCCACCGGGCTCCGGTAGTGGGACCTCAGGAAGAAGAGGCGGAGCGCGTCGGGTGAGAAGCGTTCGAGGGCGTCCCCGACGGGGACGATGTTGCCGAGAGACTTGCTCATCTTGTCGGCTCCGAACCTGACGGAGCCGTTGTGCACCCAGAATCGGGCGAAGGGCTGCTTATCGCTGAAGGCCTCGGATTGGGCGAGCTCGTTCTCATGGTGAGGGAATACGAGGTCTCGCCCGCCGCCGTGTATGTCGATCGTCTCTCCGAGGTAGCCGATCGACATCGCGCTGCACTCGATGTGCCAGCCGGGTCTTCCCTGGCCCCACGGGCTCTCCCAGGAAGGCTCGCCGGGCTTTTGGCTCTTCCACAGTGCGAAGTCCGCCGGGTGCTCCTTGCTCTCGTCCACGTCGACGCGAGCTCCGGCAATCAGGCTGTCGAGGCTGCGGTTGCTGAGCTTGCCATAGCCCCCATAAGCTCGGACGCGAAAGTAGACGTCGCCGTTGACGGCGTAGGCGAAGCCCTTGCCGATCAGCGTCTCGATCATCTCCAGTATCTTCGGTATCTCCTGAGTAGCCCTGGGGTACACGTGTGCCCGGAGGACATTGAGAGCGTCCATCTCATCGAAATACAGGCGGGTGTTCTCGGCGGCGAGCGCCTCCGTGGAGACACCCATACGGTTGGCGGCGGCGATCATCTTGTCGTCGATATCGGTGAAGTTCTGGATGTGTTCGACGGTGTAGCCTCTGAACTCCAGGTAGCGGCGGATGACGTCGAAGACGACAGCCTGCATGGCGTGACCGACGTGGGAGGGGGCGTAGGGCGTCAGGCCGCACACGTACATGCGGACCTTGCCGTCGGGGACGGAGAACTTTTCTGTCCTGCCCGAGAGGGTGCTGTACAGCTTCATGGCAACGGTTCGACGGTCGCTACGGCCAGGCCGCCAATGCCTTCGCCCCGGCCCACGAAGCCCAGGCTATCGGTTGTAGTCGCCTTAAGGTTCACGGCAGAAAGATCGAGTTCGAGAGCTGCAGCGAGCGCCTGTCTCATGGGGCCGACATACGGCCTCAGCACGGGGCGCTGAGCCAGTATTGTAGCATCGACATATCGGGGCCGCCATCCGTGCCTTGACAGCTTCTCCAGCGTGAGTTCCAGGAGGGTAATGCTGGAGATTCCCTCGTACCGGGAGTCGTCGGAAGGGAAGTGGGCGCCTATGTCGCCCAGACCCGCTCCACCGAGCAGGGCGTCGATCACGGCGTGGACAAGGACGTCTCCGTCGCTATGGCCGGCTACGCCCTTTTCGAACGGGACCGTCACGCCGCCGAGCACGAGAGGGCGCCCGCTGACGAGCGGATGAACGTCCACGCCGATCCCCGACCTCGCACCCACGGTCAGGAGTTGCGCTCTACGCGTCTGCGGCCGGTCAGGATGGAGCGGGCGACGACGAGATCGTCCGGTGTGGTCACCTTCAGGTTATCGTATGAGCCCTTGAAGATGCGGACGCTTGCTCCCCTCATCTCCACCATGGAGGCGTCGTCGGTCACGTCCTGAACGACGGTGCTGTGCGCGTCCGCGAGCAGGTCACGCCGGAATATCTGCGGGGTCTGCACCGACCAGAGCCGGTCCCGGTCGATGGTCCGGGTCACGACACCATCGTCGTCCACCATCTTGATGGTGTCCTTGACCGGCACGGCGGCTACCGAGGCTCCGGTGGTCCTGGCGGCAGCCAGTCCGTCGGCGATCATCCCCTCATCCAGGAGCGGCCTCGCCCCATCGTGAACTACGACCCACCCACACGGGGGGAGATGGTCCAGTCCGAGCCGCACTGAGTCCTGCCGCCGCCTGCCTCCGGCGCAGACGGCGGTCAGCTTGGGCCATTCGCCGGAGCGCATCAGTCTTCGACCACGTCGCAGGGAGCTCTCCGCCAGTACGAGGACGATGGCAACGACGCAGGAGGAGCGGCTGAGCGCAGAGAGGCTGTAGGTGAGGAGCGGACGCCTCAGAAGCGGGGCGAATATCTTGTCCGCACCATCCATCCGCCGGCTGGCCCCGGCGGCGACCAGGATGGCGCCCGTCTCGTCGCTTGTATCCACGCGGGGACTTCTGGTTCTGCATACCGGCTTCCGCCGGGATGCCGGGTTGTGCAAGGTCTCTTGGCGGGGTACCACGTATGGGAAAACTACGCTAGTATCTTGCGAAGAGTACCACTCGGCTCGGTTGAGTGTCAAAGCGGGTATGGCCGTGTCTATGGCTAGGCGCAGGCCTTTCCGCAGGGACTCGGAAGGAGACGGTCGTGGGCACGATGCTCAAAGTGGTCCGCTGGGCGGGGATAGCTCTAGCCGGACTGCTGCTTCTGACGGTCCTGCTGGTGGCGGTAACGCCGCAGGGCCGGACCGCCTTCCGGACGCTGCTGTTCGTTCCCCAGGTGCTGCCCGCGTTTCCGGTGAAGCCGCAGGAGTGGATCACCGGCGACCCAGTGAGGCACAAAATCGAGTTCGCCATCGCTGAGGGTACGGCATCGGCGGACCTGTACGTGCCATCAGGGCCGGGACCGCACCCGGCTGTGCTGTTCTTCCTCGGCGTGGTGCCTCCCGACCGGGACGAGAGCAGGGTGGTCGCCCTTGCTGACGCGCTGGCCCGCTCTGGAGTGGTGGTGATGATTCCGTGGCTGCAGAGCCAGATCGAGCATCGGATATCGCCGGGGGACGTCGAGAGCCTCGTCCGAGGCTTCCAGTACTTGCACGCTCACGAGTCCGTCGACCAGGACAGGGTCGGCGTGGGAGGCATATGCACGGGCGCGTCTCTAACGGCTGTCGCGGCACAGGACGAGCGGATCAGGGACGACGTGCGCTTCGTCAATTCGTTCGCGGGCTACTACGACGCGGTGGACATGATCAGGGCGATAGGCAGCCGGAGCCGCTTCCACGGAGAGCTTTCGGCGCCGTGGGACCCCGACAGTCTCACCATGCGCATCTTTACCAGTCAGATGATCGAAGGCTTGGCGGACCCTGAAGACAGGGAGCTGTTGAACAGGGCGCTCGTCGACGGGGGGGAGTGGCGCGAGGAGGAGCTGGAGTCGCTTTCGCACGCAGGGAGGGCTGTCTACGGAATTCTCGAAGGAGGGCGTCGGGATGAGATCGACGCGCTGATCGCCGACCTTCCTCCGAGCATGATGGAGATACTGGCCGAGATCTCCCCCAGCACAAGGATAGAAGATCTCAAGGCTCGGGTGCTGATAATGCACGACCGGGCGGACCGGCTCGTTCCATCCGAGGAGTCGCGCCGGTTCGCCGGCGCGCTGGGAGAGGACGCCGGGACTTACCATACGGAGTTCTCATTCTTCCAGAGTGAGGTCCAGGTGCACGTCGACGGGTCGGAAGGTGTCGGGTTCCTGGGATTCGTGCGGGAGGCGTTCAAGCTCTACCTGCACATGTACAACGTGCTCCGCGAGCTGTCCTGAGCGGCCGGGCCGTCATGTTAAGATAGTGCTGAGATGCCACCCAAGAAGCGTAGACAGAACCGTACCGGCAGAAGCTACTGGATGATCGCCGAGTCGGACGAGAACTTCAGGATAAGCAGGGATCTCGGCTTCAGACTCCACGGACTGGGCGCGAAGTACCGGAAACGCGCACAGAGGATGCAGCCGAATGACCGCGTGCTGTTCTACGTATCCCAGCTGCGGAAATGGACTCTTACGGCCACGATCACATCACACAGCTTCGTCGAGCACAAGCCAATATGGAAGTCGACCCGACGAGGCGACGACTACCCTTACCGTCTGCGGATGGCGCCCGATATCGTTCTGGACGAGGATGAGTATATCGACGCGAGGATACTCGCACCGGGGCTCGAATATCTGAAGCGCTGGATACCGGAGGACTGGCCTCTGGCCTTCTTCGACAAGCTGCACCTGCTGCCGCAGCGCGACTTCGCGCTCGTCGAGGGGGAGATGAAGCGCGTCGTAGACAGGCGCCGTGGGAGGCGCCCGGAGCGGGCCGGGAGCTCCGGAGAGGGTGGCGGCACGGCCGCGGACGGCGGTCGGGAGGCTAACGGCTCCGGCCAGCCGGGCGCGGGAGCCGATAACGTGGACGACGCGGACTACGCTTCCGGCTCGGAAGAGGGATCGAGGTAGAATTCCTCGTCGAACAGCTGGAACAGCCGCTGCAACGACTGCTCCGGTATATCTTCCACGTCAGCGGCGGCCGCGAGCTCGTCCAGCTGCTCCGGGCCTGTGATGTTGGGCAGGACCGAAGCGACCTGCCGCCCGGACAGCGCGAACCTGATGGCGATCTGGCCGATAGTGGCGTCGATATTCTCCATCAGGAAGTCGAGATGGGCTAGCTTCTTGAGCCCCTGCTCCAGCCATGCCTGCCGCCGGTGGCTTCTGTGATCGCCGGGGCCAAACACGGTGTCCTTGGTGTAGGTCCCGTCCAGCAGGCCGGAAGCGTGCGGCACCCGGGTCATGAGTCCGGTCGACTCCTCGCCGGCGATGGGGAAGAAGCGTCTGGCCGGCTGCTGTTCCAGGATGCTGTAGATGATCTGCATTGCGGGGATGCGCCTGTGCCTCATTGAGGCCTCCCCTTCCTCGTACCAACCTATGTCCGGCCCCAGCGCCACGCCTGCATACCGGACTTTTCCCTCTTGGACAAGCTGTTCGAGCGTGTGAAAGAGTTCGTCGTCCTCGATCGCCTCTATGCGCGGGTTGTGCAGCTGGTAGATGTCTATGTAGTCGGTGTCCAGGCGTCTCAGGCTCTGCTCGCAGGCGTATCGAATGAACTCCGGGGTGAAGTTCTGGGGACGCTCGCTGTGTCCCTCCCGCTTGACGTGCGTGTAGAAGTCGTATCCGAACTTGGTGCAGAGGATGATCTCGTGCCGCTGCTTGCGCAGGGCCTTGGCGACTATCCTCTCGCCGTAGCCCTCGCCGTAGGTGTCGGCCGTATCGAAGAGGTTGACGCCGAGGTTAAACGCCTGCTGGAGGAGCTTTACCCCGTCCGACTCCTCGATCTTACCCCACCAGCTTGTGCCGACTGTCCAGACTCCGAAGCCGATCTCGGAGACATCGAGGTCGGTGTTGCCAAGCCTTCTGTAGTTCATCGAGCCTAGACCGGCGTCGCCGCGCCGGCAAGCCTCTCTCGTATGACGGCGGTCCGCTCCTCGTAGTCGGAGTCGGACAGCACCGGCTCGGCATAGCCCAGGGGCACGTCCTGGCCCAGCTCGACCCAGGACTTGCATCCCTGGTACTCGTCCAGCACGGGCAACGCCTGCGGTTGCTGGAGACGATAGAGGCGAAGCAGTGCGATGGTGAGCGGCTGCTTGGGGCGCCAGTGGAGCCTCTTGCGCGCATAGTCGTCTGTCCAGATGTGGTGGGGCGACAGGAGGTCCAGTTCCTTCTCGTCCGAGAGCTGGAACTTGTCCGTCACCGCACACCAGTACTCGAGGGTCACGAGTCCCGGTATGTCGTCCGCCTCCATCGTTCCGGCGAGGTCGCCGTGATAGCTCTCCTTCAGGAGGTCCGGCTGCTGGTGCTCGAACGTAGGATAAAGAAAGAACTCGGGGTGGACCACGCGGAACTCCTTGTCGTCCCGGTGAATCCCCCCTTTGCGGAGCATGAGGACCTGTTCGCCGCGCCCCATGACATCGACGGCCACGGCCCACTCCTTGAGCGCAAGATCGGACGATGATGGCAGCAGGATCAAGCGGAGACCTCCCCGGCAATGTATGATGCGGCCGAGTCCATTATATAGGCGCGGCCAAGTCAAGGTCGAGGGTGTCGCGGCCTCACGGAGCCGGATTTTGCGCGGACTCGTGCGGGACAGAGTTGTCACGGTAGACGGAGTCGAGACGTCGTACACGGTCGCCGGCGAAGAGGGCTCGCCCGTGGTCCTCATCCACGGAGGCGCCGGCACCCGCGGCGACTGGTCCAGGAACCTCGACACTCTCGCCTCCCGGCACAGGGTGTACGTACCGGACCTCGTCGGATACGGAGATAGTGCGAGGCCGGACGGGACCTACACCGTAGACCGCTTCACCGGGTTTCTTAGGGAGTTCATGGACCGGGTCGGCATCGACAGAGCATGCCTGGTGGGACACTCGCTGGGCGGGCGTATCGCCCTGGAAGCCGCCCGGAGATCGCCGGAAAGGGTATCCCATCTGGTGCTGGTCTCGCCGATCGGCTTCGGTAGGCTGTCCCCTCTCGGCTTCTTGCTGGGCGCCGCATTGTGGGCGGTATGGAAGGCGGCCCGCCGGCCCCTGCCCTACCCCGCCCTACAGATCGAGATGCGGGACGGCAGGCTGAGGGAGCTGGGAGACATCGGCGTGCCTACCATGATCGTCTGGGGACGCTGGGATATCTTCTTTCCCGCCTGGTACAGCCGGCGGGCAGGCGCGTCCATATCGGGCTCGACTGTAAGGCTGTTCAACATGTCCGGGCATGCCCCGCACCAGGACCAGCCTGGAACCTTCAACCAGACCGTCCTCGACTTTCTGTCCGGCGCGTAGCCCAAGTCGTGGGCGTCGATACGATAGACAATAGCCGAACGTCTGTGCTATGATGGGGCCATGACTCCTACCCGACCGGACAGCCGCCCCTCTGCGCCTGGCGCGGCGCTCCCTCTGCGCACTGTACCATTCTGTCACATTTCTGCCCCGCTACCGTCCCATTCCTGTCTCACCGCTGTACCACTGGTGTCACACCGGTCACTCGGTCCAGATACGAAACGAGACACAATGTTACAGATTGAGACACATTTCGATGAAAACCCTCCTCCAGGCAGCCTTCAACCCTTATCTTCCCACGGCCCGGAGGCCCTTGCATGACGTCATACCACCTTGAATGCGATTGTCTGGCCGCATAGGGACAGAGACTGACCAACCTTGCGCGGCGTCTGTCCTTCCTGTATCGTTCTAACCGTTCTCGTCGGGAATTTTCCCCAGTACTCAAGGAGGCAAATGAATGGACCTGAAGCGCCTTATAGCGAAGCGTCTCCCTCTATACGAGGCCGAGGCGCACTGCGACATTCCATGCGGCATCTACGACCCTATCGCGGCCAAGATCGCCGCGCAGACGGTGTTGAAGATGGTGATGCGGATACAGTCCCTGGGCGACCCGGGCGCAAGCACGGCCGCGCTCAACTCGGCCAGCCGCTACGTCACCGTCAAGGAGGAGCACGCCGAGCTGACCAAGCACGAGCTCGACATCCTCTGGCACGACTACTTCAAGCCGGAGCACCTGGAGAAGTACCCGGACCTGCACACGACGTTCTGGAACGCGACCAAGCTGGCGTCCGCCAACAAGCAGGGGGTGGACCTCGACGCCGCCAAGAGCCTGGTCGACTCGGTTGACAAGATCGCCGAGATCTTCTGGGCGACCAAGGGGGTCGAGTACAGCGACCCGGTCGCAGAGGTGCGCTTCGGCACGTAGCGGCCGACATCGTCAGTGAGTACGAAACAGGCCCCGGCAGTCGCCGGGGCCCTGTTCATCAGGGCTGTACTCCCAGCGGTTCTACGGAGGCCATCCGGTTCACCCGGACGGCGGCGCTTACCGCGTAACCGGGGAGACCCCAGAGAGCGGGTCCGGCAGACAACTTTGACATGTGGTACGATTCTTTTATAGAATCTCGCGCACTCGACTCAAGTCCATTCGGAGGAGGTCAGATGGACGAGCGTCGCACCGATTTTCTCTACGCTAACCCCTCATTCTTTGAAGGCATGGCCCGAATATTTGATCTCGGAGGCTCTTTGAATGTGTACAACGAGTCACCCGAGACAATCTATGCGGACGGCTACGCCATAGGTATGGACTGGTACATGGTGGGGCGAGACATTCAGGCGGCAGTCTCTGCATACAGAGACCAAGAGGCCATACCCTTGACCCAATGAGCGGACGGCGCAAGAGGAAGCCACGGACTCCCAGTAATCAGCCCGCAGTGCGGGCTGATTCTGTTCAGTCTGTAGGCGTTCAGCTTCAAGGCACAGCTTGGAAAGGCCCCCTCCCTCCACCAGATATTCTGAGGGACTATGATGCGGCAGCACCTAACGCTGCCGACCGGATACTGAGGATGGCAGAAAGACAGTCAGAACATCGTATCCGCTTGGAGGGCGTCGTCGTTAACGGAGACTCGAGGAGGGCATACCTAGGCCTAGTGGCTGGCCTCCTGATTGCTCTAGCAATTCTCGGATGCGGCACCTTTCTGATCTACACAGGGCATGATTGGGCTGGAGCAGCACTTGTAGGGATGGATGTTGTTGGCTTTGTGGGGGTCTTTGTCTACGGTTCTAAGGCCCGACGTGAAGAGCGCGACCAGAAATCTACCACCCCTAATCGGTAAACATCCCCCAGCAACGGGGGTCTGCAGAACTGCTCGCCACCATCAAGTACGTGCCTCTCATATCATCTAGGCTAGTCGGCGGCCTCTCCCAGCGCGGCCGCCGCCCATCGACGTAGTCCTCGGGGCCGTCCAGCACCGCCGCGAGGTGCTGCAGCTAGTGCTGGACCGCGCCACCATCAACGCGGCGGGCTACATACGGATCGGCTTCGCGGTGCCACTGGAGACGCCCGGTAGAACCGCTGTGAGTACTAGGGCTTGTACTCCTCCCGCGGCGGACTGAATATGTCCAGCACGAGCGACCAGCCGTCCGAGCCCACTAGGCTGTGCTCCACGCCGCCCGGTATGACATAGGCGTCGCCGGGCCTGACCCACTTCGTCTCTCCCCCGATTGTGAACTCGAACTCGCCCTGCAGGACGAGACCAGCCTGCTCATGGGGATGGGTGTGATTGGGGACGACCGCCTTGGGCGCGACCTCCACCATGCTCATCATGACCTTGTCCCCCCACATCGTCCGGAGCATAACCCCCGGGGCGAGCTCTATGCGCTCCACCTGGCTGGGGTCATGAAAGTACGACATCGGCACCTCCTCCTGTTGTCGCGCCGGCCCTGCCGGCCCGCGCGCTGCGGTCGGCCAGCGAGAGGCAGGCGGCGATAAAGTCGTTGAGCGGTGTTGCGACGCCGGTCTCTCTCCCGTACCGAGAGACCGCGCCGTTGAGCGCGCCGACCTCCATCGGGGATCCCGCCTGGAGGTCCAGGTACATCGACGAGCTGAGCGTATCCTTGCTCTCCTCCAGCATCGCCATCCCGGAGTCGACCAGGTCGGACGGCAGCCTCACGCCCATCGCCCGGCCCACGTCGGCAGCTTCGGTCATCACCCGGCGCGTAAGCTCGTTGGTCGCCGGCGTGTCGAGCACGTCCACGAACGATGCCCGCGTGATGCACGCCATGCCGCTGAATGCGCATATTCGCGCCAGCTTCGTCCATAGGGACACTCGCACGTCGGTCGACAACTCGGCGTCGATGCCCGCCCGCTCGAACGCCTCCTGAATCTCGATGGCGCGCTCGGACCGGCTTCCGTCCTGCTCTCCAAAGACGATGCCGCAGTGGCCGTCCATCTCGGCAAAGAGTCCGGGAGCCTTCCGCGCGGCCTCTATGTAGGCCGCTCCGAGCAGCACTCGCTCGCTGCCGAATCGACGGGTGAGTATGTCTCCGCTCTCCAGTCCGTTCTGCAGGGTCAGGATCGCAGTATTGTCGCCGACTGCACCGGCCATTTCATCGATCGCAACCTCGTTATGGTAGCTCTTGACGCAGTAGAGTATGAGGTCCGCATCGCCGACGGAGGATGGGTCGTCCGTGGCGGATACGGGGACCGTGAAGCTGCCGGCGGCCACGCTCTCGACGCGCAGGCCCTTTGACCGGATGGCGTCGAGATTGGCGCCGCGAGCGATGAAGGTGACGTCACAGCCGACGCGGGCCAACATGCCGCCGTAGCATCCGCCTATCGCGCCTGTACCCATCACCAGTATCTTCATCGGGTCTCATCTCCTGACACGGGAATCGCGGGCAGACCCGAGTTTACCATAGCGTCCTGCGATCGGGAGACATCCACAACCCCGTTTGACGGGCGATTGCCTGAAGTTTAGACTGGCGGCGGCCGACGAGAGGGCGGCATGATCATGCAGTGCGACGAGGTCGGCCACGAGAAGGTGATGCGTTCGATCAACTCTTCGGCAGGGAGGTGATCCCTGCCTCCCGCCGATGGTGAGGGGAGACCGTAGGATGCAACTGTCCTGGAAGAGGATCGCCGCTTTCGGCTGGATGCCGGTCCTGGCTCTGGCAATCGCGGCCTGCGGCAGCGATGACGCCTTCAGAATCGGCGTGATGGAATCGCTGACGGGCCCCGGGGAGACCTACGGCACGACGGCGAGCAACGCCAAGCAGATGGCCGCAGACGAGATCAACGCCGCGGGCGGGATCAATGGGCGGATGCTGGAGCTCGTCGTCGAGGACTCGAAATGCAGCGCTCAGGACGCCATTACTGCCTACAACAAGCTGACCAACGTGGATGGCGTCAAGATCATCCTGGGGACCTCTTGCAGCGGTGCGATGCTCGGCGCCGCGCCTCTGGCCGAGGAGGACGGCGTCATCCTGTTCTCCGGTCTGGCGAGCAACCCGGACATCGCCAACGCCGGCGACTACATCTTCCGTACCCAGATCAGCGACGTTCAGACAGGTATCGACACCGGCAACGTCCTCTGGGAGGACGGCATCCGCACGCTGGCCACCATCACCGAGTCGACCGACTACGCCGAGGGTCTGAGGCGCACCTCGGTCGCTCAGTTCGAGAAACGCGGCGGAAGTGTGGTCGCCGAGGAGCGGTACGGATCGGACATCACCGACTTCCGGGCGCAGTTGACGAAGCTGTTCGGGGCGAACCCGGACGCGCTCCACATAGCGCCACAGTCCGAGTTCGCGGGAGGCACGATCATCAGGCAGGCGCGGGAGCTCGGGTACAAGGGCCCGATCTACGCCGAGACGGTGACGGTGGGAACGACCTCCCTGGAGATCGCGGGAGAGGCGGCAACCGGTCTGAAGGCGATCACGGCCGATCTCGACCCCAACAACGAGAAGGCGCAGGAAGTCCTCGCCAACTTCAGGAAACGCTACGATTACGTCACGCTGCCCTGGCACCTAGGGTCCGCGTACGACAACGTATACATCGCGGCGGAGTGTCTCAGGAAGACCGGCGACGATCAGGACGCCGACGGCTTCCGCGACTGCATGTACGAGATCATGTGGAGCGGCGCGATCGGAGACGACTACAGCTTCGATTCAGACGGAGAGGTCGTAGGTCTCACCAGGTTGGTCGTGGAGGTGCTGCCGGTGGCCGAGCGGACCGCAGACAGAAAGTACAGGGTGCTGGGTCCGGCGCCGACGGAGTAGGTGCTGCCGCCGAGACGGTAGTCCGCCGCACTCCCCTGAGGAGCCGGGCACCTGTCGGACGCGGGCCTCAGTATTTGAGCTCGATCAGCACGTTCTTGAACCGCCTGCCGGTGTTGTTGGTCACCTGGTGGATCTGGTGGTCCCCGTGATACGTCCAGTCGCCGACACTGGTTGAGCCCTTACCGGTCGTGCCGTCCTCATACTCTGCATCAAGTCCGCCGCCCTCAACGCAGACGGTCACGTAGTCTCGCTCATGCATGTGCCAATCGCTCGACTCCCCGGGCTCGACGATCAGGTTCCATATCTTCACTTTGTCGTTTTCGAACAGGACGGTTGTGGCGATGTCTCCCAGCGGTGCGTCTCCTCTCGGCATATCCAGCGCCTCCTTCTTCTGGCTCGGTCCTCCTCCTGTACGGAGGGAAATCTATTCCTTCAACTCCACGATGGCGTTGCTGTATAGACCCGCGCCCACGTTGGTCACCCTGTGTATCGAGTCCTTACGGCCCATCACGACATCACCGAGGCCGTACTTCCGCACGGCCGAGCTGCCGTCATCGTAGTCGGTGCGGAGCGTTCCGGGCCGCGTTACGACGAAGAGGTAGTCCATCGTATGGCGGTGCCACGCGCTGGACTCGCCGGGCTCCAGGACGAGGTCCCACGCCTTCACGTGATCGTTCTCATAGAGCATCCTCGTTCCGACGTCTCCCAGCTCTCCGGTCATGCGCTGCTCCTCCTCGGAGTGGTCAATGCATGGTCCGATTATACGACAAGAGCGCGCTGTTCGCTCCAGGACCTGGCCACTAAAAGCCCAGGCCCTTCTGTTTCAGGCTGGCCCAGCGATGGTCCCCGATGATGACGTGGTCGAGGAGCGCGATGTCCATCGTCTCTCCCGCCGTGCGTATCTGGCGGGTGATGAGCACGTCCTCCGGGCTTGGCGACGGGTCGCCGGAGGGATGGTTGTGGACGACGATGAGGGACGGGCAGTTCTCACGTATGGCCGGACGCAGCACCTCTGATACCCTCACCGTGGCCGAGCTGACATTTCCCTTGTATATGTCGTGCTGTCCGCAGACTTGATTCTTGACGTTCAGGAGCACCACTCGAAGGTGCTCCTGGTCGTATTGGCTCATCTCCATGCCGACGAGATTGAACACATCCTCGGCCGAGCAAACCGTGGGCCGGTCGTCGGGATGGAGCGAGACGAGCCTTCGCCCCACTTCCATCGCAGCCATGATCTGGCACGCCTTGGCGTCGCTCAGACCCTTGACCTCGCACAGCTCTCCGTAGCTGGCGCGCCCGATGCCGGACAGGCCGCCGAACTCTGACAGGAGCCTCGACGCCAGGGTCACCGCGTTTTCGCCCGGGACTCCGACGCGGATCAGGATGGCTATCAGCTCCGAGTTGCTGAGATAGCGCGGCCCGAGCTCCCTGAGCCGCTCTCTCGGACGCTCGCCCAGGGGGAGGTCACGGATCATAGTCGCGTATTCGGCGCCGTTCTCGTTTCTCATGACTCCCTTATCAGCACCTATGTTCTTAGTATCCTCACAGGCGGCGCGCCTGTCAACCCCCGCATCGTATTCGTAACTGTTCAGAACGGAGTCTAATCCAGGGATTCTTGACACGCATCGACACGGCAATACAATGGGGTAGCAACCCTACTCGGAGGCGCAGATGATCAACCGTGAACGCTTGGTGAAGACCTTCTGCGATCTGGTGCAGATCGACAGTCCGTCCGGCGAAGAGGAGGCGGTGGCCGTCGAGCTTGAGCGGCGTCTCGAGGCGCTGGGTCTAAAGGTGGAGCGGGACAGTTACGGCAATGTCATCGCATCGGATGGAGGCGACGAGCCGATCCTGCTGTCGGCGCACATGGACACGGTGGAGCCGGGCAGAAGCATCGTACCGGTGGTGGACTCCGAGCGCATCTACTCGCAGGGGCCGACGATCGTCGGAGGGGACTGCAAGGCAGGGGTCGCGGCGATCCTGGAGGCGCTGGAGTCTCTCACAGAGGACGGCGCGGATCGCGGCGGCGTAGAGGTCGCCTTCACACGTGAGGAGGAGATTGGGCTGGTGGGCGCCCGGAACCTGGACTTCACTATGATCGGCTCCACCGAGGCGATCGTCTTCGACGGCGAGGGACCGGCCAGTCAGATCACCGCCGCGAGTCCGACGTACGTCGGGATCGACCTCCACGTTACGGGCCGCGCCGCGCACGCCGGCGTCGAGCCTGAGAAGGGCCTATCCGCAGTCCGCGTAGCCGCCGAGATCATCACGAGACTGCCGCAGGGACGGCTGGACGACGAGACGACCTTCAACATCGGGACTATCGAGGGCGGGTCGGTCCGCAACACGGTCCCGGAGGATGCCGTCGTGCGGGGCGAGTTCCGAAGCCGTAATCTCGAGACGCTCGATGAGATCACAGCGCAGGTGAACGAGGCGGTCAGCGAGGTGCGGATCGCCTTCCCGGACGCCAACATCGAGTGTCACATGGACACTCAGTTCGAGACCTATACGTTGACCGACGACGACCCAGCGACCAACCGCGTCAAGGCGGCGCTTCGCGCTCTCGGCCTGGAGCCGACGATGATGCCGTCGGGCGGCGGCACGGATGGGAACGTCTTCCGCCAGCGGGGCATCAGCGCGGTCGTCGTGGGGATGGCGGACACGAACATGCACACGGTGCGGGAGTTCGTCACGATCCCGGACCTAGTCGACGCCGCGCACCTGTGCGAGGAGCTGCTGAGACGGTGAGGCCGGAACAGATCTACGGGAGCAGACGAGCCCGGTGTTGATCGATCTCGCCTATGGCCGCACAGGTCTGGCGGTCGATCTTCCGGACGATCGAACCACCGTCATAGAGCCGGCCTATTCACCGGGTCTCCCGGACCAGACCGGCGCCGTGAAGGCCGCCGTGCGCAACCCCATCGGGACCTCGACCCTGCGAGAGATGGTCGGGCCGTCGGATACGGTTGCCATATCCGTCTGCGACATTACGCGGCCGATGCCCAGCTCCACGGTGTTGCCGGTCATACTGGACGAGTTGGCAGGCGTCGACCCAGACAACGTCGTCATTCTCGTCGCCACCGGCACCCACCGCGCAAATACGCGCGACGAGCTTGCCTCCATGCTGGGAAGAGTTGCGGACAGCTATCGGGTAGTCAACCACAGCGCGTTCGACCCTTCGGGACTGTGCAGGCTGGACGATACCTCATCGGGCGTTCCAGTATGGCTCAACAGGCTGTGGATGGAGAGCGACGTGAGGATTACCGCCGGGTTCGTCGAGCCGCACTTCTTCGCCGGCTTCAGCGGCGGGCCCAAGATGGTGGCGCCCGGACTGGCGGGATTCGACACGATCATGCGTCTGCACGACGCGGAGATGATCGGCGACCCGCACTCCACCTGGGGAGTGACTCACAGTAATCCCGTACACGGGGCCATAAGGGAGATCGCAAGACAGACTGGTGTCGATTTCGCCGTCGACGTGACGATAAACCGCGACCACAAGATCACGGCAGTGTATGCTGGGGAGCTGTCGTCCGTCCACAGGGCGGCGTGCGCCGTAGCGAAAAGAGCGGCGATGCGGCCGGTACGGGAACCCTTTCCGGTAGTGGTGACGACCAACAGCGGCTACCCGTTGGACCTGAACCTCTACCAGACAATCAAGGGCATGTCTGCCGCGGCCCAGATCGTTAGCCGGGGAGGCACCATCGTATGCGCATCGGAGTGCTCAGACGGCATACCCGATCACGGGGAGTACAAGACGATTCTGTCCGAGGCGGGCGGCCCCGCTGATCTGCTGGCGAAGATCGCCGAGCCGGGTTACAGACGACACGACCAGTGGCAGGTCCAGATCCAGGCACAGATACAGATGAAGGCCGACGTCAAGCTGATGTCGGGCTGCCTGACCGCTGAGGAGGTGAGGGCCGCGCACCTCGATCCCGTGGACGACGTAGCGGAAGCAGTCGAAGAGGCCGCGCGTCGGCATGGAAACGACGCGGCAGTCTGCGTGCTTCCGCAAGGACCTCAGACGATCCCGTACCTGGAGTATCGTCCCACCTGAAAGGAGAGGCAGCGATGAGCTATACCGATGAACTGGCCCGCTTCATGGCCGAGATCGAGCTGGGCGACATCCCGGAAGACATACTCCGTCTAGCCCGGTTCTCGATCCTGGACGCGCTGGGGTTAATGCTGGCGGGACACGCCTTCCTGGAAAACGAGGGACAGACGGAGCTCGGTCTGTACTTGGACAGCCTAGAGGGAGCCGAGCAGGCGACCGCGCTGGGGTTCCACAGGCGAGGGCCCTGGTTCGCCGCAACCTTCGCCAACGGCACGCTGATGGAGGTGCTGGACTGGCAGGACACCACGATGTCCGCGCGCCTCCACAGCGGAAGCGGGACCATTCCGGCCGTCATCTCTGCCGCGGAGTGGAGGGGATTGTCAGGCCGGCAGATGCTGAAGGCCATCGTCATCGGCTACGAGACAGGGGCCCGGGTGGGGGTGGCGATCCAGCCCTCGCACTGGTACAACGGCTTCCAGGCGACGGGTACGATAGGCGCGCTCGGAGCTGCCGCGGCGGTCGGCTCGCTCTTCACTTTCGATCGCGAGGCCATGTCCAACGTGCTCGGCGTGTGCGGCCACATTCTCGCCATCTCAAACGGCGACGGCGTCTTCCAAGGTTACAACGTCAAGACGATACATGGAGGCATGGGCGCGCAGGCGGGAATGCAGGCCGCTGTGCTGACCGGCAGCGGCTACGAGGCCGGCCCGCTGGAGGGACTTCCTCCCCGATACCACGGATTCATGAACATCGCCAGCGACGAGATGGATGCCTCCAGGATCAGCCGAGACCTTGGGTCGGAGTGGGTGTCCCGTGACTGCTCTCACAAGGCGTATCCCGTCGGGCTGCTGAACATCGGTCCGGTCGAAGTTACGGCCGGCCTCGTCAGGGAGCACGGGATCACGGCGGAAGACGTGGAGAGCGTCGACGTCACCTCCTACTCGGACACCCTGCACTTCGTCGGCCGGCACTACACGGACACGGGCAGCAGCTTCGCAGACTGCTATCTGTCGCTTCCCTATACTGTGGCCGCGACCATCCTGTCCGGAGAGTTCGGAGTGGAGCAGCTCACCAGGAGACGGATCGCCGATCCCGTCGTCCACGAGTTGGGCTCCCGGATCACGGTCCACGTCGACAAGGAGATGGACGATCTCTATCCGAAGGAGTGGCCCGTCCTTGTGGACATAAGGCTCAGGGACGGACGCCGCGTCAGTAGAAGGCTCGACCGTGTGATCGGGTGTCCCCGCCGGCCTATGACGGACGAGGAACTGTCGGCGAAGTTCTTGCGTAACGCCGAACCGGTGCTCGGCACGGAACGCGCAAGCGGCGTGCTGAAGAGGTGCATGGAAATCGAGCAGCTCGACCAGGCTTCGGATCTGATCGAGCTGCTCAGAACGGCGAGGTGAAGAGCCGGGCTTCCTACTGTAAGGCTACGGTGGCTCCGGCAGCCTCAAGCTTGCTCTTGAGGTCGTCCGCCTCGTCCTTGCCGATACCCTCTTTGACGGCCGTGGGAGCGCTCTCTACGAGCTCCTTGGCCTCCTTGAGCCCCAGAGTCGTGACCTGTCTCACCGCCTTGATGACGTTGATCTTGTTCGGGCCGATCTCCTGGAGCTGGACGGTGAACTCCGTCTGCTCCTCTTCTTCCTGAGCGGCCTCTTCGGTGGCCGCGACGCCTTGCACTGTGGCCATCGCCACCGGGGCAGCGCTCACGCCAAAGGCCTCCTCGAGGTCCTTGACAAGCTCGGATAGCTCGAGCACCGAGAGTCCCTTGATGGCCTCCAGGATATCCTCTTTAGTCTTGGTCTCTGCCATTCTATGCAACCTCCTGCTCTGTCTGCGCGGTCTGTCGGCGGGCGTTATCCGCCTCGATTCGTATCCGTCTACTGGGCGTCTGTCTGCATGTTCTGCGAGGCCTGATGGAGTACACGCACGAGACCGCTTGCCGGGCCCTGGAGAACGTTCGCAAGAGCGGTGATAGGCGACTGAATCCTCGACGCCAGTCTCGCGATCATCTCGTCGCGGGTAGGAAGCGTAGCGAGCGTGCTGATCTCCTGGGCACTCAGAGGGCGGTCTCCCATGACGCCGCCCCTGATGGCCAACGGCGGCCTGTTCGCCCTGATGTAACCGGCCAATGCCCGGGCCGGATCGGTCGGTTCGTCGAAGCCATATGCCAGAGCCGTGGGCCCATCGACGATTTCCGCGATATGCCCGCGCCCTGCCTGCGCGGCGGCGATACGCGCCAGACGGTTCTTCACCACCTGCAGGTGCACACCCTGCTCGCGAAGCGCCCGCCGCAGATCGGACATCGCCGTTACGCCCATGCCCGTGAAGTCGGTGGATATGGCAATAGTGCACGAGGCCATCCACTCACGCATCTCCTCGACACTCGCTATCTTGCGTTCGGTCGGCAAAGCCTCACCTCTTTTCGACTCTTCCGATGTCGCCAGCACCATAAAAAGGCCCCGAGTCGCAGACTCGGGGCGCAAATCATTGACGCTAAGACCTGCACCTCGGCGGGCTGGTGGTTTAACCCCGGCGTGTCGGGGGCCCGCTGTCTGCGGCGACGTAAAGCTATTCTATTCTAAGCTCGGTCGTTCTGGCAACGTCCAGCGGGATGCTGGGCCCCATCGTCGACGTAAGGTAGGCCGTCCTTATGAACTGTCCCTTCACCCCGCTGGGGCGGGCCCGCATGATGTTGTCGACAAGAACGGTGAGATTTTCCATCAACTGGTCTATCTCAAAGCTGGCTTTGCCCAACACGACGTGTATGAGGCCCGTTCTGTCGAGGCGGTACTCTACCCGGCCCTTCTTCGCCTCGTTGACAGCGCGTGGCACATCCTCAGCCGCCACCACTGTGCCCGTCCTTGGGTTCGGCATCAGCCCGCGCCGTCCCAGTATCCTTCCGAGCCTGCCGACCCGTCCCATCATGTCAGGGGTGGCTACCGAGACATCGAAGTCTATCCAGCCACCCTCTATCCTCTTGATCAGATCGTCGCTGCCCACCTCATCGGCGCCCGCCTTCCTGGCGGCGCTGATCGTCTCACCCTGGGCGAACACCACCACCCGGACAGGCTTGCCGATTCCGTGCGGCAGGGTCGCGACTCCCCTCACCAGCTGATCTGCGTGGCGCGGGTCTGCGCCCGTCTTGAAGTGGAGCTCTATCGTCTCGTCGAAGCTCGCAGACGCAGTGCGCTTGACCAAGCCCAGCGCCTCTTCAGGCTCATATTGCCTGTCCCGCTCGACGAGAGCGGCCGCCGCATCATACCGTTTTCCTGTTCGCATCCGGTCTCAAGCCCTGCCTTCGTCCGAGTCCGCCGGAAGCTCCGGCGGCAGGACGCTACTCTATCTGGATACCCATGCTCCTAGCCGTGCCTTCGATGATGCGTACCGCACCCGCAACATCTGCCGCGTTTAGGTCTTTCATCTTGGCTTCGGCAATCTCCCTGACCTTCGAAGAGGAGACGATGCCGACCTTTTCGGCCCTGGGATTACCGCTGCCCTTCTCGATACCCGCAGCCTTCCTGAGAAGGTCGGACGCGGGCGGGCTCTTGACGACAAACGAGAATGACCTGTCTTCGAATACGGTAAGCTCCACGGGAACGATATTGCCGGCCTGGGTGCCGGTACGCTCGTTGTACTCCTTGACGAAGGCCATGATGTTCACGCCGTGCTGGCCCAGCGCGGGGCCCACCGGCGGCGCAGGCGTGGCCTTGCCGGCTTCGATCTGGAGTTTGATAAGCGCTCTGACCTTCTTGGCCAATCGACCCGTACCTCCGCCTTACGCCCTCTCGACCTGCAGGAAGTCCAGCTCCACGGGCGTGTCACGCCCGAAGAAGGACACGAGGACCTTCATCTTAGCCCTGTCCGCGTACACCTCGTCGACGATCCCCATGAAGTCGACGAAGGGCCCATCTGTAATCCGGATGCTCTGTCCCTTGGTGTATCCGATTCTGACTCGCGGCTGCTCCGACTCCATCTGCCTGAGGATAGATTCGACCTCATGCTCCTCCAGCGGAACGGGCTTAGGCCGCTTGTCGCGCTCGTCCTCGGCGGAGACGAAGCTGGTTACGCCTGGGGTGTTGCGAACCACGTACCAACTCTCGTCGTCCATCTTCATCTGGACCAGTATATAGCCAGGAAAGACCTTTCGCGGGACGGCCCTGCGCCGCCCGTCCTTGATCTCCATCTCGTCTTCTGTCGGCACGATGACCTGGATGATCTTGTGTTTCATATCCATCGTGGCGACCCGCTGCTCGAGGTTCTTCTTTACCCTCTCCTCCTGTCCGGAGTAGGCGTGGATGATGTACCAACGAGTCTCGAGGCTGCTCACGGTGCTCAACGATCAGCCCCCCAGAATTAGGGTTTCGAAGATCCTCGTGAAGCCGAGGTCCACCAGTCCAAGAAAGGCTCCGACCACGGCGGACACCGCGATGACCATGAGCGTCAGCCGGAACGTCTCCTCTCTCGACGGCCAGGTTACCCTGCGCAGCTCGGAGATCACGTCGCCGACGATGCTGAGGCTGAATGCACGCCTAGCGGCTTCGGAGCCGACCCGGCGGGGAACACCCGGATTTCGCGCCATGCGGCTACCTCACCTCCCGGTACGGCCTGTGACCACGGCACCTCGGGCAGTACTTCCTGAGCTCGATCCGGTCAGGGTCGTTGCGCCGGTTCTTGGACGACGAGTAGGTCCTCTCTCTGCACTCCGTGCAGCCGAGGGTGACCAGTATCCGGTTGTCTCCTCGCCGGGCCATCAGGTCTGCTCCGTAAGGTTAATCGCTATCGTATGACGTTGGTGATCACGCCCGATCCGACGGTGCGCCCCCCCTCCCGGACGGCGAAACGCAACTGGTCGTCCATGGCGACCGGGACTATCAGCTTCACCTTCATCTCAACGTTGTCCCCCGGAACGACCATCTCGACGCCTTCCGGGAGCTCGATCTCACCGGTCACGTCGGTCGTCCGTATGTAGAACTGCGGCTTGTATCCGGAGAAGAACGGGGTGTGGCGTCCACCCTCATCCTTGCTAAGGACGTAAACCTGGGCATGGGCTTCTGTATGCGGCGTGATAGACCCCGGTTGGGCCAGCACCTGCCCGCGCTCTATCTCACCGCGTTCGACGCCTCTCACTAGAACTCCGACCGCGTCGCCGGGCTCGCCCTCATCCAACGTCTTGTGGAACATCTCAACGCCCGTGACGACAGTCTGCGAGGTCTCTCGTATCCCGACCACTTCAATGGGCTGTCCTACCTTGACGACGCCTCTCTCCACTCTTCCGGTGACCACTGTGCCACGGCCCTTGATGCTGAACACATCCTCGATGGGCATCAGGAAGGGCTGGTCCCGCGGCCGCTCGGGGATCGGGATGTACGCATCTACCGCGTCCATCAACTCCCAGATGCCCTTGGCCGCATCGGACTCGCGCGAGGTGTCCTCGGCTTCGAGGGCTTGGAGGGCGCTGACCCTGACGATGGGGATGTCGTCTCCCGGGAATCCGTACTCGCTCAGCATCTCCCGCAACTCCAGCTCCACGAGCTCGAGCAGCTCCTCGTCGTCCATGGCGTCGACCTTGTTGAGGGCGACCACGATGGCCGGAACCTGCACTTGGCGAGCGAGCAGGATGTGCTCCCTGGTTTGGGGCATGGGCCCGTCCGGCGCACTGACGACCAGTATCGCCCCGTCCATCTGGGCAGCGCCGGTGATCATGTTCTTCACATAGTCCGCGTGGCCCGGGCAGTCGACGTGGGCGTAGTGGCGCTCGCCCGTCTCGTACTCCACATGCGTCGTGGCTATGGTGAGGCCTCGGGTCTTCTCCTCCGGGGCCTTGTCGATACTATCGAAGGGGGTATAGTCGGTCGGGCCGTGCTCACTGAGCACACGGGTGATCGCCGACGTCAAGGTCGTCTTGCCGTGGTCGACGTGCCCGATCGTACCCACGTTTACGTGAGGCTTCGTCCGCTCGAAACGCTGCTTCGCCATCTATAATCTCCTCCATGTCTGTGGAGCCCACAAGCAGACTTGAACTGCTGACCTCGTTCTTACCAAGAACGCGCTCTACCGGCTGAGCTATGTGGGCCTGTCCAAAAGTGTGCCTCTGTTGAGATATGAGGTGCTGGTGGAGGGGGTAGGATTCGAACCTACGTAGCCCTTCCGGGCGCCAGATTTACAGTCTGGTGGTATTAACCACTCACCCACCCCTCCGAGCGAGTACGAATCAGTCTAGCACAGCGTTTCCGCTATTTCCAAGAGGCAAGCCCCAGAGGGGATTCGAACCCGCTAACCTGCCGATTACAAATCGGCTGCGCTGCCATTGCGCCACTGGGGCAAGGGGGTGGGGCGGTTAAGGCTGACTCTCGCTCTCTACATCTCCGTTCAATGCCCAAGCACTGAAGATTATACAGGCGACGTATCCCAACTACCAGAGTCCATCCGATCAAGTAACTGTTCAAACTTGATATGTGTCCGTTCGCCCTGAGCCCCACTGCATTGAACAGTCATCCGATCAGGCGTCCAGAAGGACGGCCTCAGCCTCGCGTTGGACTCTTACGTACACCTCCTGCAAAGGGAGTCCGAGTTCTCGAGCGATCGCGCGGCAGACCTCGTACTCGGGCGAGACACCTACGCTTCTGCCCTCAAGCCGCTTGACCTTCACAGTGGCCGGACCGAGGGTCGTCCGGATCTCCACGACCTCACGCTCCGCCTCATATCGCTCGACCGGGCGCACCCGGACGCCTAGCGTGCTCGTCTCTCTCATCACGAGGTCGACGGCCTGTCCCGTGAGCTCCGAAGGTACGATGGCGCTCAGCATCGTCGCCGGGCGGCTCTTCTTCATCTGTATTGGCGTGAACCAGACGTCACGAGCGCCGGCCTCCAAGAGTCTTTCCTGCACGTAGCCGAGAATCTCAGCGCTCATGTCGTCTATGTTCGTCTCGACGATCGAGAGAGTCGGGGAAAAGGCTGCCCCGGTCTCGTGACCCAGCCATAGCGACAACGCATTGGGGTACTCCTCAGGGTCCCTGGCGCCCAGCCCGTACCCCACCCGTTCGAGCCTCATCGCCGGCTGGCGGAAGGTTGCGAGGGTGGTAAGTATCGCAGCTCCGGTGGGCGTGACCATCTCCCCCACGTCGAAAGCGTCTCCTGGAGGCGGCGCCGTGGGAGCATTCGCGGCAGCGATCAGCGCCGCAGTGGCGGGCGCGGGTACGGGGAGCGCGCCGTGTGCCGTTCTGATCACGCCCGAACCGGAGGGGAGCGGGGAGCAGTAGACGCGCTCGATCTCCAGCATGTCCAGCGCCAGGACGCCACCCACGACGTCGACGAGGGTATCGATCTCGCCAAGCTCGTGCAGCTGGGGGGCGTGTCCGCCAACTCTATGGACGGTCGACTCGGCCTCTCCCAGCCTGTGGAAGATCGAGCGGGCTCTATCGATCACCCGGTCCGGCAGATCCGACCGCTCTACCGCCTGTATGAAGTCTCCGATCCGGCGTCTGCGTCGCCCCTCCTCGTCAAGACGTACCTTGACGAGGGTGCCGTGCACACCGGCGCGGCGGCCAGGCTCGGTTTCGAGCGAGAATCCTCCGGCGTCCAGCCTGTGGAGGGCGCGTTCGATCTCAGCCAGCGGGGCCCCTGCGTCCACTGCGGCGCCGAGTATCATGTCGCCGCTCGCCCCGCCCGTGCATTGGAAGTAGGCGATAGTCAGAACGGTCTCCCCACCACGGCGGCCCCCATCCTAGCTCTTCCCCGCGGGGCCGGGGGAAGGGACAAGAGGACGGTATTCGCCCGAGAGTCTTGACGATTGCCCACGCCGTCCTAAGCTGACTCTCAGGGCCATCGTCAGACTGTCGACACCAATCATTCTGAGACCGCCCGCGGCGGCGGTCGACGTCTCTGGCACCAGGCATCTGCTCAGCCCGAGCCTTGCCACCTCACCGATCCGTCTCTCCAGCTGTGGAACGGCTCTGACCTCGCCGCTCAGTCCAACCTCTCCCACAGCAGCGAGATCGGGACCCAGCGCCTCGTCACGGAAGCTCGACACGATTGCAAGGGCGATCCCCAGATCCACGGCCGGCTCTCCCACCCTCAGGCCGCCCGCCACATTCACGAGCACGTCCTGGTTGGACAGAGGCAAACCTACGCGTCTGCTCAGCACCGCGCATATGAGCAGGAGCCGGCTGTGATCGACTCCGGTGGCCACCCTGCGGGGCGTCGGCAGGGCGGTGGGCGCGGTCAGAGCCTGCACTTCCACGAGCAGCGGCCTGCTGCCTTCCATCGCCGAGACGATCACCGATCCCACCGCGTCCGGTCTCCGATCCGCCAGGAAGGCCATCGACGGGTCCAGGACGTCCCGGAGTCCCTCCGAGGTCATCTCGAACACGCCGATCTCATTGGTGGAGCCGAACCGGTTCTTGACCGCTCTTAGCAATCTGTAGGAACCGACGGTCTCGCCCTCCATGTAGAGCACGACGTCAACCATGTGCTCGAGCAGGCGCGGCCCCGCTATCTGGCCTCCCTTTGTGACGTGGCCGCTCAGGAGCACGGGGACATCGGTCGACTTCGCCCACTCCAGCAGCCTGCGTGTGCATTCGCTCGTCTGGGCGACACTACCGGGCTCGGACGAGACGGAGTTGTCGTGGAGGGTCTGTACCGAGTCGACGACGACCAGCGCGGGCCTGTGTCTGTCGAGGTATCCGAGAACCTCATCCAGCTGAGTCGCGCCGAGCAGGAACAGACCGTCCCCGGAGACCGACATGCGGTCGGCTCTCATCCTGATCTGGGCCGGCGACTCCTCTCCCGAGACGTAAAGTGCCGTTCCGTCCCCGGCAGCGACGTCTGCGGCGATCCGCAGGAGGAGAGTGGACTTGCCGATGCCCGGATCGCCGGCTATGAGCGTCAGGGAGCCCGGAACGACACCGCCGCCGAATGCCCTGTTAGCCTCCCTGGAAGAGACATGGAGGCGATTCGTGCGGTCCATCGACACCCGCGACAGCTCGACTGCCTCCGACGGCGCCGCCCCGGTCCAGCTCCGTGCGCGTCCGCCGCTGGCAGTCTGGAGCCTCGTCTCGGCCAGAGAGTTCCATTCACCGCAAGCTGGACAACGGCCCTCCCATTTGGGGGTGTCGTTGCCACAGGCATCGCATACGAAGATGGTCTTGGGCTTGACCACCGTTACTCTCCGTGCGGGGGAGCGGCCGCGGGCGTCGCGGCCCTTTGCTAAGCGGGTGTGAGTGGAACGGGAGACTGTGCCCTGACGACGATCTCACCCTCATCGACGTCGATGAGGGCAGTGTCGGCCGGGTTGAGGTCGCCGGCCAGGATGGCATCGGAGAGCCTGTCTTCAACGTTGTCCTGGATCACCCTGCGGAGAGGCCTCGCGCCGAACTTGGGATCAAACCCGTGCTCGCTGAGCCACCCCTTGGCTTCCGCCGTCACCTCTAGGCTGATGCCTCGTTCGATGAGGCTGGAGGAGACCTCGGCAAGCATCAGGTCGACGATCTGCTCCATGTGCTCCCTGTTGAGGGAGTGGAAGACCACCGTTCCGTCGATGCGGTTCAGGAACTCCGGCCGGAAGAATCTCTTGACCTCGTCGAGCACGTTGTTCTTCATCCGCTCGTAGGCTTCAGCGGCCTCCTGGGCGGCTTCGCCGCGGGCGGCGAAGCCGATGCTCCGGTCCTGGCGGATCAGGTCGGAGCCTAAGTTGCTGGTCATCACGACTATCGTGTTCCGGAAGTCGACCCTGCGCCCCTTCGCGTCAGTCAGGTGGCCGTCGTCGAAGATCTGCAGCAGAATGTTGAATACGTCTTTATGCGCCTTCTCTATCTCGTCGAGAAGGATGACGCAGTAGGACTTGCGCCTAACGGCCTCGGTCAGCTGTCCTCCCTCGTCGTAGCCGATGTAGCCGGGCGGCGAACCGATTAGCCGGCCGACCGTGTGGCGGTCCATGAACTCGGACATGTCGATGCGGATCATCGACTCCTCGCTGCCGAACATGAACTCCGCCAGCTTTTGCACGAGATAGGTCTTCCCGACGCCGGTCGGTCCGAGGAACATGAATGTCCCGGTAGGTCTCTTGGGGTCCTTCAGCCCGGCCCTTGCGCGTCGGACGGCCTTGGATATAAGGGTGATCGCCTCGTCCTGGCCTATCACCTTCTCGTGGAGGACCTCTTCCATGTTGACTAGACGCTCCGTCTCCTCGACCGCCAGACGCGTGACGGGTATGCCCGTCCACATGCTGACCACCTCCGAGATGTCCTCCTCGGTGACTTGAGGCGACTGGTTTCCGAGCTCGCTCTCCCACTCCTTCTGAAGCGTTGTGAGCTTCTCGGTCAGGTTAGCCTCGCGGTCCCGGAGCTCCGCAGCGTGCTCGTACTGGCGGGAAGAGATGGCCTCGTCCTTCTCGGTGCGTACGCTCTGGAGCATCTTCTCCGCGTCCTTGACAGGAAGCGGAGGATTGCTGAAGTTGATCCGCACCCTCGACGACGCCTCGTCTATGAGGTCTATCGCCTTATCGGGCAGGAACCTGTCAGAGACGAACCGGGCCGCCATATTAGCTGCGGAGACGATGGCGTCGTCGGCAATCTCGAGCTCGTGGTACTCCTCATAGCGGCGCTTGACGCCGCGCAGGATGCCGACCGTCTCCTCGACCGTCGGCTCCTCTACCCTCACCGGCTGAAAGCGCCGTTCCAGGGCCGAGTCCCGCTCGACATACTTGCGGTAGTCATCCGGGGTGGTTGCACCCACCGTCTGGAGCTCTCCCCTCGCCAGAGATGGCTTCAAGATGTTGGCTGCGTCAACGGCTCCTTCTGCCGCGCCGGCTCCGACCACGGTGTGGATCTCGTCGATGAAGAGGACGCAGTTGCCGGAGCTCTTGATCTCCTCTACGACCTTCTTGAGCCGCTCCTCAAACTCGCCGCGGTACTTCGTGCCCGCGACGAGGGCTCCCATATCCAGGGTGACGAGACGCTTGCCTCGCAGCGTATTGGGGACTTCGTTATCGACTATTCGCTGTGCGAGACCCTCCACGATCGCCGTCTTGCCCACGCCCGGCTCGCCCACAAGGACGGGATTGTTCTTCGTGCGCCTGCTCAGTATCTGGGTGACCCGCTGTATCTCTTTCCCCCTGCCCACCGTGGGATCGAGTTTGTTGTTGCGGGCGAGTGCGGTCAGGTCGGTGCCAAGCTGGTCCAGTGTCGGAGTGCGCGTGGACGTTCTCGATCCGCTGCCTCCGCCCTGCCCCTGCTGGACGGTCTGAGTCAGTATCCGGCTGGTTTCGCCACGAACCTTGTCGAGGTTGATTCCGAGGCTCTCCAACACCCCGGCGGCGACTCCCTCTCCCTCCCGCATGAGGCCCACGAGCAGATGCTCCGTGCCGATGTAGTGATGACTGAGCCGCCTGGCCTCGTCTACAGCGAGCTCGATGACCTTCTTCGCACGAGGGGTGAGGCCGATCTCGCCCGGACTGCTCCGCTCTCCCCTACCGATGATGAATTCCACGGCTGAACGGACTTTGGAAAGCTCGACGCCGAGATTCGAAAGAACCTTGGCGGCCAGGCCGTCCGACTCCCGGACGAGCCCGAGCAGGATGTGCTCGGTGCCGATGTAGGTATGATTGAAACGCTGCGCCTCTTCTTGCGCTAGCGACAGGACCCTGCGGGCCCTCTCAGAGAACTTTTCAAATCTGCTGGCCATACAGATAATGCTCCAAAAGAGTGCTGTGCTTAGCGGTCCCCACCGGTCAGTAGACGCCCTCCTCCTGCGCGCGAAGCAGGCTGAGGCCCAAGCGCCGCCGTTCGGGCTCGATTCTTAGTATCTTGAGCTTTACCGGGTCGCCCTCGCGCACCACCTCGCGCGGGTGGCTGATCATCCTAGACGACAGCTCGGATATGTGTATGAGGCCCTCTACCGACCCGCCTGAGCCTTCGACACGCGCGAAGGCTCCGAAGTTGGTCAGTTTGGTGACGGTGGCGGGCACGATGTCGCCGACGCTGTACTGCTCTTGAATCGAGTCCCAAGGCTCGGGCTGCAGACGCCTGAGGCTAAGCGCGATCTTCTTGTTCTCGGCATCGACTCTGAGGACGAAGACATCGACCTCGTCGCCGACTTGCACCACCTCTTCCGGCGAGCCGACCTGGTTCCACGACAGTTCCGAGATGTGGATCAGCCCATCGGCGCCTCCAAGATCGACGAAGGCCCCGAAGCTGCTGATACCGGTAACCTTGCCCCGCCGGACCTCGCCCTCCGTCAGTTCCTGTATCAACCGCGCCTTTTGCTCTTCCCGCTTCTGCTGTACTGCCTGGCGTTCAGAGAAGATAGCTCTGTTGCGGCCGCGATTCACTTCGAGGACCTTTAGCTCAAGTTCCCTGCCGATGTCCGGCGACGGAGGCGGCGGCTCGGGCTCTCCGGCCTCCTCTCCATCCTCGGTCTGCGGCTCCTGACTGGCATCTGCGTCTGCCTGCGGCTCCTGACCGGCGTCGGCGGGCGGGCGCGGCTCCTGCGTCTCCCTGATCTGCGCTCGTGAGACGCTCACTAGCTGGGACATCGGGACGAACCCCTGAACGCCTTCCGATTCGACGATAGCTCCGCCGCGGTTGAAACCAAGGATCACGCCGGTAATGCTGTCCCCGGCCTCCATGGCCTTTTCCAGCACTCGCCAGCCCTGCTCTCCGATCGCCCTGTCGATCGAGAGGACGGCCGCATGCTCCGCGGTCTCCGCCTTGACGACAAGGGTCATGATCTCGTCCCCGACCTCGAGCTCCTCAATCTCCTCCCGGCCGAGCGACCTCATCTCCCCCGGTGGGACGACGCCTTCAGCCTTGTGGCCTATGTTGACGAATATCCCGTCGGGATCTGCCCGCATGACTATTCCCTCGACCACGTCACCTCTGCGTAGGGGCTTCATGGGCTCGAACGAGTCGAGCAACTCCCCCATGTCGTCTTCTGGTGTCATGTCGGGGGGTGTCGTGTCAGGTGCGGAATAGCTCATTGCGACCGTGTTCCAAGCTGAGGTATCGACGACAGGTTCAATTCGGAGATTGTAACATACACTCCTTCCGGGTTGCAGCCGACAGCATTCCCCCGCGAGCGTGTCTACGTCGGCCCTTCGCCAGTCACAATACGACTACACCGGACGGGTATGCAAGCCTGCATCGGACACTTTGGAGCAAAAAAAGCCCCCTGGCAGTGACCTATTTTCCCACCCCGTTGCCAAGGCAGTATCGTCGGCGCTGAGGCGTTTCACTTCCGTGTTCGGGATGGGAACGGGTGGTTCCGCCTCGCTAGGACCACCAGGGGATCTCTTCAGTTTGGGCGGTACAGCGTAAAGAAACGCCTTGACCGCATTGCAGATGCAAGTATACCACCGCATGCGGAGGTGTCAACGACCTTGACTGACCATACCGCCGGTGCTACCATCGCCAGACTAACCGCCTGGTGCTTGCAGTCCTGCTGGATGGAGGTGTCGAATTGACGACCGCGCCGCTGATTGAGGTCACGCCTCAGGCCGCCGAGAAATTCCGGGCTGTCATCGAAGAGCAGGGCGACGACGGAGCGCTACTGAGGGTCATGGTCACTCCCGGACACCACGGCGGCTTCCAGTACGCCTTGGGCCTGGAGAAGCAGGCGGAAGCTGGCGACTTTGTCATCGACACCGATACGGTGCAGGTGCTGGTAGACCAGGAGAGCGCCCCACTGATCGAGGGGTCTCAGATAGACTACGTCGAGGGTCTGATGCGAAGCGGATTCGTGATCAGCAACCCCAACCTGCAGGGTGGATGCGGCAGCGGTGGATGTGGATGCGGCGGTGGCGGAGGAGGAGGCTGCGGCGGCGGTGGCGGAGGCTGCGGCGGCCACTAGCGCCGGCGGCATAGTATGGACGATGGTGACGGGACGCCCGGGCGTCCCGTCACTTATTCTACGGATCTTCGACACACCCGCGTGATCGACTCCACGTGCTGATAGCTATACTATCCGACTTCGGATCGGACCCCGCCCGCGCCGTTGTCACGCTTGCCGTCTTCTCCCTGGCGCTGCTTGTCGCGCTGACCTTCCACGAGTTCAATCACGCCGCGCTGGCGACAAGGCTGGGCGATCCGACGGCGAGGGCGATGGGGCGTCTGACCCTCAATCCGAAGGCCCACCTCGATCCGCTCGGCACCATGATGCTGCTTCTTGCCGGGTTCGGCTGGGCCAAGCCGGTGGAGGTCAATCCCGCCTACATCAAAGGAAACCCGCGGTTAGGCATGGCGGTGATTGCGCTGGCCGGCCCCTTGGCCAACGTACTCCTTGCCTTCCTGTTCGCCTTACCGATACGGACGGGACTGGTGACGGGGTTCGCTGGCCTCAACCCCTGGAACGATCCCTCTGTCGACCTCGTTGGTTACGTGATCGGCTCTGTGGTGTTCTGGAACCTGCTTATCGCCTCCTTCAACCTGATCCCGATAGCGCCGCTGGACGGTTTCAGGGTGGCGGTCGGCGTGCTCCCCGCACCGCTAGCTACGCCACTGGCGAGACTGGAGCGCGCCGGCCCGGCGATCCTTCTAATGATTATCCTGTTCAGCCTCGTCCTGCCAGGGCCCAACATCCTCGCCGGCATCATCCGGCCAATCCTGAACGGCTTGAGCACCGTAGTACTTGGTGGACAACTACTGTGAAAATCTGCTATGAATAGCCCACTCATCGGGAGGGTGGAGGCAGGAGGAGCAGTCTGGACCGCATCACCATCGTAGGCATGGGGCCGATCGGCGCCTCCATAGGTCTTGCGCTCAAGAGGGCACAGCTGCGGGATCTGGAGGTGGTCGGCACCTCTGGCAACGGCAAGGCACTGTCGGCAGCGTCCAAGATCGGGGCGGTGGACAGCACGACCGGGAACCTGAGGTCTGCTATTACCAACGCCGGCCTCGTGGTTCTGGACACACACGTCAGCGAGACTCTGGAGATACTCGAGGCGATTGGCCCCGTCCTCGACGACGGCTGCATCGTAACGGACACCTCCGCCACCAAGGCGCCCCTAGTGGCCTGGGCCGAAGAGAACCTCCCGAGAGGGGTGAGCTTCGTCGGAGGCCGCCCGATGCCGAAGACGGTCCCGGACAGCGTCGAGCAGGCCGACCCGTCCATATTCAAGAACACGGAGTACTGCGTGATCCCGTCCAAGACCGCCGACCAGGCCAGCGTCAGGACCGTCGTCGGGATGGTCGAGCGGCTGGAGGCGAAGCCGTTGTTCCTGGACGCACACGAGCACGACAGCTACGCCGCCGCGATGACCTATCTCCCTGTCGTAGTCTCTTCGGCTTTCGTGACTGCCACCGCGGGCAGCGACTCGTGGAGAGAGATGCACCGCCTGGCGACCTCCGAATTTAGACATATCTCACAGCTGGCGTCGAGTGATCCACAGGACAGCCGCGATGCGGCAATGGCTAACCCGGAGACGCTCGTACACTGGCTGGACCAGTTGATTACCGTTCTGTACGACTACAGGAACAGGGTCAAGGACGGGAGAGATGAGCTCCTGGACTCCTTCATCAACGCCTGGGAGGCTCACGCCAAGTGGGAGACCGGAGCGATGGACGAGGATGAGGACAGAGTGCGAATCCCGACTGCCGGCGATACGATGGCCACGTTCCTAGTGGGTGGCCGCCTCGCAGAGCGTTACCGCGAGTACACCCAGCGGGACAAGAAGAAGAAGGCCAGCTGGAAGTACCTTCGTAAGACATAGAGCTTCCCATGCAGCAGGTGGTCAGCTCAACATCCCGAGTCGAAGGGGTTGCGCTCCTTCCGGGTGACAAGTCGATCTCGCATCGCGCCGCCCTGCTGAACTCCATTGCCCACGGCGAGTCCCACGTCTCCAACTTCTGTGAGGGCGACGACCGGGAGTCCATGCTTCGGTGTCTCAGAGGACTCGGCGCCGAAATCACGAAACACTCCTCATGTCCCATCGCTGGGAGCTTCGAGTGTTTTCGGATCGAGGGGAAGGGGCCTTACGCCCTCACGGAGCCACAGGCGGTACTGGACGCGGGGAACAGCGGGACTACGATGCGCCTTGTCACCGGTCTCCTGGCCGCCCAGCCCTTCTTCAGCGTCATCTCCGGCGACAGCTCCCTCAGAAGCCGGCCGATGAGACGGATCACCGAGCCTCTGGTGGAGATGGGTGCCTATATCATGGGACGCTCGAACGACTCGCTAGCCCCACTGGCCATACGAGGCGGTTCGCTGAGAGGCATCGAGCACGAGATGTCGGTCGCCAGCGCCCAGGTCAAGTCGGCTCTGATCATAGCCGGTCTGTACGCAAAGAGAGAGACGACGGTCCACCAGTGCGGCTCGTCGCGCGACCACACCGAGCGGATGGTCCGCGCGATGGGAGGAGACATCAGGACGGACGGCCTTACGGTCACCGTTCGCCCCTCCGAGCTATCTGCGGTAGATGTCAAGGTGCCTGGAGACATCAGCGGTGCGACGCCGTGGCTCGTCGCCGCGTGTTGTCACCCGAACGGACGTATCAGGCTGCCCCGTGTGGGAATAAACCCAACCAGGTCCGGAGCGCTTGACGTGTTGCAGGCGATGGGCGCGAGGATCAGGATGCAGAACGTCAGGGAGGAGGACGGTGAGCCGGTCGCCGATCTGGTGGCCGAGTCGAGCGACCTGAGCGCAACCGAGATAGCCGGCGAGCTGGTGCCCAGAACCATCGACGAGATACCGGCACTGGCGCTCGCAGCCTGCTTCGCCGCCGGCACCACCGTAATTCGTGACGCCCAGGAGTTGAGGGTCAAAGAGTCGGACCGCATCCACGCCACGGTCGGCGGACTAACGGCGTTGGGCGCCGACGTCGAAGAGACGCAGGACGGAATGATTGTCCGCGGAGGCAGGGCCCTCTCAGGTGCCGTGTGCGACAGCTTCGGCGATCACCGTATCGCGATGGCGATGGGAGTGGCCGGCCTGCTTGCCTCCGGACAGACGATCGTTACAGGCGCCGATGCCGCAGACGTGTCGTACCCAGGGTTCTGGCAGACGCTGCACAGGCTCGGCTCTGGCCGGGACGGCAGTTGACGTCATCCCCGAGCCCCTGTCCACAGGCGGGTCTACTGGTCATATTGTCGGGGCCCTCGGGGGTGGGAAAGGACGCCGTCCTCACCCGGATGAGAGGGCTGGCGCTCCCGTTCCACTACGCCGTCACGGCCACGACCAGGCCTCAGCGACCCGGCGAGCGCGACGGCGTCGACTACATCTTCGTCGAGGAGGAGCAGTTTCTCCGGATGATCGACGGCGGGGCGTTGCTCGAGTGGGCCAGAGTCTACGGGAATCTCTACGGCGTGCCCAAGAAGCAGGTGATCGACGCGCTGGACCGCGGTGTCGACGTAATCATTAAGGCCGACGTCCAGGGCGCCGAGACGCTGCGGGGACTCGCGCCCGAAGCCCTCTCGATCTTCCTCGCTCCAGGCGAGCGCGACGAACTGCTGCGCCGTCTCGCAGAGCGGATCGCGGAATCGCCGGAAAGCCTGCGTCGCAGGATCGAGACCGCCGATACGGAGATGAGGCAGGCGTCCGCCTTCGACTATGTGGTCGTCAACCGGGAGGGCCGACTGGACGAGACCGTGCGGGAGATAGTTTCACTGATCCAACACGAGCACAGGCGGAACCCCGTCGGAGGGTCTCCCCGTGAGTGCTGAGCGCAGCAGGGGTAACGGAGGCTTGCACATGCCCGAAGAGATAGGACTGCTAGAGGCGATCGAGACCCAACGCGCCATCCGGTATTTCAAGCCGGACGCCGTGCCGGATGAGGATATCGACCGGCTGATATACGCTGCCACCAAGGCCCCGAGCGGGGCCAACCGCCAGCCGTGGAAGTTCCTCGTGATCCGGAACAGCGCCCTGAAGCGTTCCATCGGCGACCTCTATCTCCGGTCCTGGACTGCGTCCTATGGGGAAAGGGCCGACCCTCCGCCCGCCATCCAGCCTAGGGTGCGGACCTCCGCCGCCCACCTGGCCGAGCGTATTCACGAGGTCCCCGTGCTCATAATGGTCTGCATCGAGCACGACGGCTCGCCGAGCACGATGGGGCGCGGGTCGTCGATATACCCCGCCGTGCAGAACATCCTGCTCGCGGCACGGGCGCTGGGTCTGGGCAGCGTGATCACCACTCTGCACAAGCGGTACGAGGACGAGATTAAGGAGCTGCTCCATATACCGGACAACGTCGAGACTGCCGCCCTGCTGCCCGTGGGCTATCCCACGGAGGGGGTTTCCTACGGCCCCACGCGGCGTGCCCCTGTGGAAGAGGTCACCTATCTGGACCGCTGGGGATGTCTGCCGGGACGCGGCGACCCGGCGGAGTAGTCGACAGCCCATCTGCTATACTCCCCTGGCCAGAATCCCAACCAACTAGCGAGGCTACGCATGTCTTACGAGTTCATCAGCTACGAGAAGAGGGGACGAATCGCCTACGTCACCATAACCCGTCCCGAACGACTGAACGCCCTCCACATCCACGCCAACGAGGAGATGCACCGCGCCTTCGTGGACTTTCGCGACGATCCGGACGTGTGGGTCGCGATACTGACCGGCGAAGGAGAACGCGCCTTCAGCGCCGGCAACGACCTCAAATACACCGCGGAGCAGTCGCGCAGGGCGCCTGAGAGGTCCGTACGACGTGTTGGATTCGGGGGAATAGACAACCACTTCCAGTGTTGGAAGCCGATCATAGCCGCGATAAACGGATACGCCCTCGGCGGCGGGCTGGAGTTGGCCATGTCGTGTGACATCCTCATAGCGGCGGAGCACGCCATGCTGGGGTTGCCGGAGGCCCGCGTGGGACTGGTGCCGGGCAGCGGCGTTCACCGCCTCCCCAGGCAGATCCCGTTGAAGGTGGCGATGGGCATGATGCTGACGGGCCGTCACATCACCGCCCAGGAGGCATACAGGCTGGGTCTTGTCAATGAGGTGGTCCCGCTCGAAGAGCTGATGCCCACCGCGGAGCGCTGGGCCAACGAGATTCTGGAGGTCGCTCCGCTCTCTGCCAGGGCGATAAAGCAGATGACGATGACCGGACTCGACTCGCCTCTGGACGTGGCCATGAATCGCAGCTACACCGAGTGGCAGAACGCCCGTGGCTCCGACGACGTCATCGAAGGGCCGCGCGCCTTTGCGGAGAAGCGCAAGCCCAGATGGACGGGGGCGTAGCATGAGCGAACAGAGCCCGGCGACCCTGCCGCCCGGAGTGAAGCCGACCGGGTACCGGCTGATCCTGAAGCCCGATCTGGAGGAGTTCACGTTCGAGGGCAGTGAGACGATAGAGATCGATGTGATCGAGCCGACGACCTCGATAACGCTCAACGCGATCGAGCTGGATATTCGCAGCTGCGTTCTGACCCTGAACGGCAGGGAGCCGAAATCCCCTCTCAGTACGACTCTCGACGAGAAGGCCGAGACCGCGACGTTCCAGTTCGCCGATCGGATACCCGCAGGCCGGGCCAGCCTCGAGGTCGATTTCACCGGAGAGTTGAATGATCGGCTGCGCGGCTTCTACCGGAGCCGGTACACGGATGCGAACGGCACCGAGCGCTATCTGGCGACGACACAGTTCGAGGCGACCGACGCCCGCCGCGCGTTTCCTTGCTGGGATGAGCCGGCGGCAAAGGCCACATTCGACGTAACTCTAGTCGTGCCCTCAGACCTGCAGGCCGTCTCCAATATGCCGGTGGAAAGCGAGACGGAGACCGGACTGGGCCTCAAGACCGTCCGGTTCCAACAGACGCCGGTCATGTCGACCTACCTGGTCGCCTTCGTCGTCGGCGATATCACCTGCGTCGAGCGGCGGGCGGACGGCGGCACCCTCGTTCGTATCTGGGCCGCCCGCGGCAAGGAGGAGCAGTGCCGGTTCGCGCTCGACGTCTCCGTCGACCTGCTCTCCTACTTCAACCACTACTTCGGCATACCCTACCCGCTCCCCAAGCTCGACCACCTCGCCATCCCCGACTTCGCGGCAGGAGCCATGGAGAACTGGGGCGCGGTCACCTACCGGGAGATAGCGCTGCTCGTCCACCCGGACAACAGCTCGCTGGCAGCCAAGCAGCGGGTGGCGGCGATAGTATCGCACGAGATGGCGCACATGTGGTTCGGGGACCTCGTCACGATGGCCTGGTGGGACGACCTGTGGCTCAACGAAAGCTTCGCATCGTGGATGGGCGACAAGGCTGTGGACCAGCTCTTCCCGGAGTGGGAGATCTGGACGCAGTTCGTCTCCAACGACACTAACAGGGGGCTCAGTCTCGACGGGCTGAGCTCCTCGCACCCCATTGAGCAGCCGGTCAACAACCCTGCGGAGATAGGCGAGCTGTTCGACGGCATCAGCTACAGCAAGGGCGCCGCGGTCCTCCGCATGCTGGAGGACTTCCTGGAGGAGGAACCGTTCAGACGCGGTCTGCAAAGCTATCTGGGCGCCCACGAATACTCCAACGCTCGGACCGAGGACCTGTGGGCCGCCCTGGGAGAGGCGTCGGGACAGCCCGTAGGAGCGATAATGGACACTTGGACCAAGCAGACCGGCTATCCGGCGCTGGACGCCCGAGTGCGCAGAAGCCCGCACGACCTGGAGATAAGTCTGACGCAGACGAGGTTCAAGTACGAAGACATCCTGGACGGGACTGGAGAGGACGACTCGACTTGGCGCGTTCCCCTGGCGATAGGTACGCCGTCCGCCTCCCGCGCGGCATCCACGCTGATGGAAGGCAGATCTACGACCCTTGCGCTTGAAGCGCGGCCCGGCGACTGGGTGAAGGTCAACCCGGCGCAGACGGGATTCTACCGCGTGAAGTACCCGCCTGAGGAGCTGGAACGCCTCCGTAAGCCGATCCGGACCCTGGACCTGTCCGCTCCGGACCGCCTTGGCATCCAGAACGACGCATATGCCCTGGCGAGGGCCGGTCATATCCCGGCCTCGCAGTTCTTGGACATCGCCGAGGCCTACGTCAACGAGACCGACGCCACCGTATGCGCCGATCTGGCTGCCAATCTGGGCGCGATTGATATGCTACTCAGGGACGAGCGTTCCTACGCCGGCTTCCAGGCGCTCGGCCGTAGGCTCTTCAAACCCATCGGCGGACGGATGGGCTGGGAGAGTAGGGAGGGCGAGAGAGAAATGGACGCCCTTCTTCGCAGCACCGCCCTGTCTCAGCTGGCCGGATACGGAGACGAGGAGACCCTGCGAGAGGGCAACAGGAGGTTCTCCGCCTACGTCGAAGACCCCGCCAGCGTGCCAGCCGACATAAGAGGAGCGGTGTTCGGAGTCGCGGCAAGGACGGGGAACCGCAAGACATACGACACCGTCTGGGGGATGTACCTCGACTCCGATCTACCGGAGGAGAAGATACGCCTGCTGATGTCGCTGGGCCGCTTCGAGCAGTCGGATCTCCTGGCCGAGACCCTGGACAGATCACTGTCCGAGGACGTTAGGGCCCATGATACGATCGGTCTCGTCCATTCAGTGGCTACCAACCGCTTCGGACGGGAACAAGCCTGGGAATTCCTCAAGGAGAACTGGTCGGAGTTCGACCGGCGCTACGGGGAAGGAGGCTTTGCGCTGATGCAACTCGTGTCGTTTACCTCCGCCTTCACGACGGAGGAGAAGCGGGAGGATGTGGAGCGTTTCTTCCGGGACCATCCGGCACCGGCCGCCGAGCGAACGATCCAACAGTCGTTGGAGCGAATTCGCATCAACATCGCCTGGCTCGAACGTAACCGCGATGATCTGAACAGGCGGCTGCCGGCCTAGAGCGTCCGGGCCTTGCCATGCCGCCGGGACGTCACTCGCCCCGGTAAGTCTCCTCCTTCAGCCGCGAGTCTTGCAGCCTCAGATAGGCGTCTTTGGTCATGGCCGGAGGGCTCCCGGCAATCACCCTGTTAGCCATCTCCGCATCGCCGGAGAGCAGATCGATAACCGTCATGGCCATCGTCATCGCGGGCTTGATGACCGCCTGTTCGTAATCATGCACGAGATAGTCGCTGCCGTGGCCCGATCCGGTGGCCGCCACCGTGTACGGATGGATCACAGGCATGATGTGGCTGAGATCGCCCATATCGGTCGAGCCTCCCCGATTCTGGGTGTCGGGATGGCGTCTGACGTTGGACCTGCCCACCAGCCTCGCCGCATTGTCGCCGAATAGGCCCATCAGGGAGCCGTTGTTAATCATCGGCAGATAGCCTGGAATCGTCACGATCTTAACCGTCGCGCCCATCGCCAGCGCCCCAGCGCGGAGACATCTGTCCATCTTCTTGTTGGCGTCGTCGACGATCTCGGCGGTCCTGCCGCGGACCCGCCCCTCGTAGCGTACGTCCGCCGGTATGGCGTTCGTCGACGCGCCTCCTCTCGTCAGGATGCCGTGCAGACGGACCGCGTCCTCGTTGCGCATCGTCTCCCGCTGGGTGTTGAGCGCGTTCAGGGCGACCAGCGCCGCCTGAAGCGCGTTGATTCCCAGGTACGGAGCGCCTCCGGCGTGCGCCGCCCTGCCGATGAAGTTTATGTACTTTACGAGGTGGCCGTTGCTCGTCCCGCCAAGGACAAATCTGCCGTCGCCCAGAGAGCCCGCGGTGTGGACCATCATCGCCATGTCCACGTCGTCGAAGACCCCCAGGCGGATCATCTCCTGCTTTCCGGCCATCAGGCCCAGCTTCCGCTCGCTCCGAAGCTTCCACCTGTACTCGACGTCTATGAACTCCTCCGCCGGCGCCGCGATCAGAGCCACGTTGCCCGACAGCGATTCGGCGATACGAGGGGCTGAGAGGGCCACCGCCGTCCCCAGCATCATCCCAAGCTGGGCGTGGTGCCCGCAGGCGTGCGCCGCGTCCGTATCCGGGTCGGCGTGCGGATGGCCCGGCGCCCTCACCGAGTCGAGCTCCCCAATGACAGCGACAGTCGGTCCCGGCCTCCCGCCGCGCACGTAGCCCTTGATTCCAGTCAGCGCCAGACCGTTCTCATGGGCGATGCCCAGCTCGGTCAGCCGTTCGCTGACGATCGCCGACGTCTTGTACTCCTGGAACCCCGTCTCCGGACTGCCCAGGACCGTCTTGGCCAGATCGATCAGCCAGCCCCGTCTCGACTCGATCGCCGCCTGCGCCCGCGCCTTCAATTCCTGCACGGTCCTCATTCGAGACTCCTGCGTCTCTCCGGTCTGGCGCGATTCATACCCTGAGCGCCACCGAGCCCCTACTCACTGTAGGTCTCCTCCCTGATAAGACTTCTCATCATCGACAGGTACTGTCCCTTGGTCATCGGGGCCTTATAGGAGTCACTGATCTCCGCTGCGCGCGTCCCTCCGTCTGCGAGCAGATCGATCACCGTCATCGCCATCGCCTTTGCACCCGTCACCACCCCAAGCTCATAGTCACCAACGACATAGTCGTTGCCGTGGGCGTCGCCGGTGGCCGCCGCGACGTAGGGATGTATTACCGGCATTAGCTGGGACACGTCGCCCATGTCAGTCGAGCCCGTCCTGTGGCCCAACCGGGCCAGACTTCCACGGCCTACGAGCGCCGCCGCGTTCTCGGCGTACAGACCCAGCATCTTCTCGTCGCTCCGGATCGGCAGATACCCCGGCAGCGACGTGATGGTGACGCTGCCTCCAACCGCCATCGCGCCAGCACGGAGAGCTCGGTCCACCTTCCTGGCTGCGGACGTGAAGGCCTCTATCGTCCTCGCCCGGACGAACGTCTCCATCCGCACATCCGCCGGCACCGAGCTGACGGCTACCCCTCCCCGCGTGATGATGGGGTGTATTCGCACCGTATCCCTGTCCCGGTAAGTCTCCCTTTGGGCGTGGATGGCGGACAGGGCGATCATCGCGGCGTTCAGGGCGTTGACTCCATCATGCGGCGCTCCGCCCGCATGAGCGGCCTTGCCCTCGAAGCGTATGCGCTTGGCCACCATGCCGTTGTTGGAGCCCCCGAAAGTGATGACTCCCCCATCGCTGCTTGTGGAAGTGTGGGTCATCATAGCCACGTCGACGTCGTCCAGCTTTCCGGCCCTTATGAACTCCGGCTTCCCTCCGAGGAACTCGAGCCTTCCCCGTCTCCGTAGATCATCCCGGTACTCGATCTCGATGTACTCCTCAGCTGGGACGGCAATAAGCGCGACTCGGCCGGAGAGCTCGTCGAGAACGCCGACTGCCTTGAGACCAGCTCCGACCCCCAGCATCATGGCGATCTGACAGTGGTGGCCGCACGCATGGGCCGCGCTGGTCTCCGGGTCCGCGTGAGGATGGCCCAGCACTTTGAGTGAGTCGAGCTCCCCCATGACCGCAACCGTGGGGCCGGGCGCGCCGCCGTTGAGCATGCCCCTGAGACCGGTGATCCCGATACCGTCTTCGTACGGAACCCCCATCTCGCGGAACCTCTGGGCCACGAGGGCTGACGTCTTATGCTCCCGGAAGCCGGGCTCTGGATGGGCCAGGATCGACTTGGCGATGCGGACCAGCTCTTCGCTGCGTCGGTCGATCTCGGAGCAGGCTCGCTCTTTCAGCTCTTGTGTGGTGGACACCTTCCAGGGCTCCTGGAGGACGACACCTATTCCGGTGGCACCACCGGCAGCGTGACGTGAGATGGGTAGTCCGCGCTGTGATGCACCGTCTGCAGGGCCGATACGAAGCCGGCGTCCGAGCCGATGGGCTCTCCCGTGTTGCAGTTGCGGTCGAATCTTGGGAAGTTGCTGCTCGATATCTCCAGGCGTATCGCGTGCCCCTTCTTGAAGAGGTTGCTCGTGGCCCACAGGTCGATCGTATACTCGTACACTTCGCCCGGAGTCACGAAATCGGCCGACTGCCGCGGGTGGCGGTACCGGGCGCGGATGATCCCGTCGGTGAGGTTGCGCGCGTAGCCTGATGGCTCGACGTCGACGAGCTTGGCCGTGAAGTCGGTATCTCGCGCCGAGGTGGAGGCGTACAGCGTTACCGTTACCGGGCCGGTTACCTCCGTGTCCCTCTCCATGGGCGCCGTCGTGTAGACGAGCACGTCGGCCCTCGCCTCCACTGGCCTCTGGTCGTAGGCGCCGGATGGCACGAAGGCCGGATCGCAGCAGAGCTGACCGCCCATCGACGGGACGGGATCGATGGGGTTGTACAGATAGACGTCGGGCGCCTCCTCTCCTGGGAAATCGACACTGAGCCGGCCGTCGCCGCTGAGCGTGTTGGCCCTGCCTCTGCTGCGCAGGTAGTACCTGGTCTCCTGCGCCCTGGCCAGAGGCCACTCGTTCTCGTGTCTCCAAGCGTTCGCGCCCATTACGAATATGTTCACGGGCGGCTCATCGGCGACTCCGTTGTCTTCGCCCTTGAGGAAGTGATCGTAGTAGCGAAGCACCCTGCCCATCAGGTCTATGGCTCCGGAGGCCGACATCGTTCCGAAGTTGTACTCCCCGGAGACGTTCGTGGGCGATCCGCCGTGTATCCACGGCCCGATGACCAGGCGCTGTCCCTTGCGGGCCTTCTCCGTGGCGCCCGCCTCTCGCATTCCAAGGTAGTTTCGTATCGTGCCGCCGAGGAAGATATCGTACCAGCCGCCGAGGTTTATCGACGGCACCGTTATCTCGTGGTGAGACTCCTCAATGCAGATGCGCTTCCAGTAGTCGTCGTACTCCGGGTGCGCCAGCCAGTCGTAGTAGTATGGCGCGAGGCCTCCGGCCAGGTCCGGGACGTCACCGGTCGGGAGGTGGCGAAAGCCGGTGCTCAGTTCATCCTTGGCAGCGATCAGCTCGCCGAAGCGCCGGGTAGGGAGTCTGAGCCGCTTGGACAGATGCTCCCAATTGGCCGAAGTCAACTGGCCCACTGCCCATGACAGGTTGAATCCCAGCTCGAAGGCGCCTCCCTGCCAGGTCCATCCCTCGTGATAGTCCGATGCGGTCACGGTGGGGGCGATGGCGGCGAGGGACGGCGGCTTCGACTTGGCCGCGAGCCACTGAGTCGCTCCGACATATGAGGCGCCGTACATTCCGATCTTGCCGCTCGACCATTCCTGGGAGGCGGCCCATTCGACCGAGTCGTAGCCGTCGTTTATCTCGTTTACGAAGGTGTAGAACTCTCCGTCGGAGCTGTATCGGCCGCGCACGTCCTGGATTACGACAGCGTAGCCGCTCATGGCGGCCCGGACCGCGTCCATCGAGCCCGTCCGCGACAGGGGCTGCGCCTTGTTGTAGGGTGTCCGCTGCATTAGGGTCGGGAACTTCCCCTGGGCGGCAGGACGGTAGACGTCGGCGTAGGTGATGACGCCGTCCCTGAGCATCACGGGGAGATCGGGCTCGAACTTTACCGAATATGACTCCGTCAAGGTGATGACCTCCAAACACGGAACTGAACTGAAGAGTCGACCAGTGCGGTCGACATTATACGCCCATCTCCTCGACCGCGCTTGGCGGCCTTCCTCCCCTTTGCTGGAATCGCCGTCGTGCGGGAGAGCCCTTCGGCAGGCCCAGGGCGAACAAGGATGATGCTGCTGGACAGCACCTCCACAAGCGTCCTCTTGGTTAGCTATTCCCCTTTTCCGAGGCGAGCCAGACGTAGCCGTCGCGGTCAATGCTGGCGCGCCGGCCCGTGACGTACCAGCCCCTGCCGAACCTGGAGTTGTAGAGGCTCGCGGCGTTCCAGTAGGCGCGGAACATCGACGGCCACCCCGGCCTGATCGCCAGGACACCCTCGACTTCCGGGGCAGCCTCCATCAGATTTCCGTCGAGCGCGGCAGCCTCGATGCCGGGCAGGGGCAGGCCGGACGATCCGTGCCTGACCTCGGAGCCGGGCAGATTTCCCAGCACGGGGCCTCCCGTCTCCGGCTCGCCCCAGCCGAGGCGGACCGGCACCTCAAGCAGCGATTCGCAACGCCTCTCCACCTCCGCAGGAAGCGGTTCGTCAATCCCGGTCATCTCCCGCAGGCTCGAAAGATCGAACTGGCCGGGAAGATCCTCCTCGCACTGGCTTAACAGCCGCAGCAGGATCTGGTCGCCACACGACAGCGTGACCCTCCTCGCCTGTACCGTCTCCAGCCACCTCTCCGCGCCCGGCTCGGTCTCGGAGACGAAGAGGGTCGATCCCCGGCTCCAGGGCGCGAGGATGCCGCAGCTCAACTCCTCGACCGAAGCCGATCGGAGAGTCGGCCAGTATAGGTCATCATCGCGAAGCCCCAGCATCAGCCTGCCCGCCCCCACACACTGCACCAGCATCCCGTGACTGTGCACCACGCCGAGCGGCTCCAAGCCGGGGCCTCCGGTGTAGTGGATCGTCGCGTAGTCGAGCTGATTCGTGGCCTCCACTGGGGCGTCGTCCGTCGCCTTATCCATCTCCTGGTCGTAATCGAGATCCGCGGTGTCAATGGGCAGAGGATCGCGTCCATTCTTGTTCACGACGACGATGTGCTGAAGGTCGAACAGCTCATACACGGTGGCGCCCATCCGCCGCCTCAGGGCGGGCTGAGTGACGACGACCTTGGCCGAGCTGTGCTTCAGCCTGTCACGGAGGGTCTCCGGTGGGACGTCCGGGGGCTGCGGCACGGCGACGGCGCCGATCTTGAGAATTCCGACCAGCGCGACGTACGTCTCCGGCAGCCGCCCGATGTACAGGCACACCCTGTCGCCAGCCCCGATGCCCAGGCTCTTCAGCACGTTGGCGAACCTGTTGGACAGGCTCTTCAGATCACCGAACGTGTACTCCTCGCGCTCGCCGAGCTCCCCCTCCCAAACCAGCGCGACCTCGTCCCGCCCGGGGTCGTCGGCGTGCCGGTCGACGATCTCGTGGGCGATGTTGAGACCGCCATCCGGAAGCCAGTCCAGCTCATCGCGCGGATCGCATTGCCTGCTCACAGATACCCCGCACGTTTATACACTACGTGTGCCATTTCGTGTCATTGTGTGACTCTTCGATGGGTCGGCGTCGTGAGGCGGACATATATATTATATATGTGCGACATTTTGGGACATTCTGGGACATTCCCATGGCCGGCGACGGCTGGTCTCAGACACTCCTGAAGAGACGGGCCGTCGATCTACGCCCTCAGACCACGACATCATTATAGCACGTCTGTTCGACACCTCAACCCCGATCTCCCGGCGCCGGAGGCGTGACGGAGACAGGAGGGTTCTCACCTTCGGCGTCTTCGTTGACCCTGCCGGAGCCGCGCTCGTATAATTGCCCCACCCTGTCGACCGGAGAGACGCCCCTTGCCGGAACCTGATCTGCTCGTCGAGCGAGTCGACGGCGTGGGAGTCCTCACCCTCAACCGTCCTCGCGTGCTCAACGCCCTAAGCCAGAGCCTTTTCCGGGAGCTGGACAGGGCCGTCGGAGAGATGGTCGACGACCCTGACGTGAGGGCGATCATTCTGACGGGAAGCGGCGAGCGCGCCTTTTCGGCGGGCGCCGACATCCACGAGCTCGCCCGCCTGGCGGAAGACCCCGACCCTCCCCCACCCGACCCGGAGCGGCCCAACTACTCCTGGCGCATCGCCGCCTGCGCCAAGCCAACCATCGGCGTCATCAACGGGCTCGCGTTCGGCGGAGCGGCGGTGCTCGCATCCAGCCTCGACATCCGCGTCGGCTGCGAGCGGAGCAGGTTCAAGTTCCTGGCCGCCTCATACGGCCGCGTCAACTCAACATGGAGCCTGCCGATGCAGGTCGGCTGGCCGGTCGCCAAAGACCTGCTGCTGACCGCCCGCGAGGTCGGGGCCGAGGAGGCCTACCGCATAGGACTGCTCAACTACCTGGTCCCGGCGGATGACCTGATGGCAAAGGGAATGGAGGTGGCCCAGCAGATCGCGGCCAACGACCCCCGCATGGTGCAGGGCATAAAGGAGTTGATGATCCGGGACGTCGGCGCGGCCTGGAGAGAGATGTACGACAACGAGCTGGAGGCGCAGGCGGGCAGGCTGGCCCCGACCCCGGTGCTGGAGGGCTTCAAGCCCTTCCTGGACCGCAAAGGGCGGAAGTAACGGCCCGCGACAGCCGCGTCCTCATCATTTCGCACGCACGAGGTTAGCGACGCATGAAGATCAAGACCCCGCTGGAAGGCATACGCATGCTCGACCTGGGACGCTACCAGGCCGGGCCCAGGTGCGCGCTGATGTTCGCCCGCCTGGGCGCCGAGGTGATAAAAATCGAGGCCCTGAACGGCGACGAGAGCAGGTCCAACGGCCCGATGGTCCGGGGGCAGAGCGCCTACTGGGTCCAGTACAACACCGGCAAGAAGAGCCTCGCGATCAACCTCAGAACCGACGAGGGCAAGGAGGTGCTCCGCGACCTGGTGAAGGTGTCTGACCTCCTCCTTCAGAACTTCAGGCCGGGCACCATCGAGAAGATGGGCTTCGGCTACGACGTCCTCAAGGGGCTGAACCCCAGGATCATCATGATCAACGTTTCCGCTTACGGCCAGTACGGCCCCTACCGCGACAGGGTCGGATTCGACCCCATAGGACAGGCCCTCGGCGGCATGATGACGATGACCGGCTTCCCGGACGGCCCGCCCGTCCGGACCAGCTTCCCGCTGATAGACCGGATCACCGCGCTCCACGCGACCATCGCCGCCCTGGCCGCGCTCCGCGAACGCGAGATATCCGGCGAGGGCCAGTCGATCGAGACGTCGCTCGCCGACACCGGGTTCACCGTCAACGAGATCCCCATATCCGCCTTCCTCGGCGACGGGACGGTGTCGATGCGGGACGGCAACGGCTCCGGTCTCATGAACGCCTACCAGACCTCGGACGGCTGGGCCTACATCGCCTCCAACAACGACGCCATGTGGAGACGGGTCTGCGAGGCGATGTCCAGGCCCGACTGGCTGGCCGACGAGCGCTTCTCCACCCGCGCGGGGCGCAACGAGTACGGGCACGAGCTCGAGGCCGAGCTGGCCGAGTGGTTCCGGGCCCGCAGCACCCACGAGGCGGTCGACTACCTCTCCGAGTTCAGCGTGCCGTGCGCGCCGGTCAACTCCGTCGAGGAGGCGGCCATCGACCCGCACGTCAGCGAGCGTGAGATCATGGTCGAGGTCCCCGATCCGCAGGCCGGGACGATGCACGTCACCGGCAAGATGGTGAAGTTCAGCCGGACGCCGATGGTGGTCGGCTCCGCCCCACTGATCGGCGAGCACACGGAGGAGATACTGCGCGACCTTCTGGGCTATTCCGCCGAACGTGTCAGCGAGCTCGCGGGCGGCGGCGTCGTCCGCTGCGCCGAATAGACAGCCATCCCCGGCTGAATATGCCTCCCGGATGCTATAATCGGCTCTAAGAACTCCGGGAGGCGAGCGTAGGTTGAGGGTCACGATCAGACTGTTCGCCGGCTACCGGGAGCGGGTTGGCGCGACCAGGATCGACCTCGACCTGCCGGAGGGCAGCACCGTGGGACACATGGCAGAGGAGATGCTACGCACCTACCCCAATCTTGGAGCGGACTCCTCGCGCCTCGTCGTTGCCGTCAACCAGGAGTACCGGGACCACGAATTCACGCTATCTCAGGGCGACGAGGTCGCCCTCATCCCGCCCGTCAGCGGCGGATCGTTCGACCAACACTCAAGAGAGATACGGCTATGATCCAGATCACCGACTCTCCTCTCGATCCTGACGCCCTGACCGCCGCCGTCCGCGGGGACGGAAACGGCGCCGTCGTCACCTTCCTGGGAGCGACGCGGAGCTCCACCCGAGACCGGAAGGTGCTGCGCCTCGAGTACGAGGCGTACAGGCCGATGGCCGACGAAAAGCTGGCAGAGATCGCCGGCGAGATGCGCCGGCGGTGGCCCGTCGACGTCGCCCTTGCTCACCGGCTGGGCCGACTGGAGATCGGCGAGATCAGTCTCGTAGTGGCAGTCGCCTCTCCCCACCGCCGGGAGGCCTTCGAGGCGAGCCAGTACTGCGTCGACCGCATCAAGCAGATCGTCCCCATCTGGAAGAAGGAGTACTTCGAGGGCGGCGAAGTCTGGGTAGGCAGCCAGCAGGATGAGTTGAGTACCGCTGCCGAGGGCAGCCGACAGTCTCTCTAAGCAGCCAGTCCGAGTCTCTGGCAGAGGTCATCACCCTCTACTTCCCCTACCAATTCCCCTCATCGACGCTTATCTGTGAAGAAGTTAACAAAGTTGCTGGCATCATCCTCCGGTCAAAAACCCGACAGACGGAAAACACCATAGGAGCCAGCCTTGCTGTACGAATTCATGACCGGCGCTTTGATTAGTGTCGGAAATCACAATCTTTTGCCTTGTACCGTAGGCGCATCTCTGATATATTTTCCGTCACACGGAGGGATCGCATAGTGGTCTAGTGCGGCCGCCTGCTAAGCGGTTAGGGGGAGAAATCCCTCTCATGGGTTCGAATCCCATTCCCTCCGCCAGACGCCGATACCAACAACACCCAAATGCGCAACTACCACATCTGGACAGTCGGTTGTCAGATGAACAAGGCCGACTCCGAGCGGCTGGAAAGCGCGCTCGGACAGATGGGCCTCTCATCCACTGCGGCGCCCCGCGACGCCGACGTGATCGTCCTTAACAGTTGCGTCGTCAGGCAGAGCGCCGAGGACCGCGTCGTCGGAATGCTGACCAGTCTGAAGCCCATAAAGCAGAAGCACCCGGACCGGGTGGTCGCCCTCATGGGCTGCATGGTCGGCCCTAAGGCCGGCGCTCTTGAGGACCGCTTCCCTTACGCCGACCTCTTCATGCGCCCGCAGGAGTTCCAGCCGCTCATCGATCTGCTGGGCGACCGGATGGGCATCGACCCGGAGGGCTGCGTCGGCCCCCTCTCCGCCAAGCCGGACGTCGCCGCCTTCATACCTATCATCCATGGCTGCGACAAGTTCTGCACCTTCTGCATCATTCCCTACCGGCGGGGGCGAGAGGTCTGCCGCCCGGTGGACGAGATCGTCAACGAGGTACGGCTCCTGGCGGCCCGCGGCGTCAAAGAGGTTACCCTGCTCGGACAGAACGTCGACTCATACGGCCACGATCTGCCGGGACAGCCCGACCTCGGAGACCTCCTGGCAGCGGTGAACGAAGTGGAGGGGCTGGAGCGCATCCGGTTTCTCACGTCCCATCCCAACGACATGAGCGACCATATCATCGACGCTGTAGCGGACCTCGACAAGGTCTGCGAGCACGTCAACCTCCCATTCCAGGCCGGTGACGACGAAGTCCTTAGAAACATGAGGCGCGGCTACACGAACGGCGACTACCGCCGGCTGGTCGAGAGGATAAGGGCCCGGGTGCCGGGCGTCTCCCTCAGCACCGACGTGATAGTCGGCTTCTGCGGAGAGACCTCAGAGCAGTTCGAGCGCACCTGGGAGCTTATACGCGACATCCGGTTCGACAAGGTCCACGCCGCAGCCTACTCGCCCAGGCCCGGAACGATCGCGGACCGCAAGCTGGAGGACGACGTAGACCACGAAGAGAAGAGGGCCCGGCTCAAGGCGATCGAAGAGCTCCAGGAGAGCATCCTGACAGAGAAGAACGCCGGTCTCGTCGGCGAGACGTTCGAGGTGCTGGTGGAGGGCCGGAAGCGCGGAAGCTGGTACGGCCGAAACCGGAACGACAAGCTCGTCTACTTCGACGACGAGACAGACCGGAAGGGCGACCTCGTCAGGATCAGCGTCGAGCGCGCCGGTCCATGGTCCCTGAGAGGCGCCCTGGTAGCCTAGAGGAGTCTGGGGATATGGTCGTCAAGACAAGAGAGAGAACGCCTACCATACCCATCACCGAGATCGAGCAGTCCGCCTTCTGTCAGACGGACGACGAGCTCACGTCAAAGCCTCTCGAAGAGGAGTTCGAGGCCGGCGTCCGCTGGCAGAAGCTCCCCATATCCTACATGCGGATGAGCCCCGAGGAGCTCGACGTTAGGATCGGCGAGGCGCGCGGCGCCCTGGGCCAGCGCCTGGTCGTGCTGGGGCACCACTACCAGCGCGACGAGATCATCAAGTACGCCGACCTCCGTGGGGACTCCTTCAAGCTGTCCCAGCACGCCGCCTCCCAGAAGGGAGCCGAGTTCATAGTCTTCTGCGGCGTCCACTTCATGGCCGAGACCGCCGACATCCTGAGCGGACCGCACCAGAGCGTCATATTGCCCAACCTGACGGCCGGTTGCTCGATGGCCGACATGGCCCTGATCGACGACGTGATGGACTGCTGGGACGATCTCTCCGATCTCCTCGGAGAACGCTCCGTCACGCCGATCACCTACATGAATTCGACGGCCGGCATCAAGGCGCTGTGCGGACGCAGCGACGGCATCGTCTGCACCTCCACGAACGCCCCCTCGACCTTCGAATGGGCCCTGAAGAAGGGCGGGCCTATCCTGTTCCTGCCCGACCAGCACCTGGGACGCAACACAGGGCTGAAGATGGGCATTCCGCTCGACGAGATGGTCGTGTGGAATCCCTTTAAACCGCTCGGTGGCAACAGCGAGGAGGAGTTGAGAAGAGCCAGGCTGATCCTCTGGCAGGGACACTGCTCGGTGCACACCCGTTTCACGGTCGCGCAGATCGAGGAGGCGCGGCTGCGCCACCCGGAAGTTAACGTCGTGGTGCATCCTGAGTGCACGATGGATGTCGTCCAGGCCGCGGACTGCGACGGATCGACCGAGTACATTATCAGGGTTGTCTCCGAGGCACCCTCCGGCACGACGTGGGCTGTCGGCACCGAGATCAACCTCGTCAACCGGATCGCGGCTGAGAACCCGGACAAGACGGTCTTCTGCCTCGACCCGGTCGTATGCCCCTGCGCCACGATGTACAGGATCCACCCCGCGTACCTCTCATGGGTGCTGGACGGCCTCAACGAGGGAGTGGTGGTCAACAGGATCTCCGTAGACGGCGACACCTCGGAGCAGGCCAGGGTCGCGCTGGACAGGATGCTCGCCGTCGTCTGACGAGACCGTGTGCAACCGCCTCCAGATCACGCCAGAGACGGAGTCCCTCATAGACCGGGCTCTCTCTGAAGACCTTCTCGCCGGAGACCCCACCACCGAAATCCTCATCCCCCCCGACATGCCGGGCCGGGCCGGGCTCGTCGCCAAGGAGGAGGGCATCCTGGCCGGCCTCGATGTCGCTCTCGCCGTCTTCAGCCGAGTGGATCCGTCGATCGCCACGCGCACCCTCATCGAGGACGGCGCCCGCATCCGGCGCGACGACCTGGTCGGCGACGTGGAGGGACGCCTCGCCTCCATCCTCACGGCCGAGAGAACCGCGCTCAACTTCCTGCGCAGGCTCTCCGGAGTCGCCACGGAGACCTCCGCCTACGTCTACGAAGTCGAGGAATACCCGGCAACGATCGTCGACACGAGGAAGACGACACCCGGGATGCGCACCCTGGAGAAGTATGCGGTCAGGGCCGGGGGAGGCCGCAACCACCGTCGGAATCTCGGAGACGGCATCCTGATCAAGGACAACCACGTCGAGGCGCTCCGTGCCTCCGGCATGAGCCTGGGAGACGTCGTCAGGAGAGCCAACCGCGAGAAGTCCCACACGATCAACGTGGAGGTGGAGGTCGAGGACCTCAACCAGGTGGAGGAGGCGCTGGACGCCGGCGCGGAGATACTCCTGCTCGACAACATGGACCTGGAGGAGATGGCCGCCGCCGTCCGGATGGCGTCCGGAAGGGCTGTCACCGAAGCCTCGGGAAACATCACCCTGCGGAACGTCCGGGCCGTGGCGGCAACCGGCGTCGACCTCATATCCGTGGGCGCCCTCACCCACTCCTCGCGGGCCCTTGACATCAGTCTGGATATGGTCCAGCGTCCCGGCTCGACATAACCTCGAGGAGATCCTGCCAGACCTCGAGTAGTCCGAGAGCGGCTACAACCACCCGTCCCCTATGATCTGCGCGGCCGCTCCCTGTCGGCAGAGTCCAGCATGATCGTGACGGGCCCGTCATTCTCCAGGCTGACCATCATATGCGCCTGGAAGCGGCCGGCCTCGACAGGAAGCCCCGTCTCCCTGAACATCTCCACCGTGCGCTCGAAAAGCGGCCCGGCCCTATCGGGCGGGGCCGCGCTGGTGAAGCCCGGACGCCGCCCACGCCGGGTATCCGCGTACAGCGTGAACTGGCTCACCAGGAGCAACTCGGCCCCGGTGTCGAGCGCCGACAGATTGAACCGTCCTTCGGAGTCGTTGAAGATGCGCAGGTTGACCGTCTTGCCGACGAGGTAGCGGGAGTCCTCCTCATCGTCGTCCCTGGAGATGCCGACGAGCACCACGAGGCCGGGGCCTATCGACCCCACGACACGCTCCCCGACCGTCACGGAGGCCTTCGATACCCTCTGTATCAGCGCTCTCAAAGGCTATGGTCCCGGAGAGAGACGACAGGCGCCACTACTCGGATGAGATGACCGCGCAGCGGGACGGGACGGCCTAACTGCTCTTGGACGCAGCCGTCGCGGTTTCCGAACCGGCCTGGGACTTCGACTCCGAGCTGCCCTTCGACACGTCCTTGGATGCAGGGCTCCCCTCGGACGCGCCGTCGGCAGACCCGCTCGCCTCATTCCTCTTGGCCGAATGGGACTCCCCGGAGATGTCGGTGCTGGAGCCCTTGCCGTAGTCGTTCACGTAGAAGCCGCTTCCCTTGAACACGACCGGAACGGCGTGGAACAGGCGCCGGGCCCCGTCCATGCACAGCGGACAGGTCGCAACCGGCTCTGACGAAAAGCTCTGCCTTTCATCGAACCGATGATTACACGTCCTGCACTCGTACTCGTACGTCGGCAAGCGACCCTCCGCGCAAAACAAAGGCAGCCTTCCCCAACGTGACTGCCGAGTTCAATCTAGCACCGGCCCTCCGGCAGTGTCAAGAAGAGGTGGCCGCTCGGACTGATTCCACGTCGAGGCCGCAGTCTGGACGAGCACGCTCATGCCGTGCGAGAGCGCAGCAGGCAGCCGCTCACGCGACCTTGGACGGTGCGCGCTCGCCCTCCGAGGACCGTACGAACCCCATCTCGGCAAGGTGATCCAGGATCAGGCCGGCGTTGTCTCGCACCGAGCTTCGAACGGTATCGAGCGTGATCTCCGGACTCTCCGGGGGCTGGTACGGGTCGTCGATGCCTGTGAAGCCGGTGATCTCACCGCGGCGCGCCTTCGCGTACATGCCCTTGGAGTCGCGCTCTTCGCAGACGGCGAGCGGCGTATCCACGAACACTTCGATGAAGCGCTCAGTCCCGACCATGGCGCGCACCTCGTTTCGCGTGGCGCTGTACGGGCTTACGGCCGCGCATATCGCCACTCCGCCGTGCCGGACTATCTCCGATGCGACGAATCCGATCCTGAGGATGTTTGTGTCCCTGTCCTCTTTGGAGAAGCCGAGCCCCCTGGACAGGTGAGTTCGGACCACGTCCCCGTCGAGAACGGTTACCTGCCTCCCCTGCTCCATCAGCAGGTCGGTCAGCACCTCCGCCGTGGTGGATTTGCCGGCCCCGCTGAGACCGGTGAACCAGATGCACACACCCTGACGATGCCTTGGCGGGTAGCTTTCGGCCAGGATGTCGGCAACCTCCGGCCTGGTGAACCAGTCGGGCAGAGGGCGCCCCTGGCTCAGGTACTCCTCACGTACCTGCGTCCCCGAGATCGAGGCCGTCCGTGCGCCTTCAGGCAGGACTGTGACCTCCTCATACCTGTCGTCGTCGGGAACGTACACCAGCTCCTGGAATGGCACGGTCTTGACGCCGGTCTCCCCGCTGAACCGGTCTACGATCTCCTGGGCGTCGTACGGGCCGTAGAACGGGTTGCCCGCCGAGTCGACCCCCGGACTGGCATGGTCCCGGCCGACGATCAGGTGGTTGGCGCCGTAGTTGCGCCGTATGATGGCATGCCACAGCGCCTCTCTGGGCCCCGCAAGTCTCATCGCCAGCGGCAGAAGCGACAGTAGGACCCTGTCATTCTCGTAATAGTGCTGGGCGAGCGCCCGATAGGTGCGGACGCGCGTGTAGTGGTCGACATCTCCAGGCTTGGTAAGCCCCACTACCGGGTGAAGCAGAAGGACGCCGTCCACGCTCCCGGCCGCCCTCTTCGTGAGCTCCTCGTGGACCCTGTGAAGCGGATTTCGGGTCTGGAAAGCCACGACATTGGGGTGGCCGTAACCGGACAGGCTCGCGCGCGTCTCGGTAGGGGTCTTCCTCAGACCCGTGAAGTCGTGGTGCGGCGGGAGCTGCAGCACCTGCAGCGGGCCGGAAATGTTGACCCTGCCCCAGCGGTGCATCTCTGACACCAGGGGATGCCGGACGTCCCTGGTGCCGAACACCAGGTCCGCCGTCTCCTGCAGGTCCCACTCGTACGCTTCCTGTACCGTCATGACCGCCAACAACTCGTTCCGCGAGTCGCGCAGCGCGACGTCCCCGTCGAGCTTGATGGACGACGGATCGTCGACCGGCAGGGTCACCGGTATGGGGAAGACCGTACCGTCGCCGAGGCGCATCTCGCCGACCGTTCGACGGTAGTCTTCCTCGCCCATGAACCGATCAAGAGGCGAGAACGCTCCTATGGAGAGAAGCTCGAAGTCACAGGTCGCCCGCTCGGACAGCTGGATGCTGGGAAGGCCGCTGGCGCGGGCCTTCACATCGGCAGCCTGGTCCTGCGGAACCGTGAGGTCGATCAGCTCCCCGCCATAGGGCGGAATGAGTATGGGTTCGTCGATCTCTGTGGTCAATCTGTCACGTCCTCCAAGCTCGCGCGCGGCCCATTAGGATCGCAGCGTCTAGTCTCTAGTCGTCGGTTCGTGCCGTCCCGCGGGACTGAGATGGATACCGCACTCGCTGGGGAAGCCGTTCTCCCACCACCAGCGGCCTGCCCTGAGGTCCTCTCCGGGCTTGATCGGACGGGTGCACGGAGCGCATCCGATGCTGGTATATCCCTCGTCATACAGCCTGTTATAGGGAACGTCGTTGGCCCGTATGTACTCCCAGACGCGTTCATAGTCCCACTCCGCGAGCGGGTTGAGCTTGACCATGCCGCCGTGTGCTGCGTCCAACTCCACTTTCGCCACTCCGGCCCGGGTCTCGTTCTGAGCACGCCGCAGACCGGTGATCCAAGCGTCATACCCCTTCAATGCGCGGTTGAGAGGATTGACCTTGCGTATCTCGCAGCAGCGAAGGCGCAGCGACACGCTGCGATAGAATGAGTTGACGCCATGGCGTCCGACGAACGGGGTAAGCTCCTCATGGTCAGGGTGGTAGACATCGACCTCTATCCCGTACCTGTCACGCACGGAGTCGATCAGATCGTAAGTCTCCTGGGGAAGCCTTCCGGTGTCGATGGTGAACACGCGAGGCCGATGTTGGAGCTCGGAGGCAATGTCCAGGATGACCATCCCCTCAGCCTGGAAGCTGGTGCACAACGCCACCCGATCGCCGAACGCTTCGACGGCGCCGGCGATCACGTCCCGCGCGCTCGCGTTCTCGAGAGCGGCTGCGAACTCTATCAACCCTGTGTCTGCGACTCTATCCTGGACTACCATATTGGCTGCTCCAACTTCTGAACGTCCCATCTCTCTACGCCGCCACTCTTCCGCCCACAAAAAAAGACCCCTTGAGATTCGTCGCGCTCAAGGGGCCTCGATGGGCTGGCTATCTATACGCCTAGACCTGCACGCCTCCACGCGCAGGGAGCGCAGGATGCAACCCTGCCCCCCAGCTACAGATACACCTACACATGCAGATTACAGCGTTCGTTACGCTTTTCACAACGGTGAATGTTAGAGCCTGAGACATACGGGTGTCAAGTCCATGCACGAGGCGGGGGAAGGGACAAGAGCGGAGCCGGGCAATATCACACGCCGATGGCTCGGGGCAGTCCCCTTCTCCAAGCGGCGGCGAGCTCCGAAACCGGCAGGTCGACGAGGCCGGGGATGCTCATCACCTCCCCCCCAACGGCGCCGAGGATCACCCAGGAGACCCCCTCCTCGCGGCACACCCTCTCCACCACTCCAACGTCCGCGGGAGCGACGGAGACGACTATGCGGGACTGGCCCTCCCCGAACAGAGCCGCGTCCCACCTTCCCGTCACCGGTAGATCGCCGGCGAAGCCGACCCCGCCGGTGACGCACGACTCGGCGAGCGCCACGGCAAGGCCGCCGTCGGAGCAGTCGTGAGCTGATCTCGATACCCGGGCGGCGACGAGGCGGCGGCAGGCGCGCTGCACCGCCGCCTCGAGCTCGATGTCGATGCTCGGCCGGCCAGCAACCAGTGAGTGCACGCTCTCCAGGTACTCGCTGCCTCCCAACTCGGAAGCCTCCCCGTGCACCTCGGACCGGCCCAGGAGCACCACGACGTCTCCCTCTCTTTGGAACCCAGACCCAACGTGAAGGCCGGCGTCCTCGAGGAGGCCGACGCAGCCTACTATGGGCGTCGGATAGATGCCCGCGCCCCGACTCTCGTTGTAGAGGCTGACGTTGCCGCTGACTACGGGAGCTTCGAGCGCCTCGCTAGCCCTGGCCATGCCCGCGACGCACCGCTCCAGTTGGTGGTAGACATCCGGACGCTCCGGGTTGCCGAAGTTCAGGCAGTCGGTCAACGCGATCGGGACGGCGCCAGTGCTGGAGACGTTGCGGCACGCCTCAGCCACGGCAATCATCCCTCCCGCGTAAGGGTCCAGGTAGCAGTACCTGCCGTTGCCGTCGGTCGCGGCGGCAAGCGCTTTTGCCACCCCCTTGATCCGCAGCACGGCCGCGTCTCCACCCGGGGTAGCCAGGGTGTTCGTCTGCACCTGGTGGTCATACTGGCGGTAGACCCACTCCTTGCTCGCGATGTTGGGCGACGCCATGAGCGCCAGCAGCACGTCGTTGGGGGAGCGCCGGGGGAGCGGGATGGCGTCCATGTCGTGGTCCTGGAGCCTCTGAAGCCACGGCGGTTTGACTCCCTGAATCCTGTAGCGGGGAGCGTCGGTCAGAAGTCTCACCGGCGCCTCTCCCTGCACCCGACCGTTCTCCAGTATCCTCACGAGACCATCGTCCGTCACTCTGCCGATGACGGTGGAGTCCAGGTCCCACTTTTCGAAGACGTGCCTGACCTCGGCCTCCCTGCCCTCCCTCACCACGAAGAGCATCCGCTCCTGCGACTCTGACAGCATGACCTCGTAAGGGTCCATGTCCACGTCCCGGCGCGGGACGTGCGACACGTCGATCTCGATACCGGAGCCGGCGTTGGCCGCCGCCTCCACGGCGGAGCTGGTCAGCCCGGCGGCTCCGAGGTCCTGCACTCCGACCACGCAGTCGAGACGGGCCGCCTCCAGGCATGCCTCGATCAGAACCTTCTCCAGGAAGGGGTTGCCGACCTGGACGGTCGGACGCATCTCCCTGTCCTCTTCGAACGTCCGCGAGGCGAGCGCGGACGCCCCGTGGATTCCGTCACGCCCGGTGTCCGCGCCGACCAGCATGAGCAGGTTGCCCGGCCCGCCCGTCGTCGACCGGACCATCTCGTCCACGCGCAGCAGCCCTATGCACATCGCGTTGACGAGCGGATTGCCGGAGTAGGATTCGGAGAAGACCACCTCGCCTCCCACGTTGGGGACGCCGATGCAGTTTCCGTAGCCCGAGATGCCGGCCACCACGCCTCCGAACAGGTACCGATTCCGGTCCTCGGCAGGCGGGCCGAACCTCAGCGAGTTGAGCAGCGCGATAGGCCTTGCCCCCATGGCGAAGATGTCGCGGACGATGCCGCCTACCCCGGTCGCCGCGCCCTCGTACGGCTCGACCGCCGACGGGTGGTTGTGGGACTCGATCTTGAAGACGACGGCCAGCCCGTCGCCGATGTCGACGACTCCGGCGTTCTCCGCCCCCTGCTCGACCAGAATACGGCTGCTGCGGAAGGAGAACATCGAAAGAAGCGGCTTCGAGTGCTTGTAGCCGCAGTGCTCGCTCCAGAGTGACCCGAACAGGCCCAGCTCCAGCGTGTTGGGCTCTCGTCCGAGACGCTCCACGATCGCCTCGTACTCGGGCTCGGAGAGGGCGAGGGCCTCCAGCGCCTCTTTATCCATCTGCGTTCCTCCGGGTGTTACAGATTAGCGGACCCCCATCCTAACCTTCCCCCGGCTCCTCGGGGGAAGGGACAAGAGGGCGACCTTCCCCCCGCGAGCCTGAATTGTCCCCTCCCTCACTGTCTCCCTACGGCGACGAGCGCCACGCCGATGACGACGAGCAGCGCGCCGGCTACCGAGCGCCACGTCAGGTGCTCGATCCGCCTCAGGAACAGGTACCCCAGGACTATAGACACGAGGGGGTGGGTTCCCGCAAGGGGGGCCACCAGCACTACCGGAGCACGGTCGAGTGCCAGGAACCAGAAGGTGACTCCCCAGGTGGAGGCGCACCCCGCCGCGGCCACGAGAAGCCACGCCCGCCCAGGGGAGCGGGGCGCGTCGGCCGCGACGTCGCGATGGAAGAGCATGCCCACTATCAGCGTACCGATCAGGAGGGAGAACGCCGTCGCGACCAGCGGCGAGGAGTAGTCGGTCACGATCTTGCGAGCCACCAGCGTAACGGAACCGTAGCTCGCTGCGGCGCCCAGAGCGGCGAGGCAGCCCAGCAGCACGCGCCGGCGGGCAGCGTCCAGTCTCATCATCTCTGGCTCAGCACCACCATCACGCCCGCTATGATCGACAGCGTGCCAAGCAGCGTAGGGGCGTTTATGCTCTCGCCGCCGACGGTCAGCGCGAGGGCGGTCGCGAACAGCGGCGACGCGCCTATTATGGGAGTCGCACGGTAGACTCCCGCCATGTCGACGGACACGAAGTTGAGCAGCCTGCCGAGGGGGAAGTTCATCACGCCCGAGAGGAGGAACCATACGAAGGCGAAGCCGCTCAGAGCGAACACCTCCTCGAGGTGGAACAGGAGCGCGAGGCTCATCGTGATGGCCGTGCCCACGATGAGCGACACCAGCGTCCCGGTGGTCGGACGCATATAGCGCAGTCCGAGCCGGGCGAAGATCGGGCTGGTCCCGAAGCCCAGCGCGGCGCAGAGTCCGAGGCCTACCTCTAACAACCGGAGGAGGCTCTGGCAGCCCCGGACAGGGGGGAGAACGACCGCACGATCGACTCGAATATGGCGGCGCCGTCCGTACCGCCCATCTCCCTCTCGCAGCAGCGCTCAGGATGGGGCATCATGCCCATGACGTTGCCCTGCTCGTTGAGGACGCCGGCTATGTTGCCCAGCGAGCCGTTGGGGTTGGCCTCCTCGGTCACGTCTCCGTCCTCCGCACAGTAGCGGAAGGCGACCCGCCCCTCCGACTCCAACCGATCCATCGCGTCGGGATCGGCGAAGTAGTTGCCCTCGCCGTGCGATATGGGCACACGCAGGACCTGTGCCTCCGCAGTGGCGTTCGTGAAGGCCGTCGAGGCGTTCTCAACCCGCAGGTTGACCCACTGGCAGCGGAACTGCAGATGCGAGTTCCTGGTCAGCACTCCTGGCAGCAGCCCGGCCTCGCACAGTATCTGGAAGCCGTTGCAGATTCCGATCACCAGCCGACCACTCGCGGCGAACTCCTCGACAGCCTTCATCACCGGCGAGAACCGCGCAATAGCCCCTGCGCGCAGATAGTCGCCATACGAGAAGCCTCCGGGCAGGACGACGCAATCGTAGGGAGAGAGGTCGGTATCCTTGTGCCACACGTAGTCGACGGGCTGTCGGAGGATCTTGTCGATGACGTGGTAGCAGTCGGTGTCGCTCCACGTCCCTGGGAAGACGAGCACGCCGAATCTCATCGCCGCCGATTCCGCATCGCTGGCAGGCTGTTCAGTCCGATCCGCCGCTCAGCAGCCGGGATGCTATGGCGCTTACCTGTCCGCCCTGAGCCCTGCCCTTGACCTGTGGCATCACTCGCCCCATCACTTTGCCCATGTCGGCCGGACTTGCCGCGCCCGTCTCGTCTATTGCCTGTCTCACGAGTACGGTGATCTCGTCGGCGTCCATCTGCCTGGGCAGATATTCGAGGATCACGGTCACCTCGGCCTGCTCCTTGTCGACCATGTCCTGCCGTCCGCCCTGCGTAAAGGCCTCGATGCTGTCGCGGCGCTGCTTCACCTGACGGGTCAGGACGTCCACGACGCCGGCGTCGTCCAGCTCACGCTGGGCCGCGATCTCCTCGTTCTTTATCGCCGCCCGCAGCAGACGTATCACGGAGCGGCGCAGCTTGTCACCGCTCCGCATCGCCTCCTTCAGATCGTCGTCGAGCCTGCTCTTCAGCGACATTTTTCTCTCTGTCCACGGGCATAGGCGCCAAGGGTGCGTATCCAGTCGGCGGCAGTATAGGGAGCCGGTTCTTGGAGTGTCAAGAAAGGGATTCCAGGCGTTCGAGCGACGACTCGACCGAGGCGAGCGTCCTCTCCCTTCCGAGCACCTCCAGCGTCTCGAAGAGAGGGGGCGCGACCCTTTGGCCGCTGGTCGCCACGCGAAGCGTCCCGAAGAGCTGGCCGGCCTTCACGTCCAGGTCCGCGGCCAGGGCTCGCAGGGCGTCCTCTATCGATCCGGCTTCGAATGAGTCCAGCCCGGACAGGGCCGCCAGCGCCGACTCGAGCGCCTCCCGGGTGCGGTCGAGGTCCATGCCCCGCTGCACCAGCTCCTCGACCTTGTATCCGATCACGCCCCGGAAGAAAAAAGCGATCAGCGGGGCCGCATCGGCGAGCGTCTTGATCCGCTCCTGGACAAGAGGGACGATTCTAAGCAGATATGCCCTGTCCGGCAGCTCACGAAGCTCCTCGGGAGGGAATCTGCGCCAGTAGTCGAGCAGCGCGTCGGCCAGGTGGTCCGTCTCCATCTCTCGAAGATAGACGCCGTTCATCCAGTCGAGCTTGTCCACGCTGAAGACGGCGCCCGCCTTGCCGACGCGGTCGATGCTGAACTGCGAGACCAGCGCCTTCTTCGAGAAGAGCTCCGTCCTGTCGTCGAGCGACCAGCCGAGCAGCGTCAGGAAGTTGACCATCGCATCGGGCAGGTAGCCGCGCGTCCGGTAGTCGAGCACCGAGGTGGCGCCGTGCCGTTTGCTCAGCTTGGCGCGGTCGGGAGCGAGAATGATCGGCAGGTGTGCGAACGCGGGCCTGTCCCAGCCCAGCTCGTCGTAGAGCCTGACATGCTTGGGCGTGCTGGACAGCCACTCCTCGGCCCGCATGACGTGGCTGATCTCCATCAAGTGATCGTCGACGACGTTGGCGAGATGATAGGTCGGGAAGCCGTCGGACTTGAGCATCACGAAGTCGTCGACCAGCCGGTTCTCGAAGGTCACCTCGCCGCGCACCATGTCGGTCACGGCGGTGGTCCCTTCGAGGGGCATCCTGAAGCGTACGACCGACGCGACGTTCGCCCGCCGGAGGTCGTTCCTCTCCTCATCGGTCAGGTCGCGGCACCGCCTGTCGTAGCCCGCGGGCGCCTTGCGCCGGGCCTGCGCCCTGCGCATCTCGGCAAGACGCTCGGTGGAGCAGTAGCAGCGGTAGGCTGCACAGCTTTCCAGCAGACGGTCGACCGCGGCCCGGTACAGGGTGAGGCGTTCCGACTGGACGTATGGGCCGTAAGGACCGCCGATGTCCGGGCCCTCGTCCCAGTCGATGCCCAGCCAGCTCAGGGCGGCGAGCTGGCCTTCGACCGCACCTTCGACCTTCCTGGCCTGGTCGGTGTCCTCGATGCGAATCAGGAAGGCGCCGCCGTGGTGGCGGGCGAACAGCCAGTTGAATATCGCCGTGCGGATGTTGCCGACATGCGGCTCGCCCGTGGGACTTGGAGGATATCGAACGCGTACCTGTTGTGCCATCGGTGCGCAGCCATTCTAGCATGCCAGGCAGGGACTCCATCCCAATTCTTCCCCTAGGAAGAGGCAGTGATCAGGCTGACAACTGATACAGGAAGGCCCTCAGCTCTTCCGGCAACTGGGACGTGAACTCGGCGTATCTGCCAGTCGACGGGAGAAGAAACCCCAGCCTGTGCGCGTGGAGGAAGTGGCGTCCGAGCCTGGGATCGGCCCCGCCGTACGTGGAGTCGCCGGCCAGAGGGTGGCCGATGGAGGCGAAGTGGACCCGTATCTGGTGGGTCCTTCCGGTCGTGGGCCGCACTTCGACCAGGGAGTGAGCGTCATAGTACCGCTCGACGCGGTAGCGAGTCGTCGACTCCTTGCCGTTCGAGACGACCGCCATCCGCTTGCGGTTGGCCGGGTCACGGCCGATGGGAGCCTCGATGACCGCCTCTCTCCGCCTAAGCCGGCCAAGGGTGAGCGCCAAGTACCCCTTCGTGAAGCCCCTTCGACGGACCTGTGACGACAGCTCGGACTGGGCCCGTTCGTTCTTGGCTACGGCGATCAGGCCGGACGTGTCCTTGTCGAGCCGATGAACGATTCCCGGTCTCACGGTGCCTCCAATGTCCTGCAGGCCGGGACACATCGCCAGCACGGCGTTAGCCAGCGTCTCGTCGGGATGCCCGGGTCCTGGGTGGACAGTGAGACCGGCCGGCTTGTCGATGACAATCACGTCGCCGTCCTCGTGGACCACACCGAGCGCCATCCTCTGGGGCTTGAGATGGCTTTCGACGGGATCCGGGACTACCACGGTCACACGTTGACAGCGCCGCAGCCTCGACGCGGGCTTCGCCGGGGCCCCATCGAGCGTAACCATCCCCTCGGAGATGAGACGGTGCAGGCGCGAACGGGAGAGCTCAGGGACCCGGTCGGCCACAAACCTGTCGAGCCGACCAGCGTCCGCATCGGCCACCAGCGTGAAGGTGCGGCTCACCCATCATCTCCGGCGGGTTTGTCATGTTCCGGCGGAGATGACCGTCCCGAGAACCTGTCCGAAAGGACCAGGTATGCCACGAGTATCGTGATACCGACGACGATAGAGGAGTCGGCGAGGTTGAAGACGGGCCACCAGGCGAGTCCGATGAAGTCGACGACCGCCCCGTTGATCAGCCTGTCGGTCAGATTGCCGAAGGCCCCTCCCAGCTGGAGCCCGATGGCGAACCGGAGGAGGGGCAGCGGTGCGCCGTGCGTCCTGTAGAAGTAGACGAGGAAGCCGATCGCGACTATCGAAGCTACGATCAGGAGCGGCGTCGCGCTCTGAAACAGCCCGAAGGCGGTGCCGCTGTTGGTGACGTAGGTGAACCTGAACGGGCTGTCTTCCGGCCAGGACTGGCCGTAGCTCAGGAGGCTCTTGGCAAGGTACTTGGTGCCCTGGTCGAGGAGGAAGACTGCGGGAACGGTGAGCAGCAGGATCCAATCGCCGTACCAGGCGAACCGATCCTGCGCAGGCGATTCGGGAGCGGCCTCCCGTACCTCGGTTAAGTCATGCTCACTCATACGCTCGAAGACACCGGCGTGATTCGATCCCCCATTCCATTAGGAGGATAGCACACGCGACTCGGTATCGAGTCCGCGCCTGGCTGCATCCCTGTTTAGAGCAGCCGGCGGAGCAAGTGGGATACGGCCTCTCTGTCGAGGGGGCGCGGCAGGGCGGAGAGTCGGTCCCACTTCGTGTGCTCCAGCAGCGTCTCGAAGCCGTCCACGTCGACTCCGAGAGGGCCCAGCCGAGTCTCCATACCGCAGCCTGCCATGATTGCGGTCAGCCTGTGCACCGCCTCTTCGAGGTCAGACACTCCCATCGCGTCCCAGAGGGCCGGAAGCTTATGGGAGATCGCCTCCGCCTGCGACCTGAGGAAGGTGGTCAGCGTCAGACCGACCGACTGGCCGTGGTCAACGTTCCAGTAGAGCGTGAGCGGACTACCAACGGCGTGGCAGACATTGGGGCGGCTGTTGCTATAGGCGATACCCGACATGGTCGCCGCGAGAGCGCATGCGGCGCGGGACTCCCGATCGCCATCGTTGCACGACCCCTCCAGGTTCCGGGAGAAGAGACGGATCACCTCGAGGTTCAGCGAGTCCGACAGGGGCTGGGCCTCGACCGACCAGTACGATTCGAATGCACTCGTGAAGGCGTCCATCCCGCTTGCCGCAGCGACATCCCTCGGCATCGTCATCGCCAGGGTCGAATCGACGACGGCGACGTCCGGGAACATCAGCGGGCTTCCCAGGCCCATGTGCTCCCTAGCGTTCATGTCCCAAAGCGCCGCGCCCGAGGTAACCTCGCTGCTGCTCCCGGAGGTGGTGGGTACGGCGACGAACGGCAGACCACGTCGCCGGAGGTCCTTCACACCCAGCGCATACTCCCGAGCCGTTCCGTCGTGGCACGCAAGCACGGCCACAGCCTTCGCGAGGTCCATCGCGCTGCCGCCGCCCACCGCCACGATGACGTCCGGGGCCGCATCACGGCAGAGGGCGACCGCCCCGTCTACCAGCTCCGGCGACGGGAAGGGCACGACCCGGTCGAAGAGCGTGACGCGCTTCCTGCCGAGCATCTCGAACACCTCGTCGAGAACGCCGGAGGCCCGGAGGCTGCTCCGCCCTGTGACGAGAAGTACGCGGGGCTGTGCGCCAGCCAAATCCGCAACGACCGCCGGGAGGTCGGCCAGCCGACCGTCCCCGAAGATGACCCGCGTGGGGTTGAGCCACGTGAAAGGGGAAGCCTGATCGCTCTTCGGTGTAGCTATGGTGTGCCTCTTTGGCGGTGGATTTGAGGGCTTGCGCCCCGCCGCTCAGCACCTGGGATCACGCTCGCGCAGGATCTGTCTGAACGGTCTGACGGCAGGCTGCGATTGTGTCACATGAGGCGGCCGCGCGCCAGACCCAGACCAGCCCGGTAACTGTTCAGACTCGATGTGTGTCCGTTCGCCCTGAGCCTGTTTGAAGGGCCCAGTTACACAGAACAGTGGCCCAACCCGTCCCAAGGCGCCAGGCGCTTGCCCTCCCTCTCGCCGGATAGGTATACTCCCATCATACGGGCCCGAATTGGTCTGAGGGCGTTCAGGCAGGCGGGAAGCGATGACCACAAGTGATGTGACAACCCTCCATCCGCTAAGCTTGCCGGAAGAGCTTGTCCTGATGCTTCTCAACGAAGAGAACGGCTATTTTCATCAGGTGCCCGGCTGGGACTTGAACTGCGCCGTCACCGGCGCCGCACTCGCGGAACTTTCACTCAGGTCTCGCATCGACACGGACATGGAGTCCCTGTTCCTTCTGGACCGGACGGAAACGGGCGATCCCTGCCTGGATCCTATCCTCAAGGAAATTGCGGGCGAGCCGGTTCAACGAAACGCCCAATACTGGATCGAACGGCTCGCTCACCACGCGGAATCGATCATTGATTTGACTCTGGATCGATTGGTCGAACTGAAGATTCTGGAACACCACGACGGCGATTTCTGGACGCTGTCTCGCACAGTGAGTCAGACGGAGCTGTTTGACAACTCCGCAGAAGGCGCAGGCATACAGTTCGTCAAGACGCGCATCAGCAGGGCAATCTTCAACAATGAGATTCCCGATCCGAGAGATGTGATCATAATCTGTCTCATAGACACTTGCGACGTCTTTCGCTTCATATTCCAGCTCGAAGAGAGGGATGAGGAGCGCATCGAGTTCATCTGCAACATGGACCTGATCGGCCGTTCCATCGCTGCAGCGGTCTCCCACAACCTGGCCGGCCCCTTGCTTCGGCGCTCCGCACTGACCAAGAAGATTCCGACCGTCTCCTTGAGCAAGATGCTGCTCAATCGTCACATCCGCAGTGGGAACATTCCCGCGCTCTTTACGGACTTGGCGCAAGAGTACGGCCCGGTGTTTCAGATCCGGCCTCCGTTTTCCAAACCGATGATCTTCCTTGCCGGCGCCGAGACGAATCGCTGGGTTCATCGGCGCGGGCGCATGTACCTGAGAGCCAGGGACTATTTCGCCGACTTCGAGAAGGTCTATGGCGCGGCCGGCGTGTTGCCTGCTCTTGATGGCGCCGACCATTTCCGGCTGCGCAAGTCCTTGTCCGCCGCCTACTCCCGCAAGAGACTGGCCGACCAGTTGGACGAGCTCTACGATCGTGCGCGAAAGCATATGGCGCAGTGGAAGGTTGGGGACTCCTATCCGGCGACGCCCATGAGCCGCCAAATGATTAACGCTCAAATCTCGCCGTTCATGGTCGGAGTTGAATCTCAGGACATCATCGATGACCTGTTGAAGTTCAAGGAACGGGCCCTCAGCATTCACATCATGAGGATAATGCCCAAGTTCACGCTTAAAACTCCCGGCATGAGGCGCCGAGCGAAACTCATCGAAACGTTGCTTGAACGAATCCAGAGCGTGCATACGCCCGCCCAGCGAGCGGGCCAACACCGGAATCTGGTGGACGACTATCTGAGCCTGCACGCGAGCGACCCGCAGTTCGTACCCGAGTCCAACCTGCGATTCGCCTTTACCGCGGCATTGGTAGCCAGCGCATACCTTGGCGATGCCTTCAGCTTCGCCCTGTACGCTATGGCGTCGCAGCCGGATATCTACGCCAAGATCCAGGCTGAAGCCGACGCCCTATTCGCCAACGGCGATCCGGATGACCAGGACTTCACTACGTCCGCAATTGACGTGACGCACCGCTTCCTCATGGAGTGCCTGCGCCTCTATCCGATCGTCCCGATGTCTATTCGAAACGTCATGAACTCGTGCGTGGTCGAGGACTACGAGCTGCCGGTGGGATCACGGATCATCATCGCCCAGACAGCCTCGCACTTCATGGAGGACATCTTTCCCGACCCCTTCAAGTTCGATATCGACCGCTATCTGCCTCCGCGCAACGAGCACCGCAGCCCCGGGTACGCGCCCTACGGGCTGGGCACGCACACCTGCCTGGGCTCCCGGTGGATGGAGCTGCAGCTGGCCGTGAATGTGCTGATGGTAGCGCACTACTTCAGACTGAAGGTGTCCCCCGAGAATTTCAAGCTGCGGTTCAACCCCATACCGTCCCTGAAGCCGAGCAAGAAGCTGAAATTCCTCATTGCCGAGCAGAGGCGCGATTTGAACGTCTGACGAGCCATGTTGTCGCCCGACACACTAGGGAGAGCGGCTAGAGGGGTTTGCGAGCCAGGAAACAGTACAACGGCGTGAAGACCCCGGCCCTGCCGCCCGCGACATAGGCGTTGGCGGTACGATCTAACAGCCCCACGACGTCCGCAGAACCTTTCGGGAACATCCCCACCGCTTCGGCCAGCCTGGATGCCCCGATGAACGCCTTGCGACCCAGCGGAATCCTGCGCAGGGCGTTGCCCAGTGTATTGCCCCGGGCCTCCATGGGCTGATACCACGGCGTGGTCGGACTGTTCTCATCGACGGCCCTATCCTTAGCCTCAATGACCTGAAATCCCGCCGCCTCGAGTGCCCGGGTCACCTCGCCCATAGTCGCGATATCCTTGAGCGCGATGCCGTGCATCAGGTCTTTTTTCATAGCCAGATGCCGATTGTCGCTGGGATCGAACTTGTCCGTCATGCACATTTCCTGCCCCCAGAAGAGGGCTCCGGGTTTCAGCACGCGGTAGATCTCGGAGAACGCTCCCATCTTGTCCGGCGCATGGCACGTCGATTCGATCGCGTATCCCCGGTCGAATGTGTCGTCCGCGATGGCGCCCATGTCCATGAAGCTGCATGCGTGGTAATCGATCATGTGGGCGAGCCCCGACTCGACGTCCAACGATTTCGCCTTGTCCAGCTGGACTTCGCTGCTGTTGACCCCGACGGCCCTGACACCGGCCTCACGGACGACACGGCGCATCGGGCCGCCGATCCCGCAGCCTATATCGACTACTGTCATGCCCTCGCTCAACTCCAGCTTGGCAATCATCAACCGCTGGTGCCGGACCTTGGAGTCCTCCAGGCTCTCTCGGGGCGATAGCGGCGCGAAGTGCAAGGATTCGCCCCAACCGAACACCATGAACTCGTTGCAGAGGTCGTAGTATTCCTTGACGGTTTGACTGTGGTCGTAGCCCGTTGGGCCGACATTCTCCACCCTGTCCATCCATCCATCGAAGTGTTTCACACGACTGTGGACGTCCGACCCTCTGTACGCGGCCTTGAGCTTGTTGGATAGTTCGCGGAGCGACATAAGCCTCTTTCCTACGACGTCTCTCGTCCCTCTTGGTGGCGTTGGTGTACAGCCTCGATGGCCACGTCGAGTTCGTCCCACGCACGCTGAACCGTGGAGCGCAGGCGCATATTCTGGTACGCGCCCCAGACCACCATGGCGGGCAGCACCACCAGTATGGAGACTGCAAGTGAGTAGACGATCGTGATGGTCGCAGTAATCCCGAACTGCGCCGACGCCAGCAGCGGCGATGCTATCAGCACTCCAAAACCGAACGCAGTGGTCAGCGCGGAGCCCAACAGCGCCGATCCGGTGGTCGCGAGAGTCTTGACCGCCGCTTGCTCCGGGTTGCGCAGGCGAGAGAACTCCTCGCGGTAGCGGTGAATCACGTGGATGGTATAGTCCACGCCGATCCCGATCGACAGCGCCGTGATGATCGAGGTGACGAGCGTGTAGGGAATGCCCAGCAGCGCCATCGTGCCCAGCACGCAGATGAGGACGAACACGATCGGCCCCACCGCGACGATTCCCAGCACGGGCTGGCGCAGCGTCACCCAGAAGAAGATGGATAGGATGCCCAGCGCCACTGCAACGGTGGTGCTGATCGACTCCGTCTGTCCGTCGGTGATCTGGTCAGTGACGGCAACCGCGACGATGCTTTCCGAAGTCGCCGTAACAGCGGTGTCGTCGCCGAGCCATAGCTCTTCAACGTCGTCGTGCAGCATCCTCGTCCCTCCGGGATCGCCCGGGAAGATTGGGAACTGGAGAAGCATCGTATCGATGCCCTCCTGATCGTTGACCATGAAATGCGCGAGGTCGGGCTCTTTCGCGAGGAGTTTGTCAATGAACTCCTGCATCAGCCCCGGATCGAGATCCACTCCAAGCGAGGCCTCGCGGAAGAGCGAAGCCAGCTCAGGGTCGTACTTGTCGCCGGGCTCACCCGAGTCGTTGGTCCAGTCGTGCACAAACCTCTCATAAGATCCCTGGATCGTCCCTGCGGCGGCTCGCGGGCGGCGCTGCTCGTCCTCGAAGGCGCGCGTGAGGTCGCGGAGGTTCAGGAGCGTACGGCTCTCTGTGACCTCGGCCTTGATCAGCAGGCTGGCGACCTCCGTCGAGCCGCCGACGGCCGCTTCCAGAGTGTTCATGTCCGCCAGCACGCCCCCGCCACGGGGCAGGATGTCCTTGATGCTGAATTCGGACTTCAGCCCCGTTGCGGCGTACCCAAGGCCAATGGTGATGAGGACCACTGCGACGAGATAGGGAGCCGGCTGACGCGTAACCCATCTTCCAAGCCTCTCAGTCATCTGGGGGATGCCGGGCAGTGCGTTCGAGATGGGACGGGCGGGCTTCAGAGTGCCGCGCGACTCGCGCCTCCGGTCGATGATCAACCGTCCAGCGGGGATAAGCGTCAGCATCACCACCAGGCTCATCCCCACGCCCAGCCCCGCGACCACGCCGAAGTCTCCGATGACTCCTATGGGCGAGAACAGGGTCGCCAGCAGGCTGACGATCGTAGTGACGGCAGCCAGCGTGAGCGGGATTGTGACGTGTCTCAGTCCTGTCCGTACGGCCGGCGCAACCGGCTTGCCCTCGACTCGCTGCTCACGGTAGTGCGAGACCGTCTGGATCGCGTAGTCCACCGTGAGGCTGATCAGGATGACGGGCACCATCGCCGTCAGCGAGCTCGGAGAGCCTATCAGCCCCAGTCCATTCGGCCCAAGCCAGCCCTCCACGCCGACGACGCAGGCGATTGCCAGGACAAGCCCCAGCAGTGTCAGCAGCATGTCTGAGATGGTGCGGGTGAAGAGCACGAGCAGCACCGCTATCAGCAGCAGCGCCGCCAGTATCAGCGGCGCCATTCCTTGCTCCGTGGCCTGCTTGTACTCGTCCTCGACGATCATCGGCGATAGGCTGCTGACGTTCAACGGGCCATCATCCGCCGCAGCCAGCTCGCTGATCCTCCGCTCGGCGTTCTGGATCCTCTCGTCGCCGGTATCGGTCAGCCGGATGTTGGCGATTGCGACCGGCGTGCCGTCCGTGTCAGTCCCGGTGATCGCCGCGAGGGCTTCCTGGATCTCCGGCACGCTGCGGACTGAGTCGATCTGCTCCTGGGTGACCGGCTTGAAGTCGTCCACCTGGAGCGCGGCGCCGACGAGTGTCGTTGGAGCGACGATCGAGTTCGCAGGCGCCAGGAGGCCGTCCACACTCGTATCGCGGGCGACCTGATCGATCAGGGCGGCCATCTGGGAGAGACCGCCGGGCGTGATCGCCTCCCCGCGGAAGATGAGGGTCACGACTCTGACATCGCCGGAGTCGCTGAATAGCTCGCTGACTTCACGAGTCGCATTGGCGACTGGGTGTCCGGGCGGGAGGAACGCCACGTCGGCCCCCTCGGTCGGCTCGTCCCGCAGCGTGGCCCCGGCGGCCAGCACGACGGCGACGACAAGTAGGACGACGAGCGTGACGTACGGACGGACAGTGACTAGCCAGCTCAGCCTGTCCAGTATCTTGCTCATGGCGTGTCCTCTAATCCGGAAGGACCGGGTCAGACGGCGGTGGCCGTCGCCCGGCTCCGCCAGTACGAATCACTGCTACTGAAGCTCTTCATGCTGTGCCGTCGGCTGACATGTACCCACTTGCGGAGATTTCCAGAAGCTAGGGGTCGGGATAGAACTGGGCGCAATAGGCCCTATAGGGCATGATCTCGCCGTCGGAACGACAGAGGCGGGGACGGGAACGATACTGTTTGTTTTCCCAGATCACCAGGTCCTGCTGGACGTCGTGGTGTTGTTGAGAGGCCATGAACCTATTCATGAGAGGCGCGCGCAGCCTCGTGGGGAGAAACCCCAGGCCCACGATGAGACGCTTCGGTCTGCTTACTTCCCGCACTTGAGAGACCAGCGACAGGTCGATAAGCGCACCGTCGACAGGGGTCGCCAGAACCCAGAGACGCATGTTCATCCCGATCGAGTGTTCACGGATGTCCACGAACGAGTAGCCCAGCCCAACGACATTGGTGATGGCGGAGACGCTGAAGGTCAGCTTCGCCACATTAGCCAACGTCCGCACTCTCTTGAAGTCGAAGCTACTCTCTAGACGAGGCCCGTCGACCGTCAGCCGCCCTACGCGATCCACATTGTCATAGCCGTGAACGTAGCGCAGGTGGCCCAGGTCAACCGAGTTTTCCGTCGTCTCCTGGGGATGGCCGGGGAAGCGAATGGTCCTGATATTGAGACCGCTCCAGCCCTCTTGGTCCAGGCCATCCGTGGGCAGGGTCCATTGGGGCGCTCTTCCATCTAGCCCCCACCATGCAAAGATGAGGCCGACAATTTCCTGGGTCTCGAAGATTCGCAGCTTCGCAGTCTTGGGCGGATCGGCATAGGGTGTGGCGACACACTGGCCGGTTGCATCGAACTCATAGCCATGGAAGGGACAGACTAGCCGGCCGGCGCATATCCGGCCTCCCGCGCTGGGTCCCAGGTCGGCGCCCAGGTGAGGGCAATAGGCATCGGCCACGCAGACTCGCCCGTCATCGTCGCACCACGCAACGATGTTCTCCCCCATCCAGGTCTTTTGGATGAGTCCAGCCTTCTGGAGCTCCCTGCGGCTTGAGACGAAGTACCAGCCTTCGGGAAAGGGGGATAACGTCGGGGCGTACTCGAGCCTCCCACGTCGGGTTGACATCGATTCAGGACTCCTCCCCCGGGTACTCGCACTCTAACACCGTTCCTGTCTAGCCTCCCGGATCATCCTCCATCTGAAGTCCGCACGTCATTGCCGCCCCGAACAGGGCGAAGAATGAGCCTTCGTCGCCTGCACTCAGCGTTTCAGCGAGGCCTTCGGGCCCACCCATCTCCTCCAGGACGCACTGCAGGTTCTCTCTCTCTTCCGGAGCGAAGCCCAGACCGGCAGCGGCGCCCTCCCACTCCTCCTCGTTCAGACACATGACTGCCAGGATGAATGCAGACATGCTGCCAACCATGGCCGCCTCTTCGTCCCCCGCTACGCCTGACACCATCAAGGCGGGAAGGTCAACTTCCTCGATCCCCGTACGAATGCATCCGGAGGTCTCTACGCTCAGCGAGCCGGCGGCCTCGATGACTCCGGTAAGGAAGATGCGCAGCAGCGTCTCGTCCTCGAAACAGCCAAACAGCTGGGTCATCTCTTCAGTTGAACCCAGCTCCGGCGCGGCGAAGATCTCCATCAGGCGCCCCAGATCCGCTACTCCTGTGAGACAGGTGAGCTCGGATTCCGACAACTGAGAAGCAATCGCCAACGGATCATCCAGACTCAGAGGCTCTATTGCCCCCGTACCGGTAGATTGCTCAGGGACCTGAGCAGTGGCCGTGGGTGCAGGTGTGGCAGTCGGCTCGGGAGTGGGTGTGGGCACAGGCGTAGCAGTCGGCTCGGGCGTGGCTGTGGGTGCGGGCGTGGCGGTCGGTTCCGGCTCCGCCTCACCCCCGCATGCCAGAAGTGTCACCAATGCAATCAACGCTGCGCTGCAGATCAGTTTCGATACCATTGCTCTCTTCCTTGTTGGTATGCCTGCTTCTCCTAATGATACATCTATAAGGTCTGACATGTTAACAACTCAGGCAGAGCCGTTCGGCTCTTCGACATCCTCCACCCTCATCAGAAGGGCTGGCAAGATGGCAAACAGGGACAGGAATCCCGCGATCATGAAGAGGTTCTGGAACACAGTCACCCCAGCTTCAATCAAGGGCGCCTCGGTCTCCTGCAGTGTCGCTCCGATCGTCGCATCGGCGGTCAGGCTGTAGAAGCGCTCTATACCCCAGGCGGACAAGGCTGCCAATCCCAACGCCATCCCTACCATTCGCGATGCGGTGACCAATGAGGCCGCGGCCCCCCAGTAGTGACTGGGCGCTGCGCTCAAGGCGCTAACGCCGATGGGAGGGATTACCAGCCCAAATCCCAATCCAGCCATCACCAGGGGTACAGTCAGCCTGAGCTCCTCCACCTCCGTCTCCCAACCACTCATGAACAACAAGCCGGTCCCAATGAACGCAAGGCCGGTAATGCACACCGCCCTCACGCCCGTCCACCGCAGTATGTAGCCCCCTATCACGGCCCCCACCGGTATGGCGGCCGTGAGTCGGACCAGGTGGAGGGCGCTCTCCCAAGCCTTCTTCTCCATGACGGTGCCAGCCATGAGGGGAACGGCTACCAAGGCAATGATCAGGGCGACACCCACAAGGAATTGGGCAATGTTGGAGGACAAGAAGGCCCTGGAGGTGTACAGGAAAGATGCCAGCAGAGGCTGGACCGCGTGTCTCTCTACCATGATCAATACGACGACGATGAAGACTCCGCCAGCCAGCATGGCGTGCGGGACGATCGACTCTCCTGAGAAGATGCTCCTCTGGGACAGCCCAATGGTGAGAACGGTAAGGGCCACTCCCAGAGCCAGTGCACCGAAGTAGTCCATCTTGGCCTGAGGGTTGGAACGGTTGGATAGAACTGCCAGAAGCGCTATCAGAATGAAACTCTGGGGTATGTCCAGCCAGAATATCCACCGCCAGCCAATCCACTCTATTATGGCCCCGCCGTAGAGGGGCCCCAGGACGGAACCGGCTTCAGCCGAGGCGGCCACGAGTCCTATTGCAACTCCCCTTCTCTCAGGCGTCACAGCTGCCACTGCCATGGCGAGACCTATGGGAACTGTGGCGCCTCCTCCGAAGGCTTGGAGCACCCTCGCTGACACTATCCAGGGAAAGTTCGGCGCAACCGCCACCAACGCTGACCCGATGGAGAACAAGACCAGCGCAGCTTGGAACATCCTGACGCGGCCATAGACGTCTGACAGGCGCCCCGCCAACGGCATCGCCACGGTATAGCTGACCAAGTACCCGGTTACGATCCAGGACGCCCTGTCGAGGTCCGTAAGAGGGATTTCCAGGTCCAGCATGACGCTGGGCAACGCCGCGACCACCACGGTCTGGTCCAGGGCGGTCGAAAACACCCCCAGGCAGATTATCCCCAAGACAGCCGACTGGGAAGACTCTACGGAAGAGAGTAAAGTCCTGACAGAGCTCACGGCTCGGATTCTATATCTGGAAGTTGGATGTCCACAGGCACATCGATGTCTATGGTCAGCAGACGGCTCGTTGCCGGCGCGTCATCGTCGAAGAGCTGGCCGGCTAATCTTAGCTGTTGCAGAGTATGCTCGGCCTCGTCGAGCCACAAGGTCAACGTGATCGGGTGACCGGAATCCACGGACTTGATGAGGTCTGACATCTCTTCAGATGCAACGTTCCCATCTATACGGATAGTCCGGGAATCTCTTACGACCTCCCGGCCCACAATGGCCACATCCTTCATGACGGGCAGCAGCTCGCTCAGAGTAACGCCTAGCCCTCCGAAGTTGAAGGGCACCTGGTCCAAAGGCAGGGGTAGCCATGGCGCGTCCTTGGAGAACTTCATGTACGACAGGTCTCCGACCGCTACAATCTCGATCTCCACGAATCCAAATCCCGGAGACTCTACGTCCACCAGCATCCTGACGCTGTCGGGGGATTTCACCTCTCCGTCCAAGGTCTTCAACGTCGTCCCAAAGAACTTGGATCCCGATTCCTTTTCGTCGATCATATGGAACTTTGCCGTGGACATAGCGGCCAGCTTCTGCCCTGCGCTTGAGAGCAGATCACTCAACGACAACTCAGCTTCAGGCGTGGGAGTCGGCGCAACAGGTTCCGCATCACACGCGGCTGCCAGAAACAGGAGCCCCACCACCAACACTGCGATTGACAACCTGTGGCGTACTATCCTGGACAAGTTCATCTGCTTATCTCCTCCCCAGCCGGCGCGGACGGGCTGCGCCGCAACAGCCGACCCGCCAGCCTCGGGATGCTGTCGTTGAACAGCACGTAGACGATGGGTAGCACCAGCAGCGTCAACGCCGTGGAGCTGGTCAGGCCTCCAATGACCACCGTTGCAAGCTCGGCGCTGATGAGACCGCTGCCCTCAGACTCCACCGCCAGCGGCAGCAGCGCGAAGCTGGTGGTGATGGCCGTCATCAGAATCGGGCGAAGGCGGACGCGCGCGCCGGAAATCAAGGCCTCATAGATGCTCAGGCCGCGAGCGCGCTGCTGCTCCACGAAGGTGATGAGCACGATGGCGTTAGTCACGACGATGCCGATGAGCAGCAACACTCCCATCATAGCCGGCAGGCCCAGGGCCCGGCCCGTAACCGCAAGCGCGACCATGACTCCGATGAGCGCCAGCGGAAGCGTCAAAACGATGACGAATGGGTTCCGCAGGCTTCCAAGACTTGCGACCATTACCAGATAAACCAGCACGATGCCTACCGCCATGGAGATGAAGATAGCCCGGAAGCCCTCCTCTATGTCAGTGAAGATGCCACCGCTGTTTACGGTCACTCCCGGCGGCATGGCCAGCGCCGCGATCCTTTCATCCACGAGGACGCCGACCGCCTGTGTGTCATCCGAGACGATGTCCGCGGTGATGCTGGATGACCGCTGGCCGTCCGTCCGGCGGATGGAAACAGGACCCTCTCGCAGCACCGGCTCGGCCAGGTCGCCGAGGGACGCGGCGCCTGCGGGCCCTACGATGACAAGCGACTTCAACTGCTCGACGCCGGCTCTGGACCGGGGTTCACCGGATAGGATCACGTCCACGGTCTCTCCATCGACGTTGATAGAGGTCACACGCTGGCCAATGGTGTACTGGCTGAGCTGAAGCCCCACTTGCTGTGTGGTCAGACCTATCCGGCCAGCCTTCTCCGGGTCCACCTCCACCGCCACCTCCGGCCGCGCCTGGGTCACGTCGCTCTCCAGGTTGACGACCCCATCGATGGCTGCGATGGAGTCGGCCAGTTCCGCGGTTACGGCGGCAATGTCCCCGTAGTTGGGGCCCGTAACGAAGATCTCGATGCCCGCCGAAGGCGGTCCGTTGACGACCTCCGACACTCGGACGGTCTGTCCCGGCTTCGCCAGCTCCGTCCGCAGCGTGGCCGCGATGTCATCCGGCGCATCCTCTGCGAGCCGGGCGAAGAAGCTGGCCTGCTGCAGGCTGCCGGGCCCTCCTCCTGGACCTCGACCGAAGCCCCCTGTGCCGATGCTCACTGTGTATACGTCGGAAAGCGCGTCGATGCGCGTCTCAATCCCGGTAACTGCCTCGACGGTCTGCTCGACGCCCGATTCGGCAGGCAGGCTCAGCTCGATCTCTAAGAAGCGGGCGCCACCGCCCCCGAACAGGTTCACCGGGATGATGGACAACAGCCCCAGGCTTCCCACGGTCAGCGCTGCCGCCGCCAATAGCGTGACCACCCGGTGCCCGAGCACCCACCGCAGGATGCTTACGTACGTCCGCTGGAGCCAGGTCTCTTGCATCGGCAGATCGCCTTCGTCGCCGCCGCCCTCCGGCAGATCGCCGGGTCGTAGGAGCAGCGCGCCCAGCACCGGCACGGCGGTCAGCGCCACCAGCAGCGACGCCAGCAACGCGAAGGTGACGGTCAGCGCGAATGGCAGGAAGAAGGCACCCACCAGCCCCTCTATGAACGCCAACGGGACGAAGACGACCACCGTGGTCATGGTCGATGCGAATATCGCCGGGCCCACCTCCGCTGTGGCTTCCAGCGCGGCGCGCCATCGCTCACGCCCTCCTTGGATGTGGCGATAGACATTCTCCAGCACGACGATCGAGTCGTCCACGACCCGTCCCACTGAGATGGCCAGGCCACCCAAGGTCATGAAGTTCAACGTCATGTCCTGCCAGAACATGAGGAGTATCCCGGTAAAGACACTCAGCGGAATGGAGAGTGCAATGACAGCCGTGGGCCGCAGCGTTCTGAAAAAACCACGGACCATGGTGGGCCGGATCGTGAGCATGAACGCAAAGACCACGGAAACCGCAAACAGGAACCCGAACACTCCCTCCCTCACGAGAGTGTTGATCTGGCGTTCGATGTCCGGACCCTGATCCGTCACGACGATGATCTCAACGTCGTCCGGTATGCCTTCTATCGAATCGAGGGTCTCGTTGACGGCGGTCGTGACGTCCAGGGTGTTGGCATCCGGCTTCTTGGAGACGTTGACGGAGAGGCCCGGCTTGCCATTGGTGCGAGAGATGCTGGAGGGGCGGCCCTCGCCGAACGACACGTCAGCCACGTCGGAGAGCCGCACCGGGCCGGTTTCGTTCACTCCGACGACCAGCTCGCGCAGGTCATCCACCGAGTCCAGTGTGTGCGTCGTCTTGGCGATCACCGCCCGCGTCCCATCGAAGAGTAGTCCCGCGGGGAGCGTCACGTTATTTTCGCGCAGAGCCGACGCCGCCTGTAAGAGGGTGACGCCGTTGGCCGCCATCCTGTCGAGGTTCGCCGTGACCGTGACACTGCGCTCCACCTCCCCTACCAGCTGGATCTGCATCACTCCCTCAATGTCCTCGATCTCCGGGATGATGAGCTCCTTCACCAGGTCCTGCACCTCCGGCAGCGGCCTGTCGGATACGATGCCGAACTGGATCACCGGAAAGGCATCAGGGGTGAAGCGGCCCACGGTCGGATCGTCAACCGCGTCGGGGAACGTCACGCCGTTCAGGGCATTCTCGATATCCGATTCGGCCGCCGCCATATCCGTGCCATACCGGAAGGTGGCGAAAACTGCGGAGTTGCCCTCGGACGAGATGGACTGGATGGTCTCTAGGCCCTCGGCGCCGGAGATTGCTCGCTCTATGGGCCCCGTCACATCCCGCGCCACGGCCTCGGGGTCGACGGACGGATACGATGCGAACACGCTCACCAGCGGGAACTCTATCTGTGGAAAGAGCTCCACCTTCATGGACCGGTATGCGAACACACCGGAAGCCAGCACGATGATGATGGTCAGAAGAGCAACCGTGGGACGGCGCAGCGCCATCGAGGTAAGAAACGTCACTTTGACAACTCCTGCTTGTCCTTATTAGGAAGTGGTTTGGCGCGGACGCCGAGACGTTTGACCAGAGTGCCGTCCAGCGGGCTTAGCCCCGCCAGACAACGCAGGTCAGGGGGATGTTCGCCCTAGCTGTCATGTATGCGCCGTTCGAGGCGGCGGAGCGCCTCCTGGGTCGTGCGGATCTCGCGCAGGAGCTCCTCCCGCGATACCGGGCGCTCCAGATCGCGGAGACGCTCCAGCTTGGCCTCATCCAGGTTGTTGATGATGATCGCGATGAACAGGTTGATCACCACGAAGGTCCCCACCACTACGAAGCTGACAAAGTAGATCCACGCCAGCGGGTTGAGCTCCATCGCGGTGAACATCACCACCGTCCATCCCTCCAGTGTGATGATGTTGAACAGGGTCAGGACGGCGATGCCCAGGTTCCGCCAGTTCTCGGGATCGTGCTCGCTGAACAGGTGATATCCAATGATGGCGTAGATGTAGACGATGATGCTCATCAACATCATCACGTGTCCCACGCTGGGGATGGAGCGGACGAGCGCGCTCACTATCAGCCGCAGATCCTTGATCGTCGACACGAGCCGCAGCACGCGAAGCAGGCGCGCAAGCCGTGCGACCATGGCGAACTGTCCAGTCGCCGGCACCAGCGCGAATACTATGACCAGGAAGTCGAAGACGTTCCAGCCGTCCCGGAAGTATCCGGCGACGCGCGGTGACGACGCGGTCATCTTGATCAGCGCTTCGACGATGAACACCGCTAGCGCGATCTGGTAGCCGGCGTCGATCCAGTCCCCGTACTGTCGCTCGAATTCCGGGGAGGTCCCGACTCCGAGCAGAAGGGCGTTGACGATGATGACCGCAATGACGCCCGCCTCGAAAGCCGGGGCCTCGGCTATCCGGCGTGAGAGATGTGTCAGCCTGTTCATCAACGTGCGTCTTGAGCAGTGATGGCCCGCCAGCGGGTCCCAACTGAATACGTTCGTATGGGCTTGGTTCCGTCTTCCATGGCCAGTATCAAGGCCGGAAGCGATCCGGGTCAACCCGGAAGAAGCGCCCGTACGCAGTCTACTAGATCACGCCCTCCTCGATAAGCGCGGCTAGCTCACCGGCGCTGAGGCCAAGCAACTCACCGTAGACCTCCTCGTTGTGCTGGCCCAAGGTCGGCGCAAGGCCTTCCACCCTGCCCGGACTGTCGCTGAGGCGTGGAACGACGCCCGGCATCTTGGTCGCCCCAAGTATCGGGTCGTCGATCTCGACTATGGAGCCCCTGGCCTTGAAGTGCGGGTCCTGAAAGATGTCCGCGATGCTGTTTATCGGACTGACAGGCACCTCACGCTCGTCGAGCACGCGCACTAGATCGTCCATGTCCAACGTGCGCGTCCACTCGGACACGGCTGTGTCGACATCGTCCCGGTTCTCGACCCGGGTAGCACCGGTACAGTAGCGAGGATCACCGCTCATATCTCCGCGCCCCATGGCCGACGCCAGGCGCTCGAAGATACGGTCCGTCGTGCAGGCGATGGCGACCCACTTGCCGTCACGCGTCGGATAATGGTTGTGCGGGACGACGTTGGCAGTCGCCGTGCCCGCTCGCTCCCGCACTAGGCCGAGTTTCTGATAGGCGATGGTCAGGTTGTCCAAGACGCGAAAGACACCCTCGAACAGCGATATATCGATGACCTGACCTCTGCCGCTGGCTCGCCGGTGCTCGAACGCGACCATCGTCGCGAACGCGCCATACAGGCCCGCAAGATAGTCGGCTATCGTCGGAGAGCCCGGTGTCACGGGGGGCTGGTCCGGAAAGCCGGCCAGATATGTCAGACCTCCGTACGCCTGGGCGACGCGCCCGAAACCCGGCTTCGCGCTGTAAGGGCCGGTCTGTCCGTAGCCGGAGATGCGCACCATCACGAGTCGTGGATTGACCTCGCTGAGAGCGTCGTAGCCGAGACCCCAGCGCTCCATTGTGCCCGGCCTGAAGTTCTCCACCAGCGCGTCGCACCGCTTGGCCAGCTCTCTGACGAGCCGCTGTCCCTTCGGGTGTCGCAGATCGCAGGTGATCCCACGCTTGTTCCGCGCTTCCTGCGCCCACGTAAGGCCGACGCCCTTGTACTGCTGGCCCATCTGGCGCATGGGATCGCCCCGGCCCGGCATCTCGACCTTGATGACGTCGGCCCCGAACTCCGCTAGCAGTGTGGCGCAGAACGGCCCTGCTATGAACGTGGCGACATCGAGGATGCGGATGCCTTTCAGTGGGCCGTCTCGCTTCCGCGTGTCCATTGCTGCTACTTCTCCTCCGACAGTCGCTCGCATCTGCGTGTCTCTGTCTGCCCTCTAGCTCGCGTCACTAAGATCACGGCGGCGCCACCGGACTCGCCCCAATTTGCCTCATTACACCCAGTTTGTGAGCGCCTCCCCAATACTCCGCCACCTTGTCCCCCTCGATGCGGGCAAACACTACTCCCGAGACCTCTATCTGCCTACCAGTGGGGGAGATCCCCATCAACTCACCCTGGTGAGTCCCACGTATGGACACCCGACCCGCTACCTTGCTTCCCTCAGCGATCAGGTCCTCAACGGTGTGTCGGAGATCGGGAATGGCAGCGAACATCACGCTCGTTGCCCGTCGGAACGTGGCTAGGTCCATAGGAGGCGTGTCGGGGTGGTAAGCCGTAAAGCCGGGAGTGCACACCTCCTCGACCGGGCCCTTCGCCCGGTCACACTCTTCAAACCACCGGCGGACGAGAGCCTTGTTGCGTTCTGACATGATGTGGTCTCCTTATCTGAGATAATACCGAATCCAAGGGACTGGATAAGCATATAGGATGTCCACTGCGATATTGATCCCCATGAACAAGGCGGCATAGACTACAATCGCCCCTTCCTGGGCTGGACCAGCCGACGGGCGTCCTCGAATTGGGTGGGACCTAACTTCGTCAGAGGGGAGCCAAGTCATGCGAACCATCGAAGTCCCGGACTGGGTGACATATCCCGAGGACGATTGGGAGACTATAACGCACGAGCAGGCAGGCCTTGCCCCGGAGAAACTTCGGCGCTTCCTCGCAGGCATCGATGCGAGAGGCGCCGCCATAGGAGGCGAGTTCCACGAAGGCAACGACTGGGGCGCCGTCATCACTCGTGGCGGCTATCTTCTGCACACCTGGGGAGACCGGGATTACAGATTCCAGACCGCCTCAATGGCCAAGGCATTCGTGAGAGCGGTCTTCGGCCTGGCCGTGCGGGAGGGCATGGTCGAGCCGGACGATCTGGTTAGCGACACATGGACCGGTGAAGGAGAGCTCTCGCACCCACACAAGTACCTGGACCGTGGCCACCATCAGACGCTCACTTGGCGTCACTTGCTCGGCGGGAAGTTCGATCACCTCCACCACGGAGGCTTTCCGATCAACCACGGCTACTACTGGGAGAGGGGGTCTTCGGGTCTGAGCCGGGCCGAAGAGGAGGCAGCTAGCACTGAGGACTGGCGGGCTCGCGTCTGGGCCGTTCCGCAGTGGGCCGACTGGACGGGAGACCCATTTCGGGACAACTATGCACATGCGGAACCGGGGACGATCGGCCAATATGCGAGCAGTGGCATGTGGCGTCTTACACAGTTACTCACGGTTCTGTGGAATAGGGACATCAAGGAAGTACTGGACGAAAAGCTATTCTCCAAGATCGGAATCCAGGCCGACAGCTGGGAGTGGCCGCCCGGCAGGGTCATGCGAGAGGACGAGAGCTTCTACCCGCAATGGCCGACGCACGCGGCCTATGTCGATCCCCCCTATGAGATCAATGAGCAAGCTGTCCGAAGCGGACCCGGTTGGGCGACTATAAGCGCGTCAGATCTAGCACGCTTTGGACACCTGATCGCGACGCGAGGGAACTGGAAGGGTGAGCAGCTCATCGACCCACAGTGGCTCCGCGGACATAGCGGTGGGAACGGCAGCGGCGTCTGCGGGGAGAGCCGGTACTACACCGCTATGGCCAGCGTCTCAACACAGGGACTGGACCACCCTTTCGCAACCGCTAGAGAGAGCTTCCTTCCTGCGGACCTCTTCGTGGGCCCGATAGAGGCCGCCTAAGCGTCCGTACAGCCGAGTATTGACGATTTCCCACTTATGTCGGAATCAACAGAGCCGAGGTGAGACATGGGGACGGAAGAGAACAGCCGTATCTGTCATGAGTTTGTGGCTGCCCATCGCGCGCACGATATCCCCAGGATGGTGACTCTTCTAGCCGACGACATCACCATACGAAGTGCAGCCGGCCGCGACAAGCCACCCTTCAGGGGCAAAGAGGAAGCTGCCGCGCACTGGAGGTCGATGTACACGACCTTCCCGGATTTCAGGATGGATGTGATCGAGGCCACGGCAGTGGGGGAGAGGGTACTGGCCGAGATCGAGCACGGCGGCACGATGATGGGGGCAATGAAGGGAGCATCGGAGGACTGGGAGGCTACGCACTACCCGTTCTCTCAGCTCAAGGACAGGGGGCCGACGGGCAAGAGCTATCGGGTGCAGAGCGTCTTCAGGATGGATTTCTCCAATGGGAAGATTCGTTCGATAATGTCCTACTGGGACACCATGTCGATGCTGAGCCAGCTGGGGCTTCTGCCTGACTGAATACCGACAGGCCAACTATTCTGAGATCGGGTCGGCGCCGACCTGCTGCAGCATTCCCAGCCTGTCGAAGACTCCCCAGAACTCTGCCACCTTGTCCCCCTCTATGCGAAAGATGACGATCGCCAGCGCATCGATCGCTTTTCCAGTAGCGGGGACTCCCATCATGTTACCTCGGTGCGTCCCGCGGTTAGCCACTCGGCAGGCCACTTTGTCGCCGCCGACTACGGAGTCGAGGATGACATGCTTGAGATCGGGAATGGCGGCAAAGAATGCCCGGGAGTACTCTCGGTGGGTTGCCAGGTCCATGGGCAGGACACCGGGGTGGTGTCCGGTATAGTTGGTCGTGCAGAGCTCCGGGGCCGGGCCCATCTGCCGGTCGAGCTCCTCGAACCATCGGTGGACGAGCGCCACATGTTTCTCGGACATGGGGCTATGCTCCTCGCACAAGGCTGTACAAGTAGTTCAACTTGTGAAGTTGGTCAATTGCGTAACGTGCAGAAGACGGTTGCTGGGGGGTGGCTCGCCGGTATGGCCGCCAGGGCGTACCTTCGCCTGGGCCTGGTTCGATCTTCCACAGCCCAGTATCAAGGCGCAAACCACCGGCGTCAAGAAGGCCGAAGCGCCGTAATCCAGTCGCCCTAGCGCTCGATTGGCAGCAACGCCTAGATACGGGGGAGGTCAGCTCCAGAGCGGAGCTCGCGCGCCAACTCGGGGTCTCAAGTGCCTATGTGTCGCGTGTCCTGGGTTTGCTTCACCTCGCACCGGACGCGAGGTCATTGATTCTGAGCATAGGCGACCCTATCGAGGGAAATGGGTTCGGCATTCATACCTTGCGGTCCCTGCTGCACCTTCCGGGAGACGAGCAGATCAGCAGGATCAAGGAAGCGCAGAATCCGAGGCGTGATCCTTCTGCCTGATCGCGAACCATACATCAAGTGGGTGTCTGCGGTGAGCTCGCAGAAGCGAAGCGCCAAGAGAAGGCGGACTGCGGCCCTGAAGACTGACGTCGCGCTCTTGTTTGCTGAAGCTCCGGAATCATCCGCAACGCCGGGGGCAGAAAGCGTGTTCGGCGCTGCTCCACTGCCATTGGTCACGTCACCGGGAGTGGCGACGTGACCCAGAGCCGTCCGAAAGTCAGGCGCCAGCCCCGCCAGCAGTATGAGGCCGGCCACCTCTGTCCGCGACAGGTCGAGGGCTTTACCGAAGACCTTCAGCCGCTGCGCTGTAGCTGTCACAGCTCGGCCGATCCGCGAACGCCCCGATAACCACGCGGGTCTCATCTACAGCGCGGGCAGCTCCGCGGATCGACTCTCGTGCGCCTTCGCCAGCACTCCTCCTGCGTCGTCTAGGTGCGTGGGTTCATACGGTCGGATCTCCATCAGGGCTCGAGTCGGGTGTGCCAGACGAACTCATGCTCGGGTAGCAACTCTGGGTGGAACGCGCTGACTAAGTCTCGCAGCAGGACGTCCACGCGGAAGCTCTGCCCGGTCGCGAAGATGTCGGCCCCGCGGGCGAACTGATGGATGGCCTGCCCCTCCCTCAGCGCCTTGAATGAGGCGTTGAGCGGCTGGTAGGCGAGGGAGCCGGCGACGGTATTACCCAACCGGGTGTCCGCGAAGTAGGTGGTGTCGATCCAGATGTCGGCGTCCGCGCCCAGGTCTATCACTCGTTCCAGCGGTAGCGGCGAGGTCAGCGGTACGTCAGTGATCTCGCGCTGGAGGATCGGGATTCCACCGGCATCCTCGATCAGCCGGATATCGATCCGGTTGGCTGGCTTGGTCGCCCAGAGGCCCGCTCTGTTGATCGAACCGAAGAGCACGGTCGGCGCCTCCGTCGCGGAGTCGGCGACGTGTTGTCGGAGGGCCTCGTATTTCACGAACACCGGCTCGAGGACCTCGTTCGCTCTTGCCTCGGCGTTGAAGAAGAGTGACACGAACTTGATCTCCTCGGCGCTGCCAAGCGGCGGCTCCCAGTATGAGTTGTAGGCGACGGCGTTGAGGCCCAACTCCCGGGCCTGGTCGGTCAGGTCATAGCTGAACGCCACGTGAAAGAGCTCCGGGGCAGCGTCCAGGATGGGTTCAAAGCTGTTCGACGCACGTGCGGGGATGGCGAGCCCGTCTTCGAAGCGGCGGTTGATGTTCGGCAGGTAATCGAGCCCGGAGGCCCGGACGTTCGCACCGAGCACGGTATCATAGAGGCCAAGGGTCTCCAGCGCCACGAACCACCCGCTGCCGGAGGCGGTCCAGAAGCTGCCTGCGGGGATCGGGATGACGTGCGCGCCTGCGAGATCACCGGAGAGGTCAGGCGTTGGCGCCCCGCATTGGACAAGGACGTACGTCACCTGCCTGGCGTTCTGGACGTTGGGGACCGGCTCGACCGTGAGGACCTTGTAGTGCCCCTGGTAGCGCACGCTCCAACCCTCGGCGTAGACCGCCTCCACCTTGTCCGGGAAGTAGTCAACACCTGGCTGGAAGTCGGTCAAGCAACCGCGGGGGTTGCTGGTGATGGGCGTAGTAGTTGGCGTCGCAGTTGGGACCTCTGTGGGTGTAGTAGTTGGCGTCGCAGTTGGGACCTCTGCGGGCGCAGTAGTTGGCGTCGCGGTTGGGACCTCTGTGGGCGCAGTAGTTGGCGTCGCAGTTGGGACCTCTGTGGGCGCAGTAGTTGGCGTCGGCTCCGAGTCGCTGCAAGCCACGACGATCCCCAGGGCCGCTAAAGCCAGCAGCCAGATCGCAACTCTGCGGGTTGAAAATTGCTTCATCAACAAGTCCTCCAAGTCTATTGATATCGTGTGCTCAGTAGCTTATTGATACCTAGTATATAGAATAGAGCCTTCAAAACATAGTTTCAAGTACAATATACAGATATGTAGTATCAGTAGGAAGCCCAAGAAAGAACTCAATTGCATGGCACGTGCACAGCACGTGAACGCGCGGGGCGCATTTAGCTACGACAAGGGCCAGAAATGACAAGATCCCGAGGAGTGAGTCCCCCGGGATCTGGCGTTAACTAGTGGGGCGCCTGAGTTCGTGGTAGAAAACTTGGCTCCGCAGGCAGGATTCGAACCTGCGACCCGCCGGTTAACAGCCGGCTGCTCTACCACTGAGCTACTGCGGAGCGCCGAAGGAAGACGGCCCAAAGGGGCCGCTCAGCTAGGATAGCACCGCACTGGATGCAGGCTCAAGCTCGTCCGTCCGGTCGGAGCTTCTGACGATTCAGTCCTGCGCCTGCTCGCAGTCGACCTGCCAGTTGATGCCGAACCTGTCCGTGCACGACCCGAAGTACGACCCCCAGAACATGTCTTGGAGCTCCATCGTGACGTTCCCGCCCTCCGATAGCGCGGCGAAGATCCTTTCCGTCTCCTCCCGGCTCTCCGGGTTGACCGAGACGGAGAAGTTGTTGCCCGCCACATGCGGCGGCCCGAATCCGGATGGGACGTCGCTGCCCATCAGCATGCTCGACCCGATCGGATACGAGACGTGCATGACCTGGTCGAGCTCCTCCTCCTGCATCGGCATCTCGCCGGGCGGCATGTTGCGGAAGGTCTCTAAGACCGCGAACTCGCCTCCGAACACCGTCCTGTAGAACTCGAAGGCCTCGCGGCAGCCGCCGTTGAAGTTGAGATATATGCTAATCATCGTCGCTCCTCTTGGGTTGTGTGTTAGTCGCCCCGGTCTGATGTAAACATCGTACCAGAGTCTACGGACGGTACTGGTCGACGCCGACTGTCGATACGCCCTCCCCGGTGGGCATCACGAGAGTCTTGGCGCGGTCGGCGCCCACTACGACGATGTGCCACCGGTCGACGCTCTCCAGCACGGGGACGGTGATGTCCAGACGCTCCTTCTCGGTCAACCCCTGCAGCCATCGCCACTGGCTGCCCACCCGGGCGTCGTCTATGGGCATGTAGTGGACCATCTTGCCCAGGCTCTGATTGGCGTGGAAGTGGATTAACTGCCTGGCCTCCTGCTTGGAGAAGCCCTGTCCGCCGACGGGCCGGGCCACGTCGGGCGGCATGAGGATCAGACGCTCGCCGCTGTGACGGGGACCCATACCGCGGGTGCCGAAGGTGCTCCCGTAGGCTATGGTCTTGAGCAGCCCCTCCGCAGAGGTGTTCCCCTGGTCCTGGACGTCGAGCTCGCCGTCGGTGATGAAGACGCTGACCGTGCTGTCGCCGGCGCCGAATCCCCGGTCGACGTGAAACGGCGTCCACGGGCTCATCTCCTCGTTCTCGGCGATGCAGTGGACGAACTTGCGTGTCGTGCCGATCGTGTCCATATCCATCTGGCCCGGATACCAGTGGCCCAGGTTGCGCAGGCACAGCGAGAAGGCTCGACCGATCGTGATGTTCGTCTCGTTGTCGCGTCCGGGGCCGAGACCCGAGCGCGGGTTGATGTCCAGGTCCTTTGCGATCGGGCCGTTGACGACCAGGAGTGGCGCGTGGGGGCTGGTGGACATGAGCAGCGACTTGCCCCCGTGCTCACCGATCTCGGACAGCGCCCTGACTGCGGCTATGATGACAGGCATCTGCTCAGGCCTCGCGCCCGCCATAGCCGCGTTGACGGCGACCTTCTCGACGGTCGCGAGACCGAAGCCTGGGGGCATGTCGCAGACGAGCTCGCCGGGGTCGAGGCAGGTGCCCGCGACCAGGGCGTCGACCGCTTCCGGCGTCGGCGGGTGCAGGATGAGCGAGTCGCCCCAGTCGCGGCGCAGCCACCGCTCGTTCATCTTCAGAATGGCGTCCCAACGGTCGTCGCCCTCGAACCGCTCCGTGGCGGCCGCAGGGTCGCGCTCTCCGCGGCCGTGCCGGTGGTCGACTGTGAGCACCTCGATGATGTCGTCGATCGCGGCCTCGGTCTGGCTGACGCACAGCTCTGGCGCCAGGTTACGGTAGATCCGAGGGACGATGACGAACTGGAGGTCCGGCATCGCGAAGGCGCGGGAGCTCGCTATCGCGTCCTCTTCGAAGCGTCCCGATACGATCGGGATGGCGGGCGTGCCCGTCTTCTCGATCTCGATCATGTCGTGGACCATCCACGACGCGCACGTCCCTCAGTCTGCGGTCGCGCCGATGACGACGTCACACTCCTTCGCCGCCTGTTGGACTATCGGGGGAGGCGCAGGATAGTTTCCGCCGGTGTAGAAGTTGACCGTCACGTTGTCGAAACGCTCCTGGATCATCTCACCCGCGCGCCTGAGTGCGATGTCGCCGCCGTGCGTGCCGCTCCACAGCAGGCCGACGGTCTTGTCGGCCAGCGTCTCGGGCCTCGCGCTGATGCTCATAGAGTTCATCAGCCCGCGCTGCTGGCCGACGGGGTTGAGTACTTCGAGAAGATGCATGGTACCCTCCGTGGAGTGAATGCGACGCAGCTCCGATTATACAGGAGACTCGGTTGCGGGGATGGAGTCTGGCTTGGCAATGACAGGGTTTCCCAGACCGGACAGGCCGGAGATGCCGGCAAGCTACGGCGTGGGCGACCCGCAGTACGGGTTCGAGCCGATAGAGTGGTCGTGGGTCGAGCAGAGGCTCACGGAGGCCCGGAGCTACTGGATCGCCACCACCCGCGCCGGTGGAAGTCCGCACTCGGTACCCGTATGGGGCCTGTGGACAGACGGCGCGTTCCACTTCTTCACCGACCCTGAGTCGCTCAAGGCGCGCACCATCGCGCGGGACCCCCGCGCCGTCGTACACTTGGAGAGCGGAGACGACGTGGTCATCCTGGAGGGGACGGTCGAGCCATGTCGTCCGACGCGGGAAGTGATCGAGGCGTACGAATCGAAGTATGGCCTCTCCCTCGGAGACGACCCCGGAGGGATGTTTCGGCTGAGGCGGACGAAGGCGCTCGCCTGGCGCGAGTCGGACTTCCCCAGGTCGGCGACACGGTGGGCGTAGGCGGATGGCCTTGGCGGAGTATGAGGACCTGACCATCACCGACGGAGACCGGCTCTTCGGGATGCTGGACTCCGAGACGGTGTTCAGGCGGTGCCGCTTCGACGATGCGGAACTTGCCGGCATTGAGGCCGACTCGCTCTCGTTGGAGGAGTGTTCCCTGAGGGGTGCGGACCTGACCGGACTGCTCTGTCCTGCCCTCCGGATCAGGGACTCCGCGCTCGATGGAGCCATCCTGCGAGGCGTCGAGGCCTACGAGGCCGAGATCACCGGCTCCACCTTCACTTCGGCCGATCTGACGCGGTCGAAGCTTAACCTGTCCCGTATCACCGACTGCGACTTCTCCGGCGCGGCTTTCGACGACGCGAACCTGTTCGGTGCGGACCTGACTGGATCACGGTTCAGGGGGGTGGACCTGGCGAAGGCGCTGATGGACGGCACGAAGCTGGAGCGCGTCGACTTCAGTCTGGCGTCGCTGAGGGGGCATGGCTTTGGATCGCAGAGACTGGCTCGCGTGAATCTGACAGAGGCCGATCTCGCAGCCTGCGACTTCACGGACGCGGTCTTCGACGGCTGCTATCTGGTCGGAGCGTTTATGGACGAGGAGACCCGGCTCGACGGCGCGGACCTGCGTGGAGCGGTAATCTCCGGCGAACACCTCGTCAGGGCGAGCCTGCGGGGAGCGGTGATGCTGCCAACGCAGGCAAAAGCTCTCGTCTTCGAAGGTTTTGGGATCGTCGTGGACGACTCAGTACCGCGGAGGGAGTGAGAGACCGCGACGAACGGAGGGCGCCCGCCCGCCGGTTCACCGGACGATGGCTGCGACGGCCCGCCTGAGTGATCCCCGCGACTCGTCGACCTGCGCGTCCACGTCGGTCAGCCAGGCCCTGTGAGACTCTAGGAGCCGGCGCGCGGCGCCAATCTGGCGGCGGACGTCCTCCGGGCTGGCGCCGCCCAGCGTCACGCGGCTGTTGACGAACGACACGGGATCGAGCGCCTCCCTCACGACATCCGGCTCCAGGCCCGGCGGAACGGCGCCTATCTCCTCCGCGGCCCTGTCCAGCAGCGCTGAATCGACCTCCATCGGGACAAGTCCCCTCTCGACGCACATTCGCACGAGTCGGCCCACGATGGAATGCGCCTCGCGGAAGGGCATCCCGCGCTCTCGAACGAGCAGGTCGGCCAGATGGTTGGCGGTCGCGAAGCTGCGTCTCGCGGCGTTGAGCATCCTGTCTCGGTCGACGCCTAGATGCTGAAGGGTCTCGGTGTTGATCCTGAGTAGCCCCTCGACGAGCGGCCCGTACGTCTCCACCTCCGGAGGCTCCAGGTACGAGTCGGATGATGTGGCGCCCATCAGCGCCGCCAGCGCCGAGGCGGTCCAGCCCGAGGCGTGACGCGCGGTCACCCGGGTGCGCTCCCAGACGTGTGGGTTCTTCTTCTGCGGCATGATGCTGCTGGATCCGGAGTGGTGGTCGGCGGGCTCGACCATGCCGAACTCCTCGGAGAACCATACGTACAGGTCGCTGGTCAGATAGTGGAGGGTTGCCAGCAGTGTCGCGTATGCCGATGCCGCCTCCGCCCGGAAGATGTACGTCCGGGACACCCGCGCGTTCTGAGTGAGCGCGTCGAATCCGAGCAGCTCCCTCGTGCGCTCCCGGTCCAGCGGCCAGCTCGTGCCCGCGATCGACGCCGTTCCCAGGGCGTTGAGATTGGTGTGACGATAGGCGAGTTGGAGCCGGTCGACGTCTTGGGCGTGGAGCCAGAACTGCGCCAGGAGGTGGTGTCCGAAGGTTATCGGTTGAGCGGCCTGCAGGTGCGTGTATCCGGGAAGGACGGTGTCGAAATGCTCCTCGCCCTTGGCTATGAGCGCCTCCTGCCAGGCATGCAGGGCGCCCAACACCCCTCGGAGCTGGTCGCGAAGCTGCAGCCGCATCACGGCTGCCCCCCTGTCGGTGCGACTGCGTCCGGTGTGCATCCGGCCGGCCGCGTCATGGCCGATCTCTCTGGTCAGGTAGGCCTCTATCTGGAAGAGGCTGCTGTCCTTCGAGGCATCCAGGGGAATCGAGTCCGGACCGGCCTCCAGCGCCCCATTGAGAGCGCGGCAGATCGCCGCAGCGTCTGTCCGGGATATGATTCCGCATTCGGCTAGCATCACCGTGTGGGCCAGGTCTACGGTCAGCTCGGCGGCGAAGCGGCCCGGCTCCCGCAGCGGCAGGATCTCGGGACGTGTGAGAAGCTCCTGGAAGAGCGCCGACGGTGCGGAGTCGAGTCTCCCCTCGGTGAATCGGACCGGATCGCCTTCTCGTTCCATGCCTGCTAGTCCAGGGTCTCTGCGGCCACCGCTTCGGACCTCTTGAACTCCGGGATCACGTACTTGCCGAAGAGCTCTATCGACTCCATCACCTTATCGTGGGGGATGGTGGCCGTCTGCATCATGATCATCATCTGGTCGATGCCGGTGGCCTCGTGCTTCTTCAAGGCCTCGATGCAGCTGTCGGGATCGCCCGCGATAGTTACAGCTCGATCGGCCAATGTGTCGGCATCCAGCTGCTCGATGATGGAGTGGGCGATCGAGCCCCCGCCCGCGAGGTCGAGGGCCTCGTCGTAGCTCGCATCGAGGTCCAGGATGCGGTTGAAGTTTCTCTTGAGATGATCGGGCACCCCGCCCCACTGTTCTAGAAGCCGCCTGTACACATCCTTCTGATGCTGGGTATAAGGTCTGTCAGGGCCGAAGAAGGTCTTTATGGACTGCGCTCCCAGCTCCCGGGCCTCCCTGTTATCTTCCAGGCAGATGCCGAGCGAGGCGCTGGCCCACTGGTCGTTGACGAACCCGCCTACGGGGTTGGCGTCTCGGACCTTCTCCTTGTAGGACCGCACGTAGGGTTCCAGAGTGGCCGGGGCGCTGCAGCCTAGAGCTAGCACTCCGATACCCTTCTCTGCCGCGATATCGTAGGTCGTCGGCTGAAGCGCGGCTACCCATATGGGCGGGTGCGGTTTCTGGTAGGGCTTGGGCAGCACCTGCCGCTCCGGCATACTCCAGAAGCGGCCCTCCCATGAGAAGAAATCGGAGTCCCATATCTTGGGGACCATTGTCAGCGACTCGTCCCACATCTCTCGCGTGTTTCGAGGGTCGATTCCCATGCCTGTTAGCTCGTAGGCGGCCGAGCGACCGGTCCCGAAGTCCACGCGCCCATCCGACAGGTGGTCCAGCATGGCGACCCGCTCCGCCACTCTGGCCGGATGGTGATAGGGCAGTATCACTACGCCGAGACCCAGCCTGATCTGCTTGGTCCGTTGGCTCAAGGCGGCGTACACCAGCTCCGGACATGGAGACGCGGAGAACCCGGTCAGGAAATGGTGCTCTACGAACCAGAGATAGTCGAAGCCCACCTCATCGGCCAGGATGCACTGCTCCATCGTCTCCGTCAGCACGAGGTGGTCGTCCAGCGTTGGCCTCTGCATCTCGTACTGCAACGCGAGTTTCATCGTATCTTGCTCCATAGCCGGATGGCTTCGCGTCCCACGCTCTTTGATCGGAAACGCTACCATCGGCCCTCACAGCCGTCAACGTCGATCCCTACGGGGTAGCTGTTCAGGGTTGATGCGATGAGTCCGTTCGCCCTGAGCCTGTCGAAGGGCACGCCCCAACCCCGTTCATCCTGAGCCTGTCGAAGGACGCCCCCTCAAGTCTGAACACCCCCCTGCGAGCCTTCTCTTCCAGCGCCGTACGCTCGGCTGGGCCGATTGACCTTGGTATGCGCTGTCGATAACATCGCCGCGGTCTGGACTTCCACAAATGGAGGAGATCGAAGATGGGTAGACTCGACGGAAAGGTGACGCTGATATCCGGCGGGGCAAGGGGCCAGGGAGAGTGCGAGGCGAGGCTGTTCGCAAGGGAGGGCTCCTCGGTCGTGTTCGGGGACATCCTCGACGAGGAAGGCCGCCAGGTCCAGGCTGCGATCGTCTCCAGCGGCGGTACAGCCCTGTACGTCCACCTCGACGTCACCAGCGAGCGGGACTGGGAATCGGCGGTGGATGTGGCGGAGCGGCGGTTCGGCAGGCTCGACATCCTCGTCAACAACGCTGGCGTCTCGCTCAGGCATCATGAGCTGGAGCTGACTCGGGAGGACTGGGATCGCACGATGTCGGTGAACTGCACAGGGGTGTTCCTGGGAACGAAGTGCGCCGTCCCCGCTATGAAGAGAGCGGGAGGCGGGTCCATCGTCAACATATCCTCCATCGCCGGGATCGTTGGACGTCCCCTGGTGTCTCCGGCCTACGCGGCCTCCAAGGGTGCGGTCACGGTGTTCACCAAGCTGGTAGCGGCGCGCTTCGCCGAGTACGGGATCCGCTGCAACTCGATACACCCGGGACCGATCGATACGGACATGATCCGTTCGCCTGACAACGAGGTGCCGCCGGAGGCCAGGGCAGTGAGCGTCCCACTGGGGCGCCTGGGACAGTCGGAGGACGTCGCCTTCGGAGCCCTCTATCTCGCCTCCGACGAGTCGTCCTTCGTCACCGCGGCAGAGCTCGTCATCGACGGCGGGGTCACCGGCATCAGGCCGTGAACACCTGTCTTATCTCCCGTAAGTCCGGAACTGTATGGTCAGCCCCGCCGTCGACCGCCAAACCATTCCCAAGCATTATCGAACACTGAGAAGTATCAAGACTGCCAGGAGAACCAGTCCCGCTAGGCTTAACAGCCCTAGGGCTCCAATCCACTTGAATACCCTGACATCTTTCGCGTGGCGCTCCGCCTGCCGAGCCTCCTGCTCCGTCATTTGCTGCCGGATAGTTTCTTGGCTCGTGTTTATCGATTGCCTGATAGTCTCAGCCCGTTGGGACACCGACTCGGTGAGTCTGGTTGAGCTATCTTCGATCGCCGCTTTAATCGACGTGTCTGCTTCCTGAATGGCGGACGTGATGACCGCGGGTTCTAGGCGCATCATGACGTCGGTAGCTCGCTCCAATGCCTTCACCGTCAGGTCGAGTGACTCTTGCGCCGCCCGGGCCGATGCCGTCAATTCCGACACGCGGGAGCTAGTTTGGGCAAGTTGACCATTTGCATCGCGTAGAGATTCCTCAAGGCCCTCGACTTCATGGAGTCTCGCTTGTAGGCTGGCTAGCTCTACCATGGCCGTATCAAGTTTGCCCCGCAGGTCGTCGGACAAGGTCATTCTTTGCATCCTCCCAACAGCTTCACTACATCCGGATGGTCGTATCGCTGGACGATCTTTTCCGTGACATCAGTCAAGTGGTCAACGCCCTTGCCTATCTCGTAGACATCGAGAATAACCCTTACGTCATCTTGGATTTCGGGTTGTAGTTCAGGCAACCGTTGTTCAGTGACTTCGGCGCAGAAAGCAAACTCAAGGCCAGCGTCTCCCGCATCACACAAAGCTTTTGCCAGAGGGACTCCCAACTCAACCGCACGCACAGGAATCTGGGCAAGGTCGTACAACTTGTTGAGCATTTCCCTAGTATCACGCTCGGGGATACCCTTTTTCGCACACTCCTTGACTGCCGTCTCGATGCCGTCCGTGGTTACCCTGTCGTTATGATCGCGGCACATAGCCTCTGCCGCTGCTCGGACAAAGAGGAGGCCAGGATGGTCCGCAGCGGACTCCAATGCCCGAATGCACAGCCCTCGCAGCTCACCTGCATCCATCGGAGTCTGCACGGCCTCGATTAGCTCCCACCACTCTGCAAGTCGGACATCTCGCTGCTCCAAGAGCCGCCCGATTCGCTCGGCCCCCAAGCCCTCTTGGAGGTAGTCCATCAGACGCGTCCTGATTTCGGCATCGCTCTGGGCCGACCGAGCCAGCAACACCGATTCCTGGGTCGCGCGTCTGCGTGACCGTTCGATCACGTCATACGTGAACCCTATCAACAGACTGGCCAGCGCGAGGGCGTCGCTGTGCGGCCCTCTTGTGACTATTGCATCCAGTTTCTCCCTAAACTCGTTGCTTCTGTGCGGTTGGGCTGCCTGGACGTAATCGAGCAGCTTCTGACGACAGCGCTCGAAGTTGAAGGGCTCGGTTTGGACCGTCAGGCGCCTCGACCCGAACTCCACCTCATAGTCACGCAGCACGCCCACCCTCAGTAGCCGAACAACGGCATGCTCCTTCCGGCGCTTGTCGTCATCGCCGTGATATGTCAGCTGGTACCGCTTAGGTGACGTCAGGTCATTGAACCCCCTGAGAACGTTCTCCACTACTTGGATCTCAGCCTCTGATCCGCTGAATGTCTTGAGATGGAACCACATGGCGCTAGTGACGTCGTCACCGATCGGCCGATCTCGGTCCGCTGCCCTGAAGCGTCTCTCCAGCTCGTCGAGGTCCACGTTCGGATCAATCAGACCATCCGAACGGCCTTCGTCATACTCCGTGAAGACGACTACACAGTGAGCGGGTTGTTGGTCGCGTCCCGCGCGTCCCGCTTCCTGATAGAAGCTCTCCAGCGAGTCCGGCATCCCGAAATGAACGATGTAGCGGATGTTCGGTTTATCTATGCCCATTCCGAAGGCTTTTGTCGCCACCAATATGGGCACTTCATTACCTTTGAATGCGGCCGCGTTCTCTTGCTTCTGGTGCTCCCAACTGGTGTCGCCATAGCCTCGAGGTGATCCGCCGGAATAGATGGCTGGGTGGACTCCGGTTGTCTTCCGTACCTCCTCGCTGGTGGGGATTAGTCCCGTAAGACGGGCGTTAACCGTACGGGTAAAGATAATTCCTGAGGCAGTTTCCCGACCATTGGGTCTGTAGAACTGTCCGCTACCCATGCCGAATCGGCTGGCCATTCCGTTCAAGACACCGCGCAATGAGGCCTGGGCTTCCTCCGCAACTGTCGCCCGTCTGATATCGAAGCTAAGCTCCTTACGATCGAACGATTCAGGTCGGATCAACGCGCTGTCGTCCGATTGATCGATTCCAAGATCAGTAAGCATATCCCTCAGCACCGCACGGGAAGCAGTCCCCGTTAGGGCGAGCAACGGTGGAGGGTTATCTGTCGAATCGGCGGCAAACCGCCGCAGATTGTTGGCGAGGTTGAGATACGCAGGTCTGAAGTCATGACCCCACTCGGAGACACAGTGGGCCTCGTCAATGACCGCCAAATTCACTAACGAGACTTCTCTAAGCGCTTGCATGGTGCCTCTGAATTCCGGAGTTTGAAGCCTTTCTGGCGAGTGCAAGACGAATTGGTACTCCCCACGCTCGATCTGCCTCAGCAGCCGGTCCCGCGCCGCTCGGCCGGCCACAGAGGACACGATTGGCACAGCACGGTCGATTCCATGAGCCTGTAAGCCTAGGACTTGGTCCTCGATGAGGGCGACAATGGGATCTACCACGATCGTTATGCCGGGCATCAACAGACCGGCAAGTTGGTATACGATGCTCTTCCCCGCACCAGTTGGAAGGAGCACAACCGTATCCTTATGTTGGAGGGTGTTATAGACTGCCTCGCCCTGCTGTTCCCGGAAGTTGTACTTTCGGAAGATGGTGCGTAACAGTGTTGTGAGACTCGGCTCCGCCTGCTCAAAGCTATCTGTTGAAATGGGCTGGCGGACCCGTTCGAAGTGTTGCTCAACCCTCAGGCTCACCGGCAGGAACGCCGGACGAATGATGATGTCCCAAGCGTGGGACTCAATCTTGCTGAAGGGACTTGAGCCTCGCTGGACGAGTATGCTGATGCGGTCACCCTTAGCCTCGGGGCCATCGTCATCTTTCCATTCGCCGTCGGCGAAAACCCACGTGACCGGTGTCTCTTCGTCGTCCTTGACTGTACAACGCCTTGGGGCAGTACGCCCACCGTAGAGCAAGTCGAAGCAACTAAGGAGTCGAAGAGCGTCAAGCACTCCCGCCCTCTGGACCTCTCCGGTGCCCGAGAGATTGATCTCCCATTCGTTGTCCCCTAGCCAACCGGCATGGATAGCGCGGGCGATGGCAAATTGGATCTTGGAGGCGATGGAACAGTCGACGGCTAGTTTCGCGATGTGGCTCTTGGAACTGTCCACGTCAGGCAAGACGTCGGCCGCGTAGAATCTCTCCTTTATCTTGTTGAGTTGGGGTCCATCGCCCGCTCCTACTTCCGCATTGCTCACACGGATCACATCGATTCCCATGGAGCGCAATTGCTTGTCACGTTGATCGTCTATCGCTCGAGATGCAATGTGTTCAGGGCCATCGATCTCTACTGCGAATGACTCTATCCCTGGACAGCAAACCAGGAAGTCGATTCGACGGTCAGCCCCGTGCTCCAAGCTGGCCGATTCGAGCAGTCTATCTAGTGGAGCCTGGGGCATGAACCAGTGTGCGGCATGCAACCCCAGATTGGAAGGGACCCACCCGGTCAAAAACTCTATCTCAGCGTCGCTCTGCAACAGGGAATGTTCTGACTCGGTATCGAGAATCCACACGTCTCTCCGAATCAGCTCCTTCCTGAGCTCACCGGCGGCGTCCTTCATGGTCACTTCCCGCGGGAACTGCCATCCGACCTCGACTTCGCCCTCGGCTAGGTCTGTTGCCTCCTTCATCAGACCATGACAATTCAGGGCGGCGCGTTCGATTTCCAGTGTTGCCAGTGGCGCATATCCCCGCTGGAGAAGCTTTGCAAGCAACCCCGAGGCAAGCCGGGCATGCTCCGTAGTTTCCACGTGTCGGCGACCCCTGGATGTAAGGAGCAAGGTATGACTAAGCAGACGCTTGACGTCATTGGTTATGTCTGCCTGAGCGATCAAAACGCCCGGGACAGAGCCTATAGGCGCGTACTCGTAGTTGAATGATCGTCGAGAGACGCCTTCAGTCCACTCAACCGGCACCGACGGGCCGTTCACGACTTCCCCATGCCTAAAGTCCTCTTCGTTGTCGCGCGAACTTGCGCCCACATCGCGGGTACCGTTGCAGGATGGATAGGTTGGACAGCCCCAAAACTGACTACCACGATTGCGCCCGCGCCTCGCAATTCTATACCTCATCGGCCGTCCGCATTTTGGACACGATGGAGGACGAACGTATGCCATGTGTTGTCCTCTGACAACGATTCAGGCAGCTGGAGGACCGATTCTACGATATCCTAACAGACCAAGGGATAAGCATTCTGCAACTAGGATTGCCAGTTCGTGAGCGACAGGGTGCCGTCGAAACTCTTGCTGAGGCCCGTTGCAGTGAGGAAGCCGTTTCCCTCGTCAGTGGGGATGGGTCGTGGGCTTGGTGGTGACCATCGTCTGCGCAGCGGAGTTGGCCCGCCTAGGCGGGTCAATGGTGTCGAGACCCGGCCGTCCAAAGAGGTTGAGTCGAAACCTCCTAGGACTCTTCAGACGATCCGGCAACCACTCCCTCACTCCAGTGAGGTGATCTGCACGACCGACCTTATCTTTGCCGAAGCGATGACTCCAGAGCAGGCGGAACAGGAAGAGCATATGCGGGGAGGAGCAAAGGGCCAATACACGGGTGCGGATGCACGGCTTTGGCCCCTTCAACCTTGATGGTGGATGGCTGATGACTCTATCCGTCGTCGATCTGAACAGAGGAGACTGAGCTATGCAGAAGATTGTCACCAACCTGTGGTTTGACGGCCGGGTCGAGGAGGCGGTCGACCTCTATACGTCTTGCTTCGAAGATGCGCGTGTGACCCGCATCACACGCTACGGTGAGGCAGGCATTGGCGAGGCTGGCGACATCATGACCGCCGAGTTCGAGTTGGCGGGGCAGGAGTTCTGCATCATCAATGGCGGTCCCCACTTCACCCATAGCCCGGCGATATCGCTCGCGGTCAACTGTGTCGACCAGGACGAGGTGGACGCGCTATGGGAACGCCTGACGTCCGATGGCGGCGAGGAGAGTCGATGTGGCTGGCTCGTCGATCGATTCGGCGTCTCCTGGCAGATCGTGCCAATAGCCTTGGGTGAAATGATGGGGAGCGATGATGCGGCGGCGGTGGAACGCGTCACTGAGGCGTTCATGAAGATGAACAAGCTGGACATCGTCGAGTTGGAGAAGGCGTTCCGCAATGAGTAAACCCGATCCCAGTCGTCACGCCCCCCAGGAAGTCGACGAATACCTTGCAGCGCAAGCGCCCGAATATCGGGCCACTCTTGAGCGGCTGCGTGCCATTATGAGTACCGCGGCCCCTGGCTCCTGAAAGGGCGGAGCTCAGTCGCACGCCATCGCTGAGGAGTTCGAGCCTCGGCAGGTCTTAGCTATGAGCATGGTGGGCCTGCCAAGACTGAATTGCGAACCGGCACTGTCAGTTCGACTAGTTGACAGCTCCAGAGCCGGTAGCGTAGAATCGCCCGTTCCGCAAGCGATACCTAGTATCGATAAAGATTGCTTGAAGGAGGATTCTATATGAACACGCAGGACAGGGTACCCGTAACCATCCTCACTGGCTTCCTCGGCTCTGGCAAGACGACCCTACTCAACCGAATCTTGACTGAAGAGCACGGCAGGCGCATCGCCGTGATTGAGAACGAGTTTGGGGAGGTCGGCATCGATCAGGCGCTCGTCATAAACGCTGACGAGGAGGTCTTTGAGATGTCGAACGGCTGCATCTGCTGCACCGTGCGCGGAGACCTGATTCGGGTGCTCAACAATCTCAATAAGCGCCGCGACAAATTCGACTATGTATTGGTTGAAACCACAGGGCTCGCCGATCCCGGTCCAGTCGCTCAGACATTCTTCATGGACGACGACCTTAGCGTTGAATACGCGCTTGACGGGATAGTCACGCTTGTTGATGCAGCCCACATTGAGCAGCAGCTCGGCAGAAGCGACGAAAGCACGGAGCAAATCGCGTTCGCAGACGTTCTCGTCCTCAATAAGACGGACCTCGTCAACGACGATGCCCTTGACAATCTGGAGTCGCGGCTCCGAGATATGAACCGAATGGCGCGAGTCGTGCGCAGCGAGCGAGCGAACATACCCGTCGATACTGTACTGGAGCTCGGCGCCTTCGACCTGGACCAGGTGCTCGAGCGGCGTCCCACCTTCCTCGAGCCGGAGTATCCCTTCGAATGGACTGGGGTCTATTCGCTCGGTACCGGCCGCTACGAACTAAGCCTTGCCGATGGCCCTGATCCGTCGATGTCGCTCGTTGCCGTGCCCGGCCAGGGCACGGATGACGCTGCCCTCCGGGAGAGCGCAGAGTGGTGTGTGCGGGAGTATGCCGAACCTGCGGAGATCATTCATCCAGGAGAAGAGATTAAGGTTGGAAAGCATGTGAACCTCCAGCTCGATTCCTCAGGGCGCAAGTCGTTCTTCTTCGAGGTCGATACGCCGGGTCGGGTTGGTCTCTTTACCCAGCACCTCAAAGAGGAGTTCGATATCCAACTGAGGAACGCAGATGGAGAGGCTTTCAAACTAGGGGGCAACTTCTGCGCTGAGCCTGACTGCACAGAAACAGAGACAGACACAAAACGAATCAAGGGAGCGTCGGTCCCCGCCGAAGCCGAGCGAACCTGGGTCGCTCAGCACGAGCACGATGACGAGGTAGGGTCGATCGCGATCGAGACATACGGCGACGTCGATCCCGAGAGGATCAACGACTGGCTTGCAGAACTGCTTGCGGAGAACGGGGTGGACATCTTCCGAATGAAGGGCTTCCTCAGCGTCGCCGGGGAGTCGCGTCGTTTCGTCTTCCAGGGAGTTCACATGCTCTTTGATGGCCAGCCGGATCGCGAATGGGGAGACGAACCCCGCCGCAATCAGCTCGTCTTCATCGGACGCAACCTCGACGAGCAGGGCATTCGGGAGGGGTTCGAAGGATGTTTAAGTTAACTCGCGGCAGATCAGTGGACGTTCTTGGCCAAGGCTGGTCTGCGGAAGTCGGCGATTACGCTATCGCCGGAGGATGGAGCCTGCGTGGGCAGGCGCTGGCGGTCGGTGATACGGAGGGTGGCATTTGCGCATTCGAAGGCGATACTGGCGCGGTCGCCTGGTCGCAGCGCGGGGTTCATGAAGGTGGCGTGCTGTCGATGGCAATCCACCCAAGCGGAAACATATTCGCCACGGCCGGGCAGGACGGCCGAATCTTAATCTGGAGCGCCGCCGAAGGTCAGGTAAGCCGGACTATCGATGTCGGAAACGGCTGGGTGGAAAACGTGGAGTGGTCGCCGGACGGCCAACGGTTGGCAGCCTCCTGCTCCCGGCAAGTTTTCGCGTATGACGTGGAAGGCGACGAACTTTGGCAGTCCGATGATCATCCCAGCACGGTCAGCGCCATTGCCTGGTCGGGAGCAGGGGAACTGGCGACGGCCTGTTACGGTCGAGCAGCCTTCTTCGACGCATCCACCGGTGAGCTTCGCCAGAATCTGGAGTGGCAGGGCTCGCTGGTATCGATGGTGCTGAGCCCGGACGGCGGCATCGTGGCATGCGGCAGCCAGGACAACTCGGTCCACTTCTGGCGTCGCTCCACAGGGGAGGACTCCGAGATGTTGGGATATCCCACCAAACCGTCCGCCCTGGCTTTTGATGATACCGGCACCCTTTTAGCTACCGGCGGCGGGGAGGCGGTGACAGTATGGAGCTTCCGGAAAAAGGGGCCGGAAGGTACGCGGCCAGGCGTTCTGGAGTTTCATGTTGAACCTGTCACGACGCTTGCCTTTGCGCCTGGCTCGATGTGCCTGGCATCGGGAGGGCGTGATGGCGCAGTGGCTGTGTGGTCGCTTAAGGGAAATGGAAAAGGCCGCACGATAGCGAGCGAGAGTCTGGAGGACGCAGTGTCTGAGTTGTATTGGCGCCCCGACGGGAGCGCGCTCGCCGCCCTCGACGCCCAGGGTGGCGTGACAGTTTGGCGGACTGAGCGACCAAAGGGCTGAATTGCCCGCCCACGCGCAGGTCCGCCCCGGAGCGAGGGCAGCGGCTGATCCTACTGGCGGGTTGGACGTCGCCGAGTTGGAGAAGGCGTTTCGCAATGAGTGAGCCCGATCCAAGTCGTCACGCCCCCCGTGTAAGACCGAATTGCGAACTCTTCGGTGGGAATCCAGTTGTAGTCGTCGGCTTCGGGACTTAGACCACTGCGCCGCTCTTGCGGTCCTAGCCACTGAACTCCCGTCGTTCCATCTCAACGAGGGCTTCCTTGCGTGACAGGCCCCAGCGGTAGCCAGCCAGGCTGCCGTCCTTCCGTAGAGCCCGGTGACAAGGAACGATGAGCGCTACCGGGTCACCGGTGTCAGGCCGTGAAGGCGCGCTCGGATCACTATACCCTCATATCGGTATTGCGGCCGTGGGCTGACACGCCATTCAATCGTCGGACGGCTCATTGGGAGACAGCCGGTATGGTAGCTGAGTGTCGGGGTGCTCGCGGAGATAGTGGCCCTGCCGCACGCCTAGATTCTCTTGGTACTGTACCGTCAGCCCGCCGTCGACCACCAGGGCGTGACCGGTTATGAAAGAGGCCTCCTCCGAGCACAGAAAGACGACCGCGTTGGCGATGTCCGCAGGCTTGCCAAACCTCCGTAGGGGATATGCATTCTCGCCAAAGCGCAGTCCGGAGGGGTTTCCGGTCCACCTCTCCTCCGCCCGCTCGGTAACCATGTGGCCGGGGCAGATGGCGTTGACACGGACCCCTACCGGTCCGAAGTCGGTCGCCATCTGCCTGGTGGCGCCGATCACCGCCGCCTTCCCCACATCGTAAACGAGGTCCTTCGGTGCCGCGAGAAGTCCGAGGGCCGATGAGATGTTGACGACGCTGCCGCCGCCTCCCCTCTCCATCTCTGGGATGGCGTACTTCACCGCCAGGAAGTGTGACTTCACCAGCAGCCACATTCCCGCGTCCCACGCCTCCTCACTTACTTCCAGAGCGCTGCCCCAGGACCCCGGAGGCCTCCCCCAGGCGTTGTTGACCAGAATGTCAAGCCTCCCCCATAGCTCCACCGCCGTCGCGACCATCCCTCGTATATCCTCGTGCCTGCCGACGTCGGCGCGGAGCGGCTCGGCGGCGCCTCCGCTCTCGCGAATCCTGGCAACGTTGGTCTTGGCGGCGTCCAGGTCTACGTCGGCCACCAGCACCTTGGCGCCCTCCTCTGCCAACCGTCGAGAGGTGGCTCCGCCGATGCCCATGGCGCCTCCGGTAACGATAGCCACCTGGTCGGCAAGTCTACTCAATGAAGTCAAAGAAGGACCTTTCTTACTCGCTCGAGAGATTCCATACGATTCCTTGGGATTCAAAGGCTGCACGCCGTTGTTGGTAGCGGAGGCTTTTGGAGCGGGCGATGGGTTTCGAACCCACGACCTCGTCCTTGGCAAGGACGCGCTCTACCACTGAGCTACGCCCGCTCAGGCGGGGCTTGGACTGGTATGGCCCAAGGTGCCGAGGGTCAGAATCGAACTGACGACACCAGCATTTTCAGTGCTGTGCTCTACCAACTGAGCTACCTCGGCCGGCACAGTCTATGGTAGTGTGGCCCTATGTAGGTGTCAAGAAGCCCGCCCGTCGGGTGCGCTTCTTGGCGCACACGCTGTTTGACGTACCCGAACATCAGTGCTATGCTTGTCTCATCCAGCACAGACCGCACGGCCTGACGGAGCAGACCCCTAGCTACGAAATGTCCCGAAATGTCCCAAAATGACGCACATAATATATATCTAGCCCAACCTCGACCTGCCCCGACCGTCTCCCGCCTCTTTCGCCTCTTTCGCCGCGGACGGGAAGAGATGAGCCTGTCCTGAGCCTGCCGAAGGGACGGGGGCGTCACCCTTTATTCAGCCAGACTCTCCTCGACGACACTCGCCCGTTGCCTCCCTCCCGAGCCTGAGCTGTCCGTCGAGTATCGTGCCGCCCATGACGATGTTGTAATATAGGCTCCTAGTCGAGTCCGGCGCAGATCGGGCCGCCAGAGGTGTTGCAATTGTCAGACTACGATCTTGTGGTGCTCGGAGCGGGCCCGGGCGGATACGTCGCCGCGATCCGAGCGGGACAGCTTGGAATGAAGACCGCCGTCGTCGAGCGCGACAACGTCGGGGGCGTCTGCCTGAACTGGGGATGCATTCCGAGCAAGGCCCTGCTTCGCAACGCCGAAGTGCTGGACCTGGTGCGCGGTGCGGACGAGTTCGGCATCACCTTCGACAACCTGAGGGTCGACTTCGGCAAGGCGATAGACCGGAGTCGGCAGGTCGTATCCCGCCTGACGCGTGGCGTGGAGATGCTTCTCAGGAAGAACGGCGTCGAGCTCATCAAGGGTGAGGCGACCATGCTCGACCGCAGGACTGTCAGGGTCGAGGCGGCCGGACGGACCCTTACCGCATCCAATGTGATCATCGCGACCGGGGCCCGTGAGCGTGCGCTCTCCAACATCCCCGTGGACAGGGAGGCCGTCATCACCAGCCGCGAGGCGCTTGAGCTTCGCGAGGTGCCGCCCAGGGTTGTGATCGTTGGCGGCGGCGCTACCGGGGCCGAGTTCGCGCACGTCTACCGGACGTACGGCGCAGAGGTCACGATAGTCGAGCTGCTCCCGAGACTGGTGCCGAACGAGGATGAGGATACGAGCAGAGCGCTGGAGCGTGCCTTTCGCCGGCAGGGGATACGGACGCTCAGCGGCTCGGCCGTCGAGAGCGTCTCCCTGGTCGACGGCCATGCCGTGGTGTGCGTCTCCACCGGCGGAGAGACGACCGAGATCGAAGCCGACAAGGTGCTGGTGGCCGTCGGAGTCCAGGGCAATGTCGAAGGTCTCGGCCTCGAGGGGTTGGGGGTCCGGACCGAGCGCGGCTCGATCGTCGTCGGCGACTCGATGGAGACCAACATTCCCGGAATCTACGCGGTGGGGGACGTTACCGGAAAGATGCTGCTGGCCCACGTCGCATCGGCCCAGGGAGTGACTGCCGTCGAGACCATCGCCGGAATGAGTCCGCCTGGGCTCGACTACACCCTGATGCCCAGGGCTATATACTGCAAGCCGCAGGTGGCCAGCTTCGGCCTCACCGAAGCCCAGGCGAGGGAGCAGGGCTTCGACGTTAAGGTTGGGAAGTTCCCCTTCTCGGCAAGCGGCAAAGCCCTGGCCCTGTCGGAAGTAGAAGGGCTGGTGAAACTGGTGGTAGACTCGGAGGTGGGAGAGATACTCGGAGCTCACATGGTCGGCTCCGAGGTCACCGAGCTCTTGGGAGAGGTCGCCATGACCAGGCTCCTCGAGGGCACTACCACGGAGTTGGGATGGCTCGTCCACCCGCATCCGACGATCTCCGAGATGCTCAAGGAGGCGGCGCTCGCCGTCGACGGCGAGGCTGTACACGTCTGATACCCGCAGGACCGCACAACCTATGAAGGCCGCGACCACTCTCCAAAAGGCCGAGGTCGCCCAATACTACGCCCAGATGGTCCTCATCCGCAGGTTCGAAGAGGCGTGCGCCCGACACTACATGCAGGGCAACATTCGCGGCTTTCTACACCTGTACATAGGGGAAGAGGCGATAGCCGTCGGATCGATGGCCTCCCTCGCGCCCGAGGACTACGTCGTCAGCCACTATCGCGACCACGGACACGCCCTCGCAAGGGGGATGGACCCCAGGATCGTCATGGCGGAGCTGTTCGGCAAGTCCACGGGATCCAGCGGCGGCAAGGGCGGGTCGATGCACCTGTTCGACGTCTCCAGGGGCTTCATGGGAGGATATGCGATCGTTGGCGGACAGCTCCCCATTGCGACCGGGCTGGGTCTTGCGATCAAGCAGCAGGGCGGCAAAGGGGTCGTGCTGTGCTTCTTCGGGGACGGGGCGGTGAACCAGGGAGAGTTCCACGAATCGCTCAATCTCGCCTCTCTGTGGAAGCTCCCCGTCCTGTTCATCCTGGAGAACAACCTGTATGGCATGGGCACGCACGTAGACCGGACTCACGCTGCGGGCCGGGACATATACTCCATGGCCGACGCGTACAATATCCCGTCTGGACAGATAGACGGGATGGACCTGGAGACGGTCAGGGAGGCCGTTGGCGAGGCCGTAAGACGCGTCCGCTCGGGCCGCGGTCCCGTCTTCCTGGAGGCCATGGCGTACAGGTTCCGCGGCCATTCGATGGCCGACCCCTCCGCGTACAGGGAGCAGTCCGAGGTCGACGAGTGGCGGCTTAAGGACCCGATAGAGCGCTTCAGGAAAACGGCGCTCGATCTGGATTTGATGACTCCCGAGCAGATCGACTCCATCGATGGGGAGGCGAGCGAGACTGTGGCGGAGGCGGTTAAGTTCGCTGAGGAGAGCCCGGACCCCGATCCCGGCGCTCTCTATGAGAACGTCTACGCTTAGGTGACGGCCGGCATGCCCCATACGGTGATGAGAGAGGCGGTCGCACGGGGTCTGCGTGAAGCGCTTGACCGCGACGACAAGACCTTTCTGATGGGCGAGGACATCGGGGCCTATGGCGGCGCCTACGCGGTGACCAGGGGGTTCCTGGAAGAGTACGGACCGGACCGCATCAAGGATACGCCGATATCGGAATCGGTGATAGTCGGAGCGGCGATCGGGGCGGCTATGGGCGGGTCCAGGCCGATAGTCGAGATCATGACGATCAACTTCAGCCTTCTGGCGATGGACCAGATCGTCAATCACGCCGCCAAGCTCCGATACATGTCCAACGGACAGATGTCGATCGCCATCGTCATTCGGACGGTCACTGGAGGTGGCGGCCAGCTGGGAGCCACCCACTCGCAGAGTTTCGAGGGCTGGTACGCCTCGGTGCCCGGCCTGAAGGTCGCCGTGCCCTCTACTCCCTACGACGCGCTCGGCCTCCTCAGGTCTTCGGTGAAGAGCGAGGACCCCGTCATCTACGCGGAGCACGCGATGCTGTACGGCGCGCGGGGGGAGGTGCCCGACGACTGGTACGAGGTCCCGTTCGGAAAGGCGGCCGTCAGGCGCCGGGGAACGGACGCCACGATCATCGGCTACTCCAGGATGGCGCACGTGGCGGCCGAAGCCGCCGAAACGCTTCAGACCGTCAAGGGCGTCAGCGCCGAGGTGATCGATCTGCGCACGCTGCGTCCATTCGACGCCGAGACGGTAGTCGAATCGGTTAAGAGAACCGGACGGGCCGTCGTGGTGGAGGAGGCTTGGCGCACCGGCGGATTTGCGGCGGAGATCGCCAGCACCATCCAGGACGCCGCGTTCGACTATCTAGACGGCCCCGTCATCCGTGTCGGCGGCGTCGACGTGCCCAGTCCGTACGCGAGGCGACTTGAGGCGGCGGCCATCCCGGATGCGGAACGGGTGGTCCAGGCAATGGAGCAGGGGTTAGGGATATAGAGAGGTCTCCGCTCGTCGAGCGGATACCTGATTGCTTAGTAGGGGGTGCATTCTGACAATGGAACTCAAGATGCCGCAGATGGGGTACGACATGCAGGAGGGGACGGTCATCCGCTGGCTCAAGCAGGAGGGGGAGTCGGTCTCGGAAGGCGAGGCGATTGCCGAGATCGAGACCGATAAGGCGGTGGTGGAGTTCGAATCATTCGCCTCTGGCGTGTTGCGAAAGGTGCTCGTGCTCGAGGGCGCGACCGTACCGGTGGGAGAGCCCATCGCCGTCGTCCAGGGTGTCGATGAGGATATAGAAGACGAAGCCCCGTCGGCCCAGGCTCCTGAGACGGTCGAGCCGTCTTCTGAGGATGAGGAGGAAGAACAGGAAGAGGAGGCGGCGGAACCCGCGTCATCGAGCATCCCTCTGCCGGGCGCCATCGAGCCCGAGCCTGAAGCCGCTCCTCCTGCGCCTCCACGGGAAGTGCGCGCCTCTCCGGTGGCCAGGCGGCTGGCCGAAGAGCGCGGGTACGACCTTTCGAACATCGCAGGCACCGGCCCGGGCGGGAGAATTACCAAGGACGACGTCCTCGCCTACGAACCGCCGGCCGAGGAGCCCCCGGAAGCGCCCGTCGAGGAGGCCGAAGAGCCGGTGGCGGAGACCGAACAAGAGCCGCAGACCGCCGTTGCCGTCGCCGAAGAGGCTCCGGAACCGCCCGCGGAAGAGGTGGAAGAGCCGACAGAGGAGGCTGAGGAGGTGATGGCGACCGCCGTCATCGAGGAACCTCCTGTTCCAGGGGACGACGACAGGCTCCCCATCACCCGGATGAGGCAGCAGATCGCACGGGTCACCGTCAGGAGTAAGCAGGAGAAGCCGCACTTCTACGTCTCGTGCGAGATAGACATGACCCGGGCGGTGGAGCTCCGTGCGCAGGTCAACGAGGCGCTGGAATCTCAGGGTATACGCGTCTCGGTCAACGACCTGATCATCAGGGCCTGCATAGATGCGCTGAAGACCTATCCGAAGTTCAACGCCTTCTTCGAAGAAGACGGCATAAGGATGAACGACACGATAAACGTGGGTGTGGCGGTCTCCCTGGATGAGGGGCTGATCGTCCCGGCCATCATGGACTGCGGCGACAAGTCGCTGACCGAGATCGCCCAGGCGAGTAAGGACCTCGTGGAACGTTCGAACAGCGGTGCGCTCCACCCTCAGGAGTACACCGGCGGCACCTTCGCCATCAGCAACCTCGGAATGTACGACGTGACGAGCTTCGTGGCCATCATCCAGCCTCCCCAGACCGCCGTTCTCGCGGTCGGCACGGTTGCGAAGAGACCGGTCGTCCGCGGTGACCACCTCGCCGTCGCTCAGACTATGAACGCTACGCTGTCGGCCGACCACCGCATCGTGGACGGCGCCGAAGGCGCGCAGTTCCTGGTCGAAGTCAAGAGGCTGCTGGAAAATCCGATCGGCTTCTTCCTGTAGGATCACGCAATGGAGTTTACGACCGGGCCGAACGTCTACCTTGTGACCCGACCGTCGGTGGACTGGGAGCAGGTGGCCTCCTTCCTGGATGACGAGGAGGTGCCTCCCATACCGGAGAGCATCCGCGCCGGTGACGACGAGTCGGCCGCGATCATCGAGATATCTGCGCGCCTCTGCTACATGAGCTACGGCCGCGGCCGTAGGGACATAGCCGACTTCGTCAATAACCTGCTGTCGTCCAAAGACGGCAGCGTGTTCGAACATGTCAACTACGGCTTTGTCTTTACAGGAGTCTCCCGGAGTCTCACTCACGAGCTCGTCCGGCACCGCGCCGGCTTCGCCTACAGCCAGCGCTCTCAACGCTACGTGAGCGAGGAGGACGGCAGGTTCGTCGTACCCCCGACTCTTCTACGTGAGCTGGGCGACTCCGGCCAGGCCAGGGAGGCCCTCGACAGGGCGCTGGAGACGGCGGCCTCAGGCTATGCGGAGCTGGTCGTCGCCCTCGACAGCAGCATCCCTCGAGACTGGTTCACGTCCAACCGGGACCGCAGGAAGGCCGTCAGGCAGGCGGCCAGGGCTGTCCTGCCCAACGCCACGGAGACGAAGATATTCGTAACCGGGAATGTGCGTGCGTGGCGGCACTTCATCGAGATGCGCGCTGCGCCATTCGCGGACTGGGAGATCCGCGAGCTCGCCCTCGCAGTTCTACGCGTGCTCCAGGATGAGGCGCCGCTGCTCTTCGGCGATTTCACCATCGACCGGCTCCCGGACGGCACTGAGGTGGCTTCCCCCGAATACTCCAAGGTGTAGCCGTCTGCGAGTCGGCCCACGCGGGCTTCATCCGTCATCCCTGTCTGAACCTCGCACCATGAGGGCCGCGGGGATGATCGCGACTAGAGATACGCACATCGCGATCAGGAAGAAGTCGCTGAACAGCGTCAGCCCGGCGTCGACCAGTTGAGTCTCGAATAGGGCGGAAGACTGGTGGAACGGCAGTTGGACTCCGGCGACGAGCGTGCCGAAGCGTTCCGTGCCCCAGGCGGTCAGCGCGGCGACCCCGAACGTCATCCCCACCATCCTCATCGCCGTGATCAGCCCGGCGGCAGCGCCTCTGTGCTCCTCCCGCACCGAGTTAGTCGCGGCGAGCGCGATCGGCGCGATGACGAGCCCGAATCCCAGACCGGCGATGAGCAGATGGATAGTCATCCCAGGATCGGCGACGTCGACCCCCCAACCGCTCATGAAGAAGAATCCGAGGGCCGCTAGTCCTAGACCCGTGATGGTCGGAACGCTGTAGCCCATTCGCTGGCAGGCCAGGCCGCCGAGGACCGCGCCCACGGGAATTGCGACCGTCAGCCTCATCAGCCGCAGGCCGCCCTCCAGCGGTGTGAGATCGAGCACGGTGTTCGCCATCAGTGGGATCGTCACCATCCCGATGATCAGTGCCCCGCCGATGAGAAGGTGTGTGACGTTCGCTCCTCCGAAGATACGGCTACGAAACATCGCCGGCGGCAGTAGCGGTTCCGGAGTCGTCCTCTGCCAGGCGACGAACAGCGCGAGCGCCGCTCCCGACGCTGCCAGATATACGACCATGAGCAGGTCGGCCGCGTCGATCCTGGAGAGTCCTAGGGTCAGGGTGGCAATCGCTGCCGCGACGAGTATACCGCCGACGAAGTCTATCTTTGCTCGGTAGACCGGACTGGGCGTCAGCAGCAGAAGTGTCCCAACGAGCACGACGAGACCGAGTGGAATGTTGATCCAGAAGACCCACTGCCAGTCTAGGTATCGGGTGATGATCCCGCCCCACAGCGGGCCGATCACTCCGCCCGCTTCCGCAGACGCTCCGACCAGCCCCAGGGGGAGTCCCCTCTTCTCTGGTGGGAAGAGGTCCGACACAATGGCGATCGAGATGGGAACGAGCGCGCCCGCGGCCATCGCCTGAAACACCCTGGCGGCAATCAGCCACTCGATCGTTGGAGTCAGTGCCACGACGGCCGATCCTGCCATGAACAGCCCCATGAACCACAGATACAGGCTGCGCCGGCCCAGGATGTCGGACAGCCTTCCGATGAAGGGCATGGCGCAGACGTAGCCGAGCAGATACCCGGTGATTGTCCATGAGGCGCGGTCGAGCTGGGTGAACGGCACCTCCAGGTCCAGCATGATCCTGGGAAGCACGGTGACGACGACGGTCTGGTCATCGGCGGCTATGAAGACGCCGGCGAGCACCGGAAGGAGCGCTATGTACGGGGTCCTGGTGCGGAGCATGGAGCTCTTGCGAGTCTATGGCCCCGTGAGAGGCCGATGCAAGAGGGCTGGAGAGGGACGGTCGAGGGCCTACTCCGGCAGCTCGATAGAGAACGACTCGTTGAAGCGGGAGAGGGTTATGCTTCTGACCGTGCCAGCCTCCTCGGCCTCCGTTACCGCCCCGTCGAACTTCACCTCGACGATGTAACCGTTACTCGAGAGTGCCGCAAGCTCGATCCCGACGGTTTCGCCTTTGATGGTGCTCCCGACTAGCGGCTCCAGGGCCTCCGTGGGCAGTCTCCCCTTGACCCTGAAGAGGTCGCCGTCCCATGTCGCCCCGGAGGGAGTGACCTGCGATACCATGTCGGCGAACTCGTTGAAGAAGCGGACCGGCGAAACATCCGGAGGAATCTCCTCCCACTCATCCGTCAACGGGTTCGTCATATAGGTCGCCTCGCCCACGGTGATGAGCTGGCCCTGGATCGCGAAGTTGCCGAAGCGACCCTTGAATCCGATAGAGAGCCTGTCTGGCCTGACAACCTGCCCCGTGATCTCGGTCATCACGAGGTTCGACATAAGTACCGTGCCCCCGGACTCGTGGTCGAGCAGGAACTCGAAGGAGGAGACCTCCTCCATGGCGGCGCCCATTCGTTGGAGGAGCATGGTCGGATCGATCGGAGTGGGCGTCGGAACAGGTGTAGGAGCCTGGGATTCAGCTTCCGGTTCCGAACGGTCGCCGCAGGCATGTGAGGTCGCCACCACCAGCGCTATCAGAGCGGCTGTGGCTCCTTTCGGGATGGCGGCTCTGTGAAGAATACTGCTCCACACCCTGGAACGGAAACTCCCTCGTGTCGAGCGGCTCGATCCTCTTTCACAGGTGTGCAAGGCGGGCTTAGTCCCTCACCGCAACAGTGTGGAACGGGTCTCAGAGGTCCCCCTGCAAGACGGCTGTCCCGGAGGGTTCGACTGTGATCCCTATCCCGTCAAACTCGTTGAACGGGATGTACATGTTCACCGGATCGAACTCCGGTAGAATGGCCTGAGGGATGATGACGGTCTGACCGTAGCCGGTCGAGTCCACGGTGAACTGGCTTCCGGGATGTCTCTGACCGTTCCTGATGAGCCAGGTCTGGTATACCTGGCCGGCGGGGAGCGGGGGAAGATCGAAGACGCCCAGCAGGGCGACGAGTCCGTTGTCGGAGACCGCGCAGCAGGCCAGCATCCCCCAGGCGGCGGTGGCTCTCTCTGTCCCCCTCAGCAGATTGACCGACACTCCGGGTGACGCGGACACGGAGCTGAGATATCGCTGGTTGGCGACCATCGTCCTTACTTCGGCCTCCCTCTCGACCATGCTCTCTATCTCGCCGCCCAGCTCTGCGCTCGCGGCGGAGATATCGTTGAGTCGATCGTTGAACCAAATACCGCCGAACACCACGCCCGCCACGACGAAAGCGGTGATGGCCTTACCTGTGTGCGGAACCAGGCCGCGTAGGAGAGTCGACAGGACTCGCTCCACGCCGACGGCCCGGCCGGCCCATCGTGCGCCGGGTTCCCGCGTCCGGCCGGGGTCTATACTGGCCATGAGTCGACGTTTTACATCCGAGGGGACGCGCCTCTGGGGGACGGCGAACGCAAGGCCCACCATCACCTCCATCTCCTCCTGGAGCTTGAGGAGACAGTCGCCGCATCTCTCCACGTGGGACTCTATCTGTACCCGCTCCTCCGAGTCGAGGGCGTTGAGCGCGTACGGCCCGAGCAGATCCGCGGCCTCGTTACACTCCATACTCGGCGAACTCCTGGGTACGCGGTTGGAGAAACTCCCTCAGCCTCTTCAACCCCAGACGCATCCTCGTCTTGACTGTACCTAGCGGCTGCTCCAAATACTGGGCGATCTCGGAGTGCGTGAGACCTTCATAGTAGGCCAGCAGCACGACCTCACGCTGCTCCGGGCGTAGGGTTGCCAGCGCGTCCATGATCTGTCCGCGCTGAAACCGCGCCGTGGCGAAGTCGACCGGATCATCCCGGCCGTCCGATGGTTTGTTCGTAAGGTCCACACCGTACTGGAGGTGGGTGTCCCGTCTGCGTCGCCTCCGCAGCTCGTCAATCGCCCTGTGATGGGCGATTGTGAAGAGCCAGGCCGTTACGCTGCCTCTTGAAGGCTTGTAGCTGGAGCCGCGTCTCCACACACTCAAGAAGGTGTCCTGCGTGACCTCTTGGGCCGATTCCGGGTTCCTTAGCATCCGCAAGGCGAGTGAGTATACTCCCCCACCGTACCGGTCGTAGAGAGTCTCCAGGGCCCCACGGTCCTCCTTGACGATCAGGGCCATCAACTCCTTGTCATCAGGCGTCTGGTCCCTCACTTGGCGCCTCGGTTGATCGGGTTGCCGATCGCGGCCCGTTGTCCGATTATACGCATCTTTGGGTCGAATCGGATTCTCTCGTACATGTCAGTCCTACCATCCTAATGCAAATCCGTCGCGACGCGGATCGGCCCCACCCTGGAATACGCCCTGTTCGGAGTCGACGCGGATGCCGTGGCAGCCGCCGACCGACATGGAGAAGCCCTCCACGACTCCAACATCGTGTCCCATATCTTCGAGTTCGCGCCGTACCTGGGGTGGGAAGCGCTCCTCCATCTCCACCTGTCGTCCCTGTACGCAGCGGAAGCGGGGTGCCTCGATCGCCGCCTGCACGTTCATGCCGTAGTCGAGAACATGCATCAGGAACTGGGGGGTTGTCTGCAAGATGCCCCATCCGCCCGGCGTGCCGATGCTGAGGAAGAACCTTCCGTCTTTCAGCGTCTGCGTGGGGGCCAGACAGAAGTCGACCCGCTTGCCCGGCCCAATCAGGTTCGGGCTCCCCTCCTCGAGATCGAACCAGAACGACATGTTGTTCAGGAAGATGCCAGTATCTCCGGGCGCGACAGCGCACCCGAAACCGCCTCCCAGGGTCTGGGTTACCGTGACGACATTGCCGTCCCGGTCCGCGGTGGCGAAGTGTGTCGTCATCCCTCCGTCGAACTCGTCGGGACTGCCTGCGAGAAGCGATCCCGTCGGGACCTGTCGTGTGAAGTGTTCGCCGGAGACGACTGAGACGCGGCCGCGGTCGATCCGCGCTCTCTGCTTGACGGCGTACGCGTCGGAGAGCAACCCATCGAGAGGAGTGCGGACGTGGTTCGGATCGCCTCCATATCTGATCCTGTCGGTAACCGCCAGCTTGATCGACTCCATGAGCAGGTGCAGCGTGACGGGATGCTGAAAGACGACGTCCGTCCCTTCGAACCCCTCCATGATCTTCATCGTCTCCAACACCTGGAAGCCGCTGGAGTTGGGAGGCGTGGTGTATATCCTGTATCCCCGGTAGTCGATGCCTATCGGCTCCTGCCATTCGGCCTCGTAGTCGGCGAGATCATCGAGCGTGTACAGCCCGCCCATCTCCTGGTTCCCCGCCACCAGCCGCTGAGCCAGCTCACCCCGGTAGAAGGTATCCTTTCCACCCACGGCTATCTGTCGCAGCGACTCCGCAAGCTGCGGCATTCGCAGACGGGCTCCGGGGCCCGGAGTCATCCCGTTCCCATCCAATATGATAGATCCAGAAGGGAATGATGACAGTCTGGCGGCGCTGTTAGCCATGATGCGGCTGTTCAGATGCGTGACCGGGAATCCGCTGTCGGCGTAGTCGATGGCCGGACGAAACACCTGTTCCCTGTCGAGTGTCCCGTAGGTTTCGTGGAGCGTCAGCCATCCGGCGACGTTGCCAGGCACCAGGGGCGCGAGGATGCCGGTCTGCTTGGTGTCGTCACTGAAGCGGTCGGGAGTGGCGGAACGTGGGGCTCTGCCCGAGAAGTTGAGGGCGCGCACGCGCCCCTCGGCGCCGATGTGCGCCAGGGCGACGCCGACCCCGCCGGCGCCGGACATGTAGGGCTCCACGACGTTGAGAGTCGCCGCCGTCGCCACGGCCGCGTCGAATGCGTTGCCTCCGGCCATGAGCATCCTCTGTCCCGCCAGAGAGGCGAGGGGATGCGCGGACGTTACCATCCCGTTCACTCCCATCGCGGCGGGACGATTCGCCAGCGGCGGTGTGGAAAGGCTTGTCATCGGAGAACTCCCTTCAGTACGGTCGCTTCTATGATGCGCAAAGCTAGATGGTCGATTCTATGGTGTCAAGCAGACTCATCGCGCCCCCGGCGTCGCCCGGAGCAGCACCTCCACTCTCACCTCATCTGCGAGAGACACGACTGACCTGGCCGTCGGCACGGGAATCTCGAGCTGCTCCCAGGTAAAGGTCGTCCGTCCGAGGACGTGCAGCACCTCTCCGTCCAGCCTTGCCTCCACCTCGAATGTCAGAGGTACCTCAATCCCTCTGATGCTGAGTACGCCCTCCACGGAACGTGTTATCGTCTCGCCCCCGGACAGGCTTTCAGCCACTCCCTCGATACCCTCGACGGTGAAGCTGGCTGTCCGGGAGCTGGGAAACATGACCTGGCGGATGTAGCGGTCCCGGAACTGCTCGTCGCTGGAAAGCGAGTGGAGGTCGATGGTCACATTAGACTCGCCGCCCTCGAGGTCGATCTCGCCAGAGAGCGTCGTCGTGCGGATCACCGCGTCGAAGGGAGTGGGGATCCGCACGAGCTCCTCGCGGACGGTGAAAGTCGTCTCGGAGCCTTCTCCCACCATATAGACCCCGGCGACGCCTGTGGCTGCCGGCTTCTCGGGCGTCGCCGCAGGCTGCTGCTGCGCGGCCGGAACAGTAGCCTGCGCGGCAGTTGGCGGCGGCAGTGAGAGCTCACCGCTCTCCCCTCCACCTCGAATGACGAAGCCGTAGACTATCGCAACGGCGGCCAGTAGTAGGACAATCCCCGCTACCGAACCGGCGATGATGAAGCCACGACGCATGGTCTTCTCCTCCTGGACTTGGGTATCGGCTACGAGGTCGTCCTCTGCGGCCGTTCGCCAAGCATAACATCTGCGGCACGCACTCCGTCTGTGGAGAGTATCTCCAGGGTTACCGTCTGACCAGGCCTGTTGTTCTCTACCAGGTGCGCAACTAGATCGTCCATGCCATCGATCGATATCCCGTCAATCGCGGTTATCACGTCGCCGCCGACAGGGTACGGTACGCCGTCTATCTCCTTCGTCTCTTCGCTTCCCATCACACCGAACCGCGAGGCAGGGCCGTCTGGGACCACCTCCACGATCAGTACGCCTCGGGTATCCTCGGGCAGGCCGTTGGCCGCCGCAAGCTCCGAGGTCAGGGATGCGCCGCTGATGCCCAGATAAGCGTACTTGTACGAGCCGTTCGAGATCAGCTCCGGCACCACTCTTCTTGCCGTATTGATTGGGACGGCGAAGCCGACTCCGGCGTTGCTGCCCGACCTGCTCGCGATCTGGGCGTTGATGCCAATGACCTGCCCGAACCTGTCGAGCAGCGGCCCGCCCGAGTTACCAGGGTTGATCGGCGCGTCGGTCTGAATGATCTCCGGGTTGGAGTAGTTGCCGGCCGTGCTCCGTATGGTCCGGCCCAGCGCGCTCACGATCCCCGTGGTCATCGAGAACTCCTGCCCGAAGGGGCTGCCAATGGCTATGGCTGTCTGCCCCACGGACAACGTATCGCTGTCGCCGAGTGGGACCTCCTTCAGATCGTCGGGCGGCGACTCGATGAGCAGCACGGCGAGATCAGAGTCGGGGTCCGTGCCGAGCACCGTGGCTTCGTACTCCGACCCGTCGGCGAAGACCACCCCGACACGCTCCGCCGATTCGACAACGTGTTCGTTCGTCACGATGTGGCCGTCGGCGCTCCAGACGAAGCCCGACCCCTCCGACGGCACGAAAGGGAGTTGACGCGGAGCGTTGGACTGCCCCTCGACAGGGGCACTGCGTCTCACCTTCACCTGTACGACCGAGGGAAGGACCTCGGAGTATATTTCACCAAGCGCCTCCTCGAAGGCCGCCACTATATCCTGTACGTCCAGGGCGGCGATGATCTCCGACGCCACAGCTGCCGATTGGGACGTGGCGGCTTCGGCGTCACCGGAGCGGTCCCCTGCCGAGCCTCCACAAGCCATGACGAAGATCATGCTCAGCGCCGAGACCGTGGATGCCAACAGAATGGTGATGCGCATAGGAAACCTCCTGCGGTGGCATTGGCGATGCAGACACGGTAGACGCAAGATTTTAAGAAATTATGAAGACGGGCGGAAACTCCGGTATCCACCCGCCTGCCTCCGCGACAGACAGCCTATCCCGCATGACGGTCGACCCACTCCCAGAGCAGCTTGGCTCGGCGTCTCGCCTCTCCGCCGCTCGAAGGATCGATAACGCATCGACAGCTTCTTGTATAGGAGCCGATCACCTGGAGGTCAGTCCTCTTCCCGCCCCATCGCCAAGGCAATCCGTCCGCCGCGGTGAATACGCTGTCCGCCACCTCCCTGGTCATCGGGACGGCGCGCCGAAACCTCCTCGACCGTTGCGACCCTCGAAACACCCAGAACCGGTCCCACAGAGCGTGATCGGAGAGGCCGCGCAGCACGTGTGCGTTTGCTCGGAACCGGTCGAGCACATCGGGGCTGGGTCGGGACCGTACGTCGCGGAGCACCTCGGCGACCTCCAGGTAGCCGATCAGGTAGAAGCCCGGTCGCGGACGCTGCTGGGTGGTATCCATCGCTCTGGCGAGCCGTGCGATGAAGAACAGGAAGTCGCCGTGCTCCATTCTCTTCAGGGACGCTGCCCTGGGACTGGTCTCGCAGTTGTCTCCATAGGTGAAGGTGTCGAACTCAGGGTCGGCGTGCGCGGGCCATTCCCACAGCCGCTTGGGGACGAAGCGGGATATGGATACTGAAGGCTCGTAGTACGAAGTCAACTGTCCGTACCTTACGGCGTGGCGGCCGGGAAGATCCCGGTCTTCCGGGATGGGAATGAATTCGAAGGTGCTGTCTGGGAAGACCGGACTGTAAAAGGGATGCGCGGCATTTGCGCCGACGTTCGCCAGGAATATGCGTCCCGCCATGCCTACGCGCCGGAGAGCGCCGTCCCGGCCTCTCCCAGCGCGCTCTCTATCTCGCCAAGCACCTCCGGGTCGGTCTGGACATGGACGGCGGACGAGAGTGCCTTGACCGCCTCCCCTCCGCCTATGCGTCCCAGCGCCCACGCCGCGTGCCGTCTGACCATCGGATCCGCCGTCAGAAGCGTTCGAGCCAGAGCCGGCACCGATCGACGGTCGCCGATGTTGCCCAGCGCCACGCAGACGTTCCGCAGAAGACCGGTGAGCTTCGTCCTCTTGACCGGACTGTTCCGGAAGCGCTCCCGGAACCCATCGTCATCCAGGTCCAGGAGCGGCAGCAGCTCGGGCGCCGCAAAGTCGTGGCGCTGTCGAAACGCGGGCTCCACGCTCTCTCGGACGTCCGAGTTGACCGGACAGACGTCCTGGCATATGTCGCATCCGAATATCCAGTCGCCGACGAGCGGGCGCATCTCCATCGGAATGGCCCCCCGTAGCTCTATCGTCAGGAAGGATATGCAGCGCCGGTTATCGATCACGTAAGGAGCAACGATCGCCCCGGTCGGACACGCATCGATACATCGGACGCACTCTCCGCAGTTCTTCAGCAGCGGGGCGTCGGGTCGAAGCTCCAGGTCGGTGATGACTTGGCCGAGGAAGACCCACGACCCGTGACGGGTTGTCAGGATGTTGGTGTTCTTGCCGAACCAGCCGACTCCGGCGCGCTCCGCCGCGGCGCGGTCGTTCATAGGGCCGTCGTCGACGAACAATCTCGTCCTCACAGGCCGTCCCGCCCGCTCCTCCAGTCCCTCCGCGAACTGGCGGAGTCTAGCCTTGATCAGCTGATGGTAGTCGTCGCCCCATGCGTACCGGGCGATCTTCCCCTTTATTCCTCCTCCGTCCGGTTCACGTTCGCCGGAGAGGTAGCTCATCGCCAGCGATATGACGGATCTGGCGCCGGGTAGCAGCCGGGCGGGATGGGTGGCGCGCCGGACCCGCTCCTCCGTGTACCACGGCAGTCCATCCATCAGCCCCTTCCTGATGCGCTCCACTGCGGCTCTCTCGTCGCGCGGGAAGGGCTGCGCCGACGTAAAGCCCACGATGTCGAATCCGAGCTGCTCGGCGTACTCTCTTATCGAGCTCTCTAGTGCACCCAGGACGCGCTCCGTCCAGCCGAATTGAGTTACGTACGGTCCATTATCGCACACGGCCTCGCCGCGAATTCTCCCGCCTCCGTCATATCGGCGAAAGCCGGTATCCAGTCTCCTCCGCCGCCTTGACCCCGCGAAACGAGCTTTGCTATATTCCTCCCAATCTCTCCCCCGAGGTATTCTATGGCGACATCCCCTTCTAGACAGCTCAGGCGAACATTCGGCTTCGATGAGGTCGCCATCGTCCCCGGCGACGTGACCATCAACCCGGACATGACCGAGACGGGCTTCTCGGTCGACGGTGTCAGCCTCTCGATTCCAGTCCTCGCCTCCGCTATGGATGCGGTCGTGTCCCCGAAGTTCGCGACCCAGATGCACGACCACGGCGGCTTGGGAGTCATGAATCTTGAAGGGGTGCAGACGAGATACCGGGACGCGGACGAGGTGCTGGACCGCATCGTCAGTGCTCCCCGGGAGGAGGTGACTGGGCTCCTCCAGGAGATATACTCGGCTCCCATCGACGACCGGTTGATGGGGGAGAGAATAGAGGAGATCAAGGAAGACGGCGCCACGTGCGCCGTCTCTGTTACTCCGGCAAGCACCAAGAGCCTCGCTCCGGCGGCCGCGGAGGCGGGCGCCGATATGGTCGTCGTCCAGTCGACGGTCACCACCACGAGGCACATCTCCAGAAGCGCCCGGGGGCTCCGCTTCCCCGAGCTTCTCGAGATGGTCGACGTGCCGGTGATCGTGGGCAACTGCGTCTCGTACGACGTGGCGCTCGAGCTGATGGAGACCGGCATCCACGGCGTCCTGGTCGGAGTAGGCCCCGGGGCCGCCTGCACGACGCGCGAGGTAACCGGCGTCGGCGTCCCGCAGGTGACGGCGACGATGGATTGCGCAGCCGCCCGGGAGGAGTACCACAGCCGTACAGGCCGATACGTGCCCATCATCATCGACGGCGGGATCAGGACGGGCGGCGACCTGTGCAAGGCGTTTGTCGCGGGCGCCGATGCGGCCATGCTTGGCACCCCCCTCGCACAGACTGTCGAGGCGCCCGGCAAGGGCAACAACTGGGGAATGGCGGCGCCTCACCCCACCCTGCCGAGAGGCACCCGTATCGAGACGGGCATCAAGGGCACGCTGGAGCAGGTGCTGTTCGGCCCGAGCTCGGTGACCGACGGTAGCCAGAACCTCATCGGAGCGCTCAGGGTCTGCATGGGGATGATCGGGGCCCTCAACATCCGGGACATGCATAGCGCCGAGATGATCGTAGCGCCGGCGATCAAGACCGAGGGCAAGCACTTCCAACTGGGCCTCGAATAGACCCGCGGCCCACCTCTCACCGGGAACGCCGGCATCCTGCCCGCACTCCCGTTCGCCGCCTCATCAACTCCGAACAGTCACGGTCCTACCTCTTCCCTCGTCTGCGGGGGGAAGATTGAGATGGGGGCTCTTACCGCTCTCTACCTCGACCGCGCGAGCCAGCCCGAGCATGTCCCTGTGAAAGCTCACCTCTCCATAATGGGCACACCCTCCGGCTAAGGCTGACACCGCGTCAAGCTGCTCAGGAGATATCTCCACGATCACGCGCCCACCGGGACGAAGCCGGGCGGGCGCCTGGGCGAGCAGACGTCTCACCGCCGTGAGCCCGTCGACGCCGCCGTCGAGCGATAACCGTGGTTCACGCTGTACCTCCGGTGCGAGGCCTGAGATATCTCCGGTAGGAATGTACGGAGGGTTGGAGACCACCAGGTCGACCGGACGGGGCAGGGCGTCGAGAAGGTCGCCCCGGCACAGACGGATCCTGCTCTCCAGTCCGTGTCTACGTACGTTCGTCTCCGCCGTGGAGATGGCCTCGCGGCTGATGTCCGTCGCGTATACGGTCGCGCGAGGCGCGTGGAGGGCGATGGCGATCGCGATCGCGCCGCTGCCCGTTCCGATGTCTGCGATCAGCGGCCGTGCGCCCGGGCCAAGAGACGAGCAAAAATCGATCGCCCTCTCCACCAGAAGTTCGGTCTCCTGTCTGGGTATCAGCACGGCGGGACCCACCTCTAGGTCGATCCCATAGAACTCCCGGTGGCCGGTGATGTACGCGAGCGGCTCCCTGGCTGTCCGCCGCCTGAGCAGGCCGCCCAACTGTCTTACGGCCGGTTCCGGAAGCTCCTCCCTCATCGACGCATAGAGTGAGGCGCGGTCCATCCCGGTCGCGTACCGGATCAGTACCTCGGCCTCCAGTCGGGCGTCATCGATCCCGGCCTCGGACAGCCGGCCCGCGGCCGCGTCAAGCCACTCGGCAGCCGTCAGGAAACCGCCTCCTCCAGCAGCTGCGCCTGCTCGCGCTCGATCAGGCTGCCGATGAACTCGTCGAGATCGCCGTCCAGCACCTGTTCGAGATTGTGGCTGGTGAGCGAGATGCGGTGGTCGGTGACTCTGTTCTGGGGGAAGTTGTAGGTGCGAACCCTCTCCGAGCGGTCCCCGCTCCCAACCTGGGATCGGCGGTTCGCGCTCACCTCGTCCCGCTGACGCTGCACCTCCCGGGCAAGCAGGCGGGACCGGAGCACGGACATCGCCTTCTCCTTGTTCTTGAGCTGGGAGCGCTCGTCCTGGCACACGGCGACGATGCCCGTGGGCGTGTGCGTGATTCGCACCGCCGTCGCCACCTTCTGGACGTTCTGGCCGCCATGTCCGCTCGAGTGGAAGATGTCGATCTGTAGGTCGTCCGGCCTCACCTCGACGTCCACCTCCTCTGCTTCGGGAAGAACGGCGACCGTGCTGGCCGAGGTGTGGATGCGTCCGCTGGACTCGGTGACGGGGATGCGCTGGACACGGTGGGTGCCGCTCTCGTGCTTCAGACGGCTGTAGGCGCCTCCGCCCTTTACCTGGAGAACGACCTCCCGGATGCCTCCGATACCTGTCTCGTTGGTGTCGACCACCTCCGTCTTCCAGCCCTTGCGCTGGGCGTATCGGTTATACATTCTGAACAGGTCTGCGGCGAAGAGGCCTGCCTCCTCCCCGCCCGTCCCGGCTCTTATCTCCAGGATGACGTTCTTTTCGTCGTTCGGGTCCTTGGGAAGCAGGGCCAACGCCAGCTCCTCCTGGACTCTCTCCCTCCCATGCTCCAGACCCGTCAGCTCCTCCCTCGCGAGCTCAGTCAGCTCCTCATCGGACTCGTCGCGAAGCAGTGAGTTCACATCATCCAACTGCCGTAAGACTTCGCGGTACTTCCTCGCCAGCACGACGATGTTCCTGATAGACGCCTGTTCTCGTACCAGGCTCTGGATGCGGGTGTAGTCGGCCGACAGCTCTGGATCGGCAAGGAGCCTGTCGATCTCCTCGTAACGCCCTTCGATCGCGTCCAGCCTCTCTAGCATCGCCCGTTAGTCCCTCACCGCACGCGCCAGTGCGTCGGCCTGCCCATCGATCTCTCGCTGCTCTCCCCGGGCCATGTCTCGAAGCGTCACAACCCCCCTCTTTAGCTCCTCCTCCCCTACGATGATGGCGTGCGTCGCCTCTATCGAAGAGGCGTACCTGAGTTGGCTGCGGAGACTTCTGCTGCCGGAGGCGAGTATCGCGCTCACGCCTGACTTTCGCATCGCCGACGCCAGCGCCAGTGCCCGCTGCCGGACGCCGTCGCCGGCATGTGCGATCAGCACCTTGGCGCCCTCTCTCTGGGGGCGGCTGGCTTCGCTCTCTTTCAAACTGGCTATCACCCGCTCTATACCCATCCCGAACCCTATGCCCGGCGTGGGTCGCCCCCCAAGCTGCTCGATCAGGCCGTCGTACCTGCCGCCGCCGGTTATGGTGCGCTGCCTGCCTTCGAGCGGTGGAGTGATCTCGAACACCGTCCGCGTGTAGTAGTCGAAGCCCCGGACCAGCCGGTGGTCTACCTCGTACGACAGTCCCAACGCGGTCAGGTACTCCTGCAGGCTGTCCCAGTGGCCGCGGCATCCGTCACAGAGATGGTCGGCCCCTTTGGGCGCCGGTTCGATCACCTGCTGACACGCCTCCTCCTTGCAGTCGAGAAGGCGTAGAGGGTTCTGCTCGAGTCGCCTCGTGCAGTCTTCGCATATCCGGTCGGTCTGTCCCCGGTAGTGCCGTTTGAGCGCGTCGATGTAGCCGGGCCTGCACTCCGAGTCTCCGATGCTGTTGATCCCGAGGCTGAGACCGGTGAGCCCGATCTCCTCCAGCAGCCTCCACGCCACCTCGATCACCTCGGCGTCGACCGACGCGTCGCCGTCGCCGAACGTCTCGATCCCGAACTGGTGGTGCTGACGGTACCTCCCGGACTGCGGGCGTTCGTACCGGAACACCGGGCACAGGTAGTAGAGGCGCACCGGCTGAGGGAGGTTGTGCATTCCGTGCTCGAGAAACGCCCTGCAGACGGGAGCCGTGCCCTCCGGGCGCAGCGTCAGGAGGTCTCCGCCCCTGTCTTCGAAGGTGTACGTCTCCTTTTCGACGATGTCGGTCACTTCGCCGATCCCCCTCACGAAGAGCCCCGCGTCCTCGAACACCGGCGTGTCTATGCGCCTGTACCCGAAGCGCTCCGCTGTCTGCTCCGCGGCGGAATGGAAGCGTCTCCAGTACCGTTGATCGTCCGGCAGGATGTCGAAGGTGCCTCTTGGCAGCTGAAATGACAATCTGATCTCCGGGGCGAGGACTCGGGCGCATAGGCCCCATGAGCCGCATCGACAGGCGTCCGCCTGCTCACCAAGAATACCGCAGGCCGGATGCCACTGTAAACGCAGCCAGGCAACCGCAACCGTTCACGTTTAGTGAGTCGATATGCAGCTGCATGGCGCCCCGCGCCCCTTCTGGATGTCGGCCTTCGCCGATATGACCGAGTGTGCAGGTTCCCACCGGGAGCGCGGGCATCCTGCCCGCACTGCCTATGGCAGCATTCCGAATCCTGAGGATCCTCGAATCCGGCGAATCCTGACTCAGACAACTGCTTCCTCTCCCCTCCTTGACATATTTGTTCTAATGCCCCATAATAACATTATACGCACGCCTACCCGGAGGACTTATCACATCCGTGACGACCCTCGCCACAGCCGACAACCAGCTCGCCGATGACGTCGACGAGTACGCCCAATACATCCGCCAGGTCACCGGCGACGGCGAGGCCATCGTCGACTGCCTCATCAGGATCATGGAGGACGACTCCGTCGGCGCGAAGCCCTACGAGCGTCTCGACGCACAGCTCCTACTCGACAGCATAGGCTTCGGAAGAATCGCCGTCGTTCAGGCCTCCGGCGCCCCGCAGGCCGGCGCCCTGCCCGCGCCGCCGCCCATGCCAGCCGCCCCAGGCTCGCCCAGGGCCGCGAACGACGCGACGCCCAGGCGTCCCATACTCACCCTCTCCGAAGAAACCCTCTTTCACCTCCCGCCCATCGTCAGGCAGAAGACCGACAGGGGCAGGAAGATGGCCGACTTCCTCAACGCCGTCGTCAGGGGCGAGCTGAACGACTTCAAACCCCACCACTGGATCAGGGCCGCAAAGCACCTCGCCGCGCGGGCCTACTCCAGGCAGGTCGACCCCGAGCGTCCCGGACTCTCCCCTCAGGACGCCATGAAGCTCATAGATAAGCTCTTCCCCGGCTTCAAGAACTACCACCGGGTCGACATGAAGCACATCATCCACCTCGGCTTCAAAGACATGGCCGCCGATGACCACGGACCACTACACGGCTCGGACCTGTCCCGCCCCTACAACAGGCCCGACTTCGAAGCTGCCCGCGCTCAGTTCGAGGCCGGCGTTCAAGCCGAGGCCGAGCGCAGGGCTGAGCGCGAGGCCGACGATGAGGGCGAGGACGAGCCCGAGGCTGAGCCCGAGCCCGAGCCCGTCCCACACAGGTCCGGGTTCGAAGCCCTCCGTGCCCGGTACGAGGCCCGGCTTGGAGCACAGGCCGACCGCCGCCTCGAGGACGAGGAAGAGGAACGCCGGGAGAGGGACGACGACTCTGAACCGGACAGGTCAGCGGACGACGACCGCTCCTGGGATAAGGCTCCCGACTGGCCATGGCGCGTCAAACGTCTCTCTGATGACCCGGACTACGAGTCCAGGCCCGGCCGCCCCATGGTACTCAGCAGGTGGGAGCGCAAGGCCATGGAAAAAGGCCACAACCTCGGATGGGACTGCGGCATCCCACCCTGATCGAGACGTAACTGTTCAGACTCCCTGAGACATTCTGGCGAATCTGGGTAGACGGAGACGAGGCTCTTACCTCTTCCCCCGGCTCCGCGTGGGAAGATTGAGCCTGTCCTGAGCTTGCCGAAGGGATGGGGACCCCCATTCGAAGTCAGTTCGCCCTGAGCCTGTCGAAGGGCCGCTTCCCTGGACGGTTGCCGGTGGCCTTCCCGTCGCCTGTTCCGACTTCGTCAGGCGTCCATCCCGTCCGCAACCCGTCACTCCCGCGAAAGCGGGAATCCATTCCCAACGAAGGCGCACCGCCATCACCCCGTATGGGTTGGTTTGAGACCAGCCCTCCCCCTTTGCCGTAGCGCCGCCGAACCGGCATCCAAATTGCGGGAGCCGTACACGTCGGCTATACTTGTTATTCGCAGACACCGCACGAACGATGCCGCTCGGCAGCGCAGCGCCCCTTCCCTGACAGAGACTCCCGTCTTGCAGACCTTGATAGCCAGAGCCCGAGAGTACCTGCCTGAAGAGAGGCTTGAGGTCGTAACCGACGCCTACCGCTTCGCGCAGGAGGCCCACGACGGGCAGTTCAGGCTGTCCGGCGAGCCGTTCATCGAGCACCCTCTTCAGACGGCAGAGTTTCTGGCCGGGCTAAGGCTCGACGCCAACGCTCTGGCTGCGGCGCTGCTCCACGACGTGATGGAGGACTGTAGCGTCGCGCGCGAGGAGCTCGAGGATCGGTTCGGAGCAGAGGTGACGCGGCTCGTCGAGGGCGTCACGAAGCTGACGCGCACTGAGCTGATCCCCGAACAGTCGGACAGCTCACCGCAGCTCAGCACCGAGAAGGAGCGCGCCGGGGCCGAGAGCCTCCGCAAGATACTTCTGTCGATAGCCGAGGACGTGAGGATCGTCCTGATCAAGCTCGCGGATCGTCTGCACAACATGAGGACCCTCTCACCCCTACCTCCCGATAGGCGTACCGCGATCGCCAGGGAGACACTCGAGATCTACGCCCCGATCGCCCATCGCCTGGGAATATGGGAGCTCAAGTGGCGCCTTGAAGACCTGGCGTTCCAACACCTCAACCCGGAGGCGTACCAGGAGATCTCCGCGCTGCTTAGCAGCAGGAGGAGTGAGCGCGAGGAGTACGTCGACAGGGTAAAGGGAGTGCTCCAGGAGGCTCTGGCCGATGCCGGACTCGACGCGGAGGTCACCGGCCGCCCAAAGCACATCTACAGCATCCACAAGAAGATCGCCTCGTACGCCGCCCAGAACAAGGAGGTCGGCGAGATATACGACCTCTTTGCCCTGCGCGTGCTCGTCAACGAGATCCAGGACTGCTACGCCGCCCTGGGCGTGGTCCACGGGAGATGGCATCCGATCCCCGGACAGTTCGACGACTACATCGCCAATCCGAAAGATAACCTCTACCAGTCGCTGCACACCACGGTGCTGTGCCAGGACGCCTTCCCGGTCGAGGTCCAGGTGAGGACCCACGAGATGCACCGGCTCGCCGAGTACGGTGTCGCAGCACACTGGCTCTACAAGCAAGGGGTCGAAGCGGACGCGCGTTTCGATGCTAAGATGACCTGGCTGCGGCAGCTTCTGGACTGGCAGAGGGAGGTTCCAGGCGCGGAAGAGTTCGTCGAGTCGTTCAAGACCGACGTCTTCAAGAACCAGGTGTTCGTCTATACGCCTAAGGGTGACCTGAAGGAGCTTCCCGCCGGCGCTACCGCGCTCGACTTCGCCTACAGGATACACACCGACATCGGCCACCGCTGCATCGGCGCGAAGGTCAACGACAAGCTGGTGCCGCTCCACTCCACGCTGCAGAACGGCGACACGGTGCAGATCCTCACCAGCAAGACAGTGCACGGTCCCAGTCTCGACTGGCTGAACACGGAAAGCGGCTACCTCAGGACGACTTCGGCGAGGGCCAGCGTTCGACAGTGGTTTAACCGCCAGGAGAGGAGGACCAACCTGCAGCGAGGCGCCGACCTGTTCCAGAAGCAGGTGAGACGCCTGAACATGACGATCGACGACCTCGACGTCGCAAAGCACATGAAGTTCGACACGACCGCTCAGCTATTCACCGCCCTCGGAAACGGCACCATAACCGTTTCGCAGGTCGTGGAGCAGCTCTCCTCACACGCGGTCACACCACAGGAGAAGTCTGGCGCAGGTACGAGGATGGCCGGCCCGGCCTCGGGCACGCAGGTGCTGGGAGTAGGCGACCTGCCTACCAGGATGGCGCCGTGCTGCAACCCGATTCAGGGAGAGCAGATCATCGGCGTCGTGACCCGTGACAACACCGTGGCCGTCCACCGCAAGACCTGCCAGGAGATCCTGAACGAGACCGACGCCGACCGCCTGATAGATCTCGGCTGGCGTAAGGCGCAGACCCTCTACCCCGTTCGTATCCGGATTGAGGCATGGGACAGGGTGGGACTCTTGGGAGATGTGACCTCCCTTGTATCCGGCGAGAGTGTTAACATAGCCTCTTGTGTGACGGAAGAGTACGACGAGATGAGCATGATCTCGCTGACGGTCTACATCGATGGAATCGACCAGTTGTATCGCCTGTGCTCTCGGTTGGAGGGAGTCAAGGGTGTCATCAGTGTCTCCAGGACGCAGTCCTGAGGCCCACGGGAATACGGAGGTATCGAATTGCCCAGTGCCAAGTCGGCCCGAGTGTCGGAAAGGCGTCGTCAGCGGAACGCGCCCCTGCGCACCAGAGCCAAGTCGGCGGTGACCAGGGTGCGCCGCCTGATCGCAGCCGATGACCTCGACGGGGCGGAGCAGGCGCTGGACCCCGCCATCGTATCTCTGGACAAGGCCGCCCAAAAGGGCGCTCTCCATCGTAACAACGCCGGGCGCCGTAAGTCCCGTCTCATGAGGATGCTTAACAAGGCCAGGGGCGCCGCTCTTACCTCTTCCCCCGGCTCCGCGGGGGAAGATTGAGATGGGGGTCCCCTCGACCATAGACTCGGTACGACCAGAGACCAGAGAAGGGTGAGATGCTGAGAATAAGACTGAGACGAGTTGGAGCCAAGAACGAGCCGAGCTTCAGGATAGTGGTCGCCGACTCAAGGGCTGCACGAGACGGTGCTTTCGTCGACCACTTGGGCCACTATAATCCGCGCACCGACCCTCCCACCATCGTACTGGACCGTGATAAGGCCCGTGGATGGATAGCACAGGGTGCCCAGCCCTCTGAGGCGGTGCGTCGCATGCTGGACATGCCTGACACCCAGGAGGGTCCGGACGAGACATGAAAGAGCTGGTTGAATATATCGCAAAGTCGATAGCTTCCCATCCCGAGGAGGTGAAGGTCACCGAGCAGGAGGGGCGTGACGGCAGGCTTCTTCTCACGCTGGAGGTGGCCCCTGACGACAAGGGCAAGGTGATCGGCCGACAGGGCCGCGTCGCGCAGTCGATCCGTGTCCTCCTTCGCGTCGCAGCCGTCAAGCAGGGAATCCGCGCCGTGCTGGAGATCGTATAGCAGGGTGACGTGCCTGCTACTGTGACCACGGCTCCGCCATCCCGTCGTACCGTGCGACCTACGGAGGATCACGTCATCGTCGGATACGTACTCGGCCCTTGGGGAGTCCGGGGAGATGTCAAGGTGAGGCCTGCCACCGATATGCCCGAGAGGTTCGCTCCCGGCAACACCGTGCATCTGGATGGCACACCGTCCCGTATCGAGCGTGTCCGTCCATCCAAGGGGACATTGATAGTGAAGCTCGACGTCGTTGAAGATCGGACGGCTGCCGAAGCGGTCAGAGGACAGCCTCTTACGATTCCCCAGGAGAATCTTGCGGCCCTCCCCTCCGGCTCCTACTATCACTTCCATATCATAGACATAGAGACGTATACTGAGGATGGACGGCGTCTGGGTACGGTCAGGCGAATCCTCCCTGCCGGAGATGTGGACGTGTACGAGATCGCCGCCATCCACGGCGGCGAGGCGCTGGTCCCGGCCACCGATGAGTACATCCTCGAGGTCGACGTTCCGGCCAACAGGATGATCGTGCGACTGCCTGAGACGGAAGCGTAGGTGTGAGGCCGATGAGAATATTGGGGTCGATCCTGCTGACCGCCGCGTTCCTAGCCGTGGTCGCTGCCTGCGGAGACGACGGTTCCGACACGCCCGGGACCGGCTCCGCGCCTCCGGCCGCGTCCCCCACCTCGACCCCTCAGCCGCTTGCAGCCGCTCCGTCAACGGAGACGCCCGTGCCTCCAGCGACAGCGCCCGCCACTCCAGCGACAGCGCCCGCCACTCCAGCGACAGTGCCCGCCACTCCAACAGCGACGACCGCTCCTCCAACGGCAGCGCCCGCCACCCCAACGGCGACGACCGCTCCTCCAACGGCAGCGCCCGCCGCTCCAACAGCAGCGTCCACCGCTCCGACGGCAGCAACCGCCGCCCCGACGGCAGCAACCGCCATTCCGACGGCAACACCGGTGCCTCCAACGGCGACGCCCCTGCCCCCAACGGCGACGCCCGTACCTCCAACGGCAACGCCACGCCCTCGTCCGACGGCGGCGCCCGTGCCAACGTCGACGGCCAAGGTCGGCACCGATGAGGGGAATCGCATCCCTGACTTTGACTTCACGCTCACCGACGGGTCCACAGTGACGACCGCCGACCTGCTGGCCACCGGCAGGCCGGCCTTCATCTTCTTCTACGCCGAGTACTGACCGGAATGCCGCGCCTCGTTGGGGCAGCTAAGAGCTATCTGGAAGGACTACTCCGACACGGTCGACTTCTACGCACTCGAGACGGACCCGTCGGCCAGTCTCTCGGATATTGCGCGGGTAGGAAGGGAGAGGGGATACTCCTGGTCCATGGGCAGAGCCGACAGCTCGACCCGTGCGCTTAAAGTGCTGGGACATTCCATCAAAGTCGCGTTCGACGCCTCGGGGGAGATCGTCTACCGCGACGGGTTCGGCCAGGGTGACGCTAACGCTTGGCGCCGCCTCTTTGAGAACCTCTCAGGAGGGTAAGCTCTACCCAGCCGGGGGGAGGGCGCTAGCCGAAGGGCCACCACCATCTCTTCCCGCCGGAGGGCTTGGACTGACGGCGACGACCCGGAATCTCGATAGGCTGCTGGCTGAACACCCTGAGCTGGCGCACGACCGTATCGAGTCGACGGACGTCGAGGGGCTTTTTGCTATAGCGCATGGGCGGGATGTTGTAGGAGCTCAACAGCGCCTGCTCCGCCTCGGTACCGGTCAGTATGAACACCGGGATGCCCTTCAGGTTCTCGTCATCGAACATCTCGGCGAGGACCTCCTGACCGTCCTTCTTGGGCAATCTGAGGTCCAGGAGCACGAGGTCGGGCGTTGCGGCCTCTGAGTGAGCCCCCTCCTTCCTCAGCACGGCCATGGCCTCCTCGCCGTCCTCTGCGAGTGTGATGCTCGCCTCGTACTCGGAGTCCTTGATGGCCTCTTGCGTCAGTCTCGCGTCGCCGGGATTGTCCTCCACAAGCAATACTTCAAGAGGCTTTTCGCTCGATCCTAGGCTCATCTTTTCACCTCTCTCTAGGCTGTAGGAAGGGTGTAGGAGTTTCTGTTAACTGTCGATGCATCCATACTAACACAACCCTCGAAAAGCCACTGTTCCGTGGCTTATCACTCTTGGGAAACGGAGTCACTGGGGTGGGAGCACCACGACGTTCAGCCAGAAGCTCTCAATCGTCCGGACGACCTGCATGAACTTGTCCAGGTCGACGGGCTTCGTAATGTAGGCGTTGGCGTGAAGGTTGTACGACTTCACGACGTCCTCTTCGGCCTTCGATGTCGTTAGGATAACTACAGGGATCCGCTTGAGGTCACGGTCGGCCTTGATCTCGGCCAGCACTTCACGCCCACTCCTGCCGGGGAGGTTCAGATCGAGGAGGATCAGGTCGGGCTTCGGACTGTCCGCATGGGGCGAACGCTGGCTCAACATCGCCAGGGCTTCCTCGCCCGTCTCAGCGACTGTGAGACTGTTCCTCAGCTTCCCCTCCCTCAGCGCCTCCTGCGTCAGGCGCACGTCGGCTGGGTTGTCCTCCACGAGAAGAATCTCGACCGCAGGCTCGCTCTCACCTTTGTTCATCTGATCCCACCCTTCCGCGGCGAGCTGGGCAGCGTGAAATGGAACACTGATCCATTCCCGGCCTCTTCGCCGATCCATATCCTGCCGTGATGCCGCTCCACGATTCGCTTGCAGATCGCCAGCCCGATCCCGGTGCCTTCATATTGACCACGCCCGTGCAGGCGTTGGAACACGAGGAAGACGCGTTGGCGATGCTCTGGCGGTATGCCGATACCGTTGTCACTGACGGACAACAGCCACTCGTCCCCCTCTTTCCGACTCGCTACGTGTATCCTGGGCGGCTCGTCGCCGCGGAACTTTAGAGCGTTCGAAAGAAGGTTCTGGAGCAGGCGCAGCATCTGCTGCGCGTCGGCCGTCAGCGTGGGCAGCTCATCCTTGGTGACTGAAGCGCCGCAGCTCTCGACGGCCATGCTCAGGTTGGCGGCCGCCTCGTCGAACACCAGGTTCAGGTTGGTCTTCTCGGGACGCAGCTCTCGCGTCCCCACGCGGGAATAGGTCAGGAGCGCCTCGATGAGGAGCTGCATGCGTTGCGCGCCGTCGACGGCAAACGATATGAACTCATCCGCGTCGCTGTCGAGTCTGCCCATATATCTGCGACCCAGAAGCTGGACGTAGCTGGAGACCATTCGTAGAGGCTCCTGCAGGTCGTGTGAGGCCACGTAAGCGAACTGCTCCAGCTCGGCGTTGGAGCGTCTGAGCTCCTCGGTCTGCAGTCGGAGTTGCTCGTAGAGCCTAGCATTGGCGAAGGCGCTGGCGATCTCGGCGCCAACGCTCTCGGCCAGCCGGCGGTCGCGCTCCGAGAATGCGTTCTCCTTGGACGATCTCAGGTGCATGATGCCGACGACCTCCCCCTTGGTGATCATCGGCACCGCGATGAATGAGAGGAATCCGACCTCGAGTCCATGACGAAGGCTCGGCATCCTTCCCTCAGGGGAGTCGCCTTCACTCATGAGCAGCAGCAGACTGGTGCCGGAGTGGGCCACTCTCTCGGTGAAGGAGCCCCTCAGAGGAACGACAGCGCCCGGCGGCCGGTCCCCAACCTCCTTCCCTGACACGTACAGGAGTCTATAGGTGCCCGTTGCCCTGTCGATCTCGGTTATGGATATCCTCTCGAATGAGATGACCTTGCGAACCTCGCGGGCGAAACGCTCGTACACCTCGTTCATGTCCAGAGAGGAGTTTATGATCCGGGCCACCTCCGCCAAGGTTTCGGTCTCCCTGGCGAAGCGTCGTACGGCGGGCTCAACGTATTCGCGGGAACTCTGTCGAGACACCTGCGCGAGGAGCGATTCCAACTCCTCGACGCGGGTCCGGCACGCAGCCAGCTCATCCATGAGCTCCTCGTTCGGCCTATTCCGGTCTTCGACCATGCGGACCGCCTACAGACCGCCGACCACGACCGGGGCTCTCTCCGATCGGCGACGTCCACCCGAGAGCAGTCGACTGCGCACGGCGGCGCGTGTAGACTCGTCCACGTCTCCGATGATGCGTATCTCTCCGGCCTCCAGTGCCGCAATAGGCGTCCCGTTTCGTAGAACGACCTTGTTGCCGGGTATGGACGTGACTCGGGGGCCGGGCGTCAGTATCCCTGCGAGATTCAGCGGGTCGCAAGCGGACACCGTGACGAGGCTGCCGTCCGACCGGACATTGCGGAGACTCCGCAGTCTCTCCACAGCTTCGGGCAGCGCGAACTGCTCGCCGACAAAGCCTGACACGAACCGGCCTCCCCGCACCTCGCCCCGCGCCTCGGCGCGGCGGTAGAAGCGGGCAAGCTCCCTCCAGCGAGGCGCCAGCGCGTCACGCCGCAGCACCTCAGGGAAGACGACTCCATACCGCTGCAGGAGCTGCATTCCTCGTGAGCGGACAATCTTCTCGTCATCGTCCGTCCCCTGTCCGTTCCCGGTGACGGGAACGGCGGAGTCGAGAAGAGACCATCGACTGGACAGAGACCTCCGCGGCGCGGCGCGGCGACCGCGTCCGCTGCGTCGTACTCGACGGGTCGTGCCGTCGACCATGCTTCTGACGGGATTGAATCCGTCCGTCGTGACGACGCCGTTCGCGGCGAGCTGCCACAGGGCCTTCTCCGTCTCCGACGGGAGACGGTGCGTCCCAACCGCGATGTCCTCCAGGAAGGATGCGCCGCGTTCTCTGAGGTAGTCCAGAACGTCGCGCGTCGCTCCCACGACATCTGCACGGCTTCCATTCTGAGGTTGAAGCAGCCACGTGAGAGAAGCCCTCAGCCCCATGGATATCGGCACCGAGCGCGACAGGACCGGGCTGTTGATCGATGAGGCTCCATTTGAGGAGCCTCGACTGAAGCGGCCCCAGGCGACCTCGCCCGAGTAGCAGAGATCGTCGAGCGAGGACGGGCTGTATTCCGTGACGCGTGAGCTGAGTATTTCCGACTCCCACGCGCCGGCCGCAGCCTCGAAGCCCTGCATCTGTTCGATCACGTCCAGGAGGCCCCCCATGCCCGTGGCCCGGCTGCCAGCGGAGCAGTGCTGCCATTCGACGAGGAAGCGTATGAAGGTGGCCGCGGAGACCGGCTCCACCTGCTTTCGCAGACCGCTGATCGTGCTCCGGTGAATTCTGGCGAGGATTCTGCGGTCACAGAGCTCCTCTTCATCGCGTCGCCTGGTGAAACGGCCCCGTAGCACGTTCCCGGAGGCCTCCATGTTCGCCAGAGCGATCTTCACCGAGCCCGCGCCCAGGCCCAGGTCTTCGGTCATATCCGCGACTGTGAACGGCCCTACGCATTCGACGCGCCCTCTGACGAGGGCCAGCTCGGCCTCGTCTGGATCGGGAGCCTGTCCGCCGGGATCGATGGCTGGCAGAGTAGGGGTGAACTGGGCGTCGGGAAAGACGGTCGCTACGAGAGTGGCAGTCTCGGCGGCGACCCATCCCGTTCTTCCGTCACCGTAGCGCATCTCCGCCGCCCGTCCTTCATCGACCAGGCGGCGCAGCCATATAGGCCACTGCCGCGCGTTGACAGCGGAAGAGCCCCTCCCAACATCCTGCTGCGGGAGGAGGGCGAGTGTCAGGAGAGCGTCGTGAAGCTCGTCGGCGTCCCGGACGACCGGCCACGCATCCCTGGAGGCCTCCTCGATCGCCTCAGGGTCGAGATAGGCGAGCTCCCTCGTGTCCTCGGGCAGGGCCCGGCGCAGCGCGACGGCCCTCGACCGGCGTTCCTCCAGCGGAGCGTCGTCGAGGAAGGCGTACGGCATCGCGTTCAGGATCTGGTGGCTGAAGACAGAGGGCTGCGTCGTGTCCCTGGCGAATATCTCGATCTCCCCGCGGGTGATCGCATCCAGCACGTCCTTCATTCCTTCGATATCCATCGCTTCGGTAAGGCAGTCGCGGATCGTCTCCGCGACGAGCGGGTGATCCGGGACCTCGATGTCGCCCGGTGGAGCGTTGTCCTGGCACTCGACCTGGGCCGGGAAGACGGCCGCAAGCAGATCGTCCGATCTCATACGCTGCAAGGGCGGAGGCACCTTTCGTCCCGACGAGAACCGCAGTATCGCCAGGGCGCGGGAAGCAGCCCATCGCCATCGTATGCCGAACAGAGGCGCCTGCAGCACCGCCTGCGTGAGCACCTTCTCCGCCTTGGCCGACGGCACGTATCGGAATGTGTCCTCAATCGGGAAGGACAGTGAGGGCCCCAGCGACAGGTTGATCCCGTCCTCGGTGGCCGCCGCCTGCAGCTCGAAGTCGAATGTCCGGCATATCTCCTTGCGGAGCGACAGCCCCCAAGCCCGGTTGATCCTGGAGCCGAACGGCGAGTGGACCACGAGCTGCATCCCGCCCGACTCGTCGAAGAAGCGCTCCGCCACCACTCGACTCTTTGTAGGGACGGTCCCGAGAATGCGGGCCCCCTCGTCGATATAGGCGCAGGCCTGCTCCGCCGCGTCGCGTGAGCAGCCCGTCCCCTCCACAAGCCAGCGTGCCGCGTCGCCGTTCGGGGAGCGTATGTATATCTGCTCTCTGAGATCGGACACTTCGTCCGATAGCTCGTTCGTCCGTCCCGGCGCCTCTCCTATCCAGAAGGGCACGGTGGGCGCGGCGCCGTGCGCGCTCTCCACCCGCACCCTGCTGGCCTCGATCCGCAGAATTCGCCACGGCGTGTTGCCGAGGAGAAAGACATCGCCGCGCATGCTCTCGATGGCGAAGTCCTCGTTTACGGTCCCCACGAAGGTGTTGTCCGGTTCAGCGACCACGTCGTAGTCGGCGTTGTCGGGAATCGCGCCTCCGCTCGTAAGCGCCGCCAGCCGAGCGCCGCGGCGGCCCCGGAGTCTCCTGTTGACGGAGTCGCGGTGAACGTAGGCTGAGCGCCGGCCGATCCGTGGCGCGACGCCGTTTGCGACCATGGCGATTATCTGCTCGTACTTGTCTCGCGGGAGGTCTCTATACGGATAGGCCCGGCGGAGCATGTCGTAGAGGGCGTCCTCATCCCACTCTCTGGAGGCGCACTCGGCGACGATCTGCTGTGCGAGAACGTCGAGAGGCCAGACCGGGAGCCTGAGGCGGTCCAGGTTGCCCCGGCGCACGCCGCGAACGAGCGCCAGAGACTCCAGCAGCTCGTCCCTCGTCAGGGGAAAGAGACGCCCCTTGGGCGTGCCGCCGACGTGATGCCCCGACCGACCTACCCGTTGCATCAGCAGTCCGATTGACCGTGGCGACCCGATCTGACACACGAGGTCTATAGCTCCGATATCTATGCCCAGCTCCAGCGAGGAGGTGGCGACGCACAGACGCACCTCCCCCTGTTTCAGCCTCCGCTCGGCCTCGTGGCGCGTCTTCTGTGAGAGACTGCCGTGGTGAGCGGCCACCCACTCCTCACCAAGCCGCTCCGCCATCTGATGGGAGACACGCTCGACGAGACGGCGCGTGTTGACGAAGAGAAGAGTCGTCTCATGCTCACGGACCAGGCGGGCTATCAGGTCAAGGCACTGAGCCCACTGCTCGTGCGTGGCGATGGGGCCTAGCTCATCTTCGGGAAGCGCAAGGTCGAGGTCGATCTCCCTCGACCGGCCGGTGTCTACGATCAGGCAGTCGATCTCGCCGTTAGGGCCGGTGACGCCGGTTCCGACCATCAGCCTCGCCATCTCGTCGATAGGGTTCTGCGTCGCGGAGAGGCCGATGCGCGTGACCGGACCGTCGACCAGCTCGCAGAGGCGCTCGACCGACAGACTCAAATGAGCGCCGCGCTTGTCCCCTGCGACGGCGTGAAGCTCATCGAGAATGAGGGTGCGCACTCCGCCAAGGCTCTTGCGTCCGCTCTTGGATGTCAGCAGTATGTAGAGCGACTCCGGGGTGGTTATCAGGATGTGAGGGGGACGCTTCGCCATCGCCTGACGCTCGCTCGCGGGCGTGTCGCCGGTCCTCACCGCCACCCTTATCTCAGGGAGCGGCGCGCCTCTCTCCTCGGCGAGGGAGCCTATCTCGCTCAGCGGCCGAGACAGGTTGCGCTCGATGTCGTTGGAGAGCGCCTTCAGCGGGGAGACGTAGACTACTTCGGTCCGTTCGGGGAGTCCTCCGTCGAGGCCGGCGCGTACGAGGCGGTCGATGCACGTGAGGAAGGCGGCGAGCGTCTTGCCGGAGCCTGTGGGGGCGGCGATCAGCGTGTGCTTGCCCTGGGCGATGGCCGGCCATCCGCGGACCTGCGCCTCTGTGGGCGCCTCGAAGCTTCGGCTGAACCAGCTCTCGACCAGCGGGTGAAAGGCGGAGTCGCGCATGGGCTACTACAGATCGCTCATCTGTTCCGGGCACAGCCGCTTGTCGGACGGCCACGACGGGCTGCATAGATAGCACGTCAACGAATCATGGGATGCGTCCGGGAATGCTGCCTGCATAGTACTGGTAAGTCTATACCATGATGTCTCGAGGAGAGCGACGTCTGGCTCGGAGGGCAGCCGCGACCGGGATGGTGGCATCATAGGCGCGTCCGCAATGCCGGTCAATGCCGTGAGGCCTTCGTGCAACTCGCTGCCAGGGTTCGTGACGACAGAAGTTTAGCACTGATGTTCAGTGGCATCAAGAGCCATGTGCCGAAACCCGAGGCTGGGGAAGAGGTTTCAGGAAGGTTCGGGTATACTGTCGGGGCAAGACCATTCGGGTAGGTGCCACCTCATGCAGTGGAAGTACGACAAGTGCGGGCATGAGAATCCGCCTACGCGAAGCGGAGTGGCGAGGCGATGTACTGGATAGGGACCTCGGGCTACAGCTATCCGGAGTGGAGGGGCAGCTTCTACCCCGAGAAACTGTCCACGGCTAAGATGCTCGGCTACTATGCGGACAGATTCACCACCGTGGAGATCAACAACACCTTCTACCGGATGCCGAGTGAGAAGGTGCTCAGCGACTGGCGTGCGAGGACTCCCGATAGCTTCGCCTTTACTCTGAAGGCGCCGCGTCGTATCACTCACAGCTCCCGGCTGCGCGACTGCGAAGACACCGTCAGGACCTTCGCCGAACGCGCCGCGACGTTGGGCCCCAAGCTCGGCGTCCTGCTCTTCCAGACACCTCCGTGGCTGAGGAAGAACGTCGAGGTGCTGGAGACCTTCGTCGGATGGCTGCCGGATGAGACGAGGGCGGCCTTCGAGTTCAGACACGAATCCTGGTTCTCGGAGGACGTCTACGAGCGTCTTCGAGCCAGGAACCTCGCCTTCTGCGCGTCGGACAACGAGGATATGTCGACTCCGCTCGTCAGCACGGCAGACTACGCCTACTTTCGTCTCAGGGACGAGGGATACGAGCGCGGCGATATCTCGGAATGGTCGCGAACGATCGCCGAGCACGCCTCCGGTTGCGAAGATGTCTTCGTCTATTTCAAGCACGAGAAGGCCGGCAAGGGCGCGGAGTTCGCCAAGATGCTCGGACAGGACCTGAGCGCGGACTAGCCGCCGGCACTCTCCCTAGACAGGCATCATGCTGAAGAGCTATCACGCCAAGCGAGACTTCAGCACGACTCGCGAGCCGGCCACCGGCCAGCCGGGCGAAGGGAATCTGCGTTTCGTCGTGCAGAAGCACCGCGCGCGAAGGCTGCACTACGACGTGCGGCTGGAGATAGACGGCGTCCTCAAGTCGTGGCCCGTGCCGAAGGGCCCCTCGCTGGACCCCGACGAGAGGCGACTCGCCGTGATGGTCGAGGACCATCCCCTGGACTACGGGACCTACGAGGGAGTTATCGCAGACGGCAACTACGGCGCGGGTGAGGTGATCGTCTGGGATGCGGGGTCATACTCGCCGGACGAGGACGGACGACTCTCATTCGGCTCCCGTCAGGAAGCGAACGAGCGGATGCGCGCCGGGCTCGACGCCGGCAAGCTGTCCTTCACTCTGAAGGGACGCAAGCTGCGGGGCTCGTGGACGCTGGTCAAGACGTCGCGTGGTCCGAACGACTGGCTGTTGATCAAGCACAGGGACGAGTACGCCGACGCGAGCCGGGACGTGCTCGAAGAGGACCGCTCCGTCCAATCCGGACTGACGGTGGAGGAACTGAAGGCCGGACAGCTCCCGGACCCGTCTCTCTGGTCCGGCCAGACGGCGACGCTGTCCAGCCGTTTGCGCGCGCTCGGCAGAGAGACCCCCTTCCCTACGAAAATCAAGCCGATGCTCGCACGGCTGACCGACCGGCCCTTCTCCAACTCCGAGTGGATCTTCGAGCCTAAGCTGGACGGCCACCGCGTTCTGGCCTTCGTCCAACGGGGCGCCGTGACGCTCCGGTCCCGGTCCGGTATCGATGTCACGGCAAGGTTCTCAAGCGTCGCCGCAGACCTGGCCTCCCAACCCGAGGAGCAGCTGGTCATCGACGGGGAGGTGGTCGCGCTAAATGCAGACGGCCTGCCGGACTTCGGTCTGCTGCAGGCCAGCGCCGGGCAGAACGGACCACATCATTCCGCTCGTCCCGGCTCATACGCCGATATCCGGTACTATCCATTCGACCTCCTCTACCTGAACGGCACGTTTCTCGACCGGGTGCCGCTGGTAGAGCGTAAGCGGCTCATGTCGCGGGTGCTGGTACCGACAGATACCGTCCTTCCCGTGGAGTACGTCAAGACAGATGGCGCCAGCTTCTTCGCGGCTGCCGTGGGACTTGGCCTAGAGGGAATGGTGGCGAAACGGGAGCGGAGCGAGTACGAGCCGGGCGCTCGCAGCGACTCTTGGCTGAAGATCAAGGCCACTCAGTCGCAGGAGCTCGTGGTCGGAGGCTACACGCCGGGAAGTGGCGCGCGCGCAGGCTCCTTTGGAGCGCTGTTGGTCGGATACCACGACGACGACGGCGACGGATTGCGGTACGCGGGACGGGTCGGCACGGGATTCGACGACGCGGCGCTGGGTGAGATCCGGCTGACGCTCGACCGGATGGCCGAGAACGACTCGCCATTCCGGCCGGACCCAGAGCTGGACAGGCTGGAAGCCCGATTCGTAAGGCCGGAGATGGTGGTGCGTGTCAGGTTCTCTCAGTGGACCGCGGACGCGCGTCTGCGCGCTCCGGTCTTTGAGACCGTCGTCTCCGATGTCGATCCGTCGGCGATCGTACGCGAGAGGACCGAAGCGCCTCCTCCCTCTGAGAAGCCGGTCGAAGGCAAGATCGACGTCCAGCAGATCCTCGACCAGATCGACGGAGCGGCCGAGAGGCTGCTGCTCGACGTGGGCAGCCATCAGGTCGCGCTCACCAACCTGAAGAAGGAGATCTGGCCCGGGGTCGAAGGGTGGAGACCAATCACCAAGGGAGAGATGATCCGGTACTACGCTGGCATGGGGTCCGTCCTGCTGCCCCATCTGCGGGACCGGCCCTTCACGCTCACTCGCTATCCGAACGGCATCGGGGGCAAGAGCTTCTACCAGAAGCACTGGGAGCACGATCTGCCCGACTTCGTCGAGACGGTCACTCTCTACTCCTCCAGCAACGAGGGAGACCAGGAGTACCTGCTGTGCAACAACCTGGCTACTCTGCTGTGGCTGGCGCAGCTGGCGGACATCGAGCTCCACCCGTGGATGTCCCGCACCGTCCGGGAGCCCGACGCGCTGGATCTGACCACCGACTTCTCGGGCTCCAGGGAGAGCATCGACGGCAGCACGCTGAACTATCCTGACTTCATCGTCTTCGACCTCGACCCGTACATATACTCCGGTCGGGAGCGCGCCGGAGAGGAGCCTGAGCTCAACCGCAAGGCGTTTCGGAAGGTGAGGGAGGTGGCCTTCGAGCTCAAGGACGTTCTCGACCAGCTGTCGCTGTCGTCCTTCGTCAAGACATCAGGGAAGACCGGGCTGCACATCTACGTTCCGGTCCTGCGGCAGTACACCTACAAGGTGACTCGGAAGACGTGCGAGCTGGTGGGCCGGTTCCTGGTGCGCGGGAGGGCGCAAGACGTGACGACGGAGTGGAGCGTCAGCAAGCGCGCCGGCAAGATATTTCTAGACCACAACCAGAACGTGCGCGGCAAGAACATGGCCTCCATCTACTCGCTCAGGCCGCTGCCCGGCGCTCCGGCGTCGACTCCTGTCCGCTGGGATGAGCTGGCCGACGTCTACCCGACCGACTTCACGATAGACACCGTCCCCGATCGGGTCGCGGAGATCGGCGACCTCTGGTCGGGCATCTTCGACGCCAAGCACGATCTTCAGCGCCTGCTGGAGGAGAACGCATAGGGGCCGGGCCCCTGGGAGGCAACGCATCATGCCAAGGTCCATATGGAGGGGCGCGATCAGCTTCGGAATGGTCGTCATTCCCGTCAGGCTGTACCCGGCGACCGACAGCAAGGACATCTCGTTCGTGACCCTGCACGCGAGCTGCAACAACCGGATCAGGCAGCGACGCTGGTGTCCCTATGACGAGCGGGAGGTGGAGCGCTCCGAGATCGTTCGCGGCTACGAGTACGCCAAGGAGCAGTACGTCGTGATGGAGCCCTCCGACTTCGCCGACCTGCCGGTGCCGTCCAAGCACACCATCGAGATATCGAGGTTCATCGACCTTGCGGAGATCGACCCTGTCTACTTCGAGCGCGGCTACGTGCTGGAGCCTGAGGCCGTCGGCCGCAAGCCATTCTACCTGCTGAAGAAGGCGCTGGACGAGTCCAACAGGGTCGCCATCGCCAAGGTCTCGATCAGGCAGAAGGAGCACCTGTGCTGCCTGAGGCCGTACGATCGGGCCATCGCAATGGAGACGATGTTCTACCCGGACGAGATCCGTTCGACCGCCGAGCTTGACCTGCCGGAGGAGGAGACGGCGATCAGCGAGGCTGAGATGGCGATGGCCAACACCCTCATCGACCAGCTTACCGGGAGCTTCGAGCCAGAGCAGTACCAGGACGACTACAGGGCGACCCTGCAGCGGGTGATCGAGGCCAAGCTGGGGACCGCCGAGCCGGTGACCGCGGCTCCCCCGCCGACAAAGGGCGAGGTGGTCGACCTGATGGAGGCGCTGAAGGCCAGCATCAGGGCCACTCAGGCCCAGGAGGACAGGGCCGCCGTCGGCTGATTTCCAGTTTAGCGGGGAGTTTGTCTTTCGGTCGAAGGTCTGTCCCTGACAATCTCGGGTGGAAGGGCTCCGTTCGAGGCGGGAGGGGGACCCCCATCTCAATCTTCCCCCGCGGACGGGGGAAGAGGGGGCGAGGCAGAGCCCGCGGACGGAAGATTGGACGGGATCGAGCCGGCGCCCGTACCGACCATGACCTTGTTTCCGCGCTGGTTCTCGCACCAGAGATCGGCCTCGATCTCGACGCGCCCGGCCCTCGGACGGCGGGCGGTGATCCTGGCCCTGGCAGTCACGCGGTCGCCGATGTCGACCGTCCGTATGAACTTGACGGAGTAGGACCCGGACGTCAGCCACTCCGGTCCGAACATGCCCATCATCAGCTCGCAGACGTAGCCCTCCATCATCGCGCCTGCGGCGTTCCTGCCGGGCAGGCCGCAGTCTAGGGCGAACTCAAGGTCGGTGTGGATGTTCTTATCGGGCCACTCTTCGCCCGGAGGCCAGCCGCCGGAGAAGAGCCAGGTGCGAAGAGAGGTGACGGTCTTGGCCGGCCCCGCCGACTCATGGCCCACGTCGGCGGTCTCCGAGAGCCGCTTCGTCTCCACCGCCGCACTAGTCAACCGTCCTTGCCTCCGGGATAGGGCCCGCCCATGTGCGTATAGGTGGCGGTGCGGCGCAGTATCTCCGCGCCCGTATCGTCCACCACGAGCGACTCGACGACCTGGTAGGGCCGCCCCCGTCTCTCGTAGACGCCGGTGACGTCGAAGGTGATGGTGAAGGTGCGGCCCACCCTGGGGTCGCCCATGAAGCTGACCTCGCTGTGCGTCAGGACGGCGGCCATCCCGGGGTCCAGCCGGAAGTCCGGGCTCCCCATGTGGTGGCTGCGGTTGATCAGCAGGGCGGGGTGGACAGTCCCGCCGCCCTCTCTGTCCAAGTACCGGGGGTGGATGTCCTCCTCGGCGTGGAGATAGGTCTCGTTGTGCTCGTCGGTCACGGTGAACTGGACCGGCGCGAAGCTCTCGCCCGCCACGTACAGGTCGGCCCTCTTCCGGTCGGCCGCGTCCCCCATCGTCTATGCCTCAGGCTCAGCGAGGGTCAGCACTCTCTTCGGGTTCTCCACCATCATCTTCCGGATGTGCTCGTCGGAGACGCCGCGGCTGCGGAGGTGGGGCAGGAAGGTCTCAAGGATATATGAGTAGCCCGTTCCCCCGTACGCCTTGAGCTGGACCTTGGTGCAGACGTCCTGCGAGAGAAGGATCTGGTCGACGTGGCCCGCCGCTATGAGCCGCGGGATCGCGGCGGCGACCAGCGCCGTCAGCGGGAGACTCAGGCCCACTCCCCCGTCGGACGGCTCGAGCTCGAGCGGCACCCCGACGCGGCCCATCAGGTCGAACTGTACGTAGACGCCCTCTCTCAGCAGCTCCAGCAGCAGCGGGATGTCGCCCGCCGAGCTGTCGCTGTGGCCGTAGATGACGCGGGAGCGGTCGACGCCCTCCTCGTCCATGATCGCCAGCGTCTGGAACTTCTCCCTGCCCTGTCCGCCGAGGTGGAAGGAGATCGCCGCGCCCGTCGCGCGGCTGGCGCGGACCGACGCCCGGATGCTCTTCACCTCGTTGGGCTCTATGGGTCCGCCCTGCACTCCCACCTCGCCGATGACCCCGGACCTGATGCCGGTGTCCCGGACGCCGAAGTTGATATCCCTGACGATCTCCTCCCCCATGTCCTCGACCGTCAGCTCGTCCATGTCCGGTGGGTGGTACGCCTTCTGGTACCAGCCCGAGCCCATCACGATGTTGAGACCGGTGGCCCTCGATACCCGGAGCAGCCCCACCGGGTCCCGGTGGATGCCGGTGCTGGTCATCTCGACGATCGAGTCGCCGCCCATCTTGCGGAACTCCATCGCTTCCCGTATGGCGAGCTCCTCGTCGGAGAGGATCCAGTTGTCGAAGATCGACCTCCTCGTCCTTGCGAGGTGGAGGTTTTCGAGCGTCAGCTTCTCGCTCCAGAGGGCGACGTCGGAGGCGGGCGATCTCTCGTCGGGGGCGACCTGCTTCGCCAGGGCGATGAAGAGGTGCTCATGCATTATCGTCGTGCCGAGATCGTCGGGGTCTATCGGCCCCGACACGGTCATGATCTTGCCGGTCGGTGTGTCGTCCATCGGCGCCCCCTTAGCATTCGACCGTGTCCGATGATGCGGCATGCTACCAGAGGCCCGGCGACGCCTCAACAAGGGCAGGGCCGGTCGCCCACCGACGGGGGAAGAGGCGGGAGGGCTGGGTGCATATATATTATGTGTGGCAAAGTGTGTCAAAAGTGTAGCATTTTGGATCGGTGGAGGAGCCTCTATATATTATGTGCGTCAAAGTGGGACATTTTGGGACATTTCGTAGCTGGCGTGGGTCCACGAACCGCCCCTACGACTTGACAGCGATGCTCGATTAACGATATTATACGCACAGTTGTGCTGGTAGTCAAGACGGAACGGCAAAGGCGCGGAGAGGAGGCCCCCCTGTTGTAACGTGTGGGGATTGGTACTGGGGGCTCTCTGGAAACTTGGGACGGGACTTCTCCCCAGGTAGAGCCGAAGCGGCCGTGATGAGGGTAGCACTAAATGCAGCGACACACGATACGGTAGTCTTCGAGATCGGGTCAGGCTACATTCCAAGGAGTCGATGAGTCAGGAGAACGGCGTGAGGATAAAGATAGCGGGAGCCAGCTTAGCAACTCTCATCCTGGTGGCGGGCGTGTCATGGTACGTGTTCTCCACCAACAGCAGGATTGAGAACCTGCAGTCCAGACAGACTCAACTGCGAGGAGAGCTGACAGATACCCAGACGGAGCTAGCGGCAACGAGCGACGAGCTGTCGTCCACGAAGATCGACCTATCCTCGACGAAGCAAGAGCTAGCCTCCACCCAGACAGACCTGGCCTCCACGAAGAAGAATCTGACTTCGACGCGAGAGAGCCTAGCAGCGACTCAGGGAGACTTGCTCTCCACGCAAGTTGACCTGACGACCACCAAGACGAACTTGGCGTCGACTCAGACGGAGCTTTCGACGACAAAGGAGGAACTAACTACAACGGCGACCTCTCTGTCAGAGACTCAGAGGGACCTAACCTTCACGCAACAGAACCTGGCTGCCACCCGGAGCTCCCTGGAGGCTACGCAGGGTGACCTCTCATCTACCAAGGAGGATCTAGCTTCGACGAAGGGGGACCTGGCAACGACCAGGAGGAACCTGACCTCTACTCAAGGCGACCTAGCCTCTACGAGCACGGCTCTGTCGGATACGCAGGAAGAGTTGAACTCGACAAAGGCGAGCTTGGAATCCACCAGGACGCTACTCTCATCGACCAGTAGAGGGTTGTCCTCGTTACGTACTGACCTGTCTCAGACAGACAGCAGGCTGACTACCGTTAGGTCTGACCTCGACGAGATAATGGACACCTACGGCAACATCGACACGCTGAATGAGGAGGTGGCCTCCCTGGAGACTGAGATAGCGAAGCTAGAGGCGGAAAGAGAGCCTCTGATTCTCGAAAGCTCCAGAAGCTGGTTCCGATGCTCAGGTTCGATGGAGCCTAAGTTGACCTGCCTCGACGAAGCCACTTACCTAAACAACTTCCACGCTGAGGACATAGTGGTAGGGGCTACCATCTCCTTCTCAGCTACAGAAGAGTGCGGTCTCTCGGGGGAGAGAATCTCGCACCGAGTGATGAAGATAATGGAAATCGACGGAGTCCTACACTTCTGGCCTAGGGGAGATAACAACCGCAGAGCAGACGGTTGCTGGATTCCTGAGGGCAATGTCAATGGCTACATGATAGAGATACACAAAGACGTTTTCGCTGATACAGCGAACGCCGATCTCAGAGAGGCATTTAATGGAGTCAAAGGAGAGTATGACAAGGCCATAGACGTCTACAGAAACTACTGCAGGAGGCACACGGTCTCCTCTGGTCAATGTGTTCTCGCAGAGCCTCACTACTCCAGAGCGGGGGTCCTGCAGAGAGAGGCAGGCGACCTCTGGGAGAGGCTGGAGTGTTGGAGAGGGATCATGGACGAGTGGAGCTACCCTGACGAGCTGGGAAACATGCTGAATGAGGGACTCCTGTTGAGAGGGAAGTCTGATTGTGATGGCGTGGGAGCGTGAGAGAGTTTCGATACACTGGTTTTCAGGACAGGCTCATCTCCCCCGCGGACGGGGGAGGGACTTGAGAACGCTGGCGCACTTATGCCGTAGGGCGGGTTGGGTTACAGTATAGGCATGGCCGCGACCGGAGCGAAGCTCACCGCAATCGTAGAGAGCTACCTGACCGACCTGCGCAACATCCGCGCATCAGGCGGCGCGACCGGGGAGCTCTCCTACCACACACCCCTCAACAATCTCCTCACCGCCATCGGCGCGACCCTCAAGCCCAGGGTCCGCTGCGTCGGCGAGCTCGCAGACCTGGGCGCCGGCCACCCCGATCTCGGACTCTACTCCGCAAAACAGATGCAGAAGGGAAAGCGGCGCGAGGGCCAGCTTCCCGAGTGCGGCGTTGTCGAGATAAAGTCCGCCGACGACGACGCCTGGCTCATCGCCAATAGCGACCAGGTGAGCAAGTACTGGAACAGGTACCGGCTCGTGCTGGTCACCAACACCCGCGACTTCGTGCTGCTCGGCGAGGACGCCGCCAGCAGTCCGGCGAAGCTCGAGACCTTCAGCCTCGCCCCGACGCAGGACGAGTTCGAGTCCCGGCTCGAAAGACCCAGCGCCTTCGCCCGCGACGTCGGCCCCCGCCTCGGCGAGTACCTCTGCCGCGCCCTCTCTCACCACGCGACCCTCGTCGAGCCCAGGGACGTGGCCTGGCTCCTCGCCTCCTACGCCCGCGACGGGCTGTCACGGGTCGAGGCGGCAGGTGATGCGTCGTCTCTCCGGGCGGTGCGTTCGGCGCTGGAGGAGGCGCTGGGCGTCCGGTTCGAGGGCGAGCGCGGCGCGGCCTTTTTCCGTTCCACCCTCGTACAGACACTCTTCTACGGCGTCTTCTCCGCCTGGGTGCTATGGTCGCGGCAGACGCCGGCGCCACTCGGCCCATTCAACTGGCGCGAAGCCGTCTGGCACCTCCGAACCCCCGTCCTGCAGACGCTTTTCCAACAGTTCTCCAGCCCCAGCCAACTGCAACCATCTGGCCTCGTCGAGGTGCTGGACTGGACGGCGGCTGCACTGGACCGTGTCGACCGTGACGCCTTCTTCGACCGCTTCGACGAAGGAGAGGCGGTGCCGTACTTCTACGAGCCGTTCCTGGAGGCGTTCGACCCCGCACTCCGCAAGCAGCTCGGAGTCTGGTACACGCCGGTCGAGGTGGTGCGGTACATGGTCGCCCGCGTGGACCGGGCGCTGAAGGACGACCTGGGCATCGCCGACGGCCTGGCCGCCGACCACGTCTACGTCCTCGATCCGTGCTGCGGCACCGGGGCGTACCTCGCGGAGGTGCTGCGCCGCATCTCGTCCAATCTCCAGGGCCGCGGCTTCGGCGCCCTCACCGGGGCGCGAGTGAAGCAGGCTGCCACGGAGCGGGTCTTCGGGTTCGAGATCATGCCCGCCCCGTTCGTCGTCGCACATCTGCAGGTCGGGCTCACCATGCAGACCCTCGACGCGCCGCTATCCGAGGACGGGAGCGAGCGCGCCGGCATCTTCCTCACCAACGCCCTCACCGGCTGGGAGCCAACCGTCCAAAAGCCGCTGCCCTTCCCCGAGCTGGATGAGGAACGGGAACGCGCCGAGCAAGTGAAGCGAGAGAAGCCGGTGCTGGTGATCCTCGGCAATCCGCCCTACAACGGTTTCGCCGGCATGGCCGTGGACGAGGAGCGGGAGCTTTCGACCGCCTACCGCAAGACCAGTGGTGTGCGGAAACCGGAGGGCCAGGGTCTCAACGATCTGTACGTCCGCTTCTTCCGCATGGCCGAGCGGCGAATCGCGGAGAAGACGGGTAAGGGCGTCGTCTGCTTCATTTCCAACTACTCGTGGCTGGACGGCCTCTCCTTCACCGGGATGAGGGAACGATACCTCGAGGCGTTCGACGAGATCCGGATCGACTGTCTCAACGGCGACAAGTACAGCACCGGCAAGACGACGCCGGATGGCGACCCCGACCCAAGCATCTTCTCGACACCGGAGGACCCGGTTGGGATCCAGGTGGGCACCGCCATCACCACGCTGGTGCGCAAGTCTGACCACAAGCCGGCGAAGACGGTCGGCTTCCGACACCTCTGGGGACAAACGAAGCGGGAGGAGCTAACCGCAACCGCGCAAGCGGAGCCGGACACGCTCTACGACAGCTTCGAGCCGAAGCTGCATCTCGGTCTGCCCTTTACACAAATGACAGTCAGCGACGGCTGGTCCGACTGGCCGTCGCTGACCGACCTGCTCCCAGTCTCGTTTCCAGGAGTCAAGACAAGCCGGGACTCTCTCTTAGTCGACGTCGATCTCGACCGACTGAAAGCGCGACTCTCCGACTATTTCAACTCCGACGAGACTGAGAGAATCGGGCCGAAAGAAGCTGGTTTCATTCGATACGCCTACCGGCCATTCGACACGCGGTGGCTATATTGGGAAGCGGATAGTAAGTTGCTTGACCGTCCGCGCCCCGAATACAAGTCTCATGAATTCAGCGGCAATCTGTGGTTGGTCTTGCAAAATAAGGCACGCCCCGACCTGTCGCCTCCACTGGTAATCTCAGACATCGGTGATCTAAATCAAATGAACAGCGGTGTTTACTGCGTTCCAAGTTGGCTTCGTGCCGATGAACTCTGGACTGGCGATATTCGGCGCCGTCCCAACCTGTCCGAAGACACCGAGACTTATCTCGACCGCATGGAAGCGGATGTAGAAGACCTGTTCCACCACGTCCTGGCCGTGCTGCACGACCCCTACTACCATGAGGCCAACGCCGATGCACTCCGGGCAGAAGGACCGCGCATCCCACTTCCGGGTTGGCCCGACGGAGACGAGGAGGGAGCAGCGAACGAGCTTGACGCGTCAGCAGCGCGGGGCCGGGAGTTGGCCGCCCTGCTGGACTCCGACACGCCGGTTTCCGGCGTCACGGCGGGCGCGCTGCGTCCTGAGATTGCCGAGGTCGCGGTGCCGTCCACCACCGACAGCGGCAACATGACCGGGGATGATTTCGCGCTCACGGCTGGCTGGGGACACTACGGGCAGGGCGAGGCCGTCATGCCCGGCCAGGGCCGCGTCGTCGAGCGATCCTACACCGCATCCGAGCGGGCCGCGTTGGGCGAAGCCGTGCGTACTCTCGGCGAGACGACGTTCGATGTGTACCTGAACGACCGCGCCTACTGGCGGAACGTCCCCGCCGCCGTCTGGCAGTACAAGCTCGGCGGCTACCAGGTGCTAAAGAAGTGGCTGTCCTACCGCGAGCAGAAGGTGCTGGGCAGGGCGATGATGGCGGAAGAGGTCCAGCACTTCACGGACACGGCGCGGCGGATAGGGGCGATACTGCAGCTGGTGACCAACAAGTGAAGCTCCCCAAGCCCATAGACAGTCTCTTTCACGTCTTCAGGCAAGGCTGGGTATGGATACCGACATTTGCGGTCTTGCTAGTGGTCTCTGCCGTCGTGATCTCTTTCGTATCCTGGGACTGGCCAGAGAAGTTCTGGGGTTGGCTCACCAATGACGAGTCCGGTAGTACAACGATACGCAACCTAGGCTTGGTTCTCGCGGGCTTAATCGCCCTGCCGCTGGCGATATGGCGAAGCATCGTTGCAGATAGGCAAGCATCGGCTGCTCAGCGTCAGGCCACAACAGCGCAGAAACAAGCTGACACGGCGCAGCAGAGCCTGCTAAACGAACGCTACCAGAGAGGCGCCGAGATGCTTGGCAATGAAGTGCTGTCGGTCCGAATAGGCGGCATCTACGCGCTCAAACACCTCGCCTCTGAAGACCCAGAACAGTACCACATCCAGATCATGGAGCTGCTCTGCACATTCGTACGGCATCCGACCAGAGACGATGATTTCCTAGAGCAAGCGGAGGACGCGGAGAAGTTCCTACTGCGAGAGGATGTGCAGGCAGCTATGAGAGTTATCGGTAGGCGGGGCGATAGACACCGTAGCCTCGCGGGTAAGGAGGGCTACCACATTGATCTGCACGGTGCAGACCTAAGGGGTGGAAGTCTACGCGGATTGAATCTCTCCTCACCAAACGTGGACATGGTTAAGTCTATGTCCTTCCACCAAGCCTCTTCCAACCCAGCTTTGCGAACAGATTTGAGTGGTGCGAGACTGCACGGGGCAGATTTATTTCTCACGGATATATCAGGGATCGATTTCTCTCGCGATGGAAAATCGCCTGCTACTGGTTTGACGGCTTCCCAGATCATAGGAGCTCATTGGGACGACGTGAATCCCCCTACAGTGAAGGGCTTAGTTGACATTGTGACCGGCAAGCCGCTTCGTTTATCCCCTGAGGATGAGTAGCTAGGCGACGATGAGTGGGATCATCATCTCGTCGGGGGTCAGGCCGGAGTGGTGTCCGACCATCGGGTCCGCGTACGGACGATACTGGACGACGTCGACTCCGCGCGAGACGGCGATGAGGCCGCCTATGCGACGGCGCGTCTCGGCCGACATCGGACCCGGGCCGAGCAGCTCCAGCTCCTCGGCCTCGTCCGCGTCGATGAGGAAGAACCGGTCCCCGAACCGCTCCCGGAACAGCTCGCGCACTCTCTCCTCCATACCGTCACGGGGATGCATGTACAGCACCCGGGAGTCTCCGGACGGTGAGGTCCGCATCGCCCGCACCAGGGGATCTTCGTCGGCAATCGGGTGCACCGCGTCCGGGCGGGTGTCCAGGAGGCCGTGGTCCGCCGTGACGACGATCCTGGCGGCGTCTCCCAGAGCCCGGCCCAGGCCACCGAGCGCCGCGTCCAGCAGGCCAAGGGCCTGTCTCACGGTGTCGTGGGATGCTCCGTACTGGTGCGCCGCCGCGTCGACGTGGGGAAAGTAGAGGTAGGTGGACGTCCGGCCCGCGCTGCGGCGAACGCGGGAGACGGCCGTCTCCACCACCTGCTCAGGGCGTGCGTAGCCTCCTGCGCCGTCCCTGCCGAAGGTGTACGTGGAGTAGACGCTCCCGGCGATCTGCTCGGGCACAAGGGCGAGAACGTCGCGGCCCTGCCCCGCGGCCATCGCCGGCGCCGGAAAGACGCGCTCCGGCGGGACGCCCAGCTGCTCCAGCGGGATGCCGTCCGAGCGCCTCGTGAAGTGCAGGACGGTGGCGGGGCCGTCGATCTCCGGCAGATGGGTCCACCACCCGGTCACGGAGTGCCGCGCCGGCCACTCCCCCGTGGCCAGCGTCGTCAGCGCCGTCGCCGTCGTGGACGGGAAGACGGTCGTGATCTCGGCGGCGACGTGCCTCCTCAGGAAGGAGTCGGCCGGCAGCCGCTCCAGCGTCGACAGTCCGAGACCGTCCGCCAGGACGAAGATGAGGTGGTCCGGCTCGCCGATCAGATCCACGACTCTCGACGAGTGCGTGCTGGGCCGGACCTCCGCGCCGTTGAGATGACCTACTGCGCGGGCCACGTCGACCAGACTTGCCAAGCTGCCTCCGGGCCGGACGAGGCTTCCCGAATCGAACGCCTGCCTCAACTGGGCAAGGTCGCTGGTCATGGTCGGCGAGAACCCCTCAGAGGACGCTAGCTGAGCCCGGACAGGAAGGAAAGAAGCGCAGCAGTCGTCTCCTCCGGGGCCTCCTCGGGCAGGAAGTGGCCGCAGTCGATTCCCCTGCCGCGCACGTCGTACGCGCGCTCCCGCCAGGTCGTGAGCATGTCGAGCGCCTTCCCGGTCTGCCAGCCCGGCCGCTTCGACATGTCGGTCCCCCACAGCACGAGCATCGGGCAGTCCATCCTGCGTCCGCGGTCCGCATCGTCGTGCACCAGGTCGAGCTCGATCGCGCGGTAGTCGGCGCAGGAGGCGCGCACCGTGTCCGGGTCACTGAAGCAGCGCAGGTACTCCTCATACGCCTCGTCAGTGATCGCGCCGTCGACCGCAGTCCACCGCTCCAACAGGAAGTCGAGGTAGAACCTGGCGTTGCTCCCGATTAGCGTCTCGGGAAGGGGCGGCGGCTGCCGCATCAGGTGCCAGTGGAACCACGCGAAGGCGAGGTCGCTGTCCATGCTCTCGAACGCGGCCTGGGACGGCACCACGTCGAGGGAGGTGAAGCTGAGGAGACGCTCGGGGTGGTCTAGCGCCATCCGGTGTCCGACCCGCGCGCCGCGATCGTGGCCGACCACGTGGAAGCGTTCGAGTCCGAGGGCGCTCATCACCTCGACCTGGTCGTTGGCCGTCGTCCGCTTGCAGTAGACGTCGTGGTCGCCATTCGACGGCGGCTTGCCGCTGTCGCCGTAGCCGCGGAGGTCGGGCGCCACGACCGTGAACCGCTCGGCGAGCGCCGGCGCCACCTTGTGCCACATGACGTGCATCTGCGGGTAGCCGTGCAAGAGCAGCACGGCGGGGCCGCTCCCCCCGTGCACGAGGTTAATCTCCACGCCGGAGGTCTGGATACGGGTACGGTCGAATCCCTGGAACACGCGCGCCTCCGTCCTCCTGGACCTCCGCAGTCTACCGGAAAAGACCCTTCATCCTGTCGGAGAAGGACTTGGACTTGAGCCTGTTGAGCAGCTTGCCCCACTCGTCCTCGGCAGAGGCGGAGCGCTTCAGGTTCTTCAGGCGCTGCTTCATCAGGTCGAGCACCCTCTTCTCCTCGCCGCTGTCGAGCCAGAAGCCGTGCTGCACCTCGCACTCGTCGATCGGGAGGTTGTAGGCGCGGTAGTTGAAGGTCCTCATGGGGCCCGCGCACTTCGGGCATGAGATGTCGCTCGGGCGGACGGCGTACATCATCGTCCCCTTCCTCTCGTCATCGTCCATCACCGTGTCCTCGAGCAGGTCGAGCTCGATGTGGTCGAGCCAGAGGCCATCGCAGCTGCCGCACCTGTCGACGTCTATCCCCTTGAGGCTCTTCACCTCCAGCGTAGCGGCGCACCTCGGACAGTCCATTTTTTCTCCCTGTGGGATGGGTCTGGCCTACTCCGCGATCTGGATGAGCTCCAGCCAGTTGCCGTCCGGGTCCTGCAGATAGCAGGCCGTCCTTCCGGGGGCGAGCTCTATCGGCGGGTTCAGGCCCCTGGCGCCTCCGGCGATCATACGCTGGAAGATATCCTCTATGTCTTCCACCTGGATGGCGAGATGGCTCGCGCCCAGGACGCTCCGCTCCTCCGTGGGCCGCGCGTCGGACGGCGGGTTGAGGTACTGGATCAGCTCAAGGGTGTGCGCGCCTCCCTCAGCACCCATGTGGGCGATATTGAGGTGGGTGCCCTCGTAGCCTATGACGTGCTCGATGCCGGGGCCGATGCGCTCGTAGCGGCTGCGCACCTCCAGTCCCACGACGTCGCGATAGAAGGCGACGGCTTTCTCCAGGTCCTTCACCACGAATCCGGCGTGATGCAGCCCGATGACCATCTCTCTTACCTCCTCACTGCCGCGATAGCTGCTCAAGCGATGCCAGGGCCCGGCTCACCCGCTCCCTGAGCTCCTGCACCGCCTCGCCGTTCCAGTCGTAGAATCCCCTGCCCGACTTGACGCCCAGGTCGCCCCGCTCGACGAGATCTTCGATAAGCGCCGGCGTCTCCCGTCCCTCGCCCAAGTCCGGGAAGAGCTGGGCGACGATCGCGGAGATCGTATCCCATCCGGCGAGGTCGAACACCTCGAAAGGCCCGGCGACCGAGAGGCGGCGTCCGAAGCTGCTCTTCACGACGAGGTCGACGTCCTCCGCGCTGGCGATCCCGCTTTCGACGATCGAGACCGCCTCCCGCAGCAGCGCGAACTGCATACGGTTTCCTATGAAGCCCAGCGACTCCCTCCGGAGCACCACGGGCCGCTTGCCGAGCTTTGTGAACAGCCCGGCCGTCGTCTCTATCGTCTCATCACTGGTCTCCGGCCCCTTGACCACCTCGATGAGGGGCAGCAGATACGGCGGGTTCCACCAGTTCGCCACGACCACCTGGCCGGGCCTGTTGGTCGATGGCGCAAGCTGGCTCGACATGAACGATGAGGTGTTGCTGGAGAGGATCGCGCGGCCGGGGGCGAAGCGGTCGAGGTCCGTGAAGACCGACTGCTTCAGCGGCAGGTCCTCGAAGACCGCCTCGACTACGAAATCGACCTCCGAGACGGCCTCCTCGAGCGACGTGCTGGTCGAGATCCTGTCCGGCGCCCGCCCGGCGTCGGCGGCGTCGACGAGGTCCATTTCCTCGAGCATAGCCAGGGTCGCGCGGACGTTGTCGAGAGCGGCCTCGAGTCGGTCCTCGGAGAGGTCGTTGAGGCGCACGTCGTACCCGCCCAGTGCGAACTGGAGCGCGATGCCGTGCCCCATCAGGCCCGCGCCGACGACGCCGATGCGCCCTATCTCTTCAACATCCATCGAGTGGTCCTCCACCGTCGTCGACAGTCACTTCCGCACCCCTTTCGCCGCCGCCGCGAGGGCCATGCCGATTCCAGCTCCCAGTGAGATTCCCAGAGCGATTCCCAGCCCCACGTTATCGAGCACAACGCCCAAGACGACGCCAAACGTCACGCCCAGCCCGGCGCCGAGACTGAGCCCGAGTCCAATCCGATTGTTCTGGTCGTCCACAGTCCACGCCTCGATGCAAGAGTGAACGAAGAGCGCGGTAGTGTCAAGCCTACGTGTAAATTGGAGACAAAGTGGTTTACCATATCCAATGAATCTCGGCCAATCGCAGTCGAGCGACAAACCCGGAGTGGGGAGTGACCCGATGAAGAGAATCCTCGTGACAGGGGCCGCGGGACAGATCGGCACCGACCTCGTTCCCGCACTGAGAGACCGGTACGGAAGCGACAACGTCGTAGCCGCTGGATTCGAGTCTCGTCTGCATGATGACGTCCAGGCGTCGGGGCCGTGCACCACCATCGACGTGACCGACTTCGAGCAGGTCAGCAGGGCGATGCGGGAGTACGAGGTCGACACCCTCTTCCACATGAGCTCGATACTGTCGGCGGTGGCCGAGGGCGACAGGCGACGCGCCCACGAGGTCAACATCAACGGCCTCCACAACGTCCTCGAGGCCGCGGCGGAGAACGGCCTGGAGCGGGTGGTCGCGCCAAGCTCCATCGCCGCGTTCGGAGATGAGACGCCCAAGGACCCGACTCCCAACGATACGATCCAGAAGCCGACGACCGTATACGGCATATCGAAGGTCTACGGTGAACTGCTGGGAAACTACTACTCGCTCAAGGTTGGACTCCAGGTCAGGGGAGTCCGCCTGCCGGGACTGGTCAGCTGGAAGACGCCGCCCACCGCCGGCACGACCGACTACACGGTCGCCATCTTCTACGGGGCGATCCGGGAGGGGCACTACACCTGCTACCTGAAGCCGGGCACCTATCTGCCGATCATGTATATGCCCGACGCGCTGGACGCGATCATCGGCGTCGCCGAGGCGGACTCCGCCGGGCTCAAGCATCACGCCGATTTCAACGTGAATGCCCTCAGCATCGAGCCCGAGCAGCTCGCGGCCGAGATCCGGGCGCGGATTCCCGGCTTCACTATGGACTACGATATAGACCCCCTGCGGCAGTCGATCGCCGACTCGTGGCCCGACTCGCTCGACGACACGGTGGCCAGAGCCGAGTGGGGATGGGATCCCAAGTACGACCTCTCCACAATGGTGGACGAGATGCTCGAAAATCTTCGACGGCATCTGGACGTCTAGTCCGGCCTGGAGCACCTGCGATGATAACCGTTCTGAAGGCGGCTCGTCTGATCGACGGCACCGGCGCGGCGCCTGTCGCGGACGCCGCGCTCGTGGTCGAGAACGGCAAGATAGTCTCGGTCGGCTCCCAGGAAACCCTGGCGCCCACTCCCAGGGAAGAGACGGACGTCGTCGAGACTCCGGGAGGCACCATCCTCCCCGGCTTCATCGAGATGCACTCCCACATCCACTGCTCCGCCGAGTCGGACGCATACCGCCACGTCACCACCGAGAGTGACGAGGTGCTGCTGATGAGGGGTGTCCAGGCCGTCAGAGCGGCGCTGACCTCCGGGGTCACGACGATGCGGGACCTGGGCAGCAAGAACCAGGTGGCTTTTCCGATCCGGCAGGCGATAGAGGACGGGATCATCCCCGGCCCCCGCCTCCTCGTCTCCGGCACGCCGATCACCACCACGGGCGGACACTGCAACATGTTCGGCACGGAGGCCGACACGGCATCCGAGGTCGTCCAGGCCATTCGCAGCCAGTTCAAGCTGGGGGCCGACTGCATCAAGATAATGTCGACGGGCGGAGGGTTCACGCCGGGCACCAACATCCGGGCGCCTCAGTACCCGGCGGAGACGCTAAGGGAAGCGGTCGTGGATGCCGAGCGGCTGGGCCTACGGGTCGCGGCGCACTGTCACGCCACCGCCGGGGTACGCAACTGCGTCGAGGCCGGCGTTCACAACCTGATCCACTGCACCTGGCTCTCCGAAGACCCTGACGAAGGATACGACTACGACCCAGACGTCGCCGACGAGATAGTTGAGAAGGGACTGTTCGTCGATCCGACGCTCGCGCTGGTGCGGCTCAACAACCTTCGGGACCCGGAGCGGGCGCGTGCGCGGGCAGCAGAGCGCGACCCCGATCGACGCTTCGAGATACTACGCGACATGTGGGACAGAGGGGTGAAGTTCGTCACCGGGATGGACTCCGGCATGACGAACGCCCGATTCGACGACTTCGCCTACATCCCCGAGGTGATGGTCGACAGCATGGACGTATCGCCGATGGAAGCTATCGTCTGCTCGACCAAGACCTCGGCGGAGTGCCTGGGCATCCTCGAAGAGACGGGCACCCTGGAGCCCGGAAAGGACGCCGATGTGGTGGTCGTGCAGGGCGACCCGCTGGCGGACATCCGGGCCCTGCACAGTGTGGACACGATCCTGAGCCGGGGGAGCCTCGTCAAGAGGAACGGCGAGACGCTGATATAGACCGGGGCGTGCCGCGCCTAGGCGCTCACCCTGACCGCCGTGCCGTAGGCCAGTATCTCGGAAGCGCCCGAGGCGATGCCCGCCGTCATGAAGCGGACTCCGACGATGGCGTTGGCGCCCATCGCCTCCGCCCTCTCCGACATCCTCTGCACGGCGATCTCGCGCGATTCGGCCATCAGCTTCGTGTACTCCGTGATCTCGCCGCCGGCAATATTCCGGAAGCCCGCCATCACGTCCCGGCCCAGGTGCCTGGCGCGCACCGAGTTGGCCATGACCACGCCCAGCACCTCCTCGGTCTGCACGCCCTGTATCTCATCGGTCGTCACTATGATCAATACTCCACTCCTTCGAGGTTCTCTCCCTTCCGGTCGCGAATCCGCTGGAGCGCCGCGACGGCCAGCAGCGCGATGCCGCCCATGAGTACCGCCGGGACCGCAACCTTCACGGGGAGTGGCGCATCAGAGTCGAAGAGGGCCATGAGTACGGTCACCGCCCCGTAGACGGCCAGCACGGCCAGTCCGCCTCCGATCACGATTGCCGCCGTCCACGTGACGGCCCTCATCCCGGTGGCGTCGGAGTGTCTACGCTTGGCCCGGCGAAGTCCTCTGCCTCCAGCTGATCGTTGAGTTGGTTCAGCTTCAGTGAGTCGACGCCCGGAACGAATCCACTGTGGATTGGGACGACCCTGAACTCGGGTGCCTGATCCTTCAAGGAGTCAACTGTGTCATCGTCCAGAGTTAGTGTGGGTTCTCATGCAGGCACCATAGTGTGAGCATAGATTGATGTCAAGATGCCCTCAGGTGAAGGAGAGTACTACAAGAATCGATAGCTTGACGGTTTAGGAAAGGAAACCAGCTGAGTGAGAACGGGCCCGGTCGACGTACCTGTCCGCGTCCTCCTGAAGAAGGATCCGCTGATCTACAAGGCGTGCCGAAGCGAGCTCGACCTGTCTGACGTATTCGTCCCCTGACGCGTAGCGCTCCTTTACAGAAGGACGGGAGTCGCCCGTGGCTAGCCGTTCGCTCCTCGTACGCGCGAGTGGGAAGTAGCTGCCGATGAGCCCGGCCAGGGCCCTCTCAGGCGACCTGCGATAGTTCCAGCCGGTGTAGGTGGCGAGCGGAACTTCACCGTCGGGAGTCGGGACGCCGGCGATCTCGTTGCCATCGGCATCTACCACGGGTACGAGAAGTCGGTACTCCCGGTCCGGGTCCTCGGTTGGAGGCTCCTTGGAGAGGATACCCCGATCGAAGTCGGGCCCATGGTCCTGTACGCAGAGCCGACTCGGCTCTGTTGGGCACGAGACTCCTGGAATGGCCGGGAAGGTCGATGAGACGGTGGCCGCGGAGGCGCCGGTGTCGGCCTCCAGAGATGGGACGCGGCTGTCGGGGGGAGCGGTCCCGTCGGTGGCCCAGGCGTCCAGTGCGTCCAGAAGGGCGCGCAGGGGCGGCCCCGCCCTGTTGGGGTTCGACAGGTGTCTGTAGGGGCCCTCCTGGGGCCCACTCAGCGGGTCGGCGCTGTGTTGACTGCTGGAGAGCAGGTAGACCCTGGCGTCGGGATGATCCTCCAGACCGTTTCCGTGTGAATCGGTGTGGACGAGCGATCCTCGGCGCTCCCAGTACTCAGCAGAGGACTGGGTGTGGATCACCAGGGGGTCGGTCCCGGGACGCTTGAGGATACCGTCGCGTCTGCCGGTGAGCGGGTCGCTGGTCACGCGGTAGGCAAAAGGGAACTGGTCCGACGGATACAGGTGGTCCATGTGCTCGCGGGGGAAGCGGCCGGGCTGTGCGAACCGGTAGTTCAGGACGACGCGCCCGCCGCCCGACACGTGCGGTGCGATCGCGTCGAAGACCCGGCGTCCTTCGGCGTCTTCGTTGAAGCCTCGATAGACGAACTCACGGAGGAAGCGGCCGCTCTGGGATATGCCCCAGGAGTAGGCCTTGTCGATGCCGGCACCCGCCTGGGAGAGTGGGTTCGGACAGCCGCCGTCGTCGACCGTACGGTGGAGCAGGAACGATACGAGGTCCCTTACCCCCGTGAACCCGAGGCCCGTCACCAGCGGATTCTTGGCGGTATAGACAAGCTCGTATATCCAGCCCGGTCTCAGCCCGGCCGGAACATGGCAGTGGGTTGACGACGGTACCGGCCGCCCGGACGTGTCGACCGTTGCAAACTGCCACTCGGAAGGTGGAATCGGCACTCTGGGGTCGCGCTCGTACTCCCTGAAGGTCAGGGAGGCCTGCGTCGTGTCGAGGGTTGCAGCCTCATAGCTCCGCGTGTACTGGTTGTCAGGCCAGCCTGTAGCTCCCGTCATCTGTGGGGTTGAGCCGCACAGTGGGAAGACGGTCATACCGGTCTGGTCTGTCACGAACTCGGTCCTGAACAGGCCCGTTATCTCCCGTCCGTCCTCGGTCGCCACAGGCAACCCCATCGTGAGCCGGCCATCTCCGGGAAGCAGGTCGCCCTGCCATCCGGACCAGACGATAGAGTATCCGCGGCGCATCAGGAAGCCATTGCCCGCGTGTTCGGCCGAGGTGGGCTCATTGCTTCCGAGCGCGTCGTTCATCGCGACGAGGACACGCTTGTTGCCCCTGTTATTGACGTCGTAGATGAGGCGCCTGTTGCCGCGCGACAGGTCGACCGGCCTTAGAAAGGCTACGTCGGTCGAGTACTCGACCAGTCCGGCGCTGTTGCGCGGTGCGTGCGCGATATCGACAACGCCCCCGTAGGCGGGCGCGTCGGGATCGATGGCGAAGTGCGCGCGTCCCGATACCGTCTCGTAGGGTCCGACTTCACCGAAGTCGACACCATCAGCGAAGGGGACAGGGTCTTCAAGCTCAAGGCGTATTGTCGTACTCATGGATGCAGCGACACGGTCTCCTGGTCGGGGTGGCGGTATGATACCTTACGTGCGGCCGAATTGGGCAGGGGACAGCCATGAAGTACGATGTAGTCGTGGTTGGTGCGGGCTCCGCCGGAGCCATCGTCGCGGCGCGGCTTGCGATGGCCGGCGGCGGATCGGTCCTGCTCCTGGAAGCCGGGCCCGACTACCCCGACTTCGCCACCCTGCCGGACGAGCTCAAGTACGGGTACGCCGGCGGCGCGGACGTGATGGTGGGAGAGGAGCACAGCTGGCACTTCACCGGTACGGCCAACGAGAGCGCGGAGACGATGCTCGTGCCCAGGGGCCGGGTCACGGGCGGCACCAGCGCGATCAACGGGCAGGTGTTCCTGCGGGGGCTGCCCGAGGACTTCGACCGTTGGGCGGCAAGGGGTAACCCCGAGTGGAGCTTCGACAAGGTCCTGCCCTTCTTCAGACGGCTGGAGACCGACATGGACTACGCCGACGACTTCCACGGCGTCGATGGACCGGTCCCCTGCCGGCGACTGAAGGAGTCGGAATGGCTCCCTTCTCTCAGGGCCTTTCATCAAGCCTGCGTTGAGGCTGGACACCGGCCTGTGGATGACATGAACCATCCCGAGGCCTCCGGCGTCGGTCCGCTCCCGCTCAACAATCCCAACAACATCCGCATGAGTACCGCGCTAACCTATCTCGCCCCGGTCAGGCATATGCTCGGACTCACGATCCGGCCCAACTGCACAGTCCACCGTCTCATCGTCGAAAGGGGACGGGTGACTGGGCTGGAGGTCGAGAGCGGCGGCGAGCTGTTCATGGTCGAGGCGGAGCATACCGTACTGTCGGCCGGGACGATCGGCACGCCCCACATCCTGATGCTCTCCGGCATCGGCCCTGAGACACACCTCAGGGAGATGGGCGTGCCCGTGGAGCACAGTCTGAAGGGAGTTGGGGAGAACCTGAGCGACCATCCGATGAGCTTCGTCACAGCCTCGGTCAGGGACCCGTCGTCGCTCGACCCGATGGGCCCGCGCCTGGGAGTCGCCCTGCGGTACTCGTCCGGTTCGTCGCCTCATCCGAACGACATGATCATGTGGATGCAGTCGTTCGCGACGGAGCGGGCCGTCAGGGGTGGGGACAGGATGGCGCCGATCGGCATACGCATCGTCGTCTCTGTATATCTGGCGACCAGCCGCGGGCGCGTCCGCCTCAGCTCCCTCGACCCGGACGTCCAGCCTGAGCTGCTCTACAACCTGCTGCAGACGGACGACGATCTGGCGAGGATGCGAGACGGGATCAGGTCCGCTTGTGCGCTGTTCGAGAGTCCCGCGTTCGGAGAGATCGTGGAGCGACGCCTGGAGCCGCTCGACTCCGACATGGAGTCGGACGAATCGTTCGACCTGTGGCTGCGGCGCGAGGTGACGACGGCCCAGCACATCACCGGCACCTGCAAGATGGGCCCGGACTCAGACCCATGGGCTGTGGTCGACCAGCACGGCAGGCTCCACGGACTGGAGGGTCTCACGGTCGCCGACGCGTCGATAATCCCCGACTCGGTCCGCGCCAACACGAACGTCACGGCGATGATGATCGGCGAGCGGATCGCCGACTTCCTGCTGGACCGCGGGCCGGCCTAGCCCCTTCCGACGAAGGGCATCTTGGTGGCCATGATGTTCATGAACAGGACGTTCGTGTCCAGCGGCAGGTTGGATATGAAGAGCACCGCCTCCGCAACCCGGTCTACGTCGAAGGTCGGCTCCACCCTGACGGAGCCGTCCGGCTGCGCGGTGCCGGCTGTCATGCGGCCGGTCATGTCCGTCTTGGCGTTGCCGATGTCGATCTGACTGCAGGCTATGTCGTACTTCCTGCCGTCGAGCGAGATCGACTTGGTAAGCCCGGTGATCGCGTGCTTAGTGGCCGTGTAGGGCGCGGAGTCGACGCGGGGCGTCTGCGCCGAGACGGAGCCGTTGTTGATGATCCGTCCGCCCATCGGACTCTGGCTCTTCATGATCTTGAAGGCCTCCTGGGTGCACAGGAAGGTCCCGGTGAGGTTGGTGTCGACCACGCCCTGCCACTGCTCGTAGGTCAGCTCCTCCAGCAGAACGCCGGGCGCGCCGAAGCCCGCGTTGTTGAAGAGCACATCGAGACGGCCAAACCTTCTCTTCGTCTCGGCGAAAAGGGCCCGCACCTGCTCCGGACGTCCGATGTCGGTCCGCACGGCCAACATCCGCTCTCCGTCATCCCCCGCCTCCGCGACGACGGCCTGGAGCGGCTCCAGGCGGCGCCCGGCAATGGCGACGGAGTAGCCGTCGCGCAGAAGCGCAAGGGCCGAATGCTTGCCGATCCCGCTGCCGCCGCCGGTGACGATCGCAACTCTGCCATTCGAATCCATCTCCAACCCTCCTTGCCCAGAGTCTCGACTGGATATAAGAGCACCCTGTACCAGCCATAGGGTATCGGCTCATCCGCCCGTGTCAACCACGTCCGATGCGAGCATCCATCTCAATCTTCCCCGCGGCCGACTCGTGTATCATGTACGGCGTGGAGGGCATGCACACTATGGATGCTGGTGAGAATGTCGTAATCGTCGGCGCGGCGCGGACTCCGATAGGAAAGCTTGGAGGCAGCCTGTCGTCCGTGCCGGCTCCGAAGCTGGGCTCCGCCGCGATACGCGGGGCGCTCGAAAGGGCCGGGCTGGATTCCGGTTGCGCCGAGTACACGATAATGGGCAACGTGCTCGGAGCGGGACTAGGACAGGCTCCCGCGCGGCAGGCCGGAATATACGGCGGAGTCCCTGACAGCTCGTCCGCCCTCACGGTCAACAAGATGTGCGCCTCGGGCATGATGGCCGTGATCCTCGGCGCCCAGATGGTGAGATCGGGCGACGTGGGCATGGCTGTTGCGGGCGGAATGGAGAGCATGAGCCGCGCTCCGCACGTCCTCGAAGGGAGTCGGGACGGCAAGCGCCTGGGAAACTGGGAGCTGGTCGACACGATGATCAACGACGGGCTGTGGTGCTGCTTCAACGACCGCCACATGGGGCATCTGGCCGAGGCGACGGCAGCCGCCTTCGAGGTCGGCCGCGACGAGCAGGACCGGTTCGCTTTGGGCAGCCATCGGAAGGCTGCGGCGGCCTCGGCCTCAGGGCAGTTCCGCGACGAGACCGTCCCTGTGGAGGTCAACGGCAGACGCGCTCCAGAGGTGGTCGACGCCGACGAAGGGCCGCGGCCGGGGGTATCCATCGATGGACTAGAGAAGCTCAAGCCGGTCTTTCCTCCCGGGACGACGGTGACGGCGGGGAACTCTTCGCAGATATCGGACGGGGCCGCCGCGCTGGTCGTGAGCGGCGAGACGAGGGCCAGGGAACTCGGCGTCGAGCCTATGGCCCGGCTCGACGACTACACCTGGGTGGCGAACGACACCGCACGCTTATTCGAGGCCCCGGCGCTGGCCGTCGACCGCATCCTTCGCAGGGGCGGCATGACGCTAAGCGACATCGACCTGATGGAGGTGAACGAGGCGTTCGCCGCGCAGGCCGTCGCCAACGGCAAGGCGCTGGAGTGGGACTGGGATAAGGTCAATGTAAACGGTGGAGCGATCGCGCTCGGGCACCCGATCGGCGCCAGCGGGGCCCGCATACTCGTCACCCTCCTCTACGCCCTCAGGCACAGAGGCCTGTCCACCGGAATCGCGGCGCTCTGCCATGCTGGAGGCGGAGCCGTCGCGATGAGAGTCAGCCTAATCTAGCGCGGGCGCTAACACTCGTGGACCTCGGACTATCGGGCAGGGTCGCGCTCGTCACCGGAGCCGCGCGGCCGCGGAGTATCGGCAGGGCGGTCGCGCTGACCCTGGCCTCCGAGGGCGCGGACGTGGCGTGCGTCGATCTCAGGATCGAAGAGGCGGAGTCGGTGGCCGGCGAGATCAGAGAGATGGGCAGGCGCGCGGTCGCGATGCAGGTCGACCAGTCCGTCCACTCGCAGGTCCGGGATTGCGCCGTCAGGGTGCGCGAGGCGCTGGGGCCGGTCGACATACTCATGAACTGCGCGGGCATCAACAGCGTGGGGCTGTTGAACAGGATGGATACATCGGACTGGGAGAAGACAGTCGATATCGATCTGTCTGGCCCCTACTACTGGACCCGAGAGCTGTTTGGCTCTATGGTCAAGCGCCGTTGGGGTCGTATCGTGACCATTGCGTCGATTGCCGGAGTGTTGGGCGGAGCGGGTCAGGCCGGCTATGCAGCGAGCAAGGGCGGCCTGGTCTCCTTGATGAAGACGGCCGCCCTGGAGGGCGCCAAGTTCGGCGTTACAGCAAACGCGATCTCGCCTGGGATCGTCGACACAGACATGCTATCGGATATTCGAGCCGATATGCGGGAGCGCATCACGAAGAGGGTCGGGATGGGCCGCCCCGGGGAGGCTCAGGACGTCGCTGATCTCGCCGCCTTCCTAGCGTCGGACCGAGCCAAGTACATCACCGGCGAGAACATCCTGGTAGACGGCGGGCTGCAGCTCTTCGTAGTGTGAGTCGAAGAGGCCTTCAGGGAGACTGTACCAGCTCGATCAGCACGTCGTCGGGCCCCTCGATATAGGCCAGCCGCGCTCCGCCCGCCACCTCCGTGAGGGGCAGCACGATGCGCACGCCGGCTCTCTCCAGCCTCGCCAGCTCCGCGTGTAGGTCTTCGACTCCGAAGCCGAAATGCTCCAGTTCGAGCCGGTTGAGCTTGGCGGCGATCCGCTCGCTCGACGATCCAGTCGGCTGGGACGAGATGTTCAGCCGGACCGGCCCCGCGACCTCCATGCTGACAGTTATCGTTCCCGGCATGACCTCTCTGTTCGACACGATCCTGGCGTTGAAGTGCTCCTCGTACCAGGCCGCGGAGGCGAGGGGATCTGTAGACCTGATGTGGACGTGATTGATCGTATAGGTCTGGCCTGCACTCATGGGCTGCTCCTTCGGACTGCTCGCTATTCGACACTACGCTCGGTGCCCGCAGTGTGATGGCGGTAGTCTCGACTCGCTTTCGTCATTCAAGCATCGGTTGTTGCGTCACCTCGATCTCTCCGCTGCGCATCCAAACCCCGACAGGGATATCTGCGGACAGATAGCGGATATCAGGGGTAATCGTCTCCCCTACAGCATCCATGAAGCCCAGCTCCACACGACCGTCATCCAACCGACGCGACCGTATCTTTCCGATCGGGTGCCCATCCACCTCAACGTCGCTACTGATCCGCCACTGTCCAAGGGGGGCGTCGGATGAGAGGTAACGCCCGGAAGGCAGTATCTGCTCTCCGTCGGAAAGTTCGACGCCGTGCTCGATCCGGCCGTCCTCATTCAGCTTGGCGATGATCCGCAGCCGGTGCAACGGTGGAGCGTCCGGTGTGACCGCAGGCTGTCCATAACCGAACAGCTCAAGGATCTCGCTGCTGTCGTCAATTGCGAGGCCCTCCAGGAACAGTGAGTTATCGTCATCTGCGGACGCCACCGCACACAATACCGCGTCCCTGGCCAAACCGTAGGTCGGCGACGCTACGCGCATCTCGGCGTCGAGTCTGACTATTCCATCGAAGTCTGCTCCCATCTCCGTCAAAATCTCGCGCAGTCCCTCCCCAGGATTGCGACAGGAGGTCCGCTGAGCGAGGTCGTCGATCATCTCCTGGACACCATCATCCTCCCAGCCCAACTCGGAGGCTCGAGCCGCCTCCACGATCTTGCCAGCTGCTACTGATGGAGAGATCACCCGTTCGGCGTAGGCGAGCTCCGAGTGCAGGGCGAACGCCTCGACGAAGGAGAGCGCTTCGCCGTCGTCGATCCGTTCTTGCAGCGCGCTCCAGGATGCTGCCAGAGGCACGTACTCCGCCGATGCCGATTGGGCTAAGCCGAGCACGAGATCTTCAATGTCCGTTGGGCTCAGGGCTTCTTTCGCTGCCAGCGTCTCGGTCAGACCGGACTCGTCGATCGCGCTCGTGTACCGATCTGCGAACTGCACGAACAGGGATCTTGATGACGGACTCTCCAGATCGACCGGCGCGGACTCTCCAGTGACCGGCAGCCCGGCGACCGCCGTCCGCTCGAAGATCCCATCCAACACCTGCGTGTGCACGCCTGCCGTGTAGATCGCTCTCACCCGGTGCGTCGGATCCACATCTGCTTCAGGGTCGACGATGGAGCTGACCGTGGTCGTAACCAGTCCGTCCACGTCGGCCTCCGTCTCGACCAGGTATTCCGCACCGTCCACGCTTACTGTGACCGCGTCGAACGTCGTGCCGCTCAGCACCATCACGTTCTGCCACTGGCCATGGAATCCCCGCTCTTCACCGCCCTCGTCTTCAGTGATAACCGCGACGAACACCCACGAGGGACCATGGCGTCCGAAGGTTATCTCGAACGGCATCACCTCGGCTGTCGACACGCTTGTCGAGCTCGTAGTCGACGCGCCCGTGTGGTAGGAGACACCGGCTTCCCAGAGCATCTCTGATGCGGCTATCGGGGCGGTGATTTCAAACACGCGCGGGCCTACCACGTAGATCTGCGCGCTTCCGCCAATGTCTGACAGGTCGCCGCCGCCCAGATTGCCCACGCGATAGTGAACGGGAAATGGCTGACCAGCGACCACGTGCTCCGGTGTATAAACCTCCTCGATTTTAAGGAGGAAGCTGTCCTGGTTCGCCTTTTCATCCTCGAGGTGGATGACGAGAGTGAAGTCGGCCATCAGGGGCTGATAGTCACGCTCCAGGTAGGTGGTCGCTTCCACCAGGTAGGTGCCCGGCTCAAGGTACCGCTCGATGCGGGAATTGCGCCGCTCACCCCCGTCGTCGTTCGCGGCGATCAAGCCAGCAGAAGTGGAGACGAGGGATAGCACGGGGTCTCCATTCTCCGACATCAGGTCTATGCGTACCTGGCCGCCCTGCGGCATATCGAACAGATAGCTGTGCGCCGGGTGCTCCACGACAAATCGCGAGCCGCATGTGTCGAGCGTCCAGGACCCGGACGCAGTCAGATCGACGCCGGGCTCCAGTGAGCCCAGGTGGGCTGGCTCACAACTCGTGACGCGGCTGACGGAAAGGGAGAAGTCGGCCGGACCGCGGCTGCGCCCGCCGACCGTGGTCGCCTCTACGATGTAGATGCCCGGCGCCAGGTCACGCTCGATCCGTGCGTCGAGGCCGGCGCCGCCGTCATCGTTGTCCATGAGCCGGCGTTCATCTTCAGCCAGCAAATAGAGGAGGGAGTCCCCTTCTTCGGAAATCAGGTCGATCCTGATCCGCCCGTCCTCGACCACCTCGAAGCTATAGGTATGGGCATCACTGCCAGTCCTAAAGCGAGAATCGCAGTTCTCGGTAGTCCAGCGCCCATTGACCGCCAGCTCGATATCAGCCCCGGCGCCGAGCGTGCCGAGGTCGTTCACCTCGCAACCCGACTCCTCCTGCGCCCACGCTGAGCCACTCCAACTGAAGGCGAGAAAGCCGACAGCGAGCGCGGCTACGGCTATTGCCAATGCTCGCACTCCAGGGTTGACCGATGGCAAGGCGAGGACCCGAACATACTTCCGCTGCTTCACGGGCACGATATCCTCCTTCGCGTGGACACCATATTGCGACTAAGCATCAACTGCGAAAAGCGTTGTGTCAAGGACGGCAGAGCGCCTTGAGCCTGCGACAGGACTTTACGCTGGCGTTGGCTCCGAGCCTTCTCAGAACCAGAGCTTCTTGTCGACCACGTTCCTCAGCGGCCTTCCCTCGCTGAAGCGGACGCAGTTGTCGATGAACAGCTCGGTCCGCCTCTCGTCGAGATACGGCCCCAGTCCCGCCACGTGAGGCGTGATGATGACTCCCGGGGCGCGCCAGAGCGGATGCTCTCTCGGAAGCGGCTCGACCTGGAAGACGTCGAGGCCGGCCCCCGCTATCTCCCGGTCCTCCAGAGCCGCCACCAGATCGTCCAGGAGCACAGTGGCGCCGCGCCCTATATTGATTAAGAAGGCGGTCCGCCTCATAGCCCGGAACTGGCGGGCGCCGAACATGCCCTGAGTTTCCGGCGTTTCGGGCACGGTCACGACCACGAAATCGCCTCGTGGCAGCACGTCGTCGAGCGCGTCCGGTCTGTGGAGCTCGGCCACGCCTGCGGGAGCATCCTGTAGTCTGGGGTCGACTCCCAGCACAGTCATGCCGAACCCGGCGCAGAGGCGCGCCGTCTCGGCGCCGATGCCTCCTACTCCCACGACGACCGCCGTCGCATCCGGGAGATACACGGGATCGTACGTCGGCCTCCATTCCCTTCTCAGCTGTTGTGGGAGGTAGACATGGAGACCCTTGGCGAAGGCCAGAAGGAGCGTCATGATGTGGGAGCCGATGTGCTCGTTGTAGATCTCACGCGTGTTGGTAACGACCACGTCGCTGTCGATCAGCGCGGGATGATAGTAGCCGGCCTTCGGTCCGGCCTGGGGACATGCTATCCACCGGAGTTTACGGGCCCGCTCGAAAAGCTCAGGCCTGATGTCGCCGAAGGCGGCGTCAGCCTCCTCTATGCTCTCCATCGCCTCCCCTGGAGACCTGCAGAGCCTCACCTCTATGCCGGGTATCGCCTCTCTCAGCTTCCCGGGCCAGGTCTCCACGACTGACGAGTCGTCCAGGCCGTCGGGCGGCAGAATCACCAGCTTGAACCCCATACCGGCTCACCCCATCGCAGAGGAATGGCCGCCAGTGTATGGAGACGCCCGCAGGCTGTCAACGAAACCTGGGCGGCGTGGCTGATGTGTGTCGGTCCGTCCTGAGCTTGCCGAAGGGCTCACCACGAACGGGCTGCCCCCCTCCATTGTGAACAGCTATCGGGTGCGGGGATTGAGCACGTCGTTGAGGGCGTCCCCTAGCAGGTTCCAGGAGAGTAGAAGGAGCGCGGCGGCGGCGCCAGGCGCCGCCAGGAGCCACCACGCGTTCCGGAGCGCGGAGATGCTCCCTCCCTCTCTCAACATCACCCCCAGGCTGGGGCGCGGCGGCTGGACGCCCAGGCCCAGGAACCCGAGGACGATCTCGGTGCCGATGAAGACCCCCATCCCCATCGTCACGGTGACGACGATCGGGCTGATCGCGTTTGGGAGGACGTGTACGAACAGGATCCTCGATGTCGAGGATCCCATAGCCATCGCCGCCTCCACGTACTGGGTCTCTCTGAGCGCCAGCACCTGTCCCCGCACGAGACGCGCCATTCCAAACCAGGAGAAGGCGACCAGCGCAACCGAGATGACAAGGTAATCGGCGACTCCGCTCCTGACGAGCCCTGTCAGGAAGGTGTGGTCTTCCAGCGCACGGACCCATCCGACGACCCTCGGCTTCAGTGTAGCGGCCAGGATGATGACCAGGAGTATGTCAGGGAAGGAGGCGAACAGCTCGCCTGTCCGCTGCACCAGTGTGTCGATCCGTCCTCCGAAGTAGCCCGATATCAGGCCCAGGCTGACTCCTATGACGAGGCTGCCCGTCGCCATGGCGATGAAGGTGATGATGAGAGAGTTCTGGACCCCCCATATGGTCCTGGTCAGCACGTCGCGACCCGCAAAGTCGGTCCCCATCCAGTGGCTGAGGCTCGGCCCCTGCCTGATCACCGTGTAGTCCTGGTCGTCGTACCCGTATGGCGAGACCACCCCCGCGAAGATAGCAGCCGCGTAGATCACGATCAGTATCCCGATGCAGACGACGGCTATCCTCTTTCGGCGCAGCCGCGAAAGCGCCCGCGCGAGGTGCCCCTGGCTTCGGAGAGCCTCGTTCCTTGCCAGTCCTATGTTGCCTGCTGACACTCCGGACCGTTCCTGCTAGCTGAACCGTATGCGCGGATCGATGAAAGCGTAGGAGAGATCGGCGAGCAGGTTGGCCAGCACGAAGACGGTCGACCCCAGCAGGGTGAATGCCATGATGACAGGGTAGTCCCTATTGAAGATCGAGTCGATCAGCAGGTTGCCGACACCTGGGAAACCGACGATCCTTTCGACGATGAAGCTCGTCGTGAATATGCCGGCCAGCGAGAACGAGAGCACCGTGACTATCGGAATCATGGCGTTCTTGAGAATGTGTCGGGAGTCGACCTGGAAACCCGACAGACCCTTCGCGTGAGCCGTGCGTATGAAGTCCTGCCCCATGACGTCTAGCGTGCTGGCGCGCATGAGCCTGGCCAGCCCGGCCACCCCGAGTATTCCCATGCTCGCCGCCGGGATGATCATGCGAAGGTCCCAGAAGCCTCCCCAACCCGAGCACGGAACGAGGTCCAGCTTGAGGCAGAAGGTCAACATCAGGAACGGGATCGACACCATGATCGGGATCGACATGAGGACGAGGAACAGGGATACCGTCACCGGGTCCACCCAGGTACCCTGACGGTGAGCTATCCAGAACCCCACGGGCAGTCCGACGGCGAGGCTGACCGCCATCGCCGCGCTGTTTACCTGTAACGAGACCCATATCTTGGGCGCCAGCAGATCCCAGACCGGCCTGCCGCGGAATCTCAGGCTCTCTCCAAAATCTCCCCTGAGAGCGCCCCACATGTAGTCCACATACTGGACTGCGAATGGACGGTCGAGCCCGAGCGCCTCACGTATCGGCTTGGCGCGCTCCTCGGTATAGCGAGCGCCGAGCATGACGACAACCGGGTCGCCGGGGCCGAAGCGACCCAGGGCGAACGTCACCAGGGTAACGGCGAACAGTAGGAAGGGCAGCCACAGCAGGCGGCGAAGCACATATGCGCCCATCCGGTACAGACCTCCGGCCGTCCTGCCTGCCGCGGGGCAGCCCTACTTTTCGAAGTATATCTCGCGCAGCTTGGGGATGATCATCGGGGTGATCCTGTAGTCCTTGACGTAGGGCTTCATCAGGACGTGGCGCTCACCCTGGTACCAGAGCGGCACCCAGGCCGCATCCTCCACTATCATTCTCTCGGCCTGGCGGTACAGATCGACGCGCCGGGCCACGTCCTCCTCGACGCGGGCCTCTTCCAGCACGGCGTCGAGCTCAGGGTTGCTGTATCCGCCGTGGTTCAGGCTGCTGTCGGTGTGGAACAGGATGTCCAGGAAGTCCTGCGGGTCCGGATAGTCGGCCTCCCACCCCAGGCCAGCGAAGGCCTGGAACTTCTGGTCGTGGAGATCCTCGAGATAGGTCGCCCACTCGACCTGCTGTATCTCCACCTCGATACCCAGGGTGTCCTCCCACATGTTGAGTATGACCTCGAGGTCTATGCCGATAGTCCCGCCGGTGCCCGGCACTGTGATGACAATCCGGTCACGCGTCGACGGGTCCGCGTATTTCGATTCGGCCAGGAGCTGCTGTGCCAGCTCCGGGTCGTATCTCAGTCCCTGTATGTCCTTCTGATATGCGGGAAAGCCGGGCGGAAGGATGCCGTAGGCCGGCACGACCAGGTCCGAGAGCACCTCGGATGCTATCAGCTCCTTGTCGATCGCGTGATTGAGCGCCTGCCTGAACTTCGGGTCGTCGAACGGGTTCAGGCTGGTGTTGAACCCTATGTAGGAGATGTTGAAATCGGGCGGCGCGACTATCAGCTCCTTGTTAAGCGGATTAGTCGGATCGGAGACCCGTTCGAGATCGAACAGTCCCACGCCTGTAATCTCGATCTCGTCGTTCTCGTACATCGCCATCGCCTGGCCGCCTGCCAGCCTCATCTCCAGCGCGTCTATCTTGGGAGGCTCGCGGTGGTAGTTTTCGTTGCGTTCGAGGACGAGACGTTCCCCGATCCGGTACTCCTTCAGCTTGAACGGTCCGGCTCCGTTCGGCTGGTCGAACCAGTTGCGGCCCCCGCCCTCCACGTTCTCCCGGTCGAGCACGTAAGCCGTTGGATAGGTCAGCTTCGCGAGGAAGTACGCCTTGGGGGCGTCGATCGTGATCTGGAGCGTGTGTGTATCGATGACCTTGACCCCGGTCATCTCCGTCGCCTCTCCATCGAAGACCGCCTGGGCTCCGATGATGTCGTTCAGATAGGTGTCCGCCACTGGAGAGCCGGTCTCGGGCCGGGCGGCGCGCTCCATCGACCACTTGAAGTCCTGGGCGGTGATGGGCTTCCCGTCATGGAACTTGGCATCCGGCCTCAGGTAGAAGGTGTATACGAGTCCGTCCTCGCTCCTCTCCCAGCGCTCGGCGATGTCCGGCACCAGGACGAGATCGGGGCTCAGCGCCACCAGACCGGCGTGGAGCTCCACGACGATGAAGGCCGACGTCGTGTCGGAGGTGAGGTGAGGGTCGAGGGTCGGAGGGTCGCTCCAAAGCCGGCGGAATATCCCTCCGGCCGGACTATCGTCGTCAGATGCTTGCGCCGGCGTCGAGGTCGGAATGGGTTGAGCCGCCCCGCCAGCGGATGCCGACGTGGGAGTGGGTTGGGGCTCTGGGACGGTCTCATCCGATCCGCCGTCCCCGCAGGCAAACATCGCCGCCATTGTCACCGCAAACAGAATAGGGATAAGTTTACGCATTGCAGGCATCCTCATCTGGAAGTTCAACCCTGTCTCGCAGGCTCGCCGACCGTCGACTTGAGATAGCGTGCTATGAACTCGTCGATCTCGCCGTCGAGCACTCCGTCCGTGTTCGACGTCTCGTATTCCGTCCTGTGGTCCTTCACCATCCTGTACGGATGAAGGACGTAGCTGCGTATCTGGTTGCCCCATTCGGCAGAGACGTGCTCGCCCTTCAGCCTGTCCATCTCCTGCGCCTTGAGCGCCATTTCGCGCTCCATCAGGCGGGCGGTCAGGATCCTCATCGCGATCTCCTTGTTCTGGTGCTGAGACCGCTCGTTCTGGCAGCTGACCCTTATGCCGGTCGGGATATGGGTGATCCGCACTGCCGTCGCGTTCTTCTGGACGCTCTGTCCACCGTGTCCGCCAGCGCGGAAGACGTCGATCTTCAGGTCGTCGGGGTCGAGGTCGACATCCGTCTCCTCGTCCGCTTCGGGGAGCACCTCTATCAGGGCGAATGATGTGTGCCGTGCGTGGTCTGCGTCGAATGGTGAGAGCCTGACGAGCCGGTGCACGCCCTTCTCGGCCTTCAGGTAACCGTACGCGTACTCTCCCTCCACCTGGACAACCGCGCTCTTCACGCCCCCCTCGTCTCCGGAAGACAGATCGAGCACCTCTCCGCCGAACCCTTTGCGCTCTGACCACCGGAGATACATGCGCATCAGCATTCTAACCCAGTCCTGAGACTCCACTCCACCCGCTCCGGCGTGCAGCGCGACTATTGCGCCCCTCTGATCGTGGTCGCCGGAGAGAGTGAGTCTGAACTCCAGGTCGGCGAGCGCCTCCTCCAGCTCTCGCGTCTCGACGACGAAGGTGTCGAGCAGAGATTCGTCTTCCTCTTCGACCGAGAGATCAACCAACTCCTGGAGCGAAACGGCCCGGCTGTCGAGGCCCCGCCACATATCCACCTCTTCCCTGAGCTGCGACAGCCCCTTCATACGCTGACGGGCCCCCGCCGGCGCGTCCCAGAAGGACGGGGCCGACACCTCCCGCTCGAGCTCCGCTATCTGCTTCTCCTTGGCGGGGATGTCAAAGACGCACCATCATGTCGGCGATCTTCGCCCGGATGTCGGCCAGCGACTCTCTCATCTCTTGCATAGAAATACGACACCTCTCGTCGGCGTGGATTCCGGTCGTCCGAACAGTGACGATTGAACGGGGTTCGCGACAGCGCTCCTCAACGTGGCTGGATTGGGAGCACTATGTGCGAGGAGCGCCCCGGATTGTGATAGACCGTCTGGTGGGCCAGCTGGCGGCCGAGGTGACGACCCAACGGATTTCCGGTATTCGGGTTGACATCGAATCGGGGCCAGTTGCTGCTGCTGATGTCGAGACGGATCCGGTGTCCGCGCCTGAATAGATTCGACGTCGGATAGAGCTGGAAGACGAGCTCGCAGGGCACGCCGGGCGTCATCATCTCGGCCCGCTCGTAGCCGTTTCTATACCTTGCTCGGATGATCGAGTCGGTGATGTTGATGGCGAGGCCGTGGGGATACTGGTCGCTCGGCGGGTGCACGTCGACCAGCTTAGCCGTAAAGTCGGTGTCGACCGCGGAGGATGAGGCCCAGAGCCGCATCTCGATAGGCCCGGTGACCTCAATATCGTCCTCGAGGACAGGAGTCTGGAAGCTGAGAACGTCGGCTCGTTGGCTCAGCGGCAGGGAGTCCCTGCTGCCGAAGAAGCGCGGCCCCGTCCGCTGGTCGTAGGCGCCCGGCTCCATTATCGGCGCGCCGGCCGAGATGCCGCCGCCTATTGTGGGAACCGGATCGTCCGGGTCGAAGGTGAAGCTGCTCGGCTCCGTCTCATCGCCGTCCGGTCTGTCGGGGGAGAGCGATCCGTCTCCGTGGATGTAGTAGGGAGTATACTGCGTGCCAGGCAGCGGCCAGTCGGGCTCGCTGCGCCACCAGCCGCCCTGATGGACCCGGCCCTCGTCGTTCCGTCTACCGTCGCCCGAGCCCATCGTGAATATCCGTACCGGTGTCCAGTCGGTGATCTCGCTGTTCAGTCCCTTCAGGTAGTGGTCAAACCAGCTTAGGCGCAGGTCCAGGTAGTTGACGTGCGAGTCGATGCCGAAGTCCACGTCGCCTGCGTATGTCGCCTCATATCCGCCGTGGGTCCAGGGGCCCATGAGCAGCCTCTGCTGCGCCTTCTTCATCCTGCTCAGCTTTACGTAGCTCTCGCAAGTGTTGCGCGCGTAGGAGTCGTACCACCCTCCCAGATAGAGAGTCGGGACGTCCGCGTGCTCCTCGTAGTACTCTGACGGCGCGTAGCCGCGCTGCTTCCAGTAGTCGTCATACTCGCCGTGGGTGAGGATGTCGATCGCCCAACGCTCATAAGACGGGAGACTGCTGAGGATAGTGGCGCCCTCCTTCAGTGGAAAGGCGTTGACCAGGTCGGAAAGACCGTCGGGGTGTATAGATTCGAGCGCCGCCCTAAGTGCCGGATCGGCCTTTGCCTCTCGGCTCGTAACCGCCATGCGAAAGGCATAGATGAGAAATCGCTGCTCGAGGGCCCCGTTCTGTCGCAGGGAGCTGTGGAAGTAGTTCGACGCGCCCACCGCGACGATCATCGTGCTGAGGTGAGGAGGCGCCAGCGTGGCGAGGGCGGCCTGATCGCTGCCGGCGTAGGAGTCGCCCATCGTGCCGACCTTGCCGTTGCTCCAGGGCTGATTTCCAAACCACTCCACGGCATCGTAGCCGTCGGGAGCCTCCCTGGCGAAGGCGTACCACTCTCCTTCCGACTGGAACCTCCCACGCACGTCCTGTATGGCGCAGACGTAGCCCCTTCTCGCATAGTAGCTGCCCTTCGTCGCCTGCCCGGGAGCCGTCTTGTCGTACGGAGTGCGCTCCAGTATGACCGGGAAACGCCCCTCCGCGCGCCTGCCGTCGACGGCGGGGAAATATATGTCCGCCGCCAGACTCACCCCGTCTCTCGTTTGCATGATTACGTCCGACTCGCGGACCGAGCCGTACTGCTGTTGCGAGCCCTCATAGGGTGCGGACATCTACACCTCCCGTAGGCTATTGCTGAGTTGGTATAACGTCGAAATCGAACACGTCGAGGGCCGTCTTACCCATCACCCAGGCGCGGTCCTCCTGGTCCCGGAGAGCAGGATGATCCAACACCCCGCGAAGCGCGTTCCGATAGCCCTCTCGTCCGCTGACCGGTGGGTAGTCGCTCCCCCACATCATCCGTCTCGGCCCGAAGGAGTCGTACGCCATGTCAAGCAACGGACTGGTAGCGCCCATATCGAAGTCAGATCGAAGCGAGCGCGGTCGCGGTAGTATCTCGCCGAGCCCCGGAACCTTGATGTAGGTGTTCGGATACCTTGCCAGGCCCAGCGCCCGCCCGAAGAGCGGATCGGTCTGTTGGGTCTCGGGGGTAGCTCCCGCAAGGTGCTCGATGACTATCGGCAGGCGCGGCACTGTCTCAATCACATCAGCGAACTGCTCGGAGGCGAACTCCTCCACCTCCCCCTGGCAGCTTACGGTCAGCCCAAGCCCCTCCGCTCTCTTCCATATTGCCAGGGGGTCGGGGCCTGGAGAGCGTTGATGAGCATCCAGCCTCAGGCCGGTGACCCCCTGCTCGGCCCACCGCTCCAGCTCGTCCGCCGCGTCGCGCCGCTCAACGTCCACCATGCCGACCACGCTCAATCGGCCTGGAAGCTGCCGGGCGCACTCCAACAAGTATGAGTTGTCGTACGAGCCGCGGTGCTGCACCAGCACCGCCTTCTCCACATCGTTGGACTTCATCTGGTAGAGCAGAAGCTCGATCGGCTCGAACCAGTTACGTCCTGCGTGACAATGGCTGTCTACGACGATCATCGCAATTGGGTGCCCCTTACTGCGGCCCGGAGCTGGTCGGGGAGACTGGATTCGAACCAGCGACCCCCTGCACCCCATGCAGGTGCGCTACCAAGCTGCGCCACTCCCCGACGCTCGTAGCATAGCATAGGGGGATTAGCCCTTCAAAGAACCCGGCTCCCCATCGCCATGCCGGCGAAAGTCGGTATCCAGAGACGGACTTGGCGGACTGCTTCCGAGATCGTGATGCTGCGCCTTGCCGGGGGATGGACTCCGGCCTCCGCCGAAGTGACGAGGGAAAGACGCTGCCCTACCTCCCCATAAGACGCCGGTCGTGAAACAGGTACTGGTTGGCGTAACCTGCGTAAGGACCGAAATGGCGCTGAGCCCACCTCCTCATCTCGATCCGGTTCAACTTGCTGCCCGGGTCGAGATACCAGTCCTGGAGCACCCGGTGGATCCAGACGTCCACGGGAAAGGCCCTCAGCTTGTCGAGCGAAAACAGGAGTACGCAGTTGGCGACCTTATCCCCCACTCCGGGCAGGCCGGTCAGCGTCTCCAGCCCCTCGTCATAGGGGGCCTCTCTGAGCGCGAAGAGATCGAGTCCTCCGGCGGCTGCCGTCTCAGCGACCGCCGCCACGTACTTGGCGCGGAAGCCCAATCCGAGCTGGCGAAGGGCCTTCTCGCCGGCCGTGGCAAGCGCCTCGGAGCTCGGAAACGTCCCCCTATCGATTCGGCCGAGCGTCAGCCGGCGCCCGAAGTGAGTCGACATGTCTTCGACGTTGCCCTTGATCCGGGGGATGTTCGATGTGGACGAGCATATGAAGGAGACTAGACACTCCCAGGGGTCCTGACGGGCGAGCCGCATGCCATGATAGCTGCTGATAGAGCCGCTTATCCGATCGTCCGTATCGATCGCGCCGTAGACCGCGTCGAGGTCGTCGTCTAGCCTGAGGTAGCTCCGCACCAGGGGTTCGAGCGCAGGCTCGTCGTCCGGATGAGAGGTGAACTCGATCCCCTCCGGCGTCCGTCGCATTCTCACGATGTTCTCGAATATAACTCCCTGGTACCACGGCTGGCCCGTCGACTCGACGTCCGGCTCCTCCCGCCTCCATCGGAACGTCTGTCCACTCTCCAGCGTCCACGTCAAGTCCAGAGGTCCTGCGAAGGGGATCAGCAAGGATCAGACGCCCATCCACTCCCTGATATTGGCCGACAGGCCGTGGAGGCTGTCCCTTCTCAGCTCGACGTCGGGAAGCGAGGCGAGGAACTCTCGTCCGTACCGGCGGGAGGTGATACGCCGGTCGAGGATCACGGCCACGCCCCTGTCCGTCCGCGTTCTGATTAGGCGTCCGAAGCCCTGTCTCAACCGTAGAACGGCCTGCGGAACGGCGTACTCGTTGAACGGGTCGGCATACAGCTCGGAACGGGCCGCGAAGAGCGGGTCGGTCGGAACGCTGAACGGCAGTCTCAGGACGATCAGGACCTTCAGCGACTCGCCCGCCAGGTCGACCCCCTCCCAGAAGCTGGATGTGCCCAACAGGAGCGAGCTCGGCTCCTCCACGAACCTGCGCAGCAGCTGCGCCGGGCGACCGTCTATGCCCTGGGCGAGCACGTTGATGCCTCTGGCGAGCAGGTCGCCCCGCACCGCCTTGGCGGTCGTCTGTATAGAGGCGTGCGACGTGAACAGGGCCATCGTCCGTCCCCCAACCGCTGTGACTGCGTCGGTGATGGCCTGTTCCACCGCCGCCTGGTACGCCCACGAGCTCGGCTCGGGCATGTCGTCCGGCACGCAGAGCATGGCCGCCCGGGGATAGTCGAAGGGAGACCCCAGCATCAGCTCCTCGGCGTCGGAGAACCCCGTCCTCTGCACGATATGGTCGAACGAGCCCTGAGTCCCCAGCGTGGCGCTCGTCATCACGACGCAGTCGCGCTTTGAAAACAGCTGCTCTTCGAGCGTCTCTCCCACCTGGAGCGGCGCCGCGTGGATGGTCAGGTCGCCTCTGAATCCCCTCTGAGTGATCCAGTAGACGGCCTCCGGCCTGGGGTGAGCCACGAACTCGGTCAGCGTCTGGCGCAGCTCGACACTCTCCTGTTGGAGCCGGGCGACCTCGGCGGTCAGCCTCTCGTAGTTGATCAGCCCGGCATCCTCCAGACCTTCCAGCGATAGCGCAAGCTGTTCGAGCGATTTGTCCATGTCTATCAGAGAGATGTCCAGGTTCTGCCAGCCGATCTCGACATCCGACCAGTGCGGCTGAGCCCTCGTGGCCGACGTTATGCGAAGCTCCCACGTCTGGCCGCCCGCCTGCTTCGGCTGTCTCGCGATGAGGGCGGCGAGCAGGCTGTACGTCGTCGAGGCGTGCTGTCGTGCCACAGGAACCCGGGAGGCGATCTCGGCGCATACCCTCTCCACGGTGGCGCGACGCCCCTCGCCAGCGGTCGACCCGCGAAACGCCGCCACCGCGTCCATGACCGCGCTCCGGTCGTCCGACAGGCTCCTGAGATGCTCGTCGAGGCGCGACTGGGACAGGGCGAATCCGAGATGACGGGTTGCCTCCTCCTCCAGGTGGTGGGCCTCGTCCACGATGAGCACGTCGTGCTCCGGTATCACGCCTCCCCCTGCCACCAGGTCCGACAGAAGCAGCGCGTGGTTCACCACAATGACGTGGGAGGCGGCCGCCCGGTCCCGGGCGGCGCGCAGGAAGCAGGGGCCCGTGTTCCGGGGGCATTCGACCGCGCCCTGAGCCGAGAGCCGGTCCCAGGGCGCGGACGCCCCGGGATGTCCGAGGTTCAGCTCGCTCCGGTCTCCCGTATCCGTCGTATCCAGCCACACCAACGCCTTCGAGGCCAGCCGCGCCTCAGCCGCGGTGAGCGCCCCGCTGTTCGTCATCTGGTGCCAGCGCCTGAGACAGAGGTAGTTGGCGCGGCCCTTCAGCTGGCAGAAACGAGCATCCCCACGGCCTATCTCCCCCACCCCTTCCAACGCGTCGGCCAGACCGGGCAGGTCCTTCGTGAGAAGCTGCTCCTGCAGGTTGATTGTGTTGGTCGAGATCACCACCCGCCTGCTGTTTTGGGACGCGTGCAACAGTGACGGCAGCAGGTATGCCATCGACTTCCCCACGCCGGTGCCCGCCTCGACGATCAGCCGCGAGCCCCTGTTGATCGCTTCGGCTACCGCGCGTGCCATGGAGATCTGCTCTTCACGCTCTTCGAAACCGGATATGATGCGGCTCAGCGGGCCGCCACCCTCCAGTAGAGAGACGACGCCGTCTACGTCTATCAGATCGACGTGCTCGCTGGGGCGCAGCGTCTTCCCTCTCTGGAGTCTGCGGCTCAGCGCGGCGGCGTCGAATCCCGTCATTCCCGCGCCGGGGCCGTTGGAAGGCGCTATCCGGCTGTCCATCCGGTCCAGCAGGTAAGAGAGCACCCAGGGGGATTGAGCGGCAATGCGCCGTACCCTGGCGACCATCGCAGGGTCCGCCTGGCTCCACATGTTCAGCAGCGCGAGGAAGACGCCCCTGGTGGCCATGGCATCCTCGACGGCGCGATGGGGTCTGAGGTGCGCCACGCCGAAGCGTCCAGACAGTCCCCTGAGCGAGTAGTCCCGCAGGCCGGGCATCAGCACATATGCCAGGTCCCACGTGTCGCACCTCTCGTTGTCTAGCTCCATGCCCCGGCTCTTCAGGAACCCCAGGTCGAAGCCGACATTGTGACCGACGAGGGGGGTGGCCCCGATGAACGAGGCGAGGCCCGGCGCTACCGTGGGAAACGTGGGAGCCCGGTTTACGTCCGCCTGGGTGATGCCGGTGTACCGCCGCGTGAAGTCGCTGAGCCGCCGATTCGGATTGACGAAGGAGTGGAACGTATCGACGACCTCGTCCCCATGAAACCGGACTGCGCCTATCTCTATGATCTCGTCGTCCTCCTGGGAGAGGCCGGTAGTCTCCAGATCGATAGCGACCCAGTGATCGTCGCGAGGCGAGGACGAGTCTGTCACGCTCATGCTACGGGCGGTTCGGAGCGGATCTTCCGCCGCTCACCTCGGCCATCATGCGGTGCCAGGCCTGTCTGGCCTCCTCGACCGAGCCCTCGTCTTCGATAGTGGTGATGTCGCCCGGGTCCTGGTCGAGCACCACGGCCTTGAAGACGCGGCGCATTATCTTGCCGCTGCGCGTCTTAGGGAGACTGTCGACGAAGTTGATCTCGCCGATTACGGCGACGGGGCCCAGCTCCTGCCTGACGGTGCTGAGGAGCTCTCTCTTGAGCTCGTCGGACGCCTCGTAGTCGTTCTTGAGCACCACGAAGGCCGAGACGACTTCGCCTCTGATCTCATCCGGCCTCCCCGTAACCCCGGCCTCCGCGACCGCTCTGTGCTTCAGGAACGCCGTCTCGACCTCGATCGTGCCTATACGGTGCGCCGCTATCTTGATCACCTCGTCCGCGCGGCCCGCGAACCAGACGTAGCCGTCCTCGTCGATGTGGGCCGAGTCGCCGGTGAAGTAGCTGCCGCTGATCTTTCCCCAGTAGTCGGCGGCGTACCGCTCCGGCTCTCCCCACAGGGTAGGAGTGAGACTGGGCCACGGCCTCTTGATGACCAGTATCCCCTTCTCTCCCCGCTCCACCGGCTCGCCTTCGGGAGTCATGATCGCGGCATCGATACCCGGCATGGGTCTGCCCGCCGACCCCGGCTTGATGGGCAGCATCGATATGCCGTAGGGGTTCCCGATCAGCGGCCCCCCTGTCTCCGTCTGCCAATAGTGGTCTATGACGGGGATCCGGTCTCTCAAGACCTCCTTCTGGAGCCACTCCCACGCCGGCGGGTTCAGCACCTCTCCGGCGCAGAAGATGCGCTCCAGCGCCGAGATGTCGTCCTTGGGAACGCCCTGGTCTCCGTATCTCATCAGCAGACGAACGGCCGTGGGAGAGGTGAATATGCCGGTCACGCCGAACTCGGACGCTATCCGCCAGACGGAGTCCGGGTCCGGATGGTCCAGCGCGCCCTCGTAGGCGATTGTGGTGCACCCCATGAGCAGAGGCGCGTAGACGATGTAGCTGTGGCCTACCACCCAGCCGATGTCCGACATGGCCCACCATATGTCCTCGGGCCTGAGGCCGAAGCACCACCGTCCCATCGCGTGGATGCCCACCTGGTAGCCGCCGTGCGTATGGACCGCCAGCTTGGGCTTCGCGGTCGTTCCCGACGTGGCGAGAATGTATGCGGGATCGTTCGCCTCCATCTCGACGTGCCCGCCACTCTCCCCCTCTCCTTGGAACAGGAACTCGTCCCAGTCGATGTCGCGGTCGGAGGCCGGGCCGGGGCCCCCGTCCCCGCGCGGCAGGACCACCACGCGCTCGACGTTGGGCACGTCGGTCAGCGCCGCGTCGACTATCGACTTCAGGTCTATGTCTCGTCCCTTCCGGTAGGTGATGTCGGTCGTGAAGACGAGACGGGAGCCGCTGGCCCTGATCCGGTCGGCCAGAGCACCCGCGCCGAATCCGGCGAATACCACCGAATGGATGGCGCCGATGCGCACGGTCGCCAACATCAGCATCAGCGCCTCCGGCATGACGGGCATGTAGATGGTGATCCGATCGCCCCTTCCGATGCCCATCCCCCTCAAGGCGGCAGCGATCCGTGCGACGCCGTGCCTGAGCTGCGCGTAGGTGTAGACCCTTCGCTCTCCGCGCTCGTTGACGTAGGCGATGGCAGCGTGGCCTCCACGACCCTCCGCTACGTGGCGGTCGACACAGTTATACGAGAGGTTCGTCATCGCGCCCATGAACCAACGGAAGCTGGGGTAGTCTCTTTCATAGATACGGTCCCACTTCCTGAACCATGGGATATCCTCAGCCGCCCTCGCCCAGAATCCATCTGGATCATCGGCTGCATCGGCATACCAACGCCGCGCGACTGGATTCACAGTATCCACTGGTCACCTCCCTTCCTTCCGCGCCGAGGTTAGCTGTGAGGGCCTGAACGCCTTGGCGCGCAGCGCCTCGATCAGATCGCGCTCGGACCTCACCTCACCGTCGAAGATGGTGACGCATCTTCCCAGTCCCTGGCCAGAGTGCGCGTCGCTGCCGCCCGTTCCGGTGAGTCCCAGGACGCCGGCTACGCCCATGGCGAAGTCGTTCTCGACCGGTGTGTTGGCTCCGTTGGCTCCCTCTATATCGTCGACCAGTCCGAAGAGGGGGTGGGCGGCCGCCTCCTCCACCGTAGGCGGTATCCTGTCCCCGCCTCCAAAGATCAGGTTGACATTGTGGGGAGGCCTGCTGAAGAGGTTCCTGAAGGGGTGCGCGGAGACCATGACACCTCCAACCCGCTCCACCTCCCTTCGCAGCCCGGCGATCCTGTTGATCCCGTTGACGTACGCCCCGAGACCGTAGACGAGCACGTGACCCATCTCGGTCTCCACCTCCAGTCCCCTGATCACCGTGATGCCCGAATCCCTAAAGTTGTCGTCGAGGCTCTGCGCGTCCCAACCTCCGCTGTGCTCAGTGAGACAGACCCCGTCGAGCCCGATACTTCTCGCCTTTTCGACAAGCTGTTGCGGAGTAAGGCTGCTATCGCTGCTGCCCTTTACCGTGTGCACGTGGAGGTCGAAGACCGACAATCGCTCTGGATGCCTCGGATATCCTGGATGGGATCGGCTCCAATTCTAGTCATCGGGTCGAGCGTCGGTCAACGCTCAGGAGACGAAGTGCGGCAGGAGCCACCCGAAGGAGCCGGCGAAGGCCAGGCAGATCGCGGCGATTCCCGCCGCCATGCGCCTGAGAATCAGGAACAGGGGCAGCCCGGCGGCGGCGGCGGTCACGATCACGACGAGCGTGAAGGCCAGATTGGGGCTGCCCAGACCCGGTCCCGGATTCACCGCTTCGACGCCAATGTAGGCGAGGCCCAGGAGCGCTCCTATGAAGGCCCAGGTCGGATAGGATAGGACGACCAGCCGGAACACCAGGGCGCCGGACGACAGACGCCTCGCCGCCTCGGCCAAGTGAGGCGGCGGCTCCCTCACCAGTGAGAAGACCATCAGCACGCCGGCGGACACGAACACGGACGCCGTCAACATCCCGGCTGCCGCGCCTGCGAGGAGCGGGTTCACCGCTCTGAGCCGCCGGAGGGGCGCCAAGGAGCCGCGAGGAAGGCTCTCCACCCATGCCGCCTGGTCAGCAGGAGCTGGAGCGCGGAGCCCACCTCCCGCCTGGAGACGGGAGCGTATATCGACGGTCCCGCGCCGGAGAGGTGGAGTTCCCTCGCGCCGAGTGATTCGAGCGTCTTCCAGTACGCCTCCAGTCCCGGGAAGGCGTCGAAGGCGGCGGCGTCGAAGGCGTTGAAAAGGAGCTGAGACGGAACGTCGCCCCCCGCTCTGATCCGGGCCTCCAACTTCCGAGTGAGGGCGCCCCGCGTGTACGAGGCGCTGCTCAGGCTGCCGAAGAGGGTTCCCGTCTTGTTGGGCACCGGGATGTCGGGGGAGAGGATGACGAGGTGGGGCAGATCGGCGGGAGGGAGCGGACGGACTATCTCCCCCCTTCCCTGCACCATCGCAGTCCCCCCCTCCAGAAAGAAGGGGACGTCGGAGCCGAGCAGCGCAGCGATCCGGGTCAGGTCATGGACGGACATGCCGAGGTCCCAGAGGGTGTTGAGGCCGAGGAGGGCTGCGGCGGCGTCGCTGCTCCCCCCTCCCAGGCCGGAGGCGACCGGAATTTTTTTCTGTATACGTATCCTCGCTCCGATCTGTCCCTTTCCAGTGCTCTCCCTGAGCACCAGCGCAGCCTTCGTCACGAGGTTGTCGGCCGGGGCCAGAGAGGGGTCGTCGCACTCGACCGATATCGAGGCGGACGGCTCGAAGGTCAGCGTGTCGGCGAGATCTACCGTCTGCATGATCGAGACGATGTCGTGGTAGCCGTCGTCTCTCCGGCCCAGCACCTCCAGAGTCAGATTGATCTTCGCGCGAGCCTCGAGGGTTATCATGGGGAGTCGGCGCGCATGCGCCAAGTGTCGTAGAGGGTGCCCCATTCCTCCACGGAGAGGGTCTGCGCGCGCCGCGAGGGATCGACGCCGGCCTGCGTCAGCACCGCCTCCGCCTCGCCGGGGCCGAGGGACAGCCCGTCGCGCAGACAGTTGCGGAGCTGCTTCCTGCGTGCGGCGTAGCCGGCTCTGACCAGGTCGAAGAAGCGCTCCACCGAATCAAGCTCCAGCACCGGCCTGGGATAGACCTCGATGCGGAGAATGGACGAGACGACCTTGGGAGGGGGCCTGAAGGCTCTTGGAGGCACATGCGAGACGACGCTCGGCCGACCGTAGAGCTGCACCGCGACGGAGACGAGGCTCATCTCGCCCGGCGCGGCGGCGATCTTGAGCGCCACCTCGCGCTGCACCATCACCGACATCAGGTCGGGCCGGCGCTCGGCCTCCAGGAATCGTCTGAGTATCGGCAGGGCGGCGTAATACGGGAGGTTCGCGACCACCTTGTAGCGGCTGTCGCCGGCAAGGACGGCGACAAGGTCTACGCTCCTCGCGTCGTCGTGCAGCACCTCGACGTTCGCATGGCCGGTGAGGTCACTCCTCAGCCCCTCCGCCAGGGCATCGTCCAGCTCGATCGCGACGACGCGGCGGGCGCGTTCCGCCAGATGCCGGGTCAGGACGCCGAGTCCGGGGCCGACCTCGACCACCACGTCGTCCGGCGACAGATCCGCCGCTCCGCTGATGCGGGACAGATACCGCCTGTCTACCAGCAGGTGCTGTCCCAGTGATTTCTTGAGTGTGGGGAGAGAGGCCATTTCGGATCTTGTGCGGGAACCCTCATCCTAACCTTCCCCGCGGAGCCGGGGGAAGGGACGAGGAGAAGAGCGATCACGTGTCGGAATTTGTCTAGGCGGATTGCGTGCGTGGAACAGGCCGTGCACCTCCGGTTCGATCGTTCCCGCAGGCGTGTCGCAGTGGCGCGGCTCGAGCCAGGCTGGCCTACGGCACCCGGAAGCGACTGCTTACCGCTGCTTCCTTCCGGACCTGACGGGGTTCACAGCTTTCCGCCGCGCAGGACCCGGCTCTCAACACCGCCACCCCTGAACAGAGGCCTGCGAAGTCGGACCTCACGGTGGGATTCAGCCTCGCTAGAGCGGATTGCGAGTACAGGGCACCGCTATCTCCCCGCCTAGCACGGCCCACAATCATGGTAGTCGAGGCCCGATAGGGTGTCAACGCGGGCAGGTCCGGGTCGGGCTCTATACTATGTGCAGCAAAACCGGTCGAGTAAGTCTTGCAGTTCAACACAGTTGATTCCCTCCGGCTCCGCGAGGGAAGATTGAGATGGGAGAGGCTGATCGGCCAGACCGATGGTCCGTTATTAAGGGGGATATCATGGCCAGCAGGAAAAAAGCTCTCAGGGTCGTAGTGGTCGGCGCGGGCATCGTGGGGTCTTCCATCGCCTTTCACCTAGCGCGGCGCGGCGCACGGGTCGAAGTGGTCGAGTCGGACCGTCCCGGCGGAGGGGCGTCGGGACACTCCTTCGCCTATCTCAACTCCTTCGGGAAGGAGCCGGAGAGCTATCACGACCTGAACCGGCGCTCCATGGACATGTGGGACCGCTTTGGCCGCCTGCTGGGCGCAGAGGTGGGGCTGACGTGGGGCGGGAAGCTGTCGTGGGAGTCGACGGAGGAGGGGGCGGAGGAGCTGAGGAGGCGCGCCGCCCTGCTCCAGAGCAGGGGATATCCGTGCAGGCTTATGGACCGCGCCGAGATGCTGCTGATGGAGCCGGGCCTGACGCCCGGGGAGGTGGCCCTCGCCATCCACACCGAGATAGAGGGGCACGTCGACCCACCCAGGGTGGCGCGCGCCTCTATGGAGCGGGTGCGGGAGGCCGGCGGCGTAGTCCGCCCGGGGACCTGCGCCACCGGGCTGCTGGCCCGCGGAGGCCGGGCGACGGCCGTACGGACGGCGGACGGCGACATCGGGTGCGACGTGGTAGTGCTGGCCGCCGGACTGGGCTCGACGCCCCTCGCCGGCGACGTGGGAGTCCCGCTTCCCCAGCAGGAGAGTCCGGGAGTGGTGGTCCGCACCGACCCCCGTCCGCCTCTTTTCTCGAACGCGGCGGTCGTGTACGCCCCTCCCGTCGACGGGCGAAGGGAGATCCACGTGCGGCAATGCGTCGACGGCTCGGTGATGATCGGAGAGGGCAGCCAGGAGAGTCTGGCGCGTGACGACTCGCAGACCCACGCGGACGAGCTGCTCGCCAGGGCGGTCTATTTCCTTCCCGCGCTGGACGGCGCGGCGGCTATCCCCGTTCCGGTGGGGTACAGGCCGATGCCGTCGGACGGACTTCCCGTCATCGGCTTCGCCGATGCGGCGCCCAACGTGTACATCGCGGTGATGCACAGCGGCGTGACGCTCGCCCCGCTCGTCGGAGAGTGGGCGACGATCGAGATAGCCGACGGAGTGCGGATCGGGGCGCTGGAGGAGTACAGGGTCGAGAGGCTGGGGGGCCTCCATCCCCGGATCTAGTCCGGGGCAGGGCTGTAACCTTCCGCCGCGGACGGGGAGAGGGACCTGGCGGTGCGGGCCACGAGACTCATGAACTCCGCGCTCTTGAGCTCGCGCTCGGCGATGAACCGGATATAGGTCCGCAGCGTCCTCTCTGTCTCTCCGACGATGCTGCGCGGTATATCCAGCTCCAGGAGCTTGGAGGGCGAGCTCTCCCGCTGGAGGAGCCTCAACACCCTCATCGAGCCGACCGAGATGATGACGGCGGGGGTGTTCGAGGTGTCACGGCAACTGGGGCACAGGACGCCGCCAAGCGCACAGATGAACCTGTGGTCCTGCGGCTGGAGCCCGGCGCGGCATTCGACGCAGGACTGGAACTCCGGCCGGTAGCCCGACAGCTCCAGCAGGCGTATCTCGAAGTACCTGACCAGCAGATCGGGGATCGGGGTCTGCTGCAGCCTGTCGAGCGTGTCCGCGAACAGGCGATACACCGTATAGCTGGCCGCCCGTTCAGGCGAGAATAGGTCGACCATCTCGGCCATGTAGACAGCCATCGACAGCCGCTCCAGATCGGCCCGCAGCCGGGGGTAGGTCTGGAGCGTCTGGGCCTCGCTGACGACGTCGAGCTGGCGTCCCGTTCCCAACGAAACGGAGACGCGGTTCAGGAGCTCGATGTGGCCGCCCAGCCTGCTCCCGGGACGGCGAACGCCTCTCGCGACCGCCCGCAGCTTGCCGCCGTCCACGGTGAAGAGCGTGAGGATGCGGTCGGCCTCTCCCAGGGAGGTCTGCCTCAGGACTATCGCTTCGGTCTTGTAGCTCCTGTGTCTGGGCACCTTGCGCGCTAGAAGTCCTGCCGCCCTTCGATGGCGCGCCCGAGCGTGTCCTCGTCCGCGTATTCGAGGTCACCGCCGACGGGCAGACCGCGCGCAGGGCGTGTCACCCTGATTCCGAGCGGGGCGATCAGCCGGTGAATGTACATCGACGTTGCTTCGCCCTCCAGGTTAGGGTTGGTCGCGAGCACCACCTCCCGCATATCGGCACTCCTCAGACGGGCCAGGAGAGGGCCGATCTTCAGATCGTCCGGCCCTACGCCGTTCATGGGGGATATGACGCCGTGCAGCACGTGGTAGAGGCCGAAGTAGGTGTTGGTTCTCTCCAGGGCGAGGACGTCCAGGGGCTCCTCTACGACGCATATCCGTGTCCGGTCTCGTGAGGGATTGTCACATATGGCGCAGGGGTCCGACTCGGTGATGTTGTGGCAGTGGGAACACAGGATGATCCGGTCTTTGACGGCCAGAATGGCCCCCGCCAGCGATCGCGCCTGCTCCTCCGGCATCCGGACGAGGTAGTAGGTCAGCCGCTGGGCCGTCTTGGGGCCGATCCCGGGCAGCTTGTGAAACTCGTCGACGAGTCTGCCAACGGGTGCGGCAGGCCGTGCCCGCTCACTTGTCATAGGGCGCTCCCGCCTAAGTCAGTCCCGGCAGATTGAGCCCGCCGGTCAGAGAGCTCATACGACTGGAGGCCATCTCCTGGGCCTTCGCGAGTCCCTCGTTGACGGCGGCCTGCACGAGGTCCTGCAGCATCTCCACGTCGTCAGGCGACGCGACCTCCGGGTCGATCAAGATCGACTCCAGCCTCATCTTCCCGCTGACCACGACCGTCACCACTCCACCGCCGGCCGTCGACTCGACCGTCGCGCTCTCCAGCTCACGCTGCAACTTTGCCATCTGCTGCTGGAGCTGCTGGGCCTGGCGAAGCATCTTGCGGTTCATAGCGCCTCCTCCTTCTCGTCGATAACGTGAGCGCCCATAGCCTGCGCGGCGCGTACGAGGTGCCCGGCCGGCGCCGGCGCCTGGTCTGCGGCGGGCTTGTCTCCGTCCGGATCGGCCACGGCTATCTCATACGCTCCGCCAAGGACACCGCTCAACGTCTCGTTCACGGCGCGCCTCACATCGGGGTGGTCAAGCTCCTCGTGCATACGCTCCACGTGGGACCGGTGGGAGAAGGAGACGGTCACGAGGCCGTCGGATACCTGACGCTCGCTGCACCCGTTCAGGAGCGCGCCGACCATGAACTTGCGTCCCACCTGCCTCAGCGCCCGGGTGATCTCCTTCCACTGCTGGTCGGGCCCGCCGTCCGACCGTGGGGCCGACCCGACCGTCGCGGGGGGGCGGGACGGCGCGGCCCTGGAAGACGGGACGGCCCTGGAGAACGGCGCGGGACGCCCAGCCGTTCGGGGAGCGCGCTGCGGCTGCCTGGGAGGGGAGGGCCGGTCCGCGTTCGGCGGGTCCTGGACCGGAGCGGAGACGGGTTCCATGGCCGACTCGACGAGCGCCAGCTCAAGCGGCAGGGGGGAGCCGGTGTCCTGGCTGACCTCCGCCTTGGAGAAGGCCCTCAGCGCCTGTACCAGGTGGTCTATCGACTCAGCATCTGCGAGCTGCTTCAGGCGAGCTGCGGTGTCCTCCGCGTAACCGAGCGACCGGCCGACGCCTGCCTTGAGCAGCAGGACCGCTCGAAGATACTCCATCGTGATTCGGTGGAGGTTTCGCAGGTCGCTCCCCTGCCCCGCGACCCTGTTGATGGCCGACAGCCCGTCCGGGACGGAGCGTCCGACGACGTGTCCGACGAGCTCAAGCGCCGTCTCGTCGCCCCCCATGTCCAGAAGGTCGCGGGCGTTCTCCTCTGTGAGCGGAGATCCGTACGAGACGACCATCTGCTCGAGCAGGTTCTCCGCGTCGCGTAGGCTTCCCGAGGCCGTGCGCGCGACGAGCTTGAGCGCCTCCGGCTCGGCCTCCACCTGCTCGTCCTCGCACAGTTTGGCCAGCCTGTCTATCATCGTCTCAGGCGGGATGCGGCGAAAGTCGAAGCGCTGGCAGCGGGAGATGATGGTCAGCGGGAGCTTGTGCGGCTCCGTGGTGGCCAGCACGAGGATGGCGTGCCGGGGCGGCTCCTCAAGCGTCTTCAGGAGGGCGTTGAACGCGGGCTCCGTGAGCATGTGCACTTCGTCGATGATGTACACCTTGTAGGAGGCCTCGTTGGGAGCAAAGTGGATCCGCTCTCCCAGCGCCCTTATGTCATCGATGCCTCGGTTGCTGGCGGCGTCTATCTCGATGAGATCGAGGGAGCGCCCCTCATTAACGGAGAGGCAGATCAGGCATGCGTTATCCGGCTCGCCGTCCTCAGGCGAAAGGCAGTTGACGGCCTTGGCCAGGATGCGCGCGGTGCTCGTCTTGCCCGTCCCGCGGGGCCCGCAGAACAGGTAGGCGTGTGCGGTGCGTCGACCCGATACGGCCTGCCTGAGCGTGCGGACGATGGCGGGCTGTCCCACGACCTGGTCCAGCCTTCTGGGACGCCACTTGCGATAGTAGACTTCACTCATCGGACATGACCCGGTTGAGGATGAGCGATTCGAGCGCCTTCATTGCGGCTTCTTCGGCGGGATCGACGTGGTCGTAGCCTAACAGGTGAAGGACGCCGTGGACAAGGAGCGCGGTCAGCTCGTGGTCGGCATCGCGGCCCGACTGCCCCGCCTGCCTGACCGCCTGCGGATAGGAGATTATCACCTCCCCCAGCCACGCCTCCTCCCTGGGCGGCAGTATGAAGTCGAAACCGTCCGGAGGTGTGGGCGGGGAGTCGTCGCCCATGTACTCGCCCTCGTGCTCGAAGGAGAAGGCGAGCACGTCGGTTGTCTGGTCGAGCCCCCGGTACTCCGAGTTGAGTCGCGTGACCGTTTCGTCGTCTGCCACCACTACGTCGAGGCGGGGTCCCAGCGAGTCAGTTCGAGCGCGGGCATCCGACGTTGCGTCGACGGTCTGGTCGGCAGTCCTTTCGAGTTTACTCTCGGAGCAGAGCTCCCTGAATTCGTCGAAGACCTGGACGCGGATTCGGTGATGGGTCGACGGCACGAGGGATCAGCTTCTTACGCGGACGGCTGTCCCACCTCCGCTTACCAACCGATCTCAGGGAGAGGGGAGAGCGTGTGCGGGACTGCTACCGCTCGCCGTTGCCAATGGGAGACTGGAGGAACTGGAAGAGATCGCTGTCCGCCGGCAGGACGACGGTGGTGTTCTCCGCGAGGAACATCCTGTATGCCTCCAGGCTGCGCTTGAAGGCGTAAAACTCCTGGCCCTGCTCAATGGCCTCTGCGAATATCGCGGTGGCTTCCGCCTCTCCCTCACCACGGATGATGTTCGCGTCTCTCTCGGCTTCGGCCCGGATGATGGTCGCCTGCCTGTCGACGTCGGCCCTGACCTGTGCGTCGACCTCCGCCCCTTCGGCCCGCTCCTTGGACGATATGCGCTGGCGCTCAGCCTGCATCCGGGCGTAGACGCTCTCCGCGATCTCAGGCGGGAAGTCGGCGCGCTTGATTCTCACGTCTACAATCTCGATACCAAACTCGTCGAACTTGGGGGCTGCATTTGCTGCCACTCTGGCCATGATATCTTCGCGCTTGGTCGTGATGATCTCGGCCTGGTTGTCGCTCGCTATTTCGGTGCGCAGCTCCGAGCCAATTATGCCGATCGCCCTCGATGCGGCGCCCGTTTCCGTTCTCAGCGTCTGGAAGAACAGAAGAGGATCGTCTATGCGCGCACGCGCGTATACATCGATGATAAGGCGCTTCTTATCCTTAGTGAGCAGCGAGCTTGGGGGCGCGTCGAATATCAACAGGCGTTTGTCGAAGTAGTTTACCGTGTCGATGAATGGCGCCTTGGGGTAGAGTCCCGGGGACTTGATAGACCGCTGAGGCTCTCCCAGCCTCGTAATCACCGCGAGCTGCGTCTCATCGACGGTGAACAAGAACTGCGGTCCTAGTATGCCCGCGATGACTGCGCCCAGGATGAAGAGTATTGCGAGAAGCTTCATGGCGAACCCGCCGGCTGCGGAGTAGATACCGGGATCGGGGGCGCCGTGCCATTCAGCGGGAGGAACTGCAGAAGGTTGCCACCCGACTCGGCGGCGACGATGAACTTCGTGATGCCGGGCAGTATCTCCTCCATCGCTTCGAGATATAGCCTCTGGCGCGTGACATCCTCCGCCTTCTGATACTCTTCGAGCACGGCGAGGAAACGGCTCGCCTCGCCGGTAGCCTTCGCGATCTGCTCCTGCTTGAACGCCTCCGCGCCCTGTAAGACACGGGCCGCTTCACCCCTGGCCCGTGGAAGGATATCCTCCTTGTAGGCGTCGGCGAGGTTGATGATACGGGCCTTGTCCTCCTTGGCGCGGACCACGTCGTCGAAGGCGTCCCGGACCTGTTCCGGGGCGAAGACGGCGAGCAGCTTGACCTCACGCACGTTGATGCCGGTATTGTAGTCGTCCAACAGCTCCTGGATCAGGAGCTTGGTCTCTGCCTGGATAGCCTCTTTCTGGTCTGTGAGAACATCGTCTATCGGGCGGCTGCCGACCACCTGCCTGAGCGCGGTCTCCGCTATGTCCTTGATCGTGATGCCGGCAGGGTCGACGACCCTGAACAGGAACAGCCTGATGTCCTTGATGTCGTACTGGACCTGGAGCTGTACGTCGGCGATATTGGGGGCTTCGCCCAGGTTACCGTCCTCGTCTGGATCGCCGGTTATCATCAGCGACTCCGACGGGATGGGTTGACCGCCTCTGACGCCCAACTCCAAGAGACGGACCTCCTGGACGTTCACGATCGCTCTCGTGCCGACCGGGGAGGGCCAGAACCAGTGGAGCCCCGGTCCCTGGATGCTGTCGAACATGCCGAACCGTCGAAGCGCGGCCTGTTCACCAGGCTGGACGGTGTAGAAACCGGTGCCGATCCACACGAGCAGCATGGCGACGAAGCCGACGAGGACGATCAGCGCAAACGCGCCTCCGCCTCCACCCAAGCGGAAACGCCCCAGAAAGGCGCGTATCCGCTCGGCGATCTGATCCAAGTTTACTTCCGGCTCTTCCTGCCGGAACATTCGGAGTACTCTGAGCATGGCGAAACCAATTCCATTATGACATATCCGGGGCATCGATGCACTGGGGGCGACCGTTCGGAGTTAAGGGCCTCATCTCTATCTTCGCCGTGGAGCCGGGGAGACGACCGTTTCAGACTTCCGACCGCGCCGCGCATGACGGGTGAGACGTGCATACGTCACGCCGTGACGACAGTATCACAGCTTCTGTTCGCCGTATCAAGACAACTTGCCGAATCACGGCGACGCTCGGAGATCATTCAACATCGCTCGGAATTCCGGGTAGCTGGATACCCCCGACACAAAATCGACGAAGCTCTTCAGATCGCCCGCCATTTCCCGAAGCTCCCACAGCTCGCCGGCGATCGGGCTGATCGACGCCGGGCTCTCCGCATAGGTGCCGTGGAAGGCAAAGTAGGCCTGATTCAGCTTCCGGATCGAGAAGCCGTGCTCGACGAATAGCTGCCTGCGCTCCTCCATGTAGGCTTCGGCCTGCTCGATCAGGCCCCCGGCGAGAAGCTCGTCGACGCGCAGCCTCGTCGAGTGCATCTCGGCGCGGAAGTCGAACCGGCGCTCGCCGGCCCCGTGATCGGGGTGAGCGGGGCTCGGCTCGGGGAGAGACTCTCCCGTGATCCTCTCGTAGGCTCGTCTCCCTATCTCCCGCCCCGCGATGTCTGCCACCGTCTCGTTGAGAGTGCGCATCTCAGGGCTCCGGTAGATGTTCTGTCCCAGAGGGCGGAAGAACAGATAGTGGTGGAGCCACTCGTGCGCCGATATCTCCAGGGTTGCTGACAAGCTGTATCCGCTCGGTATCGAGGCCGGATATGTGGCGACTCCTCCCAGATTCGTCACGAGACCAGCGAGACCAGCCTCGTCGAGGAGTCTGTCCTCGATCCGTTCACGCTCGGCCAGTCTGATGTCTGCGTCAAGAAGCACGTCGTGCGTCCTCTGAATACGGTCGCGAGGGGAAGTGACCAGCAGCTTGGGGGGATCGGTTAGCCGCACGTCGACCGGCGGAAAGACAAAGGCGCTCCAGGAGGCGAGCCGTTCCTCTCGCACCACGGAGCTGATAGCCGATTCAAGCGTCTCCTCGACCTCGTCACGGAGGCCCAGTCGTTTCAATACGAGTCTATCCAGTTCGGACTGCGTCTGGGAGGGATCCGACACGGAGGAGGCGCTCCCTCCCGCGTTCGAGTCGGCCAGTCGAGCCTTGAGACGCGAGAGCTGCTCCGTGATGGCGAAGTACTCTCGCACGGCGGCCTCGCCGTCGTCATCCCTGTAGGCGCTCCACGGCGCGATCGACGTCAGCCAATGGAGCCACTTCCTCGGAAAGTTCGCCATCTCCCACTGAACAAGGTCGTACAGGTACGGCGCCGCGGCCCGCTCCGCCGCGTTGAGCTTCAGCGCGTCGGGGCTGAACAGGAGAGGCAGCAGCAGGACGAACCCCACTAGGCGCGAACGCAGCGGCGCAGAGACGAGACCAGCCAGCCGGGTCATCATGTTAGGATGAGAGGCGTTCATGCGATACGGCTATTGTAGTTGAACGGACTCCACTGATATGCGCTCCCCCAAGACCGGTGCGGACGGTCCTCTTCTGGTCACGTGTGCGTTCGACGACACGATCACCGTAGGTGACGTGAGTGAAGCCATCATGGACGAGTTCTGCGCTGCCGACTGGCGCGCTCTAGAGAAGGAGTACCTGGATGGCCTCTGCAGTGTGGAGGAGATCAGTGTTCGACTGTACGAACTGACCTCCGCCACCAGGTACGAGATAGAGCAGCTGGTTCTGGGCGGTGTGGTCATCAGGTACGCTTTCGACGAGTTCGTCGACTACTGCCGAGGCGAAGACATTGGCCTAGCGATTGTGAGCAGCGGGCTGGACCTGTACATAGACCCGATCCTGCGCCAGCTCGACCTGGGCGCTATCGACGCCTTCTACGGGCGGGCGGAGGTGCGCGCCGACGCCATCAGGGTATCGTACAGCGATCCTTCAGGAGCCTCGATAACGAGCGGATTCAAGGAGTCGTACGTTCGACACTTCCGTTCGCAGGGCCACACAGTAGTCTACGTAGGCGCGGGGCTTTCGGACGTTTCGCCCGCGATCGCGGCAGACTTTGTCATCGCCCGGTCTACCCTTTGCGACATCCTTGTCGACCGTGGAGTTCCCCACCGGACGTTCGAGACGTTCAACGACGTGGGCAGCCAGATCGAGGAGATACGGCGCAGCGCGGGCCGCTGAACCGGCGCACCGCTAACGGCTCCGCCGGAACAGGTTGAGGAATCGGCCCTCGTAGTACTGGAAGAGACCCCATCGGTCCAACTCGCGCTTGAGCTCATCCGCCCTGCCGCCGCGTTCGGCGTCGAAGAAGAGTCTCTCGATCTGCTGGATCGCCGCCCTGGGCGCTCCACCGTAGGTAGGCAGCGGGTCCAGCAGTCCTCTGCCCTGGAACTCCTGCACGTTGCGCGCCGTGGATGCTGAGGTGAACTCGTAAATGAACTTCAGAAGGGATACGTCCCAGAGCTCGTCAACGCCGACCAGCACTACGGTCATGGTCTCCTTGCGCCGATCGAGGTCTTCACTGATCCGGTGTGCGATCTCGCCGGGCACTCCCCCGACGATGTCCATCTTGTCCGCCTCATTCTTGTACTGGTAGAGGATCCCGGGGCTGTTGCCTCCGTATGATCTGGCGACCTCGCGCATATAGTCGTACGCCTCCGGGCTGAAGCCCTGCAGGTTGAGACCGTACGTCGGCGTGATTACTGTCGGGCGCTGAGCGATCACTCTGCCGGTGCGGACAACGCCCTCAATCTTATCCGGGGCCAGGTCCTGGTAGATGGGCTCGGTGACGACATAATAGGATATGTTGGTGGTCCCGAAGGTTGCGAGGTGCTGCTTCGGGTATCTGACCACCCACGTCTGCTCCAGCGCGCGGAGCCATTCTCTTGGGTTCTCAATCATGGTCACACGTCCGTCTATCTGATGCTAGACGGGCTCCCGGAGCCATGTCAAGGAGCGCGCTCGTCTGCCATCCCGCGTCCCCGGTCAACTCTGAGTCCTTCGGAAAGCCCCGAGGATGAGCGCGCCTCCCAACAGCCCGAGAAGCGAGAAGTCCATGGCGTTGACGCTCCCTGACGCAGGCCTGCCGCAGGAGCCTCCTCCGCCGGGCTGCTTTTCGGCGGGATTCTCCCGGTCGTCGCTGGTAGTCGGTACGGTCGTGGCTGTGGGGGCGGGTTGGGGAGTGGATGGCGCCGGCGTGGCGGTTAGCGACGTTCCGCCCGACAGGGGCTGACTCTGAAGGGTGTACGGAGAGAGGGTCGGCCTCGGGACGGCCGTGGGACGCACGCTGCGCGACGACGGCGGCACGTAAGGCGGGGCCCCTATCGCCGCACGCCAGTCGTTCTCTAGTTTGAGCCTGTCAACCCCGTAGACCTCCATCAGGGCCGAGTCCATGCTCTTCCCTTCTTTGAGAGTCGCCATGAGCTTCTTCATACTGTCCGCACCGTACCGCCGGATCATGTATCGGACGATGCTCCGTCCCTGTCCGTAGAAGATGATCACCTCTTCCGGATCTCCCGGCCTCGTCGTCATCGAGGTGATGGGCAGGAGCCTGTCGTTCGATATAGCGAACTCCAACGCGACGTCGTAGGAGAAGCCGGGAACGATGTTCCCGTATTCCGCCAGACCTTCGTCCAGCCAGGCGGGAACGCTCCGCAGCACACTGTCGCCGGCGCGGTGCGTGAGAATGTGGGTCACCTCGTGCGATGCGGTGCCTTCGGAGAGCCGTCCCCCTCCCAGGACGAGAAGTGTGCCTATGTCTGTGTACGCCTGCCCCTCCGTCACCAGCTCCCGACGGATGGTCGAGCTGCCGGGCGGCAGGGCCTCGAGCATCTCCTTGACATTGTTGTACATGGTGACACGTATAGGGCTCTCCGTGTCGGCTCCCAGCAGAGGCCCCATGTGATCGATCGTCTCGATGATGGCGTTGAGAATGAGCTCAGCCCTGCTCTTGACCGGACCGTGGTAGGCGACGGACACCGATCCCTCGGAGACCTCGTCCCAGTCAAATCGCGCGTCCTCGTAGATGAACTCCCGCGTCTCCGTGTCCAGCCGGTTGCCCTCGGAGTCTTCGATTTCGAAGCTGTAGGTGATGATAGTTCCCGGCGGGATGTACCTGGATGCCGTGTTGGTGCGGTAGAAGAGCAGGCCGTCTATGGCCGGCGCCGTCTCGAAATCGAGATAGTCGTAGGCTCCGGTTGTCTGCTGGCCTACCCTGAACCGGACAGCCACCGACTCTATGTCGTGTTCGCCGACCGCCCGGAGCCTGAATATAATCCCTGAAGGGAAATCACTCGTCACGCTGGACGACTCTACCCGTATCGTCGATTCGTCGGCCTCCGCCGAGGCGGCGGGCCAGAGAGCGACGAGAGAGATCAGCAACAACACGGCGATACGAGCGCTTATGGCGCCCGGTATCCTACCTACGCGCCCGTCAAACCACGAGTCCATATCACTATTCTAGCCGATATGGCGGGGCCGTTCTACGGATCGCTTCCGAGGACGCTCCTGGCGTGAAGCAGCCGCTGAGCCGACGTGACGAGAGTCAGGCCGGCGATCAGACCAAGGACGACGAGCACGGAGACGGGCCACCAGTGGCCAACGATCAGTCCCGCTGCCAGCGCGGCGACTCTCTCGGGTCGGGTCATGATGCCAACGGCGCAGTCTATTCCCAGACCCTCCGCTCGTGCCCGCGTGTAGCTCACAGTGAAGGACCCGACCAGGGCCAGACAGCAGAGGAGCGCCCCTTCTGTGGAGTCGGCGTTGACGTAGTGCACCAGGAGTCCGACGAGCACAGCCGACTCACCCGCCCTGTCCAGAGTCGAGTCCAGCAGCGCCCCGAACCTGGATGAGGCTCCTGTATGGCGTGCGAGAGCGCCGTCCAGAAGATCGAACAGCCCGGAGCATATGAGTACCGCACCCCCCATCCATAGGCGGCCGGTCCCCAGCAGGCAGGCGCTGCCGACGGCTATGAGCAGACCGAGAAGGGAGACGGCGTTGGGAGATAGACCCAAGGCCACCAGCAGCCTCACGGCAGGCGTTTCGAAGCGGGACCGGAGCAGCGATCTGAAGGCTGTCCTGCTTAGCATCCCTTGCGTCTGCGGATGGGCGCTATCCGGTCAGAGCGACCGACCTCGCGGTCAGGCGGCTCTTATAGTGCGCCAGCACTCGGGACGCCACCCTGCTCCACCGGAACTTCTCCACCGTGTCGCGGGCGTTCGATTCCAGCCGGTGCGCGAGGCGCCTGTCCGTGAGCAGAGCCGTGATCGCGTCGGCCAGGGCGTCCTCTCGCTTGGGCTCCACCAGCAGCCCGTCCCGGCTGTGCGTGATGACACTGGAGAAGCCCTCGATATTGGAGGCCACGACAGGCGCTCCCGCAGCCATCGCCTCCAACAGCACGATTCCCTGGCTCTCTCCGCCGGTAGCCGGAGAGCAATAGACGTCGGCGGTCCGGTAGTATCTGGCCTTGTCCTGTTCCGAGACGCCGCCGACGAAGACGACGTCGGTGAGGTTGCGTTCGGCCATGATCCGATAGGACTCGTCGTCGGGTTTGCCCGGACCGGCTACGATGAGCCGGAGATTGGGCCAGTCCCACTTGAGGCGGCTGTAGGCTCCAAGCAGATAGCGCAGGCCCTTTCTTTTTTCCAGCCGTCCCAGAAACAGCAAGTTGATCATCCCGTCCCTCAGGTGGGGGAAGGGCTCGGCACGGGCGAACCGGTCGACGTCTACGCCATTGGGGATGATCTCATAGTCTCCGGGAAGGTGGCGGTTGATGAACTGCCTTGCCGGCTCCGAGACGGCTATGAGACCGTCCAGCCGGCGGAAATAGCGCATCGCCAGCCTGTTTCCGCCGAGTTCGTAGAGGCGCGTCCCCTTGTACGAGTGGAAGGTCCCTACGTTCACCGAGTTAGCCGAATCGGCGGCCGCCAGAACGCTGACCGTGACCGCGCCGGCCATAGGCTCGTGGAGGTGGGTTATATCGAACGCCTCCCGTTCCAGCAAGGCCCTGATGCGGGGTCTAAGCCATACGGACACGGAGACTCTGGCGATCGATCCCCCGCTGGGGACCGGCACCACCCTCCCCATCGGTATGAAGTCCTCGTCCGAGACTCGGCGGGGGTCGGAGCAAGGGGCGATGATCCGAGCCGTGTGTCCCCAACGCCTGAACTGCCTGGCGAGATGCTCCACGTGGTCGCTCACCCCACCAGGGAAGGCGTGGTCGTAAGGTGAGATGAGACCGATCTTCAGGGGACGGTCCATGTGCTCCATCGATGAGGTGCAGCGATCCGTCTATCAAGCTCGCCGCGCCGATTCTATCACTCGCGCGTCAAGCGGGACAAGCAGAGCGCCTCCGAGGCGGGGCAGAATCGACCACCACGGAGCACGCCGGGAGTCTCGACCAGTACTCCCTGTCGATAGATATGATCTCCCTCGGCCGCCCGGTCCGGTTGGGCGGCCAGGCATACGCGACCAGTATGCCCGAAGCATGGATTCCCGCGTACACGGGAATGACAGTTGAGTCCAGAAGCCCAGTTTGCTCTTCACTCCATTCACCTTGACACAAGCTTTCCCGCTTCGTTAATATAAGACTGACCGTGGACGATAATTCGGATAGATCGGTTGTCACGGCCCGGCTATTGCGGCCCCTCCGCGCAGACGCGGTGGGGTCTTTTCGTTATTGAGACCATGACTGCCTACGCGGGTGTCGTCCTTGCGGCAGGCAGGGGTACCCGCATGAAATCCAGCATCCCCAAGGTGCTTCACCGGATCTGCGGGCGCGAGATGGTGAGGCTCACGGTCGACTGCGTTGCCGACGCCGGCCTCTCCCCGATTGTCGTGGTGACTCCGCCTTCCGGCGATGCCATAAGGGCGGTTCTGGGCAACAACGTAGTCTACGTGGAGCAGGACGAGCCTCTGGGAAGCGGGCACGCGCTTCTCCAGGCGCGGAGCGTAGTCGGCCCCGACTCGGGCCTCTTCGTCATCAACGGAGACGTCCCGTTGGTGACGCCGGGGAGCGTTAGGTCCCTCGTCGCGGCTCACCGCCAGCGCGGCGCTGCTATTGCCATCCTGACGGCAACCGTCTCGAAGCCCGATGGACTGGGACGTGTCCTCAGATCGGACGAAGGCGCCGTCACCGCCGTCGTGGAGGAGTGGGAGGCGGACGATGCCGCGCTTTCGGTGTCCGAGATCAACGTCGGCGCATACTGTTTCAGCACCCAGTGGTTGTGGGAGAGCTTGAGCGGCCTTCCGGCCTCCAGTAACGGCGAGGTCCCTCTCACCGGTCTCGTCGAATTGGCCGTTACTCAAGGGAGAACCGTGGAGACGGTGCCGGCGGACGCCGGCGAGGCTATGGGGGTGAACACGCGAGTCCATCTGGCGGAAGCGGAGGCCGTTCTGAGGCAACGGATCAGGGAGCATTGGATGCTCAGAGGAGTCTCTATGCCGGATCCCTCCGTCGTCTACGTAGACGGCGACGCGGAGATCGGGGAGGACACCACAATCCACCCCAACACCCATATACGGGGCAGATCGAGAATCGGGCGCGACTGCGAGATCGGCCCCAACTCCGTCGTGGACGACTCGATGGTAGGCGACGGCTGCAGAGTCGTCTCCTCGGTTATCGAGGCGTCGACGATCGAAGACCGCGTCGAGATCGGTCCCTTCAGCCGGGTGAGAGACGGCAGCCGGTTGATGGACGGCGTCTACCTCGGAAACTACGCCGAGGTAAAGAGCAGTCTGTTGGACCGAGGCACGAAGGTATCCCATTTCAGCTACGTCGGAGACGCCCGGGTCGGATCGAACGTCAACATCGGAGCTGGGACCGTGACCTGTAACTACGATGGTGTAGAGAAGAGCCGGACGGTTATCGGGGATGATGCATTCATAGGGTCGGACTCGATGCTCGTTGCTCCGGTTAACATAGGCGCTCGCGCCGCTACGGGCGCCGGGTCTGTGGTGACCAGGGACGTGCCGCCGAATCATCAGGCCGTCGGCGTACCCGCCAGAGTCCGGCGCAAGAGGACGGACACAGATTAGATGGAGACAGACGGGCCGTTATCCGCCATCGTATTGGGAGTCTCGCTGCTGCTCTTCGCAGTGTCTTCCGTCGCCGAGGCCGGCATAACGTCGGTTCGCCGGGAGCGCGTCCAGCAGTTGGTCTCCCAGGGCGCGGGCGGCGCGGCAGCGCTGGACCGTCTACACAATCTTCCGGTCGGACCTGTTGCTGCGGTCATTCTGGTCCGCATGCTTGCGCTGTCCGGAGCGTTAGTCTCCACAGTTGCCCTGGTGATCGCGCAGATGGGCGCGGGCTGGGTGCTCGTTGGAGTTGCGGGAGCTGGAGTTCTCGCACTCACCGGCGGCGTCCACAAGTTTGCCGGTGCGATCGTGTCCCGCAGGGGAGAGAGGGTCGCGCTAGGGATCGCGGGAGCCGTCGGGCTTCTCACGTGGCTGCTACTGCCTCTCCTATCCCCCCGGCGTCTTCTCTTCTGGACGGGACGTGAGGGAGAGGCCGACATCGAGGAGTCGGGCCCAGAGATGATCCCCACGGAGATAGATCTTCCGGTCGAGGCTGCGGGAGGACCTCTCGACGAGCGCGAGGTGCGCATGATACACGGCGTCGTCAGGCTGGACACCACCATGGCGCGTGAGATCATGGTGCCGCGGCTGGACATCATTGCAGCTGAGATAGGCACACCCATAGCAGAGCTGTCCGAGCAGATGGTGCGGGGTGGTCACAGCCGCATACCGATCTACCGCGGTGATCTGGACCACGTGGAGGGCATTGCCTATGCGAGGGACATACTCCAGGCGCTCGTGCGCAACGGCGAGGCGTCGGGAGTGCTGGTCGACACGCTGATACGCCCTGCCCTGTTCATTCCTGAGTACAAGAACCTGGAGGAGTTGCTCAACGAGTTCCAGAACAAGCGCGTTCACGTCGCGATCGTCGTCGACGAGTATGGCGGAGTCTCAGGTCTGGTGACGATAGAGGATCTCTTGGAGGAGATCGTCGGGGAGATTCGGGACGAGTTTGAGCTGAGCGAGCCTGACATGGAGCCGGTCGTCGGGATGGACGAGTTTATGATCGATGCCCGGGTCGGCCTCGAACAGCTCAACGAGCTGTTGGGAGTCGCCATCGAGGGGGATGGATTCGACACTGTGGGCGGGTTCGTATACCAGAAGCTGGGCAAGATTCCCAGTCCCGGAGACACGGTCGTCTACGACGGGCTTCGCATAGAGGTGGTATCCACGGTGGGCCGCCGATTGAAGAGGCTGCGGGTGACTCGCGCCGCCGCTCTTCTCAAATAGTTCGAAACTAACCATGGAGGCCGCGCGCTTGAGTACGCGGCCTCTCTTGAGTTCTGCCTAGACCTGCACTACCAACGGAGCGAGGGAGTTAACCTTCCCGGCAGGACCACCCAACTCCTCCTTCGCTATCACCGACAGCTGTATTGAAAAGGCTGTGGGTGACTCCGCCGCCACTCTTCTCCGGTAGCCTGACACAAACCAAGAGGCCGCACGCTGAGCGTGCGGCCTCTTGAGTTTTGCCTAGACTGCCAACGGGAGTGTGGGAGTTAACCTCCCCGCCAGCGCATCCAACTCCTCTTTCGCTATCACCGACAGCTGTATTGAAAAGGCTGTGGATGACTCTCGCGCCACCGCTCTTCTCGGATAAGCCTGAAAGATACTAAGAGGCCGCGCGCTTGAGAGCGTGCGGCCTCTTAAGTTTTCGCCTAGACCCGAACTGCTACGGAGTGTGGGTTAGCCTCCGCCAGCGCACCCAGAGTCCTCCTTAGCTACCACCACCAGCGGGGCGGTCGCTATCGAGCCGAGTGATCCCTTTGCAGACAGGGTGTACACACCAGGATCGAGAGTGATAGTCGCAGTCATCATGACCGCGCCCGAGGAGTCCGCCGCCTCGCCCGCGTGCACCGTGTCACCGCCGTCCGGGAAGGTACCCACGGACGACACTGCTACGCCCTCTTCAGCCTTGAATCCGGCGCCGTAGATCGTCGCGGTGCCGCTGCACACGCCTTCATCGTCGGCTGTTAGACCGGCCGTGCTGGCCGTCAGGCTGGTGCTTGGACTGGGATCGTCAAGCCTGAAGGCGACGATGCTGACCGGCTCACTAGCCTTGCTGCCGTCGGCTCCGACGGCGACCAATGACCTGATGCCCTCGGCTCTGGCCGCGATGTTATCGGCCTGTCCGAGCCCATCGAAATCGAGCTCGAAAGCGCCGGCGGCGTTTGCCGTGACGTTCTTCATGATCGGCCTGATGTTTTCGTCGATCCAGATGCTCACGATGACCGGCTCACCTATCCGGAATCCTGAGCCCCTGACGGTGAACGGCTCGTTGGCCGTCATCGTGCCCTTGCTGATCGACAGACCCGCCTCTGGAGAGACAGCGTCAGCGCCGGCGGGACCCTGATCTCCCGGAGGGCCTGGAGGACCGGGATTTCCCGGGTTTCCGGGCGAACCTGGAAGACCGGGCACCCCGGGCTCTCCCTGGATACCCTGAACGCCGGGGTTGCCGGGATTACCGGGGAGGCCTGGCACCCCCCTTGGCCCCTGAGGCCCCTCACACGCCATCAGCACCAAGGCGAACAATGAAAGCAGGGCAAGGACGCCCCCAATGGACACACGCTTTCTCATCTGACCCCCTCTTCTAAGGAATCCAACAGCGCTCACTACGATTTGGAAAAGCCTTCCTTACTGTGCAGCCCTGTCGAACAAAGTTTTCGCCGGTTTACCCGGCGACACTCGAACGGCGGCCTAATGATATTCACCACGTACTCGGATGTCAACCCCCCCTGCGCTGACTTTTGAATCTGGACGCGGCCAGCCTGTTCAGGCACGAGACTAGCTGATAACATTCTAAAGGCCAGCCCCCGTAGCTCAGTGGATAGAGCACTGGCCTCCGGAGCCAGGTGCGTGGGTTCGAGTCCCGCCGGGGGTGCCAGACCTTAACTACGGACAGAACTGGCTCACGTGCTCCGGTGTATGAACCTTCCCGATTTAGGGAAGAAACTGTCTTGGACCTCCCTCCCTCGTCCGCGAGGCGGATCACGAAGTGAAGTCGGCCATCAGAGGTTGATAGTCTGGCGACCCCGACCGGATTCGAACCGGCGATCTCCGGCTTGACAGGCCGGTATGTTAAACCGCTACACCACGGGGCCGCTAACGCGGAGCGGACCACAGGTCCGCTGTCTGAATTCTAAACTGGCGGCTGGAGCCCGGTCAATGCGCACAGGGGTCTCAGACGCCGGTAGAGCGGGATTGCTACCCGACTCCCGCCGCCGCGAGCGCGGCGTCGATCTTGGCGGTGCTGTATCCGACGATCCTCTCATCGCCGATCACCGTAAGCGGCGTAGTCCGGTAGCCCATCCCCAGCAGGCCCTTGAGCGCGTCACGGTCCTCGGAGATGTTCCGTTCCGTGAAATTTATCCCCTTCCGTGAAAGGTACACTTTCACCATGTGGCAGGGGCCTCAGCCGTCCGACGTGAACACCTGGATATCGGTCTCCATGGTCACTCTCCCTCCTGCGACTGGCCGCGGCCTCTATCCCGCCGCCGCTTCTCGTTGAACCCGCGCTTGCCTCCGGTTTCCTCGAAAAGCTCCTGCCCCAGGGGCACCGCCTCGTCTATCGTCTGGACGGCCTCCCCATCCTCCTGGTACTTGCGAAGAAACTCTTCGCTCACGAAGAACATTCATATGCAGAAGCCGTCGCGCTCGATGTCCTCGTGATGGCGTTCGCAGGGGCATATCTTCTTGCGATCCTCGACGGGATCGCCGCTCAATGGCATTCAGGGACAGTAGCGGTACCCGTGGGTACGCTCGTTCTCCCCCAATCCCTGCTGTACGACCTTCACCACCTCTCGCTCCGGGAAGAACTCGTACGGCCCCCGCTCCACGTAGCGTTCGGAGAAATTGACGGCGCGCTCCAGCGCCTCCTCTTCTGTCAACTCTCTCTTAGGCATCTCTTGCCTCTATACCCGGCCCGCCGACGGCCCCAGACGCATCCGCGTGTGCATATCGCACGACATGCTTTCGAACGCCCGCTCCTGATTCACGAGGCGGTCCACCAGCGAGGGGAGGGCCTCTCGCACCTGCGCCAACGTCTTCTCCCTCGCCACCTCGACGCTGAGAAGCGCGCTCGTTCCGCAACCACAGCGGGCAGAAAAAAACACCTTCCGGAATCCAGGATTGGCCGATAGATCCAGCTTGAATCCCGGCAGAGGCGTTAGGCTCGTCTCCTCCGGCAGCGCACCGCAGACCAGCTCCCTAATCCGCTGCTCCCCCACCGGCTCTTCCACATCCTGAAATTGCGACATCTCGCAGCGCCGTCCGCCGGAAGAGTGGTGGGCGGTACTGGATTTGAACCAATGACCTCTGCGATGTCAACGCAGCGCTCTAAACCACTGAGCTAACCGCCCTCGCGCCCATCTACGGCCAAGTGTAGCAACGGGCCGAAAGTCTGGTCAACTGAAGCTCCCAGGCCTACGGCACCGTCTCTTCGACGCCCTGGGGCTCACGCAGGCTGACCGGACCGTCCATGAACATCGGCTCGCCGAGAGGCTGGTCCATCCCAAAGAGCGCCTCGTCCGGCAGGCCCGGTACGATCTCCGGCGCCTCGGGGAGATCGTCGATACCCAGCCGCTCACGCCCCTCCTCCGACTGGTCCAGCCGGGCGGGAATCAGGCGACCGATTATTACGTTCTCTTTGAGGCCCCGCAGGTAGTCGATATCGCCGTTCACCGCCGACTCGGTCAATACCCTGGTCGTCTCCTGGAATGAGGCCGCGGCCAGGACGCTGTCCATGTTGAGCGACGCCTTGGTTATACCCAGCATCACCGGGCTGGCCGTAGCCGGCTCGCCGCCCTCCGCCAGGATGGCGGCGTTAGTCTCCTCGTACTGCTGTCGGTCCACCAGCTCGCCGGGCAGCAACTCCGTGTCAGCGGGAGAGTCGATGCGGACCTTCCGGAGCATCTGCGAGATGATCACCTCGATGTGCTTGTCGTGGATCGTCACGCCCTGGGAGCGGTATACCTTCTGGACCTCCTCGATCAGGTACCTCTGGACCGCGTCGCGTCCCTGGATGCGCAGTATCTGCTGAGGGCTCTTCGGCCCTGCGGTAAGCGCCTCTCCGGCCGCCACCTTGTCGCCCGACCTGACTTCGATGTGGGCCGCGGCGGGGATCACGTACTCCCTGCGGTCTTCGTCCGTCCATGCGATCGTCACCCTGCTGCCGTCGACGTGAGCCGTGCCGGATACCCGCGCGATCAGATCGGTCGTCTGCAGTCCCTTCTCATTCTCGCCGTCGGACGCCTCGGGCGCCGAGGCCAGGGATGCGCCGATCGACACCACCTCTCCTTCCTCAATCTTGAGCTCATACCCCTCCGGCAGCAGATACTCGTCTGTGTAGTCCTCTACGCTGAAGACGGTGATGGTGCGCCCCTCCGCTGACTCGACAACATCCACAGTGCCGTCGATCTCCGACAGCACAGCCTCGCCCTTGGGAGACCTCGCCTCGAACAGCTCCTCGACCCGCGGCAGGCCGCTGGTGATGTCCACCGCGGCGATGCCTCCGGTATGGAACGTTCTCATCGTCAGCTGCGTCCCCGGCTCGCCAATGCTCTGCGCGGCGATAATACCCACCGCCTCGCCCATTATCACCGGCTTCATGGTAGCCAGCGAGACGCCGTAGCACATCCGACAGACGCCTCTCCGAACCTCGCACACCAGAGGAGACCTCACGAGGACACGCGTTACGCCGCTCGTCTTCAACCTCTCCACCATATCGTCGTCGATCGTCTCGTTCCGGTCAGTGATGATTTCGCCCGTCTCCGGATCCGCGACCGGCGCGGCCGCCAACCGGGTCCGCAACCTCTCTTCGAATGGGCTCATCAGCGAGTCGTCGGTATCGTCGTCGATCCATATGCCGGCCGCGGTCTCGCAGTCCTCGCTCATGACGATCACTTCTTGAGCAACGTCGATGAGCCGGCGTGTCAGATAGCCGCTGTCTGCCGTGCGCAGGGCCGTGTCGGCCAGGCCTTTCCGCGCGCCGTGCGTCGAGAGGAAGTACTCGAGGACCGTCAGCCCCTCACGGAAGTTTGACTTGATCGGCCGGTCGATGATCCTTCCTTTCGGATTCGACATAAGGCCCCTCATGCCGGCCATCTGCTTGATCTGGGCGATGTTTCCCTTCGCTCCCGACGTGGCCATCAGGTAGATGCCGCCGTAGTGGGGCAGATCCCTCTCGATGACCCCCGTCAGGTCGTCGTTCGCCTTCGTCCATATCTGGACCGCGTTGGTGTACCGCTCATCGCCGGTGATGAGACCGTCCAGGTACTGCTGGTCCAGCATCTCCACCTTCCGCTCCGCCTCTGAGACGATCGTCTCCTTCTCGGGGGACACCTCGATGTCGTTGATCGCCAGCGTGATTCCCGCCTTGGAGGCGTAGTGGAAGCCCAGCTCCTTGATGGCGTCGAGCACCGCCGTCGCCTCCTCGCTGCCCAGCAGTCTGTGGCAGCGAGCCGTTATATCCTTGAGCGCCCCCTTGTCCATCTCCTGATTCAGGAACCCCATCTCATCGGGGAGCACGTCGTTGAAGATGATCCGGCCCACGCTCGTGTCCAGCCAGTCGTCCGACGAGCCGTTCGATCCGGAGTTTTTCACCTTGACAGGCGCGCGCAGATCGATCGTCTCGAGCTCGTAGGCCAAGCGCGCATCTTCGAAGCTCGCGAACCTGCGATGCTCATCCCCCGCACCATCCTCGATCATGGTCAGGTAGTAGCAGCCTAGGACCATGTCAAGCGTCGGCGCGACGATCGGGTCTCCCGAGCTCGGCGACAGCATGTTGAAGGTGCTCAACATCAATCGCTTCGCCTCGAGCACCGCCTCCCTAGAGAGCGGTACGTGCACCGCCATCTGGTCCCCGTCGAAGTCGGCGTTGAAGGCCGTGCATGCCAGCGGGTGGACCTGTATCGCGCTGCCGTCGATGAGCACGGGCTCGAAGGCCTGGATACCCAGCCTGTGGAGCGTCGGCGCGCGGTTCAGGAGAACCGGCCGCTGCTTCACGACCTCCTCCAGGATGTCCCAGACCTCGGGCCTCACCGCCTCCGCCATCCGCTTTGCGCTCTTGATATTGTGAGCGTAGCCCTGCATCACCAGCCGGTTCATCACGAACGGCTTGAAGAGCTCCAGCGCCATGTGCCGCGGGAGCCCGCACTGGTGGAGCTTCAGCTCGGGGCCGGAGATGATCACCGAGCGGCCGCTGTAGTCCACTCTCTTGCCCAGAAGATTCTGGCGGAAACGACCCTGCTTGCCCCTGAGCAGATCGGAAAGCGACTTGAGCCGGTGGTTGTGGCTTCCGGACACAGCCCGGCCCCGCCTGCCGTTGTCCACCAGCGCGTCCACTGCCTCCTGGAGCATCCTCTTCTCGTTGCGGACGATGATCTCAGGCGCCCGGAGCTCAATCAGCCGCTTGAGCCTGTTGTTTCGGTTGATGACCCGCCTGTACAGGTCGTTCAGGTCGCTGGTGGCAAAGCGGCCGCCGTCGAGCTGAACCATCGGACGCAGCTCCGGCGGCAGCACCGGCAGCACGGTTAGCACCATCCACTCGGCCTTGTTCTCGCTCTTGCGGAACGCCTCAACCACCCTCAGCCGCTTGATCGCCTTCTTGCGGCGCTGGCCGGACGTCGAGCCCATCTCCTCCTGGAGGTGGGAGCGGAGCTCGTCCATGTCCGTGCCTCTGAGCGCCTCCAAAACTGCCTCGGCGCCCATGCTGGCACGGAATATGCTCCCGAAGCTGTCCCGCAACTCCCGGAACCGGCTCTCGGTCAGAAGATCCTTGAGTTTGAGGCTCTCCAGGTCGTCGATCTGGGACTCCACCTCGCTCTCGAACTCCGCCTTCTCCGCCTCGAGCCTGGCCTGGACCTTGGTGACCTCCTCCTCTGCCGCCTTTTGGGCCTCCTCTGTCGACTCCCCCTCCAGACCCGCATTGATGGCATCGATCTGTGCCTGCGCCTCCGCGTCCAGCTTCGCCAGCCCATCTTCCATGTGGTCTTGGAGCCGCTTGACGGCGTCGGCGCGCAACTCCTCGTCCACCGAGGTCACCAGGTATTGCGCGAAGTAGAGCACCCTGTCCAGGTTTCTGGGAGACAGGTCCAGCAGCAGACCCAGCCGGCTGGGAGTACCTTTGGAAAACCAGATGTGAGCCACCGGGGCGGCGAGAGTGATGTGCCCCATCCGCTCGCGCCTCACCTTCGACCTCGCTACCTCAACCCCGCACCGGTCGCAGATAACGCCCTTGTACCGGATCTTCTTATACTTGCCGCAGTAGCACTCCCAGTCCCGCGTCGGACCGAATATCCGCTCGCAGAAGAGGCCGTCCTTCTCCGGGCGGAGGGTGCGGTAGTTGATCGTCTCAGGCTTGGTGACCTCTCCGTAGGACCAGGTCTTGATCTGCTCCGGCGACGCCAGCGATATACGTATGGCGTTGAAGTCGCTGCCACCCTGCACCATGTATCACACTCCTAAGTTTTGAAATGGAATGCTGTCCACCGCGAACGGGGTTACAGCTCCCACACCCGATGTGTGGAAGCTAGTCGTCAGTCGCCACCTCTTCGACGATCGCCTCGGCCTCCTCATCAACGATATGGAGGATCGGTCCGGTATCCGCAAGAGGGTCTATGCTCTCCAACTCCGCGTCCGGTGCGGACTGGAGCGCCATCTGGTCAATCTCCTCGTGGAGCAGCTCCACCGACATGCCCAGGCTCTGCAGCTCCTTCAACAGCACGTGGAACGACTCCGGTATGCCGGGCTGTATCACGTCCTCGCCCTTGACGATCGACTCGTACGTCTTGACCCTGCCGACCACATCGTCCGACTTGACTGTGAGTATCTCCTGAAGGTTGTACGCCGCGCTGTAGGCTTCGAGGGCCCACACCTCCATCTCGCCGAAGCGCTGGCCGCCGAACTGCGCCTTGCCTCCCAGAGGCTGCTGTGTGATCAGGGAGTACGGCCCGGTGGACCGCGCGTGTATCTTGTCCTCCACAAGATGGCTCAACTTCATCATGTAGATGTAGCCTACCGTGATCGGCTGATCGAAGGGCTCTCCTGTGCGACCGTCGTATAGGCGGGACTTGCCCAGGATCGGGGCGGCGACCTGCTCCTCGCGGTTCAGACGCAGGACTTCGGAGCGTATCTCCTCGTCGCTGAGACCGGACACGTCCTGTCCCATCTCCTCTCCCAGCCATAGGGAGAGGCAGGCTCTGGTCGCCTCTCCGGGCGCCGCACCGTTGAAGATGTGGTTGAAGTCGTACCCGCGTTCCCGGAGCCATCGGCGCGCAACATCGTGATCTATTCTTCCGGCACGGTCGCCGTCGAGGGGCCGCGGATCCACCGCGCCGGACCTGTCGATCATCCAGGCCAGAGCGAGTGCGTCCTCAATCGCTATGTCCGGCGCGCCGTCGAACACCGGCGAGACAGCCCGGAATCCCAGCGCGTGCGCCGCGAAGCCCAGATGCGTCTCCAGCACCTGCCCCAGGTTCATCCTGGATGGCACGCCGATGGGGTTCAGGATCAGATCCACCGGGGTCCCGTCGGGCATGAACGGCATGTCCTCCTCCGGAAGGATTCGGGCGATGACGCCTTTATTGCCGTGCCGCCCCGCCATCTTGTCACCCTCGGTCACCTTCCGAGTCTGTGCGATCCATAGCCTGACCAGCTTGTTTACGCCCGGAGAGAGGTCGTCCTTCTGCTCCCGGCTCAACACACGGACGTCTATGACCTTGCCCTTCTGCCCATGAGGCACGCGCAGAGAGGTGTCCTTCACGTCGCGAGCCTTCTCACCGAAGATCGCCCTGAGAAGCTTCTCCTCCGCGCTCAGCTCCGTCTCCCCCTTAGGGGTGATCTTGCCCACGAGGATATCGCCCGGGCCGATCTCCGCTCCCGTGCGTATCACTCCCTCCTCGTCGAGGTTGCGCAGATTCTCCTCCCCGACGTTCGGGATGTCGCGTGTGATCTCCTCCGCCCCCAGCTTAGTGTCCCGTGCCTCCACCTCGTGCTTCTCGATGTGGACGGAGGTGAAACGGTCCTCCTTCACGAGGCGCTCGCTGATGATTATCGCGTCCTCGAAGTTGTACCCTTCCCAGCTCATGAAGGCCACCAGGACGTTCTGACCCAGGGCGAGAACTCCCTGGCCGGTCGAGGAGCTGTCGGCCAGCACCTGGCCTCGCCTCACCATGTCGCCTTTGGTGACGATGGCCCGCTGATTGACGCATGTGCCCTGATTGCTCCGCAGGAACTTCAGCAGTGGGTAGGCACGGCTCTTGCCCTTCTCGTCCATCACGACGATCCGTTCGCCGGTCGACTCAGTCACGATGCCGTCCGCCTCGCACAGGATCACCTGCCCGCTGTCCCGCGCCACACGCTCCTCCATACCGGTCCCCACCAGCGGAGGTTCCGGGCGGAGCAGCGGCACGGCCTGACGCTGCATGTTCGATCCCATGAGCGCCCTGTTGGCGTCGTCGTGCTCCAGGAAGGGAATCAGCGACGTCGAGACGCTGACGAGCTGCATGGGGGAGACGTCCATATACTGCACTCTGTCCGGGGGCTCCATCGACACGGCGTCCCCTATGCGCGTCTCGACCCGGTCGGCGACGAACTCGCCCGCCTCGTTGAGCACCGAGCTCGACTGGGCGATATGCACCTGCTCTTCGGCGTCGGCCGCCAGGTAGACTATGTCCTCCAGGTCGGACGACACATACGGCTTGACCTCGATATCCTGCTCAGGCAGCGCGGCGATGCGTCTGACCGTCTGCTTGCTCACCACTGTGCCGGAGCGAATGATATTCTTGCCGTTCGTGCCGACGATGTCCTGCATGGAAGCGTGACCGATGAGGTCCGGGTGCCGGTTCGAGATCGTCTTGTACACCCTGCGGTACGGCGTCTCGATGAACCCGTACTGGTTGGTGCGCGCATAGGTTGCCAGCGAGCCCAGCAGACCGATGTTGGGGCCTTCCGGGGTCTCGATAGGGCAGATGCGTCCGTAGTGGGAGTGATGCACGTCGCGCACGTCGAAGCCGGCGCGGTCCCTGGACAGTCCCCCGGGCCCCAGGGCCGAGAGCCTGCGCTTATGGGTCAACTCCGCCAGAGGATTCGTCTGATCCATGAACTGGGAGAGCTGTGAGCCGCCGAAGAACTCCCTCACGGCTGCCACCACCGGCCTGATGTTGATCAACGCGGCGGGAGTCGTCGTCGCGGGATCCATCTGCGTCGTCATGCGCTCCTTGATTACCCGCTCCATCCGCAGCAGTCCGACCCTCACCTGATTCTGGATCAGCTCCCCGACCGCTCGGACGCGGCGGTTGCCGAGATGGTCGATATCATCCGGCTCCGATACGCCGTTGTTGATCTCGACCATCACCCGCAGCAGCCCGACGATGTCCGCGGGCTCAAGCGTCCTCTTCGTCAGGTCGGCCTCTCGCCTGAGCCGCCGGTCGAGCTTATATCGGCCGACGCGCCCAAGGTCGTAGCGCCTGGGATTGAAGAAGAGGTTATCCATCAGGTTCTTGGCGTTCTCCTTGCTGGGAGGCTCGCCGGGTCGGATCCTCCGGCAGAACTCGAGGAGCGCCTCCTCGTAGTCGGTGACGGCGGGGTCCTTCTCGATCGTCGTAGCGATGAACCTGTGGTCGGGGTCGGTGTCCACGTCCTCGAACAGCTCCATCAACTGCTCGTTGGTCGAGTAGCCCATCGCCCGGAGAAGCGTGCTGACCGGTGTCTTACGCTTTCTGTCGACCTTGACTGACAGGACGTCCTTGTTGCTCGTATCGAACTCCATCCAGGCGCCGCGGTAGGGGATCAGCTTCGCCGATGCCAGCAGCCGTCCCGTCGTCGGGTCGGTTGTCGTCGTGAAGTAGGCCCCAGGCGACCGGACGAGCTGGCTCACCACCACCCGCTCTGCGCCGTTGATGATGAAAGTCCCCGTCGACGTCATTATCGGAACGTCGCCGATGAAGAGCGTCTGCTCTTTGACCTCACCCTGGGCCGGCCCGGCCGCCTTGATCCGGAGCTTTACCGTGACCTGGAGGGGCGCGGAGTATGTGGTCTCCTTGACCCTGCACTCCTCCTCGCTGAGCTTTGGCTCCTCAAAGTAGTGATCGCCGAAGCTCAGCTCGAAGCGTCCGCCGGGAAAGTCCTCTATGGGCGATATCTCGTCGAACAGCTCCCTCAGACCGTCCGTCTTGAGCCAGTTGAACGAGTCGAGCTGGACCCGGATCAGGTTCGGTACGTCGAGAACCGTCGGAATCTGCGCATACGAATGCTTGTTGTTGGGCGAGCCGTTAGACACCTGCTCGGCAGATGAAACCATGCGTTCTCACTCCTCGAAGAGAAGGCTATGTGACCGTCTACGATGAGGCCCGGGGCGGGAAACAGGACGGAGGTAGGGTAAGGCGGAACGAACGTGAAGAGTCGAAAAGGATATTCCGGGGCATAGAGCGACTGGCTAGCAGCCTACCATAGCCCATCCCACCCTGTCAAGAGCCTCGGGGCCGATTTCGCGGCGTCTTAAGTCGCCGCCCAGGAGCTGCGCAAACCTAACGGCGGACACCCGTCTGGTCATGGCGACGCGGACGTGGCATACTCGGGCATCGGCAACGGCTCAAACAGCTTCGGAGGAGCTCTATGGCGACGACGAGGAGCATCAGCACGAACGGCTTGGAACCGGTGGTCACAGGCCCTGTCATGGAGGCCCGGCGCCGGGGCAGAGGACCGGCCATATGGCTCGCAGGCGATCCCGAAGACCTGAAGCCGTGGATGAGCCGCGGCGCGGCCGGCATCGTCACCAACACCGTGGTCCTCAACGACATGGTGAAGAAGTACGGCCACATAAGGGAGGTGGTGAAGCGCTACCTCGACATCACTGACAAACCGGTAGTCGTCGAGGTCGACGGCCACTCCACCGAAGAGCTCCTCGACGTCAGCCACTACTTCACTGCCATTTCCGACCGTATCATAATCAAGATCCCCTGCACCGCATACGGCCTGGGCGCCTTCCGGGCCCTCGCCGCCGAGAAGGTCGAGACCTACTGCACGACCGTCTTCTCCCTCCCGCAGGCCGCCGCGGTCGCCCAGGCAGGCGCAACTCACATCCTCCCCTTCTGCGAGCCGGTCAGGCAAATCGGCGGCGACCCCACCATGCTGGTGCGCGAGTGCGTCCGAATGTTCGCCGGCTGGGAGAACCGACCATACATCACGGCCGCCCTCGTCAGAACGGTCGAGACGGCCTACGCGGCGCTCCGCGACGGCGCAGACGGGATAATCATCTTCTGGCCTATCTTCAAGGAGATGATGGAGCACCCGCTGACCGACACCTGGAACACCACCTTCATGAACGAGTGGGTCTCCATGCGCGACGCCGGAATGCTGGAGGGCCTCCCTGTGCGCCTCGACTGACCGTCCACCGCTCATGTGCCTTTGTCCACTAGGAGGCGTCCAATGACCACCACTACCGAACGCCTGTTCAGCGCCGGGACAGTCGAAGAGGTGCGGGCCCGGGGATGCACCGTCGTCACCGGAGGCGGACACGCCATCGCCGTCTTCCCCCTCGGCGACCGCTTCGCCGCGGTCGACAACCGATGCCCGCACATGGGTTTCCCGCTCGACCGAGGGACAGTCAGCAACGGCATTCTCACCTGCCACTGGCATCACGCCAGATTCGACCTGTCCAGCGGCGGTACATTCGACCCCTTCGCCGACGATGTGAGAGCCTTCCCGGTCACGGTGACCAACGGCCGGGTGTGGGTCGATCCCAGCCCGCCGGAAGCCGACCCCGTGGAGAGGTGGTCGCGCCGTCTCGAGGACGGGATGGAGCACAACATCCGGCTGGTGATCGCAAAGTCCGTCCTCGGCCTGAACTCCTCCCCTGCCGACTACCGGACCCCGTTGACCATCGGCGCCAGGTTCGGGACCACCTATTCGGACCGAGGCTGGGGCCAGGCCCTGACGATGATGACCTGCTCGGCCAACATCCTCCCTCTTCTTTACCCCGAAGACCGCCCGCTCTCTCTCTACCAGGGCATCAGGCAGGTGGCCGCCGAGTGCTCCGGGAGGCCTCCCAGGTTCCTGGTCGATCCTCTGCCCACCGGAGAGACCCGCCCCGAAGTCTTCAAGGGTTGGTTCCGCAGCTTCATCGAGGTCCGCGACGACGAGGGCGCCGAGCGGTGCCTCCGCACCGCTATCGACCTCGGCATACCCTCACGCGAGATAGCCGACATGGTCTTCGCCGCGGCGACGGACCGAATCTATCTGGACGCCGGGCACGTGCTTGACTTCTGCAACAAGGCCTTCGAGCTGCTCGACCACATCGGCTGGGAGCACGCGAGCCAGGTGCTCACCAGCCTCGTACACGGCATCGCCACGGCGCGCCGCAGTGAGGAGCTCAACTCCTGGCGCAACCCCATCGACCTCTCCGCGATGGTATGGGAGGCCCGAGGCGCGCTCCCGGAGACTTGGCGGCAAGGGTCCGACTCGCGGGGGCAGTGGGACGGAGAACGGCCTCTCGTCGATACGATACTCGCGGACGATCCGGCCGCGACGCTCGAAGAGCTGCAGCAGTCGGCCCGCAGTGGCGCGACCGCCGATCAGCTCGGAGGGGCGGTCGCCTACGCAGCCTTCCTCAGGATGGCCCGCTTCCACACCTCCAACGAGTTCGGGGACTGGGACACCGTCCACAACACCCTCACCGCCGCCAACGCGCTGCACCAGGCTCTGAAGCGCGCCCCGTCGGTAGAGCTCCTTCGCGCCGTATTCGATACGGCAATCAGCATCTACCTCGACCGCTTCCTGAACATGCCGGCCCAGCGCATACCCGAGCCGGACGGCGCAAGCTCTTTGGATGACCTCGGCGGAAGCCTCCTGGGGGCGATGGACTCGCAGCAGCAGGTCGAACAGGCGGCGCGCCTCGTGACCGACTACCTCGCGGCCTCTCCACACCCGGACGGCATCCTCCCCGTGCTCGCCCACGCCATGCTGAGAGAGGATTCGACGTTCCACCACTTCCAGATCGTCGACGCTGCGCTGAAACAGTACGATGAGCGCAGGGGGACCGACGCGGCGCGACATGTGCTTGTCGGTGCGGCCAGATTCCTGGCTGCACACTACCCGACGCCTAGGGCGGTGAACCAGACCTTCAACATCGCCGTCCGCCTCCAGCGCGGAGACGAGATCTTCAAGGAGGACTAGCCTCGACTTCGCACAAGCCCTCCCTCGTGAAGGTCCATTGCCAGGCCGCGGAAGTTGCCGACACGGTGGATGGTGCATAGGTCCGCGTCGTGCTGGTCCTCGGCGTCCCGGCTCGTTCGGGACAGGATGATCAGATCGTCTCCGTCGATCACGGCGCTCGGATACATGAAGCTGCGGTGCACGCTATCCGGCCAGCGAGCCACACAGCCGGCCGGGAACCAGTTGAGGCAGTCGACGCTGTAGTGTAGGAAGAGCCAGCGGCGCTCGTTGCCGGGGCCGCCCCAATACCTTGTGTCCCTCATGCGCTCTCCCCACCCAAGCAGGTCCTGCGAGTTGGTCACCAGATTGCTGAGCATCCAGTACATGGCCCAAGGCCGGTCGTGGATGATGAAGAACTTGCACTGTCCGCCGGGCCAGGACGTGAACTGGGTAAAGCTCAGCTCGTTGGCATCCGGGTCATAGTCCAGGACGGCCGCCATGTTGGCCGTCCCATTCTCGTCGATGATCGGTCGTGCGAACACGCGTATGCGGCCTGACACCTCGACGGTGTTTGGCTCCAGCCACACGAACGGATCACGCCACCCGCGGAAGACCTGTGGCCTATCGTCCACAGGGAACAGATTCCTGGTGAGGGAGTCGGGGACCGCGGGAGGAGGGACGACGTTGGAAGCGCTCCAAGCTCCGGGGTCCAGGGGCGACATCTCCCTGTCCCAGCGCACCATCACCTTGCCCCCGTAGTCGATTTCGGTAGAGGAATCGTAGTCCATTGCCCAGTACAGAGTGTCCGGTCGTATCACCTGGGAGGTTGAGATGTTCCAGAACGGCCCCTGCAGGACGGTCCGGGGATCGGTCCACGTCCGCCCGCTGTCGTCGCTCGACACGATCTGGAAGTCCCTATGCGTCTTGCGCTGGACGAACATCAGCAGCTGGCCGTCGACGACGAAAGGGCGTCCCTCTTCGTACGGCAGCGTCGGCATCTCTTCCCAGGTTCGGCCCGAGTCGTCGCTGCGCAGAATTCTCAGGGATCGCCCGACGTCGGATCCTCGACGGCCCCATTGCGGAGCGGCGATGAGCAGAGTTCCGTCGTCTAGTAGGGTGAGATTCGGGTCGTGGAAGAAATAATGGTCCGGGTTGGGCACTTGGGCGGCGACGATGAAGTCTTGGGCAAGCGGCTGGACGTTTGGATTGGTCATGTGGCCTTCCTGTTTCTGAAGTGAACTCAGAAGCGAGTATATCTCAGCATCTCAGCTTCTCGGGCCATCCAACAACCGGCGTTGTCTTCAGAGCGAAGGCCTACTCCGGCCTCTTGCGCCGCTCCTAGGAGTGCGATAGAGTACGATCCACGCCAGCCCGGCCCCGTAGCCGTGCGGAGCGTTCTCGGCCTACCGTCACTCAGGAGGGAATCCAATGACCACCCAGGTTTTCGGCTCCAGCATCAAGCGCCGCGAAGACCCCAAGCTGATCACCGGCAGGGGCAACTACGTAGACGACATCAAGATCGTGGGCATGCTCCATATGGCGATCGTCAGGAGCCCTCACGCGCATGCCAACATCAGGGGCATCGACACCTCCGCGGCAAGCGCCTCTGAGGGAGTCGTCGCCGTCTTCACGGGGGAGGAGCTGCAGGATCAGCTCGGATCCCTGCCGGTCGGTTGGCCCGTCCCAGACACGAAGGAAGTCCCGCACCCGCCCCTGGCGATAGGCAGAGTGCGTTATGTCGGAGACGCCGTAGCGGCGGTCGTCGCCGCCAGCTCCACCCTAGCAGCCGACGCCGCGGAGCTGGTCCAGGTCGACTATGAACCGCTCGACGCGGTCGTCTCGATGGACGACGCGCTCGCGGACGGCGCGCCCCAGCTTCACGACGACGCCCCGAACAACACCGCCTTCGAATGGGAGGTCGGCGGTGGAGACGTCGATCAGGCCGAGGCGGATGCCGAGGTCGTCATCAGCCAGCGCCTCGTAAACCAGCGCCTCATCCCCAACGCCATGGAGGGCCGCGGCGTGGTCGCCGACTACAACCCAGGCACCAACCAGCTGACCATGTGGACCTCTTCGCAGATTCCGCACCTCGTCAAGCTCCTGATGACCCTCGTCACCGGACACCCGGAGCATCTGATCCGGGTGATCGCCCCCGACGTCGGCGGCGGCTTCGGCAGCAAGCTCTACCTGTACGCCGAGGAGGTCATCACCGGCATCGTCGCCAAGCAGCTCGGACGAGCCGTGAAGTGGACGGAGCAGCGCCAGGAGGCGTACCTCGCTACCACGCACGGCCGCGACCATGTCAGCGACGTCACCATCATGGGCAATCGCGACGGCACCATCACCGGCCTGAACGGGACCACCTACGCCAACATGGGAGCCTACCTCTCCACCTTTGCGCCGGCCATACCGACATACCTGTACGGCCTGATGTTCGTCGGGCCCTACAACTTCCCCAACGTCAGATGCAAGGTGATCGCGCCCTTCACCAACACCACGCCCGTGGACGCCTATCGCGGCGCGGGTAGGCCGGAGGCCACCTACCTGATCGAGAGGATGGTTGACCTGTTCGCCGACGAGATTGGGATGGATCCGGCGGAGGTCCGGCGCAAGAACTTCATCCCGCCCTTCGAGGACACCTACGAGATACCGCTGGGCGTCGCGTACGACAGCGGCGACTACGAGGCGGCGCTCGACAGAGCGCTCGAGATGACAGGATACGAACAGTTCAAGCAGGAGCAGGCCCAGGCGCGGTCCGAGGGGCGCCTCGTCGGCATCGGCTTCTGCAGCTACGTCGAGATCTGCGGCGGTGCGCCGTCCGCGATCGCCGTCACCCTCGGCGCCCGCGCCGGGCTCTGGGAAAGCGCGATCGTGCGCGTTCACCCCACGGGCAAGGCCACCGTCTACACCGGCTCCTCAGCCCACGGCCAGGGACACGAGACGACCTTCGCCCAGCTGGCAGCCTCGGAGCTGGGAGTCCCGGTTGAAGACATCGACGTCGTGCATGGAGACACCGGACAGGTCCAGTTCGGCACCGGCACCTTCGGCAGCCGCAGCGCGGCCGTCGGCGGCGGCGCGATTCACATGAGCGTCGCCAAGATCAAGGAGAAGGCCAGGCGGCTGGCCGCCCATCTGCTAGAGGCCGCCCCGGAGGACATCGTCTACGAGGACGGCAAGCTATTCGTGGCGGGCGCGCCCGCGGAGGCCAAGACGATCCAGGAGGTCGCGCTTGCAGCCCACGTCTACGCCGAGGACCTCCCCGAGGGGATCGAGCCTGGACTCGAGGCCACGAGCTACTTCGACCCGAAGAACTTCACCTGGCCCTTCGGCACACATGCCGCGATCGTGGAGATCGACCCCGACACCGGAGCAGTCACACTGCAGCGCTACATAGCCGTCGACGACGTAGGCAACGTCATCAACCCGATGATCGTGGACGGCATGGTCCACGGAGGGATAGCCCAGGGAGTCGGACAGGCGCTCCAGGAGGAGGCAGTCTACGACGACGACGGCCAGCTCCTCACGGGCAGTATGATGGACTACGCCGTTCCGACCGCCGAGACGTTCCCCATGTACGAGTCCGACCGGACCGTCACCCCAACGCCGGTCAATCCCATGGGTGTAAAGGGCGCAGGCGAGACGGCCACCATCGCCGCATCCCCTGCCGTGATAAACGCCGTCGTGGACGCCCTGTCACCGCTCGGCGTGAGGCATATCGATATGCCCGCCAAGCCCGAGAACGTTTGGCGCGCGATCCAGGAGGCGAACGGCTAGGGCAAGCAACCCTCGTCATTCCCGCGAAAGCGGAATCCAAAGAGGCGCCCGGCGCCAGAGAACCCACCGGACCGCCCCGATCCATCGGGGCGGTCTCTACTGAGGGAAGAAAAACTGCCAGACTGCCAGCCCCCCGACCCTGTCGCCGAGATACTCGCCAGGCTCGCGTCGGAGAGCTACATCGGCGATCCGGCCATCGCCACCTCTATCCACCTCGCCCAGGCGCTGGAGCGCCCGCTTCTCATCGAGGGGCGTGCCGGTGTGGGCAAGACCGAGATAGCAGGCGTCATGGCGCGCCTCCTCGACACGAAGCTCATAAGGCTGCAGTGCTACGAGGGGCTCGATGTCACCACTGCGCTCTACGAGTGGAACTACCCCAAGCAGCTGCTGTGGATCAAACTCAACGAGCAGAGCGGACGCTCCGCCGAGGAGCGGGAGCTCCAGATCTTCAGCAAGTCCTTCCTGCTGGAGAGGCCGCTGCTGGCGGCCCTAACGCAGAGCGACAAGCCCCCGGTCCTCCTCATCGACGAGATTGACCGCGCCGACGAGGAGTTCGAGGCCTTCCTGCTCGAGGTGCTCAGCGAGTTCCAGGTCTCCATCCCGGAGATCGGCACCGTCAAGGCCGTCCATCGGCCGCTCGTCATACTCACCTCCAACCGCTCGCGCGATCTCTCGGACGCCCTTCGGCGCCGCTGCCTCTACCTCTGGATCGACTACCCCGATCTGGACAAGGAGCTCCGCATCGTCCGCGAAAAGGTGCCGGAGATCGAGGCGGCGCTCGCCAGACAGGTGTGCCGCTTTGTCGAGAACGCGAGGGAGGTCGGCCTCGACAAGGTGCCCGGCGTCTCCGAGACCCTGGACTGGGCGCGCGCGATGGTCGTGCTCCACCGCGACCACCTGGACCGAGACACCCTCGCTCAGACGATGGGCGCCCTCATCAAGGACGCCGACGACCTGGAGCGCCTCGGCGACGACACCATCGACCGACTACTCGCCTCGGTCGGCGCCTAGGGAGGAGTCGGGACGGACCATCGCTCGAGCGAAAGGGTATTTAACATGGCAAGAATGACTGGGAAGCGCGCTCTGTTCGAGATGCTCAAGGCCGAAGGCGTCGAGTACGTGTTCGGCAACCCTGGCACGAGCGAGTCGGCCATCATGGACGAGCTCGAGGCTCACCCCGAGCTGGAGTACAAGCTCGTGCTCCAGGAGGGCGTCGCCATGGGTATGGCCGACGGCTACGCAAGAGCCTCCGGGAAACCCGCATTCATCAACCTCCACATCGAGACAGGCCTCGCCAACGGCATCAGCCTGCTGCACAACGCTAAGGAGGGCGGCACCCCCCTGGTGCTCAGCGCCGGCAATCTGGACGTACGCGAGTTCGCGCGTGGACGTACCGACCTGGCGGAGATGGTGCGCCTCTTCACCAAATTCACAGCCGAAGCCACACATCCCGAGCAGGTGCCCACCCTCCTGCGCCGGGCCTTCAACGAGGCCAAGACGCCGCCGACCGGACCAACTTTCGTAGCATTCTCCGCCAACTCGCTCGATGACGAGGGCGAGATGGACATATACCCTTCGCCCAGGGGCTACTTCAGGACGGCCCCGGACGCTCAGGCGGTGGAGGATGCGGCACGGATACTCGCGGCGGCGCGCAACCCGGTCATCGTCGTTGGGGACCGTGTCGCGCAGTCCGGCGCAAGCGCCGAAGCGGTGCGCGTGGCAGAGCTTATAGGCGCGCCGGTCTACTCGGCCTCCTACTCCGAGGTGAATTTCCCATCGTCGCACCCCCAGTACATGGGCGGCGTCAGGCTCGGCTTCTCGGAGGCGTCAGCCGCCGTGGGCGGGGCGGATGTCGTGCTTGCAGTGGGGAGGATGATGTCGGGGTACTATATGTTCTCGCAGCCGGCCTTGCGCTTCTTCCACTCGGACGCGAAGCTGCTGCATCTGGATGTCGACTCCGCGGAAGTGGGTACGTCGCTGCCGACGGAGGTGGGCCTGATTGCCGACCCTAAGACCGGTCTGGCCGCGCTGGCGGAAGCGCTGGACGGACTGATGTCCGGATCCCAGAGAGAAGCAGGGAAGGTGAGAGCGGTGGAGGTGACAGGGCAAAATCGCTCAGCCCGCAGCGACGCAGAGCGGAAACTGAAGGCCAGATGGGACGTGAGCCCTATGTCCGCCGAGCGCATGATGGCCGAGGTCGCGGCGGCCACACCCCAGAACGCGATTATCGTCAACGACGCCGTGACATCGGGCGCGGCGCTCCTGGACTCGTTCGAATTCAATGAGCCCGGCGACGTGTACGGCGGACGAGGCGGCGCGCTCGGTTGGGGAATGGGGGGCGCCCTCGGAGTGAAACTCGCCAACCCCGACAGGCCAGTCGTTGCCGTCGTCGGCGACGGCAGCGCGATGATGACCGTCCAGGGACTGTGGTCAGCGGCCAACGAGAACCTTCCTGTCGTCTACGTCGTCTGCAATAACTCCGCCTACCGCGTCCTGAAGCTCAACATGAACCTGTACAAGACCCACGTGATGAAGGAGGAGACGCCCGCGAGCCGGTACATGGGGATGGACTTCCCCATCCCGCTGAACATCGCCGACATCGCCGAGGCGACCGGCGTCCACGGACGAAGGATCGAGGATCCGGTCGACATCGGCCCCGCCATGAAGGAGGCGCTCGACCTGAACGCCCCTGCCGTCCTGGACATCACCATCGACGGCTCTGTCTAGAACGATGAGCCGGTACACCTCCGTCCGCAAGATAGAACAGAGATGCGGCACATCCTGCACGCCGACTTCGACGCCTTCTACGCCGCCGTGGAGCAGCGGGACAATCCCGCTCTGCGGGGCAAGCCGGTCGTGGTGGGCGGGAGCCCTGAGGGGCGCGGCGTAGTCGCCTCGGCTTCGTACGAGGTCAGACATTTCGGGGTGCGCTCCGCGATGCCGATGCGCACCGCTCTGCAACGCTGTCCTGACGCTATCAGGGTGCCGCCAAGGTTCGACCGCTACGCCGCCGTGTCCCGCCAGGTGATGACGATCTTCAGGGAGATCACGCCTCTCGTCGAACCCCTCTCCCTGGACGAGGCCTACCTCGACGTGACGCAGTCGGTCACCGCTGCCAGGGCGCCCGCCGGGATCGCGTCCGCGCTGAAGCGGCGCGTAAGGACCGATCTCGGCCTGACCATCTCGGTTGGAGTCGCCGCCACTAAGTCGACCGCCAAGATAGCCTCGGACATGAACAAGCCGGACGGCCTGACCGTCGTTCCGCCCGGCTCCGAACGGGACTTCCTCGCCCCGCTGCCCGTCGACCGGCTCTGGGGCATAGGCCCCAAGACGGCGGAGCGGATGCGCGCGCTGGGCGTCACGACCATCGGCGGTCTCGCCGCCATGCCGACGGACTGGTTCGCCTCCCACTTCGGCAGGCACGGCCTGGGCCTCCGCCGGCTGGCCCTCGGAGAGGACGACCGTCCCGTCGTCGTGGAGCGCGAGAGGAAGTCGATCAGCGCCGAGACGACTCTGCCCCGCGACAGTGGGGATCCCGATCTGCTCATCGAGCTCGTCAATCGTCTCAGCCAGAGGGTAGGCGCACACTTGGAGCGCAACGGCGCCCAGGGCAGGACGGTCAAGATCAAGCTGCGTCTCTCCGACTTCACCACCTTCACGCGTCAGACCACCGTCCCCTATCCGGTCCGCTCCGCAAGCGAGGTTGCGGCGGTCGCCGGGGACCTCGTCAGGGCGGAGACGCGGCCCGGCAGACTCTTCAGGCTCGTCGGGGTGGGCGTATCAGGCTTCGACCAGCCGACGGAGAGGCCGTCACAGCCCCGTCTCACCGGCTTCGACTGACATACCTCACTCGGTGCTTGCCCGTCCGTCATCGCCTCCGCCGTCGATTGGGACGAGCATAATGTACACTGTTTCCACTAAGAGTCGGACATACCTCAAGAGGAGGAAACTGTGACCGAGTCATCTCACTTCACGCCAACCCTGTTCGAATTCCTGACCGATCTCTCCGAGAACAACAACCGGGACTGGTTCCAGGCCAACCGAGACAGGTACGAGCGGGACGTGCGGGAGCCGATGATCGAGTTCATAGCCGACTTCGCGCAGAGACTGGAGCGGATCAGCCCCCACATGGTGGCGGACCCTCGGAGATCGGGCGGCTCGATGTTCCGGATCAACAGGGACACCAGGTTCTCGCCCGACAAGAGCCCTTACAAGACCAACGTCGGGGCGCACTTCCGTCACGAGGTCGGGCGCGACGTCCACGGGCCGGGGTTCTACCTGCACCTTCAGCCCGGCCAGGTCTTCGCGGCCGCCGGCATCTGGATGCCCGACTCCGCGACGCTGCTCAAGATACGAGAGGCAGTCGCGGCGAATCCTGTGAGGTGGGAAAGCATCGTCAACGAGGAGTCCTTCGCGTCGACTTTCACCCTGGAGGGCGACTCGCTGAAGCGGGCCCCGCGGGGGTTCGACCCCAATCACCCCCTGATCGAGACACTCAAGCGTAAGTCATTCGCGGCCACGACCGTCTTCGACCAGGAGGTCGCCTGCTCGAACCGCTTCATAGATACCTACGCCGACACCTGCCGCACCGCCGCGCCCTTCTCCGAGTTCCTGACGAAGGCCGTCGGACTGGACTGGTAGATGCGGCGTCCCTCACCGGAGTCGATTGAAGCTGTTCGCCCTGAGCCTGTCGATGGGCGCGCCATCGAGTCGATTCACGGCATGGTTCGATGCGGCCGGGCCATCCTGGCGCTGTTCGCTCTGGCGGCGCTCGCGGTCGCCTGCACGGATGACGGTGGGGCCGCCTTGGCCGACTGGCCCATGTTCAGGCTCGATCGGAACCACACCGGAGCGGCCGGCGACGGGATCACCGACGATCCGCGCCTCCTCTGGAAGTTCGATACCGGCGGGACCGTCGAGTCGTCTCCCGCCGTGGCCGGCGGTGTACTCTACGAGGGCACCTTCGATAACGCTCTCTTCGCCCTCGACGCCGGCACCGGTGAGGTGATCTGGCGGTTCCCGGTCGGCGGTCTCCTACGGGCGTCTCCGGCCGTCGTCGACGGACTCGTCTACTTCGGAGCGGACGACAACACCTTCTACGCCGTCGACGCCGAAACGGGCGAAGAGCGGTGGTCGTTCATGGTGGGGCTGGGCGGCCTCCAGTCGTCTCCCGCGGTGGTCGAGGGACGCGTCTACTTCGGGGCGTTCGACTTCTACGTCTACGCTGTCAACGCCGAAACGGGCGAACTCGGTTGGCGCTTCTGGACCCTCGGGGGCATTCTCTCCTCACCCGTCGTGGCCGACGGCGCCGTCTTCATCGGCTCCACCGACGGCCACGTCTATGCGATCGACGCCGCAACCGGCCTGCAGCGATGGCGCTTCAGGACCGTCGACCGCGTCTTCTCCTCTCCGATCGTGGAGGACGGCGTCGTCTACGTCGGCTCGGACGACACCGTCCTCTACGCGTTGGACGCGGAGACGGGGAAGGTCCGCTGGCGCGCCAAGACCGATGGCGGGGTCTTCTCCTCCCCGGCCCTGGCCGATGGGACGGTCTACGTCGGCTCGAACGACGGATTCATCTACGCCATAGATGCCGCCAGCGGAGAGGTGGAGTGGAAGACCTCCCTTGACGGAGCGGTGCTCTCCTCGCCGGCTGTGCTGGGCCAGCTCCTCTACGCCGGCTCGTCCGACGGCCGCATGTACGCCCTGCAACGGTCGGACGGCGGGGTCAGGTGGAGCTTCCCCACCGGAGGCCCGGTCTGGACCTCGCCGGCGGTGGTCGACGGCGTCGTCTATTTCGGCTCGCACGACGGCTTCATCTATGCCGTAACAGGCCCGTAGACCGTTTTTCCTGTACGTGAAGAGGTGGACATTCCCTTCTTCCGTCGGTCACAACCTCGTAGAACGCCGAACTCATCGTCCCAAGACGGACCCTACGGCCCCCGGATGGCCAGCCCGGAATCCGGCTGCGTCGATCGCGCTCCTGCCCTCCAGCTGAACCCGTTGCAGCTCCAGCACGCCTTCGCCGGTTGCGACTCCCATCCGCCCCCGGCCCAGAGCGACCATCCGACCGGCCTCCCCTACTCCACCGACCTCTCCCGCCGCCGTCGCCTCGATCACCTTGAGAGACCGGCCTCCCCAGGTCGTGAACGCGCCCGGCCACGGGTGGTACGCACGGACTTGCCGAGCCGTCCGCTCCGCCGACAGGGACCAGTCGATCTGGCCGTCCTCCCTAGAAAGGCGGGATGTGACCGTTGCCAGCGCCTCATCCTGAGGCCGGGTCTCTATCTCCCCCTTTGACCAGGCGGGGAGCGTGTCGACGAGCAGATCGGCCCCTATCTGGAAAAGACGCGCCGTGAGCGCCTCCCCCGTCTCATCCCCGCCGATCCTCGTCCTCCGCTGGGCGACAATCGGGCCGGTGTCCATGCCCTCGTCCAGCCTCATCACGGTGACTCCCGTCTCCTCGTCCCCCTCCATGATCGCCGCCGCCACCGGCGAGGGTCCGCGGTGGCGTGGCAGCAATGAGGGGTGGATGTTGAGGCAGCGGAGAGGGGGGATGTCGAGCACAGCGGGAGGGAGGAGGAGCCCGTACGCGGCCACGACTATCAGCTCAGGCGACAGAGCGGCGAGGACCCGCTGCGCCTCCTCTCCCCGCAGCGAGGGGGGCTGGAGCACGTGGAGTCCCTGCTCCATCGCGACGCTCTTCATCTCCGGGGCAAGGAGCCGTCTTCCCCGTCCCGCCCGTCTGTCCGGCCGTGTATAGACTCCGACAACCTCGTGTCCCGCGTCCAGCAGCCTGGACAGCACCGGCGCCGCGAAGCCCGGGGTGCCCATGAAGACTATCCTGAGGCGGTATCCACCCATCCGATCAGCACCCTCCCCCATCCACCGAGAAGCCTGAGAAACCCACCCGATCCCCCGGCCTGATGCCCGCGCTCCCAGCCTCTCCGGCGTTGATCTCCAGATTGTAGGCGGCGGACGCGGGCGCCGAGTATACCGGCAGGCTCGTATCGGGCGTTCCAGGAGCAGGACGGGGGACGCGCTCGGTCACGTCCAACACCGTGCAGTCGCCTCCGATCCAGACGAAGTCTAGATCGAACAGCATCCCCTTCATCCAGAACGCGGGGGCCTGTTCCGGCGCGTACACGAACAGCGCGCCCGTGCCCGGCTCCAGCGACGGGCTCCCGGATAGCCCCCTGCCCTTGTCCTGCGGGGATCGGAGCACCTCCACCACGACTCCGCGTCTCCGACGGTGACCATCGGAGTATTCGGCGCGTGGGCGCAGGCGGCCAACATCGTGACGGCAGCCGAAACCGCGACAGCGGCCAGCAGGCTCCCGATCACGCCAGGTCGACCGCAGTGGCGCCGTTGCCCCCGCGCTCCGGCGGCTCGGGAGCGTATCCCCTGGCCAGAGGATGCCGGTCGAGATGGTCCCTCACGGCCTCCCGGAGCGCTCCGGTCCCGCGGCCGTGAACGATGCGCACAGTGCTCAGTCCGTCGAGCAGCGCCCTGTCTATGAACTCCTCCAGGCGGACCAGCGCCTCCTCCACGCGCAGCCCCCGGAGATCGAGCTCGATGGAGTCGAGCGCTGGACGCAGGCCCACCGAGACCCGCCTGTCCGTTTCCATCTCCTCCGCCTCCTCCACGGGCACGTCGATGCGGGAGAGCCTCGTCCGCTCCACCCTCAGCCTCACGTTGCCGACCAAAACCTCCGCCTCAGCCTCTCCCTCCTGAAGAGACGCTATCGTGCCGTCGAGATTCAGCCCCCTGACGTGGACGGCGTCTCCCTGCGCGAGACGCCTCGCCTCCCTCACCCTGGGAGCCTGCGGCTCGGGCGGACCCTGCGCCTCGATCTCCCGGCGCGCCCAGGCGGTTCGCTCTCTGACTGCGGCGAGGTCGGCGTCCGATGTTCTCCATGTGAGCGCCGCCTCTGCGCGGCGCAGCTTACGGCGCGCCTCCTCCCCTCGCGCCACCGCCTCCCGACGCACGGCGTCCAGGATATCGTCGCGGCGCTCCACCAGGTAGTCGAGCTTCGCCTCGATCTCCTCCCTGGCAGCCGCCGTCCGCCCCCGCGCCTCCTCCACCTCTTCGAGACGCCGCTGCAGTCCGTCACGCTGGTCCTGCAGCTCGTTAAGCCAGTCTTCGAAACGCAGATGCTGGGGCTCCATCAGCGACTCGGCTCTCTCCATGATCTCCGCCGGCAGTCCCAGGCGAGAGGCCACAGACATCGCATAGCTCCTGCCGGGAGTGCCGATGGTGAGATGGTAGGTCGGATCGAGCGTCTGTGCGTCCAGCCGGACACTCGAGTTCATCATTCCCGGCGTCGCCTCGGCGTACGCCGCGACCGTCCGGTGGTGAGTCGTCGCGACGGTGCAGACCCCAGTCGAAGTCAGGTGCGACAGTATCGCCTTGGCGAGAGCCGATCCCTCCTCCGGGTCGGTGCTGGAGCCGAGCTCGTCCAGCAGCACCAGCGATGAGGACGTGGCCGCGCCCAGAATGTCTATGACCCTGCGCATGTGGGAGCTGAAGGTGGAGACCGACCGCTCGATGCTCTGCTGGTCGCCCACGTCCGCGTACACGCCGTCGAACACGGGGAGAGAGCTGCCCTCGTCGGCCGGGAGATGCAGCCCGGACTGGTGCATCAGCGCCAGCAGCCCCAGGGTCTTCATCGCCACCGTCTTGCCGCCCGTGTTGGGGCCGGTGATGAGCAGCGTCGTCCATCCGGGACCTATGCCGAGAGCCACCGGTACGGCGTCGGGGCCGAGCAGCGGGTGCCTGGCGTTCAGCAGCCGCACATCGTTGGGCGCCCCAGTACGGTGTCCGGCGACGGGGCGAACTCCCCCCATCTGCGCGCTGAGCCGCCCTCTCGCCAGGACCAGGTCGAGCCGAGCCGAGATCTCCGAGCCGAGCCGCACCTCCTCCGCAACCGCGCCCACCGATGCCGACAGCTCTCTCAGTATCCGGGCGATCTCTCGCTCCTCCTCCAGGGCCAGCTCGCGCCACGCGTTGCACAGCTCCACGGTGGCGAAAGGCTCGACGAACAGCGTCGCACCCGTGTTCGAGGCGTCGTGGACGATGCCCTGCACCCGGTGGCGCATCTCCGACCTTACCTGCACCACCAGCCTCTCCCCACGAATCGAGATCACCTGGTCCTGGAGCGCCTCCCGCATGCCCGACGCCTGCATCAAGCTGGTGAGCGCCTCCGTCACCCTCTCGTAGGCCCGGCCGACGAGCCTGCGCACGGCGCGGAGGGCCGGCGTGGCGCCGTCTGCCACCTGCCCGTCCGGGTCGATGCGGCTGACGATACGCCTCCGCACCTCCTCGAGGTCCGGGATCCCGGATACCATCTCGGCAAGAATCGGAGTCCGCCCTCCCGCCTTCCGGACCGCCGCCCGCGCCTCCGCGTGCACCGCGAGAGTCGCGGCGACGGCCGCCAGCTCCGTTCCGGTTAGCACGCCCTCCAGCTCGGCGCGCGCAAGCGCGTCCGAGATGTCCGAATCGGTGTGCAACGCGGCATCGCCAATCTCGTCGAGCAGCGTCCGAGCCTCGGACGTCTCGGCCTGGCGCCGCTCCACCTCGTCCGGCTCGCACGAAGGCACCAACTCCAGCGCGAGCCGGCGCGCGTCGAAGAAGTTGGTCAGACGCGCCAGCCGCTGCCGGACGGCGGGATAGTCAAGAAGCTCCAGCGAATCGGCGCGAAGGAAGGCCGCGTCCGACTCACCCGATGGCCTGCCGGTTGCGTTCATGGCCGGTGGATTCTCGTCATCTCCTCGCGCGCGTGCGCGCGAGGTATTTGTGGGTCATTTTGGGACAAAGTGGGACATTTCGTATCTGACGGCGACACTATTAGCGCCAGCGTCATGAGCATGATAGCACGAATGTTCGCGCTGTCAAGCTCCCCTGGCACCGGGAAGCGGCGGGGAGAGTGGAGCGGGCGGTGCTATACTTTCCGGTGGTGTTCGGATGAGTGAGCGCGTGACAGTCAAGGTGCCGGCGACGACGGCCAATCTGGGTCCCGGATTCGACTGCCTGGGAATGGCGCTCGATATCTGGAACTCGATCGATGTCCGGGTCGGACCGCCGGGGTTCGAGATCGCCGGCGAGGGAGAGAAGACGCTGCCACGGGGCCCCGACAACCTCGTGGCGCGCAGCCTTCGCGCCTCCTTCGAGGAGGCGGGACTGAGGGCTCCCAATGTGCGGATTTCATGCCGCAACGAGATCCCTCTGGACAGGGGCATCGGCAGCAGCTCCGCAGCCGTAGTGGGCGGGCTGGTCGCCGGCAACGAGCTGGCCGGCAGGCCGCTCGACTCCCGCCGCCTGCTCGAGCTCGCCGAGTCGTTCGAAGGGCACCCAGACAACGTAGCCCCGGCCCTCCTCGGCGGATGCAGGATCGTCGTGAGGGACGATGAGAGCCTCATAACCGCGCTCGTGCCCGTGCCGGAGACGATCCGGACCGTCCTCTTCATCCCCGAAGTCCCGATGCCCACCGACAGTGCGCGCAAGCTGCTGTCCGGCACAGTCAGCCGACAGGACGCCGTGTACAATATCGGGAGGGCCGCGCTGCTCGTGCGGGCGTTCGCCACCGGCGACAAGGCTCACCTGGCAGAGGCCACGCAGGACAGGCTCCACCAGCCGGAGCGCCGGGCCATCTTCCCCGCGATGGGCAACATCATCCGCGCCGCCGTCGGCGCGGGCGCGTTGGGCGCTTTTCTCTCCGGCGCGGGATCTACCGTCATCGCGCTGGCAGAAGAAAGGGAGTTCACTATCGGATACGAGATGGCAGACGCCGCGGCCAAGTCCGGGGTCGGCGGGTCGATAAGGGTCACCGGCCCGACCGCGCGCGGCGCCCACACAGTAGAAGGCTGAAATTGACTCTCATAGTCCAGAAGTACGGCGGCAGCTCGCTGGCGGATGCGGGCAGGATACGCAACGTAGCAGAGCGCATCGGGAGTGCCTGCGATCGGGGCAACCAGGTCGTCGCCGTCGTCTCCGCGATGGGGGACACCACCGACGAGCTGTTGGCCCTCGCCCGCGAGGTATCGGACAGGCCGGACGCACGGGAGATGGACGTGCTCCTGTCGACGGGCGAGCTGAGGTCGTGCGCGCTCGTCGCCATGGCCCTCCGGGCCGCAGGGCGCGACGCGATCAGCCTCAGCGGCGCGCAGGCGGGTATCCGCACCGATACGAGCTTTGGGAGGGCCAAGATCGCAGGAGTGGAGCCGAGGCGGATTCTGGACGAGCTGGCCGAGGACCGCATCGTCGTGGTCGCCGGCTTCCAGGGCATCACGGAGGGCATGGACACGACGACGCTGGGCCGAGGCGCGTCCGACCTGACCGCCGTGGCCGTCGCGGCAGGACTCGGCGCGGCGCGCTGCGAGGTCTACACCGACGTCGAGGGCATCTACACCGCCGATCCGAGGATCGTGCCGGACGCGCGACGCCTGGACGAGGTGGGGTTCGAGGAGATGCTGGAGATGGCCAGCTACGGGGCGAAGATGAACCCTCGCGCCATCGAGCTCGCCATGGTATACGACGTGCCCATCCTCGTGGCGTCGAGCTTCGGCGACGCGCCCGGCACGCTGATTCACAAGGGGGCCGACATGAACCCACCGATTGGCGAGATCAGAGACCGCGTCCGCGCCGTCGCCACAGACTCCGACGTGGCGAAGGTGACGCTCTTTGGGCTCAGGGACAGGCCGGGGATAGCGTCGAGCCTCTTCGAGCCGCTGGCGGAAGCCGACATCAGCGTCGACGTGATCGTGCAGAACGCGAGCTTCGACGGCGCCACCGACCTCACATTCACGGTCAAGCGGGTCGATCTGGCCGCCGCTCTCGACGTGATCGAGCCGGTGGCCGCGGACCTGGGCGCCCGGCAGGTCGCATCCTCCGACCGCTTCGCCAAGGTGAGCATCGTCGGCACCGGCATGCAGGATGCCCCCGGCTACGCCTCCAAGATGTTCCGCGTCCTCGCCGAAAACGACATCAACATAGAGACGATCACCACGTCAGAGATTCGGATAACCTGCATAGTGGCGGACACCGACATGGCGAACGCCGCGCGCGTGCTGCACAAGGCGTTTCGTCTCGAAGGCTCTACGCCGCCATCATCACATCCTCAGTGAATCCCGCTAGCGCAGACTGACGGTCTTGGCGCAGCCAACGAGTAACAGCGTGTCTACTCCCGATCTTTCCATCGTGATTCCGGCCTTCAACGAGGCGCGGCGCATCGCGGGCACATTGAACGAGCTGGTCGAATACCTCGACCGCTCTCAGCCGCGATGGGAGATAGTCGTGGTGGACGACGGCAGCTCCGACCGGACCGCCTCCATCGTCTCCGAGTGGACCGAAGCGCATCCCAACGTCCGGTTGGAGTCGATCCCCCACCGGGGGAAGGGGGCGGCCGTCCGTCACGGCATGCTCGCGGCCCGGGGACGGTACCGCCTCCTCTGCGACGCCGATCTCGCCATGCCGGTGCAGTGGATCGGCGCCTTCCTCCAACGGATGGAGGAGGGCTACGACATCGTCATCGGCTCCCGCCAGATTGCCGGCGCGCGCCGGTTCAACGAGCCCGCCGTGAGGCATATCCAGGGGCGACTGTTCAACCGGGTGGTGCGTCTGGTCGCCGTCCGTGGCTTCGACGACACTCAGTGCGGCTTCAAGTGCTTCAGCGGGGAGGTCGCGGAGCGGCTGTTCGCGGCCCAGCGCACCGACGGCCTGGGCTTCGACGTCGAGATCCTGTATCTCGCGCGGCGGCACCGCATGCGCGTGTTGGAGATGGCCATCGACTGGCATCACCAGAGAGACAGCAAGCTCAGGCCGGGGAGGGACGCCTTCCTCATGTTCCGGGACGTGCTGGCCGTCAGGTGGAACGCTCTCCGCGGCAGGTACCCCCCCACGAGGCGATCCGTCCGCTGGGAGACGCCGAACCGACCGCGCCGCGATGGCGCGGTCGACATAGTCGTTCCCACCTTCAACGAGGCCGGAAACCTTCCGGAGCTGGCGGAGCGCATCTTCTCGCATCGCATTCCTGACTGCAGGCTCATCGTGGTCGACGACGGCTCCCCCGACGGCACCGCGCAGGTCGCGAAGGAGCTGTCGGCGAGGTTCGACGGGAGAATCGAGCTGATCGAGCGGCAGGGCAAGCAGGGCCTTGGCACCGCCTACCTCGACGGCTTTTCCAGGGCTCTCGAGCAGGGCGCGGAGTACGTGGTTCAGATGGACGCCGACCTGTCCCACTCGCCCGATGAGCTTCCGGCCATGCTGGACGCGCTGCGGCGCACCGACGTCGTCGTCGGATCCCGCTACATACCGGGCGGGGGCGTGGACAGCGGCTGGAGCCTGGGACGGCGTATGCTGAGCTACCTGGCCAACGTCGGAATCCGCACCGTCGCCGGGCTGAGGGTCAGGGACGCGACATCCGGGTTCAAGGCGTTCCGGGCCGAAGCTCTTCTCCAGCTCCGCCCGTCCGAGCTCCGTTGCCAGGGCTTTGGCTTTCAGGCGGAGGTGGCGCACGCCTGCCAGCGCCTCGGGCTGAGAGTGGCCGAGCACCCTATCCTCTTCCTGGACCGCACGGAGGGCCGTTCGAAGATGTCGCTGTGGATCGCCGTGGAGGCTTTCTGGCGGCTGCTGCCGCTCAGACTGAAACGCCGCAGCAGCTATCGGTGACAAAAGGTGGCGCAAAACCTCTTGCGCCACTCAATATCATAGGCTAAAATTCGCCGACTCAAATAGCGGCAGCTACGATGTTTACACCCAAGCTCGCAGACAGAAGCAGGACGCGCAAGGACCTCGCCAAGAGAGCCATCGGCCTGGCGATGAAGGCCCGTTGGGACGAGGCCGTCGAGCTCAACCAGGAGATTCTCAGAGAGTTCGAGGACGACCTGGAGGCGCACAACCGGCTCGGCAAGGCGCTCAGCGAGCTGGGGCGCAACCGCGAGGCGATGAGGGCGTTCGAGCAGGCGCTCCGTATATCACCCTACAACAGCATCGCCAAGAAGAACATCGACCGCCTCTCCAGGCTCGGGGACGAGTCTTCCGGCGCGCCTGAGCCCAGCCTGACGAGCCGCCCCGTATTCATCGAGGAGAGCGGCAAGTCGGGTGGGACATCGCTCGTCAACCTCGCCCCCCCGGACGTCCTCGTCAGACTCGCGCCCGGGCACCCGGTGGACCTGGCGCCCGAAGAGGGCAGGCTGAAGGTCGCCAAACCGTCCGGGGAGTACGTCGGGCAGGTGGAGCCGAAGCTGGCCTCCAGGCTGACCCGGCTGATGAAGGGCGGGAACCGCTACGAGGGCGCGGTGGCCAGCGTCGGAGAGCGCGAGATCACTATCATGATCTCCGAGACGTACAAGCACCAGTCCCAGGCTGGAATCGTCTCATTCCCGTCGAAGGACACCGGAAACAACCGCGTATACCTGTCCAACGCGATCCTCACTGAGCTGGCCGACGATGAGCCGCCGGAGACGCAGCAGATGGTCATCAAGGACTGGTCCGACGATGACACGGAGCCTGGAGACGACGACGCCTTCACCCCGGTATTCCACCGGATCATAAAGGCGGGCGAAGAGAGCATGGCCGACGATGAGGATGAGGACCTCTAGCGGTCCATCTTCATCCCGCCCGGGGCGGACCTAGCCCGGAGCGGAACCGTCCTCCTCCTCGGTCTGCAGCGGCCGGGGCCGGAAGTAAAGTCCCCACTTCTGCATCAGGTCGTGCACCCGCTGGTCCTCCAGCTCAGTCAGCTGCCTGAAGAAACCCGCCATCGCGTGGACATGTAGAAGCTCCTCCGAGCAGACCCAGCTCGCCTCGCTCGGGACCACGTACAGAAGCCCGTTCTGGTGGGAGCACTCGATCTCCAGCCTCTTGCCGCCCGTGTCCTGCTTGATCTTCAGTCCGTAGTCGGGCATCGGGACCTCCTGGTGCGAGCTCTTGTCGTCAACGGGCGAATTATAGCAGTCGTGGGCCTCCGATTGGACGAGGCCCGCACTACTGGTATAATCACCGCCACCCATGATCCTGCGAGGAGGATGATGAGCGCACACTATCAGGACGACCGCATCACCGTACACAAGGTGACGTCCGGCCCTCTCTACAACAACGCCTACATCCTGATCTGCCCGGAGACGAACGATAGCATCGTGATAGACGCCCCGGCCGAGCCGGAAGGTCTGATAGCCGTCGCCAGCGCGACCACGGTCAGGTCGATCCTCATCACTCACAGCCACTGGGACCATATCGATGGCCTCGGGGAGGTGGTCGCCGCTCTGAGAGCGCCCGTCGGGATCGGCGAGAGCGACGCGCCCGACCTGCCGACCCCTCCCGACTTCCTCCTGCGACACGGCGAGACAGTCGAGGCAGGCACGCTGGCGCTGAAGCTAATGTCGACTCCGGGCCACACCCCGGGCTCCATATGCATGTCATTCGGCGACCTGCTCTTCACAGGAGACACGCTCTTTCCGGGCGGACCCGGCAGGACCAGGGCGCCATCCGACCTCGCACAGCTTCTGAACAGCATAAGTGGGGAGCTGCTGACGCTGGGGGACGACATCACCTTCTACCCCGGACACGGAGATGACGGCGACCTGGAGACCGCCAAGGAGGAGTACGCCGTCTTCGCCTCCAGGCCGCATCCGGCAGACCTCTGCGGCGACGTCGCCTGGCTCGAGAGTTAGAGCCGCATGGTCAACCGGATCGACACCAGCCTCCGGGAGGCCAGGCGGGCGGGCCGCATCGCGCTCGCCCCATTTCTGACCATTGGGTATCCGGACATTCCGACGAGCGAGGCTCTGGTCGAGGCTGTCGTCGGCGCGGGCGCCGACATGCTGGAGCTAGGAGTCCCCTTCAGCGACCCTCTCGCGGAGGGCCCGACCGTCCAGAAGACGAGCTTCACGGCCCTCCAGAACGACGTCTCCCTGTCCACCTCCATCCAGGTACTCACGCGACTCCGGCGGAGAGGCGTCGAGGCGCCGCTCATATTCATGGGCTACTACAATCCCCTACTGAGCTACGGCGTGGAGGCGTTCGTCGCGGACGCCTCCACAGCGGGGCTCGACGGAGTGATCGTCGCCGACCTCCCCACGGAGGAGGCGGGCGATCTCAAGCGGCTGTGCGAGCGGAGCGGCATCTATCTCATTCCCCTGCTCGCCCCGACCAGCACCGACCGGCGCATCGCGCACGCCTGCGAGGACGCCAACGGCTTCGTCTACTGCGTGGGCGTCACCGGCGTGACCGGGGCGAGGTCGGACCTCGCCGCAGATCTGCCCGATCTGGTGCAGAGGATAAGGCGGCACACCGACCTCCCCATCCTGATCGGCTTCGGCATCTCCACCAGGGAGCACGTCGAGACGGTCGGAGGCTTCGCCGACGGCGTCGCCGTGGGCAGCGCCCTGCTGAACGCCATCGGCCGAGCGCCCGAAGGGGAAGCCGTTCGTGCGGCCGCCGATTTCATCAGAGGGCTCGCCACTTCGTCCGGCTGAGGTTTGAAGAATGAGCACTGTCCGCGGGATACGCGGCGCGACGACCGCCGACGCCAACACCAAGCAGTCCATACTCGATGCGACGACCGAGATGCTCACCGAGCTGGTCGAGGCAAACGGGCTCGACGTCGACGACATCGCGGCAGCCCATTTCACCACGACCCAGGACCTGAATGCGGAGTTCCCCGCCGTCGCCGCCAGGCTGATGGGCTGGGAGCATGTGGCCCTGATGTGCGGACACGAGATGGCCGTGCCGGACGCGCAGCCCATGTGCATCCGCGTAATGGTGCTCGTCAACACTGATAAGCCCCCCTGCGAGCTCGTGAACGTCTATCTCAAGGATGCGGCGACACTGAGGAACAGGGGGATAGAGCGCCTGCAGCCGTAAGGGCGTGTTGCGCTCCTTACGGCGATGGACATAGCTTGATCACCAAGACTGCTAGGCCGCACCGCACGCTGATCTTCGGCTCGGCGATGCACGTCTGGAGCGACCTCTTCTTCGCCCTCTTCGTTCCCCTCCTTCCCTTCATCGCAGCCGACCTGGACCTGTCGTACAAGCAGGTCGGCCTGCTCAGATCCATCTACGGCCTCTCCTCCGCCGTGCTGCAGGTGCCGGCGGGCTTCCTGGCGGAGACCACCGGCGAGTTCTGGCTGCTCGTGCTTGGCAACGCATGGGTGGCCGCCGGAGTCGTCGGCATGGCCCTCGCTCCGGGCTTCCTGGTGCTGCTCGCGGTCAGCTTCGGCGGCGGCCTGGGCGGTGGAATGCAGCACCCCCTGGCTTCCAGCATGGTCTCCCGCGCCTACGACGACAGGGGGCGTTCCACTGCCGTGGGTACCGTCAACTTCTCGGGCGACCTCGGGAAGATGGCTGCCCCCGCCTTCGCGGGGCTCATGGCCGTCCACTTCGGGTGGCGAACCGCGCTGTGGGCGATCGGAGCGGCCGGACTCCTCTTCATGCTGCTGACGGCACTGGCGAGACGAAGCGTCGACACTGGCAGGCCGGTCAGACAGTCGACCGATATCGACGCCCCCGATACCGACGGCACGGTAAAGAGCGGATTCATCGCGCTGAGCTGGATCGGCTTCCTCGACTCCGCGACGCGGGGAGCGGCGCTGGTCTTCCTGCCGTTCGTCATGGAGGCGAAGGGCATGGGCCTCGGACAGGTGAGCGGGATGCTGGTCGTGCTGTTCGCCGGAGGGGCCGCAGGAAAGTTCGTCTGCGGCTGGCTGGCCGACCGCTACGGATCCGTGATGTTGATCTGGGGCACCAAGGGCGTGACGGCGCTGCTCCTGTTGGCCGCGGTCTTCGGCCCGGTCTGGTCGATGGCTCCGCTGATGCTCGTTCTGGGGATCGGCCTGAACGGCACCTCGTCAGTCCTCTATGGCGCTGTCGCAGACATCATCCCCGCGCATCGCAGGGCCCGCCTGTACGGCTTCTTCTATACCACCAACGAGGGAGGCACGCTCGCCGCCCCTCTCATCTACGGCGTCATCGCCGACGCCTTCGGGCTCGACACGACGATGGTCGTGATGTGCGCGGCGACCGCGGCGATCCTGCCGGCCAGCCTGATCCTCCACCGCTTCCTCCCGCGCGGTCCGTAGACCCGCTCATCCTTCAAGCTATACCGAGAACAGGCTCAATCTCATCAAGACTCCGTCGAGAGACGCGCAGCCCGAAGGTCTCGCCGAACCGCTCGATCAGCACGGGAACGATCTGCTCGACCGTTATATCGCCGGCCAGAACCGCGGCCATCGACGTGACCTGGGCATCCGGCATTCCACACGGGACGATACGGTCGAAGTAGGAGAGGTCGGGGGCGACGTTGAGCGCGAAGCCGTGCATCGTGACCCTGCGGCTGATCTTGACGCCGATGGCGGCGATCTTGGCATCTCCCACCCAGACGCCGGTAGGTTTCTCTCCGCTTTGAGACGAGAGGCCGAACTCCCCCAGCGTGGCGACGATGACGGCTTCAAGCGCGCGGACGTAGACCAGCGGCCCCCCTCCCCACCTGCGGAGGTCGACGATCGGATACCCGACAAGCTGGCCGGGGCCGTGATAGGTGACCTCCCCTCCCCTGTCCGTCCGATGGACCTCCACACCGCAGGCCAAGCGCTCCTCTTCGGTGCTTAGAAGGTCTTTCTCCTTCCCGCGGCGGCCGAGGGTGTATACGTGCGGGTGCTCCAGAAGCAGCAGCAGGTCGGGCAGCGATCCGTCGACGACCTGTCGATGGAGCCGTCTCTGAAGCTCCACCGCCTCTGCGTAGTCCACGACGCCGAGGGAGACTGTTACGCACTCTCTGCCACCGAGACTGCGTCCCGCCGTCTCCATCCGGTCCTGTGGTGGGGACAGGGATACCTCCTCTCCCTTGGAGGGAGAGGATTGAGGTGAGGGTGATCGCTGTCGGACCACGATGTCCGGCCTCAATATACCGGGGTATCCGGTCCTATCGATTCGAGCAGGCGCTTGACGGCGCTCACGAAGGCGCTGGCCTCCGAGCCGTCCAGTACCCGATGGTCGAAGGTTAGGGCGAGATTCATCATCGACCGTATGGCGATAGCGTCGTCGATCACCACCGGGCGCTTCACTATCGACTCGGTAGCGAGGATCGCGGCCTGCGGAGGGTTCACCAGGGGCCTGGAAAGCACCGAGCCGAGCGCGCCCGTGTTGTTGACCGTGAAGGTGCCGCCCTGCACATCTTCGATCGCCAGCCCTCCCCGGCGGGCGCGGCCGGTGAGACCGTCCAGCGCCTCGGCCAGCCCGGCGACGCTGAGCCGGTCCGCGTCATGCACCACCGGCACGACGAGCCCGTCCGGCGCGGCGACCGCGACGCCTATGTTGATCCGCCGCTTGAGAAGGATGGAGTCGCCGGCCCAGGACGAGTTGACCAGCGGGTTCTCCCGCAGCCCCTCGGCCACCGCCTTCAGGATGAATGGGAGGTAGGTAAGCCTGACGCCTGTGCGGCGCTCGAACTCGTCCCTGATCTCGTTCCGGCGGCGGACGAGGCCAGTTAAGTCGACCTCCATCATGCTCCATGCCTGAGGGATCTGGGTCGAGCTCACGACCATGTTCTCGGCGATCATGCGACGCACGGGAGTGAGCGGCAGACGCTCCTCGTCACACTCGGGGGCGGCGCGCACAGCGTCCCGGCTGCCGTCGATGAGAGCCTGGACGTCGGCGCGGGTGACGCGGCCTCCCATGCCCGTCCCCTCGACCTGCGAGAGAACTACTCCGTGCTCGTCGGCGAGACGCTGCACCGCCGGCGAGTAGCGCCGACGCTTAGAGGGGGACTCCTCCACGGGAGCCGCGATCGGCCCACCCGAACCTGTGGGGCCAACGGGCGCCGTGTCCTTGAGAAGCACGCCGGTCGTGTCGATCTCCTCCTCTGCAGGCTCGGCGGGCGGCTCCTCGCCGTCGACTTCGATCTCCGCGATCGCGGACCCCATGGGTACGGTGTCGCCCTCGTCCGCGAGTATCAGGGTGAGCACGCCGGAGACTGGAGACGGCATCTCCATGTTGACCTTGTCGGTCACCACCTCTACCAGCGGATCGTACTTCTCGACAGAATCCCCCACCGACTTGAGCCATCTGCCGATGACCCCCTCGGTGACCGACTCTCCGACCTGGGGCAGCTCGATCCTCAATTTTCACTCCCTTTACCGTGGTTTGGAAGCGACGCTCGTTGCGGTTCTACAGACTCACAGCGAACGGGTTGAGAGCGGTCAGTAGCGCGCCAGCCGGCGGACCGCCTCCGCGATCTTAGGCGCGTCGAGCATGAACATCTCTTCGAGCGGCGGGCTGTAGGGCATGGGAGGCACCTCGGGGCCCGCCACCCGCACCACGGGGCCGTCGAGGTACTCAAAGGCCTCCTCGGAGACGATCGAGGCCACTTCCGCGCCGATGCCGCCTGCCTTCGTATCCTCATGGACCACTACGATTTTTCCCGTCTTCTTCGCCGAGTCGACTACCGTGCAACGGTCGATGGGACGGACGGTGCGGAGGTCGACGACCTCCGCTTCGACGCCCTCCCTTGCCAGCTCTTCAGCCGCCTCCAGACAGTGGTGGACCATCAGCCCGTAGGTGACGACGCTCACGTCGGAGCCGCTCCGCTTAACGTCCGCGCGGCCGATTGGCAGAGTGTACTCGGCCTGCGGCACCTCGCCGCGCACCAGGCGATAGGTGCGCTTGTGCTCCAGGAAGACGACGGGATCGTCGTCTCGCACGGCGCTCTTGAGCAGCCCCTTGGCGTCGTAGGGCGTCGCCGGCGTCACGACCTTGAGACCGGGCGTGTGCGCGAAGAACGCCTCGACGCTCTGGGAGTGGTACAGGCCGCCCCTCACTCCTCCCCCGTACGGGGCGCGCAGCACCATCGGCGCGCACATCCGGCCGTTCGTGCCGTAGCGCGCACGGGCCGCCTCGCCAACGATCTGGTTTACCGTAGGCCAGATGAAGTCGGCGAACTCGATCTCCGCGATGGGCCTCATCCCGTTGAGGGCGGCGCCCAGCCCGATGCCGGCGATCGACGACTCGGCCAGAGGCGTGTCGATCACCCGCTCCTCGCCGAACCTGTCCATCAGCCCTTCGGTCGCCAGGAAGACCCCGCCTCGCGCGCCAATGTCCTCGCCCATGACGAAGACGCGCTCGTCCCGTGCCATCTCCTCGTGGATGGCCTCACGGACGGCCTCGAGCACGGTCATTACCGGGATAGCGACCCCCCTGTCAGGCGCTCCGGGGAGTAGACATGGTCGTGGAAGCCTTCCGTCGACGGATACCCTGCCTCCTCGGCCACGTCGGTGGCCAGGTTGACCACACGCCTGGCCTCCGCGTGAAGCTCTCCGTCCCTTTCTGGAGTGAGCGCGCCGCGATGGAGAAGCTGATGGCGCAACACCGTCAGAGGGTCTCGCTCGCGCGCCCGTTCGAGCTCCTCGGCGCCCCTGTACCGCCGGTCGTCGTCGTCCGTGGTGTGGGGCATGAGCCTCTCGACGTCGGCCTCGATCAGTGTCGGGCCTCGTCCCTGTCTCGCTCTTTCCGCAGCCTCGCGCGTCGCCTCGAAGACAGAGTTCACGTCACAGCCGTCGACCGTCAGTCCAGGCATCCCGTAACCCCGGGCGCGGATGGCGATGCTCTCAGCCGCCATCTGCTTGGAGAGGGGAACGGAGATGGCGTACCGGTTGTTCTCGCAGAAGAAGATTACCGGCAGCCTGTGAATCGCTGCGAAGTTCATCGCCTCGTGGCAGTCGCCGACGCTCGCCGCTCCGTCGCCGAAGTAGACGATCGTCACCGACTCGTCTCCTCGCATCCTGGACGCGAGCGCAACTCCTACTGCCTGGGGTATCTGGGTACCGACGACGTTGGACAGATTGACGATGCGGTATTCCGGGTAGGCTCCGTGAGTCGGGAACTGCCGCGCCCCGCTCATCGGCTCTCCGGCCTTGGCCAGGTAGCCGCACATCAGCTCTTGAGGCGTGACGCCCAGCGCAATCAGCACGCCGAGGTCGCGATAGTTGATGTAGAAGTGGTCGAGACCGGAGCGCAGTGCCCGGACGCTGCCGAACTGGGCGGCCTCGTGGCCCTGCGCTGAGGCGACGATAGCCGCCTTGCCCTGGCGGTTGAGGAGCCAGACGCGCTCGTCGAGCGTGCGGCAGAGCACCATACGGCCATAGATATCGAGCAGGGAGCCGGAGTCCAGCCCTGCGACCGCCCCGGCGCCGGCCGTCTCCAGCGTCGACGTATCGCTTCTCGTCTCCTCCATGAAGTCAATGTAAAGCATCGGACATACGTCCGCAACCGGCGGGAGGGAGCCCAGCCAACCACCTGACGTTACCCCGAAGCGAGAGGCCCGAGAAGGAGGCGCTCAGCTGACCCAGGGGAGATGAGTTATCCCGAAGTCGCAGGTGTAGGCCACCATCATGCCCTTCAGCACCTTCCCCAGCAGGACGATGCCAAAGAAGCGCAACAGGGGGTAGCGCACCGCTCCGGCGGCGACACCGACGACGTCGAAGACGGGGTTCGGTATCACCGAGACGGCGAATATCACCAGTGCTCCGCGCTCCTCCATCCACCTCTTGACCTTGGGGTACGCGCGGTGCTTCTCGACGACGCTCCCGCCGCCGTAGCCGAGGGCATATCCGGACGCCTCCCCTATCGTCTCGCCCACTCCGGCGACGACCCCTACCAGGAGGGGATCGAGGACAACGCTGGTGCTGCAGACGGACAGGAGGCCCGGAACGGGCATCACCATCGAGACGCTGCCGAGCAGGCTCAGCAGAAAGACGGCAGGGTAGCCGACCGCCTCGATCGAGGAGAAGTATCCCCTGAAATACCAGACAGCGGCGATGACGACGACGGCGAGCAGGAGCACCGCTATCTGTACGCGGCGGTCATGCCCGCTCCAGAGAAGTCTCAGAGCCGGAAGATCGACCAGGGCGCCTAAACGTGAGCTCACGGCTGCGCTCTCACCTCGGTCCTCGCGGACGGCAATGCCAGTGTTGCAGAAAGCCCACGCCGGCGTCGACCGGTATAGAGGCGAGGATCGGGCCTTTCCGAGACAAGCCGCGGCTAATGCGCGGCGGCGGCCACCGGGGCAGCAGCCCTCGTGAAGCTGAGTCCGCTCTCTTCGACGTCGATCAGTACATCGTCGCCGCGCCCAAGCTCGCCGCCGAGGATCTTCCTGGACAGGACATTCTCCACGGACCGCTGCACGACCCGTCGCAACGGCCTCGCGCCAAACTCGGAGTCGAACCCTTCCTTCCGCAGCCAGTCCTTCGCCCGGTCGGAGAGCGACATGGTCACGCCGTGCTCCAGGAGGCGCTCCTCCACCGGCCTGAGCATCAGGTCGACGATCTGCCGGATCTCCTCGGTGCTCAGTGAATCGAAGATGACGATATCGTCCACCCGGTTGAGGAACTCGGGCCGGAAGGCGCTCTTCAGCGCCTCCTCGACAGAGGCCCGTATCCGAACGGACTGGTCCTCCGCCTGACCCCTTATGAATCCCACCATGGGCCGGTCCGCCTGGCCGGTGCCCACGTTGCTCGTCATAATCACCACGGTATTGCGGAAGTCAACCGTGCGCCCATGTCCATCGGTCAGCCTGCCATCCTCCAGGATCTGGAGCAGGACATTGAACACGTCGGGGTGGGCCTTTTCGATCTCGTCGAACAGGACGACGCGGAAGGGGCGGCGGCGCACGGCCTCCGTCAGCTGCCCTCCGTCGTCGTATCCCACGTAGCCGGGAGGGGCGCCCACCAGTCTCGACACCGTGTGCTTCTCCATGTATTCGGACATGTCGACCCGCACCATGTTCTGCTCGTCGTCGAACAGGAACTGGGCGAGCGCCCTGGCAAGCTCCGTCTTTCCCACGCCCGTGGGGCCAAGGAACATGAAGCTGCCTACCGGTCTGTTCGGGTCCTTCATGCCGGCTCTGGCGCGGCGAATCGCGTCCGACACTGCTGTCACGGCCGTGTCCTGCCCGACGATCCGCTCGTGCAGACGCTCCTCCATCAGCAGAAGTCTCTGGGCCTCGCTCTCCAGCAGCCGGTCGACCGGAATGCCTGTCCAGGCCGCTACGACTCTTCCGATCTCCTCCGCGTCCACGACCATGTCGATGTCCTTGTCCCGCAGGAACTCCCGCCGCTCCCGGTCGTACTCATCCTGGAGCTGCAGACGCTCGGTTTTCAGCTCCGCCGCCCTCTCGTAGTCGGCGCGCCGAGACGCTGAGTCCTCCTCGTTCTCAAGGTGCCTGAGCCTCGATTCCCGCTCCCGCAGCGCGATGGGAAGGAGCTGAGATTCGATACGGATGCGGCTTGCGGCCTCGTCGATCAGGTCCACCGCCTTGTCGGGGAGCAGCCGGTCGGAGATGTATCTCTGGCCCAGCCGGACGGCCGCCTCCAGGGCCGAATCCTCTATCTTGAGATCGTGATGGCCCTCGAAACGAGGCCGCAGCGCCCCGAGCATCTCCACAGCCGTCTCGACGTCAGGCTCCTCCACGAGAATCGGCTGGAACCGCCTCTCGAGAGCCGCGTCCTTCTCGATGTGCTTGCGGTACTCCTGCTCGGTGGTCGCGCCCACGCACTGTAGCGCCCCCCTCGCCAGCGCCGGCTTCATCATGTTGCTCGCGTCGATGGCGCCCTCGGCCGCCCCGGCGCCAACGACGGTGTGTATCTCGTCGATGAATAGGATGACCTCTCCCTGCGCCTCCCTGATCTCGTCCATCACCGACTTGAGGCGCTCCTCGAACTCGCCCCGGAACTTCGAGCCCGCGACCAGGGAGCCCATGTCCAGCGCGAGCATGCGTCTCCCTTCGAGCTCCGCAGGGACGTTGCCCGCTGCGATCCGCTGCGCCAGACCCTCGACAATCGCCGTCTTTCCCACGCCTGCGCCCCCGATCAGGACGGGGTTGTTCTTCGTGCGGCGGATAAGCGTCTGCATCGCCCGCGCGACCTCGTCGTCGCGCCCGATCACAGGGTCGAGCCTGCCGTCCGCTGCGAGCCCGGTGAGATCGACGCTGTACTGCTCCAGGGAGCGGTAACGACTCTCTGCCCGAGGGTCGGTTACCCTGTGAGTCCCCCTGATCTTCTGGAGCGCCTGGTAGACCTTCTCCAGGTCGACGCCCATCTCGTCCAGCACCGCCTTCACGCCGCCCTGGTCCTCCTGGGTCAGCGCGACCAGGAGGTGCTCCGCGCCGATGAACTCATCTCCCAGCCGGTCGGCCTCCGACTTGGCTCTCTCCAGCAGTCCGGCGGCCCTGGGCGTAACGTAGACCTGGCCCGACTCGTGCGCCACCTTGGGCGCCCGCTCGAGCAGCCCATGCAGCGCTCCATGCACACTTTCGAGAGACACGCCCAGCTCCCGGAAGACCTCCGCCGGGATACCCTTCTCCTGTTCGATCAGCGCCATCAGCACGTGCTCGGAGTCCCACTGGCTGTGACGGTAGCGGCGCATGATGTCCTGGGAGGTCTTCAATATCTCCTGGGCCTGTTCCGTGAACTCGTCCGGTCTCAGCACCATCTCGACACCTCGTTGCGTCTCGTCGGGATTGGTTCCCGCAGGTCAGCTATGACTACTCGATTATATCAAAGACCTTGATATAAACCAACTCAACTTTCGACCCTCCATAGTTGCCCCTTATCTTCCTCGGTCCGATGGGAAGCTAAATATGGGGGTTCCCTGTCCCTCCGCTGCGTCTACCGGCGAGCGGGCCGAGTTTGACTTTGGGTAGTGCGAATGGCAGACTTGGCCGGTGATTATCGACATCCACACCCACACCTATCCCGGTTCGGACGACAGCTTCCTCACACCGGAGCAGCTGGTGGCGGAGGCGAAGCGGCTGGGGCTCGACGGGGTGTGCATCACCGAGCATGACAACTTCTGGACCGCCGAGGACATCCATGCTCTCTCCAGGACCTTCGACTTCCCGATCTTCCCCGGGTGCGAGGTGACGACCGAGGACGGCCATCTCCTGGTATACGGGCTTCGCAAGTACATCTTCGGCATGCACCGCTCCAGCTTCGTGAAGCGGCTCGTCGACGAGGCCGGCGGCGCGATCGTGGTCGCCCATCCCTACAGGCGCACCTTCAGGCCGGACGAGAGCGAGACGCCGGAGGGCTACGACCGGATGCTCGACAGGGCCTGCAGGAACGACGCCTTCTCGCTGTCAGATGCCGTGGAGGTGTTGAACGGGCGCGGCTCAGAGCGGGAGAACGAATTCTCCCATCGGATCGCCGATAGACTCGGGATGCAGGGGACAGGCGCCAGCGACGCTCACAGCCTGGGGGACCTTGGCACCTTCGCCACCGAGTTCGAGCGTCCGGTGCGCACCCTGGACGACTTCATCTCAGAGTTGAGGGCCGGGCGGTTCAGATCGGTCGTCCTGGACAGAGTGGCGGTCGCTCACGCCCATCCCTGACCGCTAGGTCGAGGCTATATGGCCCGCACCCTTCTCGAGATCAACGACCTTCACACCCACTTCCCAACGAAGGACGGGACTGTCAAGGCCGTCAACGGCGTCTCTCTCCAGCTAAAGGAGGACTCGATCCTCGGCCTGGTCGGAGAGAGCGGATCCGGCAAGACGGTCACGGCCCTATCCGTGCTCCGCCTGCTTCCCTCCCCGGGGCAGACGACCCGGGGCCGCGTCTGGTATCAGAACCAGGACCTGCTCCGCCTCCAACCGGAGGAGATGCGCCGCATCAGGGGCCAGGAGATCGCCCTCATCTTCCAGGACGCCGGCTCCAGCCTCAACCCTGTAATCACAGTCGGCCAGCAGGTGGAGGAGACGGTGCTCGCCCACACCAACATGAGCAGCCGCGAGGCCAGGGCCAGGGCGGTCGAGCTGCTCACCGAGATGGGCATCCCAGACCCGAAGAGGGTCCTGGGCCGCTACCCGTTCCAGCTGAGCGGAGGGATGGCGCAGCGCGTCATGCTGGCCATAGGCGTCGCTCACCGGCCGAAGGTGCTGATAGCGGACGAGCCGACCTCGAACCTGGACGTCACCCTGCAGGCAGAGATACTCCAACGTCTCAGGCAGCTACGGGACGAAAGGCACACGGCTATTCTGCTGATCACCCACGACCTCGGCGTGATCGCCCAGATGGCCGACACCGTCGCGGTCATGTACGGCGGTTCCATAGTGGAGATGGCGGACACGCCGACGCTGTTCAAGCGTCCCCTGCACCCCTACACCTGGGGCCTGTTCCAGTCGCTGCCGCGGCTGGACGGGCGTCTATCCAGTCTGCAGCCGCTCAGGGGCGCTCCTCCCAAGATGATCGACCCTCCCGACCGGTGTCCTTACGTCGACCGGTGCCCCAAGGCTGTCACGGCATGCCGCACCCAGCCGATGCCCAGCCTCGTCGAGGTGGAGCCCGATCACTGGCTCGCCTGCTACAACCGGATCGTCCACACTGCCGCCTCCTGAGTCTCTCCGCCTCTTTCTTCCCCCCGCGGACGAGGGAAGATTGAGATGGGGAGGTCCCCTCCTACATCGCCAGCTCCGCGATGAGCATGTCGAGCACCAGTGTGTCATCCGCCGCGCTGGTCTTGAGGTCGGCGTCGGCCTCAAGCAGCCTCCGGTGGATAGTGGCGAGCCGCTCCGACGAGATCCTCTCCTCCTGTTGGAGTGTCTTCTGCAGCGGATAGCCTGACAGCGAGAGCCTTCCCCCGATCTCGGACCGCGGGACGCCCTGCGCCCTGACGTCCCTGGCCAGCAGCACGAGGCGCACCTGCCGCGCGATCATCGTGATGATGTAGGAGGGTTCGCGGCCCTCGTCCAGGAGGCGGTGTATATGCCTGACGGCGTGATCCGGCCGCCTCTCCAGGACGGCGTCCACCGCCGCGAAGATGTTAGCCTCCCTGACGTACGCCACCATCCGGCGCACGTCCTCGTACCTGATCCGCTCATCGCCGCGATAGACCGAGAGCTTCTCCAGCTCAGAGTCTATTATGCGGAGATTGCCGCCGATAGCGGACGCCAGCGCGTCCGCCGCTCTGGGCTCGATCTCTATGCCGCGGTGCCGCGCACGGTCGACGACCCAGCGCGGAAGCTCGCGGGGACGCGGGACCGGGAAGGTCTCCGTCTCCGCCAGCGGGCGGACCAGCGCCAGCAGCGGGTTGCGGCTGTTCAGGGCCCCTTCCGCGAAGACGAGGGCTGTCGTGCCGGGGACTCCGCTCAGAACGTCCGGCAGGCCCTCCCACTCTCCCAGAGCCCTCCTCTCGGCAGGCCCTGACCTCCTTGCCGGCCTCTGGAGCTCGTATCTGCCCAACAAGCCACGGACGATCACGACCCTCCTGTCTGCGAGAAACGGCGCCGCTCCGCTCGTCGCCGCCAGCTCATCGAGACCCACCACGGCGCCATCCAGCACCGATATGTTGACGTCCCGCAGCTCCGCCGGTTGAACCTCCTGCTTCATGCCGGAGAGCCTCTCCTCCAGGGAGACCTCGTCGCCCCCGTACAACAGGTATATCATGGCGCGTCTCTCTCACCTCTTCCCCCTCGGAGCCGTGGGAAGATTGAGCCGGGGGTCTCTCTCCCTTTCATGTCTGACCGTTTCTCATGTCTCGACGGGCGGTTATAATGACGCACATGAGGCTGTTGCTCACGATACTCCAGATGACCGGCGTGCCGCGTCTCGTCTTCCGCCTGATGGTCGACAGCCGCGTCCCGATGCGTCTCAAGCTGATCCTGCCCGCCGCCCTCGTCTACCTAATCTCGCCTTTCGATCTGGTCCGCGACATGGTACCAGTACTAGGCCGGATAGACGACGTTCTCGTGCTCGCCGCCGCCCTTGCGCTGTTCCTGGGCACGGCTCCCAAGCACCTGGCGTCCGGGCACGGGGAAGGCCGCCGGACCGGTCCGGACGGGAAGGTCATCGACGGCTCATACCGCTTTATCGACGACAAGGACGAGTAGCGCCGGCCTCCCGGTCCTAGAGGACGGCGAGACGCCGCTATGAACATCGCCATCGTCGGACCTCCCGCCTCCGGCAAGACCACCATCTTCAACGCTGTCACCGGTGCGCGCTCCGGCGTGGGGGCCTACGCCGGCGGGCGTCCGAACGTGGGCGTAGCCAAGGTTGCCGACCCGCGGATGGAGCTGTTCGAGACGGTGTTCCAGCCCGCGCGCGCCGTCGTCGCCGAGATCGGTTTTATCGACCTTCCCCCCTCATACGACGGGTCAGGCAGGTCGTTCAGCGTCTCCGGAGAAGACCTGAACCACCTTCAGAACGCCGACTGCCTGATGCTCGTGGTGAGCGCCTTCGAGGGCAGGTCGGTCCCGCACCTCGACGACGGGACCAACCCTGCCCACGATCTCCAGTCGATGAAGGACGAGCTCGCCCTGGCGGACCTGCTCATAGTCGAAAGGCGCCTGTCGCGTGTGCGAGAGGCGTCCAAGGGGTCAAGGGCATCGGAACGAGAACCCCTCGAACGCGAGGAGGCTCTGCTCGCCGCTCTCAGGAAGTCCCTGGAGGAGGGAGCGCCCGTGCGGGAGCGGAGGCTCTCCTCCAACGAGTCGCGGATGCTGGCGGGCTTCCGGCTCCTGACCGCAAAGCCGCTGATGGTCGTTGCCAACATAAGCGAGGACCAGATTCCCGGCGCCGGGCCGTTGGAGGAGAGCCTCGCCGACGGCGGCGTTCCCGCCGCCGTGCTCTGTGGGCTGCTCGAGGCTGAGCTGGCCGCCATGGAGCCGGACGAGCGGCGTGAGTACAGGGAGTCCTTCGGCCTGGTCGAGTCCGGAATCGATCGGCTGGTGAGGCTCGCCCGCCGCGCCGTCGGTCTCATCACCTTCTTCACAGGGAACGACAGGGAGGTCAGGGCCTGGCAGGTGACGACCGGGACTACGGCGGTGGAGGCGGCCGGCAAGATCCACTCGGACATGGCGCGCGGCTTCATACGGGCTGAGGTGGTGGCTCACGGAGACCTGGAGGAGTGCGGAACGCTGGCGGAGGCCCGGCGCCGCGGTCTCCTGCGCCAGGAGGGAAGAGGGTACCGGGTGACGGACGGCGACCTCGTCACCATCCTCTTCAGCGTGTGACCGGCATGAGCGACGAGACGATCTATCTCCGCTCGAAGCCGCTGGCCCTATACGTCCACATCCCTTTCTGCAAGAGCAAGTGTCCCTACTGTGACTTCAACACATACGAGGGGATCGAGACGCTCATCCCTCCCTACGTCGATGCCCTCTCGAGGGAGATAGAGATTTGGGGAGGCAGCCTAGGAAGGCCCCCGGTCCGCACCGTCTTCCTCGGCGGGGGAACGCCCTCATATCTTCCTGCCGAGGCCGTGGGAGGTCTCCTGGACACCGTGCGCCGGTCCTTCGACCTCGACCCGGCGGCGGAGATCACCCTCGAGGCCAATCCCGACGACTGCGCCGATCCCAGGCTGCGTTCGCACCGGGTGTCCGGCGTAAACCGGGTCAGCATCGGAGTGCAGAGCCTGGACGACCGGCTGCTCGCCATGCTTGGACGCCGCCACGACGCGGCCCAGGCCGTCGACGCCTGTCACGCTGTCAGGGCGGCGGGATTCGAAAACGTCAGCGTCGACCTGATGTACGGCCTGCCGGGGCAGACCATCGAGGACTGGCGCCGGACGCTCGACGCCCTCTCTGAGATGGCGCCTCCCCACGCCTCTCTCTACTGCCTCGCCATCGAGAGAGGTACGCCCATGGAGAGGTGGGTGGACTCCGGCGCCCTGCCCGAACCCGACCCGGACCTGGCGGCCGAGATGTACGAGCTGGCCGAGGATACGATGGTCCAACGGGGATATCGCCACTACGAGATATCCAACTGGGCCCTGCCAGGATTCGAGAGCCGGCACAACCTGGTCTACTGGCGGAACGAGCCGTACCTCGGAGTGGGCCCCGGCGCTCACTCCTATCTGGACGGCGTAAGATTCTGGAATCTGAGGTCTCCCAGGGAGTACGTGAGGCGCGTGGAGCAAACCGTGTCCCACGACTCTTCGGGCCGGGCCGGCGCCGGCCCGGCCGTCGAGGGGAGCGAGAGAATCGGCCGCGTGCTGGAGTCGGCCGAGACGTTGATGTTGGGCCTGCGTCTCGACGAAGGGGTCTCGTCGGACGAGTTCGCGGCGCGCTTCGGCGAGCCTCCGTCGTCGATCTACGCCGGCGTGGTCTCGGAGCTGTCCGGCCTCGGCCTGCTGGAGGAGTCGCGCGAATCGCTCAGGCTCACGCGGCGCGGGCGCATCCTCAGCAACGAGGTCTTCTCCCGCCTCCTCTCAACCGAGCAGCGCCCCTTGACACCGCGAACATCCGTGCTATGATACTGATGTCACAGGCCACGGGCCCCATTGAAATGCTACACTTTTGACACAGAATGACACACATAATATATAGATCCCGGGCTGGCACTCCCAGCCGCCCGGCAGATGCTACAATCATGAGGCTGCCGGGATAGATTCCGGTCCCAAATTCTTTCGGAGCACCTTGCAAATGAGAGTCGTATTTCTTGAAGATGTCGCGGGAGTCGCCCAGGGTGGAGAGGTCAAGGAGGTCAAGAACGGCTTTGCCCGCAACTACCTGATTCCGAAGAGCCTTGCCGTCCCCGCCACCCATGACGCGCTTCAGCGCGTCGAGAGACTGGCGAAGCAGGCCGAGGTCGACAGGCTCAGGAGGATCGAGGACACGAAAGCCCTGGCCGCAGAGCTCGACGGCGTACGGGTCGACATAGAGATGCGAGCGGGCGCGGGAGGCCGTCTCTTCGGCTCCGTGACCAGCCAGATCGTGGCTGCCGAGCTCTCCCGGATCACGGGCAGGGAGATAGACCGCCGGACCGTCGAAATCGCCGAGCCGATAAGAGAGCTCGGAACCTTCGATGTCACAGTCCGGCTGATGTCTGAGATCGAGGCTGGCATCAAGGTGCTCGTCTACGCCGCCGGGACCGATCCCTCCGAGATGGAGGAGGATTCCGGCCAGAGGGAGGAGGAGACCTCCTCCGATGACCCCACCGAAGAGGCGTAGCGGGCCCCGCTGACAGCCGACCGGCAGAGAGAGGGCTCTGATCTCTTCCCCTGCTCCGTGAGGGAAGGAGAGCCCTACCTCTTCCCCCCCGTCCGCTGGGAAGACTTAGAGCGGCGACTCACCGTATCCTGCGTGTGCGGTACTGCCTACACCGGCGGGGCCACCCATGCTCTGGGAGTATCTATAGTTGTACGCTGAACGACTGCCGCCCCACGACATAGACGCAGAAGAGTCTCTCATCGGATCGGTCCTCATCGACGGCGAGGCCCTGACGAAGGTCACATCATTCCTCAAGCCGCGCGACCTCTACGGCGAGAAGAACCGATGGTGCTACGAGGCCTGCCTCGCCCTGTTTGACCGAGGCGAGGCGATCAACCAGGTCTCGATCGCCCACGAGCTGTCGCTGAACGAGCGCCTCGAGGGGATCGGCGGCCCGGCCTACCTGTCCCACCTCGTCCAGGTGGTGCCCACCTCGGTACACATCGAGCACTATGCCCGGATCGTCCAGCGCACCTCCGTGATGCGTCAGATCATACACGCGGCCGGAGAGATCGCCTCCATCGGATACGAGGCGGGGCCCGACGCCGACGCCGCGCTGCGACGCGCCGAGGAGACCCTCTTCCGCGTCCGCTCAGGGCGCGGCGCCCGGGACTTCACCCACATTAGGGACGTGCTCGACAGCTACATGGAGCAGAGCGCGGCCATGCAGACCTCGGCCGACGACCACCTCGCTCCGGTGGGGACCGGATTCGCCGACCTCGACAAGCTGCTGGGAGGAGGACTGCAACGCTCGGACCTGATCGTGCTGGCCGCCCGTCCCAGCATGGGCAAGAGCACCCTCGCCTTCAACGTCGCGCAACACGCCGCCGGCACCGGCAACATCGTGGGAGTCTTCAGCCTGGAGATGGGGAGCGAGCAGATCGGCCTTCGCCTGCTCGCCGGCGAGGCCGAAGTCGACAGCCACAGGCTGCGCCTGGGACTGATAAGCGACGACGAGGAGAGGCGCCTGCTGGACGCCATCGGGGCGCTCTCCGACCTGCCCATCTACATCGACGACACCCCCATACAGAGCATCGTCGAGATGCGCGGCAAGGCCCGGCGCCTCCAGAGCGAGCGGGGTCTCGACCTCCTGGTCGTCGACTACCTGCAGCTCATCAGCGGCGGCGGCTCCTCCGGCTGGCGCTCAGACAACAGGGTCCAGGAGATGGGCGAGATCTCCCGCTCCATGAAGGGGCTTGCCAGGGACCTGGACATCCCGGTGCTCGCCTGCTCGCAGCTCAGTCGCGCGCCGGAGCAGCGCCCCAACCACAGGCCACTCCTCTCAGACCTCCGGGAGAGCGGCAGCATCGAGCAGGACGCCGACGTGGTCGCCTTCATCTACCGCGAGGACGCCTACACGACGCGGGAGGACTGGGAGAAGAGCCGACCGACCGAGCCCTACCCGGAGAAGATCGCCGAGCTGCTCGTCCAGAAGCACCGGAACGGGCCGACCGGCGTCATCCCGCTCTACTTCCGGGACAACGTGATCAGGTTCGAGAGTCTGCAGCCGCGGACGCGCTCGATGGAGTTCGCCTAGATGGGCGGATTCACGGGTTTTCCCCCAAGGGTGCGCTTCACTCCGGTGCCGAGTCCCCTCTTCGGACCGCTCCTCGAGCAGATCGACGACCTAGCGGAGCTGAAGGCGACCCTGCGGGTCATATGGGCGCTCCACGAGAAGCGGGGCTACCCCAGGTTCGTGAGCCTGTCGTCGCTCCTCGCCGACAGGTCGCTCTCCCGGGCCCTGGCCGACGGCGTGTCGACTCATAGAGCCCTCGTCGAGACGGCGCTGGCCCGCGCCGTCGAGCGGGGGACCCTCATCTCCGCACACGTCGAGACGGACGGAGACGGGGAGCGCGTCTACATGCTCAACACCGAGAGGGACAGGAAGGCCCTCGCCGCCATGACCAGGACCGATCTCGTGCTCATGCGGCTGGATGTGGAAGGCGACTCGGCGGAGGCGGAGGAGCCTCCCAACATCTTCGCCCTGTATGAGGACAACGTCGGCATGCTCAGCCCGATGATGGCAGACGAGCTCCGGGATGCGGAGCAGAGATACCCTGCGCCGTGGATCGAGGACGCCTTCCGCGAGGCGGTGCTCCAGAACAGGCGAAGCTGGCGCTACATCCAACGCATCCTCGAACGGTGGGACAGGGAAGGCAGAGGCGATGGAGAACCTGGGCGACATACTAAGGCGGCTGGGTACTACTAGAAGGGTCTCCCAGCACGATCTACCTGCCGACCGCCCGGACAACGGCAGGGGCGACTGCGAGATCTGCGGTGGACGGGGCTGGTTCACCTCGGACGTGTCCGCGGGAGACCCCGACTTCGGCCGGATCATCTCCTGCGAATGCCGGCAGGACCAGCTTGAACGGGAGCGTCTGAACAGGCTCCTGCGCTATAGCAACCTCGGCCACCTCACGAGGTTCACCTTCGAGACGCTCCGACCCACCGGCCGGTCGGAGCGTTCGCAGGACCGCTTGACCTTCCAGGCCGCCTGCGAGAAGGCCAGGGAGTACGCGGAGGAGCCGAGGGGATGGCTGGTGATCACAGGCCCTCACGGCCTGGGCAAGACCCACCTCGCCGCGGCCATCGCCAACCGCTGCATCGAGACGGGCAAACCCGTCTTCTTCGTCCACGTCCCCGACCTGCTCGATCACCTCAGGGCAGGCTTTGCACCCTCAGCCGAGGTCTCCTACGGCAACCTCTACGAGCAGGTCACCGGAGCCCCTCTACTTGTGATGGACGGTCTGGGCGCCCAGAGCTCCACCTCCTGGGCGCAGGAGAAGCTTCAGCAGATAATGAACCACAGGTACAACGCCGAGCTGCCCACCGTCATCACCACGGCGGCAGGCATGGATGAGATTGATCCCTACCTCCGCAGCCGGTTGGAGGCGCCGGAGCTCTCGACGATCGTTCCGGTAGGCGCCGATGAGCGCCAAGCCGCCTCAGGGAGGGGCGGCATCGATCCGGCGATGGCCAGGCGGATGACCTTCGAGAGCTTCGACGTGCGCGGCAACAATCCCGACGCGGGCCAACGGATGTCCCTGGAATATGCCTTCAAACTGGCGAGGAGCTTCGCAGAGTCGCCCGATGGATGGCTCACCCTCTTCGGTGGCACGGGCACCGGGAAGACACATCTCGCCGTCGCGATTGCGGTCGAGCGAATCGGGCGAAGCCATCCTGTCTGGTTCGCCTTCGTCCCCGACCTGATGGACTACCTCAGGTACACCTTCACCCCCGAGAGCACGGTCACCTACGATCGCGTCTTCGACGAGATCAGGAACGCCGAGCTCCTCGTACTCGACGACCTTGGACGGGAGCAGAGCAGCCCCTGGGCGCAGGAGAAGCTGTACCAGATCGTCGTCCACCGTCACAACGCCCGGCTGCCCACGGTCATCACCAGCACACTCGATTTCTCCGAACGCGCAGGCTCGATCGCGTCCAGGATCAGGGACCCGTACGTCGGCGAGCTCATCCGGATGGACGCGCCGGACTACCGCATCAAGGAGCGGGTCCGCCGCGGCTCGAACCGTTGACGCCGGAGCCAGACCGCTGCACATTCTGCGAGATCGCCGCCGCCCGTCTCCCGGCGCGCGTCCGATACCGGGACGACGAGGTGGTCGTATTCGACAACCAGCTGACGTGGGCGCCGGTCATGCTGCTGCTGATTCCGCGCATCCACATGACGCAGGCAGAACTATGGAGCAGCGGCCCTCTGCTGTCCCGGCTCGGAGCCATAGCCGTCCGCATGGGCAGTGAGCGCTGCCCGAACGGATTTCGCATCATATCCAACTTCGGCGACGACGCGCTCCAGACGCAGCGCCACGGCCATCTGCACGTAGTTGGCGGCGCGCCCCTGGGACTGTACGTGCGCCGCGAGATGACGACTGGAGGTGCGAAGTGACGCCCCATAGCGCCGACGCGGTGGTCTTACGAGGCGACGGCGAGCCGAGGACGGCCGCCGATACGCTGCGCAGGCTCGCGGAGTTGGATCCGGCGGAGGTCGAGGCCGACGTCTACAGCCTGGGCGGCTCAGTCGAGCGGCTGGAGCGGCGCTTCGCGGAGATGCTGGGCAAGGAGACCGCCATCTTCATGCCGACCGGCACGCTGGCCAACCACCTGGCCCTCAGGAGGCTCTGCGGGACGAGGCCGAAGGCGGTCGTACAGGAGCAGAGCCACCTCTTCCACGACACCGGCGACTCGGTCGCCAGGCTCAGCGGCATCACTCTCCTGCCGCTGGCAAACGGGAAGCCGTGGTTCACCGTCGACGAGCTCCGCGCCGCGCTGGACCTGTCCGACACCGAGCGGGTTGCCAGTCCGGTCGGCGCGGTCATGGTCGAGAGCCCCGTTCGCAGATGCGCCGGGCAGGTCGTACCCTTCGACCAAATGGAGGCGATCACCGGCCTCTGCCGGGAGAGGGGCGTCGCCACTCACCTGGACGGCGCGCGCCTCTACATGATGTCGGCGGCGACAGGCATCTCCCCACGGGAGTACGCCTCCCTCTACGACACCGTCTACGTATCGCTGTACAAGTACTTCGGCGCGCCCTTCGGAGCCGTGCTCGCAGGACCGGCCGGGCTAATCGACGGCCTGTACCACGACCGCAGGATGTTCGGCGGAGGGCTCAACTCGGCATATCTGGCGGCGGAGCTCGCCATGCGCGGCGCCGAGGGCTTCGAGGAGCGGTTCGCCGCGGCGATGAGGCAGGCCGATGACCTGTTCGACGCGCTGAACGATCTGCCGGGCCTGGAGGTGCGGCGCTTCGAGCACGGCTCCAACATAGTCCTCCTCCACCTCGATGAGGAGGTGAGAATGGAACCCTTCGTCGACTCCCTGAGCGATGCCTCGGTGCTGGTCTACCCCGACGATAACGACGCCTCGGCGATTCGCCTGACGGTCAACACCACCATACTCAGGCGGTCGAGCGCGGAGCTGCTCGACGCATTCCGCGCCGCCGTCGCCGCAGCATGCGATAGGGATAGATTCCCGCGTTCGCGGGAATGACGGAGGTGGTGGGCCGGGCCAGTAGGAGGGTCTAGGCTTTCCTCTCGGCTACCACCGACGGAATGGTCCGCCCGTCGTCGAGGTCGAAGTCCTCTCCCTCCCGCGACTCGACGAAGCCGAGCGACGACATCTCCTCTCTCTTCTCCCCGTCCTCGACCGACAGTCTAGTCTCGATAACCGATGCGCCTTTCCGGGCGCCCCAGCCCGCCGCCGCTTTGATCAGCTCCGACCAGGCGTCCATGTAGCGATGGTGGGCGAAGCCGTCCACCGAGCACCGGCCTCCGTCCACCATCCGGACGGAGGAGAGGCCGACCAGCCGGTTCGTGTCGGTGCGAGCGGCGAACCAGGCTCCCCGTCCGTCCGCGGCGAGACGCTCGTAGGCCGGGTACAGCGTGTTGCAATACTTCCAGGACCAGTAGCGCGTCGAGAACTCTCCGATGTTCCCGTCCAGCACCTGCCAGTCGTGGGGCGTGACGTGGAGCGGGATCATCGGCACTCGCTCCCAGGCCGTGCCGGGCCGAATGGTCGCGCGTCCTCCCACCCGGAAGTAGTCGACAAGGAACTCCTCCGGGGAGTCGTCGCCCGTGACGCACCCCATCACGCCGGTCCCGCCCATCTTCCGCCAGCCGATGCGGTGGTAGATTCGCCGTGGGCCGGGATCTCCCGCAACGAGGAAGACGCACCGTCCACCGCCGCGGCGGAAGTCCTCGACCGCCTGCCCGCAGATAGCCGTCGCTATGCCACGACCCCGATATTCCGGGTCGGTTGCCACCACTCCCAGGCCCGCCAGCTCCGGGTTCGACCGCGACACGCACATTCTCAGCGCGCCCACCAGTCTGCCGCCGGCGCGCATCGTGTAGACCGATTCCAGGTTCTCCTCCGTCTCCGAGCCGCCGAGCTCGGTCCGGAAGTGCCCGTACTCTTCGTCGAAGTGTCTCCACCAGAAGGGGAGGAGCTCATCGAGCACGTCGCCGGGCACGGGCGCGTCAACTCTGACGACCGGATCAAGTCTCTCCTCTGTCACTGCGCCGCTCCTTCCATGCTGTTCAGAGTTGATGAGGCGAACCTGAGTGCGGGCAGGATGCCCGCGCTCCCGGTGGCGAACCTGCATATCGATTCACGGAACGCGGACAGCCCCCATCCCCAAGTCTGTTGTGGTGGTCGGGGCGCTATGTTACAGTCGGCGGCGTGGAGCGGCAAGGTAGGCGAAGGAGTTCCCGACGATGAGGACAGACAGAAGCCTGGAGCTGTACGAGCGGGCCAAGCGGTCCCACGCGGGCGGGGTCAGCAGCGACGGCAGGGACCAGCCGCTGCCGCTCTTCTTCGACCACGGGAAGGGCTCGCGTCTCTTCGACGTCGACGGAAACGAGTTCATCGACTACAACCTGGCGCGCGGGCCCCTCGTCTTCGGCCACTCGCCCGACTTCCTCATCGAGAACGTGACCCGCCACATGCGGCGCGGCCAGATGTACGGCGGGATGCACGAGCTGGAGATCACGGTATCGGAGAAGATCCAGAGCATGGCGCCCTGCGCGGAGCTGGTGCGCTACTCCAGCTCAGGCTCCGAGGCCGCGCAGGCGGCGCTCAGGGTCGCCAGGGGATATACGGGACGGAACAAGTTCATAAAGTTCGAGGGCTTCTTCCACGGCTGGCTGGACAGCGTCAAATTCCGCCACGCCGAGACTCCGATGAGCGCGGACGGCCCCTACGAGCCGCCTGTGCCCGTCCCGGAGAGCGGCGGCATCTCGCCCAGCGTCTTAGAGGATATCGTCATCATCCCGTTCAACGACGCCGCGGTGCTGCGGAAGGCGGTCGAGCACAACCGTGAGGACCTTGCCGCCATCATCGTCGACCCGGGGCGCGACTGCATACTGGCTGACCATGCCTACATGGCGGAGATGCGCAGGCTGTGCGACGAGCACGGCATCGTGCTCATCTTCGACGAGGTGATAACCGGCTTCCGCGTGGCTCCGGGCGGCGCCCAGGAGCTGATCGGAGTGACCCCGGACCTGGCCATATTCGCCAAGGCGCTCGGAGGCGGCTTTCCGATCTCAGCACTCGCGGGAAACCGCGAGGTGATGGGGATGTTGGCCAACAAGACCGTCAACCACGGGGGGACCTCCAACGCCAACGTGATGGCGATGGCCGCGGCGGAGGCGTCTCTGAACCGCCTCTCAGAAGACGACGGCGCCGTCTACACGCAACTCCGCGCCCGGACGGGGCAGCTCGCCGAGGGGCTCCGGGGGTTGGCCTCCAAGCATGAGTTCGACGTCGTGATCCAGTGGCTTCCCGGCGAGATGTTCATGGCGTTCAGCAACGATCCCGACGTGACCGAGGTGAGGGACTACCGGACGGGCCAGCGGATCACCGACGACGGGCTGGGCAAGAGGTTCAGCCTGGGCATGCACCAGCGCGGCGTACGCTGGGGCTACGGGTTCGTCTCCACCGCTCACACGGAGGAGGACATCGACCTGACGCTGGAGGCCGCGGACGATGTTTTCTCCTCGATGCGCTGAGTGCGCTCTTGGGTAAGGTAGACCTCCATTTCAGGCCGGCCGTGCCGACGTTCGACGCGCACGTCATGCTCGGCAGGCGGTACGACCGTCCCGTCGCGGTCGACAACGCGGAGGAGACGATCGACGCCATGGACAGGGCCGGGATCGACCGGGCTCTCGTCCACTGTCCGCACGCCATCGACGTGAGCCCGCGCGACGGGAACGAGATGCTGATGGAGATGATCGCCGGCCACCCGCGACTGATCCCGCAGCTCGTCTTCAACCCGACCTTCGACAGCCTCGAGAGATTCGCGGCCAGGGTCGAGGAGCTGGGCGTCCGTTCGGTGCGTATCGCGCCTGAGCTGCACGGCTACCCCTTCAGGGACTGGGTCCTCGGGCCTTGGCTGGAGTGGCTCGCCGCCGAGCGCATCCCCCTGTGGGTCGACGTGACCCAGTTCCAGCAGGTCGACCTCCACGAGACGCTGAGCCGCCATCCGGACCTGAAGGCGGTGCTCAGCGAGGCCCATCACGGCCACACCTCCTGGGTGCTGGCGCTGCTGAGGAGCCTGCCGAACCTCCACGCCGAGATATCCCGGTTCAGCATCGCCGACGGCATCGCGCGCCTCCGAGACGCGGTCGGGGACGAGCGCATCCTGTTCGGGTCGAGGTTCCCCGACTCGTCGATGCCCCCAATGCTGTACGTGCTCCACCATAACGGCCTACCGGAGAGAACGCTGAGAGCGGTCTGCGCGGAGAACCTGGAGCGGCTGCTGGCGGGAGAGTGAGCGCATGGAGACTCCGGTCGTAGACTTCCACTGTCACGTGGGCGGCTGGGACGCCCGGGGACGGGACGACTCCCCGGATATGTACCTGCGCGTCATGGACGCCGCGGGAGTCGATATCTCCTGCATCAACTGCATCCTCCACAGCGACGCGAGGAGGGGGAACGACTACGTGGCCCGTTACATGGAGCGCGCGCCGGAGCGCTTCGCGGGGGTCGCCTACGTGACTCCGATGTACCCGGACGAGGCGATCAGCGAGCTGGAGCGGTGCTTCGACAGCCTGGGGTTCAAGTTTCTGAAGATATATCCTTCGTATATACGCCGTCCCGTGGACGATCCTGTCTATGACCCCATATACGACTGGTGCAACGACCGTGGCGCGGTCATCATGAGCCACAGCGAGGTTGGAGGGGAGAAGCCGAGCAGCGCCGACGACACTGCGCCGACCACGCCGCGCAGGTTCGTCGGTCTCGCGGAGCGCTATCCGCGGATACGATGGGTGTTGGCGCACGCCGGGAGGCTTCCGCCCGGCCGGGTGCTGTCGGTGCAGGCCGCCCAGGCGCGGCCCAACATCTACCTGGAAACCTGCTCCTCCGGCGCGGACGCCGGGACGATCGAGTACATGGTGGAGCACGCCGGGGCCCACCGTGTGCTCTACGGTTCGGACATGCCTCTGATGGACTCCCGCTTCCAGGTCGCCCGCATCGCCACCGCGGAGATACCGGACGAGGCGAAGCGCCAGGTGCTCGGCCTGAACGCCATCAGGCTCCTGGGCCTAGATATTTCCTGACGAGGGGGACCCCATCTCAGTCTTCCACCGCGGAGCCGGGGGAAGAGGTGAGAGTCCTATCTCAGTCTTCTCTCGCGGATGGGGGAAGAGGTAGGAACGGCGCAACACCTGATCAAACGCCAGGATCAGCCGCTGAGCATGGCCTCCACCCGCTTCGCTTCAGCGTCGCTCACGATCCGGAAGACGGTGAACTGGGGAGCATCTTTGGCCTTGCCCCGCACCGCCTTACGACCATTCTTCAGGGTTACCACACTGGGCTCCAGGATCTCGCACTTCCTGCGCAGCGCCAAGCAGTAAGCAGTCAATGTTTCCATGGGACACCTCCGTCGATCTGTTGGCCTTGGCTTCGTCCTCTACTAGCCGTGAGGTCCATATTGCCGGGCAAATTCCTCCTGCCCACGCCGGGCGGAGGTTAAAGCAACGACATCCTGGTCCAAGTACTCTCTGAACAACTCGTTAGCCTGGCCAATGGCCTCGTCCAGGGCGTTGCGGGCAGACTCCGGTTGGGCACGGCTGACTTGAAACCCCAGCCACTGCTCACGGTCACCCTGTACTGTCAATTCGACATCCTTCCAGTTCTGGGCCAGCTGCCGTAACTGATTCAGCACCCGATCCCACTGGCTGGGATTGGTAACCACGCACAGGACGTAAGCCGTCCCGCCCGTGGCTTCCCACCAGTCCGGGAACTCCGGGTGACCCTCACAGGAGGAGAGGGTCTCCACCAGGTCGGTCTGGTTCAACGTCCACACCAACTCCCTGACACCCGGCTCCAACTGCTCGTAGTTGAGGAACCAGGGGTGCATCGCCTGGACATCAGCGAAAGTCGGACGGAGCACCGCCCGCTTGAACCACCACATGATGCCTCCTCAGGAGCCGTCAACCTCAGGCACTTGCAGGGCATCGTACTGTTGTTTGCTAACAAATCTAACCAGCTTGGCGCCGTCTTCCTCCCCAGTAACGGCATAGGTATGCCTGCCGTTCTTGTGCACCAAGGTACGCTTTTTGAGGCCGCTCTCCGGTATATCCACTTTTTGCCTGGTCTTCACGTTGTAGAACTGCATGCTTCACCTCGCGCTTCGATATTCCATCTTCCAATTCGCCGATGGACTCCCAGCCTTCACCTCGCAGCCTTCAGTCAGAACGTATTACCACCTCCTTGCTCTCAATGCGGTCATAACGGCCTCCTGTTGGCACGTGGTCTCAAAATTTGCGCCGCATTCGCTCACTCGTTTGATCGCAGCGGTCAAAGTTGGTGAGCGTAGCGTCTTTTTCTTGGGCTGTCAAGAGGCCTAACGAGGCGTAACCCCAACTCAATCTTCCTCCCGCGGACAGGGGGACGAGATAAGAGCCCCAATCCCAAGACGGGGAAGAGGCAAGAGACTCCGTCTCAACTCTCCCCAGCGGTGCCAGGGAAGAGGGAAGGGCCTACCCGGAGGCAACACGACGGTCCCGGCCTATGTCACGCGTATCGGGTGGGGCACCGGCTGGTTGAAGAGGTAGCCCTTTTCGTTGAAGGGCACCTGATCCGGCTGGGTGTTGCCCGCGGCGTCGGTGGCGCGCGTCATGATGACGCGCTCGCCCGGCTCGGCGTCCCAGACGAACTCGAACCGCGCCCAGGAGAGAGCCGGCTGCCTTCCCGACAGCTCGGCGTCGGCCCAGGCGCGCCCGGAGTTGGAGCTCCACTGCACGCGAGAGATGGGCCCCGCCGGGGACTGGGCGTAGCCGTGTATACGGCGGCGCCCCGCCGGGACCTGCGCCGGCCAGGGCAGAGCGAGCGCGCTCTTGACGACCTGCGTCGTCACCGGCCTGCCCCGAGATTCGCCCTCCGGCGGGTACCGGTCACCAATGAGCACGTAGGAGGTCGTGTTGTTGCGCGTCCACATCGGCTCGGACGAGACCACGATGCGCCCAAGCCACTTGATGCTCGCGCTGCCCCACCCAGCCCGGGACGAGCGCACGGATGGGGAATCCGTGGTCTGCGGGCAGCGTCTCGCCGTTGAGCGCGTAGGCCAGCAGCGTGTCCGGGTGCATCGCCTTTTCCACCGGCAGCACGTAGCGAAAACCCTCTTCCGGCGATCCGGCGTCGAGCCCCACCAGCAGGACGCTGACTGCGCCAGCACGGATGCCCGCCAGGGTCAGCACGTCCCGCAGCGCAACCCCGACCCATTCGCCGTTGCCGATTGCGCCTGTCATCCACTGCGTGCCGGACGCCTTCCGACCCTTCAGGAGATCGAACATGGCGCGGTGATTGCCCGCGCACTCCAAGTAGGACGTGAGCGTGCGGCCAGGCAGATTCCTGATGTCGGCATAGGTCAGCTCCATGGGCTCCGTCACGGCGTCCCCATCCACGAAGAGCCGCCAGTCCGAAGCGTCCAGGTCCAGGCTCACGGAGTTGTTGCGCACAAAGAAGAGGCGGTTGGGAGTCGTGAGTCCCTGCATGTTCTCCAGCCGGGCCTCCAAGCCCTTGTCGTCGCGCCTGATGAACGGCGCGGGATCCTTGAACCAGGGGGAGCCGGCGGACGGGCCGGAACTCGTCTTCGGCGGCGCCGGTCGAGGCGTCCCGGGGGCCGGATCCGTGCCGACGCAGGCGGCCAGGACTGCCGCAGCGCCGCCCATCATCATCAGACGCAGGAACTGGCGGCGGTCCATCCCGCGCGCGCTGACGAACTCCCACAACGAATCCCCGTCCCAACGTCCCGTCCCGGGTCCGTTATCCTCCATGCCTGCCTCCAGTGGCGCTGCTCTACTGCATTTCTTATCTTACCTGTAAAGGCGCTGAGTGTCGGCAGGAGGCGCTGCGGCTCTCCAAGTACGGACCTGTTTCAGATGAGGGGACCCCATCTCAGTCTTCCCCCCGCGGACGGGGGGAAGAGGTAAGAGTTTTCCTGATGAACAGGTGCGGTGATGCTGGTATAATATCGGGGTTGGCGCGCCGCCGTCATTAGACGTATTCCGTACGTTCGGGCCAGTTGTCTCCATACGCGCCGGAGAGCCGCGAATCGCCGTGATAACAACCTCTGTACGCCGTCACCTGGAGGAGAGAGAGGAGTCACTGTCGCCCCACGCCTCCAGGTCGGCGCAGGGCCGAGGCCGCGACCGTCCCGAGGCGCCGTCGGCGCTTCGCACCGAGTTCCAGCGCGACCGGGACCGGATAATCCACTCGAAGGCGTTCCGGCGTCTCAAGCACAAGACGCAGGTGTTCATAGCGCCCCTGGGCGATCACTTCGTCACTCGCCTGACCCACACGCTGGAGGTGGCCCAGATATCCCGGACGATCGCGCGGGCGCTGGACCTCAACGAGGACCTGGCCGAGGCGGTGGCTCTGGGGCACGACCTCGGGCACACTCCGTTCGGCCACATCGGCGAGAACGAGCTGGACTCTCTGAGCCCGTCGGGATTTCGTCACAGCGCGCAGAGCCTTCGGATCGTGGAGCAGGTGGAGAAGGACGGCGACGGGCTGAACCTGACCTGGGAGGTACGGCACGGCATCGTATCCCACTCCAAGCCGAGAGGGGACTTTCTTGGACGCGGCGATCTAGGAGATCTCAGCCTGGAGGGGCAGATCTGCCGGATATCGGACGCGGTCGCCTACCTGAACCACGACCTGGCAGACGCCTACCGAGCCGGCGTGCTGGTCCCCGACGACCTTCCGAGAGAGGTGGTCGAGGTCCTCGGCTACAGACACTCGCAGCGCATCGACACTATGGTGAGCGACATCGTGGAGAGCTCCTGGGCGGCCACGGGTATGGAAGCGGGAGAGCCTACGCCCGTCATCACGATGGGGCGAAGGGTCAGAGAGGCGATGAACACCCTTCGGGAGTACATGTTCGAGAACGTCTACGTCCCCGAGGACCTCGGTGAAGAGGGCAAGACGGCGCGAAGGATCGTCGGGCTCATCTACCGGCATCTGACCGAGCACCCGGAGAAGATTCCCGCCGAGTACTCGCGGCGGAGCGGCACGCGCGAGGAGGCGGTCGTCGACTACCTGTCCGGGATGACCGACCGGTACGCGCTCCGCATGGCCGAGGCTATACAGCCGGGAGTGGCGGCGGTATTCCATTCCAGGTTGCTATGATGTCAGGCGCCACCGTGACAGACCGGATTCGCGCCCGCACGGTGCGTAACAATCTGAGGCTGATCCGGGAGCACCTGGAGGCGATGCAGAGGGATGTCCACGGCTTGGAGTTCGATCCGTGGAAGCGGGAGGTAGACGGCCTGTGGAGGCGCACCTTCGAGCAGATAAACCACATGAGCCCGGCTCCTCAACAGACGGCGCTCGAATCGATCAGAGAGGCGTGGATGAGCTACGTGACGCACTACGCGACCTCTCCCGCCGGGTCGTAGAGGAGGGTCAGGGTTGTCCGACGGAGACGGCGACGGGAGGCTCGAAGCGGAGGCGGACCTGGAGGAGGCCCGGCGAACCGCTGGTATCGCGCACGCAGTGGTGATCAGGTTCAAGGAGATGGGGCTGCCGACGGAGCTGGACGGGGACCTGGCGGCGCTGTGCACCGACCTCGGCGACATCTGGAGCGCGGAGCGCCGGCTGGCCGAGGGGATACGCGAGCTGGCCGGCTCCGGCCGTGACTGGGAATCGGCGGCCGACTCCCTGGTCGATCTGAAGGCCGATCTCGAGCATATCTCCTGGCATCTGAAGAGCGTGCGGAGGCCTCTCAACAGGATCGTCAACTTCGCCTACCGTGAGGCGGCGTCGAGAGAGCAGGAGACGCCATGAGCGTCGTGGACGAGGTGAAGAGCCGACTCGACATCGTAGACACGGTGTCGGGATATGTCGCGCTCCGCAAGTCGGGGCGCTACTACAAGGCGCAGTGCCCCTTCCACACGGAGAAGACTCCGTCGTTCACAGTCAACCCGGAGCGCCAGGCGTGGCACTGCTTCGGCGCCTGCGCGACCGGGGGGGACGTCTTCTCCTTCGTGATGCGGATGGAGCGTCTCGACTTCGGGGAAACGCTTCGCCTGCTGGCCGACAGGGCGGGTGTGCCGCTGACGGAGCGGCGGGACAGGGACCGGAGCGCGGCGCTCCGCCGGATCAACCGGACGGCGGTGCGGTTCTACAGAGAGGTGCTGGCGTCGGTCCAAGGCGCCGGCGCGGCCTCCTATCTCGCGGAGCGGGGCGTGGACGGCGACGCGGCCGCCAGATTCGAGATCGGGCTGAGCCCCGCGGGACGGACGGAACTGAGGTCGTATCTCCTGGGCCGGGGCTTCACTGAGGGCCAGGCCGTCGAGGCCGGGTTGCTGCACCGCAACGATGACGGGAGCACGCGCGACTTCTTCCGCGGCCGGCTGATGTTCCCCATCCATGACCGGCGCGGCGAAGTGGCCGGCTTTGGGGCGCGGGCCCTGGACGGCTCGATGCCCAAGTACATCAACACGCCGAAGACGCCGATCTTCGACAAGCGGAGCACGCTGTACGCGCTGCACCTCGCGGCGGAGCCGATCAGGACCGACGGCACAGGCGTGGTCGTCGAGGGCTACATGGACGTGATCGCCGCCCACCAGCACGGCTATGCGAACGTCGTGGCGTCGATGGGCACCGCGGTGACCGACCGGCAGGTGTCGCAGCTGAAGTCGCTGGCCAGCAGCTTCGTGCTCGCCCTAGATCCCGACGCGGCGGGACAGGAGGCGACCGTCCGTAGCCTGGAGTCGTCCTGGCGCGTGCTGGGCCGCCAGGACACGGGCGTGCGGCACGGCTCCGTGGGGATGCTGTACCAGCGCGAGCCTCTCACCCTGCGGATAGCCTCGCTGCCCCCGGGCCGCGACCCCGACACGCTGATCCGGGAGGACCCGCAGGAGTGGGAGCGGCTGACGCGGGAGGCGGTCCCCCTGATGGACTTCCTGATTCCGGCGGTCGCCGCCCGGTTCGATACGAGCACCGGACAGGGCAAAGCCCAGGTGGTGGAGGCCCTCTTCCCCATCATCGCCTCCACGGACAACGACTTCGACCAGGAACGGTACCTGAGGAGGCTGGCCGATTCGATCGGCGTAAGCGAGGAGTCACTGCGGGCCAGCATCGGCGGGCTGCACCGCTCCACCGCCTCACGCTCCGGTGGTCGCCCTCGAAGAGAGGGGGCGGCGCAGATCACGCCGTCCGCGCTGACCAGCCGACCGGACGACCTGCTGGAGGAGTACGCGCTGGTGCTGCTGCTGAACAGCCCACATCTGCGGGAGTCGGCGTCCCGGGAGTCCGCAAAGCACTTTCACCAGAGTCACTACAGGGAGATATTTACGCAGTGGCTCTCCTGCTCTACAATAGATGATCTCAGGGAGAGCCTGGACGAGTCGCTGCGCGAGGATCTGTCCCGGCTCTTGGAGAAGGCCCCCGTGTCGAGAGACCGGACGGAGACGAGGGCCGCGTTGGGCGAGAGTCTCAGGCGGATGGAGAGGCGGCATCTGCGCGACCAACAGAACGCTCTGCTGGCGACCGAAGACGCCGCGGTCCCGCCCGCCCGGGAGCTGGAGGAGTCGGTCGCGGCGGTCAATGCCGCGATAAGAGAGTCGTTTTCACAGGGAGCCCGTTGACGATACTCGCACGACGGGCGGCAAAGGACGGAGAATGAGCTCCAGAGGTATCGAAGAGGACAACCACAGCGACCTTCTCAGAGAGCTTGTGGCGCAGTCCAGAAGCGCCCGCGAACTGATAGGGATGGGGAATCCCCGCGAGGACGGCCTCGTCTCACTCGACGGAGACCGGTCCGAACGCGCCTCGGCAGAGCTGGAGGAGGCGAGGGTCCGCTCCGGGAGAGCGTCCTCCAAATCCAAGTCGGCGTACTCCGCAGCCTGGGAACGAGAGATGGGCAACGTCGAGATGATCGACGACCCGGTCCGCATGTACCTGCGAGAGATCGGCAGAGTCAATCTTCTCAAGGCCAAGGAGGAGCGCATCCTGGCCCGCGCCCTGGAGGCGTGCAAGTACATTCAACAGATCGAAGCCGACTACAACAACGAGGAGGGTCATCCGCCGAGGGCCTGGCAGTGCGTCGCCATCCTCCTCAAGGACCTGTCCGACGCCGAGCCGCTCGCGGCAGCTGTCAGCAAGTACGCGCACTTCGAGACCGGACTCACACTCCCCGAGTTGATGTCCCTACCGGAGATGAGGGAGGCTCTCGACGGCGAGCTCCCAGAGGAGATGCTCCACTTCCTGTCCGAGCTTCTGAACAGGGAGCCTGACGAGGTGAAGGCAGAGGTGCAGGCGCTGTCCCTGAACAGCAGGCTGCTGCCCGACGCGGTGCTGGAGGTGGCGGACGACGGGCCCACTCTGGGGGAGCTGCGAGTAAGGCTGGAGGAGCCGGAGTTCGTGAAGGCGCTTCAGTCATACGAGTTCGTCTTCAACGTCCACCTGACGCATATCAAGGACGAGGGGATGCGCGCGCAGCGGCATCTGGCCGAGGCCAATCTGCGTCTCGTCGTCAGCGTCGCCAAGAAGTACATAGGGCGCGGTATGTCGCTGCTGGACCTGATCCAGGAGGGCAACATCGGCCTGATCCGTGCGGTCGAGAAGTTCGACTACCGGAAGGGTTACAAGTTCAGTACGTATGCCACATGGTGGATCAGACAGGCGATAACGCGCGCCATAGCGGACCAGGCGCGCACCATACGCATACCGGTCCACATGGTGGAGACGATCAACAAGCTGCTCCGAGTGACCCGGCGACTGGTGCAGGAGTATGGCCGGGAGCCGACGAGCGAGGAGATCGGCAAGGGCATGGAGGTGGTGCCCGAGAAGGTCCGGGAGATACTGAAGATATCGCAGGAGCCGGTATCGCTGGAGACTCCCATCGGCGAGGAGGAGGACAGCCACCTGGGAGATTTCATCGAGGACCGCGGGGCCCTCGCCCCTTCCGAAGCCGCCTCCTATCAGCTCTTGAAGGAGCAGGTCGACGACGTGCTGTACACGCTGAGCGACCGCGAGGCGCGGGTACTGCAACTGCGGTTCGGCCTGGAGGACGGCAGGGCCCGGACGCTGGAGGAGGTGGGACGCGATTTCGGAGTTACACGGGAGCGCATACGCCAGATAGAGGCCAAGGCGCTCAGGAAGCTGCGGCATCCCAGCCGCTCCAAGAAGCTCAGGGATTTCCTGGAATAGATACCGCCGTCGGACCCATGCGGCGTAGCTGGAAGCCCCAGTTGCGCCCTTTTTGTTTACAGGGGCAGCCTCTCTCAGGACGGGCCGGATGAGCGCGACGCGAGCGACAGAGGAGCGGAGCACCGGAGACCTCCGGCCGTCGGGCAGGTCGAAGGTCGCCGTGGTCTACACGACGCCGGACACGGTGATCGAGGACATCGGCCGGACGATGAGGCTGGGCGACTACCAGAGCCACATCTCCCCAGACATCGAGACGCTCCTTAAGGTCAACATCTCGTGGCAGCACTACTACCCGGCGTGCTCGACCACTCCCTGGCAGCTGGACGGCGTGATCGGCGCCATGAAGGCGGACGGGTACGAGCGTCTCGTGCCCACGCACAACGGCACCGTCGTCGTGGACGCGCGGGAGGGCGAGCGCAACAACAGGCACGCGGCGGTGCAGCGGAAGCACGGGCTCGATCCTCTCCACCTGGAGTCGGTGAGATGGTCCAGGTACGAGCCGAGGGCTGAGATGACGGTGTTGGACAGGGTGTACCCGGAGGGCATCCACATCCCCGATCCGCTGATCGGGAGGAACATCGTGCACCTTCCGACGATGAAGACCCACGTCTTCACGACGATCACGGGAGCGATGAAGAACGCCTTCGGGGGCCTACTGAACTACCGCCGCCACTGGACGCACTCGGTGATCCACGAGACGCTGGTGGACCTGCTGAAGATTCAGAGGGAGATCCATCCGGGGGTCTTCGCCGTCACGGACGGGACCTTCGCGGGAGACGGCCCCGGTCCGCGCGCCATGAGGTGGCACGTGAAGAACGTGCTGCTCGCGAGCGCCGATCAGGTCGCGGTGGACGCGGTGGCGGCCAAGATGATGGGGTTCGACCCGATGTCGATAGGATTCATCCGCATGGCCCACGAGCAGGGGCTCGGCTGCGGCCGCGTCGAGGAGATAGAGGTGGTGGGCGAGGACATCTCGGAGATCGACTGGCAGTTCTCCGGGTCGGAGAACACGCTGGCCAGCCGGGGACAGAAGCTCATCTACTGGGGGCCTCTGAAGTCGCTCGAGCGGATCCTGCTGCGCTCACATCTGGCGCCGTGGGCCTATGTGGCCTCGAACCTCTACCACAACGAGTACTGGCTGCGGTTCATAGGCCGGAGACGGGTCCGGGAGGCGATGGAGACGGGCTGGGGCCGGCTGTTTCAAAGCTACTAAGTCTTACCAGTGGGGGACTTGCTTTAATACCGTCACCGTATATATAATGTAATTACATTACGGAAGGGTCAAACCCCGGATGAAGACCAGACTCGTAAAGATAGGAAACTCACGCGGAGTCCGTATTCCGAAGCCTCTCATCGAGGAGGCCGGTCTTGAGAACGAGGTGGAGATGAGGGTTGTCGAGTCGGGCATCCTCATCGAAGGCAGTACGAATGCACGTGTTGGCTGGGACGAGGCTGCGCGAAGGATCCGCGAGCGTGGAGAGGACCGCCTGATCTACGAGGTCCTACCTACCGAGTTCGATCGGTCCGAGTGGACCTGGGAGTGACCAGCGTCCGACGGGGCGATGTCTTCCTAGTGTCGCTCGACCCAACTCGGGGCCAAGAGATCAAGAGGACACGGCCATGCGCCGTCGTTTCGCCGGATGAGCTGAACGGCCACCTGAGTACCTTCCTAGTCGCCCCCATGACGACCGGCGGCCATCCATACCCCTTTCGCATCCCTTGCCGGTTTCAGAAGAGAGACGGCTACATCGTGCTGGATCAGCTACGGACCGTGGACGGCCGAAGGCTCGTCAGGCGGCTAGGTCGCCTGACACCGTCAACGATGTCCAGAGTCCTCGGCGTTCTGCGACAGATGTTCGCAGAGTAGCAGCCGATATACCATTCGGACTAGTGCGGAGCTATGAGGAAAGACAGTGGAGCGGCGGACATGGCGGTCGTCTGCGATGTCTGCGCCGAGGTCAACGACGCCGTCCTGGGGTGGTGCTTCAAGTGCCGGTCCCATCTTCCGGACGAGCAGATGAACCGTCCGGAGGCGCAGCGCGAGTCGGCGCGCAGGAAGAGGATCGTCCGTCGAAGGAAGATTCTCGGATGGACGATAATCGTCAGCGTCGTCCTGGGGCTGGCCGGGTGGTGGGTTTCGATCCGCTATCTGCCGGTATGGCTGATCGCCGATCCGTCGACGGCGCTCAGCGTCGTGTCCGCCCCGGGCGACTGGCCGATGTACCAGCGAGACCCCGCCCATACGGGCTTCGCCGATAGCGTTCGGGAGGTCCCGCAAGGCGTACTCAGGTGGAGCTTCGAGACGGACAGACAGCTTTTCGCCTCTCCATCCGTGGCGGGGGGCGTCGCATACATCGGGACGGGGGACGGCAGGCTCCTCGCGCTGAACGGACAGACGGGCGAGGTCGTCTGGGAGGTGGACGCGGGGGACGCGGTACACTCGACTCCGGCGGTGGCCGGAGATCTCGTATTCTTCGGGCTCCTGGACGGCAGGGTGGTCGCTCTGGAGAGGGCCACGGGGGTACAGGCGTGGGAGTTCGTGACCGGGGGTTCGGTGGTGGCTTCGCCCACCGTGTTCGGCGGCTTCCTGTACATCGGATCGGGGAGCGGCGTCTTCTACGCATTGGATGCCGCGACCGGAGAGCATATATGGAGCCGCGACACCAACAGATGGATCGGCACGTCGGCAGCCGTGTTCGAGGACGCGGTCGCCTTCGTCTCCTACGACCGGCTGCTCTACATCCTGGACAGGCATAACGGAACGGACAAGCTGCGGTTCACAGTGACCGGGAGTCCCCGGGGCTCTGCCTCCTTCGGAGAGGAGCACCTCTTCATCGGCGAACCGTCGGGCTCGCTGAAGGCCGTGGACTGGCGCCGCGCCAACCTGCCCTTCGACAGCATCAGGATGCGGTTCGCCAACCAGTTCTTCCTGTGGGGCATCGTCGGTGAGAGGCCGAGGCAGCGAGGGTTCGCCTGGGGCGCGGCCACAGGCCTGGGGGTGTTCAGCACGCCGGTCGTTGGCAACGGGATGGTGTACTCGACGGACTTCGCCGGAAGGATCGTCGCCATGGACGAGGCGACCGGCGAGACTCAATGGTTGTACGACAGCATCAGGCCGATCGTGGCCTCCGCGTCGGCGACTCCAGACCTGGTGCTGGCCGGAGACACGGACGGGGTTCTCCACGCGCTGGACGCGGAGACGGGGGAGGTGTTGTGGCGGTTCGTGACCGGCGCTCAGATCTCGGCCACGCCGGTTCTGGCCGGAGGGCTCGTCTACGTGGCGTCGGAGGACGGGACGCTGTACGTTCTGGAGTAGGGCACCGGCGCCCCTATAGACGGGGGAAGCGCCGAGTGAAGAGGGGACCGGTGGTGAGCTCGTCGAGCCGTGAGCGGCGCTTCGGCCCTTCGACAGGCTCAGGGCGAACGGGTCTCTTTTGGACAGCCCCTTAGAGACGACGGCGGAGCTTGGGGTCGAGGATGTCGCGGAGGCCGTCCCCCATGAGATGACGGAAGAAGAACACCCACGTGGACGGGGGAAGAGGGGGCCGATGGTGAGCAGCGCTTCGGCTCTTCGACAGGCTCAGGGCGAACGGGTCTCTTTCGGACAGCCTCTTAGAGGCGGCGGCGGAGCTTGGGGTCGAGGATGTCGCGGAGGCCGTCTCCCATGAGGTTAACGGATATGACGGTGACGGCGAGGAAGAGGCCGGGGAAGAAGATCATCCACATGGCCTTGTGGATGAAGGTGCGTCCCTCGGCCATTACGTTGCCCCAGGTGGCCTGCGAGTGGGAAGGAACGCCGGCGCCCAGGAAGCTGAGGTAGGCCTCGACGAGCATCGCCTGTGCAGCGACGAGGGTACCCATGACGATGACGGGAGCGATCAGGTTCGGCATGACATGGCGTCCGAGCACTCGCATCCAGCCCGCTCCGATGCCCTTAGCGGCCTCGACGAAGACCTGCTCCCTCAGGCTAAGCACCTGCGCCCGCGCGATCCTGGTCATGTTTGGCGTATCCACTATTACGATTGCGGCGATAACGGTCCAGACTCCGGCCTCCAGCAGCATCATGAGGGCGATGGCCAGGAGCAGGGTCGGGATCGACATGAGTCCGTCCATGATCCTCATCAGCACGGCGTCGATTGGACGGAAGTAGCCTGCGATGGAACCCAGGATCGAGCCGAACGCCATTGCGAGCACGGCGACTGCAGCGCCTATGAACATGGAGACCCTTCCGCCGTCGAGGGTGCGGCTGAAGACATCGCGTCCAAAGTCGTCGGATCCGAAGAGGAACTGCGAGCCCGGTGCCTCCAACCTGTCGTCCATGTGGATCTTGTTCGGCGGATAGAGGACGCCTATCCGGCCTTCGCTGGGTAACAGAAGCGGCCCGGTTATGCTGATCAGGACCATTATGGCGAGGATGGTGATACCGGCCGACATGGTGGGCTGCCGGCGCATCGCGCGCCCCAGCTCGCCGGGATCGGAGGCGAGGCGGGCGACGCTGCGCAGGGTACGAACCAGTCCGGAGGCCGGCGTCTCTTCGAGTCCTCGTATCGCGGAGCGCACCATCAGTACCTGATCCTGGGGTCGAGGTATGCGTAGAGGATGTCGATTAGGAGGTTGATGTACACGTATGCGGCGGCGAAGAGGATTATCAACCCCTGGATGATCGGGTAGTCGCGCGTCTGTATCGCCTCGGCGGCCAGCCTGCCGACGCCCGGTATGGCGAAGACGTTCTCGGTGACGACGGCGCCGGAGAAGAGGCCGGCGAGCGAGAGGCCGACGATGGTCATGATGGGGAGTCCGGCATTCCTAAGCGCGTGACGGACGAGCACGACCATCTCGCCCAGCCCCTTCGCGCGGGCGGTGCGCACGTAATCCTCCCTGAGCACCTCGAGAACGCTGGCGCGGGTCATGCGCGTGACGGCGGCGATCGAGATCAGGCCCAGACAGAAGGCGGGCAGGATGAGATGCCGGATGAACTCCCAGGGATTGTCGAAGAAGCGGACGTACCGCGCCACAGGCAGAATGGGGTCATCCCGTCCGAAGGCCCACAGGCCGAATATCCATATCAGGATGAACCCGAGCCAGAAGACCGGGACCGAGTAGCCAACGGCCGCAAAGACCATGACGCCGCGGTCGAGGGTGCTGTTGGCCTTCCACGCGGCCGTCACGCCGAGCGGGATGGCGACACATATGACGATGAACTCGGTCGTCAGCATCAGAGACAGCGAGGGTTCAAGCCTGCGTGAAATGAGACTGAGGACGCTTCTTCCCGAGCGTATCGAGTCTCCGAAGTCGCCTCGTATGAGTCCGGTGGACCACTCGCGGAACTGGACGCCGACCGACTTGTCGAGCCCCAGACTCTTCTTGATCTTCTGGTACTCTTCCTGGGTCGCCTCGTGACCGGCGATGAGCGTGGCCGGGTCTCCTGGGACGAGGCGGACAACGAAGAAGACGATCAGGAGGACAACCGCCACGACGGGCAGACTGGCGAGCAGCCTTCGGACGATGTACGGCAGCATTACCTAGTGTCCTGACTCCGAAGTTCGTTGCATAAAGGCTGCCATCCTAACCCTCTCCCGTCAAGGGAGAGAGGATCGGCCGCACGATGCTGCCGGTCAGGCCGTCGGGATAAATGAAGGCCCCGCTCCCGCCAGAGGGGAGCGGGGCCTTCGTTGCGTTCCGGCCTTCCTCTTCTACCGTTCTACCGCGGGTCCTCACCCCTCTTGCCGGCGTCGCCCCACCACTGGTTCAGGTAGAGCGGCGAGCCAACCGGGTGGCCGCGAATGTCGACATCCCTGATCCTGGCGTCCTGGATTCGGAGCTGGAAGAACTGTCCGAAGACGATCCTTCGCGGGTCGCTCCAGGCGATGTCGGCCATCTGCTTCGTGATGGCGAGCTCTTCATCGCGGGTCTTCGCCTTAGCGAAGTCCTTGCGAAGCTGTTCCATCCTGTCGCCGTTCTCGTAGCCGACGCCGACGGGGTAGCCGTAGGTGCCGACCGCGTCGGCGATGTCACCGGTGTAGGTCCGGTAGTGCGTCGCCACGAGCGGGTGGTAGAGGTTGGAGCTGTTCCAGTTGGTGAAGATGTGCCAGTCCTTGCCGCTCTGGGCTATCTGTATCTGTCCCGCCCAGTCGGTGTTGGTGATGGTGGCGTTAATGCCGACCGCCTTGAGCTGCTCGACCAGGACGGGCGCCTGGACGCGGAGCGTCGGGAAGTCGGTCGCGTTGAGGATGATGATCTCCTCGTTGTTGTATCCGGCCTGCTCCAACAGCTGCCTTGCCAGATCAGGATCGTTCTGGTTGTAGAGCTCGGTGTTGGTGCTGGGCTCCTCCCAGGCGACTCCGCAGTGCTGGAGGGCCGGGCACAGCGTCCAGAGGCTGGGAGCGCCATAGCCCTTCATCACATCTTCCGCGTTGATGGCGGCGCGGATGGCCTTGCGCATGAGCAGGCCCTTCTCGGTGTATCCGAGGAGCGGGTCGCCGAGGTTCAAGCCGATGTCGGGCTGCGCGCCGGGGACGCCGATGTGGACCGACACCTTGTCGGCATTATCCAGCGCCTCCTCGTAGAACTCGCCGGATATGACGTCGAGAGCGTCGACCGCGCCGGTGAGGACGGAGGCGACACGCGTCGCCTCGTCCGGGATCTCAATGGTGATCATCCGCGCGAAGTAGCCCATCTTGGCGCCTGCGCGGTAGCTGGGCTCCTCGGTCCTGGGGACGTAGTCGTCGTACCGGTCGAGGACGATCTCGTTGCCGGGGTCCCAGTTGTTGAACATGTAGGGCCCGGAGGCGTTGAACTCCTCGGCGACGACGTCCGGATACTTATCGACGGTGGCCTTGGGCATGATCTGCGGCTGCGTGCCGCCGACATATCCGAAAGCCATGAGCAGCAGCCCGGTGGGCGCGCTCAGGTGGACGATGAAGGTGTCTTCGTCGACCGTCTCGAAGCTCTGGAAGAGATCATTGATGGTCGGCGCAAAGGAGACATCCCTATTGAGATAACGTTGGATCAGGCTGGCCTCGACGTCCTCGGGCAGCACCTTGCCGCCCTCGTGCCAGCTGCGTCCGTCTCTCAACGTGAAGGTGTAGTGGGCTCCAGAGGAGTCCTCGGCGATGGTCCAGCTATCGGCCAGATCGGGCTGTAGCGCGCCAGCAGCGTCCCACTGCGCGAGCGACTCCCAGAAGTGCCAGGAAACTCCCCGTCCGATGGCGCTGCCGGACATCATCCCGTCGAGGTTGGGCACGCTGCCCTGCGGGACCCACCTGAGCACGCCGCCGAACCTGTTCTTGTTGAACATGTCGGTGTCGACGTCGCCGATCTCGGGGCCGGCGATTATATCGTTGTAGCTGGAGCCGGGCTCAAGCATGGCGACCGGCATGGCAGTCGGAGGCGCAGCGGTCGGCACCGCCGGGGTCGGAACCGCCACGGGCTCCGCCTTTGGAGTGCTGGTCGGAGGCGCAGCGGTCGTCTCCTCCTCGTCATCTCCGCCGCAGGCTATCGCAAAGGCCAGCGCGGCGACGATGACAAGCGACACCAGCAATATGGATCGTCTAAACATTGTCACCCTCCTGCCGTTCCTGTCAGAATCCCTACCTCAGATAGCACACACCTAAAGCCCGCCCAAACGGGTGCGCCGTGATGTTATACAGCACGTCGCAAGGGTTGTCAAGTTGACGCTGTCCTTGCCTTTTGCCGGCTGACGATTGACACTCACCGGCTGATGTGGTACACGGGCCTCACTCGGGGGTCATTGCAAAGGCCCCGACGAATCTAGACGCGGAGGATCGACCGACAGCCACAGAATCCTGTTCGGAAGCCGGAGGGCGACATGTTCAAGAAGTTGACGCATACCAGGTTCCTTGTCGCGGCAGGACTGGCCATCATGCTATTTGCCGTGTTTGCCTGCGGTGATGACGCGGCGGAGGAGACTGCTACCGCACCTGCCGCAGCGCCCACGACGGCGCCAGCTCCAACCGCAGCACCTGCGCCTACTGCCACGCCCAAGCCGGCCGAGAAGACCGTCCTGCGCATCGCCCACAATCAGCCCAGCTCCTTGGACGAGATGGACCCCCACAGATCGCAGGGCCAGGTCCTGATCTCCGAGTTGCCCTTCAGCCGGCTCACGCAGTACGACCAGACGATGATGGACCCTAAGCCTGACCTGGCCGAGAGCTGGACAGTCTCAGAGGACGGATTGACCATCGTGTTCAAGCTGCGGGAGGACGTCAGGTTCCACACCGGCCGTCCATTCACTGCCGCGGACGTCGAGTATAGCTGGAACCGGTGCAGGGACGAGATCGGCGACAAGGGACGCTGCAAGGGGCAGCTCAGCGACGTCGCCTCCTTCTCCGCCACCGGGGAGTACGAGTTCACCGTAGTCCTCGATAAGTTCAGCGTCGTCTTCCTTCCGTTCGCCTCGGCCCATTTCTCACTGGCCGTCGTGGACCGGGAGACGATCGACCAGATCGATACCCATCCCATCGGCACCGGCCCGTACAAGTTCGTCGAGAACATCCCAGGCGACCGGATAGTCTACGAGAAGAACGAAGACTACTACGACAAAGCTGTCCTGGCGAACCGCCCCGACCGGGTGATACTGACGGCCATCGAGGAGCCCTTGACCCGTGTCGCCGCCCTGAAGAATGGGGAGGTCGACGTCATAAAGAACGTGCCGTACCATCTGGTAGACGAGATTCGGAACACTCCGGGACTGAAGATTCTCGAAGCACCCGGAGGCGTATCCGCCTCTTACATGACCATCATATTCAACTACCGTGAAGGCCCCGCCAGCGACGTGAAAGTCCGCAAGGCCTTCCAACTAGCCATCGACACCGAGGCAATTCATCAGGCGGCATACTTTGGAATCGGGGAGACAGGCTGTAGCCTCATTCCAAAGAACCACTGGGCGTACCAGCCCATCTCCTGCCCCGAGCGGAACATTGCCGAGGCCAAGAGGTTGCTCGCCGAGGCCGGTTATCCTGACGGCCTGACACTGCACCACTATCCCGAGCCATACGACCACACCATCAAGATGGCCGAGATACTGAAGCAGATGGTCGCCGAGGCCGGCATAGATCTTGAGATCCACGTGGTCGAATCCAACGAGTGGGTGGACGCCGTCTGGTTCGGTGTGGACGATCCGAACGGATACGAAGGGGTCCACAAGAAGTTCGATGTTGCCGACGCCTGGTACGGTCGGGCTCCGGACCCGGACGGTCTGATGCAGACCGTGCTGCGTGCCGAGTCGGACAAGGGCGGCTGGAAAGGCAACAACGGGATGCGCTACTTCAACCAGGAGGTGGAGGACCTCTTCGATGCCGGCAAGTCGATCTCGGACCGAGAGGAACGCAGGAAGATCTATACGAGGATCGTTGACATCGTCGCGAACGAGGACGTTCCCCTCATCAAGGTACAGACCATGCCTGGCATATACGCCTCTAACGAGAAGATCAAGCGTGGCTACGTGAGTGTCAGGGGATACTGGAACTCCATGGACTACGAGTTCGATCCCATGTTCAAGTAGCCGACCTCCGGTGATCCGCTGGCCTTTGCCACTAACATAGTTGGTACTTGGGGGTTGGATAGAGTACAGGTGATCCAACCCCCAGGAACGGTTGGAGGGCACGATTCGAGTCTACATCGTCCGGCGCCTGCTCCAGACCGCATACGTGCTGCTCGCCCTCTCAGTAGTAGTGTTCGTGGCGGTGCGCGCTGCGCCTGGCGACCCCGCGCAGGCACGGCTGGGTAGAGAGGTCACAAGAGAGGCCGTCGAGGAGGAGCGCAGGGCGATGGGCCTCCACCGGCCCATCTTTATCCAGTATGGGATCTGGCTGTCGAACACTCTACGCGGCGACTTTGGCAAGACCATCTCGTACGCCACCGACTGGGTGATCCTGGACCTGGTCCTGGAGAAGCTCAAACGGACTATTCCGCTGGCTCTTGCCGCCCTCCTCTTGGCTGTCGCCGTGTCTATCCCACTCGGCATACTCGCCGGCGTTAGGCCATATACGTGGATCGACAACTCCGCGTCCGCCGTTGCGCTCTTCGGCGTTTCGGCTCCCAACTTCTGGGTCGGCCTGATGCTGATACTCTTCTTTTCCGTCCGGCTGGGCTGGTTTCCAGCGTCCGGTTACGGGCCGTTGGGAGAGGGCCTGAACCTACGGCACCTTGTCCTACCTTCGATAGCGTTGAGTATACAGATGATGGGTGCTCTCACAAGATACATGCGCTCAGGAATGCTCGACGTGATGACCTCCGACTACATTCGGACGGCCCGCGCCAAGGGTCTACCCGAACGGTCGGTGATCGTGCGTCACGCGCTCAAGAACGCTCTACTATCGGTAGTGACGGTCTTCGCACTGGACCTGGGGGGACTGCTAGCGGGCGCCTTGGTCACTGAGACGGTGTTCCAGTGGCCGGGAATCGGACTCCTTCTATTGGGCGCCATAAACAACAGGGACTACGGCATAGTGCAGGCCGTCGTGCTGCTTACGGCGGTGATATACGTAATGGTAAATCTGATGGCAGACATCGTGTATGGCTACCTCGACCCGCGGATACGTTATGGATAGTTGCTCCTGAGAGAGAGACCGTTGTCCCTTCCGGGTGAGTCGATAAGGAGAACGGCTAGGTTCCGATGGGTCATCCTCATTGGGCACAGCTACATGCGCAACAGGACCGCCATGGCTGGTGCCATAGCCCTCACCCTCTTCGCGCTGGCCGCGGTCTTCGCGGGGGTTGTGGCGCCCCATGACCCGCTTGAGCAGGTATGGACCGAGACTCTCGAACAACCCTCGCTGAAGCATCCGATGGGTACTGACGACCTCGGCCGGGACCTGCTCAGCCGAGTCATCTACGGTGGACGAGTCTCCCTTCAGGTCGGCATACTATCCGTCGGGATCGCGGTCGCGATAGGCGTGACCGCAGGGCTTACGGCAGGCTACTACGGCGGATGGTTGGACACTCTGATCATGCGCATAGTAGATGCAGCGCTGGCCTTCCCATCCCTGCTCCTGGCTATCCTGATTGTAGGAGTCCTGGGTCCGTCGCTGCGCAACGCCATGTTGGCGATCGCGGTTGCCTTCATACCTGCCTTCGCGCGTATCACGAGGGCCAATGCCCTCTCCGTGCGTGAGCACGAGTATGTGGAGGCCGCACGGGCCCTCGGAGCTGGGACCTTTCACATAGTCCGTAAGGCGGTGCTGCCCAATCTACTCTCGCCGATCATCGTAGCGACGTCGCTGTCGATGGGAGCGGCCATCCTCATAGAGGCAGGTCTCAGCTTCCTAGGCCTGGGAATTCAGCCACCAACCCCAGCCTGGGGCTCTATGCTCAGCTTTGGTCGGAAGTTCATTACGATGGCCTGGTGGTTATCCCTGTTCCCAGGACTGGCCATCTTTCTGACCGTCCTATCCCTGAACTTCGTTGGCGACGGTCTCCGGGAAGCGCTGGACCCAAGACAACGGCGCCGCTAGATCGACGGCCGGTCGGCCCTACCCGTCTCGAGCGATAGCCGTGCACACAGAAATCTCATCGTGCAGGAGCGGAACAACCGATGGCAAAACAGCCAGACGAGGTCAAGCCCAGCCCATTTGCCGACGTTCTCCAATGGCGTTGCATCGGCCCCTTTAGAGGCGGTCGCGTAGTGGCGGTCGCCGGCCACCCATCCGAGCCGATGGTCTTCTACTTCGGCGCCTGCGCCGGAGGCCTATGGAAAACGGAGGACGGCGGGACCATCTGGGAGAACATCTCGGACGGCTTCTTCAACACGGCGGCAGTAGGCGCTATAGGCATCGCCGAGTCCGATCCCAACGTGATCTACGTCGGCACTGGGGAGGCCTGCATCCGCAGCGACGTCTCCCACGGCGACGGGATCTACAAGTCCACCGATGGTGGCAAGACTTGGTGCCACATGGGACTTGACGATACGAGACATATCTCCCGGATTCGCGTACATCCTCGAAACCCGGACTTCGTCTACGTCGCCGCCCTTGGCCACGCCTTCGGTCCCAACGAACAGCGGGGCGTCTTCCGGTCTACCGACGGCGGGCGAAACTGGGAGCGAGTTCTCTTTCGCAGCGATAGGGCAGGGGCCATAGACCTCTCCATGGACCCCAACAATCCGCGCATCATCTACGCCGCCATCTGGGAGGGACTCCGTACTCCATGGAGCCTTACCAGCGGTGGTCCCGATACCGGCCTCCATAAGACCACCGACGGCGGGGATAGCTGGGTAGAGTTGACCCAGAACCCGGGCATGCCGAAGGGCATTCAGGGACGTATCGGAGTCGCCGTCTCGCCGGCAAGACAGGACCGGGTGTGGGCGATCGTAGAGGCCGAGGACGGCGCTCTGCTGCGCTCAGACGATGGCGGCGCTACCTGGGAGCGCGTCAGCGAAGATCCCGTAGTGAGACAGCGACCTTTCTATCATCATCACATCTTCGCCGACCCACTGAACCCGGAGGTCCTCTGGTATCTGGCGATCAACGCCTACCGCTCCAACGACGGTGGACGGACCTTCACTGTAGCTCCTACTCCCCACAGCGACAACCACGACCTGTGGATAGACCCGCGCGATCCCCAACGCATGATTGAGGGGAGCGATGGAGGAGCATGCGTCTCCTTCAACGGAGGCGCCTCCTGGTCGACGATCCACAACCAGCCCACCTCCCAGTTCTACCATGTGACCTGCGATACACGGTTTCCCTATCGCGTATACGGCACGCAGCAGGACAACTCCGCAATCAGCGTTCCGAGCCGCTCATACAAGGGAGCGATCCTCTGGCAGGACTGCTATCCGGTCGGCAGCTCGGAGAGTGGGTACATAGCCGTCAGCCCGGACGACCCCGATATCGTCTACTCCGGCGCCATAGGAAGCTCTCCGGGTGGAGGCGGTGCTCTGCTCAGATACGACCACGGCTCCAACCAGGTCCGGACCATCACCGTCTGGCCGGAGATCTCCTACGGCAAGGGCGCCAAGGACATGAAGTACAGGTTTCAGTGGACCTACCCCATCGCCATCTCTCCCCACGATCCCACCGTGCTCTATGTCGCCGGAAACCGCCTCTTCCGGTCCAGAGACGAGGGGGTCAGTTGGGAGCCCATCAGTCCCGACCTCACCCGCGACGATCCGACGAAAGGTGAGCCCGGAGGCGGCCCCATCAGCAGAGACGTCTCCGGCGCCGAGGTCTACTGCACCATATTCGCCTTCGCCGAGTCCCCTCATGAGCCGGGCGTCTTCTGGGCAGGGACCGACGACGGCAGGGTTCATGTCTCAATGGACGGAGGCGCTTCTTGGGACGAGATAACACCCGAGGACCTGCCGGAGTGGACGACCGTCAGCATGATCGAGCTGTCGCCCCACGACCAGGCCACCGCCTACGTGGCGGCGATCAGATACAAGCTTGACGACTACAATCCCTATCTGTACAAGACTACCGACTACGGAAAGAGCTGGACGACTATCTCTGGAAACATCCCGAGCGGACAGTTCACACGCGCCATCAGGACCGACCCTGCGAGAGAAGGCCTCCTCTACGTTGGGACGGAGACGCAAGTCTACCTCAGTCTTGACGACGGAGCATCTTGGCAGTCGTTGCAGCACAATCTACCGGTCACCCCAATCCACGACCTGGTCGTCAAGGATGGTGACCTCGTGGCCGCCACTCACGGACGATCCTTCTGGGTCCTCGACAATCTCGCTCCCCTGCACCAGCTCACCGATCGGGCGCTTCAGGCCCAGGCCCACCTGTTCGCACCCAGCCCCGCCTACCGGACTCCACCCCTGATGCTGGGAACGACCGCAGAACGCATGGGGCCCGGCAGAAACTACTTCCTCGCACCGGGTGTCCAGGCCACTTACGGGCAGTTTGAGGGCCCCGACGGAAAGACCGTTCGGCGCCTCCTTGACGCGGGCCAGAACCCGCCGGACGGGATGGTCGTAATCTTTCATCTCAAGGCGAAGCCCAGCGGACCGGTCACGCTCGACTTTCTTGACGCCCAGGGGAGGCTGGTGAAGAGCTACTCGAGCGAAACCGACGGGTCACCTCTTACGGCTAACGTCGGCATGAATCGCTTCATATGGGACATGCGGTACCCTGGAGCCACCCGCGCGCCGGGCGATGACAAGGCCCGACTCATATCGGGACCCGACCTTGAGGGGCCCACGGTCGTGCCCGGCGCCTACCAGGTCCGGCTCACGGTCGACAGCCTCTCCTACACCCAACACGCCGAGGTCCGAGCCGACCCTCGGATTCCTGCCACCCCGGAGGAGATCCAAGCGCAGTGCGATCTACTTATCGCCATCCGTGACAAGCTGTCTGAGACTCACGAGGCGGTCAACAGGCTCCGCGGCGTGCGCCGACAGATCGGAGAGTGGCTGTCACGCGCGGGAGGCCAATCGCAAGAGAAGGCGCTATTCGACACGGGCCGTCGCATCGTCGACGCCCTGACTTCGGAAGAGGTCGAGCTCATCTCCACCTGGGAGACCAGCGAGAGGGACCAGATGGGGACCCCTCTACCGAGATTGGTCGACGCGCTGACGAGCCTGACCGCCGTGGTGGACGGCGCGGACGCCGCTCCTACAACCCAGTGCTACGAGGTATTCGACCATCTGTCGGCAGTGATCGATGGGCACGTCGCGGCCGTACGCCGTGTGATCGACAACGACGTTCCCCTCTTCGTCAATCTTATCCAAGAGTACGACATACCTGCGGTCCTGACGGGGAAACCTGTATGAGCTCGCGACGCCTGTGCGTGGCTTCCCTGGTGACGGTGCTCGCGATCCTGTCGGTCGCCTGTGGGGAGGTGGAGACTACGCCGCTCCCCGCGTCGGACGACCGTTCCTCACTCGCTAAGCCTCCGCTACAGACTGACCCTCTGGCGACCACAGAGGTCGTTCCGGTCGTGCCCTTCACCAACGTCGCCGCCGAGGTCCTGAGTAACGGCTATCAGGTCTGGAACTACCGTCCCGGAGTCGTCGTCTTCGACTACGACCGCGATGGGGATCTGGACCTCTACGTAACGGCCGAGAAGGGACGTCCGAACTGGCTATACCGCAACAACGAGGATGGTACCTTCACAGACGTCGCTCAGCAGGCCGGCGTCACAGCCAGCGACGCCAACACTACCGGCGCCGTGGCCTGCGATGTCAACAACGATGGGTTCCAGGACCTGTACGTTGGGGCCTGGGGCGACCCCAGGGACGGCCTCGACTTCCGGTCTCCCAGCGAAGGCCAAGGGAATAGAGACCGGCTCTATCTCAACAGTGGGAATGGGACCTTCCGTGACATCACCGAGTCGGCGTTCGGCGACGACGTCAACCTGCGCTCGGCCACCACAATTGCCTGCGCCGATGTCGATGGTGATGGCTGGCTGGACCTTTACGTAGGCAACCTGGCCGATGAGGACTTCCGAAACCTTCGGAGCGCGAGTCACCCCGGCCACTACAACATTCTCTATCGAAACAACGGTGACCTGACCTTTGGGGAGATCTCCGAGGAGGCCGGAGTCCGAGGACCTGAGATCCTGATGCGCACCCCGAACGGCAAGCCTATTCTGTTCGAGAACCCCGACACCAAAGAGCAGTATGAAGGGTATGATCCAACCGTTACGGACGCGCGGGGCAATCGCGTTGGAGAGCCCACCGGTCAGACGCATGCGGTGCTCTTCTTCGACTATGACGACGACGGCGATCCCGATCTCTGGGTAGGCAACGACGGAGACCGACTCCACCTATACCGGAACGACTCGTCCCCAGGGAATGTACTGTTTACACCTGTGGCCCAAGCGATGGGGATAGACAGGGTCGGGGCGTGGATGGGGTTCGCGGTCGGCGACTACGACGGCGATAACGACCTAGACCTATTCGTCACGAACCTGGGCTACCACCTTCGCCTTCACCCATATCAGGGGACGCCGGGTGGATCTTGCGGCTATCATGATCCATTCCCATGGGGCACATGCCTCCACTTTCTCCTCCGGAACGACGGGACCAAGACCGTATCCGGAGCGGGTACCATAGGCATATTCCCGGATGTAGCTGCGTCGACGGCGGTAACCGCGAGCCCGATACTGCCACCGCTTTCCCTGGAACCCTCGAATATACACTCCTCCCACGAGGTCCCTACCGGCCTCGCAGCCTACGACTTCGGCTTCGGTGCCACATTCTTCGACTACGACAACGACGGCCACCAGGACCTCTACTGGCTGGGGTCTACCATCGCCCGGGGCGAAGCGCCGGGAGGACACGTATTCGCCAGTGCCGGCCGCATGCTGAGAGGGGACGGCCGAGGATCCTTCGAAGATATTACTGTCCGAGCGCGCCTGCTCGACATCGTAGAGGTCGACTACCCTAAGACCACCCGGTTCAATCCCGCAGCTCGTCGGTTGGGCATCGAATACCACGAGAACGGCAAAGGTTTGGCGCATGGAGACCTGAATGGAGATGGATACGTCGACCTCATCGGTACCAATAGCAGCGGACCCATCTACGAAGACCCCGCTGAGGCGATGGCGGCGAGGCTAGCCGGAAGGCAAGCGAGCCCTGCAGTCAAAGCCGCCCCCGGCCCCGTATTCGTGTGGCTGAACGGCGGAGGTGACAATCACTGGATTACGCTTCGCCTGAGAGGACGCATGGCCGTCGACGGCAGCGGCAGCAACGCCGATGGGATCGGTGCGCGAGTCTATGTCAAGACAGTTCCCAGGGGCGCGAGTTCACCCACATATCAGGTCCAGGAGGTACGCGCAGGCTCAAGCTATCTCTCGATGGACAGCATCGACCTGGAGTTCGGTCTTGGGACGGCGACCGTTGTAGAGGAGATCAGCGTATTCTGGCCGAGCGGCAGAAGACAGGTGCTGAGTGACGTTTCGGTCGACCAGGTGCTCGGCATAACGGAACCACCTCGCTGACCTCACCCACTCATCTGTGCCGAACGCCCGCACCCGTTGACGCCTCGTTCGCCAAACCTTAAGATACGCGGCGCAGAACAGGAACACTTGAATTGGAAGGAGCACACATGCCCGACTATCAGAGCTACCAGACCTACTTCAACGGCGAGTGGGTGGCGTGGAAGGACGTGATGATCTCGCCGGAGGACCGCGGCTTCGGCGTGGCGGACGTCGTCTTCGACATCGCCCGGACATTCAATGGCAAGCCCTTCGTACTGGAGCATCACATCGACCGGATGTACCGCTCCCTCAAGTTCCTGCGCATCGACTGCGGACTCACGCCAGAGGAGATGACGCAGATATGCGAGGAGGGCGTACGGCGCAACGAGGAGAACAGGGAGGAGGCGGGCGACTTCACCATCCACCCGTGGGTCACCCGGGGGATGGACTTCGACGGGCCTCCGACGGTGTGCATCTCGATCAAGCCGGTCAACTTCAAGAAGTTCGCCAGGGACTACATCGACGGCGCGCACGGAGTGATCGCACGGACGCGCAGCTACTCCAGCGACATGATGGACCCGAAGGTGAAGCACCATAACCGCCTCAACTTCGTCCTGGCCGAGCTGGAGGCGAGGGACGTCGATCCGGAGGCCCATCCGATCCTCCTCGACAGGGACGGGAACGTGACCGAGGGCATCGGCTACAACGTGTTCCTGGTCAAGGACGGGGTGCTGAAGACGGCGACCGACCGCAGCATCCTCCAGGGCATCTCCCGCAAGGTTACGATGGAGGTGGCGACGAAGCTGGGCATTCCGGTGATGGAGGAGGACCTCCAGCCCTACGACCTGTACACCGCGGACGAGGTCTTCTTCAGCCGGACCAGCCCGCGCATCACGCCCGTGAGCAAGCTGGACAACCGCGCTGTCGGAGACGAGTTCCCGGGGCCGATCACCCAGCAGCTCCTGGCGGCCCAGAGCGAGATGGTAGGAGTCGACATCGTGGGCCAGGCCCTGCATCACGCCGGTATCGAGAGCTAGGAGCGACTCCGGCAGCGACTATCGAATCTTTGACCCCTCTCCCGTCGTTGATGGGAGAGGGGTTTCTGGATTCCGGCTCAAGGCCGGAACGACGGTTGGGGAGGAGTAACTCGTGGTCGACCAGACCGGCAAAGCTGTCACCGTGCTGGGGCCTGTCGAGCCCGGTGACCTGGGAATGGCGATCACACACGAGCACCTGCTCCACGACCTTCGCGCGAGCCACCTCCCGCACCAGCGGCGCGACCTTAGCTTCCTGGTCGCCGACGAGGACTACCCGGCAACCGAGATGGCCCGGTACGGCGAGAAGGTGGGCCTGGGCAATCTCCACGAGGCCCGCCGGCTGGAGCCGATCTGGGACAACTACTACCTCGCAGACGAGGAGCTGGCGACCAAGGAGGCGGGCGAGTACAAGAGGCACGGCGGAGGCACTATCGTCGACGTCACCAGCATCGGTCTCAAGCGCGACCCCCTGGCCGTCCGACGGGTCTCCGAAGCGACCGGACTCCATATCGTCATGGGCACCGGCTGGTACCAGAAGCTGTACCACCCCGCCAATATGGACGACCTCACTGTGGAGGACATGACGGACCGGATAGTCCGCGACGTGACGGAGGGAATCGACGGCACGGGGGTCCGGTCGGGGATCATAGGAGAGATCGGCGTCAACGGACGCCCCATCGTCGAGAACGAGGAGAAGAGCGTCCGCGCGGCTGCGAAGGCAAGCCGTCTGACGGGCGCGGCCATCAGCTTTCACGGCCCGACGGTCCAGGACGAGAGGCACCGTGTCCTGGACATCGTCGCGGAGGAGGGCGCGGACCTGCAGCGGGTCATCATGGGCCACTCCGACTCTCTGGCCTACAGGGAGCCCGCGCTGACGCGGGAGCTTCTGGACCGCGGGGTCTACATCGAGCTCGACATGCTGGGCAGGGAGGCGGCGATCGGAATCAGCCAGACCGAGATGGGGGTCAGGTCAATACAGAGGATGATCAAGGAGGGATACGAGGAGCGCATCGTCCTCTCTCACGACGTCTGCTGGAAGATCCACCTCAAGCACTACGGCGGCTTCGGCTACTCATTCATTCTGGAGGAGCTCCTGCCGCACCTGCGGGAGATCGGCGTCAGCGAAGAGCGGATCGACATGATGATGGTCCAGAACCCGAAGCGGCTACTCACCTTCGCGGAGCCGCGCCCTTGAAGACTCCCACCTGGCAGTATTTCACCCTCGACGAATACCGCCAACGCCTCGACGCGCTGCGCGTCCGGATGGAGGCCAGCGGCGTCGACCTGATGCTCGTCCATACGCCGGAGAACCTCTACTACCTGACCGGATACCAGACTCCCGGCTACTACTGGTACCAGACGCTCGCGATATCGATGGACAGGGAGCCGGTCTTCATCACGCGCCTGCTGGAGGCGTCGAACGTCGAGCACCTCTCATGGGTGGAGGACAGCCGCCCGTACGGAGACTCGGACGACTGGGTGGAGGCGACGAGGAGGGTGATCGCGGACCTGGGCTGCGCCTCAGGACGGATAGGCGTAGAGAAGGACTCCTGGTTCCTGACGCCGCGGGACTTCGAACGTCTCTCCGCGATGCTCCCGTCCGCCGACTTCATAGACTGCTCCGGGCTGGTCGAGGAGAACAGGATGATCAAGTCGCCCGCCGAGCTCGCCTACATGAGAGAGGCAGCCAGGGCGGTCGAGGCCGGCATGGCGGCGGGAATAGAGGCATGTGAGGCCGGCGCAACCGAGAACGAGGCGGCGGCCGCGATCCACGACGCTCAGATCAGGGCGGGCAGCGAGTATACCGGCCTGCCCGTGTTCATCACCTCAGGGCCGCGTTCGGCCCTCGGCCACGCCACCTGGTATCGGAGGACGCTCGAGCCCGGCGACACCGTCTTCCTGGAGATTCCGGGCTGCGTCAACCGGTACCACGCGGCGATGATGCGCAACGTCTTCCTGGGCGAGCCGTCCGAGCGGATGCTCAGGGCGACGGAGACGATGGTCGAGGCGCTGGAGAGCACCATGGGGTTCATCAGGCCGGGGGTGACCGCACACGAGACTCACCATCTCTGCCGTCGGGCGATCGAGGAGGCCGGGCTGGGCCTCAGCTTCAACCATCGGGCCGCCTACTCGATCGGGATAGGCTTCGCGCCGGACTGGGGCGAGGGGCAGATCATAAGCATCAACGACGGGGAGCACCGCTCCCTGCAGGCGGGCATGACGTTCCACCTCATCCCACTGGTCTACATTCCGGGACTGACGTCGGTGGCAGTCAGCGAGACCATACTGGCGACTGAGAGCGGATGCGAGTCGCTCACCACCGGCATAGACCGACGGCTGTTCGTTGCCTGACGCCTGATTTCTCCCGCAACCCGGTAGAGATCATGGGGCGACGGTGATGGTCCCAGTCATGCCGAACGTCTCATGAGGGATGCAGAGCAGCTTGAAGACGCCCGCCTTGTCGAACGTGTAGGTGTGTGTGACAGTCTCCCCGGCCTCCAGGGAGACGTCGATGCCGAGGTCGTCGACCGTAAAGGTGTGAAACTCGGTCTCGGCGGTTATCTCGAAGGTTACGGTGTCTCCGACCTCGAAGTTGAGCTCGGACGGAACGAACTGGTAGACGCCGCTGCCGCCCTTGTCCCGGTTCTCGACCCTGACGACGCGGCCGCCTGGAGAGGGCGCAGGCTGGGCGGCGGCCGGCGCCGCGGCGGCGACCGTGGGCGTGGGGGGAGCGGCAGGCGCGCCGCCGTTCTCGTCTCCTCCGCAGGCGGCGGCGATCACGGCGACAGCCAGGAGCAGCGCTACGCTCAGCCTCAATCCTCTGGACATCATCGGCCTCCCGTTGGAGAGTTTGTGAAGTTAGTCACTAATACAGTGTAGCAAAGCTACGGACAAGGTGGTATCGAGAGCCGCGCCGATCGAGAGCGGAGCGGTCCCCGGCAGGAACTTCGTTCAGGTCGGACTGCGCGGCTACTGGCCCGGCGCGGACCTGTTGGGTGGATGGGTGCTCTCGACGTGGTCGAAGTGTCGCCGCCTTACGACGGTTCGGGCGAGGTCACCGCACAGGCGGCGCACAGGATGGTGATGGAGGCCATCAGCGGCATCGCGTGGCGCCGCGCTCAGGGTTGAGCCGTCAGCACGAATCCCTTTTCACCGGAGACCCGGTGCTCGTTGGGGCGGGCCACTACGACCGCGGCGGCGGTGCCGTCGTGCAGATCGGCGTTGATCTTCCAGATCATATCCACCCCATCCCTGGGGAGGCCTGTGGTGGTGAAGATGATCTCCTCGTACTTGAGCCGCCGGACGACGCTGACCTGCGAGGCCGGCCACTCGGCGGCTCCCGCGACAGGCTCCTCGAATCTGACCAACGCGCGAGGGCCTTCCCGGTCGTAGACGACGGATACGGGTCTCGTCTCCTGCTCGCTTGGCAGCGTCATCGCCCCGCTGTACTCGCTTTCCTGTGCCATGTATACCCCCCTAGTGGGTCAACTTCGTAGTGCCGACGGGGTTCTCCACTCCCCGTCCCGGAGAAGATAGTTGTGGGGGACACCCCCACACCCCCGGTTATCTTGTCCGTCCTCTAGCTGAGCCGCTCGTATCCGCCGTTACCCTCGAACTCTCTAGCTGTGAAGACGCCTAGATCGCGTCCCTGGTGGACGTGGATGATGAGCTCCTGGCGGACGATGCCAACCGCGTCCAGTATCTCCCCGTCCATAATGTCGATCAGCTCCTGTATCCGCTCCTGTGTCAGGCTCTCGTCGACGTTGAGCGTGGCGTGGATTATCTGGTCGGCATAGTGTATATCGAGACGCCCGACGTTGCCCGATCCCTCGAGGACGGTGTAGCACTCGGAACTGGGCGTACGGGCCTCGCGCTGAAAGTAGAAGCTTGCCATTTCTTCTCCCCGGGCTAGTGGACCGACATCCTACTTGTTCCCCCAGCCACCCTAAAGATTTCCGTGAGGGACACCCCACACCTCCCAGCTCCGCCCGCTAGCGCTACGTCCGGATCTGGCCCGAACCCAGCACCACCCACTTGTAAGAGGTCAGCTCCCTGAGGCCCATCGGCCCGCGCGCGTGCAGCTTGTTGGTGCTGATGGCCACCTCCGCACCCAGGCCGAACTGGCCTCCGTCGTTGAAGCGCGTGGAGGCGTTGACCATCACCGCGCTGGCGTCGACCTCCTCGACGAAGCGCATCGCGGCGGAATAGTCCTCGGTGATGATCGCCTCCGAGTGGCCCGAACCGTAGCTCTCGATATGCTCAATGGCCTCGTCGATGGAATCGACGACCTTGACGCCGGCGGTGAGCGAGAGGAACTCGGTGCCCCAGTCGTCCTCGACGGCGGGCACCACCGCCAGGCCATCGCGCTGGCCGAGCAGGCTGGCGGCCCGGAGGTCGCAGCGCATCTCGACCCCGACCTCCGTCCACAGCTCGGCTATCCTGGAGAGGTAGGCCGAGGCGACAGCGGAGTGCACGATCATGGTGTCCATCGCGTTACATACCGACGGTCTCTGCACCTTCGCGTTGTGGACGACGCTCACGGCCATGTCGATATCGGCCGCCCTGTCCACGTAGGTGTGGCAGACTCCCACACCGCCCGTGACTGCGGGGACGTCGGACTCTTCGGCAACCCTGCGTATGAGGTCCTGTCCGCCGCGTGGGACGATCAGGTCTATGAATCCCTTCATGGCGAGCATGCGCCCCACCAGCGCCCTGTCGGTCGATTCTATGAACTGCACGGCCCCGGCGGGGACGCCGGCCCGGACTATCTCCCGCTCGATCATGGAGGCGAGGGCGGCATTCGAATGGACAGCCTCCTTGCCGCCTCGGAGGATGACCGCGTTTCCGGACTTGACGCAGAGCGCGGCGAAGTCGACCGTGATGTTCGGTCTGCTCTCGTAGATCGCTCCGATCACCCCCAGCGGCACACGCCTCCGGCCGACCTGGAGACCGCTGGGCAGAGTACGCGAGTCGAAGGTCTCGCCCACCGGATCGGGCAGAGCGACCACCTGCATCACGTCCCGCGCGATACCTCCGAGGCGCTCCGGATCGAGCAGAAGCCGGTCTATGAGGGACTCGGACAGGCCGGCTCGCCGTCCCGCCTCGATGTCTCTCTCATTGGCGGCCAGGATCTGCTCCTGCTCCGCCCGAAGACCCTCGGCAATGTTCGTCAGCGCCTGGTCCTTGACGGTACTGGGCAGCTTGGCCAGGAGGCGGGCCGCCTCCTTCGCCGCCGCAGCCTTGGCGTCGAGCTCGTCCAGCGTCGCGCGCATGTCGTCTCTCCTCACAGCACGGCCATGTTGTTGCGGTGCACCACCTCGTCCCCGTACTGGTGCCCCAAGGTGGACGATATGCGGTCAGAACGCAGTCCCTTGATCCGTTCGATCTCGTCCGCGCTGTAGTTGGCGATTCCGCAGGCGATCCGCTCTCCAGCCGGATCGAGGATCGAGACGATCTCCCCGCGTCCGAAAGGTCCCAGAACGTCGACGACGCCGGCGGGCAGCAGACTCCGGTTCTGACGCGCAATCGCGTTCACGGCTCCTCCATCCACCACTATCTGTCCGGCGGTGGAGAGCCCGCTGAGCATCCATCGCTTGCGGCTCTCCAGCCTAGTCGTGGTAGCGGGGAACGCCGTTCCGATAGACTCTCCCCTCACCAGCCGCGCCAGCACACCCCCCTCCCGTCCGCTGGCGATCACGGTGTCGACTCCCGAGGCGGTCGCCAGCCGCGCCGCTTCAAGCTTAGTCGACATGCCGCCTCGACCGGCGCCGTCCCACGAGGGGCCTCCCATCATCTCGATCTCCCTATCCAGCCGCTCGACGGTCGGTACGAGGCGCGCCTCCGGGTCGACGTTGGGGTCCGCGGTAAACAGGCCCTCCACCTGTCCCAGGAGCACCAGGAGATCGGCGTCTATCAGGTTGGCGACCATCGCGGAGAGCGTGTCGTTGTCCCCGAACGTCTCCACCGCGAGCTCGTCCACCGCGACGACGTCGTTCTCGTTAATGATGGGTATCGCCCGGTTGTCGAGCAGACCTCGCAGCGTATTCCGGACGTTCAGGTAGCCCAGCCTGTCACTCAGGTCCCTGCGGGACAGGAGAGCCTGGGCGACGGTGATCCCGTGCGCGCCGAAGAGCCGGTCGTAGGCCTGCATGAGGCGACTCTGCCCGACTGCGGCCAGCACCTGCCGTTCGGAGAGATCCCTCCCCCGCCGGGAGGAGCGCAGGAGGTGCCTTCCGGCGGCGACCGCTCCCGAGGTGACGAGGACTACCTCGGCGCCGTCGGAGTGGAGCCGTCCGATCTGGTCGACGAGGGCGGCCATCAGGTCGCCGTTCAGGTCGCCGTCCACCCTGGTGAGGAGAGTGGTGCCGGCCTTCACCACAATGCGGCGATAGCCCCGGCGGTCCCCGTGTTGGACAGCGGCGTCTGCGGTCGCCTTCGGCTCTCTAAGGGCAGGCATGAGAAGCACCCGGAGGTGGAAGGAGTACGCCGATATTATACCAGCGTCGGCCTACCAGGAGGGGCTGGTATCCTCGGCGTCGTTGTTGGTGATGCGGGTCTGATTGGCGCCGTCGGCGTCCATGACGAATATCTCCGCGTCACCGTCAAGGTAAGAGACGAAGGCTATCCGGCGTCCGTTGGGCGACCAGACGGGCTGGTTATCGACTGCGTCATTGGTGGTCAGCCTGGTGAGATCCTTGCCGTCGGCGTCCACCACGTATATTTCCGGGTTGCCGTCGCGCTCGGAGACGAAGAGCAGGCGCTTGCCGTCCGGCGACCAGGAGATGTACGACTCCTCGGCCTCGGACTGCGTCACGTTCCTCTGGTTGGACCCATCCTCGTTCATAACGTAGATCTCGGCGTTGCCGTCGCGCCTGGACAGGAAGGCTATCCTCTTCGAATCGGGAGACCATACGGGGCTGTAGTCGCCGGTGTCCGTCAACCTGAACTGGTTGACGCCGTCCGGGTTGCGGGTATAGATGCCGGGCGCCTCACCGTTGAGGACGGCGAATACGACGGTGTTCCCGTTGCGCGACCAGTCGCCGACTTCGTCTCCTCGAACAGGCGTGAGCAGCACGGCCTCGCTTCCGTCGGCGGACGAGGTGTATACGCCACGGGCGTCGCTCCCCTGCACCACATACGCGAGTCGATCGCTCTCCGGCGACCATCGCTGGCTGCCGTGGCTTCCCGGCCCGGTCGTGACCTGGGTCCTCGTCGTGCCGTCTGTCCGCATGGTGTGTATAGACACGTCCGGCCCGGAGCCGGTGCGGAAAGCGACAAGCCTTCCGTTGGGAGAGACGACGGGCGCAAACTCGTCGTCCGGGCTGGCCGTGAGATTGACCTCATCCTCCCCCTTCGCGGTTACGGAGTAGATCTCGAGGTCGCCATCCCTGTCCGAGGTGAAGAAGAGACGTTCCGAGTCCGAACTCGAGCCGCAGGCCGCCAGCACAAGCGCGGCAAGGCTTGCGGCAACGGCCTCAACCAGGCGCGGCCTCAGGATCGACGGGAACGGCGTGGACATGGGACGCGGAGCCTCGCTAACGTGGTGACCCCATGTTAGCATGGGGCCGCGCCGAGCCCGTCAAGGCAGCCCAGGATGTCGGTTCCGATATTTTCGAGGATGAGGAGGCCCGCAATGGACAGCCGGTTCACGACTTCGAGCGCACGCTCCTACAGCAGCGGCACGCAGGGACGCTCGATCGCCAACGTCAGGACCCAACACTACGTCATCGACGACGCCGACTACAGCGGCGGGCCGAACGAGGCGATCACGGCGGCAGAGGCGTTCCTATCGGGCATCACCGCCTGCGCGGTGCTGATGCTGGAGCGGGTGGCGCGGGAGCGGGACATTCCGTTGACCTGGTCGGACATCTCGGTCGACGCGACCAGAGACCGGGAGGCCGTCCACGAGGTACACGCCGCCTACGACAGCGTCCGGATGCGCTTCGAGCTGACCGGGCCGACCGAGGGGCAGGCGCAGGAGCTTGTGGAGGTGTACAAGCGCAGGTGACCGCTCTACGGCTCGGTCGCGGTCGCGACCGAAGACACCTCCATCGAGGTGGTTGTCGGCTAGAGAGTTTTCACTCTCCGTTGCAATCCACCACGCTGGAAGAATAGTGGCTCTGCCCAATGGTATGTGATAGCTGAACTATGGAAGCCTTGCTCCTCATAGGCTTGGTCGTTCTGGGCGTTGGCTCGCTCTTTTTGCTTTTCTCAGGCTCGTCTGGTCGTCAGACATGGTTAGATCAGTTAGGGGATATAGAACTGGAATCGAGAGTGGAAGCAATCGACTCGCTGTTACGAGCAGGAGTCTCCGCTCACGAAGCAGACAAACTGTTGGACGAACTAGAGAACCCAGAGATGGAATCGAGGCGGGATGCAATCGATGAGCTATTAGATGCAGGAATCATTAACGCTTGGGAAGCAGACACACTGGAGCACGAGCCCGAACGCTTGGCAGAGATGGTGCAGTGGCTTCGACAACAGTTTTCGACACGGGGCCCAGTGATGGAGAGAGCGGATGCCCAGCTTCGTCGGGAGCAGAGGACTGAAGCAGAACGTCGTAGAGCAACGCTTGCACCCATCCTCAGCAAGACCCAGAAGAGTTTGCAGAAACGTCCCAGCGACGGCGATTTGCACACGGATCTAGGTCATCTTCACACGTTGTTGGCTGAGTGGGACCAGGCTAAGGATGCTTACGAAAAGGGGCTGGCGTTCGACTTGGCCGATGAGAGGAAACGGGCTCTGGTGCATCTGTTGTATGGGCGAATCCTCGCGCGCGAAAGATTGCCAATGATCACGGATGGCCTAACGGCCGACTACCAAGGTCTCGCATCTGGTCGTTACGACACGATCCATGACTTCATACCTTCAGAGTGGCTCTACAAGTCATGGTTCAGGGAGCTTACTTCCTACGATATCAGACACCGACCGGATAGACCCCCAGAACCGGGAATCATCAAGCATCACTTCGACGAATCGATAAGGCTTCTTGAACGTCATCTCAAGAGAGACTCGACAGACATCGACGCTATGCAAATCGTCGGCAGGCTATACGAATGCATGGGCAGGACAAAGTCGAAAGTGCGGATGCAGGTGCTGGTCAAAGAGGCCGAGATACGGAAGCAGGCGGAGGAGCCGAATCCTCAGCGCCGTTCACCTGATACTCACAACAAAGGCGTTGCATTCGAACAGAGATGCCTCGCATTGCTGAAGACAATGGGCTATGAAGTCACCCACGTCGGAATGTCTGGCGATGGCGGAATTGACCTTCGCGCCAAGGACACAACGCCGCTTCGGGGATCATCGATCATCGTCCAGTGCAAGGACCAGAAGCAACCGATCAGCGAGCCGAGAGTCAGGGAGTTCTACGGATTGGTCGCTTCCGAAGGCGTAAACAAAGGGGTTTTCATGACCACCGCAGACTTTACCGCTCCCGCCCGGAAGTTCGCTAAGGGGAAGAGGCTGGAGCTAATCGACGGTTCAACTCTGGGAGAACTCGAGAGGCAGATCCCCCAACCCTGAGAGAGTCCCTATACGCCTCCATCGAGGTGGTTGTCCGCTAGAGCTTCTACGCAGTTTGTGATCGTCGAACTGTAGACGACTTGCTAAATCACAGGCCTAATCGTAGGTGCGAGTGCCGATATGGGAGTCCGGACTTGTGAGCTCATCGGACGAATGGCGGCGGGGAAGCGCGTTCCGCACGTGAGGAAGATGCGGGCGAGACGCCCGCGCTCCCAGTCAAGCTCCTGTGAACCCTCGTAAGAGGTCCAGGCAGTAGCCAGGAAGTATACCGCGCCGGCCCTCCTAGGTAGTCACGGCGCCACCCGACGCTGACGAGACGAGCTTGGCGTACTTGGCCATCACGCCTGTGGTGTAGTTGGGCGCGGGGACGCGCCACTCTTGCCTGCGCCGGTCGATCTCCTCCTTGTATAGCTTGACACTCAGGTCTCGACGCTCTATGTCCAAGGAGATGATGTCGCCGTCGCGTATGAGCGCGATCGGGCCGCCCACGGCGGCCTCGGGCGCCACATGCCCGATCATCGGCCCGTGGGTGGCGCCGGAAAAGCGGCCGTCGGTCATCAGCAGCACGCTGTTCCCAAGGCCCTCCTGTCCCATGAGCGCGCCGGTTACGGCGAGCATCTCCTGCATGCCGGGGCCGCCCTTCGGCCCCTCGTAGCGGATGACCACGACATCGCCCGGCGCGATCCTGCCGCCGGTGACGGCCTCGAAGGCTGCCCGCTCCCCGTCGAACACACGGGCCGGCCCCTCATGGTCGAGGCTCTTGCCCGGGGATACCTTGAGGACGGCGCCCTCGGGAGCGAGGTTGCCCTTGAGTATCACGAGGCCTCCCGTCGGGCTGCGCGGGGATGAAGCCGGGTGGACGACCCGTCCGTCCGGGGGCGGCGGGTCGATCTCCGCCAGGTTCTCCGCCAACGTCCTGCCGGTGACGGTCATCGCGTCGCCGTGAAGCAGGCCAGCGTCAAGCAGCTCCTTCATGACAACCGGTACGCCACCGACCCTGTCCAAGTCGGCCATGACGTACCGGCCAGCCGGGCGCAGGTCGGTCAGGTAGGGGGTGCGCCGGCTCAGCCGGTCGAACACGTCGAGCTCCAGCGCAACGCCCGCCTCGTGCGCGATCGCCGGAAGGTGCAGGGCCGCGTTGGTCGAGCCGCCCATCGCGAGCACGACGGTGATCGCGTTCTCCAGGGACTCCCTGGTGATGATGTCGCGGGGCTTGATGTCCCGTTCGAGCAGCTTGTAGAGCACCGACCCCGCCCCCAAGGCGATCTCCTCATTCCTGGGATCGACGGCGGGTACGGAGGCGGCCCCGGGCACCGACATCCCCATCGCCTCTATGGCCGACGCCATGGTGTTAGCCGTGAACATCCCGGCGCAGGCGCCCTCTCCAGGACAGGCGACCCTCTCCATGGCGAGGAGCTCGTCGAGGGTTATCTTGCCCTGCGCGTGAGCGCCGACGGCCTCGAACATGTCCTGGACGTTGATGTCGTCGCCCCGGTGGTTTCCCGGGAGGATCGCGCCGCCGTAGACGAAGATAGACGGGATATTCAGGCGGGCCATCGCCATGATCGCGCCGGGCATGTTCTTGTCGCACGCGGCTACGACGATGGTGCCGTCCATGCCCTCGGCGAAGTTGACCGTTTCGATCGAGTCGGCGATCACCTCGCGGCTGACGAGCGACGCCTTCATCCCCTCGGTACCCATCGAAATACCGTCGCTGACGGTGATGGTCCCGAACATGAAGGGCACGCCCCCGGAGGTCCTGATCCCCTCGTGGACCCTGCGCGCAAGCCTACTCAGATGGACATTGCACGGGGTGACGTCGCTGGCGAGGTTGCCGACGCTGACGAAGGGCTTGTCCATGTCCTCGTCGGTGAGTCCTACGGCTCTGAGCATCGCCCTCGCCGCGGCCCGGTCGGGGCCGTCGCTGACGACGTGGCTCTTTCGCTTGAGCATGGACGCGGTGTGTGTGGCCATATCCAATTCCTCCGGTCCGGCGCCTTCGGTCGACGCGGAGCTTGACGAGACCAGATTATTGTACACGGCGCGCGTGGGTGCTGCCCGCTCCTCTTGCGCCCGTGTGCTCCGGTCGCTATGCTGCGGACAGCCAGCCGACTGTCAGATGAGGTGCATGCACGGGCAGCCTAGAATGTCGATAGTGCGGATGAGGTCGTTACCACAGCCTGAAGGGAGCATGAAGATTAGAAATCGACTCGCACCAGGTGCTCGGTGAGCTCCGACGTCACCCAAAGACGAATACTCGGCTGGCGGGAATGGGTATCCCTGCCATGCCTTGGGATTGCCTCAATCAAGGCCAAGCTCGATACGGGCGCGAAGACCTCCGCATTGCATGCCTGGGACCTGAGCCTTCGCAAGGTGGACGGGCAGCAGTGGATAAGCTTCCGCGTCCACTCCATGCAACAAGACGAGGCCGCGTCGGTGGTCTGCGAGGCGCCGCTCAGCGACCAGCGATGGGTGACGAACTCGAGCGGTGCGAGCGAGCGCCGGTACATAATATCCACGAACCTTCAGATAGGTACCAACTGTTGGCCGATAGAGTTGAGTCTCACCAATCGTGACTCCATGGAATTCCCCATGATCATCGGCCGCGAGGCGATGCGGGACCGCCTGATAATCGATCCTAGGGCCTCATTTCGCGCAGGCAGGAATCTAACGGGAGCTGTCGATGGTCCCTTGTAGGACCTAGATGGCCTCGAGGCTGGTGGGGTGGCCAAGTGAAAATCGCAATGCTGGCGCGCAACGCTAATCTCTATAGCCATAAGCGTCTCGTGGAGGCCGCAGAGGCCAAGGGTCACCACATAGACATAGTCAACACGACCCAGTGCTACGTAAACATCACATCCCGCAGACCGCAATTGCTGTACAGGGGCGCAGTCCTTGCCGGCTACGATGCAGTGATCCCACGCATCGGCGCGTCGATAACTTTCTACGGGCTGGCGGTGTTGCGGCAGTTCGAGATGATGGGAGTGTGGCCGCTAAATGAATCGGGCGCCATAGGCCGCGCACGCGACAAACTCTGGGCGCTGCAGATCATATCCCGTCTGGGGATTGGCTTGCCGGTTACCGGTTTCGCAAACTCCGCTCAACGATCAGAGGAGCTGATCCGCATGGTTGGCGGCCCACCCGTCGTCATCAAGCTGGTGGAAGGGACTCAGGGTCTGGGAGTGGTGCTTGGCGAGACCATGCCCTCGGCAAAGAGTACATTCGAGGCTTTTCGAGGGGCCAAGATCAACATACTGGTCCAAGAGTTCGTCAAGGAGGCGGACGGAGCAGACATTCGAGCCTTCGTCATAGGCGACCGCGTGGTTGGCGCGATGAAGCGCCAGAGCGGACCGGGCGAGTTTCGTTCCAACCTTCATCGTGGAGGCACAGCGCAGAAGATCAGCATCACGCCGGAAGAGCGTTCGACCGCAGTGCGCGCCTGCAAAGCGTTGGGACTAAACGTAGCCGGCGTAGACATGCTCCGGTCCAAGCGCGGACCGGTGCTTATAGAAGTGAACTCGACCCCAGGCCTGAAGGGAATCGAACAGTCGACGGGGATCGGCATCGCAGAGCGCATAATTGCGTTCCTGGAAGAGCATGCCAAACCCATGCCCACCGGAAAGCAGGGGTAGGGACCGGCCAAAATGAGCACCCCCGCCGACAGGCCATCAGAGGCCATCAGAGTAGGCGAGGTAGAAGTCACCCCCGGGTATCGCGCCCAGGTAGACCTGCCAATCGCGGATCTGTCGACCAGTGTCCCAATAACGATGCCCGTGCACGTAATCAACGGCTCACGGGATGGGCCGGTACTGTTCGTCTCGGCTGCCATACACGGCGATGAGATCAATGGAGTCGAGATCATACGGCGAATCATGAAGCTGGGCGCCTTGAGACGCCTCAGAGGGGCTCTGATCGCAGTCCCAATAGTGAATGTGCCCGGCTTTCTGAATCTCAGTCGATATCTGCCGGACCGGCGAGACCTCAACCGCTCATTCCCAGGGTCCACCAGAGGCTCCCTGGCCGCCCGCCTCGCCAAGATGTTCCTCGACCAGGTGCTCGCGAACTCTACCCACGGCATCGATCTCCACACCGGCGCCGTGCACAGGGAGAACTTTCCTCAAGTCCGCGCCGACCTGGACAATCACGCAGCTGAGCGCATGGCGCGCGCATTCGGCGCCCCTCTCGTGTTGAACGCCGCATACAGGGAAGGGAGTCTGCGCGGAGCGGCCTACGAGCGAGACGTTCCCGTGATCGCCTACGAAGCCGGCGAGGCGCTCCGCTTTGACGAGACTGCTATCCGGGCCGGGGTAAGGGGGGTGGTCCGGGTCATGGAGAACCTTGGCATGTTGCCCGCAAGAAAACGCGACAGCGGTCCACCCGCTCCCATGATTCTGCGCTCGAGCAGCTGGGTGAGGGCGCCATCCAGCGGCGTGGTCAGGGTCAAGCAGCCGATAGGCGCATCGATAGAGACCGGACAGGTACTCGCCGTGGTCTCCGATCCCCTGGGCGAGGAGGATACCGATATCAGATCGCCTGTTGATGGCGTGATAGTGGGCCGCACCAACCTGCCCCTCGCGCACGAAGGCGACGCACTCTTCCATATCGGCCTGACGCGGGAGGTCGAGCAGATGGCTTGCCTGCTGCCTCTGAACGAACCGTCCGTATGGAGCTGATAGCGGGTGAGCAGTCCCTGGGACTTTTCGGAGAGTCGTGGGCGGGCGAGGATGGTGCCGAAGGCCGGAGTCGAACCGGCACGGGATTTAACTCCCAACGGTTTTTGAGACCGCCGCGTCTACCATTCCGCCACTTCGGCGCGAGGACCGTCCACAATTATCGCCAACCCAACGGAGTATGGTCAAACTCCGGCAGCGTCTACATTTCCAGCCGCTTCTCGCCCGACAAATAGGACTGGGGCTCCTTCTGAAACGCCCGGTTGCATCCGGGCGCGCAGAAGTAGTATTCGCGTCCGTCATAACTCCAAGAGCCGCCCGGCGGCTTCCCCATGTCGACCCACATACCGCAGACCGGGTCTTCGGCCGTCTCTCGACCACCTGTGCCGAGGACACGCATCAGAATGCGAATGGCACTACCTCCTACGGTCGTCCTGCCCGGAACCGCCTGAGCCTCAGTGAGTTGGTCACCACGGCCAGGGAGCTGAGGGCCATCGCGCCGGCGGCCAGGATCGGTTCAAGGAACCCCGTCTCGCCGAGAAACGGTTGAAGAGGCTGAGGAACACCCTCGCCACCGAAAAGTGGGTAGAGGACGCCGGCCGCCACGGGAATCAGGAGAACGTTGTAGGCAAAGGCCCAGAAGAGGTTCTGCCGCACTGTCCGCATCGTCGCCTTGCTCAGGGCTATGGCGGCGCCGACGCCTCGAGGGTCTCCGCCCACGAGGGTCACGCCCGCGGCCTCCATGGCGACGTCCGCCCCTGTCCCGATCGCTATGCCCACATCCGCCTGCGCCAGAGCGGGAGCGTCGTTGATCCCGTCTCCCACCATCGCGACGGTCTTGCCCTCGCGCTGGATCGCAAGCACCTCGTCAACCTTGTCGCCGGGCAGCACCTCCGCGACCACTCGCCGGATGCCGAGGTCCCGGGCCATGGCCTCCGCGGTGCGGACGTTGTCTCCGGTCAGCATCACGATCTCCACGCCCTGCCGGCGAAGCCTCTCGACCGCCTCTCCGGAGTGAGGGCGAGGTGTATCGGCGAGAGCGATGACGCCCAGCATCTCTCCGTCTGCGGCGAGGAACACTGGCGTCTTCCCATCCATCGACAGTCCGGCGGCCGCATCGTCGAGACCGTCCAGGGCAAGTCCGTTACTTCCCATCAGTGCAGCGCTGCCAAGCAGCACTCTCTTCCCATCGACGACGCCCTCGACGCCCAGCCCGGGGACCGCGTTGAACTTCTCCAGTGGCAGGAGAGCGACGTCCCGCTCCCGCGCCCTCGCGACCACTGCCTCCGCCAACGGATGCTCGGACCCGCTCTCGATAGACGCCGCGAGGCACAGGAGGCGCTCTTCCGTCGAGTTGGACGTCACAATGTCGGTAACGACGGGACGGCCCTCGGTGAGCGTCCCTGTCTTGTCCATGACCACCACGTCGAGGCGGTGCGCGCGTTCGAGCGCGTCGGCGCTCCGAATCAGCACGCCATGCTCCGCGCCCCTGCCGATACCGATCATGATGGCCATGGGGGTAGCCAGCCCCATCGCGCATGGGCAGGCGATGATCAGTACCGCGACCGCGGTGAGAGTCGCGTAGAGAAGTGACGGCGCCGGGCCGACCGTCAGCCAGAGCAGGAACACGCCCACGGCCACGGCCACTACGGCCGGGACGAATACGCTCGATATGGAGTCGACGAGCCGCTGGACCGGCAGCCGGGACCCCTGGGCCTCCTCAACCAAGCTGATGGTGCGCGCCAGCATCGTGTCGCGCCCGGTCCTCGTCGCCCGGAAGGTGAAGCGCCCGGTGGTGTTAAACGCTGCGCCAAAGACCTCATCTCCCTGCGTCTTCTCCACCGGCAGGCTCTCGCCCGTCAGCATCGACTCGTCGACGAAGGAGAGTCCATCCACCACCTCGCCGTCTACCGGCAGCCGCTCACCCGGTCTGACGACCACCAGGTCTCCTACGGCGAGATCGTCAATCGCGACCTCGGTCTCCCGGCTGCCGCGCATCACCTTCGCCGTGCTGGGCTGGAGGGCCGCGAGAGCCGCAATAGCGTCCGACGCCTTGCCTCTGGCGCGAAGCTCTAGGTACCTGCCCAGAAGCACGAGCCCTATAATCGCCGTGGAGGTATCGAAATAGGTCTCCCCGCCAACTCCCTGGAAAATACCGGCGTCGCGAAACACGAGGACGGCAAGGCTGTAGAGATACGCCGTCGAAGTGCCCACGGCGATCAGGGTGTGCATGTTGCTGGTCCGGCGCTTGAGCGCAGACCAGGCGGCGGCGTATATCTGGCGGGCGGCCCAGAACTGCACCGGAGTCGCCAGGACGAGCAGCAGATAATCGAGCCTGAACGGCACCAGATCCGACACCGCGTCGACTGCCGACAGGAGCATGATCGCCGCGGCGCTCGCCAGGCTGTAGACCATGCGCCTTTTGAGAGAGGCCGTCCCGTGGGCGCCGTGCGCGGCCTCCGCGTCGTCGCGGACAATCTCCTCTACTGAGTAGCCCGCGTCCTCGACTGCGTACCGGAGGTGGGACACCATAGCAACGCCCTGGACGTACTCCACCGTCAGGCTCAGGCCACGGGAGTCCACCCTGGCGCCGAGGACACCTTCCACTTCGGCCAGAGCCCGCTCGACCGCGGCCGCATCGGGCGGCGCCGACAGGCCGGCGAGGCTGAGCACGACCCGTGAGACGGGGACGCGATAGCCGGCATCCTGTACGGCATCCACGATCTCGTCGAGGACCGGCGTCTCGGACGCAAGGGCGACCGCTGCGCTCTCGGTCGCGAGGTTAACGTCGACCTCCGCCACCTGCGGCACCTTCTCGATGGCGTGGGTTACGTGCGCAGCGCAGGCGGCGCACGTCATTCCCGCTATGGGCAGTGAGAGCCTTCGCCGGGTCTCTGCGACCACCGAACCACCTCTAGATATGTGTAACAAAGTGTATCAGAAGTGTAGCTGTTCCATGGGCGTGGACAACAACAGACCCCAGGCGCATAGCACCCGGGGTCTGCTTCCGGCTTCGTCGGCGCGGTCCTCAGAGAGGAGGTTAGAGCTGTCTGAAGACCCCGACGACGCGGCCGCGCACGGCGACATTCTCGGCCGGAACGGTGATAGGGCTCATCGTCTCGTTGGCCGGCTGGAGTCTGACCTGATCACCCTCCAGGTAGAACCTCTTCAGCGTGGTCTCGTCGCGGTCGGTAAGCCAGGCCGCGACCATGTCGCCACTCTCGGGCTGCGGCGCCGGCTCCATCAGGACAAGATCGCCGTCGGCGACGAGGGCGTCGACCATGGAGTTGCCCTTCACCCGGAGCCCGAAGACATTCTGCCGCCCGCTCGTGAGAAAGGCCGGAACGTCCACGCTCTCGAACTCGTCGTCCCGCGAGATATCCTGCGTTGGGACATGCAACGGCTCCCCCGCAGCGATGCTCCCGACGACCGGAACGCTCGCTACATCACGTCGCGCGCCTCGGGAGACGCCGTCGAGAAGCTCTATCCCGCGGGACACCTCCCGCTCCCTGCGCAGATACCCCTCTCGTTGCAGGATCCTCAGGTTGTAATCGACGACCGAGGTGGAGCTTATCTCGCATCTTTCCTGTATATCGCGAACCGTGGGAGGGTAGTGATGCTCATCCATGAAGTCGGCGATTTCCGTGAGCATTTTCTGCTGTCGTGGAGAGAGTTTGCGATCCATGATTATGCCTCCGTGTGTGTGCTGCTGTTCGGAATCGTTCGCAAGTACGAATGTTCTAAGGATACAGGGCCTTATAGAGGCTGTCAACCCCTGTCGAGCCGAGGTACTGCTTAGAGTCTCAACAGTCCCCGAGCCGATTGACCGAGAGACGAGTTGGGTGCTAGGATTGCGTCCTGTGAAACGATTCACCAACGCCTCGCGGCTCGGTGGCGTGGGGAGGAGACGTTGACACATCTCGTGACGAGGCTCGCCGCGCTGGGTCTGATAGCCGTGATCGCGGCTTCGGGTCTGGTAGCGTGCGGCGGGGCGAGCGCGGCCACACCCACTCCGCAACCCGACTCCCCTCCCCCTCCCCCACGGGCGCCAACGGTGCTGCCGGTCAGCTCCGGCGGCTCCTCGGGCGAAGTAGTCGAGGGGACGGAGTTTGCCGTCGGGCTCCAGGACCCCGGCGGAGGAGAGGACTACGTCTTCTCACCGGCCGAGATGAGCTTCAAGACGGGCGATTCGATCACCTTCGTTCTCACCTCCCAGAGCGAGTTCCACACCTTCACCGTGGACGACCTCGACGTCGACGTGTCGGTGGATGCGGAGGAGACGGTGAGGTATACGGTGACCTTCGACAGCCCCGGGACATTCAGCCTGATCTGCATCCCCCACGAGATGCAGGGCATGGTGGGAACCATAACTGTCGAGTAAGTCGCGATATCGTCAGGGCCCTCCATCCTAACCCTCCCCCGCGGCGCCGGGAACCAAGGAACAACAGGACGGGCTTCGCCCGCGAGTTCGAACAGTTGCCCGCCTCCCGCCAGCATTGACCTGCCAGTTATGGCAAGCCTATACTTACGCCAACAACCGCGGAGGATTTGAGGCATGCGGGTATCGAGCCTTCAGGAGAACCTCAGCAGGGGTCTGTCGATCGTTGGGAGGGCGGTTGCCACTCGCACCACGCTCCCGATCACTCAGAACGTCCTCGTCTCGACCGATGAGGGAAGGCTCAAGCTGGCGGCAACGAACCTGGAGATTGCGATAAGCACATGGATCGGCGCCCAAATCGAGGAGGAGGGGTCGATCGCGATTCCGGCGCGCCTACTGACAGAATTCGTCAGCTCTCTCCCGCCGGAGCGCATCGACATAAGCTCCACTGCCCAGCCCAAGGGCGTGTCGCTAGAGTGCGCCCGTTTCAGCGCTCAGATTAACGGGACGGAGGCCGCCGACTTTCCGCCGATCCCGACCGTCGAGTCCGGCTCCGTCGTCCGCATAGACCCCCAGGTGTTCCGGGACGCTGTAACGCACGTGGCCTTTGCCGCCGCTACGGAAGACTCCCGTCCGGTGCTCACCGGCGTGAAGGTGGAGATGAGCGGGGACGAATTCACGCTCGCGGCCGCGGACGGCTTCCGCCTCGCCGTCTACAAGGGGAGGCTGGCCGAGCCCACCTCCGAGGACATCAACTTCATCATCCCGGCCCGTGCATTCCAAGAGGTCAACCGGCTCATCGGGGCGCAGACGACGCCGGTGGAGTTCACCGTGACCCCCGCGAAGAGCCAAGCGCTCTTCCGTCTCGACAACGTGGAGGTCGTGTCACAGTTGATTCAGGGCACCTTCCCCAACTACGCGCAACTGATTCCGCAGAGCTATCAGACGCGTGTGATCGTGGATCTGGGGCAGTTCCTCAGGGCTACGCGGACCGCGTCGATCTTCGCCAGGGACGGCAGCGGTATAGTCCGGATACAGGCGACGGGGGACGGAAACGACTCGGGGCGGCTCTCGATCTCATCGCGAGCCGAGGAGCTCGGGGAAAACAAGGGCGAGATAGACGCGACCGTCGAGGGCGATGAGTCCAAGATCGCGTTCAACAGCAAGTACCTGTCCGACGTGCTCGACGTGCTGGGCGACGGTGAGGTGGCATTGGAGACCACTACCTCGTCCAGTCCGGGGGTGATCAGGCCCGTCGCCAACGAGCCAGGGGTCGACTACATCCACGTAGTCATGCCGATGTTCGTCCAGTGGTGAGGTAGGCCAGGTTTCCAACAGCTTCCACGCGACGACGCTGATCCTCGTGCGCCATGGACAGGCGCATCACGACGGCAGAGGATTCTACGGCCCCGACGCTCCCTTAAGCGAGCTGGGGCGGCGCCAGGCCGTCTCTGTCGCCGCCAGTCTCGGCTTCTCCCCCGCGTTCGACGCGCTCTACTCCAGCAACCTTCCCCGCGCCGTCGAGACTGCGGAAGCGGTCGCCGCGCAGCTGGGCCTGAAGATCATGGTAGACAGGAGGCTCGCCGAGTTCGACCTGGACACGAGCCCGTCGGCGTCGTTCGACGAGCGCCCCGACCTGCTGTCATGGCGTCCCGACCATACCGCCGTCGACGGAGAGACTCTGGCACAGTTCGCCGCACGAGTGGCGGAGTTTCACGACGAGGCTGTAGATAGACATCCGGGACAGCGGATCGCCATCATAAGTCACGCCGGCACGATCGACGAGGCGATCCGGTGGTCGCTCGGCATCGATCCGGGCCTCCCGTTGCAGTGCGGGTTCGAAGCCAAGAACGCCTCGATCACAGAGATCGAGTTCTGGCCCCGCGGTCGCGTCGAGGGCGGAGCGCCCCGCTACGCCGTACTGAAGAGGATAGGCGACGTCGAACATCTCGGCGAGTTGGCCACCGAGTACTAGAAGAGCATCTTCTATCGGCAGTCCGCTATGTCATCTTCGATAGGGTTGACTAGTACGCTCGTGGGGTGTATTAGTTAGGCAGGTACCAGCTATAGTCCATCGCTATAAGCCGTGATCGTATCCCTTTGTTGCGATTATCGTAACGCCCTGTACCTCCGCGCAGCCAGCGCAGGAAGCCTCCACCCTAAATGGAGAGACCCATCGGATTCACCCCAACATAAGGAGAGTTGACATTGAACACGACTCAGAAGATAGCTATCGCAATACTGACTCTTGGGATGTTGACGCTCCTGAGCTGCGGAGGCGCCGACGAGGCGGCCCAGCCGGCTGCGGCGCCTACAGTCGCGCCGGCACCACAGCCCCCGGCACCGGCGGCCCCTACAGCCGTGCCCTTCATAGCTGCGCCCGCAGCTACCGCCGCGCCGGCGGCGACGGCGATCCCACCAACGGCAGTTCCAGCTACGATCCGGGTCGAGCCGACGGGACCGATGCAGGGTGGCATTATCCGATGGATGCCACAAGCCTCCACGCCAAATCTGGATGCGAACCACGGCGCCCGAACGACCTCACAGATAGTCGCACACTTCACGGACTATCCCTTCAACTGGACCCAGAACCTGCAGTCGAAAGAGCAGATGGTGGACACCTGGTCATGGGACAGCGACACCACGACTTTCACCTTTACGCTCAGGAGCGGCATGAGCTTCCACGATGGCACGTCCGTGACCAGCGAGGACGTAATGGCCTCCATCGAGCGATGGCGTCACTCGCTGTCTGCGTCGATGCCAAAGAGAATGTGGGACCTGTCGGGCGAGCCGACGATGTCAAAGACGGACGAATTGACCTTCGAGCTGAGGCTGAATAAGCCCTTCGCTCTATGGGTCTCCTACTGGGCCGGCAATCCCACCTACGTGATGCCCAAGGGAGTAGCCGAAGGCCTGGAAGAGCAGGACATCAACACCGATTACAACGCTTCCGGCCCCTTCAAGTTCGTGGAGTGGTTCCCGGGCAACATAGTGATCCTGGATCGATACGCGGGCTACAACACGAGAAGCGATCCAAAGGACGGGGCTGTGGGAGCCCGGATTGTCCATGTCGACCGTCTCGAATACATCGAGGTGCCCGACCCGGCCACACGCGTGGCCGCGCTGCGGACTGGACAGGGAGACTTCTCCGAGGCGATTCCCAACGACTTCTTCGAGACTTTGCGCGATGACTCCAACGTGAGGGCGGAGCTCATCCCAGGTTGGGCAATACCCTTCCTGGCCACCAACAAGCTCTATCCGCCACTCAACAACCCGAAGTCGAGGCTCGCGCTGGTCGCCGCCACAGACCCGGAGAAGTACTTGAGGGCCGCATACGGTTCTCCAGAGATGTGGACCAAGTGTCCGGACCTGTTCATGTGCAATGGCTCTTGGCCCAGCAGTGTCGGTGACGAGGTCTACAGTGCGCCCGTGGACATGGAGAAGGCCAGACGCCTGTGGAACGAGGCAGTGGAGGAGAGCGGGTTTACAGGAAAGATCGTCCTGCTGACCAACACGGACTTTGCCGACTTCTACGCCGCAGCGCTGATCACAAGGGACATCCTGGAGCAGCTGGGGGCCGAGGTGGAGTTCGTGGTCACGGACTGGGCCGGCGTCATATCGCGGAAGGTCGGCAACCTGCACAAAGATCCGTCTGAGGGGGGATGGCACTTCTACCAGAGCTGGGGTGAGGCCTGGGACCCGATCCAGGACTCACGGCTGGGCACGACTTGGAACGGGGGCTGGCCAAACGAGGAGGCTCAGGGACTGATCGAGCGGTTCGCCTTCTCCAAGTCGCAGGAGGAGGCCCAGGACATCGTCGACGAGCTCCAGCGGATCTTCTGGTACGAAGACCCGGCCGTCATACCGTACGGGACGTTCAGCTATCTGGTGGGAATGCACCGAGACGTCCAGGGCTATACTCCCCATAAGCGTATGATGCTGGACGGCGTGTGGCTGGACAGGTAGGTCTTACCTGGCATCCAATATGCTCACAGGAGAGTGGCCCGATCCGGCCGCTCCAGTACGAATGCGCCCGCTATGGCCGATCTCACTAGGGCTGAAATAGAGGCTCTGGCCCACGCAGTTGGCCTGGAGATAGAGGAGCCGTATCTGACGGCGGTCTCTTACCAGTTGAACGCGATCCTAGAGGCCATAGACCGGATACCCGATTCCGGCCTTGACGATGTAGAGCCCCTTCCCATCATGTTGCCGCCGCAAGACCGCCGAAGATGAGACCAAGCGATATCCCGTTCTTGTCGGCGGCCGAGCTGGGCCGGAGAATCAGGCGCAGAGAGGTCTCACCCGTGGAGGCCACTCAAGCCTATCTGGACAGGATAGACAGCCACGATACACAGCTACGCTCCTACATCACCGTCTCTGCCGAGAAGGCCCTGCTCAGGGCACGCGAGATGCAGTTGGAGATTCTCAGAGGAGACGACCGGGGCCCGCTGCACGGCGTGCCTGTAGCGATCAAGGACCAGTGTCACGTGAGCGGCTGGCCCACCACCTGCGGCTCGAAGATACTGAGAGGCCATGTAGCCGATTACGACTCTACCGTTGCGGCCAATCTCCGGGAAGCAGGAACCATACTCCTGGGCAAGCTGAACATGACGGAATTTGCTTCCGGAGAGACCTTCAACTTCCCTTACGGAACGCCTCGGAATCCGTGGGACTTAACCCGCAGTCCCGGCGCCTCAAGCGGCGGCTCGGGAGCTGCCACCGCAGCCTTCCTCTGTGCCGCATCCCTAGGAGAGGACACCGGCGGGTCTATCCGCAACCCCGCAGCGTACAGCGGGGTGGTGGGGCTGAGGCCAACCTGGGGGAGGGTCAGCCGCCACGGTGTTATTGGCGGGTGCTGGTCGATGGACACCATCGGGCCCTTGACCAGGGTGGTGGAGGACTGTGCCCTGATGTTCCAGGCGATCGCCGGACACGACCCCAATGACCCATACACTCACGAAGAGCAAGTGCCCGACTACTCTCGCGGCCTGGACGGAGACATCTCAGGTTTGAAGATAGGGCTGGTCAAAGAGCTGATAGATCCAGAGATGGTGGACTTGGAGGTGAGGGAAACCGTACGAGATGCGGTGACGGCGCTGCAGGAGCTGGGCGCGAGCATCGAGGAGGTCTCGATTCCGATGCTCCAGCATGCCGCCGCCATCGCACAGACCATCTCCGGCGCGGAGTCGGCTTTCATGCGCCGGGAGCTCATCCGGACGCGGCTGACCGAGATGGACTACCTAGGAACGATCAGGACGCTGACCGGCAGTCTGATCCCGGCACAGGTGTACCACAAGGCGCTGCGGCTGAGAGAGGTTGTGCGGGGACAGATGCTGGAGGCCATGGAGCGCTTCGATATCCTAGTGTGTCCCTCCGCACCGACTGAAGCGCCGGAGATACCGGCAAGCCCGAACATCGTAAAGAGCAAGGATGAGGTGCTGGACAACATATGGGGCCGCAGCCGCGTCAACGCTCCGGCCAGCCTGACCGGCCAACCGGCCCTCTCCGTCCCATGCGGCTTCACCTCAAACCACCTTCCGGTAGGTCTCCAGATCGCAGGAAGGCCGTTGGATGAGATGACCGTCCTGAACGTGGGCCATGCCTACGAGCAGGCAACTCCCTGGCGTAGGGAACGGCCGCCGTTCGGCGACAAAGAGGATTGACGGGTGGGACGGTATCTTGTACAGCGTCTGCTGACGACGATCCCCGTACTGCTCATCGTCTCGGTCCTCATCTTCTCCCTCATTCACGTGGCTCCCGGAGACCCGGCCTCCTTCATGGCCGGAGACGAGGCGCGACCCGAACAGATCGAACGGATCAGGCAGAAGCTCGGTCTCGATGAGCCACTCTACAAGCAGCTTGGCCTCTACTACATCGATATCTTTCGGGGAGACCTAGGGGAGTCGGTCTTTACCAAGTTCGACGTTACCGAGCTGATACTCCAGCGCCTCGAGCCCACCGTCTCCATCGCCATGTTCGCGATGCTACTGGCCATACTCATATCCATTCCTTCGGGTGTGCTGGCGGCGTGGAAGGCCAATAGTTTGGTAGATCGGGCGGTGATGGTCTTTGCTGTGTTCGGATTCGCCATACCAGTGTTCTGGCTTGGGTTCAACATGATCTGGCTCTTCGCAGTCAAGTTGAACTGGTTCCCGGTACTCGGATACCGCCCCGTCAGCGATGGGGTGTTGCCCTGGCTCAGGTCGATGACGCTGCCTGCGGCAACCGTGGGCATCATCGTCGCGGCCCTCATCGCCCGCATGACCCGATCCGCGATGCTGGAGGTACTGCGAGAGGACTACATTCGCACCGCGAGAGCCAAGGGGCTGGGAGAGTTCGCGGTGCTGTTCCGTCATGCCCTCAGGAACGCTTCCATTCCCATAGTGACCGTTGTTGGCCTCAGCATGGCCGGTCTCGTCTCCGGCCTCGTCATCACGGAGGCGGTGTTCGCAATTCCCGGGATGGGTCGACTGATCGTAGACGGCGTGACCAGGCGTGACTACCCGATCATCCAAGGAACGGTTCTGGTGATTACCGTCTTCTACGTGCTGATCAATCTCGCGGTGGATATTGGATACGGATGGCTCGATCCAAAGATTCGGTACCAGTGAAGCCGGCACAGGAGAGGGCCGGGCGACGCTCCCTGACTGGTGCGGCACATCTTAGAAGTCGATTAACGGACGTGCTGCGGGACCTACTCAGCAACCCGAACATGGCCATCGGGTTTTTTATTCTGGTTGCAGCCTCCATCGTCGCCATATTCGCACCGGTGATCGCAAGCAGGGACCCGCTGGATCTGGACCCGTATGCCAGGCTCCTGAGCCCCTCCACAGAGTTCTACTTCGGCACGGACCAGCTGGGGCGGGACACCTTTTCCCGCACTCTGCATGGGGCTCGTCTCTCACTGAGGGTGGGACTCTTCGTAGCCGCCCTCACCATGAGCTTCGGAACAGTAATAGGGTTGGTCACTGGCTACTACAGGACAGTGGACAACATCGTAATGAGGTTTATGGACTCCCTCATGGCGGTGCCTTCGTTCCTGCTGGCTATCGCCTTGGTGGCTATCCTCGGCGCCAGCCTCGCAAACGTTGTTATCGCCCTCACCGTGGTGGAGACTCCACGGGTCGTACGCCTCACCCGAGGCTCGGTACTGAGCTTACGGGAACGAGACTTCGTGCAGGGCGCAGAGGCCGTCGGGGCCAACGGTCCCCGCATACTAGCCTTCCACATCTTCCCCAACGTGGCTGCTCCATTGCTGGTACAGGGGACCTACGTCTTCGCGCTGGCGATCCTGGTGGAGGCCGGTCTCAGCTTCCTGGGCGCAGGTGTCCCGCCCTATATACCGAGCTGGGGCAACATGATGGGAGAGGCGAAGACCTACATCCACCTGGCGGCCTGGCTGGCATTCTTCCCGGGCCTGTTCCTGTCCCTCACTGTCCTGGGGGCCAATCTCGTCGGAGACGGCCTGCGCGACAAGCTCGATCCAAGACTGCGGCACACTCTGTAGGCCCGGTTTCGGTGGGGTTGTGGCTGAGGAACGCGGCTGCAGGCTCGATCGACACGGAGCTCATGAGGGAGATAGTCCGCTACAATGGGGGCGACTGCAAGATGATGATGGAGATCGTGCGGTATCTCAGGACCCACCATTAGGGCCGCATCGGACCGGAAGGGGGCAAGATGACTGGACGAGGGAGCCTTCCGAAGACCGCGGACGCCGTGGTCATTGGAGGTGGCGTCTATGGTTGCAGCGTTGCCTATAACCTCGTGCGGCTGGGCGCCGGCGGGGTGGTGCTGCTGGAACGCGGCGAGATCGGCTCGGGCGGCACGGCGAAGTCGTGCGCGATCGTCCGCACCCACTACTCTATCCACGCCAACATGCTGCACGCGGTGGAGAGCCTGAAGATATTCGAGAGCTTCCCGGATGCCGTCGGCGGCGAGGCCGGATGGCGGCGGACCGGCTACATCGTGCTCGGACCCGAGGAGCACCGCGACCCGATGGAGACCGTCTTCCGGTGCCAGAACGCGCTGGGAATCGACACGGCGACCCTCACCCCTGAGGAGGCGCGGCGTATACATCCACTGCTGACCCTGGACGACGTCGACGTGATCGGCTACGACACGCAGGCCGGGTACTGCGACCCACACCTGACCACGACTTCGTACGCCGCACGGGCAAGGGAGCTGGGCGCGGCGGTGATGCCGGACACGCCCGTGACCGGCCTGGAGTCGGACGCGGGCTTGATGCGCGTGGCGACTCCAGGCGGCGTGATCGAGACGCCTGCGATCGTGCTCGCGGCAGGCCCCTGGACCAACGGGCTGACGGCGGGACTGGGAGTGCGGCTCCCGTACGAGGTCAGCCGCCACAAGGTCGTCACTCTGAGGGGCGCCGCCGCCTATAGCTCGGACTGGCCGGTGGTCAAAGACCTGACGACGGAGGACAAGATCTACTTCCGGTCGGAGGGCGACTCGATGCTGCTGGGCACCGGAGACCACGGAGACCCGGTCGACGACCCAGACTCGCTCGACGACCTGGTCGACGAGGAGCACCTCGCCCGCGTCGCCCGGCTGATGGCCAACCGGATGCCCGACTTCGCCGATGCGGACTTCACCGCGGGATGGACGGGCCCCTACGACATCACGCCCGACTGGAACCCGGTCGTCGGAGCTGTCCCCGGAGTCGACGGCCTGTACGCGGCGGTCGGTTTCAGCGGTCACGGCTTCAAGCTCGCCCCCACCATCGGGGAGGCGCTGGCCCAGCTTGTGCTGGGAATCGAGCCGCGCGTGTCTGTCGAGGAGTACTCGCTCACGCGCTTCACGGCCGGCAAGACTCTGGAAGGGGCCTACGGTATAGGCTCGATCGCATAGGCCGTTCCTTGACAGCCCGGATGGCGGCGGTTAGTCTGGCCTGCGTCTACGACGGCTGTATGGGAGGGCCGCGATGGTGGCGGAGAGAATCAATCCGGGCGTCAAGTTCGTGCTGGACAACATCGAGACTGTGGTCGCATCCGAGGGGGGCTCCCTGGAGTATCTCGACCTTCGTGACGGCATGCTGTCCGTTCGCTACCACAAGGGGCGGAACGACGACTGTCCCGAGTGCGTGCCTGACCACCAGCTAGTAAGGATGATGATGGAGCGGTCGCTGAGCGCCCACGCCCCGGAGGTCAGGGAGATCGTCCTGCTTTAGCGCGGCTCTGCCTCTCGCTGCTACCCCTGCATCCTCACCAAGACTGTACAGGTGCACCCCCATCCTAACCTTCCCCCGCAGAAGTCCGGGGGAAGGGAGAAGAGCTGCCGGGGAAGACGGAGATGGGGCGATTCCCTCTCTCTCAACTCTCAACGGGAGGGGAAGTGAGGGTGGCCCTTCCCTAGTCGGGTCGCGGCTCCGCGAAGGTCAGCGCCCGCCTGGGATTGTCGACCAGTATCCTATCTATGTCGTCGTCCTCGATGCCCCTGGCGCGCATCCTTGGGACCAGGTGGGACAGGATGTAGCCGTAGCCGTGGCCCCCGTGCCTCATGTAGCGGTGCTTGTAGGCGATGTCGTGGGCGACGAGTATCCTGTCGCCGTACCCCTCCGAGATGACCCAGGCGATCTGATCCATGCGGACCGCGTCGGTCGGCATGTCGAACGCCGGGTTGCCGTCGTAGAAGGAGCGCTCCTCGCCGATCAGATCCCACTCGACGAAGCAGCCCGCCTCTGCCACGCGCTTGAACTCCTCGAAGTCGACGAATGTCCTGTCCAGGTGGCCCATTATCACGTTGGAAGGGTCGGCGCCCCCTTCCACGAGAACCTCTAGATTGTGCAGCGGAGCGGTGACGTCCCGGCCGGGGTGTATCAGCAGCGGAGCGCCCGTGATCTTCTGGGCTCTGCCGGAAGCCCGCAGCACCTTTCGCTCGTTCGGCGGCAGCGGATAGGTGCACCCGACCTCGCCGATGACACCGGAGCGGATGTGCGTGCCGTCCACCCCCTCAGTCACGTCCCGGACGATCTGCTCGGTGATCTCCTCCTCGCTGATATCGTCCATGTCCGGCGGATGGGAGGTGGCGACGTAGTAGGAGGCGCCCATGACGATGTTCACCCCCGTGGCCCTGGATATCCGGGCAAGCGCGACCGGATCTCGTCCGAGTCCGATGCTGCTGCACTCCACCATCGAGTCGCCGCCGAACTGCCTGTATATCATCAGCTCGTCGATAGCGGTGTCGACGTCCCGGAGCACGAAGTCCTCAAAGTTGTGAATTACGTCCGAGTAGTGCTTGGCGTAGGCGAACGTCTCCATCGCGACAGGTCGGAAGTGCATATCCCTGAGCGACGCCTGCGGAGGAGGCGGTACGAGCACGGCGGCGTCAGACATCAGGTGCTCGTGGGTGAGTGTGACGCCCAACTCCTCGGGCTGGATGAGCCCGGTCACCACCTGGGCCATCCCGGCCCTGCTCTGGACAGCCAAAGCTCCCTCCCCTGCCCGTCTCTAGGGCGTCGCCTGCGGTCCGACCATCCGTAAGGCTCGGTCCTCGTGGGAGAAGTCCCACTCTCCATCGTCATGCCGCGTCCACCACTCGTAGGTCATGGCCAGGCCGTCCCGCATCTCGTACCTGGGCTTCCAGTCGAGCTCCCGGCTGGCCCTCTCGATGGAGTAGAGGTTGCTCACGCGCCACTCGAAGGGGTAGATCTCCTCGGCGGCGGTCCCAAGACGCTGGACCATCGACTCGAAGGACCCGTCGTCTACGTGCAGAATCGACGCCGATACGCCCATCACCTCGCCGATCGTCGAGACGTACCCGTTGATCGTGATGGCCTGGGGGCCAGCCACCGTGTAGACCTGTCCGAGCGCATGCGACCGTCCGGGAACATTGGCGAACGCCTCGGCGAGGTCGTCCACGTGGACCGGCTGGGTGAGGGTGTGACCGTCCCCGGGGACGATGATCCTACGGCCCTCCCTGAGTCTGGCGAAGAAGCGGAATTCCCTCTGTCTGAGCTTGTTGTGCGGTCCATAGACGTAAGGCGGCCTGAGTATCGTGGCCGGAAAGCCCCGGTCGGCGACCGCCGCCGTCAGCATGTCCTCGCAGGCGACCTTATTCCTGGAGTAGTCGCTGGCGTCGGGCCGGCGGTCCAACGGAAAGTCCTCTCGTATAGGAGCGAGGAAGGTCGGCGCGTAGACCGACGTCGTGCTGCAGAAGACGAAGTGGCCGACGTTGCCGTCCAGGGCGCCAATGACCGGCTCCAGCGCCTCGGGCGTGTAGCAGGAGATGTCGAACACGACATCGTAGGAGACGTTCTTCAGGACGGAGCGCATCTTCGATGCGTCGGTCCGGTCAGCGTACAGACGGTCTACGCCGTCGGGCAGCGCGGCGTCGGATACGCCCCTGTTCAGCACGGTAACCGTATGGCCCTGCCGGGAGAGCAGCTGCACGAGATGGAGACCGATGAATACGGTCCCGCCCAGCACGAGGATGTTCATGGAGCGCCTTCCGCGCGGCGGAGCCATCTCCGACCGCGTCTGTGGAGTAGGCGCAGATTACTGTCACCCCCGCCGGGTGTCAAGCCGACTCCAGCGCGAGGAGCAGTCTTCCACTCGCCATCAGCAGGGTCAGGCTGGAGTTCCTATATATTATGTGCGTCATTTTGGGACAAAGTGGGACATTTTGTAGCTGGGGGCAACCGTTCCGGACTGGAGCCAGGGGAGGAGGCATGGGGACGTGCCTCAAACCGGCTGCCTGAGCACTAGTATAGCACTGATGTTCGTGATGTCAACCAGATCGGGTTTGACACCGTGCGGGGCGGCGCATAAGGTACGCCGCAGCCATACCACTCTCGAAAGGACTCAGCCGTGACGCAGCTATACGACGAGTCGGTGGTGATCGACGCGCTCAACGTGAGCAACTGGGACAGTCCTGCGGTGTACGAGAGCCTGCACGCGGGACAGGTGACCGGCATCAACGCGACCATCGCGATCTGGGAAAACTACGTCCAGACGATGGACCATATCAAGAGGTGGGAAAGACGCTTCCGGGAGCGCCGGGACACCCTCATGCAGGCAAAGAGCGTAGAGGACCTGATGAGGGCGAAGAGCGAGCGGCGTACCGGAGTCGTGCTGGGCTGGCAGAACGCCGCTCCCATCGAGAACGACCTGGACCGGCTGGCCCTGTTCCACTCGCTCGGAGTCCGTATCATCCAGGTGACCTACAACGAGAGAAACCTGCTCGGCAACGGCTGCTACGAGAGACGGGACGAAGGACTCAGCAACTTCGGAGTCGACGCTGTAAGGGAGATGAACCAGCTCGGCATACTGATCGACCTGTCTCACGTGGGGGACAACACGACCCTCGAGACGGCGGAGCTGTCCGAGCAGCCAGTCGCCTGCACCCACGCCAATGCCCGGGCCTTCCACGATCACGTCCGCAACAAGACGGACGACGCGCTGAAGCTGATCGCCGGAAAGGGCGGCGTCATAGGCGCCAACGCTTTTCCCCCCTTCCTGCGGAACGGGTTCGAGTCGACCGTGGCCGACTATGCGGACGCGATCGACGACCTCGTGGAGCGCGTCGGGATCGACCACGTCGGGATCGGCACCGACTTTACCCAGGACCAGCCGGCCGTCTTCTTCGACTGGCTCTTCTCACAGCAGGGAACGAAGCCGCGGGAGCGGCCCGTCGCCTACCCGGACCCGCTGCTCCACCCCCGCGGCATGGAGACTCCGGACAGGCTGTCCAACGTGGCCGGAGAGCTGGCCGAAAGGGGTTACCGGGAGGAAGACCTGCGAAAGGTGCTGGGCGGGAACTGGATGCGTCTGTTCAGGGAGGTGTGGGGAGGATAGGATCCGGGACATCGCCGAAGAGGTAGTGGGCACCAGCCCCGGCACCGGAGGCTCGGTCGCCAGGATTGAATAGACCGCAGCTTTCAAGCGAGAGACATCCGCAGCCGATGCAGCTGGACAGTCTGTCCCGCAGCGCCTCAAGCTCAGCGATGCGGCCGTCCAGCGAACTGCGCCACGTCTGGGATAGCCGCTCCCAGTCGTGCCGGTCCGGGGTCCGCGCCTGGGGGAGCTCGTCGAGAGCCCTACGTATCTCTTCCAAGGTGAGCCCGAGGATCTGAGCGGCGCGGATGACAGCAACGCGCCGCAGAGTTTCCCGGGCATACCGGCGCTGTACGCCCATCGTCCTATCAGAAGAGATCAGCCCGCGCGATTCGTAGTAGCGGAGCGTCGATGTACGGACCCCGCTTCGAGATGCCATCTCCCCAATTGTGAGCCTGCCAGGCAGCGTCCGCACCACTCCTCCATAACAGGGGTTGACTTCAAGTTTACTTGAAGTTGTAGAGTCGTTTCCATGGGATCCGTGATACCTCATCCAAGTCAAAAGGCAGCGGCGTCCGGTATGTCGTACGAGGACCTTCCAGGCCTCAGCGCGCTAATGACCGGCGATGAAAAGCACGAACTCGCCTCCGAGTCCACTCTGGACGTGTTGTGGGTGCTGTATGACAGGGTCCTCAAGGTGGACCCGCAAGCTCCAGACGATCCGGGCCGCGACCGGTTTCTACTCTCCAAGGGCCACGGTCCGATGGCCTACTATGCTGTTCTGGCTGCGAAGGGATTCATTCCGATGGACGCCCTCCCGACCTTCGGGCAGTACGACTCGATTCTTGGCCAGCACCCGGACCGCTCGCTCATACCGGGCGTGGAGCTCTCGAGTGGATCGCTGGGACACGGTCTGCCCATCGCGGTAGGCGTGGCCGCGGCATTGGAGCTGAAGAGGAATGCCGAGTCGAGAGTGTTCTGTCTCATCGGCGACGCCGAGCTGGACGAGGGCAGCAACCATGAGGCTATAGCCCTCGCCGGTCGGCTGAGCCTATTCAGACTGACGGTCTGCGTCATCGACAATCGTTCGGCGACCCACGGCTGGCCGGGCGGCATCGCGGAACGCTTCAGAATCGAGGGCTGGTCTGCCGTAACAGTCGACGGGCGGGACCACGATGCTATAGAAGCCGCCTTGTCGGCAGCCCACCGGAACCGTCCGCACGTCGTGGTGGCCGAGGTCGAGAGGAAGAGGTAGACCAGATGCCCACTATGCGGGAACGCTTCATCAATGTCTCCGGAGAGTTGCTGGACGAACGACCCGAGCTCGCCGTCGTGCTCGCGGACATCAGCTTTTCGTACTTCGTGGAAGCCGGAGTGTCAGAACGTCATCCCAGGCGCGTTCTGAACGTCGGGATCAGGGAGCAGCTGCTTATCGGTTTCGCGGCCGGACTCGCGATCGAGGGATTCAGGCCGATCGTCCACACCTACGCGCCGTTTCTTGTCGAGCGACCATTCGAGCAGATCAAGCTCGACTTCGGCCATCAAGGGTTGGGCGCGGTGCTGGTCTCCATCGGGGCGTCCTATGATTCTGCCGCTGCAGGAAGGACACACCACGCACCGGAGGATGTCGCCATCATGTCGACGCTGCCCGGATGGAGGGTGCACGTACCCGGCCACCCGGACGAGGTCGAAGCGCTCCTGCGTTCGACGGCGTCCGGGACGGGGCTCGACTACATCCGTCTCGGAACGTCAGTCAATCACGAAGCCATAGCCTACTCAAGCGGGCTTACGGTGGTTCGACGCGGATCGGAGAGGGCCGTGACCGTAGTTGCCGTCGGTCCAAGCCTAGCACCTGTTCTGGAAGCCACGACGGAGCTAGATGCAACCGTCCTCTATGCATCGACCATAAGACCGTTCGACGCGGAGACGTTGCGGCGAGTCCTGGCCTCGCCCGCCGTCGTTCTTGTGGAGCCGTATCTAGCTGGAACTTCGTCAGGGGTGGTCTCGGCGGCCCTGAAGGAAGTCCCACACCGTGTGCTCGCACTCGGGGTTTGCAGCAGAGAGAACCGACACTACGGCAGCCGTTCGGAGCACGATGAGGCGTACGGGCTAGACGCCGCAAGCATCCGCCGCAGCATCACAGACTTCCTAGGTCTGGCCGCGGCGTAAGCAGCAGTCTTCGGGTAGAGCGTAGAGTAAGGCGGCTCGATTCCGTCCAGCGGGGGGGGGGGGGGGGGGGGCAGCTAACCGGCGGCCTCGAACCGCTCCGACACGGTGGGCCTGGACCACAGCCTCTCCGCGCCGGTCATTATGGCGGCCCGTTCGGGGCTCGCGCGCCAAGCGTCGTATATCTCATTGCTCTCCCAGAGCACCAGCGAGGTGATCTGGGTCGGGTCGGTGAGCGAGTAGAGGGTCTGGCGACTGACGAAGCCGGGCGCCCGGGCCTGGGCCTCGCCGTTACGGTCCAGAAGCTCTCTGGCTTCGGCGACCTTGTCCTCCATCGCCCAGTGGTGGGTCAGAACACCTATCACAGCTGCGCCTCCGTCCGCGCGGCCTGAAGGCCGGGCGGGGGCGAGTCTAGCAGCGACCGGGCGCATCGTCAACGCGCATGCGCCGGGCCACGCATCTCTGAACAGTTGCGTCAGGGAGGTTGCGTTGACACCCTGTCCACCACCGGATTAACATGGCCGAAGGAACGAATCGAAGGGAGTGCTCGATTGGCGTCAGACGAGTCGGTGACGGTGCTGCAGGCGGTCAGCAGCTTTATCGGCACCATCAAGAGGGACGATGACCTGCAGAACGTCCAGCGCGATCTGAACCGCTTCGTCCAGTGGTGCGGACCGGATAGACGGCTAACCGAGCTGAAACCTCCCGAGATAGGCGAATACGCCGAGCAGGTCGGAGTGGCGGGGAACGCGGCGGAGCGGCTGCAGATCGTCAAGAGCTTCCTCTCCTACGCCCGCAAACGAAAGCTCATCGACGGCAACCTCGCCCAGCACGTCCGCGTCCGCAAGTCGAGATCCTCCTCCAGGAGAGGGCAGACGTCGGTGAGCGCGGAGCCCGTAGAGCTGACGCGGGAGGGACTCGTCAGATTGCAGGACGAGTTGGAGAAGCTGAAGGCGGAGCGGGCCCCCCTTGCCGCGCAGATACGCAGGGCCGCGGCCGACAAGGATGTCAGGGAGAACGTGCCGTTGGAGGCCGCCAGGGAGCAGCTTGGGCACACCGAGTCCCGCATACGCACGATAGAGGGCACGTTGACTGCCGCCGTGGTCATCGACTCGTCCGGCGCCGCCTCCAGGAGAGTGCAGCTAGGCGCGCGGGTGTCAGTCCGGGACGTCGACAGCCGCCGTGAGACGACCTACACGCTGGTGAGCGCCACCGAGGCGAACCCACTGGAGGGAAGGATCTCGGACGCGTCGCCACTTGGAAGGGCGCTCCTCAAACGCTACGTGGGCGACCAGGTTGAAGTGGACACGCCCCGCGGGAAGACGCGCTACAGCATCCTAAAGGTGGGTTCCTAGCGGTTGCGCAGGCGATCGCCCGGGTGATAGCTGCGGCTGAGCCGTCCGGCTGGCGTTCTATGCTGTGGCTCGCGGCATGCGGGGTGATAGGGCTTCCCGCCTTCATACTCCGGTCCTACGGCGTAAACATCGACCCTGCATTGGCCGCCTTCGTCTTCGGCATGGGCATCCTGGGCGCCGCCTTTCTACTGTCGTGGGCCGCATCAGCGGCCCAGCACGACATGTCGGCCGCCCTGGCCATAGCCATCCTCGCCCTGATCGCCGTCCTTCCGGAGTACGCCGTGGAGGCGGTGCTGGCGTGGGATGCCGGCCAGTCCTTCAGTGCGGCGACAGGAGAGGTCACCGAGGAGATGTCCCGGGTGGCTGCCAACGTCACGGGAGGCAACAGGCTGCTGATCGGTATCGGCTGGTCAGCGGTCATCCTCATATTCTGGTTCCGACGCCGGCGGCCGCTCGACCTGCGCGGCTTCCTGTCGCTGGAGCTGGTCCTCCTCTCCGCAGCGACGGCTCTCTCCTTCATCATCTTCATCACCGGGCAGGTCCACATGGCTCTCGCGGGCGTGCTCATCGCCCTGTACGTCTTCTACCTGTGGCAGAGCTCGCGGCAGGAGGCAGTGGAGCCCAACCTGTTGGGGCCCGCCCTCGCGATCGGGAACCTCCCCCGGCACCGCCGCCGCGCAGTGGTATTGGCGCTCTTCGTCTACGCGGCCGCGGTCATCCTGGTGGCGGCCGAGCCCTTCGTCCAAGCGCTGATCGGGACAGGAGAGGGTCTAGGCATCGACGAGTTCATCCTGATCCAGTGGGTAGCGCCGCTGGCGTCGGAGTCTCCGGAGATCATCGTCGCTGTCCTGTTCAGTCTGCAGGCCAGCCCGGTGGACGGGATGAGCACGCTCATATCGGCCGGGTTGAGCCAGCTCACACTGCTCGTCGGGAGCATGGTCGTCATATTCAGCATCTCGGCCGGAGAGCCGCTTAACTTCGGCCTCGACGAGCGGCAGGCCGTCGAGTTCCTCCTCACTTCGGCAATGTCCCTCTTCGCGATTCTACTCATCATCCCCCGTGTGATCGGATGGAGGGCCGGGACATCGCTCATCGTCCTTTTCGCCGTCCATCTCGCCATCCCGAACGAGGAGGCACGTCTCATCTTCGCCTATATCTTCCTCGGCCTGTCGGCAGGTCTGCTGGTGTTCAACCACCGCCGCCTGCCGGCGCTCCTGCCCCGGAAGTCCGGATAGCCGAATGGCCTCTCCCACCGCCGAGACGGAATCCAGAGAGCTTGTGGAGGAGCTGCGCCGAGACGTCGCCGGCGAGGTGCGCTTCGACAGGATGTCACGGGTGCTGTACAGCACCGACGCGAGCATCTACCAGATCGAGCCGATAGGCGTCGTCATCCCCAGAGACGCGGACGACGTCGTGGCCGTGATCGAGGCCGCCAACCGCCACGGGGTCCCCGTGCTTCCACGCGGCGGGGGGACCAGTCTCGCCGGACAGACGGTCGGACACGCCATCGTCGTCGACTTCTCCAAGTACATGAGACGGGTGCTGGAGATCGACGCCGAAGCCGGCTGGGTCCGGACCCAGCCGGGGATAGTGCTGGACGAGCTCAACCATCACCTCCAGCCGCACGGCGTGCTCTTCGCGCCCGACCCCAGCACCAGCAACCGAGGGAACGTGGGAGGGGCGATCGGGAACAACTCCTGCGGGGCTCACTCCATCGTGTGGGGCAAGACGGTCGACAACGTGGACAGCCTCAAGGTGGTGCTCTCCAACGGACATACGACGGAGCTCGGTGGGCTGACCGGCGCAGGCCTGGAGTCGAAGATGCGCCTGGACGGGCTCGAAGGCGACATCTACCGCAGGCTCTTTGCAATAGCTGAGGCCAACCGGGAAGAGGTCATCAGGCGCTACCCGTCGATTCAGCGACGCGTCGCCGGCTACAACCTGGACGAGCTCGTCGGCGGGAGCCCGTTCGACATGGCAAGGTTCGTCGTCGGATCCGAGGGGACCCTGGTAGCCGTCACAGAGGCGAGGCTCAAGGTCGTGCCCCGACCCAGGATGAAGGCGCTGGCAGTCATCCACTTCCATGATCTGCTGGAGGCGATGGAGGCGACCGTCGCGACTCTGGAGATGGGGCCTGCCGCCGTCGAGCTGATAGGGAGCATGATCCTGAGGCAGGCGCGGTCCAATCTGGAGTACTCGCGCCTGATGGACTTCATCGAGGGTGACCCCGAGGCCGTGCTGGTGGTGGAGACCACCGGGGATACGGAGGCTGAGCTGAGCGCGGCGCTCGATCGGCTCGAAAGGCGGATGAGCCTCGCGGGGCTCGGCTATGCGGTCAGACGATTGACAGCCCCCGCCGACCAGGCCCGCGTCTGGGCGGTCCGCAAGGCGGGTCTGGGGCTGATGATGAACGTCCCCGGAGACGCGAAGCCGCTTCCCTTCGTGGAGGACACGGCGGTCGCGCCGGAGAAGCTGCCCGGGTTCGTCCGCCGTTTCGACGAGATCATACGGGAGCACGGCACGACGGCAGGGTACTACGGGCACGCGAGCGTCGGGTGCCTCCACATCCGCCCCCTGATAGACCTGAAGCGGCAGGAGGGAGTGGACCGCCTGACGTCCATCTCCGCCGCGATCAGCGACCTGGTGCTCGAGTACGGAGGGTCGATGAGCGGCGAGCACGGGGACGGTCTGGTGCGGAGCGTCTGGAACGAGAAGATGTTCGGCAGCCGGATATACGAGGCGTTCCGGGAGGTCAAGCGAGCGTTCGATCCGAAGGGAGTGATGAACCCCGGCAAGATCGTCAACTCGCCTCCGATGACGGAGAACCTGCGTATCGCCCCTTCATACAGGACCGTGACGGTGGAGACCGGTCTCAGCTACTCGCGGGAGGGAGGCTTCGCCGGCGCCATCGAGATGTGCAACGGGCAGGGAGCGTGCCGGAAGGTGCTTGGCGGGACGATGTGCCCTTCCTACATGGCGACTCGCGACGAGGAGCACTCGACGAGGGGACGCGCCAACGCGCTCAGGGCCGCCGTGTCGGGCAGGCTTCCGGTGGAATCGTTGACCGACCGGCGGATGTACGAGGTGATGGAGCTGTGCCTCGAGTGCAAGGCGTGCAAGGCGGAGTGCCCCTCCAACGTGGACGTCGCCAAGCTCAAGTATGAGTTCATGGACCGCTACCGGAGGACGAACGGGGCATCGCTCAGAGACACGCTCTTCGGCAACCTGAGCACGATCAACCGCCTGGGCGCCTTCTTCGCGCCGCTGTCCAATCTGGCGCTGAGATCGGACGTAGTCAGGCAGGCGCTCCACGATCACGTCGGCATCGACCGGAGAAGGTCCCTCCCAACTCTGGCCTCACAGAGCTTCCTGCAGTGGTGGAGATCCAGAGGAGGGCCGCGCGGCGCTGGACGGATGGGCGAGGTCGTGCTGTTCGCGGACACCTTCACCAACTATAACCATCCGGAGCTGGGCATCGCCGCAACGAAGGTGATCGAGTCTATGGGCTATCGGGTCGTCGTGCCCGACGTGCGGTGCTGCGGCAGACCGATGCTCTCGAAGGGCATGATCGACAGGGCCAAGACGAACGCCCGCGTGAACGTGGACCGGCTGTACGAGCACGTGCGGCGGGGGGCGGTGCTGGTCGGGCTGGAGCCCAGCTGCATCCTGAGCTTCCGGGACGATTACGCCGATCTGCTCGGCGGCGACGCGAAGGCGAAGGAGATCGCCGACAGGACGATGCTCATCGAGGAGCTCATCCTACACGCCAGCGGGGAGGGCGCCGCTCTTCCCTTCGCGAAGGCCCCCGGGCCGGTGCTCTTCCACGGACACTGCCATCAGAAGGCCCTGATCGGCACCGGGCCGGCGATGGAGGTGCTGCGCTCGATACCGGGGTGCGAGCCGGAGGAGATCCAGTCGGGGTGCTGCGGGATGGCAGGGTCGTTCGGGATGGAGGCGGAGCACTACGACATCTCGATGAGCATCGGCGAGCAGAGCCTCTTCCCGGCGATACGGTCGAGAGGCGGCATCCAGGTGGTCTCGGAGGGTGTCTCGTGCCGGCAACAGATCGAGCACGGCACCGGCACAGAGGCCAGACACCTGGTCGAGCTGTTGGCCGACTCGATTCAGGGGGCGTCTAGAGCTAGCCGGGGCCCCGGCTGGGCATCAGTCTGTCGATGTTGATCGCCCGGTGTCCTCTGGTATAGCGCACCCGGAGGTTCTCACCCACCACGAGCAGGCCGAAGGTGGCCTCGTCGACCTCGACGCGGGTGGAGGCGACCGACAGGTAGTGCTTGTTTGCGTCGGTCTCCTTGGTCTCCAGCGGGCCCTCCACGATCAGGTAGGGGGGAAACGCGTCGGCCAGATGCCACAGCCAGCCTTTGAACCATCGCCAGAACCGCAGCACTAAAGGACTCTCTCCAGGGCCTGATCGAGCTCATCGAACGTAGCGAAAGCCTCGAAGCGGGCGGCGATCTTCCTGTCCCGTCCGATCACGAACGACCACTCCGCGCTAGGGAGCCGCCACGCAAGAACGGTAGGAGAGATGCGGGCCCGATCGAGATCTCCCTGTATCTCTTCCGGGTTGTCGTAGAAGTCGACGTGGATGAAGTTGGCTCGCCCCTTATACTTGTCCTTGAGCTGCTGGAGCACCTCGACCTGGGGGCCGCAGACGGCGTTGATGCAGAAGGCGGGGCTGGCCATCACGATCACGGTCGGCATGCCGGAGTCTACGGCGTCGGCGATCGTGGTCCGGTAGAGATCGGAGTCCCGGAGGGAGCCGGTAGTGAGCTCGCCTATGTCGTCGACGTCGGCGAGGGTCTTGTTCTCGCTCGGCACGGCCAACGCCCCGACGTCTGGAGCCTCGGTCTCCTCGGCGACCTGGAAGGAAAGCTGCGCGGACCGATTTTCCCCGCTCCCGTCCAGCACGGTGACGTCGATCCGCCATGTACCCGCCGCATCGAAGGTGAGCCGAGTCGTATAGCTCCCCCTGGTCCCGTACGGCCAGGGTCTGAACACGGCCAGCGCTGTTTCCTTCCTCTCCCCCTGTACGCTGCTCTCAGGCAGATAGTGGGACACCACGGTCGCGGACGGCGCCCGTATCAGGCTCTGCCGGGACTGGAGGACGAAGGCCATCCTGTGTGTGCCGACTGCGACGTCCGGCGTACCCAGGATGATCTGGATGCCGTCCTCGGAGAGCGGTCCCTCTATAAGCTCGACCTCGTCCGGGCGTGACGACGGCTCTGCGCCGGTGGCGTCAGAGGAGGAGGAGCCGGAGCAGGCCGTCATCAGGGCTGCGGAGAGCACCGCGGCGGCTGCGAGGAGTCTGGGACGCATCGGAAATCTGGATGGCTAACGGTCGGTTTCGTATGCCCCGAAGGTGAAGGCGAAGAGCTCCATATCGTCCGAGTTCGAGCTAAGCTTCAACTCATGCCCTTCGTAGGCGGGGAGCTCGACGAGGTGGTACATCCGCGCCTTGTCGACGACGACGATGCTATTACCCTCCTCATCAAAGGTGACGTCTGCCCCGGCCTGCTCGGGTGTCAGCGGGGCCTCGTCAATGATGACTCTAACGGTGAACGGCTGTGAGTCGACGGGCGCCATGACGCCGTTCACCGAGGTGCCGTAGAAGAGGAGGGCGACGTAGTCGGTGAACCCTTCCGTGTCGCGTGCGTGCACGAGGCTCTCCTCGGTGTTGCGCCAGAGACCCTCCAGGTACATGAAGTGGTTCTGGTGATCGCCCGGGTCGGAATAGAGCACGTTCTCGCCCGGCTGGACGAAGAACTCGCTGTGCAGCACGTACGGCGGCGTAGCTCCGGACTGGAGGGCGTTGAAGTTCCTCGTGAAGCCGGCGTACAGCTCCCTGGTCACTCTCTCGTCCGTGCCCGCGTCGCGGATTCCCACGTCCAGCGCCGGAGCCTCCTCCGTCTCGGCCGATATGTCGCTCAGGTCGGCTCCGGTCTCCTCGAGCAGGGCGCGGATCCACTGTTCCGTCTCCTCGTAGCGCCCCTCTCCGAAGTGGAAGTATCTGATGTAGCCGTCCTTGTCTATCAGGTACTTTGCCGGCCAATACCGGTTGCGGAACGCCCTCCAGGTGCCGAAGTCGTTGTCCTGGACGATGGGATAGTGCAGGCCAAACTCCTCGGCCGCCTCCTGGACGTTTTCGAGCACCTTTTCGAACTCGAACTCGGGCGAGTGCACGCCCAGGATCACCAGCCCGGAGTCGGCGTACTTCTCGTGCCACGACCTCAGGTAGGGCAGCGTGCGGATGCAGTTGATGCAGCTGAAGGTCCAGAAGTCGATCAGGACGACCTCACCGCGCCGGCTTTCCAGTGTGAAGGGCTCCGAGTTAATCCACTCGCCGGTGTTCCTGAGCTCGGGGGCCAGCGGCTCGTCGCCGGTACGGCGTGTCTTGACCGGGACCGGCGTGGGCGTCGGTTCGGGAGTGGGAGCGGCGGCTGGGGCAGTTGGCGCGGTAGTGGCAGATCCGGCGGCGGCGGCCGGCGTGGATGGGGCCGCCGTCGACGCAGCGGTGGGAGCCTGGGGCGCCGGAGCGGTCTCGGCCTCTTCGTCGGAGCCGCAGGAAACGGCCAATACCAACAGGAGCGTCGATACGGCCAAGGCTGCAGCGATCGAGGTGATTCTCATGCTACCTCCTTCGTGAGAGCCGGGGCTTCGACGTTGAGGGGCCTCGGCAACTGATTGTACACTAATGGATACGGCTCAGACACTCCGGTGGATGCCGCGCGGCAGGCCCCATCTCCGTATCGAGTACGGGACAGGCTCCAGCCTTCCTCCCCAGAGCCGGGGGCAGGGAGTAGCGCCGGGAGAGGGACAGGAGAACGGATGAGAGTAGGATTCATAGGCGTCGGGTATATGGGCCGTCATATGGCGCGTAACGTCGCGAAGGGCGGCCACCAGCTCACCCTGTTCGACATACGCAAAGAGGCGGCGGAGGAGCTGATAGCCGAGGGTGCCGCCTGGGCGGACAGTCCGCAGACGGTCGCGGAAGCGAGCGAGGTGGTGTTCACGTCGCTCCCCCGCCCCTCGGACGTGGAGGAGGCGGCTCTGGGGGAGGGCGGAATACTGAGCGGCGCCCGTCCCGGCACGGCGCTCTTCGATCTCAGCACGACCGATCCGTCCACAATCCATCGCATCGCTGAGTCGGCCCGGTCGATCGGCGTGAGCGTCCTCGACGCGCCGGTGAGCGGCGGGACGAAGGGGGCTGAGGCGGGTACGCTGTGCGTGATGGTCGGAGGCGACCGCGAGGCATTCGCCCGCCACAGGCCGGTGATCGACCTTATAGGCAGCCAGACGATGTACTGCGGGCCGCTCGGCTCCGGCGCGGTCTGCAAGATCGTCAACAACCTTATCAGCCTCAGCGTACCTTCGATTCTGGCGGAAGCCTTCACCCTGGGCGTCAAGGCCGGCGTCGGACCCGAGATGCTCTACGAAGCCATATCGAGGAGCTCGGGAGATACGCAGGCGATGCGCAACCTCCCGGACTCGCTGTTCAAGGGCAACTTCGATCCCGGGTTCCAGGTCGATCTGGCGGCGAAGGACCTCGGGTTGGCTACCCAGATGGGACGGGAGATGGGCATACCGATGGAGCTCTCCAACCTCGCCCAGCAGCGTTATATAGAGGCGCAGGGGAGAGGCTGGGGGAGGCTGGCGACGCCGGCGGTGGCGCGCCTGCAGGAGGAGCGGGCCGGCGTGGAGATCCGCACATGAGCCGGGCATCGAGCGCAGGCCAGGCACCGCACAACATCGAGTTCCGGAGGGACGTTCTCGATAACGGGCTCCGTGTCGTGACCAGTGAGATCCCCGGCGCCCGCTCGGCGAGCATCGGCGTGTTCATCGGAGTCGGCTCCAGATACGAGTCGGAGGCGCAGTCCGGTATAGCGCACTTCATAGAGCACATGCTCTTCAAGGGCACCCGCCGGAGGCCGGCGCCGGCGCAGATCAGCGGCGCCATTGAGGACGTCGGCGGCGTGCTCAACGCCTTGACCGAACATGAGCTGACTCTCTACTGGTGCAAGGTCCCCGACTTTCACGTGGAGGAGAGTCTGGAGCTGCTGATCGAGATGCTGCGGGAGTCGCTGTTCGATCCCGGCGCCGTGGAGAGCGAGCGGAAGGTGGTGATCGAAGAGCTGAACATGTTTAGCGACACCCCCAACTACAGGGTGGACGCGCTGATCGACGAGATGCTGTGGCCCGACCACCCGCTCGGCCGCGAAATAGGCGGGACCAAGGAGACGGTCTCACGGCTGAGCCGCGAGGAGATGCTCGACCACATGTCGCGCTACTACACTCCCAACAACATCGTGGTCAGCGTGGCCGGAGGGATCAGCCGAGACTCGGTGGTCGAGCGGATGGAGTCGCTCACAGAGGGTTGGGCGGCGGGCTCGCCCGGTCCGTGGGCGCCGGTGACGCGCCAATGCCGTGAGCCCCAGGTGCGCGTCCAGTACCGCGGCACGGAGCAGACGCACATGTCGGTCGCGGTGCCGGGACTGTCGATACGTCACCCGGACAAGTACGCCCTGGACCTGCTCAACGTGATACTGGGGGAGGGCATGAGCAGCAGACTGTTCGTCGAGCTCCGGGAGACGAGGGGGCTCGCCTACGACGTACACAGCGCAGTGACCCACTTCTTCGACTCCGGCTCCCTGGTCATAACGGCAGGAGTGGACCCGAAGAGCCTCTACGACGCGGTCCAGGCGATCATGGAGGAGCTAGCGAAGCTCCGGGACGGCGTACCGTGCGCGGAGCTGGAGCGGGCCAAGCGCCTGGCGGCCGGCAGGCTGCTGCTGCGCATGGAGGACAACTGGTCGCTCGCCAGCTGGGCGGGAAGCCAGGAGCTGCTGCTGGGCGAGATATCGGGCGTCGACGAGGTCATAGAGAGCCTCAAGGCCGTCGGGCCGGAGGAGCTTCGGAGGGTCGCGAACGACCTCCTGATCGGCGACCGTCTGAACTTGGCCGTCGTGGGGCCGAATCGAGGCCGGCGGCGGCTGGAGCGGCTGCTGAAGCTGTAGAGGGTTGTACCGGGAAGCTCTAGTCGAGCATGGCTGCGATTCGCTCGGCCACCATGAGCGTGGGCAGGTTGGTGTTGGCCCTCGGAACGGCGGGCATGATCGAGGCATCGGCGACGTACAGGCCCTGCGCTCCATAGACGCTGCCGGTCGGGTCGACGACAGCCGCAGGGTCGGAGCCGGGGCCCATCTTACAGGCGCCGACCGGGTGGAAGTAGTGGAGGCTGTATCGGCGCAGCTCCTCGGCCGTAACCGTGCCGGCCGTTTCGTCAAGCTCTGGTCCGATCAGATCGGCCAGCGGCCGCTGGCGCGCGATCTCCCTCGTCATCGCGACCCCGTCCATCAGCACCGCAAGGTCCTCGTCGCCGGAGTCGGTGAAGTAGCCGGTGTCGATCACCGGGCTGCTCTGCGGGTCGCTGTCGCGCAGCGTCAGATGACCGCGGGACAGCGGCGCCATGTGCGCAACGTACATCACGCACTCCCAGCCCTCTTCCCGGTCGGGACCAGCCGAGGTGGTGGGAGCTATGTGCAGGTCGAATGCCTCGCGACAGCGGCTGCTGCGGGCCTTGGCCAGGCTCTGCTCCGTAAAGACGGTCCTGCCCTCGGCGATGAAGTCCTCCATTGAGGAGTCGAAGAGCCGCGTGCCGCGGTGCTTTATGGTGACGCCCGGATGGTCGTGCAGGTTGCGTCCCACCCCGGGCAGGTCAATCCGGGTGGATATTCCCAGTGCGGCGAGCTCATCAGACGGGCCGATGCCGGAGCGGAGCAGGACGGCAGGAGAGCCGTAGGCGCCCGCGCACAGGACGACACGCCCCGCCGCGATGGTCACCCTACTCCCGTCCAGGATGACGTCGACTGAGACCGCTCGGGAACGGTCCAGGTTGATCCTGTCGATCAGGGCATCGCCCACCACGGTCAGATCGCCCCGGTCGCGCACCGGATCGAGATATGCGAATGACGTGCTCCACCGCACCCCGTCCCTGATGTTGACTGGCGCAATCGCCGCTCCAACATCCTCGTCAAGGTCGTTCAGGTCGGCCGATCCAGGGATTCCGACACGGACCATCGCATCGAGAGACGCTCCGTGGAACGGGGTTATCTCCTCCGACTCGAAGCGCCGGACGCACAGCCTGGCCGCGGCCCTGTGGAAGTAGGGAAGGACCTCTTCGGTCGACCAGCCGTCGTTGCCGTCGCTGGCCCAGCCATCGTAGTCCGCGCGGCTGCCCCAGAGGGCGATGCAGCCATTGTGCGACGAGCAGCCGCCGATCACCCTGGCCCGCTGGAGCGCGTGGCCCGGCTGGCCGGCGGATGCCGCGCTGGTGTAGGACCAGTCGTGCGTGCTCGCGACGACACGGCCGTCCAGCAGGTCGGCCGGCCACCGACCTTCCTCCAGGTGACCGTAGTCAGGGCCGGCTTCGAGGAGCAGCACCGACTGGTTGCCGCGTTCCGCCAGGAGGCCCGCTACGGCGGCTCCGGCCGTGCCGCCGCCGATTACGATAGTGTCCGAGGAACGAGGAAGCGGTGGAGAGGGCAAACTTCACCTCACCTGCATCAGGACATTACCCGCGCCCAAGTGTTCTGAGCTGAGGTAGTCGCGAGAAGGGGCCAGAATGTTTCCAAAAGAGTCGTATTTTCATGCATTTGTCGTATTTCGTAGCTGGCCGGAATCGGGATTGTCGTGAGAGTGCCGCGCAATCCGCCAGGGTTTGCCCAGAAAAACGGCGGCATGCGGCATGCGGATCGGATGGGGTGGCCGGTGGGCTGGTCCAAGGCTTCCAGCCGGGCGTTCCGTGCTGCATGGGAGAATAGTAGCACCTATGTTCGGGCCTGTCAAATGTCCCACGGAGTCCGAGCAGCGACTCGACGTTGTCCGGCAGGGTCGACTCCGGGATGAAACGGAAAGGGGCTGGATCACATCAGCGCAGAGGATACTACTCGTATCTGATCCTGGGATCGACATAGGCATATAGGACGTCCACCAGAAGATTAACGAGCACAACCGTCACTCCGAAGACGATCGTCCCCGCCTGCACCAGTGGGTAGTCCCGTGCCTTAATGGCCGAGAAGACCAGCGAACCTACTCCAGGCCATCCGAAGACGATCTCTACAACGACCGCACCGGATAGCAGGGTGACAAGCTGCAACCCGGCCACTGTGAGCACCGGGAGAGCCGTGTTCTTGAGCCCGTGGCGGACGACTATCAGAGGAGTCGTCAGACCTTTAGCACGGGCCGTGCGGATATAGTCCTGAGACATCACGTCCAACATTGCGGACCTGATCAGCCGCGCTGTGCTGGCCATGGTAAAGCTGGACAGGCACACACCTGGGAGGATGAGATGATTGAGTCCTCCTCTGCCTGCGACCGGCAGCCAGTCCAGGCGTACCGAAAAGAGCATTATCAGCATGATGCCCAGCCAGAACACGGGAGTAGCCTGACCCAGCAACGCCAAACATACTGTCACCCGGTCTGTCCAGGTGTTGGGGCTCATCGCGGCCACGATCCCGAGCGTGCCTCCTACTGCAGCGCCAAAGAACAAGGCGACGGCCGCCAGCTCTAGCGTAGCGGAGAGTCGGTTGAGGACCAGGGGCAGGGCGGGAAGTCGGTAGCGAAAGGAGCGTCCCATGTCACCTTGAGCTGCGGAAACCAGGAAGCTCCCGTACTGGCTGTACAGTGGTGTGCGAGAGAGCTCCGGCCGGTCTCCAATAGTACGCAAAGCCAGAAAGACCACCGTGGAGACCAGCCAGACCACCAACAAGGCGCGGAGCGCCCGCTTAGCGAGGTATGTCTGCAAGGGTATCGCCCTCGTTCGGACGCCGGGGCCGTCCGTCGGATGTGCACGAGTGTGGGAGCCTCGGCCGGCGGCACTACGCCGGGATGATGGGCAGTACTATGTGGGAGGGGCGCGCGTGGTCCATATAGACGGTGTTGCGAGCCACGACGGCGTGGGTATGTCTTCCCATGGGCTCGCCGGTGTTCGGATTGACGTCGAAGTGGGGGAAGGAGCTGCTGGAGATGTCAACACGGATCCGGTGACCCGCGGCAAACAGGTTGCCTATGGGATACAGGGTGAACTCGAGCTCGTAGACTTCTCCTGGGGACATGAACTCTCCCCTGTCCCAGCCGTTCCGGTAGCGCGCCCGGATGATGCTATCGGTCAGATTCATGTCGTAGCCCTGAGGGTAGTCCTCGTTGGGGGGATGTACGTCGATAAGCTTGGCGGTAAAGTCTGTGTCCACGGCTGATGAGGAGGCCCACAGCCTGACGACGATGGGGCCCGTCACCTCCACGCTCTCTCCCAAGGGAGGCGTCTGGAAGACGAGGACGTCCGGCCGGGTCGAGAGGGGCAGGTAGGGAGACTTGCAGCCGAAGAGGTGAGGCTCTTCCTTCTGATGGCTCGCTCCATTCGCGAGCACCGTACGGAAACGGTCCCATAGAGAGTCCCCCTTAGGGGAAGCTCCCTCCGGCAGGGGCAACTCGTAGAATCCCGAGACGTTGGCGCTGATGCTCGGAACGGGGTCCCGCGGATCGAAGTCGTACCTGCGAGGCGGATCGTCCTGGCCGGGACGTTCCGGGCTCAGGCCTCCATCGTGGTGGAGATAGAAGGGCGTGCTCCGAACGCGGGCCAGGGGCCACTCGCTCTCCTCGCGCCACCGGCCGCCGTGGTTGAGCCGTCCATCCTCATTCTTACGCCCATCGCCGCCTCCCATCACGAATATCCTCACCGGCGGCTCGCGCTCGATGCCGTTGTCGACGCCCTTCAGCCACCTGTCGAACCACCTCAGGGCCAGCGCGTAGTAGTCGATCGAGGCGTCGAGACCGAAGTCGACGTCGCCAGAGTAGGTCTCGCTCCAACCGCCGTGGATCCAGCTCCCGACGATCAGCTTCAGGGGCTCTTTCTTCATGCTGGAAAGGGCCACGTAGTTGTCGGTGACGGCCCGCGGCCAGGAGTCGTACCATCCGGTCTCGTAGTATGTGGGGACGTCGGCGTACTCGTCGTAGTGCTCCTCCCAGTTGATCTGCCGGTGCTTCCAGAAGTCGTCGTACTCCCCGTGCGTGTAGACATCCAGGAACACTTTCTCCATCGCCGGGATGGAGGAGAAGGGCGACGCTCCCTCCCTCCAGGGCATGCGATCAAGCCAGTCCCTAAACCGGACCATGTTCTCCATGATCGCCCGCCTTGCGACGGGATCCGCGTCGGTCTCCTGGCTGATCACCGAATGGAGCATGATGTGGCCGGCGTAGCGCAGCTCGAGGGCGCCGTTCTGCCTCACGCCGCTGTGATACGGATTGGAGGAGGACTCGCTGACGAACATGGCGCTCAGATGCGGGGGGCGCTCGAGGGCCATGGCGCTCTGGACGATGCCGCCGTGCGACGCGCCGATGGTGCCGACCTTTCCACTGGACCAGGACTGGCGCGCGATCCACTCTACGGTGTCGTACCCGTCCCTGCCCTCATTGACGTTGAAGATGTGCCTGTACTGGCCGGTGCCGCCGGACCTGCCGCGGCCCCTGATGTCCTGCACCACGGACACGTAGCCCCTGCGACAGAAGTAGCGCGCCGGCTCTGCGAAGTTGGGGCGAGACTTGTCGTATGAGGTGCGCCAGAGGATTGCCGGGAAGCTGCCGGGAGCCGGCTCGCCATCGCGACCCGGCCGATAGACGTCGGCCAGCAGGGGTGTTCCGTCGCGGGCCGTCATCGAGACGTCGTGGGCGACCACTATCCCATATTCGGGCTTCGAACCTTCAATGGCGACCATTGCAATACCTCAGGCTAGACGTTGCGCAGGCGCGATCGGGGGTCGAGGATGTCCCGCAGCCAGTCCCCCACCGTGTTGAAGCCGAGCACTGTGATCATGATGGCCAGTCCCGGGAAGGTGGCGTACCACCAGGCGTTCAGCATGTACTCGCGGCCTTCCGCCAGCATGTTCCCCCACGTGGGCGTCGGCGGCTGTATGCCCATTCCCAAGAAGCTCAGCGCGGCCTCTACCACGATGAACCCGGCCAGCTGCAATGTCGCCACGACGATGAGCGGCGTCACGACCTGGGGGAAGATGTGCCTCAAGATAATGCGGAACTCGTTGCAGCCGATCGACTTGGCCGCTATCACGAACTCTCGTTCCCTCAGCGACAGCACGTCCGCCCTGACGACCCGCGTGTAGGTGACCCAGCCGGCGGCCCCCAGGGCGATCACCACGTTAGTGAGGCTTGGTCCCAACAGAAACACGATCACCATTGCCAGCAGGAGGAAGGGAAAGGCCAGCATCACGTCGACGAAGGCCATGATGGACTCGTCGACCAGCCCCCTCGCGTAGCCTGACAGAAGCCCGAGAGGCACTCCTATGACGACGGCCACAAGGACCGCCGACACACCCACGATCAGCGACGCCCGGCCGCCGAGGAAGATGCGGCTCAGCAGGTCCCGCCCGAACTGGTCCGTGCCCAAGGGCCTGGCGATACTCCCCTCGTTCAGCCAGAACGGAGGCTCGACGCGGCGGCTCAGGTGGTGCTCGAAGGGGTCGTTGGGAGTTATGTAGGGGGCAAATATGGCGGCCAGTACGACTATGAGGACTATAGGCACGCCGGTCAGCGCCGCACGGCTGGTCAGGAACAGCCTCAGCCCTGTCCTCAGCCGCCCGCGCCATCTATCCCGAGCAACCATTGGCGGCGTGGCGCCGACGTTACTCATATCTGATCCTGGGGTCGACGTAGGCATACAGGACGTCCACCAGAAGATTGGCGAGCACGACAGTCACCCCGAAGATGATCGTCCCGGCCTGAACCAGGGGAAAGTCCCGCGCGTTAATGGCGGAGAAGATCATGGACCCTATGCCGGGCCACGCGAAGACCGTCTCTATGACGACAGCGCCGGATAGCAGGGCGGCGAGCTGCAGGCCGGTCACAGTGAGCGCGGGCAGCACGGCGTTCTTCAACGCGTGGCGGATGACGATCACCGGTGTTTCAAGACCCTTCGCACGAGCCGTGCGGATGTAGTCCTGCGACATCACGTCCAGCATCGTGGACCTGATCAGCCGCGCCACGCTCGCCATGGTGAAGTTGGACAGGCATATGGCCGGCAGGATCAGATGGGTGAAGCCTCCCTTCCCTGAAGTCGGCAGCCAGTCGAGACGCACGGAGAAGAGGAGCACCAGCATGATCCCCAGCCAGAACACGGGAGTGGCCTGACCGAGCAGGGCGACCAGCACCGTCACCTGGTCGACCCAGGTGTTGGGACGCATCGCGGCCACGATGCCGAGGGTCCCTCCTCCCAGGACGCCGATGAAGAGGCCGGCGGCAGCCAGCTCCATCGTGGCGGGCAGCCGCTCGAGCACTATCGGCAGGGCGGGTCGTCGGTGGCGGAACGACTCACCCATATCCCCCTGAGCCGCGTCGACAAGGAAGCTGCCGTACTGCTGGTACAGCGGTACGTCGAGCTTGAGGAAGGCGCGAATCTTGGCGGCCGCCTCCGCGGAGCCGCCGGAGAGGCTGACCAGCATATCTTCAGGGTTTCCAACGGTGCGGAGAGCCAGGAAGACCACCGTCGAAACCAGCCAGATCACCAGCAGGGCGCGAAACGCCCTCTTGATTAGGTATGCCTGCAAGACAGCCGCCTATCTGGGACGCATATTTCGGCGATCGCTCCGCCGGTAGTCGCGGCACGCAACCCGAACAACCGGCGATGGCAGCCGACGGCGTCGACGCCGCCGGCATATGCCATCGCTATTGCAGGCCGCCTATCCGTATCAGGCGGATACGCTCCCCTGATCAGGGTACGCTATTTCTTCCACGATGCCTTGTGGAAGTAGTATCGCTCATCCCCGTCCGGTTCCCAGATCAGGTCGGAGTTGACGCCGAAGATCTGGTTTGCCTGATACAGCGGGATGTAGGGAACATTTTCGTTCACGAACTGCTGCAGCTCGAAGGCCAGTCTCTTCTGCTCCGCAGGATCCGAGGACCCATATACGCCGTCGATGAGCTCTTCGATCTCAGGGCTGTTGTAGTAGATTCCCCGCGCCTGCGAGTGGTAGTGCAGCCGGTAGCAGAAGGGCATGTCGCCGCGCACGTTGCCGCAGGCCATGTACGATAGGGCGCTTCCCTTGTTTACCCACTTGTCCCAGAAGGTCCCTCTTTCCGCCGACCAGAATTCGGCATTGATACCTACCTTACCCAGCTGCTCCACGACGACCTGTCCCGTCTCCTTATCCAGGAAGAACCAGCCGGAGGGCGAGTCCAAGCTCGTATCAAACCCGTCGGGGTAGCCCGCGGCGGCCAGCAGCTCCCTGGCCTTGTCCGGATCGTGCGGATAGGGAGTCAGGGTATCGTTGAAGTACTCGATAGTGTTGGCGCCGGTCGTCGCCAGCGGCTCCGCCCTGCCGTCATAGAGGGCCTCGATTATCTCCGGCACGTTGATGGCATAGGCCATCGCCTGGCGGACGCGGACGTCGTCGAAGGGCTTCTCGAAGGTGTTGACCGTAATGAATATCGCCCGCTGGCTGCCAGCCTCGCGGACATCCAACTGGGGCTGCCTGTCTATCTGAGCAGCCAGGTGCGGCGGCACCAGGTCGATGTGGTCCGCCTCGTCCGCGTAGAGCATCGCCACCTTGGTGGCGGCCTCGCTGATCCAGTGGAACCTCAGCGTCTTGATCTGGGGAGCGCCGTCCCAGTAGTCCGGGTTCGCTTCCAGATCGACGAAGTCGTCAATCTCCCACTGGACGATCTTGAACGGTCCGGTGCCTATTCCCTGCTGGGCGTAGGCGTCGGCGCCGATCTGATCGAACGTCTCCTTGTCGACAGGCGTCAGTATGTTGGCGACGTTGAGCATGCCGTAAGGCTCGCCTACGAAGTCTACCGTGAGATCGTCGACCACGTTCACCTCTTCGACGGGGGCGTACCAGAAGTTCGCCGGACTGCCGACTTCCGGATCCTTGATGCGGTCGAGGTGGAACTTGACGTCGCCCGCCCCAAAGGCCGAGCCGCTGTGGAAGTTGACGTTGGGCCTCAGAGTGAACCGTATCGTGTTATCGGCGACTCGCTCCCACGAAGTCGCCAGCTTGGGCTCGAACGCCCTGTCCTGAGCGCTATACCGCACCAGGGGATCATAGGCGTTGGCTATGACCGTAAAGCGCAGGCCGTTGATAGTGGTATCCAGGCTGGTCAGGGGAGACAAGCCGCCCGACATGACCACCGTGACGGAGTCTCTCATCATGGCGGGGGCGGGCTCCGCCTGCGCCGCGGTCGGCACGGCTACCGGCGCTGTAGTCGGTGCGGCAGCCGGAGCAGTGGCCGCAGGAGCAGCCGGCGTTGTCTCGTCATCGTCTCCGTCGCCGCCGCACGCAACCGCGAACAGCGCAAATGCCGCAACGAGAACGACAAGTAGCGGCAGGAAGACGGCGGAATGCCTGCCGATGGACGCTTTGAAATGCCTCATTGCACCCTCCCAACCTGATCTCTTTTCGGAACCTGTCCGCGACCTTATAATCGGATACCGATATTGTCAAGGAGCAAGTCTTCCTACTCTTCTCCCTCTTCTCCGGTAGGCGCTGCGGTTACAGCCGTTATGTTGCCCGCCGCGTCCCAGGCGTAGTGGTATCGCGTCGGCAGGCGGAGCCCCTTGATATCCCCCTTGAAGGGCACAACCTCCCAGGGACCGATGGGCCCGGCCTTCTCCCTGGGTTCGAGCTCGCTCCTGCCGGTGCGGGAGAAGTATGTCTGAATGGCGTTCTCGATTATCTCCTTTTCAGCCTGCATCTCCTCGGTGAGGCCGTTGGCCGCACCCGTCGACTCTTCGGTCGCGTCGCCGCCATCGTCTGTTCCGCAGGCCGCCAGAACGGCGCTTAGCAAGACCAGGACGAAGATAGTGGCGATCAAGCCTCCAGCCCTGTACCCGGACCGTACGTTGATAGAGTTCCTTTTCCTAGACATGCTGCCTCCCTAGTCAGCGACCCTCACGGGCCCTACGAACATCTCCTCTGGAATGAAGCTCCTCCTGGTGGTCATGAAGCTGGCCGGCCCCGCCGAGGAGTCGTAGGGATGATCGATGCCCTGGGTGGATACCACACCCATGGCGGTGTAGTGTCTGCTCTCCCCGCAGACGCCGCTGCCGTTCCCCCCTCCATGGCCGCGCAGCCACTCGGAGTCCAGCAGCTGCTCGCCCTTCCAGACCCCCCTCGTGGCGACGAGATGGCCGAAGCGGGCCAGATCCGAAGGGGTTATGACCACCCATCCGGGACCGCTTCGTACCACATGCCCGTTGATCTCGAATGGAGGATCGAGGTAGTTGAACATCGACGGCCACAGAGGATAGAAATCCCTGTTCTGCTCGACGACCCTCCCGGGCAGCCAGTCCCAGCGTTCCGCGGAGATTCCGATCCTGCTCATTATCTTCTCGTCCAGCACCTCTTTGAGGTCCCTGTTCCAGAGGGCTGTCAGGGACTGGGAGAGGCGCCAGAATCCGCCGCTGGCGTAGCGCCCGATGGTTCCGGGCTCGACGTGGGCGTAGTTGTCATAGAAGGGGTCCCCGGTCCAGTTGGCCCACTCGGGCGGCATCGACTGCTGGGGGCTGCTTGGCCACTGGACGATGGTCTGGTCTTCCAGCGCCCTGGTCAGAAAGGCGCGGCCCTGGGTCCAGAAGGAGCCGCCGATCGCGACGGGGAACCCCGCGTACTGCGTTCGCCCGTACTTGTCCCCAACATGGTGACGCCAGGTGAGCGTCCTGTGGTGGTCCCGGTCCAGGTACTTGTGAGGGTGGGAGAGCAGCCCTTCGCCGGTCCAGGTGTCGGCGACCAGATCGTCGGCCTCGATCATGCCCTCCTGGGCGGCAAGCCCTATGAGGACTCTCCCGAACGCCTTGCCTGTCGAGGCGGTCTGAAACTTGTAGTGCCTGTCACCCCAGGCGTGAACCAGGTAGCCGCCCCGGGTGAGTACGGCACCCCACCTGTCTCCCGTGTGGTCCTCGCCCCCGTAGGCCGCACCTCTTACGTCCAGGCCTTCCAGGAACCGATAGAACTTCTTAGGGTCAAGTCCGGCTTCCCCTGGCGTGATCGTCTCCCAGTCATCTTCGGGATAGACTACCCAGTCCGGGACTTCGGCGGCGCCCATGAGCCAACCCCTGTCGTGATTCAGTGCGGCTTTGAGTGTAGTGGCTCAGTGTGGATGGCGCGAATGGTACTGTCACCCCGGTAGACTGTCAAACACCCACGCTCTAACCATGGAGTCGACTGCCCTCCCCCGTGAGGAGTGGGGCCGACGGGCCAGTCTAGACCTTGTAGCAGGCCGCCAGCTGGCCGCCTCCCTTGTCCTCGAGCGGGGGATGATCGTTGTCCCTGCAGAAGTCGTCCGCGATGGGGCAGCGGTCGTAGAAGCGACAGCGCGCTGGGGGATCGAGGGGCATAGAGACGCCGCCTTCTATCCTCACCGGCGGACGCGTGTAGTCCGGATCCGGTACCGGCACGGCGGACAGCAGCGCACGCGTGTAGGGGTGTTTCGGGTTGTGCAGGATCTCTTCGGTCTCGCCCATCTCCACGATCTTGCCGAGGTACATGACGGCGACCCGAGCGCACATATACCGCCCGACCGCAAGGTCATGCGTTATATACAGGTAGCTGATCCCGAGGCGGTCAGCCAACTCCTCCATCAGGTTCATGATGCCGGTCCTGATCGACACGTCGAGCATCGATGTCGGTTCGTCAGCCACGACGAAAGTCGGCTCCACCACCAGGGCCCTGGCGATCGCAACCCGCTGACGCTGACCGCCCGAGAGCTCGTGCGGGAACCTGAACAGGTAGGTCCCCGGAGGAGTCATGCCCACCAGTTCGAGAATACGAGTCACCCTATCCATCTGCTCCACGGGGCCACCGAGTTTCTGGACCTTCAAGGGCTCGGCGATCGTGTCGAAGATGGTCCGGCGAGGGTTCATGGACTCGTACGGGTCCTGGAATATCATCTGCGCATTCCGCCGGAACTCCTTCAGTGCCCTGCCCTTGAGCGAGGCGATGTCGGTCACATTGCCGTTCCCTTCGTCGAAGGCGATGTGGCCGCTGGTAGGATCTGTGAGCCGCACCAACAGCTTGCCAGTCGTGGTCTTACCGCATCCCGACTCTCCCACCAGCCCGAAGCTCTCTCCGCGACCGAGGTCGAACGATACGCCGTCGACAGCGTGAACATAGCTGCGGGCGCGCCTGAACCAGCTGCTCGAAACCGGGAAGTGCTTCGTCAGGTCCCGGACCTCTATCATCGGCCCATCCCTTCGATCTGTCGCCTCTCCGGCTGTCTGCACCGCCACGCTACTCTCCCGGCGGGTTCCAGCAGGTCGCCCAGTGCTTGCCGTGGCGGACCACTGGCGGCTCCTGTGTCCGGCACTCGTCGGTTGCGTATGGGCACCGCGGATGGAAGCTGCAGCCAGACGGCGGATCGAGCAGATTGGGCGGTTCGCCCGGCAGGGTCACGAGATCATGCTTCTCGCCGGTAACGCTCGGAAACGCTGACATCAGTGCCCGGGTGTACGGATGTATGGGGCTCTTGAAGACCTCGCTGGCCGATCCGTATTCGACGATCTTTCCCGCGTACATCACTCCCACGACATCGCTCACCTCGGCGATAACAGCCATGTCATGAGAGATGTAGATCATGCTCATGTTCAGCTCGTCGCGGATCGACTGCATCTCCCGGAGGATGCGGTCCTGAACGATCACGTCCAGCGCCGTTGTCGGCTCGTCGGCAATGACGATGTCCGGTTCGCATGCCAGCGCCATCGCGATGACGGCGCGCTGCTTCATTCCGCCGCTGTACTCATGAGGATATCGACGTATGAACCTGTGATTGAGATTGACAAGGTCGTACAGGTCTCGAACCCGCTGGAGCGACTCGGAAGCGGCCGACATGGCATGGGCCTCAAGGGCCTCTATAATCTGGTCTCCGACTCTGTATACCGGATCCAGAGCGTTCATCGCCGCCTGGAACACCATCGAGACCCGGTCCCACCTGTAGTCCCTCATCTCGTCCTCAGACAGCGGGACGATATCGGTACCGTCCAACCGGATCTCGCCACCGAGGATCCGAGCGTTGTCCGGCAGCAGCTTCAACAGGGAGATCGCGATCGAGGACTTGCCACAGCCGGACTCGCCGACCAGGCCGAACGCCTGTCCTCGTTCCACCGAGAAGGAGACTCCATCGACCGCGGCCACAGCACCGGCCCTCGTCATGTAGTGCATAGTCAGGTCGGCGACCTCGAGCACCGGCGTGTTGTTCATAGCCGTCTCAGCCTCGGGTTGACGACCTCGTCCAAAGAGCGTCCAACCAGGTAGAAGGACGAACAGAGGAGTGTAATGGAGAGGCTGGCGGGGAAGATCAGCCACCAGTAGTTGCCCACCTGGAGCAGGTATCCGGCGTGCTCCGTGGTGTGGATCATGACCCCCCAGCTCATGCGGACGTCCAAGAGCCCGAGGAAGCTCAGCACCGCCTCTGAGAAGATGGCGCCAGTAACCGTGAACATCATGTACAGGAACGACAGCGGGAGCAGGTTGGGAACGATGTGTACGAAGACGATGTGAATCGGCCCGCCGCCCGCCGTTCTCGCAGCTTCGATGTACGGCTTTACAACCACCGAGAGCGCCTGCGACTTCAGTACGACTCCGGTTCCGCCGAACCCGGACAGGATACCTATGATCAACGCAAGCTCCAGATGTTGAACGCCGATCAGCTTGCTGAGCACAATGAGGACACTGATGGCAGGCATCATGATCATGATGTCCGCGAGTCGCATCAGGATCGTGTCGACGATCCCGCCGAAGTAGGCGGACACCGCTCCAACGGTAGTCCCGATGGTGACGGTCACGATCGCCGCCAGCAGTCCCAGCATGAACTCCGACCTGGCGCTGAACATCAGCTGGCTGAGGATGTCCCGGCCCAGCGGATCGGTGCCCAGGGGATGGCTCAGGCTTGGCGGCGCCGGCTGCCGCACCTCGTCGAAGGCGTAGCCGACTACCGGGTCGTAGATGCGCTCTTCCCACACGAAAGCCATCAGGACAGGATGGGCGGCAGCCATCAGTGCGTAGATCAGGATGATGACCAGGCCAATGACACCGATCCTGGTACCGAGAAAGAGCTCCCAGTTCTCCTTGAGGCTGCGCTTCGCCAGGTCGAGCCTGACCCTCCATAGGGCCGGCGGCGTCGGCTGGTCCATGTAGCCCGCTGACATCAGTACCTGATCCTCGGGTCCAGGAACGCGTAGAGCACGTCGGCCACAAGGTGGGCCACGAGCACGAACACGCCCACGAAGACGAACGCCCCGACCGCCAGAGGAAGGTCCTCGGAGATGGACGCAGCCACCAACGTCTGTCCCATCCCCGGCCAGGAGAAGACGGACTCGATGATCACTGAGCCATCGACGGCAAAGGCGAGGCTGAACACGAAGCTGGTCACCACCGGCAGCAGCGCGTTACGCGCGACATGTCTGTCGCGTATATTCTTCTCGGACAGTCCCTTGGCGCGCGCCGCCATGACGTAGTCCTCGCGCATCGTCTCCAGCATGCTGTTGCGCGTCAGCAGCATCGTCCCGGCGAAGCTGATCAACGTCAGCGTGGCGACCGGCAGTACCATGTGTCTGAGGATGTCCCACGCCAGGTAACCGGTGCCGCTGGTCATCCAGACGGCGACTACCGCCCCAACGGCGAGCGTAACAGACGCGAGGCGCGCGACTAGGGCCTGGGACCCTCTCCGGCGGCTCGTAAGAAGGAAGACGGCAAACATGGCAGAGCTCGTCACGATCGCCGTCACAATCATCCGGATGAAGACGGAGTTGGCGTCGGTGGGCGCTTCGCGCCACACGACCGGGTCCAGGAACTTGCCTATCGGGAACCAGCCGAACTTGAAGGCGAACAGCCAGATCATCATCAGTCCGAACCACGGCGTGAAGACCGTATACAGGGTGACGCCCCCAACCGTGGACGTGTACTCGGTCCAGCCCCCACGCCGCCAGGCGATGATCTTCCCCAGGGCGAATCCCAGGTAGAAGGACATGACTGTGGCGGTGAGGAATAGGATCAGCGTCCTGGGGAGCCGCTCCTTGATGACATCGCCAACCGACCGCGGATAGAGGCTGAACGAGACCCCGAAGTTACCCGTAAAGGTGTTCTTGATATGTACCAGGTACTGCTTCCAGAGCGGCTCGTCGACTCCGAAGAGCTCCCGGATGTTGTCCCGGGTTTCGGGCGGCAGATCGGGGTCGAGGGCGTAGAAGTTGCTGATGTCTCCCGGCTGGGCGTTGACGATGACGAAGACTATCGACAGGAAGACGAACAGGGTGAATGCTATCTGGACCGTTCTGTTGAGGAGGTATGAGGTCATCAGCCGGGTCCAGGGGTCGCTCGGCCACTAGCTGCTTTAGAAGAGGGTTGGACCGAGCGGCGACCCGGACCAACCCTCACTCGTCACGACTTGGGTCTGTAATGCTACTTGATCACAGCCTCCTGCTGCATTCCGCCCTGCTGCTCTATGCCGCCGAGGACCGATGTGTACGGGAAGTCGATCCTGGCCGGTCGGTATGCGTCCAGCTTGGGAGTGGTGAACAGCGTGACGTAGGGCAGCTCCTCGGCGAGGAACTCTTGCATCCTGAAGATCTTGTCGCGCGCGCCCTCGATGGTGGTCTCCGATAGGAGGCCGAGGCCCAGATCGTCGAACTCTGAGTTCGAGTAGCCGCCCCAGTTGTAGCCAGCGCCGATCTCAGGCGAGTGGCGCGTGCCGAAGAAGTTCTCCAGGTAGTCCGGGAAGATCGACAGACCCCAGCCGAGGATCCACATGTCGAGATCATCCGCAACCGTGTCGCTGAACAGCTCGCCTACGATGACGTTGAAGCCGGTCAGGTTGGCGCGGACCGGAATTCCGATGTCGTTGGCCCAACGCTCGACCCAGATGGCGAATGTGGAGCGCATCGGATCGTAGCCCGCGCTGGGGGCCAGCAGCTGCATCTCGGGGACGGGAGTCCCATCTGGCATCTTCAGGCCCTTGCCGGCCGTGGCTACGAAGTTGCCGTCCTCGCTTATCTCCGGCTCCTCCTCGTACGTAAAGCCCGCGCTCTTGAGAAGCTCGACTGCCTGTTGAAGTCGCTCGCCGCGACTCAGACCCTGCCCGTACTTCGGGACGTCTGGGTTGTGCCAGAAACCGTTACCCTGCGGGACCATCGCGTAGACCGGAATCGCTGCATCCTGCAGGATGGTCTGTGCAACGAACTCCTTGTCGATCACAGTGGCAATTGCCTGCCTGAACTCCTTGATGTTCATCGGCGCCTTGCGGACGTTGAAGCCCAGGTACCGGACGCCGTTGTTGGCGTTGGAGACGATCTGCAGGTCCGGTGTGCCTCGAACCCGGTCTAGGAATCCCTTCTCCAGGCCCAACGGGTTGAAGACATAGTCGATGTCTCCGTTGGTCAGCGCGAGAATGGCTGCGTCCTGGTTTCCGTAGATGCTGAAGAGCGCCGAGTCCACGTGAGGTCCGACCGTGTACTCCAGGACCTTCTCGCCGGAGGCCTCGCCATAGTACGTCGCCGTCAGTCCAGTGTTTGGATTATCTTCTGAGTAGGCGCCGTTCGCGTACTCCGTGATCACCGTTCCCATGGAGTAGTAGTTGGGATCGCTCTCCTTCTCGTAGAAGGCCCCGGGCTCCCACTTCTGGAAGATGTAGCCACCCAGAGTGGGCTCTCCTTCGGGAACGTGTGCAAACAGCGCCTCGTGCTGCTGGGCCATCTCTCCGGCAGCCATGGCCTCTTCGACCACTGGCGCCCAGTAGTGTTGGGCGAGGATGGGCATGAATCCAAGCCCGAACTGCCACACGCTCAACCCGGGGGTCTGTTCGTTCCCTTCACTGTCCGTTGCCTTGAAGAAGACCTTGATGGTGTGGCTGTCCGTGGCCTCGACATGGTCTAGGAAGGCGGGATCGACTACTGAAGCCCAGTTCGAGCCGAGTCCCATATCCAAGACTGTATTGACTGTGAACACGAAGTCGTCAGCGTCGAGCTCTTCGCCGTCGCTCCACATGACTCCAGTCTTCATTGGCACGGTTGCCGTCCAATACTCGGTTCCATCCACGGTCTCTTTCGCCAGCGGCGTCGGAAAGTCCGCTGCCAGACCCGGGACCCAGTCGAACCGCTGGGCGGAGTAGCCGTAGAGTGCGCCCGTGTGCCCGACGAGTACATACTGGGTCCAGACGGATCCGCCTGGGCCGCCGTAGTAGTTCCAGAAGTTGCGTGTGATAGGCTCTTCGAATATTCCCATCGTGTAGATGGCCGGTCCTGCCATCGCCATCGGCTCGGCCGTAGGAGTTGGCGCTGGCGCCGGTGTGGGTATGGCCGCGATCGCCTGGGAGACGATCTTCTGGACATCCTCCGACGAGAGTCCCGGCTGCTGCTCAGAAACGGCCTCTCCGACGACGTTGGCGACTATCCCTTCTATGTCCGCTCTGGTGACGCCTGGCTGCGTGGAAGCCGTGACAGCCTGCTCCACCATGGACCGTATGGCTTCTGGGCTTGCGCCCTCTGGCGCCGCTGCTGCGACTGCGGCGGCAACGGCCTGCTCGACCATGGAGCGCATCTCATCGGCGCTCGTGCCCGCCGGGGCGGATGCCGCTATCGCGGCCTGCACCATCTCCTGTATCTCCTGGGCAGACACGGGAGGAGGCTGCTCGGGCTGCTCGGGCACTGCGGCCGCGACCGCCTGTTGTACAAGCTGGCTCAGCGCGGCCTCATCTAACGCCGGCTCGGCAGGCGGTTCATCGTCACCGCAAGCCGCAAAAACCAGCAGCAAAGCCGCAACACCTACCAGTAGCAGGGTTCGGTTTTTCCTCATTTTGCCTCCCCCTTAATCACTTCTCGCAATCCGTCCGACTGCGACCTAGCCGGAGTCTTGCACAGACCTCGAACCCTGTCAATTGCATCACATGAGGTCACACACCCAAGTCTGAACAGTTACAGTGGCTGGCGGCGTTTGAACGGGTTGGCGCTTGCTGGTAAGCTGTTGATGAGGATCCTCCCTATCCAGTCGAGGAGGTAACGAGCCATGCGTGAAGTCTTCAACGAAGCCGCCAATCTGTTGGGGAACGACGGTTCGGTCGTGGTCGCGACCGTGGTGCGGACCAAGGGATCGACTCCGCAGAAGCCTGGGGCGAAGCTGTTGGTCCGCGAGGACGGGAGCGGCGTCGGGACGCTCGGCGGCGGGTGCGTGGAGGGCGACATCTGGTTCGCGGCCAGCGAGCTGCTGAAGCGCGGCGGCGGCGCCGAGCACCGCGAGTACCAGCTCAACGAGGACCTCGCCGCAGAGGACGGCCTCGTGTGCGGCGGGACCATGTTCTTCCTGATCGATCCGGTCTACGAGCCGGGCGGCTACCTGTCGGCGGCGAATGAGATCGACGCCGCCTACGGCGGAGGGCCCGCGGTCGCGCTGGCGAGCCTCGTCAAGGGGAAAACCGTCGGAGCCAGGCTGCTGATCCGGGAGGACGGCTCCACCGAGGGCTCCCTGGGCGACCCCGCGCTGGACGCCGACGCCATACGGCGTGGGCCGGGCCTGATGGTACACGGCCGGAACGAGTACGTCACGGTCGAGAGCGGCGACGAGTACTTCATCGAGGCCTACACCTCTCCGCCCCAGCTTGTCATATGCGGCGGAGGTCACGTCGCCAAGGCTATCGCGCCGTTGGCCACGAAGGTCGGGTTCCGCCTCTTCGTCACCGACGACCGCGAGGAGTTCGCCAACATCGAGCGCTTCCCCGAGGCAGACGACGTAGTGGCGCTCAGGCCCGAGGAGGCGCTGCCGACGCTCCCGATAAACGCAAACACCTTCATCGTGGTCGCCACCCGGGGCCACAGGTTCGACAACGTCGCGCTGGAGGCGGCGGCGAGGACTCCAGCGAAATACGTCGGCCTCATGGGGAGCAGGCGCAAGACGATCCTCATCTACGAGGACCTGATGCGCAGCGGGCTTCCGATGGAGCGCATCAGGGAGATACGCTCCCCCATCGGGCTGGACATCCGGGGCAGGACGCCTGAGGAGATCGCGGTGAGCATCGTTGCGGAGATGCTCATGTTCCGTCTGGGCGGCACGGGCGAGCCGATGAAGCTCGACGACTGGCGGATCGACCGTATCCGCGCCAAGGTCGACTCGGAGCAGCCCATCGCCGTCGCCGATTGATTTTCTCTACTGGATGAGCCGTCCAACCGGCTGAGCTCTGGCTCACTCAACTCCAGTATGATCGCCGCCGTCCTGACCGCCGCAGGCATCAGCTCCCGCATGGGCCGGCCCAAGCCTCTGCTCCGTTGGCGGGGCGCCACGCTCGTCGAGCACCAGGTCTCCACGCTGCTTGCGGGCGGAGCGTCGGAGGTGGTCGTCGTCCTGGGACACCGGGCGGATGAGGTTGCCAGGCACGTCGAGGGCACGGGCGCGCGGTACGTCGTGAACGACCGGTACGAGGAGGGACGGACCTCGTCCATCAAGACCGGACTGAGGGCCGTGTCCGACAAGACGAAAGACATTCTGCTGATCGGGGTCGACCAGCCCCGGACTCCGGGGATCGTCGCCCGCGTCGTCGACGCCCACATAGCGGCCCGATCGCTGCTGACGTCGCCCCGGTACAGGGGCCGGGGAGGCCATCCGCTGATGTTCTCGGTCCGGCTGATGCCTGAGCTTCGGCTGATCTCGGAGCGTAACCAGGGTCTGCGGGAGGTGTTCGAGCGGCACCGCGCGGAGGTCACCGAGGTGCACATCGATGACCCCGTTGTCCGCCTGGACCTCAACACCCCCGAGGCTTACGACCGCGCGTACGAGCGGTATGGTGGTGAGTACCTGTCAAGATGATGCGCCGCGTCCGAAAGGCAACCCCATGACAACGGCACTGGTCGAAGAGATCAGAGAGGCGCTTGCCGATCACGCCGACCCGATCAAGGCGGAGGGGATGCGCGCCTATATGAAATCGGAGATGCCCTATCGCGGCGTGCAGAAGCCGCAGCGGCGCAGGATCTTCCGCGACCTGTTCCAGCGTCACCCGATCCGGGAGAAGGCGCCATGGAGAGAGGCTGTGCTCGATCTGTGGCGGAACGCGGCCTACCGCGAGGAGCGGTACGCGGCCCTGGATCTGGCCGGAGCGAGGCAGTACTCGGCCTTCCGGACGTTCGACACGCTGCCGATGCTGGAGGAGATGGTCGTTACGGGCGCCTGGTGGGACTACGTCGACGAGGTCGCGACCCACAGGCTGCGCGAGCTTCTCGAACGGTACCCTCAGGGCGTCTCCCGGCGTATGAGGTCCTGGAGCCGCAGCCCCGACATGTGGAAGCGCCGCAGCTCGATCATCTGCCAGGTGAACCGCAAGGGCGAGACCGACCTGGCCCTGCTCTTCGACTGCATCGAGCCCAACCTTTCGCATCGCGACTTCTTCGTCCGCAAGGGGATCGGCTGGGCGCTGCGCTCCCTGGCCTGGACAGACCTGGCCGTCGTCGAAGGGTACGTGGAGCGCAACCACGACCGTCTCAGTCCGCTCAGTCGCCGCGAAGCGCTGAAGAACGCGGACAAGATACGGGGTGCAGGATAAAGAGCGGCTGCCGGCGTTCTACTCCCTGCCCCACCGCTCCCAGGCATCCTCCACCGCCTTCTGCGCCTGGGTGTAGTCACGGCCCAGGCGCGCGATCTCGTCCATGTTCCGGTCGGCTGTGGCGGCATCGAGACGCCGCTCGATGTCGGCGACGTTCGCTTCGAGTCTCTGGATCAGCGCCTCGTAGTCGACCGACTCGGCCTGTGACTCGGACAGCGCGAGGCGCTCCCGTCGTCTGGCCTCCCGATCACGCCTGCGATGCCGGGCTCGGGCGCGTCGTGAGACCGGCTCGGGCTCCGGTGGACGGTTGGCCCGCATCCACTCCTCGAAGCCGCCCTCGAAGAGGCGCGCCGCGCCGTCTTCGATCACCAGAATGCGCTCAGCCATCAGGCCGATGAAGTGGCGATCGTGCGAGACGAACAGGAGGGCGCCGTCGAACGACTCCAGCGCCGCCTCGAGCGCCTCGCGACTGGGGATGTCGAGATGCGTCGTAGGCTCGTCCAGCACCAGCACGTTGGGATAGGTGATCAGCAGCTGCGCGAGCGACAGGCGCGTCCGCTCGCCTCCGGACAGCGTACTCACACGCTTGAACACGTCCTCGCCCTGGAACAGGAAGCGAGCCAGATAGTCCCTGGCCTCGCTGATCGGGATGTTGCGCGCCTCCAGAAAGGCGTCGAGCACCGTCTCCTCATCCGGCAGGCTCCAGACACCCTGACTCAGGTGGCCTGTCTGCACGTTGTGTCCGAGCGTGACCGTGCCGGAGAGCGGCTGGATCTCCCCAAGAATCGTTCGCAGCAGCGTGGTCTTGCCTGCCCCGTTCGCGCCTACGATCGCCGTCCGGGAGCCCCTTTCGAGATCGATATCGGGCACGGACAGAAGCGGAATCGCCTCGCCGTTCCGCTCGTAGCCGACCGTCAGGGCTCTGAGACCCACGGCGACCTGCCCGGTGCGTGACGCCGCCGGGCCGGCGATGCTGATTCTCTTCTCCTGGCGGGGGGCCTCCATCCTTTCGAGACGGGCGAGGCGGGTCTCCCGTCCCCTGGCCTCTCTCGCCCGCTGCCCCGCCCTGTATCTCTGGATGAAGAGCTCCTCTCTGGCGATGAGCTCCTGCTGGCGCTCGAACTCCTTCTGCCGGCGTTCGGTCTGCGCTCGCTTCAGGCCCCGATACTTGGAGTAGTTCCCGGGGAAATGCTTGAGACCTCCATGCTCCATCTCCCATATCTGCGTACAGACCTGGTCTAGGAAGTAGCGGTCGTGCGACACGACCAGCACGGCATATCTGAACTTGGACAGAAACTGTTCGAGCCAGCTCAGGCCGTCGAAGTCCAGGTAGTTGGTAGGCTCGTCCAGGACCAGGAGGCCGGGGTCTGCGAGAAGGGCGCGGGCCAGCGCCGCCCGCGTGCGCTGTCCCCCGCTTGCGACCGACGCAGGCGTGTCCAGGACATCCGGCGGCAGCCCGACTCCCTGGGCCACCCGCTCCATCCGGTTCTGGTAGTCGTGGCCGCCCAGAGCCTCGTACTCCTCCAGGAGCTCGGAGTACCGCGCTTGGACTCTCCGCAACCCGCCGCCGGCATGGCGCTGTATCTCCAGCGCGCTCTCGGCCAGCTCCTCCTCCAGCCAGAAAAGGCGGTCGAAGGCGGACATGATCCCGTCCCGGAGAGTGCCCTTGACGGCGTAGTCGGGCAGCTGCGGGACGTAGGCCACCCGCAGTCCCGGGCGCACCGATACCATGCCCGAGTCCGGCTCGGTCTCGCCCACCAGCACGCGGAGCAGCGAAGTCTTACCGCTGCCGTTGGATCCCACCAGCCCTATGCGCGACCGCTCGTCGATATCGACATCGACGCCGGCGAATATCTCGGCATCGCCGTAAAAGAGCTGGAGCTGTGACGCCGAGATCAGCAATCGGTCAGGGTGCGGGGATGTGGGCGTTCATCCAGTCGAGCAGGCGTGACAGATACTCCTCGCGCATCCGGGGATGCCCAGAGGCGATCAGCATGTGCGACTCGCCCGGGAAGCGCACCATCTCGGCCTCCTTGCCGTGCCTCTTGAGGGAGACGAAGAACTGCTCGCTCTGCTCCAGCGGACAGCGGAAGTCTTCCTCGCCGTGCAGTAGGAGCACCGGCGTCCGCACGTTGTAGACGTAGGTGAGCGGTGAGCGCCTACGGTACTCGTCGAGGATGTCCCTGCGGGTCCCACCGATCTCGATCTCGCCGAACCTGACGCCGATGTCGGAGGTGCCGTAGAAGCTGGCCAGGTCGGTGACGGGAGCGCCTATTACGGCCGCGGAGAACCTGTGATCGTGGCCGACGATCCAGCTGCTCATGTAGCCGCCGTAGCTGTATCCGGTGACGCCGAGGCGGGTCTCGTCGACGTATGGCCGGGCGCATACCGCATCGACCGATTCAAGGATGTCCAGGTAGTCCTCTCCGCCCCAGTCGCCCTGCACGGCCTTGGCGAAGTCGGCTCCGTAGGTGCCCGATCCTCTTGGGTTGACGGCGAGCACCACGTAGCCGGCGGTGGCGAGCACCTGCTGGACGGGGTAGAAGCCGTCGTAGAAGACGTTGTGAGGACCTCCGTGGATGTCGAGCACCATCGGATATTTGCGCGACGGGTCGAAGTCGGGAGGCAGATAGAGGCGGGACTCGATCGTCAGGTCTCCCCTCTCTATGGTGAACTTCTCAAAGCGAGGCGCCGGGTGCTGGTCGAGGAAGTCCCTGTTGTAGTCGGTAAGCTGCCGCTGGTCTCCTGAGTCGACGGCTATCAGGTGGAGGTCGCCCGGGGAGGTCGGAGAGTCGGCGACGACGACGGCCCTGCTGCCATGGACGTCGAAGGCCGCGGCCGCGACCCTTGCGCCGCCACCGGCGATCGTTCGTGGAGGAGCGTCATGGTCGGCTAGCTCGTAGAGGTGCGCCTCTCCCTTCGCTTCGGCGACGAAGATTATGCGGCCGTCCGGCGTAGGAAACGGCGCGATGACCGTCCCGTAGGAGGACATCTTTATCGAGTCGTCGGTCAGTCTCCGGGGAGGACCGTCCTGGATCAGGAGGAAGAGCAAGGGGAAAGCGAGCTCTTCGTCGTCGGATCCGATGACGGCCAGGCTGAGCCCGTCCGTTGACCAGACCACAGCGTCGGCGCTGGTCAGGCCGTCGGACCAGGAGTGCGGGATGCCGCCCGACGCGGGGACGACGTATACGGCGCTGCGGTCTTTGACATCTCTGCTCCCTCCCCGGTCGGAGATGAAGGCGATGCTCGATCCGTCGGGGGACCAGGCCGGCGAGCCGTCGTCGCCCTCCCCATCGGTCAGCTGGCGGACGTCGCCGCTCGCAACGTCGACGGTGAATATGTGCCGGAAGGCGTCGCCGCGCCAGCCCGGTCCGTCATCGCGGTAGCGAATCCTACGGATAACCCTGACCCGCGGCACATCGTCGTCCTCCCCGTCCGGGAGACGGTCGGGGTCCACGTTCGAGACGAATGCGAGACTGGAGGAGTCGGGCGACCATGCGAATTCGGTCACGCCGCCGACGGCGGAGGTGAGCTGCCGGGCCTCGCCTCCGGAGGTGGGGATTAGCCATATCTGGCTGCGGTCCGCGTCGCCGGGCCTCTTGAAGGCGAGTGTGGCGCCGTCAGGCGAGAAGAGGGGCGAGCCGTCCTTGGGGCCGGAGGTGAAGTCGGCCTCCACGCCTCTCTCCATGTCCATCATGACGATCTGCGACCGGGTGGTCGCTCTATCTGAGTCGATCCTGGAGCGGACGAAGGCGAGCCTCGAGCCGTCGCCGGAGAGGGCGGGATCGGAGACGCTGACGATCTGGTAGACGTAGTCGGGGACGATTGGGCTTGTCACAGGTAGATTCCCTCCGGGTCGACCTCGTCGCGCAGGAGCGTCAGCTCGGCCGCGGTCGGAGGCTCGACGATTGTCATCTCCGGGGCTTCGGCCGGGTCGAATCCGGTGTTCTCCCTGACCTGGTCGATGGTGACTCCGGGCATCAGCTTCTCGACTCTGAGCCGACCGGTGGACCTGTCGATCGCCATCACCGTCAGATCGGTGATCACGACGATGTCCGGGTAGGGGACCGGCAGCCCGGCGTTCCTGCGCCCGTCGGGGCCGTCGATGTATCCGGGGCTGGTGATGTAGTCACACCGCGGCGGGAAGCGGCGCTTCTCGTGGCGGGTGATTATGAGTATGCGGGAGGCGTGCGACGCGAGGTCGTTGGCGCCGCCGCTGCCCGGGAAGCGCACCTTGGGGCTGTCGTAGTCGCCTATGACCGTCGAGTTGACATTGGCGAACTCGTCGATCTGGGCGCCTCCGAGGAAGGCGACGTCTGCGAGCCCCCTCTGGAGCACCCCGCCAAGGGCATCGAGCAGCGAGCCCAGCCTGACCGCGCGGTACATGACGCGTGGGTCGGAGACCGATATCGGAGTCGGGATGACCTGCGGCGCCACAGGACCGGTCTCGACTATGTAGCACATCTGCGGAGCGTGGTTCTTCTGGGCGAAGAGGCTGGCGACCATAGGCATGCCGGTCCCCACCATCACGACGTCGCCGTCGTCGATGTAGCGCGACGCCTCCACCACCATCAGCTCGTCGAGCGAGTATTCGCGGCTCATCGAGGCTACATGACCTTCAGCATCGAGCTTCGCAGCTCTTCGAGGCGCGCCGGCCCCGCCGCTCTCTCCAGAAACTGGTCGAAGTCCTTGCAGTCGTGGACGAATTGCCGGAGATAGTCCCGGTAGTCGTCTCCGCCGGCCCGGGCGCGCCTCTGGTAGTCGCGCAGATGCTCGTCGTCGTGCTCATAGTACCTGTATGTCGAGGTGGGATACGCGCCCCAGGGCTGCTCCACGACGGCGTCGACGAAGATGTAGGGGATGGTCGTCCTGTCGGGATCGCGCCTCACCTCGTCCGAGTCGATCAGGCGCTCGCAGCTCACTATGACGCTCCTGGAGGCGCGCGCCATCTCCGGCTCCTGGGTCGTGAAGCCGTCGATGATGATGTTGCCCATCTCGTCCGCCTTCTGGACGTGGATTATGGAGACGTCGGGCCGGCAGGCAGGCAGCAGCACGACGGGCTCCCCGGGATTCCAGGGGTTGTCCACCAGCTCGAAGGGCCTGTCGTCCCCTGGCCGCCTCTTGTTGAGGATGTCGGTGCCGAGCAGGCTCTTGGACGGCATGAAGGGGACGCCAAGGGCGCCCGCCAGGAACCTGGACGCCATGCCGAGATGGCTATAGTCGGAGACCTCGAGCTCTCCGGCCTCGATGGCTCTGCGCCAGCGGAGCGTCGCGCCGTAGCGCTCCAGGTTGCCGGTGCCGGACTCCGTGCGCTTGACTAGGCCGGCTCCGACCAGGAGGTCCATCGAGAGGGCGAGGTTGCACCCTACCAGAGTCAGGTTGCCGATTCCCTGACGGATGATCTCGTGGGCGAGAGCCATGCTGTTGCGGCCGATGCTCTGGCCGCCCATGCCTACAGTCGCTCCGTCGAAGACGTACCTTTCAACCGCCTCCGCGGCGGTCATCACCTTGCTTCCGGTCTTCTTGCCCAACGCTGTCTCGACTCCTGGGAAACGGGCGACAATCTAAAACGCCCCTGCGCGCGGCCCAATTGCACACCGGGGCGCGCGTCATTGTACCAGAGTCGTCGAACGGCGTCGCGCGGCAGGCGAGGCACATGACTGCTCGTGGCCGTAAGGGGGCCAGCCCGCTTGTGGTGAGTCTTTCCCAGAGGTTCAGAGCCTGCCCATACTTAATACGGGTACGAACGGTCGCACTAAGATGCGACCGACCTGTTGGGAGCATCGCCGATTCTTGAAACCCGTATCATACAAGTGTAGACTCGGCATCCAGTATGCGCAGCTCTCAACTGCACACCCAGATATCCTACGGCTGGTTCGTGCTGGCGGCCTGCTTCTTCGTGCTGTTCGTGTCCATGGGCGCCCGCAACGGCCTCGGCGTGTTCGTCATCCCCATGAGCGAAGATTTCGAGTGGAGCCGCGGCACCTTCTCGCTGGCCATGGCCGTCGGCTGGCTCGCCAACGGCGTCAGCCAGCCGCTCATCGGCCGCATCTACGACCGCTACGGCGCCCGCAGGGTAATCTCTATCAGCATGGTGATCATCGGGATTGCATCTATGCTGCTGGCGGTGATAGAGAGCCTCTGGCAGCTGATCCTGCTGTACGGCATCGTGATCTCGGTCGTCTCAGGAGGGGCGTCGCTCGTCACAGTGCACGCCGTCCTAGCCAAGTGGTTCTACCGCCGACGTGGGATAGCGATGAGCATAAGCACCGCGGGGGCGTCGGCCGGAGCCCTGGTGCTGACGCCCTTCACGGCCTACCTGATTCAGATCGTCGACTGGCGGCCGACGTGGGTGGTCCTGGGAGGAGTGGTGCTCGCGCTTGGAGTCCCGCTGGCCCTGCTGCTGATACGGGACGACCCCTCGGACGTTGGCGAAGAGCCCGACGGCGCGCAAGCCAAGAGCGGCGGGAGGAGCACGGCCGCGGCCGCCGCCTCTCGCCCCAAAGGGCCGCTGGAGGCCGAACATTGGCGCGAGTCGTATCGGTCCCCGCCGATGTGGCAGCTCAGCGGCGCCTACTTCGTCTGCGGCATGACGACCGCGATCATATCGTTCCACTACGTCCCGTTCGCCGTCGACCGCGGCTTCTCACTCGGCACGGCTGCGCTGGCGTTCGGACTGATGAGCGGCCTCAACGTCGTCGGAGTGCTGAGTGTCGGCGCGATGTCCGACAGGTTCGAGCGCCGGTACCTGTTGAGCGCCGTGTACGGCGTGCGCGGGCTGGCGTACGCTATGCTGGTGCTGGCGCCCGGCGTCTTCGGGATATGGGGCTTCGCGGTGATTGCGGGCATCTCGTGGATCGCCTCCGCTCCCTTGACCTCGTCGCTGACAGCCGACATCTACGGGCTCCGCACGCTGGGCACCCTGGGGGGCATGACCAACTTCGCCCACCAGATGGGCGGGGCCGTCAGTATCGTGATGGGCGGCGTGCTGTACGACGTGTTCGGCGCGTACGACGTGCCCTTCGCCATCGCGGGATCCATGCTCGTAGCCGCCAGCATCGCCTCCTTCAGCATCGGAGAGAGGCGGTACTCGGCGAGATACGCGGCCCAGCCAACGGGGGCGGCAGCCGGAGGCGGCTAGGACATGTTTCGCATGTCGACGCCGGGCGTAGATGTCCGCATCGCCGGCCATCACTCCGAGCCCGGAGACCCGGAGCTGCTGGCCTGGATACAGCACACGATCGACGACATGGTCGGACTGGGCCCCACGGCGGCGGCCACCGTACTCGGCCTGGTCATCGTAGCTATACCGCTGGCCGTGCTGGTCGCTTTTCTGCTGCGGAGGCCGCGTAGAACGGAGGAGTAGAGTCCCGCCCCGCCTCTGGAGTGAGGATCGAGTGGCTACCAGATGCGCACGGAGCCGTACCGGCCGTCGTATCCGGGCTCGATGGTCAGGTCGCCGTTGCGCACCCGCCCGACCCCCTCCGCGACCCTGTCTCCTGCAATCCGCTCCACATCGTCCAGTGATGCGTTCACCAGAACGGCCAGCTCGTTGCCGATCTCGCCGACCAGCCGGTCGTAGCAGGCGCGAACGGACTTGGTGTTAACTCCAAAGCCCAACGCCTGGGAAAGGATCTCGGCTAACCCGACCAGATTCCTGAAGGGAGGCCGCCCGGTGTCCGACCGAACGAGTCCGTCCCTGCCCGGCTCGGCGTTCGCGTCCGCAGCACCGAGCTCCTCCACGCGCTGAAGGACGCCCAGCGTCAGGGGCCGGCCGCAGACGGGGCACCGCTGCCCGTTGACCGCCACCTCCCGCGGGGATAGCGACACGCCGCACTTCCGATGCCCCGAGTGGTGGTATTTTCCCTCCTCCGGGTAGAACTCGACGGTGTACTCGATGCGCTGGGAGCGCAGCGCATCGGCGAGTCCGTCGTAGCTGAGCTCCCCGCCGAACACTGTCATCTCGCGTCCCATCTTCTGCGGCGAGTGGGCGTCCGAGAAGGAGACGATGGACCGGCTGTCGAGCTCGGAGACCTGCCAGTTCATCGCCGGATCGCTGGAGAGGCCCGTCTCGATGGCGTGGACGTGCCCGGCGACATCGCCGAAGCACTCCTCCAGAGAGTCGAACCCGGACTTGGAGCCGTAGATGCCGTACCACGGCGTCCAGGCGTGCGCTGGGATGAGAAGGCAGCGGGGATCGACGTCGAGGAGGAGCATGAGCAGCTCCCTCGGGGTCAGCCGGAGCACCGGCCGGCCGTCGGCGTCGAGCCTTCCGTAGTCGGCTAGGCGGGCGTTGATACGAGATACGGCGTCGAAGCCAGGCGCGAAGGCCAGGACGTGGACCCGCCTAGACCTCCCTCCCTGTGGAGCGACGCAGCTCAACTCCGTGCCAAGCACGAACCTGACTCCAGCGTACGTGAAGAGGCCGTCTCCGTCGTCATGGAGCTTCGAGTGGGTCTCCTCGAACCACGCCGGATGTGTGAAGTCGGCGCTCGCCAGCAGGTGGATGCCCTTCCTGCGCGCCCAGTGGGCGAGGCTCTCGAAGCTGAGCCTGCTGCTCGTCCCGATCGCGTAGGGGGAGTGGAGGTGCAGGTCAGCGACGTAGGTCATGGGATGGTGAATTGTGGTTAGTGGATGAGGTCAGCGGCGAAGCGACGCACCATCCCGGCCAAGTCCATCGCCTTCTCCAGACCAGCAGCTCCCGATGGCTCCCCCACTCCATTTCCCGCTAGAAGAAACCCTCTCTCGAGAAGACGCCGGCCAGGATGGCAATTCCCTCCCTGATCTCGTCGGGGGTGTTGTGGCTGTAGGTGAGCCGGAGGTAGTTCCTGCCGTCGCGTTTGGCGCGGAACACGGGGCCGGGGTTGTACTTAACGTCCGCCTCGACGGCTTTGTCGAGGGCAGCCCAGGTGTCCGCCCCTTCGGGAAGTTTCACCCACAGCATCATCCCTCCGTGCGGCTCGCTCCACTCACAGCCGGGGCCGAAGTGCTCGCCGAGCGCGGCCAGCATGGAGTCGCGCTTCAGCTTCAGGGATGCCCTGACACGCTCGACGTAGCTTTCGCCGTGCCGACTAAGGTAGCCGTGGACTGCCATTGCGGCCAGGTGGCTCGGGGAGGCGCCGAAGCCGTGACGCGCCAGCGTCTCTTTGACCTCGCCGGGAACGACGGCGTAGCCGAGCCTCAGACCGCAGCCCAGCAGCTTCGTGTACGCCGAGACGTAGATGACAGAGTCCTCGCCGTCCATCCCGGCCATCGCGGGCGGGAGTGGCGGACCGTCGATCCTGAAGTCGGCGTAGGAGTCGTTCTCGACGACCGGGATGCCGTAGCGGCGGGATATGTCCAGCAGGTGTTCGCGGCGCTCCAGGCTGAGCGTCACGCCCATCGGGTTCTGGTAGACGGGAATGGTGTAGATGAGCTTGGGCCGCCTGCCCCCTGCGATCAGGCTCTTGACCGCGCTCTCCAGTGCAGCGGTGTCGATGCCGTCCTCGTCCGTGCGGACGTGAACGACCTCGGCGCGGCGCGCCAGCAGCATCCTGAGGGTGCCCAGATAGGTGAACTCCTCGGCGAGGACGACGTCCCCGGGGTCGATGAAGACGTCGAGGATGGTCTGGATAGCGCCGCCGGCGCCGCTGCTCAGGAATATCGAGTCGACGTCCGTGGAGAAGCCGCGGTTCGCGCGCAGGAGCTCGGCGATGAGGCCGCGCATCCCCTCGTGGCCCTGGGACGGCGGGTAGGCGGCGAGCTCCCTTCCGTTGGCGGCGACGGCCTCCTCCACTGCGTCCACCAGCCCTTCGTAGGGCGCGGTGTCCGGGTCGGCGTAGGTTATCGAGAAGACGTACCTGGTGTCCGCCTGGAGACCGGGATGGGACTCCACCTCGGCGGGAAGGTTGCGGGAGAAGAGCTTTTCGTATCTCACCTGACGTGGACTCCCATCTCAATCTTCCTCCTCAGACGGGGAAGAGGCTCACAGGTCGTTGTGCGGAGACTCCGGGACGGGGGGAGCGGCGATTGCGCGGAGCTCACTCAAAGCGGTAGATGGATCTTGCAACCCGTCTGGGCGCTGCGAGTCACCGCCTCGGTGAACTCCATGTATCTGACGCCGTCCTCGAAGCTCGTGTGGGTGACCGGCTCCAGGCCGCGGATCGCGCGGATGAACTCCTCCTCGCACCGCCAGTCTCCCTGCTTATCGGGCGGTATCTCGATCTCCCGCAGCGCCTCGTCGCCGCGCTGGCCTCCGTGGAGCGTCATCGTCGCCGAGTCGACCCACAGTGTGCCCTCGCTGCCGAACAGCCATATGCCGTCCGCGGGCGCGAGGCCGGTGATCGTGCTCATCCGCATCCGCATCACGGGGCCGGATGCCATCTCGCAGAGTACCTCGACGTGATCGGGCACGGTGATCCATCTGAGGGCGCCGGTCTCGTCCCTCCTTGCCGGGACGTTCACGCGCGCGACCGCGATCACGCTCTCCGCCGGACCGAGCCAGCGCATCGCCGCCTCGTACCAGATACCCATCTGCAGGATGTTGTACCCGCTCAGGCCCCGGTCGTGCCGCCAGTGGAAGGACGAGTCCCGGTCCACGAAGCCGCCCTGGTGGACCACGATGTCCGCGGACAGGACGTCTCCCACGTATCCGTCCGCGATCATCTCCCTGATCGTCCGGTCGACCCTGAGCGTCATAGGAGCGGGAACGATCTGGGCCACCAGATCCGGCCTCAGCCTGGATGCGTCGAGCATCTCGTGGGCCTCGGCGGCGTTCATCGCCATCCTCGCCTCGGTCAGGACGTGCTTGCCGGCATCGAGAGAGGCGAGCACCATCGCCCTGTGCATGTACGGCCAGGTGCCGATGCAGATGGCATCGGTGTCGTCGGCGTCTATGAGCTCCTGCCAGTCGTCGTATACGACGGGGATGCCGTACTCGTCCGCCACCCGCCGACCGGACGCCCGGCTGCGGTTGGCGACGCTCACCAGCTCCACTCCCTCCATCTCTCGGAAACCCGGAATGTGACGGAGCTTGGTGTTGTCCCCAGCCCCTATCAGTCCTATGCGGATCGTCTCGTCAGCCACGCGGTTTTTCTCCCTTCATTCCGTCATGCATGTCATGCCGGCGTCTCGCTATACGGGCGGAGGCCGGTATCCGGTTCTCCTCATGCGGTGGCGGGGACCGGCGGAAAGTGCAGTCTGCCCCGGCGCTCGGTCTCTGCCTCCAGGAGGTGACCACCCCCGGTGGTCACGTAGAGAGTGGAGAGGTCGGCCCCGCCGAAGGTGCAGTTGGTGGGTTGGTCTTCGGGCGTTGGATGGAATTCGAGCACCTCGCCGGACGGGGAGAAGACGTAGATCGCCGGCCCGGGGCCCCTTGCACGGTTGCCGGCGGTGGCTACGATGTTGCCCTCAACGTCGAGCACCATGCCGTCGACGCCCCTACCCTCGCCGAAGTCGTGAAGCACCGCGCACTCTCCGAGGCTGCCGTCCTTCCTCACGGGATATGCGCGAAGATCCCGCTTCCGGTCCAGTCTCCGGTCCGACTGCGCGACGTACAGAGTCCGGTGGTCGAGGGAAAAGAGAAGCCCGTTCGGACGAGTCGTGTCGAAGGTCACGCGCGAGACGCTCCACGTACCGTCGGGCTGCGGGTCGGCCCTGTAGACCGAGTCGTGGTCCAGGTCCCTGTCCGTCGGGTCCTCGCTCCAGGCCCCGCCGGCTCCCTCGTAGAATGGGTCGGTGAACCACACCCTGCCCCGGTCGTCGATCGCCAGGTCGTTGGGGATATTCAGGCGCTTTCCCTGGAAGTGGTCGGCGATGACGATAACCCCATCCGCCGAGTACTTGACCACCCGGCGGGCTCCGCCCTCGCACGCATAGAGCTCGCCGTGCCTGTCGAGCATGAGGCCGTTGGCGTGGTTGGTCTGCTTGAGGTAGATGCTCGACGCGCCCCTCACGGGGTCATAGCGCATGATTCGGCTGCTCGGGATGTGGGTGAACAGCAGGCCGGCGCCGTCCCAGGCCGGACCCTCGGTAGTCCCTCCATAGGGACCGTCCACTAGATTGAAGTCCCACGCCATAGCTATATGACCTCTCTGGATTCGCCGACCTCGGCGGCGGCCTGGCCCAACTCCTCCCCCACGCTCTTGATGGCGCCGAACTCTCTGCGGAAGCCGTTGTGCATGGTGCGGGAGTCGCTGCTGTAAAGGACGAACCTCGCGCCTTCCCTGAGCCACTTCTGGCTCAGCTGGACCGTTTGGTGGTGGATCAGGGTCGCAACGCCGCGCTCCGCGCAGGCCCGGAGTATGGTCCTGAGCGCATCCTCGTAGTCCGGGTGGCCGTAGTCGTCAGGGATGCCCAGCGAGATAGTCAGGTCGTTGGGCCCGACGAAGATGGCGTCGATGCCGTTCACCTGGAGTATGTTGTCGAGGTTCTCTATCGCCGGGACGCTCTCGATGCCGATGATGCAGACGTTGTTGGCGTTCCGCTCCTCCAGGTATCTCCTGGTGGCCTCGCTGGGAAGCTCGCCGGTCTCGACGGCCCTTCGCACCTGCGCGCCTTTGAGGGGACGCCACTTGCAGGCGGCGACCACCTCCTTCACCTCCTCCACGGTCTCGCAGTAGGGGGCCAGCACGCCGTGCGATCCCGCGTCCACGGCCATCGTGACATAGTGGGAGTCCGGGATCGGCACTCGCACGATGGGCGCTACGCCGCTGAAGGTGAAGGCGGCTATGAAGTCAGCGACGTCGTCTCTGCCTCTCGGCGAGTGCTCGGTATCGATGATGACGTAGTCGAGTCCGAAATCGGACATGGGCGCTCCCCATCGGGGGTTCCGGCTCAGGCTCAGCATCGTGCCGTAGACTATTCCGCCGCCCCGGACCGTACTTATGATCTCGGCTCCGTTCATATCGGCCTCCCACAAGCTCTACCACCGACTACGCGCGCAGGGACAGGGCAGATTGTAACCCCGAGGTGTGGACTGTCAAGAGCCCGGCGGGCGCCTACGGCCCGGGGGCGAAGGGCGGCAGTAAATCGACCCGCCGTTGACGCGCCAGAAACAAGGGTGCTACCGTCCCGGCGCAACGGCCTCCTGGGAGGCCGGATGGGAGACCACGCTTGCGGGACCTGCGGGCTGCTCTGAGCAGGCTCGACTACAGCTCTATAGTCCTGGCAACGGGATTCGCCGTGCTGTTCTTCAACAGCGGCACGCGCTATGCCTTCGGCCTGATGCTCAAGCCCATGACGGACGACCTGGGTTGGAGCCGTTCGGAGCTTTCTCTGGCGCTAGCGGCCTTCATGGTAATCTCCGCCCTGGCGATGCCCTTCGCAGGACGGCTGGTCGACCGGTACAGCATACGCTCGGTGCTCGCGACCGGAGGACTCATAGGGGCCGTAGGCATAGGGCTGACGGGACAGGTGCACCACCAGTGGCACCTGTTCGTCGTCTACGGGCTGGTCTACGCCGTCGGCCACGCCGCCACCTCGATCCCAACGGTCAGCGTGATGATATCGCGATGGTTCGTCCGGCGACGAGGGTTTGCGAACAGCGTTGCCGTCTCGGGCAACGCCATCGGTCAGCTTGTGATAATCACGGTGATCGCCTCCCTGCTAGGCTCCCTGGGCTGGAGAACCTCATACGCCGTGCTGGGGGCGGCCAACCTGATCATCGTGGTGCCCCTCGTGCTGGCCGCCGTCAGGTCACGTCCGCCCGTGTCGTGCTGTTCTTCCGGGATTGGGAGCGCGGACGGAGAGGAGAAACCGGGGCCGTCCGCCCCCGTATCAGGTACGCGGCAGGCTCAGAGCCTGCCGCGGGCTGACCCCGCCACTCCTCTCCGCAGCATACTCGCCTCCAGAGAGCTGTGGCTGTTGATCGTGATATACGGAGTGTGCGGCTTCCAAGACTTCTTCGTGGCGACCCATGTGGTGGCCTTTGCGATAGACCAGGGCATGGGCGAGCTGCTGGCCGGGAACGTCCTGGCCCTGATGGGCATACTGGGACTGATCGGAGTCCTGACCTCGGGCTTTCTCTCGGACGCTTTCGGCGTGACGAGGCCGGTGATGCTCTGTTTCATAATCCGGCTGCCCATATTCCTCTTCATCCTGCTCGTCCAGGAGACTCCGGCTATCGCGGCCTTCGCCTTCCTGTACGGCTTCACCTTCCTGATAACGGCGCCGCTCACGGTTGTCTTCGCCGGAAACCTGTTCGGCCCGTCCCGGCTGGGCGCCGTCAGCGGGCTGATCAACGCGGTGCACCAGATCGCCGGCGGGCTGGGCGCCTTCGTCGGAGCGGTGATCTTCGACCGATGGGAGAGCTACGACGGCGCCTTCGGGCTGATGGCCGCGCTGGCTGTAGTCGCCATAGTGGCCACCCTGTCGCTCCAGCGCGGGAAGCTGGGGCATCCTTGACCACCGCCTTCCGGCGCATGTAGTCTGATCCGGCCGCTTGGATGAGGCCGGAGGCTCGACTCTCCCTTGAATACGGGAATCACAGAAGAGACGTCTCCGGACATCGAGGCCGGTCAAGCCACTCCACGCCCCGGCTTCAGCCCACTTTCCCGACTCCAGCGCCTTCCAATTGCCGAAGCCTTTGCGTACCGGGATTTCCGGTGGGTGTTCCTCGGCTCATTCGCCTCCTTCATGTGCATGAACATGCAGCTGGTCACCCAGTCCTGGCTGGTGGTCGAGCTGATGAACGACTCGCCACTCGCGCTGAGCCTGTCGATAGTATCGTTCACGGCGCCGATCACCGTCGTCTCCCTGCTCGGAGGGGCGATGGCCGACCGGATCCCGAGGCGGCGCCTTGTCATCTTCAGTCAGGTCGGGAACGGCGCGATGACGTTCCTGATGGCCACCCTGGACGCAACCGGCTTCATCGTCTTCTGGCAGGTGATGGCCATCGGCTTAGTCAACGGATCGATGATGGCGTTCAACATGCCCAGCCGCCAGGCGATCATCTCGGACATCGTGCCGGAGTCCCGACTGATGAACGCCGTATCCGTCAATAACTCCAGCATGAACCTGACCCGGGTGATAGGCCCCGCCACGGCGGGGTTCCTGATTCTCTTCATCGACACGTGGGCGGTGTTCTACCTCGTCACCATCATGTATATCTTCTCCGCCCTGTCGATGGCCATGGTGCGCGCCGGATCCGAAGCGGTCTCCCGCTCTGGCAAGGGAGTCAGGGACGACATCGGGGCCGGTCTGTCATACGTGGCCCAGGACCCGACCCGCCTGGGGCTCATCATAATGTCCTTCATTCCGGCGCTCTTCGGCTACTCCTACTATGCGCTTCTGCCGGCGTGGGGACGCGAGGCGCTGGACATCGGCTCTGAGGACCTGGGGATACTGATGATGCTGATGGGCGTGGGCGCGCTGGTCGGGACGCTGATCCTGGCCTCCATGCGCAACTTCAACCGGCGGGGCGTCTTCCTGCTGCTCTTCTGCCTCCTATGGGGCATAGCCCTTGCCACGTTTGCCCAGACGTCGAGCTATCTCCACGCCATACCTCTGCTGATGCTCATCGGCCTGTTGAACTCCGTCTTCATGTCTCTGAACATGACGCTCATCCAGATACACGCTTCACGCGAGATGCGCGGTCGCATGATGAGCATCGCCATGATGAGCTTCGGGCTGATGCCGCTGAGCGGCGTGCCTTTCGGCATCCTGGCGGAGTACACCGGCACTCCCTCTGCGCTGACGCTCAGCGGGCTGCTGCTCATCGCCTTCACCCTGGTCTTCTCCGTTGCCTACCCCAGCTACCGACGGATCGCGTGAAGGCGCCCCGTCTCTTGACGCCTATGGGGGCCGATGCTAGGCTCCGGCCCAGCCCCCGACAGGAGGAGAGCCTTGGCTAAGAGCGATCTTACCGGCCTCATACAGACGGTGCTCGGCCCGGTCGCACCCGCGGAGCTCGGCCCAACGATGACTCACGAGCACCTACTCATCGACTTCCGATGCATGTTCAACCCGCCAACCGAGGCCACGGAGCTCCGGCGCGCCTACGCCCCCGTCACGATGGACCTCCTCGGATGGATCGGCCGCAACTGGTTCGACAATCTCGACAACCTGATGCTCGACGACGAGGAGGCGACGATCGCCGAGGCGGGCCTCTACAAACGCGCCGGCGGAGGCACGATCGTCGACGCCACCACCTTCGGCATAGGCCGCGACCCCAGGGCGCTCTCCCGTATCGCGCGGGCGACCGGGCTCAACATCGTGATGGGCGCAGGCTACTACGTCGACATCGTCCACCCGCCCGAGCTGGACGAGATGACCGAAGCTGACGTCGCCCGCCGCATCGTGGAGGAGATCCAGGTCGGCGTCGGGGGCACGGGGGTGAGGGCCGGCATCATCGGGGAGATCGGCTGCTCCTGGCCGCTCACCCAGAACGAGCGGAAGGTGCTCCAGGGGGCGGCCGCCGCCCAGCAGGAGACGGGAGCGTCGATCCTCATACACCCCGGCAGAGACGACGCGGCTCCCAGGGAGGCGCTCGACGTTCTGGCCGAGTCCGGCGCCGACCTGGGCCGGGTGATCATGGGGCATCTGGACAGGACGACTACCGACTACGACGTGCTCACCGAGATTGCGCAGAGCGGCTGCTACCTGGAGTACGACCTGTTCGGACTGGAGTCGTCGCACTACCCGCTATCGGGGATCGACATGCCCAGCGACGCACAGAGGATGGACTTCATCGTGCGTCTGGTGAACGACGGCTTCGGCGACCGCGTCGTGATCGCGCACGATGTCTGCACCAAGCACCGCCTCGTCCGCTACGGAGGCCATGGCTGGGCCCACATCCTGGAGCACATAGCGCCGGGGCTGGTCAAAAAGGGCCTCTCAGAAGAGCAGGTGGACGCGATACTGGTGGACAACCCAGCACGAATACTGACCCTCGTGTAGGGCGCAGCACGGGCTGCACGCCCCGGACGAGGACGCCCCACGGAGCGTTGCTCCCTCGAGAGATAAGACCCAGGAGGTGACTCGTGTCCAGGACAGAGAAGAGACTTGCGGAGCTCGGCATCACGCTGCCGGACGCGCCGCCGCCGGTAGCCAGCTACGTACCCTTCGTACGCACAGGAAACCTGCTGTATCTCGCAGGACTGGGGCCGGCGGACAGACCAGACGGCACGTCGCCCACCGGCAGGCTCGGACAGGACCTGACCGTCGAGGAGGGGTATGAGGCCGCTCGCCTGACGGGAATCAACCTGCTGGCCAGGCTACGGGGCGCAGTCGGAGACCTCGATAGAGTCAAGCAGATCGTCAAGCTCCTCAGCATGGTAAACTCCACGCCGGAGTTTCGAGACCAGCCGGCCGTCGCCAACGGCTGCTCGGACCTGCTCGTCGAGGTCTTCGGGGACAGGGGAAGGCACGCCAGGTCCGCAGTGGGCATGGCCTCGCTGCCGAACAACATACCGGTCGAGATCGAGATGATCGTGGAGATCGAGGAGTGATGCACGGCTCACGGGAGCCCAGGGAGGAGTGCGTAGATGGGAGCTATTGAGGACAGGATAAAAGAGCTGGGCCACGAGCTTCCACCGCTCGGCGCGCCCGGCGGCAACTACGTCCCGACGGTCGCCGTGCCCGGCGCGGGGCTGGTGTACACGGCCGGCAACGTGGCGAGGCGCTCCGACGGGACGATGATCACGGGCAAGCTGGGCGGTGACCTGGCTATAGAGCAGGGCTACGAGGCGGCGCAGGTGACCATGTTGAACCTGCTGGCCGCCCTCAAGGAGGAGCTGGGAGACCTCGACCGGATCACGAGGGTGGTCAAGCTGCTGTGCATGGTCAACTGCACGCCGGAGTTCGGGGACCAGCCGGCGGTCGCCAACGGCGCGTCCGATCTGCTGGTGGAGCTCTTCGGCGACACCGGCAGACATGCCAGGTCGGCGGTCGGTATGGCCTCCCTACCCGGCGGCGTATGCGTCGAGATCGAGATGATCGTCGCGGTCGACGGGTAACCCTGACGGGAATCCCTTGCGGCTAGAGAGGCCCCGCTGGCATATGCAGGCGGAGCCTCTCTAGTTGCCTTATCAAGAACGGGTGTCTGGAGCGCTCTAGCGGGGGTCCTCGGCCGTCCTCGCCGGGTCAGACCACCACTGGTTGAGGTACATCGGTCCGCCCACAGGAGCGCCGCGCACGTCCACGTCCCTGATGTCCTTGTCGTAGATGCGCAGCTGATAGAACTGGCCAAAGGGGACCCAGACGGGGTCGGCCCAGGCGAGATCGGCCATCTTCTTGGTGACGGCGAGCTGCTCTTCTCTCGTGGTAGCCGCGACGAATTCCTTCTTCAGCTGCTCCATCTTGTCCCCGGTCTCATACCCTCTCCCGACCGGGTATCCCCAGACACCCACCGCATCGGCTATGTCCTTGTCCTCAGCGTAGGTCCGGAAGGCGACGGCAAACAGGGGGTGGTAGCCGGCGGAGCTGGCCCAAGTGGTGAAGATGTCCCACCCTTCGGCGGTGGCAACGAGCGCGAGTGCGCCGGCCCAGTCCACCGCCTCGACCTTGACGTTCATGCCCACGTTCTCGAGCGCCTGCTTCAGGGGCAGCACTATCGGGTGGATGGTGGGGAAGTCCGTCGGGTCTACGATCTTGATCTCCTCGCCAGCGTATCCCGCCTGCTCGAGCAGCGCCCTTGCCCTCTCCGGGTTGTTCTGGTTGTAGAAGTCGGTGTTCGTGGTGGGCTCTCCCCACGGGGTCCCGCAGTGCATCAGAGCCGGACAGAGGAACCAGAGCGACGAGTCGCCATAGCCCTTCATGATGTTCTCGGCATTGACGGCCGCCGCGATCGCCTGGCGGACTAGGCTGCCCTTCTCGCTGTAGCCGAGGATCGGGTTGCTGGCGTTCATACCGATGTAGGGCTGCGCCCCGGGGATGCCGATGTGGACGGCCACCTTATCGGAGTTCTTGATGGCCTCCTCGTAGAAGTCGCCGGAGACCACATCCAGGGCGTCCACAGCTCCGGTGACGACGGCGGCGACGCGCGTCGCCTGGTCGGGTATCTCCACTATGTTCATCTGGGCGAAGTAGCCGAGCTCGGCGCCGGCCCTGTAGCCGGGCTCCTCCGTCCGGGGCACGTAATCGTCGAACCGGTCGAAGAATATCTCGTTGCCGGGGTCCCAACTCCTGAACATGTAGGGCGCCGAGCCGTTGAACTCCTGGGCTAGGTCGTCCGGGTACTTTTCGGCTATGTCCTTCGGCATCATGTTGACCTGCCAGCCGCCTACATAGCCGAGTCCCGTCATCAGGATCCCTGTGGCCTCGCTGAGGTGGATGATGAACGTGTCGTCGTCTACCTTCTCGAAGCTCTGCCATAGAGGTTCTATGATGGGGGCGAAGCTGGTGTCCCTGCTCATCCAGCGGAAAATGCTGGCCTCGACGTCCTCGGGAAGCGGCTTGCCGCCCTCGTGCCACTTGCGTCCCTCCCTCAGAACGAAGGTGTAGTGGGCGCCCGAGGAGTCCTCCCTAACCGTCCAGCTGTCGGCCAGGTCGGGGGATATGACGCCCTCGGCGTCCCACGCAGCCAACAGGTCCTGGAAGTGCCAGTTGATGCCTCTGCCGACGGCGCTCGATGAGAACATCGAGTCCATGTTGCCGACGGAGCCCTGGGGTACCCATCTGATCACGCCGCCGAACCGATTCTTGTTGAACTTCTCGGAGTCGACGTCGCCGATCTCTTCGCCGGCCAGTATCTCCGCAATGGAAGAGCCGGGCTTGAACATGGCAACCGGGACCGCGGTGGGTGGGACTGCCGTGGGTGGGACGGCAGTCGGAGCCACGGTCGGCGCAACTGCGGCCGTGGCGGGTGTGTTGGTTGGCACAGGTGCGACGGTGGGCTCTGCCTCCTCTTCCGCGTCGCCACCGCAAGCGACGGTTACGATTAGTGTCGCTACAGCGAGTAGTGATAGCAGGTAGACAGAGTGTCTAAGCATATTGCCCTCCCTTATTCGTTCCTATCCGCCCTTATATATGAAGATCACGCCGATGTCAAGAAACGCTTGACAGTTCAGACTCGATGAGACGAAGGCGGCAGTGTTCCACTGAGGATGGAAGAGGCTCTCAATCATCCCCGGTTCTGCGTGGGAAGATTGAGATGGGGATTCCCATCGCCCCAACTCGAACAGCTGCTTCAGCCGTCGCCGGCAGGATTCGGGATGGGGTCCTCGGAGGAGAACCTCTTCAGCACGTTCCCCGTGATCCGAGATACGGTGTTGTCGTAGTCGTTGTGGGATAGAGAGCCGCACCATGCGATGGAGCCGACGGAGAAGACCGCGCCGCCCTCCCGCGTTTCGAAGTAGACCATATCGGCCCTGACGAGAGGGTGGACTGTGCCGCCCTGGCGGGAGTCGCTGGCGAGCAACTCCTCGACACAGTGCTGGTATCCGTCCGAGAATCCCCCCGCGGTTGCGACGACGAGGGCATGGGGAGGTGTGCCCAGGGCAGTATCGGCGCGGTCAAGCTCGTGGCCCGCCGCCCCTCCCATTATCAGGCCGGCGTCTCCTATCGGCTCGTCGTCCCCGATACCCTCGAATATGAAGTCCGCGCGCGGATCGAAGCTGTCCCTTCCCCGACGATAGGGCTGGCTTTCGCTCGGCCCCTGTGCGGTGAATCCGACGCCAGTGACGCGCTGCGGGGCGCGGTTCCTGAAGCGCCACAGTCCACCGAGCTCCCCGGTAGTGCTGTGGTAGTACTCGCCCGGATCGGCCTCGTAGGCGCCCGTCCCGTGCCACCGCCTGACTTCGATCACGTGGGGGCGCATCGGATCGAAGGAGGTCACCCAGTAGAAGCCGTTGCCCCCGAGGTACATGAGGCGCCCGCCGTTGGAGAGGTAGGACTCGAGGGCGTCGAGCATCTGAGCAGACCAGTACTCCGGGTGCGACCCGGTCACGACGACAGGGTAGCGGGCCAGCAGCTCCTCTCCCTCGAGGTGGAGGTCTCCGTCGGTGGCAACGTCGAACTGGTAGCCCTTCTCCTCCATCCAGTCGACCAGGTATAAATCGGCGGTGAACTGGTGGGGATGTGAGTCGACCCCGTCGACGAACAGCGTGCGCGGCCAATCATACTTCGGCCGCAGGCTGGCGATGGGCCGCAGGGCCGACGAGTAGAAGACGCCGCTACCGTCGGCGTGGCGGTCGTAGAGGCTGAGCAGCCGGTTCTCGACGATGTATCTATCCTGGACCTGTACCGGGTATGGGACTTCCCTGCCCATGACCATGGAGACGCGCTCAAGCGCCTCGGGGTTCTCGAAGAAGTGGGCATTGGCGTAGGCGAGGTAGCTGGCGGTCGGAGCGAGGAAGAGGATTGGAGCGGAGGAGGTCCCCCTCCTGGGCCGCACGAAGAAGGGGACATAGTCCTCTCCTCCTTCACCTTCGTCGACCCGGAGGCGGGCGGCGTAGACCCCGCTTCTCATGGTGTCCGATATCTCGAGCTCGAAGTCGACCTCCCAGCAGGCGTCCTCGAGGTCGTCGTCGTGGAAGTAGAGGGCGGCGTACTCGTCGGGAGCGTGGTTGAAGTTGATCTCGTTCCCGCTGAAGTTGTGGCCGGTGACCGCCCTGCCGGGCATGTTGATCGCCGTGCCATGCAGCCCATTGGGCGACGCGTCAGTCACCGTCGCCGATGTGAAGTCGCGCGCAAAGTCCCACCGGGCGACGGCCTCCTCAAGTATCGCCGGCTTCCGCTCCCGGCGAAGGGACTGGACCTCATCGGCGGTGAGCGCACGGTCGAAGATGCAGGGGCCGTCGATCTTGCCGTTGTAGTGGCCTGAGACGCGAGCTGTCTCCATCTTGTCGCCGTCCCAGTAGGCCGCCATCAGCAGTGGAGCGTCGTTCACGGAGGGAGCCGCGGTCTTCACGACGGCGTCGATTGAGCCGTGCGACTCGTCGTCCGGCCATAAACCTGACGGCTCCTGGTAGAGCCGGACCCTGCCCGCTCCCGCGTCGTAGACTCCGGCGACGAAATACCACTGCGACTCTCTAAGCGGCGTTCCAGTGCTGTGTCTTTCGACGCGCCCCTCTCCATCCCCGATCCAGATGGCGAGGGAGCCCCCTTCGTCTATCAAGAGACCGTAGCCGGCGCCGGAGGGGGCGCACCACTTCGCGAGCAGTCCCTGGACGCCCTTCCGGGGGAGCGTGGGATAGATCCACGCCTGGAGAGTGAAGCTGCCGGTGAGCCGAAGGGCGGGCTGATCCGGGACGATCACGTAGGAGCCGGAGTCGATCCGCTGCCTTCTGCCAGGGTACCGGCCATCGATGGGAGTCCGGACGGGCTGCGCTTTGAAGCCGGGCCCCGCCGGGTCTTCGTCGCCTTGGATCAGCCGTACGACGTCAGCTTCGTAGCTCGGCGCCTCGCAGCTGACCATGACCCGGATCGACTCTCCGGGTTGGACGCTGAGCCTGTCGGTGTAGCCAACGACTCTCATCGACATCGGCGCACCCTGAACCTATCGGCTGATGGGCCGGACGATAACACCGGCTGCCGGTGTGGTCAACCGAGTCGACTACGGAGGCGCGCGGCGCCGGGCGGTTCGATCCCGGGCGTATCCATGTGCAGGCTGTAGACGGACGTGCGCGCGGTGAAGAGCATCGTCCGGTTGTCGGGACCGCCCCATGCACAGTTGGCGGGAAGCTCGGGCAGCCTGATCAACCCGAGATGGTTGCCGACGGGATCGAACACCCAGCAGCCGGCGGGACCGGTGCAGTAGACGCGCCCCTCCAAGTCCACCTTCATCCCATCGGGCACCCCCTCATCCGCAGAAGACATCTCGGCGAAGACCCGATTGTTGTCCAGGGTCCCGTCCGCGCTGACGTCGAATACGCGGATGAGCTGGTGCCTGCACACCTCTCCTCGCTCCTTGGCCTCGGCACATCGCATGTCGAGCCGGGTGATCGCCACGTAGAGGAGGGTCTCGTCGGGAGAGAAGGCGAGTCCGTTGGGGTATTCGGCCTCCTTCGTGGCGATGGCCGTCGAGCCGTCGGGGGCGATGAGGTGGATGCCGCTGTAGCCGAGCTCGCGTTCCTCAGGTGCAAGGCGCCCCGCGGGGTCGGTGAAGTATATGGTCCCATCTGAGCGGGCTACCACATCGTTGGGCCGGTTGAGACGCCTGTTGCCCAGGCGCTCTACGAGGGGGGTGTAGGCACCGTCTCCCTCACGGCGCACGACGCGCCGGTTCTCCCCTTCGCAGATGATCAGCCGGCCCTGCAGGTCGAAGGTCATCCCGTTGGAGCCGCCGCTGTCGCGTCTGATCGTCTCGACATCGCCGCCGGGAGTCATCCGGTGAATGGTGTTGCCGTAGACGTCGACGAAGAGCCAGTGTCCGTCCGGGTGCCACAGAGGCCCTTCGGTGAACTCGAAGCCGGTAGCCAGCTGCTCCGGTATATTTCCGGTCGAGTATGTCAAACCCCAGTTTGCCCCCGGGCCTATCCAGCCCTACCGGGCCGTGATGCCGCCGTCGATGATGAGCTCTGCTCCCGTGACGAACGAAGATTCGTCCGAAGCGAGATACAGGATGGCGTGGGCGATGTCGTCGGCGGTGCCGAACCGGCCGGCCGGGATCTGGGCGAGCATGGCGTCGCGTCTCTCTGGATCGGCGGAGAGCACGCCGCTGCCCATCGGTGTCAGGCAGGGCCCTGGATGTATCGAGTTGACCCTGATGCCGTCCCTGGCGTACTGGATGGCTGCCGACTTGGTGAAGATGCGGACGGCGCCCTTGGAGGCGGAGTAGGAGGGAGAACCTGGGCTTCCGACGATCCCGTAGAAGGAGGAGATGTTGACGATGGAGCCGCCTCCGGCCCTCCGCATCTCCGGGACGGCGTGCTTGGCGCCAAGGAAGACTCCCTTCGCGTTGACCGCCATGTGGGCGTCCCACGTCTCAACCGTGGACCGCTCCATGTTGTCGGTACCGGGAATGCCGGCGTTGTTGACCAGGACGTCGAGGCGTCCGAAGCTGGACAAGGTCTTGTTCACGGCGCGCCTCCAGTCCTGCTCGCGGGTCACGTCGAGATGCACGAACAGGGCGTTGCCTCCGCTCTCCTTGATCTGGGCGGCGGTCTCAAGGCCCGCCCGATCGTCGATGTCGCCCAAGACCACCTTCGCGCCCTCGCGCACGAATAGCCAGGCAGCGGCCCCGCCGAAGCCCATAGTCTCCCCTCGGACGCCGTTAGCGGCGCCGGTGATAATGGCGGTCTTGCCTGCCAGGCGCATCTGTGTCCCAGATTTCGCTCGTTAGGTTACGACCCCCTCCTCACGTAAACTGGCGAGGGCTCTCTCGAAGGCTTCGACGGTGCGGTCGATCTGCTCCTCGGTATGGACGGCGGAGACCATGAAGCCGCGTCCGCCGCTCATCATCTCGACGCCCTCGTTGAGCATGGCCATGCGGAGCATGTTGACACGCTCGGACTCGGTGGCCTCCTCTATCTCGCTGTGCGGCAGGGTGCATATGCCGCCGCCGCAGGTGCACTCGACTCCGAGGACGAGGTGGACCATCGACGCGATCCCGTGGACGTGTCCCGACACCTCCATCTTCATCAGCGCGTCGTTGAGGCCGCGCTTGAGACGCTCGGCCATAGCGTCGGCCCGCTCGTTGACGGGCTCGTTTGCGACGAGCTCCAGGCTGGCGATTCCGGCGGCAGAGACGAGAGGATTGCCGTTGAAGGTGCCGGAGTTGAGAACCAGTAGCGAGTCGTCCCGCGAGGCCATCAGGTCCAGTATCTCCGCCCTGCCCCCGACGGCCCCGCCGGCGAGACCGCCGCCCGCCACCTTCGACAGCGTGGTCAAGTCGGGCAGAACGCCGAACCTCTCCTGGGCGCCTCCGCGGGAGGCCCGAAAGCCTGTGATCACCTCGTCCATGATCATCACGACGCCGTGCCTGGCCGTCAGGTCGCGCAGGTCGTGCAGAAACTGCGGATTGGGCAGGGGGAACTGGCCCCAGTGGGCTCCGGTGGGCTCGAGGATGATGGCCGCTACGTCGTCATCCTCTTCGAGCAGTCTCTCGACGGCCGCGATGTCAGGCTCCAAGACTACAACCGTGGAGAGGGCCTCGTCCGGTATGCCGGCGGTCGTAGCGCGGTCGGACTCGGGCGCCACGTAGTCGTGCCAGCCGTGGAAGTGCCGTTGGAACTTGGCGATCCTCCTCTTGCCGGTATAGGCCCTCGCAAGGCGGAGCGCGAGATACGTGGTCTCGGTACCTGATGCGGTGAGGCGTACGCGCTCCGCGGAGGGGATGAGCTCCTTGATGAGCTCAGCCCATCGGATAGCCAGCCGATTTGAGAGCAGGTGCATGCCCTGCCCCACCTGCCCACGGACCGCGTCGGCTATCGCGGGATGGTCGTGCCCCAAGAGCAGGGCACCGCTCCCCATCAGATAGTCGATGATCTCGTTGCCGTCCAGGTCGCGCTTGATCGCACCCTGTGCCGAATCGACGTATACGGGAAAGGGATCGGGCGGACGGTAGATGTCCCCGCCGGGCATGACCTGGCGCGCCTCTCCATGGAGCTCGGCCGACTTCGGGAACCTCTGGATATAGCGTTCGAGTATGGCGTTCATGCCTCTCTCCTTCGCTCTCTAGGCGAGCACTGCCATCCTGTACCTGGACGACAGCAGCCTCCCCTCTCTGAAGCGGTTGAGGTCGAGCATCGAGATGTCTACGGAGCTCGCCCTTCCCTCTGTAATCAGCTCCGCCATCACGACTCCGATCATCGGCGAGAGCTTGAAGCCGTGGCCGCTGAATCCCACCGCGCAGTAGAGCCCCTCCATGCCCTCGACCCCATCGAGCACGGGGTGCCAGTCGGGCGTGATGGTGAACAGGCCGGACCAGCCGCCGCGAAATCGCGCTCCGGCGGTGGAGGGGATGCGCTTCGCGAGTCCCTCCATCCCTATCTGGACCATCTCCATGTCGACGCCCTGGTTGTACTCGTCCGGCCCCACGGACTCGTCCTCGCCTACCCCGACGATCGTGATGTTGCCGACATCCGGGCGTGTGGAGAGGTCGTTGACGATGTCTCCGACGATGGGGTGACCATCGGCCGTATCGTCCGGTCTCTCGACCATGACGAGCTGGTGTCTGACGGTGCTAAGGGGAACGTCCACACCGGTCCGATCCAGCAGGGGCCTGGACCAGGGGCCAGCGGCAACGACTGCAAGCGGCGTCGATACCGTCCCGTTGGAGGTCGTCACCCCCGTCACCCTCCCGCCGGCTGTCTCGACTCCGGTGACCGTCACGCCGGTTGACACGGCCGCTCCCATGTCGCGAGCGCGGTTCGCATAGCCGGTCGTGAGCAGGTGGGGGTCTGCGTAGCCCGACTCGGGCTCGTAGGCGAAGGTCTCGTCCTCTTCCGCCGCCAGGAGCGGCGATATACGCCGCGCCTCGTCCGGCGATACGACGTCGGCGCGGATGCCGAGGCGCTGGTGCATTGCAACGTTGCCGACCAGCGCGTCCCGATCGTCCTCTTCGACCGCCAGAAAGTAGCCGGTACGGACGTACCCGGACGGGCTTCCCGTCACCTGCTCGAACTCCCTGAAGATGGGCAGGCTCTGCCACGCCAGCTGCGCGGTCACCTCGTTCGAGTAGTGCATCCTGAGGATGGCCTGTGATCGGCTGGTGGAGCCCGAGCCCAGCTCGTTCTGCTCGAGGAGCACCGTGTCTGTCACTCCCCGGGCGGCGAGGTTGTAGAGGATGCTGCAGCCCATGACGCCGCCGCCTATGACGACAGCTTCCGCCGTCCTCCTCATATCGCTTCTCCCTGCCCGCGGGGTCTCTATGGGCCCCGATCAGGTTGGGGGCAAGTGTAGCACCAACCTCTGCTAGAATGAACCTCACTCCCGCGGAGGGCAACTGTTCAGAGTAGAGGGGGACTCGGGTAACTCATCGAGGTCTGAATAGTCAGTGTTGGGAGTGCCTCGGAGAGCATTTTTTCGAAAAATCTGTCACATTCTGTAACATTATGTCTCTTTTCGTAGCTAGACCGGTCGACAGTCGGGACATCCATGGGACAGGTTTCGAACAGATTTGGGACAGAAAAGTGACAGGAATGAGACAGAATGGGACAGGCGGAGGAGGGATGGCGGGCATGGATATGAGGCTGCTGTCCCCAGCGGCGTCGGGTTCTGGATAACTGAACGCATGATCTGATAATAGCACTGATGTTCGTGCATGTCTACAGGTCGCATGCAACGGTTCCGTTTGCTTGCGGGTGTCCGTGATGTTGAGGGAGGAGCGAATCAATGGTCGATCAAACTATGCAGAATGTAGGGACAGCGAACCATCCCGTCTCGTGGCTTCATCAGCGGACGGTGGCTCTGCTCTATGACGAATTAACACGCGCCGATGGAACTGACGACGAGGTGCGAGTACGACTGGCGCCAGATGGAGAGATGTCGGGCAATCTCACCGACGGTGTCGCAAAAGTCAAGATTCCAGGCGAATGGGACAGCGTCGGCGGCGTTGTTCCTGATCTCATTCTGTACGCCGACGATGACACCCCCGTGCGAATCATTGAGGTCATCGTGAGCAGTCCTCCAACCGCCGCCAAGCGTAAGAAGTTGGATTCCCTTCGCAAGAGAGGGGTCGATGTCGTAGAAGTCAAGATCACCGACGAGAGGGACCTGCTGAGATTGTGCTGGGCACCTACGAAGGTGGTTTACGGATGGAGAACCCCACATGAAAGATTCTCTGTCAACATAGCTGCGAACGAACACAAAAGAGGTCAGGTTCGAGATCTGAACAAAACGGTCATGGAACTGGCGCGGGCACTCCAGTTTTGCAGTCCACAGGTGCGACGGGACTTGTGGCACGTACTCAGGAGCATCGGAACCCTGGAATCCCTCTATCCTGTTCGTCTGGACAATCCCTTGGCTGAGAGCCTTGATCGCGACGGAGTGCGATAGGGGGGGCGAAATGGGAGACATCGAAAGAAAACGCAACCCACGCAACTGGGGAGTAGTCCTATGGTTGGGCCGGTAGCTCTCGTGGGCGGCGACGAGTTCAGGGCCGGTTGCCGAGAGATGGACCTTGCCATTCTCGAAGCCACGGGCAAGGAGAGCCCATCTGTCCTGGTCCTCCCGACCGCCGCCGCGCATCAGAACCCGTCGAAGGCCGCCTCGAACGGTGTGGCCCACTTCTCGGCGCTGGGCGCCGTTGCGTCGGCGTCGATGATCGTGGAGCCTGAGGACGCCAACGACGAGGAGATGGCGCAGCCGGTGGACAGGGCCGACGTCGTATACCTCACCGGCGGCGACCCCGCACACCTGCTGCGCGTGCTGTCGGGATCTGCGCTGCTGAAACGGATCGAGGCGGCGCGGGCGCGCGGAGCGGCGATAGTCGGGTCGAGCGCGGGCGCGATGGTGATGGGCCCGTGGATGCGGTACCGGGAGTGGCGAGCGGCCCTGGGCCTGGTGGAGGTAGTTACGCTTCCGCACCACGAGCGGAGCGATCCTGAGAGTGTGTCCTCCGAGCTCATCGAGTCGGCTCCGGACGGTCTAACGGTGCTGGGGATCGACGCCATGACCGCGTGCGTACTCGACGATGACGGTTGGAGGGTGCTCGGTCTCGGCAGTGTCACCGTCTATAGCGGCGAAAGGTGGGAGCGCTTCAAGGCGGGCGAGAGGATCGCTCTATGCCGGAAGATGGGTTGACGCCTGTGAGAACGCGTGCAACCTGGTTGGCGGGGATGGCGCTGCTGGTCGGCGTGACCCTTGCATGCGGCTCCGATTCGCGCCAGGACGCGACACCCACGCCGGACGAAGCCGGCCCGTTGAGAATAGGCCTGCTGCTTAATTTCAGCGAAGGCGCGACAGGGAGAGCCGTCGAAAGACAGCGGGCATTCGACCTGGCAATCAAGCACGTGAACGATGGAGGAGGCGTGCTCGGGAAGCCGGTCGAGGTGGTCGTGGGCGACTCGACCCTCGATCCGGATACAGCCGCGGAAGAGGCGCAGCGCATGATCGAGGAAGAGGGCGTGCACGCTATCGTCGGCCCCAGCTCCAGTGCGAACGCGCTGTTCGTAGCGGAGCGCGTAACCGGACCTGCCGGTGTGCCCACCATAAGCCCGTCGGCCACCTCACCAACTCTCACCGACCTCGAAGACGACGATTTCTTCTTCCGCACCGCGCTATCGGACAGTGCTCAAGGACCTGTTCTCGCGCGGGTCGCACGTGAGCAGGGCTTCACTAACGTCGGCCTGCTCTACCGGGACGACGCCTGGGGCCGAGGCCTGTTCGAATCTTTCGAGGAGGCCTGGACAGGGCCGCTTCGCTCAGTCTCCATCCCACCAGGCCTTACCAGCTACCTAACCCATCTGAGGGAGACGGCGACCAACGAAGAGCAGGCCCTCATCCTCCTCACGTTTGAAGAAGAGGCGAAGACGATCATCCGGGAGGCGACCGAGCACGGACTCTACGACCAGTTCGTCTTCGGCGACGCGCTGAGAAGTCCCGACCTGGCCAGGGCGGTTGGGGGCGACCGCGTCGGCGGCATGTACGGCACCGCCAGCGCCGCCCCGCCGGACAGCGTGTCCTCTTCCGCCTGGGATGCCGCGTACGTTGCGGAGTATGGGGGTCTCCCCATGTTCGGATACGTCAGGGAGACCTACGACGCCGCCGTCGCGCTCGCACTTGCGGCCCAGGCGGCCGGCAGCGTTGACGGGGGCGTCATCCGCGACCGTCTGCGCGCGATAGGAGGCGGACCGGGCGAGGTCGTGATCGCCGGCCGGGACGGCGTTGCCGATGCCTTGCGAATCCTCGCGGAGGGCGGGGAGATCGACTACGAGGGCGCCTCAGCGACTCTCGACTGGGATGAGAACGGCGACCTGCGCCGGGGCTATATCGGAGTATGGCGCTTCACCGAGGATGAGCGGATAGAAGAGCTCGAGACGATCCTTTTCGAGTACTAGGCCCCGGAGCCGACGGCGGACTGGCGGTACGACGGCTAGACAACCGGCTTTACCGGCATCTTCCGGCGGCGCTATGATGGGCAGCGTATCACGCCGCCACAGGAGCGATTCAATGAGACTCGAAGGGAAGGTCGCCATCGTAACGGGCGGGGGGTCCGGGATCGGACGGGCGTCCGCCGAGGCGTTCGCGCGAGAGGGCGCTCGCGTAGTGGTGGCGGACCTGAGCGAGTCCAACGCGCTGGAGACGGCTGCGAAGATCGGAGAGGGCGGCGGGGAGGCAGAGACGGCGATAGGCGACGTGACGGACAGCGCCGATGCGGAAGCTATGGTGCGGGCCGCCGTGGACAGGTATGGGCGGCTCGACGTGCTGCTGAACAGCGCGGGGATCACCAGCCGCCACGGTTCGCTCAGAGACGCCTCCCCTGAGGAGGCGTGGGACAAGGTCATCGACATCAACCTGAAGGGGACATGGATGGTCTCCTGGCACGCCGTGCCCGAGATGGAGCGCTCCGGCGGCGGCTCCATAGTCAATCTCGCCTCCACGATGGCGCTCGTCGGCTACCCCGTGGGGATCGGGGACGGATTCAACCCCTACCCGCCGTCCAAGGGCGGGGTGATCCAGTTCACCAGGACGCTTGCTCTCGCCTATGCCAGGAAGGGCATCCGAGTGAACTGCCTCTGCCCCGGCTACATCGCGACGAGCCTGACGGAGGACTTGAGAGCCAACGACGAGACCCGGCGCCTTACGCTCGACCGGACGCCGATGGGCAGATACGGCCAACCCGAGGAGGTCGCGAACGCGGCGCTCTTCCTGGCGTCGGACGAGTCGTCCTTCATCACCGGCTCGCCACTGATAGTCGACGGGGGCTACACCGCCCAGTAGTTTTCTCGCCGTGGCGAGCGGTGTGATGACCCTCCTCTTACACTTCGGATCCTATGCCCAGCGCAGTCCTCGGCTACTCAATCATATTGAGCGCCGCGCGGACGAGGAATCTCGATCGGGACTCTCCGGCTCGTGTGGCCGCCTCGTCGATAATGGTTAGGGCGCGGGCGGGTATCGTAATATTTACCCGCTCAGACTTCCCGGAGAGCTTTAGTGCATTGACATTTACGTCAACCAAGCCCCAGACACCGCCGACGAAGTCTGTGTTGGCTTGATGGACCTGCAAGGAGCGCCTTTTGGGAACGGTCTGGCCGTCCAGGAGCAGAGTTTCGATATGGCCGACAATGGCCTCTCGCGCCATATCGAAGGCGTCGTCCATTGTGTCACCGGCCGAGAAACACCCGGGTAGGTCGGGAACGGTTACCCCATAGCTGCTGTGCTCGTCCTTGTGAATCACGATGGGATACAGCATTATCGTCTGCTCCTCCAATCCCATCCGGCTTGTCGGAAGATGCTGCGCAGGGTACCGGTGGGAATGTCTTTGCGCGGATGCTGGATTGTAACTACCCCTGGATGCTCAGGATGGGTGAAGTGATGGTGGCTGCCTCCGACATTTCTGAGCACCCATCCGTCCCGCCGGAGCATCTCTATGATCACTCTACTGGTCATGTGTATTCTATACACACTATCATACTGAGTGTGTCAAGAGAGGCCTTAGGTTAGGCAGGCTCGGGACAGGCTTGTCGGACCAGGATCGGACCGTTGTCAGCGTTCCGGGCAGTCAGCCCTCTCGAAAAACAAGACGCGGCTCTCCCAGACCTGGCCCCGTATCCGTTCCAGCGCTTGTCGTCCGGGGCGGTCGACCCTAAGTATGCGGTCCAGCCTGCGGTCGCCGAGTTCGGCCATGGCGGAGCACCGCCGGGCAAAGTCGTTCAGGGTGTGCCGCTCACCACCCAGGAGCACGTGCTCCAGACGCCTGCCGTACGGGTGAAACAGGTCGGCGGTGACGGCGCAGACCGCGTCGAACAGCTCCCGCACCAGCCGCTCACGGCTCCGCTCGAAGCGTCTCTGCGATGAGCCGCCGGCCTTGTGCCGCCGCTTGACGTACCGGGAGCCCGCCTTCGACGCCACGAGGCTGCCCCGGCGCACGACCCCAACCGCGTATCTGCCCAGTCGCAGCAGGACCACGCCTATCAGACGGTCACGCTCCAGGAGCTTTACCAGGGGATCGGCGAGGGCTCCGTCCCTGACCTCGTCCTCAAGGAAGGGGAAGGGAGGGACGACGGCCATGACGCGCTCACTGGAACGGAAGACAGCAACCCCGGTGTCCGTCTTGCCGATCTCGAGGACCACCTGGTCTATGGCCGGGCTGCCGGCGGAGGACCGTCCCCCTCGGTCCAGGCCGGCCAGAGTTGCAGGGGTCAGGTATGCGGCGGACTTGCGGCCCGAACTCTCGAGCTCGTCCAGTAGGGTCAGCAGCCTGGCCGGAGAGACATTCAGCCGCTCGGAGAGCCGGTACACGGGCGTCAGTCGCCGTCCCGGTCCGTGAAGTGATCGTACCTTGCGCCTGCCAGCCCGACCACCTCGTCGACGTCCTCGGCAAGCAGATAACCCTCCTCCACGAGCGCTTCCGAGGCAGCCTCCACCTGGGATATATACGCCTCTCGCGAGTCGTATCGCTCACCTATAGAGCGGCGCGGGTCGTCCGCTGACCGGCTATCCGGGAACGGAACAGTCCAGCCCATGAGGCCGCCGCTGATCCCTATGACCAGTCCCGGATTGCCGACGTCCGGGTGTCTCAGATTCCATCCCGAGTAGGTGGCGACCGGAACGGTGAGATCGGGGAGCCTGATCCCGGCTATCTCGTTTCCGTCTTCGTCAACATCGGAGACGAGCGCCGGGTACTCCTCTCCACGATCGGCGGGGAGCTGAGTGGTCCTTCCGAGATGGGTCTCCGGCCCGTAGTCGAGCCTCATGGCCCGCGTGGGCTGCCAGTCTTCGGCGACGCCAGGGACGTGCGACAGTTTGGGCACCACCGTTCGTGACTCCACCGCTGTCCCGTCCCCTAGGTTGGGATGCCTGCTCGGAGGGGCGGGATCGCCTGTCGAAACCCACCTGTCCAGGTTGTGGAGGGCGGCGCGAAGCAGAGGCCCGTAGTCTACGCTGTTGAACGGAAGCTGGCCCTTCATCCCGTCGAGGGGCCTCACCTCCGGCGGAGGGAAGACGGCGCCGCTGTGCTGCGTCCCGGCGAAGTGGTACCTTCGAACGTGCTCAGACTCGGGGGCGTCGGTCATCGACTCCAGGTCGGTGTGGATCAGCGCCGCGTCTCCGCGCCAGTACTCGGCCGAGGTGTTGGTGAACATGATCTTGGGAACCTTGCCCCGCTCCTCCACACGCGCGAGCAGCGAGCCCGATCTGGCTGTAACGGGGTCTGTCTGCTCGGTATCGGTGAAGGGGAACAGCTCAGGTATGACGAAGCAGATGTCCTTGGACGGCTGGCCGAATCTCAGGTTGAACTCGCCCCGCATCCCTCCGGCGACGTGCGAGATCAGCCCGTCGAGCGCGATCCGCTGCTGCTCGTCTTCGTTGAGTCCAAGATGGACCATCTGGCGAAGGAAGCGGCCGCTCTGGGACGATCCGAAGGCGTATGCGCGTTCGATCTCGCCCGCGCACGGGTTGCCGCCCGAGGCGGAAGAGTGCTTCAGAAAGGAGACGGTGTCCCTGACGGCCGCGAATCCGAGGCCGACGATCCTGCTGCCCCTGGTGGTGTAGACAAGCTGATATATCCGGCCCGGCTCGAACCCGTCGTCCATGTGGACGTGTGAAGGCTCCGGCTCTACCTGCGCATCCTCCACTCGAACGAACGACCATTTGTCGCGCGGCACCTCCTCGACAGGGCCGTTGGGGTGGTCCCCGACCAGCAGCCGGGCCGACTCCTCGTGAGGGTCGACGGCCGGGTTCGGCAGGTGTCCGCGATGGGACAGCGCGAGCACCCTGGCAGACTCCTCGACCTGGAGCCAGCACAGTATCTCGCCTGTCAGCGGCCCCTGCGAGCCCACAGCCTCGGGGGCGCGCATCCCCATCAGGCCGGGAGTGGGAGGCACGTCCGCCTGCCAGCCGCACCATACCAGGGTGTACCCGTGTGTCATCAGGAAGCCGTTGCCCGGGGCCAGGGGAGCATCGGGAGCGGCGGGCCGCGGCGCTCCGTTGAAGTGGGTCAACAGGGTCTTGTTGCCGCGGTTGAGGACGTCGAACAGGACCGATCCGTTACCCCTGCCGGGTGTGGCCGGGTGGAGAATCGCAAAGTCGGAGGAGAAGGCGACGAGCCCGTCCGCGCCCGTGGGGGCCAGGTCGAGATCGGTGATCGCGGCGTTGCGCTCGCTCGAAGGGTCGACGGCGAAGTGGGCCGTCCCCTCGATCAGCCGGTACGGTCCGGTCTCGCCGAACGACCGTCCCTCTGCGAACTCTTCCGTCCTAAAGATATCGAGCCTGGTTAGCGGCACGTCCGGACCTCCTCGATTGTGACTGCGGCTTCCGTGATTCTATCACCCGGAGGCCGGTGGGCTCTCTATGGTTGACTCGGCCTCTCCACTCTCCATACACTGCCTATCGCCTATGCCCGTACAGAATAGTCGACCGGACCGGGGAGACCTGAGATGCGAATAGCCGTGGGCGCGGACCATGCCGGACTCGTCTTGAAGCTGGACATCGTCGAGATGCTGAAGGAGCAGGGGCACGACGTGGCGGACGTCGGGCCGCAGGAGCACGATCCGCTGGACGACTACCCGGACTTCGCGAAGCTGGTGGCCGAAGAGGTGGCGTCCGGGAGGAGCGAGCGGGGGATCATGGTCTGTGGGAGCGGCGTCGGCGCTTCGGTGGCGGTGAACAAGGTGCGGGGAGTCCGGGGGGCGGTCTGCCACGACACGTATTCGGCCCACCAGGGGGTCGAGCACGACGACATGAACGTGCTGTGCCTCGGCGCCCGCATCGTCGGGGCGGAGGTTGCTAGGGAGGCGGTGGCCGCCTTCGTCTCGGCGGAGTTCACGGGCGAAGAGCGGCACCGGCGCCGGCTGGACAAGGTGCTCGCGATGGAGGCCGAGCTCGACTCCTAATGGGGTCAGGACACCGGGAGCTACGTCGTCAACGCCTGCCTGACGTCCCCTATGACCTCTGGGGTGCGGCGCACTCGACCGCTCGGGCGCAGGTTTACCGGGGTGTTCTCGATCTCCGGCTCCGTCTTGAGGGATACGAACACCGGGCCTGTGGCATCCATCACGGCGTCGAGGTTCGTCGCGAAGTCCTCCAGGTCGTCGAACTCGAAGGCCGAGGCGTAGCCGGCTCCCCTGGCGAGCGTTGCGAAGCTGACCGACTCGGCGTTCGGCACGGGCTGCCCGCCGGTGACAGCGTAGCATCCGTTGTCCAGGACGAAGTGGTAGAGGTTCTCCGGCGCCTGCTCGGCGATCGTGACCAGCGTGCCCAGGTTCATGAGCAGGCTGCCGTCCCCGTCGGCGAGTATCACTCTCTTGTCGGGCTGCGCCAGGCAGATGCCGAGGGCGACCGACGACGCCTTGCCCATCGCGCCGCTGACGGGCAGGTCCAGTGACTCGTTGCCGGTGACCTTGCGCCAGCCCTGTCCCGCCGTCATGGTGGGCACGACGACGGCGTCGCCGCGGCGCTCCTCGATCAGGCGAAGAGCGTCGCCCATCGCGATCACGTCCAGCTCCACTCCGCGCCCAGGAGGCAGGCCACGGGGCGCTGCTCCCTCTCGGCCTCCTCGAAGGCGATCGAAATGCGCTCCACGTCGTCCTGTACCTCAACAAGGTAGTAGTTGATGCCCCAGGCATGGAGGATCGGCTCCGTGTAGACGGCCGCCGAGTCCGGGGTGACGCCGCGGCGCGTCCAACCGCGGTAGCCGATCAGCATCACGAGCGGGAGATTGATGTCCAGCGCCAGCCCCCTGATCGAGTCGCCGGACTCCATCATGCCGGTGTTCTGTATCAACACGACCGGCTTCTTGCCGCCGACCCACAGCCCCGCAGCGATGGCCATGCTCTCGCCCTCGCGGCAGACGGGCACGAGGTGGAGATCGGGGTCGGCCTGCATGAGCTGGTACATGAAGTTGGTCTCGCTGTCGGGCAGCCAGACGACGTGGGTGACCCCATTCTTGTTGATCTGTTCCAGGACTGAGCGTGCATCCAGAGACGGTATGGCGTCGACGGCCTGCTGTGCCATTTGAGCTTCCTTTCAGCTTGCGCGGGGCGCGAAGGTGGCGCCATTATATGGGCCGTCCGCGATTGCGGTCAATCGGGACAGGAAGACGATCAGCGCCATGCCTCCGCGTCGTCCTCGGGACGGTATCCGATCTCCTCGGCCGAGTCGGAGATGTCCCAGAAGCGCCACCTGTTGTTGGAGACGCCGTAGAATATCCCCAAACGGAGGGTGTCCGGCGCTTCGATGCATCGGACCACCAGCTGCGCCAGATCGCGGTGAGTCAGCAGCGTGGCGAAGTGCCTGGGATTGAGAGGCCGGCCTTCCCGGTTGAGGGTCCCGATGCGCAGGCAGATTACCGACAGTCCGTACCGGTCGGAGTAGTGACGTCCGACCGCCTCGCCGAAGGCCTTGGCGATGCCGTACGGGCCGTCGGGGCGTATGGGCATCGACGTGGTTATCCTGGGGAGGGAGCCGGGCTCCAGGCCCTCATACCGGCCCGCGACGATGGACGAGTAGGGCGGGTCGCCCTCGTACATCCCGGTCGCGTGGTTGGAGCTGGCGAATATGATGCGGCGGACGCCCGCCCTCCTCGAGGCCTCGAAGGCGTTGTAGGTCGACGGTATGTTGTTGGCCAGGACATCCTTCCAGGGCGTGTCCTCGCTGGGAATCGCGGCCAGGTCGATCACCGTGTCCACTCCCTCGAAGGCCGGCTGCACCGCGTCCAGATCGGTCATGTCGGCGGTGAGGGAGTCGAAGCCGGGCACGGGGCGGACATCCACTCCGCACGGCTCGTAGTCGTCTCGCAGCGCGGCGCGGAGGATGCCTCCGATCAGTCCTGACGCGCCGGTTATCAGCACCCTTCTTCGTGTCATATCGTTAACCCTCTATCTTAGAGTTGCAGCTATAATACGAGCTGAGAAGGCAGGAATCGAGCGGCGGAGAGACCGCCGGGTGAGATCGTTTGACAAGACAACTGCCTCCCGATCCCTCACAACAGGGACCCGGCCAGCAAGCCTGGGTAAGATGGCGGCGCACAGCACTTATCGCAGTGGCCGTCGCGGTCATCGCGACCGTCCTATACCTCGGACGCGGCGCACTATTCCCGTTCATCATCAGCGTGGTCCTGGCTCAGCTTCTCTATCCGGTCGTGGTGTTCGTGGAGAAGCGGCTGCCGGGCCACAACCGGATGCCCCGCGCAAACCGCATCGTCTCGATTCTCACGATCTACCTGGCGTTCGCGACTGTCCTCGCGGGGATCCTGTATATCACGATCCCGCCCCTCTTCGCCGAATCACAGGAGCTGGTCCAGGCTTTCCCTGATCTGTACCAACGTGCGAGGTCCACCGTGGAAGGCTGGTCCAGCGACTACACGGAGCGGATACCTGTTGAACTGCGGACCGAGATCGAGGAGACCATCGCGGCGGGCGGCAATGTGCTGGCCGACGCCGCTCAGGGCGTCGTCCGACGAACCGTGAGCGGTGTGTCCAATGCCGTGACTCTCGTAATCGGACTGGCCATCGTGCCGTTCTTTCTATTCTACGTCCTAAAGGACCGCGAGGAGGTTGTCGGCGGCGTTTACCCTCTCTTTTCCGAGCGTGGACAGATACACGCCCGTAATGTCATCTTCATAGTCAATCGCGTCATAGGGTCCTACGTCAGGGCCCAGCTTCTGAGCGCGACGATCCTCGGCGTTCTGGTATTCACCGGATTGTCCATCCTCGGCATCAAGTTCGCCGCAATTCTGGGACTGGTCGCCGGCCTGTTCGGCCTGATACCGATAATCGGCCCCTTGCTCGGAGCCGTGCCCGGCTTGCTCGTGACGTTGGCAAGCTCCCCCGAGCAGATCGTGTGGGTCGCTCTCGTATACATCATCGTTCAACTGATAGAGAACAACGTCATCTCGCCGCGGATACAGGGAAGCGCCGTCCGGCTCAACCCTGCGATCATCATGGTCACGCTGGTCCTGTCGAGCGAGATTGCGGGCTTGTGGGGCGTCATAGTCGGCGTCCCTCTCATCGCCGCCGCAAGAGACGTGTTCGTTTACTTCTACGAACAGTGGGATAGCGGTGATAGCGAAGCGGCCCCCTTGAGAGAAACCCAGACGGACCAGTCGGCCTGAGCATAGACACCGCCCAATTCCCGGTGGCCGCATCACCAGTCCGCAAGTTGTCGATCGGGTGGTCTACATCTATAATATTCGTCTCTATACCGCTTAGGACGCATCCGGTGAGCGGTCTCTCGCATCAGCCGCCGGCGTCTGGGAACTTCGATGCCGCACCCGCCCCAGGAGGGTTTCAGATGAGGGCCTACTGTCTCAAGTGCCGTGACCACTGCGAGATTGAAGCCCCGCAGCAGGTCACGCTCAGGAACGGGAGGCCAGCGACACGCGGCAAGTGCTCGATCTGCAGTGCGACGGTGTTCAGCATCGGCAAGGCGGCGAAGAGCTAAGTTCTCTCCAGGGCGGCCCAGCCCGCCAAGTGACCTCGTCAGGCAGAGGTCTTCGCACCCGTCTCGGGATCGAAGTGGTGCAGACGTGCGCCGTCGCCGCCCAGCACGATCACGACACACGACGGCTCTCCTCCTTCGGCCCACTGACGGTGTACGTTTCTGGGGGCGTCGTACCAGTATCCGAGGTCGCCCTTCTCTATGTGGTGGTCGGTGAGCACCTCCAGGGGCGAATCGTCGTCACCCGTCTGGGTCCAGACCGTGAACCTCTCTTTCCCGGATACGCCGCACTCGAGCCCCCACCGCCGATGGCTGTGGATCGGCGTCGGCTGCCCGGAGGCGAAGCGCGCGACCACGAGGCGGTACCGTCCCTCGGGGTCCTCGTGCAGTACCCGGCCGGGGAGCCCTGAGCTTCCGGCGCTGGGCTGTCCCTGTATGGTCAGGTCGCCTCCGTGGAAGACCAGCCGCTGGAGCATCGGCCCGATGGCCCAGACGGACTCGATCGTCTCACCCTTCGAACTGAGAACCCCGTCCACATCCGATACGAACTGCTCAACTGCGTAGAGCATCGGCTTCCTCCTTCATCCCACTAATCGTCGGCTTTGGGCCTATCGCCCACTCGTCCGGATATCACGGCGAGGCACCAGACACCTCCGAGCACGGCGGGCGCCAGCGCCCAGACCGCTGCGTAGAGGCCGAGCCCGATACGAGTCGTCGCGCCGGACGCCGATCCTCCGTCACTCACGGCCAGGATAGCACCTACGGCGGCGACGCCCAGCGTGTGCAGAACGAACATCGACGCGCCCAGCGCGATCAGCCATCCCGCCCTCGGCGCCGCGCCCAACCCGACCGTGGCCAGCGCCAAGGCTCCCAGCAGCACCAGCCCAAACTGCAGCGTCAGGCCATTGACGGTCAGTCCAACAGACGTGTCAAGTCCCTCAAACAGCAGGTGCGGCCCCAGAGCGCTGACCGACACCTCGCCGAATGTCAGCCGGTCGGACACCGCGGCCACGGCGCCCGAATAAGTCCCGGCTACGCTCAACGACAGGAGGGAGAGCAGCAGAAGCGCCAGAAGAGCGCGGACTGCGAATAAGGCCAGGCTAGCCTGCCCGAGCATGCGACGCCACCCGCGCCCAGGCCATCCACAGTACCAGGGCCAGGACGACTATTGCCGCCTGCCACACCAAGAGGTGGGCGACGTCGAGGTATTGAGGGAAGCGCTCTCCTATCCAGAAGAGGCTTGCGATTCTCGTCACGTTGACGACCGTCAGCACCGCGACGCCGAGCAGCGCTCCCCAGCACTTGTCCCTGGCGGTCGAGGGATATGCAAGTACCGCTCCTAAGAACAGCAGCAACGGCCCGATCGCCATACACTCGACCGCGACGTCAACCGCGAACCCGGAGGAGGACAGCACCGTGCCGTGCGCCGTCGTAGAGGCGCCCAGGATGTTGAGAACCGCGCTGGCGGAGGCTGCGTCCCACTCCCCGAGCCAACGGACCACCCCTCCGCCTATGAGACCGGAGTAGAGGACCGATGCGAGCGCCAGGCTCGCGCAGATGATACCCGCCGGGAGGAGGAGTCGATTCAGGGTCATGGGAGAGCGGAGGCCTTGGTCTGTGGTGGGCATTATAGCGCAAACCGGAGCCATCCCAGGCTCAATTGACACGTCGAAAGAGGCTCGCCTAGAATCTGACAGCCGGTTTTGGCCGATGGCACAGGCGTCGGCGAAGAGGCGCGAGCCGGAAATGCCATGAGAAGCGACGAGTTACGAGAAGCCTTCCTCAGTTACTTCGAGAGCAAGGGCCACCTGCGCGTGGCCAGCTCGTCGCTTATACCGGTGGGCGATCCCACCCTGCTCCTCACCAGCGCGGGCATGGTCCAGTTCAAGCCCTACTTTGCCGGAGAGACGGACCCGCCCAACCGGCGTCTGACGTCGTCCCAGAAGTCGTTCCGCACTGTCGACATAGACGAGGTGGGAGACGCCACGCACCTGACGCTGTTCGAGATGCTGGGCAACTTCAGTATCGGCGACTATTTCAAGGAAGGCGCAATCGAATTCGCGTTGGAGTTCGTCACCACACGGCTCGGTCTGTCCCAAGACCGTTTCGCGGCCACGGTCTATACGGACGACGACGATTCTCACGCCCTCTGGCTGGCAGCGGGGATACCGGAGGAGCGGATATACAGATTCGGGGACGAGGACAACTGGTGGGGACCCGCAGGACTGGAGGGCCCGTGCGGGCCGTGCAGCGAGCTTCACTACGACTTCGGCCCGGAGCGGGGATGCCTGGAGGACAGTTGCGGCCCGAACTGCACGAAGGTGATGAACGACCTCGGCGAGGTCTGCAACCGGTTCGTCGAGCTCTGGAACCTAGTGTTCATGCAGTTCTACCACAACCTGGACGGCAGCCGCCCCCTCCTGCCGGCGCCAAGCGTCGACACGGGCATGGGGCTGGAACGCGCCGCCGTTGTGCTGCAGGGCGTCGATACGATCTACGAGACGGACCTGTTCATGCCTGCCATCCGTCGGTTGGAGAGGATGACGGGGCGAAGCTACGGGTCGGATGTGGATACCAAGTATGCGATGCGGGTCGTGGCCGAGCATGCCCGCAGCTCGACTTTCTTGATAGGCGATGGGGTCGTGCCCGGCAATGAGGGACGCGGGTATGTCCTGAGGAGAGTGATCCGGCGGGCCGTACGACACGGTCGACGTCTGGGACTCGACGGCTCCTTCCTGGGCGAGGTCTGTGACGTGTTCGTGGAGGGGATGGGAGGAGTATATCCCGAGCTCTCGAACCATCACGAGTTCATTCGAACGGTCGTACGGATGGAGGAAGATCGGTTCCAGCAGGCCTTCCAGAACGGCTACGCGGTACTCACGGACGCTCTCGCCGGAGCCGAGACCCTGCCCGGCAAGGTCGTATTCAGGCTCTGGGATACCTACGGCTTCCCGGTGGAGATGACCCAGGAGATCGCCTCCGAGCAGGGAGTCGACGTCGACATCGCCGGATTCGATCGGGAGATGGAGGCGCAGCGCGAGCGCGCCCGCGCGACCGCACGATTCGGAGGAGACCGCGCCAAGATACGGGTGTACGAGAGCCTGGGAGTGGGGGCTACGAAGTTCCTGGGATACGAGCGGCTGGCGACATCGTCGGTGGTGGTCGGGCTTATCTCGGGTAACGAGGTCGTCGGTGAGGTGTCGGAGGGTGAAGAGGTCGAAGTCGTGCTGGTGGAGACTCCGTTCTATCCCGAAGGGGGAGGCCAGGTCGGCGATTCGGGCGAGATAGCCAGCCTCCACGGAAGGGTCGAGGTCTCCGACACTCAGACTGTCATGCCCGGCCTCATAGTCCACTTCGGCCGGGTGGCGCAGGGAACCTTGGCGCAGGGCGACACGGTGGAGGGTCGAGTCGATCCCGTAAACAGGGAGGACACCGCGCGCAACCACACGGCGACCCATCTGCTGCACGCCGCGCTCCGACAGGTGCTCGGCGATCACGTCAGGCAGGCCGGCTCTCTCGTCGCACCGGACAGGCTGCGCTTCGACTTCACACATGTGCAGCCCGTCACCGACGAGGAGATGTGGACAGTCCAGGTGCTGGTGAACGAGAAGATCAGGCAGAACGCTCTGGTACAGCAGAGCGAGGACTCGTACGCGGCCGCCATCAGGCGAGGCGCGCTGGCCTTCTTCGGCGACAAGTACGAGGAGCAGGTCCGCCTCATAGAGATCGCGAATGGGGCTGCCTTCAGCTTCGAGGTGTGCGGCGGAACGCATGTCGAACGCACCGGGGAGGTGGGCTCGCTATACCTACTCAACGAGTCGAGCATCGGCGCAGGCATGCGCCGGGTGGAGGCTGTTAGTGGCAGAGCGGCGGAGAGGCTCGTATGGGAACGGTTCAGCCGTGAGAACAGGCTGGCGCGAACGCTTCAGACGACGCCGACCGAGCTCGAAGAGCGTGTCGAAGGGCTTCTGTCCGACCTGGAGACAGCCAGAAGAGACATGGAGACCCTCGACCGGCGGCTGTCGATTCAGGCGGCGGAAGGCCTGCTGACTTCCAAGCAGCAGGTCGCGGGAGTCACAGTGCTGGCGGAGCGGGCCAACGCGACGAGCGTCGAGTCTCTGAGGGAGGTTGGCGACTGGCTCAGAGACAAGCTGGGCAGCGGCGTGCTGGTGCTCGGAGCGGTGATGAACGAACGGCCCGTCCTGATAGCGATGGTGACCCGGGACCTGGTGGACAGGGGCCTGGACGCCAGCAGGATCGCCAGGGACGCGGCGAGGCTCATCGGCGGAGGAGGCGGCGGCCGCCCGGACATAGCCCAGGCGGGAGGCCAGCGGGCGGACAAACTCGACGACGCGCTGAAAATCGTCCCTGAGCTGGTCCGGCAGGCCTGCGAACCGGATTGAGAGTACTCGCTCTCGACTTCGGCGAAAGGCGCATCGGAGTCGCCCTCAGCGACCCTACGGGAATGCTCGCGTCTCCGCTGACCACGCTGACGCGCGGACGAGACGGCTCTGACGTAGGGGAAGTGCTGCGACTTGCGGCCGAGAACGACGTCGGCGAGATAGTCGTCGGCATGCCGATGTCCCTATCGGGGCGCAGAGGGCCCCAGGCTGACAGAGTAACCCGGTTCACGGATGCCCTGCGTCGTGCGGCCGACATCCCCGTCCTCTCAGCCGACGAACGGTACTCGACCGTCCAGGCCGAGCGCGCTCTCAGGGAGTCGGGCGTGGAGCCCTCGAGGGAGAGGGGACGTGTGGACGCCGCCGCCGCGGCGGTAGTCCTACAGTCCTACCTGGACGCGAAGCGGCCCCTGGATTAGGGCCTCACCACCATCTGGACCTCGGTGGTAGGTTCCATAAGCGCCTCGAACGCCTCCTGAATGCCCTCCAGCGGGATGAATCCCTCCTCGGACAGGAGCGGCGCCACGTCTATCTTGCCCCTCTCCAGCAGGTCGAGCGAGATGAGCCAGTCGTCATGCCGTGAGCCAAAGCTCGTTCGAAAGTCCACCTCTCTCGACATCCATTCGGCCGGCAGGACCGGCATCGGCTCCCAGGGAACGGCCACCAGCACGACCTGCCCCCCGCGCGGCACCAGGTTGAATGCCTGGTCCAGAGTAGACCCAAGCCCGGCGCAATCGAACACCACCTTCGGACCAAGACCGTCCGTGAGAGCGACCACCTCAGACTCGACATCCTGGGAGAATGGGTCGACGACGGCATCCGCTCCAAGGGCGCGCGCCGATGCTGCGCGGGCGGGCGCCGGCTCGGAGACTATGACCGCGCCCGCGCCCGCAGCCTTGGCTGCCTGGAGGCAGAACAGGCCGATGGGGCCCGCGCCGAGCACCGCCACCGGGTCGCCCAGCTTGAGCTGAGAGAGACGGACGGCGTGAACGGCGACCGAGCAGGGCTCGCACAGCGAGGCCATCTCATCCGTGACGCCGTCGGGAATGAGCAGTGGCTCCCACTCCTCCAGGCGTGTGTACTCGGCATAGCCTCTCACTCTAGTCTCGGCGGCGGCGAGCTCCCGGTAGTTGGCCCTGGGAGCCGAGTGAGTGGGCGGCTCGCGGCCGGGAGGCGCTGCGCCTCCTCCTCCCACCACCCGGTCACCAACCTTCCACCTGGTGACGGACGAGCCAACGGCGGCTATGGTGCCGCAGTACTCGTGTCCCATTACCGTCCCGGGCGGAGCGACGTCGTACATGAAGCAGTGAACGTCCGTGCCGCAGATGGCGCAGTACTTGATCCGTAGGACCACCTGGTTCGGACCTGGTGTCGGAGTCGCTATCTCCTCGATCTCGAAGCGCCTGTTGCCCCTGTAGACCGCGGCCTTCATGACAAGGACCTCCCGTCGCCGTTCACTTAAGCGCAGGGGGCAGGCCCGTAAACGGTCTGCCCCCTGTGAACCTGCACACTGAAGGCGCGGCGGCTATTCGTCCGCGACGCCCTGTTGTTTCAGGTAGTCGATGGCAAGCTGGACGGTCGTGATCTCCTCGGCGTCCTCGTCCGATATCTCGAGGGGGCTGTCGTCGGTGCTGAACTCCTCCTCGAACGCCATGATAAGCTCCACGAGGTCGAGGGAGTCGGCGTTCAGATCGTCGGTGAATGACGCCTCAGGAACGACCTCCTCCTTCTCCACTCCAAGCTTATCGGCCACGATGTCCTGCACTCGCTCGATAACTGTCGCCACTGTTTCCACCTCCAACTGGACAGGATTATTGCCTCGTCCTCGCTCCCATTACAGAGCCCAGTACGCCGTTTACGAACCTTGGGGAACTGTCCGAGCCAAAGACTTTAGCCAGCTCGACCGCTTCGTTGATAGCCACCTTGGGAGGTGTCTCCCCACCCGGCATTATCTCGAATATGGCGATCCTGAGGATATTCCTGTCGACCACCGCCATCTGATCTATGGGCCAGTTTGGAGCGAACGCAGCGATTATCTTATCTATTTCTTCACGATTTTCAAAGACTCCCGCAACCAGCTCTTCGGCGAAATCCGCCGCATCGGGCGTCATCGAGTCCTCGCGGGCGCGCCGTTCCAGTACGCCTGATCTGTCGTGCCAGACGAGATCCGTCTCGTACAGCACCTGGAGAGCCACGATGCGGGCGTGGCGCCGGGCGTTGGGAAGTCGCCGGCCTGCTGCGACAGTGGTCTGGGGAGCGACCGGGGGCGTCATCGAAGAGCTAACTTCTGCCAAGCTCCAGTATAGAGTCGATGTCTCGCACGCTAGCGACCTTGGCGGCCCTGTTGATCCGCTTCACCATGCCGCTCAGGGCCTTGCCCGGCCCCACCTCGATGAAGTTTGACACGCCGGTGCCTACCATGTAGTCGATCGACCTCTTCCACTGAACACAGCCGCAGATCTGGGCCACCAGCTCCCGTTTGACGCTCTCGGCGTTTGTGAGCGGCTCTCCCGTGCAGTTGGCTATGATGGGCACATGGGGATCGTTGAAGGGCACGCTGTTGACCGCCTCGATGAGACCGGTCCGCGCCGGCTCCATCAGCCCTGAGTGAAACGCGCCGCCCACCTTGAGGGGAATGACCTTCTTCGCCCCCCTGGCCGACGCCAAGTCGAGCGCCCTTGCCACCGCTATCCGCTCGCCGCTGATGACGATCTGCTCAGCGGTGTTGATGTTCGAGACGTAGGTGGCCGTCTCGCGGGCGATCTCCTCCATCGTCATCTCGTCCAGCCCCAGCACGGCGGCCATCGTGCCCGGGTTGCGGTCGCACGCCTCCTGCATCAGCTCGCTTCGGGCGCGCACCAGCCTGGCCGTACCCGCGACGTCCAGCACGCCCGATACCGCCAACGCAGTGTACTCTCCCAGGCTGTGTCCGGCCATCAGTACCGGACGTGGGGTCGCTTCGGAGCCAAGCTGCTCCTCTATCGAGAGCGCGCAAGCAAGGCTCACAGCCATGATGGCCGGCTGGGCGTTGACCGTCTCTCGAAGCTCCTTCTCCGGGCCCTCGAACAGGATGCGGGTGAGTGGTCTGTCGAGCGCCGCGTCCACCTGATCGAATACCGACCGCGCCGCGGGCGAACGCTCGTAGAGCTCCCGTCCCATCCCGACTGCCTGGGCGCCCTGGCCTGGAAACAGGTAGGCAACCTGGTTGCGGGACCTGGGTTTGACGTTAAGGGTCATAACACACTCCTGAAGGCCGCGCGAAGGCGATGGCCGACGTTTTCACCGCCAGCCTATCCGCCGGTCTCTGTCGCGACTACCTCCACACCGTTGTAGTACCCGCATGTGGGGCACACGCGGTGGGACATCATGGGACTGGGGCACTTTGGACAGTCCACGATGGTGGGCCGGCGGAGCGCGTGGTGCGCCGCCCGGTCGCCCTGCCGCTTCTTCGAGTGTTTCTTCTTTGGAAGGGGTGGCATCGTTACCTCTTACCGTTGCTCCTCGACCGCCCCCAGCGTCAGCATCGCCAGCGCGGCCCACCGCTCGTCGATGGGACTGGTCTCGCATTCGCATGAGGATTCGTTCAGGTCTACCCCACAGTGGAGGCACATCCCCGCGCACTCGTTACGGCATATAGGCTTCATCGGCATGTTCATTGCGGCGTACTGGATGGCGGGCTCGGTTAGGTCCAGCACCTGGTCCAGACCTACGTGGAAGTACTGGTCGTCCTCTCGGCGGCTCGTCCGTGTCCCGGTAAACGGGTCTATCGAAAGCAGGAACTCCTCTTCGATGGCCATGTGCAGCGGCTGCACGTACTCTGCGAGACAGCGGCCGCATGTCGAGTCCGTGTGCGTATCGAGACTGGCGCTGACCCAGATCCCCGTATCCGTGCGCAGCAGACGAACCGTTCCGGAGACCCGTCTCGGACCACTACCGTCCAGAAGGTCGCACTTCTCGTCGACCCCATAGGCACGGGTCGACCCGCTGATCTCTCGTGTTAGCCCCGATACGTTAATGTACATCTTTGCGCCGCCACCGCTGATGGCCCACGGTCACGGAGACACGACGGCCATTCTAGGACGGATGCAACTTTGTGTCAAGTTTCACATAGTTACCTCCTCACGCCTGGGCTCCTTGCGGGGAGTCTGGTGGACGATCCTCAGAAGCCCTCCCTCTTGTCGCACACGTACAGGAAGGGTTGGTTTGACAGAAAGCGTCTCAGGTTCTCCTTGAATATCTCCCGGCGGCCCTCCCACATCTCAGAAGTCAGGGCCGATACGTGCGGTGAGATGACGACGTTGGGCAGGTCCCAGAAAGGGCTCTCCTCGGGCAGCGGCTCCCGGTCGAAAACGTCCAGGGCCGCTCCCGCGATCCGGCCGGAACGCAGAGCGTCCAGCAGGGCCGCCTCGTCGACCACACCGCCTCGTGAGATCACCACGATGCGCGCCCCGGCCTTTAGCAAACCGAGGCGCCGCCGGTCCAGCATGCCGCGGCTCTGCAGCGTCAGCGGCACCGCGACGACGAACCAGTCCGACATCGAGAGCAGGTCGTCGAGCCGTTCGAGACCCCACACCTCTCTGACCCCCGGTGGAGCGTGGCCGGGATTGATGTCGACCGCGTAGACCTCCATGTCGAACGCGTGGGCCCGGCGCGCGACCGCCGCACCGATGTCGCCCACGGCCAGTATGCCCATAGTACTGCCGCCGAGCTCGACCATCCGTCCGTTGTACTTGGCCATGTCCCACACGTGCCGTCGCTGATCTTCCCACAGCTCCCTGCCGTGGTGAGCGAGCGAGACGATCATCCCCATCGCATGGTCGGCCATGGGCGCCGCGTGCGGCCCGCGCATGTTCGTCAGAACCACGTCGCTGTCGGCCAGCTCCGGGACGGCCCCTATCTCATCGATGCCGGTGCCTACCCATTGCAGCCAGCGGAGCCTCTCCGCGGCCAGGAAGACGCGGCGGGAGGGACGTCCGATGAAGACGTCGGCGTCGACGATCTCCCCCCTCTGCGCCTCCTCGCTCTCGGCGGTAACGAACTCCACCTCCGGGAAGCTCGACCTGAGCTCCTCCAGGTACCGGTCCGTTGCCATCGCGGCGACCACGATCTTCATACCGACTCCTCCGGCGGGAGTGTAACGCCCTCCGGCAAAGTCGGCAAGCGCAACGGTTCAGGCGGCTGTTCAGATTCCTTGAGATGCAGTCCGTTCGCCCTTCGACAGGCTCAGGGCTTGACGGGCCGAACAACCGTGCTATGATCATATCGTCGCCCTTGGATGAACGGTTTGACAGCAGAAGATGCGACACATTTGGCACACTTTGACACACATAATATATAGATGAGCATCCAAGGCAGTCCCGTACCCGCCTCACGGAGGAGAGTCGACGTTGTAGTGGTCGGGGCCGGCAACGCGGGGCTGTCCGCCGCGCTCGCCGCCCGTGAGTCCGGGGCGTCCGTGACGGTCGCAGAGAGTGCGCCCGTCCATCTGCGCGGAGGCAACTCATACTTCACCGGCGGCCTCTTCCGGTTCGCATACCGGGACGACGGCGAGGTGCTCTCCGTGGTGCCGGGCATCTCCGACGAGGAGCGCCGATCCATTGACCTCGGCAGCTACCCGCAGAGCGAATACTACGCCGACGTCATGCGCGTAACGAGCGGGCTGTCCGATCCCGAGCTGGTCCAGACCCTGGTGTCCCAGTCCTACCCCTCCATGCGCTGGATGAGCCGGATAGGCATAGGATGGGTGCTGGCCTACGGACGCCAGGCGTTCGAGCGCGACGGCGTCTTCCGGTTCTGGGGCGGCCTCATCGTGGAGGCTGTCGGAGGCGGGAAGGGCTTATCCGACAGGCAGTTCGATCTGGCGGAGCGTGCCGGCATCGACATCCTGTACGAGACCAGAGCGACGGCGCTCTGTACCGATCGGATGGGCCGCGTGACCGGCCTGCAGGTCCGTGGCCCCGAAGGCTACTCCGAGATCCGCGCCGGGGCCGTCGTGCTCGCCTGCGGAGGATTCGAGGCAAGCTCGGAGATGCGGGCCCGGTACCTTGGCCCCGGCTGGGAGCTGGCCAGAGTCAGGGGCACCCGGTTCAACACCGGCGACGGGATACGCATGGCTCTCGACGCGGGGGCTCAGCCCTACGGCCACTGGAGCGGTTGCCACGCGGTCGCGTGGGACCTCAACGCGCCGCCGTTCGGGGACAGGAACGTCGCCGACCTGTTTCAGAAGCACTCATACCCCTTCGGGCTGATCGTCAATGCTGACGGCAGACGCTTCGTAGACGAGGGGGCCGACTTCCGGAACTACACCTACGCCAGGTATGGGCGCGAGATCCTCTCCCAGCCCGGGCGGGTCGCCTTCCAGCTCTTCGACCAGAGGACGGAGCATCTGCTGCGGGACGAGTACCGCATTCCTCAGGCCACGGTCGTCAGGGCGGACACACTCCACGATCTGGCCGACGGGTTGGGAGTCGACCGCGACGGACTGGTGCGCACGGTCGAGGAGTTCAACACGGCCGTCCTCCCCGGCTCCTTCGATCCGACGTCGCTGGACGGGAAGAGGACCAAGGGGATCGATCCTCCCAAGTCGAACTGGGCCCTGCCGCTCGACAGGCCTCCCTTTCTCGGATATGCCGTGACCTGCGGGATCACCTTTACCTTCGGAGGAGTGAAGATCGACGGCCAGGCCCGCGTCCTGGACACGAGCGACCTGCCGATACCGGGCCTGTACGCGGCCGGAGAGCTGGTGGGCGGCCTCTTCTACGAGAACTACCCAGGCGGCGCGGGGCTGATGGCCGGCAGCGTCTTCGGGAGAATGGCCGGAGTCAACGCCGCGAAGGTCTCCCGGGCAGACCTCGGTCCGTAGAAAAGTCACTTTGTCCCAGAATGACACACACAAGTGAATCGGGCTGGCCTTATGAGCCGGGACGATTGACCCTGCATGGGGCAGACCGTATAGTACGCATCGTTCGATTCTGGCGCGTCGGTCCGTAACCGGAGGAAGAAAAATGCTGGGCGATAACGTCATTGCGAAGATACTGAAGGCCGAGGGTGTGGACTTCCTCGCCTGCTTCCCGGCCAACACGCTCATAGATCAGGCCGCCAGGGAGGGCATCCGGCCGATCATATCCCGGCAGGAGAGGGCCGGCGTGAATATCGCCGACGGCTTCAGCCGGGTGACCAACGGCAGGACGATCGGCGTCTTCGCCATGCAGCACGGCCCGGGGGCCGAGAACGCCTACGGAGGAGTCGCGCAGGCGTTCGCCGACTCGGTGCCGATACTTCTCCTCCCCGGAGGCCACGCGTCCGACTCCGTTGGCGTGCCGCCTGGATTCGAGTCGGCCCAGCAGTACCAGGGAATCACCAAGTGGTCCGGGCACGTCAACAAGGTCGAGCGCATACCGGAGATGATGGGAAGGGCCTTCAGCCAGCTCAAGCACGGACGGCTGGGGCCGGTGCTGCTCGAGATTCCGACCGACGTCGCGACAGCCGAGTTCCCGGACAACGGCTTCGACTACACTCCGGTCCGCCCCTTCCTGTCCGGCGCGAGCGAGGAGGACGTGCGCGACCTCGTAACAGCGCTGCTGGGAGCATCCTGTCCGATCATCAACGTCGGTCAGGGAGTGCTCTATGCGGAGGCATCCGACGAGCTGGTGGAGCTCTCGGAGCTTACCAACATCCCGGTGATGACGACGCTGGCCGGCAAGAGCGCCTTCCCCGAAGACCACAGGCTCGCCCTCGGCGCGGGCGCCAACTCGGGCACTCTCATGTGCAGCCACTTCCTAAAGAAGACCGACTTCGTGCTGGGGATGGGCACCAGCTTTACGAAATCCAACTTCAATGCGCCGATGCCGCCGGGCGTGACGCTCGCGCAGTCTACGAACTGCGCCGAGGACATCAACAAGCAGCTCAGGATCGACTACGGCGCGATCGGCGACGCCAAGATCGTGCTTCGGCAGATGATCGAGGAGGTCAAGCGGCAGACGAGCGAGCACGGGCGAGGGGATGTCAACGGCGTGGTCGACGAGATCGCGGAGGTGAAGGCGGGATGGATGGCCGAGTGGAGTCACCGGCTGAACTCGGACGAGACTCCGATAAACCCTTACCGCGTGTTCACGGAGCTCGCCAGGACGGTAGACGTGGACAACTCCATAGTCACCCACGACTCAGGATACCCCAGGGACCAGATAGTGCCGTTCTGGGCGCCGACCAGGCCTCGCGGATACATGGGTTGGGGCAAGTCGACCCAGCTCGGCTACGGGCTCGGCCTCGCGATGGGCGCGAAGCTGGCGGCTCCCGACAGGCAGGTCATAAACGTGATGGGCGACGCCGCCTTCGGCATGGCCGGAATGGACGTGGAGACGGCGGCCCGGGCGGAGATACCTATTCTCACGATCATCCTCAACAACGGCGTGATGACGCACTACTACGACCACTTCCCGTACGCCACCGAGCACTGGCAGAGCAACCAGCTGTCCGGCGAGTATGCGACGGTCGCGCAGGGCCTGGGCGCCTACGGCGAGAAGGTGGAGTCGCCGGGCGACGTGGCGGCGGCCATACGGCGCGGCCTGGAGGCCAACCGCGAGGGACGTCCCGCCGTCCTGGAGATGATCACGAAGGAGGAGGAGAACGTCGCCAAGTACTGGTGACGCTCCCCCGGCTGATCACACAGGACCCACGCGCCCCGGCCCGGCTTCGCCTTCTCCGACGAGGAAGCTTCGTATGTCCTCGGCGTATTTGACCTCGGAATCGTCCTCCGGCTCGTAGCCCAGGACCTTACGGGCGTTGGCCAACGACCAGAACGCCCGAGTGTTATCGCTTATGCCGTAGACGACCTGCCACGGCACGCCGTGCTCGTTTTCGATGTCGGGCGTCTCGATGGCCTTGACGAAGAGTTGTGTCAGGTCGCGGGGGCTTATGTAGGCTCCGAGGTCGCGCTTATAGTGGGCGGCGTCTCCCCTATACGCGGAGAGGTCCAGCTCCCGCGGCGCGCCGATCCTGACCATGACCACCTCGACCCGCCTGCCCGCGGACAGACGGCCCACGTCGCGGTCGACGCCGCCCTCAGATCGGCGCCCGAGCATGCCGGCCGCGAACAGGAACCCGAGGTGTTCGTAGCTTGCCTTCGACCAACCGTAGAAGTTATCGGACAGCGGCAGCATGTAGGGATCGAGCATGTCCATCCTGCGGCGATGGATGAGCGAGTGCTCGTACCAGTCGGCCGCGTGGTTGGAGGAGGCCATCACGACGCGCCTGACCCCGGAGTCGTAGGAGGTGCGGAGAACGTTGTAGGCCATCTCGACGTTGGCCTTCTCGTCGAAGAAATGCTCCAAGGGATCGCCAGACCGTCTCCGGTATCCCAGGTGCACGACAGTGTCGACGCCGACGAAGTGGCGAGCATACCGACTCCTGTCCGGGTCGACCATATCTACGACACTGACTCCCTCCACAGGCTGTCCGGCGCGGTCGACATCCCTGACATCAACCAGAACGGTCTCGTACCGCTCGCGGAGGGTGGGAAGCATCTGGCTGGCGATGTAACCGGCAGCCCCGGTAACCAAGACTTTTCGAGCACTCATCGACATCCCCCTCGTACAATGCGGGCTGGTAGCCGAACTATAGACAACGAGCATCGCGGCTTCAACCGGACTCCGCCCGGCTCTTGCCGCATCAGCCGAGTCATGCCTATGCTATAGCCCTCAATCCAATCCCAAAGGTGAGAAAGATGCCTGTGATGACATCGGGGCAGGCGGTGATCGAGACGATAAAGGCCGAGGGCATTCCCTACGTGTTCGGCTTGCCGGGGCACGCAATCCTCGACATCGTGGACGCGATGTACGGCAGGGAGGACGTGAGCTTCGTCGGCGTGCGCCACGAGCAGGCTGCCGCGCTGATGGCGGACGGCTACGCCAGGGCGACAGGAGGCCCGGCTGTCTGTCTTGCGTCGGTGGGGCCAGGGAGCGTCAACCTGACGACCGGCATCGCCCAGGCCTGGATGGCACACTCGCCGGTGGTAGCCCTCGCCGGAGGAGTGTTCCAGGAGGTGTCCGACAGGGACGCCTTCCAGGAGCTGGACCTGGTGAGCATGTTTCGTCCGATCACCAAGTATTCGACAGAGCTGAGGAAGGCCGAGCGCATTCCTGAGATTCTGCGCCACGCGTTCCGCGTCGCCTCGTCGGGTAAGAAGGGCCCGGTCTACGTCGAGCTGCCGGCCAATCTGCTCAGAGACCACTCGTTCGACGTCGAGGTGAGGACGCCAGGCACCTATCGCGCCGTCGAGACGCGGCAGGCGGGAGATGAGGTCGCTGTTGAGGCAGCCGCACGCCTGCTCGCCGAGTCCGAACGTCCCGTGGTCGTTGCCGGGGGCGGGGTGGTATGGAGCGAGGCGAGCGGCGAGACGGTCGCCCTGGCCGATGCACTGAACGCCGCGGTCGTGACCTCATACGGCCACGGCGACGCCGTGCCCAACGACCATCCTCGCTATCTAGGGTCGCTTGGACGCCGTGGGCCTGACGAGGCCGCGGAGGCGGTGCGCCGGGCCGACCTGCTGCTCGTTATAGCCAGCCGTCTGTCCGAGCTGACCTCCTACTACGGAGGGGAGTACCCCCTGGCCGGCAAGCGCATCGTCCAGGTGGAGATCGACCCGAAGGACATGGGAAGAGTCTACCCTATCGAGGTAGGTGTCCTGGGCGACGCCAGGACGGTCGCATCCAGCCTCACAGAAGCGTTGGCCGGTCTCCGCACGGACGGCGGAGCCCGTGCGGAGTGGCGGACGGCTATGGAGTCTCTGTCAACTGCGCGTAGAGACCGGCTGGCGGAGGAGCGCAGCGCGACATCAACGCCTCCGACGCCCGCGCAGGTCTACGCCGAGATGCGGCAGGTGGTGCCCCAGGGAACGATCTTCACGATGGACGCAGGAGGCGCGTCCGGCATGGGCTACGACCGGATCCCCTTCTCGGAGCCTCGGACCTTCTTCACTCCCCGGTCGTTCGGATCATTGGGGGTCGGACTGCCGATCGCGCTTGGGGCAAAGCTGGCGCGGCCCGACAAGACGGTCATCTCGATGAACGGCGACGGCGGCTTCCTGTTCAACGCGCAGGAGCTACAGACGGCGGTCGACCACCATATCAACGTCGTGGCTATTGTGATGAACGACAACTGCTGGGGCAGCGAGAAGACGATCCAGAAAAACCGGTTCGACGGCCGTTACTGGGGCGTGGATATCGACAATCCACGATTCGACCGTTACGCAGAGCTGTTCGGGGCACGGGGCTTCTACTGCGAACACCTGGACCAGGTCGCCGACGCGGTTCGAGACGCGATAGAGTGCGGGAGACCGGCGGTCGTTGAGATACCCATCAGGGGCGTGGCCGACTAGACTCGACTCGTTGCTTGCCGCTTGTCATAAATGCTGATAGCGGATTACTCTTTGATAAGCTCGACTTCAGGAACAAGTGCAATATGACGCAACCACCGCGTGCAGGCTCATCGAAACAACCGGCCTCTCTATCCACGGACGGGAAACGGGGCGTTTCTGAGACCGGAGGGCCTATTGCGATTGTAGGCATGGCCTGCCGCTTCCCGGGCGCGTCGGACCTGGAGACCTTTTGGCAGCTTTTGGTCGAGGGCAAGAACGCGGTGACCGAGGGCGTCCCCGGCTCTGGTGTGGGACGCTTGGGCGAAATCATCCGCGATCCCAACGTTCAGAACGAGGCATGCCGCTATGGCGCCTTCGTCGACGATATCGACCAGTTCGACGCCGCGTTCTTCCGCATATCACCGGCCGAGGCTGAGTTCCTTGACCCCCAGCAGCGCATGATGCTGGAGACGACTTGGCAGGCGCTGGAAGACGCGGGGATCGATCCGAATGGCCTCAAGGGGAGCCGCACGGGCGTCTACACGGGTATCAGTAACGACGAGTACCGGATGCTGGTGGTGGACTCAAGCAAACCACGCGAGGCTGCAGGAAGCCTCTACGCTCTCAGCGGCACCAATCTGAACGGCACCAGCGGGCGAGTTTCCTTCGTCCTCGGTCTCATGGGACCGTCAAAGGCGGTCGACGCGGCCTGCGCCTCGGCTATGGTGGCGGTAGATGACGCAGTCGCAGACCTCCAGCAGGGAAAGGCGGACCTGGCCATCGCCGGCGGCGTTCAGGCCATCCTGAACGGTCGAATATACGAGCTGCGCGCCGAGGCCATGATGCTGTCCCCTGACGGCCAGTGTAAGACATTCGACGCGTCGGCGAACGGATACGTGCGGGGCGAAGGATGCGGAGTCGTCGTCCTCAAGAGACTGAGCGAGGCGGAGGCAGACGGCGATCACATTTGGGCTGTCATTCGAGGCTCTGCCGTGAATAACGGTGGGACCAGCGTCGGTCTGACGGTCCCGCACACCCCCGCGTTGGTACAGGTGATGGAAACGGCGCTCTCCGATGCGGGCGTCGTTCCCCTGGACGTCGACTACCTGGAGGCGCACGGAACCGGAACGTCCGTGGGCGACCCGGTCGAGCTTGATGCCGTGGCCAGTGTCTACGGGACGGGCCGTGAAGCGGACCGCCCCCTCCTAACCGGTTCAGTCAAGACCAACATCGGCCACCTGGAGTCGGCTGCGGGTGTCGCCGGAGTAATCAAGGCGGCGCTGGTGTTAAAGCGGGGTGTCATTCCCAAGCATTTGCATTTCGAGAACCCCAACCCCAGTTTCGACTGGGACAGCCAGCCAATCCAAGTGACGTCAAACACGATGGACTGGCCGAGCCGTCGCGGGCGCCCACGACTGGCGGGGGTGAATTCCTTCGGGATAACCGGGACGAACGCCCACCTCGTGATGGAGGAGTATGTCGGAACAGACGGCGGGCTTGACCGCGAATATCCATCTGCCGACCCCGCGCATGCCGTAGAGGACTCGTCGACATGGCCTGTGCGTGATCTACCGTTGTTGGAGGAAGAAGCCGGTCGGCTCCGGACCCGTTTCCTGCCGCTGTCGGGCAAGTCGGACAGCGCCGTTCGAGAGCTCGCGAAGCGGTATCTATCGTGGCTCGAAGAAAGGGCTGACGAGCTTTCCTCCGACGGCGCCGCGTCGGAGCCACCGCTCTCCGACATGTCATGGACGGCCAGCGTCGGTCGGAGTCACTTCGACTACCGTGCGGGCGTGGTTTTCCATGAGGCCAAGTCCCTGCGAGAGCGTCTCATCGAACTGGTCGAGTCCGACACTAGTGTCGAGCCGGGAGCTGCCACCAAGGTAGCGTTCGCTTACACCGGACAGGGAAGCCAGTGGATCGGCATGGAACGGGACCTCTACGAGAGTGAGCCAGTAGCGAGGGCGGTCTTCGACCGCTGCGAGACGGTGTTTCGAGAGGAACGAAGGACCTCCTTACTGGACGTGATGTTCGGTCGACCCGGAGCGGAGGGAGACCTGAGCGACACTGCCTGGGAACAGCCGGCCCTCTATGCACTGGAGTGCGCCCTAACTGCCCTCTGGTCGAGTGCGGGCATCCGGCCCAGTGTCGTGCTGGGACACAGCGTCGGCGAGATTGCGGCGGCCCAGGCGGCTGGAGTGTTCAGCCTTGAAGACGGGATGAGGTTTGCCGCAACACGAGGCAATTTGCTCTCCGGCACTCGACACGGCGCTATGGGAGCAATCTTTGCGCCGGCGGAACGGGTGACATCGGAAGTTGAGGCTCTGAACGCGGCCTCCAACGGCGTCGGCCTGAGCATTGCCGGGGATAACGGCGCCCACATAGTGGTCAGCGGCCAGACTTCGGACGTAGAGACGATCTTGAACCGTTTCGATTCGGAAGGAGTTCGGACCAGAAGGCTCAACACGACCCGCGCATTCCACAGCGCGCTGGTGGAACCGGCCCTAGACGAACTGGAAGGCTCCCTCGAAGGTGTGCCGATTGGTTCTCCCACCCTCACCCTCGTCAGCAACTTGACTGGTCGGGCGGTGGAACCCGACATGGCGCTTGACGCAGCATACTGGAGGCGCCATGCCCGGCGGCCGGTGGCATTCGCCAGTGGCGTCAAGGCCCTAGCGGACCTCGGAGTAGATCTAGTAGTCGAGATTGGCCCTCACTCGGTGCTCGGCCCAATGGCGACCCTGGCCTGGCCTGAGTCGGCCTCCGGCCGTGATGCCTTCGAGCCACCCACCGTGCTTGCCAGCCTGCGGCGGCCACCAAGGGACGGCTCGGCTTCGGAAGCTGAGAGCAGCTTTACTGATGCGGTGGCTGAAGCCTATGAGGCCGGGCTGGATATCTCCTTCGAGGGATTGTTCGCAGGGGAGACACGGCGAAGAATCTCCCTGCCGAGCTATCCGTTCCAGCGCGAACGACACTGGCTCCGGCAGTCTAAGCGGCGCCATCCGAGCGCAGGACACCCCCTGCTCGGTGTCAGACACGAATCAGCTCGCGGCGAGATCACATTTGAGACGGAAGTGTACCCGTCGGACCCGGTCTGGCTGAAGGACCACAAGGTCTTCGGACGGCTCATCGCCCCTGGCGCGCTCTATGGCGCAATGGCCGCGTCGGCGTCGCTTGCTGAGGGAAGCGGCTCGGTGGTGGTGGAGGACGTGCAGTTGCACAGCGCTTTGGTCTTTTCCGAGAAGGACTCCGAGGAGGGGTCGGATGAAGACGGCCGGAAGGTGCAGGTCGTAGTCGGCGACTCCGAGCAACTTTCGTCCCGCCGTGTCCAGATATACAGCAAGGGGACTGAGGACGAATGGACGATGCACGTGGAGGGCCGCGTGCCCACCGGGGCTCCATTGCCGGAAGCCGGCACTCGGATCGGCCTGGAAGATCTGAAGTCCCGCCTTTCACCCGCGGATGTGCCGGCCTATTACCGCGCCAAAAGCAGCACCGGAATCGACCTCGGTCCGTTATTCCGCACGCTAGGGTCGGTCTGGGCCGGGCCGGGCGAGGCGCTGGGTGAGGTGCACCTGCCCGAAGCCCTGGGCAGGAACGAGTTGGACGTGCATCCGCTCTTGCTGGATGGGTGCTTCCAGGTCGTGGGCGTCGCTCGGAACATGACCGGAGGCCCGGACGAGGCGACCTATCTCCCGTTCGGCTGGGACCGGATGTGGCTGTCCAAGCGTCTTCCGGACCGCCTGTTCTGTCACGTGACTATGAGTGATTCGTCACAGGAAGCGGAGTCTCGAGAATCGCCGGAAGTCTTGAGCGGAGAGCTGCGAATATATGACTCGAACGGGTCTCTCCTCGGCGAGCTGAGTGGCTACACGGTGAAGCGGGCCACACGGGAGGCGTTGCTCTCTGCAGTCGAAGGCGTGGATGACCTGCTCTATGAGGTCACATGGCGTGACCGCGCCCTTGAATCGGGACTACAGCCCGCGGACTTCTTCCCGACTCCCGCCACGGTCGCCGCCAGAACTCAACTGTTCACCGGCTATCTGACGGATGCCGGAGTCGACCCACAAGGCAGGAATGACCTGCTGGCCGATCTGGAGAGATGGTCGTGGGCGCGTGCTCTTGCGACGCTCGAGGAGCTTGGCTGGCGGCGCGTGAAGGGCGAGTCCGTAGACCCCGAGGAGCTGCGGGAACAGCTTGATGTTCTCCCGGAGCACAAGCGCCTCTTCCGACGTATGCTCGAAATGGTTGCTAAGTCGGGAGTGCTGGAGGAGACCGGCGACAGCTTCATCGTCGTCGTTGGGCCTGATGACCCACTGCCGGACATCCTGCCGCGCGACCTTGAGGAGTTCGCCACCCTCATGACGGATATGTACCCCGATGGCCAGACCGAAATCGGCCTGTTCCGGCGGTCGGGCCTCGCGCTGGGCAATGTACTTCGCGGTCAAGAAGACCCGCTTACGCTGCTGTTCAGCAGCGGAGAACCGACAGCGGCAGATCTGTATCTGAAGGCCCCCGTGGCTCGGGCGGCGAACCGGATGCTCGCAGACGCGGTACAGGCGTTGGTAGCCCAATTGCCCGAAGGAAGGCGGCTGAGGGTGATCGAAGTCGGGGCGGGTACGGGATCTGCTACCGCGTCCGTGCTTCCTGAGCTTCCTGAGGGCCGATTCGACTACATGTACACGGACATCTCAGCGGGTTTCTTTGCCGAGGCGGAGGCCAGGTTTGGCGACGGAGGCGGCAGCATCGAGTACCGCCCGCTCGATATCGAGAAGGACCCCACCGAGCAGGGCTTCGACTTTCACAGCTACGATCTTATGATCGCCTCCAACGTGCTCCATGCAACGCGCTTCCTGGAAGAAACGCTGTCAAACTGCCGCGCCCTGCTCGCGCCGTCGGGCCACCTGGTGGCGCTCGAAAACCTCCGTGGTCTCGGATGGATGGACCTCACGTTCGGCCAATTGGACGGCTGGTGGAGGTTCGCGGATTCGTACCGCTCGCACCATGCTCTGGCCACTCCCGCAATTTGGAGCCAGGCGCTCGGTGACGCGGGATTCGAGGGCATCGAAGTTCTGGGAGTGGACGAATCGACCACCTATGAAATGCTGGACAAGGGCGTTATCGTGGCGCAGGGCCCGGCACAGATAACCGAGTCTCCGGGCGTGTGGGTACTGACTGCTGATGACGGGCGCGTCGCGGAGGAACTTGCGGCGGAACTGTCGGCACGAAACCAGACGGTCGTACTCGTGGGCAGAGACTTGACCGAGGGTGGCGTTCCCTCAGCAATCGGCGCCACAGTTGTCAGCGCGGCAGTAGATACGGAGAGCCGCGAGTCGTGGCGATCACTGATCGAGGGACTGCCCGACGATGTGCCGTTCAACGGCGTCGTGCACCTCCATGCGCTGGATGGTCACGGAGCACAGGCATCCACCAGGGAGATCACGGAGGATGTAGCTCGCGTCGGCGCAAGCGCGCTTGCGCTGGTGCAGGGTGTGTCCGATTCCGATGTGATACCGGAGAAGGGCGTGTGGTTTGTCACGCGTGGCGCGCAGGTGTTGGAGCGCGAGCGTGCGGGTGAACTTGCCGGCGCGGTCCTCTGGGGCATGGGCAAGGTGGTGGCCTTGGAAGCATCCCTCCTCCAGCCACGAATGATTGATCTTGACCCCGGCGCGAGCAGACAACTGGCCAACCTCGCGAATGAACTGCTGTACCCAGACTCGGAAAACCACATCGCCTACCGCTCCGGTAGCCGAAAGGCTGCGCGTTTGGTACGACCCAACGCCGCGGACGAGCGGTTGGCCCTGCCGGCCGACTCGCACTGGGTACTGGCCCCAAACAGGAGCGGAGTATTCGACAGACCGGAGATAAAGCCGCTTCCCCCACGCACCCTCGAGCCAAAGGAGGTTCGTGTCGCGGTAGAGGCCGCAGGGCTCAACTTCTGGGACGTGTTCCGTTCTCTCGGCTTTATTGAAGAGGGAGATCTGGGACGGGAACTGTGCGGACACGTCGCCGCCACTGGTTCCGAAGTCTCAACCGTTTCCATTGGCGACCGCGTTGTCGGACTGGGGTTCGGCGCCTTCGCTCCCGAAATGGTCACGCATGAGGAGCTGGTGGCTCCGGCTCCGCCGGGGATGTCCGTCTCAGCTCTCGCCACCGTTCCGAGCGCCTTCGTGTCGGCCGCGCTCTCGTACCTGTTTTCGGGTCTGGAGGCGGGGGAGCGTGTTCTCATCCACGCCGGAGCGGGCGGAGTGGGACTGGCGGCCATCCAACTGGCGCAGGCTACGGGCGCGGAAGTATTCGCCACGGCCAGCGCCCCGAAACAGGCGCTCCTTCGGTCGCTCGGCGTAAAGCACATATTCGACAGCCGCCAGACCAAGTTCGGCGAGGAAATCCTCGAAGCCACGGGCGGCGAGGGCGTTCACGTCGTGCTGAACAGCCTCACCAGCGAGGGATTCATCGACGCAAGCCTGTCCTGCCTCGCTCACGGCGGTCGATTCGTCGAGATGGCCAGAAGAGACATCCTGAGCCATGAGGAGATGGCGGCGGTGCGTCCTGACGTTTCCTACGACATCCTCGAACTGGACGTTATGAAGAAGACCGATCCGGCAGCGGTTGGCGTCGTCCTGCGAGACGTTATGGCGCAACTCAAGGCCGGAGAGTTGAAACCTCTCATCCACAGCAGGTGGCCTCTGACCGAGGCTGGCGCGGCCCTGGACTTCATGCGCTCCGCGCGGCATGTCGGCAAGATCGTCCTCACGCCACCGCCTCTTATGAGAGGTGAGCTGCGAGAGGACCGCACATACCTCGTCACCGGCGGTCTCGGCGGGATCGGATGCGTGGTCGCCGAATGGCTCGCTGACCGGGGAGCCGGCGTCATCGTTCTGAACGGCCGTCGAGATCCGGACCCGGAGGCGCAGCAAGCCATTGATGCCCTACGCAGCCGAGGAGTGAGGATCGAGGTCGAGTTGGCCGACGTGACCGATACCGCGGCAATCGACGCGATGCTTGAACGCATCGATTCGAATTTGCCCCCTCTTGGTGGCGTCATCCATAGCGTCGGTGTGCTATCGGACGCCGCGCTGACCAATCAGACTTGGGCGAGCTTCGAGCAGGTGCTGAGGCCGAAGATCATTGGAGCCTGGCACCTGCACCGCGCGACGATGAACCGCGATCTCGACCTCTTCATCCTGTTCTCGAGTCGCGTCGGAGTTATGGGCAATCCCGGCCAGGCGAACCACGCCGCTGCCAACGCCTTCCTTGACCAGCTCGCTGGTCATCGTCGCGCGATGGGTCTCCCCGGACAGGCTATTGCCTGGGGAGCATGGTCGGAGATCGGCGAAGCCGCCGAACAGCGGGAGCGGATCGAGCGGCGGCGGGCAGCCCTCGGTGGACGCTGGTTTACTCCGGAGCAAGGCATCAAGACCCTTGAGAGGCTGGTGCGGCAGGACGCAACGACATCCGTCGTGATGTCCATGGACTGGACCTTGTTCGAAGAGGCCGTCCAGGACCGCCCCCCCCCTCCTGGAAGACCTGCTTTCGTCGACCGAAGACGACACGATCGACGAATCGACCTCGTCGGAAGACGTGCTGTCCCGTCTACGGAGCGCCCCTGCGGCTGGGCCGCAGGAAGTGCTCGTGTCCTTCCTCCAGCAGGAGGTACAGGCTGTCCTGAGGCTGTCCTCGCCCCCGCCGCCGACGGTAGGGTTCTTCGACTTGGGCATGGACTCGCTGATGGCGGTTGAGCTGCGCAACCGGCTGAACCGTGCGTTTGTCGGCGAATACGTCGCTTCCAACACCGTCGTCTTCGACTACCCGGACATTGTCTCCATGGCGAGTCATATAGCCGAGGAACTCGGTCAGCTTGGTGAGGTCGGCGATGTTCCTTCATCACCTGAGCCGACTTCCCCGGCACCAGGCGTTCTGAAAAAGACCGATGACGACGCAATCGCTGTCGTGGGCATGGCCTGTCGCTTCCCCGGGGCCGATGACTTGGCGGGATTCTGGAAGCTGATGGAAACGGGCGCCGATGCAATAACCGATGGACGCCGGGACGGCGGTTCATGGGGTGGCGCCGTCGGTGACCCCGATGCTGAGGAAGTGGTGAATCGACGAGGCGCATTTGTTGATGGGATTGACTGGTTTGACTCGCGATTCTTTCGCATTTCGCCCATTGAGGCGCGAACGATGGACCCTCAGCAGCGGATGTTGCTCGAAACGAGTTGGGAGGCTATCGAGGATGCAGGAATTGCTCCCGACAGCCTTAGAGGCACCCGCACCGGCGTATATGCGGGGGTTGGCACCAGCGAATACCGTGACTTGCTGCAATCCCACAATCTGGCACATGGATACCTCGGCACAACCGGAAGCGTAGCCGTTGGTCGGATCGCGTTAGCGCTGGGTCTGGAGGGACCAGCAATGCCAGTTGACATGGCCTGCGCGTCGTCGTTGGCCTCGGTGCACCAAGCGGTCGTGGCATTGCAACGGGGGGAAGTCGATCTCGCTCTCGCTGGTGGAGTCAACGTGGTCCTGTCTCCCTCCACTTCCACATTCATGCTGGAAATCGGCATGTTGTCGCCCACGGGACACTGCAGTCCATTTGACGCCTCCGCAGACGGCTACGTCCGCGGCGAGGGTTGCGGGATGGTTGTACTAAAGCGTTTGAGCGAAGCCGAGGCTGACTGCGACCGAATCTACGCCGTGATACGCGGGTCTGCGATCAACCAGAACGGCGCCAGCGCAGGGCTAACGGTGCCAAACGGCCCCGCCCAGGAGCGCGTGATGGAGGAAGCGCTGGCCCGGGCCGGCGCCTCCCCTTCGGAGGTGGACTATCTGGAGGCGCACGCGACTGGGTCCCAGCTGGGCGACCCGATCGAGTTGAATGCGGCTGTATCGGTATATGGCAGGGCGCGGGATGTGGAACACCCGCTGCTTGTCGGAACCGTCAAGTCGAATATCGGGCACCTTGAATGGGCCGCCGGGATCGCGGCTTTGATCAAGACCGTCCTCTCGATGAATAAGGGGGTGATTCCCCCGCATCTCCACTTTCAAGACCCCAACCCAAACATCGACTGGGACCAGGTGCCGATTCGTGTGACCTCCGACAAGACGGACTGGCCGACCGCTTCCGGTCGCCGGCCTCTGGCGGGCGTCAACGCGTTCGGCCTTTCCGGCACCAACGCGCATGTACTGATCGAGGGCTACGGCCCTCCTTCAGGTGACCTGGGAGAAGCCAACGGTACAGATCTGCCGACGGGCGGCCTCCAACCCATATCTGTATCGCTCCCAGGACAAGCGGAAGACGAAACGATGTCCGGCGAAGGATTGAGAGAGCGTACTGTTCGGATTCTGCCCCTTTCGGGCAAGTCGGCAGGTGCGCTCCGGGACCTCGCTGTTCGGTACCGTTCCTGGCTCGAAGGTGAAGATTCACCTTCTGATGCCACGCTGTCTGACTTGGCTTGGACTGCCGGTGTCGGGCGGAGCCACTTCCCGCACCGCGCAGGACTGGTCTTCAGCAATGCGGAGCAGCTCCGACGAAGTCTACAGGAGCTTTCTGATACGGATGAGGCGTCCGATTGGGAAGTGTCTAACGAGGCCGTCAGAGTCGCATTCGCGTATGACGGGATGGGCAGCCAGTGGATCGGGATGGGAGAAGCACTCTATCGGAGCGAGCCGTTGGCGCGGGCAGTGATGGACAGGTGCGATGAACTGATACGTCAGGAACGCGGAGCCTCGCTGCTGAATGTGATGTTCGGTCGCCCCGGAGCCGAGGAGGACCTGAATGATTCGGCATGGGCTGAGCCGGCCATCTACGCGCTTCAGTGCGCCCTCACCGCGCAATGGGCAAGCATCGGCATACGTCCCAGCGCGGCGGTGGCGCAAGGTTCGGGAAGAATCGCGGCGGCACAGGCGGCCGGAGTATTCAATCTGGACGAAGGTCTGCGTATAGCTGCGGCTCTGGGAGAGGTGAAAGAGACCCGGATGGAGCCGGACTCGCAAGCCGCGAGTGAGAGCCTGCAAACGACACTTGACAGTGTCAAGCTCGCTGCGCCGTCCTTCTCGCTCGTCAACAGTGCGACTGGTCGGGTCGTGGAGTCTGGTGACATCCTCAATGTCGACTACTGGCTTCGGAAGGACCTGGAATCCGACCTGCTCTCCGGCTACGTGGAAACTCTGGCCCAACTTGGTGTAGATGTAGTCGTGGCAATCGGCGCCGACACCACGACAGGACGAACAATCCGTGACTCCTGGTCCGATTCTACGGCGACGCCGGTCGTGATCTCCTCGCAAATGAGACCATCCGACAATGCAGAATCGTCGGAGTCCGACGGCGGGTTCGCGAGAGCCGTAGCGGAAGCCTACGAGGCTAGGCTGGATATCTCATTCCCAGGGCTATTTGGCGGTGAAGGCCGCCGTCGAATTGCGCTCCCGACCTATCCCTTCCAACGCAGGCGGCACTGGGTTTAGCTTCCGGGGGCGACCTCGGGATCTCAGCATTGATGCGTGATCTACCACGTCCTGCGCAGAGAGGGTCTGGTGAAGAGAGCCGAGATGCGGATGGCCGCGGGGAGAGAGCACCACCGCACAACCGCTATCCGGTCCATGATCTCTCTCGCCTCTCAAACTGCCCACCTCTTGCTGGTTGCCAACACGTTCCCAGTCACCGGCTTCCCCTGTAGACCACCAGTTCAACGATGTCGTCGCTGGTAAGAGAGCCTAGAAACTTACCGGATTCGCGGTCGACCACAGGGATGGCAGAAAGTTGGCTCTCCATCATTCGCTGCAGCACGTCTTCGACATGTTCGTCTGGCCGGGCAACAGGCGTGCCGCTTCGCACCACTTCTCTTAGGCTGGTCGTGGGCCAGGTGTCCTCGGGCAGGTACCTCAGCATTCCCAGAGAGACGATTCCGACTGCATCGTCACCATCCGCCAACACGTAATCATGCTGGCGTGGAATGGTCCACTGGTCGGTGAAGTCGCTCAACGAGAGGGAAGGATCCGGATGGGGGCGCCCGCGGTCCATGATGTCATCCACCATGATTTCGTTCAGCGGGAATCGAATGACACCGTTCGGCACATCGGGTATCCGGGTGTCAGGCATCAGGCGTCTGCTTGCATAGTTCACCGTAAAGCTGATCGCCGTGGGCATCAGCAGGATGTAACCGAACATCACCAGCACCAGGAATGAGAATAGGGACTCACTGACAGCGCCGCTATCTCGGAGGACCAGGAGAAGGGCTATCTCGGCCACACCCTTCCCCATCAGACCGGACGCAACTGCGTAGGGCACTGTGAGCCTGGACACGTAGGCGCCCACAAACGCACCAACGAAGTTTCCGGCCAGGGGAATCAGTGCCAAGATAGCCATGGTCGAAAGGGGCAAGTCCACGAATGAAAAACTGAAGTGAAGTCCAGCTGACGCGAAAAAGAGCGGCACGAACAAGCCCTCGGCGGTGCCGCGCAGCCCCGGTGTTACCTCCTGTCGCGTCTGGTGAGGCAGACTGGATAGCGCCGCACCCATGAGAAGGGCACCCAACGTACCGTGCAGTCCCATGAGCTCTGCCGCGTTCACCATCAAGAACAGCGACCCCAGCAGCAGACCCAGGGAGAGCTGCGGAACCCTGATCAACCTCTGAACCAGGGAGACCACTCGAGGGAGTACGCGGGAAGACAGAATCCAGCAGACCACAGCGAAGCCTGCGACCTTAGCGACCAGCACCACTATCCCTGTAACCGACACCTCGTAGACGTAATCGCCGATGCTGAACCCGATGACAAGCAGCGTGATCAGTTCTGCGATCACCACTACGGTGAAAATCTGCAGGCCGATCGGGTTCCGCAGTTTTCCCTCGTCGGCTAGCACCTTGGCCACTATGCCCAGGCTGCTCATTGAGAGGATCCCCGCCAGTGCAAGGGCATTGTTGAAGTTCAGGCCGACCCCGAAGTCATGAACCGAGCCGGTGGTCACCAGCAAGGAGATGCCTAGCGAGAAGAGGACAGACACAACTGCGGCAAGGAAGTAGCGACCCTTGAGGCTCGCCACAAAACTGGGGATGTCGATCTCGTCCAGACCTATCAGGAAGAAGAAGACAAAAACGCCCAGAGTCAGGAGGAGATCAATGTGTCCTGTGGGATTGATCGACCACAGCCCCATGGCATCCAGCACCGGACCCAGCATGACGCCAGTAAACGCGTACGCCAGGATGGAACTCAGGTGTATCCGACGGAAGATGCCCTCTGCCAACTTCGCGACTATGATCAACAGGCCCAACGACAGCAGCGACTCTCGAATCTCGCCTCCTTGGGTCGCGACTGCGCGCAGTTCTTCCGAGCCCGTGATGAACTGCAGAGCACTCCAATCCATCTAATTTCCCTCCATCACTCGTGCGGGCAACCTGTCCCGACTAGACCGGGGATTGAGCTGGACTACAGGGGAAGATCTGCGACCAGTTCAGGCCGGATGGACCTCAGTCGATTTTCGTTGGCCGGCGTACCGGACACGAGTACGAAACCGGCCACCCTTTCTCTTCCTAGCTTCTCCATTCCTGCATGTCATGCTTCCTGTCCACGGTGTCGCCACAAACGTAGGCCTCCAGGCTGAGAACCCAATTAACTCGGGCACCGCCCACAAGCCGTGCTGGCCCTCGGCAGATGGTATGCCCTTCATGTTGTCGAATGGAAGCACATCCTGAGCTTGGGAGTGTCTCGCTCCTGCATGTGAGGTCGTGCCTAGTTTAGCAGTGTTTCTTCGTTGGCTCCTCCGCCAAAGGTTCCATAGTCCACTTTCGCTGGGTCGAATTCGGTGGCGACTACTTCCCATTGGTACACGGATGCGATACCGGTGAGTGCGCTATAGAACCAGCCTTCAGGCATGGACGCCGCAACCTTGCTTCGTACAGGCCTTGAGCCCACTGTGGACCCGCTGCAACTGGCCTAAGGTTAGAGATTCAGGGGGTCGGTCGAACTAGCGGGCCTTACTGATGTATGGAGGAGCAAGCGGGGAAGGTGTAGGAAAGTCCTGTAGTGGTGGGGCCAAGGCGTACCGATTTGCGAACTTATCGCTGGGAGGTCCTGATCTAAAGACGGAGCCTCTCAGCGCCGATGGCCCTATACGAGCCTCCGTCGGGTTGGAGGCTCTCTCACTTCTTCAGGATGAACCCACCACAACGCCAACGGTAGGGATAGTCTGCCTCCACTCGAGCCTCTGGGGCACATCCTTGTGGCCCCACATCGCTTGTTTGGGGAGAAGCGCGGTCTCCTGGTAGTAACGGCGGCAGCGAGGTCCTGCATCCGGAGGGACAGAGCAGAAGTCAGTCCTCTTGTTGCTGGCGAGTACGCAGCCAGAGGCGCAAAGAGCCAGTCAGCATCAAGAGGGCGGCAGCACCGATGGTGAGTACTGTCCAGGGAGAATGGGCCAGCAGGTTGTTCATCCGGGCCAACGCCGAGGCCGCCGACAGCAACATTGCGGTTACGGCCAGGCTGAACCCGACCAACCCGACTAGGACTAGAATCTCGTTGGCGAGGACATTGCCCTGTTCCCCACTCTCCAGACGTAGGGTTCTAAGCTCGCCTCTCAGTCTCCTCAGCTCGGCGACTCGCTGTAGCGTTACCAGCAAGACCAGGGACAACAGGAACAGTGCCCCCACGGTGATTTGGGACAACTCGGGGGACGACGAGGAGCCTCCCCAAAACGAGGCCCAATCCAGTTGATTGTGGGCCAGCACCGCCGGACCCTGGAGCAAGAGGGCGGCCAGGGTCACCATCCAGAAGGAAAGTGTAGTCATTCTCAGCCACTGGAGCAGCCAGTAGAAGATGATTGGGAGGCAACAGATACCGGCGATGGTCACCATGAGGGGAGAAACTCCCAACGCTCCCGGTACCAGAGCTTCCAGTTGGTCGCTCCAGAACGTGTCCAAGCCTGGGTCGCGCCCAGAAGATTCCCAAAACACGTAGCCCGTCAAGGATAGGAGGCAGCCCAACAGCAGGGACTCAACGGCTAGGAAGCGCACCATAGTTTCACCGGCCCGTGTTGATATACCGCAAGAACGCAGAGGCGAAGTCCTGTTGCAGGGGGTCCCATCGCAGCACCGAGGCCCCGGAGCGACGAATGGCCTCGTACATGGGTTGGACCTCCCACCGCATCAGCTCCAAGGCGTGGGCTTCCATTGATGTCTGTGGACTCTGATAGCCTTGGGATTCCAGATGGACCACCCGGACTTGGTTCGTGCGCCGGGAACTGGGTCTCAAGGAGACCAGCCGTCTTATCCCGGCGACGAACCCGTCATCGTCGGGCGACTCTGGTCCTCGACGAGGGTAGTGGACGTCCAGCCGCGTAACGGAGTAGACCTCGGGCTGCAGCCTGAACAGGAAACCCTTGCAAGATTCCACCGCTTGCAACAGGTCTTGTTCTGCCTGGCCGGGCTTTAGCCTGGTCAGCATATTGGTGAGCCGTCGGAACTGTTTCTGACCTACTTCCGGGGTCAGGATATCGCTCTGACTGTTGTAGATGTAGGCCCCCAGTGTGTAGCCACGGGTCAGGTAGTACTGGGCAATGTTGCCCGTGGCCTCCGCCGCCTGGTCGGCCAGCGCGGACAGTGTCGATCCCACGTCCATGTAGTCTGCGCCATCCAGGAATATCCAGACCGCCTTTCGGCCTTCCGGCTCATACTGGTTGACCAGTAGGGGGTTGTCGCTGCCGGAACTACGGGCGCTGGCCTTCCAGTTGATCCAGCGCATCGGGTCTCCCGGCGTGTAGGGACGCAGCTCGGTGAAGTCGGTGCTGGAGGCCCCTAGGAGGGCCACGTCCTCCCACGGGTTGCGGCTGTGGGCCCGGCCCCTGATTTCGTTGACCTTCCTGATGGCTTGAGTGCGAGGCACGACGGAGATTTCCAGGGACGGACCGGCCGATCCGTGTTTGCGTTGGTGCAACCCCAGTGGAGCCTCGGCCTCCCATGCCGTCTCTTCCAGGGTGTACACGCCTCGCTTGGGCCACGAGATACGGTAGGACAGGTCGTAGGTTCTTGCGCCGGGACGCTTCCAGATAACCCGGAGGTTGCTGCCCCTGACTACCTCCGCTTCCGGCGGCAGCAGGTCGTAGACATACAGTGGCCCCATGCCTCGGCCGGCTTCCACCTGCCGATTCACGTCCAGCCCGGCCCCGGCCCAACAGACAAGGCGAGACGTACTCCGGCTAACCACTATTCTGCCAGGGGCAGCCAGCGTCGCGCCCAGTAGCACGATGAGCAACGCGTAAATGGCTCCCGCCAACAGGACCAGGTTGCCAAGACACAAGGCTAAGGCCAACAGTGCAAACGCCATCGTCAGCCATCGCCGCGGCAGTGCTGAGAACATTAGCTGGTTGACCGGTGTCCCAGCTCGGTAGGCACAGGCACCTGGCTTACTACCTCTTCAACCACGTCTTGCGGGTTCACTCCTTCCAGGACATCTTCGATGTTCAAGATTATCCGGTGCCCCAGCACATCCGAAGTAACCATCTTCACGTCATCGGGGATGACGAAGTCTCTTCCGTGGATAAGGGCCATACTCCGGGAAACCTTCAACAGGGCCAAGCTGCCCCGGGGACTGACCCCAACCGCGACACGGGGATGCTCGCGGGTCAGCCGCACCACTTGGGTGATGTAGCCCACCATCACCTGGTCTACGTAGACGTTCAACTCCACGCTGCGCTGCAACCGCAGGAAGCCCTCAAGGTCCACGGCAGGCTCCACGTGCTCAGTGGGGTCGTCCTTTTGCCACTGGATCCGGCGGAGCAGGATCTCGTCTTCCTGCTCCTGGTTGGCCGGATACCCAGTGCCCAATCGGAACAAGAAACGGTCGAGTTGGGCCTCAGGCAGCGGGTATGTCCCTTCCTGCTCAATGGGATTCTGGGTTGCGATGACCAAGAACGGCGGACTCAATGGAAGCGTGTCACCATCAATGGTGACCTGCCGCTCTTCCATGGCTTCTAGTAGCGCCGCCTGCGTCTTGGGCGGCGCCCGGTTTATCTCATCAGCCAACAGCACGTTGGTGAACACCGGCCCCTTGACTAACTGGAACTCCCCCGTGTTCTGCCGCCAGACCCTGGTGCCCAGGATATCGGCGGGTAGGACGTCCGGAGTGAACTGGACCCGCCTAGTCTTGCTGCCGATGGCCCGGGTGAATACCTTGGCCAGCAGGGTCTTCCCCAGGCCGGGGTAGTCCTCGAAAAGAACGTGGCCGTTGGCCAAGGCTGCGGCGAGCAGTTTTCGCAGCAGCAGACGGTTGCCCACGAATACCTGGGAGACCCGGTCGATAATCGTCTCGCAGACCCGGCCTGCCTCTTCTACGTCAAATTGATTCATGGCTCTCTCCAAACAGATGGGATGCCGCCTCGTCTACTATCTGCTGCCGTCGTTCTTGGTTCCAGTGGGGGGTCCCTCTCCGGAAGGTGCGCCAGAAGACCCACCGCAAGCAAGCCAGGACGCCACGGCCGGAGACCGGGGCATCGACAAAGGTCATCAGAGGGAACCATAGCGCCGCGGCCAAGCCAAGATCGGACCCACGCTGCCAGGAAGCGGCGGTCAGGGTGACTGCTAGTTCCCCAGGTCCCCTGCCTTCGTCCAGGAACGGCGTTGCTACTTCCCGCAATCGGACTTCATTCACCGTTTCCAATGGGGCCGAAGGAAGAGACAAGGCCGCTTCTGCCCTGGCCATGGTATCCGCTAGGGCCACTTCCCGGTGCTTCACTCTATTGCCTCGCCATCGGAGGCCCGGGGTAACCGAAGCCAGGTAGCAGCGTCTCATGGGCGCAAATACGGCGGGAATGCTCTCGATCGCGGCCCCGTTCCGCAGCAGCAACCCCACCAGGTAATGCCACACCGGCCCCCACTCACCAGTGCTGACAAAGCCCTGCTGCAGGTGCACTAACCCGACCATCCGAGCGTCCGGCCGGTCTTCGGATATCTGGTAGTGGCGAGACCAGTCGGGCCAGGAGGCGGGCAATGCGGCCTCGGGAGCGACTTCCGCCCGTACTCCCTTCCTCAGTCGGTTAACTGGAACGAAAGCGAAGGCCAGGACCACCAGCCACTCGTAGACAGGGGCGAACCACAGGGCTTCGTAGAGCAGAGGACGTAACAGCAGACCGTACAGGACCAGCGACGCCCCGAGGAAGAACGCCCGGAAGGTGGACTGTGACAACCACCGGGCGGCGTCGGCCAACATCCCGCCGGGGCTAGGAACTAAGCTGCGGACCACCATTGCCGCTGCCGCCGCAAACAGACCTCCGGCAATAGCCGCCCCGAACAGAGGGTATCCATGACCCAGATAGACCAGCTTCGCTGCCACCAACCACGCCGTATAACCCGATAGAGCGTACGCCCCTGCCTTGATCAGCGGACGGTATTCTGTTCCGGTTCCGTCTCCTTCCGCAGACGGAAGTGCTCTGGCGAATCCCAGCGCCAGGAAAAAGCCGACCACCAGATGCCTGGCTTCGAATAGCTGGCCGAAGTACAGCGGGATCCAGCCTCTCATCAGCAATTCCGGCCACTGATCCAGAGCCGCCGCGCTTATGTTGGGCAAAGAACCGAGACTCCCCCATGCCATCGATGCACCGCCGGCGGCAGTAGCCAGGGCAGCAGCGATGCCAACGCATTCGACGGCCGTAGTCAATAGCGCCGTGTCTGGATTGGCCCACCGGTCGGACACATTGCCGATACCTCGCAATGCGCTGCCCAGGTAGCCGGCCCCCAGTGCTGCCGCCAGCCCTGGCAATAGTGGGGAGCTGTGGAAGCCATAGGTGGTGGTCCATTCCTGTTGCTGGAGCAGCAGAGTGATTACCCCGAGAACCAATAGCCGGAACCAAGGGCATCCGAAGACCATACCAACGACTGGGAGAGGTATGCTTGCCGTTCGGACCGCCGCCATGAACGCCAGAACAGCCCCTGTCCCGGCGATGAAGGTGTAGTAGATTCGCGGCTCGGGTTGGGTTCCCGCCAAGGCTACTAGCGCACCCAATAGGAGCGCTGACCACGAGGTGTGTCTCAAAAGGCGCCGAACCATGAGCAGCACAAGGGTCATCCCTGGCCTGAATTCCTCAGGCAGACGCAGCGTCTCCCTCAGCCGGGACACGCGCTGAGAGCGGAACACGAGGTCGACCGCCAACGACAGCCCGGCTGCGATGGCGACGGGCCAGAGCAGGAAGTCAAGCCCCAGACTGCTCTCCGGCAAGGGGGAGTCTTCCATACCCCACAGGACGGCTGCTCCCGCGGCTATCAGCACAGCCTGGAACAACGATCCCGTCAGCCCGCCATTGGCTGCCATGCCTCGTTCAATCTCCCACTATCTTCCGGCGGGCCCGGTACATCGCCTCGAACCGGGGCCGGTCGATTTCGTGCAGGCTGTAGTCGGCCTCTTCAAATCGGGCGATTACTATTTCCAGCGCCCGGTGGTCTACCGGGGTTCCGCCCTCTACCACCATCACTTCCATCTCCCTGGGGGTGGTCTGTTCCGAAATGAGGGGCTCCCTTTCGCGGACCCAAGGCAGGAAGGAATTGTAGCGGCGGACTACGTCCTCCCGAAAATCCACCAATTCGAGCTCGTGGTGGGCCGAGGTTGGCAAGTATTGGTCTTCCCCGGCGAAGTCCGCTACAACCCGATAAGTCCCGGGCACGGTACCCGTCCAGGATGTGTGGCACCGTCCGTCGGCGTCGGTCAACAATCCGACTGGTTGATCCGGCTCATCGATCACTATCGTCACCGTCCGTCCGCCCAGACCCTGTCCCGAATCGTCCAGCAGCATGATATTCACGTGGACCGGCTCGCCGATTCCCCATATGAAGGGGAGGTCTTCCGCCGGCTTGACTAAAGCTATCTCCAGGTGGGTGGCCACCTTCCCACGCACCCTATATTCCTCGACGGCGGTAACCGGCAAATGGTGATCGTCGCCCGCGAAACTGGCTGTAACTCGATAAGCTCCCTCATGCGCGGACCAAGTAGCGGCGCACCTGCCTTTCCGGTCGGTGGTCAGTTGCCTTGGCCCCTCCGAATCACCCCAGTCCAACTGCACCGTCACGCGAGCCATCGGCTCGCCTGACTCGCCGGTCAGGATGCACAGAAGCGACACTTCCTCTCCGACATGCCAGACCTTGGCACCATCCGCCGGCAACTTCGGGAAGCTCAGAACAAGCAAGGTGGGGAGCCGTTCTTCCTCCTCGTCGGAGCGCGAATCTCGCCGCTGACGTGTAGTCAAGGCGCCCCATAGAAGCGGTACCAGATCGACGGCTCGGCGGAGCAAGCGTGCTAACGACCTGGCTCGCCGCACCAGGAGGTATGCCGCAACGGAGCCTATGACCACGGCCAATGGAAGTCCCACCCAGAGCAGCCAATTGAACCCGCCGTCAGACGAGGCAGGCGCCTCCACAGATTGGTCCACGGGAAGGTTCGATTCGTCGCCTTCAAACTTGAAGGTCGTCAGGGTTTCCGTCAGGTCTGTCCCGTCCTTCATTGTGAGGAAAAACTTCGCGATACCATCCAGGCCGGTGATGGCCGTGCCTCCCTGTCCGTCGTGGATCGTGGCGTTGGGTATACCCATGCCTCGGTCATCCAGCAGCTGCGCTGCCACCGGCAATGGGCGCCCCGAGATCAGCCGTTCCAGCGGCGTAACAATTAGACTGGTAGCGGACATAACCGGCGCCAGCACCATGGCTGCGGCATTCAACGCCGGGGCGGCCAACTCCAGCGGCATCATCCCCAGTGCGCTGTCCGCCGGCACATCGAAGGGCAACGCGAAGGAACCGTTCGCATCGGTGAGACCCAATTGCTCTCCGCCGACGGCAACAGGGGTGTTCGGCACGGGCCGGCCGCCGACGGATACTGTTCCTCGCAGCATGAGGGCGTCGCCCCGGGCCACTGGCTCTGGCGGCTCCATCTCAATCTCCGGCGTCGCCGCGGTGACGGGCCACCGGGTTTGGGATGGACCTAATTCGGTGTTGCCGGGAGTACTGATGTCCACCGTGGTCTCGGTTGCTTCGTTGAAGACCGTTTCCCAAGCAAACCCACCTTGGGCATCCGTGTGCAGAGTTGCTTCAGGCTGTCCGTCTACACTGATGGTTACCGGCATGGACGGTAGAGGCTTATCATCGGCTCCGGTCAGGGTGCCGGTCAAACGGTAGGGTACTCCCACCGGGGTGGTCCTTTCCCCGTTGACTTCCATGAAGACCGGCGCGGATCCTTCTGTTGCGATTTCCCGGACGGCCGGGGTTGACTGCGGCGGATGGTCATCGGCGGGTGCGGGGCTGGATGTCCTCGACGACAGCCCCTCCGTCCCGGTGGCTTCCCCGGTCCGGGAGTCTCCAATTCCCGAATCCCCCATCTGGCGTTCTACCGCGCCCGTGTCCGGCTCCTGCCTTGACGGTACGGTAGCGGGGCCTTGCTGGCGTAAGGCGTTGACTTCCTCTGCGTAACCTGCCGCCGGTTGCAACTGCGAAGGGTGACCAAAGAGGTTGGGGCCCTGGATTGCGCAGGAGGAGAACAGGCCAAACATCAGAACGGCGACCAGGCACAGGGCCAGCAGCAGGATCAGCAAGCGAGGCCTTGTAACTCCTACAAGCATCACCGCTAGGACAATGGTCGCCAACACTGTCAACTCCAGCGGGTCCATCCCCCCGACGTTGACCTGGTAGTTCGCGTACGGAACACTCCCGTAGGGAAGGCTTCCGTGCATCCTCCCTGAAACAAGCAAGTAAGTCCCAAGACCCACCATCGCTACCGCTGGCGCGCCGCCACATACCATGACCCAACGTGGTGTTCCCCGGCCGGTCCCTCAGCCATCGCCACAAGACCAGCAGAGCTCCGGCTCCAAGCGCAATGCACGTTACCGCCGCAAGGGTGGTCGTCAGAGAAGCGCCGCTCGGGACTTCAAGGCTCGAGCCTGAGGAAGAGTTCTGCTCCGACAAGCCGTTGCCGCTGGAGGATGTCATGCCTACGAACAACTCGAAAAGGAAGAACAAGCACCCCAGCGCGACTGCCAAGAGGGCCAGCAGTCCCAGACGAGGTGCAATTCCATGGAGCAGATCCGTCGTGCGCATGTTAGAAGAGATAGTCAGGGCCTCCTAGCAACTCCAGGTCCTCGAGGAATTCCTCAACCTGTTGCTCCTCCCACCAGTAGCCCCTTTTGTAGTCGGGAACGCTAAACAACCGTTTGTGGAAAAGGTCACTGAGGGGGACGACGTTATTCATGGTGACCACTCATACCCTTCTGAGTCACGGCACGGTTGAGTATAACCTGAGAGCAATATGAGAGCTTACCGGACCCTTTCATTCCCACTAGGTCTAGTAGCCAGGCGTGGCGAGTCCAGCATCACGTGAACCGTATACCGGTACAGCCGCACCGACTAGGAGGTGGTTCAGCTGCTCACGCTGTCTACGATCACCTGCCAGCGTCCTCTAGCCCAGCGAGCGGTGAGGCCTGACGCGGGCGCCATCTGCCCTCTACTGGTCGAGCAACGCCCTCGCCTCGCGAGTGATCACTCTTCGTCGAGGACTGCGAGAGTTATGCCAGCTGTTGGGGCGAAAGGTAGCGGGGACTCGAACCGCCAAGAAGCAGTCTATGGGACCGCTGCGCCGCTTTGAGCCGCTAACCGCCGTAGCTGAGTGGAGATAGGGGGACTCGAACCCCCAACCTCGGCATTGCGAACGCCGCGCTCTCCCAGTTGAGCTATATCCCCACGCCCATCCAGTCGGCCCGAATTATAGCATATGGATGGAGGTCTCTCTGTCTACTCACACAGTGGGAGAAGGCGTTTGCCAATGCTATGGCGACCCTGCCAGCGGCCAGCTTACCCACGTCCGATGCCCACGTGCTATCATCGTCGCCGCGGGTTCCTGCTCTAGGGCTCCATGTAGCTTAAGGAGACGACATGGCGAACTCTCTACGTCAGACGCCGGCGGCAGGCACGCTGGCGGACGATGAGGTCGAGCAGTTCGATGCGATCGTCATAGGCGCCGGGGTCGCGGGACTGTACCACCTGTATCGTCTGCGCCAGCTCGGGCTCTCGGTGCGGGTCTTCGAGGACGGCAGCGGAGTCGGAGGCACCTGGTATTGGAACCGCTATCCGGGAAGTCGCTGCGATTCCGAGAGCTACGCTTACGGATATTCGTTCTCAGAGGAGCTTCTGCAGGAGTGGGACTGGAAGGACCACTATACCAGTCAGCCTGAGAACGAGAGCTACCTCAACTATGTAGCGGAGAAGTTCGACCTGCGCCGAGACATCCAATTCAACTCGTACGTCGTGTCGGCGGTCTTCGACGAGGGCGAGAATCGCTGGCATGTCCGAACGGAAGACGGGCGGCGGGCGCGGGCGCAATTCCTGATCACGGCGGTTGGCATTCTGTCCGCCCGCTATGTTCCCGACATCGAGGGGCTCGACAGCTTCGAGGGCGACTGGTGCCACACCGGCAGATGGCCCAAGGAGGGCATAGACTTAGCCGGCAAGCGCGTGGGGGTGATAGGCACCGGTTCCACCGGCGTGCAGCTAATCCCGGCAATCGCCAACGAGGTTGCCCATCTGACCGTCTTCCAGCGCACCGCAAACTACTGCGCGCCGCTCCGCAACAGCCCGATCGACCCCGGATGGATGAGCGAGATCAAGGCGAGCTACCAGGAGATCTTCAAGAGGTGCAGTGAGACTCCATCGTCGTCACCTTACGGGTTCGATCCACGGTCGGCCATGGAGGTTTCGGCTGGAGAGCGGCTGGAGCAGTACGAGAGGCTGTGGGAGGAGTCGGGTCACAAGAAGTGGCTGTCCAATTTCCGGGACATCATGGTCCCCGGGGAGGCCAACGAGGACTACGGCGAGTTCGTCCGCAACAAGATCCGTGAACGCGTCCGGGACCCCGTGGTGGCGGAGATGCTGGTGCCCAATGACCATCCCTTCGGCTCCAAACGCATCCCATGCGAGACCGGGTACTATGAGGTGTATAACCGGGACAACGTCCTGCTGGTCGATGTGCGCGAGTCCCCCATCGAGCGCATCACCCCAAAGGGCATCAAGACCGGCGACGCCGAGTACGAACTGGACGTGATCATCTTCGCCACGGGATATGACGGCATAACGGGGTCGTTGACCAGGATAGACATTCGAGGCGAAGGCGGACAGACGATCAAGGAGAGGTTTGCCCAGGGTCCGCGCACCTATCTGGGCATTCAGAGCGCCGGCTTCCCGAATCTCTTCACCATCAATCAGGCCGCGGGAGTCGGCGTCTACACCAGAGGCGCCGAGTGGGTCGTGGATTGGGTGATCAAGTGCCTGGGCTACATGCGCGCGAACGGTTTCACGCGCATCTCGGCCAAACCCGAGGCGGAGGAGGCATGGGTGGAGTACGTCGCCAAAGGGACCGCCGGCACGCTCCGGACCAAGGCCAACTCCTGGATCCTGGGAGCCAACATTCCGGGCAAAGCACGCGTCGTGCTCACCACCAGCCCCGACGCCCCTCCAGTCTATCGGGCCAATTGTGAAGAGATAGCGGCCAAGGGCTATGAGGGGTTCCTGCTCCAGTAGACGTTTAAGCTACTGGGCCGTAAAGCCGCCGTCTATCACCAGCTCTATACCAGTGACGTAAGAGGACTCATCGGAAGCCAAGTAGAGCACTCCGTACGCTATGTCTTCGGGCGTGCCTATTCTGCGAAGGGGAGTTATCGCTATCCGGTCCTCTCGGTCCTGGGGCGTGGGGAAGGTCGTTTCTGTCATTGGGGTCTCGATCAACCCCGGATGCACCGAGTTGCAGCGTATGCCTTCACCGGCGTACTGGATGGCGGTTGACTTGGTGAGGAGGCGTACCGCTCCCTTGGAGGCCGGATAGGCTCCTGCGCTGGGCCTGGCATCGCCCACCAACCCCGAGACAGAGGAGATGTTGACGATGGAGCCGCCCCCGGCCTTGCGCATCTCCGGGATGGCATGCTTGGCGCCGAAGAATACCCCTTTGGTATTCACCGCCAGCACCCGGTCCCACGCCGCTTCGGTAGCGTTCTCGATGGAGACCGGTCCTCCACCGCCGCCAAGGCCGGTAATGCCCGCATTGTTCACAAGGATATCGAGCTTGCCGAACCGGTTGACGGCAGTCTCCACTGCTGCCACCCAGTCCGCCTCGCTGGTCACGTCCAGGTGAGTGTAGGCGGCCTCTCCGCCCGACTCACGAATTTCGGCCTCGACCTTTATCCCCTGCTCGTCCAGGAGGTCGCCAATCACCACCCTGGCGCCTTCTGCGGCAAACAGTCTCGCTTCCGTAGCGCCCTGCCCTCGGGCGCCGCCGCTAATCAGAGCTACTTTTCCATCAAGCCTTCCCATATTTCTATCCCTTCGTTCAGTCATGGTTCCTGCCATGCCATCCGAGGCATGTAAGAGGCATCATAACAAACCGTTATCGACTGCCTTCAGGGGTGACCGTCGGGTGCCGGGGCAGATGCGCCAGCATGGCAGACACAGTGCGAGTGGTATAGCATCGGCGGCAGGTCATTCAGAGTTTGCAAATTTGGTATATTGCCATGCGGCGGGCCGAACGCCACAGTGAGATGACACCAGAGAGACCGAAAGAGGGACTTCTTCTGCCGCCCTACCGGGTGCTGGATCTGGCCGGAACGGCTGGCGTTCTGTGCGGCAAGCTGCTGGCTGACCACGGGGCCGACGTGGTCCTGATCGAGCCTCCCGGCGGTCACTCGGGACGGGCCCGGGCTCCCTTCGCCGGCGACGACCCCCACTCGGAAAAGAGCCTCTATTTCCTCTATTACAATACAAACAAGAGGTCCGTCACTCTGAACCTAGAGACCGAGGCCGGACGTTCCCTGTTCCGGCGTCTGGCAGAGAAGGCGGACGTGGTTGTGGAGAGCTTTCCGGTGGGCTACATGGGCGGTCTGGAACTGGACTACGAATCGCTCAAGGAGACCAACCCGGGACTAGTAATGGCCTCCATAACCCCGTTCGGCCAGAGTGGGCCGTGGAGAGGCTTCAAGTCCTCCGATCTGATCGCGATGGCCTCCAGCGGCTTCATGCAGATCACCGGGGATCCAGACGGCCCCCCGGTAAGGCAGGGCAACGAGCAGTCCCACTTCGCCGGCGCCCAGTACGGCGCGGTAGCCATACTGGCTGCCCTCTACTACCGAGATATGCTATCCGGAACCGGACAGTACATCGACGTGTCCCAGCAGGAGGCGCTGATTACCTACTACACCGACGCCCATCCGGCTCTGGCCTGGCAGCAGCTGGGGGAGAACGTGACCCGGGTAGGCACCAGCTCCACCCTTGCGGTGCCTCTGGGCGTCTATCCCTGCCGGGACGGCTGGATCTCCGCAGGTGTCGTCACACCTCGTGAGTGGGACGGGCTCGCCCAGTGGATGCACGAGGTTACCGGCAACGAGGAGATTCTGCGGGAAGAGTTCCGAGGCGGCAATCAGGAGCGTGCGCTCTTCGTCGAAGAGCTGACCGCCCTTTTCATCGATTTCACTACCAGGTTCACTGCCGATGAGCTGTTCCATGAAGGACAGCGGCGCAATCTCGTCTTCGTACCGGTAAATGACGTGACCAACCTCATCGGGGACCCTCAGCTGGAGGCCAGCCACTTCTGGGCCGAGCTGGACCATCCAGAGACCGGTCCTCTCAAGTACCCCCTGGGCGTATTCGACAGTGAGGAAGTTGAGCCAGCAGGGAAAGCCGCTCCTAAAGTGGGCCACGACAACGAGTCCATCTACTGCCAAGAGATGGGACTCACGAAGCAGGAGCTTGCTGTCCTGCGAGCCCACGGCGTGGTCTAGCGCTTTGCAGCAACAAACTCAGCGGGTCGCGGAAGAACAATGACCAGCAGAGCCTTGAACTCGATTCGGGTGGTGGAGCTGGGGCCATACGTGGCCCTGCCGCTGACCGGCCGGATACTTGCCTCTCTGGGGGCCGAGGTCATCCGGGTGGAGACCAACAAGGCTCTGGATGAGATGGCCTTCATTCCGGCCTGGTCCCGCGGCGCCGGTCAGCCGGACTATAACAGTCAAAAGAGACGGGTAACTCTGGATGTGCGTACCCGCGAGGGCCGAGATCTGTTCATGGAGTTGATCAAGATCAGCGACGTGTTCATGACCAACTTTCGCCGCAGCATACTCGCCCGATGGGGGGTAGACTTTCCCGAGTTACGCCGGGTCAGGCCGGATATCATCATAATGTGGCAGACCGCTCTGGGCGGAAACGGGCCCTACCACACCTACAAGTCCTACGGAATTCTGGCGCAGCACATGTCGGGAGTCTCCTTGATGACCGGCAACGAGGGTGATCCGCCAGCAGCGATCAACTCCTCATACTCCGACTACCACACCGGCGTGTTCCAGCCAGTGGCCATCATCGGCGCCCTGATGCGTCGACACCTTACCGGTCTACCAGCCACCATGGAGTCATCGGTGTTGAAGTCAGGGGCCGTCACCGCCGGACCGGCAATTCTCGATTTCCAGGTCAACGGCCGGCTGCCCCCACGCATGGGCAATCGCGACCGGTTCGCTGCGCCTCACGGGGTCTACCCCTGCCAGGGCGAAGGGAGATTCTGTGCCATAGCGGTGCACACCGACGCCGAGTGGCAGGCGCTTTCACAAGCACTGGGCAGCCCTGCCTGGAGCCAAGAGGCTCGCTTCGCCACCCGGTTAGGCCGCCACCGCCACCAGGACGCTCTGGACGAGCTGATAGCCGCCTGGACCGTCCAGTACAGCGCGGACGCGGTGATGGAACGATTGCAGGCCGCCGGTGTCGCCGCCAGCGTGGTATCCCAGGGTCAGGACCTGCACTCCAGTCCCCACCTTAGGGCGAGGAACTTCTACCGGGAAACGGACTACTACGTGACCGAGCGGGGCACGCCAGCAGCCCAGTGGAGGCAGGGAAAGAGCATATCGTGGAGCAGTCCAGTCCGCCTGTCGGAAACCCCGATGGAATACGGCCACTACAGCAACGTGGGCGAAGACAATCCTTACGTATTTGGAGAGCTATTGGGCATCAGCCAAGCTGAGATCGAGAGGCTCACGGCAGAGGAAGTCCTGTATTAGCCGGATGAAAGAATCCGGTCAACGGAGGTGCGGTGGTGGACTACAGCAGCTACGAACACCTGCTGATCGAGAAGAGAGATGGCGTGGCCCTGCTCACCATGAGCCGGCCGGAGGTTCTCAATGCCACAGGCTTCCGGTTGCACAATGAGCTGAGCCGCATCTGGCCCGACCTGGGCAAAGACCCCGAGGTCAGAGCAGCAGTAATTACCGGCGCGGGCGACGCCTTCTCCGCCGGAGGCGACTTCGAGATGATGGAGAAGGTTTTCGGCGACCCTGAGGTCATCGCCAGCAGCATGCAGGAAGCCAGCGACATCGTATACAACATGATCGACCTGGACAAGCCGGTAATCTCCGCCATCAATGGAGTGGCCGTGGGCGCCGGGCTAGCGGTAGCCCTGCTGGCCGACATCTCCATCGCGTCGGAGCGCGCCCGCATTACAGACGGGCACACCAGATTGGGGGTTGCCGCCGGCGACCATGCGGCAATTATCTGGCCCCTGTTGTGTGGGATGGCCAAGGCCAAGTACTACCTACTGACCTGCGATTTCCTCGACGGCAAGGAGGCCGAGCGCATCGGCCTGGTCAGCATGGCCGTGCCCCACGAGCAGCTCATGTCAACGGCCATGGAGGTGGCCGGGAAGCTGGCTGCCGGCCCCCAGCCTGCCATTCGTTGGACCAAACGGGCGCTGAACCAGTGGCTGCGGATGGCCGGCCACACAGCCTTCGATTACTCGCTGGCCCTGGAGATGATCGGCTTCTTCGGCAGCGACGTACGGGAGGGCCTGGCTGCGGTCAGAGACAAGCGGACTCCGGATTTCCCGTCAGCGCGTTAGCGGCCGGTTCGCCAGCCGTCCAGCTTGACAGGTCCGCTGACAGGACTCTATCATGCCCGACAGCACGAACATACAGCCACTGCCCGTTCGGGTGCCCACCCAGGGAGAATAGGGAAGGCGGTGAGAGTCCGCCGCGGTAGCGCCACTGTAAGCGGGATTTGGAGCCGGAGCCCACTGTCGGAATTTGACGGGAAGGGCCCGGCGGACGAAAATCCACCCGCGAGCCAGGAGACCTGCCTGAACGGGAGGTGACCACTCTCCGCAACAGAGAGGGTACCTCGGTCGTCGGGTAGCACTCCCGGGCAGAACGAACAACACCTCCAGCGGAGAGCCGCCGGAGGTGTCTTTGTTGAGGGCCGTTGGACTCTCCACTCTGCGTGGCTACCGCCGATCTGGTGTTACCACCCGATTGGCGGTCGGCTCCTCGGTTCTAGCTCTGCTGACTCTGGCAGCAGTCCTCGTTTCACTGAGCCTCGGCCCTGTCACGATACCCGCCAGCCACGTCGGCGCGATCCTGCTCTCCATGCTGGGACTCGATGTCACTGACTTCGGGCGCACCGAGCAGCTGGTCATCGAGCAGATCAGGCTTCCCAGGATCATCGTGGGAGCTTCAGTAGGCGCGGCTCTTGGAGTCGCAGGGGCGACGATGCAGGGGCTGTTCCGCAACCCGATGGCCGACCCCGGCATCATCGGCGTCTCAGCCGGCGGCGCTGTGGGCGCAGTCGTCTCCATCGCCACGGGGATGGCGGGTCTCTTCTTTCTGGCCCTTCCGGCATTCGCATTCCTGGGTGCCATGTCGGCCTCGTTCCTCGTCTATGGCATCGCCGCCGTCGGCGGACGGTTCTCGATGGCTACGCTCCTGCTTGCCGGGGTGGCGGTCAATGCCTTTCTAGGCGCTGTCGTCTCCGCGATCATCATCGTCATCCCCGACAACGAAGCTCTTCGAGAGATCTTGTTCTGGCTCGCGGGGGGACTGGACTCCCGATTATGGGAGCATGTTCGGATCTCCACACCGCTAATACTTGGCTCAGCCGCCGTGATAGTGCTGATGGCGCGCGATCTGAACCTGCTGATGCTAGGTGACGATGAGGCTCGCTCGATGGGGGTTCGCGTGGGGTTGGCTCGTCCGTTCCTTCTTGCGGCGGCGGCGCTGGCGACCGGCGCTGCGGTGGCGGTGAGCGGAACCATCGCATTCGTGGGCCTAGTGACGCCCCACGTCCTTCGACTGGTGCTCGGTCCGGACCACCGCGTGTTGGTCCCGATGAGCGCTGCAGGAGGTGCTGTCTTCGTCATCGTGGCCGACACCCTGGCGAGGACAATCGTCCAGCCGGCCGAGTTTCGCGTCGGGATTCTCACCGCATTCGTCGGAGCACCGTTCTTCATTTTTCTGTTGATCAAGAACAAACGTCAGGTCTATTCGCTATGAGACGAGATCGCCGAAAGGAGTATTGATGAGAATCCCACAGATTCGTGTCCTTATCGTTCCCTTAGCCCTCCTTGCGCTGGTGTTAGCAGCGTGTTCGTCGGAACCTCCGACGCTAACCACGCCTGTAGCAACATCGACGCAGGCGCCGACTGCGGCTCCACCGCCGACGCCTATTCCGTCGCCCACCGCGACCCCAGCGCCCACCGTAACCCCGGCGCCCACACCGACATCTACACCTGAGCCTGTGGAAAGGTCGTTCGAAGGCGTCAGGGGTGTCGTCGACCCTGCGAACTTCGGATGGCCCCGTGAAGTAGAGGGGCTGAATGGAGTCGTGACCATCCCTTCCAAGCCCCGGCGAATCATCACAGCTTCCGTCGGGCACGATGAGATGACTCTGGCGCTTGTGCCCAGGGACCGTCTAGTAGGGGTTGGGGGCGCTACGAAGAACTCGACCTACTCCAACGTCGCCTCGCTCGTCCAAGATATAGACGAGATCTCACGTGACCCAGAGACGATCGTCGCCCAGAGGCCAGACGTTGTTGTCACCAGTCCATTCTTCCCAGCGGAAGCGGTCGAGGCCCTGTCGGGGATAGGAATCCCGGTCGTGCAGACGGAGTTGAAGCACGACCCTGAGGCGCGGATCAACAGCATCCTCTTCATGGGATATATCTTTGGTGAAGAGGACCGCGCCCTAGAATTCGCGGCGGAGGTGCGTGACAGGTATGACTCCCTTGTGGCAGTCACCGGAGAAGCGGAGCCTCGGCCACGGGTTCTTGCTCTTACGCAGTACTCGGACAAACTGTGGGTGGCGGGCGGCAACTCCACCGAGGGGGGAGTCATTACGGCCGCGGGTGGCATCAATGCGGCGGAAGAGGCGGGGATAGAAGGGAACCAGACCACCAGCCTCGAAGGGGTCATCGTCATGGACCCTGAGATCATCATCATAGCCCAACCGGTCGAGTTTGGCGCTGAGGAGTTCAGACAGAGCCTGCTCGCAAACGAGGCGCTGGCCGAGATTCCGGCGATCAAGAACAACCGGATATACGTGGTCGAAAGCAAGCATTTCACAACGCTTTCCTACTGGAACATCCGTGGAGCAGAGGACCTCGCCCGGATTCTCTGGCCAGAAGAGTTCCCCGAGCCGCCGACCGCCTCCTTCAGCCTCGTTGAGTAACGGAAGATGAACTGCAGCAGGCCACCGGCGCTCAGCGCTAAGCACATCTCTTACGAGATAGATGCAAAAACCCTGTTGGATGGCGTGAGTTTGCACGCCGACCGGGGGCAGCTTGTCGGTCTGATCGGTCCCAACGGCGCGGGGAAATCCACATTGTTGAGGGCGATATCGGGCATACTCCGATATCGCGGCGGTGCGGTGCGGCTGGAGGGTAGAGACTTGAGGTCCCTGTCGTCCAGAGATGTTGCCGCCGATCTCGCGCTCGTCCCCCAAATCGCGCCTTACACTCACGGATTTACCGCCATCGAGCTCGTGCTCATGGGCAGGTACCCGCACTTGAGACGCTTCCAAATCGAGGGTAGAGAGGACAGTCGCATAGCCCGAGACGCGATGCGACTGATGGAGGTTGAGCAGTTCGCCGACAGGACGCTCGATACCCTGTCCGGAGGGGAGCGCCAACGTGTATTCGTAGCACGCGCTTTGGCACAGCAACCTCGCATACTTCTATTGGACGAGCCGACGTCGAACCTGGACGTACTTCATCAACTCAAGGTGTTCGACCTCGTACGGCAACTCGTCGACGATGGACTTGCGGCCGTCGCGGCCATCCATGACCTGAATATGGCAGCTCGCTATTGCGACCGACTGGTCTTGTTGAGCCATGGACGAGTAGTCGCGGAGGGACCGCCTGAAGAGGTCCTGTTGCCGGAGACTATTGAAGACGCCTTCGACGTGAAGTCAGCAGTCTACCGGGACCCGGCGACGGGTTCGTTGGCGATCAGCCTCATCGGACCGGCTGCCGAGCGTTCGCCAAACGGAAACGAGAATACGCTCCGATATCGAAGCAGTCCGGGGAGTGACATATGAGCGGACGTGAAAGCGAGGAACGGCCTGCGGGGTTGGCCAGACGCCCTCGGGTCCGGCACGGGCTGGTCATCGTCAATACCGGTGAGGGTAAGGGCAAGACTACGGCGGCTCTAGGAGTGATCTTCCGCGCCTGGGGTAGAGACTTCCGGATAAGGATGTTCCAGTTCATCAAGCACACGGGCGCTCGATTCGGGGAGCACCGAGCGGCCAAGAAGCTGGACATACCCATCGAGGCCTTGGGTGACGGCTTTACATGGCTTTCTAAGGACATGGAGAGGACGGCAGCTCTCGCCGTAGAGCAGTGGAACCGCTGCAAGGCAGCGATTCTGGATGGGGACGAGGACATCATCGTCCTGGATGAGTTCACCTACGCAATGCACTACGACTGGGTCCCCGTTGCCGATGTCGTCGACACTCTGAAGCGGCGGCGCGATACGATGCACGTCATCATCACCGGCAGGTATGCACCTCAGGAGCTGATCGACTGCGCTGACCTGGTCACCGAGATGAAGCTGGTCAAGCATCCATACCAGGAGCAAGGCATCAAGGCACAACAGGGCATAGAATTTTAGCGATGACTCTGGACGATGTGGTCGCTCGCATCAGACCGGCCGACCCGCAGGCCAAGCGGAAGGCCGAGCTCCGACAGAACCAACTAACCAAACCGCCGGGCAGCTTGGGTCGGCTGGAAGACCTGTCCGTCCAACTGGCGGGGATATTCCGGACGGACCGTCCCAAGACGCGCGGCAAGACGGTGGTCGTTGCCGCCGCCGACCATGGCGTAGTCGCCCAAGGCGTCACCGGCTATCCTCAGGAGGTCACCGCGCAGATGGTGTTGAATTTCCTTGGGGGCGGCGCGGCTATCAGCGTCATCGCGCGAAGGGCAGACGTGGAGTTGGTCATAGTCGATGCGGGCGTCGCGACGCCGTTGCCCTACCACGCCGACTTGAGGGTAATCGAAGCGGGGAAAGGTACCGCCGACATTACCCAGGTTCCAGCCATGACTCGCGAGCAGGCCGAGGCATGTGTGAACGCGGGGATCGGTATTGCGCTGGAGGCCGCGGAGAGGGGCGCCGACATCATTGGCACCGGCGACATGGGGATCGGCAACACCACGGTGTCGAGCGCCATTGCCGCAGCCCTGACCGGCAGACCGTCAAGGGAGGTGACAGGACGGGGAACAGGACGAACTGACCATGAGATGGAGCACAAGGTCGCCGTCGTCAAGCGCGCCCTGGAGGTCAACGGACCCGATCCCAGCGACGGACTGGACGTGCTCACGAAGGTCGGCGGATTCGAGATCGGCGTGCTGGCGGGCGTGGTGCTTGGAGGCGCGCTGGCCCGTAGGGTCGTAGTTCTCGACGGCTTCATCTCTGGCGCTGCGGGTCTGATCGCACACAGTCTCTGTTCCAACGTCAGGGACTACCTCGTCGCCGCTCATCTGTCGGCCGAGCAGGGACATCGAATCGTCCTATCGCACATGGGACTGCACCCCCTCCTGAGCCTCGACATGAGGTTGGGCGAGGGCACCGGGGCGGTGCTGGCGATGGGTCTGGTTGAGACAGCCGCGGCGTGCCTGACGGAGATGGCGACCTTCGCCGAAGCCGACGTCTCTGACAGGGAGTCGGAGGATGGCGAAAGGCGGGAGGGTTGAGGAGCGCGCGGTTGGCCATAGGCTTCCTGACCATTCTCCCCCTAGCGCCGCGCGGCGCGGCGACCATGGGACCGTCGCGGGCCTACTTCCCCCTCGTGGGCCTGGCACTGGGAGCGATCCTGGCAGGGCTCGACTTCGTGGCAAGACAGGCTCTGCCGTCACCCGTAGTCGGCGCGCTCCTGGTCGTTGCGCTGCTCGTGCTGACGCGGGCGATACACACGGAAGGGTTCCTGGATGCCTGTGATGGGCTGTTCGGCGGCTACAGTCAGGCGGAGCGACTGGAGATCCTACGAGATACCCATGTGGGCGCTTTCGCAGTGGTTGGGGGCATCGGTCTGCTACTGTTGAAATGGACTGCCCTCGTGGGCATATCGGACGAGATACGCGCCGGTCTGCTAACGGCGTTCCCGTGTATATCGCGCTTTGGGATGGTGTCTACGATGGCTGCCTTCGCATATGTAAGGAAGCAGGGGGTCGGGGCGGCGTTCCAAGTCGGGTCCAACTGGCGGCAGGTCGCCTTTGGACTCGCTACCACCACCGCAGCGGGCGGACTGCTTCTCGGAGCCGCCGGGTTGCTCTTGCTGGGCGCGACTATCGCCGTGTCGTTGACACTGGGTTGGTGGATTAAAGGGATGGTTGGAGGCATGACTGGCGACACGTACGGCGCCGTGAACGAGGTGGCCGAGGTGACTGTGCTGCTGTTCGGGATCGGCCTGTTCCGCTTGACTCCCGGGCTATACGAGGCAACCGTATGGTAGACGGCTATGGCGAAAGCGGGAACGGTCGCCGTACTTGAGGGAGTGAGGGATGGGGAGATGGCACCTAGTCCGGCACGGTGAAACCGAATGGAATCGCAGCGGTAAGATTCAAGGACATTCGGATGTTCCTCTCAACGAGCACGGCAGGCGCCAGGTGGAGGTTCTGGCGAGGAGGCTTAACGGGCGCAGGTTCTCGACAGTCTACGCCAGTGATCTCTCACGTGCCAGAGAGACCGCTCAGGCCATAATCGAGGGCAGTGATGCGTTTATCGAGACCGACCCAGATCTTCGCGAGTTCTTCTACGGAGAGTGGGAAGGGCTGACGCTCGAGGAAGCGAAGGCGCGGGATCCAACGGTCTTTGCCAAGCAGATCAGTATAGGAAACCGCAAGTTCTCTGCGCCTGGAGGTGAGGACACAACGGAACTGCTGCACCGGGTGCGGCGATTCTATACCAGCGCCGTGGACCATCATGACGCTGCCGACAACCTGCTGATCGTAGCCCACGCGGGACCGATTCGTGCGCTGGTCATCTGCCTGCTGGGGTTGACGGACGATTACTTCTGGCGATTTCGTGTCGACTGTGCCGGTCTCTCCGTTATCAGCAGTCAGTCCGGCGTACCGGTTCTGGAGCTTTGGAACGACACCTCTCACCTGGATCTAGTGGTTTGAGGAAGCAACACATGAACAAACGATTGACACTGGTTCTCGGAGGTGCCAGAGCCGGAAAGAGCAGCTACGCTCAACGACTGGCGGCGAGAGGTGAGCGGGTGATCTTCGTGGCCACCGCGGAGGCTGGCGATGAAGAGATGGAGGCACGCATCGAGGCTCACCGCGGGACTCGGCCAGCGGACTGGGACACACTGGAAGAGCCTGTGGACCTAGCGGCTGCGATTGCGCCGCTGCTGCACCGGTACGATACGGTGCTGCTCGACTGTCTCACGCTTTGGGTCAGCAACCTGTTGTTGAGAGGCTTCGATCCTACGACGGCACGGAGAGACATTCTTCCTGCAGCACAGAGGCTGCTGGCTCTGTACCGTAACGGTGATGCTTCGTGGATCGTCGTCAGCAACGAGGTGGGGCTCGGCGTCGTGCCCGACACCAAGCTAGGCCGCATCTATGCCGACGAGCTTGGACGTGTCAACCAGCTTGTAGCTGCAGAGTCGGACGATGTGTACTTCATGGCCGCCGGACTGCCGATCGAGGTGAAGAGCTCCAATCGCGAGGCGGCATCACTGTCGGCCAGCCGTACCCTGGAGTCGCCTTCTATGGGCGACACTGGACGAAGCCGCTGTCGCTGATCCAGCGATTGCGTGCCGATGCTCAAAGCCCGCTAAGATGTGGGAACGGGCAGCGGCATCGAAACTCTTCTCACAGACTGTCCGTCCATGCAGGGTTCACGGGGTAGGCGCAGGTCCCAGCACACGGTAGCCCAGATTCTCCTCAGTCCGCTCCGCAGTGGGCAGGACTTCCACTACGACGTTGAACAGTCCCACCACGTCTCCGTTTTCGTCGAAACTGTAGTTGTCGCCGATGGCCCCGCTCCAGGTAAGGTCATACAGACAGTCCCGGAAGCCGTCGGCGTCCTGGTCATCCCCAGTCTGCTCCAGGCACTCGGCGGCGATGTACACATCGTCGTAGGCCGAACCTTGGAACCAGGGCAGTGTCGCGACTACACCGTAGCGGGCTTTGAAGCTCGCCAGGAAGTCCTTGCCGGCGGAGGTAGTCAGGTCGGGGTTGGGTATGACGGCCTTCAGGCCCGTAGCGGCGTCGCCGGCGATGCTCAGGGCATCGGGCGCCGTGGGCACGATTTCGGAGTAGATGGGGCCGTTATAGCCCAGCTCACGGGCCTGCTTGATGATGGTTCCCCCGGAGGCCTCCCCCTGGGCGGCCAGGAGTAGCGCGTCGAGGTCATTGTCGAGCAGCTTGGTCAACTGGCTGCGGAAGTCGATAACGTCGGACGAGTAGCTTTCCGCCCCTACTACGGCGCCGCCCAGTCTTTCGAACTGTGCGACGGCGGTGCGACGAGCGCCCTCCGCGTAGTCCGTGGACTCGGTGATTGTGGCGATGCTGCGGACTCCATCCACCCAGAGCGTGTTGCCGATGTCGATGCCAAGTTGCAGGTCGTTGATAGCGGTGCGGAAGATGTAGTCTCCGGCGGCGGCTATGTCGGGACTGGTGGCCGATGCGGAAAGGAGGATGACGCCTTCCTTTTCGGCGAGGGGCGCCGCACCCAGCATCGCGCCGCTGCACGTGGCGCCTAGGATGATCCTGACGCCGTCCACGTCGGTCAGCTTGTTATAGGCGGTAATGGCGTCCTGCGCAGCGCACTTGGAGTCCTCTACGATGAGCTCCAGCATCCGGCCGTTGATGCCGCCGGCGGCATTGATCTCCTCCACCGCAAGGAGCTTGGCCTGAAGCAGCGGATTGCCGTAAGACTCGGCCACGCCGGTTAACGCATCCATCGCGCCGATCACGTAAGGCTCGTCCGACTCCCCGTCCGTACAGCCGAGCACGATGAGCAGCGGCAAACACAGCAACACAAGCGGCTTCCAGAGTATGGACTTCATCGCACCCTCTCCAGTCATCAGTGATTCGCCCAGATTCTCAGTCGGGGCCATTCGTTAGGGGAGTGTAGCATGCCTGCTCCCGATTGTTGTATCGAATATGATGCTCCTATAGAGTCAAGCCGCTCGTCACATCGAAGCATCGTCGAGGCCCGCCCTGCCCACGTCCAATGGCCGCAGCAGGCGACAGCACCGGACGGGCTTCTCTTTCCGACTCACGTGTGGGAACATGGCAGCAACCCAGACATTGCGGTAGAGGTGCAGGATGCTCATGATCGACGGAGACTACCCGATGGCCTTCGGCGGCGTGGTGATGGACCGGGATCTCACGCTTCCCATCGACAAAGTCCGCGCCGAGCCGGTGATGGAAGGCGGCCCGGAAGACCCTACAAGGATGAGCACGATGGCCTCCATACCGGAGATGCGGCGCTCCGGCATGGCGGCTGCCCTTGTCAAGATCAACCGCTGCATCCTTCGCGACGGCCATGACCACGGGGAGAACAGGACCGACCACCACGCATACGCCTCCGGAATGGCGCAGCTGGGATACTACCGGATACTAGAGGCCATGGGGGAGTCCCGGCTGCTCATGTCCTCCTCCGACTTCGCGGAGCACATGGCTCAGTGGGAGACTGCCGACGACTACGATTCCCTCCCAGTGGGGATGATCTTGGGGATGGAGGGCGCCGACCCGATCGTCTGGCCGCATCAGGTCCACGAGTGGTTCGACGCGGGCCTCCGAGTCATAAGCCTTTCCCACTACGGTGTCAGCCGTTACTCGCATGGCACCGGCACCGGCACCGACGGCGGTCTCATGCCCCAGGCGCCTGAACTGCTCCGCGAGATGGACAGCCTCGGAATCATTTTGGACGTATCCCACACCTCCGATGAGTCGGTCAGGGAGGAGCTCGACATCTTCGAGGGCCCTGTGCTGGCCAGCCACCAGAACTGTAGGGCGCTCGCCCCCGGGGAGCGTCAGTTTCCCGATCACCAGATCAGGCGCATTATCGAGAGGGACGCCGTAATCGGACACTCGATGGACACATACATGCTCTGGTCGACCGAGGTCGACTGGGCAAACATCCCTCCCAGCCGACCCTTCCCCAAGGAAGAGGTCACCCTGGAGCATTTCGTCGACCACATCGACCACGTCAGCCAACTGGCCGGCAATTCACTGCACTCCGCCATCGGAGGCGATACCGACGGTCAGGGCGGCGCCCTGGGCGCCCCAAAGGAAGTCGATACCGTATACGACTACCTGAAGATAGCCGACATCATGGGTCGCCGCGGCTACAAGCATGAGGACATAGAGAACATCATGTGGCGCAACTGGCGGCGCTTCTTCGAGGCCAACCTGCCGGACTAGGGAAGGCTGAACTGACACAAGTCTCCATCAGAAGCCGGGTTATCCAGCCCTGACTACTCCCGATCCGAGGCTTGGTATGTCATCACGGCACTCGCCATGGACGAAAGACTCCGAGTCAACCGAAGGAACTGGAACGAAAGGACGCCAGTCCACGCGGTCTCGGACTTCTACGACGTCGAAGGGTTCAAGTCGGGCCGGATAACCCTCACCGAAATCGAGCGTCGTGAGGTCGGCGACGTGTTCGGCAAGTCGCTTCTCCACCTCCAGTGCCACTTTGGTCTGGACACCATGTCGTGGGCGCGCCTGGGCGCGAAGACGACGGGCGTCGACTTCTCCGACGTTGCAATCGAGCGGGCGCGGTCGCTGAACGATGAGTTCGGCCTGGCCGCCCGGTTCATCTGTTCCAACGTCTACGAACTGCCGCAGGTGGTTGATGAGGAGTTTGACATAGTCTTCACCTCCTACGGAGTTCTGGCCTGGCTCCCGGACATCGAGAGATGGGCCAGGGTCATCGACAACCATCTCAGGCCGGGCGGGATGTTCTACATTGCAGATCACCATCCATTCATGGCCATACTCGAACCGTCGGATTCGGGCGATGTGCTGCCGGCGAACGGATACTTTCACGAAGAGAGGGTCTTCGAGGGTAACCAGCCGAGCTACGCCGGCTCCCAGCCGATCGCCAGTCCCGCATATGAGTGGCAGCACAGCCTGGGCGAGGTCGTCACCGCATTGACCGGAGCCGGTCTCAGGATCGAGTTCCTCCACGAGTTCCCATTCTGCGATTATCGGGCGTTCCCTATAATGGAGCAGGGCGACGACGGGTGGTGGCGCTTCCCGAAGAACAACTGCTCCATCCCGCAGATATTCTCGATCAAGGCGACCAAGTGAGGGCGGGAGAGCGACGGTGGCCCTGTAGTTGCCGGGATATGCTTCGCGGCACGTTGGGCTAGGAGTTTCCGATTTGGAGAGCATGCAGGTTGGACGCAGCGACGTCACCTTCACTCGGCTCGTCCTGGGAAGCGTCACCTTCGGTCGGGAGATCGACGAGGAGCAAGCCTATCGGGTCATGGACCACGCCGTCGAGCGCGGGATCACAACCTTCGACACCGCGGAGCAGTACGGCGGCGGCCAGGCCCGCGAGCGGCGTAAGCAGGTGCTCGGGTTCGAAGACAGCCGAGAGGCCTCCACGGAGATGCACTCAGCGGAGGCCGTTATCGGCAGGTGGCTGAGATCGCGCGGCTGCCGAGGCGAGATCACACTCGGCACGAAGGTCAGCACGGGCGGATGCGCCGAGAACGTCGCTGCCGAGCTGGAGCGCAGCTTGGAACGTCTCAACACAGACTACGTCGACGCATACTACATGCACGTGCCGAACAGGGACGGCACTCCCATCTCGGAGACGCTGGAGGCGCTCACGAAGGAGGTCGAAGCAGGCCGGGTACGCGCGATAGGATGCAGCAACTACAACGCCGGCCAGCTTCGCGAGGCACTGAGCGCGAGCGCCGAGGGGGGATACAGCCGCTTCGAGATCGTCCAGCCGCCCTACAGCCTCGTCTCGCGGGACATCGAGGAGACGATCCTGTCGCTGTGCCGGGAGGAGGATATCAGCGTCGCCACATACAGCCCGCTCGGAGCGGGGCTGCTTGCCGGTACAGCGACGCCCAACCGGTTGCGGGCCCCCAAGGGCAGCCGCTTCTATGTCGCCCCTGACTATATGGACCTATACTATACGGAGGCCAACTTCAGGATGGTCGAGCTTCTCCGCGCCAAGGCGGCGGAATTGGGTGTGTCCATGACGAGGCTTGCGATGGCGTGGGTGCTATGCAACCCGGACGTCATGGCGGTGCTCGTCGGCGCCGACGACACGCGGCAGCTCGACCAGGCGGTCGCGGCCTATGAGATGCGTCTCGATCCGGCGGTCCGCGATGAGATGTCCGCTTGGCAAACGTAACCCTCTGTCTCACACAGTCCGTCGCTCCCCTCCCGACCCCGATTGACGCCCTTGGATGCTGTTGCTAAGGTTGAGGCCAGCCGACCGCTGGGAAGGGTCTGGATCAGGAGGGTTGAGCATGACAACCGTCCAATCGCGCCAGGACACTGAGCTTATGGCCCATCTGCTCAGGCGGGCCTCGTTTGGAGCGACCCGCGCCGAGCTCGAGCGTGCGCTCGACCAGGGCTACGAGGCGACCGTCGAAGAGCTTCTGAACCCGCGAGACTGCGACGAACTCCCGTACGATCTGATACGCAGGTACCACATCGAGCAGTCTACTCTGAGGAATCAGACGGGCGCCAAGGCGCAGTGGATATATCGCATGGCGACGACCCGCTGTCCGCTGTTGGAGAAGGTCACTCTCTTCTGGCACAGGGTCTTCGCAACCGCCGCCACCAAACTGATCCAAGCCAGACCGGTCGCGAACCAGCTTGAAATGTTCCGGCAGTACGGTATGGGCAGCTTCCGCGATCTTCTCCTTGAGCTGTCGAGAGACCCGGCCATGCTCATGTGGCTGGACAACATGGACAACCATAGATCCTCGATCAACGAGAACTATGGCCGCGAGATCCTGGAGCTGTTCTCGATGGGCGTGGGCAACTATACGGAGCAGGATATCAAGGAGTGCGCCCGCGCTTTCACGGGATGGAGCGTCGTCAACCCTGACTACATGACGATCAAGATGCGTAATAACACCGCCAGACCCTACGGCTACATGTCGTGGCAGTTCCAGTACGACGCGGAGGACCACGACTCTGGGGTCAAGACCTTCCTGGGGGAGACGGGCCGCTTCGACGGCAGCGACGTGGTAGACATAATCTGCACGCAGGAGGCGACTCCACGGTTCATCGCGCGGCATCTCTACCACTTCTTCGTTGCCGACGACGTACCGGTTCCGCAGTGGCCCTATACGCCACCGAAGGACCCGGAGGCGATAGAGCTGATGGCGCAAGCCTACTTCGAGTCGGGCTACGAGATCAGGGCGATGCTGAGAACGATGTTCAACTCCAACTTCTTCAAGGCCGAGGAGGCGCGTTTCGCACGCATCAAGAGCCCGTCCGAGATGGTCGTGGGCGCACTCAGAGTAGCGGGCGGACTGGACGTCCCCTCGCCGGAGTGCTACGAGGCGGCCAAGATATGCTCCTACATGGGTCAGGACCTGCTCAATCCACCCAGCGTCGAGGGCTGGTACGGCGGGCCGGACTGGATCAACACGGGAGCTTACGTAGAGCGCGTCAACTTCGCCAGCAGGATACTGGGGGATACGGAGAAACCCGGAGTCCGCGCTCTCATCGACCGTATCGCCAGGTCGACCGGCGGAGCGGACATCCCGCCCGAGCGCCTCGTCGACGCGTGCCTGGAGTTCGTGGGTCCCATGTCGGTGGAGGAGGAGACCCGGCAGAGCCTGATCGACTATGCCGGGAGGTGGCGCGAGATCAGCTGGCGCGGCGAGTCCGATGGCCGGAATGCAGCCATAGCTGCGCTGCTGCAGCTGATCGTCACCACGCAGGAGTACCAGCAGGTCTAGGAGGGCGGGGACGATGTCCACGGCGACCGGGCCGAAGACGTTCGAGCTCGAATACGTCGACACGGTCGGCTTCGCCGCCGACCAAGGTGGACGCGGTTTTCATCTGCCGGTCGCGATGGCGATCAGGGGAGACGGCAGGATCTACGTCGCCAGCCGCAGTCACGCGGAGGCTCTCAACATCGTCGGCATCCAGGTAGTCAGTCTCCGGCACGACTTCTACGGCACCATCGGCGGATACGGACGCGGCGACGGACAGATGGTCTCTCCGACCGCGCTGGCGCTTGACAGCGACGACAACCTCTACCTCGCCGATGATGCTCTGCAGCGCATCACCGTCTATGACAGAGAGGGACGCTTCCTGTCGAAATGGGGATCCTCAGGCGCGGGCGACGGCGAGATCGACGGCCCGTCGGGCCTCGCCTTCGACGGGGACGGCAACCTGCTCGTCGTCGACCACATGAACCACCGCGTGCAGAGGTTCACCAGAGAGGGCCGCTATCTGGACCAGTTCGGGTCCTTCGGCAACGGCGACGGCCAGCTAAACCGCCCGTGGGGCATCGCGGTGAGCGCGGACGACCAAATATACGTGGCCGACTGGAGGAACGATCGTGTTCAGAAGTTCGCTCCGGACGGCGGCTTCGTAGCTAGGTTCGGATCGTCAGGAGATGGCGACGGACAGCTAAATCGGCCGTCCGGGGTGGCCGTTGATTGTGACGGCAACATCTACGTGACCGACTGGGGTAACCAGAGAGTGCAGGTGTTGGACCGGGACGGCAGGTCTCTGACTGGACTTCGCGGCCAGGCCACGCTGTCGCCCTGGGCCAGCGAGTACCTGGAGGCGAACGCGGACGAGCTCAGAGCGCGGGAGACCTACGAGCCGGTATACAGGGTGGACACGGACGATCCGCACGAGACTTCGGCAAGGATCGAGCCCTACTTCTGGGACCCCGTCGCAGTGGTGCTGGACGCACAGGGGAAGCTCTACGTGCTGGAGACCGGACGCCATCGGTTCCAGGTCTACAGACGGCCATGACTGGGAGGCGCGTACCGAGCCGGGACGAGCTGGCATCCTACGTCCGCCGACGCCGCAACTGGGGACGTTGGGCGGACGGAGAGGAGTCTGGCGCGGTCAACCTGATCACATCAGAGAAGCGCGTCTCCGCCGCGCGGCTGGTCGCCTCCGGCAGGACCGTTTCGATGAGCAGGGAGTGGCCGGTTGTCCCGACCGCCGAGAACCCCGACCCCGCCAGCCTCTACGTGCTCTTCTTCGGCACGGCGTCGGAGGGTGGAGCCGGCGACTACCTGGGCGCCGCCTATCACGGCCACTCGGTCACACACGTCGACTCCCTCGCGCACGTATGGGACGAGGACGGACTCTGGGAGGGGCGCGACCCTTTGAAGACGATCGTACCGTCGGGAGTTACGCACGGCTCGGTCGACGCGTGGAGGGAGGGCATCGTCACACGGGGGGTGATGGTGGACGTCCCCAAGCACCGGGGCGAGGCGTACGTGTCCCACGGGAGGCCGGTGCATGGCTATGAGCTGGAAGAGATCATCGCCAGTGAGGGGCTGAAGGTCGAACCCGGCGACGCCCTCGTCGTATACAGCGGTCGGGAGGCGTATGCCAGAAAGCACGGAGGCACATGGGGAGGCCGTTCCGACATGCCGGGCCTCCATCCCTCCTGCCTGCCGTTCGTCCGTGAGAACGACGTCGCGGTGCTGATATGGGACATGCTCGACCTGATGCCGCTTCCATACGGCGGTCTCAATCTGCACACGGCTATCAACGCCTTCGGCGTCGTCCTCCTGGACAACGCCCTGCTGGAGCCTCTCGCGGCCGCGTGCGTTGAGGAGGGCAGATACGAGTTCATGGTAACGGTCTGCCCACTAGTGGTCCCCGGAGGAACCGGCTCCCCAGTGAACCCGATTGCGCTCTTCTAGCCGGGCGTGACTATCGTTGCCTCAAAGACTTTTGGGGCAGTATGGGGAACTGGATCCCCGTTCGCGCAGGAATCAGGGAAGTGGGTAAGCCTCCGTACTGTCAGCTGTCTTCCCCGCACCGCACCGCTTCTACCAGGGCGCGGGGAAGACGGCAGTTCTAGTAGCGGGGGCGGTACCCGCCGCCCTCAAAGCGGCGTCCGCCGTTCTCACGGGGCCGTGCCTCATTGACGGTAAGGGGACGGCCCTGGAAGTCCTGGCCGTTCAGGGCCCTTATGGCGGACTCGGCCTCATCGTTGTTGGGCATCTCCACGAAGCCAAAGCCCCGGGAACGCCCCGTCATCCTATCGGTAATGACCCTTGCGCTCGTAACCTCACCGTGCTGGGTGAAGGCGACGTGCAACTGATCCTCGGTAACCTCGAACGGCAAGTTGCCTACATAGATGTTCAATGCAACGCTCCTTCTTCAATTCTCCCGATCCGTGGCAAGCGTCGCATGCGATTTGTGCTGTGACAGTAACGCAGGAAGCGGAACGACATTGCTAACCGGTCTGGAATGATTCAGTATTATAGCACGGGCGGCAAGAGTAGCTCACTACCTACCGCCTGTTCGGACTCAAAGCGATAGCCGCACTACGTACCTCCGGGTGCCCGCTCTTCCCACCTCCATAAAGCCCATCGACTCGAATGTGCCTACGAGCCCCATGAAACGGTAGCTTGGCGAGTCGGGATCGACGGGGTAGGCTTCGATCACCGATGCGCCCTGCCTTCTGGCGTACTCCACGGCCGCCCCGATAAGTTGCGTCGTCATCCCCTTGCCCCGGAGCCTGCGAGTGACGAAGAGGCAGACGATGGACCAGACACTGCCGGGCGCGTCTGCGGGACCTCCCAAGTCGCGGAAGCTGTCGCGCGGCGCCACAGAGCACCATGAGACAGGCTCACCGTTCAGATAGGCCAGTATGCCGATGGGCGTGCCCCGCCGGACGACGCTCCGCAGCGCCTCTTTCTTGGCGCGACTGTCACTCCGGGAGGCTGCAGGCATTGTGCGCCACACCATACACCAGCAGTACTTCGGGCCGCCTCTCGACTCGAACAGGCGCTCCAGATCGGGCCACTGGTCGAGGTCTACTTCACGAAAATCGAGTTTTCCGTCCGTCAGAGAGCCTCCTCCACGTGGCACGGGAGCCCCGACGCGCGTAGCTACGGCGAATATCTCTCCGTAGCTTCATTTCGACTTGACACGGGCTATTGAGACGTAGCTTCATTTCAACTTGACACGGTCTGTTGAGACAATGTAGGCTCAGGGCCACCTATAAGGAGGTCATCGTATGGAGGCATACTGCTTCAAGTGCAGAACAAAGAGGGAGATCGGCAACCCGGAGGCAACGACTCTCAAGAACGGACGCCCTGCTACGAAGGGGACGTGTTTGATCTGCAGCACCAAGCTTTTCCGGATAGGAAAAGCCTAGACGTCCTCCTATCCATACAGTTCCAGCGGGCGGAGACGGATCCTAGTCTTCGCCCCTTGGTCGCGGTTCTGCGACGCGACGAGGGCTAGCCGGGTATCTCGCTACTGACGAGGCCCACGCAGTTGCCCTCCGGGTCGGAGAACATCGCGAAGGTGACCATCCCAGGGATGCTGGTCACAGGTGCCACTACTTTTCCGCCCCGCTCCTCCGCCTCCTTGAGCTTCGCGCTGATGTCCTCCACCTCGACATAGAAGCTGACCAGGTTCCGCTCCCCGTTTGCTGGTGCGATGCCTCCGTTAATGCCATTCTCGCTGTGAGTGTCTATGACTCCATAGTTCATGGGGTTCGACGCGTCGATGTGCCACTCGAACAGGTCCGCGTAGAATTGCTGCAAGCTCTCGGCGCCGCTGGACCGGATCTCGAAGTGTACGACTGGATTCGGCATTTCGTTCTCCCTTCTAGCTTTGGACGCGAGTCACTGGAAGGACGACTCGTTAATCGTTAGCCGCGTTACGATCCGCTCATGTCGGGCATAGTCATCACCTCGTGAAGCTCGATCTCGCAGCCCGCCGCCCACTCGAGATGCGGATGGTCCGCGAGTAGGGCTTGGGCTGCGTCCATGCTCTCCGCCTCCAAGATCGAGTATCCCATCACGTCACTCTCGCTCGGTGCGTTGGTCGTCCTCGTCATTCTCCGACCATCACCCAAGGGGGTGCCTATGTCAACAAGGCTGTCCCCGCAGTTCTGGACCCACGTCATCCAGGCCTCCATGCCCTTCTTCATCTCCTCGGGGGTCATGTTCGTCGTCGCCTCCACGGCTGACTGCGAGGCGCGATAGAGCACGATGTATCTTCCCACTTCCCCTCCTCATGATTCCAGTTGGGATAGTACGCGGATGCGGACGCTCCGTATCGTAGCGCCTCGTCGCGGCGACCTTCAACTCTGTTTCTTTGCCGCCCCAAGCACAGCCGGCCGCTCATCCCGCGCCGAAACGAAGTTCCGTAGCCAGAGGTTGGCTCGTCTGGCGGTTGTTGTGTGCTACCAGCCTCAGGGAGGGCCGACGCGGACCGTGATTATGTCGGTGCCGTGGTACTGCTGGTGCCGGACAGAGGAGGCGTAGCTACGCAGCAGGTGGAGTGAGAGCTCGTTCTCTGGTGGAGTCTCCACGTCGTGCTGCTGGAGCTGTCGCACACGGTCCTCGATGTTCTCCTCGTCTCCCGCTCCGCCGATGAACTCCAAATCGGCCACCGGGCCATCGCTGGAGGCGACGACTACCAGTCGCCTCTCGTCCCCGCTGTCCTGATCCTCTTCCGCGCTGAGGTCCAACTCCAGATCTAGAGGGGCCAGCGTCAGCAGAGTCTCCTCCGCGACTGCGCTCAGCTTGTTCTTCATCTCGTTGTCCCAGCCTCTGCGGGCCGCGAACTTCGCAACGAACTCGTTGAGCTCCGGCAGGGCGTCGACGTGGAGCTTCGACTGGAACCTCATGCGCCTAGGACTGGTGAACTCCAGATAGAGAATCATCAGTATCGCCGCCAGACCTCCGGTCGTAACGCCGCTCTCAAACAACGCCTCCCAGACGGGACCGAGATCTGGGAGCTGGAACAGGCGAAACTGGAAAGCTGCACCGATCCAGAAGCAGATACCGGCGGCCACCACCTTCTCCCTATTCTCCTCGGTCTGGATGACCGTCCGCGCGCCGTCGACAAACAGAGTCCCAGTGATCAAGATTAGATACCCCGTCATTACAGGGCCTGGTATGGTGCTCAGGAGTCCGTAGGCCTTGGGCAGGAACGCCAGTACGATCAACATCCCGCCGATGATGTAGCCGACTCTCCGGGAGGCGACTCCGGTTGTCTGCGTGAACGACACCGTGCTGGGATTGATGATGTTGGGGACCGCACCTGCTATCCCGGCCATCAGGTTGGCCGCGCCAGTGCCTGTCAGCGCTCCCTGCACCTGCCGAAAGTCTACCGCCCGGTCTGCCCGCCACGAGACCCGTTGCATGGCTATCGCCGCTCCGTTGGCCTGTATGGAGATGATGATGCCTAGGAACAGAAACGCCGGTATCAGCGTCCAGAAGGAGATGCCGAAGTCCAGCCCGAGCCCGGGCCACTCACTGGGAAGTCCCACCCAGGGGGCCCGCAACATCCTGTCGATCTCATAGATGCCAAAGGCTGCGGCGACCACGCAGCCCCCGGCTATGCCGGCCAGCGGTGCCCAGAGACGCAGCACCTCCGAGCCCCGGAGTGCAAGCGCGGCGACGATGGTCAGGGTCGCGAGCGCGGTCAGCGGCGCCGCTGTGGGGTTCACCTTCGATGCGTCGTCCAGCAGATCGAAGACGACGGAAGCCAGGGTGATCGAGAGTATCATCATCACCGTTCCGCCCACGGTCGGAGTGACGATCCTCCTCAGGATGAACAGCCACCTGGAGATGATGATCTGCACCACTGCTGATACGAGAACCAGAGTCGTCAGGGTTGCGGGTCCGCCGTCTACCACCGCCGTGATGCAGAACGGGATGGAGAAGGCGGCCGTAAACATCGGTAGGACGGCACCCGCGCCCACAGGTCCGAGTCGGCGCACCTGCAGCAGCGTCGCCGCACCGCAAACTAGCAGGGAGGCGAAGACCATCCACACCAGGTAGGACTCGCCCCGTCCAGACGCTTCGGCCACTACCACCGGCGTCACCATCAGGGTTGCGGAGGCGATTAGGCTGAACTGCAGTCCGTAGCCCAAGGAGGCCCGAAGGGACGGATTTTCGTGAGCCTCGTAACGGGGGTTTTGAGAAGCCGGAGTTGTCGTCAATGGCAGCTCTCTTCGCTGTCCCGCAGAGCCTTCTGCTTTACGTGTGCAGAAGGCAAGATTCGCCTCGGTCAGCGCCTCGGCTTCGCGATCTCTTCTTCCCCCTCTACCCTCAGGTCGGGCATCCAGCGCAGCCACGACGGCAGGTACCAGTTACCTTTACCCAGTACTTCCATGCTGGCCGGGACGAGCACCGAGCGCACCAGTGTCGCGTCTAGGAGCACCGCTATAGCCAGCCCAAAGCCCATGAGCTGGTTGACGACGGTCTCCCCGGAGGCGAATGCGCCGAACACGACGACCATGATGAGAGCCGCGCCAGTGATGATGCCCGCAGTGGACCTCAGTCCGTAGGCGACCGCCTCGGTGTTGTTCCCGGTCTCGTCGTATCGTTCCCTGATTCTGCTGAGCAGGAATACGTGGTAGTCCATCGACAGGCCGAAGAGGATCGTAAAGAGGAACAGCGGCAGCCAGGCGTCGATCACCTCCGCGCGCTGGAATCCAAACAGGTTGGCGCCGATGCCCTTCTGAAACACAAGAACCAGCAGTCCGTAGGTGGCTCCTACAGAGAGGAGATTCATGATGATGGCCTTGATGGGAATGACTATCGAACGGAAGACCATCATCAGAATGATGAAGCTTAGGCCAAGCACGAATACGAATACGATGGGGGTGTAAACATCGACAATGCCGTAGAAGTCCGCTGTCTCGGCGGTCAGGCCTCCGACGTATACTTCTGCGGGAACGCCGACGAAAGCGGCAGGGATCAGATTCTCACGAAGAGTGGCCATGTGGCCGGTGGCGGCCCGGCTCGACGATTCTCCTGGGAAGGGCAACGTGAGCAAGGTCAGGTCGCCGGCTTCGTTCACCTCTCGTATCGGTGGAACGGGAAAGATGGGGGAATCGACAATCGATTCCTCAAGTCGGGCTATCGCCTCCTGCACCCGCGGATCGTCCATGTCTCCATCGATGACTATCTCGGCGGGGCTGAGGACTCCTGCGGGACTCACTTCCCCTATCGAGAACTTCTCTTTGAGAACCAGGAATGCCTTCTTCGTTTCCGCCTTGTCCGGGAACGTGTTGACGTCATTCAGCCCCGTCTGGATGCCATTGATGCCTAGGAAGCCCACGTTGAAGTAGAACATGGTCACCATGACCATCGGGACGGCGATCGCGAGTATGCTGACGATCGGGTACTTTGTAACGGCCCGCGTGATCGACTCCCAGAACCCCTCCTGAGTCTCCTCTGGCGTCTTGATTGAGAACCTAGCGAGGATCGGGATCGACAGCAGGTCCACTTTGGGTCCCAGTAGCGTGAGCACGGCGGGAAGCAGAGTGAGAGTGGCCGCGAGCGAGGCGATCACCACTAGAATCGCTCCCAGTGCAAGCGACTGGTAGAAGGACGCTGGAACTATGAGTAATCCGATGAGGGCGAGCACCACAGTCGTCCCGCTGAAGAACACCGTGCGTCCGGCGGTGCCTCCGGTCTTTGCCACCGCGTCTCTCACCGGGGTGCCGTGGGCCATCTCTTCCTTGAATCGCGAGACGATCAACAGCGAGTAGTCGATGCCAACAGCCAGCCCGATCATCACGACCATCATGGTGACGAAGAAAACTAGCTGGTTGTACTGGCCAACAACCGCCACAGCTGCCATCGCGACAATGATGGAGACAACCGCCAGACCCAGCGGCAACATGGTGGCCACCACGGCTCCGAAGAGCAGCAGCAGTACGAGCAAAGCTACCGGTACCCCGAACTGCTCTCCCTTTCGGAGGTCCTCTTCCGCCAGCTCGTTGTTTTCATGCGCTACGCTGGCATCCCCGCCGATGAGCACCATGAAGTCATCTGCGGCGTTCGCCTCCTCCACCTTGTGGACTACGTCCGCAACATTCTCCGTGGCCTCCTGGGACGTGCCCGCCAGCGTGTAGTGCATGAGAACCGTCTGGCGGTCGGCAGACACCAGGAGCGGGAGCAGGCGCGCCAACTGTTCCTGCGGTATGAGCGGCCCGGCTGCTATAGCTTGGTAGTAGTGAAACAGCGGCTGGCTGTCTATGCCGCCTGCTATCGTTTCGGGGCCCAGGGAGAGGATGTCTTCGTGTACGGCCTCCACCTTAACGCGGAAAGCCTCATCGTCCACCGTCAGGGAAGGCGACTGCACGATTACGATCTCGGCCAGCTTCTCCGGCCCACGCAGTCTTTCTTCCAGCAAGTCGGCCGCACGCTCCGACTCGTATCTGCCGGCTAGCTGGAAGTCGGTCGTCGTGGCGCTTGGTAGCAGACTCCGGATGAGCGCGAGCGCGACTACGACCAGTACAACCCATGCGCCAATGGTCAGCCACGGCCTTTCCGCACTGACGCGGGCCAATCGCTCAGTCAAGGAAGATAGATCTCCGCAGATCGGCAGCGGAGGCTGGTCAATGTTTCGGACATGCGGGCGCCACTATCCAAGCTTATGCGGGGGTTATGCTAGCAGAAAGCCGAGCAGATCGTCTATCAGATTCAAGCGGCGTTGAACGCATCGTTGTGTAAGAGAGCGGATACGAGCAGTCTCGTTCCGCAAATGTGTAGTTCCGTTCTCTCCAGCTAGAACAGGCTTAAAGCGTGGCGGAACGCGCCTCGAAACCGGTCATTGACTTATCGGCTGTCCGCTCTGATTTTCTATGTGTTCCGATTCTTTATCTCAATATCTACTTGCCAAGAATCTCAATAGCTGTATCATAAGGTTATCTGTACGCGGGCAGGACCGGTCGGATCCCTCAACCCATTCCGCCGATAAGGAGGAGAGATTGCCGCACGACAAGCACGAATGCGACGGCCACGAGCACCATGCCCACGAGCATGAACAGCACGAGTGCGACGACCACGAGCACCACGGCGACGAGTCGGAACACGTGCACGAGCAGCACGAGTGTGACGGCCACGAGCATCACGCCCATGTCCATGATCAGCACGAGTGTGACGGCCATGAGCACCATGACCACTAAGGCCCGGTCGGCTTTGGCCGACTGGTAACCACGGGGATCTTTAAACCGGGAACGGCCCGAGGCCGAACCTGTGCTTCTGGAGGGGGCGCCCAAGCGTATAGAGGTGTACAGGCTCTGCAGCGATATCGATGACCTGGAGGGCTTGACCGTCATCCACGGTGTCCACATCTGGACCATTACCTCCGGGACAGAGGCATCGTGGAGCCGGTCCACAAGAGAGAGACCGACCGGATCCTCAACCAGATCCAGGAGATCGCACACTCACAGTCCAACTGAACCTGTCGGCGGCTGCCTGTCGTGAGGACCACCACGTCGGCCACCTGAAGTTCACGCGGCGACCGCTCGGCGGGTAGAGGACTTCGCCTATTCGGGGGCGCGCATCGTCGCGCTCCCTACCAGTGCAGCTCGGACAGAGGGGTCTTGCCGTCCGCGGGAGGACCGTCGCTGATGACGCGGCCGCTGCTCATCTCCACAACCCTGTCGGCGATGCGCGAGATCTCCCGATTATGGGTGACGACCATGACCGCGCGGTCGGCGGCGGCCTGCTCTATCAGCAGCTCCAGTATCTGTGCGCCGGTCCTGAAGTCGAGCTCACCCGTCGGCTCATCGGCCAACAGGATAGGGTTGCCCGTCGCCAACGCTCTGGCTATAGCAACCCGCTGCTGCTCGCCTCCGGAGAGCTCGTGAGGAAAGTGGCCGGTCCGATCGCCGAGTCCCACGGCCTCGAGCACCGATTCAGGAGTCCTGTCCCCGCGCTTTCCGGCGACGTCGATGCCGAACTCGACATTCTCCAGAGCGGTGAGGCCGGGGAAGAGATTGAAGCTTTGGAATATGAAGCTCACGGTCTGCCGTCTGAGGGCGAAAAGCTCTGAGCGTGAGGCTGCGGTGATGTTGCGCCCACCCACCGATATGCTTCCCGAGGTGGGCGTATCGAGGGCGCCGATGATATTGAGCAGCGTCGTCTTCCCGCTCCCGGAGGGGCCGAGGACGACGACGAATTCTCCATCGGATACGTGCAGCTCGACGTCGTCCAGAGCCCGCACCTCGACGGGTCCGATCTGGTAGTGCTTCGAAACTCCAATCAGGTCTATCATGCTGTGTCAGGTACTATAGCACTACTACCGCACGAACAGCACGCGCCAAGCGGTAAGAAGACTGGACAGGCGTGATCAAGGGAACAGGGTGTCTCGGTGCCGGTCGTCGGCTCGGACTGATTTACAGGACTCCTAGCTTCTTACCGGCAGGATGTCGCCGGATGGTCGGAGCCCTAGGATGTCGTCTCGTTCGGAGTGCCCTCTGGGCCTGAGACAGCCTCGGCCGGGGCGACACGGTTCATCAGCCACCCTTTCTTGACCAGAGCGGCCGCAGCGAACAGGACTGTGGCGACCAGGGCCATGGCGGGGCCGGACGGCAGGTCGGCGTGAAATGAGAGGTAGAGACCAGCGACCGCCGAAACGCCGCCGACGAGCGCCCCGATGACCATGACATCGACGAACCGCCTTGCGAGCAGGTAGGCGGTCGCCGCGGGCGTGATAAGCATCGCCATGACGAGGACGATTCCGGCGGCCTGAATGCCTATTACGATAACGAGGGCGAGGAGAGCGAGGAGCACGTATTCGACCGCGTTCGTCCTGATTCCTATGACCTCTGCTCCCACCGGGTCGAAGGTGGTATAGACTAGCTGCCGGTGGAAGGCGTAGAGTCCGACCAGCACCACCGCCGTGAGTCCGAGCGAGACGAAGACGTCCGTTCGAGAGACTCCGAGCACCTGCCCGAGCAGCAGGTCTTCGATGTTTACGTTGACGTTGGTGGCCCTCGCGAGCATCACGAGACCGAGCGCGAACATGCCGGCGAAGATGATGCCTATGGACGTGTCCTCGGTTATGCCGGTAAAGCGGCTGACGGAGCCCATCAGCAGGGCGATCGCTATTCCGGCCGGCACGGCGGCGAAGAAGGGGCTGATCCCCAACAGGAAGGCGACCACCATCCCTGGAAGGACCGAGTGGGCGAGCGCGTCGCCCATGAACGCGCGCCCGCGGGTGATGACGTATGCGCCGAGTACCGGGCACATGACGCCCACGAGCAGCGAGACGATCAGCGCCCGCACCATGAAGCCGTACTGGAACGGCTCTATGACGTAATCGATCACGACGAGCTCTCTCTACGGGTGGTGGTGACGATGAAGAAAGTGCCCGGGATCGAACTCGATACCGTGCGAGCCGTACAACTCCTCCAGCACCTCTGGGGTGAACACCTCGTCCGGAGGGCCATATGCGCACACGTGGTGGTTGATGCACAGGATCCGGTCAAAGCGCTGGGCGAGGTTGGTGAGGTCGTGGGTTGCCAGCAGTACGATCTTGCCTTCGTCGCGCAGAGACTGGAGAACCTCCACGATCCCCTCCTGGGCCCCCACGTCGACACCGCTGAACGCCTCGTCCAGCAGTATGATGCTGGCCTCCTGGGCCAGAGCGCGGGCAATGAATACCCTCTGACGCTGGCCGTCGGACAGCTCCGTCACCATGTCCGAGCGGTGCTCCCACAGGCCTACGCGCTCCAGTGATACCCGCACCGTTTCCTTGTCCTGCTTGCCGGGCTGTCTCAACCACGCGATCTTGCCGCTTCGCCCCATCGTCACGACGTCTAGAACGGTGGCCGGGAAGACCCAGTTGATGCTGTCGCGCTGAGGGACGTACGCCAGCGCACCCTTCCGGGCCGCCGCGCCGCGGAGCGAGATCGTGCCTTTCGCAGTCGACAGGATCCCGGCGATGGAGTCGAACAGGGTACTCTTGCCCGCTCCGTTCGGCCCCAGAACGCCCATCAGGGTACCCTTGTCCACCTCAAAGCTGACGTCGGTCAGCACGGTGTGTCCGCCGCGCTTGACGGTCACGTCCTTGACCGTTATTCCCATTTCAGGAGCCGTCGTTATCAGATCGTATTTTCCGTGTCGTTGGCACCGATCTCCCTAAGCCGTTGAAGTGGTGACGGCGCCGCTACATCAGAGCCTCGACTATGCATCAAAGGCGCGGTGTGCCGACTATCTCGGCTGCCAAAGGTCACAGGAGGAAGGACAGATGGGAACGGGTTGAGGCCACAGATATGAGAATCAGTATCAATGCTGGGCCGCTCGTTATGGGACGTTAAGTTTGAGCACCGGCAGATTATCAGCTAGCGGGAGTAGTGTCAAACGGAACTGGCACGGCGTATCAACGGATCAAGGCGCAGCACTCCGTCCATCGAATCGGTGTGGGGGACGAAAGGGCCTACGGCCAGCCTTCCCTAAGACGGGCCAGCCGAGGTCGAAAGATTACGCCGGAGACATCATCGGGAACGACGAGTCCGGAACGGCGTGTTCCGTCTGCGGCACTCAGGCGGGCTTGACTGCCAGGATATTCATGCTGTGGATGTTCGAGCGCCACCCTACGTCGCTCCACGGAGCCGACGAAACTACCTGAACTTGGGTGAACCCGACGGATACAATCCGTCCGAGGTAAACGTTCTTCATCTCGGTCCCGGCCAGACAAGACACCCAGTTTGCGGTGTCCTCTGCCTCGTTCTGCGGTATCTCATCGATCTTGACCAGGTCGGAGACCATCAATCTGCCTCCGGGCCTGAGGATCCGGTAGGCTTCGCGGAACACCAGGTCCTTGTCCGGGGCCAGATTTATCACGCAGTTGGAGATGACGGCATCCGCCGTCCCGTCTTCGAGCGGCGTGGCCTCTATTTCTGCGAGATGGAACTCGACGTTGCTGAGTCCGAGCCGGTCGGCGTTGCTCCTGGCGAGCTCGATCATGTCACCGGTCATGTCTATACCCACCACTCGGCCCTGCATTCCGACTGCTCTCGCTGCGATGAAGCAGTCGATGCCACCGCCGCTGCCAAAATCCACAACCGTCTCCCCAGGACGAAGCGTTCCAATTGCGTGGGGATTGCCGCAGCCTGCGGATGCGGCAAGAGCTTCCGCTGGCAGCTCTCTGGTCTGCTCCGAGGGGTAGAGCGATAGAGTGACATCCAGGCTCGAGCCGTCATCTGAGCAACAGTCAGTGGCACAGCAATCGGAACCCGAGGAGGACTGCCTTGCCAACTCTCCGTACCTCTCGCGTACGGCTTCCCTGATCTGAACATCACCTGGCAGTGCCATTGCAGTCGCTCCCCTTAGTATCTTCAAGCCAGGTCAGCCTAGCATAAAGTGAGGGATAATGGCTTCACCCTTCGCACTAACACACGGTGAGCTGATACTCTGCCCTCCATGATCGTCTCGACGAGTTGGCATTTAGGTCGACGACGGGTATCCTCGTACGTGAGGAGGAAACTTGGCATAGTGCCGATTGGGGTGAGTGGACTGCCTTTGGGTCTATGCCGGAATAGTGGATGAAGGGGGAGCGATGAGGATCCTGGTCGTCAACCCATTCGGAGATACGGAGTTTCACGGCGAGGAGAACCTGTCGCGGATCGCGCGGGACGACACCGAGTTCTCCATCGTCAACATCGCGGACATGTATCCGCTGCGAAACAACCAGTGGCTCTACTTCAGGTACATGTGCACCGACGGGACGCTGGAGAAGGTCATGTGGGCTGAGAGACAAAGCTACGACGCGGTGTTCATCTCCTGCAACCTAGACATCGGCCTCCACGAGGCGAGGCAGCTCGTGGACATACCAGTGACGGCGACACTGGAGTCGGCGGCTCTGGTTTCTCACATGATGGGCGCGTCCTTCTCGCTTGTAACCGTCGATCACCAGAACGGCAAGATACAGGAGTCCCTGCTGGAAACATATGGGCTGCACGACCATTTCGTGTCACAGCGGCCGTTCGACATTGACGCCAACGACCTCTACCCGGACCGGACCCCGCCCGGCGAGGTTATCGAGGCCGTGGTGGACGCCGCGAGGCGTTGTGTGGACGAGGACGGCGCTGAGGTGGTGGTGCCAGGTTGCACGCTGGCCGGCTCCGTACTCACTCACGACGTGCCGGACGTCGAGAAGGTGATTGGCGCGCCCGTTTTGGACGGCATGGTGACCGGCTTCAAGATGGCGGAGATGATGGCGGACTTGAGGGCTGCAGGCATACCCACGGTGAGCCGCAGAGGCTGGTTCGAGAAGCCGCCCGAGGCGGACATGGAGACCCTGCGTAGATTTCACGGACGACCGGGCTGAGAGACTGCCCGCAGAGGATCCTGATGCGAAAAACGGCAGTGGTGGCTGCCTTAATGCGGTGGCTCACCTGCAGGGAATCGGACTGAAGGGACGGAGGATTGGAATTGGCTGAGCGTCTGGATTACCTGGTTATGGACGGCGAGGTCGTCCGGTACGACCAAGCCGTCCTTCACATAGGCACTCCCGCGGTCCGATACGGCGCCACGGCCTTCGAAGGCGTGCGAGCCTACTGGAACGACGAAGATGGGGAGTTGTACCTGTTCCGCGCCCGGGAGCACGTCTCTCGTCTCCTCCAATCGGCCAGGCTTATGGGTATGGGCCCAATCGACTATGACGTGGGGGACGTGATTGAGCTGATGATCGACCTGCTGAAGGCCAATGACGTGCGGCAGGGCGTACACCTGAGGCCCAGCCTGTTCGTGGCAGGAGAGGGCTCGATACAGGCGCGGGGCCCAGTCGCGCTGGGAATCATAGCCGTACCCGCCGGAACCGTCCTCGACACGGGCGGTTGGGACAGGCGACCGTTCCGTCTCGCGGTTTCGTCGTGGCGGAGAATCGAGGACAACACCACCCCTCCAAGAATAAAGTGCGCCGCCAACTACCAGAACGCCCGGCTTGCCCTGCTCCAGGCGGAGACTGACGGCTACGACGGTGCGTTGATGCTGGACTCCAGGGGCCATGTGACCGAGGAGGCTCGCGCGTGTGTCTTTGCCGTGCGCGGCGTCGATGTAGTGACGCCGCCCGTGACCAGTGACATCCTTGAGAGCATCACGCGGGAAACGGTGATCAGTCTCCTTCGCGAGGTTCACGGGACCCAAGTGGTGGAGAGGGATATCGACCGGACCGAGTTGTACGTTGCCGACGAAGTATTCCTGTGCGGCACTGCTCTGGGCGTAACGCCTGTCGGTTCAGTGGACCGGTTCGACGTGGGGCGCGGCGCTCCCGGCCCCATTACCTCGGCTGTGAACAGGACCTACGTCGACGCTGCTTCCGGCCGGGACGAGAGCCGCTCCGAATGGCTTACGCCGGTATACGGAAGAGGAAGATAGAGCCTGGCGTCGTCGAGTCGACCTCGTCTCGGGCTTGCCTGTAAGGTGCAGAGTTCCCGGCGGGCATCCACAGGTTGCTAGGTGAGACGATCACGTCAGGGACGTTCATCCTACCCCAAACCGCTGCGTGCCCCGACGAAGCGCAGGAACAGATACCCCGCTGCGCCCGCAAGCAGAGACCCGCCGAATACCCCGATTTTCGCCTGGTCGACGAGCGCGGAGTCCTGGAAGGCTAATCCGGACACGAAAATCGAGACAGTGAAGCCGATGCCGCCAAGCAGGGCAACCCCGAGCACATGGCTCCAGGTGACGTAGGAGGGCAGCCGACCGAGGCCCAGGCGCACAGTCAGCCACGTCATCGTGAAGATGCCGAGAGCGTTGCCCAGCGGAAGGGCCGCCAAGATGCCCAATGTGATGGGACTTGCGGCAGCTTCCGTCAGGGAGTCCCATGAGATGACGATCCCTGCGTTGGCCAGGGCGAATATGGGGAGGACCACGAAGCTCGTCCAGGGATGGATAACCCTCTCCAGACGCTCCATGGGTCCTTCGGTGCCCTGGCTCAGCTTCTCAACTTCCGCGACTATGCTCTCAGCCTTCTCTTCGTCACCCTTCTCCATCGCCAACTCGAAGTCGTGGAGGAGGTCCTCCACCGCATTCTTATAGTCCTTGCGATGGAGATACGGCCTGGCTGGAGTAAGTACGGATATCAGGACGCCGGCCACTGTCGCATGTATCCCGGACTCCAGGAAGAACTGCCACATAACCACGCTTAAGATGAGGTAGAAGCCCAGAGAGCGAATCCCGATGCGGATGCACGCGGCGATGACAACAAACACTCCCAGTGCCAGTCCGAGGTCCATCCACTGGATGGACTCTGTGTAGAAGACGGCGATCACGGCGATGGCTCCGAGATCGTCGACGACGGCCAGTCCTAGCAGGAAAATCCTCAATTGGGCTGGCAGCCTCCGGCCTAACAGGGCGAGCGCGCCCAGAGCAAACGCGATGTCTGTCGCTATTGGGATACCCCATCCCACAGCGGTCCCTCCGGAGCTGTTGAACGCGAGGTAGATCAACGCGGGCGCTACCATTCCGCCTAACGCCGCCATTGCCGGGAGGACGGCCCTTCTGAAGCTGGACAACTCGCCATGGAGCAGCTCACGCTTGATCTCGAGCCCGACTACGAAGAAGAAGACTGCCATGAGTCCGTCGTTGACGATGTGCTCGAGGTCCTCAGAGATGGCGAATATATATATGTCGAAAGAGATTGTGGTGTGCCAGAAGCTGGCGTACGAGTCGGACCAAGGGGAGTTCGCCCAGCCAAGCGCGCTCGCTGCCGCGAGGAGGAGGACGATTGCGCCGACCTCCTCCGTGTGGATGAAGGTTTGAACGGGATTCTGGATCGCCTTCACGAAGAAAGGCTGTCTGCGCACTCCCCCAGATTCTTCGCCCTGCTTGTGCTTCATCTCCGGAATCTTACCGGCGTCTTGCGAATGGAGCCCTTCATAGCCGCATCTCTATGGACATTTTACGGAAGTGCAGGTCATGGCGACCACCCAGACTGGGGCCTAGGCTCCTGGGCAGGTGGTGTCATAAGTGGGTTGGAGCATTCTAACCTGTCCGAGACTCCGTTGACACTGGACGGTTGGACTATTTAGCCTATACCTCGCTCGCACGATCGTGCGTCTCGTCTCCTGAGACAATGCCGGGGCCATCCCGAACCTGAACGGTGAGGAGCTACAGGGCGTTTTCGCATCTTGCTAGCATGAACGCGTTCCTGATGTGGTTCGGAGATTCGTCGCCGGACGCCGTGCGGCCCGCCGTGATTCCAGCTTTACAGGGCCGCCGTGATCGAGTAGCTGTGATGTCTGACGGGTTGCGGATTCCTAAGTAGGACCCTATGTCCCTGGCACTGCTCTGGCTCCAGCTTGGAGCGCTGGCCGCGATCATACTGGTCGCGTCTCACTTCCTGGCCCGCTCCGCCGACATTGTCGCGGAGAAGACCGGACTTGGCCGCTCGTTCGTGGGCGTGGTAATGCTGGCTACCGCCACGTCGCTTCCGGAGATGGGCACCGGCATAAGCGCCATCGTCCTTGTGGACGCGCCGGACTTGGCGGCAGGGGACGCCTTCGGCAGCAACCTCTTCAACCTAATGATCATCGGGCTGGTGGCCGATCTCTACTGGCGCAATGGACCGGTGCTGACCGCAGTCAAGTTCACCTCCGCCGTCGTGGCGGCTCTGGGCGCCGGACTGATCGCCTTGGCCATCGCGGCAATCTATATCCACCATGCAACATCCGTCGCCTCCACCTGGTACCTAAGTCCCTTGTCCGCACTGATGATCGTGGGCTTCTTCGCCGCAATGCTCCTAATCTACAGGCATGAGAAAGGAACCGACGCATCTGCGGATATTGGAGAGGAACCCCGGGCCAGCTACGCCGATCAGAGTTTGCGCAGGGCTTTTGGAATCTACTTTGCTTCCGCGGCTGTTGTGGTGGCATCAGCTGTGTGGCTGGCGATGATAGGCGAGCATATTGCCAAAGAGATGGGCTGGGAAGCGAGCTTCATGGGGACGCAATTCCTTGCCTTGAGTACGTCGCTCCCTGAAATCGCCACATCGTTTGCCGCCCTGCGGCTCAACGCGCCGAACCTCGCCATCACGAACGTGCTGGGCAGCAATGTGTTTAACATGGGCTTCGTTCTCTTCGTCGACGATCTGGTCTACTCCCAGGGCGCCTTATGGGCGGCCGTGTCCCAAGTGCACATTCTAACCGGCCTGGTTGCCGTACTCATGTCGGTCGTCGTGATTGTCGGCGTGCTGAATCGGCCGAGGTCGAGGATGAGGCTGGGGTGGACACCCGAAGGTGGCATGCTTGTTGTTGCGTACGTTGCCGCGAACGTACTCGTCTTCGTCTTGGCATAGGCTGCGATTCCTGCGGCGCAGAGACAGGCCAGTAGACCTCCGGCCGTGAAGGCGGTGAGAGCGGCGGGGCTGGCAGCGAGGAGGGAAGTGGCGCCAACCTGGCGCCGGACGGGACCTTCGACATGGTTCGCGGCGCTGCCCGGCTGGTCCAAACTGTCCCATATGTACTGAACGAGTACAACTCGTTGCCGCTGTACACCAGCTTTGCTATAGTTTAGCCGCGCATCACCTTCCCACCTGTTGCGCTTCGTGGGGCTGTAGCTCATCTGGGAGAGCGCTTCAATGGCATTGAAGAGGTAGGGGGTTCGAGTCCCCCCAGCTCCACCACTAACACCCTTTCTCCCCCTTTCCCACCCCGCCTCTTCGCGGCTCATCTTGGCTTTGTTTGTAGCTAAATCTAGTAAAATTTGTGCCTTTTCTCTCGGTCGAGGCATCCTTGGCGATCTCCCGCAATCCCTTGTTATCTCGCCGCAAGTGTGGTAATTTTTGTGGTAACAGATTGAGGAGGTCAGAAGCTTGAAGCTATCGGCTCCAAGGGTGAAGGCGCTGACGGCCCCCGGGCGTTACTCGGACGGCGACGGCCTGCATCTGTTCATTACCAAGAAGGGCCGCAAGAGCTGGGTCCAGAGGATAACCGTAGACGGTCGAAGGCGAGACATCGGACTGGGCGGCTATCCGAGCGTCTCGCTGGCCCAGGCGAGGAAGCGCGCATCGGACAACCGCGAGACGATTGGAAACGGGAAGGACCCGGTAGCGGAGAAGCGTAAGCCCGAGGTGCCCACCTTCAGCAAGGCCGCCTATACCGTCCACGAAGCCAACAAACCTCGTTGGCGGAACGGGAGCCACACGACAGCGTGGATTCAGACCCTCGAACGCCACGCCTTTCCCAAGATCGGCAACAGCCCCATCGATAAGATAGGACGCACCGACGTGTTAGCCGTCCTTACCCCCATATGGTCGACGCGCCCTGAGACCGCCCGGCGTGTGCGCCAGAGGATGCGAACGATATTCAAGTGGGCTATGGCGAACGAACTGACTGAGACGAACCCGGCGGGGGAAGCCATAGACGGAGCATTGCCGTCAATGCCCAAGGTCAAGGCGCATCTCCGGGCGCTTCCTTACCAGGAGGTGGGCTCGGCTCTCAGGACCGTCGACGCGTCCCAGACATCCCTGGCCTCGAAACACTGTCTAAAGCTCCTGGTATTGACGGCGGCCCGCTCCGGTGAGGCGAGGGGAGCCACCTGGGACGAAATAGATCTTGCGGGTGCAACGTGGACGATACCAGGCTCACGCATGAAGGCGGGCGTAGAGCATCGGGTACCACTGAGCGACCAGGCCCTCGAGATGTTGACACTGGCGCATCAACTCGAAGACGGATCCGGGCTCTGCTTTCCGTCCCCTTTGCGACCTGGCAGGATGCTGAGCGACATGACCTTGACGAAGATACTACGCAAGTCCGGCCTCGCGGACCGGGCCACGGTTCACGGATTCCGAACATCCTTCAAGACTTGGACCATGGAACAGACGGATGCGCCTTGGGCAGTCGGGGAGGCGGCACTGGCTCATCAGCTTGGCGGCAGTGTCGAGCAAGCATATGCCCGGTCCGACCTATTCGATCGGCGCCGTGTGCTCATGCAGCGGTGGGCGGACTACCTCACAGCCTGATCGCGTCATCTCAGCCGAGTGCTGCTCAAGCTGAAGTCGTCGTTCCGAGGCCACTCGTTGTCACGGACCAGGCCTGCATTCAGATGGCGATGTCGCCTGTACCCGACACGAACTACTGGGGAACATTGGCACTACTGCCTCATCGATGCACCCTATCCTCAGATCTGGCTCATGAATTGTCCTACTGTTCGTGCTGATCTAGGCAGCTACGCGGAGATTCTCGTAGGCATCGGCGAGTTCAGTAGCGACCACCCTTGGTCACGGCCACAAATCCGTTCAAGACTGGTACAGGGCTCTGCTGTGGCAGGGGAGACGGGATTTGCAGGCCATTACCTATCAACCTGCTGACAGTCCCTGAGTTTCACTGCCCCAGCTTCGGTCATAAAGGAGCTGGGAAATGCTTCTTCCAGTACTCCCTGTACCGCTATATAGTCCCCGTTATTGAGAGGAAATACGTCAGTCTTCGAACGGAAGGTGCACGTTATGTAGTGGTCCCTTCTGAGCAAGCGTTTGTCGATACGAAACTGGATGCCTGCTCCTTCGATCTTCGTTATTACACCCTCGAAGGGACCTAGTTGTTGACCCACCCGCGACTTCAATCGAGTGGGATTGCTCTTAAGCTCATTCTTCAATCCGAAGTAGAACTGTTCGGCCGTGAGATGTTTGCGCGTCGGAGCGCTTTCCTGACTAGTCAAACCACAGGCTGAAATCGAGAATACGACGATGAGCACACCGAGAGAGACCATTCGAGGCAAAAGCTTATCTATCGCCGGGTGGGAGTTGAGCAACCAAGCAAAGTGTCGCGGATTGGTTATCACTACATCCGATCCCGCAGTGTATCTTCAAAGAACGTGTGCAACTCGTCGACTGACATGAACAAGTAGTCGGGACAGGATTTTCTCAACTGTTCAGTATCCTCGCATCCCCAGCCAGCTCCGATGGCGACGACACCAGCTCGCCTGGAAGCAACCGTGTCCTCGGGTCTGTCCCCCACATGGAACGACGTGGAGGCCTCAGCGTTGTTGTGTTCAAGCGCAAATAGAAGGCCCTCCGGGTCTGGCTTTCGACGACGGACCTGGTGGAAACCGATTACTGAATCGATAGGCCAGCCATGCCTGGCTACAAAGCCTTCCGCGACCATACTTGGACTGGTTGTTACGATAGCAATGCTCTCGTTCCAGTCGGACAAGACATGAAGCAGTTCGGTGATACCAGGATAAGGACTTAGGCTCTTGGCCCTCCGGTTGACGTCAGACCATCTGCGGGACACCCTTAGGGAGGCTAACGAACTAGTGTCAACCAGGGTTTGGTCGAAATCGAATATCACCATTGCACGAACTAGACCAGACGTAACTGCTGCTCCACGACCGCCGCGGATTCCGCCTGTTGTATCTCCGGCGGCGGCGCGTCGATGCTGGCCAGAAAGCGGCTTAGCGATGGTTGGTCGGCAATGGGGACTGCTACTCCTTGATTGATCAGCCTTTGATTGCCCTGAGCCTGAACCTCATCACGGAGCTGAGGTGGGTGGTCAATGCAGGCCAGAGACCGTCGCTGTTTCTGAGAGAAATCGACGGTATGCATGGTCCCACCCTTCACGTCCGTTTCGATCACCAGGACACCGTCTGAAAGACCGCTCTGTATCCTGTCCCTATATGCGAAAGTCCAACGCGCCGGTTTCACACCAATCGGCAACTCGCTGACAAGACATCCCCCGTATTCGAGAATCTGGTCCGCTAGGTCACGATTCGCTGCGGGGTAAACTTTGTCCAGCCCATGCGCCAGAACTGCTACGCCGACACCCCTGCCCTCCACGCAACCTTCGTGAGCTTTGGCGTCGCAGCCCAAAGCAAGTCCACTTACCACAACCATTCCCGACTCCGCCGCAAACCTTCCAGCCTTCTGCGCGACCCGTTCTCCGAACTGTGTCGGCTTGCGTGTTCCGACTATCGCAACACTGTTGGCAATGTTCAGAGCTTCAATACGCCCTCTGGCGAAAAGCACAGCAGGGGGATCATCAATATTCCGCAACCGCCTGGGATAACGTTGGTCAAAAAACGGAATGGCTTCAAGGCCTGCGTCTTGGCCTTCCGCTAGCCAGCGCACGCTGTTAGTCCAGGCTTCCTCATAGCCATCTGTGTATTCGACGTGCTCGGAAACTAGAGACAAGAACACGTCGTGGGGATCGAGATAAACTAGTTTGTCAGCCACCTTTTTGAACAGCTCCAAAGCCTTGCGGTTGCTCATCCCCTTCAATCTCGACAGGGATAGCAAGACCTGGGTGACTTTCAGCGACGGTGCACTACAGAGTGTCGTGTTCATGACTGCTCATACCCCGCCCAGATTTCGTCCCACTCGGATGGTATGTGATCGTTCGTGTAGTACTCGTGACCGTAGTCCATTAGAAAACTCTGGCGGTCGTTCTTGGCGAGAGCCAACCCGTAGACAGTGACTCCAGAGTTCTTTTGTTTGATCGCGCTGGCTATCGCACAAAGTGTCGAACCTCTTGTAATGAAGTCGTCAACGACGAATACGCTGGACGTGGCTACCGATTCGGACATGTATTCAGCGGACGAAAGTATGGCCTCTCGTTCTTCAGCGGTTCTCTTCTGACCATGCAACTTTGCGTGAGGCTTTTTCCTGAGCAAATCAAGTGTAAACTCAGCTCCGCATCTCTTGGCACACCATTGCGCTATTGCAGGAAGCACTCGTTTTTCTGAAGCAACGGTCTCACTAGACGACAATGCTGGAACGAAAAATACACCTTTACCATCGAGGTCAAGTTCAGCCAAGATAGTGGGTGTTGCAAGACCCAGAAGATGTGCACCGGCCCTCCGTGACTTCCGGTTGCCTGCTTTGAATCTGGAAAAACGCTGGGTCCATCGCTCACCGAGAACATCTTGAAATCTGTAGCCAATGGCAAAAGCCCGGTCAATGTCGGGACCGGAATCCAATTCGTCAAAGGCTAGACATGTTCCAAGCAAACTCGCCTCTGCCAATTCGCATCCTCGCTTACCTAACGCTAGCTCCTTACTCGGTCACATCTACGGGCATCATATTACTTATCTCGTGGGCCAGGCAACCTAGACGCGTCGCAGTCAACGTCAATCCCTCTACCGATACTCCCCGCCTGAGTGGGCCTGTGACGCTGCCTACCTCGGTACCAACCACTACAGGAATACACTGCCGATCAGCAGCGTGATAAGCGCGACGGCGACCAAGCCAAGCCCGATGGCCAACCGTCTCGTCTTCACTTGGGCTACCTGCTCCTTCCGGTACGCCTCCTCGATCTCCCCATACGACTGTCTGCTGGCGGACGCGGTCTCCCTGGCCTCGTCCCGCTCCCGCTCCAACTCCGACGCTCGCCCGTCCAGCTCCCACAGCCTCCGCCGTAGCTTATCCTCACGAACAAGGGGCCGACGCAATAACTCGTCGTCGCTCACATACTCTGGCCCCTCCATCCGCAAGTAGATCCGGCACCCTACCCTTTGCACCTCCATCTCTCCCCTGCGAATCATCCGGTCAAGGGTGGACCGGGACATATCCAACTCGCGCGCGGCCTCCGCCGACTCCCGGTCCAAGGTGTCGTCTTCGGGTTTCTGCACCCCTTCCAGGGCCGCCACGCGCTGCGTCAGACTCTCCACCAGCACCGCGAGCTTGTGTGTCACTTCGAGCGCCACCTTTATCCTCGCCTCCAATCTGTCCACCCGCGTCGTCCTCTCCCACTCCGAGTCGTCCATGTTGGCCATAAGCCTCTGGGACGGCCAGATGCATCCTGCTCGTCAACCGCTCCCGTCGCAGGACCAGGGCCACTGTCTTCCGGTTCACCCTCAGGAGAACCGCCGTCTTGCGTTGTCCTTCCCGCTCGACGATGATGGAAAAGAGAGAGGCCATGCCCGCCAAGCCTAGGAGCACCGAGACCATTACCTTCTCCCTACCCCCCCCTCGGAGATGGCCCAACATCCTCGTGAGGTAGTGAAGGAGGAGGACCGGATCGTGAGCGAGCTCTTGCGTGAAGCGATCCGTCTGTACATGGAGGAGAGGGAGTGGCGCAGACGGTAGCGGCTGAAACGGCTGCACTCTCGCCGGAACGACCAGAGTGCACAAGGAGATCGACGCAGCCATTTGGCTGACGGAGCCTGCATCTTGGGATTTGGCTGGAAGAGACAAAGATAGAGGTAAGGCCCTATCCCACTAAAGGGATGAGCAATGAAGAGTCCGATAGTCGAACGAGATGAGTTCATGGCCGAGTCGGGTCAGTGTTTCATGTACGTGCTTTGGAGTGAAACCACTATGCGTGACCTTATCGTGCTCCAAGAGGGCGGCACCGAAATGCGACGACGCTACTCGGAAGCGTTTGGTCGAGGGCCACATCCCAGTGACTTCTCTCGCAAGAGGGCAAAACTCGGGAAAATGGACTTCGCGGACCTGAAGGAACGATTCCTAGAGCACTGGCCGCATTGGAAACAAAACCGCGAGATTTGGGACGCTCTTGAACGGCTAGTCTTGTGGCGCAATGGGTTAGGTCACGCAAACGTTCAACCCTTCAGAGGGTACCATTTGTATACACCGAGGGATGCTTCGTGGAAGAGGATTGATGCCCATATGAGATGCGGTCAGTGCTTCAAGTACCACGGGTGTTGTGCCTGTGGTCAGGAGGAGCTTGCTCAGCCGCCCACTTTGATTGTGCGCTCCCAAACTTTGAAGACCATCTACGAAGACATTCGGACTGTTGACGTCCGGTGTTTCTACCCCACAGCCTTGTCCCTCAACGTCGCGTACAGCGGTGTGGCATGGCCCAACGAAGAAGGGGAGTACACCATCAAGTCGAATCGGCTTTCAGGAGACTAGATGCAATACGTTGCCTCTCGATCTCAGCCACTTCGATCAGCCTTTTTCTGAAGGTCGGACTCACTAGGGAAAGGAGACCTGACGATGGCGAAGCAAGAAAGTCACCTGCTGGAGCACTATTGGGACACCCGAACGGACGGGACGATGCTGTGTGCATTTCAAGCAGTGAGAGGCGCCTCAACAAGCAAGGTCGCCGGTCGATTGACGGCGTGATTGTACTAGACCGCCAACACCGCTGGCTGGAGAAGCCAGACCACGACCCGAACTACATTCAAGGCAAGGACATTACGGAATGCCAAGTTTAGGGGCTTGACAGGAAGGCTGCCACATCACAGCGTCGGCAGGAAAAACACTGCCCCGGTACGGATGATGATCCAGCGGCGGTGACGACTCCCTATCCTTCCGCCACGACTCGCGGTCCTCCTTGGTCAGCGACCCTCGAGTCAGCCATCCTCCATATGCCTCACGACCCTGTCGACGGTCTCCTAGCGTCGCCTAGAAAAGGCGAACCTGTTATCATATAGGCCCCCTGTCAAAGCTACGGGGTTGGAAGGTGGTGAGAGTTGAATGGCAATCTTCGCCGTAGTGGGGGTCGCCGAGCCAGACTACATCCACGACCGTCTGACAGAGCACTTTCCCGAGTCCTTCTACGTGGCGGGCCATCGCACGTTCTTTGTGTCCACGGATAGCTTTACGACCCGCCAGATTGCCGAAAAGGTCGGGCTGTCGGGGGAGACGGGGGATGTCCGTGGCATCGTTCTGCTAGTCACTTCATACTACGGTTACCACGACCGGGACCTATGGGAGTGGATACAGGTGAATCACCGTGCCTGAGCCGCATCGCGGTCGCCAGCCTACTACATCGCCTCCGCCTTCACGTTCGCCCACCCCTGTGCCCGGCCCAACTGAATCACAGTGGGCCATCCAGTCGTTCAACCTACTCCAGTCCCAGATCACCGAGGGGCTCCGCGACCTGAAGGACGACATCCGGCGACTTGATAGGAAAGTCGACCGCGTCACTCGTCGCGCCGACAAGCGCCTGAGTAAGATAGAGGCCACTACCAACAGGCTCACAGCCAAACTTGCTGTTGCTGGGACCATCGCAGCCATTGTTGCGTCAGGCGTCGCTTTCGCAGTTGCTCGATGGATCAGCGGGTAAGGATCGGCAGCGGTCTTCCTCGCATTGAGAGACGGACGTTGTGACCCAGTGCCACTTCTTATGTCAGAGCTGAGCGAATTCAGCGTCGACCGGAGTGGGGTGACCCACAACTATCTTTGAGGGATGGTCGAGGATGACTCTGTCAGATTGGGCAGATGTAGCCACCATGACGGCGAGCGGCTTGGCGATACTCGGAATTGGCTGGCTGGTGTTCACCCAAATCAGGCGTCGCCAGAGAGCGAAGGCAGATCGCGAATATATGTACACTCGATTCAAGTCCGCTCTTAAGGCTGGCGAGCACTGGCGTCAGTCAGTAAATCTTGCTGATTTGCCGCCGCCAGGGACGAATGCCGAGGCGCGTCTCGAAGTGTACCTCGACCTCATAGGACTGCATCTGACCTATATATCAGCCCAACTGGGGCTCCTGCTTATCATTGATACGTGCGACTTCCGCAGAAGAGCCGATGACGACACCGAGTTCGCTTCCTTGCTGGCCAACTGGGAATGGAGATCGCCCATCACTAGGCGGGAGTAACCGCAAGAGGCGGGAGGACCCAGTGCCGGGCATCGTGAGCTTCGTGGTTCTTAGAGGGATTCTCAACGGAATTGGGGTAAAGTGATGTGGGAACAATTGAAACAATAGCCCGATTTCGTAGCTCGATTAGAGCCCCTATCATGGCCTAGCTAGGCCATATCAGTCAGGCGACTCCCAAGCAGCAGTGTCCGAACCGAGTTCGCTCGCCGCCACCGGCCGTGTCTCTATCCAGGCGGCGATGTCGCTTGCCCTCCACCTGACGGCCGTATCGCTGACCTTGACAGATGCAGGGAATCTCCCACTTCGCATCAACCTGTAGATCGAGGCGCGGCTCAGTCCGGTAAGCTCCTCCACTTCTCGGCGACGCAGCAGCCTGTCTCTCATTCTTGCGCTCCTTACTCTTCTGGGATGACTCTTGTTGCGTAATCGCATCTGCGGCTCGCAGGCCGTCTGGTCGCTCGTTGCGGATCAGTCGGATAGGGCCGCTGACGCTGACGGGATGGGGCGAGCGCCCACGGCTGCTCAACCCGGCTCTGCCTACGAGCTGTGGGCCGGGTCCGACCCCGCCGCGCCGCCTATGCGCGTTAGACCGCGCCGGCGGGGATCAGGTACTAGTTCTCCTCCTGCTCGAAGAAGCTCAACTGGACCCCTTTGCCCATGAGGACCTCGACGCCTCCATGGACCCGGCTGGCGAAGCGCAGGAGGGAGAGCATCGCTCCCCCTGACGGCTCGACGCCCTGGTGAGCCCACCTGAGCAGGCTCTTGGGGTCGATGCCGATGGCCTGTGCCATGCCGTTCCAGGTGAACTTGCTGGCCTTCTTGAGGCGCACGATGCGCTTGCCGAAGTCTTCCGGCAGCACGGCGTTCTCCAGGGGCATGGCGCGTCCGTCGATGTTGATCCAGTCGCTGTGTTCCGTGTCACTGATCGTCATGTGGTACCTCCCAGTAGAAGAGTTGGTGGAAGTCGTCCACCGCGAGGGCCTGCTGCATCCGGCGGCGGATGCGGCCGGAGGGTGAGCGCCCCCCGTTGACCAGCATCGACAGGTAGCCGGGGCTTATCCCCACCTCGGCGGCGAGCCAGTTCTGGGAACGGTTCAGCACCGTGAGCCGCTCCCAGAGGGCCGCCGTGTTGAGCCGGACAACGTTCCGTCCTCTGCGCCTCCGAGGGCCTTTCTTCTTGCTGGTGTTTCTTGAAGGCATTGTTGTCTTCTGTTCTGTGGTCTATCGCTCCAGGAGCGGCTGGGCCGGTTCCGGGTCTGCGGGCCTACGCCAGGCGCGTCCCAGCGGCCCCAGCTCTTCAATGGCCTGCCTGTGGGAGACCCACAGGGGCACCTCGACTTCTGCCGCCTGCATCTCCTCTCGCGCCACTCTCATGAAGTGGATGGCGGCGAGGTCGTCGTCGAAGACGATGAAGACGGCCGGCCTCGCTCCGTGGTCGTCGGTGGGTCTGTGAGATGAGAAGTAGCGGATGTAGGGAGCGATCCGGTCCGCCATGGTCGAGGGGCGCACGGCGCGGCGTTCCCACTCCAGGAAGAAGGGCCATGTGGAGGGCCCCCTGCTCAGGACGCCGAATGCGTCTGGGTTGACCGATCGGTTCCCTCCCTCGTTCCTGAAGTGCCGCGACGCCCTCGTGGGCGGATCGATCTGGACGAGCTCCCAGTCCAGGGCGTGGGCCTGCCGGGCCAGGGACGCTATGAAGGCGTGGACGGCCTGGGTGTGCTCAATGTTCCTGAGAAGCTGCCGGCTCCTGCCGCCGGTGACATTGCGCCACTGGAGCGGGGCCTCGTAGTCCAGGGGGGTGACACTCCACCGCCTTCTGGCCACGGCGACGGAGGTGCGGTCCCTGCGGGCCAGAAGGGACAAACCGCGGTCGGTAAGTGCCATTCGTCCGCTTCCCTCTATGGGCCTTGCGACGAGTCCGAACCCTTCGAGGGGGGACGTGAGCTGGGACGCCCTAGGCTCGGAGACGGCCATCAGGCTGGCGAGTTCGCCGCGCTGAATCCAGGGCCAGTCGGAGATCAGGTCGAGGGTGCGCTTCTCCGCCGGGCTGAGCAGCACGGGAAGGGCACGAGATGGGTCGAGAACGCCGTCGCCGGGCATGTCGGTCCTCGAGGGCGGGGTCTCCTCCGGCACCTCTCCTCCGGGAGCGAGCCGCTCCAGGGCGTCCCGCAGGTCGATGGGCGCGCCGTAGGCTGCGGGACGCCACACGCGGTCGCCAGGCCTTGCGAGAACCGCATCCCGATCCAGGGCCAGTAGCGCGTTGACGGTGCGGGGCGTCTTCTTGCGGGCGTGTCTCAGCCGCACCTCGTCCGTCGTTAGGACGAGGACGACTCCGGGCAGCGGGACTCCCCGCAGCTTCCACAGCCGCCGGGAGAAGGCTGACCTGTCTGCGGTCAGGCCCTGCCTGATAATGCCGACCGTCTTCCCTCCGGGAAGAGTCAGGGCGGCGTCGAGGGGCATGGCACGGTACAGGCGAAGTTCGATGGGGTGGGCGACGTTGGCCAATGCGGAGGACAGGCGGTAAATGACGGCCAGAGCGTCAATGCGGTCCACGGCAATGCGCAGCCACTGGGCCGAGACGGGACGGACTACCAGCAACTCGTCTATCGTCGCGTCGCCGGACTCGGCGAGGCGGCGCAGCCCGTCGGCGGTTATGCGGTAGCGGCGGGTGGGCGGTATCAGGTCGGACGCGTGGGGAACGGAGGCCGCAAGGCCTGCGTCATCCAGCCTGCCGAAGCCCTCGTAGACCGCTCCCCTCGAAGAGCCGGTCAGGGCGACCGCCTCCAACCGGTCGATGAAGGGCATCGAGGCCAGGGTGTCCAGAAGCTCCAGGTCAGTTGGTGTGAGTTTCATCGGTTCGCCTCCTTGCCGGTCTTCCTCCGCCTGCTGGTCTGCTTCCGGCGCACCGGATCCTGCGCAGCCTTCTTCGTCGGCTTCGGTGCGAGGTCCTTGCGATCCTTGACGGCGCTCCGGTACTCATCCACCTTCCTGAGGCCCTCGGCGTCGGCGTAGTCCGCCTGACGGGCCGAGGTCGTATACGAGGCGGCGTCGGCCCGGACGCGGGAGGCCACGGCGGGGTCTCCCGCATCCGGCCTTCTGACCATCATCGAGAAGGCGGGCATCCGCTCCTTGCCCACGGTGGCGCGGACGTAGCAGTGGTGGACTGGGAGCGACACGATGTCCTCCTCGGTGACTCGGTCCTTGCCCAGCTCCCACACCAGAGTCCGGGCGTCGTTGCCCGCCACCTGGAAGACGGCGAGGCAGCCCACGTTGGCGAGGAGCGTGTCTCGCATCGTGCGGGATAGGTCGTCGAGCTTGGCAAGGCTCTGGGTGGCCAGGATGAAGGAGGCTCCGAACTTGCCCAGCTCGGACAACATGCCCTCGTAATCGACGCCGGGCATGGTCTGCATCTCGTCGACGACAACCAGCGCGCCGCGACGCTGGCTGAGGGATACGCTTCCCTGCTCGCGGATCACGGCATCCACGAGGTTCAGGAGCGATGCGCCCACCAGGGCGGCCACGTCCCTGCCCACCGTCCCCTGGGACGTCGAAACCAGCAGGACGCCACCTTCGAGGATGGTCTCGCGCAGATCGATGGTGGAGCGACGCTGGCCCAAGATGGCCCGCGCCCGCTTCGACGAAGCGTAGTAGGAGAGGCGGGTCTGTACGGGGGCGAGGGCTTCGGCGCGGTACTGTCTGTGCCAGCTCCCGAAGTCTCTGGCCCACCACTCGAGGAGATACGGGTCGTTCACCTTCGCCAGCACGGCGTTGCGGTAGGGATCGTTGGACAGCAGGCGCAGGGCGTCCAGGATGGTGTGCTGCTCGTGCTCGTCGGTGGTGGGGTGCTCGTTGGCCTCGTGAAGGGTCTTGACGGTCTGTTCGAGGATGGACTGCATCCTCGGTCCCCACTGGTCCCACAGTCCCCTTGCCACGCGCACCACCGAGTCGGCTGTCCGGTCGCGGTCTGAGAAGATGCGGGTGTCCAGCAGGTTGATGCCTGGCGCCCTCGTGTGATCGGAGAGATCTATGAGTCGAACCCTGTCGGCGATCTCCTCGGGGACCTGCTCGAGCAGTCCGCCGACGAGGTCAGTGTGGGGGTCTATGACGACGATGGCATCGTCGTCCCTGCCCGCCGCCTTCTCCTGCATCTTGTGGAGGGCAACGTGGTGCATCAGGGTCGACTTGCCCATGCGGGTGCGAGCCACGTAGAGGTGGTGGCGGCGCAGTAGGTCATCGGGAAAGCGGATAGGCATGGTCTTGCCCGAGGTGGTGTCGCCCACCAGTGCACCTCCCCTGACGCCTCTGACCCAGGGGCTCAGCCCCCTTGCGCCGGAGCGCTCCACCAGGGGCGTCTCGTCTCCCGCTCCGGGCGGGTGCCACAGGGAGGCGACCTCGCGGACTCCCAGTACACTGCGCCTTCCGAACAGGCCGGGGCCTGGGGGGTGCAGCATGTCGGGGTCTGGAGCGACCGGTTTCACCTTCCCCACCTTGAATCGCGCCCCCGCAGGGTTGTCGAAGTGGCGATAGGCGAGGGCCACCGGCTCAAGCAGTTCTGCGGCCCTCTGCGCCCCCGTGTCGGCGGGCAGCACGGCGACGACCTGGAGTTCGGCGTCGAAGGCGATGCGGCTGACCTTTTCCCGTATCAGGATGGGGTCTTCGACGCGGCTTCTGGCCTTCTTCCACCGGTGCCACGCCGAGCCGCCGACCGCCAGCCCCAGAAACGTGCCGACACCCAGGAGCGCCGCCTTCCATATCTCGCCGTCCTGTATCCACAGATAGCCTTTGAGGGCGGCCAGCGCACCGATGCCCAGAACGGCCATCGTCACGCCGTCCATCTGCAACGGCTTGGTCTGGTAGGTATAGGAGGGTTCTCCAGGCTCGATGCCTGGCCGCCGGTGGGCCTTTTCGAGATGTTGCTGCGACCAGTCCGGGCCGAGGGAGCGCAGCATCAGCCGCGCCACGGTCCTCTCCCCAGGCCGCAGGGCGGTCAGGGCGCCCAGGAGGGCGATGAGGGGGTCGGAGCCGGGGTCTAGCAGATCGTCGTCCCTGAAAGTGCGTAGGGGGACGTACTCGGGGGCGTCGGCCCTCAGAGTCATCGACCACGCCTGCTCTCCGTCACGGACCCACAGTGGGTCCTCTCCCGGGTGAATCTCCTGGATGCGGGCCTGGGGGTAGTGGGCCGAGAGCTGGCCGCGCACGACCTGTTCGTCCAGGCAGCGAGCCATGAGGGTCACGCCGTCTGCGGTCCCGGCCAGCTCCAGGGAAAAGGGCTCCGGCACCGCGATGGACTGGAGCAGGTTCTCCACGCCCAGCAGGGTGCGCTCCCCCGTCCTCGGCGGCGTCACCGCCAGGAGCACGGGTTCTTTCTTCTCCTCGTCGTGTCCGAACAGGACTTCCTTCGGGTTGAACTTCACTAGTGACAGTCCTTTCTCTAGTGACGTCCGGGTCTCCACTCGATGACCTTCGCCTCCTGAGGCGTGGCCTCGATGCGGATGGGGAATCGGTTGCCTCGCGCCAGCAAAAGGCCGTCTCCGCGTGGGCACGAGAGCAACCAGCGCTGGAGGTCTTCGGGTAGGTCGAATGCATCGCCCACGGTGGAGATGGCCGCCGCGTCCTGCTGGAGCAGGAGCTTGAAGGCGGCGTTCTGGAGGAGCGCCCTTCCCGAATGGCCGGTGATGGCGCGGGAGGAGTCCTCGGAGAGGAGGTCCTGGACGTCCTGGGTGATGAACTGCAGTCCCAGCCGATGTTTCCTCGCCCGCTTCGCGAGCGAGACCATGAAAGCCGCGCCTTCGGGGTGCTGCATGATCGACCACACCTCGTCCACCACCAGCAGGCGGGGCTTGGGGTCCTGGGCTGCCGCGGCCCATACCGTCTCGGTGCAGACCATCGCGGCGGCGGGACGCAGGTCTGGCTCGAGCAATCTCAAATCGAAGACCGTCACCAGGGCCTCGTTGGAGAGGAGGTCGTCCCCCTCGTCGGACAGAAGGTGACGCAGGCTCCCGGTGGCGAAGGGACGGAGCAGGCGGGCGATGCCGGGGTCCCCAGCCTCACTCTCTTGCAGATAGCTGTAAAAATCCTTGAAGCCAGTGCGCTCCCTTGGCCGGGCGTAGTAGCCCGCCAGGGCGTGGTCGAGGGATGCCCTCCGCTCCGCGCCCAGGCCCTCGCCGACCATGACTTCGATCAAACGCCGGAGGCTGCCGATGCGCTGGAGCATCTCCTCGGAGTTGCCCTTGTCTATGACAAAGGGGTTCATGCCCTCGCCGGGGACGCCGGGGGACAGCACACGCCCGCCCGCAGCTCTCGCCATGTCCGCGTACTCCCCTTCGGGATCGATGACGTAGGCCGTCACGCCCCGGCACAGGCCCCTGAGAACTCCTAGCTTGGTTGCGAAGCTCTTGCCTGAGCCAGAGCGTGCGAGGACGGCGGTGTTGGCGTTCAGGTGCGTTCCGTCCCAGGGGTCGTAGACCACAGGGGAGCAGGCGCGCATGTCGATGCCGTAAAGGGTGCCGCTGCGAGTGTCCAGATCGGGCGGCGAGAAGGGGAAGAGTCTCGCAAGGCTGGACGTATCGAGGCTTCGCCACTCGGCCACGGCGTTGAGGGCCAGGGGCAGCGTCGAGAGCAGCCCCTCGCGCTGGCGGAAAGTGAGATTGTCGAGCTTGCCGAGGGTGGCGGCGAAGTGGCCCTTCGCCCGCTGGGTCATCTCCTTCAGCGACGCCTCGTCCTTTGCGTGAAGAGTCACGGACAGCGACGAATGAAAGAGCCGCTCTCTGCCCCGCTGCACCTCGTCCCTGAGCCGGGTCACGTCCTCCAGGGCGATCTCGGCCTCGGGAGACATGGTTCTGCCCCGCTTGAGCGACAGGCTCTGCGCCGACTCGAAGCGGACCTTCTGCCACTCCAGCGTCCTCGCCGCCTGCTCAGCGGGTATCGGGCCGACGTGGACGGACAGGTCCATCGGCGCTCCCGCCGCCATCAGGCCCTGGAGGAACCCGGGGGCCAGGGACCGGGGCCAGCGGCCCAGATGCATCGAACGCACGAGGCGGTGGCCTATGCGCAGTTCGCGCCGGTTGATCTCGACCTCGACGTCCTCGTCCTCGTCCACACCAGCCGGCGAGCCGCCCAGGGCGGCCGACACGAGAAACATTCCCAGCTGTCTTCCTCTCAGAAGGTGGACGGACAGCCCGGCCCGCGCCAGCAGGCCGAGCAGATCGTCCATGCGGGCGAACTCGCACACCGCGTAGAAGCGCCGGTCGAGGATGCCGTCTCGGGCCTCCAGGTCGGTCAGCAGACTCTGGAGGGAATCGGCTGCCGCCTTCGTCTGCGGGGGTAGGTTTCCGGGCTGGGCTTCCTTCAGCTTCCCCCGCATCTGTCCAAGGCGCGGCGGGTGCTGTCTGACGAGGAGCTGCACCGGGAAGTCCAGGGCGTTCAGCGCTCCGGCGAAGGCCCCCAGCTTCGGCTCATCCAGCTCCAACCCCATCACCTCGCACACGCCGAGCTTCACCCCGTCCAGTCGCACCGGACCGTCGTCGTCCAGGTGCGACTGCATGAAGAAGAGCGGTAGGTCGGGCGGCGGCTTGGGGGCCGGGGCCTCGGTCTGCGAGTCGGCCTTTGGCTCCTTGGGAGGGCTGGACTCGCGGGGGTCGTCAGCCTCCAAGGGCTCGTTCGCCCCGCGTCTCAGAAGTTGTCGGATAAGCTGTTTCAAAGAAGTGTTCTCCTCGGGTCTAGGGAGCTGGAATGGTGGGGATGACACCGTGCCTGAGCAGGGCGGCCACAGCCTTGGCCGAGAGCACGAGGACGAGGCCGACGACCGCCAGCGCGACGGCGGTCCTGGCCCGGCCTCCGCCGCGCTCCTCGGCGCCCTCTGCCATGAGCACGAAGCCTGCCCAGACCATGGCGAAGAAGCACAGGCCGGAACTGGCGTAGGCCATCGCCGTGAGGACCCTGTCGAAGGCGTCGAGCATGACCTGCTCCTCCGGCGGGGCCGCGCCGGCGGTGGCCAGCGCAGCCCCGGTCAGGAGGATTGATATGAGCGCCCGCCTCACCAGGGCCACTTCCATCCTAGGCGCTCGAACCACTCCCGCAGACCGCCGCCCGCGGGCGACTGCTCGCCCTTTGGCTCCTCCGGCTCGGGCTCCGGCAGAGACAGGGCGGCGAAGAGGTCGTCCGACCCGACGGCGGACGCAAGACTCAACATCTCCTCGCGGCTGCGGGTGAGCGGCTCCCGCTCCACCACCTCGGCCTTGACGTGCTCCTTGTGCAGGACCTCCACCGTCACCTCCTTGGCGATGGTGGCGCTGGGGACGTGGGCGTATGCCGACGCGGTGGCGGTTGCCGTGGTGCCGTCCTCGCATACGGCGGTCGCCGTTGCCGTGTCGGAGTCGCTGGCGCCCGGGCGACGGATATCCACGGTCTTGGTTACTTTCTCCGTCCGCTCCGGATGGTGGGTGAGCTGCGTCAGCGGCGGTATGGGGATGCGGAGGCTGGCCTCAAGGCTCACGTCCACGGTCACCGGGTGAATAGCCTCGCCAAGGGACGCGGCGATACGGAAGCGGGTCTCCCCGTCCGGGACGAAGGGGACTTCAACCTCGAACCCGCCGGTGGTTGCGATGACCGTCCCGGCAATCTCCATCACCTGGGCTTCCAGGAGCGCCGTCTCGGTGACGCTCTCGTGGCCGGCAACCGTCTGAAGCTCGACAAGCTCCTCGACGGCGGTCTCGCACTCCGACTCTATGACGCCGCTGACTGTCCCAGGCGTCCAGCCCAGAGAGGTCATACGCAGCTCGCAGAGTTCTCCGGCGATCTCGGGAAGCGGGTGCGGTATCTGCTCGTGTTTGACCGTGTGCGCCCCGGCCTGTGCCAGGGAGTCCGTCCACGAGACGGTGAAGGACGGCACGGGACCGTGGAGGGGGAGCGAATAGTCGATGCTCTCTCCCTTGGCGAGCCGAGCCAAGCCCCAGAAGAGCAGGGCCGTTCCCTGGCTTCCTCCGAAGGCCCGCACCCGGATGTCCACGTCCGTTGCGGCCCGCAGGGTGACGGCAGCCCTGTCGCCGTAGACGGTGAGGCCCTCGACGAATATCCGCCGTCCATCCACCGGCTCTTCGGCCTTGAAATCGATCTCGTCCTTCCAGCGGTCGTGGCCGTCGGCGAGGACGGCTTGGGGCATGGCCGCGGCCATCGCCACCAGGACGGCGGCCACGACCGGCATCCACCACATGCGGGGTCTGCGGCGACTGCTCTCCAGCTTCTCGGCCATGTGGCCCGGACGCTGCTCGCGTCCACCGCGCTTGCGCCGCTTGCGGAACCAGGTGCGAGGGCGGAAGGGCATCCGTCCGTCGCGCCTGTCCCGCTGCCTGTTCCTCTTCTTCCTCCGCAGTCTGCGAAGGGCGCGCCTGGATTTCCTTGCCATCAGCCGCAGGGGACCGCTCTTGTTGACTGGCTGCGGGGGAGCAGGGGCCTCGCTCCTCACCAGTTGGGACACGGGTCCTGAGTAGACCCGCGCCCCCAGCCGGTACTTGAGCAGGTCGGCGGCCACCATGGGCAGCCGCCGACCGCCTATCTTCCCCACGATCATCGCCACGCCGACGAGTCCGAAGAGGACGGCAATCGCTATCCTCACCTCCGACGGGCCGACGGGGGCATAGCGGTAGGCCCCGTAAGACAAGGCGCATACTGCCGTGATAGCCACGATCTGGGGGAATGTGAACCACAGCAGCACCCTGTCCTCGGCCTGGACGTGAGTGGGAACCTCGTGTTCTCTCATGTGTTTCTCTCTTTCCCTGTCGTCTATCCGTCGTCCGGAGTGGGAGTGGGCGTGGCCGGGTCGGGCAGCGCCTTGTCAATCTCCACGGGCGGGTCCACCACGGCGTTCATCACCAGCTCCACGACGCCGAAGGCGACCAGAGCCAGCACGACGCCTGCCAAAGCGGTCATCATGGCGCTCTTGCCGCGCTCCATCTGGTGCGGCGCTCCCGATGCCGTCAGGTACAGGTACGCGCCGTAGATGAAGAAAGCCACGCCGACGGTCCCCACCACGCCCAGCAGGATGCCCACCAGGTTCGATATGGTCTGCGTCAGTTGTTCCATCCGTTCTCTCCTCTCTGCTACCGAGCCTCCCGCTCATCTCAATCGGTCTCGCTGTCGAGTGCTTCCACACCTCTCCGCCTTATCGGCCGGAGCTCGTCGCGCCTGAGTGATTTCGTCGTTGGGTTCGGGCTATTCGCCGCTGCTACGAGGCGCTCCGCCACCGTCCGCTCCGCCGCCCGATGGGGTCGCCATCGAAGCCGCCGAGCTGATGCTGCCGCCGGCTGCCGAAAGCCCCGCGCTGGGGGCAACCGCTCCCACCGCCGCGCCTCCAGGACCTCCCGCCGCTCCCCCGGCGATCAGCCCGATGGTCTTCGCCGACCGTACGAAGGACGCGGGGAGGTTCATGCCGAAATAGAGCATCGAGAGCCAGGAGTCGAAGGTGCCCGCGTTGCCGAGCAGCGACGGCACCCTCGTTACCATGTAGACGAAGGCCAACGACATGAGCAGCTTCCAGATCAGGTCCTGTACCGGCTCGAAGGCGGCTATCGCGGCCACTTCGTCCAAGAAGCCGAACCCCAGGGCCAACGCGATTAGCTGGATGGCCTGCTGGAAGGTCGTCGTCATGAAGAGGCGCAGCCAGTGGCGGCCCCAGCCGGCGGTGTGGGGCAGGATCCAGAGCCCAAGGGCGATGGGGGCGAGGACCAACAGCAGGTCTATGAGGGCCAGACGGAGAACCATCTGGACGATCACGTACAGCACGAAGAATCCGTAGACGAGGTAGAGCACTGCAAGGAGCAGGGCCATGCCCACGCTCCCGGCCTCCACCGCCGTCAGTAGCGTCCTCAGCGTGGTGCGCAGTATGTCTCCGGGAATGACGTTCAACGAGATGGCGACGAAGGCGGAGATGGCGTCGGCCACGTCCAGCACCAGTGCGCACCACCACAGGGAGGACGCGGCGGCGACGAGGCCGAGCACGAGGCGGGGGACCATCTCCCGCCACCCCGTCTGCCGGCTGCCCAGATGCTCGGACATGATGAGCGAGAGGCCCATCCAGCCGAGGATGACTACCAGCGCTCCAGACGCGACGGCCCAGACGACCATCCACGCCTGACGCACCAGGTCGTGTCCGTAGGTGAGGTGCTCGGGGGTGCCTGTGAGGATGTCGGTCATCTGCCGAGTTCCCTCCGGCAGTTGTCAGCATCCTCGCCCGAAGCCCGCTCCACCACTCCGCAGAGGGTGCCGTGGACTCCCTCGATCACCCAGCCCGCGAATGCCCTGGCCCACCGTGCGGGGTTGAGGGCGGAGAGGACCTTGTCCCAGATGCGGGTCGGCTCGTAGATCGGGACGACGGCATAGAAGTCGCCCCTGTTGCCGTCCTCGGCCGTGGCCAGCATGACCAGCAGGTAGGCACGGTCGCGGTCCAACTCGGGATGCTCGTCCAGGTCGGGGTACTCCCATGAGTACTCCCAGCCGTCGCCCCTCTTCTTCTCGCCGCCCCTGACCCGGTACATGGCGCTTATCCAATCTCCCGTGTCGGCATCTCTGACGGCGTAGAAGAGGTCGGCGATCTCGCGGTCGAACAGGGGACGGGCGACGAATTCGCCCTTCTTCTTGCGCTCGACGAATTCCCGGTCGTAGTTGAGGAGGGTCAGCTCGTCACCGGGCGGGGTCTGGGCCAGGGCGATTCCGCTTGCCGGGACCGCCACGAGCGCAACCAAGAGCAGCGCGGAGATCAGGGGAATGAGCCGTCTTGCCGACCGGAGCTTCGATTTCAGCGCCAAGATGTTCACCTCTCTGCGGGTTTCGTGCGGCTCATCGGATCGAGGCCGCCGCAAGAGTGTGAACAAACGAATCGCGTCACAAAACCTCCCGAAAGTTTGTGCACGAGTGCATAACCCCGAAGGTTTGTGCATGGATGCATAACCTTCCGGAGGGTGTCGGAATGAGGTGTGGCCGTGCTGTAGTTGGCGTGTACAGGAAATCTAGGTTCGTGACGAAATTGCAGTCGGGCCGTGGGCAAGCTGAAACAGGCCAAAATCACCCCCTACAGGACGTAATCGGTGAACGCTGTGTCGTAAGGGCTCCTTCCACGGGTCGGGTGCAAAACTCACGTGTGCAGCGGTCGAGTTTGCACGAGGAAGGGAGCGCCGATTTGTGCAAGGCATCCTGAGTCGGGAGAACAGACTTGTACGAGGAGGGCATGATCGATGAAAACGAGAGAGCCGATCTTCGAGAAGAGCAGGACCATCGAGGACATCGAGCACATGAGGCTGATGGCCCTGTTGAACGAGCTGGTGCGGGACAGGGGGCCGAGGAAGGCGGCGGAGACCCTGGGGGTCGACCACCGGACGCTGACCTCCAGTCTGAACAGGGGCACGCTGTCGAGACGGATGCGGGTGGCTCTGGAGAAGGCGCTGCTTGAGGGCGCCGGCTCCCCCGCAGCCGAGCAGCGGAAGCGCAACGACCGGCTGCTGGGGAGGGTGGATGAATGGGTGGGCCGGGTCGAGGAGCTGGAGAAGAGCATGAGCAAGGGCCTCGCAGCGGTCCAGGGCGACGTGAAGGCGGTCAGGGACGAAGTCGCCCAGGTGGTACGCCGCCTGGCGAAACTGGAGACTGGAGAAGCCGGAGACGGCTCAGGAGATGCTCAGGACGCGGGCAAGGGAAATACGGCACCCAGGCGCAGAGCGAGGACGCGGCGGGAGTTCCCCGACCTGGTGACTCTCGAACCTGCCGACGACGACGAGGATGTCTTCGGGGTGGCGTGGCCACTGATCATCGAGTGGCGAGAGCTGAAGGATACGCACCCCAACGGCGGCAGGGGCATCGAGTGGCTGCGGGTCGAGGAGCGTCTCCTGGGTCTGGTGTTAGTGCTAACTCTAAACTGACCCAGTAGCGCTAATTTGGAATTGACCCACCCCGATAGCGGACGCATCTTCGTCGGGAAACCGATTAGGAGGTGCAGCAAGTCAAATGATAGGAGGTGGGTTAGTGAGAGAGTTATACGAGTTGAAGGGCGATGGAAGCTCGATCCGAGGGATATCGAGGGAGTTGGGGATTTCCCGGAACACCGTGCGCAAGTACGTGCGCTCCGACGAGGTGCCCAAGGCCAAGCGGCGAGAGAAGCAGGGGTCGAAGCTGGACCCATACAAGGGTCACATAGATGGTCGGCTGTCGGCGGGAGTGGACAACTGCGTGGTGCTGCTGCGGGAGATCCGGGAGTTGGGCTACGACGGCAGCTATCCGACGCTGACCAACTACGTGCGGCCTCGGCGTCGGCCGCGTCAGCCCCGTGCGACGGTGCGGTTCGAGACGGCGCCAGGCGAGCAGGCACAGGTGGACTGGGGCAGCTTCGCCTATGTCGGAGAGGACGGGCGCAAGCACCGGGTCTGGGCCTTCGTGATGGTGCTGAGCTGGTCTCGGACCATCTACGTGGAGTTCGTCCGGCGCGCCGACGTGGCGACCTTCATCAGGTGCCATCTGAACGCCTTCGAGTACTTCGGTGGTGTTCCCCGCCGCTGCCTGTACGACAACGCCAAGGTGGTGGTCCTGGGGCGTGACAGGGAGGGCAGGCCGGAGTGGAACAGCCGGATGCTGGACTTCTCACTGCGAATGGGCTTCGACCTCCGTCTGTGCCGACCCTACCGAGCGCAGACGAAGGGCAAGGTGGAGAGCGGCGTGAAGTACGTCCGGGGCAACCTGTGGCCCGGTGTCCGCTTCACCGACGACGCAGACATGAACCGCCAGGCCCTGGAGTGGTGCGATGCGGTGGCCAATCGGCGAGTCCATGGGACGACGCACCGGGTCCCCCGAGAGATGCTGGCTGAGGAGCTCGCCCACCTGGGCAGCCTGCCGCCGCGTTCGGGCCTTGCGCCCTACATGCGGGAGGAGCGGAAGGTGGCCAGGGACGGCTACGTCCACTGGGAGAGGTCTCGCTACGGCGTGCCCTGGAGCTGGGCGGGTTCGACGGTCCAGGTGGGTGTGCGGGCCGGTACGGTGGAGGTCTGGTCGGGCGACGTGCGGCTGGCGGTGCATCCCCAAGCCCAGCGGACCGGTCAGCGCCTCACACTGCCGGGCCAGTGGGACGGACTGCCCGGCGGCGATGATCGTCCTCGTAAGGAAGCCGTGGCGGTGCAGATCCCTGTGGGCCAAGTGGAGCGCCGCTCCCTGGAGGTGTACGAGTTGGCAGCGGTGGGAGGTGGGCGATGATCGCGCTGGAACAGGCTCGCCAGCACCTGGAGACGCTGGGCCTCAAGCAGGCCGTCGAAGCCCTGGACAACTCCCTGGACGCTGCGGCCACCAAGAAACTGACCTACCCCGAGATGCTGGCAGAGCTACTCGGCGTGGAAGTGGCCGCCCGGAAGGAGCGGTACATGTCCACCAGGACGAAGCTGGCTCACCTCCCCTTCCACCGGACCTTGGAGCAGTTCGACTTCTCGTTCCAGCCCTCCATCGACGAGCGACAGGTGCGGGAACTGGCCGGCCTGTCCTTCGTCGCTGAAGCCACCAACCTGCTGCTCCTGGGACCGCCAGGTGTGGGCAAGACCCATCTGGCGGTGGCCCTAGCGCTCAAGGCCATCGAGAAGAGCCAGGGGGCCTACTTCGTCCGAGCCTACGACCTGATGGAGGACCTGAGGAAGGCCAGGGTGGAGAACAACCTCCAACGGCGCATGCGGGTCTACCTGTCGCCCAAGCTACTCATCGTGGACGAGTTCGGCATCTGGCCTTACGACCGGGACGCCTCCACCGCCTTCTTCACCCTGGTGTCGGCTCGCTATGAGCGGGGCAGCATCATCCTCACCTCCAACAAGGGCTTCGCCGAGTGGGGTGAGCTTCTGGGCGATACCGTCATCGCCTCGGCCATCCTGGACCGGCTGCTGCACCACAGCCACGTCCTCAACATCCGAGGCGAGAGCTACCGGCTTAAAGGCAAGAGGCAGGCCGGACTCTTCGCCTCCCATCAACTGCTATCGACATCGCCTGAAGCCGCTAGCTCCGGCGACGTCTAAATCCAACAGGCACTCTTGCTTGCCAGAAAGGAGGCGACTTAACGACAAGGTGGGTCAGTTCTAACTTAGCGGAAAAGGGTCAAATCTAACTTAGCATTGACATTTCAGAGCGATCAGCACGGGGCGGCACACATGCGCGATCCGCGAGGACGGCACTCCTGTGTGCTGGGACTTCAAGGATGAGGGCAACCATACCTGCACACGTAGGGATGACGGGAGCATATTCTGCAAGCTGGACGAACAGAGCCCTCCAACGTCCGGGTCTGGTGGCCGGGATGGAGGCTCGGTCCTGGCCTCGGCCACCATAGGCGTGATAGCCGGATACTACGACCAGACTCCGCCAGCCGGTGAAAGACTCACATCCGTCAGTACAGGGCGAGTACACGCCTGCGGGCTTCGGAAAGACAGCACGCCCGTCTGCTGGGGCAGCAACCAGTTCGGCAAGGCATCTCCTCCTAGGGATGAGAGATTTGTGTCAATCGACGTCGGAGGCGACCACTCCTGCGGGCTCCGTGAGGATGGCACCACCGTGTGCTGGGGCTACGAGGGTGGGGACTCCATATGCTGGAACCCTCAGGGCTGCTCGGACGATGAGTTCTCCCGTCGGCTGCTGGTGCCGGAGGACGAGCGCTTCGTTGCGATCACGGCTGGCAACGAGCACACCTGTGGCCTGAGCCGTGACGGCTCGATTACATGTTGGGGTGACGGCACTCTGGTCCTGTGTGCTCCCGTCTCAGGTGGTCAGCGATGCAGCATACACGGGGGCGGAGAAGACTTCCTCCTATCGCCTCCGGAAGATGAACGGTTCTCCTCTATCGGATCCTCCGAGCCTCTCTGTGCACTCACGACAGATGGGACTCCGGTGTGCTGGCCCAGGGAGCGATCGGGGCTGGTGCCGCCTCCCGAAGGCGAGCGGTTCACATCTATCAGCTCGTCGTTCCGTCACGCCTGCGCCCTGCGCGAGGACGGAACGGCGGCATGCTGGGGCGAGAACGGGTACGGGCAATCCTCGCCGCCTTCGGGAGTCAACCTGAGCCGTAACCAGGTGGTTGAGACGCCCGTCGGCCTCGTCTCAATCAGCGCGGGCGACTACCACACATGCGCGCTCGACTCCAATGGCGCCGTCTTCTGCTGGGGGCCACACTGGTGGAGCGGTCGGTTTGGCGATCGGTACTCCTCCATCGACAGCAGCCGGTCACACGCCTGTGCGATCCGTCTGGATGGTACCGTCGAGTGCCACGGCAATGACCATCTGGGACAGTCATCCCCGCCGTCGGAGGAGCTGTTTCTCTCCGTCACAGGCGGCTTCTTTCACTCCTGCGGACTTCGCTCCGACGGCACCGCCGCTTGCTGGGGCAGCAGTTTCGCGGGTGAGTCATCCCCACCCGCTGACGAGGTCTTCGAGTCCATCAGTAGCGGTTGGGCCCATGTCTGCGGCCTCCGCAGGGACGGCACCACGGTGTGCTGGGGAGCCAACTACGCGGGGCAGCTGTGGTCACCCGCCAATGAGGTCTTCGAGTCCATCAGCAGCGGTTGGGCCCATGTCTGCGGCCTCCGCAGGGACGGCACGGCGGTTTGCTGGGGCGATGATGAAGCGGGCCAGTCGTCGCCGCCGGCGAACGAGACATTCGCATCCATCAGCTGTGGGGGCAACCATGTCTGTGGCCTCCGGTTGGACGGCACCGCTGTGTGCTGGGGCTGGAATCTCGATGGGCAGGCGTCTCCGCCACGGGACGAGAGATTTGTGTCGGTCAGCAGCGCCGCAACACACACCTGCGGCCTTCGGGAAAATGGAACCGCGGTATGTTGGGGGAACAACGACTTCGGACAGGCATCGCCGCGACGATGAGCTGGTCGGGATGGATTGGGGTGTGCGCCTCTCGCGATGATCGATCGGGCGGTTGAGAAGCTACAACTCGTCAACGCGGCCGAGAATCATCACTCCCTTGCACGTGCGCTGGGAGTGATCCCTACTCTGTATAGCGAGGATATCTGTCCCGTCCTGTGACGCGGCCTGTTCGAGCTGAATGAATACGAAGACCCCTCCACCCTGGTGGAGTTCGCCGGGCCACAGCTTGGCGCTGTTCGAGCTTCATCAAGTATCTCCCAGGGCGTCTACCAATCGATCTGATCAGAGAGCGACGCGAGACGCGAGATCGCTGGATACGTTTCGGGACACTTGTCGTCGGGATGCTCACCGCAGTCTTTACTGGACTAACCCTGCTGCGCGGCTAGCGGCTCGATGGTGCTGCTGAAAAGACTGCGACGTTTCTCTTGGGGATTATATACCTTGTTACACAGGCCGTCAGCCGTCTACACAGGCTTCCCCGCGATTTAGTCCGTAAGCCATCCTATCAAACCACCTAGTCCTGCTCCAATGAGCAGACCTATGATCCATCCATTAGACAGGTCAACAAGCCCCATCGCTAGAATCCCTAGACCTGTAAACAGAGCCGCCCCTATAGCTGCGGCAATCATAATGCGTTCTCTAGTTGAGTCACGCACTTGGCTGACTCCCTTCTACTATTATGTGGCCGTTTGACTCACTCACCATCAGACAGCATCTTTGTTATGCGCTCAGACACCACCAACGCGGGTATACCAACTCTCACCAGCACAGGCGACACCCACTGAATCATAGCCTGCGCCCGAAATATCGCATCAGTGATTCTGTTGTTACTTCCCGTTCCTCGACTATCAATAGCCTCTATAACATCGTCCAGCGCATCAATGATATTGCGTTTGTACAGAGGCTCAAGAGATGAAGCAATGATCTGCTCTTTCCACTCCTGCACGCTCTTTCTGACTTCGGCCAAATATTCACCAGACCATTCCACTTCAGGGGCTATTGCCGCAATACCCATCGCCACAGGCAGGCGCACGTTCCTACATACGTCCAACGCCTCTTCGACTGTGTAGGACGTTAAGCTGTATATCAATTCTTGAAGAGTATTCACAACCTCATTAACGCCATACCTTATATCTGGAGTGTAGGTGGATGCTATTCGTGCCCACTCATCTACTGTCTGTTGAAATTCTCTAACTGACGGGAGTAAGTGTTCGAAGTCACAGTCGCCACCGAGAAGTATCTCGGACTTGCACCACAATTCCGTAGCATCATCCGAATCATCTAGCTGATCGCCTACGGATATAAGGTGCTCCAACTTTCTTAAGATACGGGATGCCGGATGATCGCTAGTAGACACTTTCTGTCTTATCCTTTCAACTTCCTGATAGTGGGCGAGAGCAAGACTTGTAATGCGGATGCTTGTTAACCTCTCGCTGCATGGGTTTGAATCCCATACTGCCCGCCAGACTATTGCTGTTGGTTTCCAGCAGGCCAGACTCCTACTTTTACCTCGTATTCTTTAGCCATGCTCCAAGCGCTCTCCTTAGACCATTCAGCCGTGCGCGAAAGGAACCAACCCCATGTTATGAAGTCTCTCGTAGGAGGAGAGTCAAGTTTCAGATCACGTAATCTGCGTTTCATGATTTCTAATCTGGTTTTGATACTTTCTTGTTCAGCCACACTACCCACTGTGAAGGGTAGAGATGCAGCCGTGTAATCGCTTACGTCTTGTCTCAACTGTACTAAATCCGGGTACAATTCTCTCAAGCGTTGCGCCTTAGAGCGAAATCGCCATCTGAGCCAAGTGAAGTTAAGGCCAGCTAAGCCGACGAGCGCCACTATCGCTAGTAAACTATAAAACTGAAACAACGCTTCGGCATTAAACGCTATAGTTTCAGACACTCGAAATACAAGGTCGTTGACAATGATTCCACGCGCTAGTTGGAAAATCGACCAAGCCTCTAAGCCAACCAACACAAGACTCCCAATACGACGCATTGGTCGTGCACCTCGTTAGAGGAATGCACTATTCTACACTCTACCGTCAAGTTGGGACTTGGCGTAGCCCTGTGTAACAAGGCATATAATCCCCTTTCTTTTCCACTAGACGACCGCGACGCGGCAGATGAGAACTCATCGGGTCCAACCGAGAGACGAATCGCATACCGCCCTGGGTTCTGTCCTCCCTCGCGTCAATGCCGGGCAGTCGAGGGACTCTACTCATTGACCATCCAGAACCCGGCACGAGCATCCATCTGATAGGGCGCACCTGTTAGCTATCGCATCAACCTCGGCCATCAGACTTGGCATGTCTATCGTCGACCGCGACGGAGAGGATACGCGATGAGACGTTGACGGCTAAGTCTCTATCTTTACCATGCGACTATGCGCGGCTGCTTGACTGCACTCCTGATCGGCCTGCTTGTGATTCTTGGCCCGTGCGCGGCCTATAGCTTCACCGTGGGAGAGCGCTGCCCCACCGAGTCTCAGGGAGATAGCGTCGGTTGCTGGCAGTGTCAGGGGTAGAAGCCGAAGGAGAGAGATGACCAGATGCCGTGTTCCTTCTGGCCGTGCTGGCGCTGTCGTGCGAGTTCAGCGACAACGCTCAGGCAGAGAAACTCGACGAACCGTGGACACCTATAGTAGCCGCCCCGGCACCCACTTTCTCGCCTTATCTCACGACTGCGCCCATGACATCCACTCCAACACCTATTTCAGAGTTTTCCGAGCCCTGTCCGGCTGAGTCGGGCATGCAATTCGTCGAATTACCCCGCTTCTGGCAGCGGTCTCATAGATTCGCCGGCCTTGTTCGTCGGGTGGGCACGGTCTCTGGGCTGCGAGACGCAGGCGAAAGCCATCCATCGGCCTGATCTCTCAGAACGGACCCCGTCTCCACAGGCTCAACCGAGGTGGAGTGTTATCTAACCTTTATAGAAGATGCGAAAACCTTCACCCCCACTTTACCAACAGTCTGTTAGCCTCTCATCGCAGAAGAGCAAGAGGTGGCTGTAGGGAGCTTATTCTAGGCACCATGAATCTAAACGACTGTCGAGCCAGGTAAGGAGGCCACCTTGCCTAGGATCTACTACTTCACCATCGGCCGACGCCCGGGCGCCGCCTTCTTGACGTCCTTGCCGACCGTGCAGGCCGAGCCGCCATACGAGCGCACCATTGTCGGTCGCACAGGCCAGAGGCACATGAAAAGGACGCATGAGGAAGGACGGGGCGGCCACTTCTCAGACGAGGGCTCATATCGGCGCGCCATCGAAGCCGCCGTCCAAAAGAACGGAGGCTGATGGCGAGTAAACGCCTGACCCGCCGCGAGAGACACCGGCTGATCAACGCCCGCAACCGGCGCAACGGGGACTCGTGGCACGGCTACAGCCGTGCGCATCGCCAGTGCACTGGCAAGCGGAGGTTTCCGGACGAGGAGAGAGCGCGGGTCGCCATCGCCGAGATCCTGTCGAGGACAGTGATGATCAACGGAGTGGGACCGAAAGGCAGGCTGGACACCTACCGCTGCCTGCGCTGCGGCGGCTGGCACCTCGGAAACAGCAGGTACCGGAACGAACCTCCGTGAAAGAGGGGATTGATGATAGAGACCTCTGAAGACATGACCATCAAGCTGTTCCTCGAACTGCCATAGGTCCAGATGCTCGTAGTGAATCCTGAATACCAGAGGGCCGCCGACTGGAGTGAGTCCCAGAAGAAGGGGCTTATTGATTCGGTGATGCGAGCATCACGGGAAGAGGAGCGTTGCGGTGGCTGAAGCAGAAGGTCGCCGAGCTGAGCGACGACTGACCGCCAGCCGATAGGGATGCGGTGGGCAACAAAAAAGGCCACACACATGAACGAACAGGAGATAGAAACAGCCCCGGCGTACCTGGCCGGGTTCGGGGGTAGAATGCCAGCGCGTTGCACCCAGCGGACGTGGAGTTCCACGATGGGCGCACCCGGACGCGCTACGATGGCTCAGGTCAATGTTGGACGAGTAGCGGGCCTTCTCCCGTCTATGAAGGACAGAGCGCAGTTCCCCTCGCTCCGTTTGTGCGGCCTTGGTGCAGGGACATGAACGTCGGCAGCCTAAGGAATGCCACCGCCAAGGGTAGCTAGAAAGGAGTTTTCGTGAAAGCTGTCATAGCAGTTGCCGCCGCTGTCTTTGTGCTGGCCGCCTGTAGCGAAGACGCGCCGGAACCGACGCCGACACCCGTGCCGAGTCCGACGCCTACGGTTGCGCCCACGCCTATCCCTGAGCCTTTGGGCACGCTGAACCTGAACGCGTCTCTAACCGGCCAAGACCTGATCGGCCGGCTGAATGAAGCAGAAGCCGATTGCATCCGCGCGAACTTGGACGACAGCTTTCTGTCTTTGCCCTTCAACACGCCGGTGGCCGTGCCGTACGAGGGACCTGTCATAGACCGTGCCCTGATGAATGCGGTGTTCAATTGCCTGTCGGCCGAGAGCGTTCCCATCCTTGGCGTAGCGATTGCGGACGCCCACGCGGGCGGCTGGGTCACGGAGACGCGCACTTGCATCAGCAGGATTGTCACCGCGAATCCCGAAATCATCTACGTCTGGCTTGGACTCGAAAGAGAGCCGGAGCCTGAGATTCGAGCACGCATCGAGTCGGCCTACGTCTATGCCCTCCAAATGTGGGAGTGCTTCGAAGACCAGGAGAAGATCGACTTCGCTCTCCATTCGCTCGAAAACAGCGAAGGCGCGACAGGCGAGGAGCTAATCGAACAGGTACTTAACGCAGACGAGCTGGCTTGCTTGTTAGAGGCCATTCCTGAGGAATCCATGAAGATGCTGCGCGAAGCGCCGTCGATGACGGCTGCGCTTACGATTCCGGGGGTTGCTGCGGGGGTGGCCTGTGTCGGGCCGGACATAAACAACCGGCTGTTCGTGAACGCCTACGCGAAGCTGACGGGCGGGCTGTCGGAAGAATCGACGGCTTGCATCATCGAGTTCAGCAAGAACTACCCCGACTTCATGCGGCTGGCCCAATCCTCCGACTTCGACCCGGCTTCAATGCCCGTCGAGGAGTTGGTCGCCGTTGCCAATGACGGCTTGCGGCTCTTTGGCTGTTTGAACGACGCCGAGCTTGGGCGCTACCAGGAAACATTTGCCGACCGCTGGTTTGAGTAGGGGGCTGATAGCCCGTGAGTAGGTGGACAGTGCAGTCGCCCGTTCCCAGCTGGCGGCAGGAAAGGAACTAGGTCGAACGATGACAAGAGTGGTTTTCGGGCATAGCCGTGGTCGTGGCTGTCGCGGCTCTGGCAGTCTCAGTGTTTGCGCTGGCAAGGGGCGATTCCGGCCAAAGCTACCCTGCGTTTGACTCCGCGCCCACGAGGCCCGAGCTCGGCGCATATCCCCAGGCGTTCGTTGACGAAGCCATCAGCCGCTACAAGGAGCTTGGCGGCGAGGCGACTGTCGAGTACTACAACTCCCTCCAAAGCGTGGCCGGCGAGTGGTACATGTTCATCGCAGACGAGAACAACGTGATGATTGCCCATGCCGCCGGAACGCGGTGCCGTTGGCCAAACAGGCGTCCCTGACGTGCTTCCTATGTCTCGTGCGCGCAAGATTCAGGCGATACTCCTCGTAGCTGTTCTCACTCCCCTTGCCCTCTTCCTGGGTGCGGGCTGGCACTACTCCGGAGAGATCCAGGAACGAGGATTCATAGCCCACCATGAATCCAACTCGCTCGACCTCAAGGTGACGTCGATTGCAGACGGTCGGATCACCCTCGCGGCCACCTCCAACTCCGAGTCGGACGGCCGTTGGAACAAGGCCGGCACCTGGGGACTGGAGTCGGCGGGCACCTACAACCGGGTGTCCACCATCGTCGATGTGACCAGCGACACCGTGGTCCGTGAGCTGATAACCTTGGGGCCCCTGCCCAGAGTTGGTGACCATGTGCGCATCGACTCCTATGCGTATCCCGGAGACCCGCTCATCTCGCACGGGATAGAGTTTCGGGAAGTTGGTGTCCCGGCCGCTCTCGGGACCTTCCCTGCCTGGCTGACCACCGGCGAGTCGGACACGTGGGTGATACTCGTGCACGGCCAGGGCGCAGACCGCCGGGAGTTCCTGAGAACCCTTCCGATGTTCGTGGAGAGGGGATATCCGACTCTGACCATCACCTATCGCAACGACCAGGGGCTTCCATCTGATCCCGAGGGGTACTATCGATTTGGGGCAGAGGAGTGGGAGGAACTGGAGGCCGCCGCGACGTTCGCCCTCGAGGCCGGAGCAAGGGATGTCATACTGGTTGGATACAGCATGGGCGGAGCCATTGCCGTCAGCTTTCTCTACAACTCCGAGGTCGCCGACCGGGTAAGGGGTGTCATTCTCGACTCTCCGGCGCTCGATCTCGAAGAGGCAATCGATTTCAACGCAGGTCGCGAGCGGGTGTTCGGGATCCCGCTGCCGGATCCGTTGACGGAGCTGGCCAAGCTACTGACCACTCTCCGGTTCGGCATCGACTTCAGCACCATGAATCACCTTGACCGCGCTGCTGAGTTGCCGCCCTCAACTCCCATACTGCTCTTCCATGGGAGCGACGACTCGTCGGTGCCCGTATCGCTCAGCGACAAGCTCGCCGAGGCACGCCCCGGCATCGTCGAGTACCACGTCTTCCCGGAAGCCACACACGTGGGCTCTTGGAATCTTGACGCAGAGAGGTACGAGTCTGTGGTGCACGGCTTCCTGGACCGCCTCGACCAGACTCGATGACGAAGGATAAACATATGCCGTTAGGCTGACAGCTGTTCCGTCATAGGAACGAAGGCAGGAGGAGGCTCTCATGGCGATGGTGTCGCGAGGGATTGGCGGACTCATGATGGTGTACGCGGTGCTGTACCTTGCGCAGTACCTCTTCAGTGCGCTCTACGACAACCCGCAGCGCGTGTGGGACGTGATGAACGTCGTCTCAGGCGTGAGCATACTCATCGCCCTGGCGGTGAACCTCCGATGGATGTGCTCACAGTCGGACGGCGACACTGCCCCCTCGACGCGGGTCGGCGCCCACGCGCTGTTCTACGTCAACGCCGCACTGGCGGTCTGGTTCTTCCACAACTGGATCAGGCTGCTGACTCTGGAGGCTGGCGAGTCCACAAGCGTGCACCACGAGGTGGTCTGGCAGCTCATCGCCATGATGGTCCCCCTGGTGCTCGCCACGACGGGATGGAGGCTCTGGCGAGGGGACTCCCGCGGCAACCGTGACGGGCGGCTGTAGCCCCCGAACTGCGCTCTCGAAGGTTGAACAGGTTGTGAGACTACTTCACCTAACCCGTAGTCTGGCCGTCGGTCTTCTCCCCCTTATCGCCTTGGGGTCAGTCGCCTGCGGCGACGCGAGGCCGGTGGAAGAGCCGAAGCCCACCCTGGGCCAGAAGTCCACTGAGACGCTGACCACGCCTACACCCGTTCCATCACCGGTTTAGACCGCCGAAAGCGGAGATTCTCCCACGCCGGCTGCCGAGTACGGCCTCATTCACACGTTGTCGGTCAACACCGGGCGGGTCGTTACCCGAACAACTGCTGAGGCGGGTATCGAGCCGAGACAATGAACGAGGCGACGTGCGATCAATCCGCACTCACCTGATGCGAGTCCGCCGCAAGCTGCCGACGCTGGCAACCCAACGTACATCTTCGCCGATCCGCACGTCTGCTACCGGACGCAAAAGGGGGAGACATCGGAACCAGCAGGGTGGAACGTGAACACCAGGCATTTGAGACCCCTGCCACAACGATAGATGGGACCGGGCAGCCTGTAAGCGCACACCACAAGTCGGATGGTCTTGTTCCACCAGCTACAGCCAAGCACGGTCTCTAAGGCAGCGGGTCGCAGGCGGGCCCTGCCGCGTGAACGGTATATCTCCCTGCCTAGTCCTGGGATCTAGCGGCACAGGCTTATTGCGTCCCTCCGTCTTCTCCACGCATCGAGCGGCCTGATCTTGCGGGACAGTTCCAGTCTCCACAGGGCCAACCAGGGAGATGTTTATCCATTCTTTATAGAGGATGCGGTAATCTTTACCCCCACTTTATCGACAGTCTGTTAGCCTGCGGGACGGATTGTGCACAGAACGGCTCCCGTCCACCACCTGGCCGCCACGAAGGAGAGGACATGGAATGAAATACTGCATACTGCTGCTCATGGCCGTTCTGGTGACGGCCTGCCAATTCAGTGAATACGCTCAGGCCGAGAGGCTCGTCGAGAGTATTGATGACCACCGCATCGGTTGTGAGATAGCCGACCCCGCCGCCCTGCTGCTGGACTACAAGCAGTGGGAGGCGAATCGCTGGTACGACTACGGCTACTACGATGATGAAACACCGGAGCCGACGCCGGTTCCCGAGCCGGTCTACGACTCCGACATAGTGCTGATGGTGATGCTGGAGTACGTCTGGGAGCATGGATGCGACACCGGGCGTCGTGACGCTGTTGGCGCAGAACAGGCCGCCATCCTAGAGTTGCGCGACCAGTTGAACGCGATAGAGCAGCAACTATCGGCGATGGAGACGCCGACCCCCACTCCATAAACCGTGGCGTCAGATGCAGATATTAATCCACCTCACGATTATGCTGGTCCTCACGGTCGCCTCTATGGCGAACAGGCTTGTAGGGTCGCAACGTCCAGATACGAATGCCGAATTGTCCGATGAGCTCTGGCATGACGTTGAAGACCTTCTAAGTGGACTGGAAACCCACGGCCCCCTGACATCGCGATGAGACGCAGATTACAGGACGACCGTCGTGGATGCCGGATTTGGAGGGAGAAGAATACGTTCCCCCCTACGAAGAGCCGCCTGACGTGGTCTATGTAGACCTGCTCAACCTCAACAGGGTGCCTGGACATCAGGCTGTGTTGCTAGGTCTCGACAGGGGCCGGTGTGTGGTCAAAGGCACGGGTGGCCTCCAATGGTATGAGCCATAGAGCCCACGGGAGCGTCAAGTTGATGCCATGCGCTGATCGTACTCGTCACCATACGGTTGCCGGAGATCAGGGAGTGCATCTACCTCTCGGCTGGGAGGCGTTGGATAGAAACCCGGTTGACTGGCTGTTGATGGAATGCCCAGTAGATTTCAGATTGAGTTCGCCCGCCCGGATAATAGTCATCGTCGCAGTTGGCGGCAGTCACCGTGTACAGGGTGACCACCAGGTACACTGTGACTCAATTCGCTGCGGCCCAAGCCGTGTCCCCAGGACAATTCCCGGCCTGACTGAACATCACGCTTCGTAAGCGCCCATGACCAAGATAGGCAAGCGGCCGCCGAGAAACCGACAACCTCTAGCCAGTATGTTCTGGCCTGACAGATAGGGAGTTCGTTGACTTGGTGGAGGTAGACCATTGGCGAACGATGGAGGTATCCCTCAACCCGGAACGGAAGAGAACGCACAGCCCAACCTGCTCCGGCGGATAGAGCGGCACGTCCAGGGCAGAACGCTGGCCGGACTCATCGACCTGGTGCCGTTGCTCGTGACGATAGTCGTTCTCGTCGTCATCCTTGACTACGCCGACAGCTTCGTCAAATCGCTTGGATTCGTCGAGAATAGACCCTGGGACTTTCCCGGGATTGGGCTGCTCATCCTGGTCATCGTGTTCTATCTTGCCGGACTGGTGTTGGCCACCGGAATAGGCCGTAAGACCATGGAGTTCAAGGATGCGGCTATGCGCGTGATCCCTATAGTCAGAACGATCTTCGGTGTCACACAACAGGCCACGACTGTGCTCACTTCGCAGTACAACTTCAGCAGAGTCGTCTTCTTGGAGTGGCCCCGCGAGGGGATGGCGGCGATGGGATTCGTGACCGGGCGCGTATTCTCCACCGACCACTCGCAGTCGCTGGTGCTCGTCTACATCCCGACCGTTCCAAACCCGACGTCTGGAAACATGGCCCTCGTAAATGAGGACGAAGTGATGGAGACCGATCTCACCGTACAGGACGCGATGAAGCTGGTCTTCTCAGGCGGCATAGTGCTTCCCGAGACTGTGGCCTTGGCCAGAGTGCCGAGGGAAGAGGCGGGAATGGATCGGCAGGAGCTAATCGGTCGGTACGAGACCGCATCCGACTAGGGAGGGCGGCCCGTCAAGGGAATCTGGACGATCATCTCGGTGAACTCGCCGGGCTCCGACTCCACCTTGATATGCCGCCGTGCGACGAAGACTCGGAGTGGATGGGGATAGGAGAACCCATAGCCGACCTCCGGCACTCCCGCCTCAGGCCGGAGCGTGAAAGATGCTAGTGATTCCCCCAGAGTTGGCGAAGTACGAGGTAGCGGCGCTGCGCCGGTTGTTGGCCGTGCTCAGACGTAGACGCCAATGGACACGATAAGCAAGACGCTGCTCGCGTTGCCGTCGTCTTGAAGCATATCGGCCGTAACTGCGTTGCCGCCGATCTGTCCCCTGGCCTCGTACAGCCGGAAGTCGAATCTGTCCCGGTGATGGTTCAGCGTCCACACCGCTCCCAGCCCCGAAACCCCTCCACCAACGATGGCTATTCGACGCGGCATCGTCTTCTCTTCGCTGATTCCCATCCCTCCAATTCTACGACCTGTGGCTGACTGCGCACCAGACAATGACGAGCGTCGACTGGCGACACAAGTGAAGCGACGACTGCGGGCAGGACTCTGGACCCGCCAGGGAAGCTTCGGGATGGACCATGTAGCTGTAGTCGAAGATGCCGCCGGGGAAGGCGTTGGAGAGAGGGGAGCTAACCCGAGGGAACGAAATGCGTGCGATTTCAGACTACAAGTACGCTCCACTCAGACGGAGCAGAGGGATGTCTCCTGTGTAGTCCAGAGACTCTATGCTCCTTCAACTCAACTCCTGGGGCTCTACTGGGTCAAGCGATGGACATCTTAGCCGCTGGTCGAGCCTTCGCATAGAGGCAGACCGAGAGAGTCCAAGTCATGATATGTCAGCCCTTCCACGTTTCTCAGTCCATCCGGAACGCATCCACTGAACTGATTCTGTCCGAGAAACAGAACCTCAAGCTTGGACAGGTTGTCAAACTCTGGCGGTATCGATCCGCTCAACTGGTTGTCCGAGAGGTACAACTCCCTCAGGTTATTGAGGTTCCCCAGTTCGGACGGCATCTCACCGGTCAGTTGATTGTTCGAGAGGTCCAGCACTGTCAGTCGGACTAGGTCGCCCAGCTCAGGCGGTATCTCGCCGCTCAGATTCTTATGCGAAAGGTGCAACTCAATGACACGCCCCCTATCATCGGTGACGACACCCTCCCATTCTTCTATCGGCCGATCGCTCAGCCAGCCGTATCTGTAGTTCCAGTTCCATCCGCCCATCGCGTTGTAAAGCGCGACCAGAGCAGCCCTATCTGAGGCGCAGAATGGTAGACCAAGTGTGTCGAAATCATCTTCCGATAGATGCCGCAACCCCTGAGGTATGCAGCCGGTCAACTGGTTCCCCGATATGCGGAGCGACACCAGTCGGGGAAGGTCTACCAGCCAAGAAGGTACTTCCCCGCCCAGATGGTTGTACGACAAGTCCAGCACTCTCAGGCCGGTCATGCCTCGCAGCTCAGACGGTATCTCCCCACTAAGCCGGTTCCCATCCAGTTCCAGCCAGCCCATGTTGGAGAGATTGCCTAGCTCGGGCGGTATCTTTCCGCTCAGCTGATTGTGCGACAGTTCCAGCAGCTTGAGGTGCGATAGTCCGCCCACCCAGAGCGGTATCGTCCCCGTGAATTGGTTTTCTGAGAGGTATAGCCATTCGAGATCCGAAAGACTGGCGAGCCATGATGGCACCTCCCCACTGAACTGGTTCCCTGAGAGATCCAGAGATTCAAGGTTATGGAGGCTTCCCAATTCGGACGGAGTGTCCCCACTCAACTGATTTTCGCTTAACGTCAGCCACGTCAGGTTGATCAGACTACTCAACTCGGCCGGTATCTTCCCGCTCAACTGATTTTCGCTTAGCGTCAGCCACTTCAGGTTGGTCAGACTGCTCAGCTCGGCCGGAATCTCGCCGGTCAACTCGTTTCGACCCAGTACCAGCCCTTCCAAGCTAATGAGACCACTCAACTCGGCTGGTATCTTCCCGCTCAACTGGTTAGACCAGAGATTTAGGGATCGGAGACTAGAGAGATTGCCCAGCTCAGGCGGAATCTCCCCGCTCAATTCGTTACTCGAGAGATCAAGCCCGCTCGACCACCAATCACTCCCTTCCTCCAAGCTCGACAGATTGCCCAGTTCAGGTGGTATCTCTCCACTCAGTCGGTTCCCAGAAAGAGTTAAGGCGCGAAGGTTGGATAGTCTACCCAGTTCAGGTGGTATCTCTCCGGCGAGTTCATTTTGCCGGAGGTTCAGCACCTCTAGAGTGGAGAGGTTCCCCAACTCCGGCGGTATCTCCCCGCTCAGCTGGTTCCCCGACAGGTGCATCTCCCTCAAGTTTGAGAGGTTCCCCAACTCCGGCGGTATCTCTCCGCTCACTCCGTAGAGGTTCAACTCCTTCAGATTGGAGAGATTACCCAACTCCGGTGGTATCTCCCCATTCACTCCGTGGAGGTTCAACTGCTCCAGATTAGAGAGCTTACCCAACTCCGGTGGTATCTCCCCGCTCACTCTGTGGAGGTTCAACTCCTTCAACTTGGCGAGATTGCCCAGCTCAGGCGGTATTCCCCCACGCACATCTGATAGCCGAAGCCTCTCTAAGTTGGAAAGGTCGCCCAACTCAGGCGGTATCCCGCCTATCGGCTCGTACCCATCAACGGACAGCCAGAGCAGACTCGACAGGCTGCCCAGCTCGGGAGGGAGCTCTCCGGCTAGATAGTAGTCATCGAGATCCAGTACAACGACGCGTCCTTCCTCGTCAGTGGTGACACCATGCCACTCGTCCAATGGAGCGTCACCCAGCCAGTCATCGTTGTTTGGCCAGTCCGCTCCACCCATAGCCTTGTAGAAGGCGACAAGCGCCGCCCTGTCAGTAGTGGGGGAACCGGCGGCGGCTGTTCTGATTGGAAATGCAGCTCCTCCGCATGATCGCAACTCCAGCGTACCTAGGTCCCCTGCTGGCACGTATAGCAATCCGTCAGGTATGCACCCGGTCAACTGGTTGCTTCCACCGAGCCACACTCTCTCCAGGTCGTCCAATCTGCCCAGTTCAATCGGTATCGCCCCCATCAAACGGTTGTCGGAGAGGTACAACCTCTGTAGCTTGGAGAGATCGCCCAGCTCCGACGGTATCTCTCCGGTCAGCCGGTTGCCTGAGAGGGACAAGTGCTGCAAGTTGGACAGACTGTCTAGGTTCGGCGGTATCCCTCCCGTAAGCTCGTTGTCAGATAGATAGAGGTACATCAAACCGCTTGTCTCTGGAGGCACTCCTATGATCTCCACGTCTGAGTACAACAGGTCGGGATCTTGAGGGCCTGAGAGGCTGATCAGTTCAGGCGGTATCGCCCCACTCAACCTGTTTCGCGATAGATCCAGCTCGTACAGCAGTGAGAGACTCCCAAACTCCGGCGGTATCTCTCCCGTCAATTGATTGTCCGATAGGTCCAAACGCCGCAGGCCCGAGAGGTTCCCCAGCTCCGGCGGTATACCTCCGCTCAGCATATTGTCCGAGAGCTTCAGCGTCTCCAAATGGGCCAAGGTGCCCAGCCAGGACGGTACCTCCCCTGTCAATCGGTTTCGCGATAGGTCCAACTCATCCAGTAGAGACAGCGTGCTGAGTCCAGAAGGTATCTCTCCCGTCAGCTGGTTTCTGGACAGGTCCAGCTTACTCAGCCAAGATGCGCCACTCAGTTGGGGAGGTATCTCACCGCTCAAACGGTTGTACGACAGATCCAGCCAAGACAGGTTGGATGAGCTGCCCAGTTCCGGCGGTATCTCACCACCGAGCTGGTTCCTCGACAGGTCCAGCCATTGCAGGTTGCATGAGATGCCCAGTTCACGTGGTATATCCCCAGTGAGTTGGTTGTCCGAGAGGTCCAGTAGTCCAAGGCTGGGAAGGGCGCACAGCTCCGACGGAATCTCCCCACTCAACCGATTGTCCGACAGGTTCAGGTCTGTAAGGTTGTAGAGTCTGCCCATCTCCGGCGGGATCTTCCCACTCAACCGATTTCTTTGGAGTCTCAGATTGCCCAGGTTGTAGAGTCTGCCAATCTCTGGCGGGATGATCGTCAACAGGTTGTGATCGAGGTACAGCCACTTTAGGTTCTCGAGGTTGCCGATCTGATGCGGTATCGCCCCACTCAAGCGGTTCTCCGAGAGACTCACCCAATTCAACTCTACGAGATTGCCTATCTCGGGCGGGATCTCCCCATCTAACTGGTTATGGCTGAGATCCAACCATTCAAGATTGGAGAGGCTACCCAACTGGGACGGTATATTGCCAATCAAAGAGTTTCTACCTAGGAACAATCTCAGGACGCGCCCGCTGCCGTCAGTTTGTACACCGGCCCATTCTCTGAGCGGCGAGTCGCTCAGCCAGTTCACGTTCCTCTCCCAACTCAATCCGCCCATGGCATCGTAGAGCGTGATAAGCACCGCCCTATCGGAGTGAGGTGTACCCGTGGGCGTCTGGGAAGGAACAGCGGTCTGGCAGAACGGAAGGCCGAGTGTGCCGAGATCACCTCCGGGCAGTATCTGCAATTTCTCGGGAATGCAGCCGCTCAACCGGCCGCTCCCTCCGACCCACAGTCTTTCCATCCTGGGTAGGTCGGCCAGCTGTGGCGGAATGTCGCCTGCAAGGCTGTTATCGCGAAGGTCCAGAAGAGTGACCCGTCCGGCGTCATCGGTGGTGACCCCGTACCATTCGCCCAATGGAGCATCGCTCAGCCAGTTGTCTCTATGTCGCCAGTTTGCACCGTCCATGGTGTCGTACAACGTGGTTAGGACCGCCCTATCGGATGCTGGCGTACTGGTAGGTCCCTGAGCCGGGTCTGCACCTCCACAGAACACTAGACCGAGCGCGCTAAGGTCGCCTGCGGGTACATCCCCCAGCCCATCGGGGATGCACCCGGTAAGTCGGTTGCTCCCTCCCGTTCGCAGCCTCTCGAGGTTGTCGAGGTTCCCCAGTTCCGGTGGTACATCGCCGACCAGTTGGTTTCCAGAGAGGTAGAGCCAGAGCAGGTTGCTGAGAGCACCCAGCTCGGGCGGTATGGATCCGCTCAACAGGTTTCCATCAAGCTGGAGCCACCGCAGATTTGTAAGGCTGCCCAGTCCCGGCGGTATCTTGCCGCCTAGCTGGTTCTGCGAGAGGAACAGCCCCTCCAACTGCGAGAGACCGGCCAGGGCGGACGGTATCTGCCCGCTCAGCTTGTTCCGGCGGAGGTCCAGATGCCGAAGGTCCATGGCGTTGGCCAACTCGGAAGGTATCTCTCCACTCAATTCATTATCTGAGAGATCCAGATAGTTCAGGTTGTAGCTGGCCAGTTCTGACGGGATCTCCCCAGTCAACCTGTTCCTCGAGAGATCCACCGCTCCCGGATACATCAGTTCAGTTGGGATGGCTCCGCTCAGCTGGTTCCCCGAGAGATCGAGCGAGTCCAGGAAGAGACTGCCAAGCTCAGGGGGAATTGCACCAGTCAACCTGTTTCTTGAGAGGTCCAGCCATTGGAGTTCGACCAGGCTGCCCAACCCCTCGCTGGGCGTGACGCTCAAACCAGGAGGAATCTCACCGCTCAACCTGTTTCCCGAGAGATCCAGCCACACCAAACGGGAGAGCTCCCCAAGCGTCCCCGGTATCTCTCCCTCCAACTCGTTTCCCTGGAGCCGCAGACTCTCTAGGTTGGAAAGCTCGCCTAGCTCGGACGGTATGGGCCCGGTCAACCGGTTATCAGCGAGATAGAGCCCTACGAGGTCGGAGAGGCTGGCCAGTTCTATGGGTATCTCCCCGGTCAACCGGTTTCCCCAAAGATGCATCACCCTAAGATTCGATAGATTCCCCAACTCCGAGGGTATCTCCCCACCCAGTTGGTTTCTGCCGAGGTGAAGCATAGCAAGATTGGACAGGCTCCCCAGTTCAGGAGGTATGCGTCCCGTCAACTGGTTTCCCCAGAGCTGCAGCTTCTGCAGGCTGGACAGGCGTGCCAATTCCTCGGTTATCTCCCCCCTTAGCCGATTGTTGGATAGGTCGATTGCGATGACGCGGCCTTCATCATCGGTGGTGACACCATACCAATCGTCCAGTGGCAGATCGCTCAGCCAGTTGGTCTTGATCAGCCAATTCACTCCGTCAGTGGCCTTGTAGAGTGCCGAAAGTGCCGCACGGTCTGAGGCTATGGGTCTCGTCGGTGTGGGTGTGGGGAGTGGGGTAGCAGTTGGCGTGGGCGTCGATGTGGATTCGGGGAGCGGGGTAGCAGTTGGCGTAGGCGTCGCTGTGGGTGTGGGGAGTGGCGTGGTAGTTGGCGTGGGCGTCACCGTGGGTGTGGGGAGTGGTGTCGCAGTTGCCACTACTACAGTCGCCCGCTTCGGTATCGGCGTCGCGGTCGTGATCGGGGGTTGGGTGGATTGCTGGGTTGGAGTGACGGAGGGCACAGGCGAGGCCGCAGATTTCCCGGTCAGATTCCTAGTGGACGTGGCGGTGGGACCCGTTTCAGCATCCGATTCATGTCCTGGCTGGCGTTCCAAGACGCAGGCTGAGAACAGGGTGGTAACCGCCGCGCATAGCAGGATGGCTCCCGCGACCCGTCGAGGGCTTCCAACTGTGGGATCGCTGCCCCTTGTCATGTGAAGCTGTGGCACGAGCAGTATCGCCGCACTTTCCCTCAGAGATTTCGCACAGTGGTCTAATAGCGGGTTCGAATGGAGAGGACTAGATACCTATTGTTATAGATGGTGCGTCCGTACAAGACGCCATCAGCGGCGATCAGCGGACCGCAAGTATCACCGTAGCCGGCTTGCCAGTCCAAGTTGCCTGTCAAGCCGTCTAGTGAAACCAATCTGTTGTAGGATGGGACAAAGACGCTTCCGTTGGACGCCGTTGGCTGCTTTACCGCTTCGCCAGGCTTGTACAGCCATTCGAGACTACCCGTTGTGGCATCAAGGGCATACACCGAAAGATACTCTCGCTCCCTCGGATCATAGACGCGGAAGTAAACGCTCCCGTCGGCTAACATCGGAGTGCCGGAAGCTCTGCCCTCGGGCCAATATTCCCAGTTTGTCGTTCCGGTCCCTAGGTCGATTGAACGGAGGGAACCCCATCCAGAGACTATGTAAGCGTTTCCGTCGGCAACCAGTGGCGTGTCGTATGACCCACCACTCGCGTCGTATTGCCGAATCAACTCGCCGGATCTCGGCTCGATGGCATAGAGGTAATCGTCTACAGTGGGGTATGTATACGTGCCAAAGTAGATGTTGTCGTCGGACACCACAGGAATTGTGCTGATCCACTTGTCCACCCGGTACTCCCAGTTCGGGACGCCCGTCGATGCGTCCAGCGAAAGCAGAGTGCCGTACTCTGCACGGCCATCGACCCAATGATTCACAGTAAGGTAAACGCTTCCGCCGTAGACCTCAGTTGGGCTTCTTACCTGCCCGTCCACCAGTTGCTGCCAATTCAACGTGCCCGTCGATGAGTCCAGGGAGCGAACGTAGTTGCCCCCTGTCTCCTCATCTCGTGCAAGCAAGTAGATATTCCCATCGGCCACAACCGGCTGAGACATCCAGCTATCCTCATCTCTCTGCCAAAGCACCTCCCCGCTCGACCTGGAAATCGCGTAGAGTCTCCTGCTAAATGCCACATAGACTGCCTCCCCATCCACTACAACCGAATCACCACAACTCATGCCAAGTGCATCGGTTGAGGTAGCCCATATCAATGCCCCCGGCTGATTCCCCGCCGCTGCCAACGGTGTCTTCGTCTGAGCGAATGAGTGCCTTCTGTCGGAGTCCCTCCAAAGCCAGGAGGCGTCAGCATGAACTGTGACTTCAGTTTCAAATCCGAGCACGGCAAGTACTACCACGTGTCCAGTTACCGATTCCAAGCCGTCGAATGAACCAAGGTTGCAGATGGTCTCTTCGCAAGTTCCACGAGTCGAGCGTGCCATCACGAACCTGCTCGGTTCCTTCACTTCAAAAGTCACGGTGACGCCGGAGGCGGGTTCCTGTCCTTGATTAGTGACGGTAAAGTCAATTCTCAGTTCCTCTCCGCCACTGACCGGAACGCTGGGTGGATTGAGGACAACTGACAAGTAGGCATCTGGAAGCGACGTGGCCGTGGGGATAGGCGACGGTGTGGCCGTGGGGATAGGCGACGGTGTGGCCGTGGGGATAGGCGACGGTGTAGCCGTGGGGGTGGGCGACGGTGTGGCCGTGAGGGTAGGCGACGGTGTGGCCGTGAGGGTAGGCGACGGTGTGGCCGTGAGGGTATGCGACGGTGTGGCCGTGAGGGTAGGCGACGGTGTGGCCGTGAGGGTAGGCGACGGTGTGTTTGTGGGGATCGTCGACGGAGTAACGGGTGGTATGGTGGGTGTCGGCCACTTAGCCGTCGGTGTCAGTAACGGTGTCTCGGTAGCTGGCGACGGAGATAGCGATGTGATGGTCCGTACAGGTCCGGCGGCGACTCGCTCTTCAGGGGGCGACGTTGACTCCACGCAGGCCACCATCAGTGGTAACAGCAGAGCAATGAGAAAGTTGCAGTACTTCATTCGCCTGACTAGCCCAAGCTCCGGACACTCACCGCAAGATCCTCACAGTACCCAAGGGCACAGCCGCAAGTTCCAGTGCCTGGGACTTGGTGAGCACACTCATGGCCTCCCCTGCTGACGGTCGTTGGGATGTAGAGCGATTCAGGCCCTAGTCGCCCATCGTCATCGCTAGTCCCAACCTCGATGCTGTCCGAGTAGTCTGTCTCGACATGCCTGACCATCTCGTCAAGCTCCTGTTCTCAGGGGTGAATCTCGTCGGGATGGGGCGGGGTCCCCCTGTACCACTGGTAGTTGAACACCCGTTCCCGCTCCACCTCCACGTCGTCTACGCCGAGCGGAACCTCCAGTCGCATCGGTCGTCCGCCCACGATCCAACATTATGGAAGAGGTCCAGGGGTAGGAGCAGGTCCCAGAACGCGGTAGCCCAGATTCTCCTCAGTCCGCTCTGCGGTAGGCAGGACCTCGACTACGACATTAAACAGTCCCACCACGTCTCCGTTTTCGTCGAAACTGTAGTTATCGCCGATGGCCCCGCTCCAGGTAAGGTCATACAGACAGTCCCGGAAGCCGTCGGCGTCCTGGTCATCCCCGGTCTGCTTCAGGCACTCGGCGGCGATGTAGACGTCGTCATAGGCGGAACCCTGAAACCAGGGCAGTGTCGCGACGACACCGTACCGAGCTTTGAAACTCGCCAGGAAGTCCTTGCCGGCGGTGGTAATCAGATCGGGGTTGGGTATGACGGCCTTCAGGCCAGTAGCGGCGTCCCCGGCGATGTTAAGGGCCTCAGGCGCCGTGGGCACGATTTCGGAGTAGATTGGACCGTCATAGCCTAGTTCACGGGCCTGTTTGATGATGGTTCCCCCGGAGGCCTCTCCCTGGGCGGCCAGGAGTAGCGCGTCAGGATCCTTGTCGAGCAGCTTGGTCAGTTGGCTGCGGAAGTCGATAACGTCGGAAGAGTAGCTTTCCGTCCCTACTACGGCGCCCCCCAGTGCCTCGAACTGTGCGACGGCGGTGCGGCGGGCACCCTCCGCGTAGTCGGTGGACTCGGTGATTGTGGCGATGCTGCGGACTCCATCGACCCAGAGAGTGTTGCCAATGTCGATACCGAGTTGAAGGTCGTTGATGGCGGTGCGGAAGATGTAGTCTCCGGAGGCGGCTATATCGGGACTGGTGGCCGACGCGGAAAAGAGGATGACACCTTCCTTCTCGGCCAGAGGCGCCGCACCGAGCATCGCTCCACTGCACGTGGCGCCGAGGATGATCTTGACGCCGTCCACGTCTGTCAGCTTGTTATAGGCGGTAATGGCGTCCTGTGCAGCGCACTTGGAGTCCTCTACGATGAGCTCCAGCATCCGGCCGTTGATACCGCCGGCGGCATTGATCTCCTCCACCGCAAGGAGCTTGGCCTGAAGCAGCGGATTGCCGTAAGACTCGGCCACTCCTGTAAGCGCGTCCATCGCGCCAATCACGTAGGGCTCGTCCGACTCTCCCTCTGTACAGCCGAACGCCAAGAGCAGCGGCAGACCTAGCAATACAAGTGGTTTCCAGAGCGTGGACCCCATCGCACCCCTCCACTTATTGATGACTTCGCGGTTGGGCTTTGCACACTCCTCTCATTGTCATTGCTCTCATGAGATGATGGAATCTGAAGGAGATTGCCACCAAACCATCAGAGAGACTAACAGGTCTTCGGTAAAGTGGGTGTGGAGGTTCCAGCATATTCTATAAAGATTCGATAACACCTATGCCCGATTAGGCCGGAGGCTGGACCCGTCCCGCAATATCAGGCCGATGGATGCGCTGAGAAAACGGAGGGCGCGAAGAACCTGTGCCGCTGGACCCCACAGGAGCAGGATGTGAGAGATGCCCCGCACGCGGCAGCTTCCGCCTGTGTCTCGTGGCTTGGCGACTGTGCCTGCCTGTAGCTGGATTCACAAGGTCGGCCAACTTATGATGTGCGCTATAGGCCTACAGCCTGTCCGGCCCATCTCGACGACGGTTCTGTCTATCGTTGTGCCAGGAGCCTCAACGCCTGATGTTCACGATCTCCCACAACCACTCGGCACCCCTATCAAGAAGGGAAGCCGCCAACAATCTCAGCGACAGGCCGTGGCCCACTACAAGGATGTACGGTGTCCGCTCTTGTCGGTCTTGATTTTCGACGCCACCGTCTTGCTGGCTCAGGAACACCCGGTGGATGCTCTTCCCTTCGGCCGGCGCGAAATCCAGCGCAGAGATCTGGCCATCAACCGTACCTCTACGCACTCATTCCCTACTACAGGCGCGCCTCCGCGACTGCTACAGGTAGCCATATGGCGATTTCGGTGAAGTGTCCCGGTTCCGAATTCACCGACAGGGCTCCTCCGTGGGCCCGCACGATGTCGTGGGAGATGCTGAGCCCCAACCCGGCGTAACGATTGCCCGACCGTGTGGTGAAGAATGGATTGAGGACTCGGTCGATGACCTCCGGGGCGATGCCCATGCCATTGTCCCGGATCGATACAAACACCGTATCGGCCTCGCGACGGGTACCCAAGGTGAGTTGCGGGCGGTAGCCTTGTTCCATCTCGGCCCGCTCCGCCATGGCCTGGCACGAGTTCAGAACCACGTTGGCGATGACCCGGTTCATCTCCTGCGGCATCACAGCAATCTCGCCGGCCCCGGTATCCAGTGCCTCGTCAATATCTACTTCGGACAGGTTGGCGATCTGGGCGACGGCGGCGTGGCACGCGATCCGTGATTGGGCGACGACGAAGCCGTTGATGTCCACGGTCTGCGACTCGCCGCCGCCTGACGAGTTGAGCGCATCCATCTGGGTCACCGTCCGTACCGCGCGTTCGGCGTTGCGAACGATACGCTCGTTGCCTTCCTTCAGGTTGTGGAACAACTCGTCGACCTCTGTGCGTTCATTTCGTTCAGGCAGCATCGACTCCAACTCCTGGATCAGTGCGCCGGCCTCCTCTCCAAAGTTCTTGACGAACTGTAGGGGATTTCTCAGTTCGTGGGACAGCCCTGCGGCCAAAGAACCCAGTTCTGAGACCTTCCTTCGGCTGACGAGCACATCTTGGGTCCGTTCCAGTTCCTCCAGTGCCAGCTCGAGATTCTCGTTCTTGGACTGCAATTCCTCAGACAAGCGACGCACGGTGTCCAACTGCATAGCCTTTATCGAACTCTGCCGCAGAGTCTCAAGCGCCCTGCAGGCCTCCGAAATCTCGTCCCGCCCGGTGGGTTCGATCCGGTAGTCAAGGTCTCCCATGCCCAACCGCCGAATCCATATCTCCACCTGGACAGTTCTAGGGCTCGTGTATAGCACGAGGGCGTCTATCGCTATCACGAACGCCATGGCAGTGCCCGACAGGACGATCAGCAACGGTTCTCCCGCCGCGATGGACGCCCCAAGGCCGGCCATGAGCAGGAAGTTGACGGCTAACAAGAGAATCCCGTGCTGGATGCTGTAGCGGCGGATGGAGAACCGGGACATACCCAGCGCCTCGTCTGAACTCAACGGGGAGGTTTGGACAGTCGGTTCATGCGGTTCGTTCAAGTGTGTCCCCTCGTATTCAACGCTATCAGGAATCGTGGGAAATAGGAACATGGTCGTTCACCTAGGCGTTGGCGTCGGAGTAGGCGGTCACGCGGGGCCTGACTCGTGTAACAGCACGATTGACCGCTCATCGTCCGCTCGACATCCCCAGCTCGCATTCCCTTACTTTCCACTATGCGATCCAGCATCTGCGCATCGGTCGACGGGGTATTGAAGGTCCGGGAAGTGCGCAGGTCTAGGGCCGAGATTGTGGCTCGCTTCTCGGACATCGAGCCAAAAGTGCAGAACTCTGGAGGCTATCTGGAGTATCGCCTCGTCCTACGCCGTTTGATGGAATTGATCGGGTCCGAATTGGACATCCGGTGCACCGAGTCGGAACTGGATTGTCTCCGGATACCCTACCTCAGTGGCCGATCTTCCCCGACGTAAGGGAGGCTCTGAACGTGCTGAAGACACGCTACAGGTTCGCGGTGATCACCAACGTGGCCGACGACCTGTTTGCCGGGACGGCTGAGGTGCTGGACATCGACTTCGATGCGGCGGCAACTGCCGAGCAGGCCAGAGGCTACAAGTCCAACCTGCATAACTTCAACCTTGCCTCCGAACGGATGGCGGTCGAGAAGGCGGCGTGGCTACATGTCGCCGATAGCCTGTTCCACGACATTGGGCCAGCAAGCCGGCTGGGGATCAAGTGCGTTTGGGTAGACCGCGACGGTCGGGGCGGAGGAACACGCCGGGCCGACGCCGTTCCCGGCATCGTTGTATCCGATCTCGCCGAGCTTGCACGATACACCGGTCTAGGAGCCGGGCCGTGGTATCACCCTGCGGGCCGCCGCCGGGCGGTTACAGGTGTACACAAATGTCTAATCCCCCATACAATGGCCAAGGAGCATACGAAGAGCAGACATGCTTGCGTACCATCACAGTCGTGTAGTTTCGTCGATCAGGTTTCTGAATTTGCCGTTCGTTGAAGGAGCCGACGAAACGGGTAGCAGCCGGGCATGTGTGAGTTCCCAGCAATCTGTATGTTCTATGGGAGCAACAAAACAAAATCGGCCGGCGGGCCCGTCCCAATAGTCCTTCACGCACCAGCAGGAGAGCATCATGAACATTGAATCCCACACCCAAAGAGGCCAGCGGGTGGCGACGCTTCGCCCTGTGACCCTAGCAGTGTTGGCAGCCATTCTGTTCGCCATATTTGCGGCCAGCGTCACGATGGTGGCGGCCCAATCCCCCCAAAGCCCCCAGGACAAGCCGCGGGTCGTCGCGGGGTCTGTAACCGGTGAAGTGGTCGTCCATTGGAACGCCGTTCAAGGTGCGGGCTACTACCGGATCGGTTGGGTTTCCAAGGAGGACTACGAGGCCGCCGTGGAGGCCGGCGAAGATTGGCTTAATGCATTCACTTCCGTGAGCATAGCCAACAGTGGTCAGGTGTCGCACACGATTGCGCATTTGACGCCGGGCGCGTCGTACTGGTTCATCGTCGGCAGCAGTGGTCAACGCTATGGCAACCCCAAGTGGGGGCTATGGTCCGATCTGGTGACCCTGCCCGGCGGCCCGGCGGCCTGTGCCGGTGACCGTGACGCGCTGACAGCTCTCTACGACGCTACGGACGGTCCGAATTGGCGAAACAGCGTCAACTGGCTCAGCGATACCGCTCCCATCGACGAGTGGTTCGGCGTATCCACCGACGCCGACGGCTGCGTGCTTGTCCTGTACTTGGACAGCAACGACCTCGCCGGGACGATTCCCGCCCGGTTGGCCACTCTGTCCCGACTACGCTCCCTGCACCTAGGGAACAACGACCTGACCGGGGCGATCCCGCCGGAACTGGCCGGGCTGGACGATCTGCGTGTGCTCAGGCTGGTAAACAACGATCTCAGCGGCGAGATCCCGAGTGAGTTGGGCAACATGGCCAGACTCAGTGTTCTGGACCTCGACGGCAACGAACTGACTGGCCCTATACCGCTCGAGTTGACTAATCTTACTGAACTTCGCGTGCTGTCGTTGAACCGCAACATGCTGAGCGGGCCGATACCCGCTGAGCTCGGCGCCATGACCAATCTCACCAATCTGGAGCTGTGGCAAAACGAATTTACCGGCGAACTTCCAACCGAACTGAGCAACCTCGTCAACATCAGGACTCTTGACGTCGATGAGAACCAGTTGACCGGGACCATTCCCGTTGAACTGGGCAATCTGACCAATCTGAAGTTCTTGTGGCTCAGACAGAACCAGTTCACTGGCGAGATTCCGGTTGAGCTGAACAACCTCTCCAATCTGGTCGTCCTAGGACTGGACGGCAACCAGTTGACTGGCGAGATACCGGCAGGGTTCGGCAGTTTCGCTCGACTGGAGCGCCTGTATCTCTATGACAACGACCTCACCGGCGAAATACCAGCCGAACTGGGCAACTTGTCCGAGCTCGAACTTCTCTACCTCTACGGCAACCGGCTGACCGGAGAGATACCGGCTGAGTTGGGCAGTCTGACCAATCTGGAGAGGCTGTACCTCCACAGGAATCGCCTGGTAGGAGAAATACCGTCGACGTTCGGGAACCTTGCCAGCCTCGAATACCTGATTCTTGACCAGAATATGTTGACCGGTGCGATACCGCTGGAGTTCGGCAATCTGGCCGAGTTGAAGTACCTGAGCGTGAACCGCAACCAGTTGACTGGCGAGATCCCACCTGAGTTGGGGAATCTGGGCAATCTTGAGCAATTGCGGTTGGACAACAACGGGTTCACCGGGCAGATCCCGGTTGAGCTGGCCGATCTGACAAAACTGGAGCAACTGCACCTGGACAACAACCAGCTGAGCGGCGTGATCCCTTCTGAGTTGATCAATCTGCCTGAACTAGCGTTGCTGTACCTCTCCAGCAACGAGTTTACCGGGTGCGTGACGGCTGGGTTGCTGGATGTGGCGGACAACGACCTCGACGAGCTCGGCCTGGAGATTTGTCCGTAGGGGCGCGTTCTAGGGAACCTCCGATTGAACTGGTGTAACAGCCAGTCTTTCTGATGGGGAGCGGTTGCACTCGTGTGATGGAAACGGGACTCTTACTTGGCTGGCTGTAGGAGATTCCGGGTCCACTTCACCACTCAGATGGACTCGGATCGTAGGACAGAGGAGATGGGCCGGCAAGCGGATTGCGAGGAGATCAGACGGCGCCCACAGTTTCCCGCCTCGAAACTCCCGTTCCCATCTTTCAAACGTCGTGGCGTGAAGGGGATGCAATACTTTACTAGGCGATGCCTGCACTTCTGTCAGCGTCGGCGGCGACCACAACTCTCACGACGTCAACGCCGTGATATTTCTGATGACGGACGGACTGGGCGTAGTGGTGCAGCAGCCGGAAAGAGGCCTCGCTCTCCAAGGCGACCTCATGGCTCAGATACGCCAGCAGGTCCTGCAGGTTTTGTCCTTCCAGCGAAGAAAAGAACTCCAGCTCCATCCCTCCGCTACCGGGACGGGCGATTATGGTCAGGCGGCGGAGAGTACCGGGCTCAGTGTCATCCATGCTCTTCAACAGGCTCCACAGCGTTTCTTCTCCGACGGAGCGCAATCGCTGGGTGGCGCTCTCATCCCAGCTGAGCTTGGCAGCCGCCTGCTGCATGAAGCCGTCTATTTCCGGCAGGGCATCCTCGCTCAGAGGCACGTGGAGACGCCCAGCCCTGGGCCTCACAAGTTCCGAGAACCAGGTCATCAGCACCAACGCGGCAGTGCCGGAGGTCAGCCCGTTGTCCAGGAATTGGAGCCAGTCGCTGCCCGGCAGACTGGCGATGATGTCGGAGTTCTCGAGAGCAAGTCCGAAGGAGAGCGCCAACCCCACCATCAACGACTTCTTATGGTCCAGCCCATCTTGTGCGACAGTCCGAATTCCCTCCACTATGTAGGTGCCCATGACCCCCAGCAGGTAGGCCCCCATGACCGGACCGGGGATGATCAGCAGGCAGGCCGTCAACTTTGGAGAGAATGCCAGCAATATGAGCATGGCCCCGGCGATGTACCCCACGTTCCGGCTGGCGACTCCCGTAAGGTTCACAAGGGAGCCGCTGGTCGCCGAGTTGATGGTCGTTGGCGGCGACCCGGCGAGCCCGCTCAACAACACCCCAAGACCGTTGGCGTTCAGCGACCCCTGCACCAACCGGTAGTCCGTGGCTGGCGGCGAACGGCGGGATAGACGCTGCACCACCACACTGTCGCCCATGTTCTTGATGCCGTTGATCATCAGTACAATGATCGCTATTGGCATAAGGGCAGCGACAGCCGACGCCTCCGGCATCTGAAAGTCCGGGAACCAGACTCCGGGGACGCCCACCCACTGGGCTTGGGCAACTAGCCGGAAGTCGTACAGCCCAAAGGGAATGGAAGCGACGCAGCCTGCGCCGATGGCGACGATGGGGACCCAGAGCCGCCATCCTCCCGAAACCCGTAGCCCCAGCAGGGCCAGTACAGCCAATGTGGCGAGGCCAGCAACCGGCCCGGAGAACTGAGTCGCCCCGTCCGGCAGCGCTATAACGCGGCCGGATGCGATGGGGATGACCGTGGCGGCCAGCAGCATCAAGGCGGTGCCGGTCACCACGGGGGTTATGATCCGGCGCAGCAATGGCAGCCACGCCGACAGGGCAAACTGGAAGAGAGCGCCCGCCACGATGACTGCGGAGAGCAGGCCGGGTCCTCCTGCCGAAAGCGCGGGAACGCTTACCACAATGAGGGAGACACTGGCTGCGGTGAGCAGCACGTGTCCTGTGCCGAATCTCCAGATCCGGGCAGCCTGGAGGGCCGTGATAATGCCGCATATCAGGAAGGCGGCGAATGCGGCCCAGATGAGATAGGCATCCGACTGTCCCGCCACCAGGGCGGTGGTGGTCACCGCTGTCACCATCGGCGTCAGGACCAGCAGCACTCCCTGGAAGCTGGCAATGATCGACACCGCCAGCGGGCAACGCTCATCCGGCTCATAGCGGACCTGGTCAGTTCCCTGTTGCATTTCTAGGGGCGTCCCCCGGGAGTAATATCCGGCCTCTTGCTGATGACCTGCCACCAGCGGTTGTACCACGTTCTACGTTAGCCCGACCAGAGTTGGGGCTGGTCACAATAGCCAGCAGCGCTCCGAGAATACTGACTGCCCCCTCTCGTACCTGTTTGTCCCTTGACTCCGCTAAGGCCATGTGTAACATTGTTACACACATGCCTAAAGCCGACTGGAGAGTGACATGGCGAGAGTGCAGTTGGTAATGCCGGACGACGATCGAGAGCGCTTCGTTGACCAGGCACGCCGGGAGGGCATGTCCCTCAGCGCCTGGCTGCGAGCAGCCGCCCGGGAGCGTCTCAAGGCGCGCCAGAGCGTGAAGCTGTTCGAGTCCCCGCAAGACGTTGAGGAGTTCTTCAGGTCATGCGCTGCCCTGGATGGTCCGGAAACGGAGCCGGACTGGAGTGAGCACGTGCGCGTCATGAGCGAGTCGCGCGAGAGGGGAGCGGCCGGAACGTGATTTTCGTTGATTCCAACGTCTTCATGTACGCGGTAGGGCGGCCACACCCACTCCAGACACCTGCCCAGCGCTTCTTTGTCGAAGCCAACCGGAACGGCACCCCATTGTGCACTTCAGCGGAGGTCCTGCAGGAGTTGGCCCACGTATACCTGCCCACTGGGAGGCTGCAGACCTTCGATGCTGCGTTCGAGCTAATGGCCAGCGCAGCAGTTTATGTCTGGCCACTGGCGGAGGCGGACGTAGCTCTGGCCCGGCGGCTCCATGAGCAATATCCAACTCTACAAGCCCGCGACCTCTGTCACCTGGCTAGCTGCCGACGGCGCAGTGTCCAGGAGATAAAGACCTTTGACCAAGCACTCTCGGCCATAACCGGCGACCCGTCAATCCCATAGGGGCGAGAACAGGCCGGTCAAGAGTTGACTGAGTTCGCGTCCGGGCTGGGAATCCTGTCATTGGGATCACCCATGGCGAGTTCGCCGGATGAGCGCCACTGCCCTTCTGATGTCTTGGCTGCACACTCTATGCGCATGGAGTCGTACACGCGATGTCTACCAGGTTGGGATCAGAGTCGAGGCATGAAGCCCTTTCGCACCAAGAGGACTAGGCTTCTTCTTGGTTACCCTCCTCTTGGAGTTGGTCCACCACAGGGGTGATGACCCTGATGAACTGCCTGAGCGTTAGGGCTAGCTTGTTGGCGAAGGGATCGTCGAGGGCATCACCGGTGTGAGTTACGAAGACACGGTTTTCTTCCACTATCTGGTCCTCATGGACTCCCAACTGCTCAATCCTGCTTGTCAACTCCCCCGAGAAGTAGGCGAACTCGACGTTCACCTTCCACTGAGCTGGTTCATAGCCGTCCATGCGATACAGGTTCATGCGGTAGGACAGCTCCCAGTTGCTCCAGGGCTCACGCCTGTACCAGACCCGGTAGTACCGGTGGTCATATGCTCCGCCGGCCCATCCCCCGGCCCATTTGCTCCGTCTGTCGGGCATGATTTCCTCCGGCAGACGATTCAACGCGAGGTCGGCAACTGCCCTGAGGAAGCGCGTGACGTCGTCGCTTCTGTTCCGGTCGTAGGTTCTCTGCAACCTCTCGGCAAAGCCGCTGGTCTCTCCCTGTAGCTGCCGGCTGCCGATTTGAACCTCGTAGTCCTCCTCCCCCGGTACTGGGATGATCACGTTCGCCTGAAGATATAGTGATTCGCTCTCGGCATCGCGGTACGGTACGAGTTGGACGCAGGTGATCAGACCGTCAGCTGGCACTTGCTCGTTCAGCCACAGGGCGGCTGAGGTGACTTCCGGCGCGAATCTGTGACTTGCCAGGATGATCCGCTGACCGTTGTTCAGGGACTCCAGATCGTCGGCATCCAGGTGTTCCAGCAGCAGGAGTCCGGCATCCTCTTCCGACATGTCTTCATGACGGGCTAGCAGGCCTATGACCGCATCCTTGCCGGCCCGGCGGAGGTAGCTCGCGTACTTGATGGCTTGCCAGTAAGCGTCCGCCCCTGTGTCGTCGCGCTTCAGCTCTATGACGACGAGTCTGCCGCTGGCGTCTACCGCCAGCAGATCAAGCCTCTCGCTCGTCCTGTCGAATCCGCTGAACTCCTTCGCAACTATCAGAAGGTCGTCTCCCAGGATCTTGGGATTGGCTGCCACCCATTCCTGAATGTCTCTCCGCTCCCTGAGGCCCAGCTGAGCGAAGTCCACCTCCTCCAACGCTCGAGGTTCGTGTGTAGACGGATCGACTCTGAATAGCTGTGGTTCTCTGCTCATTGCTCCGTTAACTCCCTTCACAGACTACACACGGCCCCTCGACCACAGCACCCCAAATTGTGCTTTCGCTTTTAGAGTGGGAGGCGCTGGATTCAAGTCCACCAGTCTAGGCTGCTTTACTGCTAGGGCGAGGGGCGCAGGCCATCTCGGCCTAGATGGACGATGTCATCAGTCACCCATGGCGTCCAGCACCGGAAGGTAGAGCGATCAATGGGTCTCCGCTTCCGGTTCGCTCCCAAGGCTCTCTTTCGATGATGCCAACCCCCATCCCAAAAGGCCCATATAGACGAGTCCAGCCACGGACATTGCCGCAAACACAGGCGCGAACGCCAACTCCAATCTGTCTGAATGCCACGCGGTGACGAACACCACCAAGGACGCCATCGCTAGTACAGCAACGATGCCGTTGAACTTAGGGGGCAGACGTACAGGTTCGGGCCTGAAGACGAGGCCCAGCGCCATTGTCGCCGTCCCGGCGAAACCTGCCACGCCGGAGGTGAAGTGCAACCCGAACCACACCCGCTGCATCGCCAGCGCCGATTGGAGCCATTCCTCGGACTTCACTGTGTCGCTCTCCAGCGCCGCCACCCCCATGCCGGTAATCATGTAGTCGAGACCCCGCATCACCATCTGGAGGACCAGGGCAAGGGCCATCGCCAGAAGGCCGAGCCGGGGCACGGGGCCCGCATACCGCCGCAGTGTCAGGAGACCGTGAAGCATTAGCAGGGCACCGAATACAATCACTATAATTGTGGTGTAGGTCAGCACTTCGTTGCGGGCCATCGCCAGCGTAATGTCGTTGAGATTGATGAAGGACACGTTGTCCACGGCGCCGCGACCCGGAGAGAGCGCAAAGCCCACCGCCACCATCGCGGTCCCGGCCAACAGGGACCAACCGCCGAGTTGCCTCTCCGTCACATTCATTGCGTTTTCCCGGACGCGTCTTGCCGTCCCATTCCGCATGCTTCGTCAAGGCCTATCCCGCGGAGACGACGGAGGCGTTCTGCGACGGTCACGTCTCGGCCTTCTCTTCCTGGGCGGGATGCCGCGAAGCATCGTCTACGACAACACGAGGCAGAGCCTGATCGATGCCTTCATAGGGAGACGGCGGCTTCACCTCTCGCTTCGATTCGGCGATATCCCTTAAGTTCGTACCCGACGACTGTTCCGTTATTCCGCACCTCCAGCAGGTCGACGTCGGGAGAGAGAAGCTGAAGTAATTGTAACCTCCAACGTCCTTGCTCGCCCTTACCTTCTGAAAGATTCGGCTTGCGTTGTTTCTGCGTAGGATGTGACGCATGCAGAGGAACACGGCATCTTCGGTCAGGGGGCGTCCCCTCGAGAGGATACGTCCAAGAGTCTCGGCTGCATGCTCGTCGGTCGATACCGTGCGCCCGAGGGCGCCCCGCCCTATCGTCGTCTTTCGTCGTTGCACTCCCTTGCCCCCATTTACGAGATTTTGCCAAATCGCGGAAGCGCCAACGCCTCAATTCTCCCACTCGTAGAATACCCGTCTCGATCACTCGGCTACTGCACGTCAATCAGCACCTGTGGACGTGGATGCTTCTTCATGCTGTCCTTCTAGATCACGTCCCGTCAGTTATCCGTGTCAAATGTCAAGTTCCAGTTCTGCCTCAAAACGGACTGGTCAGGCGGTTAGTGGCACCCAGGACCTTCCTCCGCCCGCAACGGCTTGAACTGCAGGAGCAGCTCTCCCTCAATGCATATCTACATACCCTCCATGAAGTCGAGCAGTGCCTGCTTCACCTGGTCTGGCGACATTGTCCGTTGCCCACGAACAGCTTTTGCTTGCAGGTCTTCTATGGCGTGGTCCAAGGCTTGGCGGACTGTCCTATAGCTGTCTACTCCATACTGATAGGGCGTGACCACGCCGGCCTGAGCAGCGACGATCACTTGGTTGTACCCGTCATCCACCTGCAACTCATAATCATGCACGTGAGTCACGATGTGGCCTTTGTACCGACGCTTACGGCCACATGACACATCACCCTCCCTTGCCTCTGATCCCTGGCTCGAAGTCGCCACGCATCCACCGGACGAACTTATGGGCCATGTTGATGTACGTCCACTTCGTGGTGTCCGCTAGGGAAGCCGTGTTCACCTCGTACTCATACTGCTTGAACGCACGCTCGACTATGTCGGATACTCGCTCTTCTACTTTCCCGGACACGTGCCCCTCCTGATTCGCCGTGCATCCTATTAAAGTGTGGTGCATATTAGATTCAGGACACGCCGGGCAGCGCTGTAGACGCGCTCGTGGCTCATGCGCCTCTAGGATTGCTTCGAAATTGGCTCAACAGGTCAAGAGCACTCTGTCGCTCTCAAGTCCCCTAGCTCGCTCTCTCGCGCGATTATGCACGCCATGCCATGTGTGAGAGTGGTCGTCTGTTGCTAGGCGAAGAGCAGGGGGTGCAATTGTACTACTGGCGGTCGCCGAAGCGTCGTTCAATGCTTGACGCGTCGGGAGCGTGCTGGCCTAGAATGAGGGCGAGCGCTGCGTCTCGGCTGGAGCAAACAGACTCTACCACTGAGCGAATCGTCGAGGCGCAGCGCTCTTTCTATCCTGAGTATATCAGCGAGTGGCGTACATGCGTCAACCCTGCTCTGCGCGCGGTGGTCTAGGCGTGCGCGATAGGCGCTAGGACGGCCGGGCGCGCCCTGAGCAACGAAAGCCTAGAATGGCGGGTCGAAGGCGAAGACAACGCTGAAGCCTATCCAGACGACCAGCACTGTCGTCTGGACGGCCATCAAAATCAGGCTCACCGGCAGCCAGTCACCAGCATCTTTGAGCCGTCTGAGCTTGTCTACAGTTTTCAATCCGCCAATGATGTTGATGAGCCAACAGCCAGTAGCGACAATCAGGCCAATAGCCGGCCAGCCTGTGAATGGGCTATAGACACCGGCGACCACTTCTGGCTTGACCACACTGATGGAAGCGACCGCAGAGACGGTAATGCCCATCAGCACGCTCGATGTCGAGAGCAGACCTATCAGAATGGTGATGTACTGCCCAGTGGTGGCCCCCACATATCGCTGTCCCCAACTCATGCAGACGAAACCCGATCGGCCCTTTTCTGGCAGCGCGCGATGCGCTTCACCCAGTCACCAGCCCAACCTTGACGATGTGCCTCCTGCGAGAGACGAATCACTTCGTCGTAGTCACGCTCCCTTTCCCTGATGATCGCAAGCTGCTGAAAGCCACCGTGATGGGGTAGTGCAGCATCTCTTATCCCAAATGCTTCAGCCTGCTCCTGCTTGTACATCTCAGCCGCTGATGGAGCCAACGCGATCTGTCTCTCGCACGTATCGATAGCAAGTCCCAGTGTTCCGTTCGCACGGTTGCTGTAGAAGACTTTGATCATGGTCCCCAGAGTGAAGTGCTGGTCGAGGGCGGTGCCCTGCCTGTCCTCTCCTATGTCGAGCCCTTTCTGCAGGAGACGCATCGCCAGTGGCAAGGATTCTTTCGGAGACGTGAAGAATGCCGCCAAGTACACCAGCCGAATCCTCGGCTTTCCATCAGGCAACACAAGGTCGCCGTCGCGCGGCCCGCTGATCGCTACTGACGACCAGTACTTGTTCCGCATATAGTCGCGTTCCGTCTCGGTGAACTCATTCATCCACCACGCTGACACATCAAGCTCTGGCACTGTCATCTGTTCAGCGCGTCGCAGAGACTGCGAATCTCGAACCCGGCTGCGACGCACGCGATATGATACCAGCCGAGTGCTCGGTGTCAATCTACTATTGAGCGCGGCAGCGATCACACTGGTCGCGAGTGCATTCTTCTAGCTGACTCGCGGCTCTATACTGCGGCGCAGAGCAAAAGTGGGGCCGATCTTGTTGACGAGCATGGGATACTGCAAATGAGGACACCGAGAGTCTTCTTCGTGAGCAGTGCAGTGGTCGGCAGCGCCGCAGTCGTCACGTCAGAGTTCCTGCCAGCGATTCGCGATGCGTCGATAGCCATTGTGACTCTCGGATGCGTGGCAGCCGCGCTCTGGTACGGCTGGCTGTTCGCCAGAAAAGCGGTAGCGCTCCTCCAGCGTGTCCGCAATCCTGGCTGACCCCACCCATCGCACGAGCGCGAGCCAAGAAGCGCCCTCGGCATCTCAAGAGCGCCTCCGAGCGAAACTGCTCGGAGGCGCTCTTCTACGTCAAGGGGCTAGGCGCAGAGTGAAGAGGCTGGTACGATTCGAGAGTGCTGAACCTCGGCAAGATAAGTTGTGTCGACTGTGGCATGTTCGTCCTGCATAGAGGGACGAACGAGTACCGAGAGATTCGACAGGTGCAGCGTGACATGATTCGCAATCACGGACGGCTGAATGTACCGTCACTCCCCAAGGTCGGCGATCACGTTGCAACGCCAGCATGCTATCTGAGTAAGATCGAACTCATAAGGCTGCCTCACCGTGACCGCTCTTCCGACGATCTCAGGCACGTGATACGCACCTGGGGCGGTATCACCATGATTGCTGAGAAACGACGCTGTTCGGGATTCATCAAGTATCTCGCAGGCCGCCTGCCCGTCGATCTGATCAGAGAGCGCCGCGAGACGAGAGATCGCTGGATACGCTCTCTGACACTCGTCGCAGTGATGCTCACCGCAGTCTTCACTGGACTGGCCCTGCTGCGCGGTGGGTAGGGCTCGATATTGCCAACGGAGGGATACGATAATGCCGAGTGAGAGACGATGGCAACAGCATGGGCCGGACATTCCGGCGACTCGACAAATGGGCACGAACGCCGATAAGCCCCTCGTGATTGCCGTAAGCTGCGTGGGTGGGTGGATTGAAGGAGTCCCCGACAGCGACCCTGAAGTGATCATAAATCTCAGAGACGATGACGGGACAGTTGCTCTGCGCCTGAGTTTGGAAAAGGCCACAGACCTCTCGACCGCACTGCTCGATGCAGCACGTCAAGGTCGAGCCGGCGGACCCTAGCACCAGCTACCACGAGCGCTCCCGGCGCGTCCCGGACCGCCCTGCCGCCTCTCGCGCACGCCTAGACCACCGCGCGCAGAGCAGGGTTGACGCATGTACGCCAGTCACTGATATACTACTGACAAGAAGCGCCCTCGACTGACCCGGCGGGGTGGTGTGGCTTGGTAGGAGCCATTGTTTCCGCCGAATCCAGTCGAGGGCACTTTTCTCATTCTAGGCGGTGAGTCCCGCATAGTCCAGCGAGACGCCATCGAGATAACAGCCTGTTTTCCGGCGAATCTTCGACGATAATCTCAGCTAGTTTCGACCGGCGCGTTTACAGCGCGTCCCTGCGTATCCCGGCGTCTAATATGCACCACGCTTTATTATGAATCCATTGACACCCCAGGGAGTCGGCCAAATGCGTGACTCAACTGTAGAACGCATTATGATTGCCGCAGCTATAGGGGCGGCTCTGTTTACAGGTCTAGGGATTCTAGTGATGGTGCTTGTTGCTCTGTCTCATGGATGGATCATAGGTCTGCTTATTGGGGCAGGGCTAGGCGGGTTGATAGGATGGCTTACGGACTAAAATTTGTGGCGAAAGCCTGTATAGACCGACGCAGCCCTGTGTAACAAAGTATGTAATTCCCATTTTTTTCACTACGATCGTGGTCTAGACGCCGACCCCTTGATGTTGGGCTTGTTCCGGTGTCTCACCTTTTGGCATCCGATAGCCGACGCGCGGCTCGGCGAAGACGTACGTTGGGTTGCCGGCGTCATCGCCCAGCTTTCGGCGGACTCGCATCAGGTGAGTGCGGATCGACCGCACGTCGCCGCGCTCATTGTCTCGGCTCGATACCCGCCTCAGCAGTTGTTCATGGGTAACGACCCGCCCGGCGTTGACCGACAGCGTGTGGATGAGGCCGTACTCGATTGGCGTCAACCGCACCTGTCGGCCGCTTACGGTCACCTGGCGCTCGGCATAGTCGATGGTCAGGGCGCCCAGCACGTAGGGTTGGGCGGGCTCGGCCCAATGTCTCCGCAAGGCCGCCCTGACTCTGGCAACCAGCTCGGTCGGAGAGAAGGGCTTGAGGACGTAATCGGAAGCCCCCACCTCCAGAGCCCTCGCAATCATATCGCTGCCTCTGAAGGCGGAGAGGAAGACCACCGGCACCTCGGCGATGTCCCAGATGTCCCGCATCAGGTCGATACCGTCGAAGCCTGGCAGAATCATGTCGAGCAGGACCAGGTGAGGCCGATTCTCCTCCACGAGACGGATAGCCTCCTCCGGATCGGCGGAAACTATGGGTTCGTAGCCCGCCTCGGAAAGCGTCTTCCGGACGTGCCTCAAGGTCTCCGGGTCGTCGTCAACTACGAGGATGGGGTCGCCTTTCGACTCCTGCCGAAAAGGTGCCGAGGGAGATTGACGCTTTGTTGCCGTCCTATCGATGGCCGGAATGGTGAAGGTGAGCCGGGAGCCTAGGCCCGGCCCTTCGCTCTCGGCCCAGATTCGGCCCCCGTGGGCCTCCACTATCCCCCTGCAGACGACAAGGCCCAGCCCAACGTCGTCTCCCAGGACCTCGGCTTCAGCCGGCGGTGCCTTCCGGAACAGCCGCGCCAGCTGCTCGGGAGACATTCCCTTCCCCTCATCGACAACGGATATTGCCACCTCGATTCCCTGCCGCACTGCGGTCACCCGGATCGGAGACGACCTGGGAGAGTGCCTCGCCGCGTTGGACAAGAGGTTGCTGATGACTTGGGCGATGCGCCGCCTGTCCGCCAATACCAGGGGCAGGTCGAGGGCCAGGTCGATGTTGAGATCGTTTCGGCCGCCGCCGCTCAGGAAAGTGTTCCTGGCCCGGTCTATCAGCAGAGCCGTCTCAACCGGTTCGGGCATGACCGCGAGAGTGCCCGTCTCGATGCGAGCCACGTCCATCAGGTCTCCGATCTGTTCGCGCATGTTGTCGGCCTGCTCGACGATGAGCCGGAGAAACTGACGCAGTTCGGTGGGATCCAGCTCCGCCGAGGCGTCCAGAATGGTGGTTGCCGAGCCCCTGATCGACGCCAATGGCGCGCGCAACTCGTGGCTCACCATGCCCAGGACTTCAGCGCGCAGCCGGTCCAACTCCTCCAGTGGCGTCATGTCCTGCATGGTGACGACGTATGACACCACTTCGTCTCCCTCCGAGAGGATGGGCGTGGCGTTGATAAGAGTCTTGACGCTCCGTCCATCGGGCACCTTCAGAGTCACCTCCTCAGCCAACACTGGCCCGACCGCGCTCAACGCTTCGGCTACGGAGGTCTCTGCCAGGAAGAATTCGCGCCCGTCCGCGCGCCCGATGGTTAACATCGGCAGGAGTTGATCCGCCGACTGATCCTCATCTCGCAGGTTGTCGATGATCCTTCCCGCCTCCCGGTTGAATGACACCAGCGCTCCCGTTCTGGCGTCGAAGACGACAACGCCCACGGGCGAGGTGTTTATCAGGGTCTCCAGGTCGCCTCTGGCCTGCCGCTCGTCGCGGTGCCTCCGGGCGTTGTCGATGACCAGACCGGCCTGTGAACTGAACAGCGTCATGGTCTCCTCGTCATCCCGGCTGAACTCCTCGCCCGGTCCGCTCTTTGCGATGTAGATATTACCCACACGGTCTCCCCGGCACCGGATGGGGGTCATCAGGAATGCGCTCACCGGTATCGGCACCCGGAGTTCGGGGAGTCCGGCCTCCCTGAAGTAGCCCAGCAGATCTCGGATTCTCAGCGGTCCCATGATCCCGTTCAGGTAGTCGAAGAACCTCACCCCGTCCGGCGTCTCCCAGAGCGCCCCGGACTCCTCTGTAGTCATGCCGGAGGATAGGAATTCCTTGGACAGGCCCGCAGGGTCCATGAGGGCGATCACGCCGAAGCGTGCGCCGGTCAGGGACCGGGCGCTGTCGAGGACCCCTTGCAACACCTCCTCGAATTCGAGGCTCTCGTTGATGTGCAGACTGGCCTCGCTCAACCGGGCTAGGCGGTCTTCCAACTCGGCTATACGCCGGTCGCGGCCGTCGGGGTTGCTCACTCTTCTGACCTCAGTGTGAAGGCGTTCAGCCCTTCTCTCACAGGTCTAGGTCATCGGCTCGAAACCGAGGACACCGTGCCCCTAATTTACCATACCTTTATAACAAATAGGCTAGGCTTTACCCACTTGTTACTCCAGAATCCGTATCCTAGTAACAAGTCAAGACCCTGACCCGGATGCATAATGGCCCGATGTCAGTCATCCAGTCGAGGCCAAGAACTCAAGTACACTTGGGCTGTGGCTCAAGACAGAGCCAGACAGATTGAAGGGCTGGATTCCGAGCGCTCTACACGATTCGCGGGAAGTACCTGGTGCCCAGGTAGTCGAGGTATTCGGAACCAGCTTGTCCTGATTCCCTGAGCTTCTCGAAGACATCCTGGTAAGTGAGCGCCTTGAATCTGAGCTCGTCACCCACCCAATCGTCGAAGAGACCGACCTCTCCCCTGTGCGTTTCGATCTCATCTCCAGACCAGTCGTAGTACAGGTAGTAGAGACTGAACCTGTTACCCAGTTGCGTAGCTAGGCCAAGTGCGTGCTTTAGAAGCTGCCGCGGGTCCAGATACGCGAATCCCTGCCTATCGCCACGGAGTTCTTCACACCACAGCTCTTCGGCGAGCGATTGGCAAGCGGGCAGGTTGTTTGCGATCCAGCGGCCGGTGGACTTGGGGAAATACGACGTCGTGAACTTGGACTTGCCTGTTGTGGAACGCTTCAAGTGCTCGGTGAACTTGCTCTCGATCGCGATGATGCAACCACTGCCGTAGGTTATGGCGACGTCAAGATGTGGTGGAGTGCCCCCCAACCTGGTATGGAATTGCGCCTCGAAGTCCAGAGAAGCCCCGTCTTCTGGATTGATGCCCAACGCTGACAGGATGGGAGTCTTATCCCTGTCGGTCCAGTAGTCGAAGAAGTTCACGGCCAGCGCCGAGGAAGAGTGCAGCGCCAACATGTGCCCACTCAGTTCCGAGCCAGCCCCCCTCTGAAAGCCTTGGCGTGCCCTAGGCGAAAGAAGTTGCCATAAGTTGGCCTCAACGTCCCGCACATAGCCGCGGGAGTAGAATGGGATGCCCTTCGATCTTGCCCAGTCCTGCTGTGCGTTCCTTATCTCTCGTTCGGCATCCATCCGGTTCCCGCTGGCACCTGCTACTCGACATCGGCCTTCCTGCGCCGACCTCGCCGGCGAGGAGAACCGCTAGTCTCTTCCCAGAAGTAGACCAGGTTGCCCATGCGGTTCACTACGAGACTCTTACCTAACAGCTGCGCCGCAGCGCCGAGACGGCGACGGATGGCAGCCGTGGTTTCGTCTTCGTCCGGGATGAGCTTGCCGGCCTGACCAGCTTCGAGTTGTCCGATGAAGTCCATGTACTGGCGCATTATCACGCCACGTTTTCCGGTCAGAGATAGCTCAAGCTGTGCGTCCTGGAGCGAAACAACCTCAAGTGTTGGCACGTCTGTCAGGGACCTCCTGTCAATCTGGGGCTCGTGACATCATAGACTGAGCGTGTCCGCCCCGACAAGGGCAGGCGATGGTGCTACAGGCTGCGGCGTCTTAGAGCGAAACCATTAGCTCGAAAGTTCTGTGCAAGTAAGGTCAGAGGGTACCAGACTTCACAAGATCGACAACCTTCTCGTCGAACTTCAGGTTGGAGCTTTGATCCAGACGGGCATCCAGCCCCCTTTCTGGCACACGTGGCGGAGGAAGAGAGTAGCTCGTCAGGGAACTAATGGAGCACCGGGAAGAGCGGTACCTCCTGCGCTCGTTCGAGGAGAATCGGGCTCTCCCTTACCTCGATTAGGGATGTACTAGCGAAACCATCAGACCTTCGCGACTCTCGCCGCACCTCGGACTGGAATCCAAATCGCCCCAGCACATTCTGTAGCGCCTTCAATGAGATATAGGGCGCACACGAGCCACCGTACGAATCCTCGAACTCATCCCATCGCTCTTCGATCACTCGTTGGACTTTGATCGAGTCGTCCTCAGAATCGCACTCCAACGCGATCACGCAGTCGGACAACATCAAGTCACTTCGCAAGGCGAGTCGGACGACCTTCGAAAGCATAGGTCGACCGACTCGAGGGACTAAAACCACCGGGCCACAGCAACTCCGTCCGGATACGGTAGTCTTTCGAAGCTCTGGGCGCAGTTGCCCGTTCAAGAGATCGGTAGTGTGGACCAGTGGCGTACCGGCGCTGGTAACACGCGCACGATGCATCTGAACCGTCCCCCGCACAAGCGAGACGATCGGCCGCTTCCCTTGGGTTGCCACCAGATGGCGTAATGCACGCCGCCGAACGGTTGACGATCCCATAGTGAACCTAAGCAGTAGCGAACGGAGAGCCGTGCCAGGGAACGTTCCGCGGGCTCGATAGCCCACGATTTCGACGGTCCCCATCGAATGGAGGAATTCCCACGCAGCTTCGTCCCTTTCGGATTTCTCCACTCCTCGCGGGGCGACGGCGATGACTTGGCCGTCCGAGCTCAGATAGTCCACAGCCGTCACTATGAACGCCATCGCAATGCTGCATGTGAAGCGCTTATCCCCGAACCTGACCTGCTCTCGTCGAGCACCACGACAGGAAAAAGGAGGATTCAGCAACACTGTCGATACCCGGCCACGATTCCGTCGCAGCACTGGTGATGAGGCCCGGGACCGAGGATTGAGGAAGTCGCAAGACCCAATCTGCCAGGACGAGTTTGCCGCCTGCAATTTGCGGACTGTCGTTCGCCTGATGTCGAGCCCGACTACGTCAAGGTTCGGCTGCCTCTGGGAGGCTGCACGTAAGAGCGCCCCGTCACCTGCCGCGAAGTCTGCGACTACTCCCAGCTCGCGTCTACGGGCCATCGCCAATTCGACCAGTTCGTTCGCAAACTGGGAAGGAGTGAATATCTCGTCGATCGACGCCGATGTCACAGGGACGACACCATAGATGTAACATCGTATACGAGGATGTTCCCAGTTCCCTCACTTCTTTGCCTCGCAGGCGTGGGGTTGTCATACACGAGTTCCACACTGGGACCTCTGTTAAGCGCGAAGAGCACCGCGCCAAGCGCATGAGGACGAGTCCCTAGAGGAGCGATCTTGAGTAGATGCTCCGGATATTCCCGCTCTATAACCCTAAGGCGCTCCATAGCACTCGTCGGTGAATTCGCAATAGCGAAGCGAACTCGCTTCCACAGTCCGTCTCTTGAGAGCGATCCTCTATTGCCTACGTAGGTGTTGAAAGGGAAGTCGGCTTGAAAGCCAGGGGCTCCGACCACTGGAAATATCTTTTCGACCGGCGGATCAATCTTTTCGATGGCATGAGCGAGACGATTGCCCTCGAATCCTAGTAGCGGCACAAAGCACGTTTTGGATTCATCGTCGGTGCTTTCCAGCCTAGTGAACCCAGGAAAAGAACTGATTTCTGTGAACTTATCACTGAGATCGAACAATCTCCCCTCTGTTGGGTTCGAGCTGTATCTGTATCGTTCTGGTTCAACATACACGGCACTTACCGGTCGCCCGCCGCCAACAATAGCCCTAAGAAGCGAGGCCCATACATGGTGTTCCAATCCAGTGATGTCCACAAACAGCCTGGGAGACTCAATTTGCGATAGAAGCTGCGACAACGCGGCATTACTTCGAATGAGGATATCTTGTGTGGAGCCGTCGAGAGTCACAGAGAAACGAAAGGGCTGCTGTCCAACTATCTCAACGAAGCGACATTCACTATGTTTCTTCTCCCAGAAGCTCGGATGTATTGAACGTTCTTCGCTGGAACGAGCGTGTATGTAGCAAGAATCGATAGGGAGCTGGAAGTCGCTCCAGTCGGTGTGTCTACGCGTCAGCAGCGGCAGATCAGACACGTAGTGCCTCGAGGAGGCTCAACTGATCCCCGAGCAGCGACTCATCCGGCGTACGCTTCGACCGTGCGAGAATTCTAACCACGGTCTGCCGCTGGCGCTCAACCAGACCGAGGATATCCGCCGACGAGAGCTCAGTCCTACGCTTCTTCCGGAAGCTGAAATCAAACAATGCGCTGAAGAGTGGGTAAAGCATGTAGTCGTACCGTCGTATGTCATCCCTGCCCGTTGGCTTTGTCCCTGGGAAACGGCGAAGAGCGAGTAGCATAACGCCGTCGCGCAAAAGCTCGTTGGCGCGCGTTTCGTCTTTGTTTGGGGTATTACTTGCGAGCCGGAACTGGGTGACCTCAGGGGTGTGCCCCTCAGCTTGGACAGCCATAGTACCGAATATCTTTCCGAGCCCCATGACTAGTTGCGCCAGGTTGGTGCCATCAGCGGATAGCCCTTCAAGCTCCTCAAGTCGTTCGCGTGCCACACTCTTCGCCGCTCGGGTCTGCGTCTCTACTGAAAGATCGCTCACGAGGCCGGGCTCCTCGACCTCTTGGAGATGCTTGACAAGTGCTCGATAGACAAGCGCTAGTAGGTATCGGATGTTGCCGCCCGCGAGCTGTTCGTATGTCTTCCACCCCGCGTAGAGCTTCCGCATCCGGACGCCCTGTCGTCCGGCACGAAGGGTGTAGAGCAGGGAGTGTTTGTAGTTCCCGTAACGTGTCCGCCAGCGTCCTGGGTTTTCTCGAAAGTCTTCGAAGACATCGTCGAGCGTGCGCTTTTCTCCTCGTGCCCAGAACGTCAGAAAATAGAGCCTTAGCGGCTCCATACTCTCAATCAGCGGGGCGTCTCGTGGGAACGATTCCAGCAATTGGCTCTTGGTCTCCGAGACTAAGCTTTCCACGTCCCAATGGGTCGCTTCATCGTCGTCGGAGATTCCCGGAAACAGACTGGTAATGCTATCGGGGGCGGGGAATGACATGGCTAACTGGCTCAACCGGTTGTTGCAGACTTCCAAAGCGAACTCGCTGAATCGCTCGCCCTCTAGGCGTTTGCCAATGTCAATCCGCGCGTAGTCTGCCGGACTTTCAAGAATCTCGGTTGGGTTCAAAGTCTCGTGGACTCTCCAACCTAACTCTCTCACCCCGATCTTGAAACTGTATCGTTCCCCGCAGTGTTTGATCAGAGTGTTGAATACACGCTGCTGCAATGGAGAGAGTGACTCATACTCATCGATCAGGAAGTAAAATTGTTTGTTCTCGAACTCAGGTAGGCCAGCGACCATGTCACAAAGCACATCTATGGGTACTCCTTGCGTAGTTAGCCTTATATCTTCTGAATCACCTATATTGTTGATCAGTGATTCGAACTGAACGAGGGACACTTTGATATGGCTGGATAGTGCCTCAAATGAATCTACGTGTTCGATATGTAAGCTCTCACACGCAATTCGAAACTGTTCTGGGGATAAAGCACGCGATGAGCCAGCACACTCTTCGTACCATATCATGAAATTCGATATCTTCTCGCACAGCAATAGGTTCACATAGTGCGCGAACAGTTGAATCCAACGATCCTGCGATATCTCGGGCCCATCGAATGCAGTAACTCGGTTAGTGTTCACCTTGTAGTAGAGACCATAATAAGGCCAGTCCGATGGTGAGGAGGAATCGGAAAGGGCATGGCGTCCCTCATATGAGAGCCCGCGCAAGACCGTGGTCTTGCCGGTTCCCCTCCCACCAATCAGGACGCACGGCCGACGCTGCTCAAGTTCGGGAAAATACGCAGGCTCGGCAAAGAGGTCGAAAATCCTTTTCCCGAGCCACTCCGCGCGAGTGTCACCGAAAAGGGTGCTGAGCTGCTCGTCAAGAGTCATGTCTTGCATCATGTCAGTTTCCCAAACAGTGGATTCCAATCGTTCTGGTCCCACAAGAAAATTGGCAACGTAGCATCGGGTACTCGACTCTCGATCGCGACAGTGAGCCCAAGGTTGTGGAACCCCTTGGCGTCGGCCTTGATCCCGGCGCGGGCGTTTGCGGCGTCAAGGAACGCGATTCCGTTTGCATATTCCGATTTCGGCCACACTAAGGAGTCCGACGCGACAGCGCTCGCGCTCGCAGGCAGAACGTTACCGGCTCGCACAGTGAGTGGCAGACCAGCACAGGTGATGCGACCAACCCCGTAGTCGGTGGCTAGCGCGCAGCAATAGTACGCAGGCGCCATGCGGCCTTTTGCGGCGAGGGCAAAGGATGACTTGGTTCCGTTGACGGTGACCTGTCGTTTCCAGTGGCTAAGGATCTGCTGTCCGGAGCCAACGAAATCATCGACAAAGACGATGGGCCGTGTCGCGTCCGAGGCTACGACTTTGAGTGCTTCCTCATGGGTTGCGAGTTGGGACTGGGAGATGTTGAGGAGGTCTCTAGCCTTGCTTGCGTAGCGATATCCGCTGTCAGCTGGAGACGGATTCTCACCGCTGACCGGAGTGATCAGAATCCGATTGCGAAAATCCGCCCACGTCTGTACCGCCTCGTCCAGCGGGGCTCCCGTCGGGACGACTTCAGCACTCAGGAGTTGGAAGGCCGACACAAAGAGCTGGTTGATGATTTCCTGGTTGAAGTGGACAAAGGAGTTCAGCAGATGAACGGCATATGGACGCTCGCAGTCTGGGAAATTGTCAAGCCATCGTTCTGGCTGAACGGTCCTCGGCCACAACTGGATGTCAGAGAAATAGTCGATCTTCTCCAAGACGAACTGCTCGGTGACGAGTGCATCTCTGCCAACCGGGGTCGCAGACAAGTCCGAAACCGCTCATTCTCGAATGGAGACGCCCCAGGGGGTCTCGCACTCGGTTGTCGTTAGCCGTCTTGGCTCTTGATGGATACTCAATGCATCGACATCTCTGATATCAACCCTGCCTACACCCATGGAACTGTGCCGTGCTCGATGAAAGCCATCATAGTGTCGCCCACGGGCCCGGTCAACTATCCCGACGAAGCTCATCAAACCATCTGTCAGCGTAGTGAACGGACGTTCAATGGACGGTCTAGGCTATGCTTACACTGCTTTCCAACCCGTCCAGACCCACAGCTTGTCCTCGGCTACCCCCTGTAACAAAGAATGCCCCAGGGATGTCTGCTTCTCCGTGTTAGACATTTGGAACAGGCAGCCGCGCCTAGGTGGCCGCAGAGCTTTGACCGATGTCCAGTCGGACCGCCTCCCTATCTTGCGCGACCAGATTGAACAATCTGCGAACCTCGTGGAGATGGCTACGCTTGCTTAGCCAGGCCTCACCCAGACCTTCTTGCTCTACAGCAAGTTGTCAGAGATGGAGTTGAGCGCTGCCTAGGTTGTATGAGATCGACACGGAGTATGGGGTTCCATTTCGCTCCATATTCGGACTCCTTCTTGCACCAACGCAGGGTCCTTGAGATTAATGCGCGCGTCGGTGTGAACGCATGTACGTAGGTGTCTGACATTTAGCTCCTGACCTTGGCCCGGCACCAGAGCCTCGGCAAGTGCAACTGCCTTACTCGCAGAGCTCTCCTTGCTCAGGAGGTGACTAAGCCTGCGCTGAATTCGCTCGTATGATTCGATGCTGTCGATGACCACTTTTTCCATGGAACTCAGCTTCTCTCATTGGGCGAGGTCGTAGTAATCACTTGGTGCTACTGGATCAGAAGATGTATAGCCTTGGCCCTCCTCTAACTCCTTCGGGAAAGGCTGCACCTGTCCGGTCTCCACTATGCTCGCCGCACAGGAGCTGTGGGGATGCGGTTGTTGTTCGCTAAAGCTGTTCCTGCCCAGGAGCTCGTACCGTAGGTGTTCCAAGACCCCCTTGACCGCCAGACCCGTTGCCAGGTGACCGATGTCCTGACGGAATTCCGGCTTACTCTCGAGGTATGGCCTCATCAATACCTCTGCCTCTTCTTCACAGGCCAGGACAATGCTACGTGCGGTCTTCTCGGCGACCGGCATGACCGTTCTCTGTACATCCGCTTCATCCTGTCGCCTCATTCGGAAAAGGCTAAGGTGGGACATGATCATCTGGCACACCTGGTCTTCGTTCATCTCCCAACGGCTTCCGAACTCGCCCAATGCATGCATCAGATATCCGAACTCGCCCTCCAGGGTCTGGGTCGTCCTGATCAACTCATCCCTTGTGTTAGGGCATCCGCTATGGTGTTCCATCAGTGCTCGCGTCTGCTCGTCGTTCAGACCCGATGCCCTTGCCCACGCCTTCATAGTGGCAGCCGATGCCGCCTCCAAAGCAGTGGTGATCCGGGCACGAAGCCGGTCGCAGATAGAGAGGAGTTCCGATTCCTCCCTGGTCAGCCGGGGCTCAATCGCATCCCGGAAGGCCGTTCGATCACGAACACAGTAGTCGCACCCGCAGTCTCTCAGGTCATGCGAGCCCAGTCCGAATCCTTGGTTGCTTCGGCGGTAAGCCTTACCTCGTGCTGCCAGTTGGGATTCCACAACGAAGTCAGAGGTGATTATCTTCTCGAAGATGGGAGCCACCGTCTGGGATGCCGGCCAAAGCTCTTTGATGAGGGACGGCGTTCCCAACTCATCAAACATCCTCTCCTGGAACTCAGAGGTCTCGCATATCCGACATATCCTGGATTCGCCGCCTAACATCGTGATTGCGAAGTCATGCCCGGGGCAGGTGAACTCCTCCAACGGTCTCTGTGCCGGCTGCACTATCGGTTCCCAGGGTTCCGCTCCGTCGTACCTGTTCGATTCGAGCAGTCTCTGGAGGAGATCGTCTTCGACATGCTTTCCCTCCGACCAGTAGAGTACCCAGGGTGCGTGCAGCAATTCTTCTTTACTGAAGATTTGGGAGTCGTCCTTGTTATCCTGACGGGTCCCGGCGTACAGATGGGTGGGTTGAACGCAGTAGGGCCTATTGCAGAGATGGTTGACTTGCCTATCCTCCGGGACTTGCCCGCGTGTCTGGATGAACACAGCCCTATGTGCTAGTTCTTGCTTCTCCTCAATCGTGAGGACGCCGTAGCCGTCCCGGTTAAGACCGTATCTCCATACCATGCAATGCCCGAGAGGCGTGAAGGGAGAATTCACCTGCATGGGCACGCCGAAGCAGTCCGCCGGAGTGATGGGGCCTTCGCTCCAGCTCCTGCGCGGCCTTGGGTTCCTTGGTTGAGGGTTTCCGCCGTACCATCTCTGGATAACGGCATCTCTCTCCGTCCGATAGTCTCTTGCCACTCTTCTAGTCGACTCTATCTCCTAAATTCCTAGCCCCGATCGGCTAGGTTGTCATGTGGGTCGCCGTCCGATGAAAACGACCAGATTGCGACGTGGCGCCGTCTCGACCTGTCTCGTACACGTCCACGACTTCAGTCCGCCCGGATTCCATGTAAGCAAGCCAGTCACCCAACCGTTCGGCAATCTGACGTTGAGGTGACCTGAAGTTGTACGTTATCGTCACCCTGGTTCCCCGCTCGTCAGTCACGGTTGCATTCTTGTCGTCGCCCGAGACCTCGGCAATGAACTCTTCCCCGTTTCGCTTGACCTACGAGAGTTGTTCCTGTGGACACTGCTACAGCTCCCAGAAGCAAACCCGTCGCAGGTGGGGTGTAGATCTGGGGACGGCGGTTCAGTCAAAAGGTGCCCCGCCGCGTGGACAGGTTGCGAATCTGCTGACGATCCGGCCTGATGGACCACTCGGGGGCGTAGCTTCGCACCCCGTTGGCCCTCCCGCGTTGCCGCAGGATGGCTCACCATCAGGGATACCTAGACCTTCAGCGTTGCCGAGCCTATAACGCGACATTACAGGCTGTCAATACCTGCGCGGCCTCTTTTGACACATTATCTGGGGCACACGCTCGGCGGAAATACAACATCTAGGGTCAACAGCCGTCCGGCCCGACTTGGCGCGACGGCTATGATTGACAGCGGTCTGTCGGCGCGGCTAAGCTGGAGCCGACAACTAGAAACTCAGCGATAGGCTTAGGCCTTATGGATGCTTGACCGACATAAAGAAGTGCGGTATGGGGAAGGGCCCCCAACAGTCCGCTCCCTCCCAATGGGGCGCGAGCGTTGGGGCGAATGAGGACAGGCATGGGTATGGACGACCTCATCCGGGCTCTTAAATGCGTGTCGACGTTCTGGGTGTTCGGACTGTATGCCCTACTCCATCCTGTACTGTGGGAGATTGGCAATTCACAACCGGAATTCGCCGCAGCTGGTTATGGAGCATTCGCGGCGGCGGCTCTCGTAGTTGTGGTGTTGAGGGTGGATGACGGCTCTCGCCTGCCCGCCGAAACCGCACTGAGGCAGGCTGCCATTGAAGGTTCGATTTGGAGGGCTAGAGTGGCAGGTATGCGAATGGCCGCCGCCACTGTGCTGCAGCCAAGCATGCTTGACTGGCTCGCCACAATGCTTGGGGTCTTTGCAGGCGTGATGGCTGCTTGGCAAATGGCCGACAGTTTCAACGTGGGCTGGCTAATGTTGATCTTGGTAACGATCCCAGCCTATGCAGCCCTACTGGCGGGCTTGGTCAGGGCAGCCCACCTCGGCCGTCAGGTGAAAACAGATATTGCCAATATCTTGCGGACGGCGTCCAATCCCTGACGTTGATGCTTTCGCCTGTTAACGGGTGGCGGAGGAACGCACCGCAGAGGAGGACGGTGACTCATGCCTCCACTCGCCGACCGGCACTATACGCACCCATCGAATTGCGCGTGTAGCCCGTGCCAATACAAGCGTTCACGCCTTGCCCCAGAGGACGTTGCTGGTCTACTGGATCAGATCACGGCCACCACTGAATCCGATTCTGCCTCTGGCTCGATCTGCGAGGTTTGCGGGTCTTCTGAGAATGTGCGCTGGTTTATGAAGCCTAGTGGAAAGTTCTTTTGGTGCAGAGCTTGTGTGACTCGCGGCGCGTCTAGGTGAGGTGAACCCATGGTCGCGACCATTCTTACTGTAGTGGGCCTGCTGGAGATCCGTGCATAAGTCCCTTGGGCGGCAGTGAGCGTCCCCTCGACCGTCACCTGAGCTTCCCCTGCGCCGCATGGCAGACGACTGCTGCCACTCGGGATTTGCCCGCTGCGCTGCCTCACTTGTGCCGGAATGGTACAAATATAAAATCTGACCGGAAGTTAGAGCATCTGTGAGTAAGGCGTGAAGGAATAGCCTGTCGTACCATAAGTTCGGCCGACGTGAGCCTATAGGAGGTAGACGGTGAGTTCAATTCCAAGATTTGGCTGGTGGAAGCTATTTGTCGCCAGTGTGTTCTATATTTTCGTACTTGGGGCGGTCGGCGACTTTTGGATGACTGACAACGGGGAAAAAGCTGCGATGTTCGCCCTAATCGCGGCCACAGCGTTCATAGTTAACGCCTGGCGACTTGATCAGGCAAGATGGATTGACCTGATATTGGACATAGTAGCCTTCGGCGCACCTTTCGGTGCCGCTTGGTTCTGGATGTTGAGCGAAGCCGACGACAGTATCAGTCGACTAGCGATTGGACACATGGTAGCCATGGCCACAATAGTGGCCATCACGGCCTTCTACTACTACCGGGAACTGTTGCCCGCTTGGCTCGCTAGGAATGTGCCAGGGGCAAGAGTGAACGACAGGACACCGTAGGACAACAGCGCCGCCCAATCATCGAAGGTTGCTGGTCCCGCCGCGCTGCGGAAGGCACCAGACTGTCGACCTTCTCGAATACACCTGCCTGATCTGCATCAAGGTCGAGGACGAGCCCTAGCGACCTATCGAGCCGGAGATGACCCTAACTTGAGATCAGGTACTGAAACGCGCTCTGGAGTGCTTGCGGTAACGTCCGCATCGCGTCGCTGCTTTCGCCTATAGACGGCTGATGGAGGAACGCACCGATCCGATCTGTACATCGAGGAGCGGCTATAGGTACGCGCTGGAGGTTGCTAGTGCGCCACTCCGGTCGCGGCGGGAGTGGGAGTTTGCCAACCGATAGCGCGGAGGCGGAATGCACTTGCCTCAGGCCGGGGCTTGACTCGCTCTGCAGGAGCGCCTCGTGGTATGATGATGATTGGGTGTGACGAATTCCAGAAGTGAGTAGCTTGGGGGTATACGCCGGAGTCAAATCCATTTGGCGGAGACTATCCCAATACGGCTCAGAGTGTCGACTCCTCAGACATGCCATGTCAGCTGACAGGAGGTCCCTAGTGGCTGAGACAAGTAAGGTGGAGCAAGAGACCACATTCGAGATTACAGTTAATGGTGTCTTGATTAAGGTCGACGATGAGAAGCTGCCCGCTGCGAAAGTACTGGAGATTGCTAAGAAACACGGAGCGATGCCAGGCAAGCCGGAGGACTACCAACTCCAAGGGGAGAGAGGCCTATACAAGCCCGACGACTGGGTTGATTTCAAAGAGGACAAGGACTTCATTACCATACCTCAGGGTTCGACAGACGTAGCATAGGGTGAGGAATGTCTGAGAGTGCAAATCGCGTGCGCGAAGAACTGGAGTCTCTCAATCGCAAAACGCAGACGTTCAACACCCCACTGGGAGTTGTAGTTGCTTTCAACTACACCATCGAAACTGGCTCACACAAGGGTGAGCCAGTTCTTGTAGGTGTTAGTTTTCAAGAGGAAGGGTATCCTGAATATCCTCCTCATTGGATCCATGTCAGCCCACCAGTTTCCGATGGAAGGGCGGGATCCGTACAGACCTACGAAATAGAGGGACGCCCCTGGCTGGCTATGAGTAGACCACCGGGTCACCTCTGGGATCAACTGCCAACTAAGCATATGTACGGGTTCATCAATGAACACGTGCGCAAGATTTGGAAGGACGTATGAGATTTGAAGTGGCGCTTTCGGCGGAGGCAAACTCTGCTTCAAGCGGCCACTTGCTGCAACACTACAGGAGAGATGAGTTACAAGAGGACTTGTGCTTCGGCCTGTGGCGTCCTTCCACCGGAAAACAACGACTCACTGCTCTGGTGTATGAGATTCTTCTCCCGGAAGAGGGCGAGCGTCTCTTACACGGGAATGCCAGCTTTCAGCCCCAGTTTCTAGCCCGTGCGATAGGAGTGGCACGTCAAAGACAATCGGGCGTGGCCTTTATGCACAGTCACCCTGGAACGGGTTGGCAGGGCATGAGTGATGCAGACATAGAGGCTGAGAAAAACGTCTTGGCCTACCCAGCCGGAGCAACAGGCCTCCCTCTTGTTGGACTGACAATCGGGAGTGACGGCTACTGGAGTTCTCGTTTCTGGCAACGAGATGGCCAGGAGATGCGCCGTCACTGGTGTGACAAGACACGGGTCGTCGGTCCTAAGTCATATCAAATCTACTCCAACAACTTTATTGAACCTCCACCCCAACGCAAGGAAGTTCTAAGGAGAACATTTGACACGTGGGGCCAAGATGCCCAGGCCATGATCTCACGACTAAGGGTCGGCATCGTGGGCATTGGTAGCGTGGGTTCCATTGTCGCCGAGTCTATGGCCCGGATAGGTGTCTCAAAGATTACCTTAATCGATCCCGATCGAGTAGAAGAACACAATCTCGACAGATTGCTCCATGCGACCACAAGGGATTTAGGCAAGCAGAAGGTGCAAGTGGGCTCTGAAGCTATTCGCCGCAATGCTACTGCCGGAAGCGTTGACCTTATCGCGCTACCAAAGTCCGTCCACGAAACGGACGCGTACAAAGCGGCCCTGGACTGTGACATCATCTTCAGCTGTGTTGATCGCCCACTCCCACGTGATGTGCTGAACTACATAGCGCAAGTTCATATGATTCCTGTGGTGGACGGAGGCGTTTCAGTAGAAACAGACCCAACTAGAGACAGGCTGTTCTCAGCTCACTGGCGGGCTCATCTTGTCACGCCTTATCACCAGTGTCTCCGCTGCAATGGTCAATACAGCGCAAGTAACGTCGTAATGGAATTGGATGGCTCTCTCTCTGATCCGACCTACGTTAGAAACTTGCCCGAGTCCGAAAGGAACGGGAATCAGAATGTGTTTCCCTTCGGTTTGAGTGTTGCTGCTCTAGAAGTTAATCTAATGATTCGCTACATGCTGTCCCTAGATTGGTGGCCACTTGTAAAACAGCAGGACTATCAGTTTGTCACGGCGGACTTGAGGACGATCAATGAAGAGTGCGATCCCCATTGCTCATTTCAAGTGCGTCGCTTGCAGGGTGACAAAGTAGCTCCATTCTATCTTCAGCAATCGGAACCGACCTCCAGTGGATCTTGGCGCGAATTCGCGGCGTTCATTCCAAGGGTTCTTCGTAGGGTATTTGGGAAACCTCAACCGTAGGCCCTGGCAAGCGTGCTCTCTCCAACAGCGTGTTGATGTAGTACATCACGTTGTGTGGGTGAGAGACAAGAGGGCCTATTGTCACAAGGCTACCCGTGACAAGAATGCGATCAATCCTCAGATCACTATTGTTGTAGTAGTGTCTTAGGCTTCGTGGCGACGCAAATTGCTCCAGTCGTTCGAAATGTATGTCTTCATCAGGGATCTCTAGGACCGACTTCACCGCCCTACATTCCTGCTCGTACTTGTAGGCGTCGGCCTTATACAAGTATAGGATTCGAGCTACATTCCTTCTCATTGACTCTGAAAGTAGGCCCTGTGCAACGCGGCTAACCACATGGTTGCTGTGGTCCGTTAGAGGTTCCAAGCGACTCCAGATGGATGGTAGATCAAGTATCTCCAAGGTCCGAGTCGCGTTCTGTTGTCCATAGAGAACCCGTCGAAATCGATTGTGGCTCACAGGGAATCTGATTGAGCAGCCCCTGCCTCGTTGGCCATACGCGAGCCAATACTTGAGGTTGTCCTCATCCCGGAGTTCTTGATCCTTGTTGTCATCAGGCACTACAAATGAGGTTATATATGCATGGAAGTTCTTTCTTTCTGGGAGCCATCCTGGCTGATCCATTGGTCCGATACGGCGGACAAGGTACTGTCCCTCCTCTGGATCATTGAGGTGGAAGGAATCGTACATGCGCAGAAACGACTCTTTTCCTTCGGCCTTGTCTCGAAGGACAGAGAGTAGCGTTTCGAGACTTGTGTAGTGGATGACCTCTCGAGGGTCTCTTTCCAGGTCATGTAACTCGTCAATCTCAACAAACTTGGCTTGGAACAGGTCGTTCAGTCTAGGTATAACTGTGTTCAGTAGAAGCCGTCTCAGTTCCCATTCGTCTACTTCATCTTCTTGAGAGTGTTGGCGAGACAAATAACCAACCACATTTCTCAGACCATCCATCATACTTTGTATGTCCACGCCGCTTTCACTCGATTGCAAGAGACTTTCCCTACTAGCGAACTCCAGTTTTCAGAAGCTTGTAAAGGATAGGCGACTTACAGGCACCCGACATCTTCGATGGTGAATTGTATCACGATGATGACTTGGGCTCTCAGCATATGCGTTCTTGATGCGAGTTTAGGCCTTGGGTTGCGTAGATCGACACCTTAGCCGCATCTGGCACTTCATGGGGGAGACTGACAATGTCGATATGGCCGACGCCGGAGACCACATCAGGGAACTCCGGGACCGGCAGGAGCTCCTTGAGGAAGAGGCGTCGGCGGCCAGAGAGATCCTGACCCAGCGAAGGACTGCCGTGGACGACGTGAACACCGTCGAGCCCTACGCCAAGGGAGTGAGAGATTTCCTGAAGGACAGCGCGTTGACCGAATGCAAGACCTTGATCCAGTAGTTCGTCAAGGAGATAGTCGTCATGCGTGACAGGTACACCGTGCCTATGCCAAGCGATAGCATTATTCCAGGGAAGGCGATTGCGAAGTTGGCCTTGAACGACCCAGTACTTGCTTCGGTGCACAGAAGCCCGATTGGCCAACCTGCTTGAAGACCAGTGTCTGTGTCGACCATGACCTGCTCCTAGTCACTTACCGCTGGCCCTCACCGCCCTGCTCCCCTTGTTCCTAGCGGCCTTCACGTCTTGCCCATGCTCGAGACTTCAGCAGCCACCGTATAACACCGAATTCATGCGGCAATTCCCACCGTGTTAGTGGAGCGACTGGTAGCGCAGGGGAAAGACAAACAAGTACCATGGCCCGGGAGTGAGGTAGGGTGGTGCAACGTGATGACGGTGCGGAATGTTCTCTGCGGTTCCCAGCGGGACTGTGGTAACAATTGTGGGAAGCAATGGGGTGATGTCCCTTTTTCGTAGCTAAATGCGATTCCCCCCAGCTCCACCACCACAGGACTTTCCCACACCCTCTCCAATTGTCCCGCTGCGTATCAGTAAGGCCCGCTACGTAGCTGTTCTGAGTATCATAACTCCCCAGTACAGGCTCAAAGGGGCAAGTATGCCGACAGCCTGCTGGATCACCATAGGCCAAATTCGATCCCGGAGCTCGATGAAACCCCGGCGATCGAACCCGGACAGGGGATCCAACATGTCCGCAAGCATGTGGATGTGGAAAAGCCTGTAGCCGTTGCGTAGGCTCGAAAGCTTCTTCGCCGCCGCCAGGCCCAGCTAACGCCTTACAGCTGTCTCAATCGAAAATAAAGCCTGCAGCAGTTCCACAGAAGACACCGAGAACCAAAGAAACGAGTGCCAATGCGACGGGACCATCCGCCACGTCAGCCAAGTCCTCTCACCCCTGCGCTACGAGGGATAATCACCCGTTCAAGGGTAAGCGGACACTCACGGCGACTCCCTGGCCAGACCCGTCACTTGCCACCGTGATCGTTCCCCCATGCGCCTCGACTATGGCCCTTGTGATGGCCAGTCCCAAGCCTGTGCCGCCTATCCCGCCGCTGCGGGACTGGTCGGTGCGGTAGAAGCGCTCGAAGACGTGGGGAAGGTCTGCGGCATCGATACCTATCCCGTCGTCGGTGACCAAGATGGCCAGCGAGTTGTCGCCTTCCAGTCCAGCCCTGACCACAACATTTCCCCCGGCCTCAGTGCAGCCGATTGCATTGCTCACGACGTTCCCCAACGCCTGGCTCATCCGCATCCGGTCGAGTTCCACATGCGGGAGCCCATCGGCTACTTGCAGCGATAGGTTGACCTGCCTAGCCTGAGCCTGCGGCTGCCAGCGCTCCACCTCCGCGGAGAGCAGCTCGTGGACCGAGCTTGTCTCCAGCGTGAGCCTCAACTCTCCGTGGTCCGTCTCCGCAAGCCAGTCCAGATCGGTGACGAGGCCTCGCAGCCGGTCCACCTCCTGGATGATGTGGTCGGAGGCGCTCTCAGGCGTCTGAAGCCCGTCGCGCAGTCCCTTCGCCTCCAGCAGTATGACGCTCAGCGGCGTGTTCAGGTCATGGGAGACGTCGTTTATCAGCCGCCTGCGAAGCTCGCGCTGCGTCTCCAGAGCAGAGGTCATCCGGTTGAAGGCCGCGCTCATCCGGCCCAGCTCATCCGAGGACGTGACCGGCAGCCTGGCGGTATCCCCATGGGCGATTGCCTGGGTTGCATCCGTCAGGGCCATGACCGGCGCCGTGATCCGCCTGGACAACCAGAAGGCCAGCAGGATGGCGACGCCGACCGTCAGCGTCCCGCCTATGAGGGTGATGTACAGGAGCGTGTTGAGGAACCCATGCGACTCGGTCGACAGGTACTCATGGTTCACGTCCACGTAGACCTGGCCCACGGGTCGGCTCGCAGCCAGATCGAGCACAGTCTCGCGGCGTCCCTCCAGCCCCGGGGCGGCCGTTCCGGGTGACAGCTCCGACAGATTGTCCCTCACCACAAGTCCGTCGAGGTCGGTGATGACGACTCTCACACGGTCCTGGTGGAAGAGGTCCGATGAGGACTCCTCCCCTTCCGCGTGTCCCTCCATCTCACGTGCCCCATCGTAGACGTACCCGGCCTCGGACAGCACCCTGTCCACCGTCTCCCATCCACCGGCGGCGGTGTACTCCCGGCTGAGATGCCGAGCCAGCTGGGCCGCCGCGTCATCGCCTATCCGGTCTACGAACACGCCCAGGCGGGACTGGGTCGCGTAGTAGCCGACGGCGACGCTCGTCAGGACGGTGAGGACGACGACAAGGACGGTGGCGGCCATGATCCGCCAGCGCAGCGACATCACTCGTCCTCCACCACGAGCCTGTAGCCCCCACCGTAGACGGTCTGAATGGGCTGTCTGCCATCCTGGTTGATCTGCTTTCGCAGTCGGGCGACCTGACTGTCGATGGCGCGGTCGAACCCGTCGAAATCGTCGTTGAAGGCCAGCGAGATCAGCTGATCGCGGGTGAGCAGCTGGTTGGGATGACGCATGAACGTCGACAGCAGGGCGATCTGCGTCTGGCTCAGCGTCACGGGCTCTCCGTCGACCGTCACGGTCCCGGTGGTCTCATTCAATGTGATGTTCCCGCGGGTCACCACCTGCTGGACCTTATCCTTGACGCGGCGAAGCACGGCCGCGGCGCGGGCAATCACCTCATCCGGGTCGAAGGGCTTGATTATGTAATCGTCAGCCCCGGTGTCCAGTCCCATGATTCGCTCGGCGGGTGCTTCCCTGGCCGTCAGCATGATTATTGGGACGTCCGACTCCCGGCGCAGGATCCTGCACAGCTCCACCCCGTCGAGACGGGGAAGCATCAGGTCGAGGACTACCAGGTCCGGGGCCAGGTCACGGGCAAGGGCAAGGCCGGACTCGCCGTCATGGGTGACCTCGGCGGAGAACCCGGCCCGCTCGAAGTACACTTTGACCCAGTTGGCGATCCGGATGTCGTCTTCGACTATCAGTACCGTGCCGCTCATCGCCAGTTCTTTAGGAAAACTATCGATGGCCGCGGTGTCTCTGTTGGACACCGCGGCCATCCCCTATACGCGCCCGGGGTCGATTATCTCATCTGAAGTGGTGTCTCGACATCTCCCCACTGGCGACTCCGATTGGCTCTAGCCGCCTCCCCGGCTCTCACCGCCGGAGCAGTGCTCCCCACCGGACTCTCCGCCGCCTCCGTGCTCACCGCCACCACCGGAGCCATGCTCGCCGCCGGACTCTCCACCGCCTCCCTCACCACCGCCGACCTCGGCGTGGGCCACCCAACCGGTGAACGGCGTCTGTGTCGAATGCAGGATGACCCGCAACATCTGGTCTGGCGCCATGTCCACCGGAGTCGTCGGACCGAGCTCCGTCCCGTTCGACAGGTGCACCTCTATCCTGACCCTTGTCAGGACGTTGCTGGTCGTGTTCTCCACGGTGCCCGTGAAGGAGTTGCTGGGAGCATCGTAGCTCATGATGAGCCGGGCGCCGCCGCGGACTTCGTCGAAGGTCTCATCAGGGGCCAGCTGGTTGGCACCGCTCCCCTCTTCTCTACCACCGGGCTCGGAGCCTTCCTCGCCGCCTTCACCACCCGAGCCCTCGCCGCCGGAGCCGTGTCCCTCTCCACCGGCTCCCTCGCCTCCGCCGCCCTCAGCGCCCTCTCCGCCCGTGTGAGGAACGGGCCCGGTGCCGCCGCAGTCGAATACCTCCAGGTGAACGACGTATCCGTCGAAGGAGACTCCCGTGAGGCTCGGCTCGCTGGCGACCGACACGCTGGACACAGCTATCTGCCCGGGGCTCAGGTGCCCCAGCACATCGGGGCCAAGCTCTCCCACCGTCCTCGTGCCCGACTTCAGGTGAGGCTCGGACTGCACGTAGCAGAGTACCTGCGGGAGCGTGTTCTGCACCGTCGACTGGACGGACCAAGTCGCCGGGTCGTACCGGGCGGAGACTGCCAGTCCCCCGAGATTGCCCTCCCAGGTCTGTCCGAGAGGGGTCACCGGGCTGGACATGGCCGCTTCACCGGCCTCGGTACCTGTTCCGCCGCCTTCGCTGCCGGACTCGCCGCCAACCTCGGCATGTGCTATCCAACCGGCGAACGATGCCTGGGTCGAGGGCAGGGTCACTGTCGTCATCTCGCCCGGCGCCAGGTCCATCGGAGTCGTCGGTCCGAGCTCCGTCCCGTTGGACAGGTGCACCTCGATCCTGACCCTCGTCAGGACGTTGCTGGTCGTGTTCTCCACCGTGCCCTTGAAGGAGTTGCTGGGGGCGTCGTAGCTCATGATCAGCCGGGCGCCGCCGCGGACCATGTCGAAGGTCTCATCCGGCACCAGGTTGGCGCCGCTGGCCTCCTCGCTGCCGTCGGCGCCCTCACCGCTCTCGCCACCGGCACCCTCGGCGCCCTCTCCTCCTCCGCTGTGCTCGCCGCCCGACTCGCCGCCGCCCCGCTCGGAGACCTTTTGGCCTGTCGTCACGCCGCCGGACTCGCGTCCCTCCCCGTTGTCGCCTCCGCAGCCGACCAGTACCCCCACGCCGATCAGGACCGCCAGGACCGGCGCAATCAGGAACGTCCTCGTCATCAGCTTTTTGATGTCCATCGTCTCGCCTCCTTTCGTGAGGTATCTGTGATGCCACCACGATAGAGGGGAAATGTGGCAGAAATATGTCGCCGGCTGGCCGGTGGCCAGGCAGCACCGCGTGAGCGGGACGGCACGGTTTCGTGACCATCGAGGACGAGACGGGAGACATCCAGGTATCGTCTGGCGCGACCTGTTCGCAAGGCGCCGCAGGGAGTTGCGCAGCCAGGTCGTGGAGGTCACGGGACGGGTTTAGCGATGGGACGGGACCACCAACGTGATAGCGACGGACATCCGCGCCGTACAGACGGGTGTGGCCATGCCAGCGTCCCATGACTGGCACTGAGGGGGTCTTGAGGGAGACAGGCATTGCGCGAACGCCGCGATCGGTACATCATGTGTGCGAGATGTGCGGAAGGTACAGCCTGATAGCGGACCTGGGAGAGCTTGCGCGGCGGTTCGAGTTCGATGGGGACTGGGAGGCATTCGATTCGGCGTACAACGTCGCCCCAACCCAGGACGTATTGACCGTCGTGGGAGGAGAGCCGAGGCGCGCAGGGTTCATGCGGTGGGGCCTGATTCCCCATTGGGCCAGGGACCCGAGGATCGGGGCCCGGATGATCAACGCCCGAGCCGAGACCGTTGCCGAAAAGCCCGCGTTCCGGGACGCACTGAGGCGCCGGCGGTGCCTGGTGCTCGCTGACGGCTTCTACGAGTGGAAGCGGACCGGGGCTGACAGGAGGCCGATGCGCACCGTGATGCGGTCGGGTGAGCCCTTCGCCTTCGCGGGGCTCTGGTCGGTGTGGAGGGACCCTGACGGCCACCGCGTCCCGTCCTGCGCCATCATCACGACGGAGGCGAACGAACTCCTCAGTCCTATACACGACCGTATGCCAGTTGTCCTGACCAAAGAGATGGAGGACTTCTGGCTTGACGGGAGCATTGACGACCCGGATGCGCTACGCAGCGTCCTCAATCCCTATCCCGGCGACGAGATGGAGGCCTATGAGGTCTCTTCCCTCGTCAACTCCGTAGCCAACAACGGCCCGGAGGTCCTGGAGCCACGGAAACGAGACAAAGACGGTACTGCAGATATACTGGAATCCATCTGGGCTGACTCGTTTAGCTAGGGGAGAGAGGTCTATCCATGCGCATCACTGAGATCCCGGACTGGGTGACATTTCCCGAGGACGAATGGGTCCAGATCACGCCCGAAGAGGCGGGCCTCGACCTCGAAAAGTTCCAACGCTTCCTGGCAAGCTTGGATGTCAAGGGGACGGCCTTCGGAGGAGAGGACCACACCGGCGGAAAGTTCGGCACCGTTATCACCCGCGGCGGTTACCTGGTGCACACCTGGGGAGACGGCGGGTACAAGTACCAGACGGCTTCGACAGGTAAGGCCTTCACCTACGCCCTTTTAGGCCTCGCCGTACAGGAGGGCATGGTCCAGGCTGACGACCTCATCGGCGACACCTGGACCGGTGAGGGCCAACTCTCCCATCCCCACAAGTACCTGGACCAGGGACACCACACGACGCTCACGTGGCGACACCTGGTGGGCATCAAGTGGGAAGGTGGACACTACGGTGGGTTCCCACTTGAGCTGGGCGTACGTTGGCGGGAGCGCCGGACCGGGCTTGAGGACAGCGACTCGGTCCCCGGGGTCCCTGAGTGGGCCAACTGGACGGGCGACCCCTTCTACGATCTCTACTCGCACATCGAGCCCGGTACCCTGCGCCACTACAGCAGCGCGGGCACCTGGCGGGCAGCACAGGCCCTGACGCATCTGTGGAACAGGGACCTGAAGGATGTGTTGGACGAGAAGATACTGAGCAAGATCGGCATCGCGGCCGACGACTGGGACTGGTATACGGGAGGGGCCGTCAAGGACCAGAAGTATCTATACCCGACCATCCCTGACACATACACCTACCTGGACCCACCATACGAGATAGACGGCCATCCCGTTCGGAGCGGTCCGGGATGGGTGGTCATGAGTGCTAAGGACCTGGCGCGGTTCGGCCTCCTGGTGGCGACCGGTGGCAACTGGAAGGGCGAGCAACTCATCGCTCCCGGGTGGGTCAGGACTCACTCCGGCGGAAACCACAGCGGTCTCCACGGGGAGAGCAGACGCTACACAGCCATGGGCAGAGTCACTACCGAGGGAATCGACATGCGATTCTCGACGGACAGGGAGAGCCTCATTCCCCAGGACGTCTTCATCGGCCCGGTGAACCTCACTCGGACTGTTTAGGGGACACAACAGACCTACCGCTCGCCAATCACGAGCGTCGATAGGCACCTCTCAACAAGCTCGGGCACACTGTTCTGGAGAACGTCCACGAGGATGAATCCGTTCTCGCTGACAGCTTGAACCATCCGGGCGCTGTAGGCGAGAGTGCGGTGATGTCATCCAAGTCCAGGATCGCCATGAATTCTGGCCACATACTAGTGTCCCTTCAACTCGTCATCCGTCCTCGCCGTGGTACTCTGGCGACATCTATGACGTCGTCGTGTTCTCAGGCAAGGGTAGCGACCAGTATAATTGGGCGCAGTATCGCTTCAGTCATACCACGAGGATACGGGACACTGGGCGCTGGCTGACGTGTCCGCCCTGTAGCATCATCCATGCTGGCGATGATGACTCCTGATCTTAGTAGTGCGGCGGGTTGACTAGGAGATAACCACCCATTGCAACCGGGTAGAGGCCGAGCATGACGAGGCTGATCCCATTCGCCTTGGTCGTGGTGCCGGCGGCGCTGTTTGCAGTCCTGGCCTGCTCCGGTGATGACCCAACGCCGGTGGCGCAGCCAACGGCCACCCGTGCGCCGGATGCCACCGCCAAGCCGACTGCCACCCCACAACCGACGGCAACGCCGACTACACAAGTGGACAGATCAGAGTCCGCTCAAGATGAGCAACCTTCCAGCACCCAGGGCCTTGTCCCAGTCAACATGGACGATCCAGAGGCGTTTCTGTCGGCTCTATCACCACAGGAACAGTCCTGCCTTGGAGACAGGGACATCGGCGCCCGGGAGCTGTTGCAGATGACAGGGCGCTCTCCCGGCGGCTCGCCGGAGACCGCCGCCGCCATTGTCAGCTGCCTCCAGGACGACACGGTGCTGCGGCTGTTCCTGACAACGCTCGTCGGACAGGTTGCACCGTTCACCCAGGAGACTTCAACGTGCATTCGTAAAGGATTCGCGCCAATGGACTTACGCGGGATAATGACGCCTGCCGGCGCCGGGTTTACTCCCGCCGATTCCATGGCGCTGAGCATGGCCGCGCTCAACATCTCCGTCGTATGCATGAACGATGACGAATGGGAGACCTATGCCCCGAGGCTGGGAATGCGACCCGACGACAGGGATGATGCAGCCTGCCTCTTCGAGGAATTGGGTGGGCCTGCAAAACTGGTGGAAGCCATGCAGAAGGCCAGCTCGGGCGAGTTGCCTGTAGAACTGACTAGGGCGTTCGAAACGTGCGAGTTGGGGGGCACGCCTTCACCTCCCTAACCCGACATTGGCTAACGATACCCGCCCACCCCGACAGGGCGGGCGCGGCACGAAGTGCAGGGGGCAGCTCCTGTGCTCGGCAGTGTAACATAGCGGGTGGTGCAACTATCGCGGGCAGGTCAGACCCACTGACCGTCTTTCCAACTGGAGCGGATGCGCAGACATCCTCATCACCTACTTCGCGAAGGACGTGGCCCGCTGGCTGCAGAGGGAGGAATAATGGCGATCCTTAGAATGCTCTCATGGAACGTGAACGGAATTCGCGCCGCCCTCAAAAAGGGCTTTCTGGAGTGGATGGCAGAGGCGGACCCGGGAGTGCTATGCATCCAGGAGACCAAGGCCCACCCCGACCAGCTACCGGCCTCACTGAAGGAGGTTGAGGGGTACCGGGCATACTTCGCCTCGGCGGAGCGCAAGGGCTACAGCGGCGTGGCCATCTACACAAAGCGGGAGCCGGCGTCGGTGACGGTGGGATTCGGCGTCGACGAATTCGACAGCGAGGGGCGGACTCTCGTCGCCGACTACGGGGACTTCCTGCTGTACTCGGTGTATTTCCCGAACGGCAAGAGCTCTGAGGAGCGGCTGGACTACAAGATGCGCTTCTACGACGCCTTCCTGGAGCACATCGATGGGCAGACAGCATCGGGACGCAACGTGGTCATCTGCGGCGACGTGAACACGGCGCACAGGGCCATCGACCTGGCGCGGCCCAAGGAGAATGAGAAGGTGTCCGGGTTCCTGGAGATCGAGCGGGAGTGGATCGACAAGCTGCTGGCCCACGGGCACCTGGACACCTTCCGCATGTTCAACAATGAGCCGGGCAACTACACATACTGGGACATGATCACCCGCGCCCGGGACCGCAACGTGGGTTGGCGCATCGACTACTTCTATGTGAGCAGCGCGCTGGCGGACAAGGTGACGGGCGCCTTCATCCTGCCGGAGGTCATGGGGAGCGACCACTGCCCGGTGGGCGTAGACATTGAGGTGAGCGGCTAGCGACGGACAGAGCAGTGCCCGTTGACTTCGGCAACGGACCGCCTCCTCGGTGATGCAGGTGATGGTGTATTCCATCAGTCAACTAGACCCAACTCAAATCCAAACCTCCCAGCGAAAAGTTCGCAGTACAGTACAGTCAGCTCCACCACTACAGCACTTGCCCAACCCGTCCCTGATTGTCCCTATACGTAGCAGTAAGGCCCGATACATAGCTGTTCTAAGTATTCATCAGTCCCCCAACCATTCCCACACGTCCCTCGCCTTCCCCCGAATACGCCCGGCATCCCACGCAAAATGTAGTAACTGGACCACAGGGAGGGAACGGTATGACGCTTCGCCGACGGAGGCGCAGGGATGAGATTATCGCACTACGGTTATTACTGCGGGGTCGTCCACATCTGTGATGTTGATGGTCACCCATATGCTATCCGCGGCACCCGACGGGTCGGTGGCTGTCACCACCACCGTGTAGGTGTTCCTAGCCTCGTAGTTCAGAGGCCTTTTCGTCTTCAGCTGGCCGTCATTCCTGGATATACCGAAGTACGCGGCGTCCGCCCCACCCAGAGTGTAGATCAGCAGGTCGTCGTCTTCGTCATGGGCGCTGACCCGGTCTCCGATACTTTGCCCGGCCTTCGTATTCTCAGCCACCGTCCGGGTCGTCCTGTCCGACTGGTCTCCCTCCGTGCCCAAATCCTGGTCGCGGAATATGGGCGCAGCATTGACGAAACCACCTTCCGACTCCGGATCAGTGACATTGGGACTGCGTCCTCTTGCGGGAACTTCCAAAATTCCTATTGCCCGTTCCTCAACTGCGTTCTCTATGTTGTCCCAGTATGTCGCGACCACTCGCAAACATCTGCCCACGCCGGCCGGCCTTGGGGTGTGTACAGCCGACAAGGCTCCTGCTATCGGGTACCAATCGCCTGAGTAGTTCCGGCACTTCCCGGTGGTCTCGTCGGACTGTTCCCACACCCACCTAGTGATGGTCACGTTACCGTCTGGGTCGCTGACCGTAGCATGGATGTCGATGCCGACCTGCGGCTGTCGCTGGGACAAGAGCACTTCTCCCTTGTCTTCTGCATCTAGCACCTGGATGACCACGTCCAGCTCCGTGGTGAGCCTCCGAATGCCTCCGCCGGAGGTGGCCTCAATCGTTATGGAATACAAACTCTTCGCCTCGTAGTCGGGTTCGTGAGTGGACTTGAACGCCAAAGTGCCAGCGTCGTCGACCGTAAATGCACGGCGATCCGCTCCAGCCACCGAGTATTTGTATTCGGTGTCGTCATAGCCGTCAGGGCCGGGCACATCGCCGTCACGGTCAGTCACGGCGAAGGCTCCGGCATCTACTGGCGTCGCGTCGTTCTCAAGAGTGATGACCGGCGGAATCGGCCTGCCATGCGAGTCTCTCGGGTTCTCCCTGACCCTCAGCAGAGTGGGCACATCATCAGCGAAGACGGGGGGCTCGTTCACCTCGGCAACCGTAACGATGACGTTCACAGTGGCGGAGGCGGTCGACGGATCGGACACCTTTACCCGAAGCACGTACTCGCTGTTGCCAGCATCGCCGGCATCCTCATCAGAAGGCAGCGCGGGGTCACCAGCCAGAGACGTCGAGTCCTCGTCCTCCCGCTCCTCTGCGTCCGCCCCCAGCTCCTTCCCGACCCTTATCTGACCGGAGAGACTGTCGATGGTGAACCGCGCAGCACCATCGTCATCCTCCAGATCGGGGGTGTTCAGCAGCTCGTAGAACAGTATGTCGTCATCGGCGTCAGTCGCCGATACCGGCCTGCCTATGACCATGCCCACGGCCGTATTCTCTGCGACCGAACGCGAGACGTCGAGGAGGGCATTTTCATCCTCGTCCTGGTCAGCAAAGGAGGGAGCGGCATTGAACAGCGGCCTAGCCTCCACCTGGTTGGCGCTCACCGCCGAGGCGGTCTTGTCTGAGCCGAATCTGTCGGAGTAGGTGACCGTAGCACGAAGGTACATCCCCTCATCAGCTGGCGTCGGGTGTCTCATCGGCGCCGTCGCCCCCTCTATGTCCGTCCAGATCGTGCCGTCCTCAGACCTCGCCCACTGCCACCTCTCGCCTGCCACCCCCTCGTCCTCGTCTGCCAGGATGGCCCACAGCGGCCGGTCGACCTGAGGCTGCGGCCTGTCTATGCGCACCATCCCCGCATCGTCCACGTCCGTTACGGTCACCATCACATCGTGTGTGCCGCCGGCAGCTTCGATGATCACCCTGTACACGTTCCTCTGCGGACGCGACACGCCCGCGACTCCAGACTGCGGACCCTCGTAGTTGGGGGGCTCCCTGAAGGCCAGCACGCCACCATCGATGGTGAAGCGGTCGGCATCAGGACCGCTCAGAGACCACCTGATGACATCCCCGTCCTGGTCATAGGCTCCGAACCGGCCGACTGGGGCCGTGACGTTCTCGGCGGAGCTAATCGACCTACTTCCAGTTATCTGAGCGGGGTCGTCTTCATCGGTGACGTTGATGGTCACCGGTATACTTGTCGAAGCGCCCGACGGGTCAGTGGCGGTCACCACCACGATGTATCTGCTTTGGGCCTCGTAGTCCAGAGGGGCCCTTGTCCTCAACTCGCCATTGTTCCTGGATACATAGAAGGACGCGGCGTCCGCACCACCCAGGGTGTATATCAACAGGTCCCCGTCATCGTCATGGGCGCTGACCGGCGGCTCGATGCTCTGCCCGACCGGCGTGTTCTCGGCTACCCTCCGACTCGTCCTCTCCGTCTGAACCACGAAACGCGGAGCAGCGTTGGCGGACTCTCTGTTCTGAACAGGCGCCTCTGCGACTCCCGTTATCCGCTCGTCAGCTGCGTTATTTATCTTGTCCGTGTAGACCGCCGACACTCGCAGACATCTGCCCACGTCGTCCGACCTTGGCGTGTAGACAGCAGAGGTGGCTATAGGGTTCCAGAGGCCTGAGTAGTTCCGGCATTCACTGGTGGCCTCGGCAGTCCGTTCCCACTTCCACTGTTTGACGATCACACCGCCATCGGGGTCGCTGACCGCGGCATGTACCTCATTGCCCGCCTGCGGCTGTCTCTGCGACAGGAACATCTCCCCATGGTCCTCCGCATCCACCACGTGGATGGTCACGTCCAGGGTGGCGGCGAGACTGCGCGAGCCCTCGCCGGAGCGGGCCACGATGACTATCGAGTACGAACTCTTCCTCTCGTAGTCAGGTTTATGGCCTGTCCTGAAGCTCAGAACGCCGCCGCTGTTGAAGGTAAGGAACTCGCCGTCAGCACCGGACACCGAATACGTGTAGAAGGTGTCGTCACCGTCCTGGTCAGTCACGGCGTAGGTGTCGCTGTCTCCATAGGTGATGATCACATCCGCGTTGTCCGTAATCTCCCTGACTCTCAGCACAGTGGGCGCGTTCTCATCGAAGAGAGGGGCTTCGTTCACATCAACGACCTCAACGATCACATTCACCGTGGCAGAGGCGGTGGACGGATCGCTCACTCTCACTCGCAGGACGTACTTACTGTTGTTTGCCTTTGCCGCCTCTGCCTCGGCTTCCTCATCGGGAGACAGTGCGGGTTCACCAGCAAGAGCCGTAGAGTCCTCGTCCTCCCGCTCATCGGGATCGTCTATGAGATGCTCCCGCGCGTCCGCTCCCAGCACTTTGCCGACCCTTATCTGGCCGGTGATGCTGTCGATCGTGAACCGCGCACGACCACCCTCATCCTCGAGATCAGGGGTGTCAAGCAACTCGTAGAACAGTATGTCGTCATCTGCGTCGGTCGCCGATACAGGCCTGCCTACTGCGATGCCCACGGCCGTGTTCTCTGCGACCGAACGGGTCGCCGCGGTAACTTCATCTCCAGGTCGGCCTACAAAGCTGGGAGCGGCATTTACCAGCATCCTGGCCTCCACCCGGTGGACGCTCACCGCCGAGGCGGTCTTGTCTGAGCCGAATCTGTCGGAGTAGGTGACCGTCGCGCGAAGATACATCCCCTCATCGGCTGGCGTCGAGTGCCTCCTCGACGCCGTCGCCCCCCTTATGTCCATCCAGGTCTCTCCGTCTTCGGACCTGGCCCACTGCCACCTCTCGCCTGCCACCCCGTCGTCCTCGTCCGACAGGATGGCTCCGAGCGGGCGGTGAACCTGAGGCTGCGGCCTGTCTATGCGTACCGTCCCCGCGTCGTCCACGTCCGTTACAGTCACAGCTACATCGTGTCTGCCGCCAGCAGCTTCGACAGTCACCCTGTACACGTTCCTGTTCGCTAGCTGTCCGCTCCTTTTCGCAGATTGCGGCTCTTCGTAGTTGGGGGGCTCCCTGAAGCTCAGTATCCCGCCATCGATGGTGAAGCGGTCGGCGTCAGGACCGCTCAGAGACCATCTGATGACATTTCCGTCCTGGTCATGGGCGCTGAACCGGCCGACTGGAGCCGTACTGTTCTCGGCAAACTCGATGGACGAACCCACGGTTTGCGCACTTGCCGGACGACCCAGGGGGCCGTCAGAGACCGTATCCGCAAGCAGGAGCACGGCCAGCACCAGGACGAACACCACGACCCGGGACTTCCCGCGTGGAATAACTCCCAGACTCAATCCGAGTCGGATGACGAATTCATGGCGTTGGGTGGGCCGGAGCATACCGAGCTGCGAGCTCTCGCACTGGGAGGTGGCGCTATAGAGTTCGCCAGATCAAGATCTGCGATCAGAGAGCAGACCACTCGTCGCGCCTTCACGCCTCATGAGTCTTCTCGTGATCCTCATCGCAATTGCTATCAGAACCGCTATCAACAGATGATCCACCAAGGCAGTAGTGAAAGCCCCGATAACGGGAGCGTCGGCTGCGCCAGAGAGGCTGTTGGAGTCGCATCGCCTGTGCCATTCGACTTGACCGCGCCATTAGAATGCCGAGAAGAGCGGTTCGTCGTCTCCATCGTGAGCATGGAGACCGTGGCCAGCCTGGGAACGGGCGCCGTCCCCGGCACGGGTGTGGGCATCGTCCATTCGCTGATACGTTCCCCATCCCAGACCCGAGGCCGGGGAACGTCTCTCGCACTAATCCGGTCCCCGGCGTCGGTGTGGGTGTCGACTCAGGCGTGGGCGATGGTGGCGGCTTGGCTACAAGCAGCGGATTCGTTGGACCTGTGGAAAGGGGGGGCCTCGTCGCCCGATATCGTCCTGCTCACCGACGAGGTCCCCAGGACGGACAAAGGACCACCGCCACCCGAAGGACTGGAGATCGTCACGGTGGACGCCTCGCCTGTACCCTCGTCGATGTTGTCCTCTTTGGCAGTGGACGACGTCGAAGAAGCCGTCCTCGAAAGGAAGATTCGTTACGTCGGCCACGTGAAATGTCGTATTGGATGTTCCTCCGGCCCCGGCGAGAGCCCTGGCCGTCTCAGGCGCGATCTTTACGGCAGCCAATGTCGCCGAAGTCCGGGCTGTTGCCGATCCAAGCTTGTGCCAAGCGAAAGACAAGCCGCTACACCCCCCATTGGACAAGCCCGTGGCGAGTATACCATTTATATGTAACTGTACTGTAACATTTCAGGCGGTTATATATAACTTCTTGTAATTATTAGGCAGGGTCGGTAAAATCATTCCCGTTGGCCCCAACTCTACCGAGCATCGGGCCTGCGCAGTCCAATCGAGGTGACGAGATGAAGCGACCGGACGAACTGATGCGAGAGAACGAGATTCTGCGCGAGCGTCTCTCGCGGCTGAGCGAGGCAAGCCTCCGCATTAACCAGAGTCTCGACTTCGACGACGTGCTGCAAGGGGTGCTCGACTCCGCCCGGTCGCTGACGGAAGCCCGGTACGGGGTGATGACGCTCCACGACGATGGGGGACAGGTGCAGGACTTCCTGTCGTCCGGGATGACCTCAGATGAGGCCGGACAACTCTGGGTCATGCCGGAGCGATGGAAGCTCTATGAGTATCTCGGCAGCCTCTCCCGACCTCTGAGGCTCTCCGACCTGCTCGGCCACATAAGGTCCGCAGGTCTCCCTGAGTTCCCCCTGCCCCTGGCGGCCGGACCGGTGGTCTCCTTTCTTGCGGCGCCTGTCTTCCACAGGGGCGAGCGAGTGGGCAACATCTATGTCGCTGGGAAGGAACACGGAGAGGAGTTCACCCAGGAGGACGAGGAGACGCTGGTCATGTTCGCCTCCCAGGCGGCGATGGTCGTATCCAACGCCCGAAGATACCGGGACGAACGGCGGGCCAGGACCGACCTTGAGACCCTGATAGACACCTCGCCGGTGGGTGTCGTCGTATTCGACGCGAGGACGGGTACGCCGGTGTCCTTCAACCGGGAGGCGCGGAGGATCGTCGACGGCCTGCGGGAGCCGGACCAGCCGCCGGAGCAGCTGTTGGAAGTGCTGATCTTTAAGCGGGCCGACGGGCGGGAGGTCTCGCTCCGGGAGTTTCCCATGGCCGACCTTCTGAGTGTCGATGAAACGGTTCGGGCCGAGGAGATCGTCCTCGGGGTCCCCGATGGGCGCAGCGTAACGGCTCTGCTCAACTCAACCCCGATCCTCTCCGACGAGGGCACGGTTGAGTCGGTGGTCGTCACCCTACAGGACATGGCCGACGTCGAGGAGCTGGAGCGGCTGCGAGCCGAGTTCCTGGGCATGGTGAGCCACGAGCTGAGGACTCCTCTGACCTCCATCAAGGGATCCGCCTCCACGATTATGGACGCGGGGCCGGATCTCGACCCCGCTGTGGTCCGCCAGTTCGTGCGGATCATCAGGGACCAGACCGAACACATGAACGCCCTGGTTGCGGACCTTCTTGACGTTGCCCACATCGAGACGGGCACGCTGCCGGTCAGTCCCGAACCCGCGGAGGTGGCCGTGCTGGTGGACCGAGCAAGGAGTGGTTTCGCCAACGCAGGGGGTAAGAACAACCTCGCAATCGACGTCGAGCCGGGCCTGCCCTTGGTCATGGCGGACAGGCGACGCATTGTACAGGTGCTCGGCAACCTACTGACCAACGCGGCTCGCAACTCCTCGGACTTCTCCGTCATCAGGGTGACCGCCGTGCGGGACGGGGTTCACGTGGCGGTTTCTGTGGCCGACGAGGGGCGAGGCATCCCAGCCGAGAGCCTGCCCAACCTGTTTCGCAAGTTCTCCAGGGCGCAGTCCGAGGAGCAGGGAGGGGACACGGGGCTCGGCCTCTCCATCTGCAAGGGCATAGTGGAAGCTCACGGGGGCCGCATCTGGGCCGAGAGCGACGGGCCGGGAATGGGCGCGCGCTTCACCTTCACACTTCCATCGATCGAGGACTCAGGGAGCAGCGCGACCGGCAGATCCCCCTCGACGCGCCGTAAGCAGAACGTGGAGGAGGTACGGCCACGCATTCTGGCGGTGGACGACGATCCCAATGACCTCCGCTACGTCCGCGACACCCTGTCAAAGTCGGGCTACGACCCGGTTGTGACCGGGGAGCCGGAAGAGGCGCTCCGCCTCGTGGAGGAGGAGAGGCCGGAACTCGTGCTGCTGGACCTGATGCTCCCGGGAACGGACGGCATCGAACTGATGAAGGACATCCTCGACGTAGCGGACGTGCCGGTCATCTTCCTGTCCGCCTATGGGCGTGAGGAGCAGATCGCCAGAGCTTTCGACATGGGGGCCTCCGATTACGTCGTCAAGCCCTTCTCGGCGACGGAGCTCTCGGCGAGGATCAGGGCGGCCCTGCGCCGGAGCACCGCTTCAGAGCCGTCGGAGCCCTACGTGCTGGGCGACCTGACCGTCGACTACGACGGACGCAGGGCGGTCCTGGCCGGCCGTCCCCTACATCTCACGCCGACTGAATATCGGGTGCTGGCCGAGCTTTCTGCCAACGCCGGACGGGTGTTGACCTACGAGCGCCTGTTGGGACGCGTCTGGGGCGAGAAGAGCGACGGCGACGTACGACCCATGCGCACCATCGTGAACAAACTCCGCCGCAAGCTGGGCGACGACGTCGAAAACCCCACCTACATCTACACCGAGCCCCGCATCGGCTACCGGATGCCGAAAGGGGAGATGCAGGGCGGAGGATAGTCTCCAGCGTCCCTGTATGGCCGACAGCGGCGCTCCCACAGGAGAGTGGTGCACGAGCTGATCGAGGCCAGGGACGAGCGGCGTCTACTCGACCTCCATTCGAGCCATGATCTCTAGCCGTTCACACTTGTCCCACTCTTGCCGGTTGCCAACAACCCTCGTTTGCCCATCGCTCACAGCTTCCTCTGCTTCGTACAAAACGATGGCCCCGGTCAGGTTGAGCCGGGGTCGTCGTGGAGGATCTCACAATCGAGTTACTAGGCATCGCCTCTGGCACGCCTACAAGGATGGACAGAAGGAAAGATCGACTGGGGATGTTCTGCCTATGCTCTAGCCGCTCACCGAAGTCCTTCGGGAAGAGCTTCGGGTAAGAACCGGCATCCGTCTTTGCCTGCGCTCACCTCAATACCTCCCTATGGCGACAATCCGACTCCCGGGCAACAGATCACCCTTGTCGCTCACCAAAGCGTCTAGGCATACGCAGGCTCAGCTTGAGTATGCTAAGAGGGTCTAACAAGTCGGCGCAACGCCATGGTGCCAACGCTGCACCGTACCAATGCGGAGTAGGCGCCGCTCAGCCGAGCTTCCTTCGAATCTCCTCCGCCTGCTTGTCGCTCACAATTCTAATGACCTTGCTGGACGGATCTTCCGCCGCGACACCGCGGACTGCCTTCCGTCCGTTCTTCAGCGTTACCAACTCCGGGCCGCTGATGGTTACCACCTTCCTCAGCTTCAACGAGTACGCCGTCAGTTCAACCATTCCTACCTCCTGGTATTGGGCCTCGCGCGTACGTTTGTTCAGGGAGCTCCTACGACTCTACTCCGGGAATAGGGTCAGCACGAACGACGCTCGAGCGAGCCCGGTTCATCTGGACGATGATGCGATGCATATCCCGGAGCTCCCCGGTGAGTGTAACACCGTATGTGTAACCAAAGCGTAATGCTTGTACTGGCTTTCCATGACTTCTCGTAACTATCTAGAAGGTTCGGTATAATTGCCCCCGTTCACGCCATTTAATGCGTCCGTGAGGGCGGATGTGTCTTGGCCCCAGATTCTGGTCCAAGTTGAATGTTAGTCTTGGACCGCAGTGGACTTACCCCATTTCTGCTGACGAGTTGGACGCTCTCTAGAGCATCGGCTTGATACCACGAACGGCGGCGATCCGGCGTTCCGCGATCCGGGCAGCCGCCGCGTTGGTAGTAATGCCCTCGGCACGAGCGGTCTCAATCACGTCGAGGGTCGTCTGATAGATGCGCTTCGTCAGTTCCAGCGCTCGGTCCTTGCGGTAGACGCCCCCGATCTCGGAGGCGACGTTGATGATCCCGCCAGCATTGATGACGTAGTCGGGCGCGTACGTGATGCCGCGCTCTTTCAGCAGGTCGCCGTCCGAGTCGGTAAGCAGTTGATTGTTCGCCCCACCGGCCACGATCCGGCACCTGAGACGTGGGATGGTTTCCTCGTTGAGAACTCCGCCCAAAGCACAGGGGGAGAAAATATCGCACTCGGTGTCGTAGATGGCGTCCGGTTCAACGACGGTCGCGCCCATGTCGGCAGCGCTCTGTCGGGCGCCCTCATATATGTCGGTCACAACCAGCTGAGCGCCCTCCTCAAGGAGATGCCTGGCCGTGTTGGATCCGACGTGTCCGAATCCCTGGATTGCAACTGTGCGGCCCGACAGGCTGTCATCCCCCCAGGTCGCTTTCGCCGCCGCCTTCATGCCGAGGTAGACGCCGAGTCCCGTCATGAGTGACGTATCACCGCTTCCTCCCAGCGATTCGGGCAGGCCGACAACGTGCTCGGTCTCCTCTGCGATGTACTCGAGATCGCGGGGCGTCATCCCGACGTCCTCGGTCGTGACATACCGGCCTCCGAGCGAGTCGACATGCCGTCCGAACGCGCGCAACATGGCCTCGTTCTTGTCGGTGCGCGGGTCGGCCATGATGAGGGCTTTCGCGCCGCCTAGGTTGAGACCCGCGACGGCGGACTTGTACGTCATGGCACGGGACAGGCGCAGCACGTCCATGATGGCGTCGTCTTCGCTGGCATGCGGCCATACACGAAGACCTCCGCAGCCCGGACCGAGGGTCGTGTCGTGAATCGCTATGAATGCCCGGAGACCCTGCGACGGCTCGTGGCAGATGAGCAGCTGCTCGTGACCGTGCGTCTCCATGTATTCCAGGATCTCCATCAGCTACCTTCAGCGCTGCTGGGCCCGTCGAAGTAACTCGGTATCCACAGTGATGGTGAGCTTCTGCTTCATATAGCTCAGCGCCTCCCAACTAGTATACTGCTGTCATGTCAAAGCATACGTGTATCGAGCACGGTGTTCAAGAAAGCCATGCCTAATGACCATGACCTGCCTGTCGCTGAAAGCATCTGGACTTGGAGGGCAAACTACTCCGACCGGAACGTGAGCCGCTTGCGTATCATTCCAGCGGTGACGCTAGCGAGGATGCGATTACTGATCCGGAGGGCAAGAACACGCTCAGGCTCACCGTAGTAGGCGATGAGGGCTGCTTTGCAGTGAACGATGGCTCGGACAAGTGATTCGCCCTACGTCATCATGGGCATGCCGAGCGGGCCAGTCTGAACACGAGGCATGAAGGTACTGCGTGATACTCCGACTTGATGATAGCGGAGGCGGGAGTGATGGAGCCTTATCCTGAAGGCACAACGGGCTGTCTGCCCACGCTACGGAACGTCCTGCTGGTCGTTTTGGTCACGACTGTTCCAGTCGGCTTGGGCGTTCTGATCTTCTTCTGGCTTGCCGCGAAGTATTGCTGGTTCTGCTGAGAGAGGCGTAAGTGGGTCATCAGCAACCGGAGCCAGCAGGCAAAAGTAATCGTCGTGACACCCTTCGACCGACTCTGGCGACTGCCGTTGCCTGGGCGTCCACATTGGTTCTATGACCTTCCTGTGGGTGCGGCAAATGTCTACGAACACGCACACCGGGAGATGGAAGCGTAGACGACTCAGACAGCGGGATGCCAGATTGATGCAGACCCGAGAATTCAAGAGCTCTTAGCCAAGTTGACCAAGGTGATCGGCCTAGACCGCACCGTCCGGGGCGAATTCGAGCTGGCCGAGTAGATTGGGCAACCAAATGAGATGGACTTACCCGAGGACGCCCCATCGCTGAAGGTGAGCAATGCCGATAGAAGTTCTTCGTGGACCGGGGGAGCGGACCGTGGCAGGACGCGCATCCGGATAGACTTGCGAGAGGCTTTAGAATCCGCCGCGGGATCCATGAGTCGAAGCAGTCTTGCAGTAGTGCGACCTGCACCTTTATGCTTCTTCCTCAGCCTTGGCTACGGCCGCTTTAGCGGCTCTCGGGGAGAGCAAGAGTGACCTTATCTTCAACAGCCGTTTGGCAGATACCCGAGCCCCTCTCATCTCACAGCGTTCGGGTCGACGATGACACCGTCATTGTCCTGAGACGACACGGGAACCCGGAGGGTCCTCGGCTCATCCTGAGTCATGGAAACGGCTTGGCTATCGACCTCTATTACCCGTTCTGGTCGCTCCTGGCCGACGACTTCGACCTCGTGGTACACGACCTCAGGAACCACGGCTGGAACGAAGTCGGAGCCCTGGAGGACCACAGCGTGCAGGCGTTCGCCCAAGACCATGACCTCATCGCCGAGGCCGTCGACAGCCTCTACGGCCGGAAGCCGACGGTGGGAGTATTCCACTCGATCTCAGCCCTGGCCGGGCTGCACCTCCCCTCCAGAGGCAGCAACTACTCCGCGCTGGTGCTGTTCACTCCACCGCTGTCCAACCGCGGCCACGGCTACAGGGAGTTCGAGCTGCTGTGCAAGCGTACGGGCGACATGCTAAGGAACCGTGCGACGCGGTTCCAGGCCCGGGAGGATCTTTCGGAGCTCCACACCTACCTGCCCTACTTCCAGCGGGCCGTCCCGGGCGTGCTGGAGCTCGTGGCAAGGACAACTCTACGGGAGGCCCGACAGGGCTACGAGCTTCGATGTCCGCGCGAGCACGAAGCGCAGATCTGGTACGAAGCCCCCGTACCAGCGGTGTCGGTCGACTTCGGCTCACTCCGATGTCCCACCATGATCATTGGGTCCGACCCCGCCCTCGACCCGGACCGTCCGAGGTTCGACTTTGCTGATGCCGACGCTGCGGGTGTCGACCACGAGCTGCTCCCCGGTACGTCGCACTTCCTACAGCTCGAGAAGCCGGAGAAGTGCGCGGCGACCATGCTGAGATTCCTGGAACGGCACGGCATCGTCTAGCCCCGGCTGGTTCCAACACAGTCCGCGACATAACACTCTCGAAGCCGGAATACGAGATCGTTCGAAAAGGACGTAGTGCCGCCGATGCGTGACGGACATGTACCGGCCCGCCATCCGAGTCAGTATGGAGTATCATGTGGCCGTCTCGCTTCAAGAAAGGCCCTTGCCCACATGCGCTTCCTTCTCATTCTTGCAGCCCTCACACTCACCGCCGTAGCTTGCACGTCAGGCGGCGATCATGACGACGAGTCGCGGCTCGCCTCAGTGCGCGACCGTGGCAAGGTCGTCTGCGCGACCCTAGACGACACCCCCGGCTTCGGATTTCTAGACGCACGGGGAAACCATACCGGCTTCGACATCGACCTCTGTCGCGCCGTCGCCGCAGCGACCCTCGGAGACGCCGACGCCGTCGAGCTTCGGATCATCGACGCGGCGGAGCGCGGTCCCGTCATGCAAGCCGGCGAGGTCGACCTGCTCACCTTCGTGACGACGTGGACCAGCTCGCGCGATGCCGCCTGGGGCGACTTCGTGCCGACGATGTTCTACGATGGCCAGGGGTTCATGGTCCCGGCCGGCCTCGGCGTCGCGAGCGTCTACGACTTGGGCGGCGTCTCGGTCTGCACCTTGGCCGGGACGACCAGCGAGTTGAACGCGCAGGACTTCTTCAGCCAGAATCGGCTGACATACAGCGCGAGCATCTTCGAGTCGGCCGACCTTGCCTTCGACGCCTACGCCAGCGGCGCCTGCGACGCCTTCACCACCGACCGCTCCACCCTGGCCGCCCTCCGGTCCAGCCTCTCCAATCCCGGTGAGCATGTGATCCTCCCCGAGATCATCTCGGAGGAACCGCTCACCCCGCTGGTTCCCCACGGTGACAGCCAGTGGTTCGATATCGTGAAGACCGTGATGAGCATCCTAATCCAGGGCGAGGCCTTGGGCGTCGAGTCCGCCAACGTCGCCGCCCTCGCCGCGTCGGACAACGTCGCGGTGCAGCGCCTGCTCGGCGTCGCGGGCGGCTGGGGCCAGGAGACCCTTGGCCTAGACCTCACCGTCGCCCAGACGGTAATCGCCCAGGTCGGCAACTACGGCGAGATCTACGACCGCCACCTCGGCTCAGGTGGTATCGGCCTGCCGCGAGAGGGCGGCCGCAACGCCCTCTGGTCCGGTGCCCCCTGCACTGACTGCCCCAAAGGAGGCCAGATCTACGCACCGCCGCTCCGGTAGCGGGCGCGGAGACCTCGCATACGTGAAGGGGTTGTACAAACGGGACCTAGTCTCCCTGCATCTTGACAAGCGGCGTTCGCGGGCAACAATTGGATAGGCGATGCTTAAGGTCGGCGGTCGGGCTCCGGACTTCACGGTTACCCTAGGTTCCGGCGAACGGTTTACTCTCTCAGAGCACCGGGGCCGGAACGTGGTTCTCTTCTTCTATCCTCGGGCCTTCACTCTTGGGTGCACAGCCGAGGTAGGGGGCTTCCGCGACCATCACGACGACCTCGCCATCCATAACGCCGTCGTCATAGGCATCAGCACCGACAGCGTCGACAGGCTGAAGCGTTTCGGCGACGCTGTCGAGACGCCGTTCGGCCTCGGGAGCGACGCGGCCGGGGATATCCGCCGGCTTTACGATGTCCAGCGCAGGTTCGGCCTGGGTACGTCTCGCGTGACCTACGTCATCGATAGCGATGGGACAATCAGGGATGTCTTTCACAACGAGATAGTGATGAGCAGCCACGTCCAGAACGCGCTGAGAAGGCTCGAAAGCCTATGAGCGCCTCCGGCCCGCATCCTCGGCCGCCGCGACGCGCTCGCCGGCAGCCACATCCACCCACCGGAGCACGATCATACCCGCAAGGATGATCACGATGATCGAGGCCACCGCGACCCTCGCGTCGAACGCAGCCGTGAGGAACACGTAGAGCGTCGGGCCAAAGACAGCCGACGCCCTGGTCATGAACCCGAAGAACGAAAAGAACTCCCCGCTTCGAGTCTCCGGTGTGATCTTGGCGAACAGGCTTCTCGCCAGCGCCTGGCTTCCGCCCAGCACCAACCCGAGGCAGGTCCCCAGGATCATCCACTGGTAGCCTGCATCCAGACCCAGCGGCCCCCACACAGCGCTTCGGACAGCCTCCGGCCACCAGTCCACCGGGCCGTCCCCCAGAGTGGACGGGTGCTGCCGTCCGACCGCCGTCTCGCCGTCGAGCTCGCCGCCTTCTATCGAGATGGTGTAGGCAGAGTGCTCCGACAGGCGAACCGCTTCCAGCAGCCTTGCCACCCTTCCAGGCGGGAGCAGCTCGCCCTCTTCGATCTCATGGCCCTCCTGCCGCCATATCGAATCGGAGTGCGACTCTCCCAGCTCGGGCACGGCATCGGCGGCGTAGGCCGCCGCGTCAGCTCTGTAGGTCAACTGGTAATCGAACTCGCTATGGCTGTTGGGTACCAGGGGCGCGACCGCCACTCCGGCGAGCACTATGAGCACCCATCCGGCGAGCGCAGTGGTTAGCGCAATCTTGGTCGTGGTCCGGCGCGCGATCCACGCGAAGACCATCGCGCCCCCTGCCGCGACGAACTGGATGATCAGGATCGTGGCCATGTTGAAGGCCAGCGGAATTCCGATCGAGTCGGCGGCGAAGGCTCCGGCGACCGATATGACCGTCTGCACGCCGTCGTTGAACAGCAGGTACGCGCCGAGATAGACGAGGACCACTCTGAACCTGCCGATCTCCCTGAACGTCCGGCTCAGCTCCCTTGCCGCCAAGGTCAGCGCCTTCCACGGAGTCAGCCGGTCTACCGGGTCGTAGACGGGGGGTTCGGGCAGCACCTTCAGCGTCCAGAGCGCCCATCCGAACCACCACACGCCGATGGAGGCTATCGACACCCGCGTCACCAGATCCGCGTAAGCGGTGTCCTGGGTCAAGACGATCAATACGAGGTGGACCAGCAGGAGCAGTCCACCTCCGATGTAGCCGTACCCGAACCCTCTGCTGCTGACGTCATCTAGGAGGTTGGGGGGCGCGATGTGAGGGAGAAACGAGTTGTAGAAGACCAGGCTGCCCGCAAAGCCGACGTTCGCCAGTACGAACGTCCCCAGGAGCCACGCCCACGGGTGGGCTGTATATGCCGAGAAGAAGGCGAGGCCGATGAAGAGAGATCCGGCGGCGGCGTAGACGGTCAGGAGAGTCTTCTTGAGGGCTGCGCGGTCGGCGATGATGCCCAGGACCGGGCTCGACAGCGCAACGACCGCCGTGGACACGGCCACGCCCATGCTCCACATGGAGCTGCCCGTGAAGGTGATGCCTACAAATGAGGCTTCTTCGCCCAGAGCATCCTTGAAGAGGAAGACGAAATAGATCGGTATGATGGCGGCTATGCCGCTGGTGGCGAAGGCGGAGTTGGCCCAGTCGTACATGCACCAGGCGCGGATGATCCCGCGCTGGCGTGCCGACAGCTCTCCGACCGTTGCGGCTGTCGTGGCTTGCTCCCTGGTAACTGTTCAGAGTTGAGGTCTCACGGAGTCTGAACAGTTACGCTACTCGTTGTTGGGACGACGGGTAGATGATACCTTAGCGACCGCGGACAAGTCATCGCGGGCACAGCCTGTCCACCCTCCACGGATAGAAAGGGAACAGAAAAGATGAGCGAGCAGACCGATCGTTCCACTGCCGGCGGCGTGACCGGGGAGACGCTCTATGAGGCGCAGTTCGATCAGGGCTACGCCAAGTACGGGCGGCTCTTCGTAACTCTCATAGCCTTCGTCACCATAGTCGGCATTCCGTTCATCCCTTTCCTGCTGCTGTTCAGCCTCTGGTACTTCCCGGCCTACTTCCGGCGCATCTCCGCCCGGCTGACGACGCAGGCGGTCGAGATAAGGAAGGGTGTCTTCTTCCGCACGGAGGCGACGATCCCGCTCAACAGGATCACCGACGTGCGGCTGCACGACGGTCCCCTCATGCGCTACTGCAATATCCGCGGGCTCAAGATCGAGACGGCTGGAGGGTCGGGCACCGACTCGGGGTCCGAGGGAGACCTGATCGGCGTCATAGGCGCCGAGGAGATGCGGGACGCGATCCTGTTGCAGCGGCAGAGGGTCCTGGACGCGGACCGGAGCGAAGAGTCTCCCCGCACTGCCTCCGCCGATGCGGATGTACTGACCGAGATTCGCGACATCCTGGCGCGGATGGAGGCGAAGTGGCCGCCGAGCTAGAGACGCCCGGCCAGGTCAGAAAGGGTCCTCACCTGCTGAGAGTCCGGAATCCGAGTGCCGAAGCCACGATCTGCTGCCGGTCGTCGAGCGTGACGAACGAGATGTCGCCCGGCTCCAGGGCGACGTAGAGCGCCGCCGCAATATGCCACAGGTCGGCGCCTCTCAGGTAGCCTGCTTCCTGAGCAGTTCTGAGCTCAGGGGTCAACGGTCGGTCGGGGAGGACCCATCTGATGCCGGAGAGGACACGGGCGTCGAAATCTCGTCCCTCTCGGTTGTACGCGGCCCGGACCTCAGCCTCCAGCAGGTTGGATGATCTGAGATCCAAGAATTCGGCAAGCTCCCGCTCTACGGCCGCCCATCCGCGATCCTGGAATGCGATGCCGACGATCGCAGATGAGTCGACGTAGGCGACACTCATCAGTCCCGCTCTTCGAGGAATCTCTTCAGGGCGCCGGGCACGTACGCGCCCCCTTCGAACGGTATCCTCCGCTCACGGGGGCCGACCAGCACTCCTCGCCGTTCCAGATCCCGGGTCCTCTGTTCCATCGTTGTCTTTGGCTTTTCGAGCGGACGTATTTCAGCCACGGGCTCCCCTCGGTACGACACAGTGACAGTCTTTCCCTCACGCACCTGACGCATGACTTCTGAGAATCGGGCCTTGGCTTCGTAAGTCGAGTAGCTGATGCTCATGGCGACGACTATAGACTAGTCAGACTAGTCAGTCAAGCCTGTCGCGTCATTCCCCTATCCTGCTCGCTCAAAGATGGTTGCCATGCTCTGGCCGCCGCCGACACACATCGTGACCAGGCGGGTCGCGGCAGGACGACGCGATATCTCCTCCATCAGCTAGATCGTCATGACTGCGCCTGTGGCGCCAACCCTGGCCGGTCCCGGGCCTACTTATGCGCTCAGACTCCTGGTCCACTCCCAGGTGTCGGTGAACGCCTTTATCTGCGCCGGCGACTCCTCTCCGGACCGATCCTTGAACAGCACGTTGTAGCTGGCGTTCGAGTTGAACGGCGGGTCGAGGTAGACGAGATCTACCGATTCGTCGGCGACGTGCTGCCGAAGAATGTCGAGATTGTCGCCGTAGTAGAGCGTATTGGTCATGTGAGGTTCGGTTAAGAGAGGACTACCCCGCTCGCTCGAAGATGGTTGCCACGCCCTGGCCGCCGCCGACGCACATCGTGACGAGACCCGTCTCGTGGTCCCGGCGTGACATCTCCTCCATCAGCTTGACCGTCATGACCGCGCCCGTTGCGCCGACCGGATGGCCCAGGCTGATCCCGCTGCCGTTGACGTTCGTCTTGTCGAGATCGAGATCGAGCTCCCGGATGCAGTAGAGCGCCTGCGCCGCAAACGCCTCGTTCAGCTCTACCAGATCGATGTCGTCCGCGGTCATCCCGGCCTTGTCCAGCGCCTTGCGCACCGCGGGCACGGGGCCTATGCCCATGACGGCCGGCTCGACGCCGGACACTCCCCGCGCGCCCCAGCGCAGCCTTGGAGTGATTCCAAGCTCCGCCGCCCTCTTCGCCGACATGATCACCACCGCGGCCGCGCCGTCGTTGATCGATGAGGCGTTGCCGGCGGTGACCGTGCCGTCCTTCTTGAAGACGGGGCGGAGCTGACCGAGCTTTTCGAGGGAGCTGTCCGCCCTCGGCCCCTCGTCGACGTCGACGACCACCGGGTCGCCTCGGCGCTGCGGGACGGAGACCTGGACGATCTGGCCGGCGAACCTGCCGTCTTCGATGGCCGCGGATGCCCGCTTGTGGCTCATTAGCGCCATCTCGTCCTGGTCGTCCCTGCTGACCTCGAACCGTTCGGCGACGTTCTCCGCCGTGACGCCCATGTGGTAGTAGTTGACGGGGCAGCTGAGGCCCTGCACCAGGCCGTCGATCAGTGGCGAGTCGCCCATGCGCAGCCCGTCGAACCGGGCCTTGTGGCTGAGCAGGTAGGGGGCCTGGCTCATGCTCTCCGTGCCGCCGGCGACCGCGACGTCCACCTCGCCGGTCCTGACGAGCTGCACAGCCGTGTTGATCGCCTCCAGGCCGGAGGAGCACTGCCGGTTGACGGCCAGGGTGGGCACGGCGTCCGGGATGCCCGCACGGAGCGCGGAGAGGCGGGCGGCATAGCCAGCCTCGGCCGCCTGGAGGGCGTTGCCCATCACCACCTCGTCGACCATCCCCGGCTCCAAGCCGGCCCGGTCGACGGCCGCCCTGATGGCCGCGGCCCCGAGGTCGGGCGCGGATACGTCCTTCAGACCGCCTCCGAACCTGCCCATAGGCGTTCGCGCGCCGCTGACTATTACCGCATCCTGCATTTTCTCCTCCTGATGAGTAGTGTCGAGTGGTCGTCGGCCAGCATATCATCTCCCGCTCCCGACCGGAAATCGGCGAATTGCCGGGCATACACCCCTGTGCTATTCTTAGCCCACTCCCCCAACACCGCAGGGCCTCAGAATGTACGTCGTTGGCACCGCAGGACACGTCGACCACGGCAAGTCCACCCTGGTCGAGGCGCTGACCGGAATCGACCCGGACAGGCTCCGAGAAGAGAAGGCCCGGGGCATGACGATAGACCTGGGATTCGCCTGGCTGACGCTGCCGGGGGGCAACGAGGTCAGCATCGTCGACGTGCCGGGCCACGAGCGGTTCGTAAACAATATGCTCGCCGGCGTCGGCGGGATTGACCTCGCCCTTCTCGTCGTCGCAGCCGACGAGTCGGTCATGCCCCAGACCCGGGAGCATCTCGCAATCCTCGACCTCCTGGGCGTAGGGCGGGGACTGGTTGCCATCACGAAGAGCGATCTCGTGGAGGAGGACTGGCTCACGCTGGTGGAGTCTGAGATCGAAGACGTGCTGGCCGGGACGACCCTCGACGGCGCCCCCATCGTCGCAGTCTCGGCCATGACCGGGGACGGCCTCCCCGAGCTGAAGGAGCTCATGGCGAGACTGCTCGAGGAGACGCCCTCCAAGCCCGACCTCGGCCGTCCCAGGCTGCCGGTCGACCGGTCCTTCACGATGGCCGGATTCGGGACCGTCGTCACCGGTACGCTGATCGACGGCCGCCTGGCCGTCGGCGAGTCGGTCGAGCTCGTGGTCTCCGGACGCAAGGCGCGCGTCCGCGGACTCCAGACCCATCGGACCAAACTGGAGGAGGCACTTCCCGGGACCCGGGTCGCGGCCAACCTCAGCGGCGTGGCCCACGAGGAGGTTTCGAGGGGAGATGTGATGGCGACGGGCGGCTGGCTCACCCCGGCCACCGCGTTGGATGTCCGGCTGAGAGTGCTGGACGACGCGCCGCACCCGCTCCGACACAACATGTTCGTGACCGTCCACTCCGGCAGCAGCGAGGTCATCGGACGCCTCAGGCTTCTCGACTCGCAGACGGCGGTCCCCGGAGCCACGGCATGGGCCCAGCTGAAGCTCAATACGCCGGTGGCGGTCGTCAAGGGCGACCACGTCGTAATCCGGTCCAACCAGACGACCCTCGGCGGGGGAGAGGTCGCCGATCCGCACGCGCGCCGGCACCGGCGCAACCACCGGCCAATCCTCCAACGCCTCGACTCGATCCTGGAAGGATCGACAAGGGAGGTCCTTCTCAGGACGATCGAGAGTTCGGAGCCGGCCGAGTTCCAGACTCTCATCAACCGCGCGAACCTCGAGCCGGAGGCCGCGGCAGCCGATTTGAGAGAGATGGCAGAGGAGGGGGAGGTCGTCTTCGTCGGGAGCCGTGCGATCGGCCCGGGCGTTCTCATCTACACCTCGGCCGGATGGGAGGAGACCGTCGGGAACGCGGCCGATTTCCTCGATGCCTATCACCGGCGCTACCCGCTCCGCACGGGCGCCCCGAAGGAGGAGCTCAGAAGCAGGCTGCGCATGTCGCCGCAGACCTTCAACGACATACTACCCATGCTGGAGTCGCGCGGCACGCTCGTCGAGGAGGGGACGCTGATCAGGTCGTCCGGCCACGAGCCCACCGCCACCGAGGAGCAGCGGGCCGCTATCGACGACTACGTCAGGCAGCTTGAGGCCGACCCCTTCTCTCCGCCGACGGACGCCGCTCTCGACCCCGAGCTGCTGAACCTGCTCGAAGGCGAGAACCGAGTCGTGCGCGTCAGCGACACCATCGTCTTCACGACGTCCGCCTACGAGCGGATGGTGTCCAGCATCAGGACGTATCTGGAAGAGAACGGCGAGATCACCGTTGCCGACGTCAGGGACATGTTCGGAGCCAGCCGAAAGTATGCTCTGCCGCTCATGGACTACCTGGACCACCAGCGCGTCACTCGCCGCATTGGCGACGCCCGCGTGTTGAGATGATCGTTTGAGCGCCGACGGCCATGGGACGGAAGCCCGGTTGGAGATCAGCCTCGGCCGGCGCGGGTGGTCGGTGTCCGCCCTCTCCACGCTGCTGCGGGTGCTCCAGGCGGCGCTGAGGGAGTTTGCGCGGAGCAGCGACCGGACGCGGGAGCTGTTCATCGAACCGTCACGCCCACTGCTCCGGGCGTCCGCCGAAGTCTCGGACGACGATCTCGTCCTGAGCTTCTCGTTCGAGGTTCCCGGGGAGTCGGAGGCGTCGGATGAGCTGTCGAGGATCGCCTTCGACCGGCTAATGAGCGGCCTGAGCGACTTCATCAAGGTGCTGCCGCAGAAGGGTCTGTGGGGGGAGGTCGTTGCCAGTCCGGGATCCTCCCGGCACGACTCGGCGACAGCGCGGCGGCTGGACGAGCTTCGCATGGAGCTCCGCCGTTTCCCGCGCGTCAGGCTGCGTCATGGCGCCCGTTCGATCCTGTTCGAGGGCGACCGCATGGAGATCCACTGATGGGTCTTCACACCCCGGGAGTCTGCCGGCGAACTCCCTGTCCTGAGGCGTCCGCATGTCCCTGGACCTAGCGAGGACCGCCGTCCAGATTGACGGCGTGGTCGGCGAGCTCAGGGAGCGGGAGGGAGACCGCCGGCGTCGATTGGAGCGAGCCGTAGAAGCCGCCGGATCGCTCGTCGTCGGGGACCAGGAAGACAAGCGGCGCCGGAGCGAGGCCACCCTGGCATGGCCCGTCCCGCGCCTCCTCGACAGCCCGGCGGCCCGGTACGAGCCGCCCTCCCTGCCGGAGCGGTTTTCAGTCGCGGCAACCGACGGATCGCACATAGACGTCGATCGCCACATGCCGGTGAGATGCTTTCTGATCAACATCGGAACGTCGGCGCTCACCTATGGTCCGGGGGCCGAGGCCAGACTCTTCAGCAGGCCCAGACTGTACGCCAGCGAACGCGATCTCGTCCTGGAGGACAACGCGGCGGCGCCGGGAAGACAGAACATAGAGGGCGCCGTCCTCGGAGCCAAGCGGACGGTCGAAGAGATTCGAGCCCTGGTCGAGGCGCTGAAGGAGTTGCCCTCCGATCTACCGGTCGTTGGGCTTATGGACGGCTCTCTCATAATGCTGAGCATGGCCGGACAGGGATATCCCGACTTCGTGCGCCGGAAGCTGCTGGAGGAGGGGTTTGTCCGCGCGCTCGACGAGCTGCGGGAGATGGCGCGCAGCCGGACGCTGGCCGTGGCCAGCTACATAAGCCTTCCGGGGAGCTTCGAGGTCGTCAACGCCCTGCGACTGGTGGCGTGCCCGTACGAATCCGCCGAGTGCGGCGCCCACTGCGGAAGCATCCCCCTGGGGGGCAAGCCCTGCGACGAAGCAGCCCACCGCCTGCTCGACCGGGACCTCTTCGCCTCGACGCTTCAGCCGGGCGAACGCTCCGGTCTCTTCGCCGCCTCGTCGAGACTGGTCGCCAGCTACTATGGAGGCCACGAGGTCCACTTCTTCTACGTGAACAGCGGCGACGAGATCGGTCGTGTCGAGGTGCCGTCCTGGGTGGCCGGGGACGAGGCCCTCCTCGGGCTCACCCACTCCCTGGTGGTGGACCAGTGCCGCCGCGGTCCCGGATATCCGGTGGCGCTGATGGAGGCTCACGAGCAGGCGGTCGTAACCGGCTCGGAACGCCGCAGCTTCACCCAGCTGGTCGACGAGGCGCTAGACAGCGAGCGTCTGCCGGTGTACACCTCGGAGAAGAGCAGGTCGAAGCGCCTCCGCTGGATCTGACCCACGCTCGAATGGAAGGCAGGGTGTTGTTACAGTCAGAGAAAAAATTCGGAGAGGTGGTGGACGCCTCCACCACCGGCTTCTCCGTCCAGTGCTACCGGCTGTACGACGCGCCGCCGGTCGGCAGCCTCGTACTCTGTGGAGAGGAGGGCGCGGTCTACGGCGTCGTCTGCCAGATCGAGAACCGCAGCATGGACCCGGCCCGGCATCCGATACCGCGCGGCGCGGATGAGGCCAGCGAAGAGGCAGTCTATCTGAGCAATCCCCAGCTCGAGAGGCTCCTCTGCACCGAGCTCCGGTGCGCGGTCGTCGGATATCGGGAAGATGGAGAGATCAGACGGGAGTCCTCGCCACTCCCGCCTCGCATCCACTCATTCGTCTATCTCTGCGACGCTCCCGGTCTCCGCGAGTTCAGCGGCGCGCTCGATTTCCTTCCCACTCTCATCGAGGCGCGGGGAGTAGGGGTGAGGGACGACGTGATCGCCGCGTTCCTTCGGCGGGCCAGCCTGGCGCACGAGGAGCCCAGACAGCTCCTAGTCGACGCCGGCAGGGAGCTCGCGACGCTCCTGGGGGGCGATCTGCCCAGGCTCAGCGGGCTGCTCAGAAGGCTTGCCGTCTGATGGCCGGCCTGGACGGGACAGGGTCTGGCGGAAGGGCTGCTCGTCTTGGGATGGTAGTCTCCGGCTCGCTCTCGGACGGGGTGGAGGTCAAGCTCGATCCGGGCGCCTCCATCGAAGACGTGAGGGTCGGCCGTTATGTCACCGTGGAGGGAGACCGGATGCGCTTCTTCGGCGTGGTCACGGACGTCTCCCTGGGGTCCACCGATCCCTCCCTGCGGCTGAACCCGCCCGACGTCTCCGATCCCTACATCGCCGACGTCGTCTCCGGCACGACCGCCTTCGGCATCGTCGACGTGGAGCCGTTGCTCACCCTCGCCGCCGATCCCGGTGAGGCGATCGAAGGACCTCAGCCTGCGAAGACCGTTCCGACGCACTTCTCGCCTGTCTCCCTCGCCTCCGACCGTGACGTCGAGATCATCTTCGGCACCGAGGACGAGGGGCGCTTCTTCATCGGCAACCCGCTGGACATGGAGACGAGGCTGTGCCTGGACATGGAGGGCCTCGTCCAGCGCAGCGCCGGCGTCTTCGGCAAGACGGGCACGGGAAAGACCTTCCTCACGCGGCTGCTGCTGATCGGCGTCCTGCAGAGAAGCGCGGCCGTCAACCTCGTCTTCGACATGCAGAACGAGTACGGCTGGAAGGGATTCAGCGAGGATGCCCGCGAGGTCAAGGGCCTCAAGCAGCTATTCCCCTCGAAGGTCGCGGTATTCTCCCTGGACGAGAGCAGCTCGCGGCGGCGCGGACTCCGGCCCGACTACGTCGTGAGGATCGGCTACCAGGAGATCGAGCCCGAGGACATACACGTGCTCAGGGACCTCTGGGACCTGTCGGACATCGCGGTCGAAGCGGCCTTCTCCCTGGAGCGGCGCTTCGGCGCAAGGAGATGGCTGGGAGAGTTTCTCTCGCTGGGACGAGCGGAGGTCCTGGAGCTCAGCGATCAGATCGGGGTCAACCAGAGCACGCTGAGCGCGCTCTACAACCGCCTCGGACGCCTCCGGCGCTTCGGGTTCATGGACGAGGAGTCGGCGCACGACTCTGTGAGGCAGATCCTCGATTACCTGAACCGGGGGATACACGTCGTCCTCGAATTCGGGCGGTACGGCTCGGACGTGGCCGCCTACGTGCTGGTGGCCAATCTGCTGACACGCCGCATTCACGAACGGTACGCGCAGATGGCCGAGGCGGCGCTCAGCGACGGAGCCGAGAAGCCCAGGCCGTTGCTGATAACCATCGAGGAGGCGCACAAGTACCTGAACAAGGGAGTCGCCGGTCAGACCATCTTCGGAGCCATCGCCAGGGAGATGCGCAAGCACAACGTCACCCTGATGGTCGTCGACCAGCGGCCCAGCGGGATCGACGACGAGGTGATGAGCCAGCTGGGAACCAAGGTCACCTGCCTGCTCGACAACGAGCGGGATATCGACGCCGTGCTGACCGGCGTGTCGGGCAGCCGGAAGCTGCGGGGTGTGCTCGCGCGGCTGGAGTCGAAGCAGCAGGCGTTGGTCTTCGGCCACGCGCTCCCCATGCCCGTGGTCGTCCGCACACGGGAGTACGGCACCGCGGAGTCGTACCGCGAGCTCGGTTGGGCGGACGGCGATGAGCTGAAGGCCCAGCTGGAGCGCGACGTGGAGGAGCTTTTCGGTCCGACGCCCGGCTAGCCTTGAGGAGCTGCCATGGCCGAGCGAATGAAGATAGCCGCAGTCGTCACGACATGGTTCCCCGGCTCTCACGCAAACCTGATCGCGACGAAGTTCATCGAGGGATTTCCGGTTGACGGCGCCGTCGTAGAGCCGAAGGTCGATCTCGTTTCGATCTACATGGACCAGCTCAACTGGAACGACGTCGGCATGGAGCTGGCCCGCGAGCACGGAATAGAGGTCTACCCCAGCGTCCGGGCCGCGCTCACGCTGACGCCTCCCAGCGCGACCGGCGACTGGCCCACGGCCAGAGACTGGCAGGATGGAGAGCTCGCGGTCGACGGCGTATTGCTGATCGCCGAGCACGGAGACTACGCGGCCAACGAGCGCGACCAGCGCATGTACCCACGGCGCCACTTCTTCGAGCAGGTATGCGGCGTGATGGCCGTCTCGGGGCGTCCTGTCCCCGTCTTCAACGACAAGCACCTCTCCTACAACTGGACGGACGCTCTCTGGATGTACGAGCGGGCGAAGGCGCTCGACATTCCATTGATGGCCGGCTCCTCCCTCCCACTGGCCCGCCGCGACCCCGGGCTGGAGCACGAGATAGGGACACCCATCGAGGAGGCTCTCTCGATTGGTTTCATCAACTGGTACCACACCCGGCTCGACTCCTACGGCTTCCACGCTCTCGAGGCGTTGCAGTGCATGGTGGAGCGGAGGGCCGGTGGAGAGACCGGGATAGCGGCGGTCCAGTGCCTGGAGGGCGCGGTCGTCTGGCGAGTCGGCAACGAAGGCGCCTGGCCCCGGGATCTGGCCGAAGCGGCGGAGGCGCTTGCCGAGCCCAGGAAGCCGGGCCGAATGGAGGACAACTGCGAGACGCCGACCGTATTCATCCTGGAGTACCTCGACGGCTTTCGGGGATACTCCCTCGTGCTGCCCGGCCACCTGAAGGGATGGGCGTACGCCGCCCGCGTCGACGGCAAGGTGCAGGCTACCGGCCTGAACCGCAGCGGGGGGCTCGATGATCCCTTCAGCAGCCTCGGGCTCAGTATCCAGGAGATGTTCCTGACCGGAGAGCCGCAGTACCCGGTCGAGCGGACGCTGCTCGTCAGCGGCGCCTTGGAGGCGCTGATGGAATCACGCCACCGGGGAGGCGGCCGGCTCGAGACGCCGCACCTCCGCGTCAGCTACAGGCCCTAAGACAGACCGGCGGCGCGCGCCGGCCTCACCCCACGACGTCGCTGAAGACCCGCAGGAAGTTGAGCCCGAGGAGCTTGCGCAGCTCATCCTCGTTGAATCCCCGGTCGGCGAGCGCCACCGTCAGGTTGGGCCAGTCGCGAAAATCGTTGTAGCCCACTATGTGATACTCGTCTCCGAGACGGTGCTCCTCGATCCTGAACCCAGAGTAGTTGAAGCTGCCCGGGAGGATAGGGGAGAGCGTGTCGTCGGGCATGTCCGCGGGCCACTCGATCATCGAGTCGGTGCCGGGGCCGGGCCCCGCCTTGTCGGTGCCGATGCCAACGTGGTCGATCCCCATCACGTTCACCAGATGGACGACGTGGTCGACGAAGTCGTCCAGGGTCGCCTCGGTCGTCTCCTGGATGAACCCCGGTATGACGACCGCGCCGAAGAAACCCCCGCTGTCCGCTATCGCCTTCGCAAGGCCGTCGCTCTTGCCACGGTCGTGATAGCAGACCGCGGCGCTGCATGAGTGGGACACCACCACCGGCGACGACGACACCTCCAGGGCGTCCCAGCCCACCTGCTCGCTGCAGTGGCTCACGTCGACGATGATGTCGAGCTCGTTCAGCCTCTCGACCACCGCCCGGCCGAAGTAGGTCAAGCCACCCTTGTGGACCTCCGTGCACCCCTCGCCAACGAGCGTCCCTATGTTGTAGGAGAGCTGGCACATCCGCAGTCCCATGTTGTGGAAGACGTCGATCCGCTCCAGCCTGTCGGTGAAGGGCGTGGTGTTCTGGAAGTCGATGATGAGACCGAACCTGTTCTCGCGGTAGGCCCGTTCGATGTCGTCGGCCTTGAGGACCAGCAGCATCCTGTCGTCCAGCGCGTCCACTATTGCCCTCGCCTGGGCGATGCCGGTGACGGACGTCTCGAAGGCCTGGTCGATAGGCCCCGGCCCGGAGTAGGTCCCGCAGGCCACGTTGACCCCGGAGGCCCCCCAGAAGTCGAGGTACTGCTCCCGCGCCTCCGCCGACGCCTGTATCTCGCGGGCGGCCATAGCCTGCAATATCGGAGTGGCCTGAGCGCGGGTCATACCCATGGCGTGAAACTCCTGCACCGCCTCGCGCATGCTCTCGGTGAACAGGAATCCGCTGGTCGCCGGCGGCTGCTGGCTGTCGATCACCAACGCATCCCCGTGAAGCCGCCGCGCCTCCTCGGCGCTGAGCACCGGCGTCCTTATCCTGTCTCTTAGCGTCATGACTGTCCTCCTCCGTGCGGGTCTACACGCCCATCTCTTCCAGGCGGTCGTCGTCGATGCCGAAGTGGTGCGCGATCTCGTGGACGACCGTCATCCTGACCTCCTCGACCACCTCCTCCTCGCTCGAGCAGACCTGTTCGATGGCCCTCTGGAAGAGAGTGATCTTGTCCGGCAACACCATATCGTAGTTGTACCGGTCCGGCAGGGGTATGCCCTCGTAGAGGCCCATCAGCAACTCGTCCGCTGGAATGCCCGCGCCCACCAGCTGCTCATCGGTGGCCCACTCCTCCACGATGAGGTCGACGTTCTCGACGTGGACTGCGATCTCCGCGGGAATGTCCGCCAGCGCCTCGCGCACCAGCCGCTCGAACTCCGTTCGCGTCATGGCAAGAGTGTACAGGACGCGGCCCCTGGGCGAAACCGCGTCGCTTGTGCCGCAACGTTCAGAATTGAGGGGCCTCAGCCCGTTCGTGGCGAGCTTGTCGAACCATGACGGGCAGCCCTTCGACAGGCTCATGGCGAAGGGACTTACATCCTATGGAGTCTGAATAGATATCTTGTGCCGTGGCGGCTGCCGCTGTACCGTATCGCCTTACGGAGGTATGCAGGTGAGAATAGTAATCATAGGTCAGGCGCCCTTCGGCGCCACGGTGCTGGAAAGGCTCGTAGGCAGGGGTGAGGATGAGGTGGTGGGAGTGTTCGCACCCCCTGAGAGAAGGGGCAGACCCGACCCCCTGTCCGCCAAGACTGAGGAGCTGGGCGTCCCCCTCGTAACGGTCACGTCTATGAGGACAGACGAGGTCTACGGTGCGATTGTAGAGATGAACGCCGACATCGGGGTGATGGCCTTCGTGACGCTGATCGTGCCGGAGCGGGTGCTGACCGCGCCGAGGCTCGGGACCATTCAGTATCACCCATCCCTGCTGCCGAGGCACCGTGGCGCAAGTGCCATCAACTGGGCGATCATCAATGGCGAGGACAAGACCGGACTTACCATATTCTGGCCCGATAAGGGGCTGGACACGGGCCCCATTCTGATGCAGCGGGAGACGTCTATCGGCCCCGATGACACAGTCGGCTCCCTCTACTTCAATCGCCTCTTCCCAGAGGGGGTGGATGCTATGGTCGAGTCCGTGGACATGGTAAAGGCGGGTACTGCTCCGAGGATCATCCAGGACGAGTCCAAGGCCACTTACGAGGGCATCTGCCGCCCCGAGGACGCGGAGATCGTTTGGGCCAGGGACTCACAGACCGTATACAATCTGATCCGAGGCACGAATCCTCAGCCCGGAGCATGGGGGCTCCTGAAAGACCAGAAGATCAAGGTGTTCGACTCTGAGCTGGGAAGGGTCTCGGGCTCGACGGGTGAGGTGCTGGCGATAGAGGAGGACGGGTTCGTGGTGGGCGCCGGCAGTGGATCGGTGAAGATCAAGCGAGTCCAGCCGCCCGAGCACCGGAAGATGCCCGCGCCCGAATACGTCGAACAGTCAGGCCTGGCCGTGGGGGACAAGTTCGGCAGATAGACGCGGGTTTGGACAACCGGCTGAGGCTTGGGCTTGCGTCAAGTCTCGTGCCCTCTGACACATCTCGCTGCTGGCATCAACCCTGAACGTCTCTACTCCGAAGCCGCCCCGCTATGCCGCAGGACCACGATTGTCGCCTGCAACAGGTGTCCGGTAGTTTCAGCCCTTCGCTTTCTTGAAGCGCCAGCCGTACATGATACTGCCGTAGTAGTTGAATGTCCGTCTTGCTTCGGGATCGTCGAACGGATAGTCCGCTCCCATCTGCTTTGCAGTTGCGAGCCCACTCACGAAGCAGGTCTCCTGGCTGTTGATCAGCGTATGAGCGCCACAGTGCCAGGTCCGTCTCTTGCCCTGGATGAAGCGGAACAGATGAATGAGCAGCGCAACGTGGCGCACATCATGCACAATGTGTTGGAACCACCACTTCTTGACGACCTTTCGTTCATCGATTGGACTGATCGGGTTGTAGGTCACCAGACAGGGTTTATCAGACCGGCCAGCCCATGGCTGCTGGTTGTGCATGATGTACGTGATCTCATAGTTGTCCGGTCTGGCGCCGTACTGCTCGATATGATTGCTCCTCGTTTTCAGAGGCTGCACTTCGTTGTCTGGAAGGACTGAGGAGTCCGAGTGCACGACTGTGTGATTGTGGAGCTCGCTCTCGTAACGTATCGACGAGAGGATGTAGCGCTCTAGAAACGTGGGGTTGTCGAGGATCATCAGCGTCTGGTTCGCATTGCAGGCAAAGATCACCTCGTCGAACACCTCCTCTACTCCGTCTTCGTCCTCCACCACGACGCGGGATGACTGGCGATACACCTTCCTAACAGGCCGGTTGAGGTAGATCTTGTCCCGGAAATCGGCTGACAGATTCTCGTAGATTCGGCGTGTCCCCTGGTCCCACGTCTGCATGGGTGTCGAGACTTCGATATCAAAGAACTCCAGATATCTTGAAAAGAGGGCTGCGGGCATATCGAACACGTTTGTCGCCATCAGGAAATTGACGAACATGGGCTTAAGTATCTTGTACCTGAACTCTCCAGAGAAACCGGCCAGGTTGAGAACCGTTCCCATACTGATGTAGTTGAACGGGTTGAGGGCGTTGAGGAACCTCGACTGGGAACGGGTCAGCCTGCCAAACCAATGCAGACGCCTCAGAATTCGTTGAAACTTCGCAATCTCGAACTGCAGCTGCTCTCTGATCTCGGAGTCGAAATCGTGAGCGTATACGTCCCCACGATACTTCACACTGTAGCTGAACCTGGTATCGACCAGATCTATGCCGAACTTCCGCAACAGCAACAGGATGTGCTGGTATACCGACGGGATACAGGCGGTGACAGAGATGTCGAAGGGAATCGAGCTGTCGTCATCCTGCGGCATGTCGGCGGTAATCGCATTTCCGCCAATCTGGTCCTGGGACTCGAAGAGCCGGAAATCAAACCGGTCAGGGCGGTGATGCAGCGCCCATGCGGCTCCGAGCCCCGAAATCCCTCCGCCGACAATGGCTATGCGCCGCAATACTGTCCCTCTCGCGTCGGAATATGAGGCCCCACCGATGATCTTCAGCGCAGCCCCTGATAGAGATTCCAGGATATTCTAGCCTCGGCTTGTGCGAAAGCCTACTCTCTCAAGCATCGGAGGCCAGCGAGGCTTCCGGGTTGCCTGGCCCACTGCTCCGATATATCCTAGGCCCGTCCGGAACAGATCAGAGGAGGTGGCTGAGACCATGGCCGCTCTATCCAAGTCCGTCGCAATCGTCGGAGTCGACGAGTCAGACGAGATCGGACGCATCGAGAACAAGTCCTCGCTCCAGCACCACGCCGAGGCGGGCTACAACGCGCTGGCGGACGCCGGTCTCACGGTGAAGGACGTCGACGGCCTCTTCACAGCCGGCTTCTCGACTCTGGTCACCGGAGAGTATATGGGGATCAAGCCCCGGTACACCGACGGGACCGCCGTTGGAGGCTCATCCTTCATCATCCACGTCGCCCACGCGATGGCCGCTATCAACGCCGGCTACTGCGAGGTTGCGCTGATCACACACGGGGAGGCGGGTCGGAGCGCCCGTGACCGCGCGGGCATGAATCTGTCCGAGCCGGCCCCTCAGTTCGAGCAGCCCTACGGCTTCATCGGCGCGCCCATCCTCTACTCGGTGGCGGCCCGCCGCTACATGCACGAGTACGGAGAGGAGCGCACGCGGCAGGCGATGGCCGAGATCGCCGTCTCGACGCGCAAGTGGGCCCTGATGAACCCCAAGGCCTATATGAAGGACCCGATGACGTTCGACGACTACCACGCCTCCCGCTGGATATCGTGGCCTTTCCACCTGTTCGACTGCTGCCTCGTCACCGACGCCGGCGGCGGCGTCGTCGTCACTAGCGCGGAGCGCGCACGGGACGCGAAGAAGAAACCCGTCTGGGTGCTGGGCGCGGCTGAGTCGCACTCCCACGGCATGATCAGCCAGATGCCCGACCTGACCAGGTCGGTCGCCAGCGTGACCGGACCGGCCGCCATGCAGATGGCCGGGGTCGGACACGACGACATCGACCTGGCGATGATCTACGACTCCTTCACCTACACAACGCTCGTCACCCTCGAGAGCCTGGGCTTCTGCGGGCCGGGCGAGGGCCCCGACTTCGTCGCCGGACAGCGCACCGCGCCGGGAGGTGACTTCCCGCTCAACACCTCCGGCGGAGGCCTGTCGTACACCCACTCCGGGATGTACGGCGTCTTCCTCATCCTGGAGGCGGTCAGGCAGCTTCGCGGAGAGTGCGGGGAGCGCCAGGTGGATGGAGCCAAGACCGCGCTCGTGAACGGTACCGGCGGCTCGCTGTCGTCGACCGGCACCGTCGTGCTGGCGGTCGACTGATCCTTACGCCGCGCACACCGCCGGTATCGCGCACACGAGAGGAGCCGAAGGTCATGACTCAGCAGTACAAAAAACCGATCCCTCATCCCCAGGGCGAGTCCGACGTCTACTGGCAGAAGGCCAAGAAGCACGAGCTCTGGCTGAGGAGCTGCAACGCATGCGGAGACGCCTATTTCTACCCGCGCGACATCTCGCCCTGCTGCTTCTCGAAGGACACCTCCTGGATGCAGGCCAGCGGCCGGGCCAAACTGTACACCTATGCCATCGTCCACCGGGCGCCGCATCCCGGGTTCGCCGGCGACGTTCCCTACGTGCCGGCCTTCGTCGAGCTCGAAGAGGGTCCGCGGATGCCGACCAACATCGTGGGCATCGACGAGCCCACCCCCGATAAGCTATCTATAGGCATGCCCCTCGAGGCGACGTTCGAAGACATCACCGACACCATCTCGCTCCCCAAGTTCCGTCCGGCCTAGGGCCGCCAAAGCTCACTTGCGCGCGATGGCCACCAGCCGTCGTGCGTCCACTCCGTACGCGCTCCCGTGAAGGCTACCAGACAGCCGCACGTCACCGAAGCCGACCTCGTACAGCCGGTCCTTCAACTCCTGGCCGGAGTAGATCGTGGTTTCAAACCCGAACGTCGCGGCCTCTCCCTTCTCGATGATGGTCCACTGGTTCCTGACACGGGTCCAGTCTTCGACTATCTCGCGCCGCTCGACGCGCAGCCTGCCATCGGCCAACTCCTCCGAAGTCGTGGGCAGAAAGCCGTTGGCCAAACACTCCTTGCCCATCATATCCATCACAAGAACTGCCCCCTTGCGGAGACTGTGATGTAAGTTCTGCAGGACTTTCAGGTCGTCCCGTCTGTCGTCGAAGTATCCGAACGACGTGAAGATGCTTATGGCAAGATCGAAAGTCTCCGGGCGTACGAAGCGGCGCATGTCCTGCTGTACCCATTCGATCTCAACCTGTGCCGCGCACGCTCTGGCCCTGGCCTTCTGCAGTAGGGCGTACGAGAGATCTACCCCGGTCACCCTAAAGCCTCTCTTTGCGAGCGCTGTCGCATGTCTACCTGGTCCGCATGCCAGGTCCAGTACGCGGCCCTCCTCGACACCTGCAAGGGCCAGGATGGCATCTACCTCATCAGAGGCGATGGCGAAATTCTGCTCCGGGAACATGAACGGATAGAGCCTGTCCCAGAAGTTCTCATCTTCAAACCACTGTGACATTGGAACCCTCCCTCTTTCGCTTTGCCATGGTGTGGCTCTCGTTCCACAAACGGCCATCCATCGTTCTTCTCCAAAACTAGAAGAGCCTCCCGGTCGGGGAGGCTCTCGGAAGACGCGGATGGCGTGCGTTGCCTAGATGCTCCCCAACTGTAGGCAGATGCGTACCACCACTACAACGCCAATCGAGTTGGGACGGACGAAAGATGCTGCCACGTGACTGCCCTCGCTTACTCTGCGTTACTATATCATGACTCGAAGCGCACGCTATGCTGCCTGTCGGGGCCAAGCGGGATGACCATGAGCAGATACAAGGCAGTGATCTTCGACCTGTGGGGCACCCTTGTGGACGAGTTGAGGTACCCCGAGACCAACCGGCTCGTCTATCAGCAGAAGACCCACGAGTCGGCCGATCTTCTCGGCGTCGAGCGCGACGGGTTCTCCAGATTGTGGGCCGCAAGCTCGGCCAAGCGCATGGTTGGAGCCTTCCCATCGATCGAAGCAGCGCTGATGGACATCTGCAGGGAGCTGGGAGCTGAGCCGGACGAAAAGCGTGTTCAGGCCGCTGCCACAGTACGGTTCGAATACGTACGGGACGCCCTGGCACCCCGTTCCGGCGCAGTCGAAACGATGTCGACGCTGAAGCGGTCCGGCTATAAGGTCGGACTCATCAGCAACTGCAGCGACGAGGTCTCTCGGCTCTGGGCCAAGACCCCCTTTGCAGCGCGGGTGGATATGGCGGTGCTCTCCTCCGACGTGGGCCTCTTGAAGCCCGATCCCCGAATCTATGAGATTGCTGCTCAAGGGCTCGGCGTTCAAGCCGAACAGTGCCTTTACGTCGGGGACGGGAGCAGTAGCGAGCTCACCGGCGCGTCGAATGTCGGTATGACCGCTGTATTGATGCGCGCCCGGTACGACGCAGCCGACGGCGACCGTCAGGGCTGGCATGGCGAAAAGATATCGACGATTCCGGACGTGCTCGATCTACTGGGTCTTGCAGCCAATAGGTAGGTCGACGGCCACGTGAGCGCATACGCGTTCGGAGACACGGATCTGGCCGCCCGGAGACTCAAGCTGCTCGCTGATACCTTTTCGGCGTCGTCCAGCGCCTTCCTGAGAGAGTCCGCCAAGACGCCGCCTAAACTCGCCGCCGACCTCGGATGCGGCCCCGGCTACTCCACTCATCTCGTAGCCGACACCCTGGCTCCGAGACATACCGCCGGCCTCGATAACTCGGAGAGCTTCCTCTCACAGGCACGTTTGACCGCCTCCGGTAGGGTATCGTTTCACCTGCACGACATCACGAACGCTCCGTTTCCCTTGGGCCCATACGACCTGGTGTTCAGCCGCTTTGAGTTGACACACCTGCGCGAACCGGAGGAGATCGTCAGACTGTGGGGCACTCAGCTGCGTCTACACGGGCTCCTGCTGATCGAGGAGGTCGAATACATCCACACATCCGATCCCACGCTCCTCTCCTACCTGAACATTCAGCACGAGATGCTGGTGCACCAGGGCAACGCGCTCTACATCGGGCCTCGGCTCGACGCGATCATCGACTCGACGTCGCTGAAGCGCCGGGCCAGCAAGGTCCAAGTCGCCGATGTCCCGGCTAGCCGAGCAGCCACCATGTTCCACATGAATCTCTGCTTCTGGAGGCACAACGACTTCGTACAACGTAGGTATGAGCCGACCCACATTGACGAACTGGAAGAGGAGCTATCCGGCATCATTGCGAGCCGCATCGATACCGGGTCCGTCGAGTGGGGGCTGCGCCAGATGGTCATGGAACGAGTAGCACATTAAGGAGTTGGAAATGATCAAGGGCATGCACGGTATCTTCTTCACGCCAGAGGCGGAGGAGGCCAGGAGCTTCGTCCGTGACAAGTTGGGACTTCCCCACGTCGATGCGGGAGACGGCTGGCTGATCTTCACCGTACCCCGGGCGGAGTTCGCCTTCCATCCCGGCGACGATGTGCACCACGACATCTCCTTCTGGTGCGACGACGTAGAGGCGACGCGGGCGGAGCTTCAGGCGAAGGGCGTGGACTTAACCTCACCGGTGACGGACCGGGGATTCGGGCTCGTCACCACCTTCGAGATGCCCGGCGGGGTCGAGGTGATGCTGTACGAGCCGCGGCATCCTCAGCCCTGACCGGATCAGGCTTCTCATATCCGCCTCCCAGCTAGGGAGTAGGGATTTGGTCGTGGACACGATGGATAGTGCTTGACACTATTAGTACGCTGCACTACCATCGTGTAGTGATTCGGAGTTATGGAGACAGGGACACGCGGGCGGTTGCCGAGCGCCGACGTGTCAGTATATTGCCCGGGGATATCCAGCGCCGGGCACAGATGAAGCTGATGATCCTGAACAACGCCCAGAACATCAACGACCTGAGGAAACCTCCAGGGAACCGGCTGGAGGCGCTTTCGGGAGACAGGAACGGGCAGCACAGTATCAGGATCAACGACCAGTGGCGTATCTGCTTCCTATGGAGAGAAGGTGATGCCTACCAGGTCGAAATCGTAGACTATCACTGAGGGCGCCATGATCACTAATGATGTCTCCAACCTAGCGAAGCTCCCCCCTATTCACCCGGGGGAGATCCTGAACGAGGAGTTCCTGCTGCCGTTGAACGTGACCCAGTACCGACTGGCCAAGGCGGTCGGCGTGGACGCACGCCGGATTCATGCCATAGTCCACGGGGAGAGATCGATCACTGCCGAGACGGCACTCCTGCTCTCGCGCTTCTTCGGAAACTCCGCCGGGTTTTGGATGGGGCTCCAAAGCCAGTACGACCTGGAGGTCGCGGAAGACCGTCTCTCCGAGAGGCTGAGCGCCGTCGTAGCCCACTCGCCCTGAGTACACGACTGAGACGGCGCCTCCTATCCCTCAGGAGGACAGTCGCCGCACTGGCAGAGGCCGCGGAGCAGCTCGAACGGGTAGATGCCGGTGAAGTGCTCGTCGCTCCACAGGAACTGGACCGCGTACCTGCCTACCATCAGGTAGTCCACCGCACTGATGTCGGCGGGCACCGTCGCAGGATCGAGCAGCTTACGCCGGCTCCACTCCTCGACGCACTGGGCGCAGCCACAGTTGATCCTCAGGTACTTGGCGTCGTAGCGACACGAACGGCCATCCGACCATTCTATGCGAATCTCGCTCCCGCACAGCTCGACGCTTGTAACGCTCACCTTAGCGGCCATGACCCTCCTCCAAAGCGGTCATCTTTCAGGGATCGAAGCCACTGCCTCCGGACCCTCCCATGGACGATCCGGTCCACTTCGGCCACCTGATCGCGGAGTGGAAGCCGACGCCGCCAAACCCTCCCATGGAGCGCGGGAGGGCGAACCCTATCAGCGCCGCCACCAGGCATATCAGGACCCAGTCCCCGGGAAACAGCCATATGAAGACTGCGGCCCCGACCGACAGGACGACTGCCAGGCACAGCCGCGCACCGGACAGCATTCGGAAGCGAGGCCTCGTCCGACGCGCGGCATGAGAGTCGACTGGGTGGGCATCCCGGACATGTCTACGGAGATACCACTTGGAGCCGAACGACTGGTCGCAACCGGGACACGAGGGCATGGTGAACTATGATGGTAACATACGGGAGTACCGGGCCTTACGGCAGGCAGCGGTAGAGAAGAGATTGTCCGAGTACGAGCGCATCTTCTCGTTGGATGAGGCTCGGGAGTTGATCCCGTGGCTGCAGGAGAGCTTCGACGCCATCCGGCCCATGCTCGACCTGTTGAATGAAGAGAAGCTCCGCGTCAGAGCGCTGCTCACGCGCCTGCAGTCCAACGGAGGGCCGGGCGCCGATCGGGAGCTTGGAGAGGCCGCCAAGTCCCTCCACCGGGCTCAGGAGCAGATCGACGAGCGGCTATACGCGGTCACCGAGCGCGGCATCCTTGTCAGGAGCGTGGAGCACGGCCTTATCGACTTTCCCTCCGTCAGAGACGGACGCACGGTCTTCCTCTGCTGGCTGGCAGGGGAGTCCGACATCACGCACTGGCACGAGACCAACACCGGGTTCGCCGGTCGGCAGCCCCTATGATATCGCGCCGGTTGCCGTGTCCAGCTCTTCGGACGCCCTCTCCTGGCGGCGACGCCACTCCGCGGCCATCTCACGGTGGCGGACGACTGAGTCGGCGGCGAGATCGATGAGACGGAGGGTCTCCGACCGTGACGGGCTTCCGGACGCCTTTTTGTTGGCCAGGTTCTGCTCGGGGTCCAGCGCGGCTGCCACCTGCTCTTCCGACAGCCTGACCGGCTGACCGGAAACCTCGACCGCGGCCTTCTCGATCATCTCGGACGTGATCCCGTCCGCGCGAAGCCCCTGGTCGATGGCGGTCGCGACGGTGTGGCCCACGATGGTATGGGCCGTCCTGAAGGGCAGCCCTTCATCCCGCACCAGCAGATCGGCCAGCTCGGTGGCCGTCGAGAAGTCCTCGGACGCTCGCTTCAGCATCAGGTCCCCGTCTATCTGAATCCCAGCGACGGTGATGCGCATGAGCGTGAGCATCACCTCCGCCTCGGTCAGTGACTCCCACAGAGGGTCGACCGACTCGTGGGTCATGTCCCGGCAGTGCATGAAATTGATCCCCTTCTGCACCGTCAGGCTCGACGTCAGAGCCCCGATCAGATGGCCAGCCTTGGCCTTTATATGCTCCAGCGTGCCGGGGTTCTTCTTCTGGGGCATGATGCTGCTGCTGAAAGCCACCTCGCTGGCGACCTCCATGGTGCTCCACTCGTCCGAGCACCACAAGTACATGTCCTGCGCCAGCCGGCTGATCGTGACCCCCAGCGACGCTATCGCCGCGAGCACCTCGGTCACGTAGTCCCTGGACGCCACCGCGTCGGTCGTGCTCTCCACCACTCCGTCGAACCCCAGCAGCCCGGCCGTCAGCTCCCGGTCGACCGGGAAGCCGGTGCCGGCGAAGGCGCAGGCGCCCAGCGGGTTGAGATTGAGACGCGGATACGCCTCCAGCAGTCGGTCGCTGTCCCTCTGCATCGCCATCAGGACGCTGGCGAGATAGTGTCCCAGGGTCGTGGGCTGGGCCGGCTGCAGGTGGGTGTAGCCCGGCATCACCGTGCCGGCGTGCGTTCGGGCTATCTCGATCAGCACCTCGCGCAGCCGCATCAGCGGATCGAGGAAGTCCAGGAAGCGTTCTCGCGCCGCCATGCGGGTCATCGTGGAGCCCAGGTCGTTGCGGCTCCTTCCGGTGTGCAGCCGTCCCCCCGCGTCGGCTCCGACCCGATGGATCAGCGACTGCTCCATCGTCGAGTAGAGATCCTCCGGCCCTGGGACGGCGTACAGCGCCTCGACGCCTTCCGCCTCCATCTCCGCGAGCGCGTCTAGCAGCGCCCGCACCACCTTCGTGTCCAGGATGCCCTGCCGCTCCAGCATGACCGCGTGGGCGCGGTTGATGAGCATCATCAGCTTGAAATCGCGCTCAAGCGAGTCGGTCCTGGGCCTGACTATGAACTCGACCATCTCAGGTGCCAGGGGCGCCCCAAGTCTCTCTCTCATTTTCTCTATCCTTGGACAATCCCCAGGTCGCCGCGCAGGTCTCTTATGACCTCCTCACGGCCGCGCCGCTTGACGACGGGGCGAAGGTCTATGGGCAGGTTCTCGATCTCCGGGACGATCTTCATGCTGACGAACACCGGCCCCGGCTCGTCGAGAATCCTCTCGATGTTGATAGCGAACTCCTCTAGGTCGTCGAAGGAGTGGACAGCCGGGTAGCCGGCATCCCTGGCCATGCCGTGGTAGGAGACGTCGCCGGCGGCGGGCACCGGTTGGCCGCCCGTCGTGGCGTAGCACTCGTTGTCCAGCAGGATGTGATAGAAGTTGCTCGGCTTCTGGTCGGCGATAGTGGCCAGCACGCCCAGGTTCATCAGAAGAGAGCCCTCCGAGTCGAAGAGGACGACCTTCACGTCGGGCTGGGATAGCGCAAGGCCGAGCGCCAGCGGCGCGGGACAGCCCATCGCGCCACCTATCGATGCGTCCCTCTCTGGTCTGGTGCTAACGTCCTTCCAGTGCTGCCCGCTCTGCCCGCTCGTCATGACGATGGCATCGCCCCGGTGCTTCTCGAACACCCTGAACAGCTCCAGCGGGTCGATCATCCATCACCTCCCGTCCCGACTGCCCCACGAGCGCCACGATTGTAGCCACTGGCTCGGACAGGGTCAAATACCTTGCATCAACGGGGCATAGCTGCTCGGGTTCTGTGAGAGCTTCGGGCGGATGGGTCGGGATGGAGAGGATGCTCTTCCTCTTCCCCCCGGCTCCGCGGGGGAAGGCTCACTGTCGATAGACATGTGCCGAACGCATGTGCTATCATAGGCCATGCGAACCACCGCCCTACAGACATCCGGCCCTCAGCACCCCTCCTGGCTCCCTGTCCCATTCTGTTCCATTCCTGTCACTTTTCTGTCCCAACTCTGTTCAAACCTGTCCCATGGATGTCTCCCACTGTCACCCGCCCAGCTACAAAAGAGACAAAATGTTACAGAATGAGACAGTTTTTCGGAGAAAAAGCCTTTGGCTAAGGTAACCGACAGATACGGAAGCAAAGAGGCGCCGGTGTTCATCTGCGACTTCTCGCCTCCCCGGGGCGGAGACCCGACGCTGATGGAGGGCGCGCGCGTCCTGGACGCCGACTTCCTGTCGGTCGCCTACAACCCCGCCAAGTCGGTCAGAGTCCTCTCCGCGATCGCCGCTAACTGGATAAGAGAGAACGTCGGCGCGGACGTCATATTCAGCATCGCCTCCAGGGACACAAACCTGCTCGCCGCCCAGAGCCTCCTGCTCGGCGCGCAGCAGCTGGGCCTCGAAAACGTGCTCGTCTTCAAGGGAGACGCCTTCGACAGCGGAGAGCGCGTGATGGCGGATCAGGTCGGCGACACCCCTCCCACCCGGCTCATCGAGTCGATCTCCGGGATGAACGAGGGCGTCGACTACCGCGGCCTGAGACTCCGCGGGCCGACCGACTTCTGTATCGGCGCGACCGTCGATCTGACGCGGCCGCTGGAGAGCGAGACGGGGCTGACCCGCCGCAAGGCGGAGGCCGGGGCCCACTACTTCGTCTTCCAGCCGACCTTCGACACGGCGCTCGCCTCGGCCTTCCTCTCAGCCTGCGAGGAGCGACACGGCGCCCCACTCCGTCAGCCGTTATTCCCCGGGGTCCAGGTGATGACCGATCAGAGCGTCAGGTTCGGCAGCGTCGACCAGTGGGTTATCGACGACCTCGCGAAGGGACGGTCAGGTATCGACATCGCGCTCCAGACGCTGCATGGGCTCTGGGCGGCCGGGTTCCACTCCTTCTACCTCGTGCCCCCGATCCTGCCGGGCGGACGCAGGGACTACGAGACGGCGCAGGCCGTGATCGAATCCCTCCGGTCCTCGGCGAGGACCGGCACTGTTCAGTCTCCGTGAGATACTCTGGAGAATCTGGACGGAGAGGAGGCTCTTACCTCTTCCCCCGCGGAGCCGGGGGAGATTGAGATGGGGGTCCCGGAGACGTTGACGCTCAATCCAGCCCTAACTATAATCATCCGAAATTTCGCTCATGGCGAGAGGATGGCTTGCCCGAGACCGGGAAAAGGTATCGCTGCTTCATTTGCGGAGCGCAGTTCGTGGTCACCCGTGGCGGCGACGGCACGATCATCTGCTGTGGCGAGCCGATGACTAGGCAGTAGCCGCGCGAGGCTTCCGACAATGGCTAATCAGCTTGGCAAGAGATACCGGTGCGACGAGTGCGGGGCGATGGTGCTCTGTACCAAGGCTGGCGAGGGCGCCATCGAATGCTGCGACGAGAAGATGGAGGTGCAGGAGCCCCGAAAGCTGCCCTCGTCCGACTAGGGGCTAGACCGTCGCCATCGTCGCCGCGACGTGCTGCTCGTCGGCGTGGTAGGAGCTCCGCACCAGCGGGCCGGACGCCACATGCCTGAACCCCAGGGCCTCTCCCTGAGAGCGTATCTCCTCGAACTCCTCGGGCGTGTACCACCTGGACAGGGGCGCGTGCTTCTGGGAGGGCCGCAGATACTGGCCGACCGTCAAGAGGTCGCAGTCGACCGACCGGAGATCCCGCATCGTCTCGACGATCTCATCCCACGTCTCCCCAAGGCCGACCATCATCCCCGACTTGGTCACGCCGCCGGGCGCCATCCTCTTCGCGCGCTCCAGTAGCTCCAGGGACTGGTCGTAGTCGCCCTTCGGACGCACCCTGTGGAAGACGCGGCGGACCGTCTCGATGTTGTGATTCAGCGTATCCGGGGAGGCCTCCATGACCGTCCGGAGTGAGTCCTCGTCCCCGCAGAAGTCGGGTATGAGCACCTCGACCCTGCACTCCGGCAGACGCTTGCGGATCTGGCGTATGCACTGGGCGAATATGTAGGCGCCGCCGTCCGGCAGGTCGTCCCGGTTGACCGACGTGATGACCGCGTACCGGAGGCCCATCCTCTCCACAGTCTCCGCCAGCCGTACGGGCTCCTGGAGATCGAGTCCGGTCGGCGCTCCCGTGGTGACCGCGCAGTAGGCGCACGCGCGGGTGCAGATGTCGCCCAGGATCATGAAGGTCGCCGTGCCCCTGTCCCAGCACTCGCCGATGTTGGGGCAGCGCGCCTCTTCGCAGACCGTGTGAAGCTGGTTGTCGCGAAGCCGGTTCTGGAGCTTGATGAAGCTCCCGCTCCCGGCCATCTTCACCTTGAGCCAGGGGGGGAGCCGCCTCTGGACCGTCATAACTCCTCCGGGGTACTCCCGCGAATGATACCAGAATCGGGTTGTCGATCGTCATGCCCGCTCTCGGAGACCTTTGAACATGCTGTGATGTTCTCAATCTGCGCATACAGCGCCGGAGCCTCTATAATTTAAGCAGTCCTGCCGGAGAGAGAAAGCCTTCGAACGTGCAGAAGATCGAAGCTAGAGAGACCGTTTCAGACCAGGAGCTGGCTACACTGACCCTGGACGGCGCCGCGCCGTTGGGGGACACATACGCCCAGTACGACGGCCACAGGATCAACGTCTTCGGAGGTATCCCTGGCGAGCGGGTGGTTGCCAGGATCATCCGCTACAGGCGCAAGCGCAGGCAGATGGTCTCCGGCGTGGTCGTCGAGGTGCTGCGCCCTTCTCCACACCGCGTGGCGCCCCCATGCCCCTATTTCGGGCCCTGCACCGGCTGCCAATGGCAGCACGTCGGCTACGAGCGCCAGCTGGAGCTGAAGCGCGACGCCGTCATGGAGCAGATGGCGGCCTATCGTGCGTTGAAGGATGTCGCGGTGGAGCCCACCCTGCCCAGTCCCCGGCGGCTCAACTACCGCAACCACGCGCGCTTCACAGTGCGAAACGGCGGACAGATCGGCTTCGTCAACCGCATACGGCGCCGGTTCGTCAGGATCGACGAGTGCATGCTGATGGACCCGTGGATAAACGTGACGCTGGCCAGGCTGCAGGAGAACGTCGCCGAGACCTCTCAGTTGACGTTGCGCTACGGTGTGAACACGGGTGACTGGCTCGTCCAACCGGCGATGCACAACGAGGAGATACCGATTCCCACCGGCCAGGGATACTACAGGGAGCGCCTGCTCGACAGGCCGTTTCGGATTGCTTCCCCGTCCTTCTTCCAGGTGAATACCAAGCAGGCGGAGAGGCTGGCCGAGCTGGTCCGGGAGCGGCTCGATCTCTCGGCCGACGAGACGGTCGTCGACGCCTACGCAGGGGTAGGAACGTTCGCGGTGCTGCTCGCGCCGTTCGCCAAACAGGTGATCGCGATCGAGGAGTCCTTCTCCGCGCTGAAGGACGCGGCGATCAACACGCTGGGCATCGACAACCTCCATTTCGTCGAAGGACGGACCGAGGACGTCCTGGACGAGCTGTCCGACGCACCGGACGCCGTGGTGCTGGACCCGCCGCGGACGGGCTGTGACGCGACCGCCCTTGAGGCCCTCGCGCGCCGACCTCCCCGGAGGGTCGTCTACGTCTCGTGCGAGCCCGAGACGCTGGCGCGCGACCTCGACCTGCTGGTGCGGAGCGGATTCCGTGTAGACCGGATCGAGCCCCTCGATATGTTCCCCCAGACTTTCCACGTGGAGTGCGTGGCGACCCTGACATGGGCGCCGGTGGTATAGAATGACGGCTGCGCCGACATGAGTGACGGAGGCCTCGGAACGGCGCCGGTTGTACTCGCGTCGGTGTCGCCGCGCAGGCGCCGCCTGATCCGCGCGCTGGACCTCCGGCCGAACTTTGTCGATCCTCCGGTTGAGGAGACGGCGCCCATGCAGGATGAGGCGCCGCACGACTTCGTCGTCAGGCAGTCGGTCCGCAAGGCCATGGGAGCGGCCGGCGTCGTCACCGACCGGACGGTAGTGATCGCTGCCGACACGACCGTCTCGCTGGCGGGACGGATGCTGGGCAAGCCGACGGACGGGGGGGAGGCGACGGAGATGCTGCGGGCGCTTCGAGGCAGGGAGCACGCCGTCCTGACCGGCGTCACGGTGGTGGAGGCGCGTTCCCGTCATAGGTCGTCCCGGTACAGGTCCACGGCAGTGAGGATGAGGGCCTACTCGGACGAGGAGATAGCCGCCTATGTCACCTCCGGGAAGCCGATGGACAAGGCCGGGGCCTACGCCGTCCAGGACATCTACTTCCGCCCGGCCGCGGCGGTCTCCGGTTGCTATCTCAACGTCGTGGGCCTGCCGCTGTGCGATGTAGCAGAGCTTCTGAGCGGCCTTGGAGTGCGAACCAGGCTGCGTGACGGCTGGGAGCTCCCGCCTCAGTGCGGGGAGTGTCCGCTCGGAGCAGGAGAACCCACGGCATGAACCTTCTGGGAATGGGCACGCTGGAGATCGTCACGATACTGCTCATCGCGTTCATCTTCCTAGGGCCCGCCAGGATGGCGGAGGCGGCCAGATTCCTTGGGAAGATAGTCGGCGATCTTCGGCGGATATCGGCGGAGCTGCCGCAGATCGTACTGGACGAAGAGGAGGCCCCGATAGTCCGCCGGCGCGGCAGTCCCGCGGCAGCCGCTCCCAGCTCCGACGAAGACGCCCCGGATGGAGACGACGACGGCCCGGTAGCCTTCCGACGGAAACCTGCGGTGCCGCCGGCTGAAACCGAGGCGCAGGAGGAGAGAAAGACCGACTGATGAACGACCGCCCGGTTCCGGTTGGCGAGCATCTGATCGAGCTTCGCCGGAGAGTGATCTGGTCAGCCGCCGCCGTCCTCGTATGCACCGGAGCGGCCTTCGCCTTCCACGAGCAGATACTCGTGCTGCTCATGAAGCCGGCGCAGGGGTTCGCGGGCACCCCCAACGAAAAGCCGATCTATACAGAGCTGACCGAGTTCATCGGCACGGCGATGAAGGCCTCGCTGCTCGTCGGATTCTTCGCCTCTCTGCCGTTCGTGCTATTCCAGGCCGTCATGTTCGTGGCCCCCGGGCTGTCTTCCCAGGAGCGGCGGTACCTCTACGCCCTCATGCCGGTGATCATCCTGGTCTTTCTGGCAGGCGCGGCCTTCGGTTACCTCGTGCTGTTCCCTCCCGCGGTGAGGTTCCTCCAAACGTTCGGAAGCGATGTGGCCACACCCTTCATCAGCATCAGCAAGTACGTCAACCTGATGATCTCACTGCTGTTCTGGATGGGTGTCGTGTTCGAGACTCCGGTCGTCCTCTTCTTCCTCGCGAAGATCGGGATCGTCTCCCCGAGCTTCCTGGCGAGGCAGCGGCGGTGGGCGATAGTCGTGGCCTTCATCCTGGGCGCGATGATCACTCCAACCTTCGACCCGATAAACCAGACCCTCGTGGCGCTCCCTATTATCGTGCTGTACGAGGCGGGCGTCTGGCTGGCAAAGCTGGCAAGACGGCAGCGGCGCGGCGATTCGGAGCAGCCCGAGCCGCTGGGGTAGGTCAGCGCCGGTACGCGTAAGGCCGATTGACGCGGGCCTGGGACGTGTGCTACCTAAGTGCCTCCGGCTGCGGACCGCATCCCTAGATCAGGCAGGAGAAGGACAGCCATGAAGATACTCAGGAAGCCACTGTCCATCATTCTCGGTCTCATGGCGGCCGTCGTGCTGCTCCACTTCGCCCTCAGCTCCTTCTATGAGGACTCAGTGGACGTCGGCGCGGTGTGGGACATACTGAACTGGATCATGGCCGTCGGCGTCATCGTGACGTTGGCAACGACCTGCGCCGACAAGAGAGACTACGGAGCAGCAGGCGGCGACACTAACAGGTTCATCTACGTCAATGCGGCGTTCTACGCGGCGGCAGTCCTAGCTGTCCTGTTCTTCTGGAACTGGTTCGACGATCTGACCGTCGGCGAGGACGGGCAAAGCCAGATCCGCCTGTTCTACTGGGTGATCGTCGACGTGATGTTCGTGCTGCTCGTGGGCACGGTGAGCGCCCGTCTCTGGAGGAGCGCCGCCGACGCTTAGGCGAGGCGCCGCCGTTCTAGGCCGCGGGCTTGTCCTTGCCCTCTACGTCTACGTCGACTTCGGCCGCCGCGTCGGTGACAGCGGACTGGCCCTTTCGGAACTCCCGGATGGCCTTGCCCACGGCTCCGCCGACCTCGGGAAGTCTCCCCACCCCGAAGAAGATCATCACCACGACCAGGATGATTATCAACTCCGGCAGCCCAAATCCGCGCGTGAATGGCATTCCGGCCTCCGACTCGCTCAACGCCTGAGGGTATGATAGCGACTGGCTATGACCGCGTCAACAGAGCGGCAGACCCGGCGTGCTATAATTCGCCGTCCCGGTGGAGAGGAGTATGGACCAGACCGACGGTCGACAGTTCGTCAAGTACGGCTTCTACAAGGCCGACCTCGCCTGGCGCAGGCTCCCTGAACAGGAGCGACTCCAACACAAGCGGGAGCTCGCGGCCGTCGTCGATGAGATGTCGGCTCGCACCCTCGTCCGCAGCTACAGCTTGGTAGGCCTCCGCGGCGACGCCGATTTCCTGTTGTGGCAGGCGTCCGACTCGCTCGACACGGTGCAGGAGACGGAGACGCGGCTGAGGGCGACAGGGCTGGGCGGCTACCTGAACGAGCCCTACTCCTACCTCGCGATGACGCGCCGGTCAGAATACGTCGCCGGACACCGCCACGCCGACCAGGAGGGAACGACGGCGCGGGCCCGGCCGGGAGACGCCCGCTACTTCATCGTCTATCCGTTCGTGAAGACCCGAGAATGGTATCTGCTGCCCTCGGAAGAGCGCCAGCGGATGATGAATGACCACTTTAGGGTGGGCCACAACTACCCGTCGGTAAGGATCCACACGTCCTACTCGTTCGGGCTCGACGACCAGGAGTTCGTCGTCGCCTTTGACACGGACAGCCCGTCCGACTTCCTGGACCTCGTGATGGAGCTCCGAGCGGTGGAGGGATCCCTCTATACGCTCAGGGACACCCCGATCTTCACCTGCATCCGCCACCCGATCATGAGGACGCTCGACACCATCGACGGGTGATAGCCTAATCTCAACCGGCGTCCCCCGCGCGTACCTCAGTATCCGGCCTGAAGGCCACCCAGGCAAACCAGAAGTGGTTCCCGTGCAGGACCGGCGTGAGCTGCGTGCCCTTCAGCGGACCGGCGGTCGCCTGACCCAGAATGTTCCACTCGGAGCCCGTCTCCTCGTCCAGAAACCGCTCCTGGCCGACCTTGAAGGTCAGCCTGCGGCCGTCGACTGTAGGCTCGTACACGCCGGTGGAGCCGACCGGCTGGCTGGCCTGGTGTGTCAGATCGACATTCAGGCCCGGAGCGAACGGAGAGAAGGTGCTCTCCGAGAAGAAGATCACCAGGTCCTTGCCATCGATGGTGTCGTTGACGACGAGGCGCTCCGAAAGCAGAGAGAAGGGGTAGGCGAAGTGTCGGTCGCCTACCGACAGGGCGACGACCCGCTCCTTGATGGGCAGCCTGGAGTCGGGCTCCAGGTTGGATAGTCCGGGGCTGTCCCTCTCGTCGTATCCGACGTATGGTGGGCGGGTGTAGTTCCTGCCGAGACCCAGACCCCGAGTCAGCAGCATGCCCCCAGGGTACGCCCTCGTGAACTCGTCCCAGGAGACGACCGGCGCCGGGATGAACTCCAGTTGGCTCCCTGTAAGCTCGCCGACTATCGCCTCTCCGGTGATCTGCTGCCACCACGACTCTGTCTGACGGTCCCACATGACAAGGTCGCTATGCCTCACCATGCCGCTCGTGCCGAAGTCGAGCACCCTTCCGTCGACTCTCCGGTCGAAGACGATGGCCGAGTTACAGAGCGGACAGTAGGTGACGGTGACTGGTATGCCCCCGACCTCGTCGTTGACGATCTCGTGCTGGATCAGTATGGCCAGCGGGTAGGCGCGCACGTCTCCGTCGATCTCCAGCGCAATGACAGGGTCGTCGTCCTGCATGTACTCGGGGGAGGCGTCGACGTCGACGAACTTGGGCGTGTCTATCGGCGTGATGCCGTCCCGGCGCGGCCCCCCCGCCATGATCTCCTCCAGCGGGACAGAGTGCTTGCACAGGTTGGTCTTCCAGACCGACCGTTCGAGGAAGCAGCTCTCGTCATCCTCCTCCGGCTGACCCGCTTCGGGCGCGGCGGTGGCGGCGGGGCTCGCCGGCTGCCGCTCCTGAGCGACGCGGTCATCCGGAGCAGCCGTCGGCTGGCCGGGTGTGGAGGTAGGCGCAAGCGGTGTGTCGTCGACGCTCCCGGAGCAGCCGAATGCGAGCAGCCCCAATACGAACACGGCCGTGAACAGCAGCCTCGCCCCAACCTCGCTCACAAGGAGATTCATATTGAGATTAGATGCGGAGGCCCCGCATCAGGGTTCGGGGACTGCGTCTACAGCATCCGCTCCAGCTCTCCTACCACGTCGTCGACCTGCCCCACCATGTGATCGACCTCTTCCCTCGTTATGCAGAGCGGGGGAGCCATGAAGATCGTGTCCCCCTCGCGGGTCAGCAGCCCATGCTGCTTGAGGAGGGAACGCATCTTGCCGGCAAGCCCGGCTTCCTTGGGGAACTTCTCCCTCGTGTCGCGGTCCTTGACGAGCTCGACCGCCGCGATGAGGCCCATTCCACCGCGGACGTCCCCAACGATCGGGTGCTCGTAGAGGGTCTGTAGCTGATCGAAGAGGTACTCGCCCATAACGGCCGAGTTCTCCACCATCCCCTCGTTCTCCATGATCTCGAGGTTGGCGAGCCCCGCCGCGCATGACGCTGGGTTGCCGCCGAAGGTAATCAGATGCCGGAATGCGGAATCCTCATCGCCAGTGAAGGCGTCGGCGATCTTCGGACTAGCCACGGCCGCGCCGATTGGCAGGTAGCCGCTCGTAAGCGCCTTTGCTACGGTGAAGATGTCGGGCTTGATGTCCCAGTTCTCTGTCGCGAACATCTTTCCCGTACGGCCGAAGCCGGTTATCACCTCGTCGCATATCATCACTACGCCGTGTCTGTCACATATCTCGCGGATGGTCGGCCAGTACTCGGGGTGCGGGACGTGAACACCGGCCGCCGCGGAGATCGGCTCCCCGATGAAGGCGGCGACCGTGGCCGACCCCTCGTGCTCGATGGCGCGGTCGACGTCGCGAGCGCATTCGAGGTTGCAGCCCCCGCGGTCCGCGCAGTAGACGCATCGGTACGGATTGGGCTGGGCGACGTGGACGTTGCCCGGCATGAGAGGCCCGAAGTTCTCAGGCACGGCCACTCCGCCGCCGCCGAGGCTCATGCAGGCGAAGGTCGCCCCGTGGTACGAACCGGACCGGCTTATGACCTTCCATCGTCCCGGCTCGCCGTTGTTCTTGTGGTACTGCTTCGCCATCTTGAGCGCCGACTCCACCGCCTCCGAGCCGCCGCTGACGAAGTAGACCCTCGACTCCTTGTCCGGCGCGAGTGAGGCAACCTTCGCAGCCAGCTTCACGGTCGTCGGGCTGACGGTGCCTCCCGGAGTGTAGCTGACGTCCTGCATCTGCTCGTAGACGGCGTCGGCGATCTCGCGCCGGCCGTGGCCGATGTTCTTCAGCCACATACCGGCCATCACGTCGAGCCAGCGCCTCCCTTCCACATCCTCTACCCACACCCCCTCCGCGCTGGTGACTAGCTTGACGCCGGTCTCGTCCGACATATCGCCCGCCAGCCTCGAATGGGGCCAGAAGTGTGTCGAGGCCTGGGTCTTCAGCTCTTCGATCTCTTCTCCGGTGAGTCTGTCTGCTGCCACGAGAGCACCTCCCTATCGGATTGCGGGCCATAGTAACACCCTACAGGCATGGCAACAAATGGCGCCGCCATCGGCAAGTCTGCACAAGGTGGGCCGACTAGGAAGAGGCTACAGGGAATCGGCGAAGCGTCGACGCGTCCTAACACTCAGATGAGGGCAGTTGGCGGGCGGAGAGTGGATATTACATCTTCCCCGTCCGGGAAGGTCGAGATGAGGGTTCTGCCTCGGTGAGTCTACAGGCGCTCCAGGGCCTCGTCGGGATTCATCGGAATGACTCCCGGGAGCCACCACTTCTCCCACATCTGGTCGACCTTCGCCTGGAAGTAGTCGACGTCCTCGTCGGTGAAGTGGGCGAAGCGCCCCTGTCGCTTCAGGAAATCGACCACCGGCTTCCTCTTGCGCCTGCCGTTGGCAATAGACCTGGACGGGCCGTTGAGAATCAGCTTACCGTCCTCGATCTCGTACTGGACCCATATACCGGTCTCCACGCCCAGCATCCCGAGCTCGTGCGAGTACATCGGGTCGTAGTCCCATCCCTTGGGACAGGGATCGTAGGTGTGGATGAAAGTGGGCCCGCCGACCGCGAGGGCCTTCCTGATCTTGTTCATCATGTCCACGGCGTAGGAGGCGCAGCCCGTAGCCACGTATCGCACTCCAGGATGCCCTACGGCCATCATCGCGGCCATATTCTTCTTCCACCGCTTGTGCATGATCCTGTGGAGCTTGCCGGGAGTGCTGAAGGTGGTGTGGGCGCCCCAAGGAGAGGAGCTCGACACCTGAATGTCGGTGTTCGCGTACGATTCGTTGTCATACATGAGAACGACCAGATTGTACTGCTGGTGCGAAAGCGCCCCGGAGATCGACGAGATGCCCATGTCGGCGCCGCCGCCGTCGCCGCAGAAGGCGATGACGTTGATCGGCTCCTCCTTCATCTTCCCCTTCTCCATCAGCGCCTTGAGTCCAGCGGCCGTGCCGGTGGCTGCCGACCCGGACGATCCAAGCTGGGTGTGCATCCAGGGCACTACCCAGGGCGTCGAGTAGTAGGTCGTGTTCGCGACGTACATGCATCCTGTGCTGCCGAGGACGATCGTCCTCGGTCCGGAAGCCTTGACCATCAGCTTCATCACGAGCGCCGACTCGCATCCCTGGCAGGTGCGGTGGCCGGAGGTGAAGTACTCCTCCAAGGGAGAGTTATGGACACCCTTGATCAGCGGAAGGGTCTGTACGGTAGTCATCTCGCCGCTCCTATGCTTCGCAGTCTACTCCCGCACTCCGATCCAGCGCAGGGGCTCATCGATCTCACCCGTATCGGCGACCCGCTCGGTGGCGTCGAACATCTCAGTCGCCATCGGCACTGTCACCTCCCGGCCGCCCAGTCCGGCGATGAACCCGATGGTCGGGACCCTCCTGTCGGCGTCGTACAGCGCCGATCTGACCTCGCTGTAGAGGACACCCCCGTTAGAAGGGGAGCCCAGAGAGTAGTCCCTGTCCACCACGCCCACGGCCTTGAACTTAGATAGAGAGTCGATCAGCTCCTGTTGAGGGAAGGGACGGAACCACTTGACGCGGACATACCCGACCTTGCGGCCATTCTCCCTCAGGCGCCTCACGGTCACCTTCAGCGGGAGCGAGATGGTGCCCATCCCGACCAAGACCGCATCGGCGTCCTCCGTCATGTACTCCTCGATGAACGGGTCGTCACCGCCGCGACCAAAGATGCGTTTCAGGTCGTCGTGGGCCTCGATGATCACGTCGCGTGACCGGCGCATCGCCGCGTCGGTCTGGCGCCGGATTTCCATCAGCCAGTCCTCGTTGACCTGCGGCGCGATCGTAATCGGATTGTCCGGATGGAGCAGGAACTCGCCCCTGTCGTAGGACGGCAGGTACTGGTCGACCAGGCGCTGGTCCGGGACCCTCACGATCTGCTGTGAGTGGGTCAGGAAGGCGCCGTCCGTGCTTATGGCGCATGGCAGAAAGACCCGGGGGTCCTCTGCAACGCGCCAGGCCATGAAGGCCGCGTCCATCGCCTCCTGGGCCGTGTCCACCCACCGGAGCATCCAGCCCAGATCGCGTACTGCGAGTGCGTCGTTATGCTCGCATCCGAAGGCGCCCGGGTCGTCCAGCGCCCGGTTGCCGACCATGGCGACGACCGGGAGCCTGAGACCGCACGTGACCGCCAACGCCTCGAAGGCGTAGAACCAGCCCACTCCGCTGGAGCCGGAGAAGACACGGGCGCCGACGGCGGAGGCGTGCTTGACGATCTCGAACTGCGAGTGCTCGCTCTCCGCCACTATATACTCGCACTTGAGGTCACCGTTGGCGACCAGCTTGGAGACGAACTGCATGACCGTATCGTACGGCCTGATCGGATAGGCCGTTATGACGTCCACGTCCGCGAGCGCGCAGGCGATGGCGATCGCCTCCGACCCGCTGATCAACTCCTCCCGCTCCAGCGCGGGCTTAACTTCAGTCGTCATCGCCAACTCCCGTCATCTCCACCTGCCTCTCGTATTCACCCCACTCGAAGAAGCCGTGGGATCTGCCCACGTCACCCTTCTCGGCTTTGGCGACGGCGATCTTCTCCTCGAGCCACCTCATATATTCGTCCCGGTCTCGTTGCCAGTGGTCGTACTGACTGGAGTTGTCGGTGAACGACTCCTCGTTCACCATGGTTATGCAGTCGGCCACGGGGCAGACCTCCTCGCAGACGCCGCAACCGCAGCACGAATCCATGTTCGAATCGTACAGCCCTTCCGGCGTCACGTCGAAGCATGAGTCGGGGCACTGCAGCCAGCACAGGGTGCACTTGGTGCAGGTCTCGAAGTTGACGACGGGCCTCATCGTCCGCGTCGACCACTTCTTGAACACCTCGCTGCGCACGGGTTCGTAGCCGGCGTCGCCTCCGCGGAAGCCTCCGCCGGCCTCGACGCCGCGGATGACGATTGCCTCCTCCATCTCGGTCCAGCCCGGCTGATCGAACCTGAACGGCTCCGCCGTATTGCCCTGCCCCGGCTCGACCGGTGTGATGCGAACGCGGTCGTGCGCCCGCTCAGCCGAGACTGACTTGAGCTCGTCTCCCCACTGCTCGACTATCGTCTCCTGATAGGTCCCCAGACCTACCAGCTTCGGGCATACCCGGGCGAGAGCGCCGAGAATGCGGACGTCGGTGTGGTCATCCTTGTACACCCACAGGCCGGAAAAGCTCTTGGCCCCGTTGACCACCGCCAGATTGTAAGGTACATCCTTGACGTGGATGTCTTCGACGAGGGCGTCCACGGGCTGGATCGACGTCACGAGGACCGTACCGCCCTCCACTGTCAGCTCGTTGATCGGCTGCAGGCCGTACCAGGCCCACGACTCGATGCCCTTGCACAGCGTGTCGTCGACGACGATGGTGACGTCGACCTCCTTGGGCTCGTACTTCGCCAGGCTCTCCTGAAGCTCATCGTCATCGTCGGCGACGATGGCGAAGTACTTGGCGGGTATTCCGTTGCGCTCCGGCGAGTCGCCGTACCGTCCGAACGCGGTACCTATCTTCCCCTCCTTACGCGCTGCGAGCACGATGGTGCGGCATATGTTCCTCGAAAGAGACTTCTGAAAGATGCCTCTGTAGACAACCTCGACGGCGGTTACTGCCATATCGGCCTCCGTACTCGGGGAGCGGTGCTTCTGCGGCGCCACCCATCACACTTGAAGCGGGGCGAGTATAGCAACGGCCCCAACGTCCGGTCAATCACGCCCCGCACCTCGATGAACGTTCGGACCTGCCTGAAGGTAGAGGTGCCCTGGAATCCCTCCCCGCGGAGCCGCCCTTCACTATCACGCCCCTGCGAATCCGGGTACTATGGTGCACGATGCCACACGAACGCAACGCCGTGATCCTACAGTCGGGGGGCTGCACGGCGGTCATGAACCGCAGCCTTCACGGTGCTGCCGATGAGGCGCTGTCCAGCGGGGCGTTCGCGGGTGTTTACGGGGCCAGGTACGGAGTGGAGGGCCTCGCGAGCGGTGACCTGGTGGACCTCGGCGGCCGGTCCGGTAGGATGTGGACGCGCATTGCCCGCAGCCCCGGAGCCGCTCTAGGGTCCACTCGCAGGAAAGTCACGGACCAGGACCTGTCTCCCATCTTCTGCACGCTCGCCCGGCACGGCATCAGCCACCTCTTCATGATAGGCGGCAACGACTCGGCCGAGAACGCCTTACTGCTGGCCGGCGATCACCGCTCGCGGGGTCTCGACCTGACGGTGATGAGCGTCCCCAAGACGATCGACAACGATCTTGCCTGCACCGACCATTCGCCCGGCTACGGAAGCGCGGCGCGTTTCGTCGCTCTGGCGGCGATGGGAGCGGGGCGGGACGCCGAGGCGATGGGCATAGCGTCCCCGATAACAGTCATTGAGGTGATGGGCCGGGACACCGGCTGGCTGGCCGCATCGTCGGCCTTGGCGAAACGGGAAGAGAGGGACGCTCCTCACGTCATCTGTATACCTGAGACGCCGGTGTGCGAGGAGGCTTTTCTGGGGCGGATGGAGGATGCCTGTCGCCGGTTCGGGTTCGCCGTGGCGGTCGTCGCCGAGAACGCCCGCGGCCCGGACGGCGTGCTGGGGAGGCGGGACGAACCCCGATTCGTGGACGACTTCGGCCATCCCTACTACATGGGCGCGGGGGGTTACTTGGCGGAACTGACGGAGGGCCGGTTGGGAGTGCGGGTCAGGTACGAGAAGCCGGGGACGATACAGCGTTCGATGGCCGCCCTCGTCTCGCCGACCGACGCCGTAGAGGCCGAGGGGGCCGGACGCGCGGCGGTCAGGTTCGCCCTGGAAGGACGCTCCGGGGAGATGGTCTCGCTCGTGCGCCGGCCCGGAGCCGCCTACGCCTGCGAGTTTTCGACCGCTCCTCTGTCCAGAGTCGCAGGCCGGGTACAGTCCATGCCGACGCGCTACCTGAACGCCTCCCTTAGCATGGCAACGCCCGATTTCATAGAATACGTCCGTCCACTGGCCGGGAGACTGCCCATATTCGGCAGACTGTAGCGACGTTCGGGCGGCGCATCGGGTCTCGCTTGACACTGTGCCGGCAGCGTAGTAGCATCTCTCAATGTAGGCAAACAGCGTCCGGGATCTGGTGGGAGGATACAAGCCCGACAACGGCAACCTGATAGACAACACAGTCAAGGCTCTTATCAAGAGAGGCAGAGGGATCGGCCCCTTGAAGCCCAGCAACCGGTCGGAGCGGCGCGGCCGCCATGAGACACGGTGCTAATTCCGACGAGCGCGCGCTCGAGAGATGAGAGTAGAGGAATCACCATGACTTCTCTCATCGCGGAGAAGTCTTTTTTTGCGCCGAAAACACGAATGAGCACCCGAACAGCAACCGAGCAGACGAGTCTGGCTATAATCGGCGGCTCCGGACTCTACGACTTCGCGGGGCTGACGGACAGGCGGCGTCTCGATATCGAGACGCCGTTCGGCAGGCCGAGCGACTCGATCGTCACCGGGGCAGTCTCAGGTGTGGACGTCGCCTTTCTGCCCAGGCACGGACGGGGACACAGGATATCGCCCTCGCACCTGCCGGCCCGGGCAAACATCTACGCGCTCAAGACGCTTGGCGTCGAACGGATACTCTCAGTCAGCGCCGTCGGCAGCCTGAGGGAGGAGCTAAAGCCACTGGACATGGTGATACCGGACCAGCTTCTTGACCGGACCAAAGGCCGTCCGGCCACCTTCTTCGAGGACGGGATCGTGGCGCACGTCGCCTTCGCCGAGCCCTTCTGTCCAGACTTGAGCCGACTGCTCCACCAAGCCGCCGTCGGGCAGGGGGCGATCTCCCACTTCGGAGGTACCTACGTGGTGATGGAAGGTCCCCAGTTCTCCACTCGGGCCGAGTCGGAGCTATACCGGTCCTGGGGTGCGAGCGTGATCGGGATGACCGGCCTGCCGGAGGCCAAGCTCGCCCGAGAGGCCGAAATGTGCTACGCGACTATGGCGCTCGTCACCGACTACGACTGTTGGCACGAGACCGAGGAGAGCGTGTCGGTCGAGCTGGTGGTAGCGAACCTGCTGAGAAATGTGGAGACCGCTCAGGGCGTGATCAAGGAGGTCGCGGCCGGACTGACTCCGATACGCGACTGCGGCTGTGGATCGGCGCTCCAGGACGCGATCGTAACCGCGCCGGATCTGGTCCCGCGCCCTACGCTGGAAAGGCTCTCCCCCATTGTAGAGAGGTACCTTATGAGTCGACAGGAGGTGAACTGATGCCGCGCCAAGAGACGGGTGAGCCATACTACCGCATCAACGTCGATGAGGCGGCGCAGATGCACGGCAACGACGACGTAGCCTTCATCGACGTGCGGCGTCCAGACGAATACGCCGACGGCCACATCAAGAACGCCCTCTTCATAACGGTCGACGACGTTCTGGCCCGCATAGATGAGCTTCCAGAGGACAAGAAGCTCCTCTTCATCTGCGCCCAGGGAGTGCGCAGTGGGCTGGCCTGCGAAATGGCCGCCGCGATGGGGATCGACTCGGAGCGCCTCTTCAACATCGAGGAGGGCACGGCGGTCTGGATCGAGAAGGGCCATCCGACCAGCTACGGCGCCGACCTGTAGAGTGGCTACCGGAGAGGGTGTGAGGACCTGCAGCGTGTCCCTGCTCGTGGTCGGCTCCGTCGCCTACGACTCGGTCGATACTCCGGCCGGGAGGTGCAGCGAGGCGCTGGGCGGCTCCGCCGTCTATTTTTCTATAGCAAGCAGCTACTTTGCCCCCACCAGCCTGGTAGGCGTGGTGGGTCAGGACTTCAGGGACGAGCATCTGCGAATACTCAAGGAGCACTCCGTCGACACGGCGAATCTGGAGGTACGGCCGGGCAGGACCTTCCGATGGTCGGGCGTCTATGGGTCGGAGGATGTCAACACGAGGGATACGCTCGATACGCAGCTCAACGTCTTCGCAGACTTCTCTCCCCGGATGAGCCCCGAGGTGGTGAGAGCACCCTATCTGTTCCTTGCAAACATAGACCCGGAGCTGCAGATCGACGTGCTGGCTCAGATGGAGTCCCGCCCCAGGTTGGTCGCTCTCGACACGATGGACTTCTGGATAGACGGCAAGAGGGAACTGCTGGAGCGTGCGGTCCGTTCGGCAGATGTCCTGTTCATGGACGCTGGGGAGACGCGCAGCTTCGCAGGGGAGCCGAACCTCGTGCGTGCGGCGGAGGCCATACTCGCCTTGGGCCCGACCGCGGTCGTCGTGAAGCGGGGAGAGCACGGCTCGCTCCTCTTCTTCGAGGATGGCTCGGTCTTTTCGGCTCCGGCTTTCCCCTTGAGGAACGTGGTGGATCCGACCGGAGCGGGAGACTCTTTCGCGGGAGGTTTCCTGGGATACCTCTCGGCGACGCACGATCTTAGCGGCGACAGCTTGCGCCGTGCGGCTGTCGCCGGCTCGGTGATGGGATCGTTCGCGGTGGAGAGCTTCAGCACGGACCGTATAGGCTCGCTGACGCGGACCGAGATACGGACGAGATTGGAAGCGATGACGGAACTGTCGCGGTTCCTCCCTCTCTGGGAGGGAGAGGCGCTCCCGTGGCGCACGGACGGCGCAAGCATGGAGAATTAGGAGGAGAAGTTGACGACGAAGACTGTTAGAGGCGACATTAAGGATGCTGAGCTTTCGGGAGAGGGTGTTCAGCGAATCGAGTGGGCCGGCAGGGAGATGCCGGTACTGCAACAGATACGCGAACGCTTCGCCGCCTCCAGCCCCCTGGAGGGTGTCCGCATCGCGGCCTGCCTCCACGTAACCTCGGAGACGGCGAATCTCGCCCTGGCGCTCCGGGACGGGGGCGCCGAGGTAGTGCTCTGCGCCAGCAATCCACTCAGCACTCAGGACGAAGTCGCCGCCGCGCTGTCCGCCGAGTACGGGATTGCGACCTACGCAATTAGAGGCGAAGATGACAAGACCTACTACGAGCATATCAACGCCGCTCTCGACGCGACGCCCCACCTGACCCTGGACGACGGCGCGGACCTGGTCGCGACGCTCCACTCGACCAGGCAGGACGCCCTGGCTGAAATCAGGGGTGGGTGTGAGGAGACGACCACCGGCGTGATCCGCCTACGGAGCCTGGCAGCGTCGGGTCGGCTCAAGTACCCGATCGTGGCGGTGAACGACGCCAATACGAAGCACCTCTTCGACAACCGCTACGGCACCGGACAGAGCACTCTAGACGGGATTACTAGGGCCACCAACGTGCTGTGGGCCGGAAAGCGCGTCGTTGTCTGCGGCTACGGATGGTGCGGGCGCGGCGTCGCACTCAGGGCCCGCGGCATGGGCGCTAAGACCATCGTAACGGAGGTGGACCCCATCCGCGCCCTGGAAGCTGCGATGGACGGCCACGACGTCATGACGATGGAGGAGGCGGCGTCCATCGGGGACATCTTCATTACGTTGACCGGGGGATTGAAGGCGGTTGGAGGCGACCACCTGGAGGCCATGAAGGACGGAGCGCTGATCGCAAACAGTGGGCACTTCAACGTCGAGATCGACATCGAGGCTCTCGAGGCGATGACCGAAAGCAAACGGCGCGTGCGCCCCTCGGTGGACGAGTACACCCTTGAGGACGGCAGGCGGCTGTCGCTGCTGGGCGAGGGCCGGCTGATCAACCTCGCCGCCGCGGAGGGCCACCCGTCCGCCGTCATGGACATGAGCTTCGCCAACCAGGCGCTGTCGATCGAGTACCTGACTCAGAGGGCGCACACGCTCCCACCGGATGTCTATCCCGTCCCACGCGAGATCGACGAAGAGGTCGGAAAGCTGAAGCTCAAGGCGATGGGCATTACGATCGACACCCTGACAGCCGAACAGGAGCGCTACCTTGCCTCTTGGGAGGAAGGAACGTAGACCGTTGAACACCGCCGGGATATATCAGCATCCTCGATGTTTCGGGTGTGGCCCGGACAATCCCATCGGCCTGCGGCTCGATCTCAGGCTGAAGGGGGACCGGCTGGAGACGCAGTTCGCGCCATGCGAGGAGCATGGGGGATGGCCGGGTATCGTCCACGGCGGGATCATCACCGGACTGCTCTACGAGGTGATGGAGAACCTGCCGTACCGTCAGGGCGTGACTACGATGATGAAGACGATGGAGACGCGGTTCCGCCGTCCGGCCAGGACATCGGAGACGATAGCCGCCGCTGCTTGGCTCGACGAGCGCTCCGGCAGGACGATGCGCGTCTCTGCGGAATTGACCGCCTCACCGGGCGGGAAGAACCGGCTGATCGCCCAGGGCAGCGCCCTTCTCGTCGTGCTGAGCGGCGACGAGAAGGCCCGCCTGGGCATAAAGCAACCACAGGAGGCACACTAAGATGGCATTCAGTTTTGGCGACTCGGAGTCCTACCTGTTCACCTCCGAGTCGGTGACGGAGGGACATCCCGACAAGCTTTGCGACCAGATATCGGACGCGATCCTAGACAGGTTCCTGTCGACCGATCCGTTCGCGCGGGTCGCATGCGAGGTGTGCGTGACGACCGGCCTCGTCGTCGTGATGGGGGAGATTACGCTCGAAAAGGGCTACGTCGATATCCCAAGGGTCGTCCGTGACACCATCAGGGAAGCCGGTTATGACGACTCGGCATTCGGATTCGACTACCAGTCCTGTGGAATCGCCGTCTCTGTCGACGAGCAGTCATCCGATATTGACAGCGGCGTCTCTCACTCTCTGGAGACGCGCGGGGTCGGAGACGCCGACCACGATGCGGTGACAGGCGCGGGCGACCAGGGGATGATGGTCGGCTACGCATGCAACGAGACCCCGGAGCTGATGCCCCTTCCCATCTCGCTGGCCCACCGCATCTGTCGCCGGATGGCCGAGGTCAGGAAGACGGGCACTCTGCCTTATCTGCGACCGGACGGAAAGTCGCAGGTGACAGTCGAGTACAGCCACGGCAGGCCGAAGAGGATCGACACCGTCGTGATGAGCGCCCACCACAGCCCGGAGACGAGCCAGTCTGAGATAGAGCAGGACCTGATCGATCAGGTGGCCAGGGAGGTGATACCAGCCGACCTGATCGACGAGAACACCCGCTGGTTCGTCAATCCCTCGGGGCGCTTCGAGATCGGCGGACCGGTGGCCGACGCGGGGCTGACCGGACGCAAGATAATCGTCGACACCTACGGCGGCTTCGCCCGCCACGGCGGGGGCGCCTTCTCCGGCAAGGACCCGACGAAGGTGGACCGGTCCGGGGCCTACGCCGTCCGCCACGCGGCCAAGAACGTCGTCGCCGCCGGTCTGGCCGACCGGATAGAGCTCCAGGTATCCTACGCGATCGGCAAGGCCGAGCCGACCTCTGTGTCGTTCGAGACGTTCGGCACGAACAGGGTCCACGATTCCACCATCAAGGACCTGATAGACAGGCACTTCGACCTTCGTCCGAACGCGATAATCCGTGACCTCGACCTCCGACACCCCATCTACAAGCAGACCGCGGCCTACGGCCACTTCGGCCGCGGCGACCTCGATCTGCCCTGGGAGCGCACCGACAGGGCCGACGCGCTCAGGCGGGAGGCGTTTGTCGGAGAGGTGGGGGCTCCGCTGACCGCCGGCTCGTAGAGCGCAACTCAAGACACGTTCCGGTGTCCATGTCGATCAGTTTCGGTACAGATGGCTGGCGCGGCATCACAGCCGAGGGGTTCACCTTCGACAACGTCCGCCTGTGCGCGCAGGGGACGGCATCGCTCCTCCAGGCCCAGAATAAGGCGAGCCGCGGCCTCGTCGTCGGCTACGACACGAGGTTCTCTTCTGCCGAGTTCGCAGCCGCCGTCGCCGAGGTCGCCGCCGCGAACGACGTGGTGACCTTCCTCTGCGACCGACCAGCGCCCACGCCCGCTTTGTCGTACAACGTCGTCGCCCGTGCCGCGGGAGGCGGGGTCGTCATCACCGCCTCCCACAATCCCGCACGCTGGAACGGATTCAAGTACAAGCCCGACTACGGTGGCAGCGCCGGGCAGGCAGCAATCGACGACCTTGAACTCCATATCGCCGACGCCGCGGCGTCGGGAAGGGTGCGTCGCACCACGCTCGTCCAGGCGGAGCGGCGTGGACTGTTGGAGCACATCGACCCGGAGTCGCTCTACCTGGGACAGATCGCAACCCTGGTAGACCTCGACGCGATCAGGGGGGCGGGCCTCAAGCTCTTCGTCGACTCGATGCACGGCGCGGGCGCGGGCTATCTGGCAAAGCTGCTTGAAGGGGGCGCCACCACCGTCACCGAGCTGCGTGGAGAGCCGAACCCGGCCTTCCCCGGTATGATCCAGCCGGAGCCGATCGCCCACAACCTGCAGGCCCTGATGTCGGTCGTGCCCGGCCAGGACGCCGACGTCGGCCTTGCCACCGACGGCGATGCGGACCGCCTCGGGGTCGTCGACGAGACCGGCAGGTTCCTCTCCACTCTCCAGACCTTCGCCCTGCTGTGCCTGCACCAGCTGGAGGTGCTCGGCAACCGAGGTCCGATCGTCCGGTCGATCACTATGACGAGCATGATAGACCGGCTGGGAGAGGCGTACGGCGTGCCGGTCTTCGACGAGCCGGTCGGCTTCAAGCACCTCGGCCCGGTGATGATGCGCGAAGACGCGCTCCTCGCCGGCGAGGAGTCGGGCGGGTACGCCTTCCGGGGCCACATCCCGGAGCGGGACGGCATACTGAGCGGCCTCATGCTGCTCGACATGATGGTCAAGACGGGCAACTCGGCCTCGGAGCTCCTCACGATGCTCGCTGAGAGGGCCGGCCCGCACTCCTACGAGCGGCTCGACATTGAGTTCGAGCCGGAGGAGCTTGACGAGATACGGCAGCGGATATTCGCGGCGGCTCCGACGTCCCTCGGCGGCAGAGGCGTGGAGCGCGTCGACAGGCGGGACGGCGTGCGCTGGGTGCTGGACGGCGGATACTGGGCCATGGTCAGATTCTCGGGGACCGAGCCCCTCCTGCGAATCTACGCCGAGGGCGAATCCCCCGACGAGGTCGACGAGCTGCTCGGCGATACTCGTGACATAGCCGGAGTCTGAGGGAGGATCGGCCTGCGGACGGTCCGGGCGCTGCGCAACCGTAGCTTCCGCTGGTTCTGGCTGGGCTCGGTCGGCCAGGCGGCGGCCCAGGGGATGCAGTTCCTGGTGATGGGCTGGCTTGTGCTGGAGCTTACCTCCTCATCCTCGCAGCTGGGCCTCGTCATCTTCCTGTACGGTGCGCCCAACTTCGGGATGCTGGTCTTCGGAGGTCTGATCGCCGACCGGCTGGACAGGCGCAGGCTCCTGATGACCACGCAGGCCGCAGCCGGCCTCGTCGTCCTGGGTCTTGCCTCCGCCGTCTTCACGGACCATGCCGCGATGCCCCACATCTACGCCACGGCGTTCGTCCTCGGAGTGATCCAGGGCCTGGAAATGCCCGGCCGGATGGCGATCGTCGCCGATCTGGTGCCCAGGGACGACATCATGAACGCCGTGGCGCTGAACTCCGCGGTGATGAACACCGGCCGGATCGTCGGACCGGCGGTCGCCGGCGCCGTGATCGATCTCGCTGGGCTGGGCCCCGCAGCCGTCTTCAACGGAAGCTGTTACCTGCTGAGCTTCCTGATGATGTCGAGGATGCAGCCGAGGAGCCGCATACGGACAGACGGCGGGACGTCCCCCGTCCGGGAGTTGGCCGAGGGTCTCCGCTACTTCGCCTCCACGCCCATCGTCTTCACCATCATAGGGATCGGCTTCGCATACGGTATGTTCGCATCGCCGTACCTGCAGGTCATGCCGGCGTTCGCCAAGCAGGTGTTGAACGCCGACGCGGGAGAGGTCGGCCTGCTCATCGCGGCGGCCGGCGTTGGCTCCCTCGTCGGGAACATCGCCCTCGCCTCGCTGGGCGACTTCGAGCACCGGAACCGGCTGATGATAGGCACGCTCGTCATGTTTCCGACGATGCTGCTCGCCTTCGCCTGGTCCCCGTGGTTCTGGCTCTCATGGGCCATACTCCTGTTCGTCGGGATGGCCAGCATGAGCTACGTGTCGCTTGGGACGACCGTCCTCCAGCTCACCGTCCCTTCCGATCTCCTCGGAAGGGTGATGGGCTTCTGGACCATCGGCGCCGCCTTCGTATACGTCGGCGCGCTGCCGATGGGTGTCGCGGCAGACTGGTGGACGTGGCCCATCGCCGTCTCCGCCGGAGCGGGCCTCTTCGGCGTCACCGTCCTCTGGCTCGGCATCTGGCGCCCCACCCTGCGCCGGATGAGAGTGTGATGGAAACCTGATTCAAAACTGAAAATAGAGTGAGAACCCTCGTACGTGAGCATTCCCAAATCCTCCGCCTCCACATTCAACTCCATGGCTATCAGCCATCACCCCGTAGGGGCTGGTTTGAAACCAGCCCTCTCCCCGCCTTAGGGTTCCACCGCCATTTAGGTGGGGGATTTGGAGGCATCCCTTTTTACCTTGAATCCACGAACATTCGTGCTATACTACTGATGTCAAGACTTGACGCCGCAGGCGAGCGCCGGGACCGCGACGGCTATCCAAATGTCCCACTTTGTCCCACTTTGACGCACATAATATATATAGGGACACAGGCTGGGAGTGACGATTGACCAAACTGCTCCACGCTAAGGTGCGACCGCCCTTGCCGGACTCCCGGCCCCGGACGTGTATAATCGCAACATCCCCTCGCCGGGAGGCCCTGTGACCTCAGGCAGCACATCCTACATGCTCGACCGCGCTCCCTTGCTCATACTGATGGACGGACACGCGCTCGTGCATCGCGCCTGGCACGCGATCAGGCAGCCGCTCACCGTCCAGGCGACGGGCGAGGAGGTCCGCGCCGTCTACGGCTTCCTCAACTCCTTTCTCCGCACGCTCTCCGACTGGCAGCCTACCCACTGCGCCATCGCCTTCGATCTGCCCGAGCCGACCTTCCGACACCGGGAGTTCGCCGACTACAAGGCTCACCGGCCGCCCACTCCCCCCGAGCTGCGCGGCCAGTTTGCGCGCATCCGGCAGCTCGTGGCCGTCTTCGGCATACCCGTCTACGAGATGCCGGGGTACGAGGCCGACGACGTCCTCGGAACGCTGAGCCGCCAGGCCGAGCTGAAGGAGATGGAGACGCTGATCCTCACCGGCGACACCGATACGCTCCAGCTCGTCTCCCCACGGGTGCGCGTGCTGATGAGCGCCAGCACACAGAAGCGCACCATGTACGACGAGGCGGCGGTGATGGAGCGGTACGGCGGACTCCGCCCCGAGGCGCTCCCCGACGTGAAGGCGCTGCAGGGCGACTCGTCCGACAACATCCCCGGCGTCCCAGGCGTCGGCGGCAAGACCGCCGTCCGCCTCGTGAGCCGGTACGGCGGAGTCGAGGGCATCTACGACGGGCTCGATACGATAGCGCAGGCCAGGCTGCGGCAGAATCTGGCCGACAACCGCGACAAAGCCGTCCAGGGCAAGCGGCTGACGACCATCGTCAGGGACCTGCCGGTCGAGCTCGATCTCGACGCCTGCGAGTTCTGGCGCTACGACCGGACGAAGGTCGTCGATCTGCTCACCGAGCTGGAGTTCTTCAGCGCCGTCTCGCGCATCCCGCAACCGGATCACGGCAATGGCGCCTCCGGGCCCGCCGAGCCGGACGGGAGCGGGGATGGTCCCGATATCCGGTATACGACCGTTGACACCGAGGAGTCTCTGGAGAAGATGGTCTCGGAGCTCGCCTCCGCGAAAGGATTTACCTTCCACGTCGAGGGGTCGTCGAGGGACCCGATGCGGGCCGAACTGGTCGGCATCGCAGCCGCGACGGAGCCCGGAAGGGCGTGGTACGTCCCGGTCGGGCACGTCGAGGGCCGCCAGCTTCCTCTGGAGACCGTCCTGGCAAGCCTGCGTCCGCTTCTCGAAAGCGAGACGATAGCCAAGTCCGCGCACAGCGCCAACCACGGCATGACGGCGCTGTCGCGCTGCGGGGTCCGGGTGCGAAACCTCGGGTTTGACACGATGCTCGCCGCCCACCTGTGCGGCAAGAAGGCGGTCGATCTCAAGGCGCTCGCGCTCGACTACTGCGGACACGAGATGCCGCCGGTCACCGACCTGATCGGAACGGGGCGCAAGCAGGTCACGATGGCGCAGGTGGAGATAGGCCGCGCCTCGCGCCACGCCTGCGAGCAGGCGGACTTCGCGGGCAGATTGCACGGAGTCCTAAGGACGGAGCTCGGAAAGAAGAAGTCGACGGACGTGTTTGAACAGGTCGAGATGCCGCTCGCGCCCGTGCTCGTTCGCATGCAGCTGAACGGCGTCGCGCTGGACTCCGACCTGCTGGCCGAGATGTCCTCCGAGCTGGCGGAGCGGCTCTCCGCCATAGAGACCGGGATGTTCGATATCGTCGGCCACGAGTTCAACCTGAACTCGGGGAGGCAGCTCGGCGAGGTGCTGTTCGACGAGCTCAGGCTGCCCCCGACGCGGCGGACCAAGACCGGATACTCCACCGCCGCCGACGCCCTGGACGGCCTGAAGCATCTCCTCAACCGCGACGACGCCGGCGACGTCGACCCGCGCGCGCTGGAGGTGCTCGATCAGATCCTGGAGTACCGGCAGTTCTCGAAGATAAAGTCGACCTACGTCGACGCGCTGCCCGCGCTCGTCAACCCGGCGACCGGACGGATCCACACGAGCTACAACCAGACCGGATCGGCCACGGGACGCGTGTCGAGCAACGATCCGAACGTGCAGAACATCCCCGTCCGGACCGAGCTGGGGCGCCGCGTCCGCAGGGCGTTCGTCGCCGGGGGCGCGCCCGGCCGCTGCCTGCTCGCGGCGGACTACTCGCAGATAGAGCTCCGGGTCCTGGCGCACATCTCACGGGACGAGGGCCTGATCGACGCCTTCCGCAGGGACGAGGACATCCACGCCGCGACCGCGGCCTCAGTGTACGACGTGCCGATGGACGGCGTCACCGCCGAGATGCGGCGGATCGCCAAGATCATGAACTTCGGAGTGATCTACGGCCTCAGCGCCTTCGGCATCAGCCGCCAGACCGACCTTGGCGCCGACGAGGGCGCGGCCTTCATAGAGACCTACTTCGGCAAGTACCCCGGCATCCGCTCCTACGTCGACTCGACGAAGGTCAGTGTCGCCAGGGACGGCTACGTCGAGACGCTGATGGGCCGCCGCCGCTATATCCCGGAGATCGCCTCCGGCAACCGGATGGTGAGGGCCTCTGGGGAGCGCATGGCCATCAACATGCCGATTCAGGGAACCGCCGCCGACATCCTCAAGGTCGCTATGGTGCGCATCCAGGAGCGCCTCGACGATCTGGGCCTCGCCTCGATGATGATCATCCAGGTGCACGACGAGCTGATCTTCGAGGTGCCGTCGGACGAGATGGACCGGATGAAGGAGATAGTGATGGAGCTCATGCCGTCGGCGATGGCGCTCGCCGTCCCGCTCAACGTGGAGCTGAAGACGGGCTACACGTGGGGAGACATGGAGTAGAGAGTTACCGTTCAGACTTGGAGGGAGAAGGCGCCCTCAAGTCCCTTCCCCGACTCCGCGGGGAAGGTTGGGATGGGTATAGACTAGGGATGTGAGCCTCTTCGCAACCAGACGCCCCCTCAGATCTGAACATCCGCTATAGTCGATCTCGGTTGAAACCGGACTGTTCGGCTGGTATCCTTGCCGCCCTGAGCGGGCCTACCCATCTGGACGAGTCGAGTAAGATTTCCGACCCGCCCTGGGGCAACCCTCCATGACTACGTCTGCCGCACACACGATAGCTGAGAGGAGCACGATATGACGGACGAAAAGAGGGAGCAGGAGGAGGTCAGCGAGGCCCAGATCGCCGTCCACTGGCGAGAGGAGGAGATGATCCGCCCGGGGACGGCGTTCATCGCCCAGGCCAATATGGCGGATCCCACCGCGCCCGAACGGTTCGGGCTCGACAACTTCCCGGAGTGCTTCCGCGAGTACGCCGACCTGCTGACGTGGGACAGGTACTGGCATACGACCCTGGACACGTCGAATCCTCCGTTCTGGAAGTGGTTCGTCGGAGGTCGTCTCAACGTGTCGTACAACTGCGTGGATCGGCATCTGGAGGAGTATCGTAACAAGGCCGCCCTGATCTGGGTGTCGGAGCGGGAGGATGAGGCCGACCAGGTCATAACCTACCAGGAGTTGTACGTCCGTGTTAACGAGTTCGCCTCGCTGCTGCGGGATTGGGCGGGAGTGAAGACGGGGGATCGGGTCACCTTCCACATGCCGATGACGCCGGAGTTGCCGGTGGCGATGCTGGCGTGCGCGAGGCTTGGAGCAATTCACTCTCAGGTGTTCGGCGGCTTCAGCGGAGCGGCCTGCGGCGACAGGATCGTCGACTCAGGGAGCCGCATTCTCATCACGATGGACGCCTACTGGCGGGGAGGCCAGCTGCTCGATCACAAGATAAAGGCTGACGAGGCGGTCGAACAGGCTGCGAAGGGCGGCGTCGAGGTCGACAAGGTCCTCGTGTGGAGGAGATACCCGGGGAAATACTCGTCCGAGACGCCGATGGTCGACGGGCGGGACTACTTCGTCGACGAGCTGCTTGTCGAGCACCGCGGCAGGAAGATCGAGCCGGTCTCGATGCCTGCTGAGGCGCCTCTGTTCCTGATGTACACGAGTGGCACGACCGCGAAGCCGAAGGGATGTCAGCACAGCACGGGGGGATACCTGTCATACGTGGCGGGTACTACTAAGTACTATCAGGACATCCATCCCGAGGACGTCTACTGGTGCTTTGCAGACATCGGATGGATAACGGGACACTCCTATATCGTCTACGGGCCGCTGGCCGTGGCGGCGACTAGCGTCATGTACGAGGGGGCGCCGAACTATCCCGACGCGGCGAGGCCGTGGAGGATCGCGGAGAGACTTGACGTCAACATCTTCCATACGGCGCCGACGACGATACGCATGCTGCGCAAGGCAGCGCCGGACGAGCCCGCCAAGCACGACTACCACTTCAAGCACATGACGACGGTCGGCGAGCCGATTGAGCCGGAGGTGTGGCGCTGGTACCACGAGGTGGTCGGCAAGGGCGAGGCGGTGATCGTCGACACCTGGTGGCAGACGGAGACGGGCGGATTCATCGGGACGACGCTTCCCGCGCTCCAGCCTATGAAGCCAGGCAGTTGCGGACCGGGAGCACTGGGCATCAATCCAGTGATCTTGGACGAGGAAGGCAACGAGGTGGAGGCCGGCAAGGGTAGGGCCGGTAACATATGCATCAGGAACCCGTGGCCGGGGATCATGCAGACGATCTGGGGCGATCCGGAACGGTTCGTCGAGACCTACTTTGCGAAGTACGCGAGAGACCTCAGCAGCACCGACTGGAGGGACTGGCCCTACTTCGCGGGCGATGGGGCGATGGAGGCGGCCGACGGGTATTTCCGGATATTGGGCCGGGTGGATGACGTGATCAACGTAGCCGGTCACCGTCTGGGCACGAAGGAGCTCGAGTCGGCGGCGCTGACGGTCGAGGCCGTAAGCGAGGCTGCTGCGGTGCCGGCGTATGACGAGCTGCGGGGCCGTGTACCGGAGATGTACGTCTCGCTCAAGCCCGGCGTCGACCCGGCTGAAGACGTGGCCGGCCAAGTCACCCGTAGCCTCAGACAGATCATTGGGCCGATCGCCCGTCCTGCTCATGTGTGGGTGACCGACGATCTGCCGAAGACGCGGTCGGGCAAGATCATGCGGAGGGTGATCGCATCGATCTCCAACTTCGTCGACGTCGGCGATACAACGACGCTTGCCAACCCGGAGGTGGTGGAGGCGATCCGTCAGCAGGTGCAGTCGGCCAAGGTAGCGGCGGGCGCTGTGCCTGTGGGCGTTCCGGACGAGGTGGTAGAGGAGATACGGCGGTTCGGCGAGGAGTAGGGCCGGCTCAGGTAGCCTGTCTCAGATAGAAGGTCATCGCCTGGAGCGATAGCACCGGATCGATATTCATCAGGACGATGCCGAAGGGCACTTGGGGTGCGACCGGCGCATAGTTGAGTATTCCGGTGAGCCCTGTGTCGACCAGCTGGTCTATCACCGGCTGTGCCTGCGTCGATGGCACCGCTACGATCCCTATCGTGGCGTCGGTCGACTTGACCGTCTCGGCCAGCTCGGACATGGGCTGGACCTCGAGTCCGCCGAGAGTAGTTCCTATCCGCTTGGGGTCGTTATCGAAGACAGCGACGATGGAGAAGCCCTCCGGTGCGAATCCGGGGTAGTTGATGATCGCGCGGCCCAGTCTGCCGACGCCGACGATGCAGGCCCTCCAGCTGCGGTCGAGACCTAGGATGCGTCTCAGCTCTTCGAGCAGGAAGGTGACGTTATAGCCTCGGCCCTGTTTGCCGAATCTGCCGAAGTAGCTCAGGTCTTTTCTGATCTGCGCGGGGGTCATCTGAAGGCGGCGGCCTAGCTGCTGTGAACTGACGACTTCGGATCCCTCTTCCATGAGGCTGGTGAGCGCGCGAACGTAGAGAGGGAGCCGAAGCACCACCACTTCTGGGACCTGCCCGGACTGCATACGTCTCCCCGGTCGTTCTCAAGCCATGTCCGGCAGCCACACTGGTGCCAGAATGCGGCCATTTTAGCTACACGCGGCGAGGTCAGTCAATTGAACACGAGCGAGTTGACGGACTGGCCGCGAGGCGCTTGTGAAGCGGCTCATCCACAGTTGCGTTTCTTGACACCCTAGTAGGGCGATGCTAGAATTTTGCTGCTATCGGGGCTGGTCCTCCAGACCGGTGGCAGCCGGGTGAAGCCTCGGCGCCCTGCCGTCATTTATCCTGGTGTCTTCGCCTAGACGGCCCTAGGTGTCGGTGTCAACAGACGCATGTAGGGGACAAGAGATGACCGACAAGAAGGTGGAGATCAGGCGGGGACTCCGCGACGTCTACATAGACTCGACCCGTTCGAGCTTCATCGACGGCAAGATAGGGAAGCTGCTGTACCGCGGCTACAACATCCACGATCTTGCCGAGCAGTCGACGTTCGAAGAGACGATATATCTACTCCTCTATGGCGAGCTTCCGAATAAGGAACAGCTCGCCGCCCTCAACGCGGAGTTGAGAGCGAGCCGCCAGCTCCCGGGTGAGATCATCGACCTGATCAAGCTGGTCAAAGACGCCCATCCGATGGACGTGCTCCGCACGGCCGTCTCTGGGCTGGCAGCCTTCGACCCCGAGGTGTCGCACAACTCCATGGAGGCGACGCTGCGGAAGGGAATCCGTCTGACTGCCCAGGCCGCAACGATCGTGGCAGTGCATGCGCGCGTCCGTGACGGAAAGACTCCGGTCCAGCCCAACGACGAGTTGAGCCACGCTGCCAACTTTCTCTACATGCTGTTCGGCACGGAGCCCGAACCGGAGGACGCCGCGCTGATGGACAAGGACTTCGTGCTGCACGCCGACCATGGCGTCAACGCGTCTGCCTTCGGCGCCCGGGTTACGGCGTCCACTCTGGGCGACCTGCACGGCGCCGTTACGACGGGCATAGCTGTTCTCAAAGGCCCTCAGCACGGCGGCGCTGCCGAGAAGGTCATGGAGATGGCTCTGGAGATAGGGAACGAAGAGAACGCAGAACCTTACGTGAGAGATCAGCTGGGAAGGGGAGGCCGGGTCATGGGATTCGGCCACCGCGTCTACAAGGCCGTGGATCCCCGATCGATCCACCTGCAGGACGACCTGAAGATACTCGGCGAACGCAAGGGGGAGCCCAAGTGGTACTCGATCCTCCAAGAGGTCGTGGAGGTGATGCGACCTTACTCGAAGAAGGGGATCTGCCAGAACGTGGACTTCTTCTCAGGTTCGATCTACTACCTGCTGGACATCCCGGATGACCTGTTCATCTCCATATTCGCCATGGGTCGTGTACCGGGTTGGACCGTACAGGTGATGGAGCAGTTCGAGAGAAATATCCTCCTGAGGCCCAGATTGCTGTACGAAGGGCCCATGGACAGGGAATACGTGCCCATAGAGGAGCGAAGCTAGCGCCGAACTAACCCGAACCCGCGCGCGGAAGGGATATGCAGTGGTAGCACAAGAAGAGACTCCATCCGAGTGTCAGCATCACTGGATGATTGAGAGTCCCAACGGCCCCACCAGTGTAGGTGTGTGCAAGCTGTGCGGGGAGCGCTCCGAGTTTAAGAACTCGATGCCCGGATCGGGATGGGACCGCGGAGGAGCTCACGCTAGACGGGCGAGGCAGGCCCGGAGTGCGGGACGTTGACCTAAAGCCGCTACATACCAAGGTTTCGGAATGAGAGGGGCATCGGTACGCTGATGCCCCTTCGTATTTTAGAGAGTGAGCTGTTGCGACAGGACTCGGTCGAGTCGAAGCTTCGTGAGCGTATCCACATGGAGGGCAGGATCAGCTTCGCCGACTTCATGGAGATGGCGCTGTACGATCCTGAGGGAGGCTACTACGCGACCCGCTCCCGGCTGGCGGATTCTCATGACTACTTCACGAGTCCGACGGCGCACCCGTGCTTCGGCACCCTGTTTGCGGTTCAGCTGGAGCGGATGTGGGAGGTCCTGGGACGGCCCGAGCAGTTCCACGCGGTAGAGATAGGGGCAGGAAGCGGCCTGTTAGCTCGTGACGTCACCGAGTACGCCTCCGGGCTATCCGCCGACTTCGCGCGGTCACTACGCTACGTCTCGATCGACCTCTTTCCCTCCTGGGACTCGGACCGGGTGGAGACGATTGCGAGTGACCGAGTTCCGCTCAATGGAGTGGTGGGCTGCTTCCTATCCAATGAGCTTGTGGACGCCTTCCCGGTCCACCGCTTCAGAGTGGATGGGGGGCGTTTGAGGGAGGTGTTCGTTGGCTTGAACGAGAAGGGCCAGCTCACCGAGCTGGCGGGAGAACCGTCTACGGATCTGCTGCTGCGCGTCGGGGCAAGGCTCAGGAGCCTGCCGGACGGCTTTTGCGGCGAGGTGAATCGTGGGATCAGTGCGTGGATGGCTGATGTCGCCGGGGCTTTGGAGCGCGGCTTCGTCGTTACCGTAGACTACGGAGCGGAGGCCGACCTGCTATACTCGGCCGCCTACGCCAGCGGGACGGTCCAGACATACTATAGTCACACGCAGGGAGGCAGTCCATACCGGCGGATCGGCCGTCAGGACATCACCGCCCACGTGGACTTTACAGCGGTGATGGATGAGGGACGTGCGGTGGGGCTGAGCACTCTGGGCTACATGACGCAACGTCGGCTCTTGGAGGAGCTGGGCATCGGCAGGATGCTGGAGAGTCTTCGGACGGCAGACCTTCCCCAGCGGGAGAGGGATGCCAATCGGCTGGCCATGATGGAGGTGATCAAGCCCGATGGTTTAGGGGGGTTCAAAGTCCTCGTGCAAGAGAAAGGTACCGGCGTGGTCTCGCTGGACGAGCTGCGTCCCAGGGGTGAGCGCGTCTCGACCCTTGTTGCGCCGTTGCTGCAAGAGGGACGGCTGAGGCTCATGGAGGCCCGGTACCCCCATCTTGGCTGGCAGCCGCCACCGCTCTGAGCTGGGGGGCTCTTCCGAGAGCCTACCCGTCGTCTGTGTCGGCCTCGGGATCACCCGGCTTGAGCATGTCGCCGAGGCGCGCCGTGGTGATGAATCCGGTGTGTCCTACCATCCGGTGCGAGGGTCGCACGCTCCGGCCGCTGACGGACCAGGATCTTACGAGGATCTCTACCGTCTCTATGAGATGGAAGGTTCGCTGGGCTCTGAGGGCTCTGGTCAATTCGTGCACCTGCAGAACGGTCGGAACGAAGCTGAGGAGTATCCCGCCCGGTACCAGTGCATCGGCAGCGTGTGGTACGACGCGCCAAGGCTCCGGTAGATCGAGTACTACCCGGTCGAGTCGCTTCTCCTCGAACCCTTCGTATACGTCCCTTCTTTTCACCGTCAGGTTGGAAGGATCAGGGAATCTCGCCTCCACATTCGCCCTCGCCCGCTCTATCATGTCACTGCGCAGATCGTATGAGATCACCTCTCCGCGCTCCCCAACGGCTCGGAGCAGAGCAATCGTCACGGCTCCCGAACCGGTACCGCCCTCGAGGACGCGGGCACCCGGGAAGATGTCACCGTGAACCAGGATGGCGCCTATATCCTTGGGGTAGACGACCGTGGCTATGCGGGGCATGGCACGCGTGAAGTCTGCCATCGTGGGCCTGACGGCGAATAGCCTGTGGCCCGGCGCGATGGTGACCCAGCTACCCTCCTGCCGTCCAATCAAGTCGTCGTGTTCGAAGCTGCCGACGTGCGATTCGAACTTGGCAGACGCGCGTAGGCGAACCAGGTATCGCCGGTCTTTCCTGTCTACGATGAGTGCGTGATCGCCCTCGCGGAAGACGTAAGCCGACGTGAGGTCTTCGTCTTGAGGACAGTCAGGTCTCAAACGGCTAGAGTCTGTCCACCTCGGCCACGATGTCGCCGATGCTGAATTCGGACATGTCGGCATAGACACGCTTGAATCGGATCGTCCCAGCCTTATCGATCACGATAACGGCCCGGTTGGCGGTGCCGCGCTCCTCGTTATATACGCCGTAGGCACCCGAAACCGCCCCCTTCGGATGGAAGTCGGTCAGGATAGGGTACGGTATGTTGCCGAGGGATGTCGAGAAGGCGGTCTGAGTGGGCCGCGCGTCGGTGCTTATACCCAGTACCTGGGTATCTCTCTCCTCGAAGGCCGACACCTCTTGCCGGAACGAGGAGACCTGGTGCGTTCAGCCGCCGGTAAAGGAGAAGATATGGAACGACAGGATGACGTTCTTCTCGCCCCTGTACTGGGTCAGCGACACGCTCTCCTGAGTGTGCGAGTCGAGGGTGAAGTCGGGAGCCGACTGGCCTACATCTACCATCTTTTCCTCCTGTAGTTGAAAGTCCTGTGAGTAAGAGTCTGCGCTGTGTTGGTGGAACGAGCGTTGCCGATTACGCAGTCTCGCGCCTCCAACGCAGGTCGGGCCTCCGAGCCGCCCGGGCCTCGTCGACGCGGGTGTTCGGCGTATCGTGGGGAGCGTCGTGCAGGAGCTCCGGGCTTTCTTCAGCCTCCCTGGCAATCGTCTTCATAACCTCTATGAAGTAGTCTAGAGTCTCCTTGGATTCGGTCTCCGTGGGCTCGATCATCAGTGCCTCGTCCACGATGAGGGGGAAGTACATCGTGGGCGGATGGATCCCGTAGTCGATCAGCCTCTTTGCTACGTCGAGCGCGCTGACGCCGTAAGCTCTCTTGAGGTTTCTGGCAGAGAAGACGACCTCGTGCATGCAGGCTCTGTCGTAGGGCAGGTCGTAGTAGCCTCTGAGCTGGTTGAGGATGTAGTTGGCGTTGAGTACGGCGTCTTCGCTGATCTGGGCCACGCCGGGTCCGCCAAGCGTCCTGATGTATGCGTATGCACGGACGAGGGCGCCGAAGTTGCCGTGGAACGCGCCCATCCTGCCGATGGTCTTCTCGGGCGCGTCAAGCGAGTAGACCTCTTGTCCGTCTTCGTCGTCGGACACTCCGACGACGGGAATAGGCAGGTATGGGAGAAGGGTGGCGCCCACGATGACGGGTCCGGCGCCCGGGCCTCCTCCGCCATGCGGCTGTGTGAATGTCTTGTGGAGGTTGGAGTGTATTACGTCGAAGCCGAGGTCGCCGAGCTTCACACGCCCTAGGAGCGCGTTCAGGTTCGCCCCGTCACCGTAGACGAGCCCACCGGCCTCGTGGACTATCCGGCAGACGTCCAGGATGTTGGTATCGAACAGGCCCAGTGTGCTGGGGAGGGTTATCATCAGTCCGGCCAGCCGTTCATCGACTGAGCTGCGCAGGGCGTCTAGGTCGGTGTTGCCTTCAGAGTCGGAAGGGAGTGTCACCACGTCAAACCCAGCCATCGCCGCGGACGCAGGATTCGTTCCGTGGGCGCTGTCAGGTATGAGCACGTTCTTGCGCTGGGTCTCGCCCCTTTCCAACAGATAGGAGCGGATCATCAACATTCCGGCGAGCTCGCCGTCCGCGCCCGCCATTGGAGCCAGCGAGACGCCGTCCATTCCAGTGATCTCGACCAGAGCCTCTTGGAGCTCGTGCAGAAGCTGGAGGGCGCCCTGCACGGTCGACTCCGGCTGTAGAGGATGTATCTGCGTCAGGCCGGGAAGAGAGGCGATCTCGTCGTGCAGCTTGGGGTTGTACTTCATAGTACAACTTCCCAGGGGGTAGAAGTTGTGATCAATAGAGAAGTTGAACTGGCTGAGCTGAGAGAAGTAGCGCACGAGCTCGCTCTCGCTGACCTCAGGGAGGTCTAGGTCCTGTCGGAGAAGCGATGCGTCCGGCAACTCTTGGGCGGGTACGTCGAGAGGCGGCAGCGTGGTGCCCACACGTCCCGGCGAACTGCGGTCCATGAGCAGCAGCCGCCTGTTTTCGTCGTTGGTCTCTTGAAGTCGATTCATCTTGAAGAGCCGATCTCGTCCAGCGCGGTCGCGAGCGTGTCGATCTCTTCCTTGGAGTTCAGCTCCGTCACGCAGAGGAGCATTCCGTTCGGCACCTGATCGCTGATGTCCAGACCGCCAATGATCCGTCGCGACATGAGTCTCTCGTTGATCTCAGACGGGGGAACCGGGCACTGCACCACAAACTCCCGGAAGAAGGTGCCCTGGAGGGGCAGGGAGTAGCCTGAGAGTCGTTCGATCAAGGATGCCGCATAGTGCGCCTTGTGGTAGCAAAGTTCCGCGATGTGTGCGAGTCCGCGCTTGCCGTTGGCGGCCATGTAGACGGTCGACATGAGAGCGATGAGCGCGACCGACGTACATATGTTGGAGGTAGCGGTCTCCCGTCGAATGTGCTGCTCCCGGGCCTGGAGTGTCAGGACGTATGCCGTCCGCCCTCTCGTGTCCACGGTCTTGCCCACTATCCGGCCGGGCATCTGCCTGACGTACCGTTGCTTGCAGGCGAAGATACCTGAATATGGCCCGCCGAAGGTCGGGGGGATACCCATCGCCTGCGCCTCTGCCGCGACGATGTCCGCTCCAAAGTCTGCAGGTGGCTTGAACATGCCCAGGGAGATGGGGTCTACATAGGCAACGAGCAGAGCGCCAGATGAATGAGCAGCTTCCGCGAGACTATCGGCATCTTCCATATATCCGAAGAAATTGGGCTGCTGCACGAGCAGGCAGGCGGTGTCGTCCGAGAGGTCTAGCCGCTCTTTAGAGACGACGTCAATGACGATGCCCTGAGACTGCGCGTACGTCTTGAGCACCTCAATGTAGAGGGGCGACAGCGAGTCGAGCGCGACCACGCGGTTCCTCTTGGTGACTCTTGCGGCCATCAGCGCCCCCTCGGCCAACGAGGTGGAGCCATCGTACATCCCGGCGTTGGCGACATCCATGCCGGTCAGCTGACAGCAGAGCGTCTGGAACTCATATTCGGTCTGAAGGGTGCCTTGGGACACCTCAGGCTGGTACGGGGTGTACGCAGTCATATATTCACTGCGGCCCGTTATCTGGCGTACGATGGCCGGGATGTGATGTCGATAGGAGCCCGCGCCCAGAAAGCAGGCGTATTCACCCGGGACTGCGTTCTTCCCGGCTAGACCGGCCGCATATCTCTGGAGCTCGAACTCCGACATCGGAGGCGGGAGGGCTATGCGGGGGTTACGAAACTCTGCGGGAACGTCCTCGAACAGCGCGTTGACCGACGCGACGTCAATGGAATCCAGCATCGAACGGCGGTCCGCCTCAGTGTTAGGCACATAGGGCGAGACGAACGCGGAGCTTCCCATCGGCTGAGGTTGCTACTCCTGGGCGGCTAGATACGCGTCGTACTCCGCTGCGCTCATCAGGTTGTCGAGTTCCGCCGCGTCGGTCAAGGATATCTTGACCAGCCAGCCGGAATCGTAAGGCCCGTCGTTCACGAGCTCGGGACTATCCTGGAGTTGGTCGTTTCTCTCCAAGATCTCTCCTCCAACGGGCGAATATAGATCAGAGACGGCCTTGACCGACTCGATCTCACCCATCTTCTCAAACTGGGCAAGCGCGGCGCCGCTGTCCGGGAGCTCGACAAAGACGACGTCTCCTAGGCTCTCAGCTGCGAACTCGCTGATCCCGACAAGGGCTGTGCCGTCGGCCTGCAGGCCCACCCATTCGTGCTCTTTGGAGTACTTCAGGTACTGGGGGTTCATGCGCTCCTACTCCCGAATTCAAGAGAGGAAGGGATGCCAACTCCTGCGCTCCATCGTTGTCGGCCGCGGATCCTGAATCCGCAAGCATGGGTCCGATAGACGAGCAGTCGATAGGAACATAGCCCAAACCCATATTCATGTCAAGGTAAAGGGAGCAGCGGTTCCGTTTCATACGGGGTGTATCGTCCTCAATGGTCATAGGGACTTCAAGCGGCTTATTCCACACGGACGGGATCGAGCAACACTCGGCAAGCAGATGGGACGGGGTTTGCTATACTGAGAGGGTCGATCTACAGCTAGGAGTGGAGGAGAAATGAGCGGACGGTGGATGCGCAACGGGTTCATCTACCTGTTGGTGATCGTTGCTGTGATGGCGATCTTCTTCACGCTGTTCGGGGAGCCTCTTGGTGGCGGTAGCCGAGAGGTGCCGGTGAGCGAGGTCATATCGCTTGCGGCTCGTGGTCAGCTGGAGCTGATCGAGGTGAGCGGCGACAAGCTGCAGATGACGACGACGGGTGGAGAGAGGCTGACCTCTCGTAAGGAGGAGGGGTCGAGCGTGGTGGAGATGCTGGAGCGAGCGGATGTGGACCCTGTGTCGAGCGGGGTCGAGGTGGTGGTGAAGGGGAGCAGTGGTCTTGCGAGCCTGTTCGGACTTCTGATCAACTTCCTGCCCCTGATCATCTTCGGCGGGATCCTGCTGTTCATGATGCGTCAGGCGCAGGGGAACACGAACCAGACGTTCAGCTTTGGCCGGAGTCGGGCTCGTATGTTCGCCGGGAACAGTCCGACGGTGAGCTTCTCGGACGTGGCTGGGGTGGAGGAGGCGAAGGAGGAGCTTCAGGAGGTGGTGGAGTTTCTGAAGTTTCCTGAGCGTTTCCTGTCGTTGGGCGCGCGTATCCCGAAGGGGGTGCTGCTGGTTGGGCCTCCTGGTACCGGGAAGACGCTCTTGGCGCGCGCGGTGGCCGGTGAGGCCGGAGTGCCGTTCTTCTCGATAAGCGGGAGCGAGTTCGTGGAGATGTTCGTTGGAGTGGGAGCGTCGCGAGTGCGTGACCTGTTCGACCAGGCGAAGCGGAACGCTCCGTGCATCGTGTTCGTGGACGAGATAGACGCGGTGGGTCGTCACCGGGGAGCCGGACTGGGAGGCGGCCACGACGAGCGAGAGCAGACGCTGAACCAGATACTGGTGGAGATGGACGGGTTCGACACGAGCACGAACATCATCGTTCTGGCGGCGACGAACCGTCCTGACATACTGGACCCCGCGCTGCTTCGCCCCGGGAGATTCGACCGGCGAGTGATGCTGGACAATCCTGACGTGCGGGGGCGGTTGGAGATACTTCGCGTGCACGCGAAGGGGAAGCCGTTGTCCGAGGACGTGGACTTCGAGGCTGTTGCGAAGCAGACGATCGGGTTCAGCGGAGCGGACCTTGCGAACCTGGTGAACGAGTCGGCGATACTTGCGGCGCGGCGCAACAGGGAGACGACGAGCGCGTCTGAGTTTGCGGAGTCGATAGACCGGGTGATAGCCGGGCCTGAGCGCAAGAGCAGGGTGATCAGCGCTCGCGAGAAGGAGCTGACGGCGTATCACGAGGCTGGCCACGCGCTGGTGGCGCACCTGCTGCCTAACGCCGACCAGCCGTACAAGGTGACGATAGTGGCACGTGGGATGACGGGAGGCCATACGCGTTTTCTACCTGAGGAGGACCGGAAGCTGTGGACTCGTGACCAGTTCGAGGACATGCTTGCTGCGACGCTTGGCGGCAGGGTCGCTGAGGAGGTGGTGTTCGAGGAGATGACGACAGGAGCGAGCAACGACCTGGAGCAGGCGACGAACGTGGCCCGGACGATGGTGACGCGTTACGGGATGAGCGAGAAGCTAGGTCCTCGTACGTTCGGTAAGCGTGAGGAGCTGGTGTTCCTGGGTAAGGAGTTGCACGAGCAGCGGGACTACAGCGACCGTGTTGCGGAGCAGATAGACGATGAGGTCCATGGTCTTATAGAGAGGGCTTACGGTAGGGCCAAGGCACTGTTGAACGACCACGGTGTGACGCTGAAGCGTGTGGCCGACTATCTGATCGCGAACGAGACAGTGGAGGGAGACACCCTTCAGGAGCTGTTCCGTAGTCAGGATGGAGGGCTCGCCGACCCTTCCCCCGCCGGCTGATCCCCCACCACAGGGCGCGGTGTGGGAACCGTCGCTAGTCCGTGGAGAGTCTCGGAAGCACCTCGCGCAGGGCGGTGAGCACTCCTTCGATCTCCTCGGTGGTCGTGTAGCCCATATGTCCGATCCGGAATATCTTTCCGCTCAGGGACTGCTGTCCTCCCGCGAGCACCACACCGTGCTCCTCGCGCATCATGCGAAGTAGGCGCGCCGCGTCGACGCCCTCTGGGACGTTCACTGCCGTCACCGTGTTAGATGCGACTCCCTCGTCTGGGAAGAGCGTCAATCCCATCTCCTTCGCTCCGCGACGAGTCGTCTCACCTATTTCGGCGTGGCGTCGGAAGACGCTCTCCATCCCCTCCATCAGTATCTTTTCCAGCGCCCTGTCGAGGGCGAACATCACTGAGACGGAGGGCGTGTAAGGAGGCTGCCCCATCTCCAGATAGCGCCTGTACATAGCCACGTCGAAGTAGAATCGGGGCATGGCCGCCTCCGCGTGGGCCCTCCAGGCTCGCTCGCTGAAGCTGAGGAACGCCAGGCCGGGGGGGAGCATCCATCCCTTCTGAGAGGCGGTTGCCACCACGTCGCATCCCCACGAATCGGTCGATAGAGGGAGGGAACATACGCTGCTTATTCCGTCGATCAGGAGCAGCCGGTCGAACTCCCCTTTGACCACTCCGGCAATCTCCTGGAGTGGGTTGGTCACTCCGGTCGACGTCTCGTTGTGAACGACGAGCACCGCCTTGACGTCCGGCCGCGACTCGAGAGCCGCGCGTACCCTTTCGGGGGCAACGCCCTGCTCGGCCGGACACGACAGGTGGACCACGTCTGCGCCGTAGATCGAGGCGATCTGGCCGAAGCGGTCCCCGAAGACGCCCGCGGAGGCGCAGAGCACGGTATCTCCTGGCGAGAGGGTGTTGACGACCGCAGCCTCCATCGCGCCGGTGCCGGAGGCGGTCAGGATGTAGAGGTCGTTCTTCGTCTCGAAGACCTGCTTCAGCCTGTCGGTGACCCTGATCAGGATCTCCTCGAACTCCGGCCCGCGGTGATTGATCATCGGCTGGGACATCTCTTGCAGGATGTCGTCGGGCACCGGTATGGGGCCCGGGATGCGCAGGCTCATTTGGCCTCCTCCATTCTGCCTCCGATACCCAGACGCTGAAGGGCGGACCGGCTGTCCGCCGACAACTCCAGACCCTGCTGCAGTGCTGCGCGGTACTTGTCGCCCAGCCGGCGCAGCGTGTCGAAGGTCGGCCTCTGTCCCTCCGAACGCGCGCCCGCGAGCTCATCGAGTGTGGGGCGCACCTCGTCGACCCGCCAGAAGAAGGAGAGGAGGTAGGAGAGCTCCCTCTCGTTGGCTGGTGCGGGAACGTCCTCCAGGTCGATCAGATGGTTGTCGACCTTCGTGTACCTCAGGATTCCGGCCCGGTCTCCGATCTCGGAACCGTAGTATCGCCGCCGCGTCAGCTCGACGACCCGGCGGGCGTACTCCGTCTCGCCGTATACGCTGACCGGAAGCCACTCGTCCCTCAGATCGACGATCTCGTTGCCGGCCGAATCGACGACCCCGACCGCTACGCTGGACCGCAGCACCGGGTCGTACTCGAAGGTGACGGCCTCCCGCAGCAACGCCTCCTGGAGCATAAGCGTAAGCTCCCGAGGGATCTTCTTGTAGTGGGGGCCACTGGCTTCCTCGTTCCTGTCGGCGCCAAGTCCGCCCGTGTTGAAGGCGAAGTAGTGTTGCGCCTGTCCGCCGTCCGCCATCGCCTTTAGAATCCGGTACATCTGGTTCGCGTTCTCGTCTTCGAGCCCAATGATGAAGGGGTCGGAGAAGTACTCGACGTACGGCTTGCCGATGGCGCCGGCCGCCGCGCCCATTTGGACCGCCTCTCCATACATCAGCATCCTGATGTACTGCTTGAGGCTCAGCCGCCTTAGTGGGGGAATGACCGTATTCTGGCGCATCACGGCCTGCCAAAAGACGAGGTCGGTGTGCTCCATGGGCACGTGTACCGACTCTCTCGCCGCTCCGTCCGTTATCTGCTCTAGCACATGGGCCGCGCCCTTTCTGGCGAGGAGCCTGGGCCGAGACAGGATCATGCGCATGTTCCGTACGGGGTTGCGCAGGAAGTCAGGCCGGCCGCTGGCAGCGTCCACAGGAACATTCTCCAGCGTCTCCTGCGGATTCGGGCTGTCGCCCGCGCCTCTGAGCACGTCGTGGGTTATAGGGTCGTCGGCGTAGGTCAGGCCGAATGGGACGGCGTAGAAGTTGTTTTCCGTGCCGTCGATGCCGTAAGAGATCGTCACCTCGTTGCCGTTCCGCATAGTCTGTACCGGCCAGTCGAGCTCCTGCAGGAGCACGATGTCGTCGTTCATGGGGAAGATGCCCTCGGCCTCCTCCTCAGTCAGCGCCAGCTTCCGGGCGAGCTCGCTTCCGGCCAGCTCGATCATGATGGTGAGCGTGCTCTTCCCGTGCAGCGACGGTCCGAGCGTCACGAGCGCGGTGTTCCTGAGCTCCCCTTTGAGATTCCGTATGCGCGCCACGCTCAACGCGGCCTGTATCGCCAGGCCGTTGGCCTGTTTGACGAGGAACATGGCGATCGACAGGGGCCCCATCTTGTGCTCGCCCACGTAGTCGAAGCCAAGGTGGAGCGACAGTCCCTTCGTCGGAGCCTTGAAGATGAGCTGGGTCAGACCCGCTTCGTGTACCTTCCTGCGGAGCTCCTCGCCGAGATCGATGTCATCGAGCCAGGTTGGCAGGGATATCTCCAGTATATCGGGCGTCTCATCCAGTCGAGACTCCGGCAGATCGAAGGTGAGCTGACGCCACATGTAGGGGAGCTGGAGATAACGCGAGCCGTATACCAGCTGACGCGCGTGAAAGGAGCGGCCGGGTGCGTCTCCTATCTGCCTGTCGGTCTGAACCACGGTGTCCCCTGCGTCGAAGCGCTCTGCCATGTGTCGCGTGATTTTGGGAAGCACCTCGGCGAAGAGCTTCTGGCTGCGCTCGTCGAAGGAGAGAGCGTCCCGGTTGGGAGTAAAGCCATCGACGAAGTATTGGGTGAGGTCGGGACGCCTCGCGACGCCGAGTTGGCTGAAGAAAGCCAGCCCGCCGCTGTCCAGCCGTATTACCGCCTCCGGACCAGCCCGACTGGCGGCCTCGTTGGCCAGAGCCGCCTCCTTTTCGATGGACGCCGCCTCGCCCAACACGGCCTCTCTACGCTCGTCCGGCATCTCCTGTAGCACAGGCATCCGGCTTATGAGCCAGTCGTCGGAGGGGTTGAAGAACTCGGCGCCTCTCCGGTGTCCCTCGCGGGCGACAGCGACCAAGTCGTCCAGGCTCTTCAGAAATGCCGGATCAATGGCCGGGGCCGCGAGGAGAGAGGGTGGTTCAGCCTTGTCCTGGGAGCTTGGTGTCTGTTCTGCCAACTCTGTGTTTGCGGCCGGTACGGCGCCGAGCCGTTTCAAGGGGAAGAATGGGTTTGTGTTTAACGGACCTTAACATGCTACAGGCTCGAAACGCCGCGGGGCAAGGGCTACGGACGCGCCGCGAAACCAATCCTTTCGGGATGAGCCCCTTCGGTTACCTCGCTATGTCGTGGCGAGCTGAGTGGATATCCGCCGTCAGCGCCGCCTTCGTCTCCTCAATGTCCTTTGCGATCTGCTCCTTCAGGGCGTCGACCGACTCGTACCTTATCTCGTCTCTCAGACGGCGCACGGGCTCAAGCCGGAGGTCGTGGCCGTACAGGTCACCGTGGAAGTCGAGGATGAAAGCCTCGACGGTACGATCCGTCTCCTCGAACGTCGGGCGGGTGCCGATACTGGTCGCGGCCATGCGGCGCCTGCCACCGAAAAGGGCCCAGGCCGCGTATATCCCGTCGGCCGGCATAGCTCGGTCCGGCGCCACTTCCAAGTTGGCTGTTGGGAATCCCATCTCTCTGCCTCTGCCTGCTCCCCGTCCGATCCGTCCGTCTAGCGTGAAGGGACGGCCGAGCAGGGACCTAACGAGAGACATCGCGCCGTCTGCGACGGCCTGTCGCACTGTCGTGCTGCGTATGGGCTGTCCGCCGTTCTCAAGGAGATCGACGACTGAGAGAGCGAAACCCATCTCCAGGCTCAGCGAGCGGAGTTTGTCCACGTCCCCCTCTCGTTCGCGACCCAGGGCGAAATCGGGCCCGACGACTAGCGTCCTCATCCTGAGTCTCCGCATCAACAGCTCCAGGAAATCCCTGGCGGACAGCTCCGACATCTCACGGTCGAAAGTGACGGGTACGACGAGATCGGCGCCGACCTCCGCGATGAGGCGGACCCGCTCCTCCGGTCCGGTGATGTAGCGCGGGGTGAATCCCGTGGAGAGTACGGATCTGGGGTGATTGCGGAAGGTTGCGACGATCGAGAGGCGATCTGATTTGCGGGCCTCCTCGACCGTGGAGGAGATCAGGTGCTGGTGTCCCAGGTGGACGCCATCGAAGACGCCGACTGTGACGACTGAATCCCTGTCAGGAGATACTTGCGCCAACTCCCCGTCTATTCTCATGTGGTTGCTCCGCGAGTTGTCTGTGATCAGAGCCTATATTGTGTAGCAGAGTGTAGCAAAGTGTAGGCTTACCCGCTTCTTGAGACAGGTGCAGAACTCCTAAAACCGTCTGTGGTCGGCGCGAGGGCGTGAAATTGGGCAGAACTCAAATCCTGCCCGTTAGCAGGATCCCGCTGAGAACCGTATGATGGCGTAACCGAACAACAAAAGATTCGGGGCGGAAGGTTGCCATGCCCGGCGACCCTCCGCCCCTTGACCATCGACTCCTACTTAGGAATCGCTCACATAGGCAACCTCCTGTGTCGATGATCTGCTCTCAGTCTATATCAGGCGAGGGCGGCACTCAACTAGCGCCCGCGCTCGCCGAGATAGCGTCCATCCTGGACGCCGTCGACGCCTCGGCTCTCATCAAGCGCCTGCAGACGTACCGCCCGGTCGGGCGGCGCGGCTATCCGCTCATGGCGCTCTGGCGCGCCCACCTTCTCAGCTACGTCCTCAATCTGCCGCACACTAACGCGCTCATACGGCGCCTGCACGAATCTCCCCAGCTACGGCAGCTGTGCGGCTTCGACTCCCTTCCGCATCGCAGCACCTTCAACCGCTTCAACGCCAGGCTGTCGAATCACCGTGATCTGGTCGAGCGATGCTTCGACTCCCTGACTGAGACACTGGCCGCCCAGCTACCCGGCTTCGGCGAGTCGGTCGCGGTCGACAGCACGGTAGTACCCACATACTCCAATCCCAACCGCAAGCGCATCAGCGACTCCGACGCCTCATGGACGGGCAAGACCTCAGCGAGAGCGAAGGGCGGCACGGAGTACAGCTTTGGCTATAAGTTCCATGCTCTGGTCTGCGCCCGGTACGGCCTGCCGATTGCAGGATTCACCACGACGGCTTCGCGCCCTGACACGCTGTTCCTGACGCCGCTGGTCGACCTGGCGCGCAAGCGCTTCCAATGGTGTAGGCCGAAGCACGTAATCGGCGACCGGGGATACGACTCACAGCCTAATTACCAGGACTGCGTCGACCGTGGCGCTGCTCCGATCATAGGCATACGGCGTCCCGGCAAATCCCATCGGAAACTCCAGAAGGGAATCTACAACAACGACGCTGTCCCGACCTGTATCGGCATGGAGTCTATGGTGCTGGTGCGCGTCGAGCCGAACGGCGGCAGGGTCTATCGCTGCCGCTCCGAGGGGTGTCACCTGAAGGCTAGGCGCGGCGTCCGCTACTGCCACGACCGGCTGGTCGAGCCGGGGGACCCCGACAATCCCCGGCTCTTCGGACCCGTACCGCGTGACAGCCGTCTGTGGAAGATGCTCTACGGGCTGCGCCAGAGCGTGGAAAGAGTATTCAAGAGCCTGAAAGAGAGCCGCCGGCTCGCGGCGCACTGCTACAGGGGTTTCCGACGGGTAGCGCTTCACGTCGCCATGAGCGCCCTGGCGTTTCAGGCAACCGTGGCCGTCAAAGTCGCCAACGGCCAGATCGACTATCTACGATGGCAGGTCACGCCCGTCCCCTAGCTACGGCCGGGGCCTGTACTCCTGAAGGATGCAGTAGATCGCGACGGCGAAGAGCACCGCAGAGAGTACGGACGGCACGGTCGCTGTCACCCATACCGGAACGTCCGCAACGAGGAACGCGATGGTGAGGATCGCGATGGTGCTGAAGAGTATCGCGAGTATCGGCACTGCTACCCCCCTTGCCCCGACGGTGAGGAACCTTCCGACCGTGACATAGAAACTCTGCTCCCCTGTGGTCGGAGACGCCGTCTGTCCGTCGGATTCTACCATGCCGTCCAGCCACGATCTGATTCACGGGGTCCGGCAGAGCTCTACCAGCAGCAAGACAAAAAAGGCGATTGAGCCGAAGGCCCATATCAATATCGACCACTTGCGATTATCCATTGTCAGATCGGCGTCATCTTCAGGCTCGCAGGCGCACACCCGCTTAACTTGGAGGCACGAGGCGCTGAACGGGTGATGCTACCTATGTAGACGGGCTTGCTGGCCTTGGTGCTATTTCGTATCCGTACGAATCAGAAGACAGGATAAGTTTGTAGGGGATCTCTGCCCGGTATCGATTGTTCTTCTCTGCCAAACGACGTTTGACTAGATTCACCCGCTCATCCAGGGTTCTTTCAGTGTAGTACACAGTTACGACTGCTTCGTTTGGTATCTGAACCAGATTGATTGGTTGGCAGTGTCGGTCCGTTTCCCCTGTACCGATGGTCCTGTTCAATGCGACTATGAGGCGCCATTCGTTTTCGTAGGACCAGTGTCGACTCTTTGCAGAAAGGAGCTTAGGAAGATTGGACTCTGGTGAAGCTAGGACGATTGGCCCCGCAATCGGGGGGAGCCGGTCACCATATCTGACCATGCTTAGGCATCCCTCTGGAGCAGCTAGGTCGTTGAGTGCCGATGCATCGTACCCGATTACGAAACCAGAGCCGTCGGTTGTGTAGTGTGACCACATCACTGGATGATAAGGATCAGTCGTAAACGAGACGATACCAAATCTTGTCGAAACCTGCTCTGCGAACAATTGCCGCGTAAACAGACTGCCATGTTGTCGCCTTGCGTTGTATACGTCTTTTTCAGTGACTCGCTTGTTTGGGTTGATTCCTGTCAGCACCTTTGCCAATTCTCGGTTCTCTTCAGCGTCGTCCGAAAAGACGTAGATGGGCGCAACCGCACATTCGAACGGGTCATTGAGTGACGCAGGCTGAGTAGCACGGAGTGTACCGTCGCCTACCTCGGGTATGCAGGTGAGAACTCTGTTTGAGGGGACATATTTGTAAAGAATGTCCATGAGACTCTACGATACTCTGATTGGGACGTTGGAACGTCAGCCTATCTCTCGGAAATCTTCAGGCTGGAACGGCATAGGCCCTCCGACCGCAGCGACGCCGCCCGAAGACTTCGGCGCTTCGACCGGGACTATGCTGACCGGATTCACAAAGACGGCCACAACCTGACGTCCACTGACAAGGGTATACTTGTTCCCGTCCCGCTCCAGACCGTCGGCCTCGATCACCCGCGTTCTCAACTCTCGCTCCGCATCGTAGTACGTTACCTCGTACTGCATCGGACACTCCTTTCCCTAGCCGTTCCGTATCTCGCTCGCCACAGCTTTGACAGTCGCGGCGCTGAACAGCAACATCACCATCAGTATCACGCCGGCCATTGTCGCCACGCCAAGCCCCAGGAGAAGGCCGTTGCCTGATACGTCGCCGACGAAACCCACCAATATGAGAAGGGCCAGCGGCCAAGTCCAGCGCGGCCACAGATGTCTCGCCAGCGGCGGCGCCCACGACCGCAGCGGCTTCAACCGCCGGTCTGCCCACAACGCAGCACCTTTGTGGTAGCGGTCTGAGTTGGCTTCATCAACAAATGCGAAGCCAAGGGCGAAGAGCCGGGCGAGCACCAGAGGCACCAGAAACCACGGTTCGGCCAGATGAACCCACTGACCGAGGAACTGCCACGCACCGACGACACGGTAGACGTACAAAGACTCCAACACGGGCCTCCTTTGTCTCTCAGTCGACGCAGGAGCCCCTTGACGGAGCCTAATGGGGCAGGTATCTTGAAGATCATCTAGGTCTTCGACACCTGCGTCGACTAAGAGCCCGCCCTTCTCCGGCGGGTTTCTTAGTTACAGACAAGGTACGAGGGCTCGGTCTGCGTGTCAAGATCGTAGCCCCGAATCCCCCAGCGAATCTCCCGTTGACAACCCTACTGTCACGCTGTACGTTACCCGTGCCAAACGACCGGTAATCCCATCCGGGAGACTCCCGCCGCTTACACAACCTAGCGGCGACCGTACCGAAAGGAGTCGGACATGAGTCGCGCGTTTACGCGCCCCCGAGTGGTCCCGTATGGGATGAAGAGCCGCGTCGTTTGGCAAAATCGCGCATCTTCTGTTCACCACGAGGGGGCTTGCTTATGAGATAGCTTCGCCTGAAATGTGAAGGGGACTCCCGTCGTAGCGTGACAGGAATCCCCCTGCGGGAAGGACCCGCTTGGACGGGAACTCCCCACGGGCCACTAGGCCCGGCGTCAATTGTGTGTCGGTTCTACCTGTGGGTCAAGGCTCCCATCCATGCGGAAGTCATGGAGAGGGAGTTCTTGTTGTGTCCACTAACCTGACCTGCCCGAAGTGCTCGCGGATTCATCCATTGAGCGCCGACATATGCGACTGCGGCTACGTTCTAAGACAACAAGGCCGTTCAACCTGCCCGTCCTGTTCCCGTCCACAAACACCCGACGCCGGAATCTGCTCGTCGTGTGGGCACATACTCACGGACAGCGAACCCGGCGGCTCGGAGCTGCTCGGCATCATCCAGCGCAACCCCTGGAAGGTCATCATCGGTGCCTTCCTCATCGGCATACCGCTCCGACTGGTCGGGATGATCGAGCCGAGCACTACCGCCAACGTGCTCCGACTGATAGCCGACGCGATCTTCGTCGGCGCCGTCGTCGCGGCCATCGTCGGCTACGTGCTGCGCAGCCGGGCGCAGTGAGCCAGCCCAGGGGGATTGAATGGTAATCCCGATATTGATTCCGCTCGGGCTGGTGTTCTGGCTAGTGGAGCACACGTTGAAGCTCATCTTCTGGATCCTTCGGATGCTGTGGGCCATTAGCTTCGGACTCGTGTTCCGTTCGGTCGAGACATCCAGCGAGAAAAAGCGCCGCCGACATTACGCCGACGACGAAAGACGCCGCGCGGCGTGGCGGGAAACCCAGGCCAGACGGTACGGTCAGAAGGAAGCTCACACATGGAATGAAGAGGACGACCGCCGCTATCGAGCCTGGGAGCAGCGAAAGGAACAGCGGCGTCAACAGCGCCAACGCCAGGAGCAACAACGCTCATACTACGGAAGCCGCGACCGTGAGCGAGCCAGACAGCATCACAAGGATCGGGATAAGGCAGCTGCATACCGGACCCTTGAAATCTCATACGGCTCCAGCGCTAGGGAGATAACCCGCGCCTGGCGCAAACTCGCGTTCAAGTATCACCCCGACCGGAATCCTGACGGCGCTGCCCGAATGAAAGCGATAAACAAGGCGCGAGACCTGCTGTTGGGAAAGCGGTAGCAGCCCGGAAGACGGCTGTCAGGAGTTCTGCACCTGCCTCCTTCTTGAAAATACCTTGCGCCCTCCATGGTGCTGGGATAGAATGCCCGAAATTCCAGCCCTTCACTGCCTGCTACCGCACGGCATCGCCCTGCAAGCCGCGGCACCTGGAGAAGAGCAGTGACAGACGGAAACCTCGCCCTCACCGCTCACCTGCTGCGTCGCGCCGGTTTCGGCGCGGGACGCCAGGAGTTGGAGCGGTATGCCGCGATGGGCTACGAGGAGGTCGTCGAGGACCTTCTTCACCTCGAGCGCCACTCCGACGAGTTCACTGACCTTCTAGACCGGTACTACGAGGGCGAGGGTGTGCCCAGCGCCGCCGCCAAGTGGATATACAGGATGGTGAACACGAGGCGGCCCCTCCAGGAGAAGATTGCCCTCTTCTGGCATCACGTCTTCGCCACGGGCTGGGCCAAGTCAGAGCACGGTCCCGCCTCCTTCGGCCAGATCGACACCTTCCGCCGTATCGGCATGTCCGACGTACGCACCATACTCATCGAGCTGTCGAGAGACCCGGCCATGATCTTCTGGCTGGACAACAACGAGAACCACAAAACCGAGATCAACGAGAACTATGGACGGGAGCTCTTGGAGCTCTTCTCGATGGGCGTGGGCAACTACAACGAGGACGATATCAAGAACGCGGCCCGCGCATTCACCGGCTGGACGTTCTCTCAGCCCATCCCCCTCTACCCGTTCGGCCACTATCCCACGCGGTTTGTCTACCGAGAGGATGACCACGACGACTCGGAGAAGAGCTTCCTCGGCGAGACGGGCCATTTCAACGGGGAAGACATCGTCGACATCATCGCCAGGCAGCCAGCGACGGCGCGGTTCCTCTGTCGCCACCTGTACAACTTCTTCGTAGCCGACGAGCCACAGGTGCCGGCATGGGAGCAGGTGCCGCCCCGAGACCCCTCCGCCATAGAGTTGCTCATGCGGGTCTACATGGAGTCGAACGGCGACATGCGCGCCATCCTGCGCGCCCTGTTCAACTCCGATTTCTTCAAGACATCACAGTCGAAGAAGGTGAAAAGTCCCACCGAGCTGGTCGCCGGCGTCATCAAACTGGTTGGGACGCACAGGTTCCCTCGGCCTGGAATGCTCGACTACGCCGGGGCCGTCACCCTTATGGGACAGTCCCTCTTCGACCCTCCCACAGTAGAAGGCTGGCACACAGGCAAGGAGTGGATCGACGGCGGGACGCTGAACGAGCGCGTCAACTTCGCGGTGAACGAGGTTTCCGACGCGACGAAGCCGGGGATCCGCTTCATCATTGACAGGATTGAGTCCACAGGCGAGCCGCTTCCTCCAGACGATTTCGTCTCGCAGTGCCTGGATCTCGCCGGCCCCGTCGACGTGGGAGAGGAGACCAGGAAAGGGCTCCTGCGCTACGCCAACGCAGGAGGAACTCTGGACTTCGCGTCGGAAGCGCAGCCCGGCGACGGCGAGTCGCGGGTCGTTCGCATGATTCAACTTATCGTCGCATCGCGGGACTACCAGTTCGCATAGCACGGCGAGGAGTGTCAGCTGCCATGGCCAAGAACGGAAATGGGACCCCTTCGGTGATGGTCGTCGTCCAGCTCTCAGGCGGCAACGACTTCATGAACACGGTGATACCCTTCGACAACCCGGTCTACCATGACTCCCGTCCGACCGTGTCGATCCAGGCCGACGACGTGCTACCGCTCAACGACACCCTGGGATGGCATCCCAGCATGGGGCCGATGAAGGAGATGTACGACGCGGGTAAGGTCGCGGTGGTACAGGGGATAGGATACGAGAACTCGAGCCGCTCCCACTTCCGCGCCATGGACATCATGCACACATGCACTCCGGAGAGCGTGGGGACGGAGGGTTGGGTGGCCAGAGCCGTGCGCGAGATGGACCCGGAGAAGGAGAATGTCCTGACCTGCGTCAACTTCGGCCGCGGCCTTCCCCGCGCGATGGCCGCCCCCGGCGTGCCGGTCGCCTCGGTAGGCGATCTCGAGAGCTACGGCCTGATGACCGGGATCGGCGATCAGCGGGAGCGGGACGAGGCGCTCGACATCTTCAAGCAGATGTACGCTCCTGCCATAGGCTCCGGCCCGGTCATGGACTACCTCTCACAGACGGGGCTGGACGTCCTGAAGGGCGCGGACCAGCTCAGGCTCGCTCCCGAGAGGTACGAGTCGAATGTCGAGTACGCCGAAAATCCCATCGCGAGAAGCCTGAGAGACGCTGCGAAGGTGCATCTGGCCGGACTGGGGACGCGGGTCCTCTACGCCAACCACGGGGGATACGACGTCCACGCGAACGAGAATCCGACTCAGCCGAAGCTGCTGGGAGAGCTGTCGGCGGCCATCATGGACTTCTTCCAGGACCTGAGAGACCACGACGCCGCAGACGAGGTCGCGATGCTCGTCTTCACCGAGTTCGGACGCCGCATCAAGGACAACGGCAGCGGCACCGACCACGGCTCGGGAGGGGGCGCCTTCATCATCGGCGAGCGCGTCAACGGCGGCCTCTACGCCGAGTATCCGCCCCTCGCCCCCGACCACTGGCTCAACGGCGAGGACATGAGACATACGATCGACTTCCGCGGCATCTACGGCACCATGCTGGAGCAGTGGATGGGCCTCGACCCCGCCCCGATCGTGGGCGGAGTCTTCGAGCAGGTCCATCCCTTCAGGTAGCGCGAAGATGTCCAGACCCTACGCTCTGCTGAGAGCCGGCTTCCCCTACGTCAAGACGATAGGCATGAGGCGGGTCACCAACTACCCCGTCGACGTCGCCCTAGGTCGGGAAGGTCGCATCTACGTCCTCTGCCGCACCGACATCGGGGCCGATGTCAGGATACTCAACCTGGATGACGAGCACCTGGGAACCATTAGCAGGCTGGGCACGGGCGACGGAGACCTCCAGTGGCCTGTGGGCATCATCGTCGACCGCGAGGAGAACATCTACGTCTCGGACGAGGCGCTCAACCGCATATCGAAATTCAGCAGGCAGGGCGAACTCATCGGCATGTGGGGGGAGCCGGGCACGGCGGACGGGCAGCTGAACGGCCCGGCCGGCCTCGCCTTCGACGCCGACGAGAACGTCTACGTCGTCGACTCCCTGTCCCACCGCGTCCTGAGGTTCACGAAGGGCGGCGAGTGCCTGCACGGCTGGGGGAGCTTCGGGACCGGACAGGGGGAGTTCAACTATCCCTACGGCATCGCCGTCGACGACGAGGGCGACGTCTACATATCGGACTGGCGCAACGACAGGGTGCAGAAGTTCACAGCCGATGGCGAGTTCATCCTCGCGTTCGGAGGCTCCGGCAGCGGCGACGGGGAGTTCAACCGTCCTGCCGGGCTGTGCGTCGACGGGGACGGTGACGTATACGTCGCCGACACTCTCAACGATCGCATACAGGTGTTCAACCCGGACGCGGAGTACGTCACCAAGTTCGTAGGAGACTCGACGCTCTCCCGGTCAGGCCGGACATATCTGCTGGCCAACGCGAAGGTGATGCGCCTGAGGGAGATGACCAAACTCGAGGAGCAGAAGCTGCTCCGCAGGCCCAGATCCGTCACCGTCGGAAACGACGGCATGATGTACATTCCCGACACCGGCTCCTACAGGGTGCAGGTCTACCAGAAGGAGGCCGTCCCCCTCGAAGAGGGCCAGATCTTCCCCCCGATGCGTTCCCCGACCCTCTCGACGACGTAAGGGAATGTCATCGGTCCGAGGCACCCTCATCGAAGACTCTTTCAGCGAGCTCCACGACTAGCCTCAGCCCATCACCTCGCGCACCGTCGAGCCTATGGCACCCGGCGACGGCGCCACAGCGACGCCCGCTGCGGACAGCGCCTTCACCTTCTCGCTCGCCCTGCCCGCGCTTCCGGTGATGATCGCCCCGGCGTGGCCCATCCGCTTGCCGGGAGGCGCGCTCTGGCCCACTATCAGCCCGACGACCGGCTTAGTGAAGTCGCTGCCGATGAACTCAGCAGCCTCCTGCTCCTTCGTCCCGCCGATCTCGCCGATCAGCACGACGCCGTCCGTCTCGTCATCCTCCTCGAACATCTGGAGGATCTTCACAAAAGACGTCCCGCTCACCGGATCGCCGCCGATTCCGACGCAGGTCGATTGGCCGATTCCCAGGCCGGTCAGCTGCCCTACCGCCTCATACGTCAGCGTGCCGCTGCGCGACACGACGCCGATGCGCCCCTCCTTATGGATCGCGCCGGGCATGATGCCCACCTTGCATCGCGCGCCCGGCGAGATCATCCCCGGGCAGTTGGGCCCGATCAGCGTGACCGGCTTGTCGCGGAGATACCGCACTACCCGTACTGTGTCCATAACGGGGATGCCCTCGGTGATGCAGGCAATGGTAGGGATTCCCGCGTCCGCCGCCTCCACGATCGCGTCCGCCGCGAATGCGGGCGGGACGAATATCAGCGACGTGTTGGCCCCCGTCTCCCTAACCGCCTGATCCACTGTGTTGAAGACGGGGACGCTTCCCTGGAAGCTCTGGCCACCCCTGCCGGGGGTGACGCCGGCCACCAGGTTGGCGCCGTACTCGGCGCACCTCGCCGCGTGGAAGCTGCCCTCCCTGCCGGTGATCCCCTGTACGAGCAGCCGCGTGTTCTCGTCTACAAGTATGCTCATTGGGATGCCGCCCTTATCGCCTCGGCCGCTCCGCCGAGGTCATCTACAAGCGTCACGTCCAGACCCGATTCGGCCAGGATCGCACGTCCCTCTTCCGCGTTCGTCCCAAGCATTCGGACGACCATCGGCCTCATCGCCTCCGGCATCCTCTCCGCAGCCATCACGATACCCCGGGCTGCCACGTCGCAGCGCAGTATCCCGCCGAAGAGATTGACCAGCACGCGGCTGACGCTTGCGTCCGCCAGGATGATCTCCATCGCCCTCGCCACCTTCTCCTCGTCCGCCCCCCCTCCCACGTCGAGGAAGTTGGCGGGCGACGCTCCGGCGCCCTGGATAACGTCCATCGTCGCCATTGCCAGCCCCGCGCCGTTCACCATGCAGCCGACGTCGCCGTCCAGCTTGACGTAGCTCACGTCCGCGCCATGCGCCTCCACCTCGAGCGGGTCCTCCTGCTCGGGGTCGCGGAGCTCGGCGACCTCACGGTGACGGAAGAGCGCGTCGTCGTCGAAGTTGATCTTGGCGTCGACCGCCAGCGCCCGACCGTCCGAGGTAACCACCAGCGGGTTGATCTCTACCAGCGCGCAGTCCTTCTGCTCGAAGAGGCGGTACAGACTGCCGATGAGCCCGGCGACCGGTCTGATCAGCTCGGCCGGGAGATTCAGACCGTAGGCGATTCTCCTGCCCTGATAGGGCTGAAGGCCCAATACCGGGTCGACGACGACCCTGAGTATCCGCTCCGGCGTAGTCTCCGCCACCTCCTCGATATCCATGCCGCCCGCCTCGCTGGCGATTACGGTTACGCCGCCCGCCGCGCCGTCTGTCAGCATCCCCAGATAGAGCTCTCGTGCGACCTCGATGGTCTCCTCCACCAGGACGCTGTCGATCGGAACGCCGTCCGGGCCGGTCTGAAAGGTGACGAGACGGGTGCCCAGCAGGGCCGCCGCCGCCTCTCCCGCCTCCCTGGCCGACGAGACGAGTCTGATGCCGCCTGCCTTTCCCCTGCCGCCGGCGTGGACCTGGGCCTTGACGACCGCCCTCCCTCCGAGGCTGCGGGCGGCCTCCTCAGCCTCCGCCGCAGATGAGGCAACGCTGCCCCGGGGCACCGGAACCCCGTACTCCGCCAGGATACGCTTGGCCTGATACTCGTGTACGTTCATCGCCTATACCACGTCCATCTTTCTGAGCCTCCTGACCGTCAGGAGAAAGAACACCACAGTGACGACTGCCACGCCGGCAATCGCCGCCGGCAGCTCTATCACCCGGTCTTCGAGCGGATCGAAGCTATTTTCGTCTATCCCATGCAATATGGCCAGGACGTAGGCCCGAATGCTAAGGTACCTGATTCCTTCCAGGAAGGTTGACAGCAACCCCTCCCATATGAAGACGTAGATCAGGCCCGCAGCCAGCGCGCGCGTCGTCACCAGTCCGGCCCACGTGAAGACCGAGGAGTAGGCGAGCGCGCCGCCCAGCACGCCGGCTCCCACGGCCAGAGCGACCCTGAGGTCGCTTTCGACGACGAAGACTGCGACGCCCAGGCTGCTCGCGCCCAGCAGAGTGGTGACGACGCCGCTCGCCACCAGTGCCGGAGCGCCTATGATGAAGGGCGCAATCGTCTTCGGAAGCGCGATCAGCCATCTGGGCACAGGCTTCAGGAGCAGATAGCTCAGCGTCTTGTCCTCGATCTCGTTGCCGAACGAGGCAGTGGACAGAACCAGCGCGACGATGGGCAGCGCCCCGGCAATCACCAGTGCGTCGAGCACCGTGTCGATGAAGAGGCTGTTCGACTCCAGATCCTCGCTCCCCGTCGCGATGATGAGGGCGGTCAGGCCGACGGGCAGGGCGGCAAGGATCAGGATGAGCAGCAGCCTCCATCGGCCGCCGAGCTGCCGCAGAGAGAGACGCAGAACGGTCGTCATGCCCCCTCCACCAGGTAACCGAAGACGCTGTCCAGAGACTCGTCCAGCGGCTCCACCCTGAAGAGACGTATCCCGCGCTCCTTGGCCAGCCTGGGAAGTGAACGCTGAAGCTCCGCGACGTCGCTCGTAAGAAGCGTCAGTGACACCTCATCGTCGATAGAGACGGAATCGACGGCGTCGAGTCCAATGAGAGCGGAGGCCATCGCACGCGTGTCGTCGCTGCCGACGCGCACCTGATAAGGCCGCTCGTCGAGCTTGGCTCGAATGGCCAGGAAGTCTCCGGCGGCCGCCAGCTTGCCCGCCACCAGCAGCAGGATGTTGTCGGTCAGCCTCTCGATCTCGTCCAGGACGTGGGACGATACGAGCACCGTACGCCCCTCCGACGCCAGGCGCCTCATCAAGTCCTGGGTTGCGATCCGCTGCTGTGGATCGGTTCCGTTCAGCGGCTCGTCCAGCAGCAGCACCTCCGGGTCATGTACCAGTGAGGCCGCCAGTCTCGTGCGCTGGCGCATCCCCCTGGAAAAGGTGGACGTCGACCGGTGCTGGACGTCCGTCAGCGAGACGTACTCGAACGCGCGGTCAACGTGCGGCCCCACCGGATCGAGTCCGTGCAGCTCGGCTGCCATCTCTATGAGCTGCCTCGCCGTGAGGACCTCGTACAGGGACTCGTGGCCCGGCATGAAGCCGATTCGCCGGTAGAGGAGCGGATTCTCCCGAACCGGCTCGCCCAGCACCGTCACCTCTCCCTCGGACGGCTCCGCGAGTCCGGTGATCAGGTTCAACAGCGTCGTCTTGCCGGCGCCGTTGGGGCCGAGGAGACCGGTGATGCCCGGGCCGATCTGCAGGGAGACGTCGTTTACCGCGACGACGTTGCCGTACCACTTGGACACCGACCGGACGTCTATCGTCGCCGACGAGGTCAAGCTGCGAGACTCCTGTAGCGCCACCAGAGGATGAAGCCGAACGAGGAGACGAGGACCAGGTACCATGCGACCGGGACTATGGTGTGCAGTTGGGAAGCCGCCTGGTTCGAGTCGTCGAAGAGATCGCCAGGGAATATCCGATCGTTCACCTGCGACGAGACTCCGAACAGGTCCACCAAGCTGAGCCACTTCGCCGCGTCGCCGATCATATACTCACACTCCCTGACCTCCTGAACCGCCGTTCTCGTGACCTCGCAGTCGGTCTCCTCAGTCAGAATCCCGGCCGTGGCGGACGAGATGATGAAGACGGCGATGACGAAGGCGGTTGCGTAGGCCCGTCTCGTCGTAAAGGCCGAAACGACCAGAGGCGCCGTCGTCGTAAATGCGGCTACGACCAGCCCGGCCAGCAGGAAGCGCGGCACGTCCAGCCAGTTCTCCTTGATATATTCCAGCGGCGCTGCAGCCGCGAGCACGAATCCCAGGAAGAGAACCACCTGTCCGGCGAGCACGAAGCTCAGGGTCACCGACAGGAAGGCGAACCACCGCGCGGCCACGTAGTCGGACCGCGTCAGGGGCCGCATGAGGTAGAGGCCTATCACGCCGTCACGCCTGTCCGGGCAGAGCAGCTCCGGCGCCATGATCGCCGAGAAGAGCGCGAGGACGATCGACACGATCGCGTAGTACTCCGCGTGCCGGAACAGCTCGAAGTCCTCCAGTCCGACCACGCTGGCGATGATCGCGGACACTACCGCGGGCGTCATCACGCAGACGAACAGCACCACCGGGAGTACCTTCGAGCCCCAACCGCGTCCGATGCCCAGGACCGTGCGAACGCCGTTGACCCACAGCGCCCTGTGGGCGCGCATGCGGCCCTCGCGCGGCCCGTCGTAGCGGCGATATCCGAGATCGTAGACCTCGCCCCGGGGGACGCTCATGACGCTCCGCCCCGAAATATGTCCGCGAGCCCGTGGCGGCGGGGCGCAAGCCTGCGGAGACGAGCGCCGACCTCCACTACCGCGTCCCGGATCAGATCGTACTGCTCCTCGCCGGCCCGCTCGACGACGACCGACGCCCCATTGGCCACCGCTTCGACGCCCCGGGACGCGAGGGCTGCTATCAGTTCGCCCCTCCGGTCGTCGACATCGATGAACAGCGTCTCGGTCTCGCGCGTATAGCCGGAGACATCGCCCTGCTCCATGACCCTGCCGGCGTCGAGCACGACGATGCGGTCGCAAATGCTCTCCACGTCTCCCATCAGGTGGGTGGAGAGCAGTATGCTGATGCCGAACTCCCGCCCGATGCGGGCGATCAGAGCTAGCATCTCCTCCCGTCCGCCGGGATCGAGACCCGCCGTCGGCTCGTCCAGCAGCGCGAGAACCGGATCGTGCACCAGCGCCTGCGCCAGCTTCACGCGTTGGACCATCCCCGTCGAGTACTCGCCGATCGACCGGTACCGCTCCTCGTCCAACCCGACCAGACGGAGGATGTCCGCGGCCCGCGTCCGCGCCTGGGCAGGCGGCAGACCGCTGATCTGCGCCATGTGGATGACGAACTCGGTGGCCGCAACGCTGCGCGGCAGGCAGTCGTGCTCCGGCATGTAGCCGAGACGGCTCCGGGACTCCAGTGCCTCGTAGGGGTGCTGCCCCATCACCTCGGCCGACCCGTCAGTCGGGCGCAAGAGACCGAGGAACAGCTTGATCGCCGTGCTCTTGCCGGCGCCGTTCTGCCCCAGCAGGCCGGTGATCCCCTCCGATACCTGAAATGAGGCCGAGTCGAGAGCGACGACGGAACCGTACCGTTTGGTGAGGTCCTTCGCTTCGAGCAGAGGCCGCATACGATCTCTCCGTGCCGGTTAGTCTCCTCTGCGCATAGGTGGCCGGGCGTCGCCTGACACCCCATGAGAAGGTCAGAGAGACTTTCTGTGCCTGCCTCGCCGTCTCGCCCTGACCCAGAAGTATGTCTCGTCGCCGACCCGCTTGATGGTCAACTCTTTCCCACACAGCTTGGCAGCTGTTCCAAGCCACCGCATGACCGCGGCGACCGTCTCTAAACCGGCGGCGCGCCAAGACTCGTATGGCGCCCCATTGTAGCCACCTGAACGGTCCGCGCACAACCCGCCGAGCCGATACGGGACAGCGGTGTGGGGCGTTGGCGGAGGGGGTGGGATTCGAACCCACGAGGAGCTTGCGCCCCCAACGGTTTTCAAGACCGCCGCATTCGTCCTCTCTGCCACCCCTCCTGCATCGGCCATTGTAGTTATTCCTTGGCCGTCCACACAACCGAATTGACTGCGCGTGACTCTCTTGAGACTCGCGGCGCTCCTCTTGTCTCTCTCCCGGCTCTGTGGGGGAAGAGGCTGTGATGGATTCACCACGGATGGGAGGGCCGTGGTGATATAATTCACCGGGTCCGTCAGCACGCTCTCATCACCGCGCATACCGTTCGCACAATGACACCAGAAGTAGAGACGACGGTCGGCTACGGCCTCCTGGCGGAGGGTGCCGCCGAGATCGGGGTCGCTCTGGACGCGGCACAGCTCGAACGGTTCGAACGGTACTTCCATGAGATACTGAAGTGGAGTAGCCGCATCAACCTGACGTCGGTTACAGAGTGGGAGAGCGTCCAGATCACCCACTTCCTCGACTCTCTGACCGTTGCCCTCGCCGTTCCCTCCGGGCGTATGTTTTCCGGACGCCTTCTAGACGTCGGAAGCGGCGCAGGCTTTCCGGGCGTGCCTCTGAAGATCGCCTTCCCTCGCCTCCAGGTCACACTCATCGAGTCGAGGAGTAAGAAGGCAGCCTTCCTGCGTCGTCTGGCTGAGGCGCTCGATGTGGAGCTGGACGTCAGGACAGGCAGAGCCGAGAGCTTGGCGCACCGACCCGATCTCAGAGGACAGTTCGATCTCGTCGCGTCGCGCGCAGTCGGCAGTCTGTCCGTTCTCGCCGAGCTCTGTCTGCCATTCTGCCGTATAGGCGGTATGGTGATCGCACAGAAGAAGGGGAACGTCGATGAGGAGCTTGGGAAGGCGGAGTATGCCACCGAAGCCGTAGGAGGTCGATGGAAGAGGATCGAGGAGGTGCATTCCTCCCTGCTCGACGCCGGCCGCCTCCTCGTCCTGGTGGAGAAGGTCCGACCGACTCCGGCGCGCTACCCCCGGAGGCCCGGGGTTCCGGCGAAGCGTCCGCTGTGAGACTGCCGCCCGACCGCAGCCGTGCTCATGCTTGCTGACCGGCGGGGCCGCTCCGAGCCGACGTCGCTGAGGAGCCGCGTCTTCTCCCTTCCGACCCTCCTGTCCTTCGGTGTCGCGGTGGGCGTCATCGCGCTCTTCGCGGTCAGGTTTGATCTCGACTGGCGCGCCACCTGGAACAACGTGAGGGGGATAGACCTGTGGATGTACGCGGCAGCCCTCCTGCTATACTATGCGAGCTTCCTCTTCCGCGGCATCCGATGGCGGCTTCTGGCGATAAACGCCGGGGCTGCGTCGACGCCGGGTTGGAGGCCACCGTCGGTGGTCCAGAGCTCACTGCTTATCGTGATCGGCTGGTTCGTCAACTCGATAGCGTGGCTGCGTCTGGGGGATGCCTACCGCGCGTACGCATTTGCCCGGGAGGCCCGGAGCACCTTCTCGTGGAGCCTGGGCACTGTTCTCGCCGAGCGCACGCTCGACATGGCGCTCATCTTCGGAATACTGGTGATCGGCGCCGGCGCTTTGGCAGTCACCTCCGATGCCGCCGGCTCAACCCCCATCCTGATCGCCGGGTCCGGGATGGCCGTGGGCCTTGCCGCCGTAATCGTCGCCATGAGGATAGGCGGTATCCGGCTGGCTCGCCTCATGCCTAGCCGAATCGAGGAGGCCTACGCCGGCTTTCATGAAGGCACGATGGGGAGCTTCAAGCAGCTTCCGGGGCTCGTCCTGCTCGGGCTGATCGCATGGGTCCTCGAGATGGGCCGTCTTTACTTCGTGATCGCGGCGCTGGACATCGAGGTCGCTCTTGCGCTGATCCCCGTTCTGGCGGTGAGCCACGCCATTCTCAGCACCGTCCCCACTCCAGGAGGACTCGGCGCGGTCGAGCCTGGACTGACCGGTCTTCTCCTTCTGAGCCTCGACCGGCCCGACGCCGTGTCGGTCGCCCTCGTCGACCGGTCGATAACGTACCTGAGCGTGATCGTCATCGGCGGCTTAGTCTTCCTGCTCAGACAGATCGTGACCGCCAGACAGGGCCGGATGGCGTGACACTCCCCTCATGTGAGCGAAGATTCATACATCCGTCCGCTTGACTTGCCTGGAGCGTGAGCGTACACTCGCGCCCAATGCCCGCATCAGGGGAGGCGTTAACCATGCCGAAGAGAGTCAGCCACGTGGTGAAGAGACCCGGAAGACTGCATGGACGCCCCGACGTGGACATCCCAGTCGCGGAGGACCTCGTCACCGAGCCGGGAATCCCTCAGCGCGAAATCGACATCTCCTTCTACAGCCGCGTCGATCCGCTCGAGTCCCAGAACGTCGAAAAGGCCGCCGACAGGGAATGGGTCTGGACGGTCTATACCGACGAGGTGAGGGAGTACCGCGAGCAGCACGACCGGAACAACAAGCCGCTCGTCGACGCGGCCGCGGTGACGGGGGACATCGAGCCGACTGCTCCTCCCGCGGGCAGAGATCTCACCGACGAGATCCGCACCAGGGCGCGGGGGCTCGGCTTCGGTGAGGTCGGCTTCACGCGGTACGACCGCCACTACACCTACGTGAGCAAGAAGCGCTGGGCAAAATTCGACCATGCGATATGCCTGGCCTTGGAGCAGGACTACGCTCAGACCCAGACGATTCCGAGCCTTGAGGCGGAGTACGCCCACTTCGGCACCTACGAGATCGAGGGTGCCCTCGCGCTGAAGCTGGGCGACTACATCCGCTCCCTCGGCTACTACGCCCAAGTGCACAGCCCGAACGACAATAGCGCCGCCTACATCCCGATGTTCGTCGCGGCGGGACTCGGCCAGCTCGGTGCGAACGGCCAACTCCTGTCTCCCCACTTCGGGTCCAGGGCGAGGCTGATGATCATCACGACCGACGCGCCCGTGACTTACGACGAGCCGGTGGACTACGGGGTCCACAAGTTCTGCCAGCAGTGCCAGGTCTGCGTCAACCGCTGCCCCGGCAGGGCGCTGGTCAAGGAGAAGGTCTGGTACAGGGGCGTAGAAAAGAACAAGTTGATCTACGACCGTTGCCGCCCCGTCATGGCGCGTTACGAAGGCTGTGCCGTCTGTATGAAGGTGTGCCCGATCCAGCGCTACGGCATGAAGCCGGTGATGGAGCACTACGTTGAGACGGGGGAGGTGCTCGGCAAGGGTACCGACAACCTGGAAGGCTACGAGATCCGTGACAAGGGCTACTTTGGGCCCGGTCAGCTGCCCCACTTCGACCGGCAGTTCTTCGACTTCCCGCACGGGAGGCGGGAGGACTGGCTCTTCACGCAGTTCAAGGAGAGGCTCAACAGAGAGGGCGTCCCGGACGAGTCGGAGCTTGTCGAGTTCGCCTCCAACGTTAAGAGGGTCCTGGACGAGGGCACGACGACGATCGGCGACGAGTAGCTCATACCGGCGCATGTTCAAGAAGCCGGACATAGACGCGCTGTTCGACGAGTTGAAGGCGAAGTTCGGCGGCTGTCCCGATTACGAAGAGCTGCTCCGGGACGCGCATCTCGGAATCGCCTATGCCGACGTAGACCGCTCCCCCGGCGACGAGATTGACGCGAGGGTTGCCGCCCTAATCGAAAAGCACCGTCCGCGGGGGTAGCTGACCCGCGGACCTTCATAAAGCCCACACTCTCTCTCGGATCGGTGAGTTCTCGTACACGCTCCGGGAAGCTGACACAGCCCCACCAACGTGCACGGTAGGCAGAACCATCTTCGAAATGTGGTTGGGCGGACTGTAAGCTCCCAATCTGCCACTCTCGCAGTGAGTTCGAGCTTCCTTGGGTCCACCAACTTGATAAAGTCAAGAACCTTCACATTTAGATTTGGTTTTGGATCTATATAAAGGTCCGTATCCTGCTCGCCCTTCGGGCAAAGTCCACGGCGAGGGGGAATGTCGGGCTCCTACGGCACGTCTGAAACCGACTCTCCGCTCTCTTATGACCGACCAAGTTAGTCCTATCTCTATTATGCCAAAGTATCCGGTTGGTGGACGGGGAGAGTGTTAGTCACGGTATCCGACGGAGTAAAATGGGTTAGTGATTAGTCCAAAGTCAGACCTTCCGCGGCTGACTGAATGCAACTGCACTAGTTCCCCAACAATCGCATGAGCAACTATCCCATGAATCTGCTGCGCAGCCTTACGAGGCGGAAGTTGCGTACCGCGTTGACCGTCATCGGCATTGCAGTTGGGATATGGGCCCTGGTCGTGATGGCGGCGTTAGCGACCAAGCTCAGCGCCATTGTGGAGAGTTCGTCCACCTACTTTCGGGACAAGGTCGTGGTGACGGACGCAGCCGGCACTCCCTTCTCCACGGTGCTGGCATTGACACCTTTGACCATCGACGTCGTCCAACAGATTGAACAAGTGCCGGGCGTAGCCGTCGCGGTACCCCGAGTAATGCTGCCCATGAACCCGGACGACCCGGGCAACGCTTTTCAACTGCCAGCCTACATCGTGGGATACACGGAAGGGGCGGACCGGGGCTATGAGACTTCTCCAATGAGGGTCGCGAAGGGACGAGCCACAGGGCCAGGAGATGAAGGGCAGCAAGTGGTGTTCCTCGGTTCGGATTTGGCTCGGGAATTCGACAAGGCGCCAGGCGACACCTTTGAGATCCGCGGGATCGACTTCTCGGTCGTCGGTGTCGGAGAACCTAGGCTGATGACCTTCGACACATCTGTCGTCATCCCTTTAACGGAAGCCCAGGCGATGCTATACCATGAGGCCCCCATAGTAGTCGGGAAAGAACTGGATCCGGGCCAATTGACGTCTATGGTGATTGTCTATCCGGACAATGGGGTGGATACAGGCCTTCTGGCGCAGAGGATCGAAAAGAACATTCCGAAGGTGCGGGCTGGCACCAGCACCGACTTCGACAACCAGTATGGATCTACCCTGGCGATCTTTAACATGATCATCCTCAGCGTGGCGCTGATCAGCGTGGTAGTAGGCGGACTTTCCGTCATTAACACGATGACGATCAGCGTGGCGGAAAGAACACGCGAAATTGGCATCAAGCGAGCCATCGGAGCATCGCGAACCCGGATCATGCGAGAACTGCTATCCGAAGCGGCCGTAATCGGCCTGATCGGCGGTCTCTTCGGACTGGCGTTGGGGGCCGCATTCATATACGGAGCCAATCAGGTCGGTGAAACATCGGGGACCGTTCTGTTCCTGCTAACTCCCGATATCGCCGTCTTAGCGGTGGCCTTCTCGACGGCGCTTGGAACTGTCGCCGGTGCGTTGCCGGCGTGGAACGCCTCAGGACTGGATCCCATCGAGGCGCTGAGATATGAGTAGGGATGAGGCATGGCCTTTTTGAAAGCCCGCAATCTCCGTAAGACCTACCGCCTCGGTCGGCACAATGTGGTGCAAGCTCTGCGCGGAGTGGACGTGACGGTGGAAGTCGGCGAAATGGTGGCGATCGTTGGGCCGTCAGGATCGGGTAAAAGCACCCTAATGCACATTCTCGGTCTGCTGCACTCTCCAGACAGAGGCTACGACCCTCCACCGAGCCTGGAGTTCGACGGCACGGACGTAACGGAGTTGCGCGATGGAGAGCGCACCAGGATGCGGGCGGAGCGGATTGGCTTCGTATTCCAATCGTTCAATCTCGTTCCGACGCTAACGGCTGTTGAAAACGTGGCGCTTCCGGCCGAGTACGCTGGCCAGCGGCGAAAGACGGCGCTGGCTACTGCTGCAGAGGCCTTGGCTATGGTGGGAATGGGGGACCGATTGAGCCACGGTCCCATGGAACTGTCGGGTGGGCAGCAGCAGCGAGTGGCCATCGCCCGGGCCTTGGTCACAGAGCCAGCGCTACTATTGGCAGACGAGCCTACAGGAAACCTGGACTCGGAGAACACCGGCGAATTGCTTGAACTGCTACACCAGTGCAACGCGGAAAGGCGGCAGACTATGGTTCTAGTGACCCATGATCCCCGAGTAAGCGAAGCCTGCAGCCGTGTGCTAACAATGCAGGACGGGATGATTCGAGAATGATAAGTTACCATCGTGAGGCGGGGGGTCTAGAGTGTAGGCCTCGTAGATCGCTGCTAAACAGAGTTGCGAGCCCCTGCACCACGAGTTGAATCGAGCCCATCCGACGCGTCTGAACGAAGCCGATCAAACTCCACCAGAATGGACTCGAACCGTGGGGTAGGGTACAATTCTCATAGGCCTGCTCTGGAGATTCCTGTCCCGTTGCCACTGTTTCGTAGCTGAATGTGGTTCCCCTATCTCCACCAGTGGGCACGGGGGATCGAATGGCTGCAAAGGTACTCTTCTACTCGCATCCGGAGTGCACCTACTCGGGGGCTCTCAAGGAGGAGCTCGACGAGACGGGCGTCTTATATGAGGAGATCAACCTCGCCCTGCATCCGGAGCAGTGGGAGGCCCTTGAGGAGCTGACGGGCGGTGAGAGGATCACGCCCGTGCTCGTCGAAGGAGACTCCGTAACAGTCGGATACCACGGAGTGGGCTGAAGCTTCTAGCCCACGGGGCCGTCGGCCCCGCACTTCCCCCCGACGGGTTGACCCTACCGGATACCCCAACCGCCCTCCAGAGGAGAGTTGAGCATTGACGGAAACAGCCTTGAGACCGATTGTGGCAGGGGACCCGGCCCCGGACTTCGAGCTTCCCTCTCTGACAGGCGGCTCGGTGAAGCTCTCCGACTACCGGGGCAGGAAGGTCGTCCTGTTCATGTGGGCGTCCTGGTGAGGATGCAGGGAGCAGCTGCCAGGCTGGCAGCGGTTTAGCGAAGAGAACCAGGGACACGTCGAGGTTCTCTCGGTCGCCATCGACGCTCAGGCCGACAGGCCGCGTCCCTACGTCGAGAGGGCCGGCGCTACCTTCACCACTCTCGTCGATCAGGAGAACATCCTGAGCGACCTCTACGGATTCAAGGCCATCCCGAACGGATTTCTCATCGACGAGCAGGGCATCGTTCGCTTTAGCCAGCTCGGTGGCTTCGACATTCGGCTGCCTGAGACGGCCGGGATCGTCAAACATTGGGTGTCGGGACCAGGCCCGGCGGCGCCCGCGGCGGAGTCCGCGGACAGCCTGGGCGCCGAGCACTCCGAGGCCAACGCCATCTTCCGCGAGGGACTGGATATGTACAGAGCCGGCAGGACCGGTGAGGCGCTGGCTCGCTGGCGTCAAGGACTCGAGCTGGACCCGGGCAACTACCTCATCCGCAAGCAGATCTGGGCGGTAGAAAATCCGGAGAGATTCTACGAAGGCGACGTCGACTACGACTGGCAGCAAGAGCAGATCGCCGGGGGCCTGTAGGCCGGGCTAGCTCAGCCCAGCGCCTCCGGATTGACGACGTTCTGGGGATGTCCTTCCAGGAAGGCGATCACGTTGTCGACCGCTCCCTGATTCAGCAACTCCATCCCCTCAGGCGTCTGGTCGGCCATGTGCGGCGTCAGCACCACCTGCTCGCACGACAGTATCGGGTCGTCTGAGGGCAGCGGCTCCACGTCGTAGACGTCCAGGGCCGCTCCTCCGACGTGGCCGGAGTGCAGCGCCCGCACCAGGGCGTCCTTCTCCACGAGCGCACCCCTGCCTCCGTTCACCAGGAGCACCCCGGGCTTCATGAGCCCGATCTCCCGCTCGCCGATCATCCCCCGGGTCTCGTCGGTCAACGCAACGTTGAGGCTCACCACGTCCGCTGAGGCCAGAAGCTCATCGAGCTCGACGTAGCGGATTCCCAGCCGCTCGGCCCGGTCGTCCGACGGATGGAAGGTCCACGCCACCACCTCCATCCCCAGCGCGTTGGCGAGTCGCGCCAGCTCGGAGCCTATGTTGCCCGTCCCGACGACGCCTAGCCTCTTTCCCTGCAGGTAGACGTTCTCCATGCGCGCCCAACGGCCGGACTTCAACTCGATCGTCTGGTATGCGGCCCTCTTCGCGGCCGCGAACATCAGGCCGAAGATGTGCTCGGCCACCACACCGGCCGTGCGTCCGGGCTGGTTGCTCACGACCACTCCCATCTCCGACGCCACCGCCAGATCGATGTTGTCGGTCCCGATGGAGCATACCGATATGAGGCGCAGCTTGGGCAGCGAGCGCAGCACCTCCGCGCGCCACGTGACTGCTCCCCGCGTGTTGATGATCACCTCTGCGTCCCTGGCCCGCTCTATCTTCTCTTCATCGGTTGGACGGTCCGTATATACGATCACCTCTCCGAACGGCGCAAGCCGGTCGAGATGGGGAGAGCCCTGGATCTGTATTGGCTCGTCGCCCGGGACTACTATAGTCAATCGTCCTTCGAAGCTCATTCCGTTCTCCGCCTCTGCTCCATTTCGGAAGTCTCCGGTCGGCAGACTATCGCCGCGCCCGCCGGAAAGTCAAGACGGCAGATCTCCGGGCAGCACTCAGTTGAGATCGACGCATTATCGATCTCTGGCAACTGTTCAGAATTGAGGCGCCGGCCCGTTCGTGGTGAGCCCGTCGAACCACAACGGACGCCGACTGGGGACAGGCTCAGAGCCCGCTCGTACCCGATATGGGGACGAACGGACTTGCATCCGGCCAATCTGGTGGACGGAGAGGAGGCTCCTGCTTCTTCCCTCGGCTCCGCGGAGAACTCTAGACAACCCGTCATACCGGCGAAAGCCGGTATCCAGAATCCGAAATCTCCGACTGTGGAGGCCTACTCGCCGATGCAATGTTCTCGCTGTTGAGGAGTTACCCAAAGGTCTCCGGCTCCGCTGGGAAGACCGAGATGGGGGAAGCCCTCTGAGCAGCCACGACCCTCTGAGCATATCCCACCGTCAGCTCTCCGAAAGCCGCCAGTCGTGACACCATCTCCAGTTGGGTGACCAAAATTAGGAGGTCATGCGAGGGATTGACATACAGAACACTCGTTCTGTATTATCTCTCGCCCAGCCACTTGCGAATGAGGTTGATGCATGAGGGTCGCCTGCGTGCTCGTCACTCACCTGAGAGCGAAGGTGGAGATGAGCCGACAGCCCCACCTGAAGACCACGCCCGTACTGATCGCCGACCGAGAAGTTTCGAGGGCGAGGCCCCTGGTCGTTGACCGCTTTCCCGGCGCCTCGGAGGCGACGGCCGGTATGACCCTGGAGCAGGCGGTCTCACGGCACACGAACGCTGTCGTGCTGGATGCCGACGAGCCACACTACCGCCGGGTCTTCAGTCAGATGCTCTCTGCCCTACAGGGAATCAGCGACCGGGTTGAGGAGGCCGAGCTCGGCAGGGCCTATGTGCGCATCGACGGACTCGAGGGAGCGTATCGTGACGAGGCTGGGGTCGTCTCCGCCCTGCTGAACGCCGTTCCCACCTACCTGATCCCGCGTATCGGAGTTGCCGATGCCAAGTTCCCTGCCCTGATTGCGGCGCAGACTTGCACGCCCCAGGGAGCGTTCAGGGTCCCCGGCGACGTCAGGATCTTCCTCGCCCCGCACACCGTGGACCTGCTCCCCATCTCAGTCCAAGCGAGGAACGAGTTGCACCGGTTCGGCCTGCACACTATGGGGGCGGTCGCCTCGATGAGTCAGCACATGCTTGCGGACCGCTTCGGACGTGACGGAATGCGTGCCTGGGCGCTCTGCAATGGGACTGACGATAGCCCGGTCGTTCCCCTGGCTCTCGAGGAGACGGTGGTCGAGCACACCTCCCTGCCGTTTCACTCCTCTTCCATAGAGGTCCTGTACGTGGCGGTGGATGTCCTACTCAAGAGAGCTTTCGCCCGGCCGGAGATGAGAGGCCGATATGCGGCCGCGGCGGACCTCCTCTGTACGGGAGCGGGCTGGCCTGCATGGGAAAAGAGCATCAGGTTCAAGCAGCCCGTCGGCGTATGGGAGAAGGCCTCATTCGCGGTCCGAAGCCGGTTGGAGGCGGATCCTCCCCGCAATCCCCTGGAGGACGTGACGCTCAGGCTGGCCGGCTTCACGGGGGAGTCGGGATACCAGATGGGGCTGTTCGACTATGCCCAGGGCGACAGACGCCGACGTCTCGTGGAGGTGGACAGGAGGTTGCAGCCGTTGATGGGAGGAGTCCCCGCGCTTCACAAGATCGTCGAGGTCGCTCCTTGGCACCCGATGCCGGAGATGCGGGCACTGCAGGTGCCAATCGACCCTTCGGGCAGAGACGCCATCAGGCTCCTGCACACCCCCACGCCGGTGGAGGTGATCGAGGGTTCTGAAGGGGAGCCGGAGTCCGTGCGAATCACGAGACGCTGGCGGCGGGTAGCACGCATAGACGACAGGTGGACGTTCGACCTGTGGTGGCTCCCGAAGCCAGTGGCGCGCTCCTACTACCGCATCGATCCCGGCGACGGCAGGCTGTTGACCTTGTTCCGTGACCAATGGGACGAACGCTGGTACCGGCAGAGCGCCTGATGACAGATGGTTACGTCGAGCTTCATGCCAAGAGCTTCTACTCCTTCGGTATGGGAGCGTCCCACGCCCACGAGCTGCTCGCCCAGGCTAAGGAGCACGGCTACCCGGCACTGGCACTGACCGACTCCAATCTCTGCGGCGCGCTGGAGTTCGCCCGGCTCGCCAACAGCCTTGGCATCCGGCCCATCACGGGCGGCGAGCTGGCTCTGACAGATGGATCACGGCTGACGCTGCTGGCGAGGACGCGGGCAGGTTACTCCAACATCTCCCGGCTCTTCACCATCGCCAACGCCGCCGACCGCAGGGAGCCTAGGCTCGACCCCTCTTATCTTCCCCACCACTCCGAGGGCGTTATGCTGCTTACAGGGGGGCGAGACGGGCCACTCTCACGGTCGGTAACGGATGGCCGCGTTGGTGAGGCCAGCACGCTCCTGACGAGGTACCTGGACTGGTACGGCCCCTGCTCGGTGTACGTCGAGCTTAGCCAGAACCTCCTGCAAGGCGACACCGACCGCAACAGGAAGCTCGCGAGGCTCGCCGCCGAAGTCGGCGTTCTCGTGGTCGCCACCAACGACGTCCACTACCACGCACAGGAGCGTTACAGGCTGCAAAACGCGCTGGTCGCGGCGAGGCTCAACACGACCATAGACCAGGCCCTCCCATACCTTCGTCCCAGCCATCACCTCTACCTGAAGCCCCAGGTCGAGATGGAGCGGCTCTTCAGGGAGTGCCCGGAGGCCGTCTCGAATACCATGCGAGTGGCCGAGCGATGCGACTTCGACCTCAGCACCGATCTGGGCTATACGCTGCCGGATCCCGTAGTGCCAGACGGCTACACCCCGGAGAGCTACCTGCGGCGTCTCTGCCACGAGGCGGCAGCTCGGCGCTACGACGGGACGATGGTGCAACGGGTCGAGGAGCGTCTCCGGGCGGAGTTCAAGCTCATCGAGCACCTCAACCTGGCGGGATTCCTGCTGCTCTACAGGGAGATCGTCCTCGTTGCCCAGCGGATCATGCAGGAGCGTGGCCTGGTCGGCCCGGAGACGCCGGTGGAGGAGAGACCTCCGGGAAGGGGACGAGGATCGTCGGTGGCGCTGCTGGTGGGGTATCTCATCGGCATCAGCCACGTCGATCCCCTGAAGTGGGACCTCACCCTGGAACGCTTCATCTCCGAGGACATGACCTCCCTTCCCGACATCGACCTCGACTTCCCCAGGGGGCTCAGGGACGAGCTTATCGAGCGCGTACATCGCCACTTCGGGCCGGAGTACGCCGTCCTGACAGGAGCCATAACCACCTACAAGGTGAAGGGCATCATCCAGGACCTGGGCAAGGCGCTGGGACTTCCGCAGGAGCATCTCTCCCTGCTGTCGAAGCGGCTGCACTCCCACGACGCCGCAGACCTGCGGGACGAGATGGCGCTGCTCCCGGACTTCAGGGACAGGGTCGCCGCGCCGGGCTGGCGCGACCTGCTGACCCTTGCCCCACAACTCATGGACGCCCCTAAGGGACTCAGCCAGCACGTCGGCGGAATGGTGCTCAGCAGCTCTCCCATACCGGAGATGGTCCCCATGAGGGCGGGGGCGATGGACGGACGCTACATCATGGACTGGAACAGGGACAGCGTGGCCGACGCCGGATTCGCAAAGATAGACATCCTCTCCCTGCCCGTGCTCGACCAGATAGAGGAGATCCTCGACCTCGTGGAAGCGCGGGAGGGGAGGCGGCCGGACCTGAGCAGGATCGACCCCGAGGACCCGAACGTCTACGACATGATCAACGAGGGCCAGTCCAAGGGCGTCTTCCTGCTCCAGTCGCCCGCGCAGCTGAAGATGGCGCAGCGTCTGAAGTCTCGCAACCTCCTTGATCTCGCCTACCAGGTCGCCCTCATCCGTCCCGGCGTCGGCGTCCAGGGCAGCGCCGTCTCCCAGTTCGTGGAGCGCTACAGGCATGGAGCCGAGTGGGAGTACGACCACCCGCTGGAGAGGCGCGCCCTGGAGCGCGGCTACGGGGTCATCGTCTGGCAGGAGCAGGTGGTCCAGCTCATCGAAGATGTGGCGGGCATGACGGCGGCGGAGGCCGACGAGGTGCGCCGCGCCTTCGCGAGGCCCAACAACGAGCACCTCATAGCCATGCACTGGGAGAGGTTCCTGGAGGGAGCGCGGTGCAACGGTGTCGCAAGAGAGACGGCACGACGGATATTCGGAAAGATCAACGGTCACTACATGTTTCCCGAGTCGCACTCCCACGCCTTCGCCATCACCGCCTACCAGGCCGCGTGGCTCAAGCGCTACCATCCGCTGGAGTTCTTCGTCGCGCTGATAAACAACCAGCCGATGGGGTTCTACCCGATGGAGACACTGAAGCAGGACGCGCGGCGCTTCGGCGTCCCCTTCCTGAACCCGTGCGTCAACGGGAGCCTGGTCGCGTGCGCTCCAGAGCGTGGCTCCGCGCGGCTGGGCCTTCAGTTCATCAAGGACGTGGGCTCGGTGAAGGCGAAGCTCATCGTGGAGGAGAGGGATCGGCGCGGCCCCTACGTTACCGCAGGTGACCTGGTGCGGCGGACGGGGTTGAAGCCGCAGGCTGTGCTATCCCTGACGATGGCGGGTGCCTTCGACGGCATCACTCAGAACCGCAGGGAGGCCCTGTGGGAGGCGGGTCTGCATACCCGCCCTTTCCGCAACGGCCAGAGCGCACTGCCTGTCTCCATCCAGGACGACGTGCCCCGGCTGCCGGACTTCACGGAGAGGGAGAAGATGATGGGAGAGTACCGGGTGATGGGCATCTACCCCAGGGGCCATCTCATGGAGTTCGTCAGGCCGATCCTGGGTCCGAGCGTGCTACCCACGGCAGACGTCGAGACGTGCGGCGATGACGAATCGGTTACAGTCGCCGGATGGCCGGTGGCCAGGCAGCACCCGCGCGGGCGGGACGGCACGGTCTTCGTGACCATCGAGGACGAGACGGGAGACGTCCAGGTCATCATCTGGCGCGACCTGTTCGCAAGGCGCCGCAGGGAGTTGGGCAGCCAGGTCGTGGAGGTGACGGGATGGGTTTCGCGGTGGGATGGGACCACCAACGTGATAGCGACGGACGTGCGGGCCATCCGGTCAGGTGTGGTCATGCCAGCCTCCCACGACTGGCACTGACGTCTCAAGGCAAGCGGCATTGCGCGAACGCCGCGGTCGGTACATCATGTGTGCGAGATGTGCGGAAGGACGGCTTCTACGAGTGGCAGCGGACCGAAGCTGACAGGAGGCCGATGTACGCCTCGTAGCTGCTTCAGACATTTGACTTACACGAACATCAGTGCTATCAGAAGCGCGATCCAATCCCCCGGCCATCCAATACGACCCACATGCTGAAATCTACCGTTTTTTGTAGGCAAACCTGTCGGATTGAGCAGCCATTCTTACGGCGGTCCCGATCTCAGTCAGCTACGAAATACGACAAATACATGAGAATACGACACCTGGGGAAGAAAACCCTTCGCCGTCAGTCTGACGCTCCAGGGTTACACTTGACACACTTCGATACTCATAATATATAGAGCCTACCTTGGACTTGCCCTGCCGCCTCTCGACTCCTCCCGTCCCTGGCGGCCTGCAGACCGGCCAGACAGGAAGACTGAGATGGCGTGTCCTTGAACAGTCACGATTTCTTACTATGGTCCGGCCCGACGAAATTCGCAGCTGAGGAGGTCACACCTTGGAGTTGGATCTGGCTGACGTCAACTATCTCGCGGTCGTCGCGGCCATAGCCGTCAACATGATCGTGGGCGCTGTCTGGTACTCGCCGTTGCTGTTCGCAAGACCATGGATGGCGGGGAACGGCTTTACGGAGGAGCAGATCAAAGCGCAGGGAAGCGCGACGCGGGGCTACGTCGTTAGCGTCATCGCCTCCATCGTCATCGCCTTCGCTATCGCTCTGTTCGCCCAGGCGACCGGCGCGGACACCGCGATCGACGGACTGCTGCTTGGGCTGGCGGCCGGCGTGGGCTTCGTGGCAACGACGTCCGCGGCCAACTACATCTTCGAGTCCAGACCCCTGAAGCTGTACCTGATCAACTCGGGCTACCCGGTGGTCTCCTTCACCTTGATCGGCCTGCTGATCGGCGCCTGGCAGTAGGAACGGCGACAAGGAGGCGGCGATGGCGAGGCTACCCCGGATCACGGTAAGAGGAGACCTCCCGGCAAAGGACGCGCGCGCCTTCGACTCTATAGCTGAGAGTCGGGGCCAAGTGAGCGGCCCCTTCTCCATGCTGTTGCACAGCCCGGAGGTCGCATCACGGACCGCACACCTCGGGACATACATCAGGTTCGAGTCTGTCCTGTCTCCCGCCGACCGGGAGTTGGCGATTATCACCACCTCACGCGAGTTCGACTGCGACTTCGAGTGGTCCGCCCACGAGCCGTTGGCTCGTGAAGCGGGCGTCCTGCCGGAGACGATAGAGACCGTCGCCGGCCGGGGAGACGTCAGACAGCTCTCACCGCGAGAGGGGACGATTGTAGAGTACGGGCGCCAGTTGTTCAGGAATCGAAGGGTCTCTGACCGGACCTTCGACGAGGCCAGATCGCTCTTTGGAGATCAGGGCGTGGTCGAGCTTACCGCCACGTTCGGCTACTATGCCATGCTCGCCTGCACCCTGAACGCCTTCAGGGTCGAGCCTGCGCACGGCGCTCCCACTCTACCCTAGACTTCGCGCCCTACCGCTCCTGAGGATGCGGAAGGCCGCTGCAGCGGCCAACAGCCCGGCAAGCACGGCCAGACCCACGCCGGTGACGCCCGGCACAGGCGGCGCCTTGACCATCACGGTGTCCGACGAGATCAGGGTGGTCCCGTCCGTTTCGTAGTATTCCACGGTCACCTCGTCCCCAGGCTGGACCCAGACCGTCGCGTCTCCCGCCTGGTCCGTCTGACTATCTAGGCTGAGAGTCGTCTCTCCCAGGAATAGGCCCGACTTCGGCGCGGGGGTTGAGTCCGTCTCGCTGGTAACCTCGGAGATCGCGATCCACTCGCCCGACGTGTCCGACTCGCTGAACACTCTCACCCGTTGCGCCGATGCGTCGTAGCTGTTGACCCGGTTGAAGTTGAACTCGAATGTGAGCGTACTCCCCGTATCCACGTCGGTGAAGAATGCAACCTCGTCTGTATCGGGGCAGCAAGTCGCCAGCACAAGGGTGAATCCGCCGCCGGGCAGATCAACGTCAGCCGTCTCACCGGAACCCAGAGCGAACGGTGTATTCGCCGGCGTGGACTCATCGTAGGCGCATCCCGTGCTTAGCGAGTGCTCGTCCGAATGCGGCGCTCCGGTTGAGAGGTTCAACCGCTGATTCGCCGGAACCGTAGCCGACAGCTCCGTCCAGGTGGCCGTACAGCTGTCGGTAGTGTTGAGGGACTCATGTCTGACGTATACCTTGAGCCCCTCGTCGGACTCGACCGAGTCGACCGCATTGCCGGCGCCGTCCTGAAACTCCACGGCGCCCTCCGGCACGGCGGCGGCATCCGCTTCGGGTATCTGCGCTACCGATAGTATCAGGATAGCGAGCAGTATCGGGCCGACTGATACCGGTCTCACGGTGCCATGACTCCCTCCACGTCCGGCGAGTAGGGATTTGCCCCATCCTAACCTTCCCCCGGAGCCGGGGGAAGGTACGAGAAATCAGCCTTCGAGGATCGCCTCGACCTGCGTGAGATCGTCGTCCGTGAGATGCCACGAGACCGCCCTAGCGTTGGCCGTGACCTGTTCAGGCTTGGTGGCGCCGGCTATGACCGAGCTCACCGCCGGCCGGGCCAGCAACCAGGCGAAAGCGAGCTCCAGGAGAGAGTGGCCTCGCTGCTCCGCAAAGCTCTCCAATGCCTCTATCAGGTCGTAGTTCGCGTCTACGAACATGCCGCGGTCGCTCTCGGCCAGTCGAGTCCCGGCCGGAGCCGGCTGACCGCGCCTGTACTTTCCGGTGAGAAAGCCGCTAGCCAGTGGGAAATACGGGAGGATCCCGATCCCGTACTCGTCGCAGAACGGCACCAACTCCCTCTCCGGCTCGCGGACCAGCATGCTGTAGTGCGGCTGGACGCTGGAAAAAGACGTTAACCCCAGACTCTCCGAGGTCCACACTCCCTCACAGACCTGCCATGCGGCGAAGTTGGAGCAGCCGGTATATCGGACCTTGCCCTCCTTAACGAGATCGTCCAGGACGCGGACTGTCTCCTCTATCGGAGTCGATTCGTCCACGAAATGTATCTGATAGAGGTCGACGTAGTCGGTGCCCAGGCGACGTAAGCTCTCCTCGATCTCGTGCCGGATATGTTTCAGCGACGCTCCCTCATCGTTGGGGCCGTCACCCATCCTACCGCCCACCTTGGTGGCAATCACCGCCTCGTGACGTTTGCCATTCAGAGCCCGGCCGATATACTCCTCGGACAGCCCCTTGCTGTAGATGTTCGCCGTATCCAGCAGGTTGATACCCTCATGCAGGGCCTGGTCTATCACCCTGGCTGTGCCCTCGGCGTCCACCCTCGCACCGAAGTTGTTCGTGCCGAGTCCAACCGCAGAGACCTTGAGGCCGGAGTCGCCAAGCTGTCTGAACTCCACTAGGCATACGCCTCCATTGCCGATAAGGGTCGTACCAGACCCCTACTCTAAGAAACCTTCTCTATGAGTATCTCAGCCCGGAGACCGAACTGTCTCACGCCGCGCCACCAGAAGCCCGTCTTCGCGGTCGACTCTGATCGCGAACGGGAAACGGTCGATCTCGACTGCCATCCTCCGGTCTTCCACGTGAAAGTGCGGACGTCCAGGATCACCGTACTTCTGGGCCTCCCCGCCCGCTAGGACGAGACTGCGGACAGCCTCCCGGTCCGGCTGACGACCCTCGAAGAGATTGCGAAGGTATAGCGCGCACTGCTCGTCTTCGTCAGTGCGGAACTCTCCTCCCCCTCCCATCGCCACGATCGTAACGAGATCTGGCTCGCGTCTCCGCACCGCCTCGACTGTCGAGCTTGCAATGACCAGCGACACGGCGTAGATCCGGTCTGCGTGGCGAGCCGACGACACCCCAACGGTGCCGGCACGCGTCGACTGTATCAATGTCTTGCCCCGGACCTCGGCCCTGGACAGCTCGAACGGCGAGTTGCCGAAATGAAACCCTTCGGGGCGGATGCCTTCGACCTCTCCCATGCAGAGATCTCCGGCGCCCCGAGCTAGCAGGTCCAGGGCCTCGTCGACCTCTGCCACGAGTACGATCTTCTCCGCGCCACGGGAGAGCGCCACAGACGCCGTCGTGAAAGCCCTGAAAACGTCGATGATGAGCACGGTGCCCCGCGCCTCCATCGCACCTCCGAGAAGACTGCGAATCTCGATCTTCATGGGTGCATGAAGGGCTTCCCGGCGTTCCGGAGCTCTACCGGAGTTCCTTGGGAAGGACGAAGCTGACGTCCTCAGCCACTCCGTCGATCGGGATAACGTCCTTCGCACCGACCGACTCTATCACCTGCTCGACCAGCAGGTCGGGTGTGGACGCGCCGGAGGTTATCCCTATCTTTTCGACTCCTTCGAGCCAGCTGGGATCGAGCTCGTCCGGACCGTTGATCAGGTATGCCGTGACCCCGTTCGCCTCCGCTACCTCTCTCAACCTGTTGCAGTTTGAGCTGTTGGGAGCGCCGATTACCAGGACCAGATCGACGAAGCGGCACAGCTCCTTTACGGCGGTCTGACGGTTTGTAGTGGCGTAGCACAGGTCGTTCCTGACCACGATATCCGGGTAGATGTCCTTGATATCATCAATGGAGCGCTGGGTATCGTCTACCGAAAGCGTCGTCTGCGTAATGACCGCGACCGGTGTATCGCTGTCCCAGTCCGGCAGATCTACGCCCTCTCTCTCATCGACCAGCGTCATCGGGCGCTGACCCATCGTCCCCTTCACCTCCTGATGCCCGCGGTGGCCGACCAGTATCAACCTCCTGCCTTCGTTATCGTACTTCCTAGCCTCGTTGTGCACCTTGGTCACCAGTGGGCATGTTGCGTCGATGACGTGAAGATCGCGCCTCCCTGCCTTCTCGAAGTCCTCAGGTGGAGAGCCGTGCGCCGAAAAGACGACCGTCGAACCCTCGGGCACCTCCTCCACGTTCTCCACCGTAACTGCCCCCTTGTCCTCCAACGACTGCACGACGTAGGGATTGTGTACGATCTGGTGCTTGACGTAGACAGGCGCTCCGAACCGTTCCAGAGCCAGCTCGACCACGTCGATTGCCCGCACGACTCCGGCGCAGAACCCCCGCGGTACCCCGACATAGACCTTCACAGTCAAGTCTCCTTCGCTTGTTTCGGCCTGTCCGAATTCTATCACATACCTGATCGTACGCCGGAGTGTATACTGTTCACTGGGAACCATCGAAACTATCGAGGACTTGCCATGAAGCTGGCCGGACGCATGGATCTGCTCGGAACCGAGACCGCATTCGAGGTGTTGGCGAAGGCCCGCCGTCTCGAGGCAGAGGGAATGGACGTCATCCATTTGGAGATCGGCGAGCCCGATTTCGATACGCCTTCGAACATCACCCGGGCGGGGACGGAAGCGTTGCAGGCCGGCTACACCCACTACGGCCCCTCTCCGGGTCTCCCGGAGGTCCGAGACCGGATCGCTTCCGAGATATCCGCTGCGCGCGGCGTCTCCGTCACCGGCGAGAACGTCGTAGTCACTCCAGGCGCCAAGCCGATCATGTTCTTCACTATGCTGGCGCTTGTCGATGAAGGCGACAAGGTCCTCTATCCCAATCCGGGATTCCCCATCTACGAGTCGATGATCAGGTTCGTAGGCGGCGTTCCGGTGCCGATGAGGCTGCACGAATCGAGAGACTTCAACATCGACGTCGAGGAGGTCGAACGACAGATCACGCCGAAGACCAGGCTGATGATCGTCAACTCCCCGAACAATCCGTGCGGCAGCGTCATGACGAGGGAGGACCTTGAAGCACTGGCGGATCTCGCCCGGGAGCACGACATCACCCTGCTGTCCGACGAGGTGTACAGCCGCTACCTCTACGAGGGAGAGCACCACAGCATCGCGGCCTTCCCCGGCATGCGCGACCAGACTATCATCCTGGACGGCTTCTCGAAGACCTACGCGATGACCGGTTGGAGAATCGGTTTCGGTGTCATGCCTCTACAGCTTGTGGAGCCTGTATCGCGGCTCGTGACCAACAGTGTCTCGTGCACGGCGGGATTCACGCAGATGGCCGCAATGGAGGCGATGGACGGCCCCCAGGATGAGGCTTACGGGATCGTGGCCGAGTTCAAGAAGCGGCGGGATATCATCGTCGACGGCCTCAACCGAATCCCGGGAATCCGCTGTCCGATGCCCAAGGGCGCCTTCTACGCCTTTCCGAACGTCGAAGAGACGGGAATGAGCAGCCGCCAGTTCGCGGACGGACTGCTGGAAGACGCGGGCGTGGCGTCCTTGGCCGGCGAGTCGTTCGGTGAGTTTGGCAGAGGCTATATCAGGTTTTCGTTCGCCAACTCGGCGGAGAATATCGAGCAAGCGCTGGAGCGGATAGCTGATTTCGTAGCCAGGAGCCGGTGACCCCGTTCGATGGCGGGCCGTAGACCCGAGGGTCGGCGATGAGCACCATCCGTCTGGCGATGGCCCAGATCAACCCCACAGTAGGTGATCTGCAGGGCAACACCTCCAAGATCATCGAATATATCAAACGGTCACGGGATCAAAAGGCGGACATTGTTGCCTTCCCGGAACTCGCGGTCACCGGCTACCCGCCCGAGGACCTGGTACTCAAACCTCAGTTCGTTCGGGACAACATGGAGTGCGTGAGCCGAATCTCGGCCGCCTCCGACGGAATCGCCGCCGTCTTCGGATACCTGGACGACAGTCCTGACTCCGGCGGGGATGACGGTGATGACTTCACTCCCGCGGCGACGCGTGTCTACAACGCGGCCGGTCTGGCGTACGGAGGCAACCTCGCCGAGGTGTATCACAAGGTTCATCTACCCAACTACGGCGTATTCGACGAGGACAGGTACTTCAAGCCCGGAGAAGACAGCCCCATCTATCCGGTAGCAGGCGTCGCCGTCGGCATCACCATATGCGAGGACATCTGGTACCCGGACGGCCCCATCGCGGAACAGAGCCGCGCGGGGGCCCGGCTGATCGTAAATATCAACGGCTCCCCCTTCCACGCCGGCCGGAGGGCCGAACGGGAGCGCATGCTCTCGCAGCGTGCCGCCGCCAACGGGGTATTCCTGGCCTACGTCAACATGGTGGGCGGGCAGGACGAGCTGGTCTTCGACGGCGGCAGTATGGTCCTCGGTCCTTGCGGCCAGCTCATCGCACGAGCGAGTCAGTTTGAGGAGGATCTCCTGGTGGTGGACCTGGATCTGAACGATACTGCGTCGGACCCCATCTCCGATCTGGACCGACCGCAGGCAGCGGAGCACCGTACCGCCGTGTATCACGGCGACGGCGAGGTCTATGCAGCGCTCCTGCTCGGTACGCGCGACTACGTGCGCAAGTGCGGTTTCGACCGCGTACTCGTCGCCATGTCCGGCGGGATCGATTCGAGCCTCGTCGCAGCTATCGCAGCGGACGCCCTGGGACCTGAGAACGTTGTCGGGGTCTCGATGCCGTCACGCTTCTCCTCCGAGGGCAGTGTCCTAGATGCACGAGCCCTTGCCGGAAATCTCGGTATAGAGCTGAGGGAAATACCAATCGAGGACGGCTTCTCAGTCTTCATGGACGCACTGGAGCCGCACTTCGATTCTACCGTATGGGGAATCGCGGAGGAGAATCTCCAGTCCCGCATCAGAGGCAACCTGATAATGGCGTTGTCCAACAAGTTCGGCTGGCTCGTGCTCACGACCGGTAACAAGAGCGAGATGGCGACGGGCTACGCTACCATCTACGGTGATATGGCTGGAGGATTCGCCGTAATTAAGGACGTCCCTAAGCTGCTGGTCTACAGGCTTGCCAGGTACCGAAACAGCCTCGGCGCGAAGCAGGTCATCCCGCAGTCTGTGATCGAGAAGCCTCCCAGCGCCGAGTTGCGGCCCGGACAGAAAGATGAAGACAGCCTGCCTCCTTACTCAGTGCTCGACCCGATTCTCGAAGCATATGTGGAGGAGGACAAGAGCTTCGACGAGATCGTCAAGACCGACTTCGAACCGGACGTAGTGAGACGCGTCGTATCTCTTGTCGATCGCAGCGAATACAAGAGGCGGCAGGCGCCGCCGGGTATCAAGATCACCCATCGCAACTTCGGCCGCGGCCGCCGCATGCCAATCGCCAACCGGTATAGACCCTTCTGATCATGAAGACATCGATTCACAGTCGGAAAGGAGTTCGGGCATGAGGATAGGAGTGGTATTCCCACAGACCGAGATCGGCGCCGATCCGGAAGCAGTCCGCGACTACGTACAAGCGGTCGAATCGTTAGGCTACGATCACCTGGTCACTTTTGACCACGTCATCGGAGCGAACGTCGCCAGCAGGCCGGGCTGGAGCGGAGCCTACGAGAGTCGAGACATGTTCCACGAACCGATGGTCCTGTTTGGATACCTGGCAGGCCTGACTCAGACCATCGAGCTCTTCACCGGCATTCTGATCCTTCCCCAGAGACAGACGGTGCTGGTGGCCAAGCAGGCCGCCGCCGTAGACGTTCTCAGTAGGGGACGCCTGCGTCTCGGCATAGGCATCGGGTGGAACGATGTCGAATACGAGGCCCTTGGAGAGAACTTCCACGACAGGGGCCGAAGATCTGAGGAGCAGATCGAGCTGATGCGGAGGCTCTGGACGCAGGAGCACGTAACCTACGAGGGCAGATGGCACAGGATCACCGACGCCGGTATCAATCCGCTGCCGATCCAACGCCCCATCCCGGTGTGGCTAGGCGGCGGTGACGACCGCCTGCTCGACCGCGTTGGGCGAATCGGAGATGGGTGGTACGCTATGTTCCGCGACATGGACACCGGGCGCTCGATGATAGAGAAGATCCGTACGTCCGCCGAGAAGGCTGGCCGCGACCCGGACGCCATCGGCATCGAGGCATCGGTCGCCCTACGCGACGGCGCACCGGATCAGTGGGTGGAGGACGTTGAGGCCCGTCGGGCTCTGGGAGTGACACACCTGTCGGTCAACACGATGGGCGCGGGACTAAATTCGCCCGAGGGCCACATCGACGCGATCCGCAGGTTCATGGAGGCGATCGACGGTATCTAGTGGCCGTACCGAAGATTCACCGCATAAGACCAGAGAGGAGCCGACACTTCATTTCGCCATACTCGCTAACGGAAGTCACGGCTCTGTGGTGGGGGATCAGCCGGCGGGGGAAGGGTCGGCGAGCCCTCCATCCTGACTACGGAACAGCTCCTGAAGGGTGTCTCCCTCCACCGTCTCGTTCGCGATCAGATAGTCGGCCACACGCTTCAGCGTCACACCGTGGTCGTTCAACAGTGCCTTGGCCCTACCGTAAGCTCTCTCTATCAGACCATGTACCTCATCGTCTATCTGCTCCGCAACACGGTCGCTGTAGTCCCGCTGCTCGTGTAGCTCCTTACCCAGGAACACCAGCTCCTCACGCTTACCGAACGTACGAGGACCTAGCTTCTCGCTCATCCCGTAACGCGTCACCATCGTCCGGGCCACGTTCGTCGCCTGCTCCAGGTCGTTGCTCGCCCCTGTCGTCATCTCCTCGAACACCACCTCCTCAGCGACCCTGCCGCCAAGCGTCGCAGCAAGCATGTCCTCGAACTGGTCACGAGTCCACAGCTTCCGGTCCTCCTCAGGTAGAAAACGCGTATGGCCTCCCGTCATCCCACGTGCCACTATCGTCACCTTGTACGGCTGGTCGGCGTTAGGCAGCAGGTGCGCCACCAGCGCGTGGCCAGCCTCGTGATACGCCGTCAGCTTCTTCTCGCGAGCGCTGATCACCCTGCTCTTGCGCTCAGGCCCGGCTATCACCCGGTCTATCGACTCCGCAAACTCAGACGCGCTCGTCGTCTCCCTGTTGCGCCGCGCCGCAAGTATCGCCGACTCGTTCACCAGGTTCGCAAGGTCCGCCCCGCTGAACCCGATCGTCTGCTTCGCAACAGCCTCGAAGTCCACGTCCTCGGACAACGGCTTCCCCTTCGCGTGCACGCGAAGTATCTCCAACCGCCCCCGCACGTCAGGATTGTCCAGCATCACTCGCCGGTCGAATCTCCCGGGGCGAAGCAGCGCGGGGTCCAGTATGTCAGGACGGTTCGTCGCCGCCAGAACGATGATGTTCGTGCTCGTGTCGAACCCGTCCATCTCCACCAGTATCTGGTTCAGCGTCTGCTCTCGCTCGTCGTGGCCGCCTCCCAGTCCGGCTCCCCGGTGACGACCCACCGCGTCTATCTCGTCCACGAACACGATGCACGGAGCGTTCCGCTTCGCCTGGTCGAACAGGTCACGCACTCGCGACGCTCCCACTCCAACGAACATCTCCACGAACTCGCTCCCGCTTATCGAGAAGAACGGCACTCCGGCCTCACCGGCCACCGCGCGCGCCAAGAGCGTCTTCCCGGTACCAGGAGGCCCAACCAGCAGCACCCCCTTCGGGATACGCGCGCCCAACGACAGGAAACGCTCAGGAAACTTCAGAAACTCCACCACCTCCTGAAGCTCCTCCTTCGCCTCCTCCACCCCAGCCACGTCCGAGAAGCTCACCGTCGGACTGTTCCCGGCGAACATACGAGCCCGACTCCGGCCAAAGCTGAACGTCTGGTTCGTGTTCCCCTGCGCCTGACGCATCATGAACAGCAGGATCCCGCCGAAGATGATCAGGGGCAGGAAGTTGATCAGAAGTCCGAACAGGCTCGCAAGACCACTGCTCCCCTTCACCACCACCTCGACCCCGCTCGACACAGGGTCCACATCCGCTCGCTCCAGCATCTCCACCACGCTCGACCCCTCCTCCTTACGAGAGGTCAGCCTCTCTCCACCCGTCGTCGTCATCTGCAGCTTGTCGCCGCTCACCTCGATCAGCTCCAGCTGACCACGAGCCGCAAGCGATATGACCTCGCTCACCGGCACCTCTCGGCTACCGCCACCAAGAGGCTCCCCGAACAGCGTGAAGAAGATCGCCATCACAGCAACGATCACCAACAGGTAGATGAACCCGTTGCGCATCCACCGTCCGCTCATTTCTCCTCCACTCCTGGACGCTCGCCCATCTATACGTTGGCGTAGCTCCACTTCAATCTTATAACAACATTATCGGCAAGGGCAAAGGAGAACCTGTCCTCGCAGCTCCGGCTTGAACTGGCTGCGGCACTGGTCTATAGTCCGTGACCAGAGCCATTCGGGGGTGTGTGGGGAGTGACCCAGTCGAAGACTCAGCCGCAGGTGCTCGTCAGTACCTCATGGCTCGAAGAGCACCTGGACGACCCGGCAATCGTGGTGGCGGAGGTCAACACGGACCCGGAGGCCGGCTACCGTACGGGCCATGTACCGGGAGCAGTCGGTTGGGACCTCCATCACGATCTCGAAGACCAGACGAGGCGTGACGTCCCGGGACCGTCACAGCTTGCGGCGCTCCTCGGCAGTTCGGGGATCGACAACGCGACCGTGGTGGTCCTCTATGGGGACGGCAACAACCGATCGGCGACCTGGGCGTTCTGGCTGCTCAAGTACTACCGGCACGACGATGTGCGCCTGCTCGACGGCGGACGTGCGAAGTGGATGGCCGAGGGCCGCCCCCTCTCGACAGAGACTGCTACGCCGTCCGTGAAGCCGTACAGGCCGCGTATCCCGGACAGAAGTCTGAGAGCGACACGGGACCATATCGTCGCCAACCTCGGCAGCAAGTCGCTAAGTCTGCTCGATACCCGCACCCGCGATGAGTATGCGGGCAACAACACGGCCTCTTCCCCGGGCCAGGCCGATATCTACCGCAACGGCCGCATTCCGGGCGCGGTGCACGTCGCCTGGGACGACGGAGCGGCAACGGACGGCGCCTTCAGACCAGTTGACGAGCTGCGCCGCCTGTACGAAGAGAAGGGAATAACGTCCGACCAGGAGGTGGTAGCCTACTGCCGGCTGGGTGTCCGTGCCTCCTACAGCTGGTTCGTGCTAAAGTACCTGCTCGGATACGAACGCGTCCGCAACTACGACGGCTCCTGGACGGAATGGGGCAACTCAGTGGGCGTTCCCATAGAGATCGGAGAGTAGAACACGAGCGGAGACGTCCCTGATGGCGAGTCGTCTCCACCCCGTATACACTAGGGACGCTCTGAATCAGGTCCGGGATCGGACGAACGGAACAGACAGGGAGGCAGTTTGATGGCCCAGGAGATGGTGGCGTACATCGACGGGGAGTTCCTCCCCGACAGCGAGGCGAAGATATCGATACACGACGCGGGGTTCACGCACGGCGACGCCGTCTTCGATACGACTCGCACCTTCGGCGGTGAGATCTTCAAGCTGAGCGAGCATCTGGACAGGTTCCAGAACTCCCTCAGGTACATGAGACTCGAGCCCGGTCTCACCAAGCAGGAGTGGACCGACCTGACGATGCGGGTACTGAACGCCAACCTTCCGCTCCTGGAGGATAACGGCGACTACTGGGTCACACAGCGGGTGACGCGAGGCACGGGCAGCAAGCCTTCGGTGATCATAGAGTGCGTACCTCTCCCCTTCGAAGCCAGGGCGAAGTACTACCGGGACGGCCTTCCGGTGGTCGTCCCCTCAGTGAGACGGACCCCTCCTGAGGCGATGAGCCCGAGAGCCAAGGTCCACAACTACATCAACCTCAAGCAGGCCGAGCTGGAGGTCCAGGCCCAGAACCCGGACGCCTGGCCGATCCTGCTCGATGTCAACGGCAACCTGTGCGAGGGCCCCGGCGCCAACATCTTCCTCGTCAAGGACGGCGCAATCACCACGCCCAAGGAGCAGTACATCCTGGCTGGGATCAGCCGAGAGACGGCGATAGAGCTGGCGCAGGAGCTTAGCATCGAGTTGCGCGAGACCGATGTAGACCTGTACGACGCCTACACCGCCGACGAGGTCTTCATCACCTCTACCAGCTTCTGCATCGTTCCGGTTTCCACCTTCAACGGCGCGGAGATAGGGGCCGGAGTGCCGGGCCCGGTGACCGACCGTCTCCAGAAGGCATACAGCGGCATGGTGGGAGTCGACTTCGTCGGACAGTACCTGGCCCGGCTGTAGAAGAGCGGAGACTAGGTCGATAGATGCTGTTCGTACGCCTCGTCCTGTTCTGTGCGGACGCCGTCAATCAGTTCCTGGCCAGGAACTGCCCGCACGTATCAGGCGCCATCGCCTTCTATGCGCTCTTCTCCTTCTTTCCGCTCGTCCTGGCTGTGATATCGATTGCCGGCTACGTGAGAGGATCGGACGAGCAGCAGGCCACCCTGGCTCTGGAAATCGCCGAGGTCGTACCCGTCTCGACTGAGTTCGTGAGTGAGACGGTGCGGGGCGTCGTCAGCGCCCGGGCGATAACGGGGATCGCATCGATAGTCGCCCTCTTGTGGGCCTCTACAGCCGCCTTCGGCGCGGTCCGAAAGGGAATCAACGCCGCTTGGGGCATCCGCAAGCCCCGTCCCTTCCTCCGGGAGCGGATGATGGACCTCGGACTCGCCATCGGCGCCGGCGTGCTGCTGATGGCCACCCTGTTCATCACCCCTATCCTGACCTTCATGGAGCAGATATCGGATACGATCGCTCGCGATGCGGACCCTGCCACCAACCTGTTCTGGGGACTGATCCCCCAGCTGCTCGCCCCGTTGCTGTCGTTCCTGGCATTCCTGTTGCTGTACCGCTTTCTTCCCAACACCAGGGTGAGGCTCGCAGATGTCTGGTTGGGCGCGCTGCTAGCAGCGGCCGCGTTCGAAGGGGCTACCTGGGGCTTTGTGACCTATATCAAGATCTTCCCGGTCCACAACGCCGTCTATGGGACGGTCGGGGCGATCATGGCTCTGTTGACCTGGGTATACGTGTCGGCTATCATCTTGCTATTCGGCGCCCTTGTTACATCCCGCTACGCCTCTTACCCCTCTCGAATACGAGGGGAACAGGGGATCAAGGTTCTGTGGACTGGTTTGACCCGTGTCAGGCTCCGTGTGGTGGCCATTCCGGCGGCGGGGTAGAGGACGGAGCCTTCCGGCCTCCGCACTACTCTTATCGGCCCTCCTGACCGTCTCGTTCGTCGCCTGCTCCTCCGATCCGGAACCCGGCCCTCCTCCATCCGCGCCGGGTCTGGGAGCGGCCGAGCCGGGATTGCCCGCCCCGACGCCCACCCCTGTCCCACCCCCATTGTCGTCGGTCCGCTCCCTGCCATCCATCGTGGAGCTCGTCGACAAGGTCAGGCCGGCCGTCGCGACAATATCGGTCGAGGCGTTGACGAGAGGCCTATTCTTCGAATTCACGGACGAGGGCGTGGGGTCGGGAATGGTGGTCCGGCCCGACGGATACATCGTAACCAACTTCCACGTCATCCAAGACGCAAACGATATTCAGGTCACACTCCCCGGCATCGGCAGCTACGAGGCGAGGGTGGTCGGCGAGGACCCCCTGACGGACCTAGCCGTCCTCAAGATCGAAGCCGACAACCTGCCGTTCGTCCGCTTTGGAGACTCCAGGGAGATGCGGGTGGGCGACTGGGTGATCGCGGTCGGCAACGTCCTCGCGCTCAAGGGCGGCCCGACAGTGACCCTCGGGATCGTGAGCGCGTTGGGGCGCAGCCTTACGACAGATCGGGGCAGCCTGTACGACCTGCTGCAGACCGACGCGGCCATCAACGAGGGCAACAGCGGGGGGCCCCTCGTGAACATCGAGGGAGAGGTGATCGGGATCAACACGGCCATCCTGCGGGACGCCTACGGGATCGGCTTCGCGGTAAGCTCGGCGGTCGCCAGCCCCATCATCGAGAGCCTGATAGATGAGGGACGCGTCGTGAGGCCGCTCATAGGCCTGACGGGCGCGGACGTTACGCCGGCGAGAGCGGGCCAGCTGAAGCTCAACGTAACCGAGGGCGTAATCGTGACGCGGCTCTCCCGTGACGGCCCCGCCTTCAAGGGCGGATTACGCGTCGGGGACGTGATCACCAAGCTGGACGGCATTCCAACGCCCGACATGGCCCGGTTCCTGGCCCTGCTCTGGACATACGATGTGGCCGACACGGTCCGCCTCGAGTACATCAGCAACAACCAGACCTTCGAGACCTCGGTCGAGCTCGCCGAGCGTCCCGCCAGCTAACACTTTCCTTCCCCCTGGTTTTCCCAAAAGTGTCGTATTCTCATGCATTTGTCGTTTTTCGTATCTGGCCGAGGTCGGGATCGTCGTAAGGAGGCTGCTCGATCCGACAGGGTTTGCCCTACAAAACCGGCAGCCCGCGGCATGTAGATCGAATGGGTGGCCGGAGTGGATGAATCGAGTGACTTTCTTTCGGGTCGGACGTTCTGTGCTGCACGAGAGGATTATAGCACTGATGTTCGTGTACGTCAAATAGGCGGATGGCCACGGAGTTCTGAAACCAAGTTGTGAAACCATGCCGGGCCGTGATACTCTTACGCGTAAGTATCTTTCGCCAAAAGAGGTGTAGCGGTGACTACTGCCAGGGAGCGCAACGGCGATGAGGACCGGCCCGGGGACAACCGGCCGAGAGACGAGTCTAAAGGCGCAAACGCTCCCCTCGACGCTCTCGATGACCTCGATTTGGCCGTGCGGAAGGCCCTGGTGACTGGGAAAGACGTCGCCGTGAGCGTCGGCGGATCGATCCGGGAGACCCTGAAGTCGGTACGGACTTCGCGGAGCTCGGTGGTCATGGTCAGGCTGAGCAAGGAGAGCCTGCAAAGGCTCGACGACCTCGTCGATTGCGGCGTGACCAACAGCAGGTCCGAAGCCGCAGCCTTCCTGATAGCCGAAGGAGTCCGGGCAAGGGCCGACCTGTACGACAAGATCGCCGAGCAGTCCGAGATCATCCGAAAGGCCCGCGAGGAGCTCAGCCGCCTGATCGACCAGGAGGGAGAAGGCTAAGCGAGAGAAGGCTTGCGCCCCGAGTGTATGGCGACGCTGCCCAGCGCGAGACGCCGGTAGCGCACCCCGGTCAGGCCCGTCTCCTCCATCATCGTGACCAGCTCGTCGGCGCTCAGGAAGGTCTCGACCGACTTCGGAAGATAGGCGTAGGCCTCACGGTCTCCCGCCAGCAGGGCGCCGAGCCACGGGGTGACGGTTCGGAAATAGACGGGGAACAGGCGGTCCAGCAGCGTGCGGCCCTCCAGCCGGAATATGTCGAGCACGACGACACATCCCCCCGGCCGCACCACCCGCACCATCTCTCCGAGCGCACGGGGAACGTCGACGAAGTTGCGGACACCGAAGCCGACCGTCGCGCAGACGAAGCTATCGTCCGCGAAGGGCAGCGAGTGGGCGTCGCCCGACACCGTCCTCAGGCGGTGACCGAGTCCCTTCCGGTGCGCCTTCTCGACGGCGACAGCGAGCATGTCGAGGGTGTTGTCGAAGGCTACGACGTCGGTGGCCCAGTCTGTACGCAGGAGCTCCAGGGCGAAGTCGCCGGTCCCGGCGGCGATGTCCAGCGCCGGGCCGACGAGGTCCGGCTTGCCCATCTCGACGGCGGTGCGTCTCCACGCGTGGTGCCGACCGCCGCTCATTACGCCGTTGAGCAGATCGTAGCGCCGGGCTATCCTGCCGAACATCCTGGTGACGTACCGAGTCCGCTCCCTGCCCGTGAGATGCGCCAAATCGTCTCCTCGCCTCCTGGCTAGTCCCCGGACGCCAGGTCCCGGATGACCCTTGGCAGGGCGATCAGCAGATCGCTTGCGATCATGCCGGCGGTCCCGAGATCGTCGCGCACCCGCTCTCCGGCTTCGCCGTGAAGGAAAACGCCGAGCTCGGCCGCCCCGGCCGGGTGGAGTCCCTGTGAGATCAGACCGGCGGCTACTCCGGCGAGGACGTCGCCCGTGCCGGCCGACGCGAGTCCGGCGTTGGCGTAAGGGCTGACCGCCGCTCTTCCCTCGGGCGTCGCGACGACGGTATGAGCGCCCTTCAGCACCGTTATCGTGTTCCACTCTGCGGCGCTGCACAAGGCGTAGCCGGAGCGGTTGGCCTGTATCTCCACCGTAGATGCGCCGGTGAGCCTGGACATCTCCCCCGGGTGCGGGGTCACTACCGTGGACGCAGGGAGGCGCTTCCACCATCCATCACCCTGGGAGGCGAGGATGTTCAGCCCGTCGGCATCCACGACGGTCGGCGGCAGCGGCGCGCCGGAGCACAGCAGCCGTCTGACCAGCGTCTTTGTCGCCGGCGCCTGGCCCAGCCCGCACCCGACCAACAGCGCGTGATAGCCGGGGAGGCTCCTGGCGATCAGGGCCGCGGCCCCTCCGGCGTCGAGCTCCCCGGGCTCCGACTCAGGGAGCGGGAGGTAGGTGGGCTCTGCCGCCCTGCCGGCCACGGCGGCCACGATGCTCGCAGGAACGGCCAGTGTGACGAGGCCTGCGCCGACGCGTGTGGCGGCGGACGCGGCCAGATATGCGGCGCCGACGTAGTTGGATGAGCCGACGACCATCAGCACGCGCCCAAAGTCGCCCTTGTGAGCCGTCGCGGGCCGCTCGGGAAGTAGAGTCCGGACCCACTCCGAAGACATCAGGCGAAGCGCAATATCGTCGTCCAGCCCCGCGGGGATGCCTATGTCGACGACCTCGACCACGCCGCTACGTTCGCGTGCGCCGGGGCTGTAGAGGCCGAGCTTCGGGTATCCCAGGGCGACTGTCACGTCCGCGTCCAGTGTGGACGGGTCGCTTTCCCCGGTATCCGGGTCCAGGCCGGAGGGCAGGTCCACCGAGATGACGCGCGGCCCGTACCGCTTCGCGGCGTCTCCGACCGTTTGGAGGATACTTCCGAGTCGGCCTTCTATGGGTCGGGACCGTCCCGTGCCCAGAACGGCGTCGATCACCGCTTGGGCAGGATCGAGGGCGACGCTCAGTTCCTCGAGTGTGTCGTCGGAGGCGGCGTGGCTGATGACGACGCCGCGATCTCGGGCGCGGTCCAGCCAGGGATCGGGCGCTGGACGCTCCAGGCAGACGTAGGCGGTCACATCCGCCCCCCATCGCCGCAGATGGGCTGCGGCCACCAGGCCGTCGGCGCCGTTGTTGCCGCGCCCGACAAGCACTAGAACATGGACGCCGACGAGATGCCCGAGGTGATGGCGCATCCGTTGGGCGACGGCCAGCCCCGCGCGCTCCATGAGCGTATCGGTGGAGACGCCCGAGGCTTCGCACCGCTCCTCGATGAGGCGCATCTGCTCGGAGGTTACAATCTTCATCGTCCGGCACGCATATGACGATAACCGGCCCGTCAGATCTTACCGACGAGGCTTGCGAGAAGGGAGCGGGTGCGGGCAGCTGACGCCTCCTCGTCTCCGTCCGTGGGGAATATGCCGGCCAGGAAGTCCGTCGCCCCCGCCTCGGCCAGACCGCGGAGCTGCTCCTCGACCTCCCCCTCGTTACCCACGACGGCCACTTCCGAAGGGCCGTCCACTCCCTCCCTGTCCAGCATACTACGGTAGCTGGGCAGGCTCCCGTAGCGCTGGAACAGCCTTGCAGCCGCACGGCGAGTCGCCGAGACATCGTCTGTTACCGCGATGGGAAGGGCTGCACATACCCTGGGACGCGGTCTCCCTGCCAATTCGGCGGACGAGGTAATCCCTGGGACGATGTGGTCTCTGAGCGTCCTGGGGCCTGCCATCCACGTCACCGTCCCCTCCGACAGCTCGCCGGCGATGCGGAGCATCCTGGGGCCGAGCGCGGCGATCAGGATGGGGAGTGGTCTCGCGCTGGGCACCCGGATATCGGCGTTCGTGCCGAACAGCTCGCCCTGGAAATCGACTGAGCCCTCACGCACCAGGCTTCTGAGGATGGTCAGATACTCCTCCATGTGCCGCGCGGGCGGATCGAACCGCATGCGAAACCGCTGCTCGACGACTGGCCTGTGAGATACGCCGACGCCCAGCGTGAGACGGCCGGACGCGGCGGCGTTGGTGGTCAACGCCTGCTGCGCCAGCGCGATCGGATGGCGGGAATAGGTGGGCACCACTCCCGTCCCCATCTCGATGCGCGAGGTGCGGGGTCCTGCGAGGGCGAAGAGGGTGAGGGCGTCGATACCGAGGATCTGCGCTGACCAGAGGCTGTCGAAGCCGTCCCTCTCGGCATCGACGATCTGCCGCACCTGTCCCTCGAGGCTGTCCGCCGCGCCCAACGATCCGATGAACAGTCCGATACGCACCACCGCCTCCTAGCCGCCGTCTCGGCTCCTCGGAACTATATTACCCTCGCGGCTGTCGCCCACGACGAAAGCGACGGCATACTGCTCGGAGTGGGACAACGAGACGGCGAGATGCTCGATGCCCAGCCGCTCGGCCCGCGCCAGTGCGTTGCCGCGGAGCCGGATTGTGGGGGCCTGCCCCCTCTCCCTTACGACCTCGATGTCCTGCCAGCGCACGCCGCGGGTGCCGGTGCCCAGCGCCTTCATGACCGCCTCCTTGGCCGCGAACCGGCTGGCGAGCTGTGGGGCCCTGCCCCTGCAGTAGACGGCCTCCCGCTCCGTGTAGACGCGTCCGTAGAAGCGGTCGCCGTACCGGTCTGCCACGCGCCTGATGCGAGGGATCTCGATGATGTCGACGCCGGTGACCAGCATCTCTCGACCGAGCCGATCAGACCCCGCCGGGCGGGTCTGCTCTGACTCCCGCGGCGATCAGTATCCCGGGGATCTCCGACTCCCAGCCGATCGCCATCATGTGCACTCCCTGGCACATCGGCTTCAGCTCCTCGATGATTGCCGCCGCGATCTCCGCGCTCCTCGTTCTCCGGTCCGTGGCATCGGCCATCCCGGCGATGATCTCATCGGGAACGGTGACCCCGGGCAGGCTCTCGTTGAACCTGCGGGCCATCCCCGCCGACTTGAGGAGGATATGTCCGGCGATGATCGGGACGTTGTAGGGTGCGGCCCGCTCCATGAACCTCTCGAACACTGCCGCGTCGTAGACGGCCTGGGTCTGAAAGAAGGCGGCGCCCGCCTCTATCTTCTCAGCCATCCTGCGGATTTCTGATTCCAGGTCTTCCGCGCCCGGATTGACGACGGCGCCCGCGTACAGGTCAGGTGCGCCGTTCAGATCGTTGCCCGCCATGTCCTTCCCGCCTGTCAGCGCCGCTATTGCGTTCAGGAGCTCGATCGCGCCCACGTCGAACACCGGAGACGCCTCCGGGTGGTCTCCGCCCGAAGGATGATCGCCGGTCATGCAGACGACGTTCGATATGCCCAGCGCATGGGAGCCGAGCAGGTCTCCCTGCAGGGCGATACGGTTCCGGTCTCTGCAGGTGACCTGCAGGATGGGCTCGATGCCCCGCTCGACGAGCAGCCGCGCGGCGGCCATGGGCGACATATTCATCATCGAGCGATGAGAGTCGGTGAGGTTGAAGGCGTCCACCACGCCTCGGAGCAGCTCGGCCTTATCTAACAGGGCCGCCAGGTCAGTCCCCTTGGGCGGGTTCAGCTCGGCGGTGATGACGAACCGTCCAGACGCCAGTGAGTCTGAGAGCCTGCTCATAGAGCGCCTCCGTGGTGTGTGGGGACAGCGGACATTATAGTTTGCGCGGGCGGCGAATCAAAGGTTAGCATGGGGACGCTTCCGAGGACAGTCCGGGATCGGCGAGCGGCCAGGATGACGGAGGGTAGCCATGGCGGCTGAGCTGATAGATGGTAAGGAGATCGGCGCGGCCGTCAGGGCGGAGGTCGCGGCTGGTGTCGCTGAGATTGTCGAGCGCCACGGCTTCATACCGGGACTCACAGCGGTGCTGGTCGGAGACGATCCGGCATCCGCAGTATACGTCCGAAGCAAGGAGAGGGCCGCAGCGGAGGCGGGCATCAGAGGCCGGGTCGTCCGGCTTCCCGGCTCCACCACGGAGGACGAGCTGCTGGAGAATGTCCGCACCCTGAACGAGGAGGACAGCGTGCACGGAATCCTCGTTCAGCTGCCCCTGCCGCCTCAGATAGATGAGGACAGGGTGATCGAGACGATCTCGCCTCGCAAGGACGTGGACGGCCTTCATCCGGCCAACATGGGACGGCTCATGGCGGGTCGTCCGCGCTTCGTGCCCGCCACGCCCGCCGGAATCCAGGAGATGCTGCTTCGCAGCGGACACAGTCCCGAGGGCCGGCACACCGTCGTGTGCGGGCGGAGCAACATCGTCGGGAAGCCGGTAGCCAATCTGCTTATGCAGCGCGGAGAGGGCGCCAACGCGACCGTCACCGTCTGCCACACGCGGACCGCTGACCTCGCGGAGATCACCCGGCAGGCCGACATCCTGATCGCCGCGATCGGGCGTCCGCGCGCGATCACAGCGGACATGGTCAGAGAGGGAGTGGTCGTGGTGGACGTGGGAATCAATCGCGTCGACGCGCCGGAGCGTAAGCGCGGCTATAGGCTCGTGGGGGACGTCGACTTCGGCCCGGTCTCTCGGATGGCGGCGGCGATAACGCCCGTGCCGGGCGGCGTCGGCCCGATGACGATAGCGATGCTACTCAGCAACACCCTCGACGCGGCGAGGTTTGCCGCGCACCCGGAGACGGAGTGAGGCTGCCTGGCGTCTTCGGTCCGCTGGTGGCCAGCCGGCAACGGAGGGACGTGCTCCTCGCGCTCACCTCCGCATACATGCTGGTGCAGCTCTCCAGCCTGCCGGTGGCCATATCGCTGCCGACCCTTTCCGACCAGTTCGGAACGTCGATAGACGACGCCGCCTGGATCGTAATCATCTACCTGTTGATGCTGGGCAGCCTTGTGATGCTGGCCGCCCGCATGGGAGACCGGTTCGGCCACGCTCGTATTTTCTTCCTGGGGCTCGTCGCAACGACAGTCGGCTCCGGACTTATCGCCCTGTCGCAGGAGCTGTGGCAGATCGTCGTCTGGCGCGCCCTGACCGGGCTCGGCTCCGCTCTCGTGATGGGGAACGCGAACGCCATCCTGGCAGCCAACTTCAAGCCGGGAGAGCGCGGCCGGGCCTTCGCAGTCCCCATCATCGGAGCACGGTTTGGAACGCTGATTGGGCTGGCCCTGTTCGGGCTGTTCCTCCATTTCCTCACTTGGCGGCTGATCTTCGTGACCTTCCTGCCTCTTGGTGCGCTGGCAGTCGTCTCGGCCATACCGCTGCTCGCCCAGCCGAGTCAGCCGCGTAAGCGAGAGGACTCCGGCTCCTTGGACTGGGGCGGCGCCGTGCTGCTGGTCGCGGCGGCGACGGTGCTGATACTGTCAGGAACCCATCTGCACGGAGGCGAGGAGTCGTTCGTTTCGCCGGACGGCCTCACCTACCACCTCCCGATGCACGGGCTCTTCATCCTCTTGCTGATCGCCTTCGTCCTCGTGGAGAGGCGCGTGCGCCATCCCGTCGTTCCGCTCGTTCACTTCAGGCGCCGGGAGTTCTCGATGGCGCTTGGATCCAACGTGACCTATCACTTCTCGATGCTGGCGACGATGACGCTGGTGCCGATCCTCGTGGAGGAGGGATTCGGGAGGTCGCCCCTCTTCGTGACGGTCGTGCTGCTCCCAAGCCAGACGCTGGGACTGTTTCTGCCGATGGTGGCCGGCTGGTTGTTTGACCGGCACCATCCGCGGCTGCTGAGGCCGGGGGCGATCACCTTCATCGCGGGAGGCTTCCTGCTGCTCGGTCTCTCCGCTCCCCACGTCTCCTTCTGGGTCGTTCCTCTGCTCATGCTGCCCATATCGATAGGGACCAACCTGTTCAACCCGATCAACAACGCGACGGTGATGAACTCTCTGCCGTTGGAGCACAGGGGGGTCGCGTCCGGGATGCTGGAGACGACGCGGGAGATGGGCCATGCCCTGGGCGCCACGGCCGCCGCCACCACCCTTGCGTTCGCGCTGCCCGCAGCGGTCGAGCTGCTGCCGGACGAGGCCGCGAGGAGCTTCTTCGTGGATGGATTCAAGGTCGCCAGCCTGATGGTCGTGGTAACGCTGATGATCGGCGGAGTGCTGGCATACTTCCACAGGGGCTTTGCCGCATCGGAAACGGCGTGAAGACGGCCGATTTCGACTACCTGCTCCCCGACGAGATGATCGCACAGGCGCCCGCGGAGCCGCGCGACCACTCCAGGCTCATGGTCGTCTCGCGCGCGGACGGCGCGTTGACGCACCGCCGTTTCTATGAGTTGCCCGGTCTGGTGCGCGAGGGCGATGTGCTGGTCTTCAACGACAGCCGCGTCGTTCCGGCAAGGTTGCGCGGGACACGAGACGGAACGGGAGCGCGGGTCGAGCTGCTGCTGCTCGGACGCCTGTGCGACGGCGCGTGGCGAGCCCTGGTCAGGCCGGGTCGGCGGATGAGAGATGGCGCGACGTTCAAGGTCACGGCGGAGAGCGGCGATCACGGCCTCACCGGCGAGGTCGTCGGCGTAGACCTGGATGGGAGCCGCCGCGTGCGTCTGTCGTCGGACGACCTCAGCGGCGTCGGCGTGGTGCCCTTGCCGCCGTACGTCCGCGCCGGGCTCGAGGACGACGAGCGGTACCAGACAGTCTACTCCCGCGTCGAGGGCAGCGTGGCCGCGCCCACTGCCGGTCTGCATTTCACCCCTGATCTGCTCGACCGTCTGCGGGGAGCCGGGGCGGAGACGGTCTTCGTCACGCTGCACGTCGGTTGGGACTCCTTCCGTCCGGTCAAGGTGGAGGAGCCGACCGACCACCCGATGCACTCTGAGCAGTGGACGCTGGGCGTGGAGGCCGCCGACGCGATCAACCGGGCAAAGCGCGAGGGACGGCGCGTCGTCTCGGTGGGAACGACTGCGGTGCGCTTGCTGGAGCAGTGCGCGGCGGAGCACCCACATGGAGGCGAGGTCGTCCGCGCCGGCTCCGGGTGGGCTGGCCTCTACATCCTTCCCGGACACCGGTTCAGGGTAGTCGACGCCCTCGTCACCAACTTCCATCTGCCGAGGTCGACGCTGCTGATGCTGACATCCGCCTTCGCGGGACGGGATCTCGTCCTGCGGGCGTACGAAGAGGCGGTCAGGCGGCGGTACCGCTTCTACTCGTTCGGAGATGCGATGCTGATAGAGTGAATTGCCCGCCTGTGTGGTAAGGTGGATCAGCTGTGCAAACCGGAGCTGTTTCGATGGTCAAAGAGCGCTTACGCCCTCTCCCCGCATTCCTCGTTGCCACTGTTGCGGCGGCGTTGTTGGGCGCGTGCGGAAATGAGGCGGCGGTCCAGGCTCCCACTGCGTCCCCAACGCCCCCGCCGACCGCCACTCCCCACCCCGGAGAGCTCGTCGCCGGCGTATGGGAGGGGACGGTCACCATCCAGGGCAACCCGATCCCGTTGAAGATCGTCTTCTACGACGATCCCGGCGGCGTCTCCGCGGTGATAACGGCGCCTACCCAGGGGGTTACCGATTTCCCACTTACGAACGTGAGGCTCTCTCCGGCCTTCGAGTCCATGAGGGTGGAGTTCGACTTCCCGGAGATCGAGTCGGTCTGGATCGGCGGACTGAGAGGGGATGAGATCACAGGAGACTTCTACCAGCCCAACGTCGAGCAGGCAGCGGTGCACGGGGTGTTCGAGCTTAAGCGCGTTGACGAAGCTCAATCGCGGCCGATCTCCGTGCCGGTCGTGCCCGCCGCAGGCCCCGATCGCGAGGTCGGCTACGGTGACATGGTAGAGGTCCACTACCACGGGACTCTCGACAGCGGCGTGGTGTTCGACAGCTCCGAGGGCAGAGACCCCCTCTCCTTCACGGTCGGTTCGGGACAGGTGATTCCCGGCTTCGACCAGGCCGTCCTGGGGCTGTCGATCGGCGACGAGGTGACGGTTCGGATCGAGCCGGAGGATGCCTACGGCCCACGCCTCGACGACCTGGTAGTTGAGTTGCCTACCGAGAACATGCCCGAGGGGCTTAACCCGGGAGACCGGATCACGAACAGGCAGGGCGCCGCTGCCGTGGTGGTCGAGGTCAACGAGGAGTTCGTGCGGATCGATGCGAACCACGAGCTGGCCGGCGAGGCGCTGACCTTCCGGATAGAGCTGGTGTCGATCCGCTAGGTGGTATAATCTGCGTCGCGCGCTGAGGCGCGACAAGAACGACGGGGAGCGACAGATGACAACAGGTAGCGATGGGGCCAGCATCTACCGGGCGTTGGGAGTCAAGCCGGTTATAACGGCCTCCGGTACTACAACCGCGTACGGCGGCAGCAAGCTGAGACCAGAGGTGATGGAGGTGATGAACAGCGCCTCCACGGTCATGGTCGAGCTCGACGAGCTGAACAGGGCGGCAGGCAAGGTGATCGCAGAGGTGACGGGCGCGGAGGCAGGGTTCGTCGCCAGCGGAGCTGCGGGCGGCCTGGTGCTTCAGGCTGCCGCGGTCGTCGCCGGGTCGGACCCGATCAAGATGGCGCAGCTGCCGAACACGGAGGGGCTGAAGAACGAGATCATCATTCACAGAAGTCACCGCTTCGCCTACGACCAGTGCTACCGCTCGGTCGGCGCCAGGTTCGTGGAGATCGGAGACGGGCGGCGCTGTCAGCCGTGGCAGCTCGAGGCGGCCTTCAGCGACCGGACGGCCGCGGTGGCCTACCTGTTCGCGCCCTTCGTCTCGCGCCGGGCGCTGCCGCTGGAGCAGGTGGCGGAGATGGCCCACGCGCGTGACGTCCCGGTGATCGTCGATGCCGCGTCCTTCCTCCCGCCGCGCGCGAATCTGAGGCGCATCATCGCCGAGGGCGCCGACATGGTCATCTACAGCGGCGGCAAGGCGGTGCGCGGCCCGCAGGGGACCGGCATCCTGTGCGGACGGGCCGACCTGATCGAGGCGGCCGCTGCCAACGCCGCCCCCCACCAGTTCATCGGTAGGGGGATGAAGGTGGCGAAGGAGGAGATCGTAGGGCTGACGACGGCGCTGCGTATCTTCGTCGACGAGGATGAGGACGCCGAGAACGAGCTCTTCACCGAGATGAGCCGCCAAGTGGTGGACGCGTTGATCGAGGTTCCAGGACTTCTCGTGACCGTCCAACACGACGAATGGAACTACCTGGTCCCGCACGCTGAGATCAAATTCACGCGGGATTGGACGGGGCCCAGCCGCGACGAGGTGCTCGAACGGATGGCGCAGGGTGACCCTCCCATCTTCCTCCACTCCCTGGGCAACCCGGACGAGCTCGCGGTCGACCCCATCAACCTGGATCAACAGGAGCTGGACACGGTCATCCGGCGTCTGCGCGAGGAGCTGCTGGGCTGACATAGCCTCCTCGCGGTCGGACGGTCCTGGCAGGCGCGAGGTGATGCGATGAGGTACGACACGGTCGTCGTAGGCTCCGGCTCGGCGGGCGCTGCGCTGGCAGTCCGCCTGTCGGAAGACCCCCACCGCTCGGTCCTGCTGCTGGAGGCGGGCCCGGACTACCCCGACTTGGAGCACCTTCCTGAAGAGGTGAAATACGGCTACGCTACCGGCGCCGATGTGATGGTGAGCGACCACAACTGGCAGTTCATCGGCAAGGCGACGGAGACGGCGCCGCCGATGATGGTGCCGAGAGGGAAGGTCACCGGCGGCTCCAGCGCCATCAACGGTCAGGTGTTCATACGAGGCCTCCCCGAGGACTACGACTCATGGGCCGATCTGGGCAACGACGAGTGGAGCTTCGAAAAGGTGCTCCCATTCCTCAGGAAGCTGGAGACGGATGTCGACTTCCGAGACGACTTCCACGGAACGGACGGGCCGATCATCGCCCGTCGCTTCAAGCGTCACGAGTGGCTGCCGGCGCAGACGGCATTCAACGACGCGTGCGTCTCGGCGGGGTTTCCCCATAGCGCCGACTTCAACCATCCCGACTCGACCGGGGTGAGCCCGACAGCGTTCAACAACCCGGACGGCATCCGGTGGAGCACTGCGCTGGGCTATCTGAACATGGCCCGGCATCGAGTCAACCTGACGGTCAGGCCGGACTGTATGGCCCACCGGATCGTCTTCGACGGACGACGGGCGGTGGGCGTGGAGGTGGAGAGCGGTGGCGAGATGTTCGTCGCCGAGGGTCAGGAGACCGTGCTGTGCACCGGCGCCGTCGGTTCGCCGCAGCTTCTGATGCTGTCGGGAGTCGGTCCTGCGGACCATCTGAGGAGCCTCGGCATAGAGGTCCTGGCAGACCGTCCCGGAGTCGGGCAGAACCTGAGAGACCATCCGATGGTCTACGTTACCTGGAAGACGAAGGAGGGGCACCAGTTCGATGGTCTTGCCCCGCGGGGCGGGTTTGTCTTGCGCTACACGGCCGAGGGTTCCCAGTTCCGCAACGACATGATCTTCTTCATGAGCTCCTACGCCACGGCGCTGGTCAACCGGGGTGGCTCGCGTATGGAGCCGCTCGGGATCCGGATGCTGGTCACCCTGTTCCTCGCGCTCGGGGCCGGAGAGCTGCTGCTGACGTCGAGGGACCCCAACGTCCAGCCCTTTCTCGACTTCAACTATCTACAGGAGCCGTTCGACCGGCAGCGCATGCGGGACGGGGTACGACTCGCGCTGAAGCTGGCCGAGCACGAGGAGTTTCGGAAGATCATCGACCATCGGCTGGAGCCACTCGACTCCGACCTGGAGTCCGACGAGGCGTTGGACGAGTGGATGATGCGGGAGGCGACGACCGGGCAACACATCTCCGGCACATGCAAGATGGGGCCTGCGTCGGACCCGATGGCGGTCGTCGACCAGTACGGAAAGGTCCACGGGTTGGAGGGACTTCGCGTCGTCGACGCGTCTATCATGCCAGACTGCGTTAGAGCCAACACGAACGTGACGTCCATAATGATCGGCGAGCGGGTGGCCGACTTCATGCGCAGCGGCAGATAGGATATTTAGGGGGTACTTATGCTCGAACGGTTCAAGGTCCCTGCAGAGGACCAGGTCAACATCGAACACGAGTCGCTGCGCGAGACGGTGACCGCCATCTTCGAGAAGATGGGCGTGGATCGGGAAGACGCCGCCCTCGGCGCCGACGTCCTGGTAAGCACAGATCTGCGAGGCGTCGAGACCCACGGCGTCTCCAACATGCTGCGGGAGTACGTGGAGAAGTACAACTCGGGCGAGCTGAACCCGCGTCCCGTGTGGCGTATCGTCCGCGAGTCGCCCAGCACGGCCACGATAGACGCCGACCGCGGACTGGCGGTGATCCTCGGCCCGAAGGCGATGCAGATCGCCATAGACAAGGCCAAGAGCGTCGGCGTCGGAATGGTCACGATGTACAACGCGGGCCACTCGGGCGCGATCGGCCACCACGCGATGCTGGCCGCACGGCAGGACATGATCGGGGTCTGCATGACTGCGGGCGGGATGATCGTGCCCCCCACATTCGGCGCGGAGGCTCGTCTCGGCACTAACCCGATAGCGATCGCCGCCCCGGCGAAGAGCGAGGCCCCCTTCCTGTTCGACGCGGCGATGTCGGCGATCGCGGGAAACAAGGTCGGGCTCGCCCAGCGGGTCGGCGCCAACCTGCTGCCGGGATGGGTCTCAGACGCGGACGGGACTCCCTTTACCGAGGAGACCCCCGTCAGGGAGCGCGGCGACTACCACATCCTGCCCCTGGGAGGCACCAGGGAGCTGGGCTCCCACAAGGGGTATGGGTTCGGCCTGATGGCCGAGATCCTGACGACGACGCTTGCGGGCGACGTGCCCAGCATGCTGGCGTCCCCGTCGGGAGCGGGCCATCACAGCTTCACCGCCTACGACATCGCCGCATTCACCGACCTGGAGACCTTCAAGCGGAACATGGACGAGATGCTGAAGACGCTCCGCGAGACGCCGCCCGCGCCCGGGCACGACAGGGTGCTATATCCCGGTCTGTCGGAGCAGGAAGAGGAGACGTCGAGGCGTGCGCACGGTATCCCGCTGCACCAGGAGGTCGTCGACTGGTTCGAGCACATCGCCGGAGAGCTGTCGGTGCCACGCCTCCGGACGGTCTAGGACGAGGAAATCAACTACTCCGAGGATCGACGAACGGGCCTGGCCTGGAAGCAGTCACCGATACTACGGTTGATCTCGAACAGCGGTGTCAGTTGACTCCGGGAGTAGATTCACCAGATCCGGCGGGTGCATCGTGTGCCAGTCGGTGAGGGACTGGTACGCGGTGGCCACGGCGATGACGGTGTTGTCGTCGTATGCGCGGCCCATGAACTGTATCCCGGTCGGCAGACCCTGGTCTGAGAAGCCGCTGGGCACCGATATGGCTGGCAGTCCGGCGACGTTGCCGAGGGCGCCGAGCAGATCTTTGTAGCTCGGCGGGTCTGAACCCCGGAACTCGGTCCCAAGCGGGGCGGCGATCCAGCCTGTCGTCGGTCCGGCGATAGCGTCCACACTCGAGAGAAGATCGTCGGCAACGCGGCACATCACCCCGCGCAGGCGCTGAGCCTTCAGGTAGTCTCTCGCCGACACGGCCCGCCTCGCAACGTGCCCGTAGCGGTCCTCGGGCGCGGTGAGCTCCCGGACCTGACCACTGTCGACTATCTCTTCGAGAGAGCTGGATGCCTCTGCGGAGATGATCGTCTCGGCCACCGCGCCGTAAGGGAGGTCCGGCAGCTGTACCCGTTCGATGTCCGCGATCTGCGCCAGAATCTCCAGTGCAGCGTCGAAGTTGGCTCGCACCGAGGGGTTGGCGCCGGCCGTGGCGTCCTCCAGCACGCCCAGCCTGAACCGCTGAGGCGCGTCGGCAGACGGCTGGTACGAGTAGGACCTGTCAGTGGCGGATGGATCGTTCGGGTCGCCCCCCGCGATCGCGTCGAGCACGAGACCGCAGTCGTCGGCGGTGAGGCACATCGGCCCCAGCTTGTCGAGAGTCCAGGATAGCGCCATCGCGCCGTACCGGCTGACCCGTCCGTATGTCGGCCGCAGTCCGGCGATGCCGCAGTTGTTGGCGGGCGACAGTATCGATCCACGGGTTTCCGATCCGATGGAGAACGGGACGAGTCCCGCGGCGACCGCGGACCCCGAGCCGCTGGACGAGCCTCCGGCCCAGTGATCGAGGTCCCAGGGCGTCTTGCACGGGCCGGTGAAGGAGGCGTCGGGTTGACGATACCCCATGCCGCCGGCCAGCTCGATCATTGCGAGCTTGGCAACCAGGACGGCGCCCGCGTCGGTCAACCTCCTGACGACGGTCGCGTCGTAATCGAAGGTCTGGTCACGAAGCGGCGCTGCGCCCCAGGTGGTCGGGATGCCGCCCGCGGTCGCCAGCAGGTCCTTGACCCCGTAGGGGACGCCGTGGAGCGCCCCCCTGTAGCAGCCCGAGGCGATTTCCTTCTCGGCCGCCCGCGCCTCTGCTAGTGCGCGGCTCCGCGTAACCGTTACGACCGAGTTGTAGCGGGGCCCCAGAGTTTCGAGTCGGTCGATGAAGAGCTCGGCCAGCTCGACCGGCGAGGCCTGTCGGCGGCGAAGGAGCCCGCCCATCTCGCGCACCGGGAGGAAGACTGGGGCGATGCCCATCGGTCAGTCCTCCTTCCTATAGGGGACGAATAGGGGACGAACGCGGTGGGAGGTTCATCGGCGTTCGACAGCCGGACAGCTCGCAGCTGTTCGGCGCTGGATACTGCGGCGTCGACCATTCGCCGAACATCTTCGAGCTGCTCCCCGGAGAGCGTCCCGCCGCCCAGCTCGACTGCCAGGTCATACAGGATTTCGCGCTCGCTGCGGTCCGATGTGGGGTTGGCCATGGCGGTTGAATCTTGCCGCGCGGGGCAGGCGGTGTCAATACTCCGGTGCTGTCTGTCTCATAGCGTCTGGGTTATGACGCCGATGAAGATGGAGGCGAGCCCCAGGTAGACCAGGAAGCCGAGGACGTCGGTCATGGTGGTGACCGCTACGGCGGAGGCTAGGGCCGGATCGATACGCAGGGCGCGAAGCGTCAGTGGGACAACGACTCCGCTCACTCCGGCAACGACGAGGTTGCAGACCATTGCGATCGCCACGATTAGTGCCATATATTCGCTGCCCTTCCAGACCAGCGTGATGAGTCCGATGACGAGCCCCAACGCCGCTCCGTGCACCAGGCCGAGACCGATCTCCTTCGCCAGGAGCCTCTTTGTAGTTCCAGGGCCGAGCTCGCCGAGTGCGATCGAGCGGACGATGAGGATCAGCGTCTGGGTGCCGGCGATGCCGCCCTGGCCGGCGATGACGGGAAGGAATACCGCCAGCGCCACCGCGCGGTCGAGGGTCGATTCGAACAGAGTGATTGCGAGCCCGGCTAGGATCGCCGTACCGAGGTTGACGAAGAGCCACGGCAGCCGGCCGCGCACCGCGCCCCAGAAGGGCCCAAGCGCCTTCTCTTCATCGCCTACTCCTATCATCCGGTACATGTCTTCCGTGGCCTCGTCTTCGAAGACGTCGATCATGTGCTCCAGCTTCAGTATGCCCATCAGCTTGCCGTTGTCGTCGACGACGGCAAGCCGCCTCAGGTTGTAGCGACCCATGAGCCGGGCGCACTGTTCCTGGTCGGTGTGCGTCGGGACTGAGAAGATGGGATCCGCCCTCATCAGTAGCGAGATGCGCTGCGTCGGAAGCCCGAGCACGAGATCGGCAAGATCTATGGTGCCGAGTAGGACTCCCCGGTGGTCGACCACGAAGAGGTGGGACACATCGTTGGGATCGAGCTCCTTGCCGTCTCTTCTGACGAAGGCCATCGCCTGGGCGACGGTCATCTCGTTGCCAAGCGCTATGAACTCCGGGGTCATCAGGCCGCCGGCCGCGTCGTCATCGTACTTGAGCAGCGGCGCGACATCCTCCGACTCGTCCATGTCCTTCAGCGTCCTGGCCGCCATCTGCTCAGGAAGATGCCTGAGAACGTCGGCTGCCACGTGCGGGCTCGCCTCATCGAGGACGCGGGGCAGGCGACGCGGTCCTATTTCGAGAGCGACCTCATCTGCCTGAGTCGGGGGCAGCTCGTCGATGATCTGTCCGAGAGCCTGGGGCGTGAGCCAGCCGAGCAGCCGCTTGCGGAAATCTCGGGGGAGTCGCGCGACCACGTCGGCCTGGTCCGGCGCCCTCAGCCGGGACAGCCTGACTATCGCCTCTGCGGACATCGAGGTCTCAAGCAGCCTGCGGATCACCGTGATCTCTTCGTCGACCGCGGCGGTCTCAGGGACGGCAGTCCGGTTCGTATGCTCCATCAGGCCAGGCACAGAATGCGGGCGGCCTTCACCACCCAGGTGGGCAACGGCTGGAGGAGGTTCTTCAGTCCCAGCGTGAGGCAGGTTACGACGACGCCTATGGCCGCGCCGGCAGCTATGTCCAGCGGATAGTGGACTCCGACATAGACCCGCCCAAACCCGTACAGGGCGGCCGCCGCTACCAGGAAGAGGCCGATCGGCCGATTTACCGCCCACACAGCAGCCGCGATAGCCACGGCTGCGGCTGCCGAGTTGGAGGGGAAGGACGAGTCGGTGGGTCTGTAGAAGAGCAGTTCGACGTCTAGTCCGGGGGCATCGAACGGGCGGGGCCTGAAATAGAAGATGTTGACGATGAATACCGATAGACTGGAGAGCCCCATGGAGGCGAGTGCAACGAACAGCCCTATCTGGTGGCGCATCCGCGCCCGTTCATCCTGGCCTGTGAACCAGAGGGCCACCAGAGTCAGAGCCATGGCGACCGGAACCAGATAGTCGCTGGCAATCCATCTCACGACGTTGTCGAGCGGTGAGAAGTTGCCGGCGATCCCGTTTATCCAGAGAAATAGCTTCTCATCTGCTGTCGCCAATTTCTAGTCCAGTATCTCAGACTGCGGGCAAGCGCCCTCAGGTAGTTGGTATCTCTCAGAGCGTCGAAACCGCTCCCGGGCGAGGCGTCGTCGTCCATGCGTATGTTGATCAGAGAGGACCCGATGAACGTGACGGCTCCTCCCGCCAGAACGCCCAGGAAGAAGAAGAGCGCCTGGGTGTTGGCGTCGAGTCCGCCGTTGAAGTCGTTCAGGTTTCTCTCTTCGGTGGCGAAGAAGAGGATGATCGGGGCCACGGCGAGGGCGATGCCGAAGGGCCTCGCCACGATGGGAGACTTGAAGACCAGCAGGCCCCTCAGCCCTCCGACGGATGCCGATAGCTGAATGACACCTATGGTGCTGACGAAGACCGAGAGGAAGTAGTCGGTTGCGAACGTGAACATCGTTCGGCTGCGCTGCACCCGCCTTCCGCTTCTATCGACGTCGAACTACCAATCCTCTTCGCGTGTCACTCCAGCGGTACGGCGGTGCACCAGTCGATGTAATCTGAGTTGTTCCCTCTGATACAGTCGAGATATATACCGCGGAGTTGCTCGGCGACCGGACCGGACCTGCCGTCGCCTATGGGGCGGTTGTCGAGCTCGCCGACCGGGACTATGTGCGCCGCAGTACCGGTGAGGAATACTTCGTCTGCGAGGTATAGCTCGCTGCGGCGGATCGTCCTCTCCACCACATCCATGCCCATCTCGCGTCGGAGCAGCTCCACAGCCGAGTCACGGGTGATCCCGGTCAGATTGTTGTCGGAGACCAGGGGGGTATGGACGACGCCGTCATCTACGAGAAATAGGTTCTCGCCCGAGCCTTCGGAGACGTTGCCGTCCTGATTGAGGAGTATCGCCTCGTCGTAGCCGGCGAGCGTCGCTTCGGTCTTGGCCAGGATGCTATTCACGTACAGACCGGATATCTTTACCCTCGGCGGTATTATCGTGTCGTCCATTCGGCGCCACGAGGAGGTGGTGCATCGTATGGCGCCGTCGCCTTCGATGTAGTCTCCGAAGGGGACGGTCATCAGCGTGAAGTCGCTTTCGAGCTCCTGAAGCCTCAGGTTAGCCACCAGCTCCTGGCTCTTGTAGGCGAGCGGACGTATGTAGACGTCCTGCTTGTATCCGCAGCCACGCAGGAGATCGACGGTTATCCCGCACAACTCATCAACGGTGTAGGGGATGTCGAGGAGCAGCATTCGGCAGCCCCTGATCAGCCGGTCGTAGTGCTCCCGCATGCGGAAGACGAAGAGCGTATCCTGCTCCTCGTTCCAGTTGCCGCGAATCCCCTCGAAGACGGCTGTCCCGTAGTGGAGGGCGTGCGTCATAACGCTGACTTTGGCCTCTGTGACGGGTACGATCCTGCCACGGAAGAAGGCTAGTGCCTCTGCCATACCGGACGGACTCCTTTCGAGGAGAGTGCCCGCCAATTATAGCCAAAGCGATTGGGCCAAACAATACGCGCAGCGGTCCGGTAGCTGTTCAGACTCCGTGAGACACTCTGGTGAATCTGGTAGACGGAGGGTAGACTCTTATCTTTCTCCTCGGCTCCGCGGGAAGATTGAGATGCGGCCCCCCGCAGCCTTTGAACAGTTACGCGGCCCCGCCCCGCGCACTTTACACCCGTCGTGGAGATGTCCTAAACTGCCTATAGTGGTGCTACGGCAGTTGCCTGAAGACTCGTAAGGGAGATGGGCCTATGCCTAGAGGACACGCGCCCAAGCGAGAGACCAGAAAGCCGAAGAAGAGGGCGGAGCGGAAGGCGGTAATCTCGACTGCCGAGTTCACGTCGGCCGACGTGGAGGTCGTCCCCAGGCGCCGTAAAACCCGTGCCGATGACGAATCGGACACGGAGTAGCTGCTACCCCTCTACTCGCCCTCAGCGGGGAACAGCCACGGGGTGAGACGCCCGAGGCCTGTCCCGTCCGTATCGCTCAGTCGTTCTTCGAGGGGATCCGGACGATACAGTAGGCTCCCGCGCCGTCGAGAACACTCTCTATGACGTCCTTTGAGATGTCCCGAGGGTCGGGCGTAGTCGCCCAGCGTTGGGCGAGGGTCATGTTCAACTTCTCCGACGACGTCGGCTCGTTGCCGCGGGCTAGAATGGCTCTGAAGAGAGCCTCCTTCAGGGGAGTATCGGCCAGAAGGTAGTCCGACGTACCGGCGCAGTGCTCTACGATGCGCTCTATGTATGGTCCGGCATCCGAGTCGGGAGCCGGCGTCTCGTCATCAGCCGATTCACAGGTGTAGCACCTCTTACTCGCTATGAGCATGGGAAGCGAACGCCCCCTCGCCATGGCTTCCTCGACGTCGATCTGAAAGACCGCCGGCTGCCGCTCTTCCTCCCGTTCAGTCTGCCGCTCCGACATCAGATGATCTCCTCCGGCCAGTCCAGCATTTGGACGTCGACAATTTCGCCTGCGTCCCTCTTCTCCACGTCCTCGGGACATATGGCCAGCGCGTTGGCGCGAGCCATTGATGTTAGCAGATTGGAGCTCTGGTGACCGGTGAGCCGGGCATGATAGACGCCGTTACGCTTCGTCACTACGGCCCTTGCATACACTCTCCGGCCGTCGGTGTTGTATATGGGCTCGTCGAGCACAGCCCGAACGGTTGGACGGGCTGTCAGAGGTTTCCCCATCATCTTCCGGATGGCGGGGCGGCCGAACTGCTCGAAGGCTACGAGCGCGCTGACCGGGTTGCCCGGCAGACCCAGGTGGGGCACCCTTCTGCCGTCGTCTGCGTCGAGCAGACCAAAGGCGAGAGGCTTCGCCGGTCTCATCCGGACCGACCAGAAGTCGATCGTGCCGTGCGTCGCTAAGACCTCCTTCACCATATCGTAGTCTCCCTTGGAGACACCGGCGGACGTGACCAGTAGATCGGAGGTCAGCCCCTCCCGGATCTTAGCGGTGACCGACTCAATGTTGTCCCTGGCAATTCCCAACCTGCGGGGTATGCCGCCGCTCTGCAACACAGCTGCCGTGATGCCGTAGCTGTTGCTGTCGTATATCTTCCCGTCAGCCGGGGCGTCGCCGGGTTCAAGCAGCTCGTCCCCGGTTGATAGTATGGAGACGGTCGGCCGGCGGATGACCTCCACGCTCTGGTATCCCAGGGAGGAGATGACGCCGGCGTCGGGAGGACGCAGCGTGGTCCCCGCCGTCAGGACCGTCTCGCCTCTCTTGACGTCCTGGCCCGCGGGACGAACATCTGAACCCGGCAGAACCTCGACGCGGATACCGATGTGAGAGAGGTCGGCGCCGCGCTCGGCTTCGTCTGTCTCCTCGAAGGGAACGACGGCGTCTGCGCCATCCGGGACAGGGGCGCCGGTCATGATGCGCACCGCCATGCCTGGCGTCACTCGCTCCCTTGGCAGATCTCCCGCCGCCACGGTGCCGATGACGCGGAGGACGACGGGGGATTCGGACGACGCCCCCGTGACGCTTCGGGCCGCGACTGCGTACCCGTCCATCGCCGAGTTGGCGAGGGGTGGGATGTCGCGGGGCGCCGTGACGTCCTTGGCAAGCACCTGCCCAAGAGAGTCGAGTACCTCCGCCTCCCGTGAGTCCAGCATGGTGAAAACGTCGAGGATCCGGTCGCGCGCATCCTCGACGCTAAGCATCGATTCGTGATGATGATGATGTCCGTGCCCGGTCAAATGTTCCCTCCCAAGTTGTCGTCAGTCGCGCAGAGTGGCTCCTATCTCACTCTTAAGCCGTCGCAGGATGCCGGTCTGTGCCTCGTCCACCTGTTCGGACGTCAGGGTTCCGTCCGCCGACTGGAATGTGACGGCGTAGGCGATGGAACGCTTGCCGGGAGGCACGCCCTCGCCGGTGTAGACGTCGAACGGTGAGCTCTCCAGTACGAGCTTTTGGCCTTCTATGATCTCCTGGATCCGGGCGGACGGTATGTCATCGTCCACGATCAGCGCCATATCACGGTAGGCCTGTGGGAACCGGCTGACGCCCCTGTATCCACGGCCCGTTGATCTCACGACCCGAACGAGCGTCCGTACGTCGATCTCGAAGAGCGCCACCGGGGTTTCACTCAGGTCGAATCTGGCGCTCACTCTGGGGTGGAGCTCGCCCAAGACCCCTAAGGTCTCCCCGCCTGAGGAGATGCGGGCCGTCTTGCCCGGGTGGAGGATCGGATCTTCCATCCTGTCGTATCCGGCCGATACTCCCAGTCCGCCGAAGAGGCTCTCCAGCACACCCTTGGCGTCGAAGAAGTCCATGTCCACGGATGGGACACGCCACGAGGGAGGAAACCTCTGTCCGGATAGGACGCCAACGAGCATCTCCCTCTCATCTGGAAGCTCTGACCCCGTCGCCTCCTCTCTGGGAAGGAAGACTCGACCAACCTCGAAGATTCGGATGCCCACGCCCGCGGCAGCTCGCCGGTTGGATGACAGCGTGCCGAGCACCCCGCTTCTCAGGCTGGTCCTCAAATACTCCTGCTCTGCGCTCATCGGGTTGGCGACCCGCATAGGACGCCGGGAGGCGTCCAACGCTTCGACGGCGTCCAGCGATCTGCGACTCGTCAGGTTGTAGGAGATCGTCTCCCGCATCCCCGCTGCAGCCAGCAAGTCCCTGATCCGCTCCCTCACCGGTATCAGATCGTCGGGCTGGTGGTGGGGGATGGGGGTGGAGAGCGTCGTAGTGGGGATCGCGTCGTAGCCCCCGATCCGGGCCACCTCTTCGACGAGGTCGTCCTCTATGGAGATGTCCGATCTCCAGTAGGGCACCTCCGCGACCAGCGACTCCTCACCCGTGGAGGGTGACGTGCATCGGAAGCCAAGCGCGCCGAGGATCCGCTCCACCTCTGCCATCCCATAGTCGACTCCAAGGACCTGCCTGATACGGGAAGCGCTGACCGTGACGGGGCGTCGCTCCTTTCGTCCGGGATAGAGGTCTACGATACCCTTCGCCGCCTCGCCCCCCGCCAGCTTCAGGATGAGCCCGGTCGCGCGTCTCAGGGCCAGTGGGGCCAGCTCCGGTCGGATGCCGCGCTCGAACCGGTAAGAGGCTTCGGTCGAGAGCCCTAGGACGGATGCTGTACGCCGGGTGTTGATCGGGTCGAAGCTGGCCGATTCCAGGAGGACCGAGGTCGTGCCCTCGTGCATCTCCGAGTTGGCGCCTCCCATGACGCCCGCCAGTCCGACCGCGTCGCGCGAGTCGGCGATCGTGAGCATGGGAGGCCTCAGGGTGCGTATCTGTCCGTCAAGGGTGGTCAGCGCCTCCCCGTCGCGTGCGGGCCGAACGATGATCGTGCGGTCCCTCACCTGATCGAAGTCGAAGGCGTGAAGAGGCTGTCCGTACTCGAGCATCACGTAGTTGGTGATGTCCACGATGTTATTGACCGGTCGTTGGCCCGCTCTGGACAGGGCGTCCTGCATCCACTGGGGCGAAGGACCGATGCGGACTCCTGTGACCAGGCTGGCCGTGTACCGGCGGCAGAGCGCAGGGTCGGCGATCTCGATGGTGACCTGGGCGTCGATCGGCGGTCCATCCTCCGGGTAGGATGCGTCCGGCTCCGTCACCACCTGCCCGGTGAGAGCGGCGGCCTCGTGGGCCACGCCCAGGATGGCCAGGCAGTCGGGGCGGTTGGGCGTAACTTCGATATCGAGGACGGAGTCGCCTAGATGGTCGATGAGGGGCGTGCCGGTTTCGGCGCTCTCGTCCAGCACGAGGATGCCGTCGTGGTCCTCTCCCAGGCCCAGCTCCAACGCGGAGCAGACCATCCCCCTGGAGACCTCGCCCCTGATCTTCGCCGCTCTCAGTGGCTCCACTTTCCCGGAACGGGAGCTGAAGAGCATGGCTCCCTCATGGGCGAAGGCGATCTTCTGTCCCGCGGCGACATTCGGTGCGCCGCAGACGACGGTCATCGTCTCGCCTTTGCCGAGATCGACGGTAGGGAGCGTCAACCGGTCGGCGTTGGGATGACGGTCAACCCTTATGACCCGCCCTACGACGACTTTGTCGCGGTCCCAGTCACCGCCTATCTTTTCGACGGCGTCGACCTCGACACCTGCCATCGTGAGCCGGTGGGCGAGATCGTCCGGCGCGGTCGACAGTGGGACATATTGCCGGAGCCAAGACAGCGGTACCTTCATCTATCTCCGTGGACCTAAAACTGCTGCAGGAAACGCAGGTCGTTCCCGTAGAAGAGCCGGACGTCGTCTATCCCGTATTTCAGCATGGCGATGCGCTCGACCCCCATCCCGCAGGCGAAGCCGGTGTAGACGCGCGGGTCGTAGCCGACAGCCTCCAGCACGTTGGGGTGGACCATACCGGCTCCCATGATCTCTATCCAGCCGGTTCGGCCGCAGATGCGGCATCCTCCGCCGTTGCAGGAGAAGCAGTCTATCGACATGTCCACTCCGGGCTCGACGAAAGGGAAGTAGTCGCATCGAAATCGGACTTGGCGCTCCTTGCCGTAGAGTCGGCGCGCGAGCTCGAACAGCGTGCCCTTCATGTCGGCGAAGGTGATGCCCTCGTCGACAGCCAGCGCCTCCACTTGAAAGAAGTGCCACTCGTGGGTCCGGTCGGTGGCCTCGTATCGGAACGCCTTCCCCGGAACGACGACGCGGACCGGTGGACGGGTCTTCTCCATGATCCGCGCCTGCATCGGGGAGGTGTGCGTACGCAGCACCATCGGATGCTCCCCCTTCTCGTCCGTGTAGTCGATCCAGAACGAGTTGAACATGTCCCTGGCCGGATGGTGCTTGGGGATGTTGAGCATCTCGAAGTTGTAGCGGTCCCACTCCACCTCCGGCCCCTCCATTATCTGGAACCCCATCGACGCGAAGATGCCGCATATCTCCCTGAGAGTCTGGGTGGTAGGGTGCAAACCTCCGGACGGGACCGGCCATCCCGGGAGTGTGACGTCAATCGACTCTGCGTCGAGCGCCGTGGAGAGGGCCGCATCGTTCAGTACACGCTCTCGCTCTGCCAGCCGACGCTCTAGGAGACTCTTCGCGGCATTGGCGGCTCCGCCCATGCTGCGCCTCTGCGCCTTCGGCAGTGAGCCGAGGCTGCGGAGGACCTGCGTCAACTCTCCCCGACGCCCGAGGAAGGCCACCCTCCACTCTCCGAGACCATCGACCTCGTCTATCTCGTCCAGCAGGCTCAGAGCCCTGGCGCTGATCTCTTCTATGTCGGGTGCGGTCGCCACCTCGGCCAAACTGGTGTCCTCGTGGGAAGGAAAATCGGGGCTGCGAGTACGAAATTATAGCTTTGGCCCGTATAAACGGTCAAGAAATCAGGTCTCACACAAGGGCCCCAAGGGTATATGATTCCCATAAGATCCCTGAGGGAGGTCATCATGGCTGCTGTTCAGATGGAGATCACGTCCCGCGGTCCGTATGCGGGAGGCCGGACCTTCGGGAAGGCGGGAAGGTATGAGCGTATCGACGGGGTCGTCACTTTCGGCGTCGACCCGGACAACGCGGCCAACTCCTCGATCGTAGACCTCGCACTGGCTCCAAGGGACCGCGAAGGCTTGGTTCGGTTCAACTCCGACTTCACCCTGTTGACGCCCAGCTCCTCCAACAGCGGTGGAAAGCTCCTGGTCGATGTGGTCAACCGCGGACGCAAGATGGCCGTCAACACCTTCAACAGGGTCTCTTTGTCACTCACCCCCTCGATGGAGCAGCCTCCGGGCGACGGATTCCTGTTCCGCCACGGCTTTTCCGTCTTGTCGATAGGCTGGCAGTGGGACGTCTACCGGAGCGAAGCGCTGCTCGGCCTTCAGGCGCCTCCCGCCGAGGTGTACGGCCAGTCCGCGGAGGGACAGGCGGTTGTGGAGATTAGGCCCAACGTCCTGGAACACACGCGGCTGCTGGCCAACCGGCTGCACCGGCCGTATCCGGTGAAGGATCCGGGCAGCCTCGACGCCAGGCTGCTGATACGGGACTGGGAGGACGGGCCTGAAACGGAGGCTCCCCGGTCATCCTACCGCTTCGCGCGGCAGGTCGACGGCAAGTTGCTGCCAAGCTCCGAGCACGTCTACTTCGAGCCGGGATTCCAGCCCGGCAAGATATATCGCATCGTCTACCCGGCGGATCGCGCTGTCGTAGTGGGAACGGGTCTGCTGGCGGTTCGCGATGCAGCCGTCTGGCTCCGGCATCCTTCCGCGCTGAATCCGGTCGACGCCGGCTTCGAACGGGCCTACGTCTATGGTGTTTCACAGACCGGGCGGATGCTCAGACACTTCCTCTACCTTGGGTTGAACGTCGACGAGCAGGGCGGAAGGGTCTACGACGGCCTCCTGCCCCACGTCGCGGGTGGACGGCGCGGCGAGTTCAACCACCGCTTCGCCCAGCCTTCACAGCAGTCGGAGACCGGCTTCGGCCACCTCTTTCCCTTCGCGGACGTTGAGATGTCGGACCCGCTCACTGAGCGTACGGACGGCCTGCTCCGGCGGCAAAGGGAGCTGGGCGGGTTGCCGAAGGTGGTCTATACCAACTCATCCGCCGAGTACTGGCGAGGCGACGGCGGGCTGGCGCACACCGATCCGGCCGGCGCGGAGGACGCGGCAGAGGCGGGCGAAACCCGCCTGTACCACTTCGCGGGCACGCAGCACGGAGCAGGATCGGTTGAGCAGCGGCACGACGCCGGACCGGACGGCAGCAGGGGCCAATACCCTTTCAACGTTGTGGACTACCGTCCGCTGCTCAGAGCAGCGCTGATCAACCTGGACAGGTGGGCCGCTGGCGAGGTCGAGCCGCCGCCAAGCAGCCACCCGCGGCTGGACGATGGCACTGCGGTCACCCGAAGCGAGGCCCTGGAAAAGCTGCCTCCAATACCGGGCCTGGTTAAACCGGACGCGCAGAGGCTGTGGATCATACGAGAGGTCGACCTTGGGCCACAGGTCGACGAGGGAGTTGGGCGGTATCCGGCCGGGGAGGGCAGGACGTATCCCTGCTACGTCTCTGCGGTGGACGGCGACGGAAACGAGACGGGAGGCATTCGCCTGCCGGACCTGGACGCACCTGTCGGGACTCATGTCGGCTGGAATACGCGGGACCCGGAGACGGGGGCGCCGGAGCAGCTGATCCCGATGCAGGGGTTCACGCTCTTCTTCCCGAAGACGAAGTCGGCGCGGGAGGAGAGCGGCGACGGCCGAGAGTCGCTGGAAGAGCGCTATGACAGTCGAGAGACCTATCTCAATCGTGTCCGGGAGCTTACGCAGAAGCTGGTCGACGACCGGTATCTTCTGGTGGAGGACGTCGATATCGTCGTCGAGGCGTGCGCGGAGCGATACGACGCAGCGATGCAAGCCGGCTTCTAGTACGTCTTCCCCCGCGGAGCCGGGGGAAGATTGAGATGGGAGTCCCCGCAAATCTGCACCGCTGCCAGCCGGGATGGCGGGAAGCTATCTCAGGTGAGGGTAGCGTATAATGTAAGGGCGATGGACCGTCAAGACAGCGAGCTGAGACGCACGCCGCTCCACGATCTGCACGAGGCGCTCGGCGGCCGCATGGTGCCGTTCGCGGGCTGGCGGATGCCGGTGCAGTACTCCAGCATCCTGGACGAGGCGAGGGCCGTCAGGTCGGGAGCCGGGCTGTTCGACGTCTCCCACATGGGCCGCTTCCAGATACGCGGCCCGGACGCGGTGGTGTTGCTGAACCGCGTGCTCAGCCCGAACATCCCGAATCTGCGCATACGAAGGGCGCGCTACGGCGTGATCTGCAACCAGGAGGGCGGCATCATCGATGACGCCCTCGTCTACCGCCTGGGTAGGGAGCGTTACCTGCTCGTCCCCAACGCCTCCAACGCCGAGACGGTCTCTGACTGGATAGAACGGTGGCGCAGGGAGTCGGACAAGGTGGAGATCGAGATAGCCACCTCCAGGCTCGCCATGATCGCCCTGCAGGGTCCCGCGGCCCAGTTGACCCTGTCCGGACTTACCACTCACGATCTGACCTCACTCAGGCTCTTCCGCGTGGTCGAGGCCGAGATCGCCGGCGCGCCCTCCCTGATCGCCCGTACCGGGTACACCGGCGAAGACGGATTCGAGCTGATGGTGCCCGCCGGCGACGCGGTCAGGATTTGGGAGGCGCTCGCAGAGGCCGGAGCCGTCCCCTGCGGGCTGGGCGCCAGGGACGTCTTGCGCCTCGAGGCCGGGCTGCCGCTTCACGGCAACGACATCGACGTCGGCGCCAACCCCTTCGAGGCCGGTCTCGACAGGTTCGTCGACCTCGAACGCGAGGAGTACGTGGCGAGGGATGCGCTGCTCCGCATCCGTGAAGAGGGGCCTTCGCGCAGACTGGTCGGCTTCTACATGGTAGGACGGGGGATCGCCCGTCAGGGCTATGAGATCGTATCCGACGGACTGCCGGTCGGGCGGGTCACGAGCGGGAGCTTCTCGCCGACGCTCGGCCGGGCGATCGGTATGGGCTACGTCCGGGAGGACTACTCCGACCCCGGGACCGTCGTCTCCGTCGACATTAGAGGCCGTCCCGTCGAAGCCGAGGTGACGCTGCTTCCCTTCTACGCAGAGCGACAGGTGCCGATACTCGCGCCCATCGGCTGACCCGGGGATCTGCCGAACTCCCTTTCCTGCGGCCCCTAAACGCGACTGGATGGCGAGAGATCAGCTTCCTGTCGACATGTAGCGGCGCACGCCGAACTCCCAGACGCGCAGGCAGACCAGCAGGAACAGAAACCCGATCAACGGCGCTGCGTACTGGAACCACAGGGGCGATCCCAGCGGGTCCGGCCTTCCCAGGATGGCGAGGGCCGGGAAGTAGCTCACGGCCCCCAGCGGGAAGACGAACGTGAAGATGCCTCGGAACCACGGGCGGTAGATCGAGAGGGGAAACTGGGTCGTCTCCACCCCGCCGTGGGTGACGATGTTCGTCATCTCCAGCGTCTCGGTGGTCCAGAACGCCAGGGTGGCGTGGAGAATCAGTATACCCGCGAAGAGAGCTGCGCCGCACAGCACCGTCAGGACGGTCAGGGCCGCCTTTGCCGCCGTCCAGTCGACGTCCAGTGCAGCGGTGGCCCAAATGATCACCCCGAGAGCCAGCATGAGCCTGCCGAGCCGCCTCAGCACGATCTCCTGCCCGGCAAGCTGCAATGCCGTGGAGCGCGGTCGGAGAAGCAAACGGTCGAAGTCGCCCAGTCTGACCGTGATCCCGAAGCTGTCGAACCCCCTGCAGAACGTGTCTGCGAATGCGAAGCCCAGGTGAACCAGGCCATAGAGGAACGCGACCTCCGCCAGGCTCCATCCTTCCAGCGTGCCGAAGCGGCCAAAGAGCACCAGGATTCCGATGAACTCTGTCCCAAGGGCGCCGAACTGGCCGATCGTCTCCATGACGAACGACGCCCGGTACTGCATCTGGCCGCGCATCGAGATGCTGGCGTAGCGCGCATATAGCCGCATGGCGTCGACCACGTCAGCCTCCCTGCACGACGAGACGCCGCAGGCCGCGCGAAAGCACCCACCTCCCGACCAGTACGAGGGCGATCGTCCAGGCAAGCTGGTGGCCCAGGTGGAATAGCGCATCGCCGGTGGGGATATGCCCGAGGTACAGGCGGTATGGTGTGTCGACGATTCCGCGGAACGGCAGCACCTCGATGATTGGCTGGGCCCACTCAGGGAAGAAGGGTATCGGCACGATCATGCCCGTGAAGATGGTGACGGCGATGCCCGCCATGTTCGCCGCGCCCTGCCCTGAGACGGTCCACATCATGGTGATGTTGACCAGCGTCGTGAATGCGCAGCTAATGAGCAGCGCGCCTACCATCGAGAGGGTGAAGACCGCGCCGGCCGCCGGGGACGCCGGCAGACCCATTCCGAAGAAGAGCAGCGCCAGGGTCAGCAGCGGCACGGCCCGTAGCAGAGTGGGGGCCGTGCGGAAGGCCAGCGCACGGCTGAACCACAGGTTGTACAGATCGATGGGCCGCAGCAGTTCGTACCCGACGAAGCCCGAGCGGATGAGGTTGTGGATCTCCCGGTCGATGTTCCAGGGCAGCAGCATTATGAACGCCTGCCCAAGCCAGATGTATGTGGCCACCTCGTCCATCGTCATGGGCTGTGCGGCTGTGCTGGAGCGGAAGAACGCCTCGAAGATCATGACGCGGATGAGTCCCCAGAATATCTGGGTCGTGAACCCCGCGATGGCGGCCGCCCTGTACTGGAGTAGCGTCCGGAAGTTGGCGCTCAGGACGGCCCCGTAGGCACTCACAGGCGCTGCTCTTCGTACATCCGCGCGACGATCTCCTCGATAGGAGGGCTCTCGACGAAGAGGTCCCGCACGGGATGGTTCGACGCGATCCTCGCGATGAGGTCGGCGGCGGGGGTGCGTCGCGGATCGAAGCTCAGGTGCACCCTGTGTCCTTCCCGTCGCATCACTGTAGCCTCTGCATCCGCGACCGCAGCGTCCTGCTCCTCGAGATCGACGATGAGCCTGCGCTCTGGCGTGATGCTCTCTCGCAGGGCTTCCAGCGTGCCGTCCGACAGGATGCGGCCTTCGCCTATGACCATGACGCGGGTGCAGAGAGCCTCGATGTCGTCCATGTCGTGGGTGGTGAGTATGACGGTCATGCCGCGCTCGCGGTTGAAGCGCTTGATGAAGTCGCGGAAGACCAGCTTCGACACTGCGTCCAGACCGATGGTCGGCTCGTCTAGGAAGAGTATCGATGGCCGGTGCAGCAGGGCGGCGGCCAGGTCGCACCTCATCCGCTGTCCCAGGCTGAGCTGCCGGACCGGCACGTCGAGCAGCGGCCCCAAGTCCATTACCTGTAACAGCTCGTCCAGCGTCCGGCGGTACTCCTCGGGCGGCACGCTGTATATGTCGCGCAGAAGCTCGAAGGACTCGATGACCGGCAGGTCCCACCAGAGCTGCGTCCGCTGGCCGAAGACGACACCAATATTGCGGACGTGGACGATACGCTCCCTCCACGGCACGAGTCCCAGGATCTCGCACCGCCCGGAGTCTGGCACCAGGATGCCGGATATGACCTTCACGGTCGTGGACTTGCCGGCGCCGTTGGGCCCGATGTAGCCGACCAGTTCACCCGGCTCGATCTCGAACGACACGCCGTCCAGTGCGCTCACCGTGCGGTAACGCCGCCGGGCGACGCCCCGAACGGCTCCCCATATCCCGGGGCTACGCTCGGCAATGCGGAAGGTCTTGACCAGTTCCTCTACGACGATCTGCGGCACTACATCCCCTTGGACACGGCGGCGCGCCACTCTTCGACGAAATCAGGTACGGACTGGTGGCGTCGTGCACGGTTTGGTTCGGTGGCCCTCTTGACCACCGCTCGCATGCCATCCGTGCCTCTCCATGCGTCCATCGACTCCGTCCCATCACCGAGCAGCACGGTCGCTGTCCGGCCGAGATTGAACACGTTGGTAACTTGGTCGATGGTGGAGCCGCGCTGGAACTCCTCAGGGGCCATGAAGCGAGCCGACCCGTAGTTGCGGTCCATGTCTAGGATGAAGGGGCCATGGCGGTACTCGTCGAGGTCGCACAGAAAGACTCGTCTACCGCCGAAGTCGTAGATGATGCATCCATCGTAGAAGTCGGACGCGACGAACCCGCCGTCCGCCAGGAGAGTATGCGCATCGAAGATAGACTCGAGGGCGTTGAGTATCTCGCCGACCGGCAGGGAGCGGAACCGGACGTGAGGGTGCGCCGGATCGCACCACCGCTGCTCGCGTGTGAATCGTGGATCGTTCAGCACTTCGCCCGGCACCCACTCGTAGACGAGGGCCAGACCATGCGGAGTCCTGAATGAGTTGTGCAGGCGCGGCAATACGGGATGTTGGACCCTCGTGTTCAGGTGAATGGCCCGATGGAGCGACTCGAGAATGCTGGGGTCGCCGGACTCCTTCACGAACAAGCGCCGGTCGTATGCGAGGACGCCATAGGACACAGTTCCAGAGTCCTGGAGGCGGAACGACTGGAAGACCTCCCCAACTTGACGAAGATAGGATTCGACCTGAACGTCGATCGCCTCCACTTCGGTGAGAGGGTGGGCCATGGGACTGTGTCGCTCAGACATCGTGGAGTTCTGTGATCGGGGCTTCGGGGCATCTACTGTGCCGCGGTTCAGTCGGGATTCGCCGCAAGCCACTGCCGTCCGATCTCTGCGTTCTCAGTGAGCACGCGAGCGGCAGCCTCGATTGCCGAGCGGCCGGCGTCGGAGTCGGTGAAGCCGGACAGGAAATAGTCCCATGACGAGAGATAGAAGGCGGTGTAGCCGTCCGCCAGGCTGGTTAGTCCCAGGTCCCGCAGTGCCAGGGTTACCCTCGTGCGGTTAATGCTCCATGCCTGCTCGGTGTCCAACCCGGAGATGTGCAGGACTCGTGGGCCGGTCGGCGAGACTCGCCAGGACACGACTCGCAGCGCCTCGCGCAGGTAGCGGCCGGGCTTGTCCACGAGGTGGAGCGGCATCTTGTCGACCCACCCTGCCTCGTAGACCAGACGGGTGGAGTCGTGGCGCCTCATGCTGGCTGAACCGCTGTAGTCGGCCTCCGGGTAGTTCTCCCCGTAGAGCACGCGGACGATCGAGCGCGGGGAGTGTAGGAAGTCCTCGAGTTCGGCCATCATCTTGTTCATGACGATGAGCTGCGGTCTCGGCTCGTGGAGAGGTTGTGAGATCCTGGCTGCGAATCGGGCCTCCACACCCCTCTGTATCTCCAGCGCCTGCGGCACGGTGTCCAGGTACTTGGACCATGCGGCATCGTCATGGAACCAGACGTGCATGTCGACGTCGCTGACCTCGGGTACGTAGTCGAGAGCTGACTCCCAGCGCTTGACCACCGACCCTTTGAGGTATATAGCCCTGATCTCCCCTTCCGGAATGAGGTACAGCAACTGGTCCCTGAAGCACTCGGCTAGGCATTCGGCCTCCATACGCAGTCTGTCGCTGTCGGGATAACGCGAGTCCCATTTCGGAAGCGTGTGGCCCATAGGAATACTTGCCCCCTGCAATCAGGCCGGTGGGGTATCGGCGGGGACCACGTAGCCCAGCTTTATCAGGCGGACTCCGGCGGCATCTTTCGATACGGCGAAGGCCGCAGCCACCCGCTCGACGAGCGCTGAGTGGTGTTCCGTGCCGGTGCGGACCATCCTGCTGGCGCGCCACCCCGACAGAGCCGGTTCGACGATCTCCCTGAGCGGCGTGATCGGCATCAGGAGCGCGCCGCCCGCGTAGCCCGCTTGCCACTCCATCCAGTCGCTCTGGGGAGCCGCGATAACCCGGGACCTCCGGCACCGCCGGTAGTGGGGCCGGACAGCTCCAGGCTTGCGGAGGCGGTCTTCCAGAGCCCACAGGAAGCCGTGGAATACGACGTGGGCGTACTCGTGGGCCAGCGTGCTGCGGAGCCGGTTCTCCCTCGACGGCGACTTCGATAGGTACTTTGCGATGCGCACGGAGGGCTTCTGTCTGCGGCGGAACTCGGTGACGCCCTCGACGCCGCGCCCTTCACTGGCAAGGTTGGCGTAGAGATCGAGCTCTGCGGCATCCCGCTCGATCATCACGGTCAGATCGTCGGTCGTGATCGGGTAGGCTGCCGAACCGTTCTTGTCCCTGAGAAAGTCTTCCACGATCTCATCGCACTGGGCGTCTAGCTCGTGCTGGGCGTAGAAGGGGCGCCTCTCGAAACGGCGTGACTGGTCGCGGACCCACCTCATCGTCCGCCCCTCAATGTTCGTCTGAATGCCTTGAACGCCGCGGCGACCTGCTTGGGATTCTTTGCTCCCGAGCGCATGTCGATAGGAAGCTTACCGGCCAGGAAGTAGAGATAATCCTTCTCCAGGTCGAGTTCCCGCGCAAGCTGCTCCAGCAGATGGTCGCCGGGAGGGTTGCGCCGGTCGCGCTCGATGTCGTTGAGATACTGGGGCGATATGGGCGCGCCGTCCTCCTTGATGACCTTCATCGCCAACTCTCGCTGGCTCAGGCCCCGATCCTTGCGGGCCTTGGCAATTGTCTGTCCGAACGTCATCTCTTCTCCCTCCTGTCGCCGTGCGCCGTCATGGTCTGTAGCGCCCTGAGCCACTCGCGTGTAGCCTTCGAAGAACGCAGGTGGACGACGTCGAGATGGGCATGCTCTGGCTGAGCGAGCGCAGCCGGCACAATCCGCCGTCGCTTCCAGTGGGTCTGCCACGCCCACACGAACAGCGAGCGGCGGGGGACGAGATGCCACCAGAGGTTCTCCTTGTTGCCGTTCCACAGCTCTTCGCGAAGGACTCCACGGCGCAGGGTGCGCCAAAATAGCCTCCACATGACCAGGTGTATCGGGTAGTCGAGCCATACCAGTGTCGTCGCCCTGGGCCATATGACGTCGCGGGCGACGCTGTAGTAGTTCCCGTCCGCGACCCATCCATCGCCCCGCAGCGCCTCCCTCAACTGCTCTCTGAACAGATCGTCGGGCGTCTCGGTCCAGTTGGGCCCGTGCCAGTAGGCGTCAACCTCTATGTGGGGTACTCCCAAGATGGAGGATGCCTGTCCGGCGACCGTCGTCTTGCCCGAACCCGAAGTGCCGATTACGACCAATCGCTTGCCCATAGCCTGGTGAGATGTAGCCATACCGCCAATAAGTACGCACATCAGCATATCAGCTAAGCCGCGGAAATGCAACCGTCAATTGAAGGCGGAGCCACTGTCTGGCTCCGTGGGATGCCCGGACCCCTCATCGCCGTCATTCCCGCGAATGCGGGGAATCCGTCCTCGACGATGATTACCCGGTCATGCGCCTGCTGGACGCAGACGAACTGATGTGCTATCATGAGTCCATGCCAACCGCCAAAGCGTCCCGGACATCTCGCCGTCAGACCTGCCGTCAGGTGACGGTTCGCACTGTCCCATTCTGTAACATTTCTGTCACTTTTCTGTCCCAACCCTGTTGCACACCTGTCCCATGGATGTCCCGAACTGTCAACGGCCCAGCTACAAAAAAGGGACACAATGTGACAGAATGTGACAGATTTTTGAAAAACCTCTCCCGGACGGTGATGGTAGGATTGACTCGTCATGGAGAGTCCGCGGGGCCGTGTCCGGCTGATCCACTGGAACGAGGACGAGGCGTCGGAGCGAGGGGAGCGGCTGCGGAGGATCGGATACCGGGTTGACCACCGGGTGCCGGTCTCGGCCAGTCTCAAGAGCCTGTTCGACAAGCTGCCCGACGCCTTCGTGGTCGATCTCAGCCGACTGCCCTCTCATGGCCGGGAGATGGCCGCCTCCCTCCGGGAACGGAAGACGACCCGCCATGTCCCCATACTGTTCGTCGGAGGAGAGGCGTCGAAGGTAGAGCGCGTGCGCCAGATCCTCCCGGACGCGCTCTTCACGCGCTGGGAGGATATCGAGAGGGACCTGGGGTGGGCGATCGCCTCTCCGCCACGCGACCCGGTCGTGCCTCCGACCTACTTCGATGCCTACTCAGGCACGCCGCTGGTCAGGAAGCTGGGGATCAGGAACGGTACGTCGGTCGCGCTGGTAGGTCCCCCCGACGGCTTCGCCGCGACGCTGGGACAACTGCCGGACGGCGCCGTGCTGGACCGCGCCGGACCCGCAGAGAGCGATCTGGTCATCTGGTTCGCGAGGTCGCGCGCCGAGCTTTCCGAGGGACTGGACGACATCTCCCGTCTGCTGGGACCTGCCGCCTCCATGTGGATCGCATGGCAAAAGACCGCGTCCGGGATGGCGACCGACCTGACGCAGCGCGCCGTGCGGGAGCTTGGACTTGCCGCCGGACTCGTCGACTACAAGGTGTGCTCGATCGACCGGACCTGGTCGGGGCTCCTCTTCACCCGCCGCAAAGCGGTAGAAGCCAAGACTGGCCCTACTCCATAGGCTTCTACGCTGCCGTCAATTGCGAGAGAGGCTGCGCCAAGACCCTAAAGAGAAGCCATCGCCTCGTCGGCCGCGGCGAGCGTAGCCTCGATATCCTCTTCGGAGTGCGCGGTCGAAACGTACCACTGGCCGCCCACGTTGAGCCGGACTCCCCGCTCCAGCATGGCAGCCCTGAAGCTGCTGTACTTCTCCTCGTCCACGGCCCGCGAGTGCGACCTGTAGTCGGTTATCTCCTCCGCTTCGGTGAAGGTGATATGGAAAGTGGGGCCGGGCCCCTGTATCAGCAGTGGCTGCTCATGCTTCTGCGCGAGAGCCCGGAGGCCTTCCATCAGCCTGTTGGAGGTGGCGTAGAGCTGCTTGTAGACGGCCCCGTCGTCTGCCATCAGCTCCTGAAGCTCGGCCTCGACCGCGTACATCGCCTGGAAGTTGCCGTTCGCCGTCCCGCCGTGCCACACCGTCGAGTCCTCCAGTTGGCTCATGATCTCCCGGCGTCCGGCGATCATCGAGACAGGGAACCCTCCGGCCATCGCCTTGGCGAAGGTCGCGACGTCGGGTGTGACGCCGAGAAGCTCCTGGGCTCCGCCCAGCGACACCCGGAAGCCGGTGATCACCTCATCGAAGATGAGCACTATGCCCCGCTCGTCGCAGAGAGACCTGACCCCCTCCAGGTATCCGGGCTTGGGGAAGATCACGTTGGAGTTGCACATTATGGCCTCGGTGATGATCGCGGCGATCTCACCGGCATGCTCGTCGACCGTCCTGCGCAGCACGTCGATGTCGTTCCACGGAACGAGTATGATCGAGTCGGCCATGCTGGGCGCGACTCCAGCGGACATCGGCACCGCCGGCAGGACCTCGTCCGGCGCGGCCTGGGGGGCGTCCGGGTTGGGCTGGTAGTTTATGTTGTCCATCCAGCCGTGATAGTGGCCCTCGAACTTGATGACCTTGTCCCTGCCCGTATGGCCGCGCGCGAGCATGAGCGCGGACTGTACCGCCTCGGTGCCGGAGGAGGAGAAGCGGACGAGGTCTGCGCAGGGCACGACCCGCTGCATCAGCTCCGACACCCTGATCTCCGCCTCGTGCTGCCCTCCGAACATCTGCCCACGGCGCATCCCGTCGATTACCGCCTCGCGGAGGAAGTCGGGCGCGTGGCCGAAGATGTCGGGCCCCTGCCCGAGGATATAGTCGATATACTCGTTGCCATCGACGTCGACCAGCTTCGACCCCTTGCCGCTCTTGAAGAAGAGGGGAACGGGCTCCTTGCTCCGTACCCAGCTGCTCAGCCCGCCGGCGAGCGACCGCTTGGACCGCTCGAACATCTCCCGGCTCTTGTCCAGCTTCATAATCGCCTCCTCTGTCATGTCATCGCCGCGAACGTGTCGTCCACGGCGTCGAGCGTCTTCTCGATCACCTCGTCCGTATGGGCGGTCGACAGGAACCATGAGCCGCCCTCGGTGCCGCCCTTCATGAGGCGGACGCCCCTTTCGAGCATCCCAAGGCAGAAGCGGTCGTAGACCGCGAGTCGCTCGTCGACCTTGAGCCCGTCGTAGCCGGGTAGCTCCGGCTCGTTCAGGAACGTGACGTCGACGTAGGGGCCTGGGCCGGCGACCTCCAGCGAGATCTCGTGCTTCGAGGCCCTATCGCGCAGACCGTCCATCAGCGCATGGCCGGTCGATCGGAGCTGGCGATAGACCGCCCCGTCCTCCTCAGCCAGCTTGCGGAGGCAGACGTCGGCGGCCGCCATGCACATCACGTTGGTATTGACCGTCCCCCCGTGCATGACCGTGCCGTCCTCCATGAGGCCCATCATCTCGTCGTTTCCGGCGACCATCGCGACCGGGAAGCCGTTGGCCATCGCCTTGGCGAAGGTGGCGATGTCGGGTGTGACTCCCAGCAGCTCCTGGCCGCCCCCGGCCGCGACTCTGAAGCCGGTGACGACCTCGTCGAAGATGAGGACGATGCCCCGCTCGTCGCAGATCCGGCGGACCTCTTCGAAGTATCCCGGATCTATGATCGTGTGGTGCGGCATGGGTGAAGAGAGTATGGCGGCTACCTCGTCGTGGTGCCTGTCGAGGGCCCGTACGAGTATGCCGAGGTCGTTGATCGGCAGAGGGACGATGTCGTCAGCGGTGCCCGCGGCGAATCCTTTGGCCTGGGGAATGGCAGTGGGCAGCTCGTCCCCTTCGTAGTCCGACATCCCGTAGAAGATGTTCTCTCCCCAGCCGTGGAACTGTGTGTCGAACCTGACGATCTTGGCGCGGCCCGTGTACGCCCGGGCGACGCGCAGCGCCAGCTGCACCGCCTCTGTGCCGGACGACATGAAGCGGACCAGCTCCGCGCAGGGGACCATCTGCTGAACGAGCTCGGCCACCTCGAACTCGAGCTCGTGCTGCCCTCCAAATATCTGCCCGGTCGTCATCGTCTCGGCCACGGCGTCCAGGAGAAAGTCGGGCGAATGGCCGAAGATCATCGGCCCTCTGCCCAACACATAGTCGATTAGCTCGTTGCCATCGGCGTCGTAGAGGAGTGCGCCCTTACCCCTCTCGAAGTAGAGCGGCCAGGGCAATTCGCTGATACGCGAGTTGGTATTGACTCCGCCCGCTAGGGAGCGTTTGGCGCGCTCGTATAGCTCGAGGCTCTTGTCGAACTTCATCATTCGTCTCTCCTGATATCCTACCCGTTCCTCCTGGGTATGACCGGTAGCACCAGACGGGACGGGTATTGGCTTGAGTGGTGCACCGTCTGCTCGGCGACGCGCATCTCTGCGTCCATCCCGAACGTGTGGCCAGTGTTCGGGTTCCGGTCGATGCGCGGATAGTTGCTGCTGGACAGGTTGAGGCGGATGCGGTGGCCGCGCTTGAAGAGGTTGCTCGTGACCTCCATCCCGATGGTGAACTCGTACACCGTTCCCGGCTCCATGAGCTCGGGATGCTCGATCGAGTCTCTGTACCTCGCCCGTATGACGCCCTCGCACAGGACGATCGCCCGTCCGTCCGGGTGGACGTCGATGAGGCGCGCCGTGAAGTCGGTGTCCGGCACCGACGAAGAGGCGTGGAGCTTCAGCTCAACGGGCCCGGTCACCTCCATATCCTCCTGCAGGGTGTCGCCCGTGTAGGTCAGCACGTCCCCGCGGGCCTCTATCGGCCGCTGGTCCCACGGCCCGACGGATATCTGCTCCGGCTGCATGGGATGGGTGCCCCCCAGAGTCGGCACGGGATTGTTGGGGTCGTACGTGTACCGGTCGGGAGGCTCCTCGCCAGGCGAGGTAAGGTCGAGCGTGCCGTCGCTTATCATCCGGTCCGCGTTGCCTCCTGAGTGGAGGTAGAAAGGGGTGAACTCGGTGCGGGCCAGTGGCCACTCGCTCTCGTCGCGCCAGACGTTCTCACCCATGACGAAGAGTCTGATTGGCGGCTCAGCCATGATGCCGTTGTCTACGCCCTTCAGCCAGTAGTCGAACCAGCGCAGCTCCAGCGCCTCCAGGTCCACCTGGGAGGCGGGCCCGAAGTCGATCTGGCCGGTCCTGGTCGATCCGGCAGCGGACAGACTGTGATACCAGGGGCCTATGATCAGCTTCTGGCTTCGTCGCGCCTCTTCGGTGCGGCCCTGCTTCGATACGCCGTTGAAGTTGGTAAAGGTGGGACCGTTGGACCCGTCGAACCAGCCCGTCATGTTCAGGGCAGGGACGTCCATCTCGGAGTAGCGCTCCTCGTTGCTGATCCGGCGCCAGTAGTCGCCGTAGGCCGGGTGTTTGATCCACTCCTGGTAGTGCCTGACGTCCCTGCCCCATCTCCGGTCGGCATCTATCAGCGGCAGAGTCCTGTAGACCTCGTCCCAGTCGTAAACGTCCTCACTCTGTCTAGTGCGGCCGCTGTGACGGAGGCACCAGAAGAGGCCAAGCACGAGGCTGAAGGCTCCGCCAATATAGGCGCCGTGCTTCCAGAAGTTGGACTGCACGACGCGGGGAGCGATGGCCTTGAGGTACCGGCTTCTGAGCGGCGCTGCCTGCCACTGAGTAAGCCCGTCGTAGGAGGCGCCAGCCATGCCCACCCTGCCGTTGCACCACTCCTGGACTCCCATCCACTCCAGGGTGTCGTGACCATCCTCCGCCTCCTGGTGCAGTGCGTCGAACTCCCCCTCGGAGTCGTAGCGCCCGCGGCAGTCCTGTACGACGTAGGCGTAGCCCCTCCGGGCGTAGAACCGCCCCGACTCCAGGTGAAGAGCCGTGCTGTTGTCGTATGGAGTGCGGACGAGGACCGCCGGAAAAGGGCCGTCGGCGTCCGGGAGGTAGATGTCTGTAGACAGCCTGACTCCGTCCCTCATCGGGACCGGCGCGTCGAAGCGCATCTTCACGTCGTGATCGGGAGACGAGAGCATGGACGCGATTGCCCTGTCAGCCGGCCAACCCGTCGATAGCGGTGGAGCCGTCCGTATCTATCAGCAGACGAGCCACCCTGCGACCCGCCTGCTGTAGCGCGATCAGGTCCGCCGCAGCCTGGGCCTCCAGGAGCGTGCCGAAGCAGAAGGGCTGGTCCGGGATGGGAATGCTATCCTCCTCGCGCGCGACGATCTGCAGGTGCAGGCCGGAGCCGGGGCCTCCCTTGTGAAGCTGGCCGGTGGAGTGGAGGAGGCGCGGTCCGTATCCGAGGGTCGTCGCGATGCGGAGGCGCTCGGACACTCTTCCGCGGAGCGCTGAGAGCGCCCTCTCCAACTCCTGGGTCTGCCTGGCATAGACCATGATTGACAGATAGCCCCCTTCGCCGGCATCGGAGAGCAGCTCCTCCGGTGAAAGGCTGCCCGCCGCATCCGGGATCCAGCCACCGGACGCGTAGTCCTGAAGCATCAGCTCCGTCAGTATCTTCCCGCTCTCCACGTGGGGCTGGTCGAAAGGATTGACGCCGATCAGCGCGCTGGCGACCGCTGTGGCCATCTCCCACCTGTACAGCTCGGCTCCCAGATCGAGCGCGTCGCGCATCTCAAGCCGCACCACCGGATGCCCCGCCGACTCGATGGAGGCCGAGGCCTCGTCCGTGGCCCGGTTGTCGTCCCCTTCAAGGCGCATATATATGAAAAAACGGTCGTCGCCGTACTGCTCGGGCACGAGCAGAGGCTCCCCGATCACCGGGACGATGCCCCGACCGTCCTTGCCGGTGCTCTCAGCGATGAGCTGCTCCACCCACCGCGCCATTCCATCCAGCGAGGGGGAGGAGAGGAGCGTCAGCTTGTCGCTTCCGCGCGTTGACATTGCGCCCATGTAGGCGCCGAGCCGTGCGCCGGGATTCTCCCTCGTCGGAGTGGCGGGGCCGCACATCTCCCTCATGTCGTCCGCCCTGTCCAGCAGCGCCTCGATGTCCACGCCCGCAAGCGCGGCGGGCACGAGACCGAAGTAAGAGAGGACAGAGTAGCGTCCGCCGATGTCGGGAGGGTTCAGGAACACTCGTCTGAATCCCAGGTCGTCCGCCATCGTGTGGAGAGGCGTGCCTGCGTCGGTAATGGCCACGGACCGGGCGCCGGCGTCACCTGTCGCCGTGGAGGCCAGACCGCTGAAGTAGGCGTAGAGCGAACGGGTCTCCACCGTCTCTCCCGATTTTGAGGAGACCACCAGGAGCGTCTCTTGGGGATCGAGACGGGAGGCGGCATCTTTCACGGCCGACGGGATCGTCGAGTCGAGGACTTCCAGGTCCGGGTAGCCTGCGGCGCCCAGAGTTCGACAGAGCAACTCCGGCCCGAGGACGCTCCCTCCCATGCCCAGCAGGAGCAGGTGGCGGACTCCCTCCCGACGCACCTCCTCCGCAAGCTGTCGGAGCGCGGGCATCTGCCCGCGCATCGCATCTGTGACTGTAAGCCATCCCAGGTGATCGGCTGACCCTTCAGCGCCCCAGACGGCGTCGTCCCGGCTCCATATCCGGCTGACGACATCCGCACTCTCCAGCTCGTCCAACACGGAATCCAGATGCGGCCCGTCATTCGGCGGAGCGGCAGCTTGGACCCGGTCGCGCGACCTCAAGGCGGCAACCTTCTCCTCGATGTTGGAGAGGAGCTGATCGTACGAGTCGGTGAATGCCTTCACGCCGTCGACGAGTAGTCTGTCGGTGATCTGGTCCAGGTCGACCCCAGCCTCCGGGAGCGATTCTACGGCGCGCCGGGCCCCATCCACGTTCTCGTCTATCGTCCGCACGGGGGAGCCGTGTTCGAGGAAGGCCGTCAGCGTCGCATCCGGCATCGTATTGACCGTGTCCGGACCGATCAGGGAGTCGATATAGAGGACGTCGCTGTAGGCTGGGTTCTTTGTCCCCGTGCTGGCCCAGAGGGGCCGCTGGACCCGGGCGCCGGCGGCCCGGAGGGGTGCGAAGCGGTCGGAGTCGAACGACTCCTCGAACGCCTGGTAGGCGAGCTTGGCGTTGGCGACCGCTATCGTGCCGAGCAGCTCTGAGCACCGCCCGTCGCCCTCGGAGGCGCGCGGCTCCAACAGCGTGTCGACCGCCGTGTCGACGCGGCTGACGAAGAAGGAGGCGACAGAGGAGATGCTGCTCACGTCCCCGGAGGAGCGGGAGAGATCTTCCAGACCGGACATGTAGGCGTCCCGCACGCGGGAGTAGGCGTCTTTTGAGAAGATCAGCGTCACGTTGACATTGATGCCGCGGCCTACCGCCTCACGGACGGCCGGGATGCCCTCCGGCGTCGCCGGGATCTTGATCATCACGTTGGGGCGGTCGAGAGCGTCGAAGAGGCGGGCGGCCTCCTCCACCGTGCCGCCGGTGTCGTGCGCCAGGTGCGGGCTCACCTCCAACGAGGCGTAGCCGTCCCGGCCGCCGGTCGCGTCGTAGGTCGGGCGCAGCAGATCGGCCGCCGCGCGTATGTCGTCCATGGCGAGCGCTTCGAGTATCTCCTCGGCGCTCCTACCCTCTCTGGCGAGGGAGATCAGGTCGTCGTCGTAATCGGTGCTGCCGGCGATTGCCTTCTCGAAGATGGTGGGGTTGGATGTCAGTCCCGTCACGCCGACATCGATCAGTCTCTGCAGCTCGCCGGAATCGATCAGCCCGCGCCGGATGTTGTCGTACCAGACCGACTGGCCCAGGGCGCGCACCCGCTCGACCGCGTTGCTCATGTCGCCACCTCGTCCGCCATCTCCGAGGACCTCCATCGACCCGTCCATAGTCTCACCCACTCGCCGCGTCCGATGCAACCGTTGGATCGCCGGATTCGAGACGATCTGGGGTAGAATACGGCCAACCACAGGGAGGTCCTGCGATGAACGCCGCATCCACTCTGCGCCGCATGATAGATGAGCCGGGCATCCTCGTGATTCCCGGCGCCTACGACGCCCTCTCGGCGAGGCTCGTCGAGCAGACCGGCTCCAGAGGAATCATGGTCGGAGGGTTCGGACTGTCGGCGTCCGCGCTCGGAATGCCCGACCTGGGACTGCTGACGATGACCGAGGCGCTCGACCGGATACGGCATATCGTCAACGCCGTATCCATACCGGTACTTGCCGACATGGACACTGGGTACGGCAACCCGGTCAACGTCGTACGCACCGTTCAGGAGTGCGTGCGAATGGGTGTCGCCGCAATCATCCTGGAGGACCAGACGTGGCCCAAACGGTGCGGTCACCTGGAGGGCAAGAGCGTCATATCCATGGATGAGCATGTGGCTAAGCTGCGCGCGGCGGTTCACGCGCGGGGCGACAGCGGCCTCGTCATAATCGGACGCACCGACGCGCGCGGGCCGCTGGGGCTGGAAGAGGCTATAACGCGGGGCCGCGCCTACGCGGACGCCGGGGCGGACGTCATATTCATCGAGGCGCCCGAGTCCATAGACGAGATGGAGACGATCTGCCGCGAGATCGACCGGCCCCTGCTGGCCAACATGATCGAGGGCGGCAAGACGCCGTTCATACCGGCCGCCGAGCTGGAGCAGATGGGGTTCGCGATAGCGATCTACGCGCTGTCGGGACTGTTCGCTGTGGTAAGCGCGGTGAGCGCGGTAACGAGGAGGATAAACGACGGCGGCACCTCGTCCGGCCACGAAGACATGGTCTCCTTCCGCGAGTTCGATAAGGTCATCGACCTGGATGCCTACCGCGAGCTCGAGAGCCGGTTTCGGTAGGGACGGTCCAGGCCAGACGCGCCCCGCGCCGTAAACGCTCCCGGCCTTGTGCGGGCCACGGTGCTGGGATATGATTTTCCTAGGGATCGAGGCAAGGATAGTGGCCGGACAGGAGTGACAGATGCCCACCGGAGAGCTCATTACGCTGCGCATCCTGCATATCGTGTTTGGAGTGTTCTGGGCGGGCTCCGCCATCTTCTTCGCAGCCATCCTGCAGCCGAGGCTCCATACCCTTGATCTCCCGGTAAGACTCCGGGTCCTGGGCGCGCTCATCCCGGTGATGGGCCCGGTGCTGATAAGCAGCGCCGTCGTGACGATCCTTGTCGGCACGGCCCTGGCGCTCAGGATGAGATGGGACAACCTCGAAGCATTCGTCGATACGGGTTGGGGTATCGCCATGCTGGTGGGCTTTGCCGCCTCGATCGGGGCCATCACGTCCGGGATCACGATGATCCGCCGGGCGGGGCAGATGGTCAAGCTCGGCGGAGCCGTGGTCGACGGATCCGCTTCACCTGAGGTCACAGAGCAGGTGACCCGGATCGGCGCCCGCCTCCCGCGGCTCGCCCGCAGCACGGCGGTGATGGTGCTTGTGGCCATAGTGACGATGGCGGTGGCCCGGTTCGTCTGAGTCACCGTTCAATTCCTGGCTCTCTACGAGGAGATGCGATGCCAGACACGTCTTCGATTATGACCCCCGAGGTGGAACACGACGTCGGGCACGGCCCGGTCTACGACATGGCCGTCCGGCAGTTCGACGCGGCCGCAGACAGGCTGGGCGTCGACGACGGCGTCCGGCAGATGTTGGCCCACCCGAAGCGCGAGTTGACAGTCCATTTTCCGGTGCAGATGGACGAGGGAAAGGTTGAGGTGTTCACCGGGTACAGGGTGCAGCACAACATGGCCCGCGGGCCCGGCAAGGGGGGTATCAGATACCATCCAGACGTCACCCTCGACGAGGTCAAGGCGCTGGCGATGTGGATGACCTGGAAGTGCGCCGTCACGGGGATTCCCTACGGAGGCGCGAAGGGCGGCGTCGTCTGCGAGCCGAAGAGCATGTCTCCGGTCGAGCTGGAGCGCCTCACCCGCCGCTACGCCACCGAGATATCGGTCATAATCGGCCCGGACAGGGACATTCCAGCGCCAGACGTCAACACCGACGGCCGGGTGATGGCATGGATCATGGACACGGTCAGCATGCATAGGGGCTTTACGGTGCCCGCGATCGTGACCGGCAAGCCCCTGAGCGTCGGAGGAACGCTTGGAAGAGTCGACGCCACCGGCCGCGGAGTGATGATAGCTGCGCGCGAGGCCGCCGCGCGGGTCGGTCGTGGGCTGCAAGGCATGCGCGTCGCCGTGCAGGGTTACGGGAACGTCGGCTACATCGCCGCACAGCTGTTGACCGAGCAGGGCTGCGTGATCGTAGCAGCATCCGACAGCAGCGGCGGGGTCTACTCCGAGCGTGGTATAGACCCTGACAGTCTGCTAGCCCACAAGGACTCCAGCGGCGGAATAGCGGGCTACGGAGAGGCAGACCCGGTATCCGCACGGGACGTCCTGGAGATCCCCTGTGACATACTGATCCCGGCCGCGCTGGAAAGAGCTATCGACACCGACAACGCGGGACGCATTGAGGCGTCGATTGTGGTCGAGGGAGCCAACGGCCCGACGACCGCAGAGGCTGACGCCATGCTGGCGTCCAAAGGCGTGACTGTAGTCCCCGACATACTCGCAAACGCGGGCGGGGTTATCGTCTCCTACTTCGAGTGGGTCCAGGACACTCAGGGGTACTTCTGGGACATCGACGAGGTCAACGGCAGGATGGAATCGATCATGGTCAGGAGCTTCGACCAAGTGGCGGAGCTGGCGCGTCGGAACGATATCCCGATGAGGGAGGCGGCCACGATGCTGGCGGTGGAACGCGTCGCCGAGGCAACGCGGATCAGGGGCTTATACCCGTAAAGGGCCTTGCCGGAGCAATGCTCCCGCTGTCGACGCCGGAAGCGAATCCAGAGCGAAGAGGAATGCGATGATTAGAGAAGAGATCGAGCTGATGGCTCACCTGCTACGCAGGGCCGGATTCGGGGCCGCCCGCGGCGAGCTCGAAGAGTATCTGTCAGAGGGATACGAGGCGACGGTCGAGCGCCTGCTCCACCCTCCCGAACGAGACTCGCTCCCGGACGACCTCATACGGCGCTACCACGTGGACCAGAGCGAGCTCCGGATCGTCAACAGCGGCTCGGCCAACTGGCTCTACCGCATGGTGACGACGAAGGCGCCCTTGGAGGAGAAGATCACCCTCTTCTGGCACGGCCTGTTCGCGACCGGAGAGCGCAAGGTCAATCAGGGCAAGACGATGGTGAGCCAGATCGACATGCTACGGAAGTACGGCCTCGGCAGATTCGACACCCTGCTACTGCAGCTCTCCAAAGACCCGGCGATGATGTTCTGGCTCGACAATAACGAAAACCACAAGGGAGCCATCAACGAGAACTACGGCAGGGAGCTCCTCGAGCTCTTCTCCATGGGGATCGGCAATTACACCGAGGACGACATCAAGGAGGCCTCCAGGGCCTTCACCGGCTGGACCTTCCAGAACGCCGAGTACATGGCGCTAAGGTCCAATAAGGCGTCGATCTGGCCCTACAGCCGCGTCGCCTGGCAGACCGAGTACCGGGCGGACGACCACGACGACGGCGAGAAGGCCTTCCTGGGCCGGACGGGACGCTTCAACGGCGAAGACATCATAAACATCATCGTCGAGACTGAAGCCGCGGCTAGGTTCGTCTCCACCCGCCTCTACCAGTTCTTCGTCGCCGACGAGGTGGACGCCGATGGGGAGAGGCTGATCGAGAGCCTCATGGAGTCGTACTTCGACTCCGGGTACGAGATACGCTCGGTGCTCCGGACGCTCTTCAACTCGGACCACTTCAAGTCCGAAGCGGCGCGATTCGCGCGGGTTAAGAGCCCCGCGGAGCTGGTGGCCGGTACGCTTCACCTTGCCGGCGAGTTCCAGTTCCCGACGCTGGACGTCGTCGAGGCGGCCCGGGCGATCGGCTATATGGGCCAGGAGCTTATGAACCCTCCGTCCGTCGAGGGATGGCACGAGGGGGCGGAGTGGATCGACAGCGGAGCGCTGGTGGAGCGGATCAACTTCGCCGCCAGGTACCTGGGAGACCTGACTGAGCCGGGCGTGCGGGATATGATCGACCGGCTGGCGTCGTCGAACGGCGGCACCCTGACGCCGGAGGAGATCGTCGACGGCTGCTCCGATCTCATCGGCCCCATCAGCCTGAACGAGTCGACGCGCCGGGACATCATCGACCATGTAGCCGTCCAGGGCGACGTGAGCCTGCGCGGCCATGTGCATGGCGACGAGAGCGAGCGCCGCGTCGCCGACGTGCTCAAGCTCATCGCATCCTCCCGCGAATTCCAGGTCGCCTGATCCTTCTGAGACAGCAGTTGCCGCGATGACCCGGCCGCGCTCGATCCGTTTCGGCGACGCCAGTATCCGGTACACAGTTGCGCGGAGCGCCCGCAGGAGGAAGACGGTCTCCATCACCGTCCACCCCGAGAAGGGCGTTCTGGTAGCGGCGCCCATGCGGACCCTCGACCGGGAGATCGAGTCGATCGTCAGGAAACGGGCCGGATGGATACTCCGCAAGCTCTCGGAAGACCGGCCCAGGCGTCCGGCCAGGCAGCTCGTAACAGGTGAGACTCTCTACTATCTCGGACGCGAGGTCTCATTGCTCGTACAGTTCATCCACGACCCGTCGCCCTCCGTAAGCCTCGAAGCCGGCACCCTGAGGCTTGAGTGCCCGGCCGGGCTTGAGGAAGAGGAGCGGGGATCGGTCCTGCGACAGACGCTCCTGTCCTGGTACATGGGGCGGGCCGAGGAGCTGATGCAGGAGTCGGTGGAGCGGTGGCACTCCGTAGTGGGAGCTTCGCCCGTTCGCATCTCCATCGGCGACCAGAAGACGAGATGGGGAAGCTGCTCCAGCAAGGGAAACCTACGGTTCAACTGGCGCCTCGCCATGGTCGATCGGGAGCTCGCCGACTACGTCGCCGTCCACGAGATCTCCCACCTGCTGGTAGCCAACCACTCGGCGGCGTTCTGGAAGGAGGTCGCGCGGGTAATCCCGGACTACGAGGGCCGACGGCAGAGGCTACGGGAAGTCGAGCCCACGCTCGGCCTGTGACGGCATAGCAGGAAATAGGAGTCCAAGGATAGCGTGGTCTACACCACTTGGGAGAAAAAGACATGCGGGTAGGGTTCATCGGACTGGGAAGCATAGGGACGCCAATGGCGATGCAGATCGCACGGGCCGGATTCCCGATGGTCGTCCACGACGTGAGACGGGAGTCCTGCGACCCGCTCATAGAGATGGGGGCCGCCTGGGCCGACTCGCCGGCCGCAGTCGCGGCTCAGTCGGACGTGGTATGCACCTGCCTGCCGGGGCCCGCGGAGATGGAGGCCGTGGCGACCGGGAAAGACGGTATTCTCGAGGCGCTCTCCGCCGGCGACGTGTACGTGGACCACACCACCAACTCCCCTTCCCTCGTGCAGCGGATCGACCGCCTCGTCAGAGAGTGTGGAGCGGAGATGCTGGACGCGCCGGTCAGCGGCGGCAAAGAGGGCGCCGAGACCAGAGACCTTACGGTGCTGGCGGGCGGTCCGGCAGCTGCCTTCGACCGGGTGAAGCCGGTGTTGGACGCGATGGCGAAGACGGTAATGCACGTCGGGGAGGTCGGCGCGGGCTGCGTCTGCAAGATCGCGCACAACAGCGCCTCCTTCTCCATCGAGCTGGCGATGGTCGAGTGCCTGACCCTCGGGGTCAGCGCCGGGATCGATCCCGGGATCATGGTGGACGTCTTCCAGAAGTGCGCCGTCGGCCGGAACTTCGGTATACAGGTGAGGCTGCCCGATACGCTCTTCAGCGGCGACTTCGACCCTCGGTTTGCGCTCAAGCTCGCTCGGAAGGACATCGGCCTCGCCACGGCGCTGGCGCGGGAGCGCGGCGTCCCGATGCCGATCGTCGACCTGTGCGAGGCGGAGATGTCGGAGGCGGTCTCACGCGGATGGGCCGACCGCGACACCTCCGTGTTCCTCACCCTCCAGGAGGAGCGGGCCGGCGTGCGGGTGCGCGTCGGCTAGCTGCCTGGAGTCGAGAGCGTCTGGCCCGTTGTGGTTCGACGAGCTCACCACGAACGGACGTCGACCTAACACGTCGCGGGTCGGCCAGAGGGGTTGTACGCGGCTCGACTGAAGGTATAATCTGTCGCGCACACCGAGTTAGGCGGTTAGGCGATGACGGCAACCGGCACACAGAGACTATCCTATAGCCACACCATCGGGATCGTGGCGATGGAAGGCCGCGGTTTCAGCAACCCGGTGGACGTGGCCATCTCCAGCGCCGACCGCGTCTATGTCGTGAGCCGGACCAACCCTGACCAGCCCTACGGCATACGCGTCGGCATCTGTGACATGGCCGGCGACGGCTACTTCGGGGACTTCGGCGACTACGGAGACGGGGACGGGGCCTTCGTCTGGCCCACGGCGCTGGCGTTCGACGAGGAGGACAATCTCTACCTCGCCGACGAGTATAACCACCGGATCACGGTGTTCGACGCCTCCGGGCGTTTCCTCGCCAAGTGGGGAGAGCCCGGCTCAGAGCCGGGACGGCTCAACGGCCCGTCCGGCGTCTGCGTGACCCCCGGCGGAGACCTGCTCGTCGTCGACCATCTGAACAACCGGATCCAGCGCTTCGCAAAGGATGGGAGCCCGCTGGCGTGCTGGGGCGAGAGAGGTGACGGCGTGGGTCAGCTCGATCTGCCCTGGGGCGTCACTGTCGACGGGAGCGGCGCCGTCTACGTGGCCGACTGGCGCAACGACCGCATTCAGAAGTTCACTCCGGAGGGCGGGTTTCTGGCATCCTTCGGCTGCCCAGGCGACGGCCCGGGCGAGTTCCACCGCCCATCCGGCGTGGCCGTCGACGAGGACGGCTACATCTACGTGGCCGACTGGGGCAACGAGAGGGTCCAGGCGCTGGCGCCGGACGGGGAGCCGGTCCAGGTCCTGAAGGGAGAGTCGACGCTCTCGAAGTGGGCCGAGGAGTTCTACGAGGCCAACTCGGACGAGTGGGAGGCCAGGCAGGCGTCGGAGATAGAGCCGGAGCTCGACCCGGCGGTCGACACCGCTTACGAAGCGTCGGCGCGGATAGAGCCCTACTTCTGGGCTCCGGTATCGGTCAAGCTCGACCGGCACAACCGACTGTACGTCGTCGAGAGCAACCGCCACCGCATCCAGGTCTTCGAGACGGCGTAGGCGTTCCGCATCAGACCGGCGGACGTCGGCCGGCTGCGCCGCCAGCCCGTTCCAGTGCCACGGCCGCCTGTAGGATCTTTCCCTCCTGTAGATGCCCCGACATGATCTGCACGCCTATCGGCAACCCGTCGCCGCTCCAGCCGAAGGGCACCGAGACGGCGGGGGAGCCGGTAAGGTCGGCGGGGATCGTCGCGCGCAGCGAGTTGCGTCCGGCCACCTCCCGGCCGTCCACGACTATCGTCGGCGCGGGATAGTCCTCATCTCTCGGGTCCAGGGAGATCGGGTCGTGGGGATGGGCCGGGACCGGGCTCGTCGGACAGAGGAGCAGATCGTACCGGCTGAACAGGTCCGCGACGTCGGTGCGCAGCAGCTCCACCCTCTCCATCGCGTCCATCAACTCGGTCATCGACGGCACAGGCATCTGCAGGCGCCGCCTGATAGGCGGCCCGAGCAGGTGCTCCTTACCGGCGATTATGGGGTCGAGATAGTGGGCCCCCTCGACGGTGTAGACGGCGTTCGTGATCTCCTGCGGCTCGATGCGCTCCCACAGGCCGAGAGGAACCTGATGGGTCTCGCATCCGAGCTCATCGAGGATGGCGGCGGCGGCGGCGACCGTATTCCGCACCTCACGGGCGACGGGCGCGAACGGTCCGTCGGCGCACCAGGCGACCTTCAGCGGCGGAAGAGGTTCCAGGTCGACGTCTTGATAGGGTGGCACGGCGCTGGCGTAGAAGTCGGCCCCGTCCGCGCCGGACATGACGCTCAGACCCAGGGCCAGGTCTCGGACGGTGCGGGCCATCGGCCCGACGTGCATGAACCTGAGAAGCGCCGCCGGCCAGTGGCCGGTGAGAGGGAAGCGGCCGTGAGTCGCCTTCAGGCCGACGATGCCGCAGAAGCCCGCGGGCTGGCGGATCGATCCGCCCACATCGCTGCCCACGCCGAACGGGGACATCCCCGCCGCGATCGCGGCAGCCTCTCCTCCGCTCGACCCGCCCGTCGTGCGGCCCCTCTTCCACGGGTTCTCGGTCCTGCCGAAGACCGGATTGGCCGTTTCCCACCAGAGGGCGAACTCCGGCATGTTCGTCTTGCCCAGCATGATGCCGCCCGCCTGCTTGAGTCTCGAGACGACGGTGGCGTCTACCGTAGGGATGTACTCCTCGAAGAGCCGGGAGCCTCTGGTGGTCCTGACGCCCACGGTGTCAACGCAGTCCTTGACGGTGAACGGGACGCCGTGCATTGGGCCGAGAGCCGCGCCATCGGCCAGCCTCGCCTCCGCCTCCCGCGCCCGCTCCATCGCGTCGTCCGCCAGGGTGACGACGGCGTTGAGCTTGGGATTGACTTCCTCGATCCGCCGCAGGAACGCCTCGACGACCTCGACCGGCGAGATATCCCTGGCCGCGATGCGCCGCGCCAGCTCAGTGGCGTCCGCATAGTAGATCTCTTCGGTCATGCATGCCTCCGCGTCCGGTAGTTCACCGAGGACGGGAGCGAGTATAGCATGTGAGGGCTTGTCGGAGATCGGACGCCGCTGAGAGCGGCTCGGGGAGAGTTTTCCGCAGAATCTGTCTCATTCTGTAACATTTTGTCTCTTTTGTAGCTGGGCGGGTGACAGTGGGAGACATCTGCGATACAGGATTTGGACAGAAATGGGACAAAATTGGACAGGAATGTTACAGAATGAGACAGCGGCCAAGAGGGAACGCCGGGCGCGGCGCAGATGGGCGGGTTGTCTGCTCGAGCGGTACTCATGGCCCCATTATAGCACATGCGTTCGCTCACGGGTAGCAGTCCTCCGCACAGCTTGTCAACGCTACGTGGATCTGGATACCGGCTTTCGCCGGTATGACGGAAGAGAGAATTGACCAGATTGACACTCATGGGGTCGCTTGCTATATTCCGCGTGGCTCCGGGCGCCCGCGAGGGAAGTGCCCGCACGTGGGGCCGAGTACATTCGCATCACCGAGCTTCCGGGGGAGAACGCAGTGTCGCTGAATATCGTAGTCTGCGCCAAGCAGGTGGTCGATCCCGAGACCCCGGCATCCGCGTTTCGCATCGACCCCGAGGCCAAGCGGGTCGCGCCGGCTCCCGGCATCCCGCCTGTGGTCAATGGCTTCGACGAGAACGCGGTAGAGGCCGCGATCCGCATCAAAGAGGCCGGCGACGCCAGGGTGACCGTCCTCTCCGTGGGGAACAACTTCGTCATGGACGTGATGAAGAAGCCCCTCTCGATGGGCGCGGACGAACTGGTGCTGGTGCAGGACGAGGCGGTGGAGGACCTGGACGCGTCGGCGACGGCCCACGTGTTGGCGAAGGCGATAGAGAAACTCGGCGGCGCCGACCTGATCCTGTGCGGCCGACAGGCCTCCGACTGGGACAACGCTCATGTGCCTCTCGGAATCGCCGAGATGATGGACATACCCTGCGTCACGGTCGCCCAGAGGGTGGAGGCAGTAGACTCCGGGCTTGTGGTCCACCGCGTGATTACGGACGGATACGAAGTGGTGGAGGCCCCCCTGCCGGCGCTGGTCACGGTCAGCAACGAGCTGGGCGAGCCGCGCTATCCGACTCTCCGGGGGATCATGACCGCCAGTCGGAAGGCGCCTACTATCTGGTCGGCCGACGACCTCGGGCTGGAGTCGGCGATGCTCGCTCCGAGGCTGGAGTTGACCGACCTGTTCGTTCCGGTCGTGGACAAGGTGTGCGAGTTCATCGAAGGCGAGGACGAGGTGGACGCCGGCCGAAAGCTCGCCCTGCGTCTGCGAGAAGCGAAGCTGATCTGAGGAGGAACGGTGCCGGGCATAGTCGTACTTGGTGAGGTTGACGACGGGCAGATGCAGCCGGTTACGGCGGAGCTTCTTGCCGCCGGACGCAGGCTGCAGGAGACGCTGGGTGGGGACGTCGGCGCTGCGCTGCTGGGCGGGGAGTTGGGAGACGCCGCCGCGTCCGCCTTCTCTCATGGAGCGGACGTGGTCTACGCGGTGGAGGACCCGCTGCTGGAGGAGGCTTCCGCAGACGCCGTGGTGGCGGCGCTGCGCGAGGTGTGCCGCCGCGTCGAGCCCGACGTCGTCCTCGTCGGGAGGAGCGTGGTCGGGAGGGACGCGGGGCCGAGGCTGGCCTTCAGACTGGGCGTCGGAGTCGCCCAGGACTGCATCGACATCACTGCCGACCCCGAGACGATGCGCGTCGTGGCGACGCGGCCCACCTACGGCGGCAACGCCCTGGCGAGGGTGACGTTTCCGGGCTCCGGGCCCCAGGTGGCGGTCGTCAGGCTCAAGGCCTTCGAACCGCTGGATCCGGATCCCGCCCGCGATGGACGGGTGGTGACGATAAATGCGGAGCTGGATGCCTCGGTAGTACGATCCCGCCTGGTGGAGACGGTGCGGAGCGAGTCGGAGGGCGTGCGCCTAGAGGATGCGCCGGTGGTGGTGAGCGGCGGACGCGGGCTGGGCGGCCCCGAGCCGTTCGAGGTGCTAGAGGATCTGGCGCGCGTGCTTGGAGGCGCCGTCGGAGCCTCGCGCGCCGTCTGCGACGCCGGCTGGCTGGACCACGGCTACCAAGTCGGACTTACCGGAAAGACGATCACGCCCGACCTGTACATCACGGTCGGCATATCCGGCGCCAGCCAGCACATGGCCGGATGCTCCGGGGCGAAGCACATCGTGGCCGTCAACCGCGACGCCGACGCGAACATCTTCAAGTCGGCCAGCTTCGGAGTGGTCGGCGACTGGAGCAAGGTAGTTCCCTCCTTCCTGGAGACTGTCAGGGAGCTGGTCGACTAGGCCGTCCCCCGGAGGAGCGGCGTTTTGACGGACGACGACTTCGGAGACGATCTCGACGAGATCGTCAGAAACATCGACGCCGCCGAAGTGATCTCGATCTTCTTTCCGACGCTCCGGCGGTCCGTCGTCATAGACATACGCACGAACGAGCATGACGGCGCGTTGGTGCGTCTGATGCCCATGGTCGCCTCCCCGCAGGAGAGGCTGCGGAGCTTGAGGCGACTGCGGCCGAGCTTCCCCAGGGTCCAGAACCTGGCGCTAATCCCCTGGCCCAGGTACGTCGAGAGCCTCGTCAGGCTGGGGGTATGGGCACGGGTCGTTTCCCGCCTGGAGGCGGAGGGACAGGAGGCGGCCGCGGCCGAGTGCGGGGAGGTGCTGAGGGAGCTGCAGGCCGTGGAGAAGGCCGAGATGGCGTCGGTGGTCAGGGGCGAGAACTACCACACCATCTGGTCCGACGGGGGGTAGCGTCGCGCCGGTGTGAGCAGCTGCGGGACCCACTGACTATCGAACGGCGTTCACTTCGAGCTGCACGCCCTCGTGTTGCTGAATCCTGCTGATGACCTCGAACAGGTTGCGGGCGTGGGGATTGCCGGACGGACCGAACATGCGCATCAGACTCTTGGGCGGCTTGTTCGTGAGGGAACCGAGCTCCTCGAATCCGATGGTCGCGTTGATGTAGTCGCGCAGCACGATCTTGCCCGCATCGACGTCCCCGGCGAGCAGGCACTCGACGCCTTCCTTCAGCAATCCTTCTCGGAATGCGGAATCGCGCTTGGCGCGGGCCTGCACGGTCTCCTTGAAGCCACGAGTGAGCGGCGTGGGTTCATACCTCCTGCTGCTTGCGGCACTTGTACCCTTGCCAGAGCTCACGGGCATCCTCGATGTCCCTCTGCCGGCGGGAAATATCTGGTCTCCAGGTAATCTAGGTATTCTGAGTCAGCCTGCTCGGAGTCCCTGAGCGATTCAAAGACCTCCTGATAAGTGAACGCCTTGAACCTGATTTCGTCCCCCACCCGTTCGTCGAAGAGGTTGACTTCCCTTTTGTGTGCTTCCGGCCTCTCTCCGGGCCAGTCGTAGTACAGGTAATAGAGACTGAACCTGTCGCCTAGCTGCGTGGCTAGCCCAAGAGCGTGCTTAAGGAGCTGCCGAAGGTCCAGGTACTCGAACCGCTGTCTGCCACCATGGCATTCTTCAGCCCAGAGTTCTTCTGCAAGCGTCTGGCAGGCGGTCAGACCCTTACCTCCCCAAAGACCGCTGGACTCGGGGAAATACGCTGGCTTGAAGTGGGACTTGCCCCTAGTGGAACGCTTCAAGTACTCGGTGAACTTGGCCTCAACCCCAACGACGAAACCGGTGCTGCAAGTTATCGCTACATCGAGATGCGGCGGAGTGCCACCCAATCCGGTAGGGAATTGTGCCTCGAAGCACAATGAACACCCGTCTTCAGTATCAATACCCAATGCCGACAGAAGGGGTGTCTTGTCCCTGTCGGTCCAGTAGTCGAAGAAGTTGACAGCCAGCGCCGAGGATGAGTGCAGGGCTCTCATGTGCCCACTAAGTTCTGAGCCGGCTCCGCTTTCGAAGCCTTGTCGTGCGCGGGCCGAAAGAGGTCGCCACAAGTTGGCATCGACCTCCCGCACATAGCCGCGTGAGTCGAAGGGAATTCCCTTCGACTTCGCCCAATCCTGCTGTGCCTTCTCTATTTCTTCTTCAGCGCCCATCCGGTTCCGGAAGCTAGACGCGGGCTTCGCTCTGTTCCTTCGTCGTCTCGACGACGCGGGCGATGAGGTGTTGGGGCACCTCTTCATAGTGATCGAACTCGATCGTGAAGGAGCCGAGGCCCTGGGTCTGCGAGCGGAGCTCTGTGGCGTACCGCAGCATCTCGGCCTGCGGCACCTCGACCTCGATGGCCGACGTTCCGTCGCCGAGCGGGACCATCCCCTGTATGCGTCCGCGGCGGCTGTTGAGGTCTCCCATCACATCGCCCGCATACTCGTCCGGCACCGTGATCTCGGCCTTCATAACGGGCTCCAGCAACGAGGGGCGGGCCTGCTCGATGCCCTTGGTGATGGCGTGGGAGCCGGCGATCTCGAAGGCGATGCCGGAGGAGTCGACCGAGTGGAAGCTGCCGTCGACGAGAGTCGCCTTGATGTCTATGACGGGGAATCCCGCCACCACACCCTCCGGGAGCGCCTTCTGGATCCCCTTCTGGACGGAGGGGATGTACTCCCTAGGCACGGCCCCGCCGACGACCTTCTGGTCGAAGGAGAAGCCCGCGCCCCTCTCCATGGGCTCCAGATCGAGGAAGACGTGTCCGTACTGGCCGTGGCCTCCCGACTGCTTCTTGTGCTTGTACTCGACCGTCGTCGGGACGCTTATTGTCTCCTTATAGGCCACCTTGGGGGTCTCCAGGAGGATCTCCACTCCGAACTTCCTCTTGATCTTCTCGGCGGCGACATCGACGTGCGTGTCTCCAAGCCCTCCAAGGAGCACCTCCAGGGTGTCCGGCTCCCGGTCGAGAGAGATGCTCGGGTCCTCTTCGACGATGCGGGCCAGAGAGCTGGTCATCTTGTCGACGTCCGCCTTCGACTTGGGATAGACGGCCATCCGGTAGACGGGATGAGGGAACTGCATACCGTCCACGACGAGCGGGTTGTCCTTCTGTCCGAGGGTATCGCCGGTCAGCACCGACGAGAGCTTTGAGACTCCTCCGATGTCTCCGGCGACGACGGCCGCCACGGGTGACTGCTCCTTGCCGCGGATCTCGAAGAGCTGTCCGATGCGCTCCTGCTCCGACCTTGTGGCGTTCCATGCCTGGCTGTCGCTCTCGAAAGTGCCTACGAACACTCTGAAGAATGAGAGCTTGCCGACGAAGGGGTCCGCGGACGTCTTGAAGACGAGGGCGCACAGAGGGCCAGAGGGATCGGCCGACAGCGCCGTCTCTTCACCTGAGGAGGGAGTCTTCACACTTTCGGCCGGCCGGTCAGCGGGAGACGGAAGGTAGTCTACTATGGCGTCCATCAGCTCCCTTGTGCCGGCGGCAGAGGGCGACGCGCCCACCAGGACCGGAACGATGCTGCCGTCGGCGACGCCCTGCCTGAGGCCCGCCGTGATCTCGGCCTGGGTCAGCTCCTCGCCTTCAAGGTACTTGGTCGCGAGGTCGTCGTCGGCCTCGGCGACAGCCTCTATCAGCCGCTCGCGAGCCTCCTCCACCTCGTCCGACATCGAGTCGGGCGCCTGGCTGCCGGGGTCAAGCAGATTGACGACGCCTGAGAAGCTGGACTCCGCGCCGATGGGCAGCGCGACCGCTATGCATTGCCGTCCGAACCGGTCGATTATCGACGACAGGGCTCGGCCGAAGTCGGCGTTGTCCCGGTCCATCTTGCTGACGAATATGAGCCGGGGCAGCCCCCGGTCGTCGGCCAGCTTCCACATCTGCTGCGTGCCGACCTCGACCCCCGAAGGTCCGTCCACAACGACGACCGCCGCGTCCGCCACCCTCACGGCGGAGGTCACCTCGCCCCTGAAGTCGGCGTATCCCGGCGTGTCGAGGAGGTTGATCTTGTGAGACCTCCAAGCGTAGGGCAGTATGGCGGTCTGGCTGCTGCTCTGACGGCGCACCTCCTCCGGCTCGAAGTCGGACGCGGTGGTGCCATCTTCGATCGTACCTATCCGGGAGGTGACTCCCGAGGCGTTCAGCATCGCCTCCGCGAGAACGGTCTTGCCCGCACCGCTGTGTGACAGCAGCACCACGTTGCGCAGCTTGTCGGTGGTGATGTCGGGCATGTGTTGGCTCCTCCCTGACCGTGGCGTCGCCCCATTCTATTCAAAGGCGGGAGTGGGCGCAACGGCTCTGCGCTATGTTGAAAAGGTGCAGGGCGGCAAGTAGAGTTAGGCCGAACGGAGCCCACCGTTTTCCAGGGTGAATCATCCAATATAGAGGAGCTGTGCGTATGAAGGTGTACTGGAGGCTTACGAGGCGCGGCCAGAGGCTGGTGCTGGCCTCGGACGATGGGGAGCACGAGGAGGAGATCGGAGGCGTCCGGGAGACGAAGCGGGGCTTCGACGCCTTCGCCAAGACCTTCGGGTACGATCCCGGCCGGGCCCAGAAGGGGATCGGCAGCATGGAGGAGGCCAAGGAGTTCGTGGAGCAGTTCAGTCCGTGGGAACTGTACCAGGGCGGCCACGGCCTGACGGTGGAGACGGAGGTGCGGCCTGAGCTCAAGTGAGGCTCCAGGGCGATTCTCTCTCTCATACCGACCTTCTCCCGCGCAGGGGAGAAAGGACTTTGGGGTGTGAGCCTATGCTGGGCCTGATAGGCGGGACGGGGCCGGAGGGCCGCGGTCTAGCGCTGCGCTTCGCGCTGGCGGGCGAGGACGTTCTCATAGGCTCCAGAGACGTTGGCCGCGCCGAGCAGGCGGCTTGCAGAATCCGGTCATATGAGGTGAAGGGATCGGTGGATGGCGCTCTCAACGTCGACGCGGCCCGCAGGGCCGACATCGTCCTGGTGGCGGTGCCGTACGAGGGCCATCGGGACACGCTGACTGCTCTTGGCGCCGCGCTCGCCGGCAAGCTTGTGGTCGACGTGGCGGCGCCGCTGGTGGTGGAGCGCGGCCGCGCCAGGGCGGTCCGGGTCGAAGAGGGGTCGGCGGCGCTCCAGGCGCGGAGCATCCTCCCCGACTCGACCGTGGCCGCCGCGTTCCAGACCATAAGCGCCAGGGACCTCCTGGTGCCGGACAGGACCATAGACAGCGACGTCATCGTATGCGCCGACGACGGCGGCGCCAAGTCGACCGTCATGGGCCTGGTGGAGAAGATCGACCGTCTCAGGGCCGTGGACGGAGGGGGGCTTGAGAACGCCCGATACGTCGAGGACTTCACAGCCCTTCTGCTGAACATCAATCGCATCTACAAGGCTCACTCCTCTCTAAAGATCGTGGGGGTCTGACCCGGTGAAGCCTCTAAGCCTGATCGCGCTCGCAGCCGCTCTCCTTACGGGCGCCGTCTCATACGCGGCGCCCAGCCCGGACCTGTCGGGCCCGATCCGGCCGGTGTCGACCACGACGGAGATCAACTTCCCGGACGAACTGGTCATAAGGCTACAGGTGGAGGCGGACGAGGAGATAAGGGAGATCACCGTCTTCTACAGGCTGGGACGACAGAAGACCACGATCTACGGCTATCCGAGCTTCACTCCCGGCACCCGCGTCGAGACCGAGTTCAGGATCAGCACCGGCGGCGCCAAGTTCCTGCCCACGGGCGTTGACATGGAGTACTACTACGTCGTGCGGGATGCCGCCGGAGGCAGGTTCGAGAGCGAGCGCACCGTCATCGAATACAAGGACCCGGCCTTCGACTGGCAGAGGGCGCAGGAGGGCGAGCTGGCCATTCTGTGGCACGACCGGCCGCGGCGCGACGTCGAGCGGGTGCTGGACGATGTGGCGCCCAAGATAGAGGAGATCAAGAGCCTGTTCGGTCTCGATGAGGTCGGCGTGATGAAGGCGGTGATCGTCAACAGCAGAAGAGAGGCTCGGCAGAGCTTCCCGTTCATAAGCGAGGCGGCGGCGTCCGGCCACCTGTACGGAGGGTTCGCATTCGGCGAGATGGGGGTCTTCATCCTTCACGGCCTCTATCCGAACGGCATCATCCACGAGATGGCGCATCTGCTCCTCCACGAGGCTATCGACTCGCCCCTCGCCAGGGTCCCCTCCTGGCTGAACGAGGGGCTGGCCATGTACTTCGAGGAGGACTCGGCGAACCGCCACCCGGAGCTCGCGAGCGCGCAGCGTAGAGGCGACCTGCTGCCCCTGCGGTCGATGTTCTCTCAGCCTGGCAGGCCCCGTGACGTCCACCTTTTCTACGCGAAGTCCCGGAGCGTCGTCGGCTATATGATGAACGAGCATGGCACCGACGCCATGACCGATCTTCTTGCGAGGCTCGACGGGGGGAAGAGCATCGAAGAGGCGGTCCGCGCCTCATACGGGATGAGTCTCGACGAGCTGGACAGACGGTGGGAGGCCTATCTCACGGGAGAGGCTGTCCCGCAGCGGGCGATAGATCCGCTCTCCTCGGCGACGACCTTCATGATTGCCGGGGCGGTCGCGGTGACTACTGCCGTGCTCGCTTTTCGGTGGCTCAGAGGCATCGTGACGCAGGCGGACCGGTAGGCTCTTCTGCTGGACGGCACCGCCTGATCGCGACGGCTCCGCGCAGTCGCAGCCGTGATATGATGGGCGCGTCCTGGTGGAGGTGCACGGCTGGATGGCGGACGAGTCACACGTAGAGGTACGGGGGCTGAGCCAGGTATTCTCGTCCGGTCGACAGACACTCGCCGCGCTTGACCGGGTCGACCTGTCCATCGATAAGGGGTCCTTCGTCTCGATAGTCGGGCCCAGCGGCGGCGGAAAGACGACCCTGCTGCGCGCTATCGGCGGTCTCCTGTCTCCGACGGCCGGCAGCGTTCTGATCGACGGGAGACCTCCGGCCAGCGCGCAGCGCAGGAAGAGCATAGGGTTCGTCTTCCAGAGTCCGGCGCTCCTGCCGTGGCGGACCGTGATCTCGAACATCCAGCTGCCTCTACAGGTGAACAGGGGCGCCTCCGATGACAGAGCAGAGGATCCCGAGCGGCTCCTTGACACCGTCGCCCTGGAGCGGTTTAGGGACTACTACCCGCACCAGCTCTCCGGGGGAATGAGGCAGCGGGTCGCGCTGGCCAGAGCGCTGGTGCTGCGGCCCGATCTGCTGCTGATGGACGAGCCGCTCGGCGGGCTCGACGAAATCACCCGCGGAGCGATGCGCTACGAGCTGCTGCGGCTGTGGGAGCTGTCGAGGCCGACGGTAATCTTCGTCACCCACAGCATCGGCGAGGCGGTTATGCTGTCTGACCGCGTCGTGGTCCTCTCCTCGCAGCCGGGAAGAGTGCTGAGGCATGTGAAGGTGGATCTGCCCCGCCCACGGACGGAGGAGATGGAGTTCGCCGACGACTTCCTGTCTCTGGTGAGGGAGCTCAGGCGGACACTGGAGATCGACCGGTCCGCCGCGCCGTCGAGCCAAGGGCTGGACATCCGGCCGTGAGGCTGGTGCGGAGGCCCACCTCTTTCGACACCCCCGGACGCGGCGCGTACGGACGGATGTCCGAGGCGCTGGGAAACGCCGTATCTCTCGTCGGCTACCTGCTGCCTGCCGCCGCGGCCCTCGTCGTGGTGGCGGTCGGTTGGGAGGTGTGGACCCGCGCTGCCGACATCAGGCCTTACCTGGTGCCGCGGCCCTCGGTGGTGCTCGACCGTCTGCTCGGAGATGTTGGCTTCTTCGCCTCACACGGCGCGACGACCTTGTTGGAGGCGACGGCCGGCTTCGCGCTGGGCACCCTGGTGGCCCTCGCCGGCGCCACCGCCATGGCCCACTCACGCCTGATGGAGAGGGCGCTGTTTCCGGTGGCGGTCCTGGTGAAGGTCACGCCGCTCGTGGCCTACGCGCCGCTGTTCGTGATCTGGTTCGGCTTCGGGTCGATGCCCAAGGTGCTGGTGGCGGCGCTAATCACATTCTTCCCGGTCCTGGTCAACGCGATGATCGGATTCAGGTCGGTAAGCCCCGAGACGCTCGATCTGCTGAGATCTCTGAGGGCGTCGAACAGGGAGATATTCCTCAAGCTGCGCGTGCCCAGCTCGCTGCCCTACCTGTTCGCCGCCTTTCGCATATCGATCCCGCTGTCGGTAATCGGCGCGACCGTGGGGGAGTACTTCGGCGGAGGCGACCGCGGCCTAGGGAGCGTGATCGTCGTCGCACACTACGACCTCGACATGCCGACCCTCTTTTCAGCCGGGCTTACGCTTGCCATCATAGGGATAGGACTGACGATACTGACCGCTTACGCGGAGAGGCGCGTGCTGTTCTGGCATGACTCCTCGATCGTGACCTGAGCGCGGACATCGGATTGAATTAGATGGCTCGGGAGAGTTGCCGTATGTTCGGTCGACGCGTATTGAAAGGCGCTGTGTTGGCAGGCCTCGCGCTGGTTACGCTGGCCGCCTGGGGCTGCGGCGAGAGCGAGCCGGCGACGCCTGACAGGCTCGTATTCATGGCCGGCTTCAAGCCCCAGGCCAACCTGCCGTTCGCGTCGGTGTACGTGGCCCAGGAGAGGGGCTACTTCGAGGAGCAGGGCCTAGATGTCGAGATCCAGCACGCTCCCACCGGCGGCTCGATCCGCTTCGTGGCCGCGGGCGAGGTGGACGTCACTACGGCGGACGCGGCAGCGCTCCTGAAGCGGGTGTCGGACCAGGAGCTGCCGGTCACAGCCTTCGCCCTGTTCGGACAGCGAGGCCAGCAGGCATTCGTCGCCCTGGAGGAGAGCGGTATGCGCACGCCCGCGGACTGGCGCGGCAAGACCTTCGGATACAAGGGATCGTCGCCTCCGCCGGAGTACCTTGCGGTGCTCGCCGAGGCGGGACTTGACAGCGACAGCGTCAAAGCCGTCAGGGTCGGTTTCAACCCGAGAGTGCTTACGGACGGCGAGGTCGACGTTCTCGCGGTGTTCAAGTCCAACGAGCCCGACACGATCAGGAACGCGCTCGGCCACGAGGTCGTCGTCTGGGACCCGGAGGACTACGGGGTACCGGCGATAGGCCTCACCTACGTCACCCGGACGGAGCTCGTCGATGAGAACCCGGAGCTGCTGGAGCGGTTCCTCAAGGCGACGCTCCGCGGTCTGCAGTACGCGATGGAGAACCCGGAAGATGCAGTGCGGATCGTGCTGGAGTTCGCGCCCAACGAGGACCCCGACCACCAGATGTACATGCTTACCACTGAGATAGCGGGCGCCGAGAGCGCGCTGACCGACGAGCACGGCCTGGGCTGGATGACGGACGACCAGTGGCGGGCCCTGTACGATCACCTGGTGCGGTTCGAGGCGCTGCCCAGGCCCTTCGACGTGGAGGGGGCGTACACCGACCGGATCCTGGAGGCCGTCTACGACGAGGGCGATCTGCGCTGGCCCTAGGCGGGCGGGCTCTTGGTGGGAGACTTTAGGTGAGGGGTCTCCCTCACACCCTCCCGGCCAGGGCCTCCGGGTTGACGCAGGAGGTCATGGGCTTGCCGGTCAGCGCCTCGATGATGTTGTCGGCGGCCATCAGGCCCATACCCCGGACGGTGGCCGAGGTGGCGCTAGAGATGTGGGGCGTAACGACGAGGTTCGGCAGGGTAAGCAGTGGGTCGTCCATCGGGATCGGCTCCGGGTCGGTGACGTCAAGCGCCGCTCCGGCGATCTTACCGGTCGACAGGGCCTCGTAGAGGGCCGCCGGATCGACCGTCCCTCCCCGCGAGCAGTTGATGAGGAAGGCTCCGCTCTTCATCCTGTCCAGCTCGGCGGCCCCGATGATGTGCCGGGTCTGCTCCGACAGAGGCACATGGACGGTGATGAAGTCGGACTCATCCAGCAGCCTATTCAGGTCCGGCATCCACTCGACGCCGAGACTCTCTTCTAAGTCCGGCTTGCGGCCTCGCGCCGTGTAGAGCACTCTCATGTCGAATCCCCGCGCCCTGCGCGCGACGGCGGCGCCGATGGCTCCGAGGCCGACGATGCCCAGCGACGCTCCGTGGACGTCGGCGCCGACGTAAGGCCCCTGGTCGAACACCGTCCACGCGCCCTCTCGGATCCGCCGGTCGGCCATAACGACGTTCCGCGCGGCGGCGAGGATGAGCGCGAACGTGAAGTCGGCGCAGGAGTCGGTGAGGACGCCGGGCGTGTTGGAGAGGAGGATGCCGCGTCTCGTCGCCTCCGGTATGTCGACGTTGTCCATCCCGACCGCCCTGTTGGCGACCACTCTGAGCCTGGGGGATGCGAGGACCTCCCGGTCGACGATGTTGTCGATCTCGGTCAGTAGCGCGTCGCACTCCGCGGCCTTCCGGACAAGCACCTGCGGGGGCGGAGGAGAGTCCGCTTCCCAGACGTCGACCTCGAAGCGATCCTGGAGAAGCGCGATGGCTTCCGGCACCCTGTCACGCGTTACGAATATCTTCAAGTGGGGAGACTCCCTTCAGGGCGGATTACTGTGTTCAGGCGGCGCGATTGTAGATTCTGCTACGAAGCTCGGTCAAGGCAAGCGGGTGGCGTTGACAGTCCTCCGAAGGGAGACTAGACTCGCGCCTAACCTGAGCATTGGGAGCACGTAAGATCATGGTCAGATCGACCGCCTCGCTCGAAGCTGAATTCCGGCGTATCACGCCCAAATCCAGGGCCCAGTGGGAGAAGGGGATGCCGGTTATGCCCGGCGGCATCATGAAGGAGGGGTACTGGTCCAAGCCGTATCCGATATACATAGACCGGGCCGACGGCTGCTACCTGTGGGACCTCGACGATCGCCGCTATACCGACTTCGCCAACCACCACACCGCCGTGATCCTGGGCCACAACCACCCGTCCGTGATGGAGGCTGTGGAGGCCGAGATGCGGAGAGGCCTGGCGCTGGGCGCTCCAACGGAGCTGGAATGGGAGATGGCCGACGAGCTGACGCGCAGGCTGTCGGGGGCCGAGAAGGTGCGCTTCGCGAACTCAGGGACGGAGGCGTCACTCCACGCCACGCGGCTGGCCCGGGCCGCTACAGGGAGACCCAAGATCGCCAAGTTCGAGGGGGCATACCACGGGAGCCACGACGCCCTGGAGGTGAGCGTGGCCCCTCCGGTCGACGGCGCCGGGCCCGACGACTCTCCCCAAGCCGTCGCGGAGTGGAAGGGGATGAGCGACTCCTCTGAGGAGGAGGTTGTCATCCTTCCCTACAACCAGAGGGAGTCGGTCGAGCTGATCCTGCGGGAGCACGGGGACGAGCTCGCGTGCGTCTTCTACGACGGCAAGCCAGGGCTGATGGATATATCCCCGGACTTCACCCGCTTCGTCCGCGAGATCACCGAGGAGCTGGGCATCCTCATGGTGATGGACGAGGTCGTCAGCTTCAGGGCAGGCTATGGAGGCTACCAGGGCGAGGTTGGAGTCGAGCCCGACGTGACGATCCTGGGGAAGGTGATCGGCGGGGGCTTTCCCGTCGGAGCGATAGCCGGCAAGTCCGAAGTGATGGACGTCCTGGACAATACGGAGGTGCGGCGCGGCCCGCGTCAGAGCGGCACCTTCTCGGCCAACAACTTCACTCTCGCCGCCGGTCTCGCCACGCTCAGGGAACTGACGCCGGATGCGTACGACCACCTGGACGGTCTGAGGGACAGGCTGCACGCCGGGCTGGAATCGGCCTTCGCGAACGAGGGACTGCCGTGCCAGGTGTTGAGCGCGGGCTCGGTGGTTAGCGTGGCCTTCTCCGACCGGGCGGTGAGGGACTACCGGAGTATGGCCGCCTCGGACGACGATCTCCTGGACCGCCTGCGGCTCGCCGTGCTGATCAAGGGCCAGTACACGCAGGGTGGACTAGGGTTCTCCCTGTCCACGCCGATGCGGGCGGACGATATAGACGCTCTGGTGAGCGCCGTGAGCGAGGCGCTTGCAGAGGACGATTAACGCTTAGACGTTCTTGCGGGAGAGATGCGATGACGACGCTAGCGATAGACGGGGGCACTCCGGTCAGACGGGACCTCCTGCGCGGCCACAAGGTGAGCGCGGGGTACGAGGAGCTCCGGCAGATGCTGGAGGTGTTCGACAACGGGAAGTTCTGCTCGGTCGATCCGACGGCGCCGAAGGTTCCTGAGTTCGAGCGCGCCTTCGCCGACTACGTCGGGTCGCGGTACGCGGTCGCCTTCAACTCCTGCACGACGGCGCAGCATGCCTCGCTCGTGGCGGCAGGAGTCGGCCCCGGCGACGAGGTGATCGTCCCGCCCCTGGCGTTCGCGTCGACGGCATATACCGTCTTCATGGTGGGAGCGACCCCGGTCTTCGCCGACGTGGACGACAACTCGATCACGCTGGACCCACAGCGTGTCGCCGAGGCGATAACCCCACGCACCCGCGCCATCGTCCCCGTCCACTGGTTCGGCTTCCCGGCGGCCATGGACGAGATGCTGGATGTCGCGTCCCGCCACGGGATAACCGTTATAGAAGACTGCGCCCACGCCAACGGAAGCGTCTACAAGGGACGAAACGCGGGCACCATCGGCGCGATGGCCTGCTGGAGCCTCCAGGAGAGCAAGGTGCTGACCGCTGCCGGCGAGGGGGGCGTTCTGACGACCGACGACGAGGAGCACGCCCTGATGGCCGACTCGGTCAGGGACCATGGGAAGGACAAGAGGCGCGCCGCCGGAACGGGCTACAGCATCGTCAGGGTCGGCAACAACTACAGGATGTCGGAGCTGCACGCGGCCTTCGCTCTCGCCCAGGTGCAGAAGGCCGAATCGATGCAGAGCGCCCGCAGGGAGCATTCGGAGTACCTGGACGCGGCCATACCGGAGCTTCCGGGCGTGAGGAGGCCCCGCCCCGTCCCGGACGTGCAGATAGGCTGCTCCTACTACCCGGTCCGGTTCGACGAGGAGCGCTTCACCGTCGACCTGGGGCGTATAGTAGAAGCCCTGCGCGCGGAAGGCGTACCCGGCGGCACGCCCGGGGTCGACGAATTCTCCCCCGAGTACCCGCTGTTCCGAGAGAACTGCGGTCCGGCGGAGCTTCCGGTTGCGGAGCGGATCAGGAGGGAGCTGCTCGTCCTGCCCCTCTACCCGGACCTGAGCCAGTCCGACCTGGACGACATCATCGCCGCAGTGACCAAGGTCGTGAACGCCTATTCGCGAAATTGACCCTCGAAAATCGATTGTGATACACTGCACAAGCGCTGGCGGAGGCGTCCATGAACAGCCGTGGCATAGCCGTCGTCCTCCGTCTGATCGGGATAGGCTGGTACGTGGCAATATGCATCGGTGGCGGGGCGCTTGGCGGCTGGTGGCTGGACGGTCGGCTGGGTCTCGAAGTGCCCGCCTTCACGCTGTCCGGTCTGGGTCTGGGAATCGCTCTGGCCGCCATCGGCATGTTCCGGATGTTGAGCGCGGTCCTGACCAGCGACAGCGACTTGGAGAGCTAGGAGAATTGAGGTAGTGTCCAGGCTCCTGCGCAGCCCCAAAGCGCTGGCCCTTCTCGCTCTCGTTGCAGTCGCATTCGTGATCAGCCTGGCAGGGGGCGCTCTCGGCAACGAGTTCGGCGGCGGCTTCCTGGGATCGCCGCTCGCTCACATCCAGCTTCCCGCGGAGCCGATCACGGCCAAGCCCCTCTTCGGCGACTTCTCGATCACCAACACGATGGTGGCCACCTGGCTCACCATCGCCGTCCTCGCCGTCATCTCGCTCGTCGTGTCACGGCGTATCGAGGAGACGCCCGGACGTCTACAGGGCGCGGTGGAGGCGGTCATAGAGTTCTTCCTCAACCTAGCGGAGAGCGTCGCCGGGCCTGAGAAGGCGAGACGCTTCCTCCCCCTGGTGCTGACGATATTCCTCTTCATCGTGACCTCGAACTGGCTTGGGATACTGCCCGGGTTCGGGTCGATAGGACGAATCGAGACGGCATCCGACGTCATTCACCACGCCGAGGACAAGCTCAAAGAGGGTGAGACGCTGGACCTGACCAGCATAGAGCTTCAGGTGTTCGAGGGCGAAGGCGGCTTCTCGTACGCGCCGTTCGGGTCGGTGAACGACCACGTCACAGCGGCCGAGTACGAGCACGAGGGCGTTGCCGAGGGCAAGCGCGCCGGTCTGCTCGTGCCGTTCCTGCGGAGCGCAAACACGGAGATCAACACGACGCTGGCGCTGGCGCTGGCGGCGATGTTCATGATCCACCTGTGGGGGTTCCGCTCGCTCGGCATATTCGGTCACGCGGGCAAGTACCTGAACTTCAAGGACGGGCCCGTCGGGCTGTTCGTCGGAGTCCTGGAGGGAATCAGCGAGGTTGCCCGGCTGATCAGCTTCACATTCAGGCTGTTCGGCAACATCTTCGCCGGGGAGGTCCTCCTGTTCGCGATGGCCTTCCTGCTGCCGATGATAGGCACCATCCCATTCCTCGGCCTGGAGCTGTTCGTTGGCCTCATCCAGGCCTTCATCTTCTCGATGCTGACGCTCGTCTTCGCGGCGATGGCCACAGTGGCCCACGGGGGCGAGGAGCACTAACACAGATCGTGCCGGCCAACCTCCGGCATTAGCAGCAACCATCAACCAAGGAAGGAGCAAGGTGTCATGGAAGGAGATATAGCGGAGGCTCTGAAGAACATCGGAGCCGGGTTGGCCATAGGTCTCGGGGGACTCGGCCCCGGGATCGGGATCGGCATGCTCGCCGCGAAGGCGATGGAGTCGCTGGGGCGCAACCCTGAGGCGGCCGGCCCGATTCAGCAGAACATGATCCTGGCCATCGCGTTCGCCGAGGCTATCGCCATCTACGCGCTGGTGGTGGCCGTCATCATAGTATTCGTGTAACGGCGGCCTATCCGGCAACCGCAAGGTTGCCCCGGATAGGGATGTCGCATCGGAGGTAGCATGGGCGCTCTGGGAGTCAGCCTGCCTGTACTGGCCACCCAGCTGGTAGGCTTCATCGTACTTTTCCTACTGCTCTACTGGCTCCTTTACAAGCCTATCCTGCGGATGCTGGACCAGCGCTCCCGGAGGATCAAGGAGAGCCTTGAGACGGCGGACAGGGTCAGGGAGGAGTCTGCCAGATCGCAGGAGGAGATGCAGCAGCGTCTCGCGGAGGCGCGCGCCGAGGGCCAGGAGCTGATAGCCCAGGCCAGAGAGGTGGCCGAGCGGTACCGGGCCGAGGAGTTGGCCAAGGCGAGAGAGGAGATCCAGGCGGAGCGCGCGCGGGCCGAGGCCAACATACAGAGGGAACGGGACGCGGCCATCGAGGAGTTGCGGCGCGAGTTCGCGGGCCTGGCCATCGACGCCGCGGAGCGCGTGGTAGAGCGCGCCCTGGACGATGAGGCGCACCGTGACCTCATCGAAAAGACACTCGAGGAGGGAGCGCAGCTCTCCAAGAACTAGTGAACCCACGTCTCGACCGCAGCCCGGACAGCGATAGACTCGGGGGCTTTCCAAAGTCCGTTCGTGGTGAGCTTGCCGAACCACAACAAGACCCTTCGACAGGCTCGTGGCGAACGGAAAGGGTAACTCTATCTTCGACAATGAAAAAGCTCAGCGATAGGACCGGAGTGCAGCCGTGCCGCGGCTAGGATCGGCCAGGCGTTATGCCCAGGCGGTGTTCGAGCTCGCGACGGAGGCGTCTCAGCTCGACGAGTGGCTGGACGACCTGACTTACCTTGCGAGCGCCCTCCAGAACGACCGGTTCGGAGAGCTGCTCGACTCGCCGCAGGCGTCCGAGGAGCAGAAGGCCGGGATGATCCGGGCGGCGCTCGGCGACCGGGTGAGTCCGCTCGCCCTGAACCTGGTCTCGATCCTGGCGCTGCGGAGCGTCACGCATCTGCTGCCAGAGATCGTCGACCGGTACGAGCGGCTGCTGGACGCCCATCGAGGGATGGAGCGGGCGGAGGTCGTCTCAGCGGTGCCTCTCGACGATGAACAGAGAGCGAAGATAGAGGAGATGCTGAAAGGCGTAGTCGGCAAGGAGATCCGGATGAGCGAACGGGTCGATCCGGCCGTCGTCGGGGGCTTCGTTGCCCGCGTCGGCGACCGGGTGATAGACGGCAGCGCGGCCGGAAGGCTGCGCAGGCTGCGCCGGGAGCTCGTCGGAGACCGGAGATAGAGTAGCAACAGGAGGCCGGCATGGCCGTTCGTGGACAGGACATCGCATCGGTAATAAAGCGCCAGATTGAAGAGTTCGGCGGCCAGCTGACGATGGTGGACGTCGGGGTGGTGGTCGAGGTGGGGGACGGAGTGGCCCGGATTCACGGCCTCTCGGGAGTGGCCTATAACGAGCTGCTGGAGTTCTCCGGCGGCGTGATGGGCATGGCGTTGAACCTCGAGGAGGACAGCGTTGGAGCGGTCATCCTGGGCGACCCGATTCTCGTGAAGGAGGGCAGCGAGGTCCGCAGCACGAGCCGCATCGTCGAGGTGCCGGTCGGAGAGGGACTGGTCGGACGGGTCGTCGACGCGCTCGCGGAGCCTATCGACGGCAAGGGCCCGGCGCAGACGACGCAGCAGCGCGCCGTGGAGGTGATCGCGCCCGGCGTGGCGGCGCGGCAGGAGGTCAACGTACCGGTCCAGACCGGCGTGAAGGCCATCGACTCGATGGTGCCCGTGGGTCGCGGCCAGCGGGAGCTGATCATCGGAGACCGAGCCACCGGGAAGACGGCCCTCTGCCTGGACACGATAATCAATCAGAAGGGCGGCGACCTGGTGTGCATCTACGTCGCCATCGGCCAGAAGGCCGGGAAGGTCGCCCAGACGGTCGCGCTCCTGGAGCGTCACGGTGCCATGGAACATACCGTCGTGGTCGCGGCCAACGCCGCCGACTCGGCACCGATGCAGTACCTCGCACCCTACACCGGCTGCGCCATCGGCGAGTACTTCATGAACCAGGGCAAGGATGCCCTGATCGTGTACGACGACCTCTCCAAGCACGCATGGGCGTACCGCCAGATGTCGCTGCTGCTGAGGCGTCCGCCCGGACGCGAGGCCTACCCCGGCGACGTGTTCTATCTGCACAGCCGTCTGCTGGAGCGGGCGGCGCGGCTGTCGGAGGATCTGGGCGGCGGCTCGCTGACCGCTCTTCCCATCATAGAGACGCTCGCCGGCGACGTGTCGGCATACATCCCCACCAACGTCATATCGATCACCGACGGCCAGATATACCTGGAGCCGGAGCTGTTCAACTCGGGCATCCGGCCCGCCGTGAACGCCGGACTGTCCGTGTCACGGGTCGGCGGGACGGCGCAGACGAAGGCGATGAAGGCCGTGGCGGGCAGCCTCCGCCTCGACCTGGCGCAGTACCGGGAGCTGGCGGCCTTCGCCCAGTTCGGAACAGCGGACCTGGACGCGGCGACGAGGGCGCAGCTGGAGCGCGGCCAGCGCGCGGTGGAGGTGCTGAAGCAGAACGAGAGCTCACCCCTGAACCTGCCCCAGGAGATCACAGTCCTGTTCGCTCTCTCCAGAGGGCACCTCGACGACGTCGAAATCGGCAGGGTCCGGGCCTTCGAGGAGGCTCTTCACCGCTTCATGGAGTCCAACCACCCGGAGATCCTTGCCAAGATCGGCGAGGAGAAGAGCATCAGCGACGAGACCGAGCCGGCATTGACGGGAGCGATAACCGAGTTCAAGACGAGCGTACCCTACTAGGCTGTAGCATGCCGAGCGTAAGAGAAATACGGCGGCGCATCCGAAGCGTCGAGAACACGGCCAAGATAACGAAGGCCATGTCTATGATCGCCGCCTCGAAGATGCGGCGGACCCAGGAGACGGCCCTCCAGGGCCGCCCCTACTCGGAGCGTCTGCGCGATCTGCTGTCGCACCTCGCCGCCCAGGAGCGCGATGAGGACGAGCCGCACCCGCTCCTGAGACGGCGCGAGGCCCGCACCGTGACGATGGTCCTGATAACCCCGGACCGGGGCCTCACCGGCGGACTGCACAGCAAGATCAATAGGGCCGCGGCCCAGTTCATCGTCGAGCAGTCGGCCAGCACGAGGCTCGTCACGATAGGCCGGAAAGGGCGCGACTTCATGGCGCGCACGGGCCAGGAGGTGCAGGCGGTGTTCACCGACCTAGGCGACCGTCCGTCGATCCTCGACGTCACGCCTGCGGCGAGCATCGTGATCGACGATTTCACGGCCGAGCGCGTGGATGCCGTATACATCGCCTACGCCGACTTCGTCAGCACGACCGTGCAGACGCCGGTAGTCCGGCCTCTCCTGCCGGTGGTGCCCGCCGACCTGAGGCCGGAGGAGGCGGTGGGGTACATATACGAGCCGACCGGCGAGAGGGTCCTCTCCGAGCTGCTTCCCCGGTTCGTGGAGCTGGAGCTCTATCACGCCGTCCTGGAATCGGTCGCCAGCGAGCAGTCGGCGCGCATGGTGGCCATGAGGAACGCGACCGACAACGCCAACGAGATGATCGTCGACCTGACGCTCGAGATGAACAAGGCCCGCCAGGAGAACATCACGACCGAGCTCCTGGACATAGTCGGCGGCGCGGCCGCGGTCGGCGCCTGACCGACCGGCGTCCGCCGGACATCACAGCAGCATTCGAGGAGTTTAGGATGGCCAACGGAAGGGTGACACAGGTGATCGGCACCGTCGTGGACGTCGAGTTCCCGCCGGAGGAGATGCCGAGCATCTTCAACGCGGTCGAGACGGACGTCGACGGTCAGAAGCTGGTGCTGGAGGTCGAGCAGCACGTCGGGAACAACTGGGTCAGATGCCTCGCGCTCGGGCCCACCGACGGCCTGAAGCGCGGCGCGGAGGCACTCGACACGGGCCGGCCCATCTCCGTCCCCGTGGGAGACCCGACCCTGGGGCGCCTCTTCAACGCGCTGGGCGACCCGATCGACAACCTCGAGGAGGTCGAGTCTGACGAGAGATGGCCCATCCACCGGCAGCCTCCCAGCTTCGACCAGCAGGCCACCGAGGTGGAGATGCTGGAGATGGGCATCAAGGTCATGGACCTGATCGCTCCGTTCACCAGGGGCGGCAAGGTCGGCGCCTACGGCGGCGCGGGCACGGGCAAGACGGTCATCATCCAGGAGCTTATCCGCAACATCGGGACCGAGCACGAGGGCGTCTCCGTCTTCGCGGGAGTGGGCGAGCGCTCGCGCGAGGGCAACGACCTGATGAACGAGATGCAGGAGTCTGGCGTGCTGGGCAGCACGGTGCTCGTCTTCGGCCAGATGAACGAGCCTCCGGGCATACGCGCCCGCGTCGGGATGACGGGCGTGACGATGGCCGAGTATTTCAAAGAGACGCGGGAGCAGGACGTGCTGCTCTTCGTCGACAATATCTACAGGTACATCCTGGCGGGTATGGAGGTGTCGGCGCTTCTGGGCCGCATGCCGTCGGCTGTGGGGTATCAGCCGACGCTGTCGACCGAGATGGGCGACCTGGAGGAGCGTATAACCTCGGCGGGCGCCGGGTCGATCACCTCGTTCCAGGCGATATACGTCCCCGCGGACGACTATACGGACCCCGGAATCGTGACGACCTTCGGCCATCTGGACGCGGTCATCTCGCTCGACAGGGCTCTGGTCGAGCAGGGCCTCTACCCTGCGGTCGATCCGTTGTCTTCCTCGTCCCGCATCCTGGAACCGTCGATCGTCGGACAGGACCACTACGACGCCGCCCGCGGCGTACAGCAGGTGCTCCAGCGGTACAGAGACCTCCAGGACATCATCGCCATCCTGGGCGTCGAGGAGCTGTCCGACGAGGACCGCCAGACGGTTGCCAGGGCGCGGAAGATCCAGCGTTTCCTGACCCAGCCCTTCTTCGTGGCGGAGCAGTTCACGGGACAGGAGGGCCGGTACGTGTCGGTGAAGGACACGGTGCGAGGGTTCCAGGAGATACTTGCCGGCAAGCACGACGACCTGCCGGAGCAGGCGTTCTACATGGTGGGCGGGATCGAGGAGGCGGTCGAGAAGGCCGAGCGGATGAGGGCGGAGAGCTAGATTGGCGAAGCTGCTGTTCGAGATCGTCACGGCCGAGCGGCTGGTGTCGTCCCAGGAAGTGGACGTCGTCGTAGCGCCGGGTGAAGCGGGCGAGCTGGCTGTGCTGCCGCGCCACGCTCCGCTGCTGACGTCGCTCCGCTCCGGTGAGATCATGGTCCGCAACGAGGGCGAGGAGAGCTACATCGCGGTCGGCGGCGGGTTCATGGAGGTGATGCCGGGGAAGGTCACGATCCTTGCCGACACGGCCGAGCGGGCCGACGAGATCGACGAGCAGCGCGCCGAGGAGGCCCTGAGACGGGCGCAGGAGCAGGTCGACGTCTCATCATCCGACATGGACCTGGGACGAGCGCTCGCCGCGATGCGGAGATCCCAGGCGAGGCTCAGGGTCGCGCGACGCCGCAGATCTCGGGGAGATACGGGCGCACCCCCGCGCTAACCCTCTCCCACCGGGGAGAGGAGAATGGGCGCGTGACCCTCTCTACCCCTGCCCAGACACACGGAGTCTGAATAGTCGTAGCATAGACTTACTGGTAGTGGCGGGCGAGCTCTGAGACGTACCGCCTGCCCAGTCGATCCGCGTTATCGTCCAGCCAGTCGGAGAGCCGGGTCGTACCGGACGGAGCCTCCCCGGACCTCGACACCAGCAGCCCGGCCGTCAGCCCGTCGATCTCCTCGCGGGTCAGCACCACGTCCCTGACCAGGAGTCCGGCGATCCAAGCCCCCGTCATCGCCGCCCAGGGAGGCACGTGGACCAGCTTCGCCCGCGCGCCCGTCTTCCGCGCGATGAGCCGGACCATCTCCGTGTAGGCGAGCACGTCCGGCCCTACGGCGTCCACCTCGACATCGCCGACGCCTGCGCCCAGATCCCCGGCGAGGCGTGCGAGGTCTTCGACGAATATCGGCTGCACTCCATAGCGGCCGTCGCCCGGTACCGGATGGACTGGGAATCTCCTGAGCATCCACGCGATGTTGTTGAGCAGTATGTCCTCGCGTCCGAAGATGATCGCAGGGCGCACGATGGCGTGGGAGAGCGTCGACTCTCTCAGCGCCTGTTCGACGACCGCCTTCCCCCGGAAGTACGGCAGAGGCGAGTCCGCCGACGCGTTGGTTATGCTGATGTGGACGACTCGCCTAACGCCAGCACGCCGGGCCGCTTCGAAGAGGGCGCGGCTGTTATGCACCGCCAGGTCGTGAGTCAGCTCACCCCGGGCGAAGCGGACCCAGTATGTGTTGAACAGCGTATCGGCACCCTCCAGGCTGCGCGCCAGCGCCCCGGGATCGTCGAAGCTGTAAGGATATGCCACGACCCTCTCGCCGAGAGGGCTGGGGCGTTCGGGATGTCCGGTGAGCGATCTTACCACGGCGCCGCGATCCAGCAACCACCGCGCGATGTATCTCCCCGTGTATCCCGACGCGCCCGTCACCACGTGTACGACCTTGTCAGCCATGAGAGTTACTTCCTTCTCCTCGTCTGTATAATCGTCCCAACCGCCCGAGTCTACACGGAGGCACCTGAAATGAGTCAAGATGTGAATGAGCCGCCGGTCCTCGTGACCCTGAAGGATATCGAGAGCGCGGCTGTCGCGACGGCCCCGCACGTCCACAGGACGCCGGTGACCGGCTCCTCCTATCTGGGCGACCGCCTGGGTGTCGAGATGTACCTGAAGCTGGAGATGTTTCAGAAGACCGGCTCCTTCAAGCCCAGAGGGGTGCTGAACAGGATTGCGAGCCTGTCCCCCGAAGACCTGACGAGGGGAGTGGTCTCCTTCTCGTCGGGCAATCACGCGCAGGCGCTGGCGTACGCGGCGTCGATGATGCGAGCGCCGTCGACGGTGGTCATGCCCGCCGGCGCGGTCAGAGCGAAGGTCGACGCGACCCGGGGGTACGGCGGCGAGGTGGTCCTGACCGACGCAGACCTGCTACAGACCGCTCTGGACATCCAGCGTGAGCGCGGGCTGACGCTCATCCACCCCTTCGACCATCCGGACACGATCGCGGGGACGGGAACATTGGGGCTGGAGCTCCTCGAGGAGGTGCCCGCACTGGACGTGGTCATCTGCGGAGTCGGGGGCGGCGGTCTCATCTCCGGCGTCGCCGCCGCGCTCAAGCTGACCAACCCGGCGATCAGGGTGATAGGGGTCGAGCCGGACGGCGCGCCGGGAATGACCCTCGCCCTCGAGGCGGGGAAGCCGGTGCACCTCGACCGACTCGACACGGTCGCCGACGGACTGGCCGCCCCGTTCGCCGGGCGCCACAACATGGCACACGTCAACGCCTTCGTGGACGATGTCGTCACGGTCGACGACCCCACGATCGTCGACGCGATGGGCACTATACTGGAGCGGGGCAAGGTGCTGGCCGAGCCCGCGGCTGCGTCCACCTACGCAGCGCTGCTGGAGGGAAAGGTCCGCCTGAGCGAGGGCGAAACCGTCGTGTGCGTCCTCAGCGGCGGTAACATCGACCGCGCCCGGCTCGCGCAGCTTCTCGCGTAATTCCACGGTTGACTGGCGAGGGGCCCCTACGTATGCTTGATGACGAGCGGGAGTAACTCAGCGGTAGAGTTCCTGCCTTCCAAGCAGGCTGTCGCCGGTTCGAATCCGGTCTCCCGCTCCAGATTGCCCTGAGCGTGGATACGAAGCCGACGAGGCCGTCTTAACGGACGGTCGTCGCTTTCGGTGCAGCCTGCCAGAAGTCTCTTGTCAACTACCATATGCATTTCAGCATAGGGCCCTCCGCAACGGCTCCTTGACTACGTTTCCACTCGCAACTTAGGGTACGCTACACTCCCGCGGTTTCTTCCGGAGCGAGCATAGTTCGATGGGTTGGAAAGAGCACTACAGGAGCAACACGGTCAGCGCCGACGAAGCCGTGGCGATGGTCAGTGCGGGCGACAACCTGGCGATCAGTCTGGACCCGAAACCTACCGTTCTGATGGATGCCCTCGTTTCGCACCACGAGCAACTGAAGGATTTGCGTATATTCGATGTCGCCCCCCACTACGACCCGGGCTGGCTGCGGGCCGATTTCGAGGGCTCGTTCCGATACAGTCCCTCCATGTTTTTGGGTAACCTGGCACGGTCGGCCTACGACGAACGCCGTATCGATTTCGCCCCCGTGATCTTCTCAGCCGATATACAGCCCTATAGAGAGCCCAACAGAGGTCCCAGGCTTGACGTGACCCTGGTGGTCTGCTCACCCCCCGACGACCGCGGGTTCTGCAGTTTTGGAAAGGGCTTATGGAACAAGCGGAGCTTTGCCAAACACGCACGAATAGTTCTTGCCCAAGTGGATGAATCTCTCATCCGCACCTATGGGGACAACTACATTCACGTCTCTGAAATCGATCGCTTCGTCGATCACACGCCTCCCGAACTGTCTTTAGAAGAATCGGAAGAGATGATCTCTCACGTGGAGGATCCCCTCGTTCGAGCGGAACTGGAGCGGCTGCTACCCCGGTTGAGTGGAAGTGACAGGTACGAGAGTCTGCCTAGTCTGCTCAGCAACACCCTCAAACAGGTACGGGAGTTTACCAGGCTCATGACGGTAGCGGAACCGAGCGAGGACGTTCGGAAGATAGCGCAGAACGTGGCTGAGCTCGTCAGGGATGGGGATACTATCCAGATCGGGGTAGGTTCCCCGAGCTCCTATCTACCCCGTCTGGGGGCCTTCGATCAGAAGCGGGATCTGGGCTGGCACTCGGAGATGACGGCCCCCGGTATTCTCAGTCTCATAGAAGAGGGAGTTATCACCGGCGAACGTAAGAACGTCCATACCGGTGTAGCAGTGTTCACCGCCCTGACCGGAAGCGCTGCCGAAGAGGTGCCTTTCGCCCACAACAACCCCCTCATCGAGCTGCGAGACGCAGAGTACGTGGTCAACATCAACACCATCTCTTCCCACGAAAACTACATCGCCATCAACAACGCCCTTTCCATAGACTTCTCCGGGCAGATCAACTCGGAGACCATTGGAAGCCGTCAGTGGAACGGGACCGGCGGCCAACCGGAGCTTCACATAGGAGCCGTGCTATCGAAGGGTGGCAGGGCCATTACGCTCCTGCGGTCGACGGCGGCTGGAGGCACCGTCTCACGCATTGTGCCTCAGCATCCGGAGGGGGCGGCGGTAACCGTTCCCCGCACATTTGCCGATACGATAGTAACCGAGTATGGCGTAGCTCAGCTGCTTGGCAAATCTATCCGGGAGAGGGCTCGTGAGCTGATAGCCGTCGCCCACCCAGACTTTAGGGATGACCTCCAGAAGGCGGCCGAAAGGCTCTACTACCCCTAGATCCCGGCCCCCAGAAGTGCTCTTGCAAATCAGCAGGGGGATGAACACCTTCCTACCTGACCTCAGAAGGGCCCTGGACCAGGGGGAAGTTGATGAACGCTTCCGGGACACGAAAGCCATTTACGAATCCGACTGGTAGGAGGACTGCATGCCGGTTATCGATTACGAGGTGAGAGACAAGATCGCATATGTGACCCTGAACAGGCCTCGTTCTCTCAACGCAATCAACAATGAGATGTCCAGGGCCTGGAATGAAGTTTGGACGCGATTCCGAGATGACGACGACGCCTGGACGGCCATTCTCACCGGGGCCGGAGACAGGTCTTTCTGCTCCGGCGCAGACATCAAGGAGATGAGGGCCCATCACGATGGCGCCAGCATCGGCAATCCCTTCGGCGGCGGTCCCAGGCCGCTGCGTCCCTCGGAAGAGCTGGGTGTCTGGAAACCGATAATCGCAGCCATCAACGGTTGGGTCATGGGTGGTGGTGTCGTCTTTGCCATGGATTGCGACATACGTATCGCCTCGGAAAGGGCGGTATTCGGCCTTCCGGAGGTGGAACTGGGCATGGTTACTACCTGGTGGGGCACCGTGAGGGCCAGAGCCCACATGTCCTTTGGCAGAGCCCTGGAGTTTCTGCTCACCGGCAATCATGTCACGGCTCAACAGGCCGAGCAGTGGGGTTTCGTGAACCACGTCGTCCCCCATGACCAGCTGATGAGCAAGGCAGAGGAGATGGCTCGCAGAATCAACAGCAATGGCCCCCTGGCAGTCCGAGGGATCAAAGAGGTGTCCTATAGAAGCCTGCTGGACGGAATCCGAGAGGCAGGTCGGCTGGAAGACGTAATCAGTGTCATCGCCGCCCAGAGCGAGGACGTTCAAGAAGGTGTGCAGGCCTGGCTGGAGAAACGCCCGCCCGAGTTCAAGGGCCGTTAGAAGACCCCGAGTTCGAGAACAACTGGGAGTCGGTCATAAACATTGCGGCTATGGCCATCACTTCCCACAATAGTTACCACGGCCATGGCGCGGTCCGGCACCCCGCTCCACCAGTCGTCGGAGAAGCGGCGTGCCGGAGAGAAGACTACGGGCTGTAGCCCGACGGCGTGGACGGAGGCGCCTTCGCTTCGACGCTTCGGACCATGTGGTCAAGAAGGAAGTAGAAGTCGTGATAGGCGTCAAGGAGGTACAGGTGCCCGTCCAGGTCTGCCGTGAGCGTCCTTAGATCGGTCAGCTCGCCCAGCAGGTGGGAGTAGCCGCCCGAATCGACGTGGGGCAGTGCGCCGTATCGGTCCGCAGCAAGCCCGACTATCGCGGCCAGACGGAAGAGCGGGTCCCCTACGCCGAAACGGCTGTCCGGCCTGCCGGATACGACCGCCCGCTGGCCCCGGGACTGTCCGGTGTCCGGCACGACCCACCTGAGCTCGACACTGCCCAGCTCCACCTCGTCCGAGCCGCCTCTCAGTGCCTGGTCATGCAGCTCCAGCTCGTAGAAGACAGTGGTTGCCGCTCCCGAGTGTATCTCGGCGAACTCCTTCCGGTCCTCTACGAACGTCTGGTCCGGGGTGACCCTGTTCTCGTATCCGACGATTCGCCACGATCTCACGATGCGCGGGTCCCAGGTCACCTGGGCCCTCGTCTGATCGGCGAACGGAGTGGACAGGGAGACCCAGTTGTCCCGGCTGAAGGTGGCCCGTGCCTGGTCGACGTTGCTCAGGTACCGGTACCAGCCGTTACCGTGCTGGGCGAGCTGCTCCAGCAGGTAGTCGTTATAGTTCTCGATGCCGACCCCGACGGTGATGAGCCGCAACGGGTTTCCGCTGTCGCGGTCGTAGGCGGACTCGAGAATGCCGAAGGGACTGGTCGCGTCCACGTTGGCCACGCCGTCCGACATCAGGACGATGTAGTTGTAGGCCTCCGGGCGCTCCCGGCGGACACGGTCGGCAAGCCTCACGCCCAGGTCCAGTCCGGCCTGCACATTGGTGCTGTTGTTGGGAGTGAGGCTGCCGATCGACCACTCGACCGACGGGTCGTCCGGACCCGTATGTTCGACGGTCAGACGGCCGATCACGTCGGTGGTGAAGTGCACGACCGCAATCCTGTCCTGGGGGCGCAGGCTTCGCCTGATCGCCTCCGCCGCGGCGCGGGCGATGGCCACGCGGTCTCCGCCTGCCATAGACCCCGACGCGTCCAGCACCAGGGTCACGTTCAACGGCGTGTCGTCGGCAACCTGCGGGGCCTGGAAGGCGATTCGCGCCAGGTGCCTCTGGCTTTCCAGAGGATGGCCCGCAACGTCGCTGGCGATCGCGAATCCCCAGTCGTCCGTCGGAGGCTCGTAGCCGTAGTGGAAGGCGTTGATCCACTCCTCCGCTCTCACCGAGTCGGGCTCCACCTCGTATCCTGAGCGCGCCCAGTTGAGCGCCAGATAGTAGGACGTGCGGTCGGTGTCGAGGCTGAACGTCGAGACGGCGTCCTCCGAGGTGAAGACCGCCGGCTGCCGTCCGAAGTCCTTGAAGGTAGTGGCTCCGGGGGCAGCACGTGTAGAATCCCACGGCGCTGGACCTGCCGGGGGTGCGGGCGCCTGGGGAACCGCAGTCGGTGCGGGCGCGGCTTGTGCCGTAGCCGCTGCAGCCCCCCGGGGTACCGCCCTCACGGGCGGCGCGCCGGCTTGCACCGGGGCCTTCGGGATCGCCGTGGGGGCCCCCATTACCACTGGTGGAGCCGCCGGGACAGCCGTGGCGGGTTGTGCGGGCGCCGCTGGTGCAGCCGGAGCCCCCGCTGCTGCTTGTGCCGGAGCTGCCGTGGGCGCGGGAGCCATTGCAATCATCGGCGCCGGCGCCGTCTCCACGCTCTCCGCGCCCTGTCCGGCCATGAAGACGAAGACCACGACTACCGCGGCCGACGCCGCTGCAGTCCCTGCCGCTGCCGTCAACACCCTCCACATCCCCGCCGTCCCTCCGCCAAACCATCCGGACCCAGGCCGCCCCAGACGGCGCTCCAGTCGGGCCCACGTATCCGCGGGGGCCCGAAGACGGCCGGACTCCGCGGCAAAGTAGTCTCGAAGCGTGTGTTCCATCTCATGGTCGAGCGAATCGTTACTGCCCATCGCCATCCCCCTCCAGCTCTTCCCGCAGACGGCCCAGCGCCCGGCTCAGCCGGGACTTGACGGTCCCCTCTCTCACTCCGACTGACAGGGCCACCTCCGGCACCGTCATGTCCGCGAAGTAGCGCAGTACCACCACCTGCCGGTGCTCCGGGCTGAGGCGGCGCAGCGCGCCCCGCACCATCTCGTGTCTCGTACCGGCCATCACCGACTCGACGACGTCGGAGGGGTCTTCCGCTCGGTCCGCCTCTTCGAGCGGCGCCATCGAGAGAGACCGTCTTCTCCGGTGGGAGACAACCGCGTTCACGAGGACGCGAACGACCCACGGCTTGAAAGGCCGGCCTCGCTGGAATCTGCGAATCCCCCGCCAGGCCGACAGGAAGGCCTCCTGTACGTGGTCCTCCGCCACGGCCCTGTCGCCGGTCATCAGGAACGCGGTGCCGTAGAGCGTATCCTTGTAACGTTCCACCAGGTGCCGGAAGGCGTCGCGGTCGCCGTCCTGGCAGAGTCGTATGGCCTGCTCGTCGGTCATCTGCTGCCCCCCTCAGGTCCGTAAGCGGCCCCTCAATGGATAGTACGCTTCAGGCGCCCGGTTCGTTCCATGCAGGCTTGGGGGGACACGACGGCAACGGGAAGGACGGTGAGCTCAGACGTCCGTCGGGGGTGCGGAGTCTCCGGTGACGTAGAGGGAGGAGTTTACGTCTCTCGTCTGCCTATCCGCCCTTGTTGCGGATGATAGCCTCGGTAAGGGGACTCGGCGACGGCCGAATGCGGACGTTGACGACGGCGGGCCGGTTGGAGTCGAGGGACCGGCGCAATGCCGGCGTCAGCCCGGCCTCATCTTCGACGTGCTCCGAGTGAGCGCCAAGAGCCTCTCCGATCTTGTCGTAGCGGCTGGGGAGCAGCTCAGTCGCTACCACTCGGCCGTAGAGCTGGTCCTGCTGGTGGTAGTCGATGCCCCAGATGGAGTCGGTGCCGACCACGATCAGGATAGGCAGGTCGAATCTTACGGCGGTGTCGATTTCCATGGGATGGAAGCCGAAGGCGCCGTCGCCGGTCAGGACGACGACCTTGCTGTCCGGGAGGGCGGCCTTGGCGCCGACCGCGAAGGGCACGCCCCATCCGATCATGCCCAGCGTGCCGGTGGTGAACCACCGGTCGCGTAGACGGTTGGGATAGTAGCCGACGCCGTGGAAGGCGAAGTCGGACCCCTCGAATATGAGGACTGTATCGTCATCCAGCAACGGGCGCAGGCTTCGATGGACGGCCATCGCGTTCAGCGTAGGCTCGGCTGCGAACGTCTCCAGCTTCGCCACGCGCGCGTCCCGGAGACCCTTCATCTCATCCAACAGGGGGTTGTCGCCCCATGATCGGCCCTCTGCCTCGAGCGCGAGCTGCTCCACGACCGCGCCCACGTCCGCCATGATCGGCACGTCCACGCCTCTAGACAGGCCGATAAGGTCTCCGGAGGGCTCGACCTGGATGATCCTGACGTCCGGCGCCAGGGCGGGAGGTCCTCCGAACGATATGGTGAAGTCCAGCTTCTTCCCCAGGAAGAGAACGACGTCCGCCTCGGACAGCTTCGTGGCAGCGCCGTTGATCCTCGAGTCGGCGTATCCTACGCAGTAGGGATGGTCGTCGGAGACGATCCCGCGGGCCGCCTCCTCCGTAAGCAGGGGAATGCGTGTGATGTCAAGGAGGCGTTCCAGCGAGGCCCGCGTCGCGGTGTAGGCGGCGCCACCCGCGAATATGATCGGGCGCCTGGCCGACTGTAGAAGATCGACGGCCTCCCGGATGCACTCCGGATCGGCGAGCACCCGTCCCCTCGCGCGAGCGCCTTGCGGATCGTAGAGCTCGACCTCGTCTTCATCGACCTCCGCCAGCTGGACATCAAGTGGGATGGTCAGGTGTACTGGCCCGCGCCGTCCCGAGAGAGCGGTCCGGAAAGCCCGCGCGATGTACTCGGGTATGCGCCGGACGTCCCCGACGAACCAGGCCCCTTTGGTCACCGGCCTGGCCATGCCGATCTGATCGATCTCCTGCATGGCGCCCTGCCCGAGCCGGTCCTGTTCGGCGCAGCCGACGATGTTTATGACCGGAGACTCCATGTGCTGGGCCAGTGTCAGGCCTGCAATGGCGTTGGCGTGCCCCGGCGTCGTGAACATGCAGACTCCGGGCTGGCCGGTAATGCGGCCCCAGGCGTTCGCCATGTGGACCGCTCCCTGCTCGTGACGAGTGTCGATGAACCGAAATCCTCTCCGGTCCATCAGGTCCATGAGAGGCAGGGTGTGGTCTCCGGCCAGCGCGAAGACGGTGCGGACGCCCTCGGCCTCCAGCGATCGGGCAATGAGATATGAGCCGGTGACCTTCATGTCATGCCTCCCTTGGGGTGTCGGGCCAAGAGTATCACGCGAGCACCGGGTGCGCCGCTCCGAGTGCCGACAGACCACAACCTCCAGCCCGGCCACCCTCCTTGATGGCAGCCTCGCCCCTAAGATGCTTGCACGGATCAGGCACCGTCGTCCGTGACGCGATAGATCGACACCTGATCGGTCTGGAATACTCGGTCCAGCCCGGCGCCGACCATCCGGTCGAACTTGTCGAGGCCGCGCGCAGGATAGTAGAAACGTTCGAGCGGCCCGACGTAGATGTAGCTCACCTCATACTTGCGGAGCAACGAGAGCGCCTCCTGGCGGCCGGCAGTGCTGTACAACCTGTCCACATCTTCGATTCGCAGCCTGACCTGGTGGCGGTAGTCCCACCGCTGCTGCTCCTGGTGCCACTCCCAGCCGACGACGGTCGGCAGCCCGGTGTAGACGCTGATCCGGCTCCCCCAACGGTATGTTGGAGTGTGACCCTCCAGCACTATCGGCGAGCCCTGGACATTCTCGCGCAGCCATCGTATGCCCTCGAAGTCGGCCTCCAGGTCGATGTCGCCCTCGTGGTCGCGGTACACGGTGCCTTCGACGTAGGCCGTGCCGTCCAGAGTCAGCGGCGTCGTCTGTCCGTAGAACCGGTCCGCCAGCCTCGCTCTTGTACCGAGCACCGGGTATACCGAGGCGCCGAGCAGCAGCGCGACCAGCGCCACGGTCCACGCGCCGCTCCGCCAGCCCAGTCCGCCGCGTCTGGCATCATGGAGCAGTCTCCACAGCAGGTAGGCAGAGCCGACGCCCAGCAGCACCCAGACCTGTATATAGAACTTGAAGACGCTGTTCATCCGGTCGATGTCGCCCTCCACACGGACGAGGTCGAGCCCGATGACGACCGCGAGGGCCGCCGCGATCGCTATGGATGTGAACACCAGGTGTGGAGCATCTGGCCGCCATGAGAAGAGCCATCGTACGGCCGTCGCGCCGACGAGCGCGAGGAGCACCGCCGCGAACGGGGTGGTGCTGCCCGCCACTCCCGAGAAGAAGGCTCCCAGAAGGAAACCGGCGCCGACCAGTAGGGCCGCCACTCCCACGACCGTCCAGACGCCGCGCGACGAGCCCGGTCGAGCCGCAGCTTCCTCATCATCCGACGCCGCTGCTCCCGCCACCCACCTGATCGCCGCCACCGATCTCGCTGAGGCGGCCGCCAACAGCTCTCTCGACTCCCTCAGGAAAAAGGTCAGGACGATGAACATGAACGGCCCGCAGATGGCCAGGAAGCGCCAGAGCATCGTCGTGTTGGTGGTCGACTCCACGCTCGTGAAGAAGGTCTCGTAGCTGAGGTGGAACGGGAGGAAGGCGAGATACCCCGCGCCGAACATGAAGGCGGACTTCGCCGCGGCCCTGAGCAGCATAGCGAGCCCGAAGCCCCCGTGTACGAGGAACTCCGCCAGGAGTATGGCCGCCGCCCCGATCGCCAGATAGACGGGGAAGTCCCACGCGTTGATCAGCCTGAGCGATCCCACGGCGATGCCGAGCGCCGCCAGACGCATCGTGTCCTCCCAACTCCAGACATGGCGGGACGCCCCCGGTCCGGCCCTCGCAAGGACCACTGCGAGCGCAAGTCCCAGCGCCAGCAGCGTGAACGGGAGGGCCATAAGGTGCGCGTGAAGGTCGGCGAACAGGAAGGTAAAGAAGGGGAACTCGGTGATGCCCTGTAGGTCTGTCGGCATCATGCGGCTGCTGCGCCAGTAGTCGAAGGCGCCGAAGGGAAGACCCCTGCCGACGACTCTCCACACGCCCTCTCCGAGCTGTATCGCGCCGTCGAGATTGCCCATGACCGCCACGAACAGCGCCGCTCCCGCTCCGGCAAGAACGGGGGGCCAGCTCGAACGACCGGTCTCATCGGGCCGCGTGGACCGCCGCGTTCCCTCGACGAGGTTGTACACGATCGAGAACCCCCCCCCGATCACCAGGGCGAAGAAGGTCGGAACGGCCAGGTTGTACGCAACCGTCGGCGCGATTCCGGTAGCCTTGATGAGGACGGCCACCAGGAACTGTCCCCAGTAGTAGTAGTTGAGGTAGCCTCCGCCGAACCAGGGGTCGTAGGGCGGCATATAGCTGGACTTCACCACCGCATTCAGGTAGGCGAGGTCCATCGGCTTCTCTCCACCGCGCCACGGGTGCCACAGGTCGGGGTTGGCCATGCGAAGCAGAACGAAGGCGAGGAACGCGGCAAGGAAGATAACCTCGCCGACCGCCAGGACAGGCCATCTGCGGCGCACGAACTCGACCATCTCGCGGCGTTTACGCACGGCCATGACCGCGGACGCGACACCAACCACAAGGAGCGCCGTTCCGATAGACGCGCTTGAAAAAGCCATCCATCCGACGCTCGCGAGAAGCCAGACGACGAGGCCGACGGCGAGGAGCCCCATCACCTTGGCGAACAGGTACCCGCGGTCCGTCAACGGCCCCATGAGCACCAGCGTCATCGGGAGCGCCACCAGCGTCATTCCCTGCAGCACCAGCAACCAGCTCACCACCGGAAGACGGCTCGCCCATCCGTCCGGGCGGACGATATCGCTCCACGTCCCCCCCTCACGCTGCTGCCGGGCTTCCTCTTCAGACATCAACAGGCCGATTCCGCCGACTTCCGCCGGCGGAGCTCGCGGCGCGGCGGCGCGCGACGCCTCCTCAATCGTTAGTCTGATCGTTTCGGCGTCGAGGCGACCGGTGTTGCGAAACACCATGACCTTCGGATGGTCGTATACCGAAAAGCTCTCGTCGGCAAAGCCGAGGTGGAGCGCAACCGTAGCCGGCCGGGAGTCCCGCAGCGCCTCCGGCTCAGCCAGCCCCACCCGGCGAAAGGTGTCGTCCACGAGAGCCACTCCCAGAAGTTGGGGATAGGCGGTCTGGTGGTCGACCAGCTCGTAGCCGAGACGCCCCCCAAATAGCTCTCGGTAGTAGGCGGTGCTATCGGGATACCGGATGGGCAGCCTCGGGATCGTCCCGTACAGCCGGTTGCTGTAGAAGACCAGGTAGTCGGCGTTCGCAAGCTCCTGGGCGATCAGCCTTGTCTTGTGGAAGGAGTCGGCGTCATACATGGGCAGCTCGCGCACTTCGAAGCCGTCCAGTCGGGGCAGACTCTCCTCCCAGTGCTCCTTGAGGACGACCGAGCCGCGCGGAGCGCTCTCTCCGAGCCGTTCCGAGGCGCTGACCGCCGGATGCGGCGTCCGGTAGATCGATGAGTAGGCGGCGGCGTAGAGGGCGGCGGTCGCCAGCACGATGGTCAGCACGGCCGCAAGCACAGAGCGCGAGACCTGCGAGCCCGCACGGTCCCACACAGAGAAGAAGAAACGGGAGCCGAAGAGCAGCAGAAAGGGCGTGAATGGCAAGAGATATCTGAGGAACTTGACGTCGAAGGCGCCGGTGATGAGGAACGAGGGCGCGACCCAGGCGAGCGGCACGACCGCCGCCCTCGACTCCACAGACCTGACCGGCAGCGTGACGAGCAGCGCGGCGAGCGATACCAGGCCGGCGAGCAGGATCGCCGGCAGGCTCATCGACACCAGCAGCACCGCAGCCGGAAGCGCCCATCCCGCCGCCAGGTAGAGAAGCGCGAATGCCGGACGCATGCCCCTTATCGAGACGTAGAGCAGGCCGACCCAGGCTAAGACACCGAGCGGCCAACCGAGCCCCCACGTCGCCAGCTGGCGCACATGGTACCAGTAGGGCGTCGTGTCGATGTACTGGCGGGTATAGGGATAGTCCCTGATCCTCCTGACCATCTCCGACTGCTCAACCACGTCGGCATAGAAGCGACCCCAGTCGAGGAACATGTAGGGTTGGGCGATGAACAACACCGCGAGGGAGACGGCGACACCGACGAGGACGCCCCGGGCGGCGGTCGGCCATCGCAGGCTGAAGGAGCGTCCGTCCTCCTGAACACCGCTCAGCGAGAAGGCGTACATCAGATGCGCGATCAGCAGGGCGCCGTATATGGGCGCAAGGCTCACCTTCGTGGCCAGCGCCGCTCCCACGAAGACGCCCGCGAGAGCGGAGTCTCTGTATCTGCCCTCGGCGGCCACGCGCAGCATGAAGTAGACGGCGGCCACGCAGAAGAGCGCCAGGAATGTGTCCACCGTGAAGAAGTGGCTGAGCTGGATGTGCAGCACGGCCAGCGCGGCCAGAGCCGACGCCAGCAGGCCCTCCCGGCGGCCGTATAGCCTGCTTCCCAGCAGCCACACCATGAAGACCGTCGCAGTGTCCGCCAGCGCAGAGAGGACGCGGCCGGCTGCGCGCAGGTCGCCCATTCCGTCGCCGGGGAGGAGGTCGGAGACGAGATCGACCCCCTTGAGCAGATACAGGGGCAGGCTCCCGTATGGGAACCAGCGCGGGTTCCAGGAGCTCCGGTCGGCTGCCAGGAGCGAGCCCAGATCGCTCAGCGGGGGCGGCGAGAGCTGCTCGACCCTCGACAGGATGGCCCGCTCGTCGGGATGAGGAGTCCAGTCGAATCCGCGGTCCCAGTCTAGGCCGTAGAGGCGCAGCGTCAACGCGGCGCCGATGACGACCAACAGACCGGCGTAGACGAGGCGGTCGGGCCCCGGGGACGAGACGCGGCGTGCTGCCGCGAACGCTGACGACAGATGGATCAGCCGGCGTACCTCTGCGCCTGGCCGACTATATCAACGCCCACTGCCTCGCTCCAGGCCGCCAGCAGCTGCTTGGAGATCGGGCCCGGCTTTCCGTCACCGATCTGCCTGTTATCCGCCTTCGTCATGGGCTGCACGCAAGGGCCGGTGCTGGAGAAGAAGGCCTCGTCCGCTGTGTAGAGGTCGTAGGGCTGTATCTCCTCCTCTACCAGCGGGATGTTCAGCTGGGCCGCCAGGTCCAGCACCATCCCCCGAGACACGCCCTGAAGGATGTCGTTGTCGGGTGCTGTGCGTATGACGCCGCCGGTCACCAGGAAGACGTTGTTCGTCGTCCCCTCGGTCAGGTTGCCGTCGAGGTCGGTCAGGATCGGATACGCTTCCGGGTCGACGTCCGACGTCTCCAGGTCCGCGAGCGCGAAGTTCATGCGGCTCCAGTGCTTTACCTTGGGATCGAGCGACTGCGCCGGATAGCTTCGCGTCCGGACGATCACGCCGTGGCATCCCTCGTCATAGTAGTGGGCGAAGCCTCCGAACCCGACCGGCATCAACTTCACGCACACCGTGGGAGGCCCCGCGTCGCGCGCCCTTGCGCCCGGCCCCCTGGTCACGAACTGCCAGATGGAGTAGTCGCCCACCTCGCCCCTGACATCCTCGTTGCGGACGACCACCTCCTCGCTGATGTCGGTCATCTCCTGCTTGGACAGACCGCAGTCGATGCGAACATAGGCCAGCGACCTGTAGAGCCTGTCCACGTGCTCCTTCATACGGAAGCTCTTTCCGTCGAAGGTCCGGGCCACGTCGAACACCACGTCGCCGCCGATGAAGCCCCGGTCGTTCGGGTCTATCTTCACCTCGCTGTACGGTATCCACTCTCCGTTGAAATAGGTCGTGTAGTCGGCCATCTCCGTCTCCTTACTCTAGCTCTCAGCGCTCTCCCGGGCCGCGTCTCGCCTTGCAAGATCCACCGGGTCCACGCCCAGCATCTCCCCGAATCCAGCCAGGAGCTGCTGGACCACCGGTCCCGGTCTTCCGTCTCCCACGGCGCGCCGGTCAACGCTGGTCATCGGGACCACGCATGGGCTGGTGCTGGCTATGAACGCCTCGTCGGCGGTGTAGAGGTCGTACGGCTGCAGGTCCTCCTCGCGGCTTGGAATCCCCAGCCGCTCTGCAAGCTCCAGGACGACGCCTCGCGTCACGCCCTGGAGGATGTGCCTGTCGGTCGGCGTCCGGACCACGCCGTCTGTGACCAGGAAGACATTGTAGCTGATGCCTTCGGTCAGGCATCCGTCGTAGTCGGTCAGTATCGGATATCCCTCCGGGTCGACGGCCGCGGCCTCCAGATCGGCCAGGGCGAAGTTGTTCCGGCTGTGGTGCTTCACTTTCGGGTCGAGCGATCCGGCCGGATAGCTCTTGGTACGGACTATGACACCGTGCACCCCCGTCTCATAGAGCGGAGCGAAGCGGCCGTTGCTGGCGTTCCCGTTGACCTTGACGATCACGTTCGGGCTGTGCGCGTCCCGCGTCCTGCCGCCGGGTCCCCGCGTCACCATCGGGTAGAAGCCGAACTCGCCGTTCTCGGAGGCGTCGGAGTTCAGCCGCATCCCCTCCTGGCATATCTGCTTCATCCGTTCCGGCGTCTCGGCGATCTCGAACTGCATATACTTGAGCGACCGGTAGAGACGGTTGATGTGCTCGTCCAGCCGGAAGATCTCTCCCCCGAAGGTCCGAAAGGAGTCGAAGACCGTGTCGCCGTTGAAGCCCCGGTCGTCGGGCGAGATGAGCACCCTGCTCATCGGAACCCAGTCTCCGTTGAAGTACCAGAGGGGCTCCCGTGCCATGCTTCTCACCTCCTGACCCACGGTCGATGCCGTTACGACGCCGGGATTATACTTCAGCCGGCACATCAGCGATAGGGCACACCCCACTAGTGAAGTCCTCCAGTCCCGTGAATTCTGACCCGCTCCCCGTGCTATAATTCGACTTTCGGGAGAGGTGGCCGAGCGGCTTAAGGCGCTGGTCTCGAAAACCAGTATGGGAGCAATCTCATCGTGGGTTCGAATCCCACCCTCTCCGCGGCAACCGGGCCCGCCGCGGCAGGCTTCTCGCACGATGCACCGGAGAGGTGCTAGAGTGGACGAATAGGCGCGACTGGAAATCGCGTGTCCCCCTACCGGGGGACCGTGGGTTCGAATCCCACCCTCTCCGCCAGCAGAGCCAGGTCGTCCCGCCGGCACTTCCCTCGATCCGCCCCTTGACCGCACGCTCAGGTGCGCTAGAATCTCTGACCGGAGCCCATGATCAGCAACGAGCTCAAGTACTGGGTCGCATTCAACCGCGTTCCGCGCGTCGGCAGGGCGCGCTTCATGGCGTTGGAGCGCCACTTCGGAAGCCTCGAAGCGGCCTGGAGCGCCGGCCCTCACGACCTGCAGGCTGCGGGCATAGACAGCCGCACGGCGCTCCGCATAGTCACACGGCGAGGGGCGGTCGACCCTGACCAGGAGATGGAGCGTCTGGACGCCGCGGGGGCACGCGCGCTCACCTGGCACGACGATGAGTACCCTGCCAGGCTCAAGGAGATATATGACCTCCCGCCCGTCCTCTACATCAAGGGCGAGCCGCCAACCGAGGAGGAGCGCCTCATCGCCGTCGTCGGCACCAGGAAGCCGACCGCCTACGGCAGAGAGGCGGCGCGGGTGCTCTCCCACGATCTGGCAAAGTCAGGCGTGACCGTCGTCAGCGGACTGGCGCGCGGCGTCGACGGCATCGCCCACCGGGCGGCCCTCGAAGCGGGACAGCGCACGATCGCCATCCTCGGCAGCGGCATCGACGTCATCTATCCGAGGGAGCACGCCTCGCTGGCCGCCGAGATAGTGGAGAACGGCGTCCTGGTCTCCGAGCACCCCCTCGGCGCCAGGCCGGACGCGCAGAACTTCCCCAGACGCAACCGCATCATGAGCGGGATGACGCTCGGCACAGTCGTCATAGAGGCCAGCGAGCAGAGCGGCGCGCTCCTCACGGCCAACCACGCCCTCGAGCAGAACCGGGAGGTATTCGCCGTGCCGGGCAACATCTTCTCTCCCGGGAGCAGGGGCGCCAACCGGCTCATCAGCGAGTCCCGGGCGAAGCTGGTCACCCGATGCGAGGATATACTTGAAGAGCTGAATCTCACCTGGGTAGGCGAGCAGATGGAGCTCGCAGCCGTCTTCCCTCAGGACGAGAAGGAGGTAGACGTGCTGAACTACGTAACCTTCGACCCGGTCCACATAGACGAGATCATCAGGGCGAGCGGACTCGACATCTCGACGGTGAGCGGGACGCTGGCGATGATGGAGCTCAGGGGAGTCGTCAAACAGGTGGGTGGAATGAACTACATCCGGCTTCGTGAGACCGCGGCCGAGTATCGGACGGTGTAATCGCAGATGACAAAGGACCTGGTAATCGTAGAATCCCCCGCGAAGGCGCGTACGGTCGCTCGCTTCCTGGGCTCGAAGTACGACGCGAAGGCGTCGATGGGCCACGTCAGGGACCTCCCCAAAGGAGAGATGGGCGTGAACGTCGACGACCGCGGCTTTCACCCCGTATACAGGATCATGCCCGACAAGAGGAAGGTCGTCTCCGAGCTGGCCAAGGCCTCCAAATCGGCCGAGACAGTCTACCTGGCAACCGACCCCGACCGTGAGGGAGAAGCCATCTCGTGGCACCTGATAGACGCGGCCAAGATAAACCGTTCCAAGGTCAAGAGGGTCGTATTTCACGAGATCACGGAAGGCGCCATCCGGGAGGCGTTCGCCAACCCGCGGGCGCTCGATCAGGGCCTGATCGACGCTCAGCAGGCGCGGCGCGTCCTTGACAGGCTCGTCGGATACAGGCTCAGCCCCGTGCTCTGGGGAAAGGTCCGCCGCGGACTCTCCGCAGGGCGCGTCCAGTCGGTGGCGCTCCGTATGGTCGTCGACCGCGAGAAAGAGATCGAAGAGTTCACTCCGGTCGAGTACTGGTCGATAGAGGCGATGCTCGCCAAGCGGGGGAACGGCCGGTCGCCTGCCTTCAAGGCCCTCCTTCACTCGATCAAGGGCCGTAAGGGGACGATACGCATCCCGAACGGCGAACGCGCGCGGGAGATCACGTCCGACCTGGAGGGCAGCGACTTCACGGTGGACAGGGTCCAGAAGAGAGAGGCCAGGAGCCGTCCCGCCGCGCCGTTCATAACCAGCACCCTCCAGCAGGAGGCGTCCCGCAAGCTCCGCTTCACTGCCCGGCGCACAATGCAGGTCGCCCAGCAGCTCTACGAGGGCCTGTCGGCCGGAGGCGAAGGCTCGGTCGGTCTGATCACCTACATGAGGACAGACTCTACCAATGTCGCATCTGCGGCGCGGGCCGAGGCCGCGCGGTATATCAGGAGCAAGTTCGGCGACCGCTACGCGCCGAAGTCCCCACGGCTCTACACCAGGAAGGTCAGGGGCGCGCAGGAGGCGCACGAGGCGATCCGGCCCACCTCCATAGAGCGGGAGCCCGACTCGCTGAGGAAGCACCTCAACTCCGACCAGCTCAGGCTCTACGAGCTCGTCTGGAAGCGGATGCTGGCGAGCCAGATGTCCGACGCGCTGTTCGACTCGACCACCGTCGACGTACTGGCCCCCGGGACGAGCTCCGGCGACGGCTACATCTTCAGGGCCAAGGGCTCGGTACTCAAGTTCGCCGGCTTCCGTGCCGTCTACATGGAGACCAGAGACGACGTGGCCGCCAACGGCGGCGACGATGAGACCGACCCGCTCCCCGAGCTGGAAAGAGGAGACGCGATCGACGCGCGCTCCCTAGCCCCCCAGCAGCACTTCACCCAGCCCCCGCCTCGGTACTCGGAGCCGACGCTCATCAAGGCGCTCGAAGAGCAGGGGATCGGCCGTCCCAGCACCTACGCGCCGATAATCGGCACCATCATGGCCAGGGACTACGTGAGAAAACAGCAGGGGCGCTTCGTCCCGACCAAGCTGGGCAAGGCCGTCACAGGCCTGCTCACCGCCCACTTCCCCGACGTGATGGACATCGGCTTCACTGCCCGCGTCGAGGAGGAGCTCGACGACATCGCCAGCGGAGAGCGCCAGTGGACGCCGGTCCTGAGGGACTTCTACACTCCCTTCGACGCGGCCATAGATCGGGCCATGCGCGAGGCGAAGCGAGTGCCGCGAGACCAGATCGACGAGGAGACGGATGAGGCCTGCGAAAAGTGCGAGCGCCCCATGGTCATCAAGTCGGGGCGGTTCGGACGCTTCCTCTCATGCAGCGGCTTCCCCGAGTGCCGCAACTCCCGTCCGCTGCTCGCCAGGACGGGCGTAGACTGCCCCGAATGCGGAGGCGACCTCGTCGAGCGGCGCCAGAGGCGGCCCCAGAAAGGCAGGGGCAGGCAGAGCTTCTACGGCTGCTCCAACTACCCCGCCTGCAACTTCGCCGTCAACCGCAAGCCGCTGCCGCAGCCCTGCCCCGAGTGCGGCAAGCTTCTCCTCGCCTCCGGCCGCGAACGCGCCAGATGCACCGAGTGCCCATACCACGGCCCCATCCCCGAAGAGGAGCCGATGGAGATGGCGGTCTAGAGAAACACGGCCTCTAGTCAGATCCCCGGTACGTCCTCCGCTCTCGACGCTGTGGTGCTTCAGCCTGTGTTGTCTGGACGTTCCCGCCGTCGTGCTCCTGCCCCCCGCACGTATGAGAAGCCGAGACCTGCACACGGGCGAATCTCGTCACCTCGGACAGCACGTCGACGATCTCCCGTGTGAAGCGCTCCTGGCTCTGGAGCTTGCGCGAGATCAGCTCGATGACGCGCGGTATATTGGAAATGCCGTTCCGTCCGTCCCGAGGGATGTACTCGACCTCAGCGGCGCCCGAGAAGGGCATGAGGTGGTGCTCGCACATAGAGCTAAACCGGATGCCGGATATCAATACGGAATTGGAATCAGTCTCCGGGGTGCCGTCCGCCGGAGGGCAATCCAAGAGCAGGGTCAGCGCCCGGCGGTCATAGGCGTATCCGGCGTATAGCTCGCGCCACACGCTGACGACGCGCTCGGGCGTCTCTACCAGACCGTCACGCGTTGGGTCGTCGCCGACCATCTCCAGCATTCGCGTGACAAGCTCCGCGCCATCTGACTCCCATCCCTCCTCCCATGGGAAGACGATCCACTCGGCGCTCTTCGCCTTGCGCTTGTCGATCAGCGCCCTGACCGTCAGGCCGTATCGCTCGCTGACTTTCCGGAGCGTCCGGCCGCTGTCGATCATGTCGTCGACCGCCACGGTCGCCTCCTCCGGGGCGGAGACCACTCGTATCCCGCGGTGGGAGCCCATACCATTCCCGTAGATCAGCGCCGCCACGTAGCCGCCGCCGCGCGGAATGCCCCATACGCGCGCGCCGTCAGGAATGCTGCGGCTCATGGAGAGAGTAAGATCGAAGACCTCTCGCCAGCTAAGCCGCATGATGCTCACTATGCCCTCTCAGGGGTAACGTAATTCAGGCTATAATACCCCGCACGTCGTCAGAAAGCATGACAGAAGCCCGGCCATACCCGCTGTCAACCTCATGCCCGCAAGGGTCTGGCGGCCTACCGCCGCCGGGTGAAAGTCTTCGGGGCGAGCCCGTCGTGCCACAGACGGCCCCATAACGACAGAGGAGCACCCATGCGGTTCACCGGCACCTTCATCATCGTCGTAGCCCTGTTCATCACCGTACTGATCACCTCCAACATCATTGCGGTGAAGCCCATAGAGCTGCTGACCCTGCCATTCGAATTCCTCGGCAGCTCGTCGGTAGTCCTGCCAGCCGCGATAATCATCTTCCCTGTCAGCTATATCATCGGCGACGTGTTGACCGAGGTATACGGCTTCCGGATCGCCCGGGGAGTGATCTGGCTGGGCTTCGGGGCTAATCTGCTGGTGGTTGCCGCCCTGTGGACCACCGGCAACATCCCCGCAGCAGGCTTCTGGGACGACCAGGAAGCCTACGATACCATCCTGGGACAGGTTCCCTGGATTCTCCTGGCTTCCTTCGTTGCCTATCTGATTGGCGAGTTCTCCAACTCCACCGTGCTGTCACTGCTGAAGTACCGGATGCAAGGCCGACTGCTGTTCGTCCGCACGATAGGCTCCACCGTAGTGGGCCAGGGACTGGACTCCTTCATCTTCATCTACATCGCCTTCGGGGTGGGAGGAGACTGGGGCGCGGCCGGACTGTTGAGCGCGGCCCTCGCCCAGTGGATTACCAAGGTACTGTACGAGTCGGCGGCCACGCCACTCACCTACCTGGTGGTGGGATACATGAAGCGGAAAGAGGAGATGGACGTTACCGACGCGCCCCGCTCTCTCAATCCCCTGGGGATTTTTGCCTGAGGCGCGGTGTCTTGGAGACCTATCGAGCCCCGCACCGCCGGCACGTCCACCAAACAAGACCCAATATCCTCTGGCGTCTCCAAAGGCGGCCCAGCTACCCTCCCTCCATGGACAGACGAACATGGGACGGTCTGATCGACGAGTACGAGGAGCACCTCAGGGCCGAGCGGGGGCTTGCCGAGCTCACCATACGCAACTACGCAACAGATCTACGGCCGCTCTACGACTACATGACGCTGAGAGGCCTCAGCGGCCTGGAACGGATCGACAGGACCTCCGTGCGGGGTTATCTCGCCTGGCTGAGCGATCTCGGCTACGTCCGCCGCAGCATCGCCAGAAAGCTGAGCACGCTGAGGGGGTTCCTGAGCTGGCTGGTGCGCAAGGGCGTGCTGCAAGCCGACCCGCTGCCCAGGCGTGGAGTCATGAAACTCGACTCCCGCCTGCCCAGATTTCTCTCCCAGGACGAGGCGGCAAGGCTCGTCCTGGCTCCCGACACGTCGGCGCCTCTGGGCGCGCGAGACAGGGCGATGCTGGAGCTGATCTACGCCGCCGGTCTGCGGGTCAGCGAGGTGCGCGATCTGAACGTCGGTAATGTCGACCTCGCCTCCCGGGAGGTCAGAGTCACCGGCAAGGGATCGAAGCAGCGCGCCGTTCTAATCGGCGAGGCCGCCCGCAGTGCGCTGGCCATATATCTAAACGAGGTGCGTCCGAAGCTCGAAGGCCGGGACAGCGACAACGCCCTCTTCCTCAACAGATACGGAGGACGCCTGAGCCAGCGGAGCATCCAGGCCAAGGTGCGCCGTTACGCCGCCAGGGTCGGACTCGGAACCGGCGTCCATACGCACACCCTGCGCCACTCCTTCGCCACACACCTTCTGGAAGGCGGCGCCGACCTCAGAGTCGTCCAGGAGCTCCTCGGGCACGCCAGTCCGGCCACCACGCAGATCTACACCCACGTGACGGCGTCCGAGGCCAAGGCCGTATACCTCGCCGCCCACCCGCGAGCCGGGGAAGACAACCGGTGAATCATCGCCTCAGTATGTCGTCTCGGCTGAGGCGTCGAACGCGGACATGACCACAATTGAAACCTGACCACGCTAACGCTACCATTGATGCTAGGCCATGAAAATCCTCGTCATCAACGGACCCAATCTCAACATGCTCGGACGCAGAGACGTCTCCGTCTACGGAGTGAAGAGCCTGCCTGAGATCGGACGGGCGATCCGCTCTCGTGCGGACGACTTGGGCATCGAGGTCGATCTGTTCCAGTCCAACCACGAGGGGGCGATTGTCGACCACCTACAGTCGGCGGCCGGCGACGCTTCGGGCGTCGTCATCAACGCCGGCGCACTCACCCACTATGGCCTGTCGCTGCGTGACGCCCTGGCAGACTGCGACCTGCCCATCGTCGAGGTCCACCTGTCCAACATCCACGCCCGCGAGCGCTTCCGCCGGAGGTCCGTTATAGCGTCCATCGCCAGGGGGCAGATCGCAGGCCTGGGCTGGCGAGGCTACCTGTTCGCGCTGGAGTACCTGGCCGCGCACCTGAAGGGGAACGAATGAGCACAATTTCACGGATTCAACGTCTGCGCGAGCGGCTCGACGAGGAGGGGATCGACGGCATCCTGGTCTCGTCAGCCGAGAATCGGCGATATCTCTCCGGCTTCACCGGATCGGCCGGACACCTGCTGATATCCGACGACGACGCCGTGCTCGTCACCGACTTCCGGTACATCGAGCAGGCCGCCAACCAGTCTCCCGACTTCAGGGTGGAGAGGATCGGACGCGACCCGTGGTTCGCCAGACTCGCTCAGGAGCTAGGCGTCCGACGCGTAGGGTTCGAGAGCGACGACCTGACGGTCGCCTCCCACTCGGCCCTTCTGAAGTCGCTGGAGGATGCCGGCGGCGAGGCGCCGGATCTCGTCCCCACAACTGAGATCGTTCTGAGGCTGCGCGCCGTGAAGGACACGTACGAGCTGGAGCTGCTGACAAGGGCCGTCGCCATCGCCGACGGGGCGATGGACCGGGTGGCGCCCGCCATCGAGCCGGGCATGACAGAGGGCGCCGTAGCATGGGATCTCGAGAGGACGATGCGGGAGCTCGGCGCCGAATCTGTCTCCTTCGAGGTGATCGTCGGAACAGGGCCCAACGGGGCCCTGCCTCATCACAGGGCGGACGACACGGTGATCAAGCCAGGCGACGCGGTAGTGATCGACATGGGAGCGTCCTACGAGGGCTACTGCAGCGACCTGACCAGAACCTGGATCGTCGGCGAGCCGGATGACACCTTCAAGCGCGTCTACGACACCGTGCTGCACGCTCAGCTGGCCGCCGAGGAGGCAGTGACCGCGGGCTACACGGGCGGCGAGGCGGACGCGGTCGCCCGCGACATCATCACGGAGGCCGGCTACGGCGACGAGTTCGGACACAGCCTGGGCCACGGAGTGGGCCTCGCGGTCCACGAGCACCCCAGGGTCGCAGCAAACTCGGAGGACATCCTTGAGAACGGCACCGTCTTCACCGTCGAGCCCGGCATCTACCTGTCCGGCTGGGGAGGCGTGAGAATCGAGGACATCGTTGTGATGGAGAAGGGCCGGGCGCGCGTCCTGTCCAGGGCGGCGAAGCTCCCGGCCTTCGGTCTATAGCCAGGAGATCACGATGACGATCGGCTACGGGGATCTGCGCAAGGGAATGGCCATAGAGCTCGACGGCGAGCCCTATTCGGTCGTCGACTATGAGCGCAGCAAGATGCAGAAGCGGGCGCCGGTGATGCGCGTGCGGTTCCGAAGCCTTCGGACCGGCCGCGTCACCGACCGCACCTTCCAGGGCTTCGACGTGAAGCTGACGCCCGCCCCCGTCGAGCGGCGCGACGCCCAGTACATCTACGAAGAGGACGGCATGCACTACTTCATGGATATGGGGAGCTTCGACCAGTTCCCGCTATCCGGGGAGCAGGTGGGAGACCGGCTCGACTACATGGTCGAGCAGACCTCTGTCGAGATGGTTCTCTTCGACGGCCAACCCATCGCGATCGAGCTCCCTATAACGGTCGACCTCACGGTCGCAGAGACTGGGCCGGGATTCAAGGGAGACACCGCACAGGGCGGCACGAAGCCCGCCAAGCTGAGCACAGGGCTAACCGTGCAAGTGCCTCTCTTCGTCAACGCAGGCGAGACGATCAAGGTGGATACCCGCTCCGGCGAATACCTGTCGAGGGTCTGAAGTGGCGGTCTACCCCGTCTCTCAGATCACCTCCTACATAAGACAGGCGCTCGAATACGACATCCTGCTCCAGGACCTCTGGGTGAGCGGCGAGGTCGCCAACCTCTCCCGGCCGGGGTCGGGCCACTCCTATTTCACCCTCCGCGACGCCGGCAAGTCGCTCCGCTGCGTGATGTTCCGCACCGCGGTCGGAGCCGATAAACTGAGCGCCGGCGCGGCCGTGATCGCCCACGGACGCATCTCGATCTATGAGCTCAGAGGCGACCTCCAGATGATCGTGGACATGGTGCAGCCGGAGGGCGTCGGGGAGCTTCAGCTGAGGCTGGAGCGGCTCAAGATGAAGCTGGAGGGTGAGGGGCTGTTCGACCCGTCGCGTAAGAGGCCGCTGCCCAGGCATCCGAGAAGGCTCGGCATCATCACCTCACCGACCGGCGCGGTGTGGCAGGACATACAGACGGTAATCCTGCGCAGATATCCCCTGGTCGAGCTGGTCCTGGCTTCGACGCCCGTGCAGGGCGAGGGTGCGGCGGACGGGATAGTGGACGCCTTCCGGGCGCTGCGCGAGATCGGCGGCGTCGACGCGGTCATACTCGCGAGGGGCGGCGGCTCTCTCGAAGACCTCTGGCCGTTCAACGAGGAGGCGGTCGCGCACGCGGTCTTCTCCTGCCGCGTCCCGGTCATAAGCGCGGTCGGCCATGAGACCGACGTTACGATCGCCGACCTCGTCGCCGACCACCGCGCCCCGACTCCGTCGGCTGCTGCCGAGATGGCCGTGCCTGACCGGCTGGAGCTCGTCCACGGCCTCTCCATTTCGGAAAAGATGCTTTCGGCCGCCGTCGCCGCGCGTGTAACAGCGGGCTCGGAGCATGTCGCACGGCTGCGCTCCAAGCTGGACCTGGGTCTCCCCGATATCGATACGATGAGACTCCGGATCGACGATCTGTTGAAGTCGGCGGCGACCCATCTCGATCATGGCCTACGGGTGAGCTCCGGGCGGACCGACGGGCTCCGACAGAGACTCACCGCCCTGAGCCCTGCGCTCACTCTAAGAAGGGGTTATGCGATCGTCCGCCGCGGGCGCGACGGCGCCGTGGTGAACGAGTCCTCCGTCGTCGCCGTTGGAGAGTCCGTTGGAGTCACTCTGAGCCGCGGCTCCTTCGATGCCGACGTCACCGCCGTGATAAGGAAGGAGACTACGACATAGAAATGAACGGCAGCCCATCCGAGGTGGACTTTGACGACATCAGCTTCGAGCAGGCCCTGGGACTCCTGGAAGAGGCAGTGCAGAGACTCGAAGCCGGCGGCCTCTCCCTATCGGAGGCCACCCGGACCTACGAGACGGGCATGCGTCTCGCCCGCCACTGCAACGAGATGCTCGCCGACACCGAAATGCGGGTGACTCAGATCCGGACCGCATTCGGCGAGCAGATGAGAATGCTCGACGAGCAGGACCACGGGCCGCGCCCGGACCTCCTCCAGTGCTGAAAGTCGATATCCACACGCATTCGCACTTCTCCCCCGACTCCGAGGCAACGCCGGAGGCGATCGTGGCCAGGTGTCTCGAGGTCGGACTAGACTGCATCGCCGTCACCGACCACAACACCATAGAGGGAGCGCTCGCCGTGCAGCGAATCGCGCCATTCACGGTAATAGTGGGCGAGGAGATCAGGAGCGCGGACGGTGAGATCATCGGGCTCTTCCTCCAGGAGACCGTGCCGCGCGATCTGCCGGCCGCAGAGACGGCGCGGCTGATAAAGGCCCAGGGCGGGATCGTCTCCATCCCGCACCCTTTCGACCGGTTCCGGAGATCGGTCATAGACGAGACCGGTCTGCGGGAGGTGCTCCCCTACGCCGACATCGTCGAGGTGTTCAACGCCCGCAACACCTTCGAGAGCTCCGACCGGAGGGCGGCGGCGCTGGCTCAGAAGCACGGACTGCTAAGGTCCGCCGTCAGCGACGCCCATACCACCTACGAGCTCGGACGGGCCTACGTCGAGATGCGGGAGTTCGACGGCACGCCCGAAGACTTCATTGCCGCCCTCGGAGAGGGTAGGCCTGCGGGACGCCGCACGACGCCTCTGATCCACTGCCTCACCACCCTTACCAAGCTCAAGAGACGCCTCGGCCTGTCCCACCAGGCCCGCGCTTCCGCCGACGAGACGCTTTGACGCCGGGCCATGCCTCTCCCCAGACCAGAGCTGACCACCTATCTCAACGGCGAGTTGATGCCGCACAGCCAGGCCGTCGCAGCGCTGCAGAGCGAAGAGGCCCAGTCCGCCGGGGGCTTCTACGACTCGGCCAGGACGTTTGGGGGCCGCGTGTTCAAGCTGAGGCAGCACCTGCAGCGCCTCTACAATGGCCTGAACGCCACAGGGATCGACCCAGGTCTGACCATCGACCAGATGGAGGAGACCTCCCTCCGCCTGCTCGAAATCAACCGTCACGCCATTGAGGACGGAGACGAGTTCGTCATCACCCAGGTCGTGAGCCGGATTCCACCGTCGTCTACCGAGGAAGCAGCGACCGTCAACGTGATCATCCACTGCCAGCTTCTCGACTTCGGCAGCTTTGCCAGCGGATACGTGGACGGAGTCCGCGTCGCCACTCCGTCGACATACCCCGTGTCCAGGCAGAGTCCGCAGTCGACCCCAAAGGAGAAGCGGCAGCGCCTCTACTTCCTGATGGACAATGCGGAAGGGAGCATCACCGAATGTCGCGGCGGAAACTTCATGTTCGTCCACAAGGGCAGGATCAAGCTGCCCGACCGACGGCACGTGCTGCCGGGCATAAGCATGCACACCATCCTCGAGCTCGCCGACTCGCTCGGCGTTCCGGTCGACGAGGATGACTACTGCATACACGACGTCTACGTAGCCGACGAGGCGTTCGTATCGAGTACCCGCCACTGCCTCGTCCCTGTCGATACCGTCAACGGGCTGCGCCTCGCGGGCACCCTGCCCGGGCCGGTCACCCGGACGCTTCTCGACGCGTGGCGGAACATGGTCGGCATCGACTTCGTCAAACAAGCGCTGGACCGTGCCGGCCGCTGACGGCCTTTACCTCCCTCCAGAGAATTGACAACGATTCAGGCTCACTCCTATACTCTCTTCCAGCAAGGGAGGGGCCATCTGGCAGCATTCACAGGCCCGAACTCAGCCAGCCCCGCAAGGGTTACCCGATAGTGGCGGCTCCAACCGCCCTACTTCGCGCCCCTCTCCTACCTGTCTCACAGGAGCGTCCCACCCGCAGCACCACCCTCCGACCGGCCCGATGACCCGTTTCATCTTCGTCACGGGCGGCGTCGTCAGCTCGGTGGGCAAGGGGGTCACCGTGGCCTCCATCGGGCGTATCCTGAAGAGCCGCGGCGTCAGCGTATCAGTGCTCAAGCTCGATCCCTATCTGAACGTCGACCCCGGAACGATGTCCCCGTATCAGCACGGAGAGGTCTTCGTCACCAACGACGGCAGCGAGACGGACCTTGACCTGGGCCACTACGAGCGCTTCATCGACATGGACCTGACCAGGGCGTCCAACGTGACTGCCGGCCAGGTATACAGCGACGTGATAAGCCGCGAACGCAGGGGCGAGTTCCTAGGCGGGACGATTCAGGCGGTGCCGCACGTCACCGACGCGATCAAGCAGCGCATCCTCCATCTCGCCGAAGAGAGCCGAGCGGACGTCATCGTCGTCGAGGTAGGCGGCACCGTGGGAGACATCGAGGGGCTGCCCTTCCTCGAAGCGATCCGCCAGATGCGCAACGAGGTCGGCAGGGACAACGTCTTCTACGTGCACCTCACCTTCCTTCCTTACATCAGCTCCACCGGGGAGCTCAAGACGAAGCCGACTCAGCACAGCGTCCGGGAGCTCCGGAGCATCGGCATCCAGCCCGACGCGATAGTCTGCCGCAGCGACCACCCGGTCAGCGACGACATCCGAGACAAGATAAGCGTCCACTGCGACGTGCTCTCCAGAGGAGTCATCACTCTCCCCACCGTCTCCACGATCTACGAGGTCCCGCTTATCCTGGAAGACGAGGGGCTCGGCGACCTGATACTCCAGACGATCGGCATCCGCACCACCGCGCGGGACATGAGGGAGTGGCGCGAGCTGGTCCACACGATCAAGGAGCCCAAGACGTCGATCCCCATCGCCGTCGTCGGCAAGTACGTCGATCTCCCCGACGCCTACATATCGGTGAAGGAGGCGCTGCTTCACGCGGGCCTCGCACACGACCGGGACGTGGAGGTGCGCTGGATCCGCTCCGAGGATGTCGAGAGGGACGGTCCGGACGCCTATCTCGACTCGGTCTGCGGTATCGTGATCCCAGGAGGGTTCGGCCCGAGGGGCATCGAGGGGATGATCGACACAGTGCGCTACGCGAGGGAGAACGGCGTCCCCTACCTCGGCCTCTGTCTCGGCCTGCAGGTGATGGTCGTCCAGACCGCGCGCCAGCTCCTCGGCATGGAGGAGGCGAACTCGACCGAGTTCGACCCACACACTTCAGCCCCGGTCATCGATCTGATGCCGGATCAGAAGGACGTCACCCAGATGGGCGGGACGATGCGCCTTGGCGCCTACCCGTGCGACCTCGTCGAAGGGAGCCTGTCCGCCGGAGCCTACGACCGCGCCTCGGTAGACGAACGGCACAGACACCGGTTCGAGCTCAACAACGCATACAGGGAGCCGCTGGCCGCCGCCGGACTCTTCCCGGCGGGCCTCTCGCCCGACGGACGGCTCGTGGAGATCATGGAGATGTCCGACCAGTCCTTCATGGTCGGGGTCCAGTTCCATCCGGAGTTCCTCTCCAGACCCACCAGGCCGCATCCCCTGTTCCGCGAGTTCATCGGCGTTGCCAACATGACTCTGCGAGAGGGTGGGCAGCATACTCTTCCCATCGAGTCCACGAGGTAGAGCGTGGTGATCTGGCTCAGATGGTCCTGGCGCGACCTCAGGTCCCGCTGGATCCAGGTAGCGACCATCGCGTTCGTGATAGCCGTCGGCACGGGCATCTTCTCCGGGCTTCGGAGCATGAGCGACTGGCGCGAGATGTCGAACGACGCCAGCTACGAGGCAACGAACACCTTCGACCTCAGGGTAAAGCTCGGCACCGGCAGCTTCGTCGAGCGCGGATCGCTGCTGGAAGCCCTCCAAGAAGCCGACGACGGCTCCGTGGCCGCTGCCGAGGAGCGGCTGATCCTCCCGACCCAGGTGTCCGTCCAAACTGACCAGGGCGTCGTCATCGTCCCCGGCCGTTTGATCGGAGTGGACCTCTCGGAAGGCGGGCCGCACATCAATTCGCTCCACCCGGTACGCGGCCGCCTGCTGCAGGAGGCCGACGAGGGGAGGGACGTCGTCGCCCTCGAGCTCAACTTCGCCAAGTACTATGACCTTCCGGCGGAGGGTTCCCTGACGCTGACCGGAGGCCTGCCCGTGCGCTACGTCGGCCAGGTGCTCACCCCCGAATACTTCACGGTCGTTACCGAGGAGGGAGGTTTCCTGGCCCAGGCCAACTTTGCGGCCGTCTTCACCTCCATCGAGACGGCGCAACGGCTGTCGGGGATGGAGGGAAGGGTCAACGACCTCCTGCTGACCACCCGACCAGAAGGCTCCGGCGATCTGTTCACGGCCATAGAGTCACGGTTCGCCGGGCTCGGGGGCACGGTAGAGCGAAGGATGGACGACCCATCCATCAGACTAATGGTCGAGGACGTCAACGGCGACCGGCAGTTCAACACCGTGCTGGCAATCGCCATATTCGGCGGCGCCGTCTTCGCCGCGTTCAACCTGACCAGCCGGATCGTGGAGGCGCAGCGCCGCGAGATCGGCATCGCGCTCGCGCTGGGAGTTCCGGCACGCCGAGTCGCCCTCAGACCTTTGCTTTTCAGCGCCCAGATCGCCTTGCTCGGCGTCCTGTTGGGCATCGCCATGGGAATCGGCGCGGCGCAGGCGCTCAGATCGGTCCTGATCGACTTCCTCCCGCTCCCCGTGTGGCTGACGCCCTTCCGCCCCAACCTGTTCGTGGGAGCCGCGGCGCTTGGCTTCCTGATTCCCTTCGCCGCCACAGTCGTCCCCGTATGGCGCGCGGTGCGCGTCTCGCCAATCGACGCCATCAAGACCGGGCATCTAGCCTCCCGCGCGGGCGGCCCCGCATGGCTACTGGCTAGGACGAAGCTCCCGGGCCCGACCATGTGGCAGATCCCATTCAGAAACATCGTCCGCGCCCCCAGGCGGACCGCTATGACGGCCCTCGCCATCTCCGCCGTCATCTCCATTCTGGTGCTGATGATGGGGATGTTCGACTCGTTCATCGGCGTCTTCGACATGAGCGAGGCGGAGGCCGCAGGAGCCAGCCCAGACCGGATCGAGATCTCCCTGGACAGCTTCTACCCCTCCGGCTCCTCCACCGTACGCGGCATCATCGACTCGCCGGCCACAGCCGATGTCGAGCCGGGGCTGCTGCTCAGCGGGACGCTGGCGAGCCCATCCGGCTCCTTCGACGTGCTGGTGAACCTCATAGACTTCGACAGTGCGCTGTGGAGGCCGACTATCGTCGAGGGCGCGCTCGACTCCTCCTCCCCAGGACTGGTCATATCGGGAAAGGCGGCCGGCGATCTGCGTGTCGGCTCCGGCGAGACAGTCACCCTACGCCACCCGGTCGCCGGAGGCCCAGGCCTCTTCGCCCTAGAGGCGTCGCAGCTTCCCGTCATCGGGCTGCACGCCCACCCCTCCAGGCTCGACGTCTACATGGACATCGGCCACGCCGGGACCATCGGCGTAGAGGGAATGACCAACCTGGTCCAAGCCAGACCCGCCCCCGGCGTCGACCAGGACACCGTGAAGAGGGAGTTGTTCGCCCTCTCCGGCGTCGGGTCGGTACAGAAGGCCACCGCCTCCGCCGAGGTCTTCAGGAATCAGTTCGCGCAGTACACGAACCTGCTCCTCCTCATCCAGGCCGCGGTCATCGCCCTAGCGGTCGTGATCGCATATAACACCGCCAGCATCAACATGGACGAGCGACGGAGAGAGCATGCCACCATGTTCGCATACGGCCTCCCCGTCCGGTCCGTACTTGGCATAACTGTTGTCGAGAGCGCATTCCTGGGCGTGATCGCCACCATCATGGGCCTCGTCGGCGGCTACCTGCTCCTCCAGTGGGTCGTCGCAGTGCTCATTCCGAACACGATTCCCGACCTCGGCGTCGATGTCATCATCAAGCCGGCCACTCTCGCGACCGCCGTCCTGCTCGGAGTCGTAGCAGTCGCCGCCGCCCCCCTCTTCACCGTCCTCAAGCTCCGAAGGATGGACGTCCCCTCCAGCCTCCGCGTCATGGAGTAGGGGACCGGGCCCCGCAACTCTGAACAGCTACGCGGGTGGTTAAACCCTTGCAGCCCGTGGTATTATGTCTACGTTCCCCTCCGTCCGCGGTCTTCCGTGTATCCTTGGACCCTATCGCAAACCACCTGTAGTAGGCCAAATCACCACCCGCATCGCCTTGCACGCGACGTATCTCAAGTGCAAGATGTTAACTCGGAAGGCTCGCGCTCACACGGCGCGAGGGACAGGCTCCCGGAATTAGCTCCACCGCCGTCACAGCTATAGAAACACCGATCAGGACTCTCATCCGGATCTGGGCATAGGACCATCACTTGTCGGAGGCCGCGCGCGGCAGCGCCGACCGAACCGGAGCGCTCCACGGATAACGACGGCGACGACCACCCTGAGACCGCCCGTTGCAGACAAGCCCCCGCACTCGCAGGGCACCGGAGAATGACATGCGCATCACAGAGCTGCAGACCAAGACCAACGAGGAGCTGATCGAGCTCGCATCTTCCATGGGGGCCCTCGGCAATGGCCCCGAGCCCCGGCGGCAGGAGCTTCTCATGACCGTGCTCAAGGCGCACGCCGAGAAGAACGGCCAGATCGTAGCCAGCGGCATCCTGTCCATCGTCAACGACGGCTACGGCTTCCTCAAGCAGAACGGCACCGCCTCGAACGCCGGGGACGTCTACGTGTCCCAGTCGCAGATCCGGCGCTTCGGACTGCGCACCGGAGATGAGATCGCCGGGCAGGTCCGCCCGCCCAAGGACGGAGAGCGCTACTTCGGACTGGTCAGGGTGGAGGTTGTCAATGGCGTCGAGCCCGACACCGCGCGGAGCCGTCCCAAGTTCGAGTCGCTCACACCCGTCTTCCCGACAGAGATGATCAAGATGGAGGCCTCCCCGAAGCAGCTCTCCACGCGCCTGATAGACATGCTCTCCCCGACCGGCCGCGGACAGCGCGGGCTCATCGTCTCTCCCCCGAAGGCTGGCAAGACCACGATACTGAAGCAGATGGCCAACAGCATCACCGTCAACGCCCCCGACATCCAGATAATGGTCGCGCTCATCGGCGAGCGGCCCGAGGAGGTCACCGACATGAGACGGTCGGTCCACGGCGAGGTCTACAGCTCCACCTTCGACGAGCCGGTCGAAGACCACTGCCGGGTCGCCGAGATGGTGCTGGAGAGGGCCAAGCGCATGGTCGAGAGCGGCCGCGACGTCGCCGTGCTCCTGGACAGCATCACCAGGCTCACACGCGCCTACAACCTGGCCGTACCCACCAGCGGGCGCACGCTGTCGGGCGGCATGGACCCCGTCGCCCTTTATCCGCCCAAGCGCTTCTTCGGCGCGGCCCGCAACACGGAGGAGGGGGGAAGCCTCACCATCCTCGCCGCCTGCCTGGTCGACACCGGCAGCCGCATGGACGACGTGATCTACGAGGAGTTCAAGGGCACGGGCAATATGGAGATCCACCTCGACCGGAAGCTCTCCGAGAGCCGCATCTTCCCCGCCATCGACATCGCCAAGAGCGGCACGCGGCGGGAAGAGCTGCTGCTGGACGAGGCCACACTCAAGCAGGTCTGGGTGCTGCGTCGCATGGTGACCATGATCGCCTCCGACACCAACAAGTCCTCCGAGGCAAACGAAAAGCTGCTGGAGCGGCTCCGAAAGACCAGGAGCAACCAGGAGTTCCTCTCCACCCTCGGACGCTAGGCCCCAAGCAGCCTACGACCCGAGGAAGGCTGCCAGGCTGGCCCATCCACTCCACTTGGGTAGCGCGGACGGGTGCGGTAAGGCGTCGCTGCGGATTACGACGACTCTCGCTGACTTAACGTACCCGTCGAATCGATGCGCCCGCCTGCCATCTGGATAGGCCAAGCGGCAGGACTATCCGTCCGAGGGTTTCCCCGATTGGACCGCGCCCCGTATGAAGACCGCGATGTCCGAGGTGGGCGTGCCCGGCCCAAAGACGGCGGCGACGCCCATGCTCTCCAGGGCGGCGCGGTCGTCGTCGGGTATTATCCCCCCCGCTACGACGATGACGTCGTCCATCCCGTTGGACCGGAGGCCGTCGAATATCTTTGGAAAGAGGGCGAGGTGCGCTCCCGACAGGATGCTCAACCCGATCACCTCCACGTCCTCCTGCAACGCCGCCTCGACGATCATCTCCGGCGTCTGCCTTATCCCGGTGTACACCACCTCCATGCCCGCGTCGCGGAGGGCGCGCGCTATCACCTTCGCGCCCCTGTCGTGACCGTCCAGTCCCGGCTTCGCGACCAGCACCCTTATGACGCCCGGCGCCACTCCCGCTACCTCCTGGCCGTGGCCGCGTCCACCAGCTCGACGAGGACGCCCCCGGTGGAGCGTGGATGGATGAACGCGATCTCGCCCGACAGCCCCTCCCGCGGGACCCTGTCGATCAGACGCACACCCTCGGCGGCCAGGACGTCCAGAGTCCCCTGGATGTCGTCCACCTCGAAGCAGATGTGGTGCATCCCCTCGCCCTTCCGCTCGATGAACCGAGCGACTCCTCCGTTCGGGTCGGTGGGCTGTATGAACTCGATCTGTGAGCCGCCGACGCGTATGAGGGAGGCGCGGACTCCCTGGTCCGCCACCTCTTCGACTTCGGCATCTCCAACGCCGAACACCCTCTGATAGAAGGCGATCGTCGCCTCGATATCGCTGACCGCGATGCACACGTGGTTGATATGTCTGGCCACGCAGGACGTGCTGGTCGTCACGGGTTCCGCCTCTCTGCTAAGGAGCGTCCGCCCGGAGGATGTGACGTGAGATTATCATCCGCTGCACCTCCGACGTGCCCTCGTATATCTCGGTCACCTTGGCGTCGCGGAAGTAGCGCTCGGCGGGAGTGGGGGCGAAGTATCCGGTGCCGCCGTGGATCTGCACGGCCTTATCGGCCGACTCCATCGCCACCCTCGACGCGAACAGTTTCGCCATCGACGCCTCTTTGATGAACGGCTCCCCTGCGTCCTTAAGCGTGGCGGCGCGCCGCACCAGAAGCCTCGCCGCGTCCACGGCGGTGGCCATGTCCGCGATCATCCACTGGATCGCCTGAAAGTCGGCAAGGTGCTGGCCGAACGCCTCGCGCTGCTTCGCATATCCGACCGCCGCCTCGTAGGCCGCCTGCGCGATGCCGACGCACTGGGAAGCTATCGCGATGCGGCTCCCGTTGAGCGCTTTCATCGCCTGCTTGAACCCCTCCCCCTCCTCTCCGAGCCGGTTCTCCTGCGGGACCGCACAGTTCTCGAAGACGATCTCGGCCGTCGAGGAGGCCCGCATGCCCATCTTGCCGTGTTGGGGATTGATCGTGATCCCGGGCGTATCGGCGTCGACCACGAGTGCGTCGATGCCGCGCGTCCGGAGGCTAAGGTCGTGCGAGGCCAGCACCAGGAAAGTGTCGGCCTCCGCCGCGTTCGTGATGAATAGCTTGCTGCCGTTCAGCACATAGTGTCCGTTGCTCTTCGTTGCGGTCGTCTTGAGGGCGCCGGCGTCGCTGCCGCCGCCCGGCTCCGTCAGCGCGAATGCGCCGACCTTCTCGCCCCGCGCCAGAGGCGGAATGAAGCGCCGCTTCTGCCCGTCGGTACCGAACGACTGGATCAGATGGGCGCACAGCGACAGGTGGGCGATGTAGATGACGCTCGTCGCCGCGCAGGCGCGGGCAATCTCCTCGTTGACTATCGCCAGCTGACGGGTGGTGCCGCCGCTGCCGCCGTACTCCTCGTCTATGGCCAGCCCGAACAGCCCCAGCTCCGCAAGTCCGCGGAAGTTGTCCCACGGAAACTCGCCGCTCTCGTCGTAGGCCGCGGCCCTCGGCGCAAGCTGCTCGTCGGCGAACTGGCGCACCGTGTTCTGGATCAGCAGCTCATCTTCGGTCAGCAACGTATCGGACATGGTGGTCTCCCGCCGGATGGTTTCTCTTCTAGGCCGTCTCACGGGCCTTTAGAACGGTGCGAACTCCTGCTGTACTCCGAACACGCCTCTGAACACGTCGGATATCTCACCGACGGTCGCGTAGGCCTCCACGCACTCCAGGATGGCCGGTAGGGTGTTGTCCGGGCCGCGCGCGGTCTCTTCAAGCCGTCTCAACGATCCACGGACCGCCGTCTCGTCACGCTCGCGGCGCACCCTTGCCAGCCGGTCGAGCTGGCGGCTCGTCTCATCCGGGTCTATCGTCTGGATCTTCTCTATCGGGGGGGTCGGCGCCTGATACCGGTTCACGCCCACGACTACTCTCTTGCCTTCCTCTATCTCCCGCTGGTGCCTGTAGGCACTCTCGTGGATCTCCAGTATCTGGTAGCTGCTGTCCAGCGCCTCCAGAGCGCCTCCCATCTCTTCGATGCGGTCGATGTAGTCGAAAGCAGACTCCTCCAGCTGGTCCGTCAGACGCTCGATGTAGTATGAGCCCGCCAGCGGATCGACTGTCTCCGAGACGCCGCTCTCGTGGGCCAGCACCTGCTGCGTCCTGAGCGAAAGCTGCACCGCCTCCTCCGTGGGGAGCGCCAAAGCCTCGTCCCTGGAGTTGACGTGAAGCGACTGCGTGCCTCCGAGCACCGCCGCCAGGGCCTGTACCGTCGTACGGATGACGTTGTTGTCCGGCTGCTGAGCCGTCAGGGTCACGCCCGCAGTCTGCGTGTGGAACCTCAGCATCCAGGAGCGGGGCTTCTCGGCCCCGAACCGCTCTCGCATGATCTTCGCCCACATGCGTCTGGCCGCGCGGAACTTCGCAACCTCCTCCAGCAGATTGCTCTGGGCGACGAAGAAGAAGGACAGCCGACCCGCGAAGCTGTCGACATCCAGCCCTGAATCGATCGCCGCCTTCACGTAGGCGATAGCGTTGGAGAAGGTGAAAGCCAGCTCCTGTACGGCGGTCGCGCCCGCCTCTCTCATGTGGTACCCGCTGATGCTTATCGTGTTCCACCTGGGAACGCTCTCGCTGCAATACCGGAAGACGTCGGTGACCAGCCGCATCGACTGGCGGGGAGGGTAGATGTAGGTCCCCCTCGCTATGTATTCCTTCAGTATGTCGTTCTGGATCGTCCCGTTGAGCTTCTCGGCAGGGACTCCCTGCCGCCTTCCGACCGCGACGTAGAGCGCCAGCAGGATGGACGCCGTCGCGTTGATCGTCATCGAGGTGCTGACCTGGTCGAGCGGTATCCCGTCGAACAGCACCTCCATGTCGGCCAGGCTTGAAATTGGAACGCCGGCCCTTCCCACCTCCCCGGACGCCATCTCGTGGTCCGAGTCGTAGCCCGTCTGAGTCGGCAGGTCGAAGGCCACGCTCAGTCCGGTCTGACCCTGCTCTATCAGATAGCGGTACCTCCGGTTCGACTCCTCGGGCGACGCCAGCCCGGCATACTGCCGCATCGTCCAGAGCCTGCCGCGGTACATATTCGGCTGGACGCCGCGGGTGTAGGGATACTCGCCCGGATATCCGAGCCGCTCGGTGTAGTCGAAGCCGTCCATATCTTCGGGCGTGTAGACCGTGTCGACTTCGATGCCGGAGTCCGACTCGAACCGCTCCCGGCGTTCGCCAAAGCGGCTCTTCAGACGCTCCAGCGTCGTGTCGCCCCACTCGCTCTTGGACGCGCTGCTCATTACCTGGTTCCTTTGGCTCCGGCCGTCCGGCCCGACCCGATCCTCTACAAGCGCTCGGTCAACGAATCGAGTGTAGATAATGGGTGTGGAGGTGTCAACGCGGCAGGCGCATCCTCGCGACGAGGACGGGAGGAATCTGGCTGAAGGTCGACCAGGTGAGACGCCCCGGTGCTCTCGGCTTGCAGAACACCGGCTCCTCGAGACCGTCGAGCACGAATCCCGCGTCGAAGCATGTCTTGAACAGCAGGCTCATCGGACGATCGAAATAGTACTGGAGCAACGGCTGTCCGCTCATCGCCTCACCTCGACGGATCGTCGGACGGATATACTCCGAGACACGTATCGAGTGCTCGGTAACCCGCCTTCCGTCCCTCTGCACGTCCTCGGCAACCATCGTCGTGGCCTCCGTGTTGAAGCAGGGATGGCAGACCGAAAAGACGAAGCGGCCTCCACGCTTCAGCGCCCTGCTGAGCGCGGATAGGAGCGGTTCGACCTCCGGGATATCCATCATTGCCATCGTACACACGGCCGCGTCGAAGCGACCTTCGCCTAGAGCGGCCAGGTCTCGCTCATCGGTCGCGTCGAGGACCGAGTATTCGATCTGGCCGCAGTCGACGCCCGTCCTCCCCCTGGCCAGCTCGATCATCCGCTCGGACATGTCGAAGGCCACAACCCTGGCTCCCAGCTGTGCCATCTGTCTGGCAAACTGACCGTTGCCGCAGGCGACGTCCAGTACCATCTCGCCGGCCCGCAGATCCAACAGCCGTTCCTGCGCCGGCCGGATCAGCACATTGTGGTGATCGTTGCCCTCGCCCATCCTGCGGTCCCAGTAATCGGCGTTACGGTCCCAGATCTCTCCGACCTCGCGGGACAACGCCTTCAGCTCCTCCGCGTCCCGTCTCTTGCTCACGTCCCACCTCCTGAACGATGCCCGAGCCTCTTCCTGGAGAGGTTGGATTATAGCCCAATCAAGTGCGTCCCTCTTCCTTGCAATTCGGAGACGATGCTCCATACAATGAACACCCGTTCTGAAAATAATCGGCTATCGGCACCAGATCTCGGGCGGCAGGAATGGCTCAACGTCTCGTCTCAGGCAAGCCTCATGAGGAGGACAACTCCCTCGACACCAGCCTCCGGCCCCGGCGTCTGGCGGACTACATCGGCCAGAACATCGTAAAGGGCAATCTTCAGATAGCCATCACGGCCGCCAGGCAGCGCGGCGACCCACTAGACCACCTCCTCCTGCACGGTCCGCCGGGACTCGGCAAGACGACCCTCGCCAACATCATGGCCACTGAGATGGGCGTGCGTATCAAGACGACGTCCGGCCCAGCCATCGAGCGGCCCGGCGACATGGTGGCCATCCTCACCCAGCTACAGGCCGACGAGATACTGTTCGTGGACGAGGTACACCGCTTGAGCCGCATCGTGGAAGAGGTGCTCTATCCAGCGATGGAGGACCTCTTCGTCTCATGGGTGATCGACAAGGGGCTGAAGGCGCGCAGCATGAAGCTCAGCGTCAAGCCTTTCACTCTCATAGGCGCTACGACGCGCTACGGCATGGTCAGCGGACCGCTGAGGGACAGGTTCGGCTCCATCCACAGGCTGGACTTCTACGACGAAGAGGACATGCGACTGGTCGTGGAACGGTCAGCTCGAATCCTGGATATCGACGCCGACCAGGACGGCATCGACGCGATCGCGCGCCGCTCGCGGGGCACGCCTAGGGTTGCGAACCGGCTCCTGAAACGTGTGCGCGACTACGCCCAGGTGATGGCCGACAACGTCGTCACCGGAGAGATAGCGCGGGATGCCCTCACCCGGCTTGAGGTGGACGAGATCGGCCTCGACGCCGCCGACAAACTCGTACTGCTGTCCATCATCAAGAAGTTCGACGGCGGCCCGGTGGGGCTGGACACACTCGCCGCGTCGATCAGCGAGGACCCCGACACAATCGAAGACGTATACGAGCCTTTCCTGCTGCAGCTGGGGCTCCTGAACCGCACCCAGCGCGGCAGAGTCGCCACTCGCAGGGCCTACGAGCACCTCGGCATCAGCTACGCCCCTAAAGCCCCGCAGGGGAGCCTCTTCTAGTCTGTCCGCTCTAGGTGAAGCGGCCCAGCATCGGCCGAGAGAGCGCGCCGACGCCTTTCTGCAATTAATTGCAACTCCTTTGAATTGCTAACGCGTCAACAGTTATTGACCATAAGTTGCGGGTATGTTAGGGTGCCCTGGCTACCTACATGTTGCGGGAGACCGGAATGAGCTGCGAAGACGATATGGTCCGGACGCTCAAGGAGTATGGACACCGACCCACTCCCCAGAGGCTAATGATCCTGTCCGCTGTCAGACACTCGGGGGGGCATGCGACCGCCTCACAGATACTCGATCAGGTCAAGGAGTCCTACTCGTACATCGACCTGTCCACGGTCTACCGGACTCTCGACATGCTCAGGGAGATGCGGCTCGTCTCGGAGACGCACATGGGACGAGACCAGCATTCCTACGAGTGGATCGAACAGGACCGGCATCACCATCTGGTATGCCAGCGCTGCGAAGGTGTTATTCAGCTCGACGACAGGTTCGTCGGCGCGCTCAGCTCAGAGATACTGGAATCGTACGGATTCAGGGCGGACATAGACCACCTGGCGCTGTTTGGGATGTGCCGGGAGTGCCGATGACCCGGTTTCGCGGCACTGCGACCGTCTGGCCGAGGCGCGGCGCCGTCTCGGATTTTGATGAAGGGAGTTCCTAGAGATGGATATTGAATCAGGCGTGCTGGCGGCGCTGACATTAGGCTTTCTCCTCGGGCTCAAGCACGCCACCGATGCTGACCATGTCGTTGCGGTATCGACAATCGTCGGTGAAAGCCGCAATGTCTGGCGCGGCATCTGGGTGGGCGGCTCATGGGGCCTCGGCCACACCGCCCCATTGCTGCTCCTCGGGATCATCATACTGGCGTTCCGCGGCCTGATGGACGGCTACGATTCCGTGGCCCACGTGTTCGAGTTCGGGGTCGGCGTGATGATGGTGCTATTGGGCATCCAGATATTCTGGAACCTGAAACGCGGCCGCCTGCACATCCACGAGCACAGCCGCGACGATGCCCGCCACATTCACATCCACGCCACCCACGACCCGGCCGCGAGCCCGGATGTCGAATCCAGTCACGGTTTCTTTCACCTTGGGAAGCCGGTCTTCAGAGTCAAGTCCTTCACGATCGGCCTCGTGCACGGCCTGGCCGGCAGCGCCGCCGTCATGCTGGCGCTCCTGCCTACACTATCGTCGTTCTGGGTCGGTCTCGGATACCTCGTCCTCTTCGGTGTCGGCACCGTGCTTTCGATGGCCGTGATCACCATCCTGCTGGGAGTGCCATTCGCCATAGCGGGGAGCCTCGGCACCGCCCGTCATGTAGTCTCCGGCGTGGCCGGCTTCGCCAGCGTGCTGTTCGGCGCGGGGCTCATGTCGGACATCGCCCTCGGCACCGCGCTCATCCCCTTCTAGACGCCGCAGCCCGTTCTGCTGTATCTCGGACACTGGTGTCTGATAGGACGAGACGCCGGACATTCTAGACGCGCGACCGCCTCATCGCTGCGGAGTCGATGGCCCTTGACGTGTCCGTTGCCGTCGAGGGATGAGACCCTCGCCGCTCCACTCAGATAGAGACCGTCTGGTAGGCCCGTCACTCGACAAGATGCCGTCGTAGGATCTATGCGCGGGACGGAGCGAGTTGGCCCGAGAGAGGCTAGCGCCCGGCCGCGCCCAGCGGCTCCTCCATCGCGGCGTAGTTCACCTGATGGAGACGCGCGTACAGCCCGTCGTTCTCCATCAGCTCCTCGTGTGTGCCGACCTCGGCGATCTCTCCGCGGTTTAGCACCACGATCTTGTCGGCGCCGCGTATCGTGGACAGGCGGTGCGCGATCACTATCGACGTGCGTCCCTTGAGCAGACCGCGCAGCGCCCGCTGGATCATCATCTCTGTATAGCTGTCGATGTTCGCCGTCGCCTCGTCCAAAATCAGGATGCGAGGGTCGGCAACTATAGCGCGGGCGAAGCTGATCAGCTGACGCTGCCCCATGCTCAGGTTCACCCCGCGTTCATCCAGGACCGTGTCGTATCCATTCTCGAGCCGCGTGATGAACTCGTGGGCGCCGACCGCCTTCGCGGCCGCTGTCATCCGCGCGTCCGTCGCCTCGGCGTGGTTGTACTTGATGTTCTCCCTCACCGTGGCCGAGAAGAGAAAGGGCTCCTGGAGCACCATGCTCATCTGGCTCACGAGAGAGCGTCTCGTCACGTCGCGGATGTCCTGGCCATCCACCAGCACCGCCCCCCGGCCCCGTTCCACGTCGTAGAACCGTGACAGCAGCGAGACCAGCGTCGTCTTGCCCGCGCCCGTCGGGCCCACCACCGCGACCGTCTCGCCGGGGTTCACTTTCAGGGAAACCCGTCTGAGGACGTCATCGTCCGGCGTGTATGCGAAGCTCACGTCGCGGAGCTCGATAGCCCCTTTTAGGGGGCCTATCCGCCTCGCCCCCGGTGCGTCGACCAGGTCGGGCTCGGCGTCCAGCAGATCGAATATGCGGACTCCCGAAGCCATCGCGCGCTGAAACTGGGTGTACGACATCGTCAGGCTGCGTATGGGGTCGAAGAAGCGCTGTATGTACATTACGAACGCGATCAGAGCCCCGATCTCCAGCGTCTCGCCCACCATTCGAGACCCGAAGAAGATCACCAGGCCGATGGACACGGCCGTCAGGATGTCCACGCCCGGAAGCAGACCGGCGGAGATGCGGCTCGCGCCCATGGTAGTCCCCAGAAGGTAAGAGCTCTTCTCGTCGAAGAGCTCCATGTTGCGCTCCTGCCGGTTCATCGCGTGCACGACTCTCACACCGGTTATGTTCTCGTTGAGAGCCCCGTTGACGATCGACGCCGCCCGCCTCGCCTTCAGATACTGCCGCTTGGCAATAGGCTGCCAGACCGCCATGAGCAACACCAGGACCGGGACCGCCGTCAGGGCGATCAGCCCCAGCTTGACGTTGATGATCAGCAGGAATATGACGATGCCTACCAGGCTCAGCAGCTCGCCCAGTGTCATCACCATGATGTATCCGAACTCTTGCAGCTGGCCCACGTCGCCATGCACTCGGGATAGCAGACGGCCCACCTCCGTCCTGTCGTAGAAGGACACCGGCAGCCTCTGGAGATGGGCGAAGAGCTCGCGCCGGAGCGAGTAGAGCACCGCCTGCCCCATGTGGGCCATCACCACATTCTGCATGTAGCCGGAGCCCCAGTTGGCCAGCGCGACTCCCAGCAATATGATGAACAGCCAGGTCAGCCCGCCGAAGTCGCCGTTGAGCACGTAGCGGTCGATCCCCAGCTTGATGATCCAGGGCACCGCGGACAGGGTGGCTACGTAGACGAGCATCGCCGCGGTGGCGAGAGCGAGAAGGTGACGATAGGGAAGCATGTAGGGAATCATGCGTCTCACGACGCGCTGGTCATATACCTTGCCGAATATCTCCTCGTCGTCTGGACGGTCGATCCCGCGGAAGGCTCCTTGCATCATGACCGCGCACTCTCCCTGCCTGCGGGCACTGGTGCGCGGATCTCCCGGAGCACCTCCTCCTGAGGGCGCAGTTGTAGGTCGTAGATGTCCCTATACAGACCCCGCGCGGCCAGCAGCTCCCCGTGGCCGCCCCTCTCGACGATTCTCCCCTCCTTCAGCACCAGTATCTGGTCCGCTCTGTGGACCGTGTTCAGCCGGTGAGCTACGATGAGGGTGGTCCGGCCGAGCATGACCGACTCCATGGCATGGCGGATCTGCTCTTCGGTCTCGGTGTCGACGCTCGACGTCGAGTCGTCCATGATCAGTATCGGAGGGTCCAGAAGCACCGCCCGCGCTATCGCGAGACGCTGGCGCTGCCCCCCCGACAGGGTCGATCCCCGCTCGCCCACCCGGGTGTCGTACCCGTATTCGAGCGACTCGACGAAGTCGTGCAGCTGGGCCACGCGGGCGGCCTCGACCACCTCTTCGAGCGGAGCATCCTCCCGGCCGTACGCTATGTTCTCCCGGATCGTGGAGTTGAAGAGGAACACGTCCTGCTGCACGATCCCGATGTTGCGCCGCAGCGATCCGAGAGTAACCTCCCGGACGTCCATCCCGTCGATCGTAATGCTCCCCTCCGAAGGGTCGTAGAACCTGGGGATCAGGCTGACCACGGTCGTCTTGCCGCTCCCGGGGGCTCCCAGCAGGGCGACCACCTGTCCCGGCTCGGCCTCCAGGCTCACGTCGCTCAGTACCGGCAGACCCCCGTCATATCGGAAGCTGACACTCTCGAACCGGACGCTCCCCCTGACCGCCGGCATCTCCCGCGCCCTCGACGCCTCCTGCACGGGAGACTCGGTGTCCAGCACCTCGAACACCCGCTGCCCGGCCGACGCGGCGCGCGCGTATGAGTTGACGAGCCATCCGAACATGCGCACCGGCATCCCCAGAATCTGCATGTAGATTATGAACTGGGCCAGCTCCCCCCAGGTCAGGTGCTCGCCTATGACCAGCCAGCCGCCCAGCCACATGATCACGGCGAGCGCCACCATGAACGTGAACAGCATGAAGTTCATATTGGCGGCGCGGAGCCTCTCGGCCTGGACCAGCTCCTGCGCCGTCTCTCTGTTCTTGATGTCGAACTTAGCCTCTTCGTGGCTCTCGGAAGCGAAGGCCCTTACCACTCTGACCGCGGTCAGGTTTTCCTGCGTTATCGTGTTCAGCTCGGCCATCCTCTCCTGTACGCGAAGCCAGATCATGCGCATCCTCATCCGCACCATGGCAGAGTTGAGGCCGACCACAGGCATGAAACCGATGCTGGCCAGCCCGAGCCGCCAGTCGAGGTCGATCAGCAGGACAGCCACCACGACGAAGAGCGAGATGAAGTACGGTCCGCGCACCAGTCCCATGTTGATCGACATCCGTATAGCCTCGACGTCCATGATGGCGCGGGACATCAGGTTGCCCGTATGGTTGCGGTCGTGGAACCCGAAGCTCAGGTGCTGGACATGGTCGTAGAAGCGGTTGCGCAGGTCGTAGGCCACCACCTGTGACAGCGCCTCGCCCAAGTAGTTCTGGCCGAAGGACAGTACGCCCCGAATCGTCATCAGGCCCAGGATCACGAGCACGATTCCAAGAATTGCGCTCTCGGAGGGCGCGCCTCCGTTATACACCTCGGCGATCCGGTCCACCGCCCTGCCGACGTACTTCGGCAACAGCAGGAAGGCCGTCGTCGCTCCGATCATGCACGCGTACGCGGCGCACAGCCGCCATCGGTGGCGCAGGCACATGCCCGCTATTCTGAGGATCGCGTTCACGGGGGCTCCTACGGTCGGTCCGGGGAGAATCGCGGGATGGGAACCGCCGTCCCACCCCTGACATTCTACAGGCAGACGGAGTAGGGTTGGCAAGTATCTTGGGCGTAAACCCCTGAACTCCTCTTCATATATCCGCCGAGGCGTCTCTCCCCGGCTGTGCTAGAATCCCTCTCAGGCCGTACGACTCGGCCCGTCACGGTGAGCCTGTCGATCCACTGCTTTGAAAACGCTGCAACGACAACCTGAAGCGCGGACTATGCCTTTTGCCGTCCGGCCCCTCACCGGGGAAGATATCGCCCAGTCGGCCGATATAGAGCGCGACGCCTTTCCCACCATGTTCCCGCCGACACCCTTTGCGAGGGAGCTCAAGAATCGGCGCGCCAGCTACCTGGTCGCAACGGCGCCCGGTCCGATCCGCACGCCCGTCTCGCAGCCAGACGCAGCCGGGGGAGAGGGCGAGGTACAAGACTCCGCGCCCCGTCACTCCCCCGCAGGCGGGAACCCGTCCACCCTCTCAAGATGGCTCCGCACGGCGGCATGGTGGCGCAGACGCCCTCCAGCGTGGCGGCCCGGCCAGGACTATCTCGTAGGCTTCCTCGGCACTTGGTACTCGGCGGACGAGGCCCACATCGTGTCGGTGGGCGTCAGGCGGGAGTACAGGCGGCAGGGCATAGGGGAGATGCTGCTCATCGCCGGCATCGAGCAGGCCGTCGAAAGACGGGTCGAGGTCGTGACCCTGGAGGTCAGGATCTCGAACGACGCCGCGAGAGGGCTCTACTCCAAGTACGGCTTCACCGAGCGGGGGCTGCGCAAGGCCTACTACAAGGACAACCGGGAGGACGCCCTCATCATGACGACCGACTCGATACTCGGCGCCCCCTTCTCCGCCCGATTCGGCAACCTCGTCGACTGCCACGAACGACGCTGGGGACGGTTCACCCGCCTCAACGCGCAGTAGGGGCAGGACGCGCTCGCAAGCTATCCCAGAATTCGCGCCGCCGCTATCAGAACAGCCGCGCCCCCCGCCGCCGCGATCACCCACCACCTGTAGCCTTGGACGCGACTCCTGAGCATCCTGCGCTCGGCCTCCCTCCGGGCTCTCCTCCGTCTGCTCACGTCCGCTTGGATGTCATACGCTCTCAGCGTCCCTCAGCACGGCGCTTCCGAGCTCTCGGGCCCGCGCGGATTCAGCTCCCACTGCCACTCGACTCCTTCGTTCTTGGGAGTCCTGATGACCGACCTGGACTTCAGGACGTAGACCACGTACTCGATGGTATCTTCCGCGCATATACCGCAGAAGCCGTACTGGCTCGTCAGACGCCTCGCGATGTCGCCGCGCCGCCGACGCCACTCCACCCTCTGCTTGGCAAACCTGGGCATCGTGAGCGAGCGTTCCAGCTGGCGTCGCGTCGGCAGGAGGCGAGCCTCCATCGCCGCCTTCAACCGAGGCTCGATCGAGTAGTCGTAGGAGACTCCCCTCTCTTTCAGGCGCGTGTAGAAGTCGTGCATCTCGCCACGGAACGTCCCTCGCCTCCTGTCCGGGACTCCCGCGTGCTTCTCCATCTCGCGCATCTCGCGGCTGTTGGCTCCACCGCCGGAGAGATGCTCTTCCACGGCGCCCAGGTATTCGGCCTGGAGCTCCAGCACGCTCTCTTCGAAGCTCGGCGTAGAGGCCTTCTGCACGGCGTCTATCGCCCGCCGGTTGTGCTCCTGGACCGTGTCCTTCATCAGGTCTATGTACCTGATGTGGCCAGCATCATCCAGGGCGACGTGCTCACGCAGCCCCTCCCACAGGCTGTTCAACCCGCTGAGTGGCGACACGCAGCAGACGTTCTGAGACGCGGCCACCGCGCTCAGGCGGTTCATCACGTAGCGGGGCGATATGCCCTCCATTCCCTCGTTCGCGTGGTGTCTCTTCATCTCCACCACGTCCTGGCTGCTGTAGTGAGGGAGCGCCTCTCCGTCGTACAGCCGGAGCTTGTCGAGGAGAGACATCCCCTGTGTCGAAGGGGGTTCCAGGCGGGAGAGCACGGAGAAGATGCTCATGGCCGGCAGGGTGAGCGGCGAGATGTGGGTGCCCTGCAGCCCGCTCTCCCTCACCATCTTCTCGTATATCTTCACCTCGTTGTGAACGCCCAGGTTGTACGGCATCTGAATTGTGACGAGCCGATCGCTCAGCGCCTCTGAATGCTCGTCCGCCGTAAAGGTCTTGAAGTCTCCCTCGTTGGAGTGGCCGATGATCACCTCGTCCGCATAGACAGAGCCGAACCGCTCCATCTTGATCAGCCTCTCCTGAGCGACGCCCAGCAGCGCCGTCAGCAGGTGCTTGTCCGCCTTGAATATCTCCACGAACTCCATCAGCCCCCGGTTGGCGACGTTGAGCTCGCCGTCCAGCCGGAAGGCGTTTCCGGCCACCTCCAGCCTGTCCCCGTCCAGGCGTGTCGTATCGACGCTTCCGACGAGCAGGGAGGCGTCGGACGGATTTGGATTCGTGGCCACGTAGTAGCCTATGCCCACCGCCTCGTACTCGGAGAAGACCACTCTCTCCACAGGCATCTCCGAGATGCGGCCGTTGTAGGAGGTCCGAAGCAGGTAGCGGCATCTGGGACACAGGTCGCCCTCGATGTAGACCCCGTACTCCTCCATCAGCCCGGCCCGCATCTGGTGCGGAATCAGATGGAGAGGCTCCTCCTGCATGGGGCAGCCCTTGATCGCGTAGGCGGTGCCCTCAGGCGTCCGGGAGAACCGCTCCAGGGCCGACTTGATCAGCGCCACCAGCGTCGACTTACCGCTCGCGGGAGGACCGAGCAGGAGCAGAATCCTCTTGCGGTCCTGCAGTCGCTTGGCCGAGGACCCGAAGTGCTGGACGATCCGGTCTATAGGCCCGCCCATGCCGAAGAGCTCACTCGAGAACAGATCGTATACCGTCTCGCCCGTCGGCGACTCGCCGACACCCTCCGCGAGGATCGCGTCGTACACCATGCTGTGAGAGAGGCGCGAGACCTCCGGAGCCTTCACGACAAGCTTGAGATAGTCCGCGAAGGTCCCCTCCCAACTGAATCGTTCCGCCTCCCGCTCCGCCTCCTCCAGCAGATCGGAGATCGAGCGCCTGGCGCGGCCATCCTTCGCTACCGACGCCAGGGCACGAGCGTCCTCTCTAGGCAAAGCACAACCCCCGTCGACACTGAGACGAAGGGGCTGAAGGCGGAGCCGTCACAGTGCGTCTCCGACTCCAGCCCCTCGTTTCTACCGGGCCGGTTCCGGGTCAGTCCCGGACTCTAGAACCTGGTGACCTCTATTATCGTCGTGAGGATCGCCCATCCGATCAGCGCGACGGCGAGGGAGCCTAGGAGCAGGAACCACCCGGCCACCAGTCGGAGCACGCTGAATGGCACCGTCAGATAGAAGAAGACCAGCGCGGCCAGCACGGAGAGTATCAGCGTCGCCGCGGACAGGGCTATCCATACCGCCTCGCCGTACGGAGGGGCCAGCGTAATCGCGAAGAACAGGAATGTCACGGCGGTGCCCACCGCGAGGAAGGCGCTGTACAGTCCTATTGCCCGCTCCTCGTAGTCCCAGATACCCGCCGCTCCGACGCCCACCGCGTAAGCGGCCCACGTGATGATGAGCATCTTCATGATCGTCAGCTCGGCCAGGGGATTGGCGTCGCGGGCGTCGCCCCCGAGCTCCGCCATTAGCTCCAGGTTGTTCCCGATGAGTACCATCGGCTCCATCACGATTGTGAGCAGCGCGGCCAGCCCAAGCGCCGCCACGAAGGCTCCCACCGTGCGCCCGTCGGAGTACAGCCCCAAGAAATTCCACGACTGGGCGAATAGCGCTCCTCCTAAGAGAATAAAGGCCAATCCTTCCATGTCGCCTCCTTTTCCAACTTGCTCAAAAGAGTAGCCACTGATTCCGCAGCGTGTTCAAGACCCGGCTCTGTCCAGTGACCCGCCTCTAATTTGACACGTTTCCCGCAGCCTGTCTAGTGGGAATCGACAGGTACCGACTGATCACTGCCGGACGCTAAATGGCGTCCAACCGCTCTAGGAGATCGGCGGAGAGCTCGATGGTGGACGCCTCCGCGTTACCCGTAACCTGCTCGGGCCGGCTCGCGCCGACTATCACCGAGGTTACCGCGGGTCTGGACAGGGCCCAGGCTATGACAAGCTGCGTGGGCTCGCATCCCGTCTCCGTCGCCATCGACCTCAGCGCCTCCGTCTTCTCGAAGGACTCGTCGGTCCAGTATGTCTCCTTCGCCCGCTGGGCGTGGCGGGAGGCCATGTGGCTGTCGGCGGACGGTCCTCTCTCCTGTCTGTAGCGCCCGGTCAGAACACCGCCCATGAGCAGCTGATAGGGGATGACCGATACTCGCTCGTCGAGACAGAGAGGGAACAGCTCTCGCTCTATCTCCCTGCGGCTGAAGTTGTACTCCGGCTGCACCGACTCGAAGCGCTCCAGGCACAGCCTGTCACTCGTCCACAACGCCTTCGCCAGCTGCCACGCGGCGAAGTTCGAGCAGCCCAAATACCTGATCTTGCCCTGGCGCACCATCCCGTCCAGCGTGCCCAGCGTCTCCTCGAGCGGAGTCTCCGGGTCCCAGTAGTGGACTTGATAGAGATCGACATAGTCGGTGTCCAGGCGGCGAAGGCTCGCCTCCACGGCCTCCACCAGGTGCTTGCGGGAGAGCCCCCGATCGTTGACGCCGGGCCCTGTTGGGATGAAGCCTTTGGTGCCTATGACGAAGTCGTGGCGTCGGCCCTTGACGGCCCGGCCCACCACGCTTTCGGACAGCCCGTCGTGGTAAGCGTCGGCCGTATCGATGAAGTTGATCCCGCACTCATGCGCGCGGTCGACTACGCCTGTCGCCCGGCGGTCGTCGACGTATCCGGCGCCGAACATGTTGGTGCCCAGACAGACTCTGGAGACCTTGAGACCGGTGCGGCCGAGACCTGCGTACTCCATGCGATCAACCGTGCGGCGATGTGCGGCCCTGCCGCTATTTGAAGAGCCGGACGGGACGCTCGACCATCTGCTGGAAGCGGCGGAGGAAGGCCGCCGCCACCGCGCCGTCCACCACCTGATGATCTGCCGTCAGGCTGACCGTCATCATCTCCCGAACCACCACCTCCCTGTCCCTGACCACCGGCTTCTCCAGTGATCTACCCACTCCCAGGATCGCGCTCTGGCCGCGGTTCAGTATCGGCGTGAAGGCGTCCACCGTGCCGAGTATGCTGATCGTAAAGGTGCCCCCCAGCACCTCGTCGGGCATCAGCCGGCCGCCGCGCGCCTTGTCGGCCAGCTCGGCCGCCTCGGCCGATAGCTGGGAGATGGTCTTCCCGCCGACGTCGCGAACGACCGGGACGATGAGGCCGTCGTCGAGTGCGACGGCGAAGCCGATGTTTGCCTCGTCGAAATAGAGGACCTCTCCATCCCATAGCACTGTATTGATCTGGGGGACACGCCGCAGCGCTTCCGCCGAGGCCTTCATTAGGACGTGGCCGAGCGTCACCGAGAGGCCCGACTCCCTTGACAGCTCCCGCCGCAATCTCTGCGCCTCCGTGACGTCTATCTCCAGGGCGTATGAGAGCTGTGCGCTCGTCGTGATGCTCGACAGCATGTGCTCCGCGACCGCCTTGCGCATGCCCGCCAGGGGCACAGACCTCGACGGTGTGGGCAGACCGGGAGGCGTCCTGGAGGCCCGATCCCGCTCCGCGTGGGCGCGCACGTCGGCCTCCACCACCCTGCCGCGCGGCCCGGTCGCGGTGACCTCCGACAGCTCAACGCCCAGCTTGGCGGCCAGCTTCCGCGCGCCCGGCGTCGACGGTACGACGTCTCCTCTTGCCGCCGCCCGCCGTCGGCCCGGCGCGGATGGAGGCGCCGCGCTCGGCGCGGCCGCGGCTGGCGGCTGCGCGGCTGCTGGCGGCTCCTCTCCCTCCGCCAGAACGTAGCCGATGAGCCCATCGACCGGTACGGTCGCTCCCGCCTCGACCGCAGGATGGAAAAACCCGCTGTCGATCGCCTCCAGGTCGTAGTTGACCTTCTCCGTCTCGATCTCGGCGATCACCTCGCCCTGAGCGACCGGATCTCCCATCGACTTCGCCAGACTGGCGACCGTGCCCTCGATCATGAAGTCGCCCAGCCTCGGCATTACGATCGGTGTAGCCATAGCTATCCCTTAGCCTAGGAGCTCCAGAGCCGCACTGACCACCTTCTCCCTGGACGGGAGGAAGCTCGCCTCCAGAGGCCGGCTGTACGGCACCGGAGTGTGCGGCGCCGTGACGCGGCGGGGCGGCGCGTCGAGATAGTCGAATGCCTCCTCCGCGGCCAGCGCCGATATGTCCGATGCGACGCTGCACCGTGGATAGTCCTCGTCGACGATTACGATGCGGCGAGTCTTCTGCACCGATGTCAGGATGGCCTCGCCGTCCAGCGGAGAGACCGACAGCAGGTCGATCACCTCGGCCGAATGCCCGCGGCTCTCCAGCTCCTGGGCAGCCTGCAGGCAGACGTGGGTGGTGTACCCGATTCCCACGAGCGTGATCTCGTCTCCCTCTCTGGCGGTGTGCGCCTCGCCGATCGGAATGGCGTACGGCTCCTCCGGCACGTGCGGCTCGCCGCGGAACCCCATCAGCTGACGGTTGTTGAAGATGATGACCGGATCGTCGTCGCGGATCGCGGAGATGAACAGCCCCTTGGCCGTGTACGGGTTGGAAGGCACCACGCATTTCAGTCCCGGAAAGTGGGCGAAGACGGAGTAGAGCGTCTCCGAGTGCTGGGCCGCCGAGTTGGTGCCGGCTCCCGTCCCGGTCATGATCGTGAGCGGCACCTTGACCTTACCGCCGAACATGTAGTGTATCTTCGCCGCGTTGTTGGTGATCTGGTCCGCGCACACGCCGTAGAAACCCACGTACATCAGATCCACGACCGGGCGAAGTCCAGTAGCCGCCGCGCCCACTCCCGCGCCGACGAACCCCGCCTCCGATATGGGCGTGTCGCGGATGCGCTCCGCGCCGAACCGGCCGATCAGCCCCTTGGTCAGCCTCATCGGGCCGCCCCAGGCGTCCTCCTTGCCGGGCCGTCCTGCCCCGCCGGCGACGTCCTCCCCCATCACGATGACTGACGAATCGCGCTCCATCTCCTGGCGGAGCGCTTCGTTGACCGCCTGGATGTAGCTGAGCTGTCTAACCGCTTGAGCCTGGACCATACTGGACCTCCTGCCCCGAAACTGCACCGGGCTCGCTGGTGGATACCATCACCTGCTCGCGCGGATAGGAGACGTATACATCGTCGAACAGCTCTTCTAACTGCGGGAAGGGGCTGTCGTTGGCGAACCTCGTGGCGACGGATACGGCTTCGACCGCCCGCCGGTCAATCTCGTCGATCTCGGCCTGCGTCGCGTGACCGCCGTCGAGGATGTAAGCCGTCAGGCCGGCAATGCAGTCCCGTTCCTGGTAGTACGCCTCCTCCTCCTCCGTCCGGTAGCCCAGCGGGTTGTCAGCCCCGAAGTGGCCCTGGTACCGGTATGTCTGGGCCTCTATCAGCGTCGGTCCGCCGCCCGCACGGGCCCGCCTCACCGCCTCGCCGCCCACCTCGAACATCTCCAGCGCCGACTGCCCGTCGGCCAGCACCCCCGGCATGTCGTACCCGGCCGCGCGGTTCGATACCGATGCGCCCGCGATGGCGTACTCGAACGGCGTCGACTCGGCGTACCGGTTGTTCTCACAGACGAAGATGACCGGCAGCTTCCAGATGCTCGCCAGGTTCATCGCCTCGTGCAGGCTCCCCTGGTTCGCCGCGCCGTCCCCGAAGAACACGACGCTCACCTGGTCGGTGCCCTTCACCTTGGCGCTCAGCGCGGCGCCCGTCGCCACGGGTATGTTCGACCCGACCACGCCGTTGGCGCCGAGCATCCCCTTGTTCATGTCGGCGATGTGCATCGTGCCGCCCTTGCCCTTGTTCGTCCCGTTGGCCTTGCCCAGTAGCTCGGCCAGCATCTCGTTGAGGTCCACCCCCTTGGCGATGCAGTGATGATGGCTCCGATGGGTCCCGAGCACATAGTCGTCGTCCCGCAGATGGGCGCAGATCCCCGTCGGCACCGCCTCCTGTCCGATGGAGGAGTGCATGCCGCGAAGCTTCCCGGCGTCCGCCTCCCGGCGGGACTGCTCCTCGAACCTCCTGATCGTCACCATCGTCTCATACATCCACAGGAGCCTCTCCTGGTTGAGTGTCGCATGCGTAGAGCTCATCGCAGGCCTCCATCTGGCGGATTGGAGCTGGCGGGTCAGGCAGCGCGCCCTGCGCCGCCAGTCTGGCGCGATTATATCAACAGCCGTATCCGGTGACCACATCGCGGACGAAAGAGTAGCTGTTCACGTCCTGTGAGTCGAGGCGACTCCACGGTTCCACGCGAGCTACCACTCCTTACTCCCCTGGCGGGAGGTTGGGATGAGAGGAACGGGACCGTTCCCTTCAGTCCGGTGGGGAACATACCCGGCCGCGAGTCGGGACGCCTATTCGGGGAGGACCGCTAGGCGCAGCTCGGCAAGCTGCTCCGGATCGATCGGCGCGGGCGCCTCGAACAGCGGGTCGACCCCGGTCTGCGTCTTCGGAAAGGCGATCACGTCGCGTATGTTCTCCGTGCCCGTCAGCGTCATGATCAGCCGGTCGATACCCGGAGCTATGCCTCCATGCGGAGGCGCTCCGTACTCCAGCGCCGTCAGTAGCTGGGCGAAGCGCTCCTCGACCTGCTCGCCCGTGTAGCCAAGCGCCCGGAAGATCCGCTCCTGAAGCTCCCGGCTGTGCACCCGGATGCTCCCGCTCGCCAGCTCCGCACCGTTGCACACCATGTCGTAGCAGTGGGCGATGACGCGCCCAGGGTCCGTCTCGATGTACTCGGCGTAACCCTCCTTCGGCATGGTGAAGGCGTGGTGCGTCGCGTCCCACCGCCCCTCCTCCTCGCTCCACTCGAACAGCGGGAAGTCGACGACGAAGGCGAATGCGAGCATGTTTGGGTCAGCCAGGCCCAGACGAGAGCCCATCTCGTGGCGCAGCGCGCTCAGCGCCACGTTCGTCGACTTGGCCGGCCCGGCGATGATGAGCACGAGGTCCCCGATCTGCGCCTCCGTCCGCTCGGCGATCGCCTTCACCTGGTCGAGCGACAGGAATCGCGAAACGGCCGAGCGGACCTGCTCCTGCGTGATCCCGTCTATGGGGCCCGGCTCTCCCGTCAGCGCCAGGGTGACCAGCCCCTGCGCCCCCCGCTCCCTGGCGAACTCCGTCAGCCGGTCCAGCTCCCTGCGCGAGTACCCGGCGCAGCCCGGCGCTCTGAATCCCTTCACGATGCCCCCGCCGGCCAGCACCGACTGGAAGACGCGGAACTCGGTCTCCGACGCCACGTCCGACAGGTCGGCCATCTCCAGTCCGAACCTGAGGTCCGGCTTGTCCGTACCGTAGAGCTCCATAGCCTCCGCGTAGGTCATCCTCGGGAAGGGCTTCATCAGCCACCTGTCCGGGAAGAGCGTCTCGACGAGCGACGTGTACAGCTCCTCCGCCAGCCCCAGCACGTCGTCCTCCTCGACGAAGCTCATCTCCAGGTCGAGCTGAGTGTGCTCCACCACCCGGTCCGCGCGCGGATCCTCGTCTCGAAAGCAGCGGGCGATCTGGAAGTACCTCTCCACGCCCGACACCATCAGCAGCTGCTTGAGCTGTTGAGGGGACTGTGGGAGCGCATAGAACTGCCCCGGGTAGAGCCGGCTCGGCACGAGAAAGTCGCGCGCGCCCTCCGGCGTGCTCTTGATCAGAATCGGCGTCTCCACCTCGAGGAATCCTCGCTGATCGAGGAAGTCCCGGATGTACTTCACCACGCGATGGCGGAGAATGAGCGTGTCGCGCATTCCCGCTCGGCGCAGGTCGACGTAGCGGTACCGCATCCGGAGCAGCTCGTCGACCTCCTCGCCCTCGTCGTTCACGTAGAAGGGCGGCGTCTTTGACTCGTTCAGCACCGTCAGGTGGGCGGCCGCGACCTCGACGTCCCCTGTGGCCAGCTCCGGGTTCTCGGTCCCCGGCGGGCGCTCCTGCACCTCGCCGGCCACCGTCACCACCCACTCGTTGCGCAGCCTGCCCGCGGCCGCGTGCGCGTCGGGCCTGTTATCGGGGTTGAACACCACCTGCACGATCCCTTCCCTGTCCCTGAGATCGATGAAGGTCAGGCCGCCGTGGTCTCTGCGGCGGTGTACCCAGCCCGAGAGCGTCACTGTCTTGCCGGCGTGCTCCCGGCGGACGTCTCCACAGCTGACGGTCTTTAGCAATGCGGTACCCCCTTTGAATCTGTGCGGAGATGGTCGCGTGAGGGCCAGCGTGCGAGTAGGCGCGGGCGCCCCTCAACCCTCGCGCAGTGTACGGACCGCGGACGGCCGATGATCAGACGGTGACGCCGTAGCCGCGCTTCTTGACCCCGAGGTTTACGAACGTCTCGGTGCGGCGTACCCCGGGGATCGTACCGACCTCGGTGCGAAGGAAGATGCCGAGCGACTCCGCCGACCGGAGAGCCGCCCAGGCGAAGATATCGAATGCGCCGGTTGTGACCGAGACCCAGCTCACCTCGTCAAGATGGGCGAGCGCGTCTGCCACCTGGTCCACCCTGTCGGGATCCACTTGGACACCGACGAGAGCCTCGGAGGCGTACCCCATACGGCCGGGGTCCAGCAGGGCGACGACGCTGATGTACCCCTCGTGGACGAGGCGTTTCAGCCGGCGGCGCACTGTCCCCTCGCTGACGCCGACAGCCCGAGCGATACCGGCGTTGGTGGCCCGTCCATCCTCTTGGAGCATTGCGATGATCTGTTCGTCCAGTTCGTCCATCTTCACCGTCCTGATCGTTTGGTGTCGTATAAATATTATCTATGCACTACGAATTCTGTCAACGAGTCGCCCGACTGGCCGGCGCTTCAAAACCGGTTGATGGCCAGGTAGAAGGCGACGAACAGCGGCAGCAACCCTAATAGGGACCCGAAGAAGACCGGCCACGCCCCGCCCAGGATGGCGATGATCGACCACGCCACCAGCATCGAACCCCCCGACACGATCTTGAGCGTCCGCCCGCGCTTCCTGTTGACCGCCGCGCTGATCCCTTCGGCTATGACATATCCCATCCCCATGAGCGCAATCCAGTCGAACCAGTATATCCATCCGAGGTTTACCCGCAGCAGAGCGATGATCAGCCCACCCGCGACCGCGATCGCCAGCCCGGCGCCGATGGCCCGGGCAAGGTACGGCCCCGTCACCTCGAACGTGGGCAGCGCCCGCATCTGGGCGCACTCCCTGCACCGGATGCCGACCGGGCCATGCACCATGCACCTCGGACAGATCGGCTCCTCGCACCTGCCGCACGCGACGCTCGTCGTGGCGTCGGCATGATTCACGCAGTGCCGTGCCGCGGTCATCGCCGGCGGACTCCTAGTCTCCGGCGGGCTGTCTGCCCGTCCACTGCTGCTTGCGTGGAACGTCTCTGTCCCACAGCACCCTGTAGGCGAGCACACGTGCCACCGGGTAGCCGGGATCGGGCCTCTCCCAGTTGGCCGTCAGCCGCTTGGCTGTCAGCAGCGCGCCTATCCCCAGCGTCATCACCACGATCTCAGGGGCTCCGCCGAAGACCAGTGCCAGGATGGGAAGGGCGAGCATAGACACGAGTGTCCAGAGCCCCGTCTCGTGGAAGACGACGCGGCCCGCACCCAGTATGAGCGCTATGACCAGCATCTCCTGCCACATGAAGAAGCTGAAGATCACACCGGCAGCCGTTGCGACGCCCCTGCCCCCGGTGAATAGCAGATACGGAGACCAGCTGTGCCCCGCGATGGCCGCCAGCCCGGTGGCCGCCTGTGCCGACAACGGAAGGTCGAACAGCTCGCGGGCAATCAGCACCGGCAGCGTCCCCTTGGCGAGACAGTCGAAGACCCCGACGATGAACCCTGTCCACGGGCCCACGTGAGTCATCAGGTTTGTCGCGCCCACGTTGCCGGAGCCGTAGTCCCGGATGTCAATTCCCTTGCGGTAACGACCCACCAGGTAGGATACCGGGACGGCTCCCCACAGATAGGCCCCGGCGACCGGAAGGGCCGCGGTCAGGTCCATCACCTCTACCGCGCACTGCCCACGGCGCTGGAGCGGCCTCGCGCCAGGCTCAGGAGGGCCTCGAAGGTCTCCATCGGTGGTCCCACCGTCCCGGGCTCCGGTTCGCCCGGATTCCCGGCGGCGTGGTAGTCGCTTCCCCCGCAGGCAATCAACCCCATCCGATCCGCCAGCGACCGGAGCTGTTCGACCACGTCGGGAGGGTAGTCTTTGTAGTACACCTCCATCCCCACCAGCCCCTTCGCCTTGAGACGCACGAGGAGCTGTTCCAGCTCCTCCGAGGCGCCGCCGTCCGGACCCTTGACCGTGTAGGTGGGGTGCGCCAGCACCGGAAGGGCGCCATTGTCCACCACGAGGCCGACCGCCTCTTCGGGAGAGAGCCGCGGCCTGCTGACGTAGGCCGGCCCGTTACGGCCCAGGTACAGATCAAAGGCCTCCTTGGGATACCGGACCACGCCCGCCTCCACCATGGTCTGTGCGATATGGGGGCGACCTATCGCGCCACCGCTGGACAGCTCGACGACGCGCTTCCAGGAGAGAGGCACGCCGAGCTCCGCCAGCCTTTCGACCATCCGCCACGCCCGCTCCTCGCGCCCCTCGCGAAAGCTGCTGAGAGTGCGCTGCAGCGCCTGGTCCCGGTGGTCGATGAAGTACCCGAGAATATGCACCTCGGTCCCGGGCATATCGGCGCTCAGCTCGATCCCCGGGATGATGGTCAGGTCCGGATACCGCCCCGCGGCCTCCAGGGCTTCGGCGATCCCCTCGGTCGAGTCGTGATCGCTGATCGATATGACCCGAAGCCCGCGCTCTCCGCACATGCGGACGAGCTCGGTGGGAGTTAGGCTCCCGTCCGAACAGGTCGTATGCAGATGAAGATCGACCGATGCGGCGGGGCCTCCCGCCTCGCTTCCGTGAGACGCCGGCCGGTTGCTCACCCTTCCCTTAGCGGGCGTACTCGACGGTACGGCTCTCTCGGATCAGTGTGACCTTGATCTGTCCGGGATAGACGAGCGTCTCCTCGATCTTCTTCACGACGTCCCGCGCCATCTTGGACGCGGCGGCGTCGTCCACGTCCTCGGGCCTCACCATGATCCGGACCTCTCGTCCCGCCTGGATGGCATAGCACTTCTCCACGCCGGCGAAGCCTCTCCCGACCTCCTCCAGTGCCTCGAGACGCTCGATGTAGTTCTCGACCGTGTCCTTGCGGGCGCCCGGCCTGGCGGCGCTGATCGCGTCCGCCGCCGCCACGATGTACGACTCGACCGAGCTCATGTCGTCGTCATGGTGCTCCGCGATGCAGGTGTACACCTTGGGGGAGACCTCGTACTTCGCGGCCACCTCGGCGCCGATCTCGGCGTGGGGCCCCTCGACCTCGTGGCTCAACGCCTTGCCGATGTCATGCAGGAAGCCGCCGGCACGGGCCGTCTTGACGTCTGCCCCTATGTCGGCCGCGATCATCGCAGCCAGATGGCCCACCTCTAGGCAGTGCTGAAGCACATTCTCGCCGTAGCTGTAGCGGTACTTCAGCCGCCCCATGAGCTTGATGATCTCGGGATGGAGGCCCCGTATTCCGATGTCGAAGATCGCCTCCTCACCACTCTTCCATATGGTGGTGTCGATCTCCTTCCGGGCCCTGGCGACCATCTCCTCGATCCGCGCCGGGTGAATACGACCGTCCGTGATCAGCTTGCCCAGGGCGACCCGGGCGACCTCGCGGCGCACCGGATCAAAGCAGGATACGGTCACGGCCTCCGGTGTATCGCCGATGATCAGGTCCACGCCGGTCGTCTTCTCGATCGCGCGGATGTTGCGTCCCTCGCGCCCGATGAGACGGCCCTTCATGTCGTCGCTGGGGAGGGGTACTGTGGTAACGGTCACCTCGGAGACGACGTCGGAGGCAAGACGCTGTATCGACGTCGACAGTATCCGGCGGGCCTTCTGGTCGGCCTCCTCGCGGGCCGTCGCCTCCTTGTCTCGGTAGAGGCGGGCCAGCTCGTGCTGGATATCCTGCTCGGCCCGGTGCATCAGCAGATCCTTGGCCTCGCCGATCGATACTCCGGCTCTCTCCTCGATTACCTCCAGCTCTCTGTGTTTCAGCTGCTCTAGGTCGGCCTGGAGCAACTCGATACCCGTCTCCTTTTCGCTAAGATTCTTCTCGCGCCGCTCCAGGTTGTTTCCCCGGCGCTCGACGTTCTCCTCTTTGTTGGAGAGCCGCCGTTCTGAGCGCCGCAGCTCTGAGCGCCGCTCGCGAATTTCGGCCTCCGCGGCCGACCGGGTCTGTAACGCCTCCTCTTTGGCCTCGATGAGGATGCTTCTCTTCTGCTCTCTGGCCTCCTCTAGGACGCGCGACGCGGCCGTCTTGGCCGCTTCGTGGCGTCTGCCATGGATGAGCTTCGGTCCGATGTAGCCAACGACCGCACCTGCTATCAGGCCTCCGAGGACGGCGAGGATCGTGATAACAGTCGTTTCCACGACTCACCCCCCTGTCCGTCTATTCTCAACCCTCTCTTCTTGATAGTCCTCCCGATAGCCTCATACTATAGCTGGCCCAATATGGTGTCAAGGCAATTCGCGCCGTCCCATCGGCCTGCGCCGCGTCGTCAAGCCGTCCCCGGCGATTCGCCATTGACGCGGACGATGACCGTTGCTACGGTGGAACCGTCCCTCCGGTCCATACTCATGCAACGGTGATCCGAAGATGCCGATATCGACCTCAATCGCCTCCCTGTTCGCCGCCGCCCTAATCGCCGCCGCATGCGCGGACGATAGACAGTCCGCTCCTCCGGCAGCCGCTCCTGGCACGGCGGCTCCCGTCTCCTTGACCCCCTCTCCCACAGCCGCGCCCGGTCCGACCGCGTCACCCGCCGCCACCCCCAGCCCCGTGCCGCCGACGCCGACCCCCGCCTTCGTCCCGGCCCCGGTCATCCTACCCACCGTCTCCGTCCCACTACCGCTGCCGCGACGCTCGGTGGACGATCCGGCGGACTCGTTTCTCGACTCCCTGGGAGGACGGGCCTCTCTGATCAGGTCGCTCTTCCCGGTACGACCGATCGAGAGGAGTTTCATCGACCGGGAAGAGCTCGGGGAGAGGATGCAGTCCAGCCTGGACGCGGACGCCGACGAGATAGAGACCCAGCAGGCGCTCTACAGGACGCTGGGCATCATCGCAAGCGATCAGAGCCTCTTGGACATCCTCGTTCCGTTGTACACGGAGAATGTTCTGGGATTCTACGACGCGGACGAGGAGCGCCTATACGTGGTCGGTCAGGCCGACGAGCTCACCCCCAGAGACCAGCTCACCTACGTGCACGAGTACGTGCACGGCCTCCAGCAGCAGCACTTCGACATGGACGGCACGTTCGACTCGCTGGAAGGGAACAGCGACAGCCGCCTCGCCTTCCGTGGACTCGTGGAGGGCGACGCCTCAGTGGCCGAGATACTCTTCATGCTCAACCACCTCGACGAGGATCAGCAGGCGCAGGCCAGGACCGCTCCGTCCCCTGCCGCCGAGCGCGCCTATAGGCAGGCCCCCCACGTTGTCAGGCGCGCCTTCGCCTTCCCCTACGTGGAGGGATTCCGGTTCATCGCAGGTCTCTACACCGAGGTCGAGGGCTGGGACCTGGTCGACGGCGCCTATGCCGGCCCGCCGAAGTCCACCGAGCAGATCCTCCACCCGGAGAAGTACCGATCGGGCGAGGGACCGCTGGCGGTCAAGCTGCCGGACATCGCGCCCGCCCTGCGGGCGGGATGGAGAAAGATCACCACCGACACCTTCGGTGAGCTCATTATCCAGGCGTACATGGAGATGCACCTGCCGCCCGAGAGGGCCGCTCTGGCCGCCGCCGGCTGGGGAGGAGACCGCTTCACCCTGTACGAAGACCCCGGGGGAGAGACCCTCCTCTACGCCCTTCTCCATTGGGACAGCGAGGAGGACGCCGCCGAGTTCTTCCAGGCCTTCCTGGACTTCAGCCGCGCCCGTACTGATGCGGAGTGGCAGCCGGCGGCGCAGGACGACGACACCCAAAGTCTCCTGAGGCTGGAGGACCGGGTCATCTACCTCCACCTGGCCGGAGCGCGTACGCTTCTCATCATCGCTCCCAACGAGCAGACCCTCGAGGCGCTCAGGGCTCTGTAGGAGAGCAGCGCATCTATCCCTTGCCGCCCCGGCTCCGCGGGGCGAAGGTTAGAGTCTGCCCGTGCTTGATACGGGGACGGGGGCTCAGGCCGACCGGGAGAGCACGACGACCTCGAGATCCCTCGGAAGGCTCCTCGACGTGACCGAGAGCCTCGGACGCGGCTCGACCTCCGGGACGCCCAGCTCGGCCAGAAGCTCCTCGATCCCGTCCAGCTCCACGTCAACCCCGTCCGTCCGGTAGTGCACCGGCACCACAATACGCGGCTCGATGGCGCTGACGAGGCTCGCCACCCGGTTGGCGCCGATCGTGCCGCCGCCGCCCGCGGGGACGAACAGCACCTCCGTCTGGGTCAGCGTCCTCACCTGCGCGGGGGTGGGCATCCCTCCCAGACCGCCAAGATGGCACAGGGTGAGCCCCTCCGTCTGAAAGATGAACACGGTGTTCGTCCGGCGCTCTGAGGCGTCGGCGCTCAGGCGAGTGCCCATCCCTGTGATGTAGAAGTTGGCTATCTCGTACTCGCCGGGCCCGTCGATGAACCTCGGCTCGCCATCGAGCGCGTCCCGGTGTGAGTGGTGGGGGTAGTCGTTGCTGATGGTGACGATGTCGGCCTCATGCTTCCGCGTTGCGAGTCCGGCGGAGGGAGCGAACGGGTCGGTGATGAGGGTCGCCCCTCCCGTCTGCAGCCTGAGGGATGAGTGGCCGAGCCAGGTGATCTCCATGTCTTCCTTGAAGAGCGTTGCGAAAATCGTTGCTTGGAGCAGTATAGCAACGGCCCGCGAGACGGTTCAACGAGTTAGCGCGGCGCGAAAGCTAGCGTGCGGCACGCCGCTGTGATACGCTCGAAATGCCATGCTCACTCAGAGACAGGGGACGATCCTCAATCTGATCGTCGACCACTATACGCGGACGGCGGCTCCCATCGGATCGGAGACCATCTCTCGTCTGTGCGGCCTCGGCGTCAGCTCCGCCACGATTCGCAAGGAGGTGGCGAGGCTGGACGAGGAGGGATACATCAGCAGGAGCCACCCATCCTCGGGGAGCGTGCCGCTCGACAAGGCCTACAGGCTCTACGTCGAGTCGATGACCGCGGACGCGCAGAGCGCCGTCCCGCCCGGAACGCGCCGGTTCGTGCGCAGACGACTCGGAGACGTTGAACGGGACCTCGACGAGTGGACCAGCGCCGCTGCGACGATCCTGGCGCAGCTCGTCGGCAACATGGCCATCGCCACCCTCCCCAAGGCCCCTGAATCTCGAGTCAGGCATCTCGAGCTCGTCCGCCTGCAGGACTTCTTGGCAATGCTCATCGTCGTGATGGAGCAGGCGCGTCTGCGTCGCCACCTGATACGCCTCGAGGAGGCCGTGGACGCGCATGCGCTCGAGTCTACGGCCATCAGGATGAGGGATGAGCTGCACGGCCTGACGCGCCGTGAGATAGAGTCGAGGAGCGTCGCGTCGAACGCGCTGGAGGAGGCGGTCGTAGACGCCGCCGTCGTTATCCTCAGAGATGAGGAGCGTGAGCTCTACAGCGAGCACTACGTCGACGGTCTCAGGAACCTGCTCGGCCAGCCCGAGTTCGAGGACAACGACCGCGTCCGCGCCATCGTCGAGGGGCTGGAAGACCGTAGTCTCGTCCACGCGGTGCTGGACGAGACGCCCGAGGGGGACGCCGCCAGGGTGACGATAGGGTCCGAGAACCGGGGCGATATGCTGTGGCCCCTGAGCATCGTTATCTGCCAGTACGGAGTGCCCCACCAGGCTGTCGGCGCCGTCGGTGCCGTCGGCCCGACACGCATGCAATACCGCGAGACGATCGCCAGCGTACAGTTCATGGCCTCCGTCATGAGCGACCTCGTCGAGACCGTCAGCCCAGCCTGACGAACCCCCGTGTTCGAAGCGCTCTCCCAGAAGCTGAATCGCGCTCTCCATCGCCTGAGCGCCAAGGGACGGCTCACCGAAAAGGACATCGACCAGGCGCTGCGGGAGGTCCGGCTGGCCCTCCTCGAAGCCGACGTCAACTTCAAGGTCGCCCGTGACCTGATCGCCAGGATCCGTGAGAGGGCGCTTGCGGACGAGGTGCTCAGGAGCCTGACTCCGGGCCAGCACGTCGCCAGGATCACCGGGGAGGAGCTGACTTCAATACTGGGCGCGGGCGTCAAGCGCCTGGTCCCCGGCGCGGCGCCGCCCTCCGTGATGCTGATAGCCGGGCTTAACGGCTCCGGCAAGACCACGACCGCCGCCAAGCTCGCGCTCCACCTCAAGCAGGCGCGGCAGAAGCCCCTCCTGGTCGCCGCGGATATCCACCGTCCCGCAGCCGTCCGCCAGCTGGAGACGCTCGGCAGTCAGGTCGACGTCGAGGTCTACGCCGGCGACTCGAAGCGTCCGGCGGTGAAGGTGGCGGGCGACGGAGTGAGGCGCGCCGCCGAGATCGGCGCGTCGTGGGCGATCGTCGACACTGCCGGACGGTTCCAGGTCGACGACGACCTGATGCAGGAGCTGGAGCAGATCAGGGACGCCGTGTCCCCGGCGGAGACGCTGCTCGTCGTGGACGCCATGACCGGGCAGGACTCCGTGCGGGTCGCGGAGGAGTTCCACCGGCGCGTCGGACTGACCGGACTCGTCCTCAGCAAGATGGACGGGGACGCGCGCGGCGGCGCGGCGCTGTCCATCTCCTCGGCCACAGGCCTCCCGGTCAAGTTCTTCGGCACCGGGGAGCGCGTGAACGCGCTCGAGGTGTTCCATCCCGACCGGCTCGCGTCGCGCATCCTGGGCATGGGAGACCTGCAGACCCTCGCCGAGAAGGCGCAGGCCGACGTGGATCAGCAAGAGGCTGCTCGTCTGGAAGAGAAAATACGGCGTGCGAGCTTCGACCTGGAGGACTTCCTAGGCCAGCTGCGTCAGCTCAGGAAGATGGGGCCTCTCAGCCAGATAATGGACTTCATCCCCGGCGTCTCGGGACTGCGCGAGAGGATGGGCGCCGCGGACGTGGACGAGGGCGACCTTGCCAGGATCGAGGCGCTGATCCTGTCGATGACGCCGGAGGAGAGGCGGAAGCCGGAGATCATAGGCGGGAGCCGCAGGCGACGCATCGCGAGAGGAAGCGGAACCACCCCGCGGGACGTCAACCAGCTCCTGAACCAGTTCCGCCAGGTGCAGAAGCTGACGCGCCAGCTCGCCTCAGGGAAGCTCCCCGCCGAAGCCCTTCAGGTCCCCCGCCGCCGGAGATAGCGAAGGGAACCTATCCCGTCACTCGGTCCCGTTTCGTTCGGCGCAGACGGAAACAGAACCCGTCACTCTCGCGAAAGCGGGAGTCCATCTTGTGGCTTGACGCTCACTCGCGAACGACCCGGGGGACCATCTGGTCTTCCCCTGCCTCCGCGAAGGGATCGAAGTAAAGATAAGAGAGGATGGAGCGCTCTTGTCCCTTCCCCCGGCTCCGCGGGGGAAGGTTAGGATGGGGGCCTCCCGCTAGCTCCCTTTCCGCCCCACCGCCCGGCGCACGGCCCGCTCGATGTCCCCGGAGGTGAGACCGTACCTCTCTAGCAGCTGCTCGGCGGTTCCCGACTCAGCGTAGCCGCGCAGCGCCACCGGCTCCACCGGAGTCGGCAGCTCGCGTGAGAGCGTCTGGGACACCAGGCTGCCCAGCCCGCCGTTGATGTAGTGCTCCTCCGCCGTTACCACCGCGCCGGTGTCGCGCGCCGCCTCCACTACGGCTGCCTCGTCGAGGGGACTCACCGTCGCCATGTTCAGCACCCTGCACCGGATGCCGTCGGCGGCCAGCGTGTCCGCGGCAATGAGCGCCGCGTGCACCATGATCCCGCAGGCGATGATCGCCGCGTCCGTGCCGTCTCGTAGCGTCTCGGCCCTGCCGACGGCGAAATCGACGCCGTCCGTGTGCACGACCGGGGTCGGTGGGCGCGAGACTCGTATGTAGAATGGCCCCTCCGTATCGACGGCGGCCCGCACTGCCTCCACCGTCTCGGGCCCGTCGGCGGGGACGATCACGTTGAACCCCGGCAGCGCCGACATGAGCGCGATGTCCTCGATGCCGTGCGCCGACACGCCGTCCTCTCCGGTGATGATTCCCCCGTGCGTCGCGACCACCTTGACGTTCTGCCCCGACTGGGCCACGCCCACGCGGAGCTGGTCGTAGGGCCGGCTGGTGGCGAAGACGGTGAAGGTGCTCACGATGGGGATCTTCCCCGATGCGGCCAGGCCGGCCGCGACGCTGACGATGTTCTGCTCCGCCGGGCCGAAGTCGAAGAAGCGCTCCGGGTACCTGGCGCCGAACAGATTCGTGAAGGTCGACTTGTTCAGGTCGCCTCCCAGGACGACCAGGTCCGGACGCGTCTCGCCAAGCTCCACCAGCGTCCGGCCCGCTATCTCTCTCGTCGAGGCTGTCTCAGCCAACGGCGCTACCCCCTTGTCCTGATCAGCCGATCTCCTGCAGGGCCAGCGACGCCTGCTCGGGGGACGGCGCCTTTCCGTGGAAGTCGGGATTGTCCTCCATGAAGCTGACCCCCTTCCCCTTCACGGTGCGGGCCACGATCGCCGACGGTCTCCCCGCTACGCCTCCGGCGCGCTCCAGCGCCGAGAGCACCTGTTCCAGGTCGTGGCCGTCGATCTCCACCGTATCCCATCCGAAGGCCCGCCACTTGTCGGCCAGGGGCTCGAGCTGCATCACCTCGTCGGTCCGCCGGTCGTTCTGGATGCCGTTGCGGTCCACGATGGCGACCAGGTTGTCCAGCGCGTAGTGGGAAGCGGACATCGCGGCCTCCCACACCTGCCCCTCGTCGCACTCTCCGTCGCCTAGCAGCACGTAGGTGCGCGAGGGCCGTCCGTCCAGCCTGGAGGCGAGCGCGGTTCCGACGCCGAAGGAGAGCCCCTGTCCCAGCGAGCCGCCCGACATCTCGACGCCCGGCGTCTTCACGTGAGCGTGGCCCTGGAGGCGGCTGTCCAGCTTTCGGAAGCTGCTAAGCTCCTCCTCCGGGAAGTAGCCCGCCGCGGCGAGAGCAGCGTACAGCACGGGACAGGCGTGCGCCTTGCTCAGGATGAACCGGTCCCGGTCCGGCCAGGAGGGCTCCGACGCCCTGTGCCGCATGACACGGAAGTAGAGTGAGGAGAGGATCTCGACGGCGGAGAGTGATCCGCCCGGATGCCCGGATCCGGCCTCCGTCACCATCGTTATGATGCTCCGCCGGAGCCGCCGGGCAACCTCGTTCAGGTCTGCCGGGCCCGTGGCGACAGGGTCCGCCATCGCTCGTACCTCCTGTCCGCAGTCCGGCGATTATAGCAACGTGCGGGATGAGGTTCTAGGCCGTGTGCCCGTTCAGTACATATGAGACTGTGGAGACGGCCCTCCAAAGCTTGGCGGCACTGCTCGGCTGGGCCCCCTTCCTACTCTGAGAAGCTACCTTCCAGCCGCAACCTAACCCGGAATCGACAGGTCCGCGAGGATGGCCTTTGCGCAGTTGTGGCCGGGCGCTCCCGTCACCTCGCCGCCGGGGTGCGTACCCGCCCCGCACATGTAGAGACCCCTGACCTGACTCCGGTACGGCTGCCGGCCCAGCTGATCGGGAGTGGCGTCTATGTGATGTATGTTGCCCGCCGTCATCCAGGTCCTCGTCCGGATGTCCTCGGGAGTCTGCAGCTCCCAGTCGACTACGCTGTCCCGGAAGCCTGGAAAGTAGCTGTCGACGACGCTGATCAGGTTGTCGGCCGCATCCTGTCTCACCTCATCCCAGCTGCGCTCGACCAGCCGGGCCGGCTGATAGGTCGACCAGACGGTGAGGAGATGGGAGCCATCCAACGCGCAGGCGGGGTCGAACGCGGACGGGACCCTCACCGTCATGACGGGCGATCGCGGCCACCGGCCCTCCATCGTGTCTCTCCAGGCCCGCTCGTAGTACTGGACGGACGGGCCGATCATGATGGGATTCGGCACCAGTCGACGGTCATAGCCGTTCCCCAGGTAGCGGCCGAAGTCTGGCATCTCGCCGATGATCACGGACAGCACGAGGCTGGACACGCGGGCCGTCATGGCCCTGGCGCGCCGTGCGTCCTCGGGCGCGTCGTCCGCGCTCACCAGCGTCGAGAAGGTGCGCTTGGGGTCTGCGTTGGAGACTACGATCCGGCTCCCGATCTCCTCGCCGTCGGAGAGACGGACTCCCGAGACGGCCCCGTCCTCCACGATCACCCTGTCGACGACTGCACCGGTCCCGATAGCGGCGCCAAACTCCCGGGCCGCACTCGCCATGGCCCGTGTGATACCCCCCATACCCCCCACCGGTACTCCCTTGTCACGGGAACGGGCAAGAACGGAGCCGCATCGGAGGAAGGCGAGACTGAGGATGCTGCCGGGCTGCGACGGGTCGGACTCGGAGGGCGACATGAAGTAGGCCCTCACCCGCTCATCCTCGAAATAGTGCTCCACCAGGTCCGCAAGGCTCCAGGTCAGGAGTCTGCCGAGGGTATCTTCCAGCGCCGTGCCCCGGGTCTTCTCCACCAGTCCGCGTATGGTCGGGGGCCCGGTCAAGTAGTAGGGGGCGAGCATCTCCACCACGGCGTCCCAGAACGCCTCCCACTGCGGCACCGCCGCGGCGTCGCGGCGCGAGAGCTGTCCAATCTGGGCTGCGAGATCGTCCGTGGTATCGACGCCCGGCCCGCCGAGGTGGGCGCTGTCTGGAAACGGGCGAAAGGGCAGGCCCTGCCGCTTGGAGGCGTACGTCTCGGCGATCTCGAAGCCATGGTCTCTCAGGTCCAGGTCGTCGATGACTTTGGCCTGGAGCATGTCGCAGTTGCGCGCGCAGACCGGGCCGTGCACGCCTGGGAAGAGCTCCTCGGTGGTGCAGGCCCCGCCGACCTTGTCGAGTCGCTCGAGCACCAGGACGGAGAGACCGGCCCTGGCGAGGTAGCCCGCCGTCACCAGACCGTTGTGTCCAGCCCCGATGACGATTGCGTCGTAAGCGCGCAAGGGACTGCCCCCCTTAATCGTCGAAACCGCGTATGACCTTGCCCGGGGTCTGGCCGGTGAAGTCGCCATCTTCGATGACCGGCACCCCGTTGACAGCGACGTGTGGGATGCCCACCGGGTAGCTGTGCGGCGCCTGGAAGGTGGCTGTGTCGGCCACGGTGTCGGGATCGAAAGCCACTATGTCGGCGGCGAACCCGGGCGCAATGCGGCCGCGGCGGCTGAGCCCCAGCCGCTGGGCCGGGAGGGTCGTCATCTTGCGAATGGCCTCCGGCAGCGAGACCAGGCCACGCTCCCGCCTGTAGTGCGCGAGGTAGCGGGGGTTCGTGCCGTAGCTGCGCGGATGCGGCGTCCCGGAGGACAGTATGCCTTCCGTCGATATCGAGGAGCCGTCGGAGGCCACCGAGACCAGCGGATGCTTTGCGAAGATCTCCACGTCGTCCTCCGTCATGCCGTGGCTGATTACGCTGGCCTCCTCCCTCTGGTAGAGGCGAAGCACTGCCTCTTCCGGCTCGAGCTCCATCTCCCTGGCTATCTCGGTTACGGTCATGCCCTCGAAGCCGGGATCGGGGACGTATCGGGCGATGACGGTGGCGTCCGAGCCGTGACCGACCGCGAACCGGGCCCTGATGTCGGCGAGCATCCTGTCTCTCTGCTCGGGGTCGGCCATGCGCTCCAGGGTGGCTGCGCGTCCGCCCGACAACGCCCAGCGGGGAAACATCGCGCCGGTGAGAGAGGTGCTGGAGGCGGTGTACGGATACTGGTCGCCCGCGGCGTCTATCCCCTCGTCCCTGGCGCGCTCTATGAACCCGAGGGCGTCCGCCGCCCGTCCCCACATCTGCTCTCCCATGCACTTCATGTGTGAGATCTGTACCCGGACACCCGTCCTGCGCCCCACCTCCAACGCCTCGTTGATGGCTACGAAGAGCCCCACGGTGCCCGCTCCCTCGTCCCTGATGTGGGTCGAGTAGACCCTCCCGCGCCGCGCCGCCTCATCGGCGAGAGCGATCACCTCCTCCAGCCGCGCGTAGTTGCCGGGCGCGTAGAATAGGCCGGTCGAGAAGCCCATGGCGCCCGACTCTATGCTCTCGGCGAGCAGTGCCTTCATGCGGTCGAGCTCCCGGTCGCTGGGCGCCCTGTCCTCTTGCCCGATGACGCAGGCGCGCAGGGTGCCGTGCCCGACTTGGAATGCCAGGTTGAGCGTGGCTCCCGCCCTCTCCACAGCGTCCATGTAACCGCCGAAGTCGCTCCAGGTCACGTCGAACGAGTCGGTGTAAAGGGCCAGGCGCGTCCTGAATATCTCCTCCGCCTCGCCCAGCAGCGGCGCGCAGAAGCTCATACCGCAGTTCCCGGTAAGCTCCAGGGTCACACCCTGCCTCACCTTGCTTTGCGCGTTCGGGTCTAGCAGAAACGATATGTCGCTGTGGGTGTGTAGGTCTATGAAGCCGGGCGATACCACCAGACCCGCCGCGTCTATCGTCTTCGCGGACTCCTCCTCGAGGCTGCCGATGGCGGTTATCTCTCCACCCTTGACGGCCAGGTCCGCCGAGTAGGCAGGACTCCCTGTGCCGTCTATCACCGAGCCATTCTTGAAGAGCAGATCGTACACCGCAGCCTCCGGTACTCTGCTAGAACGTGGTGAGGAGCCGTTTCCTATGCGGGCCTCGCGAAGGCCAGGGCCGACCTGGGATTTTCGATGAAGATGTTGCGTACCAGATCGTCGCCGAAGCCCCGTTCCTGCATCCTCGGCAGAATCCGGGAGAGGATGTAGTGATAGCCATAGCCCCCGTTGCCTATGAACTGGTACTTGAACGCCAGATCGTGGGCCACCACTATCCTGTCGCCGAATCCCTCGGCGGCCAGCCAGCTCATCTGGTCCATGCGCATCGCGTCGTTCGGCAGGTCCCTGATTACGACGTGGTCGGTGTAGTATGACCGCTCATTCCCGAGCAGGTCCCACTCGATGTAGCACCCGCTCTCCGCCACCCGCTTCAGCGTCTCCAGTTTGAACAGCGTGCGCTCGATGTGCCCCATGATCGCGTTGCTCAGATCGGCCCCCACCCCGTCCAGGATGTCGAGAATCTCGGAGGGAGACTCCTCGTCCCGGCCGGGATGGATGTGAAGAGGCGCGCCTGTGATCTGCTGGGCCCTGCCTGACGCCCTGAGCACCTTCCGCTCGTTGTCGGTGATAGGCCACGTACAGCCGATCTCTCCAATCACGCCGGGCTTGATCCCCGTGCCTTCCGCCCCCTCCGTCACCTCGCGTACTATCCTCTCCGTCAGCTCCTCTTCGCTCAGCACATCGACCTCCGGGGGATGGAGGCTGTCGATGTAGTACGACCCGCCCATGATTACGTTCAGACCGGTTGCGCGGGCGATTCGCGCCAGTCCGACCGGATCACGCCCGGACCCGAGACTCGTCGTGTCGACGATCGTCTGTCCGCCGAACTGCTTGAATAGCATCGCCCCTTCGATCGCGGCCGACACGTCGAGCAGCCTGCAGTTGTCGAGGTTGACGGCCGCGTCGCGCCTGATGCGGCCGAGCGTCTCCGCGAGCCCCGGAGCGTCCGGTGCGATTCGCCTGTAGTACAGGTCGCGCAGACCGGCCTGAGCGGGCGGCGCAAACACGTCGGTCGGGTCCCACAACAGGTGCTCGTGCGTCAGCGTCACGCCCAACCGGTCCGCGTCGATCGGGCCAAGTACCGTCTGGACCTTGCCTGCCATCGTATCGCTCGTCATCGCGTCTCCTCGGAGCCTGGCAATTATATCAACGTGTCGGGACAAGGTTATTGACTGCGCACAGAGCGTAACTGCTCACGTTCGGTGTGTCGAGACGACTCTCCCCGACTCCACGCCGACTCTTGCTCCTTCTCCCTTGGCTGGACAAGGTTGGGTTGACAGCCACGAACATCAGTGCTATAATCTCGCTATACGCAACACGTCATCCCGCAGGAGGCCCATCTTGACCAACCCCAGCCACCCATACGATCCACCTGCTGTGAGCTGCCGCTTCCAGCAGGCGAACCAGCCGGATCGAGCGGCCATCCATACGACGATCCTGGCCCTGGCCAGATACGAGGAACAGTAGAATGCATGAAGATACGACGCCTGAAAACAGTTTAGCCCTCTTCGCCTCCAGGCTCTCCGAGAGGCAGAAGGCCGCTCTACCATACCTGCTCAAGCCCGGCCCAATAACCGAGCGCGCCCGGCAGGCCGGCGTCCACAGGGACACCATCTACAGGTGGATGCGCGACGACGCCTTCAGGGAAACCCTGGACGGGCTCAAGGAGCAGGTCTTTCGCCTGGCCGAGTCCGAGATCCAGTCCATGGCATACGAGGCCACCTCCGTTATCTATGAGGCCATGAGGGACGACAACCCCCGCACGAGGCTCAGGGCCGCCCAGACCATCCTGAAGTTCGCGCACGAAGCCGGCTATGGACGCGATCTCGCCAAGCGCTTCGACAAGGTCATGGACGCCATGGCGCTCAGAGACTCCCCCTGATGTCCCGCTCGCTTGAAGGCCGCCTCAGGAGACTGGAGAGGGAGTACGCCAGGGAGCTTGCCGAAATCAAGGTCCGCCGGTTCTGCGAGCTCCTCACCAACCACTGGGCCGATTTCGCCGACTCCGGCTATACGGCATGGGACCTCATGGAAGAGATGGAGATCACCCGTCTGGGACTGCCCAGGCTGTCATCCGTCGCCTCCATCATCGACCGCGCCAAGCGCGGCGGCTATACCCTCGATCTCTCCGACCCCTTCGACCAGCTCGTCCCCTGGGCGACGAGACCGCTCGAAGACTGGTGACGCTCCACCACCTCGTGCTGATGACGCTCCGGGACCCTTGCACAACCTCCGTCATTCCCGCGAAAGCGGGAATCCAAAATCGTCTCTTCACAAAGACCCCCGCAGCTCGCGGCGTTTATCTGGGAGCTATCATCCGGTTCGCGCGGAGTGGTATATTCCTCTCGTTGCGGCCGAAGGGGCGTGAGACCGCCCCACGTCCCGCGTTTCGCTCGGTACTACAAGAAAGTGAACGGAGCTTACGGAGGACTACGCGATGGCGGTTCGACGATGCCTGCTGGAGCTGGGTACAGGCGTGGACCTGCACGGACAGGACGCCACGAAGGCTGCTCGTAGAGCCGTCTTCGACGCGCTGCGCCACAGCAGCGTCGCATTCCCGCGCATCTTCGGGTACGCTCCCGACCAGATGCTGGTGGACGTGACGATCGCCGTCCCATACCCGGAAACGGTCGTCCGGGACGAGGTGCTCGAGGAGCTCCCCTACGGCACCAAGAGCATCAACGTGATCGAGGGCGGCATCGAGGTGCCGGGAGCCGAGCCTGGCCGCGACTCCACCATCGTCGCCAACGCGGCCATCGTCGTCAGCCTCGACGTCCCCGACTAGACGCCGATCAGGAGACCGTCGACATTGACCGGGGGTGTGGGGGTGTCCCCCACAAACTATCTCTTCGGGGTGGGGCTAGGAGGCTGGCATGGCCCGGATACGAAAAAACACGGCGAAGCACAAGCTGGCTGAGGGCGGCGTCGTGTCGGTCGCCCTGGGACCGATGACCGCCGACCTGATCGAGCACTTCGGCCCGCTGGACTTCGATGCGATATGGCTGGAGGGAGAGCACGGCCCCGTCGACTTCGGGGACATCCCCGACCTGACCAGGGCCTGCGACCTGTGGGGAAAGTCCTCGCTCGTGCGGGTGAACCAGCACGAGCCCGGAGTCATATACCGCACGCTCGATCTTGGGGCCCAGGGCATCGCCGTCCCCCACGTCAACACCGCCGCGGAGGCGAGGGCCATAGTGGACGCCGCCAAGTTCGGCCCGATCGGACACCGGGGCTCCGCGACCAGCCGGCAGGGCATAGGCGTGGAGGACTACTTCTCGAAGGCCAACGACGAGACGATGATCGTCGTGCTCATCGAGGACATAACGGCTATCGACAACCTGGACTCGATCCTGGAGGTCGACCATATCGACGTCTTCTTCATCGCGCCCGGAGACCTGGCGCAGAGCATGGGGCACACGGGCAACTACGCCCATCCCGACGTGACGACGGTGGTGGAGGAGTCGATCCGGCGAATCGCCGCCGCCGGCAGGGTGCCCGGCACTCTGGTCAACGAGTCGAACGTGCAGCACTACGTCGGCCTCGGCGCGCGCTTCTTCTCGATAGGCTGGATACCCTGGCTTACCGAGGGCGCGCAGCGGTATCTCAGGATCGCCGAGGCCGCAGGGGGACAGCCTCGCTCCCGCAGCTGAGGAGACGAATCCATGCTCGACATAATGTCCCGGATCTCGATAGCCGACAAGGACCTGTTCAATGAGGAGCGCCTCAAGAGGCTGATGCGCGAGGAGGGCCTCTCCGCGATCGTCGGCTTCTCGCCGGAGAACATAACCTACCTCTCCGGGTACCATAACCTCGACCTGCTGATCCTCCCCGAGGACAGATACTCGATGGTTGTCATATGGCCGCTGGAGGGGGAGCCGACGCTGATCATGGCGGACAATGGGAATCCCTTCGAGTCCTTCATCGACGACGTGCGCCGCTTTCCAAGATACCCGGAGAGAGACCGCGCCCTGGAGGCCCTCGTCCATATCCTGCATGAGAAGGAGTTCAGCGGGGAGAAGGTCGGGATCGAGAAGCGGTTTCTCCCGGCCGACCGGTGGGAGGCCCTCCAGGACGAGCTCCCCGGCGTCCACTGGGTCGACGGGACGGACGTGATGGATAGGACACGGCATATCAAGACCCCGATGGAGATCGAGCTGCTGCGCGAAGCGGCGCGGGCGCAGGACAGGGCGATCTTCACCGCCTACGCCAACGCCGCGCCGGGAGACACCGAGAAGTCGGTCGCCGACGCCGTCGCCTCCAACGTGATGAGCTACGGCGCCGACATCGTCGTATTCAACTTCCTCGCCTCCGGCGAACGGACCGTCGGTGGCCATACGCTCGGCACCGGCGCGACTCTCGAACCCGGCACCGTCGTCAGGTCCGACTACGGCGCCCTGTTCAACGGCTACTACACAGACTTCGGACGCATGGCCTCGGTGGGGCCGCCCTCTCAGCGCCAGCGCGACGCATACTCCCGGACCTACGAGGTGCAGCAGCGGACGATAGAGGCGGTCAGGCCGGGCATCGCCGCGCAGGAGCTGTACGACACGGCGACGCGCGCCTACCAGGAACTCGGCATCGACACGCGGGTCATGGTTGGCCACAGCATAGGACTGCTCATCCACGAGCGGCCCATCCTGGCGCCGGGTGAGACCTGGACGGTGGAGGAGGGGATGGTCATGTGCATCGAGAACGGCTCCACCGGCCCGAGATACGATCACGACGAGAGATACATGACCGAGGACATGGTCGTCGTCACCAGGGACGGGTGCGAGCTGCTCTCCGACTACGGCCCGACCGACCAGCTCCTGCTGATCGAATAGGGCAGGCTCTCTCCTCGGACGACGACCGGACGTTCACGCGCCTCGCCAAGGCTGGAAGAACACTGACGACATCGGCGGAGTTGGGCCTCGGAGTCTCCCGGTACCGCTGGGTGGTATTCACTCTGTGGTCGGTCTGCTCGGTGTCCGGGTTCATGATCGTATCCACCATCGGCCTGCTCCTGCCCTCGATCAGCTCGGAGCTCCGGCTGTCGCCGGCACAGCAGGGGCTGCTCGGCTCGGCGGCCTTGTGGGGGAAAGCCGCCGTAGTTGTTCAGCTATGAATCTGTGGTAGACAGGCCTATTGGGCTGTGGTAAAATAGGTAGCAGGAAGGTAGCGAGCAGGTAGGCCATAGGTAGCAGGAGGGTAGCATGGTGTTAGCGCGGCGCAGGTTCTTGTTGACTCAGGAATTGGTTGATTCGGCGGGTCCTGGGCGTCATTCGGATGGACGTGACTCCAACGGCTTGGCGCTCCAGGTGCGCGATCGGGGCGGTCGTCTTACTCGGTCGTGGATTCAGAAGTTGACGGTCAACGGTAAGCAGAGGACAAAAGGGTTGGGCTCTGCTGATGTGGTGAGTTTGGAAGAGGCGAGGGCATGGGCACGTGATCGGGTAGAAGTGGTACGTCGGCTTACTGATGAGTTTCAGATTGCTGATCAGATGGGTCCTCGTGTGGAGGTTGTTCCGCCGGGTGCTCTGCCTCCTGCTGCTGTGGTCCAGGCGGCTCCGGTGCTGGAGCTTCCGGCTTCTGTGCCGACGGTCCGTCAGGTCGGCCTTGAGTTGGAGGAAGAGGGCAAGGCTGCTGGTAAGGCTGCGCGGACGTTGGAGAGTTGGGAGTCGGTTCATAGGAACTATGTGTTCCCGGCTCTTGGTGATGTTCCTGTCAGTGATGTGGATGCGGCGATGGTTCTGCGATGGGTTCGGCCTTTTTGGACGAAGAAGCATGCGATGGCAAGGCAGTCTTTGACTCGCTTGGGTGTGATCCTGAGGCGTGGAGAGACTGGTGGGCATCGTCCAGCTGGTTCTAATCCTGTCGAAGCGATCAGGGCCGATCTGCCTAAGATCGCGAGTCAGCGTCATGTCTCGATGCCCTGGGAGGACGTGCCTCGGTTCTACTTTGAGTTGGAGACGGAGGATGGGATGTCTGCTCGGGTCCTGCAATTTGTGATTTTGACCTGTGTTCGCTCGATTGAGGGCAGGGGCACCCTGTGGGGTGAGTTTTCTGAGGGTCTGTGGACGGTTCCGGCTGAGCGGATGAAAAAGCGCATCACTCATCGGGTGCCTCTGGCGCTGCAAGTTGTGGAGCTGATTGACCGGGTTGGTAGAGAGACGGGTCGGGTAACGTCTGATCTGCGGTTGCCCAAGCGTCATGTGTTCCTGTCGAATCGAAATGCAGGGCCTGTCGGTGAAAATTCGATGAAGCGTGTTATGGAGCGTATGGCTAAGGATATTCGTGAGAGTGGTGGTGATGAGGCCCGAGCGGAATTGTATGCGACGGTCAAGGTTCATGGCTTCCGTTCTACGTTCCGCAATTGGGCTGCTGACGCTGGGTGGGATGCTGAGACGGCGGAGTTGTGTCTAGCTCACAAGTTGAGTGACTCTGTGGCGCAGAGGTACAACACGACTGAGCAGTTGAAGCGGCGGCGTGTTCTGATGCAGGAGTGGGCTGACTTCGTGACGGGCTATGATCCTGATGCTGATGAGGCTAATGGTTAGCCCGTTGGCGGCTCAGATACAAAGTAACTATGATGCCAGGGTGTCGGAGATGGCTCAGTCTCGGGTGACTGGCAATGCTGACGAGCGGCGGTATCGTCGAACGAAGTTCATTGAGCAGCGTCGTGAAATGATGCAACATTGGGCCGACTATCTGGATGGTGGAGCGTAAGGAGTTGGCTGCGTCCTCGATGTCCAAGTTTGAGGCTGACGGGTGGAAGGTCTACCGGCGTTTCATTGAGCAGGGTCGGTCTGACGAGGAGGCCCGGAGGGATGCGGAGAACTACATCCTCGGCAATTTCGGTGAGGAGGTCCATCTTGTTGGGCCTCCTCCCTCGTGGTTGTTTCCGCCGGAGCCTTTGGCTGACGTTGGCTCACATCGCAATGGGTCTTCAGGATCGGCTGCTCTTGGACTTGTTTCCTGGAGCTGTCAATGGTGCTCGCATGTTATTGAAGCGCGTGACGAGGCGGCGATGCTGGAGAAGCAGGCTCGTCAATGTCCTCGTTGCCGGAAATTCGACTGGTCGAGAGCTCCGTCTGCCGGTTCGGACGGAGTGACGCGACGGCCCATGACTCCTGAGGAGCTGAGGGAGTCGAGGAAGGCAAGGCCGCCTAGGGCTGGAAGGTCCAGGCGGTCTGTTCCCGAAAGCTTTGAGTGTCTACCGGGTTGTCAGTTTGCCGAGACGGGCGTTCACAACAAGAGTTGTCATGGGCAGTATTATTCTTCGGACGAGCGCTTGACCGTAGGGTCGAGGGTGAGCAAACCGTTAGAGTTCGTCTGTCCAGATGGCTGTTTCCGACCGGATGTGGAGAACTGCCTTGTGTGTTGGTTGATTGCGGAGTCAGGTGAGGAATGGACGGATAAGCCTGTGTCGGAGCCACGGAGGGCGTGTGCTCCGGTGTCGAGGAAGTCAGAGAAGCGGAACGGTAGGTATCTGCCGACGTTGGGCAGATGCAGCCACTGCGGCGAGTATGTCGAGGCGCGGACCGTTGCCGAGATGATCGAGATGCAGGGTCGTGGTTGTCCGCACTGTGGAGAGGCGGACTGGTTTTCGTCTCTTCGTGGCTTTGGATAGATGATGATCTTTAAGGAGGTTTGATGGTGGGGAGTGGCAAGCTGGTGCTCGGCCGTAACGAATGAGTCGTTCGTTTTGGCGTCCGCGGGCTGGTGATCCGCGTTTCTCGCGGGGTGTTTCACGTCGTGAGATGCGCAAGCGGGTTCGTGAGCGGACCCGGCGTCAGTTGAACAGGAAGCGCCATAGCTGTGTTGGTAAGAAGTCCTATGAGACTGAGGAGGCTGCCTTGGGCGCGGTCGATGGGATTATGGGCCGGCGGGTCTATATCGGCGGCGTTGGTCCTAAGGGCAGGCTTGAGGTCTATCGTTGTGGGCGTTGTGCTGAGTGGCATCTTGGTCACAGTCGGCGCGAGGCTGGTTCCTGAGTTGGCGATAGGTTCCGTTTCGTTCGGAGTGATGATCCTGATCGGTCCCGTCACGTACAGGTGCTCTAAGCGGCCTATCCGAAATGTCAGTCAGTAGACGGAACGGGCGAGAGTTTTCTCGTGCATGATTGGCATATGAAACACGTTGGCGGATACGCGGCGGCCTTCATATCAGGCGTCGCCGTCATGTTCCTCGTCTGGCAGTCGTGCGGCGGGGGAGTGTGGCGTGGCGGAGTGGAGATCATGACAGTGGAGGCGCTGACTCCCCGTAAGCTGGAGCTGATCGTCGATTCGTGCAACGGGAATCCTAGGGCGTACACGGTCCAGGAAGATGCCGAGTCGGTGAGGATAAGAGTAGAGGCTTCGTCTACCCCGTTCAAGGGCGGAAACGACTGCCTCGATGCCGTCGAATACTACCTCACAGAGCCGTTGGACGACCGGCTGATCGTCGACGACCATACAGGACGCGCCATCTCTAATGGATTGGCGACGGTTCCGACGAGGTCGCCGACTCGAACTGTTGTCCCCGTGCCGACGACTCTGATGGGGCCGACGCCTGCGCCTTCTCCGATTGGGACGGCGGGACCGAGACGATGAAAACGTGGCGACAGGCTTTGGCGGGAGTGTTCGTGCTGCCTGTTAAGTTGTGGCAGCCGTAGTCATTGACCGGTAGTGTCTCAGGTTGAACAGAGACTGGCGATCTCGCGTTCCGCCCGTTCCGAGTGCCGTGTAGCCGTCAATATCTTGTCGTTGGCGTCCAGCATCTTGATGGCGTTGGCCTCGTCCGCTCCCTGGGCGTAGAGCGTGATGGCTTGCAATGTTGAATCAGCACTGTTCCTGATATGCCTCTGGGCGGCATTGAAGGACGGTGGAGCGTCCAGGTCCTTCTTTGTCTCGGCGGTGAGTCCAAGCATTGCCCGGGCGAAGGCGAAGGCAGTGAGCCAATCGTCGTCGAGCAGCACGTAGGCGTCTTCGCCTGATGAGCAACCCGGGTGCTGCTTCTTTGAATGTCGGCTGCGCTTGTGAGACGGGATCCCCTCTGTGAAGCTCGGAGGGCACGTCTACAGTGGTCATTGAGAGTGACTCCGCTTGTGGATGGCCGTAGGGCAGTGGCTCGTGTGCAGCCAGTCAAGGGTTGTTGTGGTAAGGGCGGATCCTCTCCTTTGACGTTAGTCTCGTGTTCCTGTAGTCTAGCCGCTGCTAGCAACCTTACCTAGGTCACCGTAGAGAAGTGCCGTCGCCGTTTGCTCGGCGGCGAAGGGAATTGCGCAATCGCGCCCCCGAGTGGCCTCTACGGAGACAATGGTCAGCGTTGCTAGCACTGCGCAAACCTGAGCCACAAGGGGGCCTTGTTATGGTGAGGTTAGTGGGCGTTGGCTTCGCAACTCTTGTCCTGATTACCGGTGTGACGTGGTATGTGGTATCTACCAACGGCCGGATCGAGACCTTGCAGTCCAGGCAGACTCGGCTGCAAGCGGACCTGACAGCTACTCAGATTGAGTTGGGAGCGACGAGGGAGGAGCTTTCCTCGACGAGAGGGGAACTGTCCTCCACGAAGCAGGGCCTAGTATCGACACAGGAGACCCTGGCAACCACGCAGGGAGATCTGGCAACCACTCAGATCGACTTGACGATGACAAAGTCAAACCTGACCTCAGCTCAGACGGAGCTCTCCTCGACGAGAGAGGAGTTGGCCATGACGGTGAGCTCGCTATTCGAGACGCAGAGCGAGCTGACTACGACGACGATCTCTCTATTCCAGACTCAGAGGGAGCTGGCCACGACGGACGAGAAGCTGTCGGCGACCCGGAGCTCTCTGGAGGCTACAGAGAGCGACCTCGCATCAACCCAGGGGAGCCTGGCCAGCACGCAGAGAGAGTTGGGCTCGACCAGGCGAGACCTGAATGTGACACAGCAGGACTTAGATGCTGCCAGGCAGGAGCTATCGACGAGTGTAAGCTCTCACGCGGCGCTTAGGTCTAAGGTGTCTAATCTGGAGTCTCAAGTGTTCAAGCTGGAGGGTGACGTACAGAGCCTGGATACTCAGTTGAATCCTCCTCCAGCTTCGCTGGCAGCCTATGGAAACGGCGAGTGGGTGGAATATTATTACCCAGACGTAGCCTCTAAGATAGGAGCTCTGGCTTGGGTCCGGGACGGGACCTCAGCTCTAGAGGACTCGGCAGTCGAAGAGTTAATCAATACAGCTACGTATATGAGTGTGGAAGCAGCTAGTGAGCTCACTAGCTACTCCTGGGTCAGAGACGGCATTAGCCAAATTGAGGTTGACGCTATAGACGCCGTAAACGACAGCGGACATGAGGAAGTTACCCTGAAGATTGTCAATCAGCCCTGGGTGCGTGACGGCATTACATCTCTAGAGGTTGAGACTATACAGTATCTGGGACAGTTCCGCTGGCGTGAGGACGACCCGGAGCTACTGATTCAAGCTGTTCTGGCGCTGCTCTCCAAGCAGTGGATGCTTGACGGTGTAGATCCTTTGGAGCCTGAGATAGTCTATGTCCTGTCCGATCTAGCCTTCAGCACTTGGGAGGAGTCCTCAACAGGCTCAATAAGAAGGGTGGAGTCTGATGTCATTCTGAGAATTCTCAGAATGCCATTCCTAGAGACTGTAGAGGCTCACGACGTACACGTGCTGCGGGGTTTATATTGGCTGGCATCCGAACCAGACTTTTTCGAGGAGGTTCTTTCGCACCCCCGCTTCAAAGCGGGGGTCACCGATGAGCTAGCTCCTATAGTAGTTGCTCTCGGAGGGGTTGATCCTGACTATAATCATATAGACGTGCTTCTAGGGCCGGACATCCATGTAGAGAACTCGACAGTCTCTACTATGATGTCTGAACAGGTACACGTGACTATCGTTAGGGTTGGTAGTGGGAACTCAACATCGCTAACGACTCTGAGCGAGACGGTTCAGGAGATAGAAGAGTACATGGGAGTCGCTCTACCCACGAACCATATCATCCTTTTCTACGACCCGTCCGATATCGGCAGTGATATTTGGGCTGGACTGTATCATGGAAGCCACATATCTGCTCGCGATGAATACGATAAGGGAGACTCAGGATTCAATCCCGGCCTCCTGGCCCATGAAGTCACCCACTACTATTTTCACTCAGGTCCAGGTTGGATATACGAAGGTATAGCAGATACTCTACAATTCCTGATTCCCAGAGAGAGAACAAGATCGCGGTCCGTAGTAAAGGCTCAGAATTCTCGTCACGAATGCACCATCAGGAACCTCAAGAGCCTAGAAGACTACGACGGCACCGACCAAGGCTGGTGCTCCTACTACCTGGGTGAGAAACTTTTCGTAGACCTCTATAAGGCTCTTGGTGAGATAGACTTCAGGAGAGCCCTCCGAACTCTTTACCAGGTATCTAGGGAGGAGGACTTGGATATCTCTCATATCAGAGAGGTATTTGGCACTTCCTCTAAGGCTCTGAGAATCATCAATCGACATTACGACGGCAGTTAGCGGTGGGATACCCTTCGGCCGGCCGAAAACGCGGGCCTATCAAGGGAGGCGATACGATGCGAACGCTGCTACTGGCGGCGGCGCTGGCGGCCGTCTTGATGGCCTGTGACACCGGTGACAAGACGGGCGTTGTCTTCGGTGCTGGTGAAGCGCCCAAGCGCATCTATCACCTATCGACGGCGACACCCACGCCCACACTCACGGCGACGCCCACACTCACGGCGACGCCGATGCTTACAGCGACGCCGATGCCTATAGCGACGCCGATGCCTACAGCGACGCCGATGCCTACACCGCTGGCGCCGTATGTGAGAGTGTGGAGGTCAATGACGGATGCCCGATGGCTTGACAGAAACAATCCTAACCTAGCGAACACAATCAAGGCGTTCTCTTGGGTGTCGGACGGGCTCGGAGAGGAGGAGTTGCCTACTCTCAGGGCACTGCTAGAGTTAGCGAGAGGCTATAGCCCAGTAGCCGTAGAGATTGCCAAGTCGTCTTGGATGCAGACACGCGAGATAGATAGGTTCCATCTAATCGTTCTGGAGGAGTTGAAGCATTTCTATGGAGGACTGGCAACAGCAACAGCGGTAGCGTCTGCCTCTTGGATTCAGGATGGCATCACCGAAGACGAGGCCGGCCTGGTTGATGCGCTAAACAGAAGCCCGGCAATCTACCTTTTAATAGACATGCCATTTCTGGTATCTGTGGAACCGGCCGACGTTTCAGCGGTATGGTCCCTAGCAGCTTTGAGTCTCTGGAATGAATCGCTATTTGAGTATCTTCTAGAGCACCCGGCTCTCGATGGAGGCTTAACCGACTCTGACACATATCTAGTTACGGTCATAACTTATGAGATGGACACATTCCTGGTCGACAAGCTGCTCGATCCCGACCAGACGTCAATAGAGTTTCGGACAATTAGTCTGCCACTTGCAGGCGAGATGGAGTTAGCAATCATCCGTCACGATGCCGGGAGCAAGCGGTCAATGGACTTGCTAGAGTATGCGGTGTCCTACTTCGAGGGCCTCCATCGATTACCTTTCCCAGCAGGTCATGTCACTGTCCTGTTTAACACAGACCTAGTTCCCAGTGGAGGATGGAACGCTGGTACGCACATGGGCGCACAGGCGGAGTACGATGCAGATAACAACAGCTATCACTCGAAAGAGCTACCCGGGCTGCTGGCCCATGAGACGGCGCATTACTACTGGGGAAGAAACACCGCCCCCGTCTGGATCAACGAAGGGCTAGCCAATACGCTTGGAGCTATCTCCGAGCATAAGCGTATAGGAGACCCGTTAGCTCCAGAGAATACGCTGCCTTGCAGCGATGAAATTGGCAACATAGAAGAGTTGGATGCGTCGAGCCCAGAGCAGAAGAAGAAGTATTGGTGGTGCCCCTATGCCTTCGGCGAGCATCTGTTCTTGGAGTTGTACGACAATCTAGGTCATGATGCCTTTGCCGAAGGTCTGAGACAGTTGTGGCTGATGTCTAAGGGCAGAGGCGTCCTGGGCATAGACGACGTGGTGGTGGCGTTTGGAGGTAGTGAGGCAGTGAGAGAGATTGCCTACTACTGGCACAGTGGAAGGGCGATGCCTAGATGAGACTAGAGAAGTGGTCAACTTGGAGGGTCGTGCAGCTGCGCCATGACTGTCCCCAAGTAGAGGTCTGGGACAGCCGGTTGGACATTCACGGTCAAGCACTCATCCCAGGCATCTGTTCATTCGAATCCAGCGTCATTGGGGGACGCGGAGAGTGAAGCTGGCAATTGCTGCGATTGCCATGAGTATCGCTACCATTGCTCTGGCTACTTGTGGAGACACTGAACCACACCGGCCCGGAGTCTTCCCACTCCAGCCTACTGCTAGCAACCCTGCTCCTCCTAGGCCTCACTTGGGGGTCAGTCGGGAGGAAATCTACCTCGCGCTCGATTTGGTCGACGTGGGGTTCATGCCGTTGAACAGGCATACGGACGATTGGGTGAACACACGCCTCCCGAACGGGGACATATGGGTGGACATCTTCGGGCCTCAGAGCACTGTCCAAGCCGTGGAGATATGGGTGAGGTACAGCGCGAGCCTCGACGACGCTTTGAGCGCCCTGGGCGCGGTTATACGGGAGACAGTAACACTGGAACACCGGGAGGCGGTGTATCAGTTTTTCCGATCCGGCCTGGCGGCCCGGATGTCAGACACCTATCCGTCGAAGGGTGGGCAGACAATCGGCCGAGAGTACCACGTGTGGATGGAGGCCATACCTGACAAGCAACAGGTCTTCATGTCGATTGACGCGGAGCAGCGGCGATGACACTGCTGAGGTGGATGAGGAACGCAGTGCAGAGAAGGGCCAGGACGTGGACTACTATATGGCCTGGTGACGCGTGGAAAGTCCCTCGTTGGCTCTGGGAGCGCACTCTTCACCTAGAGAGGCTTGGTCCCGACCAGTATTACATATTCAAAGGATACTGCCGCATGTATCGGGAAGTGGCGACCGACGGGCAACTTGGAGTCGAAATGGAGTTGCCCGAAGAGATCCGCGACTACTTGGACCCAGTAGAGCCATGAAGCAAAAGGTCACCTTTGCCTCACGGTGAATCAAGACCGCGCCGGCGTAGCCGCTCCGGGACGGCGCATAGAGCTCGTCGAGAGGGGAGACCGCCCCTCAGCATCGATCGCAGAATCAGGGCGATGGTGCGGTGCATCCAACGCTCCCAGCGGCGCCGGCGGGCGAAGTCGGTGATCTGCCAGTGCTGCCATGAGATCGGTCCCGAACGATACCTGTGCGAGACGTGTGAGCGGTTCGTCTGTTTCTTTTGCAGGAGCCTTCACCGCTTCACGGCGGAACGGTGCAAGCGGTGCAGCGACAGGCATCGCTCTTGAGGTCACCTCCGGTCATGACTGCCGGGCCTGCTATGAAGATGGGTCGTACTCCTACGGATTGAGCGAGAACATCTTCGGTGGATCTGGACGTGTGAAGGAGTAGGAGGGAACAAGCTTAAGCGGAGAGGTTGTCTATCGCATGGCACGTGTCAACCTCCTGTGCTCAGCGGCCTGCCGTCGCGGCCTGCCCTCACGGGGTGAGAATCTCCTGTGCCGGAGAGAACCTGTAGGGGTTCTGTCAAACGCCAGGAGCTATGTACCAGTAGAAGGAGAGATCGCCAGGACCTTTAGACCACTTCGCCAGGAGGATGACCACCCTGGGCGCCGGATTGGCGACCATTGCTGGAGCCTTGATGCAAGGAGCAGCGATGGCGTACAGGGAGGTGTCGAGAGTGGAGATAGCAGAAGTGGTCCGACGCTGGCAGTCGGGTAACAGCCAGCGGCAGATAGCGACCGGTACAGGTTTGTCGCGGGCGACAGTCCGCCGGTACATCGCGGCGGCGCTGGGAGCGGGTCTGACGCGCGACGGTCCGGCTGCGAGCGAAGATCAACTGAGTCGTCTGTCTGGGCTGAACGTGAGCAGTCCTCGGAAGGTCGAGGCACCGACCGAGGAGATACTCGCCCCATGGGCCGCCCAGGTCTACGAGTGGCTGACCGCCGATAGGTTGCAACTGACCCGCATCCACGAGTTGCTTGCGGACCGGAACTGCCGGGTCTCCTACACATCGTTGAGGAGGTTCATCCAGCGACGGGGCTGGCAGAGGCGAAGTCCAACGACGGTCCGGATGGGAGAGAGAGCGCCGGGCGAAGTGGCGGAGATGGACTTCGGTCGCCTGGGCCTGATGGAAGACGCTGAGACCGGCCGCCGCCGCGTGGTCTGGGCCCTGATCGTCGTCCTGACGTACTCGCGGCACAGCTTCGTCTGGCCGACCTTCAGCCAGAAGCTCGTCGACGTGATCGACGGGTTGGAGGCTGCCTGGGCCTTCTTCGAGGGTGTGCCCAAGTACCTGGTGATCGACAACTTCCCTGCGGCCGTGGCCGGCCCCGACCGGCTCCATCCCCGCCTGACGCGCGGCTTCCTGGAGTACTCCCAGCACCGGGGCTTCATCGCAGACCCCGCAAGGGTGCGCCATCCTCGCGACAAGCCGCGTGTGGAGCGCGGAGTGCCCTACGTCCGCGAGAGGTTCTTCAAGGGAGGGACCTTCACCGACCTTGCGGACATGAGGTCTGAGGCCAGGCGGTGGTGCGTGGAGGTGGCCGGCCAGAGGGTGCACGGCACCACCCGCAGGCAGCCCCTGACCGTCTTCCGGCAGGAGGAGCGCAGTGCGTTGGGGGAGTGGAACGGAGAGCCCTACGAGATGACCGACTGGCGCACTGCCAAGGTCCATCCCGACCACCACGTGGCCTGCCAGTACGCCCTCTACTCGGTGCCGTCTGAGATATGTCCGCCCGGCCAGAAGGTGGAGGTGCGGCTCGGCAGCAAGCTGGTGCGCATCTACTACCGGGGCAGGCTGATCAAGGTCCACCCACGGAAGGGCCGCGGCGGCAGGTCCACCGACCCTGAAGACTACCCGTCGGAGCTGAGCGCCTACACCCTCAGGGCTCCTGATCGGATCAAGCTCAGCGCAGCTTCGCACGGACCGGCCGTGGCGGCCTATGCCGAGCGCCTCTTCGACGGCCCACTGCCCTGGGCCAGGATCCGGCAGGGGCACAAGCTCATACGGTTGGGAGAACGCTACTCCCCTGAACGTCTCGACGCTGCCTGCCGCAGGGCTCTGTCAGTAGACCTGATCGACGTGGCACGTCTCGAGCGCATCCTCGTAGAGGCCCTGGAGCAGGAGACAGCGGAGACAGAGCCTCCACCGATGCCTCCGGGTCGGTTCGCCAGGTCCGGGTCCGTCTTCGCTCATGCCAACGGCATCGCCACTCAACCAGCACAAGGAGAATGCCCATGACCACCGCCACCGAACTGACGCCGCTGCTCAAGCGCCTCAAGCTCGGAGCCATGCTCAACACACTGCCCGAGAGGATCGCCCTCGCACGCAGAGAGGAGCTCGACTACGCATCCTTCCTGCAGGTGATCCTCACCGACGAGGTCAACCGCAGGGACCACAGGCGACTGGAGCTCCGACTCCAGCAAGCCGGCTTCGATCAGGTCTGCCGCCTCGAAGACTTCGACTGGTCCGCATCCATCACGCTCGACCGCCGGCTCCTCGACGCCGCCTTCTCACTCCAGTTCCTACCGCGCAACGAGCACGTCCTGCTCGTCGGCCCGGTCGGCGTGGGCAAGAGCTTCCTCGCACAGGCTCTAGGATATGCAGCCGTCCGGGCGGGACACTCCGTCCGCTTCATACGCGCAGACGACTTCTTCAGGGCCATGGCCCAGGCCAGGGTGGACCACTCCACCGACAAGACCTTCCGGTCCTTCCTCTCCCCAGACCTGCTCATCCTCGACGACCTCGGTCTCCACAGGCTGGCTCAGCAGCAGTCGATAGACCTCTACGAGCTGGTCATCGCTAGGCACCGCACTTCCAGCTTCGTCGTCACATCCAACAGGGCCGTCGACGAGTGGCTCGGACTCTTCGACGATCCCATCCTGGGCAACAGCGCCCTCGACCGGCTCGCCAACGCCAGCTACCAGATCGTTATCGAGGGCGACAGCTACCGGCAACGTCTGTCACCACACAGGGCGCTGCTCGACAGAAAGGAGGTGGTTGACCCTCAAACGCCGCAGTGATAATAGTCCGCATACCGGTTCTCAGGGTGGCTCAATGATCCTGGCGACGACTGGTACATAGGTCTTGGCGAACGACAGTTCGATGTTTTACGGAGAGGGGCAAGGATAGCGACTAGCCCGACCATCCTTGCCAACACGTGATACTATGTTAGGACTCGCGTATCGGCAGTTCAAAGCAGATCGGAAAGTGAAGGAGGGATAGAGATCATGGAAGGCATCTTCTTCTTGTTGATAGGGGCAGCGATCTTTTCGCAGGGCTGGTACATGCTCGGTCTGTATTCCGAAGGCCGTACCACGGGTGTGCTGTCCGCAGGTCTTGGCTTACTGGCTCTCGGCACCTTCATGTTTGGGAGCACTATCACGCCGACGCTGATATCTGGCGCAGGCTCGACGGAGTTGGTGACAGCGCTAACGGCGCTCATCGTCCTCTGGGCAGTCTACTCCGTTGTCGCTGGGGCGCAGGGCATTTGGGACTTAGACACCCGCGCTATCGGCTTCTACAGCGCCTTTCTGTCCGTCGCATCGCTGGTCGTATTCCTCGTGTTCGCGTTGTCGATGGCTGAAGGGGGGGTGTACGAGCACGACCTGAGCACATGGCTCTCCATGTCGATCGTGCCCTTCCTGCTCACCATCATCTCCGCTCTCGTCTTCTTCTACATGGCCTTTGAACTCCAGGTCCTGAGGCTGGTTACTGGTTGGTTCATGCTCTTCGGCAGTGCCGTGACTGGGCTTGTGGGGCTGTGGGCCATCACCAGCGTAGTGTTGTGAGGCCGCCATGCCAGATGAACTCACAGTCGAAGCCATCATTTCCGAGGCCGAGAGCGAGGCAGCCCGGCACTCTTGGGAGGGGACCTTTGAGGAGTACCTCCGCCTAGTCTTGGACGATCCCTCGAAGAGCCGACTCTCCCACGCCTACATCTATGACGCCATCCTGGCCCAGGGCTCGGACGTAACGCCTGACGGCGACCGGACCTACGGCCTCTTCCAGGATAAGATATTCGGCCTAGAGGAGCCGCTCGACCGCGTCGTCCAGTATTTCGCCGCCGCGGCGCAGCGATTCGAAGTGCGTAAACGAATCCTGCTGCTGCTTGGCCCTCCGGCTAGCGGCAAGTCCACTGTTACTGAACTCATCAAGCGCGCCATAGAGGCTCACTCCAGAAGCGACGACGGCATAGTCTACGCCATCAAGGGCTGTCCGATGCAGGAAGACCCTCTGCACCTGATTCCTGAGAGTGTCAGGAATCGGCTCCGCGACCATGGCATCTACATAGAAGGCGAGCTCTGCCCGCGATGCCGTTATATGGTCGCTACAGAATATCAGGGCCGTTACGCGGAAGTGCCTGTGGAGCGCGTGACATTCTCCGAGCAGGGAGCGATTGGCATCGGCTATTTCATGGCCAACAATCCCAACCCGTCAGACTCGCTGCTTGTCGGCAGTGTCAATACCGACCAGCTTGAGGGTGATCGGCTCGAGGTTGCGGGTAAGGCGTTCCGGCTGGACGGGGAGCTCAACGTCGCCAACCGTGGCATGATTGAAATGGTCGAAATGTTCAAAGCCGACAAGCATCTGCTGACCACGCTGCTGAGTCTAGCGCAGGAGCAGATCATCAAGATGGAGAAGTTCGGCTCGGTTTATGCCGATGAGGTCATTATAGGCCATTCCAATCAGGGTGACTTCGACGAGTTCTCGAAGGACAAGAGCTCCGAGGCCCTGAAGGACCGCATCATCGCGATGAACATTCCTTACAACCTCAAGATGACGCAAGAGGTCGAGATTTACCGGAAGATGATGAAGTCGAGCCTCATGGGGGACGTGTGCATTGCCCCGTTAACCCTGAAAGTGGCCAGTGCGTTCTCTGTGCTGTCACGACTGGATCCGCCGGACCGCCATGCGATGTCCATGCTGGACAAGCTGAAGCTCTACGATGGTGACGCGGTCCCCAACTTCTCCCGGCACGACGCCCGTGAGATGCAGCGCCGCCATCCGATGGAGGGCATGTCCGGGATTTCGCCCCGATATGTGATGAATCGCATTGGAGCTGCCGCAAGCGAGCCTAACGTCCAATGCATCACCCCCTTAGCTGCTGTGAGCAGTCTTTGGGAAGGCCTCGATGAGAACGTCAGCTACGATCCCGGCCTGGACGCAAAGATCAGGTTGGTCACTGAAGCGGTGAGGGTATATGACGCTCTGGCCATCCGAGATGTACAGATAGCTAACGATGAGTCATTCGAAGCAAATGCCAATGGCCTCCTTGCCCGCTATCTTACTGACGTTAGTGCGTACCTGGAGGACATCTCCAGAGACGACTATAGGCCGACTCGCGCCGATGCCGAAAGGGAGCGCGACATGCGGGAGTTGGAGCGCGTCCACAGCATTAGTGACCGAAGCAAGGACATATTCCGGCGCGAGATACACGAACACGTCGCTTCCTGGCAGGAGAGTGACAAGCCCTTCGAATATGACTCCGAGCCGCGTCTCAAGAAATCTATCGAACAGCGACTCCTCATTTCACAGGACGATCTCAACAAGAGCCTGACTCGCCCCCGCTTCTCCAGGCAACGAGTCGCTTGGGAGCAACGTTGGGAGAGAATGATTTCCAGGCTGATTGACTTCTATGGCTATTGCAGTATATGTGCGAGCGATCTAATCAAGTACGTGGATCACATCCTGAAGGGCGGCCCGTCTATCAGGATGTCTCGCAGCGAAGGCTTTGAGTGGCTTTGGGAGAGATATCCCCAAGATGGGGGTGAAGGCCCGCGCTAAGATGCCGGTGGAATCACGGAGAGGCGCTGGTGGACTGGAACAAGCTGATCGAGAAGGCTGCGATAGCGGCGGTGGTGTGTCTGGTCGTCATCTGTGTCGTGCTGATCCTGATCATCTTCTAGCTGCACTATGGGAGGTTGGTATGAGTAGATTCGTGTTGGACAAGTTGCATGCAGAGAAGATAATCACGGCCAGGGATCTCAACGGCTCTGTGGAGATAGCGGTCCAGTACCCGGCGGATGCTAGCTATCGTGCCAGGATGTCACCGATGCAGGCTCGGACGCTGTCTGAAGTCTTGCAGACACTGGCGTCCGTTGCCGAGCAACGCGCCAATGAATGAAAGGATGCAAGAGCCATGAAATGGATAGTGGGTGTGTTGACAGGGCTGCTGGTGCTGGCAGGATGCAGTTTCAGCGAGTATGCACAGTCAGAGGAGCTGGCAGAGAATATCGACGATCACCGAACGGGGTGTGAGGTCGATACCGACGCCCTGCTGGCGGGGTACAAGCAGTATGAGGCCAACAGGTTCCACCTCTCCTTCGGTCCGACGCCCGAGCCGACCCCGACTCCTGGACCGGTTACCGATATGGAGATCGCAGCAGTAGTGCTCCTGGAGAAGGTATGGGAGAACGGATGCCAGACCGGACGTCGGGACGTCGTCGGTGCCGAGGAGGCTACGCTTATGGGCCTTAAGGACCAACTCCGCATCCTCGGAGATAGGATCACGGCCCTGGAGCCAACACCGACTCCGACGCCCTAAGGACTGATTCGAAGAGGCGCAGTTGAGTTGGGGCAGCTGGGGCCGTAGAAATGGTGCTGGTACACAACTGGTACAGGTCCTGTACCAGTGTGCCGGGGAGTTGCCGTGGCAAAGGACACGGTCGAATCGGGGCCGTGCTCATTCACCTTGTTAGTCGTGCTGTAGCGGCGACTAGGGTTTCAACGCGGAGTGCAGTGACGGAGGACTTCGCCTGAGGCGACTGGCGGACAGGCCCGTCTCAGGGTTTCAACGCGTCGTCGTGTGCAGTGGTGCGTGTGGGCCGGAGGCGTGCGGACGCGCCTGCCGAGCTCGTCGGCGGGCGGGTCTCTTATTCTTTAGTTCTGAGATGGTTTCTCCGATAGTCGGAGAAACCGTGGGGGATGAGGCTTATAGGGCAGGGACGGCGGGATCTTCGGGTCCTGGAGGCGTGAGAGAGATGCGGCCGCTTTGGGCCGCGTCCGCTTGAAGGGGCGGGCGGTCGGGGACGGCGCCTTTTCAGCGGTGGATGGGTCTGGCGCCTCTTATTCTTCCGGGCCTTGTTGTTGGTGCGGCGTCTTGTCCTGCTTTTTTCGTGTTGTCCGGGAGATGAGTTTTGATTTTCGCCTACAGGGTTCTTGTCCGGAGGTCTTGGGAGGGGCTTGACCTGCGAGCGCCCAGGCCGTGGCGTTGGCGTTAGCCTAGCCCTGAGGCCTGGGCACGCGAGCAGGTCAATTCTTGGGGAGGTTCTTCTCCCCTGGGACGTGGAGCAAAAAAAGGGGGCCTCCGTTTCCGGAGGCCCCCTGGTTGGAGAGCTGCTAGAAGCCGCTGTCTTTGAGGGCGGCTTCGTCGTTGGCCATGTCCTCGGCGATGAGGATGTCCATCCTCAGTTCGCGGAGGAGTTCGAGGGCTTCGGAGAGGCCCTTGCAGCGTCCTCGATACCATGCCCGGTCATTCGGGTCGGTAATCTCGGGGGGGACGATGTTGCCTTCGTCATCCCACGAGGCGCTTATGGCCCTGGAGAGCTGGCGATGCCGGTCGTTGAGCCGGCTGGCCAGCTTCGTCAGCTGCTCGGTTCGCATGTCGAGGTGAGCGGTGTTACTGAGGGTCATCGCAGTTCTCCAGTCTCCACGTTCAACGTGGGTTCGTGTCGGATGCGGATTTCGAGGTCGAGGTCACGGACCTCGATGTTGAGCCTGGGCTGCTCGCGGGCCTCGCGGACGAGGTCCCGGACGAGCTTGGCCCTGGCGTCGAGCTTCCGCTTCTCGATGTCAAACAGTCCAAACATGGCATCCTCCTATGCCTTCTCGATGGCTGCTAGCCATTCGATGTTAAGGACGGCAAGTTCCAGGCCGTCCATCTGGACTAGAATCATGGTATCGCGGTCGGTGGTGACGCTGGTCGTCTCCAGGCGGCCGAGATGCCGTTTCACGAGTGAAGTGGGGTTGCTGCATCGGCAGCTCCGCACTAGGTGCCTGTTGGTCAGGCTGTTCTGGTGTCGGCAGGCGTCGCAGGTGCAGAGGCACCACTTCTGGTGCTTGGGCGGCCGTCGCGGTTTCCGCTTCGGCTCGCTCTTTCGTCGGACTACGGCTTCTTCGCGGATGCGGTGGCAGTGGCCGACCGGATGGCGGCCATGCTCTTCGCATTCCGTGCATGGGCACTGGCAGATGATTCTGCCGCGTCTGCTGCGGTCCATGCTAGGCCACCTCCGGGGCCAGCTGGTACGCAACGGAGATGATGGTGGAGCCGAGCTTCGCTTGGTAGACCTCCTTTCCGTCCTGGATGGCGTGACGGTATTCGTCCGGCTGCCGTTTGCCGTAGGCTCTTGTTATGGCGCGGTATGCGGCTCGCTTTCGGTCCCTCTTGGATGGAGAACGCGGAGCGCTGCGACCCTTGTTGTAGATCGCCATGAGCTTTTCGGCGATCACGTCCGCATGGCAGAAGTCTGGACTCGGGCCAACGCCGTTCCAGTCGTGGCACCAGCAAAGGAGATGCATGGCCTTCCGGCCTGCGAGCTCGTGCAGTTTGGTCTGCCACTCTGGCGAGGACTCGACTTCCTGCCTGAAGTTGCGGACTACGGTCGCTCTGTCTCCATCGGGGCCGATTCGGAAGCGGTTTCCGTAGGGGGAGCTGCGATCGACCTGGGCGACGCCCTTGGTCCCAGATCCCATAAACTGCTTCCTGCCGCGCTGCGTCCAAACCTGTACTACAGTGCCCATGTGGCACCTCCTGTCTTAAGCTCCTCGCTAGGCGCGAGTGCTCCCTGTGCGCAAGGCAGGGTGGCGAAGCGGGTTAGGGTGCGCTTTAGTCAACGGAGCCCATGCTTCATGGGCCGAAGTGGGATGTGGTGTCCCGGGGAAGTGGCGGGTGTAGAGTTGACTCTTGAGGGCCTTAAGCTGAGGGGAGCGCGCGCGCAACAGAGCGGGTTTCATCCCCTTGTGGCCTTCAGTGAGAGAGCTGGTTATTGGGACGGTCCCGGCTGTCGTGTCAATGCTAAGTTAGATTTGACCCTTTTCCGCTAAGTTAGAACTGACCCACCTTGTCGTTAAGTCGCCTCCTTTCTGGCAAGCAAGAGTGCCTGTTGGATTTAGACGTCGCCGGAGCTAGCGGCTTCAGGCGATGTCGATAGCAGTTGATGGGAGGCGAAGAGTCCGGCCTGCCTCTTGCCTTTAAGCCGGTAGCTCTCGCCTCGGATGTTGAGGACGTGGCTGTGGTGCAGCAGCCGGTCCAGGATGGCCGAGGCGATGACGGTATCGCCCAGAAGCTCACCCCACTCGGCGAAGCCCTTGTTGGAGGTGAGGATGATGCTGCCCCGCTCATAGCGAGCCGACACCAGGGTGAAGAAGGCGGTGGAGGCGTCCCGGTCGTAAGGCCAGATGCCGAACTCGTCCACGATGAGTAGCTTGGGCGACAGGTAGACCCGCATGCGCCGTTGGAGGTTGTTCTCCACCCTGGCCTTCCTCAGGTCCTCCATCAGGTCGTAGGCTCGGACGAAGTAGGCCCCCTGGCTCTTCTCGATGGCCTTGAGCGCTAGGGCCACCGCCAGATGGGTCTTGCCCACACCTGGCGGTCCCAGGAGCAGCAGGTTGGTGGCTTCAGCGACGAAGGACAGGCCGGCCAGTTCCCGCACCTGTCGCTCGTCGATGGAGGGCTGGAACGAGAAGTCGAACTGCTCCAAGGTCCGGTGGAAGGGGAGGTGAGCCAGCTTCGTCCTGGTGGACATGTACCGCTCCTTCCGGGCGGCCACTTCCACGCCGAGTAGCTCTGCCAGCATCTCGGGGTAGGTCAGTTTCTTGGTGGCCGCAGCGTCCAGGGAGTTGTCCAGGGCTTCGACGGCCTGCTTGAGGCCCAGCGTCTCCAGGTGCTGGCGAGCCTGTTCCAGCGCGATCATCGCCCACCTCCCACCGCTGCCAACTCGTACACCTCCAGGGAGCGGCGCTCCACTTGGCCCACAGGGATCTGCACCGCCACGGCTTCCTTACGAGGACGATCATCGCCGCCGGGCAGTCCGTCCCACTGGCCCGGCAGTGTGAGGCGCTGACCGGTCCGCTGGGCTTGGGGATGCACCGCCAGCCGCACGTCGCCCGACCAGACCTCCACCGTACCGGCCCGCACACCCACCTGGACCGTCGAACCCGCCCAGCTCCAGGGCACGCCGTAGCGAGACCTCTCCCAGTGGACGTAGCCGTCCCTGGCCACCTTCCGCTCCTCCCGCATGTAGGGCGCAAGGCCCGAACGCGGCGGCAGGCTGCCCAGGTGGGCGAGCTCCTCAGCCAGCATCTCTCGGGGGACCCGGTGCGTCGTCCCATGGACTCGCCGATTGGCCACCGCATCGCACCACTCCAGGGCCTGGCGGTTCATGTCTGCGTCGTCGGTGAAGCGGACACCGGGCCACAGGTTGCCCCGGACGTACTTCACGCCGCTCTCCACCTTGCCCTTCGTCTGCGCTCGGTAGGGTCGGCACAGACGGAGGTCGAAGCCCATTCGCAGTGAGAAGTCCAGCATCCGGCTGTTCCACTCCGGCCTGCCCTCCCTGTCACGCCCCAGGACCACCACCTTGGCGTTGTCGTACAGGCAGCGGCGGGGAACACCACCGAAGTACTCGAAGGCGTTCAGATGGCACCTGATGAAGGTCGCCACGTCGGCGCGCCGGACGAACTCCACGTAGATGGTCCGAGACCAGCTCAGCACCATCACGAAGGCCCAGACCCGGTGCTTGCGCCCGTCCTCTCCGACATAGGCGAAGCTGCCCCAGTCCACCTGTGCCTGCTCGCCTGGCGCCGTCTCGAACCGCACCGTCGCACGGGGCTGACGCGGCCGACGCCGAGGCCGCACGTAGTTGGTCAGCGTCGGATAGCTGCCGTCGTAGCCCAACTCCCGGATCTCCCGCAGCAGCACCACGCAGTTGTCCACTCCCGCCGACAGCCGACCATCTATGTGACCCTTGTATGGGTCCAGCTTCGACCCCTGCTTCTCTCGCCGCTTGGCCTTGGGCACCTCGTCGGAGCGCACGTACTTGCGCACGGTGTTCCGGGAAATCCCCAACTCCCTCGATATCCCTCGGATCGAGCTTCCATCGCCCTTCAACTCGTATAACTCTCTCACTAACCCACCTCCTATCATTTGACTTGCTGCACCTCCTAATCGGTTTCCCGACGAAGATGCGTCCGCTATCGGGGTGGGTCAATTCCAAATTAGCGCTACTGGGTCAGTTTAGAGTTAGCACTAACAACCGCTCTGGACTGCCGGGGCAGGCCCCGCAGGTAGTTTGTAGTAGGCCGGAGACGTGGCATTCGGGTATGGCGTTACAGGGAACGGCTCCGGAGTGCATCGTTTCGATGCACGTGGGTAGGCGCTTCGCCGTAGGGCATAGCCCTGGACCGGCGTTTTCGCCGGTGAGCACAAGGGGTCTGGGGATAATTCCCCAGGAGCCTTCCAAGAGTGGAGGGATGAGAGGGTGGTTGACTCTTACGGGCCTCGCTTGCGAGGTTGGTGGATGAGGGGACTTTTGAGCGCGGCCGGTGTGGCCGCACAGTCTCCGAGTCCGCACGTGCCGCTGTTCATGACGGTGCAGTCTGAGATGGTGTCTGGTCGTCAGTCGTCCAGGCGTCCGGCGCGCACTCCGCAGTTTGTCGTCGTTTCAGTCACGGTCCGTTGCAGCTCGTGCCGTTCTGGAGAGGATGCGGAGGGTAGCGTCTGTCGTGTTGGTCTCCGTGAGGGCGTGATCGACCTGGGCGTGTCATTCTATTGGACGGCTGTTGAAGGCGGCCTGGGGCGGAGGCACTTGGCGGAGCCGGAGAGCCTTTCGCGTGGTAGAGCGGCCCCCGCAGGCGAAGGGGCGGGGCCGGGCTTGCCCGCCCCGCCCGGGCCGCTCGGAGCGTGGCTCCCGGCCGCCTGTTGCAGCCGGTGGACGTGTCCTGGTCGGTCGCGCGTGAGTGGGGAGCTTTCGGCAGCGCCTTCGCATCCTGGGAGACGGTCAGCTGTTCGGCCTGTGGTCGAACAGTCTGCCGGTCGGACGGCACGAGCTGCATCTTTTGCGCCTCGGCGTGCGGTATGGGTCAGGTTGTAGCTGAAGCCCTATCCGTCCGACGGGGCGCGTCAACCTCCATGCTGGGGAGCAGCAACCGCTTTCGAAGCAGGTTGCCGGGCTGCAATTCTATGATGGATCCCGTTAGCTCCGTAGCTGGAGGGCCTTCCTCACCTACAGGATCCGGCTATGGTCCTGGCCGGTGGAGGAGGCGCTGAGGCTGGCCTTCGACTATGTGGATGAGTGCGGTACGGACATGTGTTCTGCCAGGCGTGCACGTCCTGGCGAGGCTGGATTGGTCTGGGCGACGCGTACTGGGTCTATTTGACAGTAGGGCATCGGTTATGGTATTCACTGGCCGTATGCCGCTTAATTTATACCATCTGTTCTGTTTTAAGAGTCTTTCCAACACATTATGTGGTGGAAAACTCGAAAGGGAGGCTGCTTGGTGGCTGTTCAAGAGTTGAAGATCAAGAGTGCGAAGTGTAGTTTCCCGCGGAAATTCGGTGATATGTCAGCGTGCTGTATCTGCGGGAAGGCCTTGAAGGGCTGCCCGCACCGTACGGTGGATGCGCTGGCTCATGTTGAGCGAGTGCATGGTGACTTTAGAACGGGCAATCTATTAAGGGCGATCCTCGGGTGCGTTGTGGCGGGTTCGAGGAGCGTCCCGCCTGGTCTTGAGCACTTTGGAGGTCTCGATGCAGCCTGTGGGATGCATCTGGAATATACGGCCTCCGTCCAGATGCCTACACTCGGACACTATCGCTGGCATGTCGTTTATGAGCATGTCAGGAAGGGACGGTGTCGGGATCTGGAAGCGTGTAGTCGTGATCTGTTGGGATTTGGAGGCAACGGTTTGAAGGAAGTTCTGCTCAGTTGAGCTGGAGGTAGGTCCTGCGGCTCAGGTGTTAGAGCACCTGAGCCTGGAATAGCCGAGCCCTAATTCAGTAGAAGGTTGTATATGCAGGCGCGGTGCGTCTGCGTATGGGCGTGTTCGGTGCAGGACCTTTGGCATTGTACAGGGTATGTCAAGCGCTGGGCCGGGTACGGAACAGTGCGCCCTGTACCTGGAAGGAGACTTTGGATGAGGACTGGCTGGTTGAAGCTCAGCTTCTTTGAAGGGGTCATCGGAGCTATGCCGATGGGTCTCCGGTCTCTTTCCGGCCTGCTCGTATTTAGCGTAGTCTTCGGGCTTCCGGTCGGCTTTCTCCTGGCGGAGATGCTGGAGGCCTATGTTGGCCTTGGCGTCGTAGCCGGAGGCGTTGTCGGCCTTTCAGGCGGCCTTCTATTGGGAGGCTGGCTGGCTCTGAGTGTTGGAGCCTGGGCCAGGCGGGTTGGGGTCGTCCTGGCTCTGGTGGTTCTTGCTTCGGTCAGCTCTTCGGCTGTTGCCGTGGCGATGATGGCTGGTGTGCCGGAAGGCGTCAGGTCTTCGAAGAGGATAGTCTGTCTGGTTGACGAGATGGGTCAGGGAGCTGGTTGCGGATTCCCTGGGCCTATCGTCACGAAACATCCTGCTAAGGTGACATGCCAGTCGTGCTCGCTGACTGACCTCCAGGTTATTGAGCCTTGGATCAGCTGCAATGATCCTCGGGTTCCTGCTTCCGAGCCTTCGATCAGCTACGGTCCCGGACTGGTGGCAGAGCTGAGGGGCCGCGGCTTTGACCGGTTGAAGCCTGCCGATTGCGTCAACTGTCCGAGGACGGAGTCCGATCGCGGATACCTGCTCTGTGTGAGCAGGTATGGGCAAGGGCACCAGGTGTATGGCCGATTGCCAGGCGAGGAGGGCTGGTCATATCTCGGTGGGCATGCTCAGCTGGATAAGGCGCGTGCGCTGGCATCGTCTGTATTGCAGTGGCAGGACAGGGAGGATGGCGAGCGTATCTGGCTTGACACGTTGACGTTTACGGACCGTGTGCGAGCTGATGGGACGTGGGGACCGCCGAGTGTTCAGTATGGCCGCAAGAAGGTTGAAGAGTTCATAGAGAGGCTTCGCGGCCGGATGAGTTCGTGGTTGATCACAGAGGAGTACGGTGCTCTTGGGCATCGTCTCCACTATCACTGTGTGATATGTGCGGATAGATCCATTGGTACGGCTGAGCTCCGGGCTGCATGGCCTGGAGGCGCGACGGTGATTCCTGCGACTGCGGACCGTCCTCGTATGGTTATTCCTTCGTCTCAGCCTCGTGTGGTGGACATCGTTGAGGCTGCGGTGGTCTATGTCTTGAAATACTGCTTCAAGGATTACGAGTCGGGTCGGCCGTTCTATGCGGGCAAGCAAGATGGGCAGTCGAGCTTTGCTGCTCCTGAACGGTTCCGGCCTCGGGGGCATCGGCTGAATGGCTCGAAGCTGACGTGGGTCACGGAACACAACCAGGGTGAGCGGTTCGACTATGGGAAACCTCCTGACCCGACGAGAGTTGGTGCTACTAGGTCCCTGAAGATAAGCAGGCGTGATAAGGCTCTGGCAAAGCGACTCGTGCGCGCCGGTTTTCATGAAGGTATGGACCGGCGTGTGTTGATGGCGGCATATGCTGACGTTAAGGTGCGGCCTGAAGAGCCGGGGTTGCTGTTCTAGGTTGAACGTGATCGCTTCCGGCTGAGGCCGCATGAATCGGTGGCCGGGAGCGATGTGGAGCCTGCTGGGACTTGCGGTCCTGGCAAGAGCGGATGGGACGGTTGTTATAAGCCGTGCTGGTGGCGGCTATGATCCGTCTGGCGCGCGCTGATTACGGGTGCCGAGTCTTTGGGACTCCTGTGCTCTTTTCGGTGAGGAGGGTCGTGATGGAGGAGCGGTTTAGCCGATGCGGAGTGGTCGCGATCCCTCGGCTTCGAGCGCAGCTCGAAGCGCTTGACTAGGCTAGCTGCGTCCGTCTATAGACGGACGGCGTTGAACTGGGGGGAACATCGCCCTGACCCTACCGTTCGGGTGGCTCGCCTCCCGGCTCCGGCCCAAGCCGCTGACCACGGCGACCCTGGCGATCGGTACGGCTTGCCTGCTCCTGCAGGGCTGGGCCCCGGTCTTCGCGGTGCTCATCCTGGGCCGGCTCGCGTTCGGCATCTCGATCATCGCGCGGGAGCCCGCGCGGGCCCTTCTCATCCACCAGTGGTTCCCTCCGCGAGAGGCCATCCTGGCCAACAGCATCTCCAGCATGATGTTCGGACTTGTCGTCGGCTCCGGCCTCGTCGCCACTCCGCTGATCCTCGAGGCCGTCGCTGAGGACTGGAGGCTGGTGCTGCGGATATTCGGCGCTCTGTTTGCCGCGCTGACCGTCATGTGGATCGTGCTCGGCCGGGAGCGGCACTCGCAGACCCGGGGCCAGGAGGACGGCGCGTGGGGTGTCGGACTCCTCCGGTCCGCGCTCTCCCACAGGGACCTCTGGATAGGCGGAGGGGGCTTCATTGGAGCCACTCTGGTGTGGTCCGCGTTCCTTAACTTCTATCCGACCATGATGCTGGACGTCCACGGCCTGCCTCTGCGATGGTCGGGCGCGCTCCTGGCGATCGGCATCTTCGTCGGCGGCATATCAGGACTCGGCCTCAGCTACTCCGTGATGAACTTCGGCGGCCGCAGAAGGGTTCTCCAGCTTGCCAGCGCGGCCATGACGGCCTCCTACGTCGGCATGACGCTCACCGGCTCCATACCGCTGCTCATCTCCCTGTCTGTCCTTAACGGAATGGCTTGGGGGATGTACCCCGTGCTCTACACCGTCCCCTTCCACCTGCCCGGCATACGCCCGCGTGAGATCGTCTTGAGCGTCTCCGCGTTGATGACGATGATCGCCGTGGGCACTGGGACCGGTCCCGTCGTGGCCGGCCTCCTCCAGGAGGCCGTGGGCGACCTGTCCCGGACGCTGCTCATCATGGCGTTCGCTCCGCTCAGCCTGCTCATCGCGGGAACGGCTCTGCGCTCGACGTCGGAGCCGGGCATGCGCTCGTCCCGCGAGAGAGGCGCCGTCTCCACCGTGGACCCGGGCGGGTCGCGTGACCGGAAGACGCGGCCGTGAGGCTGAGGACGAAGCGCTCGGCCCCGCCGCCGAGCCGCGTCTCTAGGAGGCGCGGCCCGCTCTCCGGTCTGGTTCGGCACCCGGTCTTCGAGTCGCTGCGGTACCGTGACTTCCAATGGATGTGGGCGGGCTCATTCGTCTCGTACATGGCCATGAACATGCAGATGATCACGCGAAGCTGGCTCGTCGTGAGGCTGACGGACGACTCGCCTCTGTATCTCAGTCTCACGATGGTCTCGTTCGCCGTGCCGGTCACCTTCGTCTCTCTGATCGGAGGAGCTTTGGCCGACAGGGTGCCGAGAAGACGGCTCGTGATCATGAGCCAGAGCGGCAACGCCCTGATGACTCTGATGCTCGCGCTCCTGGACGTCACCGGCGTGGTGAACTTCTGGCACGTGATGGCCATGGGGGTGGTCAACGGATCTCTGATGGCGTTCAACATGCCCAGCCGGCAGGCGATCATCTCTGAGATCGTTCCTGAGCGAAGGCTGATGAACGCCATCTCGCTGAACAACTCCAGCATGAACCTGACGAGGGTCGTCGGACCGGCGCTTGCGGGCTTCCTCATCCTGCTGGTCGACACCGCGGGCGTCTTCTTCATCGTCTCGGCCATCTACCTCTTCTCTACTCTCTCAATGTTGATGGTCCGTGTCGGAACGGAGCCGGCGGGACGGTCTGGTAAGGGAATGACGGGCGACATCCGTGAGGGACTCGCCTACGCCATAGGCGACCGCACGCTCAGGGGGCTGATAATCATGAACTTCATCCCCGTCCTGTTCGGCTTCTCCTACTATGCCCTTCTCCCGGCGTGGGCGCGCGAGGCGCTCGATGTACAGTCAGACGATCTTGGGATACTGATGATGCTCATGGGGGTCGGCGCGCTTGCCGGCACCCTCATCCTGGCTTCGATGGGCTCCTTCAGGCGGCGCGGCGGCGTCCTTCTCATCTCCTGCCTCGTCTGGGGCATCACCCTTGCGGTATTCGCACGCATGGAGAGCTTCGCCTCCACGGTCCCGCTTCTCATCTTCATCGGCCTCGTGAGCTCCGCCTTCATGTCGTTGAACATGACCCTGACGCAGGTCTACTCCGAACCTCACATGCGGGGACGGGTGATGAGCATTACGATGATGAGCTTCGGTCTGATGCCGCTGAGCGCCGTGCCGTTCGGACTGCTCGCCGAGTTCACCAACACCCCCTTCGCCCTCATGATCAGCGGCATCCTGCTCGCCGTCTTTACCCTGGTCTTCTCCGTCGCCTATCCGAGCTTCCGCAGAATCGCGTAGGCGGGCCGGCCCGTTCGCCTGCCCCGCACTTGATGCGGGGGCGAACGGACACACGTCGAGCCCTACCGGTTACCAGGGGACGTTCTTTGTTGCGGGGCCCAGACCGATGCCTTAGAATCGGGCCCACCCAACCGCCATTCCGCCCGGAGATGCCCGTGCCTATCCCCGTCGAGATGCTTGCCCAGGCCGACGCCTCGGAGAAGGAGATCGTCGATCTCCACCGGGGACTCGTCAGGATCGAGTCGGTCAACACGGGCGCGATGCCCACCGGCAACGAGACCGAGGTGTGCGACTTCATAGGCCAGTGGCTTGCAGAAGACGGGATAGAGTCGGAGATCCTCGCGAGAGACCCGGCGCGCGGCAACCTGATCGCGCGCATGGAGGGCCGCACCGGCAAGGCGGGGCTCATGTTCATGTCCCATACCGACGTCGTCCCAGTCGAGGACGAGGCCAAGTGGAGCTTCCCCCCCTTCGGCGCCACCGTAGCCGACGGTCGCGTATACGGTCGAGGAGCGTCCGACTGCAAGGGCCTTCTCGCAGCGCAGATGATGGCCATGCGGCTCCTGAAGCGAAACGGCGTCAGGCTCGAAGACGGCCTGATCCTCGCCTCCGGCGCCGACGAGGAGCATGGCGGAAGGTACGGGTTCGGCTGGCTGGCGGAGAACCATCCGGAGAAGTTGAACGCGCCATTCGCCGTAAACGAGGGTGGAGGAGAGCCGGTAGCCGCCGGATCGCTAACCTACGTGCTCGGCACAGGCGAAAAGGGACGCCTCCAGGTCGAGATCACTGTAAAAGGAACGAGCTCCCATGCGTCGGTGCCATGGCAGGGGACCAACGCGATGTACAGACTGGCCCGGGTGCTGGAGCGAATCGAGGCGTACGAGCCTCAGCTCGACACCTCTACGAGCCTGTTCGGCCACCTGTCCACCTTTGCCATCGAGCACAAGCCCTCTCCGGAAAACATAGAGGAGATCATCGCCGAGACTGAGGAGACAGATCCCAGGCTCGCGTCGGTGCTGCGGGCCCTATCGAGAATGACGGTCACGCCCACGATGGTGGCCGGAGGAATCAAGTCGAACAGTGTGCCTGAGGCGATATCGGTCACCTGCGACATACGTACCTTGCCGCACCAGGACGATGCCTACGTTCGCCAGGAGCTGACCGAGGCCCTCGCAGGCATCCCGGGCGTCGACTTGGAGATCGACTACATGGCGGTCCCAAACGCCTCCCCTTTCGAGACCGACTTCGCCCAGCGCATACGATCGGCCACCGCGCTTGTGCTTGGGAGGGATATCGAGTGGGTCCCTGGTATCAGCACGGGGTTTACCGACTCGCGTTTCACGAGGCCCCTGGGAACCCTGACATACGGCTTCTCCGGCTCGCACCCGGATGACGACCCGATGCTCAGCAATGTGCACGGCACCGATGAGTCTGTCGGGGTCAACAGCCTTGTAAGCGGCACGAAGATCATGCTCGCGCTGGCCTACGACCTTCTTGCCGAGAGGTGAAACTACCCGCCGGCGTCAAAGACCGCACTCTATCCTAACGAGGAGACTTCCATGGTAGACGACGAGTTGGCGTTCACCCCTGCCGCGGAGCTGATAGAGATGATCGCCGCGAAGCAGGTATCCCCGGTCGAGCTAACCGAGCTCTATTTCGACCGCATCGACCGGCTCGACTCCCGGTTGAACTCCTATCTGCTCCTGACCAGAGACGAGGCGATGGCCGCTGCGAAGGCCGCGGAAGAGGCCGTCGTGCGTGGAGAGGAGCTGGGTCCCCTGCACGGCCTGCCGATTTCAGTTAAGGACACGCAGATGACCGCAGGGGTCCGGACCACTCACGGCTCTCTCATCCACAAGTACCGGATACCGGAGAGGGATGCAGCCGTGGTGGAGCGCGTCAAAGGGGCCGGCGCCATAATGCTGGGAAAGACCAACACCCCTGAGCTAGGACTGGTAGGCATATGCGAGAACATGTTCGGTCCGCCCGGCGCCAACCCGTGGGATACGGACCGGACGCCGGGCGGCTCGAGCGGCGGGGCCGCCGCAGCAATGGCCGCGTGCCTCTGCCCTCTGGCCACGGGAGGGGACGGGGGAGGCTCGATACGCATCCCCGCCCACTTCTCCGGGATATACGGCATCAAGCCGACCCAGGGGCGGGTGTCGGCCTACTCCGGCCTCGAAGGCGACCCTATGCCGAACCTGTTCTCCCAGCAGGGCCCGCTCAGCCGCACCGTCCGTGACTCCGCCCTGCTCCTACAGGTGATGGCCGGACCCGATCCGAGAGATCCGACCACGATACGCGAGGAGCCTCCTGACTTCCTGGCCGCGCTGGACGGGAGCATAGAGGGCCTGCGCATCGCCTGGAGTCCGGACTTTGGCTTCGCCGACGTCCATCCGGAGGTGCTGGAGCTGACGAGGAAGGCGGCGCTCGCGTTCGAGGAGATGGGGTGCCACATCGAGGAGCCGGAGCTGTCGTTGGAACCACCTTACGACGTCTTCGGCCCGCTCCAAGCGGGCGACTGCTACGCCACCACAGGCCAGTATCTGGAGACCCACAGGGACCAGCTCACCGAGTTCGCCATTTTCTTCATAGAGATGGGCGCCAGAGTCACCGCCGCCGACTATGCCAGGGCGCTCGGTCAGAGGGACGCGCTGATAGGCCGGATGAACGCGCTGTTCGACACGTACGACCTGCTGCTCTCGCCGACCGCTTGCTTCCCCGCCCCCCGCAACGGGAAGTTTCCGGGTGAGATACGCGGCGACTCCGCGTACCCCGAACAGTATTGGAACGGGGCCTTCACACTCCCCATCAACGTTATAGGACACGCAGCGGCCAGCGTACCGGCCGGCTTCACCTCAGATGGGCTGCCCGTCGGTCTCCACATTGTCGGTCGAAGGGGCGACGAGGAGACGGTGCTTGCCGCGTCGGCCGCTTTCGAACGGGCCAGGCCCTGGATACAGCACAGACCGCCCGTATCGTGAGGCGCCGGAGGCCGGGCCGGGGCTCGCGGCGCCGCGAGGGAGGACGTAGAAGTCGATGAGCAGCAGTCATCTGTGGAGACGTCTCGAAAGAGCGGTCACGGCGTTGGTCTTCGACTTTCCGGGCGTGGCCGGTGTGGCCGTAACGAGCCTCAACAGCACGCATCGTCTGCAGATACGGGCCAACGAGGAGTTTCCAACGGCCTCTTCGATCAAGATACATATTCTGGCCCAGCTGCTGCTGCGCGCGGAACGCGGTGAGGTCGACCTAGAGGAGAGGGTCCGCGTGACGCCGGAGGCTCACGCCGCAGGAAGCGGCGTCCTGACCCAGATGGAGGACGACGTCGAGTTGACGGTCGCGGACCTGGCGACACTGATGATCATTGTCTCCGACAACACCGCGACCAACATCTGCATCGACTTCGCCGGCATGGAGGAGACCAACAGCCTCGTTCACGGGCTCGGGCTCAAGTCCACCCACCTGCGGCGCAAGATGCAGGACGACGAGGCAGTCGCCCAAGGCAGAGAGAACGTCTCGACGCCGGCGGAGATGGTAGGCATCCTGGAGCGCCTGCACGGCGGTCAGCCTTCCCCGGCCGTCGCAAAGCAGTCCATCGAGGTTCTAGGCAAGCCGAAGCAGGGTCCCCTGAGAGCCGGGATTCCGGCAGATGTGCCACTCGCTAACAAGACAGGCGGGATCGAGAATGTGCGGTGCGACGCCGGGATAGTCTTCCTGCCCAGGCTCCCCTACGCGATCGCCGTCATGACCAAGTTCGTCATGAGAGGTCCTGAGACCGCGCAGTCACTCATCACGAGTATCGCACGCCTGACGCACGAAACAATGGCCACTCTGGACACGACGACCCAACTCGGCCGCGGCATCCCCGGCCTCCTATCGGACCATACGTAGAGCTACGGAGTACGAGTGTGTGATGGAAACGGACAGGATAGAAAAAACGGTCGTCGCGACACTCGACGGGCTGGGTATCGACTACGAGCTTGTGCGGATCGCCCCGGAGTTCGCGGACACCGCCCGTTTCTGCGAGGAGTACGGTTATCCGCTGGACCACTGCGGCAACGCGATCGTCGTGGCCTCCAAGCGAGGCCCGAAGAAGTACTCGGTGTGTATCGTCAGGGGATCGGACCGCCTGGATGTGAACAAGACGGTCAAACGGCTCATGGAGGTGTCCCGAGCTTCCTTTGCTAGCCCCGATGAGACGATGGCCCTGACGGGGATGATGATCGGCGGGGTCACGCCCGTAGGCCTGGTCCCGGAGCTTCCGATCTACGCCGACCACAAACTGCTATCCCTGGAGTACTTGATCCTCGGCTCCGGCAGCCGCTCCTCCAAGCTCAAGATGCCGCCGGCCGAGTTGAGTAAGATACCCGGCCTGGCGTTTGTAGAGGGTCTTTCCATGGGTGATCGACCGGGAGCATAGCCAGTTTGTAAGGCGCCATCTCCACCGCGTCGTGCCCGCGAAGGCCGGGAACCCCGGACCCCAAGACTCCGGCCTACTCCGGAGTGACGGTTTATGAAGGAGGCCAGTTTATGCCAGAGTCGCCTCGACGCAAGCTGAAAGACCTCATCGACAGCGGGGAGACGATTGTGGCGCCGGGGGCGTACGACGCTATCGGCGCTAGGGTCGTCCAGTCCCTGGGATTCCCGGCGGTCTACACCGGGGGGTACATGTCAGGCGCCCATCTGGCGGTCACCGAGCCGCTCATGACCATGACAGAGCAGCTTGGCGTAGCCTCCCGAGTGGCGGCGGCGGTCGATCTCCCGGTCATAGTGGACGGCAACGCCGGCTTCGGGGATCCGCTGCATGCGAGACGGACCGTCGCGGCCTACGAGGAGGCCGGCCTTGCCGCCATCCATATCGAGGACCAGGTCTATCCAAAACGAGCATCCTACCATAAGGGACTGGAACACATAGTCCCCGTGGACGAGTTCCTCGACAAGATGCGCCACGCCCTGGACGCCCGCAGGGACGACGACTTCGTGATAATCGGCCGGACAGACGGCTTCTCGGCCGTCGGGGGCTCGATGGACGAGGCAGTCCGCCGGGGCAACGCTCTGAAGGAGCTCGGGGTAGACGTCGTGATGCCCCGCGGCGTCCGAGAGAGGGATGACCTCGCCGCCTTCCGCAGAGGGGTGCCCGATGTTCCCCTGCTTGTGATAGCCGGCGCCGACGACATCTCCGTACAGGAGTACGAGTCCCTGGGATATCAGATCATCATCTACGCCGCCACGCCGGTAGTCACGGCGGTCATGGGCCTGGAGCAGGCCTACGTGAGCCTGCGAGACACGGGCCTCACCGGGATCGGCGCGGCAGAGGTTGCCGAGCGCAGAGCCAGGATCGAGGCCCTCATCGACCTCCCGGAGTACTATCGCATCGAAGCGGAGACCACCGAACGTTCTTTTCCAGTCTAGTTGGGAGGCTGGCTTCGTCTCCCGTAGCGGTTGGGCTCTTCTGCGGTTCTACTTCAGTTTAGCGGAGAGGCCCGGCTTCATCCGTGGGGGGCTGACTCCGGGGCCGACCGGGTCCTTCACCAAATCAGACTCCGGGGCCCCTCCCCATCGAGTACGGTTGCCAACGCCGCAGATCGGTCTTCTCCAGCACTGTTGGATTCACGCAGGTCCGCGGCCACCGCCCGGAGAGCACCAGCGCGATCTCCTGTCCCACCCTTCGCCTCGTCTCCGGTCCCATCCTGGCCGAAGCTGAGGCCACGTGGGGCGTCAGTATCACGTTGTCCATATGCAGCAGGGGGTTCTCTGGGTCGGGCGGCTCCTGCTCCAGCACGTCCAGCCCGGCACCGGCAATCCAGCCCTCGTCGAGCGCCTTGATCAGCGCCTTCTCATCGACCGTGGGGCCGCGTCCGTTGTTGATGAAGAGGGCCGTAGGCTTCATCAGGCGGAACTGCTCCTCGCCAAGCATGTGATGCGCCTCCGGGGTCGACGGGGCATGCATGGAGACGATGTCGGACAGCTCCAAAAGCTCATTCAGGCCGACCGGCTCGACTCCGTACTCGCTCATCGACAGCTCCTCGATGTACGGGTCGTAGGCGATCATGCGGACACCGAAGGGTCTGGCGCGGACGGCGGTGGCTCTGGCCACGTGGCCGAAGGCGATGAAACCCAACGTCTGTCCCAGCAGCCTCGGGTATGACGCGAGAAGCGGCCTCCCCTCGGCCCACCGGCCTTCCCGCACGTACCTGTCCATAGTGGTGAGGCGGCGGAACGTACTGAGAATCAGCATCATGGTGTGGTCCGCCACCTCCTCAATGAAGGTGTCCGGCACATTCGTCACCGGTATGCCCCGGCCGGTTGCGGCTTGCACGTCGACCGAGTCGGCGCCGACGCTGCCGAGGGCGATGATCTTGCACCTATCGAGTCCTTCGATGATCTTCGCCGTTAGCCGGCGCCCCCGCGCGATTACCGCGTCGGCGTCCCGCGCAGCCTCGATGAACTCCTCCTCGGTCTCCGCGGCCACCTCTTCAATCCGCGCCCCGACCGGCCCCAGCGACTCGAGCTCGAGCTCATAGGACCCTCCCGCCAAGTCGAACGTAACTCCCTCCGGCTTCTGGGTCACCACTTTGAAACGGGCCAATTTTCTTCCTCCCTGTCAATGCTAAGTTAGATTTGACCCTTTTCCGCTAAGTTAGAACTGACCCACCTTGTCGTTAAGTCGCCTCCTTTCTGGCAAGCAAGAGTGCCTGTTGGATTTAGACGTCGCCGGAGCTAGCGGCTTCAGGCGATGTCGATAGCAGTTGATGGGAGGCGAAGAGTCCGGCCTGCCTCTTGCCTTTAAGCCGGTAGCTCTCGCCTCGGATGTTGAGGACGTGGCTGTGGTGCAGCAGCCGGTCCAGGATGGCCGAGGCGATGACGGTATCGCCCAGAAGCTCACCCCACTCGGCGAAGCCCTTGTTGGAGGTGAGGATGATGCTGCCCCGCTCATAGCGAGCCGACACCAGGGTGAAGAAGGCGGTGGAGGCGTCCCGGTCGTAAGGCCAGATGCCGAACTCGTCCACGATGAGTAGCTTGGGCGACAGGTAGACCCGCATGCGCCGTTGGAGGTTGTTCTCCACCCTGGCCTTCCTCAGGTCCTCCATCAGGTCGTAGGCTCGGACGAAGTAGGCCCCCTGGCTCTTCTCGATGGCCTTGAGCGCTAGGGCCACCGCCAGATGGGTCTTGCCCACACCTGGCGGTCCCAGGAGCAGCAGGTTGGTGGCTTCAGCGACGAAGGACAGGCCGGCCAGTTCCCGCACCTGTCGCTCGTCGATGGAGGGCTGGAACGAGAAGTCGAACTGCTCCAAGGTCCGGTGGAAGGGGAGGTGAGCCAGCTTCGTCCTGGTGGACATGTACCGCTCCTTCCGGGCGGCCACTTCCACGCCGAGTAGCTCTGCCAGCATCTCGGGGTAGGTCAGTTTCTTGGTGGCCGCAGCGTCCAGGGAGTTGTCCAGGGCTTCGACGGCCTGCTTGAGGCCCAGCGTCTCCAGGTGCTGGCGAGCCTGTTCCAGCGCGATCATCGCCCACCTCCCACCGCTGCCAACTCGTACACCTCCAGGGAGCGGCGCTCCACTTGGCCCACAGGGATCTGCACCGCCACGGCTTCCTTACGAGGACGATCATCGCCGCCGGGCAGTCCGTCCCACTGGCCCGGCAGTGTGAGGCGCTGACCGGTCCGCTGGGCTTGGGGATGCACCGCCAGCCGCACGTCGCCCGACCAGACCTCCACCGTACCGGCCCGCACACCCACCTGGACCGTCGAACCCGCCCAGCTCCAGGGCACGCCGTAGCGAGACCTCTCCCAGTGGACGTAGCCGTCCCTGGCCACCTTCCGCTCCTCCCGCATGTAGGGCGCAAGGCCCGAACGCGGCGGCAGGCTGCCCAGGTGGGCGAGCTCCTCAGCCAGCATCTCTCGGGGGACCCGGTGCGTCGTCCCATGGACTCGCCGATTGGCCACCGCATCGCACCACTCCAGGGCCTGGCGGTTCATGTCTGCGTCGTCGGTGAAGCGGACACCGGGCCACAGGTTGCCCCGGACGTACTTCACGCCGCTCTCCACCTTGCCCTTCGTCTGCGCTCGGTAGGGTCGGCACAGACGGAGGTCGAAGCCCATTCGCAGTGAGAAGTCCAGCATCCGGCTGTTCCACTCCGGCCTGCCCTCCCTGTCACGCCCCAGGACCACCACCTTGGCGTTGTCGTACAGGCAGCGGCGGGGAACACCACCGAAGTACTCGAAGGCGTTCAGATGGCACCTGATGAAGGTCGCCACGTCGGCGCGCCGGACGAACTCCACGTAGATGGTCCGAGACCAGCTCAGCACCATCACGAAGGCCCAGACCCGGTGCTTGCGCCCGTCCTCTCCGACATAGGCGAAGCTGCCCCAGTCCACCTGTGCCTGCTCGCCTGGCGCCGTCTCGAACCGCACCGTCGCACGGGGCTGACGCGGCCGACGCCGAGGCCGCACGTAGTTGGTCAGCGTCGGATAGCTGCCGTCGTAGCCCAACTCCCGGATCTCCCGCAGCAGCACCACGCAGTTGTCCACTCCCGCCGACAGCCGACCATCTATGTGACCCTTGTATGGGTCCAGCTTCGACCCCTGCTTCTCTCGCCGCTTGGCCTTGGGCACCTCGTCGGAGCGCACGTACTTGCGCACGGTGTTCCGGGAAATCCCCAACTCCCTCGATATCCCTCGGATCGAGCTTCCATCGCCCTTCAACTCGTATAACTCTCTCACTAACCCACCTCCTATCATTTGACTTGCTGCACCTCCTAATCGGTTTCCCGACGAAGATGCGTCCGCTATCGGGGTGGGTCAATTCCAAATTAGCGCTACTGGGTCAGTTTAGAGTTAGCACTAACATCCCAGCATAGATTCGGGGGCTGCCTTCAGACGCACGGCCTCACGTCCGGCGCCAGCGGGCAACCCCGGCATTATACGGTCGGCCTGCTCGGGGCGTCTACGACCTGCGCAAAGGGTAGGTGTTCAGGATAGAGGGGGGTGGAGGAGACGGGAGGCGGTGGGACGTGTCCAGGTGGGCTCTATATATTATGTGTATCAGAGTGTGTCAAAAGTGTAACCCTGGAATCAGCCCAGAGGTGGAAGGGTCAGGCTATTTTCCGCCAGGTGTCGTATTCTCATGCATTTTGCTGTTCCTCGTATCTGGCCGGGTTCGGGATTGTCGTAAGAATTGCCGCTCAATCCGACTGGTTTGCCTGCTGCAAACGGCGGCTTGCAGCAGGCGGGGCGTATGGGCAGAGGTTGATCAAAAGCGGGCCTCCGGTCGGGGATGTGCGGTGTATAGCAGGATTATAGCACCGATGTTCGGGCATGTCAACGCCGACTTTGGCGCACAGTCCGATCGCCTGCCGGGGGAGGGGGGCTCCCATGTCACCCGCCCGTTACGGTTCGGCTAGCTTACCGCGAACGGGCTGGGGCTCCGCTTCTCTGAACTGCTTGGCAAAGAGGCGTCCAGATTGCGGGTGGGGGATTTGGGCACCGGCTGAAGGACTACTCCCAGAAGTCGTAGAGGGAGTCGCTGCGACCGGGAGAGCGGAGCTTCCTAAGCGCCTTGGCTTCGATCTGACGGATCCGCTCTCTGGTCACCCCGAAGTCCAGGCCCACCTCTTCGAGCGTGCGGCTCCGGCCGTCACCCAGTCCGAAGCGCAGGCGAAGCACCTGGGCCTCACGCTGGTCGAGCGTGCTCAGGACGGTCTCGATCTCGTCCTTCAGCAGCCCTCCGGACGCGGCCTCGATAGGAGCCGGGTTGCTCATGTCCTCGATGAAGTCGCCGACCGTGCCGCCCTCTTCGCCGACGGGAGCCTCGAGCGAGATAGGCGTTTGGGCGGCCTGATAGGCCTCCTGTACCTGCACCGGACTGATCTCAACCCGGGTGCCCATCTCTTCGCCGGTAGGGTTACGGCCCTTCTCCTGCACGAACTGCCGGCTGGCGCGCCTGAGCTTGCCGATACGCTCAACCATGTGGACGGGAATACGGATCGTGCGGCTCTTGTCCGCGATTCCTCTGGTGATCCCCTGCCTGATCCACCATGTAGCGTAGGTGCTGAACTTGTAGCCCTTGCGGTAGTCGAACTTCTCGACCGCCCTGAGGAGTCCCAGATTGCCCTCCTGGATAAGGTCGAGCATCGGCAGCCCGTGATTCAGGTACCGCTTCGCTATGCTGACAACCAGACGCAGGTTGGCGGTGGTCAGATGTTCGTGCGCCGTCTCGCTCTCCATCCGGATCCGCCGGACGTGACCGGCGTACATGGACGCCTCGTCCGCCATCAGGCGAGAAAATGCCTCGTCCTCGACCAGCTCCGAAATCTCCTGCAGGGTAGTGTCGCCCGGCAACAGATCCGCAAGTTCAGTCGGCAGCATCCTGCTGTTCAGGGATATGGCGACGATCCGGTCCTTGATGCTCTCCGGCTCTGTGTCCAGCGCCTCGGAGAGGAAGTTGATGAGCTCCTCCGAGTCGTCCTTGTCCACGGCTTCCCTGAACGAGGGATCGAGCATGACGCTGTGCAGCGTCGCCTCAGTCTGAGACCCGGTGTACCTGCCGATCGCATCGGCCAGGGGCCGCGCGTCGCACACGAGGGTGAGCAGCCTGTGGACCACCTGCCAGGCCATCGGAGGGATGCCACGGCTAGTCTCCAGCTCCTCCTCGATCCTGTCCAGATGCGCGCCCGCCTCCAAGCGGCGCGCCAGAGTCCACTCCTGCTCCCTGGTCAACAGATCGACCGCGCCGATCTCGCCGAGGTAGATCTTGACCGAGTCGTCGATAGTCTCGTCCCTGTCCGGCTGTCGCCGCGGGATCCTGTCGGACGCCTGCGGCCCATCCACGCCTGCCCAGTTCGATCCCAGAGAGCCGACGGCGTCCAAGGTCTCATCGGCGAAGTTCAGCACCTGACCGCCAAACGCGGTCGGCACCGGAACCAGGGGCCTGTCCAGAGCCTCTTCGGCCGGCTCCTGTATCGCAACACCCATCTCTCATACACCCCCGTAGCTGGCGCGCCGGGCTGCGCCGACACATCGGCACCGTAGCGCAAATCCTGTTTCTTGCATGCTTTATATGAACTATTTTGCATGTTTTCCAGATTTTGTAAAGGCATATTGTATGATAATATGTATCCGTTTTATCGATACTACCAGATAGGAGGCCGTATTCGGGTGGAGCTGCGCCAGCTACGGAGCTTCTGCGTCGCCGCCCGGCTCCGCAGCATTTCCAAGGCCGCGGTCGAGCTGGAGCTAGGGCAGCCGACGGTGACGAGCCACATCAAGAAGCTGGAAGAGGAGATGGGGCTTCAGCTCTTCGACCGGGTCCGCCGGCCTATCCAGCTCACGCCGAGCGGGTTCGCCCTGGCGGAGATGGCGACGCCTCTGGTCGACGGCATCGATCGCCTGGGGGAGAGCACGTCGGCTGCCGAGGGCCTCAATCCGGTCGCGGTGGCCTCGACACACGACATCATCTCACACGCTCTGCTGGGCGCGGTCCGCTCCTTCCTGCGGAGCTACCCGCACACGCGCCTGAGCATCCGGTCAGGACTCATCCACGAGGTGCTCCAGATGGTCGAGCAGGGGGAGGTCGACCTCGCCCTAGTCCCGACCCCGGAGCGGTCGGAGCAGTTCGACTTCGTGGGCATATTCGCAGACGAGAGGGTGCTCATCACCCCACGGGGACATCCGCTGCTGGACAGGCCTCTCACCTCTCTCGACGAGATAGCAAAGTGGCCCCTCATACTAAGGCGGCGAGAGTCTCACACGAGCAGAATGCTTGAAGAGGAGTTCCAGCGAAAGGGCCTGAGGTACGAGGTGGTCGTCGAGCTGGACAGCATGGACATGGTGAAGCGGTACGTAGCGCTCGGCATGGGGGTCTCGGTCGGGCCTCGGCTGGCCATCGAGCCGGAGGACCAGGACGAGTTGGGCATCGTCAGCCTGACGGGCCTTCTGCCCATGGAGCAGTCGGGAGTGGTCACGCTGAGAGGCAGGACGCTCTCCACCCCCGCGCGTAACTTCATCTCCGTCGTCAGAGACACCTTCTCCAGCGTCGCGTCCAGCTCAGTGTCACAGTAACGGCTGCAACTGCATGGTGCGCTCGCCTGCACTATTGCATGGACGCGCCGGCAGGACGGTCGACGGCTATTCGTACCAGCCCGACGCGAAGATCAGCCCGTCGTGGCGCACGGCCCAGGTGTGCTTCTGCCGGTCGTCGCCCGTTTCGGGATTCAGCAGCACGTAGTCGACCCAGCGCCCCGACTCGGTGGCGCCCAGCAGGTCGTCGCCGTAGAAGTACCCGGCCGCGTCGACGCGCAGGGCGGGGTCGCGCCCCCTGAACATCTCGTTATGGTGCGATATGGTGTAGCCATCCTCGTCGATGATGAAGATGTACCACTGGCCGTCCACGCTCTCCTTAGTGTTGTAGTAGGCAACGGTGGCATCACGGCCGATGGCATTGTACAGGGCGATGGCCTGCCCTACGAAAGCCCTAGTATAAGCCGGCGCGTAGGCCTTGCTGGGACCCCGCTCATACCAGCCCGAGCCAAAGGTCAGGCCGTCATGTTCCACCATCCAGGAGTGCTTGGCTTCGACCGTACCCGAGGCCGGGTTCGTGTAGGTGTAGCTGAACCAGGCGCCATCCTCGTCGGCAACCGCGACCACTGCCTCTCCGGCAGGAAAGTCATTGGGGCCGACGGCATAAGAGGCGGGCCGGCCAACCAGGTCGAGATTGGCCGCGTGGGCCAGCATCATGTCGTCCTGGTCGAAGATGAACACGTACCACTGTCCATCGACGCTCTGCCTGGTGTTGTAGTAGGCAACTGTCGCATCCAGACCTTCGGACTCATACTTGTTAATGGCCTGTTTGACGAAGTATTGGGTGTACTCATCCGGCTCCCACTTGGGGGGAGCGGGCGCAGTAGCGGCCAGATCGGCGCCCGACATCTCCTGAATCTGCCCGATGAAGGCGGCGACGGCGGCCTGGTCAAGGGAGGAGATGTCCCCAGGGGGCCCGGGAGGCCCCACCGGGCCGGGAGGCCCCTGTTCTCCGGCAGGCCCCGCATCTCCCTGGCAGGCAACAACCGCCAGGACGAGAGTGATGGCCGAGATTGACGTTATCAGCGCGCGCATTTTCATGCCTTTCGTTTGCGCCGTCGTCGGCACAGACACAGCGGCTCAGTGCGACGGCGTATCTGTATTCGCTCGCGGAACGGATTCCCCGGTCCACGCCCCTACGGCGTATCCGGGACGTCCGGCCGGTCGTCGTAGTATCGCGACGTGAAGAGCAGCCCATCGTGGCGGATGGCCCACGTATGAGCGTACAAGGTCTCCGAAGACCTGGTGTTGGGGAAGACGAAGTTGACCCAGATGCCCTGCTCCGTGGCCGCCGCCATCTCTTCCCCAATATTCCGGATGCGGCCCGCGCCGACATCCTTCAAGTCGGTGCCAACGAGATGTGGAGCGAGGACGGCGACGCGCACGAGGTCGTTCTCATCCGCCATGGTCAGGCTCCACTGGCCATCAACGCTCTCCTGGCTGTTGTAATGTGCGATGGTGGCGTCCAAACCGTTAGCCTCGTAGTACTCGATGGCCTTCTGCACATAGGACTTGGTATACGCCGCCGGGTCTTCAACCTGTGGGTAGTAGCCGGAAGCGAAGAGCATTCCGTTGTGGCGCACCGCGTACCCAACCTTCGGAACTTCCTTCAGCGTCACCGGATGAGGCCACAGGTACTCCACCCAGACTCCTTCGCCCCCGTCGGTGGCCTTGGCCAGCTCCCTGCCCAACTCGTAGCCGTCCGAACCGACCACGTCCTTGATGTCGGTCCCTATCAGCCGGGAAATCAGGGGATGGACGTGATAGATGTCGCTGGCGTCGGTAGCGAAGAGATACCACTGGCCCTCGAAGCTGGCGACGCTGTTGTAGTAGTTCAGCATCGACTCCAAGCCTTCACGCTCGTAACGCTCTATGGCTTGGTTCACGTACTGGACCGTGTACTCCCTCGGGTCGGCGTCCCGTCACGCCGGCGGGCCGGACTCAGGATCGCCGGCGTAGTAACCGGAGGCGAAGATCAGCCCATCGTGACGGATGGCCCAGGTGACCTTTTGCTGTTCCTTCCGGGAAACGGGATGGGGCCATAGGTACTCCACCCACACGCCTTCCTCGGTGGCTTGAGCTATCTCCTTACCCAGCTCCTGCCCGTCGGAACCCACTACGTCCTTGATGTCGGTGCCGATCAGATGAGGGAATATCGGATGAGCTACGTAATTGTCGTCCGCGCCGATCAGGAACAGATAGAACTGGCCGTCCAGGCTGTCCTGGCTGTTGTAGTGGGCGATTACGGCGTCCAGGCCGTCATCGTTGTACTTGGCGATGGCCTTGTTCACGTACTCCTTGGTGGAACTCGCCACGTCTTCCGCCAGGGCGGAATGGCTGGTGGCGAACACCAAGCCATCATGAAGGATCACAAAGACCCGTCGCGGCTCTTCCTGTTTGGTGACCGGGTTGATGCCCCGATCGGTAGACCAGGCGCCGTCTTCAGTGGAGTTGGTTATCATTCTCCCCAAGCCGGAGAACCTCGATCCGGGGCCGACGTACTGGCCCTCGAGGGTGGGCAGGGCGCGGAACACCAGCACTACGCTTTCTTCGGCGTCCAGGATGGTCAGCGGCCGGCCGTCTTCGATGCCGGCTTCGGACTTGTAGTATTCGACCGTCGCGTCCAGTCCGTTCTCTTCGTAGTATTCAATGGCCGCTGCGACGAAGGCCCGTGTTATGGCGTCGTCATCCAATGTAGCTGCTTCCGACGTCGGCGCCGGGGCTGCGGTTGCCGTGGGCTCTGGGACTGTGGTGGCCGTAGGCTCCGAGGGCGTAGTTGCAATGGGCACCGGCGTTGGGGAAGGGTCGTCACCACAGGCAACTACGAAGGCTGCAAAAGAAGCCACGATCAGAAGCAAGAACAATGCGCGCACGCCGACTGGCGCTCGCCGGCGCCTCAATTCCGTCCAGTTCGCCAGCGTACTGTCCTTCTGCTCGGTTCGCCACATGATCTTCCCTCCCTCTGGCTTGTGCCGCCTGATTTTACTGTGGGCGGCGTACAAAAGTATAGGAGTTGCTGAGAGACTCCGTCTCATTCTCAAGATGCAGCAAGAGAGGGCCGGCCAACCAGGGAGGCGTACCCCGAGTGGCACCAGGGCTGGCAGTGGGATACCATCCAGTCCGAAGACATAGGAGCCGGGAAGGGCCACATGTTCGGCGGCAGCCATTTCCCGGCAGTGCTGAGATCGGATGTCATCGAAATGTTCAGAAGAGCCGAGGGGCGACCCGAAATCGCTTACGAACCGGATGAAAAGTGTCCGCCCCTGGTGGCGATCACCTCGGCCTTACAGATATTCATACCCAACACCATCAGCCTGGTCATGCTGGCGGCACTGGTGGTGCGGGCATCCGGCGAGTCGGAAGCCTATCTGTCATGGGTGACATTCACTATCCTGGCAGTCACCGGAGCCAGCATGGTCCTGCAGACCCTTCAGCTCCGGTATTTGGGCTCGGGCCGCCTCATCGTCGCAAACTTCAACGTTCCGTTCCTGGCAGTTTGCGCATTGGCGCTCCATGTCGGCGGACCCAGTTTGCTGGCCAGCTTGCTGGTGGCCTCCACGCTGGTACAGTCTGTGTTGACTTTGCGCCTTGCCTCACTCCGCCGGGTATTCACACCGACGGTGAGTGGCGTGGTGGTGATGCTGGTGGCGGTTTCAGCTGTGCCTTTCATCATCAGCAGAGCGGTCATCCCACCGGAAGGCGAGTCAACGGTGCTCTTCCTGGCGCCGGGTATGGTTGCCCTGGGCGCTGGGGTCCTGATTTCCCTGCAGGATACACCGGTCTGGCGTATCTGGGTCTTGCCGGCCACGGTGATCGTCGGCCTGACTGTGGCTGTTCCCCTGGGCTACTACGACGCCGAAATCATTGCCCACACTCCATGGCTGCGCTTACCGGATTTCGGGTGGCCGGGGCTGGATCTGACCTTTAGCGCGGATTTCTGGACCCTGCTTCCCGTCTTCGTGTTTGTGAATCTCACCGCCTTCATGAAGGCGGTGGGAGACCTGTCGGTAATTCACCGCGCCTCCTACCGGAACCAAGCGGCCATTGACTTCCGCACAGTCCAGGGCGGCCTGAACGTGTACGGAATAGGCACCTTTCTCTCCGGACTCCTGGGAACCTTGCCTGTTGCCGCTCCGTGGGCGTCCACCGCGGTCTACATTAGCTTCACCGGCGTCGCCGCCAGGAGTGTCGGGATATACCTGGGACTGTTGACGATACTAGTCGCCTCTTTTTCAAAGTTGCTCGCCATACTGGTCGCCATTCCCAGCCCGGTGGTTAGCGCGGTGTACGTCATCATCTTCGGGATGCTTTTTGTCGAGGGTGCGAAGACGGTCTTCACCGGCCAGTTTGACCAGAAGAAGGCTGCCATCACCGGTGTTTCCATGGTATTGGGCCTGTCCGCGGGGGCTATCAGCGGATTCTTCGAAGGGATAACCACTCATCTGGTGGGCAATGCCATTGTCATCGGTGGTATGGCGGCCGTAGGCATGACCGCATTCACCGAATTGTCGGGGTTCCGCGCCAAGAAGCTGCGGATTGACTTGTCCGAGTCTTCCCTGCCTGCCGTTGACGATTTTCTCTGCCAGTTCGCCGACGGACATTCCTGGACGGAGGAAGGGGAAAACCGGCTGCGCCTGGTAGGAGAAGAGGTCATCTTGAGCCTGCTCAAAGAGGAGAAAGACGGTCCCGCCGAGCAGAAGCGCAGGTTGGTCGCCACAATTCGTCCCGATAGCGGCTCGGCCGAGCTTGAGATCGTGGTCGCTTCGGACGACGCCATCCAGGGAAATATCGAGAATCGCATGGCCTACCTGGGCCAGGACCAGGCGCTGGAAGACGAACAGCAGTTGTCTGTCCGCATCCTGCGCCACTACGCGTCATCGGTACACCACCGCAAATACTACGGCTTAGACATTGTCAGTTGCCGCGTGGACAAGTAGCGCGACTTTACTTCCAGGTTACACCCGCTCTCTGTATAATGGAGATCCAACATCCCTGTCTGTAGGGCAGGGCCGCATTCCGCGACCGTTCGCTGAGACGGATCCTAAACCCGCCGTCGCCCTTGAGCCAGCCGCGAATGGTCAGACGAATGCAATGGGAGGCGTGAAATGAACATTGCATGGGGACTCGGGCCTCATTGAATGCCCGTCCCATTAACAAGATTGAGAAGGGCGGTCTTCTGGCCATGAGGATACTGGCCGGTTTGGGAAGGGTGCTGGCGAGTTGGTACTTCCTTGTGCCTGTGACTGTGGCAATTGGCATAGCAGCGGGAGCACTGACTTTCGTATACGTGTCTCCCGGCCAGCCCAAGGTCGGAGTAATAAATATACCTTACACGGTCATTTTCGACAGGTCGGCCTACGGGATCAGCAAGTATATCGACTATGCCCGCCGAGACGACTCGATTAAAGCGGTGGTTATCAAGCTGAGCACCCCCGGTGGAGGCGCCTCCGCCAGCGAACGCTTGTATATCGAGACCCGTAAGCTCCGGGAACAGAAGCCTGTGGTGGTGGTCATGGGAGGCCTAGTCGCCAGCGGCGGGTACATGATGTCGATGGGAGCTTCGTACACCTACGCACAGACCTCATCCTTGGTGGGGAACGTGGGAGTGGTTTCCGTAGCGGGGCCGCTGCTACCCGAGCTGCCTGGCGAGACCACGGTGTTCAGCAGTCCCCACAAGCTGGACGGAGGCACCAGAAGGGAGTGGATCGGAGCGGTGGACTTGTTGAATGAGGCCTTCGGTCAAATGGTCGTTGCAGAACGAGGAGACAGGCTGCGGATCTCCAGGGAAGAGCTGATGGAGGGTCGCATCTATCCCGGTATGGTCGCCGTCAGGCTGGGCTTGGCGGACGAAATTGGAGGCGATAGCGACGGTATTCGAAAAGCTGCCGAGCTGGCGCGGATCTCCAATTACGGCTTGGTAGACGTAAATCTCGAGGTCCTGAGAGAACAACTTCATGAGCTAGAACGGATCCTCCCGTCCGGGGAGGGCGGGACTGTTTCGGCACTCTCCGATGCCGTATCCCCGCTTTGGAACGACCGCATCGCTGAAGCCCTGGCCGGAGCGGAGGTCAGCAGGCTCCAAGCGCTGCGAGAGTTAATGTTCACCGGAGTCCTCGGAGGGGAAGAGGAAGACCCTTTCCCCGACTTGCCATGGGACATACACCGCCCAAACATCTACTACCTATACGTGGGAAGTGGTAACTAGACTAACCGTACTGGCCCTACTTCTTATCTCCGCCGCCGCCACTTTTGCGGGGGCGTTCTTCTTTTTCTACCAAGGGAGCTATCAGGCGCCGAGCCCGGTCGACATCCCCTTCGAGCAGATAACTTCCCCCGGCGTGATTCCGGGTGCTCCCGTCGATTCGGGTTCGGCCCAAGTCCGGAAGGGGCTGCTTCTGGTGGACGCCCTGCACGCCAATTCCTTCACGGCGGGCGAATTGGCTACGCTGAGCTCGTGGGTGGCCAACCGCGGGTATGACGTTGAGGTCCTAGGTGGCTTTACCCCTGTCGCAGGGAACACAAGGCTGGCACTGCTGGAAGAAAGGCTGCGTCGCGCCGACAGCTTCGTTGTTATGCTGCCACGGGCCGCCTACCAGGAGGCGGAAGTGGACCTCGTCGAACAGTTCGTGGAGAAGGGCGGAAAACTGCTGCTGATTTCAGACCCGACCCGGCCCAACCGGATTAATGCCCTGGCCAAGAGGTTCGGAGTGGAGTTTCAACCCGATTACCTCTACAACACGGTGGAGTACGACCTTAACTTTCGGCATATCTTCGTCAGAGACTTCCAGCCCGACCCCATCACCAGCGGCCTGGACACCGTAACGCTGTACATCGCCGGATCGGTGAGGTCGCCAGGGAACGGATTGGCGTTCACGGACACCAATACGAGGTCTTCTCTGGTGGAGGCCGGCCAGGACTTCCATCCCATCGCCTGGGGCAACAGCCGCAATGTTCTGGCTATCGGGGACTTCACCTTCATGGTCCCTCCCTACAACTCCCTGCTGGATAACGACAAGCTCTTGTCCAATGTGGCAGATTACCTGACGGATAGCCAACGAGAGTTCGACCTGGCCGATTTCCCCTATTTCTTCGAAGGAGCTCCGGAAGACAGCATAGACATCTTGTTGGGGCAGCCACTCCTTTGGGATACCGGCATAGACATGAGAAACGGCCTTGCCGCCTACGGATTGCCCTCCGGGATCAGCGGGGTGGAAGACGTAAGCCGCGACACGGTATTCGTTGGGCTATATGACGACGCTCTCCCGGTGAGTCAATACCTCCACGCTGCCGGAATCCGCATTGACGATGTTCTGAGCCCCCCCTTTGCTCCGGAGCTTCAGCGTGAAGGGACAGCGATCACACTGCTCCATCGAGACCGGGACCGACATGTGCTGGTGGTGCTTGCGGACACGCCCGTCGCGTTGACGAGCGCCGTCGACAGCCTGCTCAGCGGCGAATTCAGAAACGACCTCGTAAGTAATTTCGTGGGGATGCGCACTAGTCCATGAAGACAAGATTAGCCTCTCAGCTTCTGTTGCCCGCAGTGGTATTGATGCTCGCACTGGTGTTGGCCTGCAGGGACACTGGCAGCCCAGTGACCGTGCCTGTAGCCCTGCCGACAGAGCCACCTGCCCAGACCGCAAAGCCGTTATCGGCCAGTGATTTGGAGGCGCTCGACGAGTTTGAAGCTCAGCAACAGGACGTCGGCCAGGACTGGGATCGATTCCATCAGGAGTTCGACCAGTGGCGCGCTGGACTGACCTTCTGCCACAGAAGCTCGATGCAGGAGGCGTTGCAGGAGTTCGCCGTCGGGTTCAACGCGGTGACGGAGCAGGCCAGGAACCTCCCCAGGACGTCGGTCAATCAGGATTTGTCGAACGTGTTGATAGCGGCTGCCGAAGCGGAGGAGGCCGCGTTCCGTCAACTGCGGGATCGATGGCAGCCCAACAGCCTCTCGCTATTCGAGACAGTTGAGCAGCAGCGTTCCAATGCGGCCCGTGCCCAGAAGGACGTAGAAGACCTGGCGCTGGAGCTGCAGGAAGAGCTCGAGAAAGCCACGGACCCTGAAGAAGTGCGGGCCATGAACGAGTTCTCTGTGGCCTTCGAGCTCATCAGGGACAGCTGGGAGGAGTTTCACGATGACTATGTCGCCCTCCTTCAGGAAGCGGACAAGCTGGACGATCCCGTGGTGCTCAACCGGCTCGAGCAGCTAATCCGACAGTTCGGAGGGGTGTCCCGTGCCATAAGCAGACTCCCTGTGGCGGACGCCGCCGACGACTCTACCGGAACGCTCGAAAAGACGGCGGAAGCCGAGCTTACGGCCATGACAGACATACGTTACGCCCTGGCACAGGCCATAGCGCAGGCCGTCGCAGCCGCCGAGCAGTCGGACACCCCTGAAGATGGCGAGTCCAGCCGGGTAGCTGGAGCGCTGCTGGCCCCGATGGACCCCATCATCACTAGCGTCGAGATAACCTTGAAAGAGATCAGCGACACTATCGATGATGCTCTCGACCAGGGCGCGGCGGAGGACCTGGAAGAGATTCAGGCGTTCATCGTCCACTACGAGGAGCTGATAGAGAGGTGGGACGCGTTCCATCAGCGGTACAACGAGTGGCGGAGGATCGAGGGCGGATGCGACCGTAACGAAGTGCTCCAGTCCCTGAACGAGTTCAACATACGCATTGGCGAGCTCGTGCGCCGCGTGCGGAACCTTCCCCAAACAGGCTACCTGCTGCCCATGTACAACCTGCTGGTGGAAGCGGCGGAAAGAGAGGAGGGGGCTGTCCGGGCGCTGCGTAATTCCTGGCAGCCCTTTACCGTTGACGCCTTCATAGCGGTGGACCGGGAGCGGGACGCTGCCAATGGACTACGACGAGAGGCCAAAATAGCCTTAGAGGAACTCCGCAGCCGGCCCTGACAATTGGGTGAGCGACACTATCGCGAGCGATAACCACGCGGCCGCTGCGAAGTGCTCGTCTGATCTACCGGGGACGACCGGGCAGTAGCGTAGTACCCTCCGCACGGCCACCTACAGTTCGGCCTGTCGTCGACTCCAGACGCGGGCCCTATGTGGGACGGGGCTGAAGGACGAAGCGAAGCCGAGACGGGCTCGTCGGTCTCTCCGCCGTTGTCGAGGATGGCGCAATGCAACGCCCCGCGCCGGTCACACGCGCCACCGCGTCGCCTTGATTGCGACGATGCTCACCAGCACTCCGAGACCTGCCAGCACAGCACCGGCCAGAAGCGCATCTGAAAAGCCCAATGCGACCGCTCGATCGGCGGTCTCGAAGGCGCCGAGGTAGGACCTCTCACGCACAGCGAAGATGGCGCCTGCCACCGCTACGCCAACCGAAAACGAAAGTTGGCGCCCTGACGCGATCGACGCCGAGGCGGTCCCGTAGCGGTCCGCCGGCACCGACTCCATTATTGTGGTGGTGTTCGGCGGCTCGTACAGCGCTGAGCCCACCCCCGCCAACAGGAGCGCTCCCAGTATCGCCTGCTCGGAGCCGGAACCGGCCAGGATGCTGAGCCATGACAGCGAGCCCGCCATGGCCGCCAGACCCAGACCGGAAAGCGTCCAGGCGCCGATGCGGTGGGTCAATGCCCCGCTCACCGGCGCCAGGAACACTCTCATCAGCGTGTGAAGCATGATGAACAGTCCCATCTTGGTTGCGGAGAAGCCCAGGGCGTCCACGAAGAAAAAGGGTGCAAGCAGCAGTATTGCTCCCAGCGACGTGTAGTGAAACACCAACACGCCCAACCCCATACCGTATCCGAGGCGGCGGAACAGACCGAAGTCCAGGATGGGTCTAGGGGACCTGCGTTGCAAGGCAATCAGCCCGGGCACCGACACAATCAGCAGGCCGGTCGCGGCCAGCACCAGTGGGGAGAAAAAGCCGTCCTCCGCACCTCGGTTCACCACGACCAGGAAGGACGCTAGGACTGTGAATAGTGCCACAGCTCCCAACCAATCGACGGTAAAGTCGTGTGGTTTGCTGCTCTCCCGGTCTTCCAGCACCCACCAGGACAGACCTGCCGCCATCAGCGATATTGGTATTCGCGTGTAGAACAGGGCCCGCCACCCGAGTGTGTCCAGCAGCCACCCGCCCGCCAGCGGCCCGACCGACAGCCCAATGCCTACGACGGCACCGGCGATGCCGATGGCTCTGGCACGGTCGCGGGGCTCGAACCTGTCGAGGATTATTGCGTTCACGCCGGCGAGCACCATCGCTGACCCCAGCCCCATGAAGATGCGGGCAGCGATTAGCTGCCAGAGGTCGTCCGTGATCGCCGAGAGCCCCAGCGCCACGGTGAAGAGCACAAAACCGAGCGTGTACGACAGGCGCCTCCCTCCGACGTCACCGAACCATCCAACCGTCATCACCAGGCCGACTCCGGTCACCCAGAAGGAGACCGAGACCCACAGGACAGTTGAAGTGTCCGTGTCGAACGCCTCGGCGAGCGCGGGATAGGAGACGCCTATCACGCCGCTGTCAAGGGTCAGCACCAGGTTGCCCAGGCACGCAGCCAGCAGGACAAGCCACTTGCTATGCAGGGCGGTCGATACACCCGCCTCGGCCGAAGACATCATAGTTAAAGGTTACTTTATCTCTCTCGGGGAGGGCTGGATAGATCGATTGTCAAGGAGGAACAGTTCCGGGAAGCAATCGGCAATTACCCCGGTTCCCGTTCTTTCCCTTCCGTTTGGACTTGCAATGCCGCGACTCTTGCGTCAGGATGTGTGCCGGGAGGAATGGGACCAAGGGATACTCCTCAGGACATCACATAAGGGAGGTTCAGACATGGGCACAATATCCGTGAACCGGCTGGCGGGGCTGTCTCTCATATTCGGCCCGATAATCGCCTTCGTCTTCTTTCTCATAGAGCCGGGGGGACTGCTGATAGACAGCGCCGACGTATCGGACGCTGTTGGCACCATAACGGCCAAGGGATCCAACGCCGCGCTGACCAATATAACCAACATAGCGATAATCCTTGGCCTGGCCCTGATCCTCTCGGGCCTCTATGCGCTAATGCGGAACGTAACCTTGCAGGGCAACGGCAAGGCGCTTGTTCAGATGGGCTTCTTCATGATCTTCGTCGGGCTGACCGGTTGGATTCTAGCCGGCGGCATGGACTTCATCCTGGCCGATGCCCAAACGAGTGACCAGATCAGCGGAAGCGTTCCCGTCTACTACACCAACTCCGGCCTCTTCTACGCCGGTGGGATTACGCTTGGGTTTGGGGGATTCATCTTCGCGTTGGGCCTCTCCACGAGAGAAGACTTCAACCGGATAATCTCCCTGTTGGCTGCCCTTGTGAGCCTGGCCGTAATGGTCTTCTTCATGATGGCGGTACTCAACAACGACGCCCGCGACACCTTCATCAGCCTGGCCCGGAGCTTCTACGTGCTACTGGTTATCTGGTATGGATACCTGGGCGTCGGACTGATGAACCGGCCCGATCCCGACCTGTGGCAATAGAACAGAATCCAGGAGTTGCCGGCGCGAGGCGCTCCTGACCGTCTTGGTGCATCTGGCAGCTCGGCGGGGCCCCCGCTTGGGCGCCTCTAAGCGTCACAATACCGGAACCACTAGGCCTCGGCAGCCTGTCAGGGCTGCCGAGGCCCATTTCTACCGGCAATCTGGTGGGCCAAGGCGTACCGATTTGCGAACTTTTCGCTGGGAGGTGACTCTGTAAGTGCCTGTCCCGCACTCACGGTCGTCTTCCATTGTCCCGTTCAGGACCGTTTTGTTCATGCGCTGATGCCACAGAATCGGATAGGAACTCGACCAGGACCTGGCCATGCAGGTACGTGAAGTAGGTAGGAAACGCCTCGCCGATCAGGTTGCGGATTAGGTAGAGCGTTCGATTATTCTTTGCGAGCGTCCAGTCGTAGAACCGAGGGATAGTCTGAAGGTCGCCACATTCCAGGATGCTTAGCACTCTGTTTTCCCACGGGTGAACCTTGAAGTCACTCCCTATGTGGCTTGAGTTGGTGGTGATCGTGTACGCGGGCCTCTCCGGTCTCATGCGTCGGTAGCTGGAATGGAAACCGTTGATCAAGGCAGTTTGCCCGTTTCGCTCAACGTAGGGCCGATTGCGCATGACCTCCCCGCAATAGGGGCAGAGTATGAATTCAGGCGGAACCTCATGCCTCCCGCACGACGGGCACTCGTCGTTCTCAAAGGCGCTCCGCCCCGAATTCGGGGGTATCTGGCTGACCTGCATGTATCGGTCGGCCCCATATGACGGTACGAAGTGGAGCCAATGTTCCCCGCGCGCCGCTTCTTCGGACTTGGCATCCAACTGATCGTATTCCATCAATTGCAGCCATTGCCGAATGCTCACCCATGGCAAAGCACCGTTGGCTGGATGCTCAGAATGGGTTGGATACGGCAGCGGTGCCCCCTCGCTGGACGATGTACTCGCCAGACATGGTTCGTCCTTGTGTATGGCGACCACCAGCGCACGCTTTCTGACTTGGGGAATGCCATAGTCGGCGACGTTCACCACCTCCGGGAACACTTCATAGTCAGTAAGGTGGTTGCGGATATGATCAATCACCGTGCCATCAGCACCATCGTACGTCACGTTTAGTGTCAACACAGGGCGAACATTCTCGGCGACAATAACCCTAGGCTTCAGCCTCCTAGCAACTGGTATCACTTCCAGCATCAGCCGGTTCTTCGCTTCTAGCTCTTGCGCCCTGGGACTTCGCCGCTTGCCTCTGCTGGGGTTAGAGCTGCTCATGCCCTGGCAAGGTGGTGTGGCTACCAGCAGGTCGAGTTGCTGAGTCGTGGCTGCATGGTAGGCGGTTGCGATTTCATCCGCACTGCCGCAGACGTCCCGTGTAAGCCAAGTGGAATTGGGGAAGTTGGCAGCACCGATGGCAGCGCGATTCTCGTCGACCTCGACTTGCACTACAAACCGGAATCCGGCCATCTCGTAACCTAGGTCGCTCAGACCGGCCCCAGAGAACAGAGAAATAGCGGTCAGGGGCCGCTCAGCTTCTGGCCTATCGCCCAGCACGAAATCGGAGATCGCGCTCCCAAGAGGCACTGCCCGAATCAGTGAGACCAGTCGGTTAACGGTTTCCGAGAGTGCTGACTTCGTGTCGATATCGTGCTCGGGGATGCGAAGAACTGTCCAGCCTTCGTCTTCGAGTTCGGCCGTGACTCGATGGTCCCGCTCCACGTTGCCTGCGATCTTGTTAACCCAGGATTCGTCAGTCAATCCCTCGTGCTTGCCACATTGCGGGCAGCCATGCCAGAAGCAACCGTCAACAAAGATGACTATCCGCTTGCCAGGAAGCACCATGTCAGGATTACCGGGAAGCCTTGTACCCTTGACGGACTTGTACCCTTCATGGGTGAAGTACCGGACTCCTTGACGCCATAATGCCGAAGCTAATGTCCGCTCAGGGCCGGTTCGGCCCCGATTGTGTGCCATAGCCTTGTAGCGCTGTTGTGGTGTCATAACATCCATTGCGTTGACACTCACGCGCTCGATGGTGGATCAGTGTCGTCACCAGAGAAGCTACTGGTGCCCCGTGTTACTTCCAGCCAGCCTGTGTGAAGTCGGCGGGTGTTATCGATAACTGTGTCCCACGTTTGGAACTCGAGTCGGAACGTGGTCCCGATTGGAGTCATCAGGTCTCAGCCCACTCCCGCAATGGATGCAGAAGCCCTTGTTTCTACTATCACTGTAGTCAATCAGTTGGTCCATATTGCATAGTCTCCCTATTGGACATTCCGCCCCATGTGGTGCTTCATGGCGTAATTGCCCACCCTACACATCACCTTCATCGTCAAAGGAAGTCCTTACCAGCAATGTGTGCTCTAACTCAATCTCCTCCCAAAGGTCGCCTAAACCCAAGGCGTCGAGCCAAACCTTGTCCGACTTGTCCGTGACCTGCCGACACCTGGCGAGATTGTAGTTGCCTATGTTCTTGCCAGCGTTCAGCTTGAACACCACGTTTTCATTCATCGCGCTTTCCAAGTCCGGTAAGAGGGCGATCAACTGGTTCCTCTGGTTGTCGGAAAGCTGGCCCGGTCCGATGGGAGCACTAACAAAGTTGCTCAGTGTCAGATGAAAGTCATCCCCAATCGCAATCCACCAGACGAAAGCCAACTTGCCATTCAAGAAGAGCATGGACGCGTCCCGAACGCTGGCATCCCGAAAAGTGCCTGCTCCATACCCGGTTTGTGGGATGAGGTTGTTGCCTGCGTCATACACAGGCGGCTGGTCTACACAGAACGTCAGCCAGTTGTAGGCGGTTTGCTTGAAGTGAAGGTGGTGCCCCTGGCGCGACGGGGTGAGCTCGTTCTGGAGTCGATAGCCACTACCCTCCAACAGTGACTCGAATTCCTGTAGGAGACGGGAACTGCTCAGCTTTGGAATCAACCCACCGAACGCTGACGGGGAAAACGGGGCATACGACAAGCCGTCGAACAGGATCGGACGCTGAGAGTCGAACCATCTGTGAAGCCGCGTCGTGAAGCTGCGCTTCGGCGACCTTGACGCCTTACGGGCCAAGTAGATTGTGTTCCTCACCCGTGTATCGAAACTGAACAGTGCGGCGGGGATTCGCCCAAAAGACGAAAACCAGAGCGAATCGCACTCCTCGTACAGATGAGAGCGCAGGCTGGCGAACCCCGAGCTGAATGCAAGGCTCAGTGGCACAATCATGCTTGTCCGTCCGTCGACCCGGCAAACGTTCACGCTTCGCTCAACTACCGTGGCGTAGATGTCGGGGCAACCCTCTGTTCTAAACCCCTTCGTGGTATACGACTCGGCCACCTTCTTCCTGGATACGTATGGCGGATTGCCGATCACTACGTCAAAGCCGCCCTTACTCATGATCCCGTAGAACTCAACGAACCAATGGAAGGGTTGGTGGCTTGCACGCCAAGCGTCGAAGGCGCGGACCCTCTTGGGATTGAATCCATACTCGGCGGCCAGGAGGCGGTTCAACTCGCCCGCCAGCCTGCTGAGCTGCCCGCGCAGTTCGGCCTTGTGCTCCGTGGTGACGTGAGAGTCGTCGTCGAACATGGTCTGCTGCCACCGGAACTGGTTGAAGGCCGCGCTGGCAATCTCGGCCTCCTCATTGATGCGGTCGAGGGCTGCTTGGTCTTCGGGAAACACCTGCCGGTGCTGTCCGTTGGGCATGACGGTCATGGCCTCTCGCACGGCGTCGAGGGACGTAAAGCCGATCAGCGTGTTGCCGGCGCGGACGTTGAAGTCGATGTCCGGCAACGGCTCTATTTGGTCGTAGGTCTCCAACTGGGCGACCAGCTTCAGGAACAGGCGGAGCTTACATATCTCAACGGCCTCTTCCATGATGTCCACGCCGTAGAGGTTGTTGAGCACGATGGACTTGAGGATGAAGTAGCGCTGATTTCGGTGCTCGTCTACTTGTTCCTCACTGGAGTGCTTGTTCACTTGCTCAAGGATGCGGCGAAAGTCCCCCAGGTGCTCAGGGCTGCGCTTACGCTCGGACCTCTCGGCGTCGTCCAGGAAGCCGCGCATCCCCTCCAAGCAGGCTGCGTATAAGGGTTCAAGGACATTGAGCGCGGCGAAGAGGAACGCGCCGGAGCCGCAGGTGGGGTCCAACACTGAGATTCCGGTGTCGCTGCGTTCCTGGTTGCCGTAGAGCGCGTGCCAGAAGGCGCGCAGGAGCTCCGGCCCCTCGCTCTGAGAGATGACGTCTTTGGCGAATTGCTCAATGTCGAGATTCAGGGTGATGAGGTCGTTGATCTCCTGCACTTCTCCAGCTTGGAGTTTGGCCTTCACCGCCTCGTAACGCTGACGACGGGCGACGACCTCGCGCCATGTCTCGGTAGGCAACGCGTAGTCGTTCGGCGCAGGGGCGTTCCAGCCGTCGCGTTTGGACATGTCGTCTATGCCGGCGGCGATGTCGCCGGGCAGGTCGAAAGATGCTTCAAGGCGCCTGGGGTCTTCCGGCTGCAGGGCGTTCCATGAGATGCCGTGGCCAACGGCGGGGTAGATGTATCGGTCCGGGTAGTCCCGCAGCAGACGCCAGACGCCACCGTCCGGTCCGAAGGCCACAGGGCACTCCTTCCTAGCCGCGTCGAACAAGAAGGGGATGACGGTGTTACGAGAGATATAGCCGGTGATGTCCTCCTTGGTGTAGTAGGCCCCCATCTGCTTCTGGTTGACGTACTTCTCGAAGATGTAGCCAAGCACGTCGGGATTGATCTCGTTGTCTTCCCGGTAGGGCCGCTCGTCCAGGTGCCAGCGGTAGCCGTCGAAGAAGTCGAAGACCCGCTCGAATGCGGCGTCAGGGATAGAAATGTCCGGGTTGTCCTGCTCCAATTCGTGCTGGTCGAATAGTCCGCCGTTGAGGAAGGGTACCCTGCCCAGCAATGCTGCTAGATCAGGAGCGCGCTGGGCTTCGGGCTGGCCGAGACCCTCGTGGAACAGCCGCAAGAGGAAGAGGCGGTAGAACTGCTGAAAGCGGCCGCCGCCGCTCTGCTCCTGCACCATCTTCAGGCGGTTGCGCAAGTAGTTGGTGTCCTCGTCGAGGAAGCCCTGCTTTTGGACGAAGTAGACGAACATCATGCGGTTGAGCATGAGGGAGGCGTACCAGTCTCGGTCGCCCTGGGCCGTGATGCCCTCGATGAACTTCCCGAAGGCAGTCAGTTCCGACCTGAAGCGTTCGTAGAACCGCTTGGTGACCTTCTCCACATCCAGCGCCGCCCGGACCCGGGATGCGACAAGGGCAATGTTCAGCGACGGCTCTTCGTCCAAGGAGACGAATAGCGGCTGAATGCGCTGGAGCAGATGGTCTCCGCTTGCGCCCGTAGTAACGACGTACTCGCGACAGGCGGCAGACTTGCCGCTTTCTCGCCTGACCCACTGCCAGACCTGCGCCTTGCGGCCCGGGTCGGTGAAGATGATGAGGTGCTCGAAGGTGCGCTTGGCAACTTCGCTCTCTATCTTGCGTCGGACCGGGTACTGAGGGACGTTGTTGTCGACGCTGGAATCGCATTCGTAGACTGCGAACCCCGCTTTCTCCGCAATTGGGTTGATCGTGTAGTCCCGGTCGTTGACTCGGACGACGAACGGCTCCGTGGGGTAGTGGTCCCATCCCAGCCCTTCGACGAAGAGACGCGGAAAGTCGAAAGCCCGTAGATGGGGGCGTAGCTCTTCAATCGAGACTGGCATCAGGAGTCGCCCTCCGTATCGAATAGGCCCAGGGAGCAGATGATCTGAGGCTCCTGGGCATCGACGGCAGCGTCCCCCGTCAGGCAGAGTCTGTCCTCCTCACGCAGCGACATGACGATTTCGGCCAACTGGTCGTCGGAGACGCCGCTTCGGAGCTGCCGGTTCAGGGTGTCCACTGCCGACGGGCGCAGAGGATAGCGGTAGATGTCGTCGATGGCCTTGTGAAGTGCTTCCACGTCGAACAACTGACCCTTGATGGCGTCGGCGTGGGCTTTCAGGCGAGTGTAGGTGCGGAAGCGAGCGCCGGAGGGCCGTCCAAGCTGGCCTCCGACTCGCTTCTCCTCCCTGACGACGTGCCTGACGCCCTCGGCAACAAGCTCGTGGTGGCTCTCGTGGTGAGGCTGAGCCGGGGTGTCAGGCTTGCACTCGGCGGCGGAGAGAATTTCAAGCTGCGACTCGGTGATGCTCTGTCCATCGCGGTCCACGTAGGCCAGGGCGTCGTTGCCATCGACGGTGCGCATGAACACGAGCACGCCTTCGGGCCGTTGAGCGATGGGCGCGTGCTCACGCGAGGAGAAGACGACGTCCGGCAAGTCGGCCACGGCCTTCTCCAGTCGCGGGTCTGAGCCGATGGCGTTCTTCCATATCTGGTAGGCGTGGGACGCCAAGTCTACGTCGCCCTCCGGGTCGCCGTCCAAGATGCCAGCTCGCTCGTGGTACAGGTTGAGGATGGCCTGATCGTCGTCTTCGTCCTCGAAGAACGCCTCGTCTGCGCCGACCACTTCGGCGTTCTCCCTGAGCCGCTCCCGGACCCGTCCGCGCAGGTCGATGATGCGTTCGACGCCCTCCGCCGGTAGGAAGGAGTGGCAGAGAATCTCCTCCGCCTTCTGTCCGATGCGGTCGACGCGGCCAGCACGCTGGATGAGACGGATGATTGCCCAGGGCAGGTCGTAATTCACAACTACGTGGGAGTCCTGGAGGTTCTGGCCCTCGCTCAGCACGTCGGTGGCGACCAGGACGCGAAGCTCCCTCTCAGGTTTGCTCTGGCCCGGCCGCTGGTTACTGTCCGGGCTGAATCGCCATGCCGAGTCCGTGGGGTCGGCGGAACTGCCGGTGACTCCTGCCATGTCCGCAACTCCTCTCTTCTTGAGCTGCGCTTCCAGGTAGTAAACGGTGTCGGCGAATTGAGAGAACACCAGCACCTTCCGGTCTGGGAATGTCTTCGTCAGCAGTGAATTGAGCGCGTCGAGCTTTGCGTCCTTGGCGGGGTCCCACTCTCCGTAGGTCTGGAGTATGTCTAGGAGCGCGTTGGAGTCCGAAAGAAGCTCGCTTTCAAGGGAACCTTTGAATAGATCGGCGCGGAGCCACTTGAATCGGCGACTGTAGCGGCCCTCGTACTCAACGTAAATCTGGGCAGCCCTCGCCTCGAAGTCGGAGGTAGTCCAAGCGCTGCCGGTCTTCTCGACCGCTTCCTCCTGATCGTCGTCATCAGGGTCGAAGAGAGCGCCCTTCGCCTGGTCCGCGTCCTCGTCGGTGAATCGCGAGTCCAGCATCTCGGCATCCTGCGTGCCAAGCGGCAAAGGGAGGCCGTTCCTGATGGCGTGGAGGAAGACGTAGTTGCGGAGCACGTGACGCTCGACCGATTGCAGGAAGGCCGCGCCACTGCTCTCCAGGCGTTTGAACAGGTTGGTGCGGCAGAATCCGATGAGCCGCTTGCCAGCCCGCGAAAGGTCGTCGATCTGACCCTCCTCTTTCTTGCTGGGTGGTGTCTCCGGGTTATCGAGCACGTAGTTACCCAGGCCGTACCTGGGCAGGTGCAGGTGTTTCACTATGTCGACCACCTTCGGCGAGTACAGCTTGGCGTATTGGTCATCGGGGTTGGAGTCGTCGATGGCGAACTTGACTGTCTTAGGTACGCGCGTAGGGAAGAAAGAGCGGGTCCCGTCCTCGTAGGTGAGGAACTTACGGCGAGTTTCCTGGTCCGTCTCGGCATAGTTGTCCTGGATGAAGCTACGGGTGCGGCGCACTAGGTAGAGGCGCATCAGGTCTCGCCAGTCGTCGGCGTACTCGCTGAAGTCGAAGGCTGCCAACGTGCGGAGTCCAGCCTGGTGGCGCCGGACGAACTCCACCTCGCCCAACTCACGCAGGAGTCGTTCGGGGCGGATGCCCAGGTCCTGGTCTTCCTCCACGAAGATGCGGAGTTGGCTGGACAAATCCAAGTACGTCTTGTTGTAGGGCGTGGCCGATAGAAGAATGCACTTGCTCTCGTTGGCTCGAACGTACTCTTGGATGGCTCTGTAGCGGCGGCCCTCGCGGTTACGGAGGTTGTGGCTCTCGTCGATGACGACAAGGCGGTAACGGCGCAAGGTGGGCAATTCGCCGATCACCCTGCTCAGGGATAGCACTCTGGCCCGAAGTTGGTACTGGTACGCGTAGTCTTCCCACATCGGGACGAGGTTCTTCGGGCAGATGATGAGCGTCTCCAACCCGTAGTCGTCCTCGAAGATGCGAGCGACGGCGGTGGCCATGAGTGTCTTGCCAAGACCCACCACGTCTCCGATGAGAACGCCGTTGCGCTTGTTCAGGTGATGGGCCGCAATCTTGACCGCAGCGGCCTGGAAGTCGAAGAGCCGGTCCCCGAACACCTTGGGAATCCTGAACTCGGCGAGGCCGGCGCGAGCTTCGTGGGAGAGGTGATAGGCCATTTTCAGGTAGACGTGGTAGGGAGGTATCAGCGCCTCCCGCGCCCAGCTCTCTTCGATGATCTGGAGCAGCTCGTCTGTGATGTCCACGCAGAAGCGGTCGTTCCACCTGTCCTCAAACCACTGCTTGAGCTTCACCGTTGCGTCCTGGTCGAGCACGTCCACGTTCAACTCGCCCTGTGCCGACAGACCGGCGAAGGTCAGGTTGCTGCTTCCCAGGTAGCCCACGATGGGGTTGATGGGATCGTTGCGAAACAGGAGGTAGAGCTTCGCGTGCAGCGGGTGACGAAGAAAGAGCTTGACTACGACCTTCTTGTCGCGAAGCTGCGTGGCCAGTTGCCGCAAGGTCCTTTCGTCGGCATTGGTAGGAGCGCCGATGGTGAGTTGCTGGCGAAGCTGTTCGGCCAACTGGACTCTCAGACGGTGCGCCGTCTGGTTGTCCATGCCCGAGGGCCTATCGATTAGACTCAGGGCATCCCGTAGGTCTTCGTGCGGAAGTCTCTGCATCCCGATGAGTACGCGACACGGCCCGTCACCGTCGCTCCAGCCATCTACCTGCGGCGCAAGCCCGCCCCAACCGCGCAGGTTGAAATAGCCTACGCAGAAGTCTGCTCTGGAAGAGAGCTTCAGAGTCTCCTGCAACGCAGGCAGGAGATTTGAGCCAGACGCTAAGTTGTCAAAGATACGCGGCATGAACGTTTACCCGTTATCCGGCCTTGGTTCAGTTTCGTCCTGCGAACTTGATGAGTCTTCTGCCTGGTTGCCACCCCCTGCCTTCACCCACTCGTCTACTTCAGAAAGCCGAAAGCGTAGGAGTCGCCCCACCTTGCGTGCTGGAAAGTCCTTCGAGTCAACCCAACGATAGATGGAGTCTTTTCCTACGCTCAGGTGGGCAGCCACGTCGGCGATACCGACCCAACCTTCTTCAGACGCCATGTCCTGCTAACTCCTTACAATGAAAACCTACAACTTACGATGAAAGTATAGGTTTACGGGTATCTGCCGTCAATCCACTGCGATTTGGAGACTCTCAGGGAAGGGCATAGGATTCGGGCAACAAAAAAAGGCTGCATACACGGACGAACGGTCCGCCTGAAACGCAAAAAAGGCCGAATACATGGACGTGCCGGGGGAGGACGCCACCATTCGGCGTCCTCCCCCTTTGCGTGTTGGCCTAGCGCCCCGCGCCGACCGGCTCGGCGTCCCGCTCTCGTTCCACCGCCCACTCGAAGAGGGACAGCGGTGGGGCCAGAGTCTTCCGGCCCTTCGGCTTGACCGGCTCCTCGGCCATGAACTCGGCCCAGGAGAACAGCGACTGCTGCGGCTCGTCGGCCTCCTCGTGGTGACCGTTGCCATTGCCCCCGTATCCAGTACGGGGCAGGCTGTTGGCGGGCGCGTGGCCGTTGACCGGAACCAACTCGACCGTCGGCCCGATGCCGAACAGGTCGTCGTGACCGTTGCCATTGGCGTGGTGTCCGTTGCCGTTGACCCCGATGGTCTCCGGCTCGACCTCGACGACCTTCCAGCCGTCGTCCACCAGCAGCTCCTCGGCGGTGGCCTCGGCGTTCCGCGCCTGGGCGAAGACCTCCTCCACCGCCTCGGTGTCGGAGTCCTCCTCGCCGCTGACGATCTTCCGGGCCAACGCCATCATCAGGTCGTCCCCGTCGTCCCCGAAGGCGGCCAGCCCGTCCTCCGGCAGCTCACCCTCGACGGCCAGGGAGCTTTGCAGCTTCTTGGCCACCAGCTTCAGGGCGTCGGCCTGTAGGGTGTTCTTGTAGGACATGAACACCACCTTCACCGGCCTCGTCTGCCCGATGCGCCAGGACCGTCGGGAAGCCTGACGCATTACGTATACCGAATAATCAACCTCCCCCCAAACCAGGGTTGGGAAGTCGATGAGGTCGAGGCCGGTCTGCACCAGCCTGGGATGGCAGATGAGCACATCCAGCCCCTGCTTAACCCTGTCCGCGATCCACTTCTCCCTCTTGTCAGGGGTCACGGCGTCGGCCTTCATCACCGCCACCCGGAAACCGTGCCGGGTGAGGATTTCGTCCATCCGCCCCGTGATGTCCCGTGTTCCGGTGTGGGTGACGTAGACGAGCACCCTGCGTCCCTCCATGCGCTCGGCGGCCACCAGGTCGATGAGAGCTTTCTCCTTCGGGTACAGCTTGCTCTCGGAGAGGGGCGGCACTTGGACGATGACGTCGCCCGACCTGGGGTCGAAGACCGTCTCGCCCCTGGTGCACCCGTCCGGGTAGGCCAGCAGGCTCTGAAGGTACGTTGCCAGCAGTCGCTTGGAGCCGGATTTGAGGGCCTCGGCCAGCTCCTTGCGCAGCTCCTCGAACACCGTGGTGTAGGCCGTGCGCTGGGAATAGCCGGTGGCGTCCTCCTCCGTGTCCATTGAGGACAGGAGAATCTGTTCCTCGTAGTCCGGCAGGCCCGACGCCACATCGGACAGGCGCAGGAAGACGGTGTTGCCTATGAGGTGGAAGAGGGCTGACGGGGCAAGCCCCGGCCGCTCTCTGACCACCTTGCGGAACTTCTTGCGCCTGCTGTTGCGCCCGTCCTCCGTGGACTCGTCGTCGGGCTTGCCGATGGAGTGCTCGACGAAGCCGTACCGCTCGATCCAGCGCCCCTCCTCGGAGCGCTCGAACTCGGTCCTGATGTCCGGTGAGAACCTGTATAGCAGGTGAAACAGCGTCGAGCTGTAGCCGCCGGTGAGCGTTCCCGTGAGCGTGAGGGACTTGCCGCAGGCGTCGGCAAGGACGCCCGCGGCGATGCCCTGGGCCGAGCCGCGCCCCTTGAACTCGTGAATCTCGTCCCCGATAAGCAGGTCGAAGAAGCCCCTCATGTGATTCTTCACGTAGTCGGACAAGGGATACCTCTTGGGGCCGGACTTGTCCGCCTGCCACAGGGGAGAGCCGCAGTCCGGGCAGACGTGCCGCCTGCGGTTCAGGTCGGCGTCGGTCAGGGGCACCCCGTCCTTGTCGGTTATCTGCGCCGTGCAGTCGGGGCAGCAGGGAACCCTGAAGGGCTCCCCCGTCTCCTCGTCCCGCACCAGCCTGCCCCTGGAGGTTGCCCACCGCATTGTGACGGCGGCCTGCCAGCGGTAGGACAGTTTCGCCTTTTCTCTCGACATCACCGCGAACAGCGGGCCGGAGCCGATGGAGAGACGCAGCCGCTCCAGGTCGGTGATGGACTCGACGATGGCGGCGCGGGCGAGGGGCACCGTCTGCTCCACCTCCCGTTTCCACTTGGGCACGAGATGGGGAGGGCACAAGATCAACACCCGCTCGAAGCCCGCCATGTACGCGGCGGCTGCGCCAATGAACGTTTTCCCTGTTCCCATTTCGCCCACCACGTTGGTGCCCTGGTGGGCCTCTAGGGAGAGGGCCGCGCCCCTGATGGCGTCGGCCTGCGCCCCCAGGGGGGAGCGGAGCAGGCGAGGCAGTGCGCCGCCGTTCTCCGAGGGCCGGTAGAGCGGCGGGTAGGACTCCACCACCCTCTGGGCGATGGCGTCTCGATAGGTGTCGATGAACTCTCCGAGATTCATGTCTTTCTCCTTCCTTCATGGGATGTGTTCCGTCCAGATGGTGCGAGGCGTTGGAGCCTCGTTGGGTGCGGCTTGATGGCGAGCCGTCTAAGCGGTCTGCGGGAGGCGCTCCCACCGCCTGTGCTCCTCGTAGCACCGGCCCCGCAGGTGGTATGCCTTCACAGGGGACGAGACCACCCTTCCGTGGTCGTCGATGTCCACCGAGGCGGTCTGCATGGCCGGTTCGCCGGGGAGGATGGGCTGCCCGCAGCGGCAGCAGGATTCCATCGTCATGGTTGTCTGCATCGTTCACCTTCCTTTCCTTATATGTATGGGTGTGTTGCGCCCGAAACGAGGCGAGGCCCCGCCCGTCCGTTTCCGGGAGGAAGCGGGGCCTCGTGGTTGCGTTTGTGGTGAGCCGTCTACGCCGCGATCTCGACGATCTCGCCGTCGCCCAGGTCCAGGGAGACGACGGTGGTCACCAGCCGTTCGCGGTAGACCTCCTTCTCCGGCGTATCCTCGACCATGACCATCTCCTTTGAGGTCTTGCCCTTGACCAGGATGCGCCTGCCTTCGGATTCGAGGACGAGATTGTCGAGGAAGCCCGCCGCCACCAGCATCGCCATGTGGCCGCGACGCAGGGGCATGAGCGGGCGGGTGCGGTTGTCCTTCGCGGGCCACAACGAGTCTGTGGTCTCCGTGCTCGCCCACAGCCCCGACCGTCTTGCCTCGGCAGCGGCCGCCACGGGGTCGACGGTGCGGGTGGTGAAGAGGATGTCGCCGCTGGGCGACGCGGCCGGGGTGTACTCCCCGTAGGAGTAGGGGTCGTGACGGGAGCGCAGGGATTCCGGCTCCCCAAGAGCCCACTCCGTCACCATGCTCTCGGCGGCCGCGTCGGGAACGGGGTCCGCCTTGCGGTACCCGAACAATACGACCTGGTCGAACATCTCCCGCTCAGGGACCGGGAACGACCAGCACCTCATCCGCCCGTAATGGGTGGACAGGTAGCGGGCCGAGTAGGAGAGATGCTGCCTTGGCACGATGAACACCAGCAGGCCGCTCTCGGCCAGGTAGCGCGTGCAATGGGTGAGGAAGCTATGTTCGACGCGCTTGTCTTCCGAATCCCAGTCATACGGCGGGTTCAAGATCAGCAGGCCGAAGGCCCCATTGGCGATGGACGTGGCGAACATGTCCGAGGCCAGGGTATGGTGGAGCCGCTTCTCGGCCTCCTCCGCCCGGTCGCGGTGCAGTTCGACGCCGTAGGTCTCGATGGGGATGGCGTTGGGCCGGTCGAGGCGTTCGGCCAGCCTCTGGAGGGCGTCCCCGGCCCCGCAGCAGGGATCGAGGATGCGCAGGGTCTCCCGGTCCCTGTAGTAGTAGCCGGTGGGGGTGTGAATCAGGTCGGCTATCAGGTCCACCACCCTCTCGGGCGTGGGGTAGTAGCCGCCCTTTGCCAAGGCTGCAAGTCTCATGTCTCTTCTCCTTTCTGTTCCGTTGCCGCTCTCAGGCGGCGATTCCGATGTCCTTGTGGCCGTTCTTTGCCAGACCGACCACCTCTCCGACGGCAAGGTTGCGCTGGTAGCACAGGACCTGGTGAGTCCCGATGCTCTCGGCGCACGCCACGCAGTAGGCGGTGATGAGCTCGGCGCGGTTGGCGACGGTGATGCGCCGCACCAGCACCGAGCCGCCGTCCGGCAGCGTGTGCCGGTAGAGCGTGACCGAGAGGTCGCGCCGCTCCGCCTCCGTCGCCGGCCTGAAGAAGTGGGGTTGCCCCGAACTCATGAGGTGCGCGGTGTTGTCGTGCGGGCAGTAGCGGCAGGTATTCCCGTCAGGGGAGAACCGCCGCCATGCCTCGTAGTTGCGCTGTCCCCGCCGCTTGCTGTTGCGCTTGGCCCGCTTCAGGGTGTCGGGTAGGCCGCCGGCGAGTTACTCCGCGCTAATGGAGCACTTTTCCGTCGGCCCCCCTCCGAACCGGACGTGACACTTTCGCGTCATCCGGCTCTCCGGTGTCGTTACAGGAGGTAGCGTCTGTGGTGAGGTGCCGGTGGCACCGTCCGCATCGTAGGGGCCAGGCTCGTGTGAGCCTGTTCAGTGAGGCGAGTAAGCTTTGACCTTGAGGGTATACTCGTCGTCTATCGCATTGACGGTGTAGTCAATCTCGACTTTCGTTGGGTACCCGAACTCACTGTCGTAGCTGACGGTAAGTTGGTCGGCCTCACCGGTAATGGCTTCTTGGATCACGTCGAAAAAGCGGTCGATGGTGTGGTAGCGGGGTAGTTCTGTCATTGGCCCACCAGATTTTGTATAGATGGCGGACTCGACGAACCCTACGCTTTCGACTGACTCTATGTCCCCGTCCAGTACAGTGACCTTGACGGTCTTGCTGGCGTGATCCGGGCACTCGCAGAGTACGCTGTACTCATACGTGTAGTCATGGGCGCGGGTTTGCTCCCACATGTCACGATGCCTGTCCAGTTCAACCTGCTCCCGAGCAAGCACAGGGTCTTGTTTTGCATCACTGCAAGCCAAGCTGAATGCAAGGAGGAGTCCGACCAAGGTCGGGATCACGAAGACGAGTTTTGTATCCACGCTCCGGAACCTCCAGTGCTGTTTCGAGGGAAGGTCTGCCGTGTCCCAGTCTACCACCGGCCCCGTTGGGAACGGAAGGTGTTTGGGCGTTTCACGGTTGGAACACTACCTATCTGTTGCAACGGTTGGTACTCAGGCTGCCTGTTCGTTCTGCTTCAGCGGGCGTCCGGCGTGGATGTCCGCGTGGCATGACGCACAGGCCACGAGCGTCTTGCGACGCCGTGCTGCCATGACCTCCACCCAAACGGGCGGCTTGGCCCGTCCCTTCTTTCGCAAGTCTTTCAGCGCTCGTACGTGGTGCACCTGGACCTTCACCGTTGAGCCGCAAAGCTCGCAGACGTTGGCCCGCAGGCGCTGTTCGAGTTCCGTCCGACTATTGAGTATCGGGGGGTGTTTATCGACCAGGGTTGCCGCGTTGTCCCGCGCAAGCGAAACCCCGCCCCAGTACGTCACCAGCGTCTTTTCGCCCGGCTCGGCCACTTTCACCATCAGGACCTTGCGAGGCCCTTTGTCAGTCTGAATCGTAGTTTTGTACCGCTTGAACACCTGTGGCACGCTGATCTTCAGCTTTGCCGCGAGTGTCTTGGCAAGTGACATTTCCATGACCCAACGGAGATGGCTTAGTGCGCCCAGGTTGGTTGCACGCCGGTAGTAGTTGACGACACCCCGGTACTCCGCCTGGTACTGTTCCACGATGCTGTAAAGCGAGTCATGAATTCGTATTCCAAGGTGGATTGGTTTGCCGTTACGCATGTAGGCGGCGCTCTTGGCGCGTACGACGTCTTGGGGAACGCGCAGCCCGATGATACCATTGACCGATCGGCGGCCACTGGCGTCGAGCCTGTCTTTGCTCCCCTGAACGACGACCTCGTAGCCGAGGAACCGTGCTGCCTCAGTGCGGCCGTGGGTGACCAGGGTTTTAGCGTCGGATAGCTCCAGCTTGAGGTTATCTTGCAGGAACTTGCCTAGCCGGGCCTTGATCTCATCGGCCTCGTTCTTTGGCCCCGCAAAACCGAGTAGAAAGTCGTCGGCGTACCGTGTGTACCGGAGACGGCGGTAGGCCGGGTCATGGGTGTCGTGGCTGGGCATGGTGCGCAGGAGTGGGCGAAGTTCCGCCGCTTCCTTTGCATGGCCAGATTGCCGTAGACGCATAACTCGTTTGGAAACCCTTTGATACTGCGGGTTCTTCCGTCGTCCGGTGCCACGGTTGTATTCGGGCAAGAGCACGTCCTCCGCGAACCTGTCCAACCGGTCTAGGTAGACGTTGGCGAGTATGGGACTCACCACACTTCCCTGAGGTGTGCCACTGTAGGTGGCGTTGAGCTTCCAGTCCTCAAGGTAGCCAGCCCCAAGGAGGTTGGAAACAAGCCGCAGGAAACGGTTGTCCTGGATGTTCTCGCCTAGTATTTCCAGCAACACCTTATGGTCGATGTTGTCGAAGCAACCGGCGATATCTCCTTCGATGAACCATGTCGTGCCTGTCCAGGTGCGGGTTATCTCCGTGAACGCCGTGTGGCATCCACGGTTGGGCCGGAAGCCGTGCGACCGGTCGCTGAACTGCGGTTCGTAGTACGCCTCCAGTAGGAGACGCATAACTTCTTGCAGCACTTTGTCCGACCACGTTGGGAGTCCGAGTGGCCGCCGCTTCCCGTTGGCTTTCGGGATGTATACGCGGCGGGCCGGAGTCCATCGGTAGCGCTCGAAGCGGAGGGCCTCGATGATCGCGTGGATGTCGTCCATCTTCATCCCGTCTGCGGTCTCCGGTGTTGCGCCTGGGGTGAGCGCACCGTCGTTCTTGGCGATACGCCCGTAGGCCGTCAGGTACAGGTTCGGGTTCCAAAGTTGGCGGTAAAGGTCGTTCACGGGCAGTCCCCGTGTACCTCTGTCGCGAATGATTCCCAGTATGGTTTCGGCGTTGCGCATCTCGCGCACCTCCTTTTCTGAGTTTCGGTTTGACACCTGCCTCCCTTCGCCATGTGGACGGCTTTCCCGTCCTCGGACTACTACGGAGGCTCCGTCACCATAGGACTCGCGTCCCTTAGGCGATCCCGCGTTCCGTCAGCATAGGACGTTCTAGCGCGACTGTAGGTGCCCCGTTCGTCTCCTTGAATTGACCGCATGGGTCATTGCCCGCTCATCGGAGGTGCACGGATTGACAGGACACATCCATGCAATGAGCGGCGCCGGGTTACAAGCGTTCTACCGGCGGGTGGCGATTTTCACCAACTGGAGACTGGGGTTCAAGCAATCAAGCCTTCACCATATCGCGCGGGTCTTGCGGAACCGGCCCTACAACGCTTTGGGGCCGTAGCCGCTTTACCGACATGCTGTTTTCCCCCTCGGCTTTCGCCTCAAGGTAGGTCGGTTGACCCAGGGACTTCCTCCGAGTCCCTCCCGAGTGAGTCGGGTATCCTATGCCGCGTGACGCGGCGCACCCTATCCATCGCTCCCCTCCTCCGGCAGGGTGAGGCTGCCCGACGCAACGGCGTAGGAGAGGTCTTCGCGGAGCTTGTCGGACTTGGGGGAGCACCTGTAGGCGGAGACGCCCACGCTTTGCAGCGGGACTATCTCGCCTTCTTTCAGGCCCCTCTGCCAGAGCCAGTCGGCCCAGGAGCCGTGCAGGGGCAGCGGGCTGCGCCGGTCGAGGAAGCGGTGGTGGAGCGCCGGGGTCTCCGCCTCCGACTGCGCCAGCAGCAGGAAGGAGTCCTTCTCGTATGAGAACTCTGCGGTCTTGGTGTAGACGAGGGCGTGCCAGGCGCCGGTGCCGCGAAGCCGGGCGATCTTGGTCGTCCACGTGCCGATGGTCTCGTACGGCACCTGGCAGCGCTGAAAGCCTCCGCTCAGCGCCATTCCGTCCGCCCCTTTGATGATGTGGGCGGTGTCGGGGGGCTGCTTGAGCAGGGACGCCCAGATCGCCTTGAGCGCGGTCTGGGAGCCGACCATCGAGACGAACCAGAGGCCCTCGGTGCGGTCGTCGCGGGCGAAGGCGTCAGCGGTGGCGCTGAAGCCGGCAGCAGAGATGGTGTAGAGGTCGTCGGGGTCTATGGTGTGGGTTGCGAGCATGGCGATTCTCCTTTCGGGCGAGTCTTGGATGCCGATGCGCGGGGGCGAGTCCCCGCGTGGGGGGCCGGACGGTTCGGGAGCGTCCGGTCAGGGCATCAGCCCCTTTTCTTTGAGGCTGACAAAGCTCTTGCCGCCTATGACCACGTGGTCGAGAAGCTCGATGCCCAGGAGCTTGCCCGCCTTGGCCAGGTCCCTGGTTATGGACACGTCCTCAGGGCTGGGAGACGGGTCGGCACTGGGATGGTTGTGGGCCACAATCACGGAGGGCATAGACTCGACCACGGCGGCACGGAACACCTCGGCCGCCCTCACCACCGACGAAAACACGTTCCCCTGGTACACCGTGCGCTGTCCCTGCACCCTGTTCCTGCGGTCCAGCAGCAGGACCCTGAGCTGCTCCTGGGCGAGGGCTGACATCTCCTTCCCCAGCAGGTCATGCACGTCTTGGGGGGTGTTGATTGCGGGCAGGTCCGCCTTGGAGCGCTCCGGCTGGGTCTCGACCTCGTAGCGCATCGCCAGCTCTCCCAAGAGGCTCAGGTTGCTGCGCAGGGCCGCGAGCAGCGCCTGTCCCTCCGGGTTGGAACCTGGGGTCTCCGTAGGCTTGACGTTCTTCTTCCTGGTCATGTCGGACTCCTTGCTGTAGATTCGGACAAAGAGAGCGGGGCCGCCCTCCGGTAGATGGAGAGCGGCCCCGTGGTGCGCCCGGTTGAGCGGGCGCCGGTATGCCGGTTGCGGACTGGACGAGCTAGAAGGGGGAGTCCTCCTCGCCCTCGTCGCCCGCCCCGTTGCCGTTGTTGGAGTCGAGGAAGACGACCTCCTGGGTGTGGACCTCGGTCTTGGAGCGGCGCTGGCCGTCCTCCGTCTCCCACGAGTTCTGGACGAGGCGTCCGGCGACGTAGACCCGCTGGCCCTTGCCGACGAACTGGTTCACGGCCTCGGCGCTCTTGCCCCAGACCACGATGTTGTGCCAGTCGGCGGTCGTCTCCCCGTCCTGGCGGCGGCGATCCGTCGCCAGCCGCAGGGTGGTGATCGCCGTGCCGTTCGGCGTGTACTTCATCTCGGGCTCGGTGCCCACTCTGCCCAACAGTTCCACCTTGTTGATGGTGCGTGCCATTTCGATTTCCTCCTGTTTGTGATGTGGCGCGGCCAGTGCCGCGCCCTGTTGAAATGAGAGCGGGGCCGTTCCCCGTAGTTGGGGAAGACGGCCCCGTCCTGCGCTCCCGCCAGGGGAAGCGTCTTGCCAAACTCGCTCTAGCGCGACTCTCTCCTGATCTCGCCGATGGTCTTCGGCTGCCAGTAGAGATCGCGTTCCACGGCGGGAACGGCGCCGAACACCGTCGCCTCCGCCAGCTCGTCGAGCGAGAAGTACCCCAACTCCGTCTCAAACCCCTGGACGAGGCCGAAGCACTCTCCCGACTCCGGGTCCATCTCGGTGATGTACCAGGTCCAGTTGCCAAACGGCGAGAACAGCTTGGCGGGGGCGAGAACCGTGTCGTAGTCCTTCGCGTTCTCGTTGGCGTAGATGGCGGGGATGGTGTCCCCCACCTCCTTCGTCATCAGCGCGTGTCCGCGGACGCCGCTGTGGTTGTCCTGCCACATCGTGGCGGTTCCGGTTGCGTTGCTCATGGTCTCTCCTTTTCTGTGGGTTGGTTGTGACTCGGCGGGGCCGTCCAGGTAGAGGGAAGCAGGCCCCGTCTTGCGCTCTTCGCTGGGAGCGTCTAGCTGACCCGCACGTACTCCGACTCGCTTTCGGTCACCACTTCCGCCCGGACCTCCGGGGCGAGAAGTTCGTTCAAGCGGCGATAGTTGGTGGAGTAGCGTGTCGTGTGCACCAGGCTCACCGTCCGTCCGTTGACGGTGACCTTGGCGTCGCCCCTCCGGCGCATCCACGCCTTCAGGGTGTCGAGGGCGCTGCGCTTGGCCTTCTCCGGTTCTCTGATTGCGTCCTGAGCCTCCGTGTAGGCCGCCACCGCGTCCCGTGCCTCTTCGTCCGTCACCTCCTGTTCGTCGGTATCCTGTTCAGCATCTACCTCGGCCATACCCGGCAGGCAGGTGTCCAGGAAGGGACACGACCTGCACTGCCAGGAGTTGGCCGAGAAGTCCCGCTCCGGCAGCGCCTCGGGGTTCGGCCCGTTCTGAACGTGGTGCGCCCCCAGTTCGCCGAGCCAGGCGCAGGCGTCCTGGAGGGCCTTCTCCAGCCGCTCGGCTGGTATCAACTCCCAGTCCCACGTCCTGCTGCCTGTGTCCATCGTGGCGATCACGGCATCCCGAAGGTCGTCGAACACGCCCAGTGAGTAGAAGGCGGCCTGGGCCACCGCCGCGGGATGGCTGCGCTCCGCCCCCAGGGTCTGCCATCGCCGGAACGCCTCAGGCCCCCTGGTCTTGACCTCGACCACCATCTCCTTCCCGTAGGCGGGCGCGTCCGATGTGCCCCCAAAGAGGAGCGTCTGGACCTCAGTCGCCGCCTCGTCTGGGGGAAGTGGCATCCGCACCGCGCCGTCCGGGTGTCCGGTGACCAGCAGACCGGGGCCGACACGCACCGCCACCTGCTGCGGGTTCTGGGGGTCGGCGGGAGAGACCTTCCAGCCCGCCCGCTCCATCGCCCGAACCACCACCGGCTCCAGGGCGTTGCCTGCCTCCATCGCCACGAGCGACTCGTCGCTGGGGGGATTCGTCGGCGTATGGTCCGTGGCGGCGTACCAGAGGGCGCGGCGGCAGCTCTGGGCCGACGAGGCCCGGATGACAAGCTCGCCGTCGTGGTTGAATTGCGCCGCAGGGCGTGAGAAGACCTCCGCCCTGTCAGTGGTCATCGTTGTCATGGCTATTACCTCCTTATTTCCTGTAGATGAGAGGCGGGGCTTGTTCACGCCGCCTTATGCTCGGCTTCCTGCGCCTCCTCCCGTTCCTCCTTCGCCCTCAGGTGGGACTTGAGGACGTGGGCAATGCCATCGCCGAGGCCGTGGACGGGCACGCTTCTGCCGTCGCCCAACTGGTTCCAGAACGGGGCCATTTCTTGGATGCCCTGAATTTGGTCAATCACCTCCTCCAGCGGGGTT